>NZ_CP030082.1:0-2400000 GCF_006874645.1 Bdellovibrio sp. ZAP7 | reverse complement strand
TAGCGCAAAGAACCCATCATCTGACGAACTTCCGCATTCAGGCCCTCAAGCTTAAGCTCTTTTGCCATAGCATCGCCATCGTGTTTGATGTTTTTGAAAAGTTCTTTCTTCTGATTTTCAGCAATTTTTTTGATGAACTCAGGGGTGATGCTTTTCTTTTCTTTAAAGATTCTTTCTAAAGTTCTGCGCGTCAGTTCACGGCGAACAGGGTCAAAGCCGGCAACGCCGACCATTTCCATGTCTTGTTCCACAATGATATCGCAACCGCAGCTCTCTTGAACTGCTTTGATGTTGGCTCCCGCTGGATCCACAAACAATTTGCGCACGTGAGCATCCGGGAAGTTCACGGCACCAATGCCGCGCTCAGGACAATACGGTCTTGCAAAACGGTCGATCACCAAAGCCAGGATGCGTTTTGCACGGGTTTCCGCGTGTTCTTTTGCATCTTCTTCGTGTTCTTGTGCCAAGCGCGCAGCACGACGAACAGCTTCGTCTTCCATTTTAGCTTTTAGTTCCGTTTTGAAATCTTCCGCAGAAGTTCCCAGTTTTACCGTAAGCTTTTGTACGAATTCATTATTCAATGCTTTTTGTGCATCCTTGATTTTCGTAAGTTCGGCTTCTTGGCCACGTAAAGCCTGTTCCTGTGCTTTTACGTCGGCTTCGCGTTCCTGAAGTTTCTTTTTCTCTTCTTGAACGATGGAATCGGCTTTGGCTTTTTTTTCGTTTGCGACCTCTTGCAAATCTTCAATGCGACCTTCTGACTTCAACATGTCAGGTTCAACTTTGGTCCACATTTCCATTTCGATTTCTTGAATGCGCTCTTTTTGCTCAAGCTCTTTCAGCTCGATCGCTTCCTTCGCTTCATCGACAATTTCCTGGGCGTCTTCACGCGCCAGACGAAGTGTGCGTTTCACATTCAACTTGTGCAAGGCCCAACCCAAAATCCCACCGGCGATAATTCCAACCAGGGCTGTAGCAATCAATGCAGTCATAAATACTCCTAACCCTTTAAGTTTACTGCCCATATGTTAATAACGCAAATTTTCAGAGGGTTTACTTCGTGTGTTATTCAGTCTAGACTGACGCGCAGGGAGGCAAATATGGCCCAGATGGAAACGAAGACGCAGTGGACTGGTAAAGGATTGGCTTTTGCGGCCGAGTCACGTGGAATGAAGTTCGTTATGGACGGAAAGCCTGCTGACGGAAGCGATCAAGGTCCATCTCCAAAGGAAGTATTGCTCGCAAGTATCTGTGCCTGCTCTGGAATGGACGTGGTTTCAATATTGCAAAAAATGCGACTGGATCTTCAATCTTGCGATGTTGATGCGCAAACCGAAACCACCGAAGGCCATCCTGCGATTTTCAAATTAGTTCGCGTTAAATACCAAATCAAAGGCAGCAATATCAAGCCAGAACAGGCAACCAAAGCAGTGGTGCTTTCGATGACGAAGTACTGTGGTGTAACGGCCATGGTGTGTCCAACCTCTCCTGTGGAATTTGAAGTGTTTCTAAACGAAACTAAAATCCATGAAGGCAAAGCGGATTTCACGCCGCACGAAAAGGAATCACATTCTTAATGTTGATTGATGTGTCGCAATTTTATCATGAATTTGATTTCACCTATGCTCGCTCGCGGGGACCGGGTGGGCAAAATGTGAATCGCACCAATTCCGCTGCGATTCTGCGTTGGAATTTGCGCGACTCTCAAGCTTTGCCTGAAAATATTAAAGCACGTCTGTTGGAAAAGTTAGCAGCGCAGCTGACTGTTGATGGCGATATTTTAATTCGCAGTGAAGAGTTCCGTGACCAGGATCAAAATCGTTCCGCCTGCTTAAAAAGACTGCAGGCCTTATTGCAAAAAGCTTTGTTCGTACCTAAAAAACGTGTGGCAACAAAACCGACGCGCAGCTCTGTGCGCAAGCGCCTGGATTCAAAAAAACGTCATTCCGAAGTTAAAGCAGGTCGTAAGAAGCTCTACTAGTGAACCTCTGCAACGACAGGTTCTTGGGGAGTCTTGGATGGGCCTTCAGTGGCTTGAATTCTTCTTGATAAATAGATCGCAAGCAATGTCACGGCAATCGACATGTAACCTACGATTTCATAGTTTTCCAAACGACCCACATCGCTTTTTACGATGATTATTCCCGCCAGGTAGCTTGCCGCCGCCGAAGACAGCTGTTGCACGCAACTGACGATACTCATAAAGCTTCCGCGATTTTGCGGAGAAGCCGTTCCAGAAACCAGTGCTGTGGCAGGAATCATCCGGCCACCAGAAACCACAAAGAATACCGACGTGATCGCTAGAACAATCCATGCAGGATTAGGTCCCAGATTTGTGATGGCAAATATCGGCAAAGTGCAAAGGCCTGCACCATACAAGAAAACTTTGTGCTTACCAAAACTATCTGACATGCGGCCAATCGCCGGCGATGTGAAGATCGTGAACAAGCCACCGATCATATAGATCAAGGGAAGTTGGGCCTCGGTCAGTCCGGCATTGGACACCATCGAGGGTGAAAGATAAGGAACGATCGCAAAGTGACCAAAGATAACGGCAGCCATAAAGATCAAGGCGCGAACCTGATTACGATTCTTAAAGATACGCACCAAGCCCTGATAAACGGCCTCTTTTTGACGAGGGTGTTCCAAGTGACTTTTCACTGAGGGCACACCAAAGTAGGCAACCACACATAAAAACAAAGAAGCGATCCCTAAGAAGAAGAAGGGCGCATGCCACGAGAATTGATTTGCCAGAAATAAGCTAAATGGCACGCCGAAAATCGAAGCTACTGAAAAAGATGTCATGATAACACCCATCGCGGAACCACGACGCTCGTAAGAAATGGCATCGCTGACGATGGAAAGCACCAGAGAACTCAGGACTCCGCCGAAGACTCCTGTCAGTCCGCGGGCCAAAAGCAAAAGTTCATAAGTCGGAGAAAGCGCACACGCCACCGTGCCGACCGAGAATCCGACAAAGAAAAACAGCAAAAGATTCTTGCGATCAAATTTGTCCATGAAGAATGAAGCAGTGAAGCCGCTTAGCCCCGCACAGAAACTGTACGATGACACAAGGAGTCCGAACTGATGGGGAGTGATTCCAAAAAGACGCATCAATTGGGGTCCCAAAGGCATCATGATCATGAAATCCACGATAGAGCTGAATTGAACAGAAGCGAGAATGCCGAGAAGGATTTTTTCTTTTTTGGAAAACACTGCGGGGTCCTTTTGGTTGACGTTATAGAAAAATACCCGATAATCCAACTCTATGGCAACACTAAGTAAAATTTTGAAATCGGTTCTGGGCTTTGTTCTTTTGGTCGCGATTGTTTGGGTTGTTCTTGCGAACTACAGCGTGATCTTTTCAAAAACGGTCGTCGGAGAAGTCATCAATGTGGAACGTGTCGAGCTTCCGGTGGCTTTGATTGCCCGTGCCGGTGGCGAGCTGAATGAAAAAGTGTTTTCCTTCGCTATCAGTATTAAAGATGACACTACCAATGAATTGTTTGCTGCCACATCTGAAGATCGTCAATGGGCGATTGTACAAAAAGGACAATGTGCAGAAGCAGTGTATTTGCCATACCCACCTTGGGAGTTAAAAAAACGCGGAACATATTTTGGTGCCCGCTTAGTTAAATTGTACGAATGCCCGAAAAAGTAAGGTTCTAGGTTTTTTTATGCATGAGATACTTCTTCTAATCACAGCAATCGGGGCGGGCTTCTTGGGAGCTCTCCTTGGCCTGGGAGGAGGTATCATCATCGTGCCTGTTCTCACTCTGGTCTATCACATCGACATCCGCTACGCGATCGCAGCCAGTCTGATCTCCATTGTCGCCACTTCTTCTGGTGCAGCTGCCAGTTACCTTAAAGACTCTCTGACTAATTTACGCTTAGCCGTGTTTTTAGAAATCGGCACAGTCAGCGGCGCAATCGTAGGCTTTTTGCTGGCAACGTACATTAAAGCCCAGTTTCTATTTTTGCTGTTCGGTACATTCTTGTTCTTTTCCGCTCTGATGATGCTAAGAAAACGTCACGAACACTACTCAGCCCATAATCACCCCTGGGCAGAAAAATTAAAATTAGACGGCGGATTCCCCGAAGGCGGCGAGTGGAAGACTTACAAAGTTGAACACGTGCCTCTGGGTTTGTTTGCCATGTTCGGTGCAGGCATCCTATCGGCATTGCTAGGTATCGGCAGCGGAATTTTTAAAGTCCTGGCAATGGATGGCGCCATGAAACTTCCGATCAAGGTTTCATCAGCCACTTCGAATTTCATGATTGGGGTAACAGCATCTGCAAGTGCTGGAGCTTATTTGTTAAAAGGCGACGTACGACCTGAAATCGCGGCACCCGTGGCCGTTGGAATCATCATTGGTTCTATGGCCGGTGCAAAAGCCATGGTAAAAATGCCAGCCGGAATTATTCGTAAGATCTTTGTCGTCGTTTTATCGATCGTATCGGTGCAAATGATTATGAAAGGACTTAAATAATGGCTGTTGAACCTCAACAAGACAAAGTCCTTCATGATCTGGAATTGAAAATTAGCAAAATGCTTCGCAGTGGAGTTTACGTCGCTGGGATGTTGCTGTTGATCGGCTGGCTGTGGCAGTTGTTCAATAGCGGAGATACGTTGGACAACTTTACAACTTACGAATCCAGATCTTTGTTTGAAACCATCCACTGGGCCGTGGTTATGCACGACCGTCCGCTTTTGATTTCATTGGCAGGTTTGGTCGTTCTGGTTTTACTTCCCATCACACGCGTGTTTTTAACGGGTGTCTTATTCGTAAAACAGAAAGATCGTGTCTTAGCAGTGATGGCCTTTGCCGTTTTTGCTTGCTTGGTCGCTTCGTTCTTTTTAGGAATTGATCTTTAGAGTTGGCCGCTCTCTGTAAGGCAGCCTAATTGCGATCATTAATATTGCCGCCGGAAACTCCGCTCAGGATCGAATCAGCTTGAAGAACCTTGCTGTAGTCGGCTGCATATTTGGATTGTTCTTTACGAGCCTCATCCAGTGCTTCTTGAACTTTTCCATCATCTTGTGAAGTAAAACCACTTTCGCCACCAGAGCCACCTGTTAATCTTGGTCTTGGACCATTGCTTAAAAAACTACCCAAGGCGTTGGAAGTTAATGCAGGTGCCGCCATAAATTCACAGAAACTGATCTGGCGACCCTTGAAATCTCTCACTTGTATTGAGGACGACGACAGCAAAGATATAAGTCGTTGTGCTTCTGCCGCCGACTGCGGAGCAACCGCTTCGCTTTGTCTGGCGATTAAAAGCTCCGAAGCATTGTAGAGCATGGCTTCAGTAGTGAGCGCCGGTGGCGTATAAGGAATGCGCTGAATAACCTGGTAAGCTTGTCGGAAATGCGAAGCACAAGAACTTTGCGAGAGTGTCAGCGAAGGTCGTCCGTTATTTATAGCTTCAATATTGAATGCTCTAAGAGTCGCAAACGTCAAAGCGACGGGTCTCCACATGGAACCTATAAATGCATTTTCCAAATCGTTTTGATTGCCCGCAGGCGAATATCCGCGGCGTTGCAATTCACTGAGGTATTCCTTCATCGTGAAATTATATTTCGCATCTAGCGCGATAGAGATTTCATGAAGCAAGATGCTTTCTAATTTGCGCTGACTTAATCTGCCGTTAATAAAGATATAAGTTCTGTTGTTAGAATCTGTCCAGCTGTCCAGATCGCGGGGACCGTTAAAGGACAAAAGATAAATTTTTGAATTCAGTTTTGTACTAAGCGCAGTTGTTTCCGTAGAACGCGGGCAACTGCGGCGCAAAGACTCCGCGGTTGCAGGGGTGACGCCCAGGCTTTTTTGTAAGGATTCTTTATTTTGAAAGACCTGGCAGAAGGTATTATGGATTTTACCCGCAAACACTTGGCTAACCGCCAGATCGATTTGCTTTTGTATTTTCGATGACGGTCGCACTGGAATGGCAGTTCTTTTCCATTCGTCAGCAGCGTACGCGCTCGTTGCAAAACTCAATATCACAAGAACGAGTGAAAGGAGGGATTTCATTCTGCGACCTCTGCTGTAATAGTGATGGGAATCAAAAGCGATAATTTGGTCTTACTAAGTTTAAAAAACGATTTGATATTGAAATGCATTTCAATATCTTTGTTAAGACGAGTCAAACCAACTCTTAAGCGATCAAAGTGCTGTATATTCGGTGTTTCTTCGTAAAGCGCGGTGATGACATCGTCAAAGGCCACTTCTTTGCTGTCGGCTGAAAACAGAGGAAGTAGTTGCCAAAAGAGTTTGGACTTAAAAATCTTTTCGCTCCCATTGATCGTAACAGTTTGACGATCCGCTTGGGCGATAACTTTGCTAGGGATGTTGTTTAGGTATAGCGGAGCTAAAAAGTTTTCCTGCACGGTTTTGTGAGTCAGTCTTTGTACGTGGAACTTAAATCTTTCCAAGCGACTTTCCCTTAGAGGAGACTGCGGAAATAAAAGCACCGCCTGGCGTAAAACCCTTAACATCGAAACCAAGCTCAGCGTCTTTTCCAGTCGGAGAGTTGAAAATTCAAAGTCCTGCGCCTTATTGATAAAGGCAAGACCCATTGCTGCCTGAAGCTTTTCATATTCGCCTTCAAGAGCAGAATCAGGATTCAATGAGGCAATAACCTCAAAGTTTTTCGATAATATCGCAAGCTCCATAATTTCGCCCTTTAAGAACGAAATATCCGCCGCAGACAAATCGTGAGTCAGCGCCATCTGATAGCGTTCCAGCGCCTGCTCAAATCCAAATATAACAAAGTCCGCAAGCATTAAAGCATGCTCACGCTCAATTTCAAAATTAAGACTGTGGTTGGTTCCCGCAACGACGCTTGCATAAAGACTTTTGATCAATGGCAGATCGCGAGTTTCAGTCGCCAAACGCAATTGCTGAATTTTGAGCATTTGCATTTGTTTGATGCTTAAAGGCTCATCCCAAATCACTGAAAGAAGTTGAATCGCCTCCGAATACAGACCTTTTTCTTCCATCAACTTTGCAACAAAAATAAAATGACTGAAATTTTCCCGAGCCGCCAGATCATGGCCAGTGAGTAGCTGATGGGCCTGGTGAAGGTCTCTATCAAGCTCCTGTGGAAGACCCAATTGATGCCAGCACAGTGCTCGATCGCAAAGGGCTTCGATATCTTGAGGAGTGGCCTTTAGCTGCGCATCCAATAAAACCAGAGCGTCGCTGTAACGACCCTCATAGAGTGCTTCTTTGGCTGTTTTTGGCAGTGACATGGGAACGCTCCTTGGTAAGCTAAACTGTTTCAAATCCCATGCTTAGACAGCTTCACTATAAGAGAAATGAAGGGGAGAAATAGCCCCTTCGCTCCCAATCTGCGGATCCATGTTAAAAAGTTAGTCACCTACTGGTAGCAAAGAATCTTTCCAGAAATACAATAAACCGGGACATTAAAAGCAGAATGTGTCTGGCTTTCAATCACATCCCAAGTCAAAGACCCCAATCCCTGGCAAGTACGATTGGCTTTATCAGTAAAATTCTGCTGTGCCGACTTTGCATGGTCCTCAATCGTAGCTTTAAAGTAACTAGAACAAGCCCGAATAGAAAACACCTGATCCGCGCGAGCATTAATCCCAAAACCCAACAAAACGATCATCAAAAAAGCCTTCATAAATCAATACCTCCGTTGCCCAAAAAATATTCCAAACAGAGCCCAACGGTCCACGTACAAAACCGAACAAAATTACAATGAAATTCCTACGCGCCCTCATTGGGATCTCCCGTTCGAATCCCAGTTTCGAAGGCTGCTAGGGAGAGGTACTTATGTAAGTCGACCTCCGTCGGCGCATAGTCAAAAATAGCAGGATGCTATTTTTGCGCGAAGCCCGAAGGGGCAAGGGCAGAAGCCCTTGACATCCGCGAACCCGCCAAAGGCGGGCGACGGTTGAGCCCTGGATGGCGCGTCGACTTAAATTAAAAAATTAAATAAGTACCTCTCCCTCGAGGCCGCATCGGAGCTGGGGAGATAAAAAGGAAACCCCCGGTTGCAAAAGTTCTTCCTTAAGCGAACTTGAATCGGGGGTCTATGAGATCAGCTCCGTCAAGGGGAAGTGTGTTCAGAGGGAATGAGAACTGAGGGATCCGCTTCCCGTGAGAGCTGTCTGTCTAAGGATATTGTCTCCTTCTAAGTGGAAAATGTCAAAATAGTCCGCCCTCAGTGAAAAGTGCTGGCCCTTCTCTGGTCTCGAGTCTTAAGATAAAGGGCATGAATACAAAAATTTTCAAATTTAATGCCTTCTTAGCTGTCTATGGTCTTTTAAAAATTCCTCTTTTAGTTTTCATCGGCCCTAAAGTGGTTGAGATGACGGATAAGAAGTTCGTAATCAAAATTCCATTGGGCTATCGCACAAAAAATCATCTGAACTCGATGTACTTTGGTGCTTTGGGAGTAGGCGCAGAACTTTCTATCGCAGCCCCGGCGGTGCAGGTGATCGCCGAAAGCAAGCAAAAGATCGATTTCATTTTTAAAGACTTTACTGCGCAGTATGGAAAGCGCGCGGATGGCGATGTTCATTTTATCTGTGATGAAGTGGAAGCTGTAAAATCTTTGATCGAAGAGGCTAAGAAAAATCCAGAACGTCTGGAAAGAAAAATGAAAGGCTACGCGATTGTTCCAAGCAAAAGCCAAGAGCCCGTCATGACGTATGAGCTGACTTTGTCGGTTCGTAATAGATCACTGAAGTCTTAAACTGATTTCTGAGGTTTTCCTTGTGGGTATCGAAGTTAAAGAGATCAAATATGCTTCCAGCGAGTACCAGCTAGAAGTTAATCTAAGGCATGAAGTTTTGCGAAAACCATTGGGACTTAAATTTTCCCAAGAAGATTTGCGTGCCGAGAAAGACGACGTTCATTTGGGTGCCTTTCGCGGCAAAGCTTTGTTCGGGTGCCTGCTTTTAAGAAAAGTCAGCGACACGGTTGTGAAGATGCGCCAAGTGGCTGTCGATCCGCATGCTCAAGGCACCGGTGTTGGCAGAATTCTGGTTGAAGCATCTGAAGCCAAGGCCCGAGAGTTGAGATATAAAGAAATCGAATTGAATGCTCGCGAAACGGCCGTTCCGTTTTATTTGAAGCTTGGCTATGAGGTCGTCGGTGAAACCTTTGGTGAAGTGGGTCTTCCGCATAAGAAAATGCGCAAAAGTTTATAAAAAAAAGACACAGAACTCTGTGTCTTTTTTTTGCGAACAAGCACTTCGGCTGCGTGCAACAAGAAACAGGACCTGGCACCTATTTGATGCCGAGTTGGTTTAAGTTATTCACGCTTTCTTCGTATTCAGAAATCAGTTTTTTATAGATCTCACGCACCGTCAGAATTTCTTCGACTAAGCCCACGGACTGTCCTGCAGTCCAAACTGTTTTCCAAGTTGGTTTCACCGCAGCTTCTTCTAAAGACTTCATACCCATCAAGTGAATCAACGGGACCATATATTTTTTTGTAAGTTTGTGGTCTTTTAAAACCTTCATTGCCCAAGGTAAGTCCGTACCCATTTTTTGCACGTAAGGTGTGTTGATCACGGCGGCAGGGGTGCCCGACACTCGTGTCGTCATCACGATATCTTCTGGCGTGGATTTGATAATGGCGTCTTTGTAGGCTTGATCGACGTTGGCTTCTTTGCTTGCGATAAAGCGGGTTCCCACGCTGACGCCAGAAGCTCCCAGTGCCATACATGCAGCTATCATTGAGCCATGAGAAATACCGCCGGCTGCGATGATAGGAATATTCAAGCGAGTTTTAAGCCAAGGAATCAAAACCAGAGGGGAGATGGGGCCCGCATGACCCCCAGCGCCCGCGCCGACGGCGATTACGCCATCCGCACCCAAGTCTTGAACTTTCAAAGCGTGATCCAGGTTCGTCACATCACAAAAAACTTTAGCGCCATTTTTATGGGCTTCTTGAATCACAGTTTTAGGATTGCCCAAAGAAGTGATGAAAAGATTCACCCCGTGATCCAAGGCGATTCTTAAATCATCATTTTGGCGCGTGTTCGATTTATTAACGATAATGTTAAGCCCAATCGGTTTTTTCGTTTTTTCGCGCATTTCTTTTAAAGCAGCGGCGTAATTTTCCAAAGGGCGATAATTCAAAGCGGGGAAGGTGCCAATACCACCAGCTTCACTGGCTTCAGAGACGATATCCGCATTGCTTACCAAAAACATCGGAGCTGCGATGATAGGAAAATCAATTCCCATCATTTCAGTAAAGGGAGTTTTAATTTGTTTCAACATGCTTTTTTACCCCAATTCTTTGCGAATGATAAATGCCTTTGTGACCCGAGCAGAGATAACTAACGATGCAAGCAATCGCACAGAAAACGGCGCCTTGAGTTCCAAAAAGCTCCATGGCCATTACTGTGCACGCCAGAGGTGTGTTGGCTGCGCCTGCGAAAACTCCCACAAATCCCATTCCACTTAAGAGTGACATTGGTAAGGGAAGAATCCAAGACAAAGCATTGCCTAATGTCGCACCCACAAAAAATAACGGCGTGACCTCGCCACCTTTAAATCCGGAGCCTAAGGTGACCGCGGTGAACAAGGTCTTTAAAATAAAGTCATAGGCTGGAACATGTCGATTAAAAGTTTCAACGATAACGGGTAAGCCCAATCCCAAATAGCGATCCGATTGCATCAAAGCGGCCAGAACAATCACAATGATTCCGCCGACAAAGGCGCGTACCATCGGATTACTCACGCCATTTTTAAAAAGACGAATCATATGGTGCAGGCTTTGTGAAAAAAGTCGCGCGCACAAACCAAAAGCAATCCCCGCAAAAACCGCATAACCCAGAGGAGCTAATTCTAAAGGTGCGAATTCTGAAATTTTATAAACAGTGTGATGAATGCCCCATAAAGAAGTCACGCGGTCCGCGATGATCGCCGAAGCAAAGCAGGGCAACAGGGCCGCATAGCGGAGGCGACCCACACGCAAAACTTCCAAACCAAAAATCGCTCCTGCCAAGGGAGTTCCAAATACAGAGGCAAACCCGGCAGAGATGCCCGCCATCAACAAGATTTTTCGCTGTTGTCCTTCGAACTTAAACACATGCGTGAGCTGGTCCGATAGTGAGGCACCCATTTGCACAGCAGTGCCTTCGCGTCCCGCGGAGCCACCGAAAAGATGAGTGATCAAAGTCCCAAGTAAAACCAGAGGAGTCATGCGCAAGGGAACGACTTGTTTGGGGCTGTGAATCTCATCTAGAATTAAATCCGTTCCCGCCATCACAGCTTTTCCATGACGATGATAAAGCCACGCGACTAATATTCCCGCGACGGGCAGCAAGAAAAGTAGAGCAGGGTATTCAAGACGAGTTTTAGTGACGAAATCAAGGGAAGCTAAGAATCCCGCAGAGGCAGTTCCGGCCAGAGCGCCGATAACTAAAGACAAACCAAACCACTGCAGTACTGCTTTAAACAAAAAATCCCCCTCGATACATTCAGCATACGAGGAGGATTTATAAAGTCACAAGGTTTTTCTTATGACTAAGGTTTTAGATAACGATTGATCAAAATGAACACTTCTTTTTTGATTTCGTTTTCTCTTTCCGGAGATTGTGGACCCAAAAGACTTAATTGCAGGATGTTATTGAAGCTGCTCACAATGAACAGTGCAATCATCTCGCGATCGCGCCCTGGGATTTGCGGCATATGCGCTAACACGGCTTTTTGATAATGTTCAAAGAACACGCGGCGAGTTTCCCAATAATCGAGCATTCCTTGAACGCCTTGAAGGGCTGTTCTTAGAGGGCGATTGTCATGGAAACGCGCAAAACCGATATCGATAAATGCGTGGATTTTAGTATCCAAGTCATGTGTCGTTAGTTTTGCTAAGTTCTCTTCAATATATATCAAGTCTTTTTGCAGAAGATCATCGATAACCGCCGCGACGATGGCTTCCTTGTTTGCAAAGAACTGATATAACGATCCGATACTTACACCGGCCATCTCCGCAATCTTATCTGTAGTGATTGCGTGATATGGTTCCTGTACTAATAGTCGTGCACAGGATTCAACAATGCTCGCCACTGTTTCTTTCGAGCGTTTTTGCACCGGAATTTTCAACATATACTTTTTATCCGGATTCGAGTGGCTTACTGGACTGGCACCCATACTTCCTCCTTGTCTGAGGTTTTATTAACTTGGCTCAGGTTCATATTCGGTCAGAGCGGTTTAATATTCAATACCAGTAGTTCAAGTATCAATTAGCAGTACCAAGGAGTCGGCATGGGGTACATGCGAGAATTTTTTCTGAACCATTGGCTTATTCTGATACGGCATCAAATTGCGGCTCGTTTATTACATGGACGCAATAAATCCACCCGGAAAACGGCATTTTTCCGAAATTTATACGGATTATTCGCACATAAGTTTCACGATTTCCATGAGATTCCAGAGGAGAATCCTTAGGTTCCTTCTTACATTTTAGTAATAAATCAAGCAAGCTCCTGTGATCTTGCAATATGAAACCCTCTCGTCCGCCATGCCTAGTCATTGTGCAATCGACCTTGGACCTCACATTTAAAAAAGTTCAAGAAAACATGATCGAGATCATCCTCGGTTTTAGGCGGTAAATGACATAATATACTTAGTTGGATGGAGGATCTGCAAATGTGCACAGGTGACAAACTTAGTATTTGTATCCGCAATAGTAAAAATGAAGTTCTATTTCAGAACGAAGCTTCGCAGAAGACTTGTGGTTCTAAGGCACCGGGTGTTTGCGGAAATACCGCGTGTGCAGAGATGATGAAGCAGGTGGAAGAGACTTCGCCGATCCAAGATGGCATGAAGCTTCACAAAGGCCAGCACATTGAAGGTCAATTCGTCGATGTGATGTTGGTAAAAGACGGCGAGAATGTGATGACGTTCCTTTACCCAATTAAAAACGAAGCCGAGAAGCTAGCCGCTCAAGAAGCTTTCTTCGTGAATAAAGGTCTCACTCCTAGTGAAATTCGCATCATGCGCATGGTGACCTCAGGAATGACGAATCAACAAATCGCTGATAAACTCTTTATCTCGAAAGCGACTTTGAAAACTCATTTGAATAACGCTTATAAAAAACTTCCACCATCCATGCGCCCCACACAGGGTCGCGTCGCATAAGGTTCTAAAAACGAAAGGGCTCCCTCTGGAGCCCTTTTTTAGTTCTCATGTTCAAATTTAATTTAAGGCGCAGCTGCATCGCCAAAGCGATCTTCCACATGATCGTAAAAGTGACGAGTCAGAACATACACCGGACATTCTGCCTGGCGAACCACGTTGCGAGTGAAGCTGCCTAGTATGGCAGAACTTAACGGTCCGCTCTGTGCTTCCATCACCACCAAACCAACATCGTGCTGGGGTATAGCTTCCAAGATCGCCTCATCCACAGACTTATAGGAACTATCAATGTGATATTGCGCCACCACACCTTCGCTGCGTGCCCAAGAGATCCAGTGTTCGGCGCGCTGGGATTGGTGCTCAATTTGTTGCTGGACTATTTGTTCGAGGGTCAGCATCTTGCCTTTAAAGTTGTAAACGCGCGGGCGCGTGTCCATCTCGAACAGACTTTCAATCGGGCGGGCGATGCAGTGAAACAGAGTTACTTCGGCATTAAACTTTTTAGCCAGATCTAAAACATGGCGATAGTTTTCTTTGGAGTGATCACCGAACTCTGTCGGGAACAGAATATTTGAAATTGGCTTTTGCGTGGTGTGTGCGCCGACAACAAAAACCGGGACATCTGATTCTAAAAGCAGACTTTCCGCAAAACTTCCCAAGAGGAAGCGTTGGAAGCCCTGGCGTCCATGACTGCCCACCACGATCAGATCAGCGTGGGTGCGGTCGGCATAGGCCGAGAGCGTTTCAGCAGCGCCAGCGTGAGATTGTGAGGCATGGGGAATGACTTTGGGTTCAAGCAAGAAGCTTAAGTCATAATCGCCCAGGACTTCTTTAAATAGTGCTTCCGCGGTGCGGGAGTGATCTGTCACCCACGTCGGAACTTCATAACTGGGGAGCACGATTTCGTTTTCTCGAAGAAGATAAACGGGTTCTATATCTGCGCCGGTGCTTTCATGTAGGCGGCTTAGATATGAAGCCATTCTTTGATTGAGCTCTTTATTGTCTTCAAAGGCATCCATAGCCCAGATGATTCTCATTCCGACCTCCCGGCGCAAGTTAGACCTTTTTATTGCGCACGATAAGGTGGGGGGAGGGCAAGACCAGCGAAGATCTTTGTGTGAGGATACAAAAAAGGCTCACAGAAGTGAGCCTTGATTTTGTTTTAGTTGGTAGCTGGGGATTCGCTACCTAAAGTCTTTCCCTGTTCTTTAGCAGCTTCCTGCTCTTGTTTCAGGATGTACTTCTTCGTCGCTTCAGGAAGTTCATTCCACATGCGAAGAGAAAGGTACAAGCCCAAGAAAGAGAACGGCAGAAGGAACAATGGCCAATAATGCCAGCTTTTCGCAGACAAGTAACCAATCGCCAATGATTGGATACCTGAACCCAAGTACACGCAACCATCCACGATACCAGAAGCAGTCGCCGTCATTTTTTTACCACCAAAGTCAGCAGCAGCTGTACCAGACATCAAAGAGTGAACGCCGATAACTGCCAGAGTCATCAAGATCGCACAGCCACCCACGATGTTGGGTTCTTTCGTCAGGAAAATCGACATCAAGATCAAAAGGAAGATCATAATCACGTTGTTGATCGCCGCTGGCGGCCCACGGCGGGATTGGAAGAAGCGGTCAGACATCATGCCGGCCATGAAGCCACCAATGATACCGGTTAAGCATAGTAGCAAGCCCCAGTTCTTAACGAAGAACTCGGAAGCATTATAGAAGGCTTCGTCTGTCGCTTTCATCTCGTGCGCGAAAACCAGATACCACTGCATGATACCGTTACGAAGAACACCGGAAGTGAAATCTACCAAGGCAATCGTGTACATGATGGGATTAGAGAAAACTTTTTTAAGTACCAAGCCCATTGTGATTTTAACGTTTTCGTCGTCATCCGAAGAAGCATCGGCTGTATCGAATTCGCCGAAGTTAGCTTCTTGAGGGGAGTCCTTCAAAAGAACCATGTCGATCAGGGCCCAGCAGATCAAAATGAAAGCTGGGATCGTGAATACCAACCAAGTGGCATTCGTAGTTCCTGTGTCGATCGCAAAGATGTGTTGGATAAAGGATTGGAAGGCTGTCATTTGACCTTCGATGTGAAGCTTGGAAGCTTCGACGATCGCTTGACCCCAGTCGAATGCAAAGTACACACCGAAAGAAATCAAAGTACCAAAGATCGCTCCGAAGACCCCGCGCTCACGAACGTGGAACCAATAAGCTTTTACTTTAATAATGGAAACGGCGCCGTAAGATTGGAAGAACATGTTCATCGCAAACAGGATGGAGAAAGCCACAACCATGTTTGTTTTCAAACGACCCATTAGATAAAGGTAAGTCGCTCCACCCATCAGTAAGTTCATGATCGATGAACCCAGGGTTGCGATGATGATCCCTTTTTTACCACCGATTTTATCGACGATGGGACCGTTGATCAGGAAAGAAAGACCGTAAGTGATGGTCCCGGCGGCGAAAATGATACCGAATTGTTCTTTCGTCATCATATCGCCCAAGGCGTTCTTGGAAACGTTCAGGTTGTAACGGCCCATGTACAAGAAGGCATAGGACATGCCCAACGGGAACCAGTTAACGAAGCGACGAATCATAAACTTGCGTGAATGATTCAACGGATTGTTGCTGAAGTATAAAAAAATTACCGCAGCAAGACACAGTCCCACGAGAGCTAAAGCCATGGAAAGCCTCCAAATGTAAATTTGCGAGCTGAAGGTAAGCGATAAATATAAATTATGCAATCGGGGGAGGTGCGATAATCGCTTAACAATCTTTAGGTTTTCGCTATTTTAGCTCTCAGATGGCTATAAATTCAGCGCATCAAGATATTCATAGGGTGGCTATCATTCACAAATGGAATTTCTCATGGAGAAATTACAGAAACTTCCTCAAATAAGGCTCAGTTTCGGCATTATCCATCCATAAGCAAAACTTATGGATGAGACAAATATTATCGTTTTGTGCTTATAGGTCCAGGTTGATATGTTGGGTTTCAGAAGGAGACAACAAGTTTGATTCTCCTCCCTCGGAAGGTCCTTGGACCCCTCTCGAACGCACAGAGAGCCCTGGTCCCACAAATTTTTTGCCGTAATCGCGGCGTTCGAAGTCCCACCCTATAAGTCCCACCTAAAAAGCCAACCGAGGGCTTGCGCGCGTCCGCATCAAGCCTTGCGGAGAGCGGCTCGCAAGCGTATTCTCAATTGCATGTCATTTAAGTATTTTCCTCTCTATGAAAAGCAAAAAGATACAACCCAATATCGCAAGATTTCCTCAGATCACGTGAGTGTGCAAAAGCTGGGCGAGCGCGAAGTTTTAGTCGTCGCACCCGAAGCATTGGAACTAATTGCGCAAGAAGCTTTAAGTGATGTTTCACATTTGCTTCGTTCTGCGCACTTGCAAAAGCTTGAACACATTCTTCAGGATCCTGAGGCTTCTGCGAATGATCGTTTCGTTGCTGTGGATCTATTGAAAAATGCGATCATCGCGGCGCAAATGGAGTTTCCTTCGTGTCAGGATACGGGAACGGCAATCGTGGTGGGTAAAAAAGGTGAAAGCGTTTTCACGGGCTTTGATGACAAAGAGTATTTGTCTAAGGGTGTTTTTAACACTTACCAAAAACGCAACCTGCGCTTTTCGCAAATGGCTCCGGTGACTTTCTTTGACGAGAAAAATACCGGGACGAATTTGCCAGCACAAATTGATATCTATTCTGAAAAGGGTGACGAGTATCACTTCTTGTTTCTGGCTAAGGGTGGCGGTTCTGCCAATAAGTCATATTTGCATCAAAAAACCAAAGCGGTTTTGAATCCGGAAGGATTTGAGAAATTCGTAAAAGAAGTTTTGGTTTCTTTGGGGACTGCGGCCTGTCCTCCGTATCACTTGGCGTTCTGTGTGGGTGGAACTTCCGCCGAGGAAACTTTGAAAATCGTAAAATATGCTTCTGCGGGTTATCTCGATGGACTTCCCACTTCAGGATCTGAGGGGGGCCGTGCGTTCCGTGACCTTGAGATGGAAAAAAATGTCGAGAAGTGGGCGCGCGAAAGCGGTATCGGGGCGCAATTTGGTGGTAAATACTTCGTACATGATGTGCGCGTGATTCGTCTGCCTCGTCACGGTGCCAGCTGTCCCATTGGTGTGGGCGTGAGTTGTTCTGCGGATCGTAATATCCGTGGCAAAATCACTCGCGAAGGTATCTTCCTTGAGCAATTGGAGCTTCACCCAGAGCAGTACTTGCCAAATCACTTGCAAGACACAGCAGCTGAAGCGATCAGCATTGATTTGAATCAACCGATTGATGAAACTCTGAAAATCCTTTCATCGCTGAAGGTCGCTACTCGTGTGATGCTAAACGGTCCGATGATCGTGGCGCGCGATATTGCGCACTCTAAGCTTAAGGAAAAAGTCGATCGCGGCGAAGGCGTCCCTGATTACTTTAAGCAGTACGCCGTTTACTATGCGGGACCTGCGAAAACTCCTAAAGGCTATGCATCAGGATCCTTCGGTCCAACGACGTCAGAGCGTATGGATCCTTACGTGGATACGTTCCAAGGTCTGCGTGGTTCGATGATCATGCTAGGCAAGGGCAATCGCTCCCAACAGGTCACAGACGCTTGTAAAAAGCACGGTGGCTTCTATCTAGGCTCCATCGGTGGTCCAGCTGCGCGTTTGGGCAAAGAATGCATCACGAAAGTGGAAGTTCTGGATTTCCCAGAGCTAGGCATGGAATCCGTGTGGAAGATCGAAGTGAAAGACTTCCCAGCGTTTATTATCGTCGACGACAAAGGAAACGACTTCTTCAAATCCTTCCTAAAGAAAGTCTAAAAGTTCGCGCCAGAGGTGAAGACACACTTTCTCAACGACGGGTGAAATAAAAAGGCAGGAGAGATCCTGCCTTTTTTGTTTTATTGAATGAAAATTAACGAGGTAGATAATTGTACTTTTCGATCTTGCACTCAATCACTTTGGTTTCTTTCAGAAACTTAGTGAATTTGCTTTTTGCGTAAATCGGATCGCCATTATCACCGAATGTAATAAGGACGCGGCTTTTTGCCGTACTGTGCGTGAAGTTCTGAACTAACAGGATTGTGTCGTCCGTGTTTTCTTTGGAATCAAAAAAGGCTGTTCCCCACGCATTCGTTCCAACTTGTCCGTTATGGAAACCCAAGCGCAAGACGCCGTCTAATCCAAAACCTTCTTTATCGTCGGTAGAGAGGCCAATATAAGTGACATCAAGTTTGCAAGGCGCGCCGTTGGGTGCGTGGCCATCTGCCATCAAGCGAGATCCGGGTTCGCCTAGCTTTAGTTCAAACTTTTTCGCATTTGTCATAGCAAAGCCAAGTGATTGAACAAAAATAACCAAAGTAAATACTAAAAACTTATTCATAGATAAATTCCTTTATTGGGGGGGAGTTACTATGAATTAAAGATAGCACCAATCATTTTTCTAATTAGTGCACGGATTCTGGTAAACGCAAAGTTAACGAAGAATAAACGGCAAGAAGCCTTGCCGTTTTGTAAAGGTATTCAAATTTGGGGGGAGTTTTCGTTGGCTCTGGGGAGCTATTAGGTGTCGTGAGTAAAGAATGTCGAACCGTTGTGCTTTAAGTGTTTTAATAGCAACGGGATCGCGCCGTAAGCGAGATTCATGATCACTGGGCCAAGAAGCAAGCCGGAAATACCAAACATCACAATGGCACCAATAACACACGTAAAGCCCACCAGGGGGGAGATTTTTTGATCGCCCAAGTTCCCCACAAAAAATGGTTTTAAGACGTTGTCGATGGTTCCCGCGATCGTTGCGATCACGGCCATACCGATACCAGATCCTGTGCGACCACCAATAAAGGCAAGTGCTGAAAGCAAGTAACCTACTGGGGCGGCTCCAATGATCGGGATAAAGGAAACTACGAACGTCACGGTCACGACTAACCAGAAATCTCCCTCGCCGAAAATCAATCCGCCGATGCCGATGAAGAAGGCTTGAATCAAGCCGATTACAAAGGTCGAAAACAAAGTCACCGAACAAGAGTCCTTAGCAAGCTTGATCAGAGATTCGGTCAAGTTGTCGTCAACGATGCTATAGCGAATGACGAATTCTTTGATTTGCGCCGCTTTTAAAAGCAGGAAGTACAAAAACAAAACAAAGATAAAGAAATTAAATAAAATACCCGGCAGTTGTGCCACGACGTCTGAAGAATAAGCCAAGGCCCAATTTCCAACTTTGCCAAAGACATTCGTCATCATGCCTTGAGCTGGTTTCACCAGGTCATATCCAGTCCACTCCGTCGCTTGTTTCAAAAGATTAAGACCTGATTCCTGCAGACCTTTAAGCTGAGTCATGATTGGTGAAGACTGAAATTCCTGTGGAGCACTTAAGTGAACACCGATACGATACAGTGCCAAAGAAATAGGAATCCAAATCAAAGCTAAACCGACTAATACAATTCCCAGAACTGACAACCATCGTGGTGCGCGAGTTTTTGCAGCCATGCGGTTGACGAAGTTAATTAATCCCATCGCAAAGATGCCCGCCAAAATCAGAGGCACCAAGAATGGTAAATTGATGTAAAGGAAAAGTGCCGACAGGGTGATCAGAAGGGCCCAAGTGATTAATTCAGATTTTTCTTTTAATGCTTCAATCATGGATAGATTAAACTTCGTTTTGTGAACGCATGCAAGAAAAGAGACGCGGGAAGGGGAGTTAACGATCTATAACTTCCCGCGGAAAGAAACGTACATTAAATTTTTTTAAACTATGACGGAAGAGAGAAATTGCACTCCCAGTTCTTGCGTTTTCGTGTCTGTATTCCACTTGGACCAACGCACTTGGCCTTCTAGCGAAACAAACTCGCCCTCTTTATTTTGATAAGTCAGGTTCACGAAGTCTTTGTGCTCGTAAAATGGAGCTTGAATCTTCATGCAGGTTCCATGGGGCGAGAGATTTTCGAAACTTCCGCCCAGAATCGGTTGAAAACCTTTGTTTTGATGCCCCAGTGGCAACTTCGAAGGACTTAAAAGACCCTTGGAGGTTGCATGCTCTCTGCGATCCTGACGTGACTCCACAGATTTGCCATCCAGATATTTGTGAATATTTTTGACCAGATTAGTTTCTTCCGTTTTCCACATCACCACAAAGTTATTGTCGGCACGCAGGCGAATGCGCATATTGCTGGAAAGTTCACTCACGATAAAAAAGATCTTAAGGTTCGGAGTAGTTTTTTGTAGGTGCATGTACAGTTCATAGTGGCGGATTTCCAAAAAGGGCAGAAAAGCGACGATGATTTTTTCCGCAATCGTTTCGTCTTTCATTTTATCGCGCAATTCATACGGATTATCGACAATTTCTGATTTCAGTGATTTGTCTTTTTTAAGTTGTGGTGGCAGTGCGTGGATACCGTTGATATAAACATGTGCTTTCATCATTGAGCCCTCCCCAGAGCGTGTTCGTACAATGAGACAAAGCAACTTGGGGGCCAGGGCCAATTGTAAAATACCGAAGGGAGAGACGAAAAAGTTAGACAGCTGTCATGGTTTTAGATGACAGCCTTTAAAGTCTAACAGGATGAATATGAGCTGAAAATTAAGTGACCTTTTGACCGTTTGCCCAGAAGCTAGCCGATTCTACCAGGCCCGAAAGCACGGAGTGGAAGTGGGACTGGGTCTGAAGCTTGTTTTTGCCAAAGCGCTTTTCCAGCTCACCTTGAATAAAAGGCACTTTGGCTGTTCCGCCAGTGAGACACACTAAGTCTACTTGTTCTGCAGTGACCCCTGCAGATTCCAGGCAGCGATCCAGGCCTTCAAAGATCTTTTCGCGGGTGTTCATCGCCCAATCAACGAATTGCGTGGTCGTGAATTTCTCGGTGATTTCGATTTCCGGGTAATCAAAGCTAAAGTCAAAATCTTCAGAAGCGGAAAGCCCGCGTTTGGTTTTTTCAATCGCTTCAAAGAATGGGAAGATCTGTTGGTCCTCCAGTAAAATAAACAAACGCTCGATGGCTTCTTTGTCTTGAGCCGTTAATGAGCACTTTTTCACTTCACGGATAAATTCGTAAGTGTCTTTTTCTTTCAGGTGCACGATGTGCGCAGGGTGATTCAATTTTTGTGATACCGCTGGTGGCATCGTCAGAACATTATTGCTCATCGGCAGGCGATAACGAGATTTTGCGCCGAAATATTGATTCAAACGGTGACTCATGAAAACCGAATCCAAGGCATCACCCGCCATCGGGCAGCCATCAATCGCCAGTACGTCTTTGTTATCAAAACCTTCGGCGCGCAAGCGAATCAAAGTGAAGTCCGAGGTTCCTCCGCCAAAGTCGCCAATCATAACGATTTTTTCCTGAGTGATTTGTTTGCGATAGTCAAAGGCCGCGGCCAAGGGTTCTGGAACAAATTGAACTTCGGTAAAGCCAGCCATCTTTGCGGCCTTTTCCATTCGGTGCAAAGCAAAACCATCTGCCACGGGATCCATCGAGTAACGCGCGGGTCTGCCGATCACAGCTTTGGTAACTTCATGGTTCAAATGTTTTTCAGCGCGCTTTTTTAATTCTAGCAAAAAAATACCCACCATATTTTCAAGGGTGACGATGCGATTGTCGATCACCGTGCCCAAATAGCTTTGATTCGGTAAGTGGGATTTGAAAGAACGGAATAAGCGGCCTTCCATATCCTGCTCGATGTATTGCTCGATCGCTTCCGCGCCGTAATAACAAAGATCGGGATTTGGAAAATATAGAAGTGTTCGCATTAATGTCGGATCTGCGGCCTTGTGATCCAGCGGAAGTGCCCCATGAGTTTTTCCATTATGGAATGCGCCCACCAGGGAGTTGCTGGTTCCAAAGTCAATAGCAAGAAACGAATCAGACATATTGCAATCCTTGTTTAAATCAGACACTCTAAAGGAGTTATTGTAGCATTGAGGTGGCCTTGTGGATAAGAGAAAATTGATAGCTCAAATTCGAATGGAACTTGAGAAAGATTTAGAAAGTCTGACGGCTGCCGCAAAGGCATCCATCGAAGCCGCCACCAGCGAGGAAGCTAAGCCTGAGAACCAATACGATACGCGTAGCCTGGAGGCCTCTTACTTAGCGCGAGGTCAGGCGAAACGTATTTCTGAAATTAAAGAACTTCTGGTGATTTTAACTCACGTGAATATCAAGGACTTCGGTCCTGACGATAAAATCGCTGGCACGGCCTTGATCGAAGTTGAACACAGTGGCAAGAACAGCTTTCTGCTCATGATGACTCATGGTGGGGGTGTGAATGTGACCTTCGACGGTAAACGCATTCAGATCGTCACTCCCAGCAGCCCTCTGGGGGAGGCACTGCTGGATCTTCGCGAAGGAGACGTCGCCGTGGTTGAGCAGGGCGACCAGGTTCGTGAGTACGAAATTCTTTCCGTTCAATAATTACTTAAAGTTATCCATCAACGCGATATCGCGTTGAATGCCATTGAAGGGGCCGCAGTAAACGGTGTCTTCAAGCCAGGTCACTTCGTTTTTCACATCGTCTTTAAAGATAATTTTAGACCAGAAGCGATTGGTGTTATCCCACGAGTAACCGCGAGTTTTTAAATGCTCTTTGGATTCGAAAGGAGCGGAGCTTGCAATCACATGGGTCATCATGCGTTTGGCATTGTTAGTCAGTTCATGCAAATACGTTTTATCTGTGTCGTGTGCAGTATGACTTAGCAAATAAAGAAGGGCGTCGACGTCGTTGAGGGCGCGATGCGAATCCGTAAAGAAGCCGTGATAGATGTTCAGCAGTTCCAGTTTTGGGCTGGTAAAGCCTTTGGAATTCCAGTCGACTTGTTTAAACGAACAACCCCAGATTCTTTCTGTAGAGGTTTTAGATTTGCGATCAATGAAGGGACGATCGAATTTTGCGTTGTGAGCGATCACCAGGCAAGTTTCTGAGATCAATTGATCCACATGGGCCCAATCAATCTTCTGACCTTCAAGATCAGCATCGGTGATTCCAGTTAGCGCGATAATTTCTGGAGAAAGCGGGCGGCCCGGATCTTGGAATGCGGAATAAGATTTACCTAAACGTAAAATCTCGCCCGTATTTTTATTGAAATCGAATTGGCGCATACCAATTTCAATCACCACGTCGTCAGTTTGGTTAAGACCTGTTGTCTCCACGTCCAAAACCATGCCTTTGCGAACGATATCTTGATTGGTATTTAGCCAAGTGTCCGTGGCGTATTCGGGGAATTTAACCGGGCACTCCACAAGCTTATTCAGTGTGACTGTGTTTCCATCATGTGATTTGCCGATCCAACGAAATGCCATAAAATCTCCCCCGAATTCCTAAGGGGATTATTGTAGATCTTAACGGTTGTTTCATCTGATTTTTGTGTCAGGAAATGCAGCGTCGGCTTCAAATCCAATCTATTCGACGGTAACTTTCTTTGGATCTTCGGCGCGCGCCATCATCTCGGATGGTAGCTGCCAAAATATCCAGGCCGAGCTGCAAGTGATCAGCCCCATGCAAAGAAAAGTGGCACGGAACGCTTGCAAAGCCATGCCTCCACCTTCCATTGCTGGATAGTGCGTGGCAAAGGTGGAAAGTAGAGCTCCAGCTGCCGCCACGCCAAAGCTCATCGCTAACATTTGCACCATGGAAAACAGACTGTTCCCGCTGGAGGCGAGTTTCGCATTCAGATCTTTAAGTGTCAGAGTGTTCATCGCTGTGAACTGAAGTGAATTCACAGTTCCAAATAATAACAGCTGAAGAACCCGAATCCATTTGGGTTGATCGACGGTGATCAACGCAAAGCTTGCCATCATGATCCCGACACACAAGGTGTTGAACACAAGGGTTTTGCGATAGCCCAAACGCATGATAAGAGGCGTTGCTAATTTTTTAGCGTAAATCCCAGCAAGAGCTACAGGAATCATTGTGAGTCCCGCCTCAAATGGTGAGTAATGCAAGCTAATCTGTAAAAACAGAGGAATTAAGAAAGGCATGCTACTGCTGCCAATACGTGCGAACAGGTTTCCAAGAAGTCCAATAGTATATGTTTGCGAACTAAAAAGCTTTAACGAGAATAGAGGGCGAGGATGGCGACGGGCATGAAGCCAGTAAGCGGTCAGTGCCGCCATACCAAAAATAACTAACAATAAAACGGTCGCATGTTGAAAACCTAATTCCGACATTCCATCCAGTGCAAAGGAGATCATCACCATACATGTCGACAGCATGATGAAGCCAGCCAAGTCAAATTTTGGTACTTCCACACCGCGAATGTCGGGCATGTCGATGTAAGTTGCAATGCAACCCAAAATTCCCACGGGGATATTTATTAAAAAAATCCAGTGCCACGAGGCGTACTCGACAAGATAGCCCCCCAGTGTTGGACCAATCAAGGGTCCGATCAGAGCGGGGATTGTGACGAAACTGATAGCGCGAAGAAATTGGTTTGCCGGAAATGCACGAAGTACTGCAAGACGACCGACGGGCATCATCATCGCACCACCGACTCCTTGTAAAACCCTTGATGCCACCAACTGAGGTAAAGTTTGTGAGATCGCACAGCACAAGGATCCAATCGTAAATAAAAATATCGCCGAGAAAAAGACTCGACGAGTGCCAAAGCGATCAGCGATCCAACCCGACGCGGGAATCAGGACGGCAATTGTGAGGGCGTATGCAATCACCACTGACTGCATCAGGAGTGGGCTGGCATTCAGACTTTTTGCCATGCTGGGGAGGGCGGTGTTCACAATCGTTGAATCAAGGGTCTCCATGAAAAAGCCAATGGCGACTAACCACAGAAGACGATTTGAAGCGGGGGATGCGGAGTGAGTGGAGGTGGGAGTAGGGGACATAGATGAACCTCATCTTCTGTTTTACTCCTCTTTTGAAAGACTAGCAAAGAGAGATCGCTTTTGACGTGAATGTTGAAATGCAGTTAAACTAAAAAAATGACAGCTCGCCGTTTGTTAGCCGCAATCACATTCCTGCTTTTTTCACTCTCAAATGTCTCGTTCGCCTCTGGCGAGGGGGAGTGGCATGATCCAACCGAAGGCAAAGCATTTTTCCCGTGGGTGTGGGATGACCAATTAAAACCAACTATCGTAAAAGGTTTTGATGAGAAGGGTGCAAGAATTATTGTTGGGGGCTTAATGGCTTCCGCCGCGGCCGGTACTCAGGATGATAAAGTATTTGAGTATACTCAGCATCACACGATCATGTCGGACTCCTGGGAGCAACTGGGTGGTTACCTTGGTAGTGGCAGCCCTGGAGTGATCCTGGCAATTTCCCAACTTTGGTGGGATCAACCGGGCGGTCTACAAACTTTCCGTGCGATGTTATTAACGACAGTGACTCATGTAACATTGGCGGCCAGTATCAATCGACAACGACCGACAGGAGATCGCGGTTGGTCTTGGCCATCAGGTCACACATCGAATGCGTTTGCGATTGCGACTTCGATGGCTTATTCCTACGGGCCTTGGGTGGGGACGGCTTCCTATGGCGTGGCAACTTTTATTGCGGCATCCAGAATATCCGCACAAGTCCATTGGCTAAGTGATGTCGTTGCGGCAGCGGCGCTCGGAATTTATTGGGGCCGTGCGAGTGCCCTTGTGACCGACAGTCAGAAACAGAATACGACCATGATCTATCCAGTGCCTATTGACGGAGGCCTTCTTGTTCAGTTCTCTAAAGATTTTTAGTGCACTTTTTCTGAGTGCAGCCCTTTTGTTGGCGTCTCCCGCTCATGCGCAAGAGGAAACACCTTCTTTTCAAAAAGATCCCTCCGGTCTTTATGAAGAGTACCGTCATTTTGAAAAACCAGAGTTTGAAAAATATGAAAAGCTTAAAAACTTTGGGATCATGTATGGTTTGCAGTGGGTTGTGTATGCTATCACTCAAGCAGAGACCATTCAGGAGCACGGATCCTTTCATAACTGGATCACGAATCCCTCTTATGCTGAGTACGACAAAGATACTTACGATTATAATATCTTTAAGCACTCTTTGTCGGGTGAATTGTATTATCAATTCTATCGTTCGCGCGGGTACACGGAAACCGAAGCCTTTTTATGGACGGTGGCTTCGTCGACAGCGTTTGAATTTACAATTGAAACTGTCACTGAAGCTCCCAGCTATCAAGATCTTTATCAGACCCCGGTGCTGGGGACTGTCGTGGGTGTCGGTTTTGAAAAATTAAGTCTCTATTTTCACTCTAAAAAAACGTGGTCGAATCGGCTGTTGGGTTATGTATTCAATCCATTTAGTTTGTTGAAAAGTTCTCGATATGGATATGTGGCGGTGCCGGTTGTATCTCAAAACTTTCATGGGGTGAATCTGTCTTGGAGTTTTGAATGAGAACTTCAAAATTCTTTTCCCTCATTTTGTCATTGTTAGTATCCTGGTCAGCTCATGCGCAAACGGACATCGTGAATGTTGCAGCCGAATTACCTTCCGTGGATTTAATCTGGCGTGAGGGCTTGCACATTGATGCTGGTCTTGGAATTCATGGCGGAGTTTATCTGGCAGAGGGATCCGCACGAGAGTACGCGATGGGTCTCGCGATCAAAACGGATGTGAGTTACTACTTAAATGATCGGTGGGCACTAGAAACAGGTTCATTGATTAAATTTGCGCGAATAAACGAACTGCGCATTTGGGGAACTGAATTTGGCGTGGGCTTTCGTTATCGTTTGCCGCAAGGCTGGTATGACGAGCAAGTTCCTTACTTCCGTTTTTTTACGGGTACCAGTGTGAATGTCGTCTATACAGATGGTCAGAAATTGCCTGAATTTGAAGAGGCCTATAGCCGCATTCAGTTCGAAGGCCCTATGGTTGGCATCGCTTTCGGCGGCATGCGCTTAACAGAAAAAAAGAATATCTGGTTCTGGGAAGTCTCGGCGACGGGTGAGTGGATGACTCGTGAAAGCGGC
This sequence comes from Bdellovibrio sp. ZAP7, assembly GCF_006874645.1. NCBI lineage: Bacteria > Pseudomonadati > Bdellovibrionota > Bdellovibrionia > Bdellovibrionales > Pseudobdellovibrionaceae > Bdellovibrio > Bdellovibrio sp. ZAP7. The sequence continues at coordinate 2,372,958 of NZ_CP030082.1, read as the reverse complement.
ATTCAAATGGACAAAGACGTTCCTGTTGTTGTCGCACGCTCGGCCTTGGATGGCCGCTCTCAGCTTTATACCATCTATATCACCATGGGTGGATTCATATTCTAGTATCCTAGGTCCCATTCTTGAAAATGAAGTACAGCATATTAGGAGAATCTCTTATGCGTACTCAATTCAAAGATAAAGGCCTTTGGCTTTCAGCCATGGTTAGACTCTTTACAGGTGTCTTCCTATTTTCTTTGACGTTCAGTGTGCTGTTTCAAAATGAGACACTCGCCGCAGAGTCATGCTCCAGTATTTTTACAAGTATTCAAAAAGCCGAACTTAGGCAAGGTGCTCTTTTCCTTCACGAAAAAGACTCTAAACTTCACACTTCGTCATTCGTTGAAAGGACCGTAAAGCAATCCCAAAGAACTACCGGCACTTCAGTGTCTAAACCCGGTGATAAGTTGAATGCGTGGTTGGGACAGTTAGCTAAAGTTTCAGCTAAAGCCAGTCATTCCGCTTTTGCCAGAGAGCAAGTGAAGGAAATTCTGCGCAATCAATACGTGATGAATCCTTTGGATGTACCTGAAAGCTACTATGCACAGCAAGCGCGTATCGCCAAAGAGCGCGGTCACGGTGACGTTAAATTGAATGCCCAACAAAGAGTTGAGCTCGCGGCAACAGTCATTAAAGATCAACAACAGTCCTTGGATTTGTGGGTGGACTATCTAGTTTCCAAAGACACCCAGGTCTATCCGATGTGGCTGAAGTACTGGATGTTCACTGGTATGACAAAGCTTTCAAAGTTTGACGCCGAAACGGGCGGCTTTGGTAATAGAAGCAAAGAAACTGTGGCTCCTTATGTTGAAGTGAATCACGAGGCCTTGGCATATGTTGCCGATGTTGTTGTCAGAAAAGTAAATAAGAAGTCTTTGGCTGATATCGAAGATCCAGTATTTCTAAAAGCTCTGGAGGGCATGAGTTTCGGTAAATTGTATGGGCAAGCCTTGTTTAAATTAGGCATCGGTCGGGAAGGATCATTTTTAACCAACGAAGGTCAATGGGTTCGCTATGATCGCGGTTCTGACCACATGCCGTTGGTTAAGTCTTTGGAAGGTCGTAATACAGGTTGGTGTACCTCTGGTGAAGCCACGGCACAAAGACAGTTAAGCAGTGGTGATTTTTATGTCTACTATAGCAAAAATAATAAAGGACAAAGCGTTCTGCCTCGTGCCGCGATTCGCATGGATGGAGATCAGATTGCTGAAGTTCGCGGTGTCGGTAAAGATCAGAATTTAGATTCGCAGATTCTTTCGACTTCAATCGTTTCAGATAAAGTGAATTCCTTTGGTGAGCGTGGAGCCGCATTTGCGCAAAAAGATGCGGATATGAAAAAGCTTACCCTCATCGAAAAGAAATTTCGCCTAGGACAGTCTTTAAATAAAGACGAACTTGTCTTTCTTCGCGAAGTGGAAAGACCTATTCAAGGATTCGGTCATCAAAAAGATCCGCGTATAGACGAGATCCTCGCTAAGCGCGATCTTAAAGAAGACTACGTATTGATTTTCGATGGTCGTTATAAAAAAGAAGAGATCGCGCTTTCAGCGGCAGAATTTATTAACGCAGGTCAGAACTTTAAAGTCCTTGTGGGCAATCTGGTTATTCTTGAATCTACTCAAAAAATGCCAGAGCTGTTGCATGGGGATTTGTCGTTTATGAGAGTAGATTCTGCAGAAGGGATGATTTTCCCGCGCAAGGTGACTGGTGATTTAATAATGGATGATGTCATTCATGCCCAAGGAGTTAAATTGCCTTTGGAAGTTGGAGGAAACATTCAGTTGAGTTATCTGAAGCAGGCTCCGGGATTGGTTTTTCCAAGCATTGTAAATGGAAATTTGAATCTGCAATCTCTTAGATCAGCCGAAGGCATAACTTTTCCAAAAACCGTAAAAGGATCTTTACGTTTGGACAGTTTAAAATCCACCGACATTCCTTTGCCACAGGTGTTTAACAACAGTCGCTAAATGCTGTTCCAAGCGAAGGAACAGGTTTTTCATTTTCCGATTCGCAATTTGGATTGTCTGTCTTTAAATGGAGGCCATTGCGGACTCCCTTCAAATAATTCGAAGCTTGGATTCGAATATCTCTAATATACACCGACCGACATACTGAATTAAACCTCTCTTCGTTCAACGCACACTTGCATGTAGCTTGGGTGCAAAACAATTTTGGGAGAATTCATTATGAAAAAAATGTTGGTTTTTATAGTCACAAATTTAGTAGCACGTTCTGTTTTCGCAGCACCAGCTCCAGTGGAACCTTTGAAAATGATTTCGAGCGATAAAGGCGTCGCCGTTTACGCTGATACTTGTTCAAATGGTGCAAACTCCACTGATGGTGAGACTGTACGTGAGTTCATCAAAAACATGGAAGCTGATAAAAATTCTAAGCTTTACAAAATTGAACAAAAAGCAGCACAAGAACGCAAAGCCGAAGTTTACGTTTGGGTATCAGAGCCGACCTTGGCTGCTCACGTGCGCATGGGTTGCGGTGAATCATATAACAAGCAAATTGCGATGGTGAACACTCAAGAGAAGGCTTACAACGGTCATAACATGCGTACTTCATACATCATCGTGATCAAAGACACAGTTGAAGGCGGAGTTCGCACTTTGGAACTGGTCGATGTAAAACCATTCTCTCTTAAGTCTGATAACGAATAACGAGCCATCAAAAAGATTATTAAAACCCGCTGACTTTATTCAGCGGTTTTTTTATTTATTCGCAAGGCTTCGCGGTAATTTCACATGCCCCACTAAAGCGAGCCCCGAAGGGGCCAGCTAATCCCAAACACTAAAACCATTCCCTCTCCAAATTTCAAGTTCCGCAGTCCTCTGTAGCTACAACGAAGCCATAGAAAAAACATCGAGCCAAAAACAAAACTAAATGAAAAGAAGTAATCCCGAGCGAGGACTGTCCGAAGAAATTTGGAGAGGGAATGGTGCCTCGGGCCGGAATCGAACCGGCACGACCCTGTAAAGGAATCCCAGGATTTTAAGTCCTGTGCGTCTACCAATTTCGCCACCGAGGCAAATCGTGCGAAGAAGAACAGATGATACCTGTCTTTGCTTAAAGGTCAACTTTAGGCGCAGCGTTAAAATCTAAAAACCAAAGACTTGCCATAATATCAGGCAAGTATGGCACCATAATCCCATGAGTAATCAATATCAGGGTTCTTGTTTGTGTCAGCGAGTGACGTTTAAAATCGAAGGCAGCTTTGAAAGCTTCTTTTTATGTCACTGCAAGCACTGCCAAAAGGACACAGGCTCTGCTCACGGAGCGAACTTGTTCTCCTCCAAAACGTGCCTAAAATGGTTGAGTGGGGAGGAGTTGGTAAAGAGTTTTACTTTGCCAGGTACCCGCCATTCCAAAAGCTTTTGCAGCGAATGTGGTTCGGCCTTGCCGGGTCTGCAGATGAATGGGCAGTTGCTGGTCGTTCCTGCGGGAAGTTTAGACGGCGAGGTTTCTATGAAACCCAATGCTCATATTTTTTGTTCAAGTAAAGCCAACTGGGATGTCGATCTTGAAAAGATCAGGAAGTTCGAAACATTCCCTGATGAATCATAGTGCTACAGTACGGTTGTCGCGTTTTACATAACTAAGTCTAGTCATTCAGACGTTTGGTTAAGTAATAAGGGTGGGTTCCGATCTACCCTCTATGAGAAATGCGTTCAGACTGTTCTTATGTGCTCTTTTTCTATCGGTACCGGTCATTGCGGCAGAAAGCTCTTTTAAAGGGGACTTGCTGGAGGCCTTGCAGATCTATGCTAAGCAGAACAATCTGGGCTTAAATAAGCCTTCCAATAACTTTATGGGCTTTTCGATTACGGCAGCGGGAAACGAAAATAAGGTCACCGTTTATCATGCCGATTCACCGGTGGATGTGATTTTAAACGATTACGTTTGCTCCAGCCAGGGGTGCGAGCAAGTGGCCCGGGATCCGCGCTGTTTTTACTATACGCCGGGTGGAAGCTATTCCGCGATGGCGATATACGAGGCGGCCTTTCAACAGACCCAAATCCCTCGTCCCTGGGGTATCGGTCAGCTTAAATTCTGGCAGCTGGGGGCGACGGTTTATGGTCGTATTTCGAGCCCTTCTGCCGATGCCAATGAGCTTTATTCCTGCTCTGTAAAGCAATCTGATCTGGTTTGCGAGAGTGCTCTACAAACCCCGGATGAGCCTTAATTGTTAAAATCCTGCGAGAGTCGGGTAATCCTTCTATGGTCCCAGAGAATATTGTTTCATAAAAAGCCATTCCCGAGTAAAAGAGGTTCCAGCCAAAACCTAATAGGGAGTTTTTTATGAAAGCGCTTTCGTCAGTGGTTCTTTTGACTGGTCTTATGATTTCTGGTTTCGCTCAAGCATCTCAATTGCCTGATGAGGCTTTGAATACCTTCCAACTTCTTCGCTCATACACTCGCGGTTACGATTTGACGGCGGGTAAAGCAGCTAACGGTCACCCTTGCAGCTTGAAATTCGACTATACAGTGATCAACGGTAAAGGCAGCGTTTACGTCAGCTTGACTGCTGGTGATACAGAAGCTTTCAAAGAGGTGGCGATTTACTCTTCTGCGATCTCTAAACTTGAAAGCGTCACTGCAACAGAAATCAAAATGGGTGACTGGGGTTGGGATGGCGAAGAAACAAACTTCGTATTGTCTCGCACCGAGGCCGCTTTGTCAGTTAAAGCTGAATACACATACAGCGAAGACTACGGTAACGGAACGACTTCAGATACTTGCACTTTCGCAAAAAAATAATGACTTTTTAAAACCCCACAGCGATGTGGGGTTTTTAGTTTTTAACGAGTGCAGATTAGTAGTAGTAAAATTCCGCGATTTCTTGAGGTGACACTTCTGTGCGCCCTTCAAGTTTTTCAATCAAAGCCAGAGGGTATTGAATGCCCTGTGTTTGATAGTATTCTTTAGCCTTCGTGATCATGCTTTTGCGGATGCCATGGCTGCCAGGATTTAATTTTGAAAGCAATAGGCCATCGATCGTAGTCGATGCCAGATAAAATTCCGCACGGCGAGTTTTAAACAATCTATGTGCAAGAATTGTTCGGGCTTCAGCGTAACGGCCCTTTAAAGTAAAATACAAAAATTCGGCTTGGGAAAGTAGCGGGCAATAGCGATCCACCAGAGTGCATTTGTGCATCATGCGAGCTTTGCCAAAATATTGATTCGAGCGCGTGGTTGAACCATTTTTAAACTCTTCAATAATTCCCAAATAATAGTTTCCCAAAAGAATCCCACGGCCCCACCCGGATCTTTCTGCGGTACTTAAGAATCGACGGCAGCATGCTTGGGCTTTTGGAAGATTTTTGGTACGTAAGTATAAATGAACCAAATGAAGATACATCCACGCCGCAAGCAAAGGATAAGGTTTGGAGCGCGCTTTTAAAGTCGTAAGCAAACCCCGGCGCAGTTGGATCTCGGCTTCAGCATTTTGCCAGCGATGCAAATGGACGCGGCCACGGACATAGGAATACTCTGCCAGAACACTGGGGCGAGTGATCTTTTCTAGGTTTTGCAGGTTCTGATTTAAATAGTCCTCGGCCTTAAAAAGATTTCCGACAGCTTCATCCAAGCGTGCAAACCAATTGCGAATATCCCCCATGTGATTTTCGTTTTGCAAAAGTTCTGCGTATTTCATCGCTTTGCTAAGGTAAATTTTGGCAGCCTGGAATTTTCCCAGATAGAAAGAAGAAATTCCGATGTTTCGGGAAATCACAAAACATTGCTCACTGGATAAGGCTTCGGTGTGAATGGATTTTAGAATTTCCAGATACCGATTCCAATCATCAGTTAAGCGAATGGATTGAAAGGATCGTTCAGAACAAATCTCCGCCACGGCTTTGTCGGTGGGGCGCAGACTTAAAGCAGGGGAGTCTCTTTTGATTTCCCCCGCGGTTGGACCCAGAACTTCCATGAGTTTATTGATTGTCTCAGGCTTTACTCGGCGAATACTTTGGTTCATCCAGCGCTGGATGGTTTTCGTCGAGATATCAAGCCTTACCGCAAGATCGTACTGGGACATCTGGTGATGCTTTAGTAAATTGCGTAAGGCGTTCGAATCGATTTCAATTAGTTCATTGCTCATATTACATAAGCATACTAATTGGTCTAAAAAGTGACAGTCTAGTTTGGATAATTGTGAATCTGTTTATGCCGATTGTTTCAGTGGCTTCATGTCTTGAGAAAAGTAAGGAACTTCTATTATCGAGCGGATTCCATGACGAGCCGTCATCGCTAGCGTGACATTACGAAGGCTTCCGATCATTTTTCCGCGAGAACCTAACATTCTTCCGAAATTTCTTTTTGAACAATCGATGTTGAAGATGGTTGTGCGTTCACCTTGGGTTACTGTCACCGAAATTTCTTCCGGGAAGTCGACGATCAACTTGAGGATTTCCTCGAGTTTGATGCGAGCGTTTTCTATAATCTCGTTTTTGTTGGGGATGAAATCCATCGTTGAAGTGTCCTCAGCTCCAGACTTTGATCCGCTGTCGGTTTGAGGTTTACGAACGATGATTGTTGGTATTTTCTTTTCCATATCCGGCATGGTTCCTTCTCTCCGTTATGAGCCATTGTTGGATTACATGTCGGAAATGCGCCACTGGAAATGAGGGTACCTGAGGATCACTAGCCTCTGTCCACCATGTCCGGGAAGAATTCTGTAATAAACAAGGTTGTTGGTCGCAGAACTCGTAGGATTCACGCTGAATTATCTGAGCGTCTTAATAAATTCTTCCATGTCTTCGGGTAAAGCAGATTCTATTTTTATCGGAACGTGGGTAAACGGATGAGTGAATTCCAGGCTTAGTGCATGCAGCATCAGGCGGGGAGCTACTGGCGTTTTATTGCACGGGTAAATGTCGTCGCCAAAGATACCCATGTGTTCTTCTGCCAAATGCACGCGGATTTGATGCATACGTCCTGTCAGCGGTTGTGCCTCCACCAGCATTCCTGATTTGAATTTTTCAATCAAACGGAATTTGGTGTGAGCTTTATCGCCACCGGACGTGGTGGATTTCATCTTGGTTTTTTTTAGTTTGTGATCTTTCACTTCAGCCAGATGGTTCTGGATTTCCCAGGTTTCTGGCATTTTGCGATTGCGGGTCAGGCAGCGATAGGTTTTTTGGATCAAATGCTTTTTAAACATATTGGCCAAAGGATCATTCGCCTCTTTGTTTTTTGCAAAGATCATCACGCCCGAAGTGTCGCGGTCCAAGCGGTGGTGTAGGGCTAGATAAAAATCAGCGCCTCGCTCAGCCTGAAGTTGTTTTTTTAATTGAGTGAAGAAGTCAGGACGGCTTTTGTCCACCGTCGCTTGCGAAGGAAGACCGGCGGGCTTTTCAGCCGCTAAAAACCAGTCATCCTCGAACAGAATTTTAAACATTATCTTTTATTGATCATGCAGAAGTTTAAGTTCTGCGTGATAACGTTGCGTTGGTTGTCCAATTCATCTTTAGTAAAGACGAAATCAGAAGCCTTGCAGTTGTACTTGATGATGTTGTCACTGATAGCTTTTGCTTCTTCAGGATTCAACGTCAAACGCCAGATCATTTTGATGGCGATCCAGTTACGGATGTATTGGCAGCGACCTGGTTCAAACGGTGGAAGGTAACCTTCAGGACCGCTATCGCCTTTGGACATGTTCTGGTGAGCTTCGGCTGAAACCAAGTGCTCTTTCAGGCCCATGTAGTTCGCATACAAACAGCGCGTTTTATAGTCCCAGTTAAATGCACCTGACATATAAGCGTTTTTAAGTGGAACCATGTGATCGATCTGAATTTGACGAGATGAAGTGATTTCCGTGTTCGTGTACGGATCGTCCCACAGGCCATCTTCCACTACGCAGGTTTTGCCATTGCGATAAGTGATTTCGCCTTTGGAATCACGAACCAAAACCTTGGCGCGTGTATTCATGCAGGTTTCGTCCGAAGGATCATTGATCCAGCGGCCGAAGTGCAGCTTGCGCATGTACTTTTCAGTCGGTACTGGCATGTCGTAATTATATTGATTCCAACGAAGCAAGTTCACGACTGCCACTTTAACTTTTCTGGCGAATGCCGAGATCAGTTCCGTGGGAGCCATCAGTTCCATAGGCATTGTTTGAGTGCCGCGAACTGTGACTTGATCCAAGTTGGTATCATCAATCATATAGAACTGATGCCATTGTGGTTTATCTGTATATGGAGCGGGTACCGCTTGCTGTGAATCGCCCGTTTGTGATGCGTGCACCGGAGGCATCGTCTGTGATGACTCCTCGGCCAGAGTCGTATTTGCACTCAGCAAAGCTGTTGCAAAGACCCCCATAAACGTAGCGAATTTCATGCCCCTCACGAAATCCATTATTCCCCCCGCGAATGGATAAATTTTTACCTTGAGAATTATTGGAGTTTCAACAATTGATTCTGTCAGTTTTTGGTTCGGGGGATATCACCTTGCGTTAAGTGCAGGCAGGACGATGTTTCTGCTCTGAAAATACTCATTGGTGCGCAGGGTTAGTATCATGGTGCGTCTGGAAGAGTTCCCTTGATCTGCCCGAGAAATAATCAGAAAATTCAGTTAGTTTGATAAACAACATAGGGAGTCCTGATGAAAAAAATCGTGTTCGCATCTTTAGTCGCTTTGTTTTTGGGTGCGTGTGCATCGACTGCAAAAAAAGAATCTTGTGCATGTGGAATGGATAAAGCCAAATCAGCATGCCACGGTGGCGAGTGTGCCGTAGATAAAAAAGCTTCGGCTTCTGGTTGCGCTGACTGCCACGCTGCGGAAGATAAAAAGAGCAACTAAGTCTCTTTTCAGTATTAACATTTGAATCGAAATGTTCGTGAAACCCTCGCCAGTCGAGGGTTTTTCTTTTGGTAAAGTCGCTACTCTAGTTCACACATCGGGTATGTTTGTTGGAATGTTAAAAGTGTTGTATCGAAAGAGTTGTTTACTGACCCTAATTATTTTACGCTTTTGGGGTAAACAAGAATGAGTCACGGAAGGGCTTATCTCTATGACAAGTAAACTGTGTGTCGCGCTTTTTCTGTTAGTATCGTCGCAAGCCTTTGCCATGAACTTGCAGGAGTATTTGAAATCCGTAGAAATGCATCACAAAACAATTAAAGCCTTGGATGTCGCAAAAGAAGCGGCAGATGATCGAAATTTGGCCGGCGACTTGGAATTGGTTCCCGCGATGTCAGCTGAAGTAAGCTATTTAAGTGATAAGAATCCTTTAAGTCAGTTTGCGATGTTCGGTGTTCCTGAAAGCAAACAGCTTGCCTATAATCTGGGATTCTCGAAAAAGTTTTCTTCCGGTACTCAAGCTTCCCTGTGGGGGACGGTTACTCAATTTGATAACCCAGGAATAGTAAACCCGCAGTTTGCGGCTTACAGCAAGTTCGGCTACGGGCAATTGGGATTAACTCTTTCTCAATCCTTGTGGAAAGATGCTTTCGGTCATGCGACACGTCTTCGTTGGGAGAGGCAAGATGCTGCGACAGCCGCACAAAAAGGGGACTTTGACTATAAAATCCGGGGAGTCCTGGTGCAAGCTGAAGCCGCTTATTGGGAGTACCTGTACGCTGTGGAAAATTTGAAAACAGCGAAAGGTTCTTTGGAGCGCGCTAAAAAAATTGAATCGTGGACTCGTCGCCGCGTGGCAGATGGGATCAGTGATCGTGCCGATCTTTTACAAGGTCAGGCCCTGGTGGCGGGACGTCAGCTGGTCTTGATTACCGCCGAAGATGATTTGGAGGCGGCAAAAAAGGCGGTCCTCGATGCGATGGAGCTTAAAGAGATGTCTTCCTTTCCGAATTTGGAAGGGGATTTAAGTGCCACTCGTCCATTGGAATCATTAGTAAGTGGCGGCAAGGGCCGAGTTGTACAAATGGAAGCTTATTTAAAATCCCTTGAAGCAAAGGCCGCAGCCGTCCAAGCCGAAGAAGTTGAAGACAGCTTCCGTCCTGACCTGGTGTTAAGTGGTTCCTATAATACCAATACTTTTTCTAAAGACATGCCAGATGCGACCCAAAATCTGGGCGACGTAAATAATCCGACTGCAAAGGTGGCATTAACTTTAAAATACATGTTTGATACTTCGGTTAAACGTGCGGCTAAAGATGCCTCTAAGAAGAATGCTCTGGCTTCACGCTTACTCGCGGAACGTCAACTCTTAGAAAGTGATAGCGCCTGGAGTGAGCTCAACCGACGTTACGGAGAGATGACTCGTCGAGTGCAAAGTGCCGAGCAATTTAATAAGCTGCAAAACGATCGCTCGCGCGCGACGAATGATCTTTTTAATAAAGGTCGCACCATTACGATGAATGTGGTCGACGCCGAAAATGATGCTGCCACTTCGGAATTAAATATGAATCGTTTAAAGGCTGAACAAAGAAAAATGGAAGCCCAAGCCCGTTTATTTATGACGGTGGAGGAATAGGTTATGAATTTACCAAGTCTTTCGATTCGTAGACCGATCACAATTCTTTGTGTGGTTTTGTTAACCCTGATTCTGGGTGTGTTTTCTTTATTTAAAATGCCCGTGGATCTTTTTCCTGATGTAACGTTTCCGATTCTGTCGGTGCAAATCACTTATCCAGGGGCTTCGCCTTTGGATTTGGAAAAGCAAGTTTCCAAACCGATCGAAGATGAGTTGGGTGGATTGCCCGGGTTAAAAACTCTGACAGCAAACAATTTGGATGGCGTGGTGGTTCTGGTATTGGAATTCAGTCTTGGCACTGACATCAAAGAGATGGAACAAGATGTTCGTAATCGTATCGGCAATATTCGCCGTGATTTGCCAGCGGATATGTACGAACCCGTGATTCGTCGTTTTGACCCCGCCGATCAACCGATTGTCACTTTGGCTTTAGTCGCTGAAATGGAGGACGGGGAGGCCTACGACCTTGCGAATGAAGTCGTAAAGCCGATCTTTGAACGTCTTAAAGATGTGGGGCAGGTTGATATCTATGGGGGGCGTAAGCAAGAGATTCACGTTGTCATTGATAAAAACAAACTTCAGGATCGTAAAATTTCGATGTTGCAGGTGTCTCAAAGAGTTTTAGAAACTTCCAAAGATACGCCGATTGGTAAGATCGAAAATCCCACTCATGAAACCACCTTACGTACCAGCGGCGAGTTTGAATCTTTAAAACAAATCGAGGAAGTAAACGTCAATTTCATCGGATCCGATCGCCCGGTGATGGTCAAAGATATTGGTCAGGTTATTAAAAGTCTTGAAGATCAAAAAACCATGGGCCGCATTCGAGGAAAAAAAGCCCTGTTGATGCAAGTTTACAAACAGCGCGGTTCCAACACTGTCGCCGTGGCTGATAATATCAAAAAGAACATTGCTAAGGCCAATGAGCTATTACAGACAAAAGGCATTAAAGCTGAAGTGAAGCTCGTGCGTGATACGTCACGTCCGATTCGTCTGAACGTGGCCGACGTGAATGAGTCCATCATGATCGGTATTGGGCTTTGCGTTTTGGTCGTTTTCTTTTTCTTGGGATCGGCGCGTTCGACACTTATCACGGGAATGGCATTGCCGAATTCCTTGCTGGGTGGCTTTGTGATCATGTTTGCCATGGGATTTACCATCAACTTGATGACTCTGTTGGCGCTTTCCCTGGCGGTTGGGTTATTGATTGATGACGCGATCGTGGTGCGGGAAAATATCTTTCGACATTTGGAAATGGGTAAACGTCCTAAGGATGCCGCCTTGGATGGAACTAAAGAAGTGGCCATGGCCGTTGTCGCAACGACCTTGGTTGTGATCGCGGTGTTCGGTCCGATCTCCTTCTTGCAAGGGATTGTGGGGCAATTCTTTAAGCAATTCGGTTTAACGGTCGTATTTACGATGCTTATTTCTTTGTTCGACGCCTTCACCGTGGCACCGATGATGTCAGCTTACCTGGCGCATCCGGATGAACACAATAAAGGCAATAACATCATCGGTAAGATGCTAAGTGCTTTTGATAGATTTCAAACTCGCTTAGAGGACATCTACGAACGTCTTTTGAAATTCACCATCAATCATCCTAAAACCATTTTAACTGGGGCATTTTTTGTTTTCGTGGCGTCTATGGTGACTGTGGCGTTTATTCCTAAGACGTTCTTGCCCGCTGCCGATGCCGGAGAGTTCTCTGTTTCTATAGAATTGCCGGTGGGTTCTTCATTGGAGGCGACGGGGAATTTTGTTTCGGAAGTTGAAAAAGTTTTTGATGGCGATAAAGCCGTCGACATCGTGGTTGCTACGGTGGGTTCTTTTAATAACGAATCCAACAAGGCAAGTTTGTATGTCCGCTTGGTAGATCCGAAGCAACGCTCGATGAAGACAACAGATTACACGGAAGATTTGCGTAAGCGCTTGGAGCCATTTAAAAAACGCGCCATTGTCAGTATCGGAGAGTTTGATCCCGTAAATTCAGGTCAAAAACCTTTGAATATCAATCTGACCGGCCAAGATCTGGAAGAGTTGAATAAATACGCTGAACAAGTGGTCGCGCGTATTCGTCAAATCAAAGGTTTGGTGGATGTGGATACGAACTTCCGCGCTGGAAAGCCTGAGTATCATGTGATCTTTGATCGCAATCGTTCCGAGGCGTTGGGTGTTTCCACGGTCAAGGCGGGTGCGGAGCTTCGTAACCGTACCGAAGGAAACGAAGACACGATCTATCGTGAAAACGGAATCGATTACAAAGTGCGCGTGCGCTTTAATGAAAAAGACCGTGATTTGCGTAGCAACTTTGCAACGACGTTGGTTCCGAATGCCAACTTTAATATGATTCCGCTGGCCCGGGTGGCTCGTGGTGAAGAATCAAAAGGCTATTCGCAAATCAACCGTCAAAATAAAAGTCGTTTCATCCAAGTTTCAGCGAACTTGGCAAAAGGAGGCGCCTTAGGAACTGTTTCTCAAGAGATTGAAAAGATCTTTAAAACCGAATTGAAGCCACCAGCAGGGATTGAGTATCGCTTCCAAGGTCAGGCTGATGACTTTAAAGATTTGATCAACAATATGTTGATCGCGATCTTCCTAGGGGTCACGTTCATCTATCTGGTCTTAGCGAGCTTGTATGAAAGCTTCATCACTCCATTTACAATCTTACTCGCATTGCCTTTGGCGATGACGGGGGCTTTCATTGCACTTTTGATCACGGGAAAAACTATTGATATTTTCTCGCTGATTGGGATTGTGCTGCTCTTGGGGGTTGTGGCTAAGAACTCGATCTTGCTGGTCGATTACACCAATCATCTTTTGCAAGAGGGTATGGAGCGTAAGGATGCTTTGTTAAAAGCCTGCCGCACCCGTCTGCGTCCGATCCTGATGACGTCACTGGCATTGATCGCGGGTATGATTCCGATCGCGATTGGTTTGAACGAGGCCTCGGCGATGAGAACATCTATGGGGATCGCCATTATCGGTGGATTGATCAGTTCAACGCTTTTGACATTGGTCGTGGTCCCTGCAGCCTTCGGCTTTATCGATGACTTCCGCATTTGGGTGCGCAAGGTGCTTGCCAAAATCTCTGGCTACGAAGGCGGTTAAAAAAAAGGTGCCGCGTCCGTAAACAGGACGTGGCACCTAATAAATGCCTTTTATGGCGCGGATCTCTTGCAGCTTTTTATCAAACAGACTCCAATCATCGTTTTCGGCGATGGGCGCCCAGATCGATTCCAATTCATCGATGAGCAAAGAGCAGCACTTGTTGTTTTTAAAATACGGGTGCGCCGCTTTTTCTTCGTTTAGGACTTCATAAAATTCTAAATTCTTTTTTAAATCCGCAAAACTTGGATGAGCATAAACAGCACTTTGTGCGGAGTTGCGCAGACGATCTTCGTCGATCCCTGAATGCAGATCAAAGAAGGTTTGCTCAAACAACGGTTGAGCTTCGCTTAAAAACCTAAAGAAGTTCATCATCATCTCTTGATCCATCTCCAAGGAAGCACGCTCATCCTGAAGTGGATTCTTGATGTTTAAGCGATGCATGAACAGTCTGCGACTTTCAAAGTTAAAGTCATCGGCAAACTCTTCAAGTAATTCTTCATAGGGCAGATTCGGATATCCGACTTTTAAAGCGAATCCTAATTGATGCAAATTCCACAGCACCGAAGTCGGTTGACGACCGTAGGCATAAAGACCACTTTGGTCAAAATACGCAGCTGTGAACGCGGGATCATATTGCGGCATGAAGCGATACGGACCATAGTCAAAAGACTCACCCGTGATATTCATGTTATCAGTATTTAAAACTCCATGAACAAATCCAGCCAACATCCATTCCGCAGCGGTGCGTGCTGCATTTCTGCAAACCGCTTGGAGAAATGCAGCGGCTCTTTCTTCGCCTTGATATTGCAAAAGCTCTGGGTAGTAATGGCGACAGCAGTAATCTACGAGCTTTATGATGTTTTGAGACTCTTTAAAAAATGCCAGACGTTGAAAAGTACCATAGCGAATGTGGCTGTGATTTAAACGCACTAGTACACCAGCGCGGGTCGGTGACGGTTCGTCGTGTCTTTCCAATTCTTCACCGGTTTCAAAAACGGAAAAAGTTTTACTGGTGTTTACACCGTAAGCTTCCAAAAGTTCAGTTGCGAGAATTTCGCGAAAGGCACCTTTCAATGTCAGGCGACCATCGCCTGTGCGCGAATAGGGAGTGCGTCCGCTGCCTTTTGTGCCCAGATCATAAAGTTTTTCTTTAACTAAAAACTGAGCGTATAAAAAGCCTCGGCCATCTCCAATTTGCGGATTGTACGAGCGAAATTGATGCCCGTGATAGCGCAGGGCCAGGGCCGTCACCAAATTTCCCGGCATCGGTTTAAAATCCGCAAAATAAGATTTCCACTCTGATTCAGTTAAATTTCCCAAGCCGATAGATTCTGCCGCCGCTTGATTTCGATAGCGCAGTTGTGCTTTAGGGAAACTTGCAGGCTGGACCTCGTCATAAAATTCGGGTCCCAATTCATAAATAGGAGGGGGCTGGTGAGTGCTCATATCTCATGTATGAGCTTCCCAGGGGTGAAAGGCAAGCTGTAGAGTTTACGAGGGACCTTGGGGCTAGTTGACAGTGACTTGCATTTAGGGGATAACCGTAGCTTAGGCGGTGCATGTGGACGAGCAAATTTTAAACGGAAAACCAGTTTTTAAAGCAGTGGAAACTGTTTCCGGCACGGACCTAAAATCTTCCTTCGCGATGAATCCAAACGCAGCCCCTTGCTGCGATGTCGATCACTCTCAGCATGATCAATTCGCCGAAGAAACCGACATCTGGGATAGGCTTGGGATGTTTTTGTCGACGTTGTGTGCGATTCACTGTTTAGTAACGCCGCTTTTGATTCTGGCTTTGCCTGTGATGGGGCAGGCTTTTGAGTCTCACTGGGTGCATCTGTCGATGGCCGCGGTGATTTTACCGATCGGGTTGTTTGCGTTTTGGTCGGGCTATAAGCATCATCGTCAAAGCAAGGTGCTAGCAATGGGTGTGACAGGATTGCTGCTGGTTTGTGCAGGGTCGGTTTTGCCTCACGAAATGGTTGAAGTATTTGAGCACGATGTCGTGACGATCTTAGGAAGTCTAATTTTAGTATCCGCGCATTGGCTGAATCGCAAAGCCTGTCAGTGCGAAGTTCACTCTCACTAAGTAATTTCTTAGACATTATAATAAGTTAAAAGCCGCAGTTGATGCGGCTTTTTTATTTCATGCAACGTTTTGTGGCCTTGTCAGATTATGTCGTGTCTGGTTATTTTTGATTTGTAATTGAAAACATAGTGAAAATGAATACTATTTGATAATACGAATCGAACATACAGGAGGCAACATATGAACCGTCGTGGATTTTTTAAAACACTGGCATCCGTAGCAGGAGTCGCTGTTATCGCTCCAACACTTTTGCGTGCATTCTCTTCTGAAGCTCAGGCTCAGGAGAAAAGAAGAGGCGCAGCCCCTTCTGGTGGTGCGGCAGCTGGCGGCGCAATGCCAATGGTTGATCCAAATGATTCTGTAGCAAAAGCAGTGAAGTACGTTGAAGATCACACCAAAGCGCCTGAAGCAAAGGGCAATCACTGCGCGACTTGCGGTTTCTATGGCAAGAAAGACGCGGATAAAGGCACTTGCACAATCTTCGCTGGAAAATTGGTTAAGGCGAATGGGTGGTGTGCATCCTGGAACAAAAAAGCTTAGTTCTGGGCGGTTGGTGAAAACGGCCCGCTTGCGTTGTTGGAGCGACTTGTTCTCGCTCCGACGTGCCTGGGGCACGCCTGCGCTGCGAGCAAGTCACTCCGCCTAGCAATCGAACCGTTTTGACCAACCTTGGTTCTCGGTTTTTGAAATAAAAAAAAGGTCCCTGGTGGGACCTTTTTTTTATTTTTGGGGCGCAAGAAAATCCCTTTGGGATTTTCTTGCTTTGGATGGCTCGAAAGCCCCTTCGGGCTTTCTTGCTTGGGATGGTTGGCGAGCGCCTTTGGGCTTTTTTGCTATTTGGGATCTCTTAGGGCGCGGCGTAGGATTTTGCCTACGTTTGTTTTTGGGAGTTCTGTGCGGAACTCTACCAATTTAGGAATCTTGTAACCCGTCAGGCTCTTTCTGGCGTGAGCGATCACATCTTCTGGTGTCAGGCTTGGATCTTTTTTGACGATCACCACTTTTACGATTTCACCGGAGTGTTCGTCTGGAACACCGATGGCAGCTACTTCTAGCACGCCCGGGTGGGATGCGATCACTTCTTCGACCTCATTTGGATAAACGTTAAAGCCTGAAACCAAGATCATGTCTTTTTTGCGATCTACGATTTTGAAGAATCCATCTTGGTCCACGGTCGCGACGTCACCAGTTTTTAACCAGCCATCAGCTGAAAGCACGTCTGCAGTTTCTTTCGGGCGATTCCAGTAACCTCTCATCACTTGTGGGCCTTTAGCGCAAAGCTCGCCGGCTTCGCCTGGTTTCACTTCGTTGCCATCGTCATCAACCAATTTTACGTCTGTGCTAGGCATTGGCAGACCAATTGTGCCAACACGGTCCGTGCCGTCGATAGGGTTGCAGGAAACCACGGGAGAAGCTTCCGTTAAGCCGTAACCTTCGACGATCACGGAGTTCGTCATCTTAATCCATTTTTCTGTCACAGGTTTTTGCAAAGTCATGGCGCCCGCCACGCTCACGCGCACGGATTTGAAATCAATCGTTGCGAATTCTGGATTGTTCATCAAAGCGTTGAATAATGTATTTACTCCCGATACCACAGAGAAAGGTCGAGCTTTCAATTCTTTGATAAAGCCTGGGATGTCCTTTGGATTTGTGATGAGAATATTTTCGGCACCCATTTTTAAAAGCGCCAAGCAGTTTACCGTCAATGCAAAGATATGATATAGCGGAAGAGCGGCAATGGCGATTTCGCGGCCCTCTTCCAGTTTCGGTCTCATCCACTCACGAATTTGCATCATGTTTGAGATCACGTTTTTGTGAGTCAGCATAGCGCCTTTTGCAACACCCGTCGTTCCTCCTGTGTACTGAAGGAAAGCTAAGTCTTCGTGATTCGTTTTTACGTTTTGGTGCGGGCGCATCGCTCCCAATTCCAAAGCCTGACGGAAAGTGTAAGCTTGAGGAATGTCATATTTAGGAACCATTTTTTTGATGTATTTCACAACCGAGTTCACCAAAATTCTTTTCGGAGTCGGGAATAGATCCGCAAGCTCTGTAATTACAACACTTTCAATTTGTGTGTCTTTGATGATGGCTTGCAGATGATTTGCAAAGTTCGCCATGATCACGATCGCTTTTGCCCCGGAGTCTTTGAACTGATGTTGCATTTCATGAGCTGTGTAAAGGGGGTTGGTGTTCACAATTGTGAGACCCACGCGAAGAGCTGCGAAGGCTGCCACCGGGAACTGCAATAAATTCGGCATTTGAATCGCAATGCGATCACCTTTTTTTAGTTTCAATTCGTTTTGCAGGAATGAAGCGAAGTTGTTTACTTTTTGGTCCAGCTCCGAAAACGTGAGACTGACGCCCATGTTGGTGAAAGCTTTTCTGGAGGAAAACTTACGAACGGCTTCGTCGTAAATGTCAGTCAGAGATTGGTACTCGTTTGGGTCAATTTCAGGGCCAATTCCTGCAGGGTAGTTCTTGAGCCAAATCTTTTCCATGATGCCTCCTGATGACGTTCTCAATTGTGCTGAGCCCTTATTCTAGAGTAAAGGTTCGAGACGGGTAAAGGAAATTCTTGTGTTCAGACGGTCCCTTTGCAAGACTTAAGGGATGAACATTTGTAAAATCCTTCTCATCCTTGTGGTTCCAATAAGTTTGTTTACCTCTTGTGTTCGTAAGAAGGATTCATCTGGGGATGCGGCGGCCAGCGCACCGACTGTGGTGAACATGCCAAAAAAGTTAGTTGTGAGTCCTCAGGACAAAGCAATGAACTCTTTCGCGCATTTGATGGAACAAGCCGACAGTGTTCATCGCGAGGCATGGTGGGTATTAACGGGTGAGCGTCCTCCACTTTTAAAATCAGCCTTCGGAAAAGTTCAGCGTGCGATTTTGTCGCAATCAAATGCCAAGCTGGGAAATAAATCCTTGTTCAGTTGTGACCGTTACGAAGTCAAGCGCGACGTCCTGTCGCAAACGGGATATCCGCAAAGAATCGATATGTTTGAAAAGTGTTCTTCGAAAGCTCCTGCGAAACACATGGCATTTTTGAATGCGCAAAAAGAAGGTGAGTTTGAAGTCACTTTTTATCCCGAAGGCCTGCAAGAGGTCTTGGGGATGAGTGCAGCGATTTTGAATAAAGCCATTGTCTGTAAAATTCGCACGAACTCTTCGGAACAGTTGCTGGGTTTAAATTGCAAAGACTGGGCTCAAGAAAAAAATAAAACGCAGATGATTCGTCTGGATGTTTACGACTATCAAAAAGAAGGCAAGGACATGATTCGCCTTCGCGGGAAAGTTTATGAAAACTTGACGGACATTCGTAAAATTGAAGCCGACGTGCCAATGACGGGTAAGATCACGGTCACGGAAACCGAGCTGTATGCTCCGACACCGTCGCCAACTCCTAAGGTTACACCAATGCCTTCAGTCACTCCGCAGGCCTCCGCAGTCGCTGAGGGCCAGCCACAGTCAGGCGAGGGGCAGGCTCCCGCAGCGAGTCCTTCCGGCCCTGTGGTGGTTCCCATGGATCAGCCGACGGTTTTATTGCCAGGAGGCGTGATCGGGGGCGAAGGTGCGCCTTCTTCGGATGCTCCGGTTGAGAGTGCAAATCCTGAAGCGACTAATCATGGCTGGCCAACGGACGAGAACGGTAATATTATCGAAAATCCGCAACCGCTTGAAGTTGACGGCGATCCTGCTCAGCAGGGGCAACCTGGTGCGCAGCCAGGACAACAGCAAGCGCCGGTACAGCAGGAAATCCTGCATGATCAAGGAGCACCAAGTGGCCGCTAAAATTGAATTGGGTAAAAAAGTTCCCGCATTTAAAATTCCTTCTTCCAGTGGGGAGACGTTTGCCTTGTCTTCATTGAAGGGCAAAAAGATTGTTCTGTATTTTTACCCGAAGGACAGCACACCGGGTTGCACGACGGAATCGATTGAGTTCAATGAGCTGTTGCCGAAGTTTAAAAAAGAGAATACCGAGATCATCGGTGTATCTCGTGACAGCTTGAAATCCCACGATAAATTCATCTGTAAGTATGACTTTAAGTTTCAACTTTTGTCTGACGAAGCCGAAGAGCTTTGCGGAATGTTTGATGTGATTAAAGAAAAAAACATGTACGGCAAAAAAGTGATGGGTATTGAGCGCAGCACTTTCGTGATCGATGAAGATGGCAAACTTGTGGGCGAGTTCCGTAAAATCAAAGCGGAAGGTCACGCGGCTGAGATGTTGAAGTTTGTAAAGTCTCTTTAGAATTTACAACTTAACGCTGGTTAAAGTCTGAGAAGCAGAATATCAAATAAATAAATAAATAAATAAATAAATAAATAAATAAATAAATTAAAATTAAAATTAAAATTGAAAACTGAAGCGAAAGGAGAATTCGAATTTTCTCCTCCGCAAATTAAAATGGGAAAAAGAATGAAAAGCAAAAAATGGTTCGCTGTTAAAACTCTCTATGTTACTCGCGCAGTTGGTAAAAGCACGGCTAAAGGCAAAGCTCCTTTCGCAGAATTGCTTGAAGAGCGCGTGGTGTTGTTCCAGGCAGCGAATGCAGGTGCCGCAGTTAAAGCAGCTGAAAAAGATGCGAAAGAATACAGCCAATACACTTATGCAAACTTCGAAGGTCAAGCTGTACGCACAGAGTACTTGAATGCTTGTGACGTTTTTGAATTGTATGAAACTTTGGAAAGCGGTGTTGAGTTGTTCGCATCCACTGAAGTTTTGACTAAAAAAGCTTCAAAAAACGATTTGATCGCACGCCGTCTTGGTAAACTTGAAACAAACAGCACAATCAAAATGCGTAAACGTTTCATGAGTAAAGAATTGAGCGCCTACATTTAGTTTCGGTTCGCGCGTCGAACGTTCTATCGGACTGACGCGCGCAGCAACCGGAGCGGCAGTGAATCTGGAAAGATAGTAATTGTCGTCCGGAACACTCGTCGGACCGAAGCAATCGGTTACCGATGCGGAGGTGAAAGTTGCAATCTGTAAATGAATAAAGAAAAAGCCCTGGTTAATAGCCAGGGCTTTTTTTTGTTCCTGAGTTAGGCCTTACTTGATCCGGCCTTAGTGGAAGTAAGGCCGTGCCTTTTGGACTTACTTCCGTACTTAATGTAATTTAGTGAACCGCAGAGATCATCAACTCAGCCACTTGCTGAGAGAATTTCACTGGATCTGGAATCGATGAACCTTCGTTCAACAATGCCTGTGCGAACAAGATCTCAGACCACTTCGCTTGTTGTTCTGGAGAAGCCTTCAGCATTTTTTCAAACAGCGGATGTTTCGCGTTGATTTCCATCACGCGTTTCACTGGCTGATTGTACTCTTGGCCCATTTGCGCCATGAGCTTTTGCATGTGGGCAGACGGATCATGAGCAGAAGAAACCAAGCACACTGGCGTGTTCGTCAAGCGCTCTGATAACACCACGTCTTTAACTTGGTTTGCCAACGTCTTTTTCATCGTGTCCATCAAAGGTTGCAAAGTCGCAGCGGCGGCTTTCAATTCTTCTTCTTTTTGTTTCTTTTCTTCTTCTGTGTCTAGGTTGAGTCCTTCAGCTGTGATCGACTGAAGCTTTTTATCCTTGAATGTGCTGATCGCGTTTACAACCCACTCATCCACAGGATCCACCATCAAAAGAACTTCAAAGCCTTTTTCTTTCAGTTTTTCCAAGTAAGGGGAGTTTGTCACCTGAGACAAGGAATCACCCGTGATGTAATAGATGTCTTTTTGCTCAGGCTTCATGCGTGCCACGTACTCATCCAAAGTCGTCATTTTGTCGGAAGTCGTGGAGTGGAACAGGCAAAGTTCCTGTATTTTGTCTTTGTTCGATGGATCGACTGGAAGACCTTCTTTGAAAGTCGAACCAAACTCAGTCCAGAAGTTTTCGTATTCCGTACGTTCTTTATTGAGCAAATCTTTCAAGCCGCTCAAAATTTTATTCGTCACGTTTTTCTTAATCGCAGTCACTTGACGGTCTTGTTGCAAGATTTCACGAGAAACGTTCAGTGAAAGATCCGAGCTATCCACCAAGCCCTTAACAAAGCGCAAGTACTGTGGAAGCAATTCTTTGCAATCAGCCATGATGAACACGCGTTTGATGTAAAGGCTTAAGCCGTATTCCATCTCGCGGTTGTTGAAATTCCAAGGACGTTTGCCCGGGATATACATCAAGGCATTAAACTCCATCGTACCTTCAGCGCGGTAGTGGATTGTTTTCAAGGGCTCGTTAAAGTCATGAGACAAGTGTTGATAGAATTCCTTGTGGTCTTCTTTCGTCACTTCAGAAGGTGATTTCAACCAGATCGCTTTTTGCGAGTTTAAAGTCTCGTCTTCGCCTTTATCGTTTTTCATTTTGATGGGATGAGCAACGAAGTCAGAATATTTCTTGATCAAGGATTTCAAAACCCACGCGTCTGTGAAGTCTTGAACTTCTTCTTCCTCTGCGAATTTTTTCAGGTGCAAAGTAATTGTCGTACCTGTGCCACCTGGGCGCGGAACTGAATCAATAGAGTAAGTGCCATCGCCAGTGGATTCCCAAACCACACCTTCGTTTGTGCCAGCTTTTTGCGTGTGCAAAGTCACTTTGTCAGCAACCATAAATGCAGAATAGAAGCCCACGCCGAACTGACCGATCAATTCAGGTTTGTTACGCATTTCTTCATTCATTTGCATGAAGGCTTTAGCACCTGAACGGGCGATCGTTCCGATGAACTGAACCACTTCTTCTTGGTCCATACCGATACCGTTATCGATAATTTTCAAAGTGTTTTGGTTTTTATCGCCTTCTAGACGAATTTCCGGAGACCAGTCAGCCGGAAGCAAACTTTGGTGAGTCAGAGATTGAAATTTTAATTTATCAATCGCATCCGATGCGTTGGAAACCAACTCACGAATAAAAATTTCTTTATGTGAATACAGTGAATGAATCACGATATCCAAAAGCTGTTTAATTTCTGCATTAAAGGCTTGAACTTGTTTTGCCATAAATAAGCTCCTTAATTAAGTGTAGTGAAACGACATTCGGTCCGAAATCGATTTTGGCAAGGCCGGGACCTGACTTCTTGGAATAAAAAATGTCGTTAGATTAAAGAAATCACTGAAAATCTTGTGTTTTGCGGTCGCAGCAGCCAGATATTGGTGGCCGCTTGAGCCGCCAGTACCGATTTTATTCCCCAGCATGCGCATGGCCATCATCGCGTGGCGGTAACGCCAGTTCGTCATGTTTTCATCGATATCCAAAAGTGCCCGGATGATTCTGAACGGCGTTTGCAGGATGGGTTGGTCGCGGTACAGCTGAATCAGCAGGGCAGCATGCATGGCCTTGTAAGACAGTCGGAACTGACCTTCAGCGCGCAATTTGTTGAAGGCCGCTTCGTCAAACAAAGCGTCAAAACTTTGCAAAGATTTTTCCAAACCTTCGATGGTTTTCTTTTTTTCTTCATCAGGAATTTTCGCATTGGCCTGAACGGTCGCTATATCCTCATTGAACATCTTGTTCACGGCCTGCTTGTAAGAATCCCAGAAATTGAAGTTTTCACCTTGCAGGAACGGAGTACGCTCAAGCCACTTTTCCAAGGAGTCAAACAGGGAAGGCTTGTCCAGGACTTCCAGCATTTCTTTTTGCTGACCTTCGCTTAAAGACTTCCAGAACGGAGCCTGGTTGTAAGCCAAGCGGTCGCCAATGCGCAGACCCAATTTAGTTTCAATCAAACGCCATTGGAAGCTTTGGAAACCCGATGCCGGGTAAAGCATATCACGGAAATCCAAGAAATCTAAAGGTGTCATGGTTTCCAAAACATCGATTTGGCCCATGATCAATTTTTGAATCGCGACGATTCTTTCCAGGCGAGAAGTGGCCTGACCCATTTCTTCCTCGGCCACGGTCGGCTTTTGGAAAGTCGCTAGAACCGAATCCAATTCAAAAAGAATCTGCTTAAACCAAAGCTCGTAAGCCTGATGAACGATGATAAAAAGCAATTCATCATGAGCAGGTTTTCCGTACTCCACACTTTTGGGGTGTTGGGCGCCCAGGATTTTATCGATACCTAGGTAATCGTGGTAATGAACCGGAGGGTATTTCATCGTGAAAGCTCCTTAATAGCATTGGCAAAATTTTGAACGTCGGAACTTTGCGTGTCCCAGGAAGTCATCCAGCGGCACTCGAAAGTTTTTTCGTCCCAAACATAAAAGAAAAATTTCTCGCGCAAGGGTTTCACCCAGGCGGAGGGAATTGTGGCAAAGACAGCGTTGCTGGTCGGCTTTGCACGAACGCCAACACCGGGAACTTCACGGATTGCTTCATAAAGTTCTTGAGCGCGCTCCAAAGAGTTTCCAGCAATGTCTTTCCATAAATCATTTTTAAAATACTCGATAAACTGGCAGGCGATAAAGCGGGATTTGGAAGGAAGTTGGCTGCTTTGTTTGCGCACATATTTAAAATCATGCGCTAAAGCTTTATTCAGAAAAATCACAGCTTCACCCATCATCAGGCCATTTTTTGTCCCGCCAAAGCTGACTACATCGACTCCCAAATCTGTCGTGAATTCTTTAAAGCCCAGCCCCAAAGATACTGCCGCATTGCTTAAGCGCGCTCCGTCGATATGTACCAAGAGTTTACGCTCGCGAGCCCAACCGATCAAAGAACGCAGTTCTTCCAACCTATAGACCGTCCCAAGCTCTGTTGGCTGAGTGATACTTAAGACCGCAGCCTGAGAAAAGTGCTGATCGCCGCGGCGGATGAATTGATTTTCTAAAGCTGCGACCGAAAGTTTTCCATCGACAGTCGGCACTGTTTGCAGTTTGAAACCACCCATTTGCTCGGGAGCGCCACACTCGTCCATATTGATATGAGAAACATCGGCACAAAGAACACTTTGCCAGGGGCGAGTGATCGCACGCAAAGCGGTGACATTTGCAGCGGTGCCATTGAAAACAAAAAAGACCTGGGATTGTTCACCAAAGTGCGAGCGAAATGCGCCAACAGCTTGTTCGGTCCATTCGTCGGTTCCATAAGATGGCGCGTGTTCGACATTGGCCTTTGCCAATGATTCTAAAATCCTGGGGTGAACACCCGCATGATTGTCGCTGCCAAAACCGCGATTCATAAAGCTAACCTTTATTTAAAAGACCAAAGATAAAATTATGAGAAATCAACGCCGCTAATTTGCATGTGCGCTTATCAGAATCCAGAGGCGGGGAGACTTCGTAAATTCCCATGCCGCGAACATCGTGATTCTTCATCATCCACTGAAGGGCTTCCAGGAAATCCTTCGTGAAAAGTCCCGTCGTCCAGGACTGAGAACAGCCCGGAGCTTCGTTGGAGGTAAAAGCATCGATATCCACGCTTAAGAAAACCTTTTTGCCTTCTTTGCCGCGTAAGTAATCTTTCAAGGAATTCAAAAGTCCTTTTTCATTCACTTGATCCAAGGTGATGATCTCAGCGCCTTTGCCGCGCGCCCAAGCAATATGTGCCTGGCTGTTGCATTGGTTTTGAATGCCGACTTCGGCAAAATCCACCTGGCCAGAAAATTCCTGAAGCAGGCGATGAAAAGGCGTTCCGGAGTTCATGCCCTTGTCAGTTGGGCGAACATCCATGTGAGCATCAAAATTAATCACGACGGCATTACCCTTATGATTTTCCACGAAAGCAGTGCTATCGCAGTAACCATAATCGTGTCCTCCGCCGAAAGAAATCCAGCGTTTGCCCATTTTCACCAATTGGCTGACCAGTTCGCGGCCCTTGGCGTGACGTTCTTCGATCGGTTTTTCTCGGTTCACCAAATCCCCCATATCCAAAATTTTTGGAAGGGTGGTCGAAGCCAGGTGAGGAGTCATTTTATAAAGATAGGTACGGATTTCTTTGGGAGCATTTTGAGCGCCAACGCGGCCGCCATTCAAGGCAATACCTTCGTCATCGGGATATCCCAAAAGAGCAAAATTGAAATCGTAGGATTCCAGAGAGGGTTCGCCCTTTGGCAGTAGCTGTACGCATTCCCCAAGGCGAGGATCCTCTTTGTCATTTTTTGTGAAAAGAAGATGCTTGTCTGTGGGATGTAGCCAACTCATTAATTTTGTCCGGATGTCATTCTATAAAGAAGCAGGGTTTTGTTCAATTCACCAGTCTCAGAGTTGTAGATCTTCATCACTGCAGATCCACGATTGAATTGGATCGTTCCAAATGTCGTACTTCTAGAGTCAGACAGGAACATCACCCATTCTTTACCAGAGCCTGGAACCAAGCTGTAGTTGTACTCCACGGGGCTTGCCGATACTGAAGTGTACACGCGATTGCCGTTAGTCACGACAGTCTGTGCCGGGTAGTACTTCATGGAGTTAAAGTCTTGAACATTGATAACGGCTTCACGAGAGTACCAGTTGCCCAGCATGCGGCGAAGGCCAACATATTCCACGGATTCAATAGCAACGGTGCAGTTTCCTGGAGTTTTCAATCCCGTTGCTGTGATGAAGTCACCCGCTGCTAGTTTCACTAAAGCATTCAAGGCCGTTTCATTATTAGAAGCGATCAAGTAGCGGTGGCAAGGGTCTTCAGACTTCAGAAACATGCTTCCGCCTTCAATAGATACAACGCCACCAACTTGTTGCGCACCAAAGGCAACAGCAGACATCATAGCTGTGAGGACGAAAATTAAAACTCTCATGGCACCCTTGTTCCATGGGTGAAAAACCGGGTCAACATTAAAAGCACTCCTTCGTTTGACTGACATAGTCATGCACAAGTGATGAGCAAATCTTGCCCGCAAACCCATAGAATCCTACACTATTTGGAAATGTCGAAATCAAATGACCTCGCTATATTATCGTTTCCTTGGGATGGAGTTTTGCCGGAGTCCGCGCAAGTGGTCGTGCGTGATTTTGATGTCGTGGGAGTGGGAGCTCTTCGCCAGCAACAACTGCTAAAAATAAAAGCAGAGCGAGAGATTGTTTTACAAACACATTCCTCGTTCATTCCCACAACAGTGCGCGCGATCTACGATGAAGAATTACAGAGAACACTTCAGTGGCTGACTCCGTCGCGAGTGATCGCTGAATCCAAATTTAATTTTGAAGAAGAAGTTTTAAAAACATTTGTTCGTATTTTTCCGAAGACTCATCACCAACTCGGAGTCATGAGTTCAAAACTTTGCGCCGAATATTTAAAAGAGATGGAGTGGAGCAGTTGGTTGCTGCAAGATCACTGGCGTTACTTCAGTGGTTTTCTTCGTCAGAAATATATGAATAAACAATCCCTGATTGAGCTCGTGCAGTGGGAGTGGATTCACGCCTGGCTTGAGATTCAACCATTCGTAATGTTAAAGGGCTCCTCTAAACATTTGCTTGTTAACCCGAGTTTGCAGACTTTGAATTTATCTCACGATAATGAACACATTCAATGCTCGTCAGGTCTTTATACATTTGTATATGATCAAGAATCGGTTAAAATAACCGAGGCGAAAATTGATATGTATGAGGCCGGACTCTTGGATTTACTTATGGGTGATCGTGAGTATACAGAGGAACAACTTTTAGAAATGGCACTTCTTGAAGAGTTGTCTTCACCGCCGACACGAGATCAGTGGCAAAAAAAAATTGAAGCGCTTCTCGCGTCCAAAGTAATCGTGAAGGCGTGAGTAAAAAAAATTTGAATCGAATGCTTGTCTTTGTTTTGCGTCGCTGGTAGCGTCCCGCTTGGACTCAGGTACGTATTTGGAGGAATTAAGTAATGGCTACACAAGAATCGAAATTGGCGGCTTTCCTAAAAGAGTGTCGTTTGAAATCTGGCTTGTCACAAAAAGAAGTTTCAACTGTTCTAGGTTATGAAACAGCTCAGTTCGTTTCCAACTGGGAGCGTGGCGTTTCTTCTCCACCGATTTCTATTTTGTGGAAATTGGCGGGTTTGTACAAAATCTCCGCACAAAAGTTGTTTGATGTGGTTTTGGAAGAAGAACTTCGTCTAACTGCTATCAACCTAAAGACTCGCTTCAAACAAGCCAAAAGCAGCTAAATTTTAGCGCGGAGAAGGTTTTCTCTGCGTTGCTGCATCGTCGGCGTACGGTGTACGCCTTCCTCTTTGCGCCTTGATAAAACCTTCTCGGCGCTAAAATTCCCTCCGTCATCTTGCCCTTTTTTTTGGGGAAAAATCTCGACTGCGTCTCGATTTTGGGAGCGGGGGGGAAATCTCGACTGCGTCTCGATTTTTGGGGCGGGGAGGGATCTTGACTTGGTTTTTTTCTATGTTCAATTAGTAGTGTGGTGGTTTTTCGTTGCCGCGGATTTCGGAGCCTTCGGCTTCGAGGGCTTCTTTCAATCTGCTGGTTAGTCCATTCAATAGGACTTCCAATTTTTCGATCGCTTTTTGTTGTTCGTAGACTACTTGATGTAGCTCTTCGATCACTTGATCTTGATGTGATATTTTAATTTCTAAATTTATTAAACGCGATTCATCCACTTTAGGCCTCTAGGGTGCGGGATTATCCATGTCTTTCTTGTGAAAGAAGTCCTCCTTCACAAGGTCATAGAATGAGTGATGACTTATCATATGGGACACACCCGCTGCAACTGCTGCACTCAACATCATAGGAAAGAGGGAGGAGTGACGGTCGGTCATCTCGAATATAAGAATAAAGGCGGTAAATGGCGTTTTCATAAAGCCTGTAAGAAATCCAATCATTCCGCATAAAATCAGCAGGTGGTGATTGTGAGTCCATACCAGCTCTGAAAACAGCGAGCCGACGGTCGCACCTATGGCAAGGGTCGGGGCGAATAAGCCACCAGCCACACCGGCAATGGCCATTAAAACCGGGCCGACAAAGCGAATGGCTACGTCAGAAGCACTGGCCCATTGTTCTTTAAATAAAAGATTCGTGATGACGGTTTTGCCGCCACCCACGCCGTGTTCGTTCCAGAAGTAAATTGCACACCAGAACAGCAGACCTGCAACCAAGTTCACGGCGATCAGCTTTTTAAAATTTCTGATCTTTTTACGCTCCTGATTGATGCGAAAAAGAATTTTCCCTAACAGCGCTCCCAGGATGCCTGTGATTGCGGCTAAGGCGACAATGGAAAAGTAACTTTGAACGCCGACAGATTGAATAGAAGGAAAGCCAAAGTACAAATATCCGCCAAGCACGGTCTGCACTAAAAGTCCCGTGGCCATCACGGACCACAAAACGTAGGTTTTAAAATTATTAAAATAGTCTTTGCTGAGCTCCTCCAAAGCATAGGCAATGCCACCCAGGGGGGTGTTAAACGCCGCAGCCAGGCCCGAAGCGCCGCCCGCCAGAATAAAACTTCGGGTGGAAGCCTGTTGAATCCAACGCGTGGACTTTTCGCCGAGGCGATAGAAAATACCGGATACGATTTGCAGCGTAGGGCCTTCTTGTCCCACGGCTCCGCCACCCAGGACACAGACGATGCTTGCGATAATTTTCATGCAGATCACGCGCACGCCAATCAACGAGCGAATCAAAGCGCTGTCGCTGGCGGGGTCAAGTTCATTTGCAATAAGCATCTGTGGAATGCCACTGCCGCTGGCTTGAAGTGCAAAGCGATGGGGCAGAAACCAGCTTAAAAAAACGGTCAGCAATGTTACAAAAAGAGAAATCGCCCAATGAGTTTCATGTAAAACTCGCAAAGAGATTTCTTCGGCTGCAAAAAATATTTTCGTATAGACAATGGAAACGAAGGCCGCGACCAAACTTGCCACTAAAAATGGCAGGATTCGCAAAGATTCTTTGTACTGAAGTCTTTCGATGATTTTGTGAAGTTGAAAGCCGACGGGAGATTTAGGCATGCATCACAAATACTCCCATCCGGCGCAGATGGGAATGATTATTTCCCGTTGTGACGGGGGGTCAGTTTAGATGCCTTTCATAATATCGCTTAAAAGCTGAATGTGTTGCAGTGGATGTTGTCCCACGCGCTCAAGCATCAGTTTTTTTGCAGCATCAGCTTTTGCAACGCCTTCGAATGTGATCAGACGGTCAATTGCATTGGCAGAACACACAATCACCGCCAGTGGATCGATATCTTTTTCGCGCATTCCCAAGGGGCCCGAACCATCGATCAATTCTTCATGCTGAGCGATGATATTGATCACCGATTGATCAAAGTGTTTTTTATCGCGAACTTTTGTGGCGCCTTCAGAGGGATGTTTCCACCACAGAAGTTTGTCTGCTGGACTCATTGCTGAAAGCTTTTGATTTACGTTCATGCCAGTTAAGAAGTGGCCGTAATCGTGCAATAAGGCTCCCAATGTCAGAAGCTGTGTTTTTTTCAGATCATTGATGCCTAATTTCTGCGCCAAAGCGATTGCCAGAGTTGAAACCGTCACGCCGTGATGGGCCAGGTTTTTATCCGTGTTTTCCAGATGCATGATGGAAGAGACGGATTGTTGATTGGACATGACGAAGCTAACGTATTTCCCTGCAGCTTCCTTAGCATAGTTGTATGTTTCAACATTTTCTGGATTTTCGAAAACTTCTTCGCAGTTCGATTGCTGGGCGCCTTGAATAACTTCAACACGGGTTTGCAGGTCTTTGCCCGATGAGTTGTCGTAAGCCATTTCCAGATTGCGATCCAAATAACCACGGTAAAGCTGTTCTTCACCAGTCAGAATATACATTTTGCGAAGCTGCTTTTCTTTCAGACGCTTTAAACGGTCTCCCTCGAAACTGTCACCACGACGTAGGTAGAGGATCATCTTATCATTGATTTTGATGTAGGCATTGAAATCAATCTTTTGGTCTCCCCGAAGTGTGCTCACGCGAATTGAGACATAATCCATTGCTTCCAAACCTTCCGATTGCTATCGTTAAAACGATGTCTATTGATAAAGAAATTGTAAAAGATTTTGTGAACGAGTCAAAGACCTTGATTGAGGATATGATAGATCTTCTCGAAGGTATTGAAGGCGATTTCTCGCAAGTGCAAAAGTTGGCAGATTATGGAAACGGTGTCGACCGCATCATGGGGGGGGCCAAGAGTTTAGCCCTGTCAGCCTCCCCAGATCACGCGGTTCATTTGATTTCTGACTATACAGCCCTGTGCAAGGCCGTCGGTTATAAGGCTTCGCAAATCAAAGACAATGAGCAATTGTTTGATGTGTGTGTCGCCACTTTGTTGGATGGCTCGGAAACATTGAGCACCTTGCTTGATCGCATTGAAGAGCCCCTGTCTAAATTGAAAACCAGCATTCCTCAGGCCTTTATTGATCGTCTGCGCTGGGTTTCGGGCAAGTTTTCGGATGATGTGTCGATGAGTGTGGGCACGGGGAAAGCTGCTGAAGACGATGTTGGTAAGCAGAAGCTGAAACAGAACGAGATCGATGATCTTTTGAAGAAACTAGGACTGTAGTTTCAAAAGCGCCCACTGGGCCAGTTCCCCTAATTTTTCGTGCTCTTTCAGGGCTTCAATTTCTGGTTGAAGCCCTTTTATTTTGCGATTTGCCGCAACGATCATCGCATTGCGCTTAAGACCGAAGGAACCCGCACGGGCCAGGGGTGTGCCAAAGAAATCCTTGGTTAGTTTTTTTCCTGATGCCGTCAGGATGTAACTTAACTCTTTTTTTAACGATTCCGCCGACTCTGTGTCTAATGTCAGACTTTTCTCGATGGAAAGTTGTCCTTTAAAGATTTTTTGATTCCACGGGCAAACTGTTTGGCAAAGGTCGCAACCAAAAAACCAATCGCCAATTTTTTCGCGCAAAGCTTCCTCGGGTATCTGGCGGGATTCGATTGTCAGATAGGAAATGCATTTTCGTGCATCCATTTTTTTAGGCTCAATCAAAGCTCCCGTTGGGCAAATATCCAAACAACGGGTGCAGGTGCCGCAGAAATCAGGCAAGGGAGCGATCTCTGTCGTCACTTTCAATGAAGTCACGATTTCGCCAATGAAAAAGAGGCTGCCTTTTTTAGGATGGATGACACAAGTGTTTTTTCCAACCCAACCCAGTGCCGCTTTTTTTGCCAAATCACGTTCTAAGAGCGGGGAACTGTCCGTGAATGCGAGGAATTCCTCTTGCGGGAAAAGTTTTGTGAGTTCTTCGCAAAGCTTTTGCATGCGTTGCTTAAACCAAAAATGGTAATCCATACCCTGGGCATACAGACTTACCCGAGCTGATTTAAGCGGGAAGTTTTCGAGTTTTTCAGGATGGGGGAAGTACGGCATGGCGAAAACCAAGGCGCTTTCGGCGCGACCCCATTTGCTTTTGGGATTTTCTTTGATCGGAGCGTGCTCGGCCAGATATTTCATTTCGCCGTGCAAGCCTTCTTCGATCCAACTGCGATAGAAATCAAAGCTCAAAGGATTTTGCAATGGCGCCCAGCCGAAATGGGAAACTCCCAGTTCAGCTAAAAAAGGATCTAAAAGAGGTTTTATCTCCTGAGGCGTCACGCGAACAATTTCTTTCTTTCAACAGGTTTTTCCGTACACTTAAAGGCATGGATCAAGTTCGCACGATTTTGCAATCTCATCCCCATTGGCCTGCGGTGGAGGCAATCTACCACAAATTGGCGCAAGAAGGCTACAAGGCCTTTTTGGCAGGCGGTTGCGTGCGTGATGCTTTATTGGGGCTTAAAGCGAATGATTTGGATATAGCGACAGATGCCACTCCTGACAAAATCGAAGAGTTGTTCGAAAAAACTATCAGCGTGGGTAAAAGTTTCGGGGTCATGCGAGTCGTTCTGGGCGGCGCCGATATCGAGGTTGCGACCTTTCGAAATGATGGCAGCTATAAAGACGGCCGTCGCCCTGATCACGTGGAATTTTCCACTCCAGAAGAGGACGCGCAACGCCGGGATTTCACCGTCAATGCCCTTTTCTATGACATGCAAAACCACCAAGTTCTGGATTTCGTTCATGGCCAAGAGGATTTGAAAAAACAAGTTCTGCGCACTGTGGGCGAGGCAAAAAAACGTTTTCAAGAAGACCATTTGCGTTTGCTTCGAGGGGCCCGCTTTGCAGCGCAACTGGATTTCGCAGTGGAGTCTGGGACTTTGACAGCCATGACAGAAATGGCTGCGGCGGTGAAAACTGTCAGCGGCGAACGTTTGCGTGATGAAATGGGAAAACTTTTAAAATCCAAAAATGTGCCTCTGGGTTTAAGAGTGATGCAGGACACGGGTTTGCAAAGCGAGCTTTTTCCCTGGAAAGCTCCCGATGTGAATTGGACCCCGTATCCGG
The DNA here is from genome assembly GCF_006874645.1 of Bdellovibrio sp. ZAP7. Classification (NCBI taxonomy): domain Bacteria; kingdom Pseudomonadati; phylum Bdellovibrionota; class Bdellovibrionia; order Bdellovibrionales; family Pseudobdellovibrionaceae; genus Bdellovibrio; species Bdellovibrio sp. ZAP7. The sequence continues at coordinate 2,340,101 of NZ_CP030082.1, read as the reverse complement.
GTTGTGAGATCTGGCAAAATTTAAGTTTATTTCTGCGCCCCGCAGGCAATTCTGATTTAGAAAAGAGCATTGAGCTTTTACGCCTATCCACAAAAGAACGCCGCGGGATCGAAGATGCCTGGGAGCTTTGGCAAAAGCCCGAGGATTTTTTGGCTCTGCGTTTGGGTTTGCAACTTCAGCAAATACAAAAACCGGGGAAAGCTTGGGCCTTGGAAGTTTTAATGAAGGAAGGGCGCTATGAAGAGGCGATTTTGCGTCTTTTAAACGAGGCCCGCAGTTTTGGTGAGGAATTGCCAAAGCCCTTTTTAACGGGTGAAGATCTTAAAGGAAAACTTCAAGGTCCCGCAATTGGCCAGTGTCTGCAAGAGGTTTATTGCCTGCAGTTGGAGAAAAGTTTGAAAGATCGCAACCAAGCTCTTTCATGGCTTGAAAGCTTTCTAAAAAAAACAAATTAAGGAATTTGGAATGATGAACAGGACCGCTGAAAACACTGCAGATATTTATGTCCCGAGCACTTGGAAAAGGCTCTTGGCAATCACCATTGATCAGGTGTTTCTCGCGATTTGCTATTCGCCTTTCTATAAAGCTTTTTATACTGTGTGGTTCACAGAAGCCGACGTGCAGTTCAGTCTCTTCCAGCTTTTGATGTTGTTTTTGATTCCCGCTTTGTATGAGGCGGCATCTTTGATGTTGATTTCAGCCACTCCGGGAAAATGGATTATGGGACTTAAAGTCGTTCCCGCACATAATCCTCAGGAAGAACTGGATTACACCCAATGTGTTTTGCGTCCTTTGACCAGTCGTTTAAGCTTCTTTTTCTCCTGGGCGATCTTTGCTTTGGCGTTCTTTCGGTACGATCGAACGCATCTGTCTGACTGGGTTGCGGAAACTCGCGTCGTGCAATTCCAGCCGCGCAGCACGCGGGCCGGAATCCGTTGGATTTTGGGGTGTTTCTTGGTTTTATCCTATAGCTATGAAGGCCTGCATTATGCAGCTGCGATCTTAAATGAAATTCATTGGCAAGAAGGCAAAGCAGATCTGCGTGATCTTTTGGCCGTGGGTGGAATGGATGACATGCAGTTAGATTTCGATATGGAAGATGAAGGGGAGTAAGATGAAAATCACCGCATTTATTTTATCATTGTTGTTTGTGGGTGCGGCGTGGGCACAACCGGCTTCCCAGGCGGATTTTTCTAAAATCAACTTTGTTGGGGTGGAGGTCTTAAGTGCCTCCGGGGACAATGCTTTCCCGTGGGCCGTGAAACCGATGGTGAATGGCTGGGAAGATCTTTTGAAAAAGCTTGAAGACGTGTCTTCGACAAAGATCGTTTCTCCGATTTTTTATCTCGCCGAAAAAACGTCTTTTAAAAATATTTTTGTTTTCGTCGGTAAAGGCGCGGATGGCACGTTTCAATTTGTGAATATCTATTACACCATGGCAGGAGCCATGTATCCGTCGAACATGAAAATCATGAATGTCGAACACGACCGTTTGGATGTGGCCCAGGGGATTCCGAACGAGCAGCCTAAAGACTTTTACAAAGTAACGGCGAAGCAGTTGTTTCCATAAGAGGGCGTGGCTGACGGCGTCTGGTGTGGTTTCTCCTGCGGTATAGCTCGCCGGCGTTTTATGGGAATCTAAGGTTTAAATTTCTTAGCAATGGTGCTGATCATCACCAGATCGATCTGTGCCTTACCGCTGACAGCGTCTTCTTTTAAAGCGGCCATCGCAACCTGTGGAGCTGCCGCTGCGAGACCTTCTCGTAAAGCCGTCGCTTCATGAAATGAATAGGCTATGAACAAAAGTTTACCGAAAGCAGAAATATCATCGCCGGGAAGGCCTTTGGGAAATCCCGTACCACGCAAGTTTTCACGGTGTTGCATGATGCCGTCTTGGATGTCCTGATTGATGGGGACCTTTTTTGCTTTTACCATGTTCACGGAGCGCTCGGGATAGTATTTATAGTCGTGCGCTTGTTCTGCGGAGAGCTTTGAGATGTCGATTTCAGTCGCCGCAAAGTTTGCTTGTGACAGACCGATGTTGTGCAACAGCCCCGCAATCGCCGCGGACTCGCGCTTATCTTCCGGCCAATCTAATAGCTGTGCGAAATAAGCTGCGTAGGCTGAAATACACAAGCAATCATGGTAATAAGAGCGCGTGTTGCCCGTATAACGACAAACTTCATCGTATAGCTCGGGCAGTGGCAGAGTCTTATTTAACTCGAGCTCCGTGATAATCGTTTTACATTTATCCAGAATGCCTTTCCCCATGGAGTAGTCCCCGGAGGCGGCGTTGAGGAATTGCTGCATGAATTCGTAGATATTCTTTTTAGAACGGTGGAACTTTTCCGTCATCGAAATCGGGAAAGGAAGATTGCGCATGCTCATGATGGTTCTGGCAAACTCAAAGAATTGCTTCATCTGAGTTTTCTTAACGTACATCTGTTGACGCATGTTTTTAAACTTTTCCACGTGACGGTCTTCAATCACATCGCCACTGCGGCGTAAAATCACGGATCTATGATTTGCCGGGAGGTGAGCATAGACATCAAAGTTTAAATTGATGTTCGCCTCCATGTCGCGCAAATCCACGGGCATTAAAGCAGTGATGGGGATGTTTTCACCCTCAAGCTCGATGGGGGCTAATTGCAAAACCATGTCGGAGATGAACTCACGGTCAAAATTAATGTGCATGACTTCGTCAGCACCATTTTTTTTCACAATATTGAAATCCAGCGGAGCCGAGGCGTGAAGAACAATCAAATGGCAATCAGGATAATTCATCTTGGTGGTTTGAACCCACTCGTTGGTGGTGTTTGTTCCGCCGGCGCCATCGATTAAAGCTAAAATAGGTTTGAATTCAGGCTTGGATGAAGCGTCGATGATTTCATCAACGCTTTTAAATTCTTGTAAGATATACGGGTAATAGCCCTTTAAGACAGTTTTGATGGTTTCCAGAAAGCCCGGGGCCGGGCTTCCTACAATCACATCAACAGTCTTTCCTGGGCTATCAGCCATTATTGCACCGTGATCTCCACGTAAAACGTAGAGTTGTTAGGTAGATTGAAAGGGATAACCAAAGTCGCACCTTTATCTGCCTGAGTGATATTAAATTTACCAGAGATAACAGTCGGGATCGCCATTTCAAAGTTATAGCCCATCTGATTCAAAGTCGTTTTCGCAGACCCGTAAATCATATTGGTCATTTCACCCACGGCGTCTTGAACCTCTTGATTGATCTCGGTGTGCTTCTCGCCCAGCATATTCTCAAGAATATGGAAGATGGAATCCTTACCGTAAGAAATCAAAAGAGTCCCTTTGAGAGGGGGAGCCACCATGCCCACCATACCAGCGATTTCGCCCTTCAATACGAAGGAAGGCTCGATGAATGGTTTACCTGGGGAAGCATCAGTTTGTGCAATCGTTTTAAGAGTTTTGATAACTCCATCAACAAAGGCATTGATTAGACGTTTGTCAAAGAGCGGATTTATAGCATCCACTTTCGGTGCTGCAGACATATTAAATTCTCCTCAATGCCTTGATTAAGCTGCTTTAGTGCCAGAGTGTTTAGCCCAAACGCGTTCCATTTTCCCTTTTAGAGTCTGGGAGTTGAACGGTTTGACCACGTAGTCAGAAACGCCGGCTTTTGCAGCTTCGAGGATGTGCTTTTGTTCAGATTCGGCAGTTACTAGCATAAATGGAGTCGCTTTAAAGCGAGGGTCGGCTTTACAGGCCTTCAAAAGGTCGATGCCCTGCATTCCAGGCATATTCCAGTCGGAGATAATGAATTCGTATGGCTTACCTGCATCATGGGCAGCAGAAATCATCGGAAGGGCTGTTTTTCCGTCGTCAGCTTCCTCGACGTTCGTGTAGCCAAGCTCGTTTAGAACTTTTTTGATGATTTTTCGCATAGTTGAGAAGTCGTCAACGATCAAAAATTTGGTCGTATTGGGAAACATAATATCTCCTAAGGGCTTTTTGTGTAAAATCTCCCTTATTATCGGTCTAGTTTTTTAAAACTAGAGTCCAAAGCTATTGCGAAACTTAGAATTTATGTCAGACTTTATTACAGGTGGTCGTGCTGCTTTTGGACATGAGTCCTGGGTAGTGCAAACGGTTTAGATAGAAAAATAAAACAATTAGCGGGAGGGAGCAAGGATGCTCAGAGATGTCCTGATTCAAAAAGGTCTTTCAAATAGAGAGGCAGAAGTTGCTGAACTTGTGTCTAAAGGCTTGTCCAACAAGGAAGTTGCGAACCAGCTTTTTGTAACTGAAAAAACAGTAAAATTTCACCTTACAAACATCTACAAAAAGATGAATGTGAAGTCTCGTGCACAATTGATCGTGTGGTGCCTTCCTCATCTTGGTTTTGTTGAGAGTGAAATCCGCGCTGAGAACAACAATCAAAGTGCAACAACTGCTCAAACTTACAACAATAACCAAACGCAAACGATCCCAGCTGGATCTGCGACTGTAGCTGGTGCTACGACTTTGCCAGGTGGCGGAATGAACCGTGGAAACGGTAATTCAGACATCGGTATGGGCGGCATCTAATATAGACGCCCAAAGCGTTGACTGAACTCGATAAGAGTTTAGTATAAAAGGCACGACAGAAATGTTGTGCCTTTTGTTTTTTTAAATCAAAGCAAAAGGGTCTTCTCCTGAAAGGCTCTTCCTCATGGCTAAATCTTCCAAGCCCGTCTCTGTTTCCCAAGTCGTTATGACTCAATTAGTGCTTCCCTCACATACGAATGCTTTGGGCTCCGTTTTCGGGGGCACGATCATGTCGTGGATTGATATTGCAGCAGCGATCGCAGCTCAACGTCACTCGAACAAAGACGTGGTGACGGCATCGATCGATCGTATCAACTTTGTGGCGCCCGTTTATAAAGGCTGGGTGGTAAATTTGAAGGCCAGCGTAAATTTCACTTCTCGTACATCAATGGAAGTAGGAGTTCGTGTGGATGCGGAAGATCCTAAGACCGGGGAGACATTCCATACCGCCACGGCCTACACGACATTCGTGGCCCTGGGTGCGAATGGCAAGCCAATTGAAGTTCCGGGCTTAGAGCTAAGCTCTGAAGACGACAAGCGCCGCTACAATGAAGGCAAAGCTCGTCGTGAATTGCGCTTGAAAGAAAAACGTAAAGATTAATCTGAATCGCGGGGCTGACTGCGTTCGTACATCAGCCTCATGCCATAGACCTGCACAAAAACAAAAACAATCATAATGAATTTCATAAAGAAATCCAAAAGCTGCTCTAGGATAGGAGCGGAGCTGATGGGTTTAGTTAATTGATAAATGATCAGCACCATCAGCGATACGATCAGATTTCCGAACACCAATTCCACTTTCATTTTATTTAGAAAAATAACGGGATTTAACGCGACGATCAGTACTGTCAAAATCGCGTATTTGCTGATGTAGGGCATGGAAAGCAGAATCATAAGTGATGCATACATCAGCAAGCTTTGGACGATGACGGCTTCACGGTTTCGTTTAATTGTGAAGAGTGTCGAGGAGGCTATTCCCGTCAGAGAGATCAATCCCAAGCTGATCAGTTTTTTAAAATCAGCATCCATCGCCAGATAGTAAAAACAAAAAGTAATACTGACGGCCCACACGCTGAGGCTTACGTATCTACCGAGATGGTTTTGATTAAGAGAAAAATCGCTGCTTTCGAACATAGTAACAAGTCTCCACCGACGTGCGCGTGTAAGGCTATTATATCTGACATTCGACAGAGCGATCATTTTGATCCGGTAACGCTTTAAAACAGAATCCTATTTTGAGACGCTTATTTGCAAAGGACTTCGAGCCATGCGAGGGCTTCGGTGGCTTCGTGAGAAAAACTCGAGTCTTCAGTTTTTGTGCCTTTGTCTTCTAATATGATCTGTCGTTTGGCCTTTGCGCACGCTTGAGCAGAAGGTTTGCTGGTGCCTGCCAAAGACTTCACGGGTTCCATGCTGTAAGCGACAAACAGCACTTGTTCTTCAGCTTCAGTAAGAACGGGATTTTTCATTTTTCTATAGCTGTCGGCAGAGGATTTCACCACGGCGTTGGCTTTGATGAATTCGGCCGCGGCATCTGTAAAATCAAGCTTTGCGGCTTTTTCGCGGCGCACTTTTAAATCGGCTAATAGATCTGCCTTCGTGCGCGGGGTGGCCCAAGCGATGGAAGCAAATGCGAGAAAAAGTGCTAGAGTGGTTTTACACATTCGTTGGCTCCCAGTTGTTGATCTGTCATGGCTGCTTTTTTCTGAGTGCATTCTTTGGAAGAAGGTTCAACGCCATCTTTCAGGCAGTAGGTTTCTCCCATTTTTCCACGAATAGCTTTCAGGTAAACGCTGCTTTTTTGAACCATTTGTAAATAACATTTGGCCGCTGTGATTTTTTGGCTCTTACACGGGTTGCTTTTCTCAGTATAGAGTCCGGCTTTTTCAGCAAGTGCGCGGGCCTTCTTGATTCCTTCGGCGCCATAACTGACAGCGGTCAATGCGCTGACGATATCGCGGTTTTTAGAGAAGGATTTGTTTTCTTGAAAGAGTTGTGGTTCGATCACGCTGTCGCGCATGTGCAGGTAATAGGCGATTCCGTACATCAAGTTTCTTCCCAGGCCATCACCAGCACTGACGAAGTCGCAGTAGTTGTTGGGAGTGATGCGCGGGCGTTTTGCCAAATCTGATTTCGCGATGCCTTTAAAGGCCTGGCAAGAGTGTTTGCTGCTGTTCGCAACGCCTTCTAAGATGCCTTTGCCATTTCCTTCGGCGATTTCTTCAACTGCGATATTCGTCATCTGACCGATACCTGCTCCGCCGTTCCAGGCGATGGAATAATTAAAGCCTGTTTCGTTATTGAATTTTTGATAAATCACGCGCGCATCGACCGGGTTGTCGGGAGAAAGACATTTGATCGCGCTGTTCACCGCGAACTGGATATAGCTCACCATATCGCCCGTGATACATTGCTGGGTTTTTCCTCCGACTTGGCCATAGGAAATTTCATTGTCTTGATCAGTGCTTTTTTTATTCGCTGTGCACGCGTAACCTTTTTGTCCCGGATCGCGCATCAGAGACGCGTTGATGCATTCACGCTTAATTAAATTAGGAAGTTGATCAGGAGTTTTTAAGCGGTCGTCCAAATCCCAGATTCCCGTATTTTCTGGCTGAGCGTTGGTTGCGTGTGCGATCTCGTTCAGATCTTTAGTTTGCTTGCCCGGTGAAGGGCTGTGGGGCGGAGGCTCGCAGGCAGGGCCTGAAGCGCCATTCGCCATTTCTTGAAGGAAAGCTTTTTTCAAGGGGTCGGCGTTGTCTTTAAAAGAGTTGTAGAGCTTTAGATTCTTGTCACTTGCGTTGTTCATGCATGCAGGTGTGTCCTTCGCTGGTTTGTCCGCGCTGAAGGCACCGGGGCTTTGGATGGCTGCTAAAACGAAAAGGTAAACCGAAAGCTTTTGCATATACAAAGCCTATCGGAATCAATAAGTGACCTAAAGTAAAAAATGAGGTTTCCTTGATTGGGGCAGGACCTTTGTGGGTACAAAGGTCTGAGAGCTATTTTACGATGTAGTCTTTCCAGCGATTGATCAGAGAAGGTGTCAGTTGTGTATAGCAAACTGTTCCCTCGGTCGCGGTCTCTTTTCTTGAGATCTGTGCTTCGCGGCCCAAATCGAAGATTTTGTATTCTTCAGAGCGCGGGAAGTACAACTGCACATCGGTTTGCATTTCGCTCACCATGCTGGCCATCAATTTTTTTAATTGTTCCATGCCTTGGCCGGTTAGAGCGCTGACGAAAACACGTGGGTATTGTTTCACGCGGAATTGTCTTTCGATGGGGGCAGCATCCACTTTGTTAAATACATGGATGATTTTCTTGTCAGCCCAGTTGAACTCTTTGATCAGCTCTTCGACGACTTCGATTTGTCTTTCCATGTTTGGTGAAGATAAATCCACCACGTGAAGTAAAACATCTGCCTCAGCCGACTCTTCAAGTGTTGCTTTAAAGGCCTCAATTAACTGTGTAGGGAGTTTGCGGATGAAACCCACCGTGTCTGTTACAACGGCAGGCGGGCCATCGTTTAAGAAGATCTTACGAGTTGTAGGATCCAATGTCGCGAAGACCTGATTTTTCGTCATCACTTGCGCGCCAGTTAAGCGGTTTAGTAACGAGCTTTTGCCGGAGTTGGTATAGCCAATTAAAGCAAAGGACGGAATCTCGTGGCGTTTGCGAGATTGTCTGTGTTGCGCACGATTACGGCGAACACCTTCAAGTTTTTCTTTAATAATGGCCACACGTTCGCGGATGCGACGACGGTCGTTCTCAAGGGCGGTTTCACCGGGACCACGGGTACCGATACCGCCACCTTGACGAGAAAGGGATTCCAACCACGCGCCGACCATGCGGGGCATTTGATCTAATAACTGTGCAAGTTCTACTTGAAGTTTTCCCTCAAAGGTCTGAGCACGTTGGGCGAAAATATCCAGGATCAACTGATTGCGATCGACCACACGAACTTTAACTATCTGTTGTAAGTTTCTTTGTTGAACGCCGGAAAGCTGGTGATCCATGACCACGATTGTCGCTTGGCTGTCGCGAACCATTTCCGCGACTTCATCGACTTTTCCAGATCCAATAAGTGTTGCGGGATTCCAAGTGGGCAGAACTTGGATGATGGAGCCAACGACTTCTCCGCCAGCAGCGGTGACGAGCTCTTCCAATTCCAGCAGATTTTCTTTGATTTCGGTGAGTGGTTCGGTTTTTAAACCGACCCCGATGACAATGGCTCTATCGTGAACTTTGACATGGGCTTGTTGACTCAAATCTAAGAACCCTCCCTTGGTCTGTCTTAATTCTAACACCGTCTGCGGGTCCGTCAAAGACAATTTTCTGCCATTTTTGCTGAACTGCAAAGGCTTTGCGGGCCATGCATTTTCGCAGTTCTAGACACACGGATTGGCCCTGTGGGTTAAACAATATTAAATTTTTCTTTTAGTCCTTTGCATGTGGAGAGTTTAACTGAATGGCAAAGAAGCTGCGATTAGCTCTGGAAGATATTTTAGAATTACCTATTAAGGCAGAGATTTTCAGTAGTGAAAGACTTGAGGAATACGCTCTTTATTTAGGTGATAATCTGCAAACCGGGAAAACGACCCGGGTTCATCGCGGCCTCCTAAAGCGAATCTATGAAAACGGTGACAAGCTCCTTATTTCTTATCGTCTGCTCGCTGAAGTTGGTCGTAAAAAAGAATCCGTTTCTCCTGCGGCCGAGTGGTTAATCGATAATTTTCACATCGTCGAAGAACAGCTCCGGGAAATCAAAGAAGACTTGCCGCCTTCCTATTACAAAGAATTGCCTAAGCTCTCGATGGGAGACCTGGAAGGGTTTCCGCGAATCTATGCATTGGCGCTGGCCTTGATTGCTCACACCGACAGTCATCTGACTGTTGATAATATCCGGCGCTTCATCGCAGCCTTTCAGACGCGATCCTATTTGAAAATGGGAGAGCTTTGGGCTGTCGCGATCACCTTGCGTATTGCTCTGGTGGAAAACCTACGTCGTGTCGCTGCGCGAATTGCGTGGGATTTCAATCAATCGGCCGAAGCTGACGAGCTGGTGGATCATCTGATTGAAAATGCCCGGCGTCCGCGTAAGTTTCAGAAATATTTAAAACTTATCGTGCATCATTGTGAAAACCCCGTGGAAGGGGAGCTGACATTTATTTCTCAGGTCGCAAAACGCCTGCGTGATGCCGAAGCCGATATCTGGCCCGTCATTGAAGCCATGAACGAGGAGCTTAAAAAAAAGGACACGAGTGTTGAACAAGTCGTTTCAACCGAACATCAACGTCAAGCTGCGAATCAAGTGACGATCGCCAACGTGATTTCCAGTATGCGTTTGTTATCCAATATCGATTGGACGGTTTTCTTTGAAAGCGTCAGTTTGATCGATCGTCTTTTGGAAAAGGATCCGTCGGGGGATTACGTGCGTATGGAATTCACCACGCGCGATGATTACCGTCACAATATTGAGAAAATCGGCAAATGCACCAAATTGGCAGAACTTGATATCGCGAAACGCGCGTTGGAGATGGCAAATTCGGAAAACCGCCACGTGGGGTATTTCCTATATGGACGGGGACTGGAGAAACTAGAAAAGGAATGTAAATATCGTCCACGACTGCGTGAGACGTGGTTGCGCGTGACCTTGAAATATCCGACGGTCTGCTATTTCTCAAGTATTGCGTCGCTAATTATTTTGACTATGATTGGTCCCATCTCGTACGCCATGGATCATTCCAAATCCTGGTATGGGATGGTTATTGCCGTCCTGGTGATGTTTTTCCCTTTAAGTGATTTGGCGATCACTTTATTCAATTATCTTTTAACCCACATCGTGCGTCCTCGTCGTTTGGCAAAAATGGATTACAGCAAAGGAGTGCCCGAAGAGTTTAGAACTCTGGTGATTGTTCCCTGCATGTTAACGGATCCTGGAACCATTCAAGCTTTGCTGGAAAGAATTGAAGTTCATTATTTGGGGAATGTGGATCCCCAGGTGTTCTTTGCATTGGTAACGGATTTTACGGATGCGACCGATGAACATGTCGAGAATGATGATGAACTAGTGGCTCAGGTCTTAAACGGAATTGTTCGCTTGAATCAAATCTATGGAGAGAATCGATTCTTTTTACTTCATCGCAAACGTCTGTGGAATCCGAATGAAGACAAGTGGATGGGATGGGAGCGAAAACGCGGAAAACTGGAAGAGCTTAATCGCATTCTTTTAGGTAAGGGCGACACCAGTTACACTGTGATGACGATTCCTGCAGAGATGGTCAGAACATTTAAGTATGTGATCACTTTGGATGCGGATACGCAGTTGGGTTTGGGTGGAGCCCGTATGTTGATTGGAACGGCGGCGCACCCCTTAAATCGTCCTCATTTCAGCGAGCTTCGTCGTCGGGTGACGGAAGGATATGGGATCATTCAGCCGCGCGTAAGTATTTCGCTGGAAAGTTCTTCGCGTTCGTTGTTCGCAGCTATTTTTTCCGGTCATACGGGCATTGATCCCTATACGACGGCGGTTTCAGATGTTTATCAGGATCTTTTTTCTGAGGGCAGTTTTACCGGAAAAGGTCTTTACGACATCGAGGCCTTTGAGCGCTCGTTGGAAGGGCGTATTCCTGAAAATACTATTCTTAGCCATGATTTGTTTGAAGGTCTGTATGTGCGCACGGCCCTGGCGACGGATATCGAGGTTATGGATGATTACCCAAGCTCTTATAAAAGCTTTTCCACGCGCGCGCACCGTTGGGTGAGGGGGGATTGGCAAATAAGTCCTTGGATTTTTCCCTTTGTCCCAAATCGTGAGGGAAAATTAGTTCGCAATGATCTTTCGGTCCTTTCTAAATGGAAGATTCGCGACAATCTTCGTCGCAGTTTGGTTGCACCATGTTTGGTTCTGATGTACGTCGCCTCGTGGTTGATTTTGCCGGGGGATGCGTGGTTCTGGACGGTTGTTACGACCTGTATTATCGGAATTCCCATATTTCTCCATGTGGCGAACAGCTTGCTTGTGAATACTCGCGGGGCAAGTTGGACCAGCAGTTTTTGGAGTGAACTTGGTAAAATTAAAATGCATTTTGCGCAGTTCTTGCTTTCATTGATTTTCCTACCTCATCGGGCCGTAAATGATGTGGATGCGATTGTCCGGGCGTTGTATCGTACGCGGGTTTCAAAAACGAAGTGTTTGGAATGGATGACGGCGGCTAAGGCCGAGACCATTCAATATGACATGAAGACGGCTTATTGGAAAAGTACCGCTGGCGTCGAGACGATTTTGGGAGTCATTTTTGCAGCCGTTATCATTCGCTGGAATCTATCAGTGATGGCCGTGGCGATTCCGTTTTTACTTCTTTGGGCGATTTATCCATGGGTCTCGGAGTTTACTCAGCAGCGCCTGGAGAAAAAGCGTGAAGATCTGACGACGGCGGACCGAGAATTTCTTTTCGAAGTTGCGCGCCGGATTTGGTATTTCTTTGAAACTTTTGTGGGGCCTACTGATAACTGGCTGCCGCCAGATAATGTTCAGGAAGATCCCGAACAGGTTGTTGCTCATCGCACGTCGCCGACGAACATTGGCTTGTATGGCCTTGCAATTTTCTCGGCGCAGGATTTTGGTTTTATTTCTTTACGAGGGGCCACAGATCGACTTCGACTTTTATTTCAAACGTTAAGTCGCATGGAGCGCTATCGCGGGCATTTTCTGAACTGGTATGATACGACAAATTTAAATCCCCTGTATCCTCAGTATGTTTCTACCGTGGACAGTGGCAACCTTGCGGGCTACTTGCTGGTGATTAAGCAAGGCGTGGAAGAATTCACGCGCTCGCCGTTGTTTTCATTGAATTACCTGCATGCACTGAATTCCAATCTGAAATTTATGGAAGATGAAGTAAAAAAGCTTCAACTTCAACGACAGGAGACAGGCGCACTCAGTGCCACGCATTTAATTGATCAAATTCGCAGCACGCAAGAGATTCTGGCTGAAAAACCACCTGAAAAAATGTCGGAGTGGTTGGGACTTATTCGTGCCGTTCAGCTTTCTGTCGAGGACTTCCGAGACAGCCTGGAAGCCTTGGAAATTGAACATGGTGTTCGTTACTATTCTAAGCTTCGTGGTTGGACCAACTCTTTGAACACCTTGATTGCGGATCTAAAAAAAGATTCTGAATTATTCATTGCTCCTCAAACGTTAAGTGCGGCAGCGAAAACGCGCTTGTCAGAAATTGGGTCTTATCCCGAACTGGATCTGAATCAACCGCTACAGGATATGATCCAGTCTTACTTCCAGTTCATGGCTGAGTTGACTGCAATTCCAGACAAAGAATTGTCGGCAGAGATTATCAAGTTTCGCGACTCTTGTGCCAAGGTTTCCAAGAACTTGCGGGAGCTCGTCCAGGATCTGCAAAGTATCGGTGATGCTTGTGAAAACTATTTTACTGAAATGGAATTTGGCTTTCTGATCGAGCGGGATCGTGAAGTGTTTTCGATCGGTTTCAATGTCAGCGAAAATCGCCATGATAACTCTTATTACGACCTGTTGGCGTCAGAGTGTCGTTTGGCGAGCTTTATCGCTATTGCAAAGCGAGATGTGCCTGCTAAACATTGGTTCCGCCTGGGACGACAACTTGTGCCGGTGGAGGGGAAGCGCGCCCTGGTTTCCTGGTCCGCTTCGATGTTTGAATACTTAATGCCTCATTTGGTGATGAAGAATTTTGAAAAGACTTTGATTGGTGAAACTTTGCTGGCGGTTGTGGATCGTCAGATCAGTTACGGTAAAAAGTTGAACGTGCCTTGGGGAATTTCTGAAGCTGGTTATAACGCCCGTGATTTGAATTTTAACTATCAGTATGGACCCTTTGGGATTCCAGGATTGGGTTTGAAGCGGGGCTTGGGGCATGATCTGGTGGTTTCTCCGTATTCGAGTTTCTTGGCGGCTTTAGTGGATCCGGTTGTTGCCACTCAAAATCTGCAAGAGATGCGGAGTCCGGATATTTTAACGGAATTTGGTTTTATCGAAGCCATCGATTACACGCCGGAGCGCTTGGCCCCCGAACAGAAATACTCTCTGGTTAAATCTTATATGGCCCATCATCAGGGCATGAGTTTGATCGCGATCGATAATATTTTGAATGCGGAAGTTATGCAAAATCGCTTCCATAGCGACGCGAGAGTTCGCGCGGCTCAAGTTTTGTTACAAGAGCGCGTGCCAGAACACGTGGCATTGACAGCTCCAAAAGCAGCTGAGATCGAGTGGGAAAGTGCCGGGGATTCTTTGATGAAATCCTTTGTGCGAGTTTACGATGAAGCCCCTCATCATAGTCCAAGGGTGCAGATTCTATCCAATGGAGATTACTCTTTGGTTCTGTCGTCGGCAGGATCTGGATATTCGAAGTGTGGCAAGATTGCGATCACGCGTTGGCGCGAAGACTCAACGCAGGATGACTGGGGCCAATATATTTACGTTCGCGATGTCGGCATGAACCTCGTGTGGTCGGCGACTTTGCAACCGTATATGCGTAAGCCTGATTCGTACAAAGCAGTCTTTACAGAAGATAAGGTCGAGTTCTTACGCCATGACATGGATGTAAGAACCTCCACACAAATTATTGTCGCACCAGAAGATAATTTGGAACTTCGTCAGGTGACGTTGACGAACACCTCGACCGAAGAGAAAATTATTGAACTGACCAGTTATATGGAGCCCGTGCTGGCGACGATGGCTGCAGATCAGGCTCATCCAAGCTTTAGTAATTTGTTTTTGCAGACAGAGTATCTGGAACAAAAACAGTGCCTGGTAGTGAAGCGTCGTCCACGTTCTGCTGAGCAAAAGGAAATATACGGCCTGCATGGTGTTGTTTCTGATGCGGAATTTGATGGGGATGTGGAGTACGAATCAGATCGCTCTCGATTTATCGGTCGCGGTCGCGACGTGACGAACCCGGCGGCTTTAAAAACCGGGAGCACTCTTTCGAACAGTTCTGGTTCGGTCTTAGATCCGATTTTAAGTCTGCGTGTAAAGATCCGCATTCCGCCGGCGGGCATTCGGAAGGTTATTTTCAAAACAGGTTTTGCGGCGACGCGCGACGAAATGTTGCAAATGGTGGATCGTTATCACGACCCTCATACTTTTGAACGCGAAACGAAACTTGCCTGGACGAAGTCACGAATTGATCTTCGTCACTTGGGAATGGACGCCGAATCAGCTTATTCCTTTCAGCGATTGGCCGAGCGTTTGCTGTTCTCGGATCCATCAATGCGACAACCTGCGCACTTGTTAGCTGTGCACACTCGAGAACAAGCGAGTCTGTGGCCCTATGGTATCAGCGGGGATGTGCCTATTGTTGCCGTGATGATCGGCGATAAAAAGGATATGGGACTCGTACGCAAACTTTTAAGGGGGCATGAATACTTGCGATTAAAAGGTTTGCCATATGATTTGGTGATCATGAACGACTCCAAGTCGACGTACCTTCAGGAACTGCAGGATGAAGTTTTGTGGCAGATTCGTTATGCCGGTCTTCAGGATTGGCTGAATAAGCCCGGCGGAATTTTCAGTCTGCGTTTGGATAATATGCAGGAGGCCGATCGCGCTTTGATTCAAGCTATGGCGCGTGTGGTGATTTCGAGTGATGCGGGAACTTTCAAAGAACAAGTATCGCGCAAAGTTTTACCAATCAAGTACGCGGAAAGCTTTATTCCGAAAAATACCCGTTCATCTTACGAAACTAAGAACGTCACGCCTAAAAATCTGCAGTACTTTAACGGACTCGGGGGATTCTCTCCTGATGGACGAGAGTATGTGATTTCACTCACCGGGGATCAGTGGCCTCCGGCTCCGTGGATTAATGTGATTGCAAATGGCAATGATTTTGGATTCCAGGTCAGTGAGTCGGGATCCGGCTTTACGTGGTCTGTGAACAGTCGTGAAAATCGCCTGACGCCTTGGTCGAATGATCCAATTTCAGATCCGCCTGGTGAAATTATTTATATCCGCGATGATGACACAGGGGAATTGTGGACGCCAACACCGTTGCCCATTCGTGGGCGCGATCAATACAATATTCGCCACGGGCAGGGATACACCGTTTTTGAGCACAATGCTTACGGGATGGAACACACACTGATGATGTTTGTGCCTCCGGATGATTCGGTTAAAATCTCGCGGTTAAAAGTGAAAAACGTTTCCGGACGGAATCGTCGTTTGTCATTCTGGGCCTATGTGGAGTGGGTCTTGGGAAATCTGCGCGAAAAGTCGGCGCCGTATATTTTGTGTGAAGTGGACGACGATAAAGTCTTGTACGCTAAAAATGCATACAACCATGAGTTTGCGGAAAGAATTTCTTTTTTTAGAATCAGTTCGGAAGTTCAGTCGTACTCTTCTGATCGGAAAGAATTTTTGGGACGAAATCACAGCTATGCTTCGCCCGAGGCCCTGAAACGGCGTGGGCTCAGTGGCTATTCAGGTATAGGTCAGGATCCTTGCGGGGCACTTCATGCGAGTTATTTCATTCGTGACGGAGAAGAAATTGAAATTCTGATCTTGCTAGGGCAGGCCGCGAACAAAGCGGACGCATTTGCACTTTCCGAAAAATATATTGATTTTGAAAATGTCGATAAGGCTTTCAAAGATGTGCAAAGCATGTGGATGCATCATTTGGGCGCGATTCAGGTTTCCACTCCCGAGCCGTCATTGGATTTGATGGTGAATCATTGGTCTTTGTATCAGTCTTTGGTGTGTCGTATGTGGGCACGTTCGGCCTTTTATCAATCGGGTGGAGCTTATGGTTTCCGCGACCAGTTGCAGGACTGCATGGCCTTTGTCTACTCCACTCCTGAAATCGCGCGCGCTCATATTTTGCGTGCAGCGGCTCGTCAGTTCCCCGAGGGCGATGTACAACACTGGTGGCATCCGCCAACTGGACGTGGCGTGCGCACGCATTTCTCGGATGATTTATTGTGGCTTCCTTATGTGGTGGCTCACTATATTCGCATCAGTGGGGATCATTCTATCCTGGAAGAGCACGTTCCGTTTATCGAGGCGCCGTTACTGACTCCGGAACAAGAAGACTCTTACACGCAACCGACACTTAGTGATCAAAAGGCGACGTTACATAATCATTGCATTCGTACACTCGAATATTCCCTGCGAGTCGGAGAGCACGGTTTGCCACTGATCGGCTCCGGGGACTGGAATGATGGGATGAATCGCATTGGGGAAAAAGGCAAAGGTGAGAGTGTGTGGATGGGGTGGTTCCTGCACCGGGTGTTGGAAGACTTCCTGCCCTTCTGTGATATTGAGCACACGACTAGATACAAAGAGCACATGGCTAAACTTAGAGATGCTTTAGAAAACAATGCCTGGGACGGGGAATGGTATCGTCGAGCTTACTTTGATGACGGGACCCCGTTGGGCTCTGCTTGGGGGCAGGAGTGTCGCATCGACTCCTTATCGCAGTCCTGGTCGGTCTTGTCCGGGGTAGGAAATCCCGAACGGCAGTTGTTGGCGATGAGTAAGGTTGAAGAAAACCTGATCGTAAAAGAAAAAGGACTCATCAAACTATTGATGCCACCTTTTGATAAGACCAATTTGGATCCGGGTTACATTAAAGGCTATGTGCCTGGCGTGCGCGAGAATGGCGGTCAGTACACGCATGCGGCGATTTGGGTGGTCATGGCGTTTGCCAAACTTCAAGAGCGTGAAAAGGTTCTGGAGCTTTATAATATTATCAATCCTATTCATCACGGTCGCACACGGGCGGGGATGCAGAAATATAAAATCGAACCCTATGTGATTGCGGCGGACGTTTATGCGGTTGAACCTCACGTGGGGCGCGGGGGTTGGAGTTGGTACACGGGATCTGCGAGCTGGTTTTACCGTGCGGGATTGGAATCCGTCCTGGGCTTTACAATCGAAAATGGCGAGATGGTGCTTTGCCCTTGTGTGCCGGAGGATTGGTTCGGCTTTGAGATTATGTATAGATTTAAAAGTACGACCTATGTCATCAAGGTGCAGATATCTAAAAAGGGACGATTGACTGAAAAACGAATTCCACTGAAGGACGTGGGGGGCACGCAGGAGATCGTCGTCGAATTTAAAGATGAAGCGCCAGAAAAGGAACAAGCTCCCAAAGACTCCCATCCCTAGTGGGATTCCCAGGGATGGTTTTATTGTTTTGAAAAATTGATTTTAAGTTTTCTTGAGGGGTTTCGTCTTGGGAGTTTTATTTTTAAAATGATTTACCAGAGTACTCAGACTGCTTTCAAAGCTGCGGGAATTGATTTCTTTATAACCATACTCTAAGGGATTGCCTGTGGTCATCGCGGGAACTGCGTCGATAATTTTTTTAACCTGAATGTTTTCCGGACGGCTCATCTAAACCCCTCTCGTTAGTATTAGTTTAACGTGTAGGGGTGACTATTGCAGGACGAACTGGTCAAGCTTGTAAAGATGCATACTTTGATAAAAGAAAAGCCCGTGTAATTAACACGGGCTTTAAGTTTTATGACCACATTCAAAGGAGCTTACTGTTTTTTTGCTTCGCGGGACTTCAAAACATCTTTGATGAATTGAGCTTCCAGTGCCGTGAATACTACTGAATTCACGATACCATCCACTGTCGTCGTTCTTTGCAAAACGTTGCAAGATCTGCGAACTCCCGTCAAGAAAGGCCCGATCACTTCCACTTTACCCACTTGTTGGATCAATTTGTAAGCGATGTTGGACGACTCTAAATTCGGGAAGATCAAAATGTTTGCGCCACCTTTAAGATCAGAGAACGGGAACAAGCGTTCCATGATCTCTGGATTCACAGCTGTGTCCGCTTGCATATCACCATCAACCATCAGGCCAGGGCGATTTTTCTTAACGATCTGAGCCGCTGTTTTCATTTTGCATGGAGTGCCTTCAGCGCCGCTGAAGTTTGAGTACGAAAGCATCGCGACCTTTGGTTCAATACCAAAGTACTCAACAACTTTCGCAGCTTGCATTGCAATTTGCGCGCATTGTTCGGCCGTTGGGTTGAAGTTCACCGTCGTATCTGCAAGTACCAGGAATTTGTCTTCAAGTAAGATGAAGTTCAAACCGGCGGGGATGCCGTTTTGGTAAACTCCCACAGTCTGCAAGATTGGTTTTACAGCGTCTGCATAATTCACAGAAGCCCCATTCACCACGCCATCAGCGTCTCCCATGGTAACCATCATCGCTGCAAAATAGTTTGGATCCGCCATCAAGCGCTCAGCTTCGCGCATGTTGATACCTTTACGCTGTCTTAGCGAGTAAAGTTTTTCAACGTACGTAAAGAATTTTGGATAAGTCGCGGGATGAATAACCGGGACGTCATTCAGCGCCGGGATATCCAAGGCCTGGATTTTTTCTTTCACGCGGTCTGGGTAACCCAATAAAATCGGCTGGCAGATTTTTTCTTCCACCAAAGTGGAGAGGGCTTTAAGAACCTTTGTGCTGGTGCCCTCGGGGAATACGATGCGAGGAAGTTCTCCTCCCATCGCTGTCGCGTTTTGATGAACGCGGTTGATGGCCGAGCGGATGAAAACTTTCGACGGACCTTGAAGCGCTTCCAAAGTTTCGCGGTAGTGATCCCAATCTTCGATCGTTCTTGTTGCGACACCTGTTTTGATTGCAGCTTTTGCTACTTCAGGAGCAACCCAAAGAAGGACGCGAGTGTCGAATGGTTTTGGAATTAGGTATTCGCGACCGAATTTAAATGTTTTGCCACCGTAAGTCGCCGACACGCGGTCTGGAACTTCTTCGCGCGCAAGTTTCGCTAGAGCATGAACGGCGGCTAATTTCATTTCTTCGTTGATCTGAGTTGAACGGGTGTCCAAGGCTCCACGGAAAATAGATGGGAAACCTAAGACGTTGTTCACTTGATTCGGATAATCTGAACGGCCCGTGGCAATGATAGCGTCTGGACGAGCCGCGCGTGCCTTGTCTGGTGTGATTTCTGGTTCAGGATTTGCCATCGCAAAGATGATTGGATCCTTCGCCATATCTTTCAGCATTTCCGGAGTCAGTGCTCCTGCCACAGAAAGACCCACGAATACGTCAGCACCATGCAAAGCTTGGCTGAGTGTGCGTACTTCTGTTTCTGCTGCAAAATACTCTTTGTATTTATTCATCCCCGCAGTACGACCTTTGTAGATCACGCCCTGAGAGTCACACATGATGATATTTTCACGGCGTGCGCCCAATGAGATAAAGATTTTTGCGCAAGAATTCGCAGAAGCACCCGCACCGTTTACCACGATCCGTACGTTTTCCATTTTTCTGTTCGTGATGGATACGGCATTCAGTAAGGCTGCTCCCGACACGATCGCAGTTCCATGCTGGTCATCGTGAAATACCGGGATTTTCATTTCTTTTTTCAAGCGCTCTTCGATTTCAAAACATTCTGGAGCTTTGATGTCTTCCAGATTGATACCACCGAATGTGGGTTCCAGTGTTTTGATCGCGTTACAAAATGTGTCCACGTCATTTGCATCCACTTCGATGTCGAATACGTCAATGCCGGCGAATTGTTTGAACAGAATTCCTTTGCCTTCCATCACGGGTTTCGAAGCGTGAGGGCCGATGTTGCCCAACCCCAGAACCGCTGTTCCGTTAGAGATAACTCCCACCAAGTTTCCTTTGGCAGTGTAGTCGTAAACTTTGGAAGAATCCTTAGCGATGACTTTACAAGGAGCTGCTACTCCTGGGGAGTAGGCCAGCGCTAGGTCTTTTTCAGACATACAGGGTTTGGAAGAGATCACTTCGATTTTTCCGGGCTTACCGCGGCTGTGATATTCCAGAGCTTCTTGGTCGAAGTTGTTTGTCGCGTGTTTTGCTTCTGTGGCGGCTTTGTCTGAGTTCTTGTTTAATTCTTTTTCCAAGGAAATTTCCTTTCGCAGTCTGCGCTCCGATTGGGCCGGAGCATGCTCCTTTTTCGCGAGGGAGATTTTTAGAAATTTTCTAAAGCTTTTCAGCGTTTAGCTCTCTCGCGAAATAAGTGCAGTTACTCTATAAAACCTTTACAGAGGGGGTCAATACGTGGGGGTGATTGGCGCGGGTAGCAATGCCATGACGCATGCCGCTTTTCGCTCGCGAGAAGAGATTCTGCCTGCGAAAGTGGCGTTTCTGGGAACAGTGTAACCGTCGGTTGGCGATCTATATGTGACAATTCATCCGTGTTGAATGCGTTTACGTCTTTTTCCTCGATGGAAAAATGATGCGCTAAGCAACCGGAGCGGCAGTGAAAGTTGCTGATTTGTGATGTTGTGCCGGAGGTGTCCGAATTTAGTTTGTGCATTTTGATTGTTTTGAACGTGAGAGATGTAAAAGTCGGCTTCACAATTGCTGTTCGATAGATCGACAAATTCTGTTTTGTGGAGATTGTAATGAGTGGTCTGTCGTTGGTGAGTAACCAAGATCTTGAGAGTAGTTTAAAAAGTCTTGTTCGAAAAGAGCGGATGTTGCTTCATTTAATATTGGAACATATCAGGGAGATTGATGCGCGAAAGATCTATTTAGAACGAGCTCATTCTTCGATGTTTCATTATATGATGAGTGAACTAGGTTACTCGAGTTCAGCTGCGATGCGAAGATTGGATGCAGCGAGAATGTTAAATGCTGTTCCTTCACTTGCAGATAAAATTCAGCAAGGAGATGTGAACTTAACCCAGGTGGGTGAGCTTTCCAGGGCAATCAAAGAAAAAGAAAAGAGTGGATTTAAGGTTTCCGATGAAGCCAAAATTCAAATCCTAGATCAGATTTCTGGATTAAATAGTGAGGAAACTCAAAAGGTCGTGGCCTTGAGTTTGGATGTCGATTTGAGGGAGCCGGAGAAAGTTAGAGTTCAAAAAGACGACTCCGTTCATCTATCGATTACGTTGACTCGTGAGCAGTATAATCTGCTCACCAGTTGTAAAGATAAGGCTGCGCATAGCCTTCAGCTCGCTGATGGAGATTATTCTTGGGCTAAGGTTATCGAAGTCGTTGCGGGCCAATACTTAGATTCAAAATTATTTATTTCGAAAACCGTGAAAAGTTCGCCAAATGTCACAGACGGTGATGCAATTCACAAGGATGTTAATAGTAGTGATGTTATCAAGTCAGACAATAAATCCCTCACCCTAAAAACACGCAGATATATTCTTAATCGCGACAAATGTTGCCAGTACAAAGACAAACATACGGGGCGGCAGTGCCGGAGTACCTACGGTTTGCAAGTGGATCATATCGTTCCGCGATGGAGTGGAGGAACTCATGCGCCTGCGAATTTGCAGGCGCTCTGTGGTGCTCACAATAGTCTTAAATATCGTGAGGAGGCGGGTATAAAACTCCGGCGAGTTTCGAGGTGACTGCGACGAGAATTAAAAGTGCGCACAAGACCGAATCGCAGGATTATTGAAAGCAGCTTCGTCGCTGAGTGACCCCTTGCTCTTTTGCGGTGAGGCACGTGTGAAACATAAGTCTTCAGGTGCGGCAAGCCTGGACCCGAGCGTGCTTTAAACTAGAGCCGTGGTTCTAGTTTCCCTCGTAAAAACTGAGAAAGTGTTTCGAAAAAGTCCCTCGACCCCCTGAGGGCATTCGAGAAAGGTTGTCGAAACTAGACCTCACTTCGTAATTCTGCGTTTGTGTTTGGTCCTCACATGGAAAACCTGTACGATTTTCAGTGGTTAGTCAGAATTACCCAACAGGAGTTTTCTATGAAGTCACCACGTGATGTGGTTCTCGTTGAAGGTGTGCGTACACCATTCGCAAAATCAGGTACAAAACTTAAAAAAGTTCACCCAGCACAGTTGGGACAAGTTGCGCTTAAGCAATTAATCGCGCAAACGAACTTGGATGTAAATTCCGTTGATGAAGTGATCATCGGAAACACTGGTAATCCACCAGATGCTGTGAATATCTCGCGCGTTGTTGCTTTGAATGCAGGTATCCCGATGAAAACATCGGCGTACACCGTTCACAGAAACTGTGCTTCAGCACTTGAGTCGATCTCTAACGGTTTTGAAAAAATCAAATCCGGCACGATGGATGTTGTGATCGCGGGTGGTACTGAATCCATGTCGCAAATCCCAACTCTAGCGCCGCAAAAATTCCAAGACATCTATGAAAAACTTTTCGCGGCAAAAGGTCCAAAGCAAGCTTTGCCATTGTTGTGGAAGCTTTTTAAAGCAGACGTCAGTCAAATCAAAGCGCTTCTTCAAGGCAACATGAGAGATCCCTATTTCCCACAAATCGGTGTGATGTTGGGTCTGACAGATCCTTTCGTAGGGATCAACATGGGACAAACAGCTGAGATCCTGGCAAAAGAGTGGGGCTTGAATCGTCAGATGCAAGATGCTTTCGCTCTTCGTTCCCATCAGTTGGCTTCCAAAGCGATGAAAGAAGGTCGCATGAAGGAAGAATCAACTCCCGTGTACTTGGCTCCTGAATACAAAGAAGTGATCTCTGAAGACATCGGTCCTCGTGACACTCAAACTATGGAAGCACTAGCGAAATTGAAGCCGTTCTTCGATAAAGCAACAGGGACAATCACAGCTGGTAATTCTTGCCCAATTACAGATGGTGCCGCGATGGTGCTTTTAATGTCTCGTGAGAAAGCAGAGCAAGCAGGTTACAAACCTCTGGCTACAATCCGTTCTTACGGCTTCGCAGGCCTGGAGCCAGAGCGCATGGGGCTGGGCCCGGCGTACTCAACACCACTTGCACTTAAGCGCGCAGGTCTTTCTTTGAAAGACATCGGTTTGGTAGAGCTAAACGAAGCGTTCGCCGCTCAAGTTATGTCCTGCCAAAGAGCCATGGATTCTGACAAATTTGCCCAAGAGAAACTTGGCTTGTCTGCAAAAGTCGGAGAGATTCGTGACGAGATCCTAAACGTTAACGGTGGCGCGATTGCATTGGGTCATCCAGTAGGTGCGACAGGGACTCGTATCGTATTGACTCTTGCGAAAGAAATGAAACGCAGAGGCGTACAGCACGGTCTTGCAACACTTTGCATCGGTGGCGGTCAAGGTGGTTCTATGATTCTGGAGAATGAGGGCTAGCACTAAGGGGGTCGATGAAAACGACCCATCTGACTGCGTGTCGGGCGCGGTCCTCGCTCCAGCGTACTGTAAGTACGCCTGCGCTGCGGTTCGTGCCCTCCGCCTTGCATCTGGGTCGTTTTGGTCGACCCGATTGTATTTGAGGCGGTAAAAAACTGATTAGCAACTTAGGAGTTTGCAAAATGTCTATGCTAGAAAGTATCAGAATTAATCCACAAGGTGAAATCGCAGTTGTTGAGTTCGATCTTGTGGGTGAAAAAGTTAATAAATTTTCAACACCGGTTATGATGAGACTGAAAGACGTCGTTGAAGAACTACGTAAGTCTTCTTACAAAGCGGTGATCTTTAAATCCATGAAGCCGAAAATCTTTATCGCTGGTGCTGACATCGAAGAGATCAAAGGCATGACGACGAAAGAACAATTCAACGACGCGGTTAAAGCCGGTCAAGAAATCATGAATATGGTTGAAGACCTCCCAATGCCAACTTTCGCGTCTGTAAATGGCGCGTGTATGGGTGGTGGTTGTGAGTTCATCATGTCTTGCGATTACCGTATCGCTTCCGATGATTCCTCAACGAAAATCGGTCTTCCAGAAATTCAATTGGGTATCTTGCCAGGTTTTGGCGGTACTCAACGTATGCCTCGTATCATGGGCTTGCAAGCGTCATTGGATATCATCCTTGCTGGTAAGGCAGTGAATTCTAAAAAGGCATTGAAATCAGGCCTAGTGGACAAAGTCGTTCATCCGAACTTGTTGGATGAGCAAGCGATCAAATGGGCGAAAGAAGTCATCGCAGCTGGCGGTCAAAAACGTCGCAAGAAGTTCCAACCGCAAGGTTTGGTCAATAAAGTTCTTGAAGGCCCAGCAAAAGGCATTGTGTTTAAGAAAGCCCGTGAAGGCGTAATGAAAGCAACCAAAGGTCACTATCCAGCTCCACTTAAAGCATTGGATGTGATTCAAAAAACTTACGGCATGAGCGATCGTGATGCGGGTATGCGTATCGAACGCGAAGGCTTCTGTGAGTTGGGTGTCACGGCGGAATCTAAAAACCTGATCCACGTTTACTACTTAACTGAAATGGTTAAAAAGCAAACCGGCGTATCAGGTGTGAATGTAAAACCGAAAGAAGTTAAAGGCCTGGGTATCTTGGGTGCTGGTACCATGGGTGGCGGTATCGCTTACGTTGCGGCAGATAAGGGCATTCAAGTTCGTATGAAAGACTTGAATCCAGATGCGTTGGCAAAAGGTTTGAAGCACGCCAGCGACCTTTGGATGAAGTTGGTAAAACGTAAATCCATCGACAAATATCAATTCCAACAAAAAATCGACGCAGTATCAGTAACAACTGATTACTCGGGTTTCAAAAACCTGGATGTGGTTGTCGAAGCGATCGTTGAAGACATGGGTATCAAGCAAAAAGTCATCGGTGAGTGTGCAGGTCAAATGCGCCCTGACGCGATTATTGCGACGAACACGTCTTCTTTGTCAGTGACTGAAATGGCCAAGGGTCATCCACGTCCTGAATACTTTGCAGGAATGCACTTCTTCAATCCGGTAAATAAAATGCCACTTGTTGAAGTTATCCGCGGTGAAAAAACATCTGACGAAACTATCGCGACTATTTTTGAACTCACTAAGAAAATGGGTAAAATGCCTGTCGTGGTTAAAGACGGCCCGGGCTTCCTTGTGAATCGTCTTCTTTTGCCATATATGGCGGAAGCTGCTTGGTTGATGCAAGAAGGTATGAGCATTGAAGTCGTAGATAAAGCCTACGTAAAAGAATTCGGAATGCCAATGGGTCCATTTGAATTGATGGATGAAGTTGGTTTGGATGTTTGTATCAAAGTTCTAAAAATCTTCAAAAAAGCATTCGGCGAGCGCATTGAAATGGCGCCTTGTATGGAAGCTCTTGAGAAGTCAGGCCGCTTGGGTCGTAAGAATGGTAAAGGTTTCTACACTTACCAGGCTGATGGCAAACGCGGTGACGTCGATCAAACAGTATATGGAGCATTGGGCTTGGGTTCGCCAAGTAATCCTCTGCAACCAAAGGAATGCATCGAGCGCGGTGTGTTCGCGATGGTGAATGAGTGCTCGCTGGCCTTGATCGAAGATCATATCGTTGAACTTCCTCACGAAGTTGACTTGGGTATGATCATGGGTACAGGCTTCCCACCATTCCGTGGTGGCTTGCTTAAGTATGCCGACAGCATTGGCTCGCAATATATCGCTGATCAATTGGCGACATATGCTTCCAGCCGCAATGCTAAACGTTTGAAGCCAGCAACGCCACTGGCGAACATGGCTAAATCAAACGCTAAGTTCTACAAGTAATCGCCATCAGTAAGGGCTCTATCAAGAAATTGGGGAGCTTTGTTGGGACTGCGAAAACTTGGAAAATATCCTTACTAAACCGAAGCCGGAGTGAAATCTCCGGCTTTTGTTTTTGCACGCGAGCTACGCTTGTTAACAAACAAGCGAGCGAAATCTAGTACTCGAACAAATCAATATTCAAGCAGTAGGAAACCTCAGGCGTGTCTTTCATCGATTGATTCAAGCGTTTGATTTCTTCAAGCAGTTGCGCGCGCAGTTTGATCGCAAGATCTTTTGAAATTGCCATGGGACAAGTGTAATGCAGATGATTTTCGTTATAGTGATCCATGCGCTGAATGGCACGCTGACGCCAATTTTGATGATGACGGAAGATCAATGGATCAGACGCATCCAGGTGAGTGTAGCCGCGGCGGTATCTTAAGCCGTCATCAAATTTACCCACCAAACCGACGTCGATTAAAAATTGCACGACAGCTTCCACGCGAGGCTCTGGCACGTCCAATTTCATGGCGATGTCTTTGATGCTGCGACCTTTTTCGGTAGGCACAAGATTGCGAACAGCCGTGTAAAGCCAATTCGAATAATAGACCGCCTTTTGCTGGTCCGTCAGATGGCGATCGGTGCTGACTTTCGCAGAAACATGTTTTGATTCCGCTTGAAGGGCGCGCAATCTCATCATCAAACGTTCACGCAACTTCACGGTGCCCACGCGGCCGATGTCGACGAGAACCAACAGATAGTCTGTTTCTTTCTCTGTCAGTCCCATGTCTAAAGCCATCTCATAAGCTTGCTCAGAGGACAGATGTTTGGTGCCTGCAAGGATTTGAGTCAGATAGGAGCTACTCATATTGGCAGAAGCCAGGAGTTGTTTGCGGCGGCCCGATGCCTGGTTTTCTTCTAAGGCCAAAAAAGCCTTCAAATAGGTGCGATAGTCTTCGTACTCAAAGATGTTCATGGGCCGTCCTTGGAGGGGGGTGTCCGTCTCCGATATATATAAATCTTAGTTTAAAACCTCATAAAATCAATAGGTTAACGGTGAAAATCCGAATACCCGGACTTTACTAACAGTAAACCGAAAGGCCCTGTTTTTAACTTCAGGTAAGTCGCTTAAAGCATTCCCCGAGGTTATCTTAGCTTCACCAGATAACTGGTAACAAAGAGGCGATTATGAACACAGCAATCAAGCTAAAAGAACATTCAAAGGTACGCCAAGCGGCTCATGATATCCGCTCGCCGCTATCTGCTTTGAATATTCTTGTTAAGACTTGCGGTGATTCATTGTCAGAGGAAGCTAAAGCATTACTTGAAGCTTCTATTAAAAGAATTAACGAGATTGCAGCGGATCTTCTGGCGATCGAAGAGTCTTCTCAAGAAGGATCTGTAGAAATCACAAGCGGCAAACGGATGAGTGGAGCAGAGCTTCAAGCGTCACTTCAAGGTCTAGTGAGCGAAAAACGTGTGCAAACTCAATGTGAAGTCGTTCTTCATGCCAACCTTAAAAATGTATCTGCATCGGTTGCGCTGCCAAGAACTTATTTTGAAAGAATCGTTTCTAATCTTGTCGATAATTCTATCCAAGCCATGGGTGAGAGAGCTGGGCGAATTCAGATCATGGTAACGGAGAATATCGACGGCTCCCTTTCGATCCAGGTCCATGATAATGGTTCTGGCATTCCTTCGCACCGTCTGCCTCTGTTGGGTCGTAAGGGAGCTACTTTTCGTAAAGGTGGTACAGGGCTTGGTTTGTATCACGCAAAAACTGTTATTAACCACTTCGGTGGCGAAATGGGTATCATCAGCGAGGAGGGTGTGGGCACCATGATTAAAATCAAATTGCCCCGCCGCTTATCATAGTCCTGCATCCTTCTCGAATTTTTGAAAGAATACATATTTAGAACGCGCCTTATTGGAATTACTATAGGGAATGCATAGACGACTTCTCACGGGCATTATCTTCGCGCTCACTTTGACTTCAAGTCTGGAGGTCTTTGCGCAAACATCCACTCATACAATCATGGTTGACCGGGTTTTTAGCGCGAGATCGCGTTCGATGTCTTATCGCTATTTGGTTCGCATCAGTTGTCAGCCGGCCGGAGAGAATATCATTCGCAGGCCAGCAAAGAATGCTTCTTTTAAATGGAAAATCGGCGCGGAGAAAGGCTCCTCGACAACCGATTCAAATGGACGGGCAGAGTTCACTCAAACAGCTTTTGATGGCAATCTGACCGAAACGATGGAGATCGAATATCAAAAGCAGCATCTGGTTTTTTCCACCCCCAAAGGGCTCCAGACAGTCACTGTTCAGCAGGACTGTCGCTGATAAAAATCTTTAAGATAAAAACGGCGGTTTCTTTCTGGCTTTATCAATCGCATAAGCGCAGTTGATCAGGCCGACATGACTGTAAGTCTGGGGGAAGTTCCCCCATTGACTGTTGTTTTCAACGTCAAAGTCTTCAGCCAACAAACCCACCTGATTCGAAGCTGTTGCGGTGATGTGGCGCAGAAGCTCTTCCGCTTTGTCTTCTTGTCCTGTGGCTGCAAGGGCCTCGATATACCAGAAGCTGCAAACCAGAAACGCTGATTTTTGCAAACCAAAATCATCGACATGGGCATAGCGAACTAAGAACCCTGGAGAAATCATCAATTCCTTTTCCACTGCGGCAATCAGATCTTTTGCAAGCTCCGGTGGTTTGTCGTGGAAGTAGCCAATCGTAATGAGTTGCAGAATGCTTGCATCCAATTCCTCACTGCCAATAGCTTGCGTGTAGGCTTTCTTTTCTTTTGAATAACATTCTTCAATAAGTCCTGCAGACCGTTTCAGTGCGGCATCCGCACGCTGTTCTAAACTCTGATCACCAAGCTTGCGCGCGACAGATCTTGCAGCTGCGCTTCCAGCCCAGTGGAACATCAATGCATAAGAGTGCAAGGCTTGCTTGCCACGGAATTCCCAAACTCCGTTGTCGGGAGTCGTCATATATTGCTCGATATAGCTTAAGGCTTTTTCTACCAAGCGCAACGAACGACCTGTTTTCGAATTTACACGTTCATCCGTGTAAAGCTTAAACAGAGCCATCAAAATCTGCCCATAGGCATCGTGCTGAATTTGCTCTGCCGCTTGATTTCCGATGCGCACAGGTTTGTTACCCATGTATCCATCTAGAGGTAAAATAAGTTCTGTGAGATCTGTCGATCCATCAATGCGATAGCACGGCTGATATGTTTTAGAATTTTGAATCTCGATATTTTCGATGAAGTGCGCGTACTTCTCCATCTCTTCGAAATGTCCTAAAGAATTGATCGCCGATAAAGTGTAATAGGTATCGCGTAACCAACAGAAACGATAGTCCCAGTTACGTCCCTCATGAGGAATTTCTGGAAGACTTGTTGTTGCCGAAGCGATGATCGCGCCGGTGTCCTCGTACTGATGAATTTTTAACGCAAGGGCCGAGCGAATCACTTCGTTTTGGAAAACTTGTGGAAGATGACAGTGTTCAATCCATTTTTGCCAATAATTTTCTGTGCGTTTGAAGAAATCTTCAAATGTGGTCTCCAAAGGACCTTCTAGTGGAATGCCCCATGAAAGTACAAAATAAATATCGTCGTCAAGATAGAAGGGTTTTTCTTCTTGGACATATGTGAGAGGAGCGTTCGTTGTCAGACGTACTGGATTTTCAAGTCCTTCGTAGCGAATGTGATTACTTCCCATTAAACTTCCAGGAACGATCTCACCGTATTTTCCAACAGGTTTGCATTTTGCAACAATGCGCGGACGCCCAGAGACTTTTTTTACTTTTCGAAAAAGCATCAAGGGTTTATGATATCTTTCGAATAGAGTGAATCTGGGTGCAAAATCAATCACATCGTATGCACCTTCTTTCGTCTCGATACGAGTACGAAGAATATTGGTATTCTTGAGATAGCTTTGATGGGAATTAAAACTGTCAGAGTGAGGTTTAAGAGAAAACTCTCCGCCTCGGTCTTTATCAAGCAAGGAACCAAAAATAAAACTAGAGTCGAACCTTGGCCAACACATCCAACTGACGTTGGTGTTTAGATCTACCAGCGCTAAGAATGCGCAATTTCCGATCAGGCCTTGTTGATATCGATGATTTTTTAATTCTGCAGTAGAGTTCATCGCGAAACCTTTCTGTGATGCAACTCTGATTCTAAACGGAGGAAGAATGATTAGAAAGCCCCAACGCATCTTTGTGAGCAATCGCTTGCCATACAGCATCAATGAAAATGGTGACCTCAAGCGTGGAAGTGGAGGCCTTGTCTCCGCGTTGATGGGGGTGAGTCGCAGTGAAAGTTTCTCGTGGTTTGGCTTTGAAACGAATGAAGATCACGCCTTAAAAATGCATAACTTAGTTAAAAATACGGAAACAAATGTAAACTGCTATCCGGTGTATTTGGATAAAGATGTTTATGAGAAATATTATAACGGTTTTGCCAATGATATTTTGTGGCCGTTATTTCACTACGAGTCCCACCTCGCCAATTTTAATCGCAGCAATTGGGAGTTCTACCAAGAAGCCAATAAATTGATGGCTCAGCAAATCGCCGAAGTCGCGCAAGCTGGTGACACAGTTTGGATTCATGACTTTCATTTCTTTTTATTGCCTAAGATGCTTCGTGATCTGTGCCCTGAGGTAAAAATTGGATTTTTCCTTCACATTCCATTCCCAAGTGCTGAGCTCTTTAGGCAAATTCCTGTGCGCGAAGAATTGCTCAGTGGCATCTTGGCTTGTGATTTGATTGGCTTCCATGAATATTCTTATTTGCGACAATTCATCGTGGCTTTGAAAATGGTTTTGGGAGTGGATGCCAACTTTATCCAAGCCCAATACGAAGGTCATCGCACGCAGCTGGGAGTTTATCCTATCAGTATCGAGAGTGACGAGTTTCGCGAAAAATCTCAAACCCCAGAAGTCGAAGCTAAAGTTGAGGAATACCGTCGTCAGCACTCCAGTCCTTTCGTTATCGTGGGGATTGATCGCTTGGACTACAGCAAAGGTTTGGAGTTGAAGCTGCGCGGATTGCAACACGCCCTTAGGAAATATCCAGAGCTTCGTGAGCGCGTGTCATTGCTGCAAATTGCAATTCCCACGCGTGAAGATGTTCCTGCTTATATGAGTATCCGCAAAGAAGTTGAGCATCTTGTTGGCTCGATCAACGGAGAGTTCGGAACGCCGTCTCACAATCCGGTTCATTACGTTTACAACTCCGTTCAAGAAACTGAACTGTTGGCATTGTATCGATCAGCCAGTGCGATTCTTGTGACCAGTAAGCGGGATGGGATGAACTTAGTGGCCATGGAATATGTGATGGCGCAAGATCTTAAGACGCCGGGATCATTAATTTTGAGTGAATTTGCCGGAGCGGCGTCGTTACTAAGCGATGCTTTGTTGGTAAATCCATGGGATGTCGATTCCATCGCGGATGCTATTAAAAAGGCTCACGATATGGAATTTGAGGAGCGTCTAGATAGAATTTCGCATCTGCAGGATATTTTGTCTAAGTACTCTTCGACAAAATGGGCTCAAGGATTTATTCATGATTTAGAGAATACAATTCTTACGCCTCGTCGTATTCCAAAACCAATGCCTGTTCGTAAAGAAGATTGGAACAGTGATTTTGCAAAGTTCATCGCCAGTCCTCGGCTTGCAGTACTGTTGGATTATGATGGCACTTTGGTGTCAATTGTGAAGCGGCCCGATCAAGTGGTGTTAATTGAAGAAACTCGAAAGGCACTTTTGGCATTGGCCGAAAAAACAGATCTATTTATTTTAAGTGGCAGAAATCGCGAGTTTCTGGATGGTCAGTTTCAAGGCATGAAAGTAAATTTGGCCGCTGAACACGGAGCCTTCGTAAAGTTAATTGGGGAAGATTGGAAGACGCGTATTTCCTCTGATATTAATTCTTGGTATCCGCACATTGAAAAAATCATGAATGACTACACCGAGAAAGTTCCTCTGTCGTTCGTTGAAAAGAAAAAGGCCAGCTTGGTATGGCATTTTCGTCTCTCTCCTCAGGACTTTGCTGCCTTCCAAAGTAAAAAGATGGATGACGAGTTGCAGTTGGGTATGGCGAATCAGCCCGTCACTGTGAATATTGGTAAAGCGATCGTCGAGGCAAAAGCCATCGAATGCAATAAGGGAAGTTTTCTGCGTTGGTTGCGACAGCAAATGAACTCTGTGCCCTTCCTATGTGTGGGAGATGATCGCACGGATGAAGATATGTTCGAGGCGCTTGGCGGGGCGGGGGTGTCTGTGAAAGTGGGCGACGGTCAAACGCTGGCGCAATACCGCCTGTCGTCCCAAAAGGACGTCACGCAGTGGCTGTGGAGTCTTGTTTCTGCCCTCTCTTAGATTTCCTGTAATCGGTTTTTAAAAGATTGTTGAAGCGCTTGCTCCATCGAATAAAATCCTTGGGGCTGAGACTGGAGCCATTTCGCGGCGAAAATTGCACCGGTTCCAAAAGCAGCGCGATTGATACTTTCGTGGACCAAGCGAATGGTTTGGTATGGTAAGCCAAAAATAACTTCGTGTTTGCCTACGATTCCACCCACACGAATGGAATTTACATGCTCTTGAGGATCTAAATCAAGATGTCGAGCCAACTTGAGGGCTGTTCCAGAGATATCTTTCTTTTGTCTGAAGTGTTCTTCGATCACTTCGATATCTGCGTGAGGAATCATCTGTTTCAGAATTTTGGAAGCCATTATGAGCCAATTAATTCCCAAAGTAATATTGGGAGAATATAAAATGGCCGTTCCTTGACTGGCGGATTTAACCTTTTCAATTTCTTCACTAGAGTAATTTGAAATTGCACTTACGACTTTAATATTAAACGCCGCTATTTTTTCGTAAATCGAAGTTGTGTTGCCAGAAGAAAAATCAATAACCAAATCAACCGGATTCGTCCTTAGAAAGGAGTCATCCATTTCGTCAAAAGAAATAAATGGAGCGAAATCCTCGGTGTATCCCAGAACTCTGCTGGCAAATGGAATGGAGGGATCCGTGCTCCTGCGGCACACCCACTTTAAAGACAAAGAAGGATCGTTGGTTATTTCTTTTGCAACAACAGATCCTGTTCTTCCAAAGCCGAAAAGTCCTATTTTCAAAGGCATAGATTCCCCCTGAAAAAGCGACCCTGCAAATTCCGAACACTATGAAGACTGGCTTCACACCCTTTTTGATTATTTAATTTTATTTATTTACAATAGGGAGACAGCCAAGAGGACGCAATGCGCGCCGCGCACTCTTGGCATGTCAGACAGTTATACAGTCACTTCGGCATGAGCTCCGACGCCAGAGCTGGATTTACCAGTGTGTTTCGGTGCTGGCTCGTCGTCTTCCGCATTCAAAGAGCTCGTCAGAACCTTGTTGCAGATAAAGAACATCACGCCCGGAACAAATCCAAGGGCCGCAAGCAATAGGAAGAAGCTATCTTTAGGCATTTTGTCGTAAAGAGCCCCGATCCAACCAGAAACCGTGTTTCCAAAGAAAGAAGCCAAGAACCAAACACCCATCATCATAGAAACGATCTTCGTTGGAGATACTTTCGTTACCAATGATAGGCCAATCGGAGAAAGATAAAGCTCACCGATAGTCAGCATAAATGTTGAACCCAGCAACCAAAGAGCTGTGCCTTTGCCGTCGCCGATAGATTTTGCACCCATGAACATCACGATCAGTGCCGCAGTTCCCAGGAAGCAACCAATCGCCATTTTCATAGCCGTCGTGTTCTCTTTGCCTTTGCGAGATTGCCATGCCCAAGCACGGTCTAAGATCGGTGCAAATATAAAGATGATAAACGGATTGAAGGATTGGTACCAAGTAGAAGGCATTTCCCAACCAAAGAAATTCCAATCAGTGGATTGATCCGCAAACAACTGCAAAGTATTGCCTTGTTGTTCGTAAACGCCCCAGAAGAAAATCGTGATCGCACACATAAACGTCAACGCCCACGTGCGCTTCCACTCATTTTTCGTCAGTGGTTTTTGCGCTGCTGCTTCAACTTCTTTTACAGAAAGTTTTTGCTCAGATGATGGCAAGTGTTTGCCGCCAAAGTGATAGATCACTAGGCCCGCAAGCATCCCAATACCAGCGGCGCCGAAGCCCCAGTGCCAGCCAACTTTTTGCCCCAAAGTTCCGCAAACCAATGGAGAGAAGAACGCGCCCAAGTTGATGCCCATATAGAAAAGCGTAAAGGCGCCATCGCGGCGCTTGTCGCCCGCAGGGTAAAGCTCGCCCACCTGAGTAGAAATGTTAGGCTTAAAGAATCCGTTGCCCGCGATAATAAACAATAAGGCCAGGAAGAACATGCTTTCCATGGCCATCAAAAAGTGACCGATGGCCATCAAAATCCCGCCGACGTACACCGAACGGCGCTTACCCCAGTAGCGATCTGCGATGATTCCACCAAAAAATGGTGTAAAATACACAAGGCCCATATAGAGGCCGTAGATATGAGAAGACAAAGCCTGCGCTGAAACCGGTCCAAAAAAGTGTTCAATTCCACCTTTCAAAGCTCCGTATCCCCAAACATCTTTTCCTTTGTCAGCCTCAATAAAAAGGTATTGAGCCATATAAAGCACTAGAAGCGCTCTCATCCCGTAAAACGAGAATCGTTCCCACATTTCCGTGAAGAAAAGCGTGAACAAGGCGCGGGGATGTCCAAAAAATGTTTTCTCTGCTGTTTGAGCCATAAGCCTCTCTGTACAAAAGGTTGACGATTGCTACTTTTTTCTAAGGTGCCTTTTGATCTTGGCCTTTTTTTGAGATAAAGACACCTGAAAAATGGAGGGGCTTTATAATGTCCTTTTCTAAAAACATTTCTGTCTTCGGCGCACTGCTTTCAATCATCTTTGTAACCGGTTGTACAAACGGGTTCGAAGTGAGCCCTCTGATAGAGAAAAAGCAAGCTCCGAAGCAAATCGTGGACTCCTTCTCCATCCCTGGAACGCAATCCGCGGAGATCGCGGCCCAGTGCGAAAAAGCGACGTGCTTAACGATCAATAAATCTTCCTTGGGTAAAATCTTTTTGTTGATCGCTTCAGGCAAAACGGGGGGCTCAACTCCGCAGTGGTATGATTTGAAGCCGCAAGTGGTGAGCTTTGAAAAATCCGGCAGCCGCTTGGCCTTGCTTGGCCAAAACTATAATAGCATTTACGACGAGCTTAAAACGGAAAGTCTGGTGCAAACATTCCGCATCGTGGGTGAGGACACAGAGACAATCACTTTTGATTGGGGTCGTGGACTCAAAACTCTGATCGCGCAGAATGCTTATGATATCGATTCCGGCCCGGGTTTGAATGAGGCTCTGACAGAGTCTTCTTTGCCATCTATTTCGGTTTTGGATTCGTACACGCGTAACATCAAAATCACTAATAACAGCATCGAGCTTGAACAGGTTTCTAAGATCCAATCTCTTCAAGGCAAGGGTGCGGGTGCCAATAAAATCGCCATTGAAAGCGTTGAAGAAACTTTGGATATGAATATCCAGATCCGCGCCTACCGTTTGCAATCTAAATTTAAACCTAAAGTTGCCGATGCGTCTCGCACGGTCGGGTTCTTTGTGACTCGCGTGGCGAAAGCAGCGATGAGCAAAGATGTTACTAAATATATCGCTAAATGGGATATCTCTGACGATCGCGAACCGATCACAGTGCGCATCTCTGCAGCAGTTCCTGAAGACTATGTGCAAGCCGTGAAAGAAGGCGCCCTTTACTGGAATAAAGTATTTGGTAAAGACGTCGTCGCTGTTGAAACCGGCGTTGATCCGCAAGCTCCACCTAAAGATCACACCATCATGGTGCGCTGGGTGACATGGCTTGATGCTGGTGCCGCGTATGCGATCAGTCAGTCTGATCCATTGACGGGGGAGTTGTTGCGCGCGCAGGTGTTCATGCCTTCCGTATTTACGAAAGTGGGCTCTGCTGACCTGGTATTGCTAAACGGTGGTTCACCGGTGGCGACGGGTGCTATGGCTTGCGATTTCAGCGAGACAATTAAAGAATTGCAGAAGCTGACTCGTGAAGCTTCGGATTCCCAAAGACTGCGCTTGGGGCAAGACAGCGTTCGCGCGACTGTTGCGCATGAGCTGGGGCATGCTTTGGGGCTTCGCCATAATTTCGCAGGATCGTTTTCTGCGAAAGCGACAACGAAAGAAATCTATGATTCCGCAAAAACGTATTTGAAAAACCCGAATCATCCGGGACTTGAAACAACAACAAGTATCATGGACTACGTGAGCGGTATTGATAACGTGTTAAGTGCTGCCTACATCAAACACGCGCCTCTTTCTTATGACAAGATGGCGATGGACTGGGCTTATTCTGATGATGACAAAGCTCTGGATACTAAAATCTCTCAGTTCTGTACGGACGAAGATATCTCGTTGGCGAACAGCCAAAAGATGTCGATCTATGGTTGTGAGCGTTTCGATAACGGGAACAATCCATTGCTAAGAAAGTATTTGGATGGCCGTGACGAAAAAACAGGCTTGGTAAACGTTCTGTTCGCTTCCATCATTGGTCGCATGTACCCGGGCGATCAGCCAGATGTGGTGAATAATCTGGATAACGTTCTTAAAGACACTTACAAATGGGGCACAGCTGCGATCGACTATGGATTCGTGGGCGACGCTTTGTTTGATATTTCCCAAGTCGTAGGCGCGGGATCTGCGAAAGTTCCTGCGCTGGTATCATTGGATGCTGTGAAAGGCGGAAATATCCTAACGGCGCGTACGGGCCAAGATTCATCATTTGCAGAGTTGCGTTTAGCTCACTTGGCAGAGACAGCTAAATACCTTCAAGGTCTTGATGGCATCTCTGATAAAGTCGGGGGCTATGCGGCGATGTTGAATGGTTTCTTGCGCAACCCTCAAGGGCAGATCGATATCGATTGGTTCGAAAAAGAAGTCGCAGCTTTGAAAGAAAGCGGCACTCTGGCGAAAGGTAAAACTTTGGCGGGCCGTGAGTATTCTTTAACGGAAGAACAACAAGGCAAAGTTCTTAAGTTCTATCAGGATATCACAGCCGCAAATAAGAAAATCATCTTCTCGGCTGTTCGTGATTTGTTGCCCATGATTCAAGGCCAGGTCAAAGGTGACGATGGCACTGTAAAAGTGATGAATAAGATCCTGCCAATCGACGTGGTCAAGCAAGCTGACGCCGATATGTTGGGGAATATCGCTTTGGATCTGGTTTTGGTCAGCAAAGAGTCTTTGGATGTTCAAGTGGGCGATGGTGGAGCTAACAAAGCTCAGCTGCCTATTCCATTCTTGACCGCCAAAGAACGTGTGTCTTTGCTTTCCATCCTTTCATCTCAAGGCGTAACCTTTGCGATGGATACAAAGCGTGCTCAGGTCCAAGCGGCCTTGGCGGCGACAATTAATGAGTTCTTGCACAAAGTCGATCCGACTTTGAATATCGAGACTTTGACGACGGCAGAGCAAGCCGATCTCGCAGGTAAACTGCTTAAGGCGGGTTCGGTGGATGCAACAGGAGCGAACTGGATTGCCGCTCAAGTAAAAGTCCTCCAAGCTATTGAAGCAGTAAAATAGCTTTCTATGAATATAAGAGTCAGGGGTCCCATCCGGAGGCCCTGACCTAAAAGTAATCATCTGCTTCCCGAAATTGTCAGTCACCGTGGTGCTGTCTCACTCTGAGACGCAAAATCTCTTCCATCTCGAATATAAGTAGGGCCCGGTTGGTCCAATGCTTGCCTCTTGTCTGTGCAGGAGGCTTTTATGAAATCGTCAATCTTTACCAAACTTGCTCTGGGTGCTGTGATGGCTTTGTCCATGGGACTTGCTGCCTGCGCAAAGAAAGGCGAATCCTCCGTTCGTGTTGCCGGTCGTGGCGGTGAGGTTACTACCAACTCCACTTGTACAACGGGTGCATCAGCCATCGGTCGTATCTACGATAAATCCAGCACAGCGAATTCTTTTGAAAGCAAAGTTAAAATCTTCGTATCGACAACTCTTCCAGGCACGAGCTTCGGTAATATCGATGCTACGGGCAGCCAAGCTAACGGTGTGTTTGTAACAATGAACTTAAGATTCGATGCTTCTGGACAGATCGATAAAACGTCATCCAAAGTGTTGGTTCAAATCAGAGACTCTTTGGTGGGAACTAAAGACGGCGAGACTGGTAAAGAAATTCCACCTTATGAAGTACAATTCACAACGGCTTACGCTGGTTCTGTTAATAAAGCTAACAAGACTTTCACTGTAACTTTCCAAGACAGCCTCGGTTGGATCGCCTTCACAGGTTCTTACGATGCGACAAACGCATTTGGTACGGTGTACTTCCAAAACTACTCTTCTGTGGATAATAGCCCATTGACTCAACAAACAATGGGGTCATTCTGGGTTCCTTCCTGTGGCCTCTTTAACTAGGGCGCCGCGTCTTGCCTGAGCCTCTATCCCCAATAAGATAGAGGCAATGCCTCAACGTTTTTTATTCGATTCTTCCATACTGGGCTCAGTTGTTGGCGGTGGTTCCGCGATCGATATCCCTAAACTTAATATCCAATCTTTGGATGAAGCTTCTGCGTTCCTGCTAAGCTATGGGTTTGATACAAATCAAAAAAACGACGTCGAAAAACTTTGGTACTACCATCGCCGCGCCCTTGTGTTGATGGTCGAAAAGCTAGGTTTTAACGACGCTGATATCCCAGAGCTTTTCTTAGACCCTAAAAAGCTTGGCGATATCCGCCAGTTGTTGCTGTACGCAAGCTCCAGTGATCCAGATCAAGTAAATCTCCAACGGTGGGCCTGTGCGATCCTGCGTGGTATTCATGTTTTCGTTCATGCTGAGAATGATCTTTTCAGCTCGTTCTCTGAAGAAATTCAGTCGCAAATTTTAACTCCATTTCAGGACACGATTTTTCATGATGGTAACACCCATCGCACGTTTTTAAGATGCAACGGTGAAAACCAAGAATCTATCGAGCTCTTGGGTTTTGAAGTAAAACCGTTTAAAACGTCTGCCAGCACAGTGATTAAGCTTTTAGCTAAACCCGATGCCTTGGCGATGAAGATCTTTGATAAACTGGGTGTGCGCTTTGTGACCCGCAATCTGTTTGATACGTTCCAGGTCGTGCGCTTCCTGGTACGTGAAAATGTGATCAGTTTCCCGCATATTATGCCGGATCAAAGCTCGAACAATCTTTATCCCGTGGACTTGTTCATGCAGGTTTGCACGGAACTTGCTCAGCGACTGGACACCATGGATGAAAAAACCATTCAGGCAGCTTTTGATCAAAAACTCTCCGAGATGGGAGAGAACGTGAAGTTCCTGCGTAAGGAAAACTTCTTCTCAGGCGAAGATTATAAATTTATTAAATTTATCTCTCGTAAACTGATTCATATCAAACCTCAAGGGAGCAAAGAAGCTTTCAGTTTCTTTTATCCTTATGAAGTGCAAATCATGGATCAATCCGCACACGAAAAAATTCTGTCAGGTCCTTCGGAGCATGAAGCCTATAAAGAGCGCCAACGTGTAGCCGCTCGTAAACGTCTATTCCCTGAAAGTTAAGTCATGTTTCTAAAGCTTCTTTCTTATCCACGCTCTCTTTTGGCGACAGTAATGTTGCCAATTATCACAGTAATTGCTTCCGCAGCGATGATCCTGGTGACTTTTATTTATCCGAACCGTTGGCTGGAAGATCAGATTGTCTATGCGTGGACCCGTACGACATGTTGGATGTTCGGTGTAAAAGTCATTGTCAAAGGTTGGGAGAACGTTCCCAAAGGTGGCTACCTTTACGTTTTTAATCACACCAGTTTTTTTGATATCTTTGCGATGTCAGGCTACTTAGGAAGCTTCCGTTTTGGCGCCAAGATTGAACTCTTCAATATCCCTGTCTTTGGGTGGGGAATGAGACGGGCTGGGATTTTGCCTATCGCTCGCAATCGCCGCGAAGAAGTTTTCAAAGTTTATAAAGAGGCCGAAAAAAGAATCGCCAACGGCGAAAGATTTGCACTCGCGCCCGAAGGCACACGCCAACATCAAGAAACTCTGGGCTCTTTTAAATCCGGTCCTTTTATTTTTGCAATCAACGCCAAAGCGCCGATTGTTCCTGTCGTAGTCAAAGGAGCCGCAGCGATTATGCCAAAAGGAAACTGGGTTCCGAATTGGGGAGTATGGACTCGTACGATCACGCTGGAAGTATTGCCACCCGTTGATACTAGCATTTACACCATCGAACAGCGTCCTGTGTTGCAAGAACATGTTCGCAATTTGATGCTCCCGCATTTTCCAGGCGCAAAATAATTTCCACCCACCCGAAGCACCTAATCCTCAAAGATGATCTTCAGCACCAATTGGTGGAATGCCATCTGCTGTTCTTGGGGATCGTAGTATTGTGCCATCGATTGTTTTTATCAGATGCTTAGTTAGTTTTTTAGCGAGCATGGGGTCTTTTAAATGAATATACAGCTGAGGATGAATCTTCACATCTTCGTGAAGCCAGTTGCCGGTTCCCAATAAAACTTCTTTATTATCCATCACAATGAATTTCGAGTGAGTGAATAAAGAGCCTGGACCAAAATGAAGTCCCTTAATGCCAGCGGCAAGCATTCTATCAGCGGTACCACGGGTGCGCCTGACGTAACTTAAGGCAAAGGCGCCATGATGATGCACTAATCCGGTGATCTTAACCTTGCGTTTGTGAGCGCGTATAAAGGCCTTTTCGATCTCGGTGATATGAAAGAAATAAATCGAAAACGAAAGCGACACCTGCGCGCGATCAATCATATCGATCAAGACGTCTTTAAATCCGCCATCGGCAATCATCGGCGGCGGCAAAGTGATACCGCCATGATCACCACCTTTCCAATGAAATTCAAAATACTTCATAAACCCAACAATGGCCCTTGTGTCGGTGATCAGCAAATTGGTCTCATGGTTCTTCAGGATGGACTGTTGAGTCAGATTTGTTGAGCCAAACAACAACCACTTTTTATCAATGCAAAATCCTTTGGCGTGAGTCGCGCCATATACCACCTCAATACCGTGATTTTCTAAATACTTTGCCGTCACTTGGTTGCGCGAAGCTGTTTCGCGATAGCCTTCGATATAAAGTCGAATGCGAATCTTTCGTTTCTTGGCTTTTTTGATTTCAATCAGTTTCTGGGCAATTTCAAAAGGCGCGGTCTTGATGTTGATTTTCCCCGCAGCGCTGCCAATGGCAAAGGAGTATTCAAGAATATCAATGCTCTTTTGGGCCTGATCTAAAAGCTTAAGCAGGACGGGCAGATATTCAGAATCAGCAACAATTTGTGGTGAAGTCATAGAAGCTTATTCTATGGCGAGCCGAATCTGCATGAAAGGGGAGGGGTCTTGGGAATGTCATCAATCAGAAATAAAAAAAGCGCGATCCGAAGATCTGCGCCTTTTTTTCATTCGTTATGAATAACGAAGAGGACTACTCTTTAGAAACTACGCAAGTACCTTCAACAGTGTGCTTGTTAACCAAAAGAGTTTGTTGGTAAGAACCTTTTTCGCCACGAACAGATTTGAACGCAACAGAGTCTTTACCAGAAGTCGCCCAGAACTCGATCACTTCAAGTTCGTCGAATTTGTAGTAAGAACCCGCTGGGTAGAAAATGTAAGAGCCAGAAGCTGGAGCTTTAAAATCTACTCCGGCACCAGAAGCATCAACAGTTCCAGTGACAGTTCTGCCTTCAACATTTAGTTGAGCAGAGATAACGGCGTCACCAGCAGTGCAGTGAACGTCCATTTGAGAAGCTTGTGCAGCTGTTGCAGACAATGCGATCAAAGAAGCGATAACAACGGATTTCATAATCTAACCTTTCACTTTAACAGTGTCGTGATGACGCAACGACTATGCTCCCGATTCGGAAAACGAGTCAAGATCAAAACAGGTTACGATTTTAAGCGATCTCGCAGGGTTTTCATGTAAGCACGGACCTCTGCTTTTTGCTGCTCTGACATTCCACCAAAATCTTTGTTCTCGAGCGCTGTGATAATAGTGTAGGCGTACATGGAATGATTGGTCTTAGGATGAACTTTGACCAGTTTCACCATGGTCTTCTGCCAGCCCAATTTCTGCATTTGCTGCGGCGTCTTAATTCCGGCGTCATGCAGCAATCCTTCAAGGACCGGGCCGATGTTCTTAAGGTCCGTAAGTTTTTTGGCCTTTTGCAGCACAGCTACAGGGTCATCGTCAGAAAACATGCGCGGGCGGCGCGTATCTATTTTCTCGGTGATGACTTCTTTAGCAGCAGTCGCTTTGCGACCCTTGGTTTTGCCTTGAGCCGATTTAGTTTTTTCTTTGGGAATACTGCCCCAAATGCTGTTCGGGCGTAAAGCCACGCGTAAAATATCGGAAACCCATTCGTCGAAACCTTCGGTTTCAATCGGCAGGTAAAGCCATTTAGGTAAAACAGGATGGGGATTTAAAATCGGGAATTTCTCTAAAGCTTTATTTTGAAACTCACGCTCAACCGGAAACATGCAGCCGTTCCAATTGGATTTGTGACCGGCTTCAAAAGTGATCAGAATGATTTTCTCATCCAGATAATATGCGAAACCGCCGAACATGGATTTTCGTCGATAGCCCTCCTCCGGGAGAAGGTTTTCAATCCATTTTAGTTCCAGTGGTTCCTTAGCCATACGGTTATTATTTCTTACGAATGCGCTTGAAAGCAAGAAGCACAGAATCAGAATTTTCCCCGCAAGCTTCTTTTAAGCTCGTCGTTGGAAATTTAACCGTGATGTGCTCGTGAAGAACGACGTATTCAAGTTTCTTAAGCAACTGATCCACTTTGTTTTTACCTGGTTCGCAGCTTTTATCTCCCTGCAGATCGAAGGCTTTTGATTCTGTCGCTGTGATGACTTTTGTATTTTTATCGATCTCATACAAAGCGCTGTAACGGCAGTCGGTTTCGTCTTCTTTGTATTCAGCTGTCAGGATCGCATTGTCCAGAAAAATACTGACATTCAAATCTTCGAAAGAAAGTTTCAAGTCTTTCACTTCATCAGGGATAGTGATCGCTTTTTCTTTCGAAGATTTGCAAACGTATTTATCGAATTCAGAATAATAGTGTTTGTATTCAAGAATCAGATCGCCATCCACGGGGTGAGCGGAAGCTGCGAATGATAGCGCCATTGTGATAACGGCAGCGGAAAGTTTCAACATAGGGACTCCTATTTCAGAAGTCCCTGTTCTAGCAGAAACAGGCTTCCATCGATACTTTCATTCCACTGTTCGGTAAGAATGAAAATCAATCGATGGAGGGCTCTGTTCAGAGTTTATACACTCATGAAATTATTATTGAGAATCCGCTGGAGCACGATAGCCGGGCTCACGATATTGTGGCTCGTTGATGCGTTCTTCGATGTAGATTCTTTCTGTTCTTGGTTGACGCTCGCGCATGTATTCCGCGGCACTGGCTTGGCGGGCGCGACGGGCTTCGTTCGTTGTATCTAGTTTTGAAGGGCTGGAATTTCTGTCTTGCGTGATTGTTTCAAGCAAAGATCTTTCGGCCTGGGCAAAACTGAACGACATCATTGTAAGTGCGAAGAGAATAAGCTTTTTCATGACTTCCTCCTAAAGACTATGCCCTCATGTTTCTCCCGAAGACTGATTTCCACCAGTCCTGATTTGAAAAGATCGCCAATAATCAAAACGTATAGCGCAACGCATACGAAGGCGGGTGCAGCTAAAATGCAGTTAAACCGATTGTTGTATTGCGAGTGTGTAACGTATCTAACAAGAGTCGAATATCGCTTGAAGTGAGTCCATCGTATTCGTACAAGTTTACTTCTGAGGAAAATTGGAACGTGTTTAATTTCTGGAAGAATCTATCTGTCGTTAAAAAGCTTTACATAGTCGTTGGCGGAATGGCTTTGTTGATTGCCATAGAGTTGGGAACCTTGGTCTTTGCTCTTTCGACGTTGTCTTCAGTTCGTGCGTTCGTGGGTGGTGAAGGACTCTGGTCCAAGGCTCAAAAAAATGCGATTCACTCCCTGTCTTCTTATATTTTCACCAAAGAGCAGCATTATTACGACGCCTTTCATGAGCATATGAAAATCCCCATGGGCGATCGCCGTGCGCGCTTAGAATTAATGAAGCACGAGCCCGATATGTCCTCAGTCTATGCAGGATTTATTCAAGGGGGAGTTCACCCTGACGATATTCCCGGTGTGATTGTCATGCTTAGTCGCTTCGGTGAAGTTTCCTACATCAAACGCGCCGTCGCGGCTTGGACGGAAGCTGATGGATTGTTAAACGTTTTAATTGAAAAATCTGAAGAACTGCGCGAACTCTTTGCTCGACCCAACGCGGACTCCAATGAGGTGAAACGCATTCTGGCCGAGATTAATGTCATCAACAGCAAGCTCACTGTCTTAGAAACACAATTCTCAAATGTTCTTGGGGAAGGCTCGCGTTGGCTGGAACATCTTTTGATGATGCTCCTGGTCTTCGCGGTGGTTACAATCGAAGGAACCGGACTATTCTTAACATTCTCTTTTGCCAAGAATCTGAATCGCAGTTTGCTGGA
Organism: Bdellovibrio sp. ZAP7; assembly: GCF_006874645.1. Taxonomy (NCBI): domain Bacteria; kingdom Pseudomonadati; phylum Bdellovibrionota; class Bdellovibrionia; order Bdellovibrionales; family Pseudobdellovibrionaceae; genus Bdellovibrio; species Bdellovibrio sp. ZAP7. The sequence goes on along the minus strand of NZ_CP030082.1, from coordinate 2,295,624 downwards.
GTTGAATGCAGCGACCCGTGAGATCGGGCAGGGGAATCTGGGAATCACAGTCCCCGTGCACTCCGCTGATGAGTTAGGGGAACTTGCACGTTCGATTAATAAAATGAGTCACGATCTGGATGTGAACATCTCCCAGCGCTTACTAGCGGAAAATGCGAATCAGGTCAAAACGCTGTTCCTGGCGAATATGAGTCACGAAATACGCACGCCTTTGGGAGTTATCCTTGGCATGACTGAAATTCTTAAAGATCCGCAGGTCAGCGAAGGGCAAAAGCGCAAGTACCTCGACGTGATCGAAAGTACGGGGCAAAATCTTGCGCGTTTGATCAATGATATTTTGGATATCACCAAAGTGGAATCGGGTCACATCGAAGTGGAATTTGAAGGTGTGAAGCTGGATTCCCTGATGGAAGAGATCGAAAGCATGATGCATCTGAAGGCCTCCAAGTCGGGGCTTACTTTATCCTTTCATATGGATTCAGCACTGCGGGGAATGGAAATTGCCACCGATCGCAACCGCCTAAAGCAGATCCTGGTGAATCTGATTAATAATGCTTTGAAATTTACCAATGACGGCGAAGTGCGTGTCGATTTAGAACGCAGTGGCGGCGATATTTATTTTGAAGTCGCTGATTCCGGAATTGGAATTCCGGAGGCGATGCAAAGCAGTCTGTTTCAAAATTTCTTTCAAGTGGATACTTCGAGCACCCGCAAGTACGAAGGCACGGGGCTCGGGCTGGTGCTCTCTCGTAAACTTGCTCGCTCCTTAGGTGGGGATGTTGTCCTTAAGAGAAGTGCTTTAGGGCAGGGTTCTGTATTTAGACTTACCATCCCTCAGCATGAAATCAGTCGCGGGACTATTTCCGAGCCGGTCAAAGTTTCAGAAGAAGCCAAAGCGGAACTGAAAGGCTCAAAAGTTTTGATCGTCGACGACTCCGAAGATAATCAGGCATTGATTCAGCATTACCTTAAAAAATATCACGTTCTTTGTGAAGCCGCGATGGACGGTGTGGAAGCTTGTGAGCTTGCCGAAAATACTCTTTATGATGTGATATTGATGGATATGCAAATGCCCCGCATGGATGGCTATACAGCAACACGTAAGCTGCGCGAGCGCGGTTATGAGCGGCCGATTGTGGCACTCACTGCGCACGCGATGAAGGAAGATCGGGAACGCTGTCTGGGGGTGGGCTGCAATGACTATCTGACGAAGCCCATTGTCTCTGAACAATTGTATGCGACGCTTTTGGAGCTGACTCGCAAGGGTGACAGAAACTCTTCGGTGAGAAGAAAATAAAGCCCCCTAATTAGCCGATAAGTAATCAATAAATACACTAGTATTTCTGCTCCAGTGTCTGACATTTATTGTTCAGTTGTGCCCCAATTCAACATTTCATCACCTTTGGGTCCAATTTAACACCGGCTCCTTATGGTCGGTTCTTTGCATTCCGATAAGGTGGTATCATTATTTCAGATCGTTAGGAGTACAAAGATGAAAAACACACTTAAAATCCTCACAACATTGATCGCGATGAACTTCCTAGCAGCGTGTGCAACATCTTCTGAAAACCACGCAGCTCAAGATACGGCTGTGGTTTGGGAAGTAACTGAGACACCATTTTTGCGCGCGGTGAAAAAGAACATGAGCGGCGAAAAAGCTCAAGACGTGACATCGCAATCACCAGTAAAAAACAAAGAGACAAAGACTCGTTAGTCCTTGTCTCAATTTAAGACGCCTGAATTCTATTTCAATTCAGGCGAAAAAAAAGCGGGTTCTAAGACCCGCTTTTTTATTTTTATTTACCGTCGTATTTCGGTTTGATCGTCTGTGACTGCGCATCTTCAATCAGCGCATCACGCACGGATTTGTTTTGCGGAGTATAGATCACCACATCTGAAGTGCTGTAACCCTTTTTAAGACGCACTGTCGTTTCAGAATGGCCGGCCAGCTCGATGGACTCAGGCATCTCTGTTACTGCTTGTCCTAGCTCGCCTAATGAGATTTTAGACCAAGTCTTTTCATTACCCAGATAGTCGTCGTATTCGACAGAGCTATAGTCGTTATGAGAAGTGGAAACCTTGATGTTCAATTCACCCGTCGGAGCGACTGCCAGCAGTGATGCATCCGCAGTGATAATTGCCAAAGTAGAGTTGTCGAAAGTATCCATGGGCAAAGCATCAATCAGGGCCGGACCATAGTTTTCCGCAACTGGTTTTCCGGAAGCAATGGAGTCTTCATAGGTTTTACGAATTGCACGAGCTTGGTTTGCATCCAGCAACATGCTGACGAATTTCTCAACTGGATAGCCGGGCAAGTCAGAGCCCACCACGCCAGACAATTCCTGGTCGGCGATACCATCACCATTGGAATCGATTTGCACATTCACTTCACAGCGGTGCCATGTCGTCATGCCCTCGTACAGTTTCAAAGCGACTTGCAGGTATCGTTTGCCTTCCGCGGAAACCACACGGTATCCCGCAGATTGCAGGTCACAGTTTTTGTTGTGCGTAAGATCTGGTTTCGTATCTAATTTACGGCCGTCCTTACCAAGTAACGTAAAGACATAGGCATTGCCTTTGTTGGCGCTCTTATTCACTAGTTTCAAATCCGCCGCACTACCCGCGGCATCTTCTTTAGATGAAGAAAGCACTGTCAGAGAGGTCGCTTCAATTCTTGAAATTTGACGTGCCACCACCAAGGCAGGCAGCTGCAATACAGATTTATCACCTTGAGTAAGATCCAAGAAACCATCCAACTCGTCGTTAGCAGATTTCATCAAGGGGCCCACCACTTTGGCAGTTACCGTAATTGTTTTAGTCTGACCTGGTTCCAGAGTCACAGTCGGTACGGAAACTTGAAGCGCCTCAGAGCCTCTCCATTTCGGAGTCAATGTGACTGTATCAGAAGAGATGTTTTTCAGAGTCACATTCAACGACAACGTTTTTGAGTTTTCAATATCCGTCAAACCAAAAGACAAAGTCGCAGGTTCGCTTGTGACTTGCGCTTTCAAGCTTTCAGCTATTTGCACGCGGCCCGCACCTTGACGGCTGACGGGATAAGTTTTTTGATCCTTGTCGGAAATCACCTTACCATGAGCTAAAAGCACCGATTTTAATTCCGGAACAGAAAGAGTTGGGAATTTTTGTTTCAAAAGTCCCATCACGCCCGCGATATGAGGGCCTGCCATGGAAGTACCAGACATGCTGGCACCTTTATCGCCAGTTCCACGAGCAGCAGAAATAATATTTGTACCTGGAGCCGCGATCTCGGGCTTAATCATGCCGTCTTCAGAACGGGGACCACGAGACGAGAACGGAGAAATAGTATCTGCCATCCAAGGTTTTTCAATTTTAGCTGGAGACTTTAAATTCGCAGTGACCACACCTTGCGACAACAAAGCTTTAATCTTTTGACCAGCATCTTGTTTGATCATAATCGCGGGAATTTCAAATTTTATATCGCCAGCCATTACGTTCGTGTCACCAGGAGCGTTGTTCGCAACCACGACACCGATCGCACCCGCATCTTGGGCGCGTTTGATTTTATCCGAGAAAGAAACCACGCCACGATCGATCAAAGCGATTTTACCTTTGATGTGTGCGGCTTGTTCTGCATCGAAGTCTTTGTCAGCAAGGCCCACAAAGATAAGATCAGCTTTTGCTTCTGAAATCTCTTCCAGACGTTTTGAAGATTGGGCTTCTGTGAACTCTGCCAAAACCTTTTGCTCGCCTAAAGCGAATTCTGCACCCGGAGCAGACACATTGTGAGTCATGTTATCAATGCTGGATGCAACCGAGATCGCATCATCGGAGATACCAGGAGCGCCCACGATAAAGGCCGCATCACCAGAGTTACCACCGGATGCCACAACCACCGTACCACCGCGAACCAGATTCTTGATCGCATGGTTGTACATGATATGCGGGTTACCATAGTTAGAACCCAAAGAAAGATTCACGACATCCAATTGTTTTTCAAAGCTTAGATCACCCGTTGGGTCGGCAGCATATTCCAACGCCGCGATAACCACTTCGTCGCTTGTTCCGCCTTTAGCACCAAATACTTTGATCGCGTATAGATCAGCATCAGGAGCCACACCGTCATAAGTGTTCACGCCGTCGCCAAGACCCGCAACTGTACCCGCTACGTGAGTACCGTGAGTGGCCTCATCCAACGGATTTGGATCCGGAACGGGAATACGTGCTTTTAGGTTTGGAGAGCTCGGAGAATATTCAGTACCAACCAGGTCAATACCACCCACAACTTTGTTATTCGGGAAGGCAGACGTTGTTGAGGAAGGGTTGATTGCTTTGTAAGCGTCAGGGGAGCCGATACCACCTAACATCTTATGAGTGTAGTCGATACCTGTATCGATCACACCAATGCGCATACCTTGGCCACGGATATTTTGCGCATAGGCGGCTTCGGCACCGATGAATTTCACAGAAGTTTTATCGCCTACCATGCCAGTTTTATTGAATTCGTCTTCCTCGTCATTCAAACGAGCAAACTGGCCGGGTTTTTCAGACAAAGTCACATTCGGAATATTTTTGATGCTTTTGATAGCGTCAGCGGGTGCCCAAACGACCAAGCCATTTAAAACCAGGCGGTAGCGAATCAAAACACGAATGTCTTTAGAGATTTTAGCTAGATCCGCGATCGTTTGTTCTTGTTCAGCTGCGATAGCTTCAACCTGTTGCGCGTTGATTTGCGGTTTACCGTTCTTCATTTTCGCCGTTTCCAAAAGAGCTGGCGTGGAAAGTTTAATGATGAAGATTTCGGGTTCTTCAACTGAAGGACGGGTGCTGTAAAGACCGTCTAAAAGAGCGGATTTAAAGATCGGGGCATCTGGTTGAGTGGGGCCGCAACCCCCTAAAACCAGAAGTGAAATAAGGAGAGTTGAAAAATATTTCTGCTCTGTCTTTAAGTTAATCATCTTCAATTCTCCCAACAAACGTTCAAGTGCCATAAAGACACCGTTATCCCAAGAAATAGTATTTCCGTTCTGGGGTAATCCAATAATCGTGCCGGGGAATTGCTTCCTTTTTGGCTCTAGTTCGGAATGCTAAGAGGGTTTGAACCCGCCACCCGCATCTGCCCTGGTCCCATCGTTCCGTGCCTGCCTCTTCGCGACACGCCATCCGGGCTCGGCCGTGGCCCGCCTTTGGCGGGTGCGCGCCATCGTGGCGCCCACGGAGGTCGCTTCGTGGCAGGCACGGCCCGCTGTGCCCAGGTCAGCTGCGGGTGGCGGGTTCAAATCTTCTTCGATCGATGGGGCAATGTTGGATCCTATTCCTCGTGGATTATTTCTGGTGTCGGGTATTGTTTGTGCGGAAGTTAGTTTTTTAATTGGAGTTGATGGGGTGGTGGAGATCAAAAATAAAAAGCCCCGGGGTGCCGGGGCTTTTTATTTGATTTGGTTTTTTTAGAAGTGGGGGTTGTGATCCCCTTTTTTTGATTTTCTTTTTTGTTTATTTCCAAGGGCAGGCGTATGTTGCTTGGCCTTCTACCAATGTGATGTTGTCGTCTTGGTTGTAGGCTGCTAGGTCGCCGGTTGCTGTGAATACTACGCCGTAGGGGTTGTCACCTGGGTAGGATTTGGCTTCGAAGAAGATGGCGCCAGTGGTTTTTGATTTCATTGTTACGAAATAAAGGTCGTTGTATTGTTGTTCGCCGGTTGTGAACAGGGCCTTAATTTCGGCGAATGTTAATGGTTCTGTTGTGTATTCAACTTGAATCAGGTGGGCGTTGATCATTCTTACTTGTTCATCTGTCAGGCTTGTGGCTTTGTTTACGTAGATGAAAGTTTCAGAGAAGGCTTTTTCATAAGCCTCTGGGTCGTCAGAAGTTTGTAGGGCGCATAGTTCTAACTTTTTTGAAAAGTCTGCAGCGGCGAACGCGTTTGTTGAAATAAGCAATGCTAGTGAGAGGATCATTGTTTTCATGGTTATTCCTTTTTTTATGCCTAAGGAATTATCCTGAAGAATGCTCACAGAGTAGTGAATTAACTAGAAGTTAATATGCATTTTAAGCATATATATGGAACGGGTCCTACTCAAGGTTCTTGAAATAGTAGGAGCTTAGGATCTTGCTCAAAGTGCCGTTGCGGGTGATTTTTGCGATGGCTTTGTTTACGTCTTCGATTTTAATTTTTGATTTTTTAGATACAGCACATTTGGTGATCACTTCGTCCAGTGTCAGGTCTACAGAGCGCAGCGGAGGATAGAGATTGTTGTAATAGGCATACTCCAAGTTCGACATCACGATATAGTTGATGCGGCCTTTAAGGAGCTTTTTAATGTTGGAGATGTTGTTGGGGCCATCTTCGCGTTTTAGGGCGCCGGATTCGAAAGAATCTTCCAGGCTGGTGTAGATAAAGTTCAATACGACGCCGACATGTTCGCCATAGATTTCTTTGAGGGAGGTGACCGGTTGTTCTCTTAAATAAACCAGCACATTCGAACTGCGGTAAAGTTTGTTCGACCACCAAACATCGTTTTTTATAGCGGGCTGCCAAACTTCGGAAAGGTGGCACAGGATATCGATTTTTCCTGAGGACAGGCTTGGGGCCACTCTTCTTTTTGGAACCAGATACCACTTCAGATCCAGGTCCATTTCTTTAGCCAGGGCTTCGCCTAGGTCTTTCAGAATTCCGCCAATGAGTAGGGAACTTCCATTGTCATCTTTCAACTTCACCAGCGGCATCGCATAATCCATGTTGACGCCAAATACGATCTGGCTCTTACCTTTGGCGAAGGCAGAACTCGCGAGGAGAGCAGAAAGTATGAGGACAAACAATTGTTTCATTACCACAGCATATCCAATGGCAGCTGTATGTCATATAGTTTTCCAGCAAAAGCTTAAATTTTGTGAATCTATTCAACTTCAAAGATTTCTCTGTTTCCTATCGCGAAAATTCTTTTATTTGGTCCTGGCTTGACGGCGTAGCCACCCGTCATGCTACCAAAAGCGGGGATGGTGAGGGCTTTTTTCTCTAAAACAAAGCATGGGAGTTTCAGACGCAGAGCTCCTTGGTTTATGTTCACGAGTGGATGGGTGTGGCCTTGGATCTGGAAAAGATCGGTGTCTGGGTTCTTATGCCCATGGGTCATCAAAAAGGGGCCCATCTGCAGTTCCTCTTCCACAAAGTGAAACGGCATATTCCGAAGAATGTCGTGGGACCCCGTTTCGTGATTTCCCAAAAGCAGAGTCCATTCGATATTCCGATGAGCCGCAAAAAAGCTGTTAAGATCTCTGACCACAATCTCGCTCAAAGAATATTTATTATGAATCCAGTCACCTAAAATTACCACGCGATGAACGGCATAATAGTGGATCAGCTGATTTAATGTGTCCAGATCAGCCAGATGTCCACCTGATGGCATAGGCACTCCGGCAAATTGATAGCTTTCTGCTTTTCCTAAATGCAGGTCCGATAAACCCAACAGATTTTCGGAGCGCCAGAGGAATGCCTTTTCGGGTAAAAGTTCAATGTTTTGTTGGGCTGCTTGAATGATCATTCTTCTTTTCCCAACTTTTTTTAAGCCGTGCGATTTTCATTTCCAGGCTTTCGTTTGAAAGATTTCCGATCGCTATGTTTTCCACCACCAGCGGAAAAGATAGCGGGGAGGGAGAATCAAGCTCCACCCATACGGCTTTCATTTTACTCATCCGTTGTAAGGTGCGACGAATGCGCCCACTTTCCAAAGAGTTCGCCAAGACTTCATCAAAGCTTTGACGAATGAGCAGATTTCCTGGTTCATGTTTTTTAAAAACATCGTAAAGTAACGAAGCGCTGACCTGCATCTGACGGCCGGTTTTAGGGGAGCCAGGATAACCCACAAATACCAAACCCGCGATCTGCGCAATTTCTTTAAACTGGCGTTGGCTTAATTGTCCAATTTGCAAAGACTGACCAATCTCTTCCACCAAGCCGTGGTCAGAAAAAAAGTCATCATCAAACAGACCTTCAAAGTCATATTCAACAGGACCCATGATCTCAAAACCATAGTCATTCAAGGCAAAAGAAAATGTCGTGGGCGCGCGTTGTGCAAAACGATAGCCCCACAACTGTGCCATACCCTCATGAACCGAACGACCTTCAAAAGGATAAACGAAAATATGCGTGCCTTGTTTGGAAGTCCATTTTTCAATCAGCAAAGTATCCGGTGAAGGCAAAATCGACATTTCACTTTGTGTTCCCAAAAGAGGTTTTAAAAATCTGTCCAGACCAGGATGCTTTTCGGTCAGAACCTCACGAAAGGCGTTACCCAGTGTTTCGGAAATGGGAAAGCGGCCACCATACCAGGAAGGCACATTGTTCGTGGGAGCTTTGCTGGCCTTCACATAGGCCGTCATATCTTTCAACAGGACAAATTCCAGTTTCTTGCCAGCAAATTGAAACACGTCTCCTTTTTTAAGTTTGGAGATAAAGTTTTCTTCAACCGAACCAATGCGGGATCTGTTGGTGTAAGAAACTTGAACGGATTGTCTGGAAACGATGGTGCCGATACTCATGCGATGAAGTTTTTCGATACGCGGATCCGCAGGGCGATATTTTCCTGTTTCATCGTCCATCACCAATTTATGAAACTGGGGATATGATTGCAGAGTTTCCCCCCCTTGAGTCAGAAAGCGGCGACACCAGTTAAGTTCTTCTTGTGTGATTTCTGAAAATGAAAACGTTTCTTTCAAAGAAAGCCACAACTCATCCATTCTAAGGCCGGGCCCGCAAGCAAGTGTCATCATATGTTGCAGTAAGACATCGATGGGTTTTTTTAAGGGTCTGCGGGCTTCGATATGTTTTTCGCTCAAAGCTTTCTTCACCGCCTCAAGCTCTAATATCTCCCAAGAATTTGTGGGAACAAATAGCAGACGACTTTTCCCACCCGGTCGGTGGGCAGATCGTCCTGCTCGTTGAATCATGCGAGCGACCATTTTCGGAGAGCCAATTTGTACAACCCGTTCAACGGGTTGAAAGTCGACACCTAAATCCAGCGAAGAAGTGCAAACCACCCACTTAAGATCACCATTTTTAACGCCCTCTTCGACTAATTCCCGCTCTTCTCTTTCTAAAGAGCTATGGTGAAGTGCCATGAAGGGTTCCATGTCAGGTTTGGCGGCAAGCAAGGCCTCAAACCATCTCTCCGCTTGGGACCGAGTGTTCGTAAATATCAAAGTTGAGACTTCAGGATCTAAAAGTTCAAGTAGTGAATCTTTCAGGGCAAAACCCAGATGCCCTGCCCAAGGAAAGCGATCTATCTTCTCCGGCAGCAGACAGTCCAGATCAAGCTTGCGATCCGAGCTTCCCGAAATAATGGTCGGTTCGACAGCGCGGCCCACAGCCACCTTAGCAGCCTCATCCAAATTTCCAATGGAGGCCGAAAGTGCCCAGGTCTGCAGTTCTGGATTAATCGAGCGCAGGTAAGATAAAGACAATTCACAAAGGCTTCCACGTTTGCTCGCCATCAATTCATGCCACTCGTCCAGGATGACGACTTGAAGATTCTTAAAGAAATCTTCTGCCTCAGGTTGCGAGATCATCACGGCCAAGGATTCTGGTGTGGTCAACATCAGATCGGGTGGATTGGTTAATTGTTTTTTCTTTTGCGCATATCCCGTGTCACCGGTGCGCGAGACGACTTTGATGGGCCACTTCATGGCTTGGATGGGTTCTAGAATGGCCGCTTCAATATCACGAGTTAAGGCACGCAGGGGAGTCAGATAAAGAGCTTTCAAACCGGGACGGGGTTCTGCAATCATTTTTGCCAACGGTCCCATAACCGCGGCATAGGTTTTTCCCGATCCCGTGGGGATATGCAAAAGCCCGGATTCGCCCTTCAAATAGGCTTTCCAGCTTTGCTCCTGAAATGGAAAGGGTTTCCATTTCTTACTCGTGAAAAAATCATGAATGGGCTTTAGTTCATCCTTCGCCATTGACGGCCTTTAATAATTCTTGGGCGGAGTTTAGGGTATCAGCATCGTCGACTTTTTTGTCTTTCCGCCAGCGTAAGATCCGGGGAAAGCGCACCGCAATCCCAGATTTGTGACGAGTGGAGGCACCAATTCCTTCAAAGCCAATTTCAAAAACATGTTCTGGCTGGACTGAACGAACAGGTCCAAACTTTTCTTTGGTATGGCGGCGTATCCACGCATCCAGTTCGTCGATCTCTTGTTGGGTAAGTCCGGAATAGGCCTTGGCAAAGGGAATCAACTCATGATTTTCATTCCAAAGAGCGAAAGTATAATCGGTGTACAGATTCGAACGACGGCCTGTTCCCGATTGGGCATACAACAGGACCGCATCTAAAGTTAATGGATCGACTTTGAATTTCCACCAGTTCCCGGTTTTTCTGCCCACGGAATAAATTCCCGCCCACCATTTTATCATCAAGCCTTCGGCATCTTTCTCGCGGGCCTGCAGGCGCAGATCATTCAGTTCTTTCGATGATTCAGCTTCCACGACTGGAGACATTCGCACTTGCGGGCTTTTGATCTTTCCTAATACCTGGGCGAGATGCTTTTTTCTTTCTCGCAGAGTTTCCTGCCGTATATCACGGCCCTTATTTTCCAGGCAATCATAGGCCATAAACCCTGCGGGAAATTCCTTTAGCATTTGCGCTGAAACCTTTTTTCTTCCCAAACGTCTTTGCAACGCTTGAAACGAAGAGATCTTTTGGTCTTTAAAAACCAGAATTTCTCCATCAATGACCGAGCCCTCAGGCAGATCGCTGAAGATTTCCGCAAGTTCCGGAAAAGTTTCTGTGATGTCTTCTTCTCCTCGGGACCAGATCCAGGTTTGACTTTCGCGGCGTATGACTTGGGCGCGAATGCCATCGTATTTCCATTCTAGACACCATTCTTCTGGATTAAAACTTTGCTCGCTGCGCTCACTCCAAGAGTGAGCAAGGCAAAAGGGATAGGGCTGACTGAATGACGCCGCCGTTGCTTCTTGGGTAACGATTTTTTCAAAAGCCTCTTCGCCGGTTTCCAAGGTTCCGGTCAAGCGGTGGGCTATTTGATCTGTGGGGACACCATAAACTTCAGACAGGGCTCGAATAACCAGTTTATCACTCACGCCAACACGAAAGGCTCCGGTGATAAGTTTATTCAAGATATAAACTTCCTGGGTGGTAAGCTTGCTCCACAGTTTTAAGAGCTGATCTGCCTGCTGAACTTCGTCTTTAATCGCAGCAAGCTTTGGGATTTCTATTTCCATCCACTCCGTGAGGCTTTTATTTTCCTTGCCCGAAGTTTCGCGGCATAAATTCAGTGAATGCGCTAGCAGGCTTAAAGTTTCTGCCGTGTCACCCACGTGATCGCGGCTTTCATCATAAAGCCACGCCGGATAGTGTGTACTGGCCAAAAACAGACTGCTTAAAGTCCTGGAGGTAATAGTTCTGCGTGATAATTTTCCCGTCAATAAAATTAACGTCCACATCGAATCTTCCGGAATCGTTTTTTCGAAGTACTTTTTCAGAGCCCCGATTTTTTCGTTGGTCGAGGTTGTTGAATCCAGTTCCTCATAAAGTTTCACAAACTCCTTCACGACGCCTCCTCTTCGGCTTCGTATTCAGTGTGGAAAAGTTTAACTTCTTTACCTTGTTCTTGAAGATACTTTTGTAGAACGTCGGTTCTTCCGTGTGTGAGATAAATTGTTGAGGCATCGGTCTCGGTGATGGTTTGATTTAGCTCATTCCAATCGGCATGATCGGATAGTGCAAAACCTCTCTCGTAGCCTTTGCGACGGCGAGTCCCTCGTACCAGCATCCAGCCCGATGCAAATGCCGTTTGTGGGTCTTTAAACCGCTTCATCCACGGCGAGCGATGCGCAGACGGTGGTGCTAAGATCAGATCGCCTTTAAAACCATATCCTTTTTCATGGTTTTGGACTAAAGATGTGGGAAGCATTTTGATTCCCGCATCTCGATAAATTTGCGTCAGCGTTTCCACGGCTCCATGAATGTAAATCGTTCGATCCGTTAAACGGCTCAGTTCAGCCAGGATCCGTTGCGCTTTTCCTAATGCGTAACAAAAAAGCAGGCTGGGACGATCCTGATCTGATTGCCACCATTCAAATATTTTCGCAGCGGTTACTTCGCCGGGATCCCATTTATATACGGGCAAAGCAAAAGTGGCTTCCGAGATGAAGGTGTCACAAGGAACCACTTCGAAGGGATCACAGGAAGGATCGGGCGTTCTTTTATAATCCCCCGAGGCCACCCAGACTTTGTTTTGATACTCGATCCTTACTTGTGAAGAACCCAGAATATGACCCGCGGGATGAAAGCTTACCCAAGTGTCACCCATCTTAAATTTTTCACCAGCTTTGTAAGTTTTAAGAGGAAGATCGGCACCCAAACGTAGATTTAAAAGGGGCGCACACTTGACATTTGCATGGTACTCTCCTGAGCCCCAGCGTGCATGATCGGAATGGGCATGTGTGATTAAAGCTCGGCTTACGGGGCGCCAAGGGTCGATATAAAAGTCGCCTTGTTCGCAATATAAACCTTCATTGGTGGCCCTGACGAGCTCGGTGGACTTCGACTTCATGTCAGTCAATATACGTTAATTAAGAGGGAAATTCTGTATGTGTAATAACAGCTCTGGCGAGTTCGCCCTCGACAAAATAAGACCGTGCTTTAATTTTGATGAATGGACGGGGGTGACGGGTGTGGGCACTGCAAAATCCGTGGTGGGAATACGTTGTCCGAGCGATTTTAGTTTATGCAGCGGTCTTTGTTCTTTTGCGATTCATGGGGAAAAAGCAGATTGGTGAACTAAGTCCCTTTGATCTGGTCTTACTTTTAATTATCAGTGAATCTGTCAGTGCCGCCATCACGGGGGGAGATAACTCGCTGACCGCAGGAATTATTTGCGTGAGTACGTTTGTTATCGGCAACTACTGCTTGGATATACTGGGATTCAAATCAAAAAAAGTGGAGCGGCTGCTGGAAGGTGAAGCGCAAAAGATCATTGAAAATGGAGTGATAAATTTGGAGCTCTGTAAAGAGGAATATATCACGCTTGATGAAATCGCTTCAGCGCTTCGTGAGCACGGTATCAAAGACATTAGGAAGGTGGATTTAGCCATGTTGGAAACCAATGGTAGGATCACGGTCGTAAAGCAGCCCACGGCAAAGTAGGCTGCTGTAATCACTAATGCATTTTGATCACGACTTTGCGGTACTCTTCTTTTTTATCATTGAAGTTTTTGTAGGCGTCCGGTCCTTGGCTGATATCAATACGATGACTGATAATTTCTGACGGATCAATTTTATCCTGCAAAATCATATCTAATAGCGGCTTCATGTATTTTTGCGTATGAGTCTGACCCATCGCAAATTTCAAACCTTTTCCAAAGGCCGCTCCAAAAGGAATTTTATCTAGGAACCCACCGTAAACCCCAGGAATCGAAACCGTCCCGGCCTTACGGCAGGCCTGGATCGCTTGACGAAGAACGTTCGGGCGATCGGTTGCCAGCATCACAGACATTTTTGCGTAGTCTAAAATTTCCATAGCGGTGTGACCGTGAGCTTCTAGCCCCACAGCATCGATACAGGAATCGGGACCGACTCCACCAGTCAGATACTTGATTTCATCAAGCACGCCGTTTTCATCTTCATCGAAGTTAATTGTTTCGGCTCCGGCTTTTCTGGCGAGTGCCAAGCGACTTGCATAGTGGTCAATGCTGATCACTCGTTCGGCGCCCAGCAAAAATGCGCTGCGGATCGCAAGTTGTCCGACCGGGCCTGCGCCCCAAACACAAACGGTGTCTCCACGTTTAATGTTCGCGTTTTCCGCCGCCATGTAGCCGGTGGGAAAGATGTCGCTTAAGAACAAAACCTTTTCATCGGGAATGCCGTTGGGAACGACAATTGAATTTGTTTCAGCGTAAGTCACGCGCAGATATTCAGCTTGGCCTCCCGCAAATCCACCATACATGTGAGAATAGCCGTAAAGCCCTGCGCCACTAGCTCCATAAAGAGCTTCCGCCATATGTGCGTTGGGATTTGAATTGTCACACGCGGAAAACTCTTCCCGTTCACAGTGATAACATTTGCCACAACCCATATCAAAAGCGACGACAATTTTGTCTCCGACTTTTAATTTTTTGACATTGGGTCCGACTTCAACGATCTCGCCCATATTTTCGTGTCCTAAAATATCGCCTTTTTTCATAGTGGGCATGACACCATTATATAAATGAAGATCCGATCCACAAATGGCGGCTGTGGTGATTTTGATAATCACATCATCCGGCGCCAGAATTTTTGGATCTCTGACGGTTTTGACTTGAACATCGTGTTTGCCTTCCCAAGTAAGTGCTCTCATTGATTCGTCCTTTTTTAATGTTTAAGTTGTGGAAGATCTTCGGCACGACCGCTGGGTTGGCCTTTCGTGGTTGGAACACTGCCTGTTTCGCAGAAAGCTTTGATACGGCCTAAAATCTTTCTGGAAACGGTCTCTGCATCTTTGCCCATGAATTTTTCAAAGAGGGATGCAAATTTGCCCGCTTTATTGTCATATACCACCGTCATTCGCGCGATCGTGCCACGATTTGCCTGAGCTCTTTCAAGTTCGATTGCCACCGAGTAATCAAATCCTGCGCCGTCTTCAGAGCGCCAAAGAAGAGCGGGACTGTTCTCGTCAAATTCACTTTGCATGACGAAATCAAAGGCCTCGGGTGATTCTTCGTTAGCGTCAAAAAACCATTTGTTTTTGTTTTCTGAAACGAATTCGGTCTTGCTTAAGTTTTCAAAAAAATACGGAAGGTTTTCCGGTAATTTTAGTAATTGGAAGACTTCTTCCGGAGTCTTTTTGTGAATGGTCATACTGAGGGGAAGTTTTTTCTCGTCATGCTCAGCACGCATAGTCTCTATAATTTGGCTCTTGGATTTATGTTGAATTTTTTTTGCTTGTTCAGAGGAAGTTAAAGGGCACATACGAATCCTTTCCACATAGTTTCAACTGACCAGGTTGATGCTAAGATTGGAAAGAACATGGGTAAAACAAAAATAAGGGTCCAGTGTAGGGATGCATGTTCATCGCACTCTGTGAACGAGAAAGTGGGATGAACGTAATGGAACTTGTGACAAATTATTTGAATTTATTTACGAACCACTGACCAGCGAGTCGAGTCAGCAAGAGATCCAGCCAATTTTATTTTTGAAGAGCCCGTGTCGACATTGATGATGATTTGCGAATTGGAAACGGCTTCAATCTGAGTCAAACGCAGTGTTTTTGGATTTTTGTGAATGGAGGCTTCGATCGCATCGGCCACGACTTCCCAACGAATAAACGGTTCAAAGCTATGTCCTTGGTTGGTGCTTTTGTAAGAGCCTACAAACCACTGACCTTTGGGATGAATATAAACCGGGTAGTTCTGATTTCCAAACTGCGGAATCTGCTTCCACGTTAAACCATCTTCGGTAGTGTAAACACCTTCAGCTGAAACAATTCCGCGCACGGAAGTCTTGCTTTCAAAAGCAATCGAATAAATTTCGCGCTTCATCAGTTGTTCCGTTGTGATCGTGTTTTTGTCTGCGGCTTGAGTCGTTTCATGAGGAACGAAATTTCGTTTCCACCAAACTTCCCCATGGCCGTCGACTTTGCTTAGCGCCCACACATTGGCTTCAGGTTTCGTGATTTCCACTCGAGAAAGCAGTTGTGGGCCACCTGGTGTTGCGCGAGTCACAACTCCGCGAGTACCACTTGTGATGTAACCTAGGGCACGTTGAATAGGAATCTGTGCACGTTGAGCGGTAACCAGATACTCGCCATTTCGGTGAGTGATCGGAATCCATTTGTTATCAACGAAAGCCAGGTTTGAAAAATCAGCGCGGGAAGCAAAGTGATTCACATCCACGAATCCGCTCATTCCGTTGAACGTGATTTTCATAAAGCCTTTTTCAAAACCAGCAGGTTGCACGCGACTGAGGCGGGGGACCGTGGTGATCACTCCCGAAAGACTGGTTGGCTCTTTACGCAAATAAGTATCCATGATGTTCACGAAAACACCGGTGTCGTCGTGACGATTTTTAAGCATCGAAAGAGGCACCCAGCCAATCACTTGATCGCGATATGTTTTTACGCGGGCCCAATAATCATCCGTTTCCAAAATCTCAACCGTGGCCCCCGGACTTAAAACTTTGATGGTGCCAGAATCGTTGCGATTTAATGACTGAAGTTGGCAGGCGGAGTTGGTGTCCACTAAGCGCGCGACTTGGATGTCTTTCAGGATTTGTTTTGCTTCCAGTTCGTACTCGCGACGGTCCCAGCGTACACGGTACGTGCTTTCGATCTGCGTCGAAATCAGCTTCGCTTCCAGGATAGTTCGACTCGCCTGGCCAGAGGCGAAAGAGCTTTCTTTTGTACGGTAAAATGAGATGGCCGCACTGGCATCCGTGGCTAAAGCCGCATAAGCAGAGGGAGCAACGAGCAAAATGGGAAAAACCGCGGAAAATATAGCGTGCATCAGTCTATTGTGAGGCCCGCGACCCACCGCTCTCAAGACCAGAACTTTTGACCCCAGGTCTAAAGTAAAGTACCTAATTTACGTCGGAACTGTTGAAAATACCCCAACTGACATCGTTGTCGGACCTTTCCCTCGTTGCGGCGTATGTGAAGTACGCCTCACTACGGAAAAGTCCCTCCACCTTGCAGTTGGACCATTTTGAACAGTTCTGTTTTACGAAGTTATAACACGGAGTGGTATATGGATATCAAATTGATCGGTATTGTGGGCGCGGGACAAATGGGGAACGGGATTGCTCAAGTGGCAGCAAACTTTGGTTTCAATGTGGTCATGATGGACGTCAGCGGCGCTTCTCTTGAAAAAGGTATGGCAACAATTTCTGGCAGCTGTGATCGCTTGATCAAAAAAGCCACGATGACTGAAGCTGACAAAGCAGCTCTTTTGGGTCGTATTAAAACAACCCAAGAAACAGCAGGTCTTAAAGACAGCGACATCGTGATTGAAGCTGCGACAGAAAACATCGATCTTAAGCTTAAAATTTTCAAAGACTTGGACGCGACTGTTAAACCCGGAGCTTTGTTGGTTTCTAACACGTCTTCAATCTCCATCACTAAAATTGCAGCAGTAACGAAACGTCCAGACAAAGTTGCTGGTATGCATTTCATGAATCCAGTTCCATTGATGAAACTTGTCGAAGGTATTCGTGGTTTGCAAACTTCTGACGAGACTTTCAAAACAGTTCGCGCTTTGGCAGAGAAAATGGACAAAGTGTTCGTTGAATCTGTGAAAGACATGCCAGGCTTCATCGTAAACCGCATCTTGATGCCAATGATCAACGAAGCTGTTTACACTTTGCACGAAGGCATTGCTTCTGTGGAAAGCATCGACTCGGCAATGAAATTGGGAACAAATCAACCCATGGGTCCTTTGACTTTGGCAGACTTCATCGGTTTGGATACATGTCTTGCTATCATGAACGTGCTTCATGATGGTCTAGGTGATTCTAAATACCGTCCATGCCCACTGCTTGTGAAGTACGTTGAAGCAGGTTGGATGGGTCGTAAATCAGGTCGTGGTTTCTACGACTACTCTCAGAAATAGGTTTAAGTATTTATGGCAAGTTTTAATTATAAAACACTTCTTCTTGAGCAAAAAGCGAACGGCGTTTGGGTTCTAACCGTAAATCGTCCTGAAGCTTTGAATGCTTTGAATTCAACAGTCCTTGAAGAGATGGCGGATGCCCTTCGTCAAATCGGCGAAATGCCGTATATCGATGCTCGCGCCTTGATCATTACAGGCTCGGGCGAAAAAGCTTTCGTTGCGGGCGCTGATATCAAAGAGATCAATGCTCTGGACGAAGAAAAAGGTATGATCTTCGCTCAACGTGGTCAGTCTATTTTCCACGAGCTGACTCTTTTGAAAATTCCGGTGATCGCAGCTGTGAATGGCTTCGCATTGGGTGGTGGATGTGAGTTGGCATTGGGTTGTGATTTTATCTACGCTGCTGAGAATGCAAAATTCGGTTTGCCTGAAGTCAGCCTTGGTTTGATCCCGGGCTTTGGCGGTACGGTTCGTATGGCTCGCGCTATCGGTCAACGTAAGGCTCGTGAACTGACTTACACTGGCAACATGATCACTGCAGCGGAAGCTCTGGGTTATGGCCTGGTAAACAAAGTTGTTCCGCAAGCGGAATTGATGGCGACAGTCATGAAAACTGTTGAAGCGATCTTGTCAAAAGCTCCTATCGCAGTGGGCATGGCAAAACGTTCGATCAATCAAGCTTGGGATATGGACGTTGAGGAAGCTCAGAAAAACGAAGCAAGAATCTTCGCTGAACTTTTCAACACCGACGACGTTAAAGAAGGCACCGGTGCCTTCATTGAAAAACGTAAAGCAGTATTCAAAGGGCAGTAGTTCTACACTCCGGCCCTGCCGGAGTAGTTTACATTGTCAGCGAGGTGAAACTACTTGCTGATGTTACATAAGGTTTTTATGGCATATACTCCAAAGCATCCAGTTAGAATTGTCACGGCCGCAGCACTATTCGACGGTCACGACGCCAGCATCAATATCATGCGCCGTATTTTACAAGATATGGGCGCGGAAGTGATCCACTTGGGTCACAACAGATCAGTCAGCGATGTGGTGAAAGCTGTTCTGCAAGAAGGCGCGCAAGGCGTGTGCATCAGCTCTTATCAGGGCGGTCACATGGAATACTTCAAATACATGCGTGATCTTTTGAACGAAGCGGGTGCGGGTTACGTACAAATCTACGGCGGTGGCGGCGGAGTTATCGTTTACGACGAAAAGAAAGAACTTGAAGCCTACGGCATCTCGCAAATCTTCCATCCCGATGACGGTCGTCGTTTAGGGTTAGAAGGCATGATTGAAATGATCGTTAAAGGTTGTGATTTCGATCTTTTGGAAAAACAAAAAGAATTTAAAACTAAGAAAAACATCTTTCCTGGTGACACCGTTCCTTCAGTGGAATTGGGTGTGGCCTTGACCGCTATCGAAAACGGTAACAAAGATGTTTCTTTTTCTTCCTATGGCCTTGAAAATTTCAAAGCCAAACAACCACCATTGGTACTTGGTATCACAGGTACAGGTGGTGCGGGTAAATCTTCATTGATCGATGAGTTGGTTCAGCGTTATTTGAATGCTTATCCAGACAAAAAAATCGCAGTGGTCTGCGTGGATCCATCAAAGCGTAAAACCGGTGGCTCTTTGTTAGGTGACCGTATCCGTATGAACTCTTTGTCTCGTACAAAGGTTTTCATGCGTTCGGTGGCTTCCCGTGGATCAGGTCGTGAGATCGCATCGAGCTTGCCAGAGATTTTGAAATTCGTTCGCCAATTGGACTTCGATTTCATTATCGCAGAAACATCAGGTATCGGTCAGGGCAATATGGCGATCACTGAAGTGAGTGATATGTCCATGTACGTGATGACATCGGATTTCGGTGCTCAATCCCAACTTGAAAAAATCGACATGATCGACTTTGCGGATTTGATTGCGGTGAATAAAGCCGATCGCAGAGGTGCTTTGGATGCTCTTCGTGACGTATCCAAGCAGTACAAACGCTCGCGCAAGATCTTTGACGAAAAAGTTCAAGTTCCTGTGTTCTTGACTCAAGCGTCTCAGTTCAATGATGGCGGCGTTAATAAATTATTCTTTAAGATTGCAGACCTTTTGGAAGAAAAACAAAAGGGCCGCTGGGTGGTGGATGCCGCTTATAAAAACAACATCCTTTCCGCGGAAGAGCACGGAATCATTTCGCCAGATCGTCAAAACTATCTGGCTGAGATCGTGGGCACAGTTCATAAGTACAAAAAGCGTACTGAGGAGCTGGCTGAAGTCGCTTCGAAACTTGGCGGCTTACAAAAGCTTGCTCCAATGTTGGGAACTCCTGCAGAGACAGTTCAAAAAGTTCAAAATCAACTTGAGGCTGACTTTACGGCTGAAGAGTTGGAAGCACTTAAAAACTTCGATCAATTGGTCGAGCGTTATTCTGGTGACGAATTGGTGTTCCAAGTTCGTGATAAAGAAATTCGCCAAAAATTGGTTCGTGAATCTTTAAGCGGTACGAAAATCCGTAAAGTCGTAGTTCCTAAAATGAAGGACTGGGGCGACAGATTCCGTTACTTGAAACTTGAAAACGTTCCGGGTGAATTCCCATTCACAGGTGGTGTATTCCCTTTAAAACGTGCCGATGAAGACCCTAAGCGTATGTTTGCGGGGGAAGGCACTCCTGAAAGAACAAATCGTCGTTTCCATTACCTGACTAAAGGTGAAACGGCTCATCGTCTGTCCACGGCTTTTGACTCTGTGACATTGTACGGACAAGATCCTGATCAACGCCCAGATATCTTTGGTAAAGTCGGGGAGTCAGGTGTCAGCATTTGTACTTTGGATGATATGAAAAAGCTTTTCGCAGGCTTTGATTTGATCAATCCAAACACTTCCGTATCCATGACAATCAACGGTCCTGCACCAATGATCCTGGCTTTCTATTTCAACACAGCGATTGATCAGCAGGTTGAAAAGAAAGAAAAAGAACTCGGTCGTAAAGTGACGCCTGAAGAGTACAACGATATCGCGATCTGGACTTTGCAACAGGTGCGCGGAACGGTTCAAGCGGACATCTTGAAGGAAGACCAAGGTCAAAACACTTGTATCTTCTCAATCAACTTCGCATTGAAAATGATGGGCGATATTGCGGAATACTTTGTTAAGCAAAAAATCCGTAACTTCTACTCGGTTTCTATTTCGGGCTACCACATTGCAGAGGCGGGTGCGAATCCGATCTCTCAATTGGCGTTTACACTTTCAAATGGTTTCACATTCGTTGAGTACTATCTGTCCCGTGGTTTGAAAGTCGACGACTTTGCTCCAAACTTGTCGTTCTTCTTCTCAAATGGCCTAGATCCTGAGTATTCAGTTTTGGGCCGCGTGGCTCGTCGTATTTGGGCCGTGGCAATGCGTGACCTTTACAAGGCGAACGATCGTTCGCAAAAATTGAAGTACCATATCCAGACTTCAGGTCGTTCCTTGCATGCGCAGGAAATCGATTTCAATGACATCCGTACAACGTTGCAAGCCTTGCTAGCGATCTATGATAACTGCAACAGCTTGCACACGAACGCGTACGATGAGGCAATCACAACGCCGACAGAGGAATCTGTTCGCCGTGCGATGGCGATCCAAATGATCATCAACCGCGAATTCGGTATGACCATGAATGAAAACCCTATGCAGGGTTCCTACTTCATGGACGAGTTAACGGACCTGGTTGAGGAAGCAGTCCTTAACGAGTTCAAAAAGATCAACGAACGCGGTGGTGTTTTGGGTGCAATGGAAACTCAATACCAACGCTCTAAGATCCAGGAAGAATCTTTGTACTATGAGCGCCTAAAACATGATGGCACATTACCAATCATCGGCGTAAACACATTCATCGATCCCAAAACAATGGCAGCGGACTACGTTCCGCCAAAAATTGAATTGGCTCGTGCATCCTACGAAGAGAAAAACCAACAGCTCGACAATGTTCATGCTTACCAAAAAAGCCACCAACCAGAAGGTGACTTGGCATTGAAAAAGCTAAAAGAAACAGTCCTCAACGGCGGAAACATCTTCGCCGCATTGATGAACGCCGCAAAATACTGCAGCCTTTATCAAATGACGACAGCGCTCTACGAAGTAGGCGGCCAATACCGAAGAAACTTGTAGGTAACAGTTCCCTTTTCGGAATGCACTGCGGAACCGCAGCGGTTCGGCAAGGCGTAAAGGTATTAAAGAAAAAGGGAGTCGCAAGACTCTCTTTTTTTATTGAGAAAAAAGGTACGGACTTACTTTCTCCAAGACTAATCCAAATTAAAAAAGCATCTTCGGTAAATTAGGTAAAACACCCTGCAATCCTTGTCAGGCCCAGCGCAATAAATGGAACACTTATCTGTCTCAGGATGAGATATAAAGTCCGAGATCGAACAGGGTGGATTTGAAGAAGGATTGTTCCACTTTGAGTGACGGCCCTGGGTTTGCATTAGTAAACCTGTATGAAAAACAATATCTCCAAACTCAAAAAAGCAGTGGTTTACGTGACTATCATTTTAGCAGGCGTCAATGTTCTTCTGACAGCGGCACATGCGATGTCTGGGGAACAAGAAACGAAGGCTCATTCGTTCCATAATATCGCTTGGGAAAAACGCTAGTTCATTTCTTTGAGGAATCTAACAAACAATTTATAAAACAAAAACGCCGCTTCATCCGCGGCGTTTTCTTTTTTAACTTACAACTATTTTAAAACTCCACGAATCGATTTCGTATTCTGACGGGCGCAACCGAACATCGCGCGGCTTAAGCCTAAACTATCCGCCACGGTCGCCATCACGTTTTCTGGCGTGATCATCTCGCCCATCGAAAACTCATCTCTGCGAGTCGCCACACGGCCCGTAGTGAAGTCTACCGGAACGGCCACGTGGTAAGGCATACCTGAACCAGAAACACGGCGGTTCACAATACGGCTGCCACCAATTGCAGTGTTCTTTTTAAAGCCAGGTCCAGACACCAACACGGAGTTCGTCAGTGGATTGTGGTCTTTACCTTTTGCTTCATTCAATGCTGGCGTACGAGCGAACTCAGAGAAGGCAATGATCGTCGTTTTATCAAACAAAGTTTGTCCATCAGCTGTGGGCACGGATTTTAGAACTTTCACCATCATTGCAAATTGATCCCAAAGGTCGGCCTGCTTTGTGAGGTGATTTTTCACATGTTCCGAGTGAGTATCAAGATCTGTATTAGATCTATAGCTAGCAGATCTTGAAACACCCGTCGCAAAAGAGGCCGCTATAGCCGCTATATCAGAAGGTGCTTTCGTATCGGCAACGATTTTATCACGAAGCTGCACAAACTTGGCAATTTGGCCCGATTTTCTGATCAGCTCTTCGCGAGCGCGGTCTAAAGCTCCACCTCGGGACGTGCCGGAATTTAAACCATTTGATCCACTCATTGATGCCAAGTCACTGATGCTGTATTGATTCACAATACGATCAGCAATGGACAGGGGAGAGGACGAGATCACACCGAAGTTATCATCTTCATCATGCATGGCTGCGAACTCAATCGCCAAATCCGGAAATTTATTAGAACCATTACCAGTTCTCATCATGGCTTCAGCCGCTGGGTGTCCGTTGTCAGATTCAGACAAAAATACCCCGCGAATCACAGAAAAGTCATTCAGGACATTTTGAATTCTTGCCATCGCAGGACCATAGATGACATTCCCCACACGCACCAGATCATTGATACCGTACTCGATGAAATAGTCGGTTTCCAAGGGACGCTGTTCTGCGGTCCAAGGCTCAAGGCCCAGGCTTACATCAGCGCCACCGCTGAGGTGAAATGTTAGTAAGTATTGATCCTGAGATTGCAAAGCCCAACTCATTGCAGGCATCAATTGTGATAGACCACTAAGAGCGAAAAGACTGGCGCTGTTTTTTAAAAAATGGCGACGATTCATAAATTCCTCTTTAGTAGCTTAGGAACTCATCACGGCTGATGAGCTCAAGTTCAATGATTTGCAAAAAGTATTTCAAATCTCCGTAGGACTTTGCTTTTTTTAGAAGCTCCTGGCGGAATTGATTAAGATCAGTGATGTACCCAAACTCTAAAATCACTTCATCAGGACCTAAAATGCGGGCCATCTGATAGTTTAGCAAAGTCATCAATTCGGCATCTGAAAATATTGTGACGCGTGCGTTGTCGAGTTCAATAGCTGCGTTGTAAAGCGGTCCGAGCTGATTTTTTGAAACTTCGGGCGTAATTTTTTGAAACTCGTAATAGAGATATGTATCGACACATTTTTTATACCAAGTGAAGAATGCGGTTCCTGGTTCCAGATAAATAGAGCGACCCGTGGCAGGGTTGCTTATCCCAGATGCGGATTGATCAGTTGCGCGGATATAACAAAGCAAATTGCCATTATCGGTCGCATACTTCTTAGCATGGGGAAAAAGTAAGTTAAGTCGTTCCACAACTTCAGTGCCGCTGAGGTAACGCGTGTTAGTTAAGTCAAAAGCAGCCTGTGCTGATGAGCTAATTAGCAATAAAAGAATCAAAATATTTTTCATGGCGTCACCATCACTTTTCCTTGGTCATCAGGGGCACCCAATTCAATCCATTGCTTAATCAGCTTTAGATCACCCTTGGATGGACGGAAGCCATCTTCTGGAGGCATACTGCGGTTGTCTCCGCCGTGTTCAAGATCCAGTTCTTTTGAAATTTGACGAAGCCATGATTTTGCACTTCCAGCATCTCCGCCGATGGGCCATTTTGCAAAAGCTGGCAGATGCGGCTGCTGACTCATGTGGCAAGAATCACAGCGCTGTAAAAAAGTACGAACATTTGAAGCCATCACTGCTTGTGGAGTCGAGAGTTTTCTTTGACGGAATTCTGGACGGCTGACCATGTAGGCCACGAAGTCATTCGTTTTGCGACCCAATTGATTGAATTTCTCAATCAATGACTGATTGATTTCCGCAGTTCTTGGAATGTCAGAACCAATGAACCAATTCCAGAAATAGCCAACTTGGCAAGCAGCGTATTCCGGCTGCTCAGTGATCGCTTTTGCAAGTTCACCAACGCCAGCGACATGCTTGTTCACCATTTCGCCGTTCGCGCGACGATAAACCAAACTTCCCGCGGACGGGCGTTCATGCAATACCAAAGGACTTGCTCTTAAAGTTGCACCCAAGGGATCCAATTTATAGTGACACTTCATACAGTCTTCTTGCGTTCCGTGCTTGTCGTCCAAAATTTCACGCACTTGGCTTTCGGTCACTTGACCATTTGCCGGGAAAATAAGGTCTTTTAATTTCGAAGTATCATGAACTTCAGGAATTGCCGCGGCCATAGGATCGCACAGGAAAATCCTGAAAACAGCCGCTGCACGACGACGATTTTTATTTAGAGCCGTCGTTGTATAGCGCGCATAAAAACGTTGAGTTGTGATGATTCCAGCAATGCGCGGATCGTTTTCAGCAAAATGAATATCTTGAAACTTAGGCGGAGTGCTCGGTGGATTGATATCCAAGAATGTATAGCTTAGATCCTGCTTGGTTCCGCGAGGGCCATCATAAAAGGCCAACTCATTATAGTTCTCCCCCTCGAAGTATGGCACTTTATAATCCTTCCCCGTCAGAATCTGATCCCAGGAAAGGTTATTCGCTGTGATCGCGCGAGTTAAATTTTGAGCTGAGGAAAACTGTTTGTAATCCATGAATCCGCCGTACATCTGTTGAGATTGGGGATTTAAAGCCAGATTTGCGCCGGACGCTTTTAAGAAAAGAAGATCATCAACTCTCAAGACCATTCTTTCGCGGTAGTGCGGAGTCTTCATATAATTGCGAATAGTCTCTTGCAAGAACGCGGCAGAGCCACCGGATTCAGACTGCGCCTTCTGTAGGTTTGCGTATTCTTCCAGGGAAGGTGCGTATCCACGCAAGGACATACTTAATTTATTCAAGTAAGAGGAATCAGAAAGACTCTTGTCTTGTGCAGATGCTGCCGCAGACAGAAGCAAAACTAATGATAGAGTTATAAAATTTTTCATTTGATATATTTCCCACCATTAACCTGGTTCAACGGGTAATCCAGGGAAAATTTTAAGTTTGGAGTCTGGCGTATTCTTAGTGATGGAGGTGCGATATCGACGAGCTCTGTCGATGGTGACGAGCCCACTCCATTTAAGGCTTTCAGTGAACCCGCGCTAGAGATTTGGCATTCTTGACCTCTGTCATCCATGATGATCATGGATGTATCTGTCAAAGCTGGAAACAGAACGATCGTATTTAATTGTTTGATATTTTTAAGCGTCAGTTTATTTCCCTGACGCTGCCAAGTAAGATCACCATAAGTGAAAAATGCCTGATTTTCATTCATGTCGGATTCAGAATTTGCAGTCATAACTTCGCCAGACCACAATTTCATCGTTACGTTTTGTTCGCGTTGTTGGCCTTGCGGCAACCAGTCCATTTGATCACAAGTGATGGTGTCGGCAGTAAGGCTGTTCGGAGTATTGGGGCTTGCGAACTTGGTATAATTGGTAGTTATAATATCCTGTGGGTTTACAGGCTGATTTTGATCGCCACCATAGCTGACTATTAAAGGTTGGCCCAAGCGGCTGGCATCTGGATTTTTCGTCCAAAGATAATTTGCGAACGAACGAGCCAAATTCATCGTATATGTACAGCGAGGCGCTCGTGCGGAGGGTGCGCAATTATTCTCGGTAATTTTAAAAGGGACATTAACTTGAGCGATAGTATCTTTGGAAACCATCAACGTGGCTTCACGGCCGTCACCAAATACCAAACGGGAAGGTTGATTTGGTAACTCTACCAATTTAACGGAGTCATCCTGAATGCCCAGTGGTCGGTCAGATTCCGCGTGCGCCAAGACGCCAGACAAAGCTATCGCAATGGAGAAAGCCCAATTCAGTTTCTTCATAGTTAAATCCCTTTTGGGGGATTTAAAGCAAATGCGATACCGTCTCAAAATGGACTTATAACGTATATATGTGATCTAAATGAAAACAGACTGTCGAAGTGCCCAATTAGGGCGCCAAAGAGAGGGTGGAGACGAACTCTTTAAGTAACCGTTTCCACCCGATATTTCTATTTTTTTGATAACAGTTTTGCGACGAACAAAACTACCATAGCACCGAAAACAGAAGCGATAAAACCAGCTGGTTCTCCCTCTGCATACCATCCTAAAAGTTGCCCGACATAAGTTCCCACCACCGCACCGATGATGCCCAGGATAGTTGTCATGATAATGCCCAAGCCCTGTTTGCCCGGCATAAAGAAGCGAGCTACGAGTCCTACCAGAAAGCCAATCAACAAAACCCCTAAAATATGCATTTCCAAGTCTCCTCTAAAATAAAATTATTGAGGACTCAGCCAACATAATCAAGTGCGTTTGTTGTTTAGCATTCACTAGTGCGTGATCACTTCCATTTGGGTGAGGATGGCAGGGGATTGATTTCCCGAGAACGAATCACTGGAAAGTCCGATTAAATCCTGACCCAACATATCGCGCAGAAGTCCCTTTACGCTGACTGAAGGAATACGTCCTACAGCTTTGCCATGACGGAAGAGCATGCCCACTTGAACGGGATTTGAAAACTCCCATTGATCCGTGATCGCGCCGCCGTAACTTGCAACTAATACCAGGCACTCGGGAAGATCTTTAATCATGTCCCAGGTCTTTGTGTTGCCGCGAGTAAGCGTCAATCCATGAGGTCTGCAATTGACTCCTGTGTCGAAAGCTCGGATTCCATTCCCCGTGCTTAACGTGCCAGCTTTTTTAGCCTGGCGAAGATCGTAAAGAATATTTGAGAAAGTACCATTTTTGAAAACCACAGGGTTTTGGTGAAGCACACCTTCGCCATCAAAACGACTAAAGGCTCCAAGGCTTGGATCGTAACTGATGTCTTTGATGGTAATTTGGGAGTTAAAGATATCAGTCCCCAATTTGCCAGAAAGGAACGAGCTTCCGCTGTGGAGTTTTTCGGGTTTTATGTCATCCGTGATTTTTTGCAAAATATCGTCATAATCAAAAATCAAAACCGGCATCTTCTTAGCTTCAATGGATGAAGTCAGGGTTACAGCTTGAAGTAAGGGCTCGTATTGTTTTCTGATAGCTGTAAAATCCGGGGCAGCTCCGTCCAGCATGAAAAAGCCTTCCGCAAATTCCACCGCTCCAAATCTTTTGTACAACAGGTAACCTTCGCACTTTTCGCCGCTGCTTTCGAGTGTCCCGGTGTAATTGCTCTTAAATGTGGATCCTGATTTATTAACTGCAAATCTTCCTGAAAAATTTAAATGCGGAAAGTCCTTCTTAAGATCGCCGATAAAGTTTTTAAAGGACGTCAAAGTCGCATCCCGAGAACCTAAAGCCGAGTGCTGACTTTTGAGTTCTGCCGTAGCGGGTAAATCATAGTCATAGCTCAGCCCCATATTGCCAGGTCTTTCAGCTTTTTCTAATAGCTGCTCGGGAGTGATAGCACCCACGACAGCCGAAGAAAAAATCTCGCCATTTTTAAAAATGCGCGCAGCTGACTTTTGAATATTCTGAGTCTGAATGGATGAAATGCGGCTCCCTTGAACCTTCATCTCTGTCATATCGGTTGTGAAAGTTAATGTATCAAATTTCATTAGCTCACCTGCATGTCTTTAACAAGAATTGTCGGACCACCATCGGAAACGGGCAGTGGGAATTGTCCTCCCTTACCACAACCACCCAAAGCGGAATGTTCTAATTTGAAGTCGTTTGAGATCGCTTGAATGTTATGCAGAGTCTCAAACAGCTGTCCACTGATCACACTCGCGCGAATGGGTGTCGAGAGCTTTCCGTCTTTGATGGTGTAGGCGCGAGAAGGCGCCACCGTAAATAAATCTCCACCAGTGCCGTAATCGAAGTTTTCAATGTAGATACCGTCGCCAGCCATCTTGAAAAGATCCTCGATGGGTGTTGTGCCATTTTCAATATAGGTAGACGTCATACGCACGATGGGATCAAATTCAAAACCGATCGCTCGACCATTTCCTGTGGGTTGTTCGTCCAATGCCAAGGCTGTATCAAATGAGTGCAGGCGTCCTGACAGTATGCCATTTTTTACCAAATAGGTTTTGGTCGCTTTATGGCCTTCATCATCAATCGGACAATATCCCGAACCACCTTCGTGAGAGCCGGAATCAACGATAGAAATAAAATCCGCTGCAACCTTTTTCCCCAGCTTCCAGGTTTCTTTCGCCACGGGGTCGCCAATCATAGAATCCGCTTCTGACATATGACCAAAAGACTCATGCACAAAAACGCCCGTGATCTCTGGGTTCAAAACCAGATTGTATTTTCCAGGTGTCACCAAAGGTGCATGAAGGAATTTATGGGAGTTATTAAGAACTCCCAGGATTTCGTGTTCCTGGTTTTTTATTTCGGCAAAACTGTTTCCATAAATCGAGGCGCGGTCCGAGAACATTTTGCCGTCTTCTGCAAGATCAAACATAAAGGTAGCACCGCATTGAGTGAAGTCATACTGAAACGAAGTTCCCACAGAATTTTTGTAGGATTTCATTTTATAAATGTCGCCATAGACAGAACGGCTGCTTTTCACCAATGGATTATTTTTTGAAAGCTCATCGTACTTTTTAATCAACTCGACTTTTTCGTTCAAAAAAATCAAAGCAGGATTGATCTTAGCTGACTGAACATTTTCAAAATGACCATAATTTCCAGGAAGCTTTGTCCAAGCCGTTCCGCCACCAATATCTGGAGAGGTCGCAAGTGTCAGAAGCTGCTCTTTAAGAGTCGTCAGTTCCGTGGTGGCGGAAAAATACCACTGGCCATGTTGACGAACGCGCAAGAAAGCGCCGACAGAGCTTTTTTCCAGGCTGGTTGTGAGTTCATGGTTTTGAAAGCGAATCGAGCTTTGAAAGGTTTCTTCAATGCGCACGTCGCAGTATTCACAGGGAATAGATTTTAAATCGAGATTGTTCAGCAGGCTTTTGATGTCCATGACAGCTCCTAAGAAATAAAAGGCTATCATGGACATTTCAACGGGAGCTAGCGTTACATAAGCTTTTCGATGATTTTTTCAGCGATTTTGATGCCATCGCACGCGGCCGAAGTGATTCCGCCTGCGTACCCTGCGCCTTCTCCTGCTGGGTACAATCCCGCATGAGAAATGCTCTCTAAAGACTCATTATCTCGCGTGACGCGCACCGGGCAGCTCGTGCGGGATTCAATTCCGTACAATTGCGCGTCTTCAACCACGAAGCCCTTCATGTTGCGGTTGAATTTCTGAAGGCCTTCTTGAATACGTTTAGTCATGTGTGCCGGTAAAATCTCATCCAGGCGGATATTGATCGCGCCCGAAGGTGAAGAACCCGCACGCAAATTGCGAGGACCTTTTT
This sequence comes from Bdellovibrio sp. ZAP7, assembly GCF_006874645.1. Taxonomy (NCBI): domain Bacteria; kingdom Pseudomonadati; phylum Bdellovibrionota; class Bdellovibrionia; order Bdellovibrionales; family Pseudobdellovibrionaceae; genus Bdellovibrio; species Bdellovibrio sp. ZAP7. The sequence continues at coordinate 2,265,674 of NZ_CP030082.1, read as the reverse complement.
TAGAGGGGCCGCCTAAGAAATCCAAAAGGTTTTGTGCTGGCAATTCTTTTGTTCCGCCAGCTTCGCGCACTGATTTCAAAGCTTGAGTTTCCAGCTGACGGCGCAGTTTCATTCCGCCGAACACGTCATTGCCGAAAAGTTTGTTGTGATCGATAGAAACCACGATCGCCGCATTCGCAAACGGGGAGTTACGATTATAGTTACTCATCCCGTTACACACGATACCGTCTTCTTCAGTTCCCGCAGATAATACGTAACCACCTGGGCACATACAGAAAGAGTAAACGCCGATGCCGGTTTTATCGTCATGGTCTGCAAGTTTGTAGTTCGCAGCACCCAATTTTGGATGTTCAGAAAACTGACGATACTGGATTTTATTGATCTCGGCTTGGGAATGCTCGATACGCAGACCCATAGCAAAGGATTTACCATCCAGGTGCACGCCAATGTCGTTCAAGTGATTGATCATGTCTTCAGCCGAGTGACCCGTCGCCAAGATCACATGCGGAGACTTAAACTCAGTGCCGTGCTCTGTGCGAACGCCGACAGTTTGCTTACCTTCCATTAAAACTTCAGTCACCTGAGTGTTGAAATGGATTTCGCAACCATTGGCTTTTAAGTATTCACGAAGTTTTGGAATCACACGACGAATACGATCCGAACCCACGTGAGGATTCGACAACCATTGAATTTCCGCTGGCGCACCAAATTGCACCAGGCGATTCATCACATAAGGAATGTGCGGAGATTTAATACGCGTGATAAGTTTACCGTCAGAATAAAGACCCGCGCCGCCCTCACCGAAACAAACGTTGTTACGTGTGTCGAGTTTGCCATGACGCCAGTACTGATTGATGCCCTTCATGCGGGCTCCTGAATCAGAACCACGTTCAAACAGCACGCAAGGCACTCCGCGCTCGACAAAGCGCAAAGCTGCAAACAGACCCGCAGGACCCGTGCCCACAATCAAGGGTTTCTCTTTAGGAGTCGCGATTTTTTCTAAATTGAATTCAGGAATATTAAGGGTCTCGCCTTTTTCGGCGACCTCAATTGAATAAACGAAGTGGGGAGAGTGAGCGCGACGGGCGTCGACGCTTTGGCGAAGGATGCGGTAGGGCCCATGCTCGGGAACTAACCATTGAAGTTTCTCTTCAAGATCCTGATCAATAGGAATCTCGATATTATTGAATATCTTCGCCATTTCCACCTCGCGGGCCCCTGTTAAAAGCCAAATCGATTAACTTTTTGTTTTCAAAGCTTATATCAGAAAGCTCGTGTCGTGACAAAGGGGGTAACTTCAGTTAGATAATTTATATATGTCAGCAATCACTCGTATTTTACCTAAAAGAAGCCTCAGCCGCCTGGTTGGAAAAATAATGCACTTTGAAGGGCCTAAATGGTGGGCAAACCTGTCTATCCGCGGCTTTGCCTGGTGGTATAACATCGCTCTTGAGGACGCTGAAAAAGCTTATGACCAATACCCAAGCATTGGTGAGTTCTTCATTCGTAAGCTCAAACCAGGTATCCGCCCGGTTGGCAACTCATGGGCTGTTCATCCTGCTGACAGCGTGATCACGCAAGCTCAACAAATTGAGAAAGGCACTCTGATTCAGGCAAAGGGTCACACTTATGAACTAAAAGAGTTCACGATGGATCCAGATGCTTATAAAAAATGGGATGGTGGGTTCTTTATGACTTACTATCTTTGCCCAACGGACTATCACCGTGTGCACTCTCCCGTGGATGGTGGCATCAGTGATGTACGTTATATGCCAGGGGAGTTATGGCCCGTAAATGAATGGAGCACTACGAACGTCAAAGATCTTTTCTCGATCAACGAGCGTGTTTTGGTGGAAGTGCAAACAGATATGGGCCCTGTGGGAGTCGTATTCGTAGGTGCTACGAACGTAGGTCACATCGTTCTAAGTTTTGACGAAAAAATCCGCGGGAACCAAGCGGGCGAGCCAGAATACCAACACAAAAAATACTCTCCGGCATTGACTGTAAAACGTGGCGATGAGCTCGGAATGTTCCGAATGGGCTCCACAATCGTGATGCTTTATCCACCTTCATTCCGCGAAAAATTCGGAGCCCAATTGAACCTAGGACCTTCCGTAAAAGTAAACGCGTCCCTTATCGGGTAACAGTTCCCTTTTCGGAATGCAGTGCGGAACCGCAGCGGTTCTGCGCTGCATATGTAACTAGGACCTGGCACCTTAAAAGCGGGAGCCTACGTTTCGCGCTAAAAGCGCGATCCAACATACAGCCCGGCGGCTTGCGAGAAGAACGACATATCCATCGTTTTCAGGTCGACGTTGACGGGCTGGGTGTGCCCGATGATGCTGACGTACCAAGGGCCCCAGTCATAACCGATCGCCATCTTGGCTTGAACCCACCACGTGTATTTTAGATTATCCCAGCGAGTGGTGGTCGTTTCGTAAACTTGCTTTTGCGGCCCCGCTTGCGCGCTTCCGAAAATCGCGACGTAAAATCTGGTCCACTGCCACACATACGAAGACCCCAGGCCCACGGCCATACTCTGATATTTTCCCTTCACCAAAGTAGCATCTTCGCCGTAATCGGCGGGCGCACTTTGTGGCAGGAACGGAGTGGGATTTTCAATTTCAACTTGTGACAGACTCATCAATGCATAAAAAGCCAAGCCGTCCACCGAAGGCTTTTTCCAGCTGGGACCAAAAGCTTCCAAGGCACTCACGCCATAGTAAGCCCACTCAAATTGTGATTGTAGCATCGAGATTTTTAAATCCGGCAAAGAATATTCGTCAGCCGTGATGAAGCCATCATTATTCGCATCAGCGGTCGGGCTTTGATTGAATCCTTTATAGCGCTGATAAATAAACTCAGCCCCTAAGCGGCCATTGAAATAACGAAGCTGATAGTCTTCAGCTGAAGTTGCCACTTTATCCGCACGAGCCGCCCCGTAAGCCACGTTGGCTTCCAAAGAGATACCTAGTGGTCGGTTGGAATAACCCAGGGCATAGCCGGGCGGAGTGTTCGGATCCAGTGCCACGTTGTGATTGTCGCCAGCTCCCGAAGTCGTCGCTTTCAAAGTTTTTAAAAGCATACCGACTTGCAGAGAATTTTCGTAATCCCTTTTGATAGCTTTCTTAGTTGCTTCGGATCTTGCGCTGTCTGCTGCAGAAACACCAGTGGGTGTCGGCGATGGATGCGGCGTTGGCGGAGGAGAAGTTTTCGATGGAGTGAGTACCGGCTGCGAGGTGATCGTGACCGGCGTCTTCTTGTTACGTTTTGCCGGTGTGTTCGGTTGTGCCGACACTCCTAAGCTCAAAACTAAAAGGCTGAATAAAATCGATCCCTTTAAAAACAAAAAGCTCACTCCATCTCAGAATTTATTCTACAAGGTGGAGCGAGCGATTCTAAAGGGAAAAACTGTCAATTGACGGTTCTAGACCAGTCCTTATGCGGGGTAGGCACATTCGGTCAGTGGCGTTTCCGCGACTGAAACACGAGTCAAAATCGGGAGCACTTTTTTCGCATGGTCAAAGATCCATTTTGCCAGAAGCTCTGACGTGGGATTTTCCAGCCCCGCCACTTCATTCAAAACGTGGTGATCGATCTGTTCCAGAATTGGTTTCATCGCCGCTTGAATGTCGTTATAGTCGATGACCCATCCAATTTTTTCATCCAAGGGTCCAACAAGAGTCAGCACAATCTTAAAGCTGTGGCCGTGCATGCGTGAACAAGGATGACTGGCTGGCAAATGGGGCAGGAATCGGGCGGATTCAATTTGAAAATGCTGTTTCAGTTCGAATTTCATGCTATGGATATAACCACTAGGGAGAGATATGTCTACGACCACCTTGCATTTGGCCAAGCAAAATTTCAAATTTTCAGCAGCCCACTTTCTGATTTTTGATGAAACGCATGCGGAAAAGCTTCATGGCCACAATTATCAGGTCAAAGTCGACATCAATGCCCCAGCCGACGAAGCTCAGCACTCTGACGGTTATTTCATGGATTTCAATGTCTTTAAGAAATTCATCAAGGCGCGCTTGGATGTGTGGGACGAAATCGTTCTGTTGCCGCAAAATCATCCCGACATGAAATTCAAAAAAACGGATAAGTCCCTGGAAGTGACTTTCCGTGATCGTTTTTATGTTTTCCCGTTAAACGAAGTGATCTTGCTGCCTGTGACGAATACTAGTGTTGAAAATCTCTCTCAGATTTTAGCGGAAGAGTTCTATGCAGAATTCAAAAAATACGGCGTGCAAAAAGTCGTGGTTTCGGTTGAGGAAACTCAAGGCCAAGGCGCTTCGACAACTGTCGGAAAATAACTAAGGCTTAGATAAAATCCCTGAGCTCACTTCAAAAGGAGTCAGCTCACGCACCACACGATAGCGCCAGAAACAAATGCGACCGCCTTCGTTTAAGCGCTGTTGTAAGCGTTCTTCGACCAGATCAGGGTTGCCATCGCAATCAATGTGCGCAAAATCCCCAAACGCATCGACATAAGTCACATTCCAGGAATAGGGAGCTTTATCGCGGGCCTGAAAGTTTCGGTTCGCAACTGGACCAATCCCTAAAGCAATTCGTGCCACGATGATCTTTTCAAGTTCAGGGCGACGGATTTGCTCGCGAGCGGTCGCGATTGTTTCTTCGTCATCCAGACCAATTACAAAGGAGCCGTTCTCGCTCGGAGTCTTGGTCGAAATCAGGAAGTACTTTTTAGAAATATCCGCAGGCAATCTAACTGGCGCCAAAGCCAGGGGAGGACTTTGTTTGTCGTCGTCACCATAAAACACTTCAGAATGAAAACGATTCGGAGCCGTGATTTCCACTCTGGATACTGTACGACTCAAGTTCCACTTTAAGTTTTGTGTTTCATAATGCTTTGTAAAGTGCACGGACTTTTCTTCCATCAGCAAACCCGCGGTATCAAAGGCTTTTAAGTTCAGATCATTAGAGTTCAAGTAAAGGTTTAACAACGAAAGCTTCACCACGGACGTGTTCGCAGGAAGGTAATGTGTTACTTGAGGTGAGGTCGTTGAACCCAATAAAACCTTTTGCGAGTCACAAGTTAAAGTAAAACGTAAAACATTCGCTGTCGCTGCTTTCACAGAAAAACCACGCTTATCGGGCAGGAAGTCTGCTCCCGCTAATTTCATTTCTGATTTCGCATCGAGTTCCTGATAGCCCTCTTTGACAACGCCGTTTTCATGAACCTGGGTCCACCATTTTTCAGGTTCGGCTGATTTGTTTTGAACGAAAACAGTCAGAGCCTTGGGATCACAAAAGCCCGGCGCATAGAAAAGCTCCGCCGCTGGTGCAACAGAAGCAGATAACAGGAAGCCGGCAACAAGGGTGGTTTTGGCTTTAAATAGCATCTATTTTCAGATCGGGTTTAAAGGGGGGAACTTAATCTAAGGCCTCAAAATCACGACCATTGTCTTCGATAGGGCCTCACTTTAAGCAGCCTCCACGGGGGCTGGAATGAAACCCATTATCAACTGGTTTTCAATGCCTGGACCTGGGGGTAAAGAACTACCATTTGCGGGGGTATAACTTTAACTAGTAATTCGCGCATTCTCAGAGGGAAAAATGACTTTGTTAGACGCCAAATTAAAGCCGGGTCAGACCGTTGAAATCCTTAAAATAGACGGGGAGCATCTCTTGCGTGAACGTCTTCATGAAATGGGACTGCGTTCTGGTATGGAATTAACGATCCTGGGCAGAGCACCTTTCGGTGGTCCGCTGCTTGTTCGTTTCAAAACCAGCTTTTTGGCTTTACGTAATGAGGAGGCGGCATGTGCCCAAGTGACGTTGAAAGCGTAAACGTTGCTGCTGCAGGCAGTGAAGAACGTGTAATCGCTCTGGTCGGTGCGCCGAACTCTGGGAAAACAACTCTCTATAATTGGCTGACGGGTTCGCGTTTTAAAACCGTGAACTATCCGGGTGCGACGGTCGAGTATTCTCTTGGAAAACTAGCTCCACATTTGGGCACTGGTATCTTGGCGATGGATACGCCGGGGACTTACAGTCTTCATCCTAAGAGTGCTGACGAAGTTGTCACAATCAAATCTATCTATGAAAATCCTGAATTCGGTGAAGCCACTGCCATCGTGGTAGTTTTGGATGGCACGCAGTTGTCTCGTCACTTGCAACTAGCTTTGCAAGTGAAAGAAACAGGGTTCCCCATGATCGTGGTGATCACGATGGCCGATCTTTTGCGCAAAGAAGGTATCGAGATCGATATGGAGTACTTGCGTAAAACGCTTGAATGTCCAGTGATCCAATTTGATGGATTGCTAGCGGGTGGCTTGCTTGAAATCGTTGAAGCTGCCAAAAATGTATCTCTAGATTCATTCCCCAAACGTCCTCGCGTGTGGGACTTTGATGAATTAGATTTGAAAATGAAAGAGTGTGATCGCATTGCGAAGGAAGCTCTTTCTCACAAAACCGATCATCCGGAAGTTCGCCTTAAAAAGATTGTCGAGAAAACGGAAAAGATCGATCGCCTTTTGTTGCACCCAACATTTGGTTTGATCATGTTCTTAGTCATCATGAGTGCGCTGTTTTCTTCCATTTTCTGGTTGGCAGCGCCATTCATGGATTATGTGGATCAAGGTTTTAGCTTCTTAAACAAAGTCGTCAACGATTTAGGACCGGGCACCTTGTGGGCCGACTTCCTGGCAAACGGCGTGGTTTCAAGTTTCGGTGCCGTTCTGGTATTCGTTCCGCAGATTTTCATTTTGTTCTTTGGTATCGGGTTGCTGGAAAGTTCTGGTTACCTTGCGCGTGCGGCAACATTGATCGATCGTCCGTTCTCGGCCTTGGGTATGAGCGGTCGCTCTTTCGTTCCGATTTTGTCTGGTTTTGCCTGCGCAGTTCCTGCGATCATTGCGACTCGTAATATCTCTTCAGCTCGCGATCGTTGGATCACGTCTTTCGTGATTCCACTTATGCAGTGTTCGGCTCGTTTGCCGGTTTATGCTTTGTTGATCGCATTCCTGTTCCACGGTGAATCGGCGTTGATGGCCGGGATTGTATTTGCGTCCTTGTATCTTGGGTCCTTGTTCGTCGGTGGCTTGGCTGCCGGTATTGTGAATAAGTTCCTTCCGCATAATGACAACTCGTTCTTTATGATGGAACTTCCAATTTACCGCCGTCCTAAGTTCCGCGTTCTTCTTCGTCAGTCTTTGACTCGTACGATGAACTACGTGAAACGCGCGGGTCCTATGATTTTCGTATTTGCGGTGATCATTTGGGTCGGAACAAACTTCCCGAACTACAATAACGAAAACGCCCATGACAAGCTTGAGCAATCCTACGCAGGTCAATTGGGTAAAGTGATCGAACCTGTTGTTGCTCCAATGGGAGTTGACTGGCGCGTGGGTGTGGGCTTGATTTCGGCCTTTGCAGCACGTGAAGTGTTTGTTTCATCCTTGGCAGTAACGTTCAACGTTGCCGACGACAACGAAGACACTCAACAACAATCCTTACTCACTCAAATGAGCGAGGCGGTCAATAAAGACGGTCAGAAAGTCTTTACGATCAGCAGTGTGATTGGGCTTATGATATTCTTTATGATCGCGCTTCAATGTATGACCACCGTTGCGATCCAAGCCAAAGAAAGCGGCTCCATCAAGATGGCAGTCGGTCAGTTGATCGCCTTTAATGTCGTAGCCTATGTCTTAGTCGTTACTGTCGTCCAAGGACTTCGAGCTTTAGGCGTATCCTAGTTTTCGTAATTTCAGTGCGCGTTCAAACTTGTCATTTTCATTTCCGCTGCGATTCCGCAGCGTGTTGTCAGCTGCTTGGGTTGTCATGGTTCGTAAATGTTTCCTAACTGCCAGCATGTGGCGAGGGACCTAGACAAAGGTGCGTGCGTTCTTACGTTATGGTATTTAATTTAGCATATTTGATCCCCGCGGATAGAATAGACTAATGAAGTTCATTTTCATCACGTTTCTACTTGCGCCATTTTCTACATTCGCAAGTCCGCCCAATTGCATCGCAATGATGGGGCCAGATTATAAATACGATGCCGAATCGGGAGATTGTGTTTTACGAACTGGCCCGAGCTATCCTGCGTGCCTCGAATTTAAAAAAACTGATGCTTACATTAGAACTAGAGACGACGCATTCTATATTCAAAAAAAATTAATGACAGATAATATCAAGGAAACTTGCGACCAATTGGGAACTCGCGAAATGCCGCGTTCCTTGCGGGTTAAAAAGAAAATAGATGCTGGCATTGAAGTGCCATTCGAAGATGAAAACTGGCTGCATGGTTTACCAGAGGCAAGTACTAGCGCCTGGGCATATTCAGTTCCAAAAAACCTTGAGACAAGAATGTACTATTATCAAAAGGGGTATTTTTTGGCAGATGATGAGCTGAATATCAGCGACATCAAGAATGTGTTGGATGGAAAAAAACATTTGAACCCTGTTAATAATATGGATAACGCTAAATATCTCCGTGAGCTCTCAAAGGACAAAGAAAAAAGTAGTACTCAGTTCATTTCAAACAAGGCGGTATCTTCATTGGCGACGAACGGACTTTGCATTGCCGCTAAAAATGGCTTGCCGGGTAAATGCGGTGAAGGACTTAGTAAAGTAGTTGATTGGATGAAAGCGGACGATATCTCACTCCCCGAAGTGATGCTGAAGGCTTTGACAGATAAGAAATTCGAAAAAGGAATAGTCGCCGCTGCAAAAAAAATGATCTCGATGGTCGAGCAAAAGAAAACAGGGGAAAACCATTTTTTTGATGATCTCTATCAGTCGTTCAAAGAAAATGGCTGTACAGATGCTGAAGCTAAAAAGAATGCTTGGGATGCAGTCGGACTCATCGCAACCGCAGGACCAAATTTATCCAACCGTCTTCAGCAACTAGTGGGGCGCACCACTTCTGACAAGTCTATCGCCGCGCTTTCTGCAATTTCTCGAGCTACACCAGTATTAGACCTGCTTTCTGAAAATGGAGAAACGGGTAGATACTCGTACCCCAAGGGAATGAAGTTCTCCTGTGATAACGGAAAGAATTACCATTTTTGGTTAACGGCCTACTTCGCTCATCGTCTTACAGACGAAGAAGGCCTATCACGTAAAGACGCTGCCTACGCTGCATTTACAGCGGAAAAGGCGTATCAAATGTTGTATGTAACTGCTACGCGTGACCCGAATGACATCTTCGAAAAGGATGCTTTTGATAAAAGACTAAATTCGATGAGGCTAGATATGGTGCTAGGATCGACTGGGGCATTATACGGATCGACAGGTGAGGTTGCAAGTGTTGATCAAGGCATGATTCATATGTTGAACTCATCAATTCCGGCAACAAAAGATTCAAGTCTTAATTGGCACGGAAGTCCCGTATCTTCCTATATATATTTCGATAAAGTTATGGCTCCCGACTCGGTGATGCGTAATTTTTTTCCTAACTAAATTTCCAGACTGGTGTGTTCACCAAAAACACCTTCGATACGCGGAATAGTCATGAATCTTTAGATTGTTGACTGTATCTTAATGACTTGATCATATTGTCGGTATGACAACACTAATTGCATCCTTGATTATTTCTACATTTGCTTTTGCTTCTAACACCAAAGTGATGACCGTTGAAGGTGCCTTTGAGAAGGTTGAGTCGGGTGATTACATTCACCTTATTTTAAAAGTTCCAAAGGACGAGAGGGTTTCACTAGTGTGTTCAGATCTTCCGAAGTCCTTAGTTAAAGGAATTGATTGTAATGAGCTTGCAAAAAATCAAGACTCCTACAAAGGGAAGGTTTTGAAGGTTGCATATCATGAAGAGAGCAAACTTATTCCTGAAGCAGGAGAGAAAATTGTTTGGAAATATGTTGATCGAATTGATTTGAAGAAGTAATTCGATTGAAATAAACCCCTTACTTTAATTCTAAGCCTGTTCAAAAATGTTTAGACTTCCTGTTTGCGTTCAAACTTGTCATTTTCATTTCCGCTGCGGTTCCGCGCTGCGTTTGGGGCGGGCGGGCGTTGACCTGTAGGGCAGTTTTTTTGCCCCATGATTGTGACGATATGATCTGTCGCAATCGAAGTTCTGAATGCAGAATACTTGATAGGACTTTTTTAAAGCCTAAATCATTTGAAACTAAAGCTTCTGATAAAGCTCAGTGAAATGTTTCAAAGTGTTCGGCCAGTTATGGTTGTGCAAAGCCCAGTCACGGCCTTTTTCACCGTGTTTTTGCGCTTTATCCGGATGCATAAGGTAATAGCGAATACAGTCTGCCAAGGACTGGCCAGAGCGTGGTTCTGCTAAAACTCCACGCTCGCTGCCGCCGACTTGTTCAGGAGTTCCACCCGCATTAGTGCCGATCACAGGTTTTCCCATCATCATCGCATCAATCACACTTAAAGAATAAGTTTCGTTATAAGATGCCAGGGCAAAGATATCCAAAGCATCAATATAGGGAATGTACTCGCGCTGAAAAGAAATATGGTGCAAGTGATTTTTCAAGCGCTCAGATCCAGCTCGAGCCAGCATCCAATCATATAAAGCCTGAGAATCCGGTTCGTAAATGACTTCGCCCTTATCGCTTTGGCCTAAAACTGTGCGATCTCCAATAACCCAGATTTGTACCTTTTTAAGATCTTCATCAGGCAGATAATCCAAAGACTCCACCAGTTCGCGAACGCCCTTGCCCGCATCGATGCGGCAAAGTGTTCCGATCACCATTTGATCTTTTTGAACCGCAAACTTTTCGCGAATTTGTTCACGAAGTGCCGGGGAGGGAACGAACTTATCCGTATCGCGCCCATAACGAACTAGTTTTAACTTTGATGGATCCATCGGAAAGTTCTTTTTAACGTCCTTCAAGATGTCTTCAGAAGAACTGCAAAGGGCATCCACGCGGCGAAATAAAGCTCTGTGCACGAAATCCCGCTTAGGAATGGCATTCATATACAGATTGTAAACGTGTTTGATGTCGCTATTAAACCAGCGAGCCACACATGCGGCCCACATATCGATTCGAGTATGGGAGTGCAGGTGAGTGATATCGTGTTTGCGAATAGCTCCGCGAATCAGACCGGCTTCATCTATTTTGGAAATCTTTTTACCAGTTGTTTCAATCGTGCGCACGCCGGCGGATTTTAATTCCTTAGCAATACGCGATCCTTCAAAGCACATCACCCATTGTTCAACATGGGTTGCCTGAAGTTTAATAATAAGTTCTGTCGAGTAAAGCTCCAGTCCGCCCCATGAAAAAGAATGTATTGCATGCAGAAGTCGGACTGGTTTCATGGTCAAAAGATCCTATTGGTTTTTATAGAATTCGTGAACTTGATTGATCACAAAAGCTATTTCTTCTTTTTTAAGATCTTCGTACATCGGCATACGCAGCAGGCGATTCGCTAAATCATCCGTCACCTTCATGGAACCCGCAACCCGGCCATATTTAAGACCGGCTGGAGCCGAGTGAAGTGGTACGTAGTGAGTTGTTGACTGAATATCTTTTTCTTTAAGGAAAGACCAAAGTTTTGCGCGCTCTTCAGGGTTTTTGCACAAGAAGTAGTAGATATGCGCATTCGTTTGGCAATCGCCGGGAACTTGCATGCGAGCCAAATGCCCTTGTTTTTCCAAATCAGCAAAACCTTGATGATACTGATTCCAGTGCGCCACGCGGTGAGAAGTGATTTTTTCACCCTCTTCCAATTGGGCAAATAAGAAAGCGACGGCCAGTTCAGATTGCAGGTACGAAGAACCCTTATCCTGCCACGTGTATTTATCCACCTGACCATTTAAGAATTGCTGACGATTCGTGCCTTTGTCGCGCACGACTTCAGCGCGCTCAACGAAACGTTTATCATTAATAACTAAAGCACCACCTTCGCCGCAAACGATGTTTTTCGTTTCGTGAAAGCTGTAAGCGGCCATGTGACCCCAGGCTCCCGTAGGTTTTCCCTTATAATTAGAGAAGATCGCTTGAGCGGCATCGGCCACGACGATGAAACCATGCTTTTCTGATAAAGCCATAATGCGATCCATTTCGCAGGAAATACCAGCATAATGAACGGGCATAACTGCTTTGGTTTTGGGAGTGATTGCTTTTTCCATAGCCGCCACATCCATATTCATAGTCTTCGGATCAATATCAACGAAAACAGGAGTAGCACCATAAAGGGCAATAACGTTAGCTGTGGAAGTAAATGTATAAGAAGGCAAGATGACTTCGTCACCCGGGCCGATGTTTGCAAGAACCATCGCCATTTCCAAAGCAGAAGTACAGCTTGGAGTGATGACGGCCATTTCACATTTTAGATGATTTTTAAACCACTCAACGACTTTTTTATTAAATACACCTTCGCCAGATAATTTACGATTGGCGATGGCTTGAGAAATATATTTCTCTTCATTGTGGCTATGCGGGGGCAGGTTAAATGGAATTTTCATGCCCCGTAAAGATAGCCCGAAATCTAGAAATACTGCAACGGATTAAAAGCCGTCCGTAGTGCCGACTTTGCCCCGTGGACCTTCATCGTCAAAAGGGATCATATCGGCTGCTGCGCCGCCTTGTGCTTTTTTAGGGGCAGGGGACTTTGCTGCTTTAGCGGTCGGTGCCGGCTTTGTTTTAAATTGCACGACTTTCCCACCGCTTGCATTTCTTTGTGGAGCGGCTGATGCAGCCGAGCGCTCCACCTGAGTTTCACTGTTCCCAGTCACCACAAGGTTTAAGTCAGCAACCAATTTACTCATAAGATCGGCTTGAGCCGAGATTTCTTCAGATGATGCAGCGATTTCCTCAGAGGAAGCCGCATTGCCTTGAACGCCCGCATCCAATTGATTCATGGCCTGAGAAATCTGAGAGATACCAGTTGTTTGCTCGGTACTTGCTGCCGAGATTTCATTGTTAAGGTCTGAAACCTTTTTAACGGAAGTCACAATTGTGTTTAAAACTTCAGCAGAACGGTCGGCGACTTTTGCACCGGTTTCAACTTGCTCAACGCTGTCTTTAATAAGTGTCGAGATGTCTTTCGCTGCAACTGCGGAACGTTGCGCCAAAGTGCGCACGGCTTCAGCAACCACGGCGAACCCTTTACCCTGTTCACCCGCACGAGCCGCTTCAACCGCTGCATTCAGTGCCAAAAGATTCGTTTGGAAGGCGATATCGTCGATTACATTGATGATCTCTTCGATTTTCTTGGAAGATTGAGAAATACCCTGCATCGATTGAATCAAAGCAGCCATTTCGCGTTGACCTTCCTCTGCAGAATCTTTTGAGGACTGAGATAAAGTCGCCGCTTGTTTGGCGTTATCAGAATTCATTTTAACCATCGAAGACATCTCTTCTAGGGAAGCAACTGTCTCTTCCAAAGACGCTGCAGATTCAGTAGACGCCGTGGAAAGAGTTTGACCCGCCACAGAAAGCTGAGTGATTGCTGAAGAAACTTGGTTTCCAGAATCCGTCAGTTTATTTGCAATGCTGCTGACAGTGTTAGAAACCTTGTAAGCGATCCACATTAAGATACCGAAAAGAGCAAAGACACTCATCGCCGCAATTAAGATCAACATTTCTGTCAGAGCTTTGCGATCTTTTACTTGTTGAGCATTTTGTTCAGTTGCCGTCTCTTGGTAATATTTAAAGTTCTGCTCTGACATTTTTTGAACTTGCAGAGCTAATAAGTGCCATTCGCCACCATTTAATGAGGCGCGAACTTTTTCGTCCACTTCCGGAGTGTCTTTACGAAGGGCTTCCGTTAGGGCTTCAGTTACTTTATAAAATGTTGCTTTATTGTCTTTTACGATTTGATAGTTTTTGCCTTCAACTTCACCAAATGGAGTTTTCTCGTAGTATTCTTGAGCTTCTTTGAAGTCTTGCCATGCGTCTTCAGTCTTTTTGATGAACTTAGTACGGGATTCACCGTGCAAACCTACCGCAGCCCAAAAGAAGTAACCCACACGGGCACGTTGCATCGCAAGTTGTCCCAAGGCATCCATATTGGGAACGATATCTGTATAGGCAGTATTAAGCATATCGCCCAGCTTATTGGTGCTACGTAACGCCACAAAGGTCATCATAGTGAATGCAACAACAGGCAGACAGGCAGAGAACAATAATTTTCCACGAATGCCACGAAACCACGATTTCAAACCGTTCATAAACAAGACTCCCTTGTTGGTTTCTTTATCGAAGTATTTTACCAATTTCTTTACTCGCATTTTAGTGAGGTCAAAGTTCTCGTGAATGTCCTCGAAAAACAGGACTCGATCTCCGCAGGGGGTGGTGTCTTTTTTATTGCTATGCGACAGGACTAAAGTTTTATATTTGTAATTGTCCGCGACTTAAGGGTAGCATTTTTCCAACGTCTAGACTCAAGGAGGGGAAGTAGTCATGACAAATACAACGCTACGTCGTGGATTGGCCGTAGTTGCATTGATCGCAACAGTAGGTTTCACATTCAACACAGAACGCACAGAAGAAGGTTGCCACGGGTTCGTACCAGAGAACTCTATGTATATTCCAGTAGGTTTGTTCCAAACCGGCGGGATCACACAAGAGCAGTTCATGATGGTTATGGATCGTATGGAGAAAATCTATACACCAGAAATCACTGCTGCTGGTGACAAATTGAAAATCAACCGTCTATGGACAGATGGTACTGTGAATGCTTCAGCTCAACGCCAAGGCAACACTCGTATCCTTAATATGTACGGTGGTTTGGCTCGTCATAAAACTATCGGTGTAGAAGGTATGGCTTTGGTTGCCTGCCACGAAATGGGTCACCACAATGCTGGCGCGCCTAAAATCGATTCTTGGTACGGTGGTGCATGGGCATCTAACGAAGGTGCTTCTGACTATTTCGCATCTTTGAAATGTCTTCGTTTGTTCTTCGCTGAAGACGACAACGCAGCTATCGTAGCTGGTTTGACTATCGATCCAGTTGCTAAAGCAGCTTGCGAAACTCAATACCACAACACAGCAGACCAACTTATCTGCCAAAGAATCTCTGAAGCTGGTCAGCAAGTAGCTAACCTATTCATGGATCTTTCTAAAGATAAAGTAGCTCCTAAGTTCGACACTCCAGATAAAACTGTTGTTCGTCGTACTGACGACTCTCACCCTAAAACTCAATGCCGCTTGGATACATATTTCCAAGGTGCTTTGTGCCCAGTTGCGATCAACGATCGTTTGTCTGACACAGACTACAAACAAGGCTCTTGCTACGCTCCTCGTGACGCTGTAGGTACAAGACCTCTTTGCTGGTTCTTTCCAGGCAATAACTAATTAACTCTTAGAGTAAATTAGAATAAAGAAGCCGATGTTTGTAACATCGGCTTTTTTTTATTTTCACGATTGTGTTTGCATAGTTTGGTGCTAGCCTTTTAAGCATGAGCAAAAAGAAGATCGTTCCCGTCGTCATCATCGTCGTTCTGATTCTGGTCGCTTTCCTTGTTCGCCAATATTTATTTCGTACAAGCTTCCGCTATGCCGGCACCATTGAAGTCACCAAAGTGGACGTGCCTCTGCGAGTTCAAGCCGTCATCAGCCACTTGCCCGTTAAAGAAGGCATGATCGTGGAAAAAGGGCAGAAGCTGGTTTCCCTCTCATGTGAAGATATCAAGATCAGCTATGAGCTTGCGAAATCCACTTATCGTCGAAGTGCGAGCCTTTATAAGAGTGGAAATATTTCGGCGGAATCTTATGACCAAGTTCGCAGTAAAAAAGATGATTTAGAAACCCGTGTGGGCTGGTGTGAGGTAGTTTCCCCACTCAAAGGGACTGTTCTGACTAAATATTTTGAAGAAGGCGAGATGGTGAATCCGGGCGCTAAGCTTGTGACCATCGGGAATTTGGAAGAGGTGTATGCTTATTTTTATCTACCTCATGATGAAATTGCTTCTTTAAAAATCAATCAACAAGTCGAAGCGACTCTTCCTGAGATGGACGATAAAAAGTTTCCCGGTGTGATTGAGTTTATTAATCCTGATGCTGAATTCACTCCGAAAAATGTCCAAACCCGTGATGAACGAACGCGCCTGGTATTTGGGGTTAAGATCCGCTTTGCCAATAAAGAGGGGATTCTGAAACCCGGAATGACTCTGGAATGGAAATAAAAGTCCAAGATCTTCATAAGAAAATGAAAAAGGTCCAAGCCCTGAAAGGACTCGATATGGAGTTCGAGGATGGCTTGGTTCATGGAATTATCGGTCCCGAGGGCGCAGGCAAAACAACTTTAATGCGTCACCTGATGGGATTGTTAAAAGCGGATCAGGGGCAAATTGAATATCTGCACCAGGGTCAGGTCGTTTCATTTGATAAAATACGTCATCAACTTGCTTACATGCCGCAAACCCAAAGCCTGTACGGTGAGCTCAGTATTCAGGAACATCTGGAATTTTTTAAAACTCTTTATGGGTTAAATGAAGAAGAATTTCAAGAGCGCAGTCGTAAACTTTTAGAGATGACTCGCCTGGATCGTTTTCAAGAACGTTTGGCGTCCCAATTATCCGGGGGGATGTATAAGAAGCTTGGTTTGGTCTGTGCCTTGCTCGCTTCTCCGAAAGTTTTATTCCTAGATGAGCCCACGAATGGTGTCGATCCCTTAAGTCGCCGTGATTTCTGGAAACTCTTGTATGAGCTGCGCGAGCAGGAAAAGATCACGATATTGGTGACAACGTCTTATATGGATGAAGCTTATAAGTGCGAAAATGTGCATCTGTTATTTGATGGCAAGACCTTACTTGAGGGAGAGCCTGAAGCGATTTTAAAAAAAGAACATTGCGACACCTTTGATGAAGTTTTTTTGCGCTATGATTCCTCGTTAGAAGCGTTCGGTGCGGAAACATGAAATCGGTGGAAGTAAAAAATCTTTCGGTCAAGTTTGGTGAATTCTATGCCGTTAAAAATGTTTCTTTTGCCGTGGAGGCTGGAGAGATTTTTGGTTTCTTAGGCGCCAATGGTGCAGGCAAGACCACCACGATCCGCGTATTGTGTGGCTTGTTGATTCCGTCCGAGGGTGAAGCCCATGTCTGTGAAATCGATGTGCGCACTGATTCCATCGCTGTAAAAAAGCAAGTCGGCTATATGTCGCAAAAATTCACTCTGTACGACGATATGACTGTTGCAGAAAATCTGGCATTCACGGCAGCTTTAAGAAAAATCGATGAGGCGAAATTCAAAGAACAAAAGCAAAAGCTTTTGGAATTCATTAAATTTCAGCGCAGTGAAAAAACCATGGTGCGAGATTTACCCGGCGGGATCAAACAGCAGGTAAGTCTTATTGCCTCGGTCCTGCATGATCCCCAAGTGGTTTTCTTGGATGAGCCCACAGCTGGAGTCAGTCCTGCCTTTCGTCAGCGTTTTTGGGGATTGATCGGGGATCTTTCTGCCAGCGGAAAGACGGTCTTTGTGACGACTCACTATATGGATGAAGCTGAGCAGTGCGGAAGAATTGCTTTGATGAAGGACGGGGAGTTGATTGCACTGGATTCTGCGGTGAATTTAAAGCAGTATTCCTTTCCCCACAAAAATCCTAAAGATGTAACCTTGGAAGACGTCTTTATTGCCCAGGTCGAAGGGACCAGCTGATGCAAGGATCTATTTGGGCCGTCACCAGAAAAGAAATTTTTCACATCGTGCGTGATCCCTTCACACTAGCGGTTGCGTTCTTTATGCCGATCGTGATGGTTTTGTTTTTTGGTTTCGCGATTGAATTTAACATGGATAAAATTCCCTTGGCGATTTTTGATGGCAGTAAGACCGCCGAGTCCCGGATTTTGATCGATTCCTTTGTCAGCTCCAAATATTTTATTCCTCGTTATGTTTTTAGTCCGGCGCATGCGATTGAAGCCTTGGATGGTGGGCTTGCCAAGACCGCACTTATCATTAAACCGGAATTTGCGCGTGATCTCACTCCCACGCGGCAGACATCCGTGCAAATTCTGATTGATGGTGCTGATAATTCTTCGGCGGCATCGGTGGTTGGATATTTAGGAGGAGTGCAACAGCTCGCACTTATGCGGGAGTTTCCTGGTGTGGAACTTCGTCAGAAATTAGAAATTCAATCCCGATTCCTATTTAATCCGGAACTGAACAGTCAGTGGTTTGTGGTGCCGGGGCTTGCGGCAGTGATCATCGCGATCTTATCGATTTTGCTGACAGCCTTGACGGTGGCGCGCGAATGGGAGAACGGTTCGATGGAGTTGTTACTGGGGACACCCGTCAGCCCCTTAGAAATCATCATTGGTAAACTTCTGCCTTACGCCGTGATGGGCCTGGGTTCGGTTTTATTCATCTTTATGATGTCGAAGTTGATTTTTCAGGTTCCTTTTCGGGGCAGCTTTATTTTGTACATGTTTTCGGCTTTGGTTTTTCTTTGTACGTATCTTGCGCAGGGCCTGCTTATTTCTGTGCTCACTCGCAGTCAGCAGCTCAGTATGCAGTTTGCGATGCTTTCGGGACTTTTGCCGTCGATGCTTTTATCGGGATTTATTTTTCCGGTCGAGCATATGCCGCCGTTTTTTTATTACTTTACGATGATCCTGCCGGCGCGGTGGTTTATTAAAATCAGCCGGGAACTGTTTTTACAAGGTGCGGGATTCATGCAAATTCTTCCTTCGCTTGCAATGCTCTGCTTGTTGTTGCTAATGATGCTGATGGTTGCGACGCGAAAATTTAAAAAGGACGTCGAGCCATGAAAACTCTGTTGGGCTTTATGAAAAAAGAGATGCTGCAGACTTTGCGCGATCCACGCATGCGCATTTTACTTTTCGTGGCGCCGTGTATTCAGCTCACTATTTTTGCGACCGCTTTATCGACTGAGGCGCGTAACATAAGACTTAGTGTATTCGGGGCTCCCTCGGATTCTTCGTTGATGAACTTGTATCGCGACTGTCTGGCATCAGGATGGTTTATTCCGGCCAAGGTAAGCTCGTCAGATCCTTACACTCAAGTACAAGGGGGCGAGGCGGATGCGGTCTTGGTGGCACCGCCAGGAGGATTAGATCGCAGCCTCGGACGGGGCGAGGGCAGGGTGCAGCTTTTGATCAACGCGACCAACGTCACGCGCGGGCAAAGTATCGAGCGCTACGTAAATGCCGTTATGCAAATGAAGCAAACGGATCGCTTAAAAAATCCATTGGAGTTCGACGTTCGGGTTCTTTACAATCCTGCGATGCAGACGGCTTTATTTCTGGTTCCGGGTGTGATGAGTATGCTGGTGTGTTTGATCACCATTCTTTTAACCAGCATGTCGATCACGAAAGAAAAAGAACTTGGCACTTTTGAAACTCTGATTGCGGCACCTGTAAAACCGGAAGAAGTCATTATGGGTAAGACAGTGCCCTATGTGATCTTGGGGATGAGTAATATTCCGTTGATTTTAGCTGTGGCCGTTTTTGTCTTTGGACTTCCCATGCGGGGAAGTTTGCTGGTTTTGATGTTTGCTTCGTTCATGTTCATCTGCTGCACGGTGGGAATTGGTTTGATGATTTCCACTTTGGCGAAGAACCAACAGCAGTCGATGATGGGGGGATTTCTGTTCCTGCTGCCAGCGATGCTTCTGTCAGGTCTTGCATTCCCCATCGAAAACATGCCCTGGGCCATGCGCATGTTTTCCTACGTAAACCCGATCACCTATTACATCGATCTTTTAAGAAACATCATGCTAAAAGGCGGGGACGCAAACCTCATTCTATTCGACGTTTCGATTTTAGCAGCGATGGCCGTGGCCGCGATTGGTTTTAGCTGGCAACGCTTTAAAACCACCCTCTAAAAGGTACGGCCTTACTTCCTCCAGTACCCTGAAGAAAGTAAGGCCGTACCTTTTAGATCCAATAAAAAAGGCAGACTTTTTAGATCTGCCTTTTCTTAGTTTGTGATGACCGAGCTCACTCTTAGTGATGGTGGTGTTCTTCTTTTTTGTCTTCAGTTTTTGTTTCTTTAGACAAGCGAGTGACCACGGGGAAGTTCACTGTTTGCTCTTTGTCGTTCACAAGCAATTTGATCGCCACAGTTTGTTTTTCTTCAACGGGTTTAGTCGCATCGAAAAGCATGATGTGATTGCCGCCGGGTTTTAGTTCGAAAGTTTGGCCAGCTGCAATTTTGATCGTTTCCATTTTGGACATCGTCATGCGACCGTTCTTTTCAGAAGACTCATGAAGTTCGACGGCTTTAAATGGAGTTGCGGAAACGACTTTAACCGTTACTTCAGATTTTGTCGTGTTTTTGATGGTTCCAAAACCCGCTGTAGTGTTTGTGCCTTTTAGGGGAACAAAAACGTGGGGATTAGAAAATTCGATATCTGCTGCCAATGCGACAGAAGAAACCAAGACCAATACTGCAGAAAGAATCATAGACTTCATAGGTTCTCCTTAATTTTTTGTACAATAGAATCAGCTGAACGCGGATTTGGTAATGTATCAAGTACAATACCATTCTTGTTCAGAAAATAAATGCGGTCCGTGTGGGAGATTGAATATCCCAGATAGGACTTGGTGTCTTTTTCCTCGATATAGCTCGCAGCAAAGGTTTTGACCGCGGTATCAATGTTTTGCTTTGTGCCACTTAGGCCAATGAAGCTCGGATCAAAGTTCTGAGCATAAACAGCTACGTTAGCTGGTGTGTCGTGTTCGACATCCACGCTGATGAAAATCAGGCGAACGTTTTTCTTTTGATTTTCCGTCAAAGATTGAAAAGCCTGGCTGGTATAAGTTAAAGCCATCGGGCAGACGTCAGGGCATTTCGCATAACCGAAATACAGAAGGTTCAATTTTTTAGGATCGTCGGAAAATTTCCAGGAAGAACCATTGTAGTTTGCTTGGAAGTCACCACCCAGCTCAGGCTGGCGGTTTTGGTACCATTTCAAAGCAAAAACCAATGTAACAGCCAGGGCTGCCGACACCAAAGATGCAAGAACGATGTGCTTTTTAATAATTCCCCCACAGAAGGCCGATGCTCACAAAGATGCTATGGATTTAACTCATAGCATCCAGGGAGTCACGAGCCAACGCAACAAAGTGCTGCTGGGGTGTTAGTTGACGTTGCTGAAAGCTTCCAGATAGCGCGCCGGCAAACGTCGAGAAAGCTCTGGAGTTGTTTGGATGTCTTTACGAACAGCTTTGCGGAATTCCGCGAAAATATCAGGCATTGCTTTAAGGCAGCGGCCTAAATCATATCGCGCCACATGAGTGGCTTTAATCAAAGGCTGTTTTCTAAAAAACGAATTCACGAAATCCATTTCCGTCATTTGCTGATGAGATGCCGTAAATTTTTGATGGAACGGAATGTCCTGGCTAAATGGCACCATCCAGGTGGCGGAGAAAATACCTTTTGGTTCAACGCCATAAAGAGCTGCCACCAAAACTTCTTTCACAGATTCACGCACAGCGTGTTCTGGATGCAGGCGAACGGGATCCAATGGATTTTCATCAATTTGCAAGTGACCGTCACCACGAGTTTCCCATTCATCACCGTAAGCATTGGAAACCGGGAAGGCTTCTTCGACTCCCGTTTTCAGGTTTTTGCTCTCGTTGTCATGCAAAAGCATGGTGATTAAGTCACCACGGTTTTTTTTAAGGAATCCTTCAAGGTTCGCTTTCGCCCATTCCACAACTTGCACGCGGGGAACACGTACGTGGCCAGAAGCGAAGGCGTCTGTCAAATAGTGATCGGCGTATGCATTTGCGATCATCGCCTGTTGGTACAGCAACAAGCTTTTTTCTGGATTGGAATCTTTCAAAGCGTAAGACTTCAGGGCTTTATCAATCGCTTGCTGGTGGTACTTCACATAGTCTTTCATGTTGTACCAACCGAAGTGGTTGTAGTTCTTAGTCACCACACCCAGGTATTTTGGCATCGAGAAAAACGTTGCGACGTTGTTGCAAGTTTTTGGTTTGTCGCCATGAATTTCATCGTGCGTGCACTTGATCACGTGTTTGATGCCTTTACGACGGTCGGAATAAAATTCGTCTGGACTGTTGTAAAAGTCTGCAGACATCAAGATTTCGCCATAACGGAAAGAGATTTTTTTATCACCACGGGGAAGATCTGTGACCGGGCAGTCTGTTTTACTGATCCCAAGTTGGCGGCAAGCCGCGAAGGCCCCACTTTCACCCAGGGAAAGATGCTCGCTGCCAGCCCATTTGATTTCAACAGTTTGTGCATGTGCAACCGTGGTTGCTACAGAAGATGAAAGTACAAGCGCTGTCATCCAAAAGCCGATATTCATAACGTCCTACCTTTTGAAGATGTAAGTAGGAGATCGGCATATTTGAGGTTCTGTTCAAATTTTAAGCGGAAATTTGGACCTTAAGCTAAAAGACCTTGGAACAGCTTGCAGGCATGACTTTCGACTTTTGTTGGAGAACTTTCCACAGGATCTTATTGCCTAATTCGTTATCCATGAGTTCCGGATGGAATTGCAGTAAAATACCTCGACCATTCTTAAACTCTGTCGCCTCAGTGACTCCATCAGCGGCTGTGGCTGCGAGTTCCAAAGGACCGCCGGGTTTAAATTGCACGGCTTGGTGATGCAGGGAATTCACCGTCAACTTGTTCGAACCTTCTGGTAAAAGAGCAGACAAAATTCCATTTGTGGTTTTTTTAACTTCAATCTCATGCCAATCATTTCCATGGGGAAGTTCTGGTCCCACTTGCACCGGAACGTCTTGCACAAGTTTATAACCCAAGGCCACAGAAGCAATCTGCGAACCGCGGCACACTCCCAAGAAAAAGCCTTTTTCGCTTGCAACATAATTCTTGATCAGAGAGACCTCGAATTGATCTCGTGTGGGGATTGTATTTCTGGCATGCATGTTATCTTTTTTGTATTGAGCTGGGTCAACGTCGTCTCCACCCATCGCTACCATCATCGGAAAGCTTTCAGAAATTTTTGTGAATAGACTGCGAGTTTCATCAACTGTCAGACCCAGATTTGCATTGATAGGAAGTAAATAGCTGATGTGACCGCCTTCTTTGAAAATGCGCTTAAAGCTGTTCACACGTTGGGAGTTCATTCCATAGTCTTTGGGTAAGTTCGCAATTAAAAGAGCGCGTTTTTCACGGGCCTCATCCAGAGGAGTGAGATTTTGCGCTGACATTTGCGGGCGCTGGCCTTGGAAAAGTTCCATCAGATCAGGATGTTTTTCCAAATTAGAAAGATAGCGTTCCGCTGCGGCCTCCGGTGTTTCGCCGGATTTTACAGGAAGAATAAAGGGAGCTGAAAAGTGGCCCATCGGCAACCATTGATAAAGGGTGACTTCTCCGCCAGCTAAGGCGACAGATGAATGAATAACAGTCCACAATATTACTGAAAATAATAAACGCAAAATTCCCATGTAAACTTTATGTTCAAAATTGATACCAGCTTGCGGCGTTTTAAAACTGATTTAATTGGAGGCGAGGAATGGCGGGATGTCTCAAACTGGGACAGGGCGGAGTTTTGTCGATAGCTGTAAATAAAAAGACCGGAGTCTTTCGATCATCCGGTCTATGCACAAACTTAATTTTAATTTCAAATTAGTAGTAAGCAGCGGCGCGGGAAGTTCCTTTTTGAATATAAGGAAAATGCCATGGACGCGGAGTCTCTGCTTTTTCTTCAGTATAGCTCGACGGAGAGCGAGGTTCTTCATTTACAGGAGAGTAAGCGCAAGCGCCCATTCCTAACATTGCTACTACTAGTGTCATCTTTGCTGTGAACTTTAACATTCTGCACTCCTTGGTGAGTTCCTCTTTAAAGGAACGATGATGTACCTATCGGAGTTTCTCTGGACTTAAGAAGGGAGAATCCGGAAAAAGTCGATTTTTTTCTGATTAGAAACATGATCGTTTCAGTTGGAGACACTTCCCAGAAAAAGTATCGTGAATTATCGGAGGTCCCCATGACAACGTTGGGTCTGTACATTCATTTAGAAGCAAAGCCGGGGCGGGAATTTGAACTTGAAAACTTTCTAAGGGACGCCCTTCCTTTGGTAAAAGAAGAAGTGAATACCACAGCGTGGTTTGCGTGTCGTATGGGACCCTCCACCTTTGCGATCTTTGATGCTTTTCCTGATGAGTATGGCCGTCGTGCGCACTTGGAAGGTAAAGTCGCATCAAATTTGATTTCCCGTGCCTCAGACCTTTTGGCTCGCCCGCCCATTGTGGAGCGCTTTGATGTTTTGGCGGATAAGTTACCAGGGTCCTTCTCTGCAAAAGAAGAGGAAGAAGATCTGCAAAGACCTGACGCCGATTATCGCAGCCATCTCTAAAGTCGGGCCGTAAATATGAAGATCCGACACTTTGCATAGAGCGAAAGTCGGGTGCCTTCACTCTGTTAACCTCTGCCAGCAAGGGTTTGATAGCCTTGTTGGAAGAGGTTGCATGAAGAATACATTACTGTTTCTGTCGCTCGGTATGATGCTTTTATCAGGTTGTAGTCGTTTGGATATCGCGTATCGCTGGGCCGATACCTATATCGCTTCTAAAGTGGATGACTATTTCGATATCTCCTCTGAGCAAAGTAAAGCTCTTAAGAAAGATATCAAGAAAGATCTGGGGCTGATGAAAACCACGCTGCTTCCGCAGTGGATGGAACGCATTGATAAAATTCAAAATGACATCGATCAAGGCACTTTAAATGATGCCAAGGTTGCGGGCTATTTCGGTTCTTTCTTTAAAGACATCGAACAAATCAATGCGCACTTTGCTACGACGGCCGTGGATTTCATTGCGACCACTCAGCCGAAACAGATTGAGTATTTCAAAAAATCCTTCGCGAAAAAGAATCAGGAAGATATCGAGAAAGCACAGAACGTAACGAAGCTTCAGAAGGACTATTGCAGTAAGTACGAAGATATCTTTGAGATGTTTTTAGGATCTTTAACCAAAGAACAAAAACAGATGATCGAAGAAAGTGTTAAGGCTTCTCCATACCCGGCAGAACTTAAAGCTAAAAACAAAGCTTATATTTTTGCGGAGTTCGTGACCCATCAAAACTCAATGGAGGAGATGAAAAAGTTCGTTCGTGATTACACAACGGCCGCGGATAAATTTGATATGCCGGAATTTCGGGTGGCGAATCAGGCGTATCAAGAAAATCTGCAAAAGCTGATCACTCAGGTGATGACAAATCTGACGGATAAGCAGAAGATTGCTTTCAAAAGTAATATTAACGAAAAAGCCGAGCAGCTGCGGTCGATTTCCGCGCTATAATTTAGAATGAATTTTAGTAAACATATCTGGATCCACCTCGCGGCCGTTTTAGTTTTTGGAGTTGGTATCTTAGTGTTCCTCTAGTTTCCAAATTATGCCCCGAAGCTAAGCACTCGAATTGCAATATCTCCCTTATATAGATTTACAAATGTTTAAATCGGAATAAGGGAGTTTCTATGAAAAAAATGATGACGACTTTGAGCATGCTGGCAATTTCTTTGACAGTATCCGTTTCCCAAGCCGGTATGCTGACGCAAACTCAAGCCATGTCCAAAGAGCAGGCTAAAAACGTAGCCATCGTTCACGCCCGTGTGATCGGTGCGGAAGCTGACATCCAGGTTTCCACTCGCATGAACTACCTTCCTAAATACAATGTGTCTTATGTCTCTCACTTGAAATACGACGGCGATGCTTCTGGTAGATACCAAGTGGTGGTTGACCGTGTGGAGATGTTCCGTTCGTGCAAAATCACGGTGAGCATTAACGACATCTCGGGTGCTTTGGAAAGCAAAGAGATCGCTTGTAAATAAACAAACTGCCTAAGTCCTTCGCTGTCGCTATGCTGGTTTAAGTCTGGCGACAGGAGGACTTATGAATTATCACGCCATCATCGCTCTTAGCCTATTTTCAGGCCTGGCATTCGCCCAAGTAACACTCGATTCACAAAGAGATACCCCGCCCGCGCGCGCCAATGAATCTAAAGAGCGCACAGAAGCCCGTGACATGGTTGAAAAGGATAAGGCCGACTTGAACACCAAGATGAAGGAAGGCGCGCCTACGGCCGAAATACACGGCAAAAAAACGATGTTGCAAAGAAATCGCGTGAAAGAAAACCGCGAAGACGTAAATCAAAAGATCAAAGAAGACCAAAAAACCAAAGCCGAATCTAAGCAGCCTCAAGGATATTAGCGAATTTCTCGAATTTCTGGCGGGGAGACGGGGGCCTTTTGTACGCCCTTTCCCCAAATGTAGCCCACAAAATAAGCAGAACAGCCTATAAGGGCTAAAATCATCCATTTTTTCGCGCGGCTCATCAAAATTGCTTTCATTTTTTTAGTTTTAGCCGTTGACAACCAACAGTGGCAACTGTAATTTTGGCTTCTCTTTGAGCGCGGGAGTAGCTCAGTTGATAGAGCGATGCCTTGCCAAGGCATAGGTCGCGGGTTTGAGCCCCGTCTCCCGCTCCAATTTTTTTTGGATAAATTTTTAAAACCCCGATAGCAATATCGGGGTTTTTCTTTTTCCGCGATTACGGTGTTTCTGACGAGCTGACGACCATGTCGTGTTGGATTAAAAACCATCTGGAATTTTTAACCGTACCACCAAATGCGTTCTTTCCATAAAAGTCACCGCCGACTGGCCATCCTCTTTTTTTATCTGCAAGTGGAATTGTGTACGTCTTAAATTTGATGCTATCTGAATCATTAGCCATTTCTTGTAAGTAACGAGTTATCACCCTGTAGGATCCATCCTAGGAGCTCTGAATTGGCGCAGTCCCAAACTTTTCCTTCATGAAGTTTTCTTCATTTGCTCTTTTTGCCGCTTTTTCTGCAACGACATTTTCTTCTCTCTCTCTCTCTCTCTCTCTCTCTGCTTTCGCGACTTTTATTTTATGAGCTCTTGAGGCATGTTCTGCCGTAGGGAAGCATCGTTTCCGAAGTGTATGAGTTGCGATTTGATGCGCAACCCGCTGCTCATAGTACAATTGTAACGATGAATAGTGTTTTAATTGGGTACTTATCGGCACAAAGGAGTGAAGCGGTCTTTTGTAGTCGTTATCCAAAGGGAGAGGAAAACTTAAAGCTTTGGAAGGAAAGAGCCTCCAAATATTACTCTAACCAAAATATTCGCTTAAAGAAAGTCACGTTCAGGTTTGATTTTAAAGATACTAATCTTAAACCACTTGTTGAGGTGAACCTGGAGCGTCTGAAACAAAGATCTGGTCAAATCTTTGATATCTTCTCCACAAACTCTTGAAGTGAAATTGCTTTGCACTTAACGAGTCCTTTGTCGAAAAGAAAGTTTGTCATCGCTCTTTGGTCGGCATCATTGCTGATAAGATAGTTGAATTGAGAGGCCTGTGCAATGATGGCCAAATCATACCAATTGCCTCGGATGATTTCTCGTAGAAAACCTATTTCATCTTGATGTTTATATTCCGAATATGCATTACCAAGCATTCTGAGGTAGATAAGCATAAAATAAGTTCGATGTATTCGATACAGTTTTCTATTTGGTGTGAAGATTATGTTCTTTATAAGGTTGTTCGATATTCCAAATATACGTCGAAACGTTGTGAGTTGATATGCTGGAGTCTGTAAATTGATGTTTACTATCGATTGTCTTAGTTCATCTTGAGATAGAACCTTTCCGGCCTCTCTAAAGACTTTGTCCCGCTCCTTAAAATGGTCTTTGGACTGCTTGAGCCATTCTCTTCCTTCTTCTGATGAGTCATAGATATCGGAGAAGTTTTCGTCTTGAGATAGAAACTTAAGAAAGTTTGGCCATCTTTGTTCTGTGTAGAGTGTAGGTAGGTAGTTGAACCTGCCATTGTTCTTTAGTTCTTTTTCTAGCCATTTTATAACAGGTTTCGTGATAACTATTTGATTGGGTCTGCTGTTTGATAGCATCCAATGTAAGTTTCCAGCTCTTAGTTTTACGTTTTCACGTTTGGTTCCAGATGCATTCTCTAAATAAGCTTCATAACTAATGAATAACCGTGAACCAGTACGGATGATGTTGGTCGTAACATTCTCCGTTAATGGTCGGATTTTGAGAATCTCGTTGAGAGCAGAATTATCGATTAGAAAGTTCAATGTGACTTAGTTCCCTCGTTAAATATCTTCATAAAGATCACTGCGTTCCTCGAAGGAATCAGGTCCTTCCGTAATATACAATTTGCCAGTTAACGGCTTTCCAAATTTACTTTTCTCATGGGGAAGTAGAAGCCACCTTATGTCCGTGTTTGGACCGAAGCTCATCAATCGAAATTGTTTCGCAGCAAACGGGGTTTTTTCTAACAGCTTTTCGATCTCTATATCATCTGCTATTAAAAAGTCCTTATTGACAATCTCTAGCATGAGAGTACTAACAATCTTATTCCAGAAAAATTCGGTATCGAAAAGAGTCTTTGAACATTTTAAGATTGCCAACAGGTCAAGAATTTCCTTTCTCAGTATGGCTATACTTATAGTCTCCGATATTCGATCACTGTGGTTCTTTATTTTATTTGTCTGGCTTAGGTAATCACCTGCGATTTTTGATAAAGATTTAACCAAACTAGTTGATTTGGCTTTATCAAGTTTTGTGTGTAAAATCCAATTTCCATATAGATTTACGTGTGAGTACGGATTTGGATTTAAATCTAGAAACTCTGTAAACTGTCTTAATTTCACAAACCAGTAAACTATATCTTCAGAGCCAATGGATTTTCTTTCCATGCACTCTTTAAAATTTCTGGTAAGATCTCTTTGAATCCGTTCTAAAAAATCGTGTGATACGGTTTTGCTCATTTTGTCGCGAGTCCTTTATATTTCATCGGTGGAAGATTTAGCCCAGAAGCTTGGTTAATTTGTTTCTGGATAACTTCTGCTCTGGTAATAGAATTAGTTTCGAGCGGGGTCCTTGTTCGAACAATATAGGATTCCACCAAATACCTGATTAGCTTATTTCCTTTTTCAAAAAGTTCTTGCTTGGTTAGCATCCTCGACTTCAAATCTTGAAAGAAATTTTCCGTTGGTTCAGTTCTGTCAAAAGATTGTCTAAACCAGTCAATCATGACAGCATCATTTTGCATCTGTGGAAGTCCAAATGGCTGTTTGAATTCGGGGATGATAACATGACATGAGTTTGTGTCTGCTGAGTTTAGTCGATCACCGAATTCCATAGAGCTAATATTGAATGCAGCTATAACTCTCGGATCGATAATAACTCTCGCGTAATCAGCCTTCTTTTCTAGTTCATATGCTTGAATAAAAGCGGGGCCAACTAGAGTCTGAGTGTTTTCCTCTAGGAAGAGGTCTCCAATTGAAATGGCTCCGCGAGTCCAAATATTGGCCTGAATAGCTAATAGGTATTGAAGTAAACCTACAGCGCTAATCAGTCTTCTTACGCGTTCAAAATTTTCCTGTTCGTTGTCAACTTCGGTTTCACTCAAAAGATCGACGGTCATTATTATAGAATCACTAACAAATATCTTTTGGAAGTTGTCATCAACCGCTACGCTATTGTAGAGATTCGTTTTGTCGACAAGAAAACTATTTGCGATGTCGTAGTATTTTTGCAAACTTGCTAGAGTTGAATCCTTTAGTAGCTCTTGGAAGCCCATGACATCTAAAAATGCTACTAGTCGTTTCGTATCGTAGTTAATCCTTGGAACTACTGGCATGGAACCTCTTTGACCACCGGATCACCTCGCCGAGGCCTGCTTGTTGAAGCGTACTGAATTGCAAGTACGTAGGGATGTTGTTGAATAACCTTGCAGTTATGTCAACGGAACTGCCTCAAAAATGGATCAAAAAAATATGACGTTGCTTATCAAATTGGCATAGATTTTTAAAATCTTGTCTGACCTGTTGTGCGATATAAGTGTGCACACGACGTTTAGGGCAGTCATTAAAATATCCAATTGTATTGTATGATCCAATCGAGCTTTGATAATTCTTTATACCAGCTTATAAAATCTTACGAAATCTTAAAACATTCACCTCGATTTGTTTGTTTCGAGGTAAGGAAACAGGTTGAAGCCACGTTCTCTTTTCATTCAGTTTTAAAATTTCTCTTTGTGATTCTTATTTGCGGTATGCGCTTGGTAACTTTTGTATGCGTTCGCGAACAGGGCTCTGATTTTTCATAACTTGAGAATTGTTTCCACTTTTTTGTTTCCGTGTCTCGCAACCATTTATGTTTTGGATGTGGTACTATAAAAAAGAATCTAATTACAGTTCGCCTTTGCTATTGTCCGCAAAGCTTGAGGCATTTTGTTGGGTTCTTGATTACAAGTTTCTCCTCGCCATTCTTTGTCCGCCTGTGAAACAAAATTATATAAATACCAGACTATTTAGTGCTTAAGAAGCCATCAGCGCATGTCGAGAAGTCAGGGTCATTTCTTTTTAATGGTCCGGAGGACTTATGAGTTCCATGGTTGCAATGGCTTTATTTATGTTTTCAGTGGTTTTCTCAATTAGTTCTTCCGCTCAGGAGAAGACTTGTGAAGCTCAGTTGGTTGAAGATCTTAATACGGCAATCACTGGTTGTACTGCCTGGAATTCTACCTGTGAGCCTGGTGTATATGTTGCGCAAGGAATTCCAATTCTTAGTAATTCAGAGATGTTTATAAGTGTGAGATGTGACTGGATCTTGTGTGGAAGCGGAGATCATCATGAGGTCATATCGCAACAGAATATTCAAAAATGTCCTTCGCAAATTGGAATTGATCCAAAAACTCTGGTCGAAGATCTTTATCAAGGTACCAACCAATGTGGCTCAATCATTAAAGCGGAAAACCAAATACTTGGTGAATCGGTGCCTGTTGTGGGAGCGAGTTTTGCCATGAACTACTTCACTTCGTGGGTGGAAGGCCGGACTGCTACTTCTAGAATGAAAGCCTCGTTTGAGTTGGCCTTAACAAATGCTTACACCTATTCGGTTCCGATAACTTATGACATGAATGTTTATCTTGCCGATCGGCCCGCACCGGTTATGTCAGCGGTAAATATCACCACACCGGATGTCGGGTATTCATGGGATGGGCTTGATGCTAATGGTAACCCCATTTTAGGCTCGGTGGGGGCCAAGACGGTAGTGACAGCTCAAACTTTGTCTGGGCCGATCGAAATGACAAATGAAATGTTTCTAGGCAGCCTGAAAGCAATACATTTGGGCTTGGGAGGTTGGCTCCCAGATAATTTCTATTACTACGATCCGAATAGTAAGCATTTATATTCTGGTGATGGCGAAAAGCAAAAAGTAACTGTGTATCCTTGGATCAATGGGGGATTCTACTATCCTATAGATAGCGTTAGTCGAATTCTTTATTTTGATTCTACTGGGCGTATCGTCCAAATAAAAAGTGGACTACTTGGTGCTGTACTTCAATCATTTGCCTACGACAGTTTGGGTCGATTAAATTCGATTACGGAAACTTTTGGAAGAACTACCTACTTCAATCGTGATGGTGCTGGGAACTTTATTTCGATAACAGCTCCTAATGGGACGGTGACCTCTGTAAGCACGGATACAAATGGTTATCTTTCGTCTATTACAAATCCGATGAATCAAACGCATTCATTTACTTACTATGGTACAAAAGGGCTGCTGCAGACATTCACTAAGCCAGGCGGTCAAGTCAGTACATTTAGTTATGATGCTTGGGGCAACCTTACGACCGATAGTCATTCAGGTGGATATTTTTGGACTCTGGCTCAAAATATTACTCTTCCAGATAGAATTAATTCCGTTCTTCAAACTCCTATGGGGAGAACCACAAATTACATAGGCTCAAATGATGGCAATAGTTCGATGTCTCGCGAGGTGCTCCCTTCTGGAGCTACGAATACTTATCAGCGAGATCAGAATAATTTTGATCGTAAAACTTTGGAAGTTACTTGGAGCGAGGGGACGAATGCTGATCCAAGATTTCCGACCTCTCGCTACACAAGTGGTATAACTTATAGGGACCAAGTAAGGACTAGCGTTGTCTCAGGGGTCATTCGCCAAGCGCAACTTCAAGATCTTCAAGATCCTTTTTCTATCTTAAGTTATTCTTTGGATTACTATGCTGCGCCTTCATTTACGGCAACTGAGCAATATAATCCGACGTTGAAAACATTTACTACGACAACAGGAGTAGGCAAAACATCGGTTTTGGCTATTGATAGCTATGAACGGGTTGTTTCAGAAACTACTGGAAACCTTACGCCTATTCAGTATGGGTACACAAATGAGAAATTAACATCAGTCACCCAAGGTGCCAGAGTTAGTACCTTCGGGTATAATTCTACAACAGGATATTTGGAGTCAGTCACGAATCCTTTAAGTCAATCAACACTTTTTAGTTATAACAATGCTGGTGAATTAATTGGACAAATTGGGCCTGATTTAAGATTGATTACGTATAATTACGATGCCAATGGCAATTTAACTGGCGTCACTCCCTTTGGTCGACCGATACACCAGTTTTCTGCTAATTCAAGTGAGCTTCCATCCGGCTATCAGCCGCCTGTTTTAACTGGTGTTCCGAATGTTAATACTTCTTATTCATATAATTTGGATAAGCAGCTGACGCAAATCCTTAAGCCGAATGGTCAATCGATTACATATAACTATGATGCAACGACGGGATTGCTAACAGACTATGTTACCTCTATAGGCACATATTTGGTTCAGATGAATACACAATCTGAAAGACCTCAGGAAATTACGACCCCTAACAACTTTAAAAATCGATTCGATTGGGCTAACGAAGATATTGTATATAATCAGTATCGGAATGCATCTGATGTGCAGATATATTCCTACCGCAAGAACTACCAGTACGATGGCGTACTCTTAAATGATGTTGTAGAAAACCCTAGCGGGACTCAGTCTTCAATTTCCTATACCTTTAATAGCGATCAGGATCTCACTAATGCTGGTGACATGATTTTGAACTATAACACTCCCAACGGTCAGCTTACGACTGTGAAAATGGGCACCAGCTCAACAACTGGATTCACAGACACCTACACATATAATACTTTTGGAGAAGTTACTGGCTATACGGTAAAGCGTGGTTCAACAACTATCTATACGATGAATCTTACTCGTGACGCTTTGGGAAGAATCGATACCAAAACACAAACAATGAATAGTATCACTGATGCATATTCTTACGTATTTGACCTGTCCGGAAGGCTGCAGCAGGTAACTAAGAATGCATCGGTAGTTGCAAATTACGGTTACGATTCGAATTCTAATAGAAATTCAGGAAACGTCGGAGCACAAACGACAACTGCGACATATGATGATCAAGACCGATTGACGGCTTATAATTCAATTACATTTACGTATAACGCAAATGGTGACCTATTAACTAAAACCAATACTGTTACGAATACCACAACTCAGTACACATATGACGTGTTTGGTAATCTAACTCAGGTAGTTCTTCCAGGGGGAGCGACTACGATTTCGTATGAGATTGACGGGTTGAATCGCCGTGTAGGAATGAAAGTAAATAACGTTCTACAAAAACGTTGGGTCTACATGGATCAGTATCGTATTGCGGCAGAGTTGAACTCGGCGGGTACGATTACGAAACGATTCGTTTATGGTTCTAAGGGTAATATTCCAGATTACATGATCGCATCCGGCGTAAAATACAGAATCATTTCAGATCAATTGGGTTCGCCAAGGCTGGTGGTGAAGCAATCTGATGGTACGATCACACAGCGAATGAACCATGATGAATTTGGTCGTGTTATCGAGGATACAAATCCAGGGTTTACTCCATTTGGATTTGCTGGGGGGCTGTATGATAATCAAACTGGCTTAGTGAGATTTGGTGCTCGTGACTACGATCCTGAAATTGGAAGATGGACCGCAAAAGATCCGATCGACTTTGATGGTGAGATGGAAAATCTATACGGTTACTCCTTTTTTGATCCGGTAAATTATTTTGATCAAAGCGGAGAGAGTGCGATTGTGGCAGTGCGTGTCGTTATTGTTGGAGGAGTTATCTATCTAATTGATAATCGAGATAGGCTCGTAGAGGGTGTTAAGGATCAGGCCTGGAGAAGTAAGATTATTAACTTGCATGAAGAAAAGAAAGAGTTTGATAATGTGAAAGCTAAGTTGAACGTACTTAGGGGTAAAAAGAATGAGTCAGTCCCCAAGAAAAAAAATCTCTATAAGCCATTTCGCTGGGAGCCACCTCGTGGTAAAATCTGTTGAATTATGAGTCATAAGAAAAATAAAATAAATATTTTAGAAGTTTTTCTGATGATTATAATCATTTTAATTGTGCTATATGTGATTTGGCTTAAATATTTTAAAGAAGCACCGGGGCTATTTGCGAATTGAGAAGTTTCAGCGGTTGTATTAATTTTGAATTGTACTAGACTGCCGGTCAGATTCTTTTCCGAAATATAGAGCTGATCCTGATTCCACTTTTTACCTTTTAATTTTTTTGCAAAGCACCCTTATCGCGGAGGGTGCTTAATGAAATCATTCATTGTCCTATTATTTTCATGTACATCCTGGAACTGGGCAATCTGTTGTTATCTACGCTAAGGCGCACAGATTTCCATATTGGTAGTAAAGGATTTAAATATTGAGGAGTTTATGATTGAAACTATTTATATAAAGTTGCTTGATGAAGACTTGGATGTTTGGCGTCCTGTAAAAGCAAAACAATGCGCAAATGAATTTGAGTATCAAATCCTAACGGAACGAGAAGGTAACTTTTCAAACGAAGAAGAGTGGGAGTTTTCTCCGGGATCATTTGTTAGAGTGGAGGAAAAAGTTTTAGAAGGAAAAGCGTGCAAAGTTGCTGTCGCTCTATCCGCTTCTTAGGAAGTACAAATAGTCTTAATATTTTATTCCGTTACAATAATCTAAACATTAATTTGAATTTGAGAGATGCCTCGGCATCTCTTTTTTATTTTGATTATTAATTCGAAGCTTCTCTATTTGACATTATTTCGTTGAAAAATGTGGGCGAAGGTTTCGGCATAGTTGAACTCCCAAGCCATGCGGCTTTCCGTATCCTGCGCGATGTGCGCGAAGGGATCATGATGAATTTGGTCGTGTGATCGAAGATACAAACCCAGGATTTACTTCGTTCGGTTCTGCTGGCGGGCTGTATGATAGTCAAACGGGTCTGCTGAGATTTAGTTCGCGTGATTATGATCCTGAAATTGGAAGATGGACTGCGAAAGATCCTATTAGATTTAGGGGCGGAGATGTAAATCTATATGCTTGTGTTCATTCTGATCCGATAAACTACTTCGATATGAGAGGTAGTGATGAAACCCTCGCGATTGTAATTACGACGGGTGCTGCAATTGTTTCAGCGCTGACGGTTATAGCTGGGGCTGCATTTGTTGCATCTGCGGCATCTGCTGTTGTTGTTGGATACGGAATCTCTAAGGCGATAGACTACTATGTTGAAAGCCGAAAACTTCCGAAAGAGAACGGACCTCCTAATGATTCACTAGTAATCCCAGATAGCAAGGATCCAAGCAAGAAGTGGCAGGAGCGATTCTATGATGACAAAGGTGCCCTATAAAGGATATTGATTATGGACACGATCATGGCCAAGGAAAGCCACATGTCCACGATTGGGGCCCGGATGAAAGAGGAAAGCCTCGCCCACCTAATAAAGGAGAATGTCCGTGAATGAAATCAAACTTGAAGACAACATCGTAATACATTCATACTTGCATGACGCTGAGATTGTTGGAGTTGAATATAATCGGTTTAAAGATAAAAACCTCATTTTGACTTGCATTTCTTCTTCTGACGTAAACTTTAAATTAATTTTCCTGGATGTCGTGGAGATGTCATGCTTTGGATTTCAAACTCAGAATGTTATTCTGAATGTCCAATATTTCAACGACGATGCCCCTGA
Organism: Bdellovibrio sp. ZAP7; assembly: GCF_006874645.1. Classification (NCBI taxonomy): domain Bacteria; kingdom Pseudomonadati; phylum Bdellovibrionota; class Bdellovibrionia; order Bdellovibrionales; family Pseudobdellovibrionaceae; genus Bdellovibrio; species Bdellovibrio sp. ZAP7. The sequence continues at coordinate 2,229,914 of NZ_CP030082.1, read as the reverse complement.
AGACGTGATAAATGAAGCCCGAAAGTCATTTGAAATAGGTGATGAGAAGTTTAAAGTTTTATTGAAGTTGATTAAGGAAACCAATTATTCACTTTTCAATGTTTTTCCTTCAGTCGGTTGTGAAGTATTCGTTATTGCGCATGAGGTTCGGATCGATCTTTTGAAGTGATATATTTCAATCTAAGGTATCTGAAAGTCTTTCGGCAGAGGATTACGTTTAGTGTATTCTGTTTTATGATCGAAAATATACCGAAATGTATTTTTTGATGAAATTGTCTTTTTAAAAAAATGCCGGACGATATGTCGGTACTAATTTGGCTTCCGCGAATCAGATGGGATTTGGTGCATTGGAACTCACTTCCGATTAAAGATAGAATTACAACTCGTCTTCAAGGATATCCACAAATCTTGAGGCATTTTGTTGGGTTCTTGATTACAAGGTTCTCCACGCCATTCTTTGTCTTTCTGTGAAACAAAATATTCTAAATACCAGACTATTTAGTGCTTAAGAAGCCATCAGCGCATGTCGAGAAGTCAGGGTCATTACTTTCTAATGGTCCGGAGGACTCGTGCATTCTTGTTTGTTCAAAGCTGTTGTTACGTCATTTATATCTATTTTTATCGTCTCAATTGGATTTGCCGAAGATCAAGAGTGCGAAACGTCGCTCATTGCTCAAATGTCTTCATTTACATCATTCTGTAATGACGTAGGTGCAGGACATAACTGTGCGATTAGCGGCATTGGCGGGACCGTTATTAAGAAATTCGATTTTCCTACTTATATTGAGATGCAGTGTTTTTATGTCCTCTGCACGGGAGAAGAGTGGCTACAAGTTTCTTCTCCTGCGTACGTCACCAAGTGCCCTTCGATGCAAGGAGTAGAGCCCGGGACATTAACTAAAAATATGGACCAACCAACCAATGTTTGTGGATCAATTATTAATCCAGAGTCAGGTGTGTTGGGAGAGTCTGTCCCAATAGTGGATACAAACTTCTCGATGAATTACTTCTCGACTTGGGTTGAGGGTCGATACGGTGACTATATGGCTGGATTTAGATTAATTTCTGCTAGGCTTGGCCAATACAACTATGCTGTGCCGGTCACTTACGACGGAAAAATTTCCATGTTTGGAAGTGTTAAGTCTTCTGCTAGTAATATTTCAACAGATGAATATAGTTATGGCTGGGATGGGCTTGATCAAAACGGAAATACAACGTTGGGAACTGTACCTGCAAAGGTTACAACTACATTTCAAACTACGTCAGGACCCATTGAGATTGAATCAGAAATCACAGTCGGAAGCCTCAAGGCCATTTACTTAGGAATGGGTGGGTGGCTACCGAGCAACTACTACTTTTATGATATTCACAGTAAATCATTGTATAAAGGTAATGGACAGACTGAGAAGGTAAAAGCTACCCAGATCCCTTCAGGTGGGTATTATGTCGCAATCGATGATGCGTCCTCAGTTTTATATTTCGACTCGGTAGGAAGAATCATTGAAATTAAAAGCGGACTCCTCGGTGCGACACTTGTTACGTACAATTACAACTCTTCAGGGTATCTTATTTCAATTGTTGAGCCGTTTGGAAAGATAACCCTGTTCAATAGAGACGCCAATGGAAAATTTATTTCTATAACTGCACCGAATGGTAAAGTAACAACAGTAACGACTGACGTGAATGGCTATTTGTCCTCTATTACAGATCCAAAAAATCAAATATATTCATTTACATACTATGGTACTAAAGGTGCTTTGAGTTCGTTTACTAAACCTGGAGGGCAAGTAAGCTCATTTGCTTATGACTGGTTGGGAAATTTGACTCAAGACTCGCACTCTGGAGGTTTTTTTTACAATCTCTTTAAGGAAATTGATGGCCAATCAAATATCAATGCGTCTATGTCCACACCGATGTCTCGGAAGACGAATTACTCCGGAAGTATCGAAAATGATGGAACCGGCGTCGTTACAACTACTTACCCAAGTGGAAGTCAGACGAAAACTACATATGGTTTGAATAAGGCGATTGAAACTTTAGATCGGGGGATTACTTCTGCTATCTCTACGAATCCTGATCCAAGATTTGTCGACAGATCATACGCAAATTCTGTAACCTATCGTGATGAAGTAAGAGGTGGTGTAAGTTATTACTTGCAAAAATTCGTTGATTTAAATGATCCATCAGATCCATTTTCAATTGTTTCATATAGAGATGAAATATATGGTCCGAATTCTTATTCACTTGTAAGTTCTTTTAATCCTACTACAAAAACATTTACTAATACAACTGGGATCGGAAAAGTAAGTACTACAACTATTGATGGTTATGAAAGAATAGTGTCGGAGCAACAAGGAAATCTAAGCCCAGTTCAATATGGGTATACGAACGAAAAACTAACTACTGTTGCTCAAGGCCCAAGAACGACTTCATTTGGATATAATTCGACGACAAACTATCTTGAGTCGATAACTAATCCTTTAAATCAAACCACCATGTTTAGTTATGACAGCGCAGGTCAATTGATCGGTCAAATAGGACCTGATTTGCGATCTGTTGCATATACACGAGATTCTAATGGTAATGTCACGGGCATTACGCCTTTTGGACGTCCTGTCCATCAGTTCACCAGTAATGCAAATGAACTTTTATCTGGATATCAACCACCGTCGTTAACGGGCGTTTCAAATGTAAATACTACTTATACATACAACAATGATAAACAACTCACGCAAATAACGAAGCCTACGGGGCAAACTATCTCTTATGACTATGACTTAACGACCGGAGTGCTTGCCGGATATTCTACCCCCCTCGGTTCGTACACCGTTGAGAGGTGGACAACTTCCGACAAGCCGAAGACAATTATCATGCCTAATGGAAGCAATAACTACATTGAATGGGCTGGTGACGAGATTGTCTATAATCAATATCGAAATGCCTCTTACGGCCAAATTTATGCTTATAGAAAAAACTACCAGTATGACGGTGTCCTTTTGGGCGATGTCGTAGAAAACCCTAGCGGGACTCAGTCTTCAATTTCTTATACTTTCAATAGCGATCAGGATCTGACTAATGCTGGTGACATGATTTTGAGCTATAACACTCCCAACGGTCAGCTTACGACTGTTAAGATGGGGACAAGCTCAACAACTGGTTTCACAGATACGTATACTTATAACACTTTTGGAGAAGTCACTGGCTATACGGTTAAGCGTGGTTCAACAACTATCTATACGATGACTCTAACCAGGGATGCTCTTGGTCGTATTGATACTAAAACTCAAACAATGAATAGCACTACGGATGCATATTCTTATGTATTTGACCTGTCCGGAAGACTGCAGCAGGTGACTAAGAATGCAGCGGTGATTGCAAATTACGGTTACGATTCGAATTCTAATAGAAATGCAGGAAACGTCGGAGCGCAAACGACAACTGCCTCCTACGATGATCAAGATAGATTGACGGCGTATAATTCTCTTACATTTACGTATGACGCAAATGGTGACCTATTAACTAAAACCAATAATGTTACGAACACCACAACTCAATATACTTACGACGTGTTTGGTAATCTAACTCAGGTCGTTCTACCAGGGGGAGCGACTACGATTTCGTATGAGATTGACGTACTCAATCGCCGTGTAGGAATGAAAGTTAATAACATCCTTCAAAAACGTTGGGTCTACATGGATCAGTATAGAATCGCAGCTGAGCTGAATGCCAGTGGTACGATCACGAAGAGATTCGTGTATGGATCAAAAGAAAATATTCCAGACTACATGATCGCATCCGGTGTAAAATACAGAATCATTTCAGATCAATTGGGTTCGCCAAGGCTGGTGGTGAAGCAATCTGATGGTACGATCACACAGCGGATGAACCATGATGAGTTCGGCCGAGTTACAGAAGATACTAATCCCGGATATTTGCCATTCGGATTCGCTGGGGGGCTGTATGATAATCAAACTGGATTGGTGAGGTTCGGCGCCCGCGACTACGACCCGGAAGTTGGAAGATGGACGGCGAAAGATCCGATTGATTTCGAAGGAGAAGACAATAATTTATACGGATATGTTGAGAATGAGCCTGTTAACTGGATAGACATTAATGGAGCTAATCGGTCAAGATCGCTCAGAATTCCTGATGGGGGCGGCGGCGGCGGTGCTCCGATTTCCGGAGCAACTCCTAGAATTACAAAAATCATAAAGCCAGACGGTAAGCTTATTGGGGAAGCAAGTAAGAACTCAAACTTAATTCGACTGCTTAATGGAGGCAAAGATGCCGCAGTAGAATTGTTTAAGCGTCTATGTAAAGGTGGGAAACCTCTTGCTAACAAGAATGGTAGAGCAGTAGTCTATCCCGACGGAACCTTTTTGCAGTATCGACCGGTATCGTCCAACAAAGGACCACCAACAATTGATATCCACATTGGAACGCAGCAAATTAAATTAAAGTTTACAGATTCAAAATAATTGGAGCTTGAGATGATAGATAAAAAATTTGAGCGTGAGATTCTTGGTTTCCTCGAAGAGGACTGGGTTCAATTATGGGTTTTGTGTGGTGTTGCGGAAAACTGTGGTTATAAAGATAGCCAAGTTAAACCTGCGGTTTTGGATGCTGTGACTTGCTTATTGAGCAGCGATCTTATTCAAGTTGGCGAATTAGACGGGGAGAGTTTTACTCCTTGGACTGGAAGTTCACTTGAAATAGTGACTAAAATTGATCAATATTGGTCGGTCCTTGATAGAGTTCCCAATCCCGAAGATGAAATTTGGTTTAGTAAAAAAAATTAGCATGTATTTAGATTCGTCAGGCGGCTCTGGTGTATACACAAACCCGCCGACTTGGCTCACTAGGAATCGCAAAGAACCTTAACTACCAAAGGTACTTTATGAAGCATGTCTTTTTTTTATATATTTTAACATTTCTAACATTCTTATTTGCAGGCGCAGCTCTTGCTCCCGATGCTGTTGAAATGGGCGTATCAGCCCAAACCGATTTTCTTCCAATTGGCGTTGCGACTGTTGGGCTCGGAATCACCATCGGATAGGTTCTGATCTTGGTGACTGTCTTCTGAATAAGTACGATTAGGATGTTTTTCGGTTTATCGCTTATACCCATTGGCAAAATTAAGTTCGTTTCTAGTGTTCTCGTTGGATGAATTCTTGCTTAGGGAATAGTGCCTTCACCAGTTCTTAACCAAGACTTTCGTGATCAATCAATAGTCATAAATATTGTTATAAGTATCTTAATAAGAATCTAGCCTATCGGGATCTTTGAATAGACCGTAAATTGTTTACGGTATAGATTATTGTTTACAAGGAAGTTTCCATGAAAATGGTTTTTGTTTTGATTATATTTATTTTAACGATGACCGCAGTGAAATCTGCGCATGCTGGTTGTGACGAAGATTTGTTGAACGGTTTGAATGCATCCAAAGATAGTTGTCTTGCGTCTCAGCCTTGTGCAACATTCTACGTAGGACCTGACTTTATTGAAGGTCACGATCCCAGCAATATGATTTCTGGATGTAACACCACAGCTTGTAATCCAAATGGTGAGGAGACGGGTAGTTATTGGAGTCTCTATGTATGTCCAAGTCTGCGTGTGAAATTTGAGGAGACAAATCGACTCAGATCATCTTTGACCTGCGGGTCTGTTGTTAACACAGAAAGTCAACAGCTTGGAGAAGACATTCCAATTGTAGGAACCGATATTTCTTTGGCTTATTTCACTCATTGGACTGATGCATACCGAGCAAATTATAAAATTTCGGCGCCCGTCGTTGCTTCTGATTTTCCATCGAGCATTACTCAGGTGAATGTCTCAGTAACATCGACCGATGGCACATATGATACGCAAACGTTTTATCCGTCAGGGAGTGACGTCAACTATAGCTTTAATTGGAATGGTCTGGATATTTCGGGAAATCCAGTTAATGGAACGAAAACATTCAAGGTCGTTATTAGTCAAGTATCGCCAGGGATGACGGTGCCATCGCAAACTTTTGTCACTTTGGGAACTTTTAAAGCGAAGTCTTTAGGTCTCGGGGGATGGATTCCTAGTAATTTTGTATATTATGATGTAAATGCTAAGAAAATTTATAAAGCAGACGGCAGTGTTCGCAATGTTGAAGCAAAGTCTTTGAGTACTGGGCAGTATTTAGTTCCTGAGGAAGATGGTTCCTTAGCTTATGTTTTCAATAGTCAAGGGAAGCTCGTAAATACAAAATCTGGTTTGCTTGGAACGACATTGCTGACATTCTCTTATGACGGCAATGGGCTATTAAGTTCAATAACGGATGCATTCGCCAGAGTCGTAACATTTACGCGTGATGGTTCTGGTAATTTAACCTCGATTGTTGCTCCAAAAGGACAAACGTCAACGGTTTCACTAAATACAAATGGTTTCCTAACAGGGGTCACCAATCCAAATAGCGAAACTTATCAGATGTCATACTCAGGAACCAGCGGACTGCTTGTCACGTTTCAAAAGCCCGGTTTGCAGACAAATACGTTCACATATGATTTGGATGGGTATTTGACTCAAGATTCTCATTCCGGTGGGTATTTTTTCGATCTAATAAAAGGAATAAACCCTCCATATGCACAAGTTTCTGTTACCACGGGTTTAGGGCGAACAAATGTTTATACCTTGAATGGAACTGGATCGTCGGCAAATACTTACCATAGTTATCCGTCCGGCGTGCAAAGCAGTATTGGTTACAGCATAGATCCATATCAATTATACGAAACGGTTTATGAGGATGGTGTAACCGTAAATACGACTTCTTATAGGAATGAGCGGTATTCAAACGGCGCTTATTATCAAGCTTCTAAGTATTTTACATACGCGTCTGCCTCTTACACTATTAATACGACTCACAACTTTACTTTATTGGATCCTGACGATCCATTTTCTATTTCTGCATTGGCATATCAGTCCACTAAAGACAGTTTGGTCGTAAACTCCGTATTCAATCCCGCTACAAAAGAGTGGACCAATAGTACCAGTATGGGGAAAACCAATAAAGTTGGTCTTGATTCATATGAAAGAATTATTTCGCAAAAACAAGGAAATCTAAATTCTACAACATTCACATACACCGGCGCGAATTTAACACAAATAAATCAAGGAACACGTCAGACGCAGTTCGCATACGATGCAACTACTGGGTTTCTTTCGTCGGTAACGAATCCTTTTTCTCAAACCACGATATTTGGATACGATGCAGCTGGAAGATTGACTTCGCAAGTATTGCCAGATCTTCGTGTTATTGGATATTCTTACGATAGTAACGGGAATTTATCCAGCATTACGCCACCAGGAAGACCGGCTCATAATTTTGGTTTTAATTCTTCAGAATTGATCAATTCGTATGAACCTCCCACTTTAAGTGGCGTTTCCGTGGTCAATACTACATATGCTTACAATGCAGACAAGCAACTTACATCTATTACTCGACCAGATGGAGCGGTAATTAACTTTTATTATAACCCGACAACAGGTGTATTAGAAACTTATGACACGCCAGCTGGAGTATACAGTCAGTCGATGGACTACTCCACTGGTTTGCCGTCGAGCATAACTACTGCTGCGGGGATTTCGACGTCGATCACTTACATTCAAACTAGTCTTGGCGACACCTCTATTTATAGTTCGACCGGAAGCTTGCTAGGCTCATATTCCCAAAGTATGGCGTCAACGGGGTTAATTCAGACAGATACTGTAACTAATCCGACAGGCACAACTTCGGCAATTAATTATCTTTATGATAATGATGAATACTTAAAAAAAGCGGGTGATGTTTCTCTTACTTACAATACTCCGAACGGGCAGCTAACTGGCACTACGATGGGTACGGGGGCAACTGGCTTCACGGATAGCTACACATACAACACCTACGGTGAAGTGACTGGTTATCAAGCAAAACGAGGAACGACGATCATTTACGATCTAACGCTTACTCGTGATGGCATGGGTCGTATTAGTGGAAAATCTCAAACGATGAATTCCACAACCAATGCTTACGTATATAATTTCGATAGTTCGGGGAGATTGGATCAAGTAACTAAGAATTCAGTTGTCGCAAGTAATTATGGGTATGACTCTAACTCCAACCGTACTAGCGGAAATGTTGGTGCGCAAGCAACAACTGCAACATACGACGATCAGGACCGCTTACTTACATACAACACGTTGTCGTTCACGTATAATGCAAACGGTGACTTATTAACTAAGACAAATTCAACTACGAGCCAAACTACTCAGTATACATATGACGTTTTTGGAAACTTGACGAAGGTAATTTTGCCAGGCGGGACGCCAACGACGATCACTTATGAGATCGATGGCCTAAACCGCAGAATCGGTAAAAAGGTTGGTAGTGCTGTTCAGCGCCGATTTGTATACATGGATCAATACCGTATCGCTGCAGAACTTAATTCTGCGGGTACAATTACGAAGCGTTTCATTTATGGTTCTAAATCAAATATTCCAGACTACATGATCGCATCAGGAGTGAAGTATCGAATCATCTCGGATCAATTGGGTTCGCCAAGATTAGTCGTAAAACAGTCGGATGGTACAATCACTCAGCGAATGGATCATGATGAGTTTGGTCGTGTGATTGAGGATACAAATCCAGGATTTACTCCGTTCGGTTTCGCCGGTGGACTTTATGACTATCAAACCGGCATCGTGAGATTCGGTGCCCGGGACTACGATCCGGAAATTGGAAGGTGGACAGCGAAAGATCCGATCGACTTTGATGGCGGTGATGCTAATTTGTACGGCTACGTTGAAAATGAGCCTGTTAACTGGATAGACATTAATGGTGCTAGTAAATCAAGAGCTTTACGGATACCAGATGCAGGTGGTGGAGGTGGTGCGCCAATCGGAGGAGCTAAGCCTGGTCCAGCTCCGCGTGTTCCTCCTTCTCAGCCTGTCGCTCCCAAGGCTCCAGTTACTGGAGAGACGTGTCCCATTTCAGGTTACACTAAGCATGGCATCAATACGGCGATTTCACGTGCAGACGGGGGTAGTATGAGTCCTAGAGCAATTCTAAACACAGTTAAATCACCGACCTCTACTTCTCCAAATCCGGGTGGGGGGATCGTTTACAACGGTCCAAGTGGAACTGTAGTATTGAATTCATCCGGAAAAGTTATTACAGTTATTCCATCAGGCTCTGGTTCTTTTAGGGGAAGTCCGGGTAATTGATTTACAATCATTTTTTCAGGAGTGATGTATGAAGTTCGAAGGCGTCGTTAGCAATATTCTATTGTCTGATTGGGATCCGATTGGCGTTAGAGATAATCCTCATGCGTCAGCAGAGTATGATTGCTATGCACTTAGAGTGGTAGGGATGCTTCATAATGGTGCAAATAGCGGCACGATAGCTGAGTATTTAATGTCAGTCGAAAAGGATGAGCTAGAGGTAAAAGTTGATGATCGTAAAGCGAAGATGGTTGCAGAGAAAATATTGAATGATTTTCAAAAAAGGAAATCTGGTAGAATCTAAAGTTCCTGGTTTGTCTTTTCCTTCTTTTGTCTTTCGCCGCTGTTTTATTTGAATCTACTTAGTCTCTTAAGTTTCAAAGCACCCTCATCGCGGAGGGTGCTTAATGAAATCATTCATTGTTCTATTTATTTTCATATCACTTACATTTTTAGTCACAGACGCAGCTCTTGCTCGTGATGCTGTTGAAATGGGCGTATCTGCTCAAATCTATTTTCTTCGAATTGGTGTTGCAACTGTCGGAATTGTTATCACGATTGCCGGAATACTGTATTCCTTTGGGCTCGGCATTGGGGGCGGACACTGCTTACTAATGGGGATAGGGGCGGCGATTCTGAAGATCTTTTCATCTATTATTGGCACCTCTCTGTGAGTTTGTGAAAGCAACTGCTTTGTTGTCGCACTCGAATCTGTCCTCGACGTACCAAGGTGTACGCCTGTGGTAACTTCATCTACTCCGCCTCGAATCTTGCCTAATTTGAACATCGCGAATAATTAAAGAAGCTTCTATATCGGAAAAAGAATCTGTCTGAACCAGAAACCGGGTGGCCCGGCCTTCATGGCAACGCCATCACCAACAAATTCTTATTTTTAAATTTAGGAAACAGATCAAGAGATCTTGTTTGATTTTCCAGTGCGTCACGATTTAAATAAAACAAAATAATATTTGTTTAGTCAGAATTGCTGCTTCACACTTTTTGTTGAGGTGGTAATGAAAGTCCTATTTCTATTCGTAGTGTTGTTCTCGATATCTCTAAAATCTTTTGCAGACCCAACCTGCGAACAAGCCAGGGCTGATGATTTGGCGCTTTTGAATTTGGCTTGTAGTCAAAATGCAGGATGCTATGAACAAGGTACTCCAGGATGGAATACCATAATTTGCTATTCTTACTCTGGAATTGCTGCTGTGGAGCACCAGCCCGAACAAGACAGATATGAATGCGTGCGAACTGTTCGCACACGGAAATGGGAAAATGATGAACAGATCATGGACGTATCAGAAGATTCGGTCATCGGTGGCACCGTTCGTCGATGCTTAAACCAGCCGCCACCACCTCGTCCAAAACCTGATAGCCCACCGGGGGCAGGTGGAGGCCCTGGAGCTTCCGGAGGCGCGGGTGGTCCCGGAGATTGTAGTGGTGCTTGCTGTCCGTCGAATCCTGGCGGTCCAAATAGTCCATTAGTTAAATCAGGCTCAATTGTTACTGTAGAATCTAGAGCATTGGGTGAGATTTTGCCGATTATTGGCTCGAATCAATCTTTATATTATTATTCAGCACATCAAGCAGGTAGAGCTTCCGACTATATAATAGAAATTCCACTTTCAGGTGCGACTCCTAGATCCTATGTGACTTCTTTTACTGTAGAAGCTAGAAGGGGCGGTACTCTAGTAAATTCTGCTACTTTTTCAAATGTGGCAAATCAAACTTACACATATAATTGGAACGGACTCGATTCACTGGGTAGTCCAGTCGATACTTCAACTTTCGAAGTTACGGTTAAAGAGACCTCACCAAGCGGTACCTTTTCAATCGGATATAAATATATTCTCGGGCATTGGAATGTCTTTAAATTAGGCCTTGGTGGTTGGGTCCCCACTAGTCTTACATCATATGATGTACAAGCGAAAAGGCTTTATTACGCAAATGGCGAGTTCCGTAAAGTAACAGCAATACCCTATGGTACGTCGCAACTGTATGTAGCTGAAGGGAATGGATCAAGAGTATATATATTTGATTCTAATGGGAGACATGTTCAAACTAAAACGAGTCTTTTGGGAACAACTATTCAAGCCTTTGCCTATGATTCAAGTGGACGTCTGAGTTCGATTACAGAGCCGTTCGGTAAAGTAACAACTTTCAATCGTAATTTCTCGGGAGCTCTTACATCCGTCACTGCCCCGAACAGTCAGGTATCGAATGTTAGTCTTGATTCAAATGGATACTTAAGTTCACTTACAAATCCAAATTCTGAAACTTACAGCGTTACTTATAATGCTTTTGGTTTGATGCAGACATTTACAAAGCCGAATACCGAAGTGAATACTTTTACTTTTGATTCTAACGGATATTTGATTAAGGACTCCCATTCAGGTGGATATTTCTTTGATCTGATTCGAACCTTGAATGATGCCCATGACTGGGATGTTCAGCATCTGACGGTCATGGGGAGATCGACTCAGGTACTTACAAAGTACTCTGATGAGAACTCATCGCAAACTGTTAACAATCCGGACGGATCGGTATACACATCAACTTTCTACACGGACGGAAACAATACACAAAAGAGTATCAATAGTGGTGGGTATTCATTGCAGTTTAATGCTGCAAATGATCCTCAACTGGGCAGTTCAGCAAAATCCCTCGGGCAAATGATTGTGACGCCAAGTGGTGGTGGGGCAGCAACCTATTACGACTTCACAGATTCCGTGACTTTATCCAACCCGGCGGATCCATTCTCCGTGACGGCCGCGACGAAATCAGCCGGAATTAGTGGAACAAACACGTTGATCACCACATCGTTTGATCCAGTAACAAAAAAGTTTTCTTCGAGTTCCTATATGGGAAAAACATCTGAACGCACTATAGACACGTACGAGCGTACTGTTGGATTTAAGGTTGGAAGCCTAAATGCAACGAGTTTGATCTATACGAATGAAAATCTCACGTCGATGGTTCAGGGGACTAGAACGACGACTTTAGGCTATAACACGCTCGGATTGCTACAGAGTGTGACAAATCCACTTTCACAAACAACTGGATATACTTATAACTCAGCAAATAGAATTGCTACCAAAGTATTCCCTGATAGTCGTGTGGTAAACTACGGCTATGACGGAGTTGGAAATTTAACAAGTTTAACTCCTCCAAGTAGACCCGTGCACGGTTTTTCTATCAATGCACATGGTTTGGTTGGTAGTTATCAGCCCCCAACTCTGAGTGGTGTTTCAACTGTTAATACCACTTACACGTACAACCTTGATAAACAGGTTACAAATATTAGTCGTCCAGACGGTGGCTATGTTTCTTTTAATTACAATTCATCAACAGGTGTTCTTGAGAGTCTCGATACGCCTGCGGGAAATTATCCATTTTACTTTGACGTTGTGACTGGTTTGCCGAACTCGATTACTACACCATCGAATATCGCAATCAACGCAAGCTATGTCGGCACAAACATGGCATGGATCGGGACGAATGTTAGCGGAACTTCAATTGGCGCCTATAGCAAAGTCTTTGGAGTCAATGAGCGTGTTGATTCTGATTCGGTCCAAAGCGGCGGTGCTGGCTCAACCACTTCACCGATCTCTTACCTTTACAATAACGACGCTGAACTCAGTAAAGCCGGTGACGTAAACATCACGTATCACGTTCCAAATGGTTACATCACGGGAACCACAATGGGCACGGGTACCACAGGTTTCACCGATACATACACTTATAACACGTATGGAGAAGTGACTGGCTATCAAGCAAAACGCGGAACGGCGATAATTTATGATCTGACACTTACTCGTGATGGCATGGGACGTATCAGTGGAAAATCACAAACAATGAATTCCACGACCAATGCTTATGTTTATAATTTCGATAGTTCAGGAAGATTGGATCAAGTAACTAAGAACTCGGTTGTGGCAAGCAACTACAGTTACGATTCAAATTCTAATCGCATTTCGGGAAATGTCGGCGCACAAACCACAACGGCCACTTATGACGATCAAGACCGCTTACTCACGTACAACACGCTGTCGTTCACTTATAATGCGAACGGGGACTTGTTAACAAAAACGAACTCAACGACAAGTCAGACCACGTCTTACACGTATGATGTTTTTGGTAACCTCACTCAAGTTGTTCTTCCTGGCGCAACTCCCACAACCATCACGTATGAAATCGACGGCCTAAACCGTAGAGTTGGCAAAAAAGTTGGAAGTACAGTTCAGCGCCGATTTGTATACATGGATCAGTACCGTATTGCTGCAGAATTAAACTCTGCAGGCACAATCACAAAGCGTTTCATCTATGGTTCAAAATCAAATATCCCAGATTACATGATCGCATCAGGCGTGAAGTATAGAATCATTTCCGATCACCTAGGTTCGCCTAGATTGGTAGTGAAGCAATCAGACGGAACAATTACTCAGCGCATGGATCATGATGAGTTTGGACGTGTGATCGAAGATACAAACCCGGGATTTACGCCCTTTGGTTTTGCTGGTGGGGTATATGACTATCAAACGGGGATCGTTAGATTCGGTGCGCGCGACTACGATCCAGAGTATGGTCGCTGGACATCCAAAGATCCAATAATATTTAAAGGTGGAGATTCAAATTTATTCGGTTATGTGATTAATGATCCAGTAAATTTAATCGATATCACTGGTTTACAATCTGTCATACCTCGGCCGATGCCTCCCGCGGGAAGCTGGGGGTGGCCTACTGATCAGGGGCCATTTGATCTTGATGACTGGTGCTATTTCCCGGATAAAAACTATTGCTCTTCTGCTTTTGGTTCAGATTATCGACCACCAGTTCAGAGCCCTGTTCCTCCAGGATGTGCAGTGAGTCCTGTCACGTGCAATTGGCCACCTCCGCAACCTCCAGGAAATATGTGTCCAATTAAGTAATTGTATATAGAATTGTTCATGAATATGTTTAGACTATTGGCGATTATTTTAATTCAAATCTGCGTTTGCATAGATGCGAGCGCAGTTAGTAAGATTTCGGAAGCAAATAAAGAATTTTGCTCTGGAAGCATAGATTCTTTCAATTTTATTCTAAATCTTGATATAGCCGATCCTACCAATTTGCCTATATATCTAAACGCATTACAATCCGATAAAATCGTGGATCAAATCCTGGAAAGATATTCAAAAGTTAATTTAGAAGGAATTTCTGAGCCAGAAAAAGTTGTTGTCGCATCAGCTAAAGCGCGAAGCAGCCTAAGGTTCCCTAATGATGTTTTAAGTATTCTAAACTTTAAATCCAAATCAAATATGGTGGAGGGGTTACGGCGCGCGCTTCTTCAGAGTCTAAGAATTAAGAGCCCTGGAAAAACAGAAGTGGAAAATTTTAAGGATGTATTGAGTGCTCTTGGTTATTTTGACCCATCGATTTTCTCACAGATGATTGATGCGGATGTAGTGGCGGGCAGTCGCGAATCTTTAGCGGCTGAGTATGTCGATAAAGTTGAAGGGTTGAGTGACGAAGATCCATATAAACTCTATCTTTTGAGTAAGCTTGATATTTTAAGAGTTGCAAAAGATCGTGCGACGTCAAGTGATGTTAGCTTGAGTGTTTTTAAGGGATTCGAATCCGCATATCAAAAATGTCCATTCAATCAAGAGTTTGTGATAGTTTTTGCTCAACAATTGATAGCTCAAAAAAAATATTTAGAAGCAAAGCCAGTCCTGGAGCGGACAATCAGTACCAGAAAATATGTGTCACCGTATGTTAACTTATTTCTTTTAGTTTCCGCTACTGAGTTGGACGACAGAATTGTATTTGAGAGAGAAGCAAAGCGGGTGGAAGATCGGCAAAGTTGGTATAGTCAGGAAGAGCTGTTGCAGATTAAAAATATTAAGAGCAAACACGCCGCTTCGGAATTTTCTTTTTTCGAAAATTTGATCTGGTTGGTGGTTGTCGTGGTTCTGATTGTATTCTCATTTATGATCTTCAGACGGAAGTCTGAAAAACAATAAATGCCTGGAACTTATTAAAGTACTTGTTGGAAATGATGACGATTGAACTCGGCGTTTTTAACACGCCACTTCTGAGCTTCTCCTAAGCATGAAGTAGTCCGGATAAAAGAGTGGACTATAAAATCTTTTTCCACAGGAATGTGGCGAGCTTCCATGTTAGTCCGCCATATTCCTTGAGGTTCTTTATGACGATCTGTCCGCCGATGGTTTTAGTGAGAAAATCAGCGGCGATCCTTGTTGCGTCCTCAGCTGTCTTGTTAAGAAGTATATGATTAATCAACCGTCGCACCTTTCGGGACAATAATGGAGACTATTATGGGAAAAATACTGAAGTGCTTAGTTTTGGTAGCAACATCGCTGTTTCCGATAATCTCGTTAGCAGTCACGGCTAATCGCGAAGCTCTTGACGATAAAATACTGGAAAAGTATGTGCCCGAGTTTCTTAAGAAGGAACCAGATACAAACTCGATTCAGAGTCTAGATGATGGCATTCAGGTTTCAACGTACAATATTAAACTCGACGGGAATAAAACGGAGTATATTGTATTACAATATTTCGACAGATTGGATCGATGCGCGTTTAGAGTTCTGAAGAAAGAACGAAATACTTTTTCTCTCACTCAAGAAACAGTTCAACAGTATCCGACAAGCCTCAATGGTTGTTTTGAAGTCGAGCAGAAAGATCTAGATCAGGATGGCAAACCCGAATTAGTTGTCTCAACGTCTTTTGGGAGAGAAGTGGGAATTCCTTCAATTTTAAGATGGAATGGTCGTCAACTGGTGGAAATTACTCCGGTTGAAAACAAAAGTGGAAAATTGGTCAAAAAGTTTCGTCAAATGACGGTTTCAGCAAAGCCGATTGGTAAAAAGCTACTGATTGTAGATGTAGATCCTAATGATAAATTTGCAAAAAAGCGTATTTATCTTAAAGAAGGAGATAGTATTAAGCTGGTTGGGGAATACGATATGGTATCGTTCATTCCAGTGGGCAGCGAAGTAACATTTAATCCTGAGTTCCCGCTAGATGGCGAGTACACTCTTGAGGCGAATGTATTGAGTAATCATGATCGTGCGGTTCGAGCTCAAATTTCTGTCAATGGTAGTAAAGTTCTTAACTCCCAGGATTTCTGTGTAGGGACGCAGCCTGATAAGAAAGATAAAGAAAAGTGGGCAGGTCGAGACGATGACGATGATGCAGATATTGATCGTTGTAAGCGTTGTAAGTCCAAAAAAGACGTTTATGCCACAGTAAACTTGAAACAGAAAAATGAAATTAAAGTTACTGTCTATGGGAAAAAGGATTCGGTTGTTCGGGTAACTTTGGTAAAAAAATAGGCCAAAAGTTAAAGAAGAGAAGGAGAGATTCATCTCTTCTTTTTTATACGTAATCGTTGATCATTGTTGTACTGCGCTTGAGGGGCAGTATCGAAATAATCCATTGAAGCTTTGTGAGGATTTAGCGAAAAAGAAAGCTTTGGACCCATTTGAGCTTCAGTGCTTTCGGTCGACGTATAAATTAGAAAAAAAGAATTAACTAAAAGGTCGGGATATTGCCATCTCTTTTGTTTGCAAGACCTGTCCAAATTGACCTTGCTTCAGGCTATTGAGGCGTTATCTCTGGTATGACAGGAGTAAGGTCATCGATGCAAAATTGATATGTATTTCCCTGAATGGTCTTTACGCCAACGATCGTGTCTTTAAACGAAAAAAGAAGATTGGGATCATCATCGGGATCTAATTTACATGTGACCGGACTAAACTTTTCGATTCGTCTAAAGATTTCCCACTTAGTATCGATCATGCCTTTAGTGTGGTCATAGCTTTCATAAGCACGTTTGGTTTTGTCAAATGTGACGATGTTCGAGGCTATTACAAGAGCGAACCAAAACAGATTAAGAATAATAAATTTTTTTTGCATGGGGAAATCGTACCAAAGCGTCCAGTTCAAAAACAAGAAGTATCTATAAACAAAGTATAGTTGTATAACTTAAGGCATGGGAATTCATGCGATACTCACTATAGTCATTTTCTTTGTAGGTAATGTTGGGTGGTCTAAATCCAAATGCTCTACGGAAAGAATCATAGAAATTGATAGCATCTTTAGTAAGACCAAAATATCCTTAGGTGACATTTATCACTACTACAAACAAATCGATTCTTGTAATGCGATGGATGGTGGGGTTGCCGAAGGCTATCAAGAAAAATCCAATCGGCTTTTAGCTGAGCAGTGGGATCAAGTCCTTTTGGCGAAAGAGCTTAAAGATTCTGGCTTCAGAAAATCTTTACTTCTTATGGTTAATGATGGTTCCACGAATACAGTCTTTAATGAAATCTGTGCAAACGCTAAAAATAAGTGTCCTCAAAAGCAATCCTTCTGCAAAGAGGTTCTTAATGAGTGTAGGCGAACGGAAGACTACATAAAGAAGTTGCAAGGGATCGAACAGTAGTAACGTGATCTAGACTAAGAAAATATCAAAGTACTTGCGCATTGGAGCTGGTCGACACAATGGGCGCAAGGTTTTAAGAGTGCCAGGTAAGTCTGTTGACCGGTTGGGGAAAGTCGGCATTAAGAAATCTAAAACGGGACACATTATTTATGGGACATAGGGAAATGGTAGAAATTGAGAAGGCTAACTTAGTTGAAGCAGTTAAAAAACTCATATTCGAACAAATAGAGTTTAAAAAATTTGGTGTCGCGAAGATATGTAAAATTGAGCAAAATGATCAGTTATTGTTGATTGATATTGGTGAAACTAAGGTTGTGCTTCTGGACGACGGACAGCTTGAGATTTACGGACCGATATATAATTGCTATATTGAACGCTTGGATTATTCGTCAATTGACGAAGCAATCTCTAAGCTTAGATACCACCTGGAATACATTGAAAGTCATTATGATGAATTGCTTGTAAAACCATTTTTGAACGAGCCGATTTTCGATGTTTGGCTAAGGAAGATAAAGTCTGTATTTAAGTTTTGGCGCGTTGAGAAGTGATAATGAGCTTAAAAACAATTTCTGAAAGTTTGCCAAATGGATTTCACGATTGCCAAATTCTTCAATTTGATTTTGAAATGGTTCTCAACCGAGTAAGTAATCGTTTGGATATTTGGATGCATGAAGCCGCCGTAAAATCTCCAGCTTTTCTAGGCTTCATCGACGGTCCTGGTGATCTCAAGATTTTGTCGTCCTATGTGCGAAAGGACGATGTTGATTATGAAGTTCCTACCCAAGATGGCCGCAAGGTTACAGTATGTGCAGGTCAGGTCTCAGTGATTTTTTAGTGAGAAAGTAGTTGATATGCCTTGGACGGTGGATTTCGTATTATATGGTTCTTATGTGAATATTGCTCTTGGAGGAATAAGTATAGTTTTGCTTATTGGCGTGATGTTTATTAAGCCTAAAAATATGCGCAAACTTAAATACCTGGATCGTTTGAAAGTTTCCCTGGTCGAACTTCCACATGAAAAAGAAATCTTTGCCGAGCAATATCCGAAGCTAAAATTAAATAGAACTCTAACGAGAACCTTAGTTGGAGTTCTTATATTAAACTGCATTATCGCTACGGTTATATATTTGATTGCGCAAGTTCCGGTAGTGATGAAGCCTTGTGCTCAAATAAATGTATCCAGTGATGTTGGAGTGAATAGAAAGTGTGGAAAATTCGATGCACATAGCGAATGAACCACGTTTAGTTTTTGTTTTATTCCTGATTAGCCTTTTGACGATGGCAATGTCATTACCGGGGTGGATTAAGGGACGCCATCGCGGGTTTAACATTCCATTTTTTGGAAAACAAAAGATCCAGAAAAAGTTGAGTTCTTTAGGCGTCTTGAAGTGGGTGCGTCCGGTGAGTTTTAAAGTCTCTAGTTGAATCGATCTGTTTTTACCGGGAGATGGAAATTAAATGAAATTTCTGAGTTTTGTCTTTTCTGTTTTGATTTTTCCGCAGACTTTATTAGCCTTGGAAATTGAGGATCTGGCTGGATGTGAAAGTGATCGCGACTGCGTGATAGTCGATACTCATTGTTATCGCGTTAAGGCTATAAGTAACTCAAATATTCAAAAGCATAAAGACTACATGTCTCATACCAAGATGCGGTGTGAATTGGGAATTAAGCCGCAATGGAAAGAATATTACAGAGCAGTTTGTGAAAACAAATCCTGTAAAGCGGTAGATATTAATTCTGTCCGGAAGGATAAAGTTCCTGCTGAGATTATTAAAGTCTGCTTTGACAATGGTGGACGGGTTGCTGACAGGCACGAAGACTATAACTTCAGTGACGTTTGGGATCGACGTCCTAATGCTCAGTTGCTCTTAGCTTGTAGGGATTCAGATAATTCTTGGTATTTGTTCTGCGAGCGTGGCGGATATGCCCCAAGAAAGACGCAATACAGTTTTGAGCAAGACCAGTCCGGAAAATGGAATATGAAAACCATTAAAGGCGAACCTCGAGAATATTGTAAGGAGTAGAAATGCCGAACTTTGAAAAAGCAGCGAAAGTGCAAGTGTGGCTATTGTATGGACCGTTTTTGATTCCGTTAGTTCTAATGCTGATTCATCCGGTCGGTGTACTGGGATTTGTCGGTGCCTGGTTTGTTATTAAATCAAAAGTCAGTTCAAAATTGAGATCAAAGAAATTGATTGAATGGGGCTCGGCATCCATGAGTTCTAAAGAAAGAGTTTCCTACAGAATTGGTTGGGGAGTAATTGGCCTAGCGCTTACGATTTGTATATTGCTGAAGTTCTTGGATGGTAAATAATGAAAATATCTAAAAACCATCGAATTTTTGTGAAGCAGTCCTTTGTAATATGGGCTGCACTGTGGATTCCATTTGTGGTGGTGGGATTGTGGATGGTACGGGAGATTTTGGGGCCAGGGATTCTTTTAATTGGGATGCTCGCCGTTGTTACATTCTGTATAGCTCTAGTTTATTTTCTTCTATCTATTCTAGCGGATAAACTTTTTGGATATCGATTCAAGTGGTGGATGGTCTGTGTATTCTTAGTCATTTTGTCTATAACACTCTTAATAAATTTGAAAAATTAGGCATATCTTTGCCAAAAAAGATTCGAATCATAAAAAAGTTGTAATGGACACCAAAAGAAGATCAAACGATAGCTGATGTATGAAGCTGTAAGGATTTTAAACTTGAAGAACTACTTTTATATTCTATTAGTGACAATTGCTGTATATTGCCCAACATCTTATGGACATTGTGATTCTAAAAAAGCAGATCCGGTTTTAGGGTGGTTTAGAATTACGAATATTGAAGATTTACAAATCAGTTGTTTAAAAGACGGTGCGTCACTGAAGGATCGTCAGACTATCGCGATAAAAGTAACAGGTTGTAGAGTGACGCTGCAGAGAACAGAGGTAAATACCAAAAGTGACTACGTAATTTATTTGAAGGATAGTCGATGTCATAAAAAAGTGGGTGATAAAGTTAAGTTATCCCTGGAGTCGAGCGACAATGTTTGCTGCGCTCGAAAAGAAGCAAAGTTAGTTCAAGAAGGTTGGGCAGGATGTAGGCTGCCCTCTGATGAAGCAAAGCTGAAAAAAGATCCCCTAGAGGTTATCTGTAATGAACGTATTGAATGGCTGGTGAAGTGATAAAAATTCAATAGTACTCGTAGGATTTATAAAAGCCTTTAGTCCATAACCCCACAGCAAACGCTCCTAGATCCTTTTGTCTCCACCTGTCCCCAAATCAATCTCTAAGGACAGTTTTCCACCCGCATTTAACATAACTATAAACAAATAAGACGCTAGTAAACTAATCTGTGCTTGTCGCATAACAGGGGAGCGCCTAGTGCAGTATGAGTTTCACGTTTTAAACGGACGTTTCAACGACGCTCAATTAACGAATCGCTATGAGCAAGCGTACGAGACCTTTAAATCCACATGGAGCGAGGAGTTTTCCTCGATCAAAGGGCAAGCCATGGTCATGCCCTCCAACGATTTCACACGCCAGGATTACATCGTAGCGCTTTATAAAGACGACACCTGCGTCGCTTTAGATTGCATGCGCGAGGTTTCACTAAAAAGCTATGTCCAGACGCAGGATTCCTGGTTCCAACCCTGGCAGCAAAAGCATTTTGAAACCTTTGTGGCGCAAGGGAATGACCATGCCTTGGTGAACTCCTATTTTACCGTTCACAAAGACCACCGCAGAACCATCGAGGGCGGAAACATCAACACCGCATTTCTAACCGGCTGCCTGTCAGTGCTTTATCAAGTGCACTTAGGTTTTGATCTGATGCTGGGTATGATGAGAAACAATCGCTCGATGAATTCCTTAGGCAAAATGTGGGGCGGGGATGCGCTGGAAACAGTCACCCATAACGGTGTTCCCACGGATCTTTTCACGTTCGAAAAAGCAAAGATCATCCAAACAAGTCACAAATTTCCAAATTATGTTTTAGAGACGTTTAATTCCAATGAACTAGTTAAGAAAGGTCAGGCAAGACGTGAACGAGTTGCATAAATCTAAAGAATTTCGAGCGGTCGTAGAATATTTCAACACAATGGATTTCTCTAACCCCGAGGTTTACGCAAACTGGCTGGCGCAAACGTACCACTTTGTATCCCACTCGGTGCGTTTGATGTCCCTAAGTGCGGGCCGTCTGCCAATCGATAATCCTGTGGGCAGAAGAATGCTGGCCCATATCGGCGAAGAAAAGGGTCATCACACTGTGGCTGTTAAAGATATGGAAGCCATGGGTAAGAAAATCACGCAATACCCACCATTCGGTGTGACAAGTGCCTTCTATCAATCTCAATACTTCAAAGTGATGTTTGAACACCCATATCACCTTTTGGGCCAAATCCTAATGCTTGAGGCCTTCTCGGTTGAGGTCGGCGCAAAAATGTATGAAACAGTTAGAAAAGCCCACGGCGAAAAAGCAGCGCTGTTCGTAAAGATCCATGCTTTTGAAGACGTGGACCACGTTGAAAAAGCGGTAAAGACAATCAAATCATTCCCGCCAGAAAACGAAGCCGGTGCGACAGAGAATTTCTATCAAGCCTGCGAGATGTATTTTAATATCTTAAGAACCGTGAATGAGTGTAGCTATCAGAAGCTAGTTGCTTCTGCTTAAACCTACATAATTGAAACGCGGCGACTGGGGTCGATGGGCTCGATATAAGATGCAAACACAAACATCGTGTTTTCATGGCTCGAAATCGACTTCAGTGCGCAAGCGAAGGCATGCGTGATGCGATATTGCGCTTTTAGACGAGTTTGAGTTTCCTCGATCACATAAGACGGAATGCTGCTTAGATCCACAACCGTCGTACTTGCTTTAACTTCCAAAGTTTTTTCCACCAAAGGCTTTAAAACAGACATCGGACGGCTGAAGAGCTCCGCCGGGGTGTAAGACTCATAGTCTTCGATAGAGTAATTACCAAGTTTAAAGATCGTTTCGTTTCTGTAGAGCTGGTTTAAGCCGAAATCCAAGATCTCCCAAGCCATGTCGTTCGTTAGCCGTTCATAGACCTCGGTGGAAACAGGTTTCACGCCATGGAAGCGACAAATCATGCGAAGCTTTTCAAACTCCTCCAGGCGGACCGGAACGATTTCCATCTGCTTTATTTGGTTTTGAGTTCGCTCGATCGCTTTGGTTTGGATTTCATGACTTGCGCGAATAAATGGACTGGAAGGGGAAAATGCCGGCGTATGAATACCGCGTTCCCTAAGCACTTCAGAAAGCTTAAGGGCATTGGCTTTAAAGGACTCTACAGCATTTTCCATTGGGAGGAGATAACGCCAAATCCGCGATTTGTAAATCGATATTAGACAAATGTACGTTTGTTGAAAACAGTACGCTCCAGTCTCCAGCATATGTTGCAAGCCCCGGGGGTCTCAGTGTAAAGGATTCTTGTTCTAGGGGTGTTTCAGAAGCTGAAACACTGTTTCAAAAAGTCTATTGACCGTGGTTTAAGGGCTTTATACAACTCACTTCATGCAAACAGCACAAGAGCTATTAAAACTGGAATTTGATAAACGCCGCGAGAGAAATCCAAATTTCTCCCTCAGAGCGTTTGCCAGATATCTGGAAGTCAGCCCAGCACAGCTGTCACAGATGATGACGGGCAAACGAACCATTACGGTAAAAACCATGAAAAAAATGGGCTCCCGTTTGGATCTTTCGCCAACAGAAAAAAGCGAGATTGCCCAGGCTCTTTTAAAAGACGGCTCTCGGCAACCTCAAGAGGTTTATCGAGTGAAATTAGATCAAGATCGCTTTCACGTGATTTCAGACTGGTATCACTTCGCGATCTTAAGTCTGACCCGCATCAAGGATTCAAAGGCTGACCCTCGCTGGATAGCGCGTCGGCTGGGAATCAGTGTGGAAGAGGCCCATCAGGCTGTTCTTAGAATGGAACGCATGGGGATTCTGCAGACTAAGCCTAAGTTCAAGCAAGTAGGTAATTTGTTGGATGTGGATTCGGAAATACCTTCTGAAGCCATCCGCAAATACCACAAACAGAATTTAGACCTGGCTATCGAGAAAATAGATACAGTCGAAAACAGTCTGCGCCAGATTCAATCCATGTCGTTGCCGATCAATCCAAAAAAGATCGAGGCCTTTAAAAAGCTGATCGATGATTTCCTGGAAAATGCCTCGGACCTTTCTGGTAAGTCTGCTGGTACCGAAGTTTACAGTTTAAATGTTCAATTTGTTCCCGTTACATCCCCTTTGGAGAAATAATGAAAAATCTAAGCATCACCTTGGCAATCTTCTTATCAAGCTTACTGGTTTCCTGCGCCAGCGTTCATCCCGGCGCTATGGGGCATTCGTATGATGAACCAAATCCCATCAAAATTAACGTCAGTGCCGAAAATCTGGATTACTCTAAAAGAGACAGCTTCCAATTGATCGAAGTAACCATCGAAAACACTTCCGAAGAGTGGGTTCGTATCGAGTCGATTCGCCCACGCTTGCCAAATCCTGCAGAAAGCAAAGTCAGCGCCGTCTTAGGGCAAGACTTAGTGGACTGGGCTGAGGCAAAACAAGCTCAAGCAAAAGTCGATAAGTTAAATCAGGATATCATTCAGGCTTCATTAATGGGTGCGGGTGTATTGGCTGCAACCAGTAAAAATTCAACTGTATCTTCTTTAGGGTCTGCAGCGGCACTGGGAGGGATTGGATGGGCGGCGGTCGCAGGAATCACCGCAGACCAGCGTCACGCAAACGAAGTGATCAAAGTTCCAAGTACTCATCTGTATGCACCAGTGTCTGTCCCTGCAAAAATGTTTTTGCGCCGCTGGCTTTTGCTTAACAAACCACCGAATGCAGAGCTGACAACCCTGGTAATTGACGTGATGACTGTGGATGGTAAAAGAGGCGTATATGAAATTCCGTTATCCCGTTAGCAGTTCTATTTTGATTTTGCTTTCCGTATGTCTGGTGCAGGCGGAAGGCAATAAAGTCGGCAATGGTGGGGATGGTGTTTTTTGCAAAGGCTCGAATGAGTCCGCGCAGATCCTGGATTTCTATGAAGGGAATTTAAAACCCAATGCGAGCGAGAAAGATCCCTACGCGATAGTTGAGAAGAAGTTTACTGACCTTAAAAGTGTCGCACCAAAATTGGGTGAGCAGTATCTAAGTCGTCTCAAGGCCATCCGTTCAGAAATTGATTTTAAAGCGGGTGTTGCGCTAACAAACATCAAAGACTCTAATCACCTTTTTAAGCCAGCAGAGGCCCATTGTGAAGTGCTTCAGGTGGTGATCCGTAAACGTTCGCCATTGCCTAGTGAAAAGACATTCATTATCAGCCAGGATCTTTGGGATCGCCTGTCGCCAGTGCAACAAGCAGGAATGATTTCTCATGAAATCATCTATGAACATCTGATGAAGTTGGGGGCAACGGATTCCGTGAAAGCCAGAGCCTTTAATAGATTTGTCTTTGGCGAAAAGTACGACAGTGAAAAATTCTGGAAATTCATTCAAGGACTTGAAATTCCGATCTACCCTTAAATTATTTTATACTAAGTACGATTGCCACCCGCGATATTTATCGAGACTTTACCCACTGAGACGATTTTCCCTGCCTGATCAAAGATCGGGAAAATCGTCGAACGATAAGTTCTGGCATCGCCCTGATCATACAAAACTTCATCAAATGATAGTGGTCGTTGTGATTTCAGTACTTGATCTTCTTGGACCTGGATGACCGCATAACTTTCTGCCGTCATTAAGTTTTTCGCGTTTTGTCCCAGAAGTTGCTCTTTAGAAACATTCAAAGACTCCGCCAAGGCAGCGTTGCAGCCAGTAATGATCCCTTCGATATCTTTGATCATTAAAATAAAGGGGGCTGCATCCATAATCTGCTGCATGCGAATTTGATAGTTGCGCTCTTCAGTCACATCACGAGCCGAAGCAAATCGAACACCAAGCTCTTTATCAGCTGCCGCACTCCAACTTAGTGTGCGAAAATTACCATCTGCTGCGCGGTAGCGGTTTTCAAAGCCAATCGTGCGCAACCCCAAGTTCAGCGCATCGATATTTTTGCGAGTGGCTTCTTTGTCGTCGGGATGAATGAATTCGAAGAAGGGAGTGGTAAGTAAAACATCTTCGCTGTAACCCAATGTATTTATCAGGGAGGAGCTGACTTTTTTCAACAAGCCATCTTTCCCGGCCACGGCCATCAGGTCACTGGAAATGGAAAAAAAGCGATCCAGTGTCAGTTGCGAGCTCTCAGTTTCAGAAAGGCGCTCTAATAAAATACCGTAAACGCGTTTTGCCTTTGCTGATTCAAGATTAGAGGCATGGCAGGTTGCAATCCCAAAGCAGGCGAAGGTCGGTATCAAGACGATGAAGGCAACGAATTGGAATGTTCTGTATTGAGGTAAAAGGACGTTGCCAATTGCATACAGCGCCGCCAAAACCAACACGGCAATCAAAGAAAGCAAAGTCATTTTGTTTTGAATCTGCCAAAAATTGAAATACTCAATCGGCTTTTTCTTTTGATTTGAATCCAAGTGACCCCTCACAACGGCATTGGAGCATAATTTCAGCTCAAGTTTCAAGAACAAAACCCCAGGGATTTCTCTCTGGGGCTGTTCTGGAAAAAAACTTCTTATTTGGAATCAGCGGGAGGGTTGCACTTGATGAAAGGCATTTCTGCAGACAAGTATCCTTTCGACGTCAGGATAACGGTTTTTACCTTGTCACCACGAGCTTCAATACGAGCCTCCACCAGCTGTTGAAATACGTTGTCCCTTGTGACCATCAAAGCTAGAGGCAGTTTCCCGTCAAATTGGGTTTTCTGAAACAAGAGCAGCAGTGATGGATACTTGCCGAAGAATTTTCCTGTCTTACACATGTCTTCCACTCTGTCGTTTTCCATAAATGCCGATTCGCCGGTCGTATCATCATGAAGAACGGACAAACCTTCAATGCTTGTGTCCTCGTTTTTCGGATGAAGCTCATTGTTCTTCAGTTGGAATTCAAAAGTATAGGAATCTTCTTCCGCTGGAACGACTTTGTTTGGTAAAGATTCGCCCGTCAGTTCCTTATAGGAAGAGAGTACAAAGCGAAGGGACGGGCCCGCCAAGTTCACGATAGTCTGTGCAATACCGTCAGTGGCGCAGTTTTTATCGCCGGCCTTCGCATTCATGCCTTGATTCACGCCAACCAAGTTGATTTTGCCATCTTTTTCAAAGTACACCGGGCCGCCCGAGTCGCCGTGACAAAGACTGGTGTCGGAGGGGCTTTTGACCAAAGACAAAATCGATGACTCCGGTCTATTTGTAACCAAATAAGGAATCTCTTTGGGGTGTCCAGGAGAATCTATCGGAGCTGTGATAGCAATATCATTTAAATTCAAAGTCGCATTGCCGTTACGAAGGCGACCATCCAGCGAGGTCTCCAATTCAACGTCATTCGAGTGTGTACCAAAACCTGCGATGCGAATTTGATTCCGCGTCAACGCTTCATACTTGTCAGAGATCACTACGGCTTTATACTTCGCTGGCATCGGAGTTTTCAACTTGATCAAAGCAACGTCATATCCCTTATCGTAATGTGAAGTGCTTTGAGTTAAGCCCAAATAAATGGGATGAGCGATGGTTTTTTCGACCTTTGCAACAGGCACCGGGTTTTTCATCCACTCAGAAAAGGTGCTGGCATTCGACGGCTCTAGGATCGTGAAATTCTCTGCAGGGATAAGTGTACGTGGAGACTTTTCTTCGGTCACACAGTGCGCGGCAGTAATGATAATCGTGGGGCTTAGCAAGCTGCCTGTGCAGACGCCATTGCCTGTATGTATTAATACTGTCGTTTTTGAAATAAGGTCTTCTTCGCGGGTCAGTTCGCCATCGTAGATATTGTCACGGGCTTTAGATTTAGCCAAATTGCCATTGCCCTGGGAGTTCGTACAGGCTGTCAGTGTCATTAAAACCGAAATCACCAAAAACATGCTATTTGTCATCCCAGGTACTCCGCCAACGTGAATAAAGATTGATCAAAGGACGTAAAGTGGCGTCCCTTGATAGCCTCAAGTGCGATTTATTGACCCCTAAGGGTCTTTAATAGATCTCGGATAAGGCTAAGCAATTTACAAGCCGCATCTAAACAAAATCTCATGACAACAAGCTTTAGTTTGTTTACATGACATCTGTGGGACTTCATCTATTACGTAGAAAAGAATCAATTTATTTCGCCGGTATGATTGCCTTGGGCAGTGGTATCAGTCTTATCGATAAACTCGAGACAACAGATTTTCACGTCTTCTTTTCTGGTTGTTTTTTGGTGCTATTCACAACCGCCGTCGCTGAATCTTTTGGACGATAGACGAAAAAAAAGCCTGTCTTAGTTAAAGACAGGCTGATTATCATTTAAAAAATAAATATCGAAAATTAGAATGCTTGGCGAACTAGGCCCATAACGGATTCTTCCGTCGTTTGAGCTGCAACCGTGACATGCACAGTTTTGTTTTCAGCATGCAAAACTGCCGCAACTTCATCACGAGTTACTACTTGGCAAGCAAGCCCTGCTCCAGCAAAATGTAAATCCACGACTTTCCCATTTTGAGCAAGTGCTAGTTCTTCAGAAGTCCACTGGACCGTGTGTTCGCTTGCGATAGCTTTCTTAGTGTTATCGTATTTTGAAACACGCACCAGGAACATCATCGCTCCAAAGATCAAGACCGCGAAAAAGGGTGCCCAGCCAATCACAAGCATGTGAGAAGTAATCTTCTCCGACGCCTCGACGTTAAAGAAGAAATCAAAAATAGCAATACTGCTACCGCTGATGAACACAGCCCATAAAATTAGTGTGCAACCAGTTTCAATCAATTTTCGCATAAGTTACTCCGCCTCGATCGGGACTGATCCATGAACTGAATTGGCGTTTTGGGCCAAACAGCACTTTCGGGATCGCCACAAATAAAACAAAACTATTAATCATCCAATAAGCGAACGGATACCAGATGGCCACAAAGCCCAGGCCCGTCGAACGCTCGTAACGACCATGCAGAAATAAGCCCACCAAGAATTGGGTGAAGCTCATTACGCCAGTCAATAAAATCGCATAACTTGGGTTGATGTCGTGCAAGTTCGTTCCGAATACCGCGCACAGAATCGTCACCGGCAACATAAAGGCCCAAGTCACAGAAAAGATATATTCCAAAAGGATCAAACGTAAGCCCACGTCGCGGCTGTTTAAGACAGATTTGCCGTGTTTAAGAACAACTTCAAAACCACCTTGGGCCCAGCGAAGTCTTTGCTTCCACAAGCCTTTCAAAGTGTCTGGCATCAAGACGTCGCATTTTGCTTTGGGTTCGTACTTCAATGACCAACCAGAGGTTTGCAATTTCCAGCTGATACCGACGTCTTCAGTCACAGTGTCCGTGTCCCAGTAGCCGATGCTTTCAATTGCAGATTTACGGAACATCACCAATACGCCAGACAACGCAAATAAACGACCCAAAGTCTGGTGATAGCGTTTGATCATGCCCACGAGTGCCGAGAACTCGCCAACCTGCAATCGACCCACAAGTGTCCCGCGGTTTTTTACGCGTGGATTGCCAGTTACGCCGGCCACGTGTTCGTCACGGAAGTGTTCAAGCATAATGCGTGGAGCTTGCGAATCCAGCTCTGAATCCGCATCAATACATAGGATGAATTCATAACGGCTGGCCATCGCTCCCAAAGTCAAAGCAGCGGCTTTACCACGGTTTTGCACTAGGTTGATCACGCGCATGTGGGGACGAGTCATCGCCAATTTTTCCAGAACCATTTGCGTTTTATCGCGGCTTCCATCGTTGATGGCGATGATTTCGCATTTATCAGCAGGCAAATGATCCAACGAACGGATCGTCGCTTCCGCGCAGTTTTCTTCGTTATAGCAAGGAATCAAAATAGTGTAGGGCTGATCTGAAAACTCAGTCAGCTCCAGGCGTTTGCGTTCTCTTTTAAAATAGAAAACGAAAGCGCCCATGATCCAGATCATCGGCAACATGAAAGGAATAACTAAAAACAGGAATTTCAAAATCGCAGGCAGGTACGAAATAATCATTTTGCCTCTCCCTTGTGTTGAGGGACGCTTTTAATCACCGAGAACAGATTGGTAAATTCTGGATCCGGTTCAAATCCTTTAAAGTTCACATCATAATATAAATTCAAGTAACCTTGGGCAATCAGGTGAGCGGCATCTGATTTATAATCTTTTGGTAAAGACACGACTTCTTTGGCCGGGATAATGCCAGCTCCTGGCAAGGTTTTCGCCTTTTCCAGTTGAGCGCTCGTCAGCATAACATAGTCAAACATATTGGGATTCAAAGGCTGTTGACCAATGATGCCAAACTTCCAGCGGGGACGAATCGATTGAGCCGTCGAGATCAAGGTTTGAAGTGGAAGCTCCTCTAAGTTGTCTTTCGGAGAAACCTCAAAAAAGACGCCATCCAAATCTGTAAACTTAGCCATGTCACGAATTGCAGCGGTTGCGAGTTCCGTGTTTTTCACGAATGACTGAGGAAACTGCGCATACGCGTATGCTACGCGAGCGCGATTTTTCATCGTGTGTGCTGTGCGATTTAAATAGTCGCCATGCATTTTCATTTTATCTGTTGCAAAATAAGCTTCGCCAGAATCAGACAGTGCTTTAATCAAAACTGCGCT
Source organism: Bdellovibrio sp. ZAP7 (assembly GCF_006874645.1). NCBI lineage: Bacteria > Pseudomonadati > Bdellovibrionota > Bdellovibrionia > Bdellovibrionales > Pseudobdellovibrionaceae > Bdellovibrio > Bdellovibrio sp. ZAP7. Next base: position 2,199,560 of record NZ_CP030082.1, on the reverse strand, counting down.
TGGACCCAGGGCAAGGCCCTTTTCCAGTAAATCTCCCAAGCCTTGTTCGGTTTCGGACTCTGTGTTTTTCCAGAAACTATCAATGTCGACGCGAATCATCCGCATCGGAAATTGATCATTGAAGGCATTCTCAAGAGCTGTCGCAAATTGAGGGATCTCCATCGTCGACATCACAAGGCCGCGGCCGATATGAGAAATATCATTGGCGTTGTTGAGGCCAGGGCGCAAGCTCATCTGGATTTTCATGCCAGCGTCTTCTGCAGCTTTGCGTGACAGCCCATTGGATTGGCCGTAAGGCCAAACGATGACGGTATTGTCTTTTCCTAAGTGCTTCTTAAGGGCCTCGTTGCTCTTTTTAAGATCTGCTTGAACGCGGCTTACAAATTCCTCTTCGGATTGATAGGACTTTGTCGTTGGATCGTATTTAAAATAACCTGCAACAGCTGCCTGGTTACCTTGAGGATTAAAAACTTGGCCCTGATGCAGGTCGTGAGTGTGAGAGACAATCTCAACCAATCCTGATTTTTGCATTTCTTTAAGCTGCTTCCAGTTCGCCATCTTAGGATTGGAATCTTTAAAGCCATAATCAGGAGCCGCGCCGTCTTCTGTCCATTTCGTCACAACAGCAAAGACAGCTGGGTACTTATACTGTTTTAGCAATGGATAGACATTATCATAAAATGAAGCCAGGCCGTCATCCACTGTGATAAGAACAGCTTTTGGTGGCAGAGTTTTTTTGCCGTGATTGGCATCGATGATGTCTTGCAGGCTTACGACGTTATAGTGAGCTTTAAGATAATCGAATTGGTCGACCAAATCTTTTTTGCGGATGCTGAACTCGTTGCCGACAAAGCCCGTGCTGACGTCATGGTAGCAAAGAACTGCAAAAGAATTTGGTGGAGCGGATGTCATTGCGGGCGAATTCAGAACTTGCGCTGTCGCGACAGCACTGCAAAGCAGGGCAAGCGATGAGATAAGAAATCGGGCTGATTTCAGCATCAAATTTAGTAAGTTCACGTCTTGGACGGAAGTCATCGTTTTTACACCGCTTACGGGGGATTGCCCCGTTGTTTTTTAAGTGGCAGATTTGTAATCCAGATCAAGCAAGGCGTCAACAAATGTCCTAGAACGGGGCCGCGTCTGAAATTAACCTCGCAAACAGATAAAAATCTTTTAATCTCGTGGGCTCCGGAACGAACCTGGAAGTTTATAGGATAGGGCCCAAAAACGGCGTGGGAATATTTTCAAATGCCAACCGTCCCTAAGAAGTCATTTTCAGTCCAGCCGCCCGGTTTTGGATGTGACATTGGAGACTAAGTTTTGAATCATGAATCTATGAAATCAGCCTTCATAACACTTGCTCTTTTAGTTGCTCCAGCAATGTTAAATGCTCAAATAAAACCCCATTGTTTTGCGCAGCCATGTTCCATCAAAGGAGACTTCGATGGCGACACAAAGGAAGACGTCGCAGACCTCGTCGAAAACTCTAATAAGCGGGGCATTCGCATCAAATTTGGAAGCGGCAAGCAGGTCATTATCGGTGCGGGGGAAAAGTCTATCAAAGGCCTTACGGACTTAATGTGGATGAACCTTTGGGAGCTACATAAAGGACCTATCGAAAAAGCCACGATCAAAGGCTCCGGCAAAGCTCCTTCTGCCAAAGGTGATACTCTAAAGCTCTCCGAAGAATTTGCGACCTCGGGCACTCTGTACTGGGATGGCAAAGAATTTAAGTGGTACCCACAGGTGGGTAAGTAAGCCCGTCCCAATACGACCCGGTTAAGATAAAATAACCGCATGTTTAGTGCGTCCCTGGTTTATACTTAGGGAATGGGCCTTCGATATCTACTGCTTACTCTTCCATTTTTGTCGGGATGTCTAACGGACTGTCCAGAGCAAAAATGCGGCAAGACTTGGATTCTTACGGGAGTCGTCACGGACACCCTGGGAAATCCAATTTCTAATGTGCAGGTCGATTTTGTCTCTCATTATGGGCGCCAAGAGCCCATTACTATCACGGATGCAAACGGCGAATATCACCACGTTCCTGGCGCGTCTCAACGGATGGGGCGGGCGCATTTGGTATTTTCCAAATCAGGATATCAAACCGTGAGTTCTACGGCTTTGGATGAGTATGACAGCACCTGTGATGAATCGACGTTGATTCGTAACGCCACCTTGTCGCCATAAGAAACTTCAATTACGATTTACTAGATTATCTAACGAAGGATCGATCTATGTCGTTGTTGGAAACCCTTAAAGACCAAAATCAATTGATCATTCGTCAGCGCAAGGAATTGGCTGAGTTGATCGGTTTTGAAACTCGCAATAAGTATGAAATTTGCGATCAAAACGGGCAGGTGATTGGCTTCTGCGCTGAACAACAAAAAGGTTTTTTTGGTCTTTTAATAAGACAGTTTTTGGGTCACTGGCGCAGCTTTGAACTGCATTTCTTTGATAATCAACGGCAGCAGGTCTTTACCGTAAAACATCCTTTTAAGATCTTTTTTCAACGTCTGGAAGTGTTCTCCGTGCGGGGGCAATATATAGGTGCTCTTCAGCAGCGCTTTGGTATCTTTCGTAAGAAGTTTGATATTGAAACTCCCCAAGGCCGAGTGATCATGAAAATGGAGTCGGGCTTTTTGCAGTTTTGGACATTCCCTATCTTTAAAAACTCCCAGGAAGCCGCCGTTATCAGAAAGAAATGGTCAGGCTTATTTAAAGAAGCCTTTATGGATGCGGATAACTTCCTAGTGGAGTTTGGTCGCGCCGAGCTTAGCGAAGAAGAGCGCAGTTTGATCCTGGCTTCCGCGATTTTCATCGACCTTCAATACTTTGAAAGAAAAGCGAACTCTTAAAGCCCGTTAAAATCGGGCGCCGTTTATCAAAATCTTCTCAAGATCCCTTCGCGGCGCGCCTTAAAAATCGCGCCTGACGCTGGACACATCCAACTTTGTCCAGACAAACTTTGGACAAAGTTTGGTCTGTCCAACAATCAAAATAACCCCTTTAATTTCGAATTTACATTTCCGGCGGAAAAGTAGAAACACCTTCTCATTCGAAACGAACAAGTTTTTAAAACAAAAACACTTTTAACAAAGGGAATAACAATGAAATTCGTAGCAATCATCGCTCTATTGGTTTCTTCTTCTGCATTCGCAGCTAACTACTCTGCTGACACTTCTTGGGAAGTTCTTGAAAAAGACCCAACAATCAAAATCGAAGCTGGCACAGTATTCATGGGTTCTGCAATTGACTACACTTTCGTGTGTGTTGATGGCGCTAACCTACGTACTAAAAAACCAGTAGCTCAATACGACGTTATCACTATCGGTGACAACTACCGTAAAGAAGTTTACAAAGGTTCTAAATTCTTGACGACTCCAATCAACTACACTCGTACTGCTTGGGAATGTGACTGGAACGTTAACGGTAAACACCGCACTTGCGCTGACAAAGTTATCTCTGGAACTTACGCTCTAACTGTAGACGCTAAAGTTTCTAAAGTTCTTAACACTAAAAACGGTTACGAAAAGTTCTTGTTCACAAAACAATTGAACGTACCAAACTGCCAGTAATTACTTACTGTTAGTAAGGACTCCGGGGCTTGACACCAAGCCCCGAAAGTCGTTTGTCTCGTTGCATTGAACCCCGTCCTGAGATAGTGAAAGCCATCGATTGATGGGGAACAATGGAAATTAACGTCGAACTAAACGAGCGCCAAACGGTAAGTTCAATTCCGGACCAAGTGTCCCAGGATATTGAGACTTACTTGTTGCGTTTCAAGGACCCGAAAAAGGGTCTAAGTATGTTGGCGACGAAGTCCCAGATTCATGTAAAGACGCTGAACAGATTGCGAGAGAAATCTCACAATCCAAATTACTCCACTCTTTACAAATTGTATTCCTGCTTGCTTGATACTCGCGATCTTACTCATCTGGTTACGAAGGTTCCGCCTTCGGTTCGCGAAAAGCTTGAAAAGACGGATCCACAATTAAAGTCTTCGCCCCTTCATCGTTTTAATTTTGATCTTGAAGCAGATTTGCAGAAAGATCCTTGTTTCACGGAGCTTTATGTTCTGGCTGAAACTCGCCCCTTCGATGCTAATTTTGTCCAACAGAGATTCGGTTCTTATGGTTTAGGCGTGCTCGAACGCATGATTGACCAAAAAGTTCTCCGACCCCTCGGGAATGGACTTTATGGGCAAGGTGAGGTGAGAGCACCATTTTCTGCGGAAACTATTAAATCCGTGGGAATCAGGCTCACAGAGCGATATTTAAAGCCGGGTAACTCCGACGTTAACTTCGCGAACTTAATGAATGTTTACTTCGAATCAATTAGCGAAGAGACATATCGTGAATGGATTTTGATTGAAGAGCGCGCTTTTAAAGAACGCGTAAAGCTTCTCGAAAAACCTGAAGCAAAAGGAAACATTCCGGTTTTTGCTTTCACGGCGATCGACACGCTTTTGGAGAATGAATAATGAAACTATTTATCGCACTACTTATTGCTTCGATTCTAGTTATTGGCGCTGGCCAAAGTGCATACGCAGGTGGCGGATCTTCTGGTGGTTCTGGTAACCAACCTCCGCATGGAAACGGCAGATAGCTGTTTCCGATATCAGGAAACGGTAGATAGCCGTTATCAAACATTTGATATACAATTTATGAAACCCGATGCAGAAATGTATCGGGTTTTTCTTTTTACGCTGTTGCTCTGAATCGCAACAGTATTAAAACGGCTCCATGTACTGTTGGTACACGATTTGCTTTTTATCTTTCATGAGCTTTGCAGGGGAGCAAAGTGACACTGAGGGGTAGGGAACAACAAGTGAGTCGAGTGCATCATATCTTAAGATCTGCTTTGGAGAGAAGACAGAATCTAAATCCTAAATATTCGTTACGCAATTTCGCTAAAGACCTTGCGGTCAATCCAAGTTTTGTTTCTCGTATTTTGACTGGAAAACAAACGGTCCCAACTTCGCGGTTGGAGCAAATCATTCAGACGCTGGAAATGGATGCTCACACATCCAAGATGCTAAAAATTGAACTGATCAAAGACTATATGAAAGAACTGGGGCTGCATGAAAAAGAGCTCCTCAAAGAGGAGCTCTGGGAAGCTGTGTCTGACGAGGTCATATAAATACGAGCGAGGTCTTGTTAGTAAATACCCAAGACCTTCCACCAAACGGCGCCTAAGCCCATCCAAATAATGATGTAGACGATGGAGAATATGAAACCGATTCTCCACCAGTCTTTTAGCTCGACGTAACCGACGCCGTATAAAATCGGTGCAGGTCCATGGGCATAGTGGGTCAGAACTCCAGAGAGTGAACCCGTAAAACCCAACATCAGCGCCACTAGTTTTCCTTCGATGCCAACGGCGAGCGCAACTGCAAGCATCGCTGAATACATTGCCGCCACGTGAGCGGTCGCACTCGCAAACAAATAACGAGTATAAAAATAGACCAAGATCACAGCAGGGAAAGCCCAGTACCACGGAAGATGTCCAAGTTCGCCTTTCACAATGCCGCTAAACCAGCTGACGAAGCCCAATTGATTAAGGCCTTCAGCCATCATCACGAGGGCTGAAAACCACACCATCGTATCCCACGCGCCTTTTTCACCCTTTACATCTTCCCAAGTTAGAACTCCGCTTAACAGCAGGAATGAAAGTCCAATCATCGCGCCAACAGTCGCATCAATTTTTAATTGTGGTCCGAAAATCCACATCACCAAAAGCATCACGAACGCGACCACCATCAACCACTCATTGCGGGTGACCGTGCCGAGTTCTTTTAGTTTTCCCTTGGTTTCCTGTTGAACCGACCGAGTGTCTTTTAATTCCGGCGGATAGATTTTAAATAATAACCACGGTGTTAAGGCCAAGCAAACAAGTCCCGGCACCAAAGCTGCCATCGCCCAGCCACCCCAGGAAATTTCCACGCCCAAGTCTTTTGCAAACTTCTGGCACATGGAGTTGGAGGCGGTTCCTGTGATGAACATCGCCGCACCCAAGAGATTGGCGTAATAAGAATTCAAAGTTAAATACGCACCCATCCGACGGTGAGTTTTAGGATCGGCAGGATCAGAACCAAATCCCATCGAGATGGATTTCATGATTGGCATCAAAATACCACCGGCCCGAGCCGTGTTGCTTGGAGTGGCGGGAGCTAACACCAAATCCGAAAACGCCAAACCATAAGCGATACCCAAAGGTGTGCCGCCCAATTTTACGATAAACCAATAAGCAATTCTTTTTCCTAAACCTGTTTTAATGAAACCACGAGAAATAAAAAAGGCGATGGTGATCATCCAGATGGTGCCGTTGCCGAATCCACTTAATGCTAATTTCACTGATTGAGAAATATCACCCGGGGCGCGCAACTGCAGGGCTGCCACCAAGGCAATCGAAATCATCGAGATACTTCCCATGGTCGCGGCTTTGATAACAATACCAAAGATCGCTGAAATAAAGATCGCAAATAAATGCCAGGCACCTTCTTTCAGTCCGGCAGGGGGAGGAGTGATCCAGATAAGACCGCCTAAAATAACCACTGCGAGCCAGGCCTTATAGTTCATTTCCTGATCTTTATTCATGAGAATCCTTTCGCTTGAATAAAACTAGCGTAAAGGACTTGTTTCAGACTGTAAAGGACTTGAGTTTAACGAAAAATAATCTGTCATGCTAAACGTCAGATGTTTGCGTACCCCTTCTTGCTATGTATCATCATCGTATGCGCATCCGACAAGTTGGTTTCTCATCTCGCTTAAAAGCTCATCGCAAGCTCCTGACTTTGGAGACTTTGAAATTCATCGTGGAATATCTTCGTGATGGCAACGCTCGCTTGGCGGCGTTTCGTTCCGGTGTTCCCGAAAATTATGCTTCTAAGCAAGGGGCCTGGCTTAAGAAACACCCCATCGTCCTTGCTGCGATGGAGGCGGAAGTCGATGCGCGAGATGCGTTGCGATTGCAAAAAGCCGTCGCTGAAATTGATCGTCAGATGGATATTTGTAAAGACATTTTAGGACTGCAGGATTTTTAATGAAGAATTGTTTTTCAAAAGTTATTTTTACTGTTCTGATTTTTTGCTCATTCGCGGCTCATGCGCAAATGTTTTCAGGCTTGATGCCTCCTTCGAAGCAGCGCGGAGTTTTAACTTACACAGGTTCCATCCAGCCAGATACGACGTTCAATTCAACGGACGGCAAGGCTAGCTTAAATCGTGGCACGGTCATCACCAGCGTTCCGGTTTATAAGACTGAAAAAGAAAGTTATGGCGTTAGCATGTTGGGACATTGGATGGATTTGTATCCTGACCAAGCAGCTATGCCGGATCTTTATCAATTTGACGTGGGATTGACGTACACTCGCATGGTGGATGAAAAAGCTTATTGGGCTTTGAACGGAAACTTTGGTTCTGCCAGTGATAAACCGTTTAAAGATCCTTCGGTAGATACTATCGGCGGAAATTTCTTTTATATCGATCCGGTGGATGAAACTGGCAGCTGGGTTTATTTGGTGAATTATTCGAACAATCGCCCGATCCTGAATGGAATTCCTCTTCCGGGTTTTGCTTATATGTACACGCCTTCGAAAACTTTCCGCGGGACATTCGGGGCTCCCTTCGCGACGATCTATTGGGAGTTTGTCGACCGGTGGTCTCTTAACTTCTTCACGTTGATTCCTTGGGTGATTAAAACTTCAGTGGATTACTCTATCGCGGGGCCAATGAAGGCTTCCTTGGGATTGGATTTTTCTCAGTCTACTTATTATTTGTATGGACGAGCGAACCGTAAAGAGCGTCTGTTTTATGATGAAAAGCGTGTGTACGTCGGATTTAAAACTCCACTGTCTATGCAGTTTATGACGGAAGTGGAAGCGGGATATTCATTTGATCGCCGTTATTTTCAGGATGAGAACTATGATATCAGCCCCAAGAATGCGATTCACTTGGGAACAAGTCCTTACCTGAAGCTGCAATTAACGTCTTTGTTTTAGATTTTAGCGATCAGAGGAAAGAAGGCGGTAAACAGAAGTGCCGGCTGCTGCAAAAAACACCGGCTTCTGCGTTTTTGCAGAAGCGATCTTCAAGTAGCTGCTCAAAAGAAGAGCCAAGAAGATGAAAAACCAATTGCTTGGTGAAAGGTGTAAAAGCATACGTTCCTAGGAGCTTTTTTTGCTCTTTAAGTAACCAACATAGTATTCAATACCGCTAGTTATACTCAAAATGACGCTTACCCACAAGACCCCGTAGCCAACTTTGTCCAAATAAGGGATGTATTGGTCAATGTTTCCAATAATTACACAGGGAATGGCCACCATTTGCATGGCCGTTTTCCATTTTCCCGCTGGTTTGGCGTCAATGATGATTTGATCTGCCGCAGCAACGGAACGGATGCCTCCGATAAAGTTGTCGCGGGCCAGGATAATGATCACCATCCAGGCGTCGATTTTACCCAAAGCCAGCAGCATTGCGAGGATGCTGGTCACCAGGATTTTATCGGCGATTGGGTCCATGAATTTACCGAAATTGCTGACGGCGCCGTATTTACGAGCATAGTAGCCGTCAAAATAGTCCGTGATAGAAGCGAGCATAAAGATAAGCGCCGCGACGATATTCCAAGCCAGCTTGTCGGGGTACATGGCCCCGACAACAAACGGCACCATAAAGATGCGGCTCATGGTAATTCTCATGGGAAGCTTTTTTTGCCACTCAGTGACTTGCATGCATTCTCCAAATCGCACGAAAAAATAATGCGTAGACTTAAACTAACAATTTAGTCTAGAAATAATCAATGTTTATTCATCGTCATAAAGTGCAGTTTTACGAAACAGACCTCATGGGAATTGTCCATCACAGCAATTACCTGCGTTTTTACGAAGAAGCGCGGGTGGCGTGGGCCATCGACAAGGGTTTGATCGACTATCAAAAACCGGAATCCGCCAGTTACTTTGCAGTTTATGAAACCCAGGTTAAGCATTTGAAGCCGACATTTTTTGGCGATGATCTGGAAATCGAGGTCCAAGCTCGTGTGGAGTTGAGCCGTCTGATTTTCCAGTACCGCATGCGCGGGCGTGGAGGCACGACGTGTTCTGTTGCCCAAACAGTGCATGTGGCCTTGGATAAAGATTTGAAATTGATGAGATTACCGGCCGGGATTAAGGCCGCAGTGGAGAAAGAATCATGGACAGAAACCTGGCTTTAGAATTTGTACGTGTCACCGAAGCAGCAGCACTAGAATCCGCTCGTTGGATGGGAAGAGGCGATGAAAAAGCCGCCGATGCGGCAGCCGTGGATGCCATGAGAAAAGCTTTCGATGTTCTTCGTATGGACGGCACTGTTGTCATCGGCGAAGGGGAGCGTGATGAAGCTCCAATGCTTTATATCGGTGAAAAAGTAGGAACTAAAACAGACGATGCTCCGGCATTGGATATCGCCTTGGATCCGCTTGAAGGTACTACAATCTGCGCAACCGGTGGCCCGGGCTCTATTTCTGTGATCGCGGTGGCTGAAAAAGGAAAATTCCTTCATGCGCCTGATACTTACATGGATAAAATTGCATGTGGTCCTGGGGCAAAGGGTAAAATCGATATCGACAAATCTCCGACTGAAAACGTACAGGCCGTCGCTAAGGCCTTGGGTAAAGAAGTCAGCGACATGACGGTTGTGATCTTGAACCGTCCTCGTCACAAAGAATTGATTGATGAAGTTCGTAAAACGGGTGCTCGCATCCAGTTGATTGGTGATGGTGATGTTTCTGCTGCGGTTTCTGCAGCTTGGCCTGACTCGGGTATCGATTTGCTTATCGGTATCGGTGGCGCCCCAGAAGGCGTTATCTCCGCAGCCGCAATGCAATGCTTGGGTGGTGACTTTCAAGGTCGCTTGAAATGGAGAAACGACGAAGAAAAAGCTCGTGCTTCTAAAATGGGTCTTAAAGACTTGGACAAAAAATTCACTTGTGATGAACTTGCAAGTGGCTCTGTTATGTTTGTCGCCACAGGGATCACAGATGGTTCATTGCTTAAGGGTGTTCGCTTCCTTCCAGATGGAAAGGCGAAAAGCCACTCGATCGTGATGCGTTCTCAAACGGGCACTATCCGTACCATTGAATCGTTCCATGATTTCACTTGGAAGAAAAACAAGAAGAGCTAAGTCATGAGTGTGCAGCTTTTTTGTTTCAGTTGCAAAAAAGAGATGTCCTTCGCAGGAAACATTGGCCGTCGTGAGGAATGCCCTCACTGTCGCGCCGATGTGCATGTCTGCAAAAATTGCGATTTCTATGATCCAAAAGTTTACAACGAATGCCGTGAAACTTCGGCCGATGTCGTGCGTGAAAAAGATCGCGCGAACTTTTGCGACTACTTCACTCCGCGCAAAGGTGGAGCAGGTCAAGAAGACCAAGCTGCCAAATTAAAAGCCGCCGCCGAAGCACTTTTCAATTTTAAAAAGTAGGAAATGGTGAAAACAACGCAATCGACTGCGTTGTCGGGCACTCGCTTGCTCTTCGGCGTACTGGGAGTACGCCTGCGTGGCAGCGAGCACCCTCCGCCTTGCGCTTGCATTGTTTTGACCATTTCTGTTTTGCGTTGGGGGAGTGGGGAGCTTGTGCTGGCGCACTCGCTTTTAGAGCTTGCGCTGCGCGCTCGCTGTTTTGGGGGCTTTGGGCTGGAGTTCTTGGACTTTTGGGTTTTTCTTTTGCTTAATCGAAATGTAAAAGGGGGCTTCCGTCCATAGCCACTATCGCTTTTCGTGTTTAAGATTGTACTTGTAACTGCGAGTTTTCTTAAAGGAGGGTAAGATGCCTAACAGAGAGATGCCTCAAAAACAAAATAGTAGTATGCCAAAATCCGATGTGCCTCCGAAATTTTCCGAGGACACTCATAAAAAATATCATTCCGATCAATCCGGTCAGCTGCCTGATGAGGAATTCCAAGCAGACAGCAATTGGCCCGAGGAAGATGAGTCTTCGGCGCAAAATGCTTCGCAACGAAATCCCCCTGGCGCCACGGAAGCCGATCGTTCACTGCGCGGTTCGAAAGTGAATCAGGCTAAAACTGGAAGCAGACAACAGCCGGAAGAAGATGATGATCTGACCGAGTTTGAGCGAACTGGACGCGAAAGTTTAATAGATGAAAATTCCAGCGAAAGACGTAGTAAAAAATCAACTCATTGAACAAGAAATTGAATGATGAGAAAGATTTAAGCTAACGACGGACGCTCGAGTGAAAATGCACGGCCTTTTAAGTCGTGCATTTTCTTTTTTAGCCATGCGTACAAATATCCCGGCAAGTTACCACACTAAATTTCTATTTTGGAGTCGCGCTGGTGACAGCATTTCGTACGTCTGTTAAGGTCTAGACAGATGAAAGCTCTGAGCCGTGCCGTATTGGATAATATTGAACTGGATTTTTGCCGTCGTAGTAAAGCGGCCGCCGTCGGCTTTATGGTTGTTTTTACGATTTTATTAATCAAACCCGTAGCGACCACTCCTTCTTTTTATATCTGGCATCAGTTGGCAGCAGGGCTTGCTTTGGGCTGCAGTACTCTGCGCTTGATTATTGGTATCATTGTTAGCCGTGATGGCTTGAAAGCACTTTATAAATGGGCTGGACTTCATGGCGTTCTGATTCTGATCAGTTCAACTTGTTTGGGAATTCTTTGTTCGATGGGTTTTTGGGATCCACAAAATCCCGACTCAAAAATCTTTGTCACAAGCTTTTTGGTCAGTGCGATCATGGCAGGGTCTGCGACATCCCTTTCTTTAAGTCCGCGCATTTCAGCCTACTTCTTAATTTGGGTTGGAGTCATTCCCGGGCTTTTCTTGGCGTTTTCCAACCATCAGGGTGATCTACCCTACGGAGTTTGGACAGTTTTCGTCTTTACGTTTGTGGTCTACGTTTACGGAAACTCGCGCGAATTTTACCAAAGTATGGTCACGCGCTATGAAACAGAAGAAGCGCTGACTATCGAAAAACAAAATCTGACTTTGGCGATTCAACAATTGGAAAATACCCAGGACGAATTGTTAAACCAGAAATCCCGTGCCGAGTACTCTGCCAAACTGGCCTCCCTGGGGGAGATGGCCGGGGGGATTGCTCACGAAATCAATACACCACTTAATGTGATTTTGCTTTCCGCCGAACAGCAGATGGAACTTTTAGAAGACAGCCATATGGATCGTCAGACCATGAAGGCTTCGATTGAAAAGGTTCAATCAACGACAAATCGAATTGCAACGATTGTGCGCGGTCTTCGTACTTTTGCTCGTGATGGTGCGAAGGATCCGATTGAAGCGATTCCGGTGCAAACCCTTATCGATAACACGCTCTCGCTTTGCTATGAGAAGTTTAAACTAGCGAATGTGGATCTGCGTTTACCCCCGCCAACGAATTTAGTTTTGCGCTGCCGTCCTGTTCAGATCTCACAGGTGATGCTGAATCTTTTAAATAATTCTTTTGAGGCGATTCGTGATTTGCCTAAAAAATGGATCGCGATTGAGGTGCTTGATTTGGGGGACCAAATTGAAATTCGCATCACTGACAGTGGCGAGGGAATTGATCCTTCGATTCAGGCGGAAATCTTTAGGCCGTTTTATACGACCAAAGAAATTGGCAAGGGGACGGGGTTGGGTTTAAGTATTTCCCGCGGCTTGATCGAGGCGCACCACGGGCAGCTTTATGTCGATACCGACCACAAACACACGTCTTTCGTGATTCGACTTCCAAAATAGTAATTAAAATTAAGCGGGCAGAGCTTGTTTGACCATTTCCAAAAGTTCGGCTCTGTTGACGGGCTTGGGAATGAAGCCGACACAATGGGGATTTTTCTTGAGTTCGTCTTCGTCGCCACCCACATAGCCTGAGATAAACATCACACGGGTTTCATCGTCAGGAACGGCACTAATGCGCTTTAGGAGTTCAAAGCCATCGCAAACAGGCATCCGGATGTCGCTGATAACTAAATCGGGATTCCAGGATTGGACTTTCTCAAAGCCCACGCAGCCGTCTTCAGCCAGCGCAACGTCGTAGTTGGCCCGAGTCAGAAAGTAGGAGATCAAGTCACGTAAGTCTTTTTCATCATCTACGATGAGAATCTTGTGTTTCATGATCAAACTCCTTTCTGCCTCCGGTATATGCAAGCTTTTATACCTTGTCCAGTTAAGAGCCTGACGTCGAACGCAAGATTAAGTCGATGTAACATAAGCATTTTAAGCCATCTGTAGGATGTGGTCTAGGCTAGCGTTGACTGTATGTGATCCGAAAGTCACAGTGATTGCATATGGCAAAAGCATCAACCACAGAAGTTTTCAACTGCACCCCTGAACAATTCTTTAAAATCATCTCTGACTATGAAAAATATCATGAGTTTTTGGCAGAGGTTAAACAATGCAAAGTCCTAAAAACTGAAGGTAATCGTAAACTCGTTGAATACAACGTCGCGGTCGTTAAAACCTTCAAATATGCATTGTGGATGACGGAAACGCCGTCCACTGGCATCACTTGGGAGTTCGCTTCCGGTGATATGTTTAAAACATCTGTGGGCTCTTGGAAACTTCAAGATGAGGCTGGTAAGACACGTGCCACATACACTGTTGAAGCGACATTTAACATGTTTGTTCCGGGCCCTATTGCCAATGCCTTGGTGAGTGTAAATTTGCCGAACATGATGAGCTCTTATCACAAACGAGTGAAGCAACTATATGGCGTCTGATTCCGGTTCCAAGAAAGATGAAAAAGAAAGCCCGACAGACATCAAAGGTCTTTTGGGTGACACCGTAAAGAAAGTTTTTACGGCGGGCGTTTCTGCCGCTTTCATGAGCGAAGAAGGCCTTAAAAGTTATCTTTCTGAACTGAAACTTCCTAAAGAAGCTCTGAACTTGCTGATTCAGGGGGCGAATAAATCCAAGGACGAAATCACCCAGCGTGTGACCAAAGAAGTCGTCGGTATCATTCAAAAAATTGATTTCGTTAAAGAGTTTTCTAAATTCGCAGAGACGCATAAATTCAAAATCTCTGCCGAAATCGATATTATTAAAAAAGATTCCAAAGACACGAAGACTGACGAAGCCTAGACTCTTGTCCGTCTCAAGTTGGGAAAAATAAAACCGATAAGAATGTCATGATGGAAACAGAAATCCTGACATTTATATCGGTTGTTTTATTTTGTTTTTGCTGCCGCCAGTTGATTCATACGGTGACGGCACCCATCCCAGTTTTTGCCAATCAAAGACCTTACGCCCACAGAGCCATGCAACTTGGCAAGGGCTACAAAATAATGGCGTGGGCCCTCATGACGTCCGTGTTTTTAGTCGGCACCGCTGTGTCATTTTATCAAGTGTTTACAACTCTCTAAATCCTATGTGACTATCCTAGTGAACGATCGGTGGATCCGTTCGGCGTTGGGAGGTTTCGATGGCATCATTCTCTACGGTTAATCCGGCAACAGGCGAACAGCTTTCAAAATTTGATCACGTCACTTGGGATCAAGCCGAGTTGATGATTCTGGATGCTAAAAAAGATTTCGAAAAATGGCGTAAATATTCTTTCGCAGAGCGCTCGAAAGTTCTTCACAATCTCGCCGCAAGCCTTCGTAAACACGGTGATGATCTGGCTTTGCAGATGCATATGGAAATGGGGAAATTGATTCCCGAAGGCAAGGCCGAAGTTGAAAAGTGTGCTGTCACTTGCGAGTACTATGCAAAAGAAGCAGCCGGGATGCTGGCCAATCAAAAAAGCGCCTCTCCCTATAAAGATGCCGAAGTCAGCTTTTCCCCTCTGGGTGTGATTTTCAGTGTGATGCCGTGGAATTTTCCTTTGTGGCAGGTGATTCGTTTTGCGGCTCCGTCTTTAATGGCGGGGAACGTGATTATATTAAAACATGCAGACTTAACGGCTGGGGTCGCTGAAAAAATCGGCAAGATTTTTAAAGACCTGACATCTGACCTGACTCTTTTACGCAATTGTCAGGTGGACCATGCGGTCGCCGAAAAAATCATCGCTCACCCGATGGTTCGAGGGATCACCTTCACCGGAAGCACTGAGGGTGGACGTGCTGTCGCAACAACGGCAGCCAAGAATCTGAAAAAAATCGTTCTGGAGCTTGGTGGCAGCGATGCCTACATTGTTTTGGAGGATGCAGATATTTATAAGGCTGCAAAAGCTTGTGCTAAAACGCGTTTGCAAAACTGTGGACAAAGCTGTGTTGCCGGGAAACGCTTTATCGTCGTCGAAAAAGTCCTGAAAGAATTTTTATCAGCGATGGAGCATGAGATGAAAATCCTGCCTCTGGCTCCTTTAGCAAGTAAGCGTTTTCAAGACACCATCATTACTCAAGTGGAAAAATTGAAAAACTGGGGTGGTAAAGTCGTCTTTGGAGGAACAGCTCCGCAAGGGCCTGCGGCTTTTTATCCGGCGTCCATGGTGCTTTTTGAGCAAAATAATTCCGAAGTTCATCACGAAGAAGTCTTTGGGCCGGTGGCCTTGGTTTTTGTGGCGAAAGACGCCAACGAGGCGATGGCGATCGCTAATTCTTCACCCTATGGCTTAGGCGGTGGTATCTTCACACGCGATCTGCAAAAAGGGAAAGAGCTCATCGAGAAAGAAATGGAAGCGGGCTTTGTTGTCGTAAATGATTTTGTAAAATCAGATCCCCGCATTCCTTTTGGCGGAGTGAAAGATTCTGGTTACGGCCGTGAGCTGGGTCATTTCGGAATCATGGAATTTGTGAACATCAAGACCGTCGGCGTGGGAGCAGTTGAGTGAAGAAATTGACGGGCAGCGCGCGCCCCAAGCAGGATTTGGATCATCACGTTTGGAAATTAATTAAAAAATTTGATCTGCAAGACAAGAAAATTTTAGTGGCTTTATCGGGTGGGGCAGATTCTGTTGCAACTCTTGCCGTGTTGGCGAAAGTTGTGAAGCCCGAAAATCTGGGAGCTTGTTACTTTCACCATGGTGACGATAAAAATCAGGAATACCGCAAAGAGGCGCAGCTTTTTTGCGAGAAACTGTGCAAGAAATTACATGTGGAGTTTTTTGTTTTAAAATCCCGCTCCCTGGCAAAATCCGAAGCTCAATACCGTGATCAGCGCTATGAGGCTTTGGCTCGTTTGCAAAAAGAGCAAGGATTCGAAGTTTTGGCGACAGGACATCATGCTGATGATCTTTTGGAAACACGTCTGATGCGTATCGTGCGCGGCACAGGGGCTCAGGGTTTGGTTGCTATGTCTTACTACAGTGGCGGCGTATTTAGACCATTTTTGGAAACGCCTAAATCGGAACTTCGTAAATATTTACGTTCCGAAAAGCTTCGCGCTTTTGAAGATCCCTCGAATGCGCTCCTGGACCCTTTCAGAAACTGGGTCCGTGAAGACTGGCTAAAGTCCTTGGAGAAGCGTCAGAAAGGGGCTGTGAACAGTCTGGCTCGTTCGCTCGAAACGTTGGCTCAGGAGCTGCATTCTTTGGAGCACAAGCCAGGGACTGATTTGCTGAGTCAAAATGAGGCTAATAAACCACAGGACGTCAAAGGACTCTCTAGAGCTTTCTATTTAACATTATCTCCATTTGAGCAACGGCGTCTTCTCGCACAGTATTTATTCTCCCTCGGAAAACGAGATTTTTCACAATCTCAGCTTGAAGAAATTCAAAAGCGCCTAGACAAACCGCAAAAAGTGATCAGCTTTAAGGTTAGTGGTTGTGATTGGGAAATTAACGCGCAGCAAATCAAGGTCGAGTCTTGAATTGAGTCCAAGTTGCCCGCCCTTTAGGCGGAGACATTCCCTCTCGAGAAAACTGCGTAAAGTTGCTTTAATTAGCTCGGGGCTTCTGTTAGTCTAAGATGGTTCTATCTGGATGAGAGAAGTGAGCGAAAGGAATCGAAATGCGATCTACACAGAAAACACTCGCCTTATGGTTTTTCCTAATCATCATGGCTGTATTTTTGTTTCAAGCCTATGAGAGCAAACACCAAAGACTGATTGGCGAGTTTAATTATTCTAAATTTACAGAAGCGGTAAAAGCTAAAGAAGTAGCTTCCGTAACTTTCCGTCAAGAGACCAGCGAAATTATCGGTGAGATGAAGCCTGACTTTGAGAAAAAGTACAACGGCACTCATTTCCAAATCGTCGGTAACACGCAAGATGAAGGTTTCAAATTCTTGGAAGCTAACGGCATCACGCCAAATTACGAGCGTGCTGATAATGGTGGCTTCTTCCAATCATTGATCGTGAACTGGTTGCCATTGATTTTGATCGTGGCGATGTTCCTGTTTATCATGCGCCAAATTCAAGTCGGTGGTGGTAAGGCGATGTCTTTTGGTAAATCGCGTGCGCGTCTTTTAACTGAGCACAAAAACCGTGTGACGTTCAAAGAGGTCGCTGGCGTTGACGAAGCGAAGGACGATCTGCAAGAGATCGTAAGCTTCCTGAAAGATCCTAAGAAATATACAAAACTGGGTGGCCGCATTCCAAAAGGTGTTCTTTTGGTGGGTTCTCCGGGTACAGGTAAAACATTGCTTGCTCGCGCCGTCGCGGGTGAAGCAGGTGTTCCATTCTTCACGATCTCTGGTTCTGACTTCGTCGAGATGTTCGTGGGTGTGGGTGCGTCCCGTGTTCGTGACTTGTTTGAACAAGGTAAAAAGAATGCTCCTTGCTTGATCTTCATCGACGAGATCGATGCCGTAGGTCGCCATCGTGGTGCCGGCATGGGTGGTGGTCATGACGAGCGTGAGCAAACTCTGAATCAGCTTTTGGTTGAGATGGATGGTTTTGAGTCATCTGAAGGTGTGATCATGATCGCAGCGACGAATCGTCCTGACGTTCTGGATCCAGCGTTGTTGCGTCCAGGTCGTTTCGACCGTCGTGTTGTTGTGAATAAACCAGATCTTAAAGGTCGTGAGCAAATCTTGGCCGTTCACACGCGTAAGACTCCACTTGGGCCTGACGTGGATACTTCTAAAATCGCTCGTGGTACTCCAGGCTTCTCGGGTGCAGACCTTGAAAACCTGGTGAACGAAGCAGCCCTTGTGGCGGCTCGTACAGACAAAAAGTATCTTGAGATGGAAGATTTTGAAAAAGCTAAAGACAAAGTGATCATGGGTTCTGAAAGACGATCTATGGTTATCTCGGATGAAGATAAAAAAGTGACCGCATACCATGAAGCGGGTCACACTTTGGTGAACAGAAAACTTCAAGGTTTGGATCCGATCCATAAAGTTACGATCATCCCTCGTGGTATGGCTTTGGGAGTTACTCAAACGCTTCCAGAAAAAGAATCCGTGTCTTTGTCGAAATCCACTGCTGAGAACATGATTGCATTCTTGTTCGGTGGTCGTGCGGCTGAAGAAGTGATCTTTAAGGATGTAACGACGGGCGCTGGCAACGATATCGAACGCGCCACTTCCATCGCTCGCCGTATGGTTTGCGAATGGGGTATGTCGAAACTTGGACCTTTGGCGTTTGAAAAATCTGGCGGCGAAGTGTTCTTGGGTATGCAATACGGTCATCAAGGCCACAAAGAATACTCTGAAGCGAAAGCTGAAGAGATCGATGCGGAAGTTTCAAAAATCATCAATACAGGTTACGCAACTGCAGTTCGTATCTTGACTGAGAACAAGCAAGCTCTTGAGTCTATCACTCAAGCACTTATTGAATATGAAACGATTGATGGTCATGAAGTTGATATGATGATCAACGGTGCTGCGGTTTCTGAAATTGAAAAATACAGAAATAATCGCCGTGACACCAATCTGGCATTGGCGGCAGCTTCGGGTGTCGGTAAAAAGGATGATTCCTCTGGGTCCGATCCAGTTGGGAACACCGGGCCAGTGACAATTTAATGAATCTTTTAAAGCTCCGGGGAAACTCGGAGCTTTTTGTGCTTTAACCCCATTACTTTTTTTGATTGGGCATCTTGATGTTGCAGCAGTTTTTCGACAACCTCATCTTCATCGTTCAGCATTTGCGTGTGCAAGATGCGATCGACATGATCCTGGTGTGGATGGTTGTGTATCGTATCCTGGTTCTGATTAAAAGAACGGGAACGATTCAAATGCTCTCCGGGCTAGGCGTGTTAGCTATCGGCTATATCCTAAGCATCTGGCTTGAGCTATTTACCTTCAACTGGATCTTGGAAAAGTTCTTCTCTAATTTATTCGTGATTGTGGTGGTTCTGTTCCAGGCCGAGATTCGCAGAGCCTTGGCTCACATTGGATCTAATCCATTCTTCACAGATGCCTCTACAATCCAGGAAACTCAAGTTATCGAAGAGATTGCTAAAGGGATCATCCTCACAGCACAGAAGGGCTTTGGAGCCCTCGTCGTGGTGGAGCGTGAGATCGTGATCGATTATCACATTGAGTTTGGAACTGAGATGGAATCAAAAGTTTCGGCGGAGCTTCTGGCTTCTATTTTTCATCCTGAAAGTCCCATGCATGATGGCGCCGTGCTTATCCGAAACGGTAAGCTCCATTCTGCCGGATGTTTCCTGCCGCTTTCTAAAAACCCAGCTCTGGATAAAAACTTAGGGACACGTCATCGTGCTGCGATTGGTTTAACGGAAGAAACGGATGCTCTGGTGTTTGTGGTTTCTGAGGAAAACAAATCCATTGGTATCGTACAGGGTGGTCATTTAAGCCCGAACGTGGAGTTGGGTGATATTCGTAAGGCCTTGTATGAGACGTTTGGTCTTAAATATAAAGCTTTCTCGCAGCAGGGGGATCTGTCATGAGACGCCGTTGGACCAATGCTGTGACTGAAAATTTTAGTTACAAAGTAGTAGCCTTGTTTATTTCCCTGATTCTGTGGTTGACCATTTTGGGCCGCCGCGATTTTGTTTTAAGCAAAAACGTCGAAGTCGACCTGGTGACAGCCCCCGGCACCCATGTGGTGGCGCAGACAACTGACCACATCAAGGTAAAGGTTTCAGGGCCCCGAGCTGCTTTAAAGAAGTTTATGGAAAGCTCTTTGTCTCAGAATATCAATCTTGATATCTCTCAAAAAGGCGAAGGCGTAGTTTATGTCGATATTCCACTGAATAAGATCGACGTCCCACTGGGAGTTAAAATCCTGGGGGTTCGTCCAAATCAGATTCAGGTTGAAGTAGTGAAGATTAAAGGCGACGAAAATGACGAACAAAAAGGTCAGTAAAGTGGAAAAGAAATCAGCAAAACTTTTTGGTACGGATGGAATCCGTGGAACTGCCAATCAATATCCAATGACTCCGGATATGGTAGTAAAAATCGGTCAAGCGATCGGTTACATTTTGCAAAAACAAAAATACAATGCCCATCCCTCGCTTCGTAAAGTGGTTATAGGTAAAGACACGCGTCTTTCCGGTTACATGATTGAGCAAGCTTTGGCGAGTGGTCTAAACTCTATGGGGGTAGCTGTACAATTGGTGGGGCCACTTCCAACTCCCGGTATCGGCTATCTGACTCGTACTATGCGTGCGGTGGCGGGTATCGTGATTTCCGCTTCCCACAATCCATTCCACGATAATGGTATTAAAGTTTTCGGTGCGGATGGTTTTAAAATTTCTGAAGAGATGGAGCGCGAAATCGAGCGCCTGGTTCTGGAAGAAGATCTGACAGCTCTTTTGCCTCCAAGCAAAGAGATCGGTCGTACTCGTCGTATCGACGACTCCCAAGGCCGTTATATCGTTTACGTAAAATCCACTTTCCCATTGGAATACACATTGGATGGGATGCGTATCGTTCTGGATACGGCGAATGGTGCGGCTTACAAGGTGGCGCCTTCGATTTTCCAAGAGTTGGGTGCGGAAGTGATCCAATTGGGTGACGATCCAAATGGTACAAACATCAATGATAAAGTTGGTGCTTTGTATCCAGCCAAACTTGCGGAAGCAGTGGTTCAGTACCGTGCTGACGTGGGTATCAGTCTTGATGGTGACGCTGATCGTGTGATCATGGTTGATGAAAAAGGTCAGATCGTAAATGGTGACCGTATTCTAGCAATCAGTGCTCTGCATATGAAAGAGCGTGGTCTTTTGAAAAACAACACGTTGGTAGCTACACAGATGTCGAACTTCGGTCTTGAAAAAGCCATGAACGATGCGGGTATCAAAGTTGTTAAAGTCGGTGTGGGTGACAAATACGTTGTCGAAGAGATGCGCAAAAATGGTTATAACCTGGGTGGCGAACAATCTGGTCATATTATTTTCCTTGATCACACCACAACGGGTGACGGCTGTATCGCGGCTTTGAGTGTTCTTGCAGTGATGAAGCAAACAGATAAGAAAATGAGCGACCTTGCGCGTGTCTTTGATGATATGCCACAGGTTTTAATCAATCTTCGCGTGAAACGTCGTATGGAGCTTGATGACATCAAGGGTTACCATGATTTGATTGCGCACATCGAAAAGAAACTTGCTGGCAACGGTCGCGTCTTTGTTCGTTTCTCTGGAACTGAACCTGTGATCCGCGTCCTTGTTGAAGGCAAAGACAAAACTGAAATCTCCACTTATGCTGACGAGATTGCGGCATTCCTCGAGAAAGAACTTAGCTAATGAAACATAAAATTCGCTTGGGCGTGAACGTTGATCACGTCGCTACACTTCGTCAGGTTCGTGGTGGAACCACGTCTTATCCTAATTTACTGGATATGGTGAAAAAGTCTGTTAAGGGCGGTGCTGAGCAAATCACGATTCATTTGCGTGAGGACCGTCGTCACATCCAGTTGCATGATTTGAAAACGCTTTCTAAGTCTTGCCCGGTGCCTTTGAATTTGGAAATGGCTGCGACAGCTCAAATGGTGGCATTTGCTAAAAAGTACCGTCCTCAGTGGGTTTGTTTCGTTCCGGAAAAGCGTGCTGAATTAACGACCGAGGGTGGCCTTGATGTAAAAAAAGGTTATAAGAAAATGCTTCCGATGGTTGAGAAACTTCAACGCATCGGTATTGAAATCTCCATGTTTATCGAGCCTTCCATCCAACAAGTTGAAGCTTCTTTTGAAGTGGGTGCTGATGCCGTTGAGTTTCATACCGGCAAATGGGTTCATCTTAAAGGGGCCGCGAAAGCCAAAGAATGGAAACGCCTGGTTGAGGCCGCAGAGTGGGCGAATTACTTGGGTTTGAATGTGCATGCGGGGCATGGTCTAGATTACGCACACTCAAAAGAAATCAACAAGTTGCCATACCTTCAAGAGGTGAACATCGGTCACTCTTTGGTTTGTTATGCACTTGAAGACGGTATGGAAACAGCCGTTAAAAAGATGCGTAAGATCTTAAAGTAAAACTTTATGTCTTCTATCCTGAATTCTCAACGCCACATACAAACCGTGCCAGAACTTAAAGTGTTTTGGCAGGAGTTCCTGCCACATTTAAGTGATCGCTGTGTTTTACTTTTAAGTGGTGACGTCGGGGCAGGGAAGACAACTTCTGTTCAGGCCATTGCCGAAGTTTTGGGGATGAAAGATGTGCAGTCACCCTCTTTCGCAATTCACCTTCGTTACGAAAACGCCCAAGGCAAAGCGATGGATCACCTGGATTTGTACCGCTTGGACGACGACGATGATTTGGAAAGTTCAGGATTTTGGGATTTGTTTGCACCCAAACAAGGTCTGGTTGTGATCGAATGGGCACAGCGTTTGGATTACGACTATCTTCCATTAAACTGGCAGCGAATCGAAGTCAGTATCACCAAAGGTCCTTCGGAAACTGAGCGTATTATTACCTCCCGAGTCTTAGGTTAAGCCTGCATTTTGTTTTTCCTCATACCGCATTGTGCACCCTCGTGGCTCTGCAGTCTCAGGAGTAAAATCATAGGCATCAGGAGGAAATTTATGGATAACAACTCCTCTGAAAAACCACTCGTGTTAGAGAATAAAATCAAGAATCCCAAACAGTTTGCATGGCGCATTTTTCTCCAGGCCGGGGAGCACGGAAAAGGTTTTTTTCTGTAACATAACCGCTGCAAAAGGTGCCTGCCGGTTTTTGCACAAACAACGCGTTAAAGTTGCGCTGAGTGGTCTGACCAAATACCCTGTCAGTATGTTCACGCAAAAACCCCTGCCGTCCGCTCTAAAAGGCCCTAGAATCACTCTTGAACGCCATACCTCATCATTGGCGCCCATAATGTTTGCGACGATTGATGCCAATCGTGAGCACTTACAATTCATGCCCTGGATTCAGTTCACTAAGACCGCGGATGACTCTAAAAAATGGATCGATGTGACCTTGGCCGAGTGGGATAATTTGTCCCTGTTTGATTACGGAATCTATTTAGAAGGTCGCTACGTAGGCAGTGCCGGGGTTCACAGTATCAATTGGGAGTTTAAAAATTGCGAGCTGGGTTACTGGATTTCCAAAGAGTTCGAGGGTCGCGGCATTGTCAGTGAAGTCGTTAAACTTTTGGAGTCCGCGTGTTTTAAACAGGGTTTTCACAGAGTGGAAATTCGTTGTGCGGGTTTTAATGAAGCATCGGCTCGTGTCGCTCTTAAAAATGGCTATAAACTCGAAGGCGAATTGCGCGAAGACTCACTGATTAACGGCGAGTATCGCAGTACAAAAGTGTTTGGAAAGCTTCGTCGTGAATGGGAGTCAGCTTAGCAGATTGGTCTCGGCTCAGTCGAAGCCGGAGCCGCCTTACGCTGCTTGAAGTCCTTTTGTAAACTCAGTGGAAAGTCTTTCTGCCAGACCCAAGGATGCCTTGTTATAAGCAGATTTTTCTGCCAAGCCCATCAGCATCCCCACCAATTTTTCATTGATAACAATCGGCGTGATTGTCACATGATCAGGGATCGCGCCTTGGTTCCATTGCTCAAAGAAGTTCTCGTTCAGATCATTCAAAGAGATGTAACCATGGAAAGGTTTTTGAGTTGAAGCCACGATTTTAAAGATGCTTGGTGATTCCAAAGGAATTCGCATCGAAGTGTCTTTGATTTCCTGGAAGTTTTCATCCCACGCGAACGCTGTCACTTGAGATTCTTGCTCGTCCAGAGTCAAAATCATGGATTTTTCAAAGTGCGCTTTCATTTCTGAAAGAACGCGTTTTACTTTGTCGGCGATGATGCCACTGTTTTTCTTTTTCAATTTCTCAAGTGAAAAGCTGCCGCTCGCCACTGGATTCATAGTCGGTTTCGCCACGCCCGTTGGGCGAGTTACGATAGGAGCAATCGGTTTGTTACCGAAGCTTTCTTCCGTCAAATCCGGCAAATCGTCTTTGGGTGGAGGCGGTGGGCCGCCAGCTTTAGAAGCAGCAGGCGCCGCTGCTGGAATGGAAGCTGCCACAGCTGGAGCTGGTTCAGATTTCTTTTCTAAAACGGGTTCTACTTTGGAGAGACTTGGGCGGGAATCCACCACAGTTCTGTCGAAAGTTTTTGCTGCTTCTTCTTCAGAAGCTGATTTAGAATTTAGGATTTGGTCTACCGGAGTTTCCTCTGGCACTGATGCTGGAGGAGTTGTCGAAGCCGCTTCATCTGAACCGAAAGATTGAAGTTTTACGACGGGAGCATCGAACAGACCTTCAAGTCCGCCCATTTCTTCACCGGCAGATTCACTGTGTTCTTCAGAAGAAGCCTCTTCGTTGTGTGATTCATCAGAACCCACATCACCCAAATCTTCGAATGAAAAACTGTCGCCAGATTTTTTAGCAGCCGGGGCTTTAAGACCCGCAAGGCCTTCTGGCATTTCAGATTCAACAGCTGCTGATTTTTCAGGAGCAGAGCTTGGGATTTTTGCCGCCACTTGGGGGTGCCAAGTATTCCAGCATTGTTCCAAAGCTTCCTGAGGAGCCAAAACAAAAACACAAGTTGGAGAAGAAGGGAAATCCTGCGGCGGTTGTAGACATGCCACTACAAGAATGCCATCCCACTCCGCCACAGGCAGACACTCCACCGTCCATGAGTAATGAGTCGCCCACTTAGCTAACATTTCCTTGCGAGGAGGAGTTTCTGTAAAAAATCTTGCCTGAAGACGAGGTAGTTTATAATGAGCCATGGCCCAAGGAAAATATTCCTCAGCAGTGAGTTGATTTTCCTTCAAGGCATAGGCGAGAAGGCTCAAAGGCGATCCACCTGCCGTGTGAGATTCGGTAAGTCCTTGAAGTTTATGTTTAAAATGCTCAAACCATTCTAAAGTGCTCATTGTTCTGTTTATCGGCTTAAAAGGGGGGAAACCTGAGTCTAGGTCGAGGTCCAAGCTTAGATTGCTTGAATTTTTTGCAGCATTGCGTACTGAATAGACGCTAAAAATATAGAGGTTTTCAATACTTAGCAAATGTGGTAGTCTCCGCCCACTTATGCTTCAGACCAAAATTCTTCACTATTTCGACCACAATGCGACCACTCCGGTGTGCGCGGAAGTGATTGCAGCTCTGCCTGAGTTTGCGACCGCTGGTGGCAACCCCAGCTCCATTCACTGGGGCGGAAGACAACCAAAAAATCTGATTCGTGATGCGCGTAAATCCATCTCTGAAGCCTTAAATATTTCTCCGCTGGAAATCGTATTCACCTCCGGCGGCAGTGAAGCGAACAACACCGTTCTTAAAGGTTTGTTTGATTACTATCACACAGCTCAATTCTTAACTCCTGAACAGCGCCGTCGCACGCACTTCATGTGCTCTGCGGTTGAGCATCCAAGTATCATGAAGACGATGTCTCATCTGGAAGCGATGGGTGCCAAAGTCAGCTACATCCCTGTCAGCCGCGAAGGCGTGATCGATATGAAATTCTATCAAGAGCACTTGTCTGAAGAAACAGCTCTGGTGTCTGTGATGTTTGCGAATAATGAAACAGGCACATTGTTTCCGATCAAGCAAATGGCGGAGATGGCTCACGCCAAGGGAGCCTTGTTTCACACTGACGCCGTTCAAGGTTTTGGTAAAGCTCCATTGAATTTGAAAGAGCTCAATGTCGATTTCGCTTCGATCTCGGGTCATAAGTTTTATTCGATCAAAGGGACGGGCGTGCTTTATATGAAAAAGGGCACCAACGTAAGTCCGCTGATTCATGGTGGCGGTCAAGAACGTCATCGTCGTGGTGGCACTGAAAACACACTAGGTATTGCATGTCTTGGCTTGATGGCGCAAAGAGCTCCATTGGTTGCTGATAAAGCATTCGAAGTGAGCAAGTTGCGCGATCACATGGAAGCTCGCATCTTGTCCGAGATTTCAGATGTCACGATTACAGCGGTAGAAACTCCACGTTTGGGTAATACGAGTTCGCTGGTAATTCCAGGAGCTGACGGGGAGACAATGTTGATGTCTTTGGATATCAAGGGATATGCGGTCAGCACAGGGGCTGCTTGTTCAAGTGGGAATCCAGAACCAAGTCCGGTGTTACTTGCGATGGGGCTTTCCCGTCAAGAAGCGCAAAACAGTTTGCGTGTGAGTTTGGGTTGGGAGACGACTTTGGCTGAGGTCGATGGATTCGTGGAAGCATTAAAGGCGGTCGTGACTCGTTTACGATCGATCGAACATGAAGAGGGAGAGACATATCATGTCTAAAGGGATGACTACTTCGACGGAGTCGAAGGGTAGGGTACTTGTTGCTATGAGCGGAGGCGTGGACAGTTCCGCCGCGGCTGCGCTGTTAGTCGAACAAGGCTATGAAGTTATCGGGGCCACTATGCAAGTTTGGGATTACTCAACTTGTGATATCGAAGAAGGCAACGGCACGTGCTGTTCTTCTATCGATGTGGATGATGCGCGCTCAGTAGCGGATCGTTTGGGCATTCCATTTTATGTACTGAATTGCGAAGCGAAATTTCGCGCGGCCGTTATTGATCCTTTCTTGAAAGCGTATCTTGAAGGGCAAACACCACTTCCGTGTGTGAACTGTAACACGTATTTAAAGTTCGACCATCTGGTTAAAAAGATGAAAGAGCTTGAGTGTGATTACCTGGCCACGGGTCACTACGCAAAAATCGTAACCGATGAAAACGGCAAGTCTTCAATCCACACATCGACAGATGACTGGAAAGACCAAACGTATTTCTTGTTCACGATTGACCCCGAGCTGGTACCAAAACTGTTATTCCCGATTGGCGACATGAAAAAGCCTCAGGTGCGTGAGTACTCTGAGAAAATGGGCTTGGTGACGGCTAAGAAAAAAGACTCCCAAGGCATTTGCTTTGTGGGTGGCATGGGCTATCAAAACTTTATCAAAGGCCAAGTTCCAAAAGCTGTTTTGGATTCTAAAAAAGGTCTGATCAAGCGCTTCCCAACTGGTGAAGTGATGGCTAAGCACGAAGGTATTCATAACTACACTTACGGTCAAAGTAAGGGTCTGGGTATGGATCACCACGAAAAGCTTTTCGTGATCAAAATCGACTCTGCTGACAACACCGTGTGGGTGGGTGATGAAGAGTATTTGTTTGCCCATGAAGTCGATGTTGTGGATCCTCACATGTTGGGTGATTTGCAGGATGGCGAGTTGATGAACGTAAAAATCCGTTATCAACACAAAGGGTCTCCGGCTTTGGTGTTCAAAACTGAAACTGGGTTCAAATTAAAATTCCAACAACCTCAGCGTGCCGTGACTCCGGGTCAAGCGGCTGTGTTTTACCGCGAACGCGAATTGGTGGGAGGCGGATGGATCACTCTGTAGAGACGCCGATTCCTTCACAAGTGAACCGTGATGTGAAATATCAGGTTCATACGTTTGGCTGTAAGGTGAACACTTACGATGCAGGTCTTATCCAAAAGAACCTAAATGCGAACGGTTTTGCTCCGGTGATCCGTGGCGAAAAAGACGCACGCATTCACGTTTTGAATACGTGTGCGGTGACCGCAGAGGCGACGAAGGAAGCAGTTCGCTATATCCGTCGTTTAAAAGTCAAAGATCCCTTTTGCACGATCGTGGTAACGGGCTGTGCGGCTCAGGTGGATACGGGTTCATTCTCGTCTTTGCCGGGGGCGGATCTGATCGTGGCGAATTCTCATAAAGGAAGCTTACCGGATTTGCTCAATAAGCATTTCCGGGGCGAGCTGACAGAGAAAGTCTTTAAATCCAATATCTTTAAAAAAGAAGATTTGGAAATGGGTGGCGGTATTGAAAAACACCACACTCGTACGTTCTTAAAAATTCAAGATGGCTGCAACAGTTTCTGCACTTACTGCATTATTCCTTATGCTCGCGGTAAGTCTCGTTCGATCTCTATTGCGAACCTGGTTCAGCGTATCAATGATCTTTACGCGGAAGGTTCCCGTGAAGTCGTGTTGACCGGTGTTCATATCGGTGACTACGAAGACGAAGTGAACGGTAAAAAAATGGTGATGGAAGATCTGATCGAAAATCTTTTGGTTAGAACTAAAATGCCACGCTTCCGCTTGTCTTCATTGGAGCCAGTGGAAGTTTCTGAAAGACTTTTGGATCTTTATTCTGATTCCAGACTTTGCCCTCATTTCCATATGAGTATTCAAAGTGCGAATACCGATGTGCTTCACCACATGAAGCGCAAGTACACTCAAGACGATGTTCGCAAATCATTGTTAGCGATTGAAAAACGCGTTCCAAACTCTTTCGTGGGTATGGATGTGATCACGGGTTTTCCAACGGAAACCGCAGAGCAGTTTGAAGATACCTATAACTGTCTGGCCGAACTTCCTTGGACGAAGCTGCATGTTTTTCCTTACAGCGAACGTCAGGGGACCCGTGCCGCAGCGATGAATGTTTCTGTGTATCCTCACGTGCGTGCAGAGCGCGGAGCGAAGCTTCGTGATCTTAGTATCGCTCGTTATACGGAGCAGGCGAATCTACAAGTTGGAACAATTAAGAAAGTTCTGGTTTTGAAAAACGCTGCTAAAGGTGGTCAAGGTTTAAGTCATGACTACTGGCCAGTGGATATTGCGGGCGCAGAAGCGTTCCTGACTCACTGGGCGGGGCAAGAGGTAGAAGTGAAAATCACAGGTTATGATCATTCCAATAAAAATCATATGGAAGGTCATTTGATCGGGGAGGTTCTGTCATGAATTCTCTAGAACAACGCCTGGGATATAAATTTAAAAACATGGCGCTTTTAGCGCGCGCTTTAACTCATAAGAGTTATGCCAATGAGCTTAAGAACCATACTGAGCATAATGAAAAGCTTGAGTTCTTGGGTGACGCCGTTCTGGATTTGGTTGTCGGGGAGTTTTTGTATGAAAAGTATCCTCAAGACAACGAAGGTGGTTTGTCTAAAAAACGTGCTTCGATCGTAAATGAAGAGATTTTGTTTGAACTGGCTCGCGATATGGAGCTGAACAAAATCCTTCAATTGGGAAAGGGTGAAGCACTTACAGGTGGTGCCTTAAAGCCACGTCTCTTGGCTTCTTCGTTGGAGGCAGTCATTGGGGCGATGTATTTGGATGGCGGCTTTGCCGCTGCTCAAGCTTTTGTACGCAAAGAGTTCTTACCACTTTGTGATAAGACCTGTGCGAATGAAGACTTCGAGCGCGATTATAAAACAAGACTGCAAGAGCTTGTGCAAAAGGCGATGAAAGAAACGCCTAAGTACGAGGTTCTTGCCGAGGAGGGACCTCCTCATGATCGTCAGTTTGTAGTGTGTGTGAAAGTTAAAGAAGAAATCTGGTCCAAGGGGCGCGGACGCAGTAAAAAAAATGCCGAACAAGATGCGGCGAAAAGCGCTTTAGATGCAAAGTTTAAGGAGACGAATTAGTTATGAGTTATAAGGCAGGATTTTTAGGATTAATCGGGCAGCCAAATGCCGGGAAGAGCACATTGATGAACTTCCTTGTCGACGAAAAGGTGTCCATCGTCTCCGCAAAGCCGCAGACAACACGCCGTCGTATTCTGGGTATGTGGACTTCAGATGCGGGGCAAGTTGTGTTCGTGGATGCTCCAGGTTTGATTAAAGCTGATAAAGGTTTGAACGCATTCCTAGCTAAAGAAGCTGACGAAGTTATCAAAAACTCCGATGCTTTAGTGGCCGTGGTGAGTGTTGATGAAGCAAAGTCAGATGATGCCGAAAGAATCATCAATCTGGTGGCTTCTTCAAGAAAGCCGTGGATTGGTATCGTTACTAAAACAGATATCGAAGACAAAGCTCACCGTGTTTTGATTATCAAAAAAATGATCGAAGAAAAAGGCGGTAAGGCACTTTCGGTTTCTGCAAAAACCTATGCAAACGACAAGGAAGAGCGCGAAGCGATCTTGCTTGAGTGTCTGGCTATTTTGCCAGAGTCTCCAGCTCCACTTTACGATACGGAGCTTTTCACGAACGAAAATGTTCGTGACATGGTTTGCGAAATCATTCGTGAGAAGTGTTTTGAAAACCTTCATCACGAAGTTCCGTACCAAATCGCTGTGCGTATCATAAAATTTGATGAAACGGGCGTTATGCCGAAAATCTACTCCGAGATTCTGGTTGGCCGCGAAAGCCAAAAAGCGATCGTGATCGGTAAGGGTGCTTCCGTGATCAAGCAAATTGGTATGGAATCGCGCAAAGAGATTGAAAAATTGGTCGATGGAAAAGTGTTTTTGGACTTGAAAGTTCAATGTAAACCAGAGTGGTTTGATAATAAACGTATTATGAAGGAGTTGGGTTATGTCGCAGAATCAGAGGACTGAGTTCGCTCCTAAGGTGGCGATCATTGGTCGCCCCAACGTCGGTAAATCGACTCTTTTCAATATTATCACTGAAACTCGTAAGGCCGTGGTTAAAAACCAAGCTGGGGTTACTCGCGATATCATGATTGAACCCGTGGATATCTGGGGTAAGCAATTTGATTTGATCGATACAGGTGGTATCACTGAAGCCGGTGATATTTTCTCTAAATTGATCAAAGAGCAGGTTTCTGAATTCCTTCACTCTGTGGATTATATTATCGCGGTGATGGATGGTCGTGCCGGTTTGATTCCTGAAGATCGGGATATTATCCGCGTGGCAAAACAAACGGGTAAACCATTTCTTTTGGTTATCAATAAAGTAGACAGTACTCAGGATGAGGAAATGGCAAAAACCGATTTCTATGAATTCGGTGTGGATATCATTTCTGCAGCTTTCGAACAGCGTCGTGGTATCGGTCAGATCCTGGAGTGGGTGGTTGAGCAAATTCCGGTTCAGGAATTCACTTACGATAAAGGGATGAAAATCGCCATCGTGGGTAAACCTAACGTGGGTAAGAGCTCTATCTGTAATCGTATCCTGGGCGTGAACCGTATGATGGTTTCCGATATCGCAGGTACGACAATTGATGCGGTTGATTCCCCATTCGTATACAACGAAAAGAACTACACATTGGTAGATACAGCGGGTCTTCGTAAGTCTCGTCGTCGCGAAGAAGATCTAGAGATCATCTCTGCGTTTAAATCCCAAGAGTCGATTCGTCGTGCGGATTTGATCTTGTTGATGGTGGATGGAACTCAAGGTCCAACGGACCAGGACGCGCGTATTATGCAATCCATTTTGGAAGACCATAAAGGCGTGATCGTTGTTGCCAATAAATCAGATATTGGTGGCGCCGAGATTCCTGAATACCGCAAAACATTCCGTGAGCAATGTGAACGCGTATTCCACTTTTTCACTGACGTAAATATCGTATTTACGAGTGCGAAATCCGGTCAGGGTATTGATGACTTGTTCGAGATGATTGAAAAAGTCTCTGAACAAATCAACTTCCGTATCCCAACTCGCGAAATGAATGATTTCTTCTTTGAGACGATCCGTAAAACTCCAGCTCCGGTTTGGGGTACTACGAACGTGAAATTCTATTACGTGACTCAGACTTACCAACGTCCACCGGCGTTCATTGCTTTTGCGAATCACCCGGATGGCGTGACAAACTCATATCGCCGCTTCTTGATTAAACATATCAAGGAAAAATGGGACCTTCATGGTTTGCCGATTCGTATTTTCTGTATGAAGTCTCGCCGTGGCGCGAACATCGAGGAATAATGCTTAAGCGCGGCTCGTGGAGAACACGTTTTGGATTTTACCTTTTGGCTGTGGGCTCTGCCTGCGGCCTGGGTAATCTCTGGCGTTTTCCCTACGTGGTGGGAGAAAACGGGGGCGGAGCTTTTATCCTGCTTTACGTATTTCTTGCTCTTGCCGTTGGCGCCCCTCTTTTGATTGCCGAGTTGATGTTGGGTAAAAACACCCGCCGCTCGGTCATTGTTGCGACAGATGTGATGGGTCAGAAAGCCAAGCTTCCGCTTCGCTGGGTGGGTCGTCTGGCCGTATTAGTGACGGTGGTCGTATTCTCTTATTACGCCGTGATCAGTGGTTGGGTTTTGCATTTCATGACCCAGTTTTTTATCTCTCTGTTCCTGGATGTTGAGGGCGCTGCCAATAAAACAAATCTTGCAGCCTTGATGTCAAACGGGTGGTTGCAGTTGATGCTAGCAAGTGCTCATATCCTCATCACGGTTGTTGTTGTTTTAAAAGGTGTTCAAGAGGGGTTGGAAAAGTGGATCAGTTATATGATGCCACTTTTCGCAGCACTGGTTGCGATATTGCTGTTTAAGTCGTTCTCGTTGCCATCGACACCGGAAGTAATGCGCTTTCTTTTCTATCCTGATTTTTCAAAACTGACTTTGTCGTCTTTGGGGCATGCCCTGGGGCACGTGTTTTTTACTCTCTCTGTGGGCTTTGGAACCATGGTGACGTTTGGTTCGTATCTTCGTGAGGAAGACCACGTACCGACGGCGGGTTTCCGGGTGGCCTTGGTTGATACCTTGATTTCTTTGTTGGCCGTGGTGATGATTTTCCCGGTGGCATTTCAAGCGTCTAACGTGCCTTTAACAGATCCTGCATTGATGTTTGAAGTCTTGCCTCGATACCTTTTGGGAATTCCGGGTGGAGCACTGTTTGGTCTCGCGTTCTTCGTTTGTCTATATCTAGCGGCATTGAATGCCAGCATTGGTTTGCTTGAAGTTGTGGTTTCAAATCTGGTGGACCGCAATAAAAAAATGGAGCGTCAAAAGGCCACGTGGCTTTCAGGAGCTGCAGCTTTAGCGTTGGCTATCTTGCCAGCTCTTTCGAGTTCTGTGCTTAAATCTGTGCGTATCAATGGTCGTTCCTTGATTGAATCTTTGGATTCTTTGTTAATTAATTGGCTTTTGCCGCTGGTGGCGCTGGGAATTTTGTGGGCCTTCTATAAAGGCACATCGGAAAAAGAAAAAGAGACCAGCTTCATCGATCGCGAGAAGTTCGTCAGCTATTCCATGTATTCGCATTGGATTGTGATTTTGAAGTGGGTCGCACCTGCAGTGATCTTGATTGGATTCCTACTGCAGGTGGTGGCGTTATTCCAGAACGTCTATTAGAAGTTCATCCCTAAGATGAAAGTAAAGTCATAGAAGTCACCGGAAAGATTTTTTTCCAATTTCTCAGTACCCTGAACATAAGATTTGTTTTCGTCCGAGAAATTCACATAGTGATAGGCTGCTTGCAAGCCCAGGTAGGCTTTCTTACGCATCAAGGGGATTTCTACGCCGGCACCGATATCAAAACCCATCGTTGAATCACGAGAGTAAGAGTCGATACCAGAGATTGTGTACGTACGATAGAACTGACCTAAGCCCCCTAAGATGTAGGGATTCAAATCAGCCAAACCGCGCGTTACGTTTTGCGTATTCAAGTAATACTTCAAGTCGAAATTGATCGAAGTCAAAGACACATTACCCGTGTAGTTCGTCACATTTCCGGCATTCAAAGTCGAAAACTTCACCGCATGGTCACCGGTCTGGAAACCCAAAGTTAGAGCCAGGCGAAGGTCGAAGAAATAACTTAGAAACAAACCGAATGACGGAGCTGCAGAATACTGGTCAGCAAAGTTTCCAGTGAAACCAGTGTAGCCCCCGGCAAGACCCACAGTGAAGAAACGACCGTTACGGAAGAAGTTAACATCAGCTTCTTCGTCAGAGTCTTCATCGAATTCAGAATAATCAGAGAAGGGGTCAAAGGCCTCATCTGGATCAGATTGTGCGATAAGATAATGTTTTTGATCTGAGCTTTGGGCGTAAGCTTGCGGCGCCAAAAGCATTCCCGCAGCCAACAACAAAGCCAGAAGGCCAGAATGTAGAATATTTCCGGTGGTTTTCACAGTTCCCCCTAGGTGTATTATCGAGTGAAACTGTCAAAAACTTCAGGGAAATTTGTCAAATCCGCTCGTTCAGTGAGACAGTGTCTCAGAGTGAAACACTGTGACTGGGCTAGAGAGGTTCGTTGAGAGCTTTTTCGATCGCCTCAACAATTTTATCAGAGGAAGGTTTAGTGATCGAGGTCCAGCGATCGATCACTTGCCCCTTACGATTCACCAAAAACTTTTCAAAATTCCAACTAACATCTTTAAAAATCAACCCCGGTTTTTGCTCAGTCAGGAATTGATAAACCGGCTGCTTATCTTTCCCAGTAACTGGCGCCTTATCAAAAAACGGAAACGTACATCCATACTCTTTCTTAGCAAAAGACTGCACCTCAGTATTATCGCCTTTTTCCTGTTTGAAATCATTAGAAGGAAAAGCCAAAACCACAAACCCACGATCCGCATATTTTTTGTAAAGCATCTCAAGATCTTTCAATTGCGGAGTAAACCCACACTGGGAAGCCGTATTAACAACAAGAACAACTTTCCCACGATAAGTTGAAAAATTAACCTTCTTCCCAGAAATATCATTAGCCGAAAGCTCATAAAAACTAGAAATCTTCCTCTCAGAAGAAGTCGATTCCGAAACCTCAGGCTTCTCAACCGCAAAGCCCGCCGAAGAACAAACGAACGAAAAAAGACATAACGAAGTTAAAGCGAACGCAAAAGAACGAAACATAACATCTCCAAAGTCGTGAGATTTTCGAGTACTCGAGAAAATCATCCGCC
Organism: Bdellovibrio sp. ZAP7; assembly: GCF_006874645.1. Classification (NCBI taxonomy): domain Bacteria; kingdom Pseudomonadati; phylum Bdellovibrionota; class Bdellovibrionia; order Bdellovibrionales; family Pseudobdellovibrionaceae; genus Bdellovibrio; species Bdellovibrio sp. ZAP7. The sequence continues at coordinate 2,164,789 of NZ_CP030082.1, read as the reverse complement.
GAACCCAAGACAAAAACAACTCCAATGAAGCACCCAACTTGGGAAAATCTGCCCACAAACAAAGCATCGTCGTAGGGAAGAGTGGCTAGGAACGCTAAGCAGCGACCTCCGTCGGCGCACGATGCGCGAACCCGCCAAAGGCGGGCGACGGTGAGCCAAGGATGGCGTGTCGCGGAGTAGCGTTCCTAGCCACTCTTCCCTACGAACCGAGAGCTTCGTGTAAGGAGCGGATTTCCCCAATGTCGCGGTGCGAATCTTTGACTTGGGACGGGTATGAATTTCTAATTAATTTGAATAATTTAGCTAAGTTTTGGAGTGGTAGATGGAACTGCGCAGTCCGATAGTTATAGTGTCTGCATTCGGCCGTGGTCATTGGTTGGCTGCCGCACTTTCGCGCGAGGGAATCAAGACGACTGTTCTTGATGTGTCTTCTAAACTTGGTGTGTGGCCCTCCGAAGACCTCGAAGGCCCCTTCGGTTTTTTCCGTAACGAAAGAATTTCTGAATCTCAAATGGAGCGTCTGTACTCCGATGATTCTTTCGAAGAGTTGCACAACGGTTTCACGATGTGGCTTCCCGAAGGTCCGCTGGAGTGCAAAGGTCCTTTGACGAAATTCAAAGTTGATAATTCGCAGCTAGCTCCACAAGTGAAAGACGTTTTGCTTTCCAATGCTCCTGATAAATTACAGCGTGCAGTCAGTCGCAACGTCACGTCGTTTGATTTTGAACAAAGCTGGCTTTTGCATTTCGCTCACCAGTGGGCGGGGACAACATTTAAACCGAATGCACTCGCTGCCACTGAAGGAGAGGCATTGCCGATCTTCTCTTCATTCCTGGTTCGTCAGGCGACTCGTGATGGTTTGGAAAAATCTTTTGCGTGGTTACGTGATAAGGGTGTCGAAGTGATCAAACCACAAAAAATCGTGGATGCTTCCTTCGGTGCTGGTAAAACGGTGACGGGTCTTGAGATCGCAGGTGAAAACCAAGGTCTTTTGAAATTGGAACAACTTGTTTGGACACTTTCCAGTGAAGAAACTTATTTCTTGAATGAACGCCTGGGTAAGTACCTGTTCAACGAAGGTCCCTTGGAGTCTGAATGGTGCTGGGTTCGTTACCGCGTGTCTTTGAAAGCTTGTACGGAAAGAGACGCTCTTCCATTGCATATGGTGCTTTTGGATGATGTGAATTCTCCGTGGACTCATGAAAACATGATGGTCCTGCAACGAACCTCTTCGGCAGAGCAGTTCGACGTATGGATGCGTATCCCCACGGTTCAGCGTTTCAATAAAGAATACCTCACCAGCCGTAGTATGCGCATGAAAGATATTTTGCTTCGTCGCATGTCATTGGCGCAGCCGGAAGTTTTAAGCTTCCCGCAAGAATACTATTACACCTACGCCCAGCTGGGAGCTCCGCGCTTCCCAGTGTTTTCAGCGAAACACTCTTCGCGTCGTGGCAGAGTGGCTTACGGAAATCTTCACCTGGATGGACCTGAGGTGTGGCCTCATTTTTCGTGGACAGCGATGTTTGCGCGCAATGAGATCTCACAAATGCATATCCAAAACTGGTGGAAAGAGAAACTTCTTAAAGAGCAAAAAGAGAAACGAAAGGAAGCCGGTCAGTGATCGAACGTTACACGCGCCCTGAGATGGGCCTTATTTGGGATGCAGATCAACGATTTGGCAAGATGATGCAGGTTGAAATCACCGTGGCACAGGTGCAAGCACAATTGGGCTTGATTCCGAAAGTTGCCGCTAAAGCGATTGCACAAAAAGCTCGCTTCAGTGTGAAACGCATCTCTGAAATTGAAAAAGAAACCAAGCATGATGTGATCGCCTTTGTTAGTAATGTGGCTGAAAATGTCGGACCTCATGGCAAGTACATTCACTTCGGTATGACATCCTCGGATGTTTTAGATACAGCCTTCAGTTTGCAGGTGCGTGAAGCGGGTCAAGTTTTGATGGGCTCGATCTTACGTATGGAAAAGTCTTTGCAAACATTGGTCAGCAAGCACGCGGAAACCATGTGTGCGGGTCGTACGCACGGGATGTTTGCCGAGCCGACAACGTTTGGTTTTAAGATGGCAGGTTTCTTAACGGAGCTTCGCCGTAATAAAAAACGGGTGAAAGACGCTTTAGAAAATATGAACATCTGCAAACTAAGTGGTGCTGTTGGAACCTTCTCCAGTCAGTCTCCTAAAGTTGAAGCGATGGTTGCACGTAAGCTGGGTTTAAAACCAGAGCCGATTGCAACTCAAGTTATTCCTCGTGATCGTCATGCGGAAATGATGTTGTCACTTGCGATGATTGGAACAGGTCTTGAGCGCCTGGCTGTGGAACTTCGTCACTTGCAACGCAGTGATGTGGGGGAAGTGACGGAAGGATTTACCAAGGGTCAAAAAGGCTCTTCAGCAATGCCTCATAAAAAAAATCCGATCAGTGCGGAAAACATCACGGGTCTTTCTCGCCTGCTTCGTGGTTACGCAGTAGCAGCGATGGAAGACGTGGCTTTGTGGCACGAACGCGACATCAGCCATTCCTCGGTCGAGCGCGTGATCTTCCCTGACGCATTTATCGTCGCGGATTATGCCATTCATCGTATGAGCATTTTGCTGGACGGTTTGGAAGTTAATAAGAAACGCATGCTCGATAATATCGAGAGCTCGCAAGGGCAGTTATTCAGTTCTCATGTGTTGTTGGCTTTGGTTGCCAAAGGTATGCGTCGTGAAGATGCCTATGCTTTGGTGCAAAGACTTTGTCATACATTGGGTTATGGCGAACATTTGAAAGATAAATTAATGGGCAGTGATGAAGCCCGCGAACTTTTAAAACCAAAAGAGATCGAAGAGATTTTTGCAGGTAAAAAACATAAGAAGTCGATCAAAGACATCATCAAGAGAGTGAAAGTTTAGATGACACGCTGGAATTATTTTAAAGAAGGCGACATTATCGACGTGGTAGCTCCGGGTTACCCATCGCAGCCCCACGAAGTGGAGGGGGCTCACGCTTTTCTTTTAAAGTGGAATTTACAACCACGCATTCCAAAAAATTTGATTAAGCCACACTTCCTGCACGCTAATGAAGATGAGGCGCGCTTTGGTTTTTTGAAGGCTGCGATCGAATCTAAAGACTCTCGTGTGATTTGGTGTATGCGTGGAGGATACGGTAGCAACCGCTTGTTGCCGATGCTCGCAAAACTAAAAAAACCTAAAGAGCCAAAACTTTTGATTGGCATCAGTGATATCACCTCATTGCACACGTTCCTGACTCAGGAATGGGGTTGGAGCACACTGCACGCACCACTTTTGGATCGTTTGGGAAGAGGTTTAGTATCAGCCAAGCACGAAAAGGAATTGCACAATGTCCTGTTCGGTAAAGAGAAGTCCGTAGAATTTAAAAAGCTAAAACCTCTGAATGATCAGGCACGTAACATAACACTTCAAAAATCCAAGATTGTTGGCGGAAACCTCGCGGTTCTGCAGACAACTTTGGGAACTCCATGGCAGATTGAAGCCAAGAAGTCTTTCTTGTTTTTGGAAGACACTGGCGAACGTGGTTATCGCATTGATAAAATGCTGGAACATATGCGCCAGGCGGGCGTCTTTAAGCAATGCCATGGATTGATTCTGGGTGATTTCATTGGGGGCAATGAGCCCGGATCAGAAGAAACAAAACATAAACTAGTCTTTAAACGTTGGGCTGCAGACCTAGATATTCCTGTTTTTCAGGGATTGGAAGCGGGCCACGATGTCATTCAACGACCAGTACCTTTAAACACTTCATGCGTTCTGACTCAGAAGAACGGCAAGGTGCTGCTCAGTATCGATACAGGAGGAAAAGCGTCATGAAATTTTCAGTTCTAGAAAAGAATCTGATTTCGCAATTGGAAGATCGCATTCGCGACACCACGCCCGGCGTGATGGTTCGCGCTTATCAGGGCGGTCGTATTATTTGTGACGTTGCTGTGGGCAACACTTATGCTTACTACGATTTTGCGAGTGTGACGAAAGTCATCTTCACTCAGCAGGCGATGATGTATGCCTATGAATTGGGTAAATGGAATTTTGAAACCAAAGTTTCCCAATTTCTTCCTTGGTTTCCTTCAACAGAAACTAAAATCACCGAGCTATTGACTCACAGTTCGGGATTGCCTTGGTGGCTTCCATTCTATCAAGAGATCAATATGAACTTGTCGATGGAAAAACGCCGTGATCAGTTGCGCGATATCATTAAGGGGCTAAAACTTGAGAAAAGTGAAACGGCTGTTTATTCAGACGTCGGCTTCCTAGCGTTGGGTTATGTCTTAGAAGTGATTTTTGAAAAACCTCTTTTGGATGTTTGGACAGACACTAAAAATAAATTCTATGCCGGAACGACTTTAGAGTTTCATCCCAATAATACGACTAACACTAAGATCTCTTTGTTTGCGCCGACAGAAGAATGCCCGGTTCGTAAAAAACTGGTGCAAGGCGAAGTTCATGATTTGAATGCGTGGTCTTTCGGTGGTGTTTCGACGCATGCGGGGCTTTTCGGAAGTATTGATGATTTGGGTTGGTATTCCCTTCATCTGCGTTCTCAGCTTTTGGGAATTGCAAGATACAGCATCCGTCAAAAGACGGCGCAACTGTTTGCAAAGCGTGCGTTGCCTGAAGGAAAAGGCGACTGGGCTATGGGCTATATGATGCCCACGCCAGGCTCTGCAAGTTGTGGCAGCTATTTCTCACTGGATTCTATTGGTCACACAGGGTTCACAGGAACGTCGATTTGGTACGATCCTAAGATGGACATGAGTGTGAATATTCTTTCGAATCGAGTTTTGTATGGGTCCGAGAACAAGGCCTTTGCAAAATTGCGTTCCGAGATTCACAATTGGATTGTTGAAAATTATCGCAGAAGCGGAGTTTAAGCCTCGGGCTTAAAACAGGGAGTATAAATGGATTTAAAACCTGGTAGTCATATTCACTTGATGGGGATCTGTGGGACAGCGATGGCGTCTTTGGCAGGTCTTTTAAAAGATCGCGGTTACAAAATCACAGGCAGTGATATGAACCCGTACCCGCCGATGTCGACGCAGCTTGAAAGCTTGGGAATCAATATTCAAAAAGGCTACAAAGCTGAAAACCTTCATCCGAAACCTGATTTCGTCATCGTCGGAAATGTTATTTCAGCGAATAACGAAGAGGCGCAAGAATTGGTGAAGCTTGGCATCCCGTACACATCTTTACCAAAAGCAATGGGCGAGTTCATTATTGAAAATCGCGAAAGCATTGTCATCTCTGGAACTCATGGAAAAACGACTACAACGTCAATGATGTCTTGGGTGGCGGAAAATGCAGGTAAGAAGCCAGGTTTCTTAATCGGTGGTATTCCTAAAAACTTTTCGCAAAGCTTTAAGAATCCTGAAGGCGATCTTTTCGTTATTGAAGGTGACGAATATGACACGGCTTTCTTTGATAAAGTTCCAAAATTTGTTCACTACAAACCAAAGCATGTGGTTTTAACTTCGGTCGAGTTTGATCACGCGGATATCTATAAAGATCTTCAGGCGGTAAAAGATTCCTTTGCAAAGCTAATGCATTTGATTCCTGTTGAAGGAACTTTGCTTGCCTGTGCCGAAGATGCAAACGTGATGGAACTTCGCAAGCTTTGCAAAGCGAAGAATAATTTTACCTACGGTTTTAAAGCCGATGCAGACTTCAGAGCAAAGGTTCTTTTCCAAAATGAAAAAGGCGTTGGCTTTGAAGTTCACCACAAAGGTGAAATCATGGGCCCCTACAACATGCAAATCACAGGGGATTACAACATCCTGAATGCGACAGCGGTTGTAGCAATGTCTAAAATCCTGGGCTTTTCTGAAAATAGAATTCAAATCGCGATGGAATCTTTTGAAGGCGTTAAACGCCGCCAAGAAATCCTGGGAGAGCCGAACGGTATTCTGGTGATTGAAGACTTCGCCCATCATCCGACAGCGGTGCGTGAGACTGTAAAAGGCATTCAAAAGAAATATCCAGGTCGCAAAGTGTTCTCTGTCTTTGAACCAAGAAGTGCGACGTCTCGGCGTAAAGTCTTCCAGAAAGACTACGTAGAAGCGTTTAAAGGCTCCCATGAAGTGATGCTGGCAAAAGCCTTTGATCAGTCTAAAATCGATGCTGAAAACCGCTTTTCTTCTCATGAATTGATCTCGGACCTTAAGGCATCTGGGGTAACCGCCGAAGATTTCGATGGCGCTGATCAAATCGTTGCAGCTCTTAAAGCCCGCGCAAAACGCGGCGATGTGATCCTCATTATGTCGAACGGCGGCTTTGACGGCATCTACACAAAACTCATGAGAGCTCTTGAGTAGCAAAATCAAATAAAAAGCCCGGCGACCCCGGGCTTTTTTTATTATCTGTGACGAACTTCAATGATCACTTTGTCTTTGCTGATCCTATTTAATAGGTCATTGATCCTGAAAATATTCTCTTGATCTAAGTTTGCGTCCCATTCGTCCAGCAAAAGATGTTTGTTGTCTAATGAAGCGGCATACTCGATATGTCTTAGCATTTTTTGTCCCGTTGAGCCTTCTTGTGCATCTGCAATTTCAAATTGTGGATGAGCTGGAATGTAAAATGACGATTCAAGTGATTCATTAAGATGAAGCATTAATGTCGATTTTCCCGCACCATTTGATCCTCTGATCTGAATTCTGGATGGTAGAGATGAAGATAAAGACTTTGATAGATCTTCCAATGTAGAGAAAACTTCATTTTGGACTGTAATGTTTTTAACAGAAATACGTGAAGAAAGAACTGCTTCTGACAGGATTGCGTTGGCCTTCATAGTACTAAACTTCGCTTCGAACGAAACCAGAGAGGACACAGTTTGGAAGATCGTTCTAAAAGTAGCTAGCATATTTAGCTGACGAGGAATCGCAGCCAATATCGCCGCCATCACTTTCACATCCCCATTATGTCGGCTAATAACCACAAAGACGGCGATAATCACTGGAAGACTTGCGATAAAGGTCAAAGCGGCCACCATGGTCTCGCTCATCAGGGAAGAATGACGTGATTTTATCTTCGCATCATTCAAATGGGAGTTGAAGTTATCGATGTAGTTTGCAACCACGTGAGAGTTTTTGAAAAAGATGTTTTCCCAGGCCTTAAATAGGTAGCTTTCGAACTTGCTTCGGGAGTGTTGTTCTGACTCAGCAGCTGCTTTTGCGATTCTTTGAAAATATTTAAATGCGAAAAATGAAAGCAAACCAGACATAATGTACGCGGGGATAAATGTCGTATCTAATGTCAGGCCAATGGCCAAAACACCCAGGCCGATGGATAGGATGAAAGTAAATAGATCCAAACCCAAAAAGATGATCACGGCCAAATAGTTTTCAGCCTCAGATCCAATGGATGATATGAATAGTTCTTTTTGATGTTTTTCCTGCCAGATGCCGGGTCTTTGAGCTTTGTTCAAAAGGTTTTCTTCTAGAAAATTTTTGTAAGCTGAAAACCCCAGTGCAGTTTCCAGAGGGCGTTGGATCAATCCAAAAAAGGGTACAATAACATGGCAGGCAAGGGCGATTGCCAACCACTTGATCAAAGAATTCTGATCGCCTAAAGAAAGACCTGCCTGCATTAAAGCGAACGTACTTGTGACTGCAATCAATTGCTGGCCAGTCGTAACTCCGATTAGTTTTACCTGAGAAATTCTGTCTACATATTTCAGTACTGACGGTGACAACATTATTGAGCCTCCTGAACAATCCACTCTGAAATAATGGAATAACGGTTCCAGTTTTTAACTTTGGTAACACTGTGCCAGTTCGTATCATCTGCGAAAAACAGTACCATTCTGTTTTCCAGAGGTTGGATTACTTTTGATTCTTCTCTTTTAGTTTTGACGTTGTTTTCATGAAGCCACAGCTCGCCACCTTTGTCAGAATGCCAGTCCGAAGAGAGATAATAGATGCAAACGAGTGATCGCCCATCTTCCTGGTCATCGATATGTGGTGGCATTGCGGGCGAGGCGGGGGTCATCAATCTTAATTGAACGAGACCTTCTTCGTAGAGCTCGAGTTTTTCCTGAACTGTTTCTTCTAAGAACGATTTAAAATCGTCGCTCAAGAAGAATTTGGCGAGATTAAGATCGGGGACGAACATAAAGTTCAAATCGAATAAATCGTTTTCTCTTTTCTGATAGCCACCAACTATGGAGCAAAGCTGTTTTTGGATTTTTTTGAATTGTTTCTGGGGAAGAAAGTTATCAATTACAAAATGATTCCAGGGAATTTGAAATTGATTTACTGAAGTATTTTGCAGAAAAGATGAGTTCATGGATTTGCTCTATGTTAAAAATTGAAAAAGGGAGAGGAGGGGTGCCTCTCCCTTTAAAAGAAACTAGTTTTTCTTTTTAGCTTTGCGAGAGTTCATGATTTCCTGAACTTCTGCAGGGATGCTGGATTTTTCCAAAACTGCGCGGACGCCAGTTCCAGATTTGTTTCTTTCGGCGATAATGTTTTCAAAAATTTCGAGTTTGTTCATGGTATCTCCTTTGTGCCGTGATTGGCGTTGTTGTCAGGGGATAGAGCAGGAACGGTGCCGGACTTTTTTGAGCTATAAATCAATATATTGGAAATGAGTCCAGAAGGATGATCTTTATTATTGGATTTGAGAATCGCATTCTGGACGAGCGATCCGTGGACGGATTAATTGGCAATAACTCGCACGGTGATATTGGGTGGCAGGTAGTAGCCTTTGCGATCGCGTAAAACGATGCTTGCAGAGTTTGCATCGGGTTCTAATAAGTTGCGCAAACGTTTGATTGATACGTAAATTAGATTGTCGTGGACGGCAGGATCATAAGCATAACCCCAAACTTTTTCGATAAGTTGTGATTTGGTGAAACGAATTCCCTGATTTTGGGCAAACAGCTTTAATAGATCAAAAAGGATGTGTTGATTTTTAAAATCAACAGAACCCTTGCTGGTTGTTTTCACTTTAAAGCTTGTGGAATCGATGATCAGATCGGCTTCGGACGAGACGTGATTTTCTTTCGCCAGTTGAGCTTTCACGGTGCGAAGTCTTGTGGAGCCTTCGCTGCCCATACCCTTCATCGCCAAGGACCGATAAATCGCTGCCTCATTGCGTTTGCCCTGAGCTTCGTAAACCGCCGCCATTTGCACCAAGATATAGACAATTAAATAGTGCAGAGAGTTCTGTTGGGCTTTCTCGTAAGCCTTCCAGATCGCATCCAAGGCGTCGTCGGCACGTTTTTCGTCCAAGAAGACATGGCTTTTTACGACCAGACAGCTGGTGTGAATCTCTTCCAGATTTAATTCCTGAGTTAAAAGCAACGCCTTATCTAGGTACTTTAAAGCCTCGATAGGATTTTCATTCATTGTGACGATAGCAAGTTCTTGCAGAAGTCTGGAGACAGTTTCCAGGTCCTGTGCCTGCGTGCACTCATGCAAAGCTTTTTGGAAATATTCTTTCGCGTGAGTGTTATCACCCAGAGCCATCTTCCATAAACCAATATTATGAAGGACTTTGCCGTAAATCTCGGACGAGGCATTTTCTTTCTCGTAGACAAGAAGTTTACTGAAGTGCTTATGAAAGTGATCAAGCTTTCCCAGTTCAGAACTTGCCTGAATCAAAAAGCGAACGCCAAACAACCAGCTTTGCAAATCACCGATGGCCTCTGCATCAGAGCAGATTCGTTCGGAATTATCGCAAGCTTCCTGGTAGTGGCCGCGCTGATAGTTCAGTTTGGCAAGATTGATGTTGGAACTCATTTCACTCAACATGCGGTACTAAATAGTTTTATGTGGGTGAATCGTCAACATCTTACAGAAAGTGAAATGAGAAAATGTTCCGAAATCCCGCTAATTAGGCATGACTAGCGGAGTCGATGCTCTCAAATTGAGACGCGTTGTACTCACATTTTACTTCCTGGTCTTTTATCCCGATAGGTACTGCGGCTTTTTTATAATTAAGGTGGGGATTATGAATTTAGGTTCGTGGTTTAAGGGCATTAAGGCCAAGCTTTTGGTGGCGGCCCTGTTGCCGTTAGTGGGTTTTGCGGTTCTGGGGTATGTGGCATTTAGTGGGCTTACTTCCATCGGTGGGATGTTAGGCAGCTCGTACACACAGATCATTCCTAATGTTGATGCCTTAGGGCAGATCGAGGGAGGGCGTGCTCGTATCGGTCAGTATCTTTGGGGCGCGATTGCAAATTTGAATTTTGAAAAGCGTCGAAACATCTATATCGAAAAACTTGAACAGGCATTGAAGGAATATAAGGATGCTGTTGCGCTTTACGAGGCTTCTCCTGATCTTGAGGGTGAAAGAGAAATCTATGCGCCCATGAAAAATAGCCACGCAAGCTACGTGGCTCACGTGGAAGAGTTCATTCAGATCTTAAAAATTCCGACGCCTGAGAACTATGAAAAAGCTCGTGCGGCAGCTGCCGAAGGTGCTTACCAGCAGGAATCCGTACAAATCAAAGGTACGACGGGAAAAATCATGGCCATGTATAACGAGGTTGTGAAAAAGAACAACCTGGCGCAAGAAGCAGAGAAAGCCTCTGTCTTTAAGTTACTCGTGGGAATTGGTTTGGCTTGTAGTTTTGGTGTCTTCTTTGCGTTAATAGTGATTGCTTCTCGTTTAAGTAAAAACGTATCAGAAGTTGTGGGTCAGCTTTCAGATTCTTGCAATCAAGTGAATATGGCGATCACTCAATTAACCGAAGCGGGACAAAGCTTGTCGCAATCTTCTACGACGTCAGCAGCTTCCTTGGAGGAAACAGTAGCCGCCCTGGAGGAAATGTCTTCGATGGTTTCCATGAATTCTGACAATGCTAAGCAGGCGGCAAATTTGTCGCAAGCATCGCGTTCAGCAGCAGAAGACGGAGAGCAGGAAATGCAAAAGCTTGTGACTTCCATGCACGGCATTTCTCAGTCATCTAAAAAAATCGAAGAGATTATCAATGTCATCGATGATATCGCTTTCCAAACAAATTTGTTGGCCTTGAATGCAGCGGTGGAGGCTGCGCGCGCAGGGGAGCAGGGGCGAGGTTTTGCAGTCGTGGCAGAAGCGGTTCGCAGTCTTGCGCAAAGATCTGCAGTGGCAGCAAAAGACATCAATGGGTTGATTAAGAACTCCGTAGACCAGGTGGAAGGCGGATCTAAAATCGCCGACAAAGCGGGTGAGGTTCTTAAAAACATCGTGACTTCGATTAAGAAAGTTTCTGATTTGAACAACGAAATCTCCGCTGCAAGTTCTGAACAGACAACGGGCATTCAGCAAATCAGTAAAGCGATGAATCAGTTGGATCAAAGCTCTCAGGCGAATGCAGCTTCTTCGGAAGAGATCGCAGCAACCTCTGAGGAAATGGCTGCGCAGTCCAAACAAATGTACAGTGTCGTTGTAACATTATCGAATGTAGTGATGGGTGGTCATGGTGAAGAGGCTATGAGTGAAGGTCAGCCCGTTGTCGCTGAGAAAAAGAAAGCCGCTCTCAAAGGAAAGCCAGGAGCGCCTGTGACTAAAAAAGCAGCAACTAATGTGGTGAAGTTTAAGCCTGCTGCCAAGGCCCAAGCAAGTTCTGGAGAAGTCAAAGCTTCTGAATTGATTCCTTTTGACGACGATACGCGAAAAGTTGGGAATACAGACGGTTTTTAATCGTTAAAAGCAGCTTTAAGTAAAAATAAAAGGGGAGTCGAAAGGCTCCCTTTTTTATTTCCAAACAAGCGCCGCGTTAACAGTGTTTTGTGAGTGAAACGTGGGGTGAAGCTGGGGTACTTTTTTCAGCCTATGTCAGCTAATCTTACTCCACTAATGAAGCAGTACTGGGACATTAAATCTGTCCATCAAGATAAGGTCCTTTTATTCCGCATGGGGGACTTTTTTGAAATGTTCTTTGATGATGCGGTTAAAGCGGCGCCTGTTTTAGGGATTGCGCTTACTCAAAGAAACAAAAAATCGCAGGACGAAACTCCGATGTGCGGGATGCCTCACCATTCTGTGGCAGGTCCCATCAATAAACTTTTGGCGCATGGTTTTAAAGTAGCGATCTGTGATCAACTTGAAGATCCTAAAAATGCTAAAGGCATCGTTAAGCGTGGAGTAACACGCGTTCTGACGCCGGGTATGGTTTATGATTCTGATACTTTAGACGGAACTAAGCCGCACTACCTGGTGAGCATTGATCAAACATCGATCAGCTTCCTGGATTCAACAACGGGCGAGGCGTTCTTCTTTAAATCTAAAAACTCTCATGAGCTTTTGCGTTTTGTGCAAATCTTGCCAGTGGCAGAGATCGTGATCTCTAAAGAACATGAAGCTTTGCTTGCGGGTCTGGAAAATATTCTGATCAGTCATCATGAAGAAATGATGGATACAGGGAATGATCTTCTTAAAAATGCAGCTCCGGCTTCAGCGGCAAGGCTTCTAAGTTATGTTTTGCAGTTGTCAGGTGAGGAAGCTTTGAAAACTCTTTCTCCATTCGTGGAAAGAGATCTTGAGCACCGCCTGGATATTTCCAGCACGACTCTAAGACACTTAGAAGTGTTCTCGACATACAAAGGTGAAGGCTTGGGGAGCTTGTTCCATGCGATCAATCGCACGCAAACTTCAGCCGGCAGCCGTATGCTTCGCCAGTGGTTAAGCTTCCCCTTGCGTGATGTGAAAGCTATCGAAAACCGTTTGGATTCTGTTGAATTTTGGCGCAGTCACGTTTTGGAATTAAAACGTGCTCGTCAAATTCTGGGTCAAATGGGTGATATTGAACGTCGTTTGGGTAAAATTTCTCAACCTCAATGCAATGGTCGTGATTTATTGGCATTAGCCGGCAGCGTTCATGCCGGTGTCAGTGCGCTGGAAGTATTTGTTCAGGCAAGTGGTTCAACAGCCAATTTTGAAAGCCTTCGTGAGTTGGCGTATAAAATCGAAAGAACTTTGGTGGAAGATCCACCTTTGGCGACAAAACAAGGTTACTTGATCCGTCAGGGTGTTTCTTCTGAATTGGACGAGTTGATTGATCTTTCCACAAATGCTCAAGCGCTTGTGGCTAAGATGGAAGCGGAAGAAAAAGAAAAAACTGGAATCTCCAGTCTGAAAATCCGTTACAACAACGTTTTCGGTTATTATATCGAAATCACAAACTCTCATAAAGACAAAGCACCTGCGAACTATCAACGTAAGCAGACTTTGACGAATGCCGAGCGCTATTGCACAGATGAGTTGGTAGAGCTTGAAAGAAAAGTATTATCAGCGAATACAAAGCGTGCCGATCTTGAATTTGAATTCTTTGATATGCTTCGCAAAGAGATCCTGACTCAATGTCCAGCATTGCTAACGCTTGCTCATGAGTGCAGCGAAATGGACGTGATCTCAAGTCTTGCTTGGTTAAGCCTTGAAGAAAAATACGCTCGTCCGAAATTCACTGAAAACAATTCTTTGCAGTTAAAAGCCAGCCGCCATCCGGTGGTCGAGCAAACGGTGAAAACAAATTTCGTTGCAAACGACATCGAACTGCATCCGCATTCTTGCCTGTTGCTTACAGGCCCGAATATGGCCGGTAAATCGACTTTGATGCGCCAAGTGGCCTTGAACGCGATCATGGCGCAAATGGGATCTTTCGTTCCCGCTGATGAAGCAAAACTTCCGATCTTTGATGCGATCTTTACCCGTATCGGTGCCAGCGATCAATTGTCAGAAGGTCTATCAACTTTCATGGTTGAGATGACTGAAACTTCGGCGATGCTTAAAAACGCGACGAAGAACTCCTTGGTTATCCTGGATGAAGTCGGTCGTGGTACAAGTACGTTTGATGGTATGTGCTTGGCGCAATCTATCTTGGAGCACTTGCTGAGCGAAGTGAAAGCATTGACGTTCTTTGCGACCCACTATCATGAATTGACGACCTTGGATCAAAGCTACGGTCAGATCACAAATTCACATATGACTGTCGCTGAAAGAAACGGCGAAATCCGTTTCCTTCATACTTTGGTGAAAGGTCCAGCTTTGAAATCCTACGGGGTTCAGGTGGCGGAACTTGCGGGGCTTCCTCCGACGGTGACGAAACGTGCGAAAAGCTTGTTGCGTGAGATTGAATCTAAACGTGTTCAAGCAAGTAGCCAGTTGTCCCTTCTGGACCACGTGGAAGACTCTCCTATGGAAATGGCAACGGCTCCTGCGGTTGAGGTTCCAGTGATCCCTGAAAGCGTGAAATCTTTGATGGATGAATTGCAAAAGTATCCACTGTTGCAATCAAGTCCTCTAGAAGTCATGGGTCAGGTTGCCAAATGGAAAGCCATCGCTGAAAACACCAGCTTGCAATAGAGGGTAAATTGGCTGATCATTTTAACTATGGCAGCTAAGACGTATCTCACCAGCGAGCAGCTTGTTCAGGCTCAAGAAATTTTAAATCCACCACTAATGACACCTGACGGAGATGTCCGTCAGGTGTTTTGTTTTTCCAGTCAGAGCTTTTCGTTATGGCTTGGTGCCAAGCTGGAGGAATCGCTCAAAAGCAATCCTTTGTGGCGAGATACTCATCCGATCATGCTGGGCTCTTGGGCTCGCGGTGAGCTTAGTCCGAAATCTGATATTGATATTTTATTCTGTGGTGACGAAGACAAAGTCCGTGAATTTACCAACCAGCTTCAGGAAAAGGGTTTAAAGCTTCGCTATCGTATGCCGGCCAATCCCGAAGATTGGACTGAGGGGGTAGAAGCATTCGATGTTTTGGCTCTCTTAAAAGCAAAGCCCTTAACTCCAGAAGGGGCGCGAAAGCTTTTTGAACAACAGAAGCGCATCTGGTCGAAAAAGAACATGTGGCGTAAGACTTTGCTTAAAGCGGTAAAGGAAGAACGCAAAGCACGCGAAAACAGATTTGATTCCATCACAAATTATCTCGAGCCTAATTTGAAGTACGGACCTGGAGGTTTGCGTGACCTTGAACAAGGTCTGCAGATTTATGAAATGTTCGCTGAGCGGTTCACGAATCCAGGACATGCGCTTAATGTTTTAAATTACTACCGAGATTACCTGTTAAGCCTTCGTCAGAAACTTCATCTGGAAGGACACAGTGATATCCTTTCCAGTTCAGCACAGTTCGATTTAGGTAAATGGATGGGATTTAAATCCCACAAGGACTTCATGCGCTCTTTGCAGCGTGGTTTGTCCCGTGTAAATTTCTATTCAGACTGGATTATTGCGGTTGCAGATGCTCCTGAAGAAGTTCTTAAGAAAATTGAACGCTCCGAGTTTTATAAACCGAGTGATTTGTTTTCTGCCTTAGAAAAAAACTCCAGCGTTTTGATGCAAAAGAAAGTTCGTGAAGAATTGGATCATCTTTTGCCAGCCACAGAAATCAAAAAAATGGGTAAACTTCGTGGTCAGGAACTGGATCAAGTCTTGAGTGTTAAAGCCAAGGATGAATTCCTTTATAGTATTTTCCGGTCTCGTTTGATTGATAAGTTGGTGCCGGAAATCACGCGCTTGGTTGGATACGTTCAGCACGATCAGTATCATCGCTACACGGCGGATTCGCATATCATGCAAGCCTGTCGTGAGATCAAACGTGTCTTTGCAAAACCTAAAGAACTGGGTCCCTTGCAGGCGGTCGCTAAATCCCTGAACCCTTATGACTGGCAAGTGCTTTCCTGGACTTGTATGTATCACGATTTGGCCAAGGGTATAGATAGTGGAGATCACTCGGAAGCGGGGACGGCGATCGTTACCCGTGACTTTAAAGCTTTCGGCTTTAAAAAGAAATTCACCGACGACGTGAACTGGATGGTGAAAAACCACTTGGAGCTTTCACAAGCGGCTTTCCGTAAAAATTCCAAAGATCCTCGCGTGTGGCAAGAATTGCGCGACAAGGGTGTCGAGGGTGATGCATTAAAACGTCTGGCGATCTTTACAGCGGTCGATATTCGCGCAACCAATCCCGAAGCTTGGAATGAGTGGAAGGGGCGCTTGCTGGCCGAATTGGTTGAAAATCTTGAAAGTAAAAAAGCTCAAGATTATTTCACTTTCAGAACTTTGAAGGCGAAAAAGCATCTGCATATTTCTGAGGAGATTTATGAAGAGCTGGGACCTGTCTTGGTTGATAGTCTTTCCATGAATGACTTGGTTGAGGATTTAAAAAAAGCCGAAGACTCCAGTGAATCGTTACCTCCTAAAATCATGCAAACCAAACAAGGCGATACGTGGGTGCGAATGCATCAAAAGCGCGATCGCAAGGGGATCTTGGCCGACTATGTAGGTCAATTCTATTCCTTGGGTTTGGGTATTCGTCATGCTTCGATTCATACGCTACCCAAGGTGGGAGTTTATGACTGGTTCCAAGTTTCTACGCAAAAAAACTTGAAAACTCTTGAGCAGTTGTTAAAGAGTTCGCAATTAAAAGAAAAAGAGATTCCCCAAGTCCAATTTGATCAAATTCAATTGATGAGTGCCCACGACAAAGAATGGGTTATCAGTTTCCGTGGTCCCGACCAAGCAGGTTTGCTTGCGGCGGCAGCCAAGGCTTTGAGTGATTTAAATGTCAGCATCAAATCAGCCCGCGTGCATACGTGGGGCCGACAAGTGGACGATATTTTTATGATTAAAGCGGAAGGGGATCCTCAATTGCTGATCAAAGCGTTGCACGATAGATTCACCATCCGGGCAACTCCATAGAATTGCCCGATTCGTGTCTCACTTCAGGCATCCCAGACCCCGTAAAGTATTACCGACGGCTTGTGCAAATGGGGTGCTGGGTTCCGCGCCTAAAAAAGCCTTAAGTTTCGAATTATCCAACCTATATTCTTTTCTCCACAGATATTTCATCTCCAGCAGTTCTCTGAATGTAGGCACGAAGGGGGCTAGTAGTAAAAATATAAACCAAGGGGCTTTTCGGACTTTGGCTGGCGTTTTTAGGTTCGCATTAATCATATTGGCCATCTGTTGACCATCAAAATCCCAGTTTCCACCGAAGTTGAAAACATCGAAAGTGGCCAAGCGTTCTTCTTGGTTGAGCAATTGAACCATCGTACTTGCCACGTCTGGTAAATATGCCCATGCGTGTCCGACGCCTTTTGTACTAGGATTCGATATGATGGTGACCGGTCTGTTCGGTTTTACCATGCCTTGGGAAAACCAATTGTTTCCAGGTTTCGGTCCATAAAAATCTCCGCAGCGTACAATCAAGACGCGAATGCCTTCGTTTGCAGCCTGTAAGAGCTTTATTTCCAGATTTTTGCGAATCAGTCCCTTTCTGGTGCTGGGTTCTTGGGGGGTGGTTTCTGTAATTATTGGCGGAGTTTTGATTCCATAATTGTAGATTGTCCCAGGCAAAACAATTCTTGCACCGACAGCTTTAGCAGCAGCAATCGTATTGTCGATCATCGGTAAAACCTGCAAACTCCAGTTTTTATAGCCCGGCGGATTTAAAGCGTGAACAATAACGTCAACTCCTTTTGCGGCAGCAATGACATCATTGCGATTCAGTGCATCTCCTTTAATTATGTCTACCTCGGTGGGGGTTGAATCGTTTTCGTGACGTAAAAGACCTTTTACTTTCCAGCCACTAGCAATAAGAGCTTTTGCAACTTCTCCCCCAATGCCGCCAGATATTCCCAGAATGAGTGCGGATTTATTTTTCATGGAACCTCCATGCACTTATATTCGCACTTATTTGGCCTAAAGAAAATTGCATATAATTCTATATATGCTATACATTTATGTATATGGAAAATAGTCTGAGTTGGGATCTATACAAGTCGTTTTTAGAGGTTGTTCGTGCAAAGTCTCTTTCTGGAGCAGCCAAATCATTGGGTATATCGCAACCGACGGTGGGTAGGCATATCGATCTTTTGGAGCAGGGACTGCGCACATCGCTCTTTACAAGATCTCAAAGTGGTTTCGCTCTCACCGAGGCGGGGCGACGGCTTATTCCGTATGCAGAAGTCATCGCCTCTAATGCCGTGGCCTTGGTTCGAGAAATTTCGGAATATAGCGATTCGATTAAAGGTACGGTGCGAATCACGGCAAGTGACGTAATCAGTGTTGAAGTTTTGCCCAAGATTCTGACCGAATTAATGGGCCGGCATCCCGATTTGGACATTGAGATGGTTGCATCCAATTCACCCAAAAATCTTCTTGATCGAGAAGTAGATATAGCTGTGAGAATGTTTAAACCCACGCAACAAGCTCTTCTTATTAAAAAAGTCGGCGATACTGAATTAGGTTGGTTTGCTCACAAATCTTATCTTAAAAAACGCGGTACTCCCCAAAATCAAATCGAACTGAAAGGTCACTCATTAATTGGATTTGACGAGGAAACGGATTTTGTTCGCAGTTTCAAAACAAAAATTGGAAATCTCCACAGAGGAGATTTTTCACTCAGAACTGATAATGACCTCGTTCAATTAAGCGCTATCAGAAATGGTTTGGGAATAGGTATGTGCCAGGCCAAAATTGCGGAGAAAGATATAAACCTCATCAGAGTTTTAAGAAACGATGTGAATCCCAAGCTGGGGTTGTGGGTCGCTATGCATGAAAATCTTAAAACAACGGCTCGGTATAAAACAGTTTTCATGGGCCTCAGCGAAGGGCTCGCGCACTATTTAAAATAAATTATTTTTTTTGCGGATGCCCGATCAGGAATGCGGCGATTGCGATGGCGGTACCCGCAGACAGGACGATACAAACCCCCATCCATTGGCCAGCATTCCAAGCGTAGGAAGCGACTAGCGAGCCCAGGGCTCCGCCCATGAAGTAAGAAAACATATAAACTGTGTTTAAGCGGCTGCGAGCATCCTCACGCAAAGCAAAGACACGTGTTTGGTTCGAGATGTGGGTCGCTTGAATTCCGAAATCAAGAATGAAAATACCAATGATCAGACCCAAGATGCTAGCTCCAGATCCCCACAGGATGAGAACCGATAAAGCCAAAACACTTAAACCAATAGCAACCCCAGTGCGCGGGCCTTTTTTATCTGCGACTCTACCGACAACAGGTGCTGCCATCGCGCCAGCTGCTCCCAGTAATCCGAACAAGCCGACCTCTTTTGCACCCATTCCAAAATGCGGTGACGACAAAAGGAAAATCAATGTTGCCCAGATAGAGCTGAATACACCAAAGATCATCGCGCCAATCACGGCGGATTCGCGCAAGATGGCTTCTTCCTTAACTAATGTTCCAATCGATTTTATCAACCCAAAGTAAGAACCTTTATAAGTCACTTCGCTCGCAGGCAGAATAAACCAAAGACAACTCGCCAAAACAATCATCAATCCCGCAGCTGAGTAAAACACGATTCTCCAGCCGAAAAGATCTCCTAAGAATCCAGCGATCGTGCGCGAACATAATATTCCGATCAGCAAACCACTCATGATAATGCCGATCACCTTGCCGCGATTTTCATTGCTCGCCAAGTGTGCGGCAAAGGGAATGATCAACTGAGGCACCATCGTAAAAAGTCCGATCAGTAAACTCGCAATAACCATGATCCACAGACTGTGCGCAGTCGCTGCCATGATTAGTGCCGCCGTCACCGCTAATGATGTGATGACGATCAGTTTTCTTCGTTCAAACATGTCACCCATCGGAACTAGGAATAACATCCCTAAAGCATAACCCACTTGAGTCAATGTCGGGATGATGCCGACCTCTTTCACGGTTACGCCGAATTCTTTCTGCAACTCTGCCAAGAGTGGTTGATTGTAGTAAAGGTTGGCGACACTAAGACCCGTGGCAATAGCCATGATCCAAACAGTGGTAGGGGAAAGTTTTGTCGATGAATGAGATTGAGTCATAGGTGAAGCCTGCAAGATGGGAAAAGAAAAACACCCACTTTGAGGGTGGGTGTCTTAAGTGACTAATTCGATTTTTTCTTTGGAGCGCCTGTGATCCCCGTGTGGTTGCGCCAATTGTATTGAGGATCAGTTTTTGTGCGGTTGTGCCAAGCTTCCCATTTTTTCTTAGGAAGTTTGTGGGACACATTGCCCTTTTCGTCGAAGATATCTGGGTCTTTACCAGCGATGAATTCAAGTACGGATTTCATGATACCCATAAGAAGGCTCCTTCAAATTAAAACAGAGCCAGTATAATGCAGGACCTCGTACGGGGGAATAGGAAATCCTGCCTCGATGCGTTGAATTAAGAGCGTGGGTTTGCGCAAACGTCGATAATATCCAAACCGCGTTCTTCGGAAACTTTGCCAGCGCCTTTGTAGTGATTAAAACACTGTTGAGCGGCAACTTGGAAAGCGTCTTCATAGCTAGCAGCTTGCTTTTTAACCTCAAAGGATTGGCCAGAAAGCTTATATTTGAACGTATATTCCTTTTGAACCGCGTCTTTAGAGATCCAAGCAAAGGAACTGCAAGAATAAGCGAGTACGAAGATAGTCAAAAGTGCTTTCATAAAAACCCCTTGGTTAAAGCCCTTCATTTCGAAGTGACTTGATACTGTTAGGTAAAGCACGGGGTGTGCCAAAGAATCTTGCACGGACTTCAAAAAGACCTTTGTAACCCCATGAAATTGCTGATTTAATCGGTCTCAATTTGAACCATTAAAGGGGCCTGTTTACTTGTGAGACGGGTGACGTGAATGGTGCAACCCCTGTCGAGGGATTGGACAGGGTCAATGGGGGATTCATGAAAAGGTTTTTAGTATCCTTAGTCTTCTTGTTTGTTGGGTTTGCGGCATCCGCGCAAACGATCGTGGTGAGCGATATCGATGATACGATTCGCCCGCAATATGTGCAGGATCTTTCTGATTCGGCAAAATACGTTTTTGATAAAGACAGCCTGTTTATGGGTATGAGTGAGCTCTTAAATGCCGTCGTTCAGGATACGGGGGCTCGTATGTTTTACGTCTCCCGTGCCCCTGAATGGTTGATGGGTAATACGCACACGGCGGCCCTGGAGCGCGGTGGATTCCCATCAGGGGTCTATTTCCCTCGCACAGTTTATTCGAAGGATGAGCACAAGGTCAGAACTCTGGTGCAAATCATCGATAAAACTCACCCGACAGACGTGATCTTGCTCGGGGATAATGGCGAAGTCGACGCCAAGGTTTACAATACAATCGCCGAAGGGTACCCGCACATCCGTTTTCACCAATTCATCCGTGATGCCTATAACACTCCCAAATTCGGTGGTGAGGGTTCTTCGCTTTACTTGGGGCAGATGTATTTCGTGACTCCTGTGGAAGTCGCCCTAGAGCTTAAGAGACGTGGATTTTTGAAAAATAGTTCCGTCCAACTTTTAGTTGATTACTTGGTACCTCGAATTGTGGCAGAAAAGGGGAAACCAAAGCGAGGTATCATGGCCTTCCCCTACTTTGTGGAATGCCGCGATTTTGTCTGGTCCTGGGATCAGGAAACTTCAGACTATCCTTTGCTGAATAATCTCAAAGCGAAGATCGAAAAACGCTGCAATAATTAATGATTTTAAAGTACCAGCTTCCGCAAGTTTACCAAACCCTTCTCCCTCGCGAGATCCTGAATTTTGAACCTCAGGAAAAAAAGGCCACCTGTGATACTTGCGCGATGTCTCGTCCTCGCGAAAAGGGCCCGATCCATTATCGCGAGGATCTGAAGTGCTGTACTTTCCATCCCTTTATTCCAAACTTCATGGTGGGAGCTTTATTAAGCGATCCCAATGCCACGGAAGCTCATCGCATCTTCCGCGCTAAAATCGCAAATCGTGAATACTCTTTGCCGATCGGGATGGTCGCTCCGGTAAAATACCAAGTCGCTTTTAATAATCGTGAAGAAGGTGACTTCGGTCAACGTGAAGACTGGTTATGCCCTTACTACAACAAAGAAAAATCCAACTGCAACGTGTGGAGAAATCGCGGTGTGGTTTGCACGACGTTCTTCTGTAAAAGTTCTTACGGTGACCGTGGTATCGATTTCTGGGAGCATCTGAATAACTACCTTTGGTATGTGGAGCTTGCTTTGTTGGAAGAAGCCTTGGTGATGATGGATTTCTCTCCTCGCCAGACTATGACGCTGTTGGATTATCACAATCGTACGGACGGGACGGCGGCTGAGAAAAAATCCTGGAGCATGCCAGAAGTGAAATTCAAAGAACTTTGGAATGGATATCATGACGATATCGAGGGTTTTTACAAAAAATGCTTTGAGATCGTGTCGAACTTGGATAAAAAAGCTTTCCACGAAATGTTAGGGGAGCAGGGGCAATCTTTAGAAGAAACCCTGTTTGAAATCATCCCAGAATTGAAAGTGATTGAATAATGTCGACTATCCAGGAACGCCAGGCACAAGTTATCGCTGATTTTTCCGCTTTCACGGATTGGGAAGATCGCTATAAGAAAATCATCGAGATGGGTAAATCCCTGCCGGAAATGCCGGAAGCTTTGAAGACCGAACAAAACATCGTCAAGGGTTGCCAATCTCAAGTCTGGTTGCATGCTTCGGTTACTGATGATGGCAAGATGTTGTTGGTGGGTGATAGCGACGCTTTGATCGTTAAAGGTCTTGTAGCACTGCTTTTGAAGGTCTATTCAGGATCCACACCCAATGAAGTTTTGATGACGCCACCGGAGTTTTTACGAGCTCTGGGCTTTGAGGGAAATCTTTCCCCAAGCCGCGCGAACGGTCTGCATTCGATGTTAAAGCAAATCAAGCTTTATGCGACGGCATTTGATTACATGTTGAAGATAAAGAAATAAGCGTTCCCCAGAGTACCCTATTGTTAGGTCGGTTGTTTTTAATATGGTATTGCAATTGCTACCAGTAATTGCATGAAAGTTAAAATCAATAGCTTGCTTATCATCGCCTCACTTCTGTCTACATTTTGGACGGCGAACCTATTTGCGGCAGGACAGTGTTCCCACGTCTTCGCACTACAGAATCAAGAATACATCATTGAGAAAGTTACCGGAACGCCGAACACAATTGCGGATGCCTTGGATAAAGCTATTTCTGATTCTGATCTGAGAGGTAAACTACTCTCGTCCCGTAAAGACGGGAAGTATGAGTTCAACAGTATCAAGGCCCAGCCGAGTGGTGCATTTTTGTACTATCGTGATATTCCCAATAGTGATGCTATCGCTATCGACCTCATCAAAGTTCCGGTAGACTATCGTAACATGGGGATTAGTAGTGCACTGTTGAAAATGTGCATCGAAAAATCACCCAATATTGGTAGAGTTATTTTTGAACTAGATATGGTGAACAAAGAAGCTTTCGATTCTCATAAAGAACTCTCATATGAAGAACGTCTTAAGCTGACCCCAATCTATAAGAGCTTTTCTAAATTAGGATTCAGTCAGATTCTTCATGTTTCTGAGGTTCATATCAATGTCAGCGGTAAGACATATCCCCACGTTATTATGGGCAGAGATCCCCAGTAGCACATAACAAAAAAAGGGTTGAAGAAGATCCAGCCTTTTTAGTTTTAAATCTAAGTCAGAGCTATTTCTTGTGTTCTTCTTTTTTTGATTTCGCAGACAGAAACATCAGCTGCACTTACAATCACACCTGATAAAGCGGGAGTGGAAGCCGCAATAACTAAACGTGCACGGAGCTATGAAATGAATGGTATTTCCTACCTTCTGATGGGGGTGTCTAGAGGCTCGACAGATAAAAATTACTTGTTAAATTTTGTTCAGATTTGTTCGTGAGTTCGTTTGGGCGCAGCATGATATAAGGTTCCGGACAGCGTATTCAAAATTTAAACAATCGACCTTAGAGATGGAGTATTAACGTGAACAAAAAATTTGCCTTACTATTGATGGCCAACCTATTGATTGCTAGTGCGGCGTCTGCTTCGGTGAAGTATGCAAAAGTCTGTAACCTAGAAGCTACCCCTGTTGAATTTAGTGTTAAAGGTAAAACTTTGATTGTTAAAACCGCAGAGGGTAAGGATTCATTTAAAATAGCATCAGTTCATGAGGCAAGCCGTAAAGACCTTCGTGAGGCGGATTGGTTTCCAGAGGTACGCCTTACTGCTGCCACGATCTACGTATTAGACAGCGGAATAGGAATAATCCTTGCTGTTGATAAAGACGGCATTCAGCACACACTTTCTGATTTTGGTGATCATGGTGATTCAAAAAGCTGTAAATAGATAGAAAACGCCACCTCATTTCAAACCTGGAGATGAGGCCGCTGAGATCAGAACAAAAAAAGGCTGGAGTCATCCAGCCTTTTTTGTTCAAATTTAAAGAGCGAACTATTTCTTGTGTTCTTCTTTTTTGATTTTGCAGGCGGAAACATCCGCTGCACTTACAGTAACGCCAGCGACTGATTTACCTTCCATCACTGGATCTACACAGTCTTTCCAAAGACCTTTTTTATTAGCGTGTTCGCCTTTTTTAAAACCCGCTGCTTCGCAAGCGGCTTTAACTTTTTGGCAAGGGTGATCTTTGCCGCCGTGACCTTCGTTTGCGAATGCAGAGACGGAACCCATAAGAACAAGAGCCATAACTAGAGATTTCATAAATCCTCCTAAAAACTTTGTTAATAAAATGCTACTGCACAAGGATTAATCCGAGATGAGTTTGGAATTAAAAAATGTTAATTCCTTGACTGTAAAATACGCTTTCAAAATAAATTGAAAGCCGATGTATCATAATAGGAACTTCGTTTTTCAAACTAACTATTTCTGTAAAAGGTACGGACTTACTCTCTCCATAATATCGCCTGTAGAATAAAAAAAAGGCAGAATTTGATTATTCTGCCTTTTTTTTATTTATGAATGGAGAAAGTGTGTCCGTACCTTTTAGATCGTTGCGTGAACGCGGTGAGTGTCGTCCATGTCGTCTAGGTAGTTCAAGAACTCTTCAACGTCTTTTCTTTGTTCATCAGATAGCTCAGTGATGTTCTTTGCTTTATAAGAAAGCTCGGACTTCGTCACTTTCCAGCCACGTTTGATCAAAGCATCACGAACAGCGTCTAGTTCAGTCGCTCCCGTGTAGAATTCGTAAGAGCCTTCGTCTTCACCAGGGCCAACTTCGTTAGCACCAGCTTCGATAGCTTCTTCATCTGGATCAAAAGTTCCAGCTTTAACACCTTCCAAAAGACCTACGTGCTCAAACATCCAGGCAACAGATCCTGTTTCACCCATGTTGCCGTCGTGAGACTTGAAAGCGTGGCGCATGTCTGGAGCAGTTCTGTGTTTGTTGTCTGTTTGACATTCAACGATAACACCAACGCCATGAGGGCCGTAGCCTTCGTACATCAACTCTTCGATAACTTTACCGTCATCTAAAAGACCAGCACCTTTTTTAATCGCACGATCAATCGTGTCGTTCGGGCATGATACTTTTTTAGCGGCATCAATCGCCAAACGGAGACGAGCATTCGCTGCCGGATCAGGGCCTCCAACTTTCGCAGCGACTTGAATCTCGCGCGCTAGTTTTGTGAATATTTGACCCTTTTGTTGGGCTTTCTCTACTTTACCTGCGGTTTTCCATGATTTTCCCATGAGAGGAATTTCACCAAATCACGAAGTATTTGGCAAGCGAGGGAGCTGCATGTAAAACGCTTCCTATGTTGACGTTCGAAATTGCCGATGTTTGGGCCAAAATTAATGAAATTGAGAAGTCTTGTGAGGAAGCTTTTAAGCTTAAAACCCCTCATTTGGCTCCGAAGGACCCAAATCGCGATATTGACTTGCTGCATCCAAAATATCATCCCCCGAAAAAGGGGTTTTCGACGATCGAGGGGCAGGCTCGCATGCTTCATGATTTGGCCAGCATTGAACTTCAAGCGATGGAATTAGGGGTAAGGACTCTGTCTGAATTCCCGGATGCTCCAGAAGGTTTCAAAGAAGAGTTGGTCGCAGTCACAGTTTCTGAAGCTCAACATTTGCGTATGTGCTTAGAGGCGATTGAATCTCTGGGATTCAAATGGGGAGACTGGCCTGTTCATGCGGCTCTTTGGTATGCCGTCGCTCCTGAAGACACGTTGCTTGATCGTATTTTGATCGTTCACCGTTATTTGGAAGGCAGTGGTCTGGATGCGGGCGACACATTGATTCGTCGTCTGGAGGGCACTTCAGGAAAAGAAACGATTCAAAAAATCGTGAAGCAAATTAATTTCGAAGAAATCGGTCACGTGGATTTTGGATCTCGTTGGTACCGTGAAATTTGCCTGCAAAATAAAATAAATCCTAACGAAGACTTCCCAAAACGCATGGATGAACTTCGCTATCGTCTGCCAAAACGTGTCGAGCCGATCAACCGCATCCTGCGCGGAAAGGCCGGTTTCACAGATGAAGAAATTCAGTACTATGAGAATCTTCGTCTGGACTTTATCAATCCGCTTTCTTCGCTGTCGCAGCGCTAATCGACATTTTTAAAAATTGGTATAGACAAAACTTCTTTTGAAGCCATGATATTCTGTTGAGGTCCTTCTATCTTAAGGACATGTTGAAATTGTGGTTTGCTATTTTCCTGCTTTCATCAACAGCGCAGGCGCAGAAGTTCTTTACGCGTTCCTCACCCGGCTGCGAGCGGCGTTATGTTGTTACGTTTCTCGGGACTCCACCGGCTTATATCGAAGAAAAAGGAAAAAAAGCGGTTCTGCCTATGAAGTCGTAGTCGAACTGATGTGGGGAGCTGGACCTCTGTTGGGTTTTATCTTTCTCACAAACGGCTTTCGGAGGGCGACAGGGAACGTCTTAAGAAGCTAATCAGTACAATTCGAGAGGATGGTACGCTTCAAAAAATTCAGCGCAAATACAATGACCCTCTTGATTTAAAATTCTATCAGCCCACTCAACTCATGTCTTTGGCCTGGCCCGATCTTTAACACTTTTTGACAGAGCAGAACAGGGCCAGATAGTCTTGTACTCATGTTGAGTCTTTTGGTTTCTTTCGTCTTGTCATTTCCTGTGTACGCGCAAGTCAAATTGCGTGGGAATCTTCCTTGTGAAAAGCGCTATGTCTTGGCTTTTCTAGATGCGGCTCCGGGTTTTTATAAAAACGAAAAAGGAATTAAAGAAGGCTCATCTTATGACATTCTGATGGAAGTCGGTCGCCGTTTGGGATGTAAAGTGAGTGAAGAACCGGGATCCTATTCAGCCATTCTCGATGGTTTTGTTAGACACAGAGTGGATATCACCGGATTGACTACGAAATCTCCTAAGATGGAAAATTTCGGCGAGTTCGTGGAAATGTACCGCGTGCCTCGTTCTTTGGTGGTGCGCAAAGATTCCTTCGGTGTGAACGATTCCATCGAAAGTATCTTAAAAAATCCTAAAATCACTTTTGCTGGAATTATCGGTGGACTCTTTTTCATCAAAGAGTCTGAAAAAGAACAACTATTTAAAGAGCGTCGACTGCGCGAAGTTCCAGGTCCTCAAGAAGTTTTCAATGCTTTATCCGAAGGCCGGGTTCAGGCGACGTTCAGTTCTCCGGCATTCACTGCATACTATTTAAAACGTCAGAATAAATTGGCTCAATTTAAGATTATTCCCGATGAAAAAGGTGAGTGGCAGTCCTTAGGGTTTTATTTATCTATCAAAAGACTTTCAAAAGAGGAGCGTCAGCGCGTTCGCGCAATTATCAGCAACGTTCGTCAGGATGGAACGCTTTTGGAAATTGAAAAGAAGTACGTGAATCCTGCAGATTATATTTATTACGAACCCGTCGCTTTAAAGGATGTCAGTCACATTGAATAAGTTAATTGCTTCTGTCTTTATAGCGATGGTTCCACTGATTTCTCAGGCGCAGGATGGAATTCGGCCGTTGGCGCCGGGTTGTGAAAAACGCTATGTCCTTTCTTTTCAAGACGATGCTCCGGGATTTTTCGTCGACAAGAATAACAATAAAAATGGCACAGCCTATGAGCTTTTATTAGAGATTGTGCGACGACTGGGGTGTAAATCCACTGAGCAAATCACGCCCTATTTAAAAAATAAAGAAAACTTCCAGCGCAATAAATCCGATATCTATGCCCTGTCGACTCAAGATAAGGAAATGGATAAGGTCGCCGATTTTGTGGAGATGTACAGTTTTCCGCGCTCCCTGGTGGTGAGTAAGAAAGATTCCAATGACAAAGACACTGTAGCGACACTGTTGAAAAATCCGAAAATTATATTCGGCAATGTGACGGGTGGATTTTTATTTATTCAACCTCAGGAAAGATTAGAGCTTGAGGCGAAGCATCGCTTGCGTGAGTTTACGGGGCCTACCAGCGTCTTTAATGCCCTCCTTGAAGGAAGAATTCAGGCGACTTTTAGTTCTCCGGCATTTACGTACTATTTTATCACCCGTGAAAAGAAGATGGATCAGTTCCGGGCGATTCCTGATCCTCAGGGGGGCCTTTATCATGCTGGTTTTTATTTGGCCCGTAAGCGTCTGACAGAGGCCGAACGAGGTAAAATCCGCGAGATCATTCACGAGATCCGTGCCGATGGGACCTTGCTGAAAATAGCTGCTAAATACGTGAATCCCGAAGATCTTGTCTACTATAAGCCGATCGGTTCATTTTGATATATGTGATTTGTGTTTGCCTCTAGACCCCGGTACAATTTCTCAATCGGAGAAAATGTGAAATTCCTGCTGTCTTTGCTCATTATGACATTGCTAAGCATTTCGGTGAGTGCGAAGGAGCAGGAGCGTGCGACTCTTCAAATTGACGAAAAGGTCGTCGTAGAAGATGTTTTGGTTAAAAAAGGTCAGCCCAAAAAGGATCAACTGACCGTCAGCGGTTATACCATTCAAAGTTCTTCGCTGGATGCTGTTGCAAAAAAATATAAAACTAAAATTAAAGAGTTCGGCGAAGGTGAAGATCTGGTGTCCCTGGTGTGTTTGATTGGTTCAGACAAATCGGCTTTGGAGTTTACTTCCGGGGATCTTGGTGGGGAGTCCAACCAAATTCTGACGATTGGTTTGTATCAAAAGTCTTCTAAATATAAACACAAGAAAGATTGCGAAACGGTCGATAAGCGATTTGGTAAGACTAAAATCGCCGGTCTGACTTTGGGTATGACGGAAAAAGAAGTGGTAAAAAAGCTGGGGGAGCCCAGCAAACAGGCCAAGGCGTTTGTTCTATACTATTTCGAGGATAAGATGAAATTGAACGGCGTGAAGTTTGATGTCACGTCCGTAATTCATGTTAAATTAGAAAAGGGAAAAGTCATTTCCGTTTCCGTCAGCCAGTTCATGGTGTACTAATACCCGTAAATATCGCGATTCGAGCAGTTCCAGATATTCTTCATCTGGTTGCCGCGAATTTTAAAGGTCTCAGCCAGCAGGTAACATTCAGGGCGAGAATTTAAGAATCTTTGTTTGTTATTACTCCAGCAGTACCAACGCATATCATCGGCATTTTCTGGATCTGGATTGCGACCGGCAAAGTAGTCACAGATATCTGGAGAAAGATTGGGCTGATTTTCACTTAAGCAGCTCCACTCTTTACCCAAAGAGTAATCCATTCTGGATTCAGCGTTAAATACACAAGCAGGTAAGCCTGGGGCGTTTAACAAAGAATAGCGATATTGGCTTAAGACCTTTTTAGCACTGATGAAAATGCGCGTGCGCAGGACCGGGTCCGTCGTTTTTAAAACCATCGACAGAAAGTCCATATCGCTTTCATTCCAGAAAGGCTTCATCACATAAAGGGCGATCGTTCTTTCATGTTCTTTATCTGGGGAAGCTATTTTACTGAATAAGAAATCACGGATGTCATTATTAATTTCAGAATAGCAGCTAAGAGTCAGCATGAAATAAGGCGAACGTTTGGAAAGTTCCTGAAGGCGGGTAAAGGTCATGTTTTGGAAGCCCGGCTCGTCGCGGATGATGCCGCAGATTTGACGAACTTTTGCGTAGTTCATGTTTTGGGCATAGGCTTGATCTAAAAGCATGCGCACTTGGAAGTCTCGCGTGATAGGATCCATCAGGCCAAGGCTGGATGCAACCTGCATAACATCATGCTGAATTGTTACGAGCTGGCTGTTGTTGGCTTTAATTTTTGCTAAAGATTTACTGATGATCTGCTTCGTTGCCTGGTCAATTTGTCCCGCGATGCTGTCGCCATAAGACAACTGACTTGCCAGGGAATCGAAATATGTTGTGACTTTGTTTTCCTGTGCAATTCTGGTTAGTGCAGCACTCTGTATGGACTTGTCATTAGAGCGAAGAGCACAGTAAAGACCACGAGCTTCTGGCGGAACAGCTTTTTGAGGAATTGTTTCGCGGAAAGCCTGACCTTTAAAAGCATTTAAAAGCGCTGTGTTCGGAGAGTTAGAGATTGTATCAAGGTGGGTGTTATAGTTACCCACGTTTTTCAAATAACGGTTTAAAATAGGTGCCGCGTATTTTCCTAAGGGCCCCGTTGAGAAAAAGCCATAGAGTTTTGGAGTTTCGGGGAAGATAGAAGCAAAGCGCTTCTCAAGGCTGAATCCCTGTTGCGAATAACGAGACGCCACAACTTGCTCGGCAAAGTCCAGAGGGATACCGTCGTTCAACAAAACATTCAGATATTGATCGATTGTACGATGATCGCGGGCTTGGCTCGCCAGAGTGTTGCAACCCATTAAGAAAACTTCTTTAGGGTTCTTGAGAATTCCGGGGCAAGAATTATCGCAGCTGGCTTTTTCCATCTGCGCGATGTCGATGGTTTGGGATGTGCCTTCTCCGAAAAATAGACCACCAAAGTGGCCTGAAATCAAAAGAACATCGCACTTAATACCGCTCGCGCAGGCCTGTTGGAACCAGCGAGGGTCTTTGTTTTGGGGAACCAGTTCTACGAAGTCGAAGCCTTGTTTTGAAAGGGCTAAAGCAAAAGTATTGATCTCGTCATTCGAGTTTAAAGTCATGCTACAGAATGTTTTTGCATAGGCGGTGTTGGAGACGAAAAGTCCCGCAATACTGAGTCCTAAAATATACTTAATGAAACGAAGTGTTTTCATATTCCAGCTTACATCCTATTGGGGGTGCTCCACGAGGAAACATGATGCAAGTCAGATGCTAGGGTGGCGGGGTGTGTAGTGGAATTGACCGGGTTTTAGCTGTCAACGATGCCCATAAAGGGCACTCTTTTTGATCCCTAATCAAGGCTCTCGTCCGCCTCAAGAAAGCGCCATTTCCCCTCGGGAAGTTTACCCAGGCGGATATTCCCGATGCGCACGCGTTTTAAGCCCGTAACTTTTAAGCCGACAGCCTCACACATGCGGCGGATTTGACGTTTCTTTCCTTCTTTCAGAACGAAGCGCAATTGATCGTCGTTAATCCATTCCACGATAGCAGGTTTCAATTCCTTGCCATCTAAGGAAAGGCCATGGCGCAGAAGTTTTAATTTATCGTCAGGCAGATTTCCCTGCACACGCACGATATATTCTTTTTCGAGCTTGGTTTCTTCGTTGATGATTTTCTTAGCGATACGGCCATCTTGAGTGAACAGTAAGAGCCCTTGGGAGTCGATATCCAGGCGGCCCGCAACAGCGATGCCTTTCAGGTGTTCCGGCTTTAAGCGCAACTTTGAATCGCCGAATTGATTTTGATCTGTGATCAGACGAATCGCAGGAATATATTGCGGTTCTGGTTGTGCCGAAACGTATCCCACGGGTTTATTCAAAAGAATCGTCACCAGATTTTTTTGCTGTTTTAATGCTTGAGCTTCCAGAGTGATTTTAACATTAGGATCAACTTTGGTTCCCAATTGATCGACGACTTGACCGTTGACCATGACCAAGCCGCGCGAGATGTAGTCATCCGCTTCACGACGAGAGCAAATACCTCTTTCAGCCATCAGTTTGGACAGGCGTACTTTTTCTTTTTCTTCACTCATGGCTGGATCTCCGTCCAAAGGTCATTCATTTCGTACAGACGAATATGGGCGATCTGGCTTTGTGGCAAATGCTCTTTCAGCTTTTCCATAAAATACAGGGCGATATTCTCTGTCGTTGGGATTTTAGTTTTAAATTCAGGAATCGCGAAATTCAAATGCTCATGATCAAGCACCGATGTCAGGCTCTTTAAAAGCTGTCTGTACTCTTCAAGTTTAGCTTTAAG
The DNA here is from genome assembly GCF_006874645.1 of Bdellovibrio sp. ZAP7. NCBI lineage: Bacteria > Pseudomonadati > Bdellovibrionota > Bdellovibrionia > Bdellovibrionales > Pseudobdellovibrionaceae > Bdellovibrio > Bdellovibrio sp. ZAP7. The sequence continues at coordinate 2,132,826 of NZ_CP030082.1, read as the reverse complement.
CTCGTCTTCCGTCAGATGAAAACCTACTTCAAGTGTATAATTGTGACCATGCCCATGTTCTGTAAAACATCTGCCAAAGTTCTTAAGGTTTTCCTCGGAACTCCATAGTGGTTGGTGATAAAGATGGGCGCTCGAAAACGAGCTTTTTAAAGTGAGGATCATGTGTTGGTAATTCCACCATCGACCGCAAGCACAGCGCCTGTGGTCCAGCTGGAGTGTTCATTGCTGCCTAAGAAATAAATGGATTTAGCAATCTCTTCTGAGGTTCCAATGCGACCCAAGGGTTGCATTGGATTCATTTGTTCAATAGCGGCGTTACGTTTTGTTTCTTCTAATGAATGGAACTGATGAATAGGGGTATCAACGATCCCTGGGGCCACACAGTTTACGCGAATATTAAAAGCACCGCCCTCAAGGGAGTTACTTTGAGTCAGATTGATCATCGCGGCCTTCATTGCAGAATATGCCGACGTAGCTGCTGTTGGCTTTAATCCAAGAGACGAAGAAACATTTACGATAGAACCGCCACCGTGTTGTTTAAAATAAGGAAAGAACGCGCGAGTCAAACGCACGGCGCTCATTAAATTCACTTCAAATTCTTTTTGCCACAATTCATCAGAACCTTGCTCTGTCGAGTGCACGTCAAAGATGCCAGCGTTATTTACCAAGACTTCGACTCTGTGAATTGTGGTCGAGGTGATCTCGCCAATGCGTTTATTAAGGGCTGCAAGGTCCGTCAGATCACAGCTCATCAAAGAGGCTCCACTGCGACATTGAACAGCCACCTCAGCCAGGCGGTCCTTGTTACGACCCATCAGATAGACGAAATAGCCCTGCTTACCAAAATGAATGGCTGTGGCTGCACCGATCCCGCTGGAAGCTCCTGTGATTACGACCGCTTTTTTCATCTAAATTACCTCTGTCTCAAAGAAAGACTCATGCTAGCAAAGGTCCTGGCCGATAGGAAGTCATGTCATTGCGCGAAGCTGCTTCAATCGGATTAAAATACTTCATTTTCGGGACGGCCATCCTAGTTGCCTTTTACGGGCATTTTTAGAGTTATAGCCGGATCGATTTCCTGATAGGTAATGCCCTTAGCGAAAGCTCTGAAATAGTCATCATACATGTGATAATAACCCTCATCGCCGCTTTTTTCGCCCCAGCTATTCTTGATCTTCCATTTAACAATATGACCCGTTTGTGGGTGACGCTCATATCCAATAATCTGTACCGCATGACCACCGCCATTTTTGTCAAATTGCTCTCGTAGTTGGCGAGTCAAAGGTTTTGCGAAATCGGGAGTATAGAATGCGCGAATCGACATAATTCCTGTCGGCTTGTCCACATACTCATGATGGTGCTCATAGGAAAGATAAACCATGCTTCCGCGGTCAATCATATTTGCGGCCATTGTTTCAACCGAGTTTATGTCAGTATAAACTCGCTGATCTTTTCCGACTCTTTCGGTATGAGGCATGGCTTTCCGGTTTGCCTGGATGATCATTTGAGTCTGTGGCCCCAGAAAGAATGAAAATTTCTTCCAGGCGAATTCTTGAGGAGTCCACTGGCGACCTTCCCATTGGAAAGTTTTAGGAAGTTCCCCGACGAAATCGCGGTGTAGTTTGCGCAGTTGTTCAACGCCGTTTTCAATGATGGCTTTTTTCTGAGCAGGGTCTTCAACTTTAGCCGCCAACGCTTTGGTACGGCCGATGATGTTTTCGGTGTACTCTTTTAAAATTTGCGCCTGTGGGTTTTTATAGAATTCAGTTTTTGGAGTCCAAAGTCCCTCGGGGATCACTCCATAAAGCATAATACTGTCACGGGAATTTAAAGGCCCTGCACCCAGCTCGACCTTGGCGACATTTTCTTCACCAGTTTTAAGCTGCATGATTGAGCGCGCCAAAAGTTGGTGAGCACTCATAAATTGATTTGAGAGGGTCATGACTTCGCCTGTGCGCAAAGTATAAGTTTTCTCCATAGCACCTAGCCAAGAGTGCAAATGACACGTGCCCAAGTTGCATTGATTCTTAATCGCCGTATCTTGAGGAATTTCTTTCGTGTAGTGATCGTTATGCTGGAAATCGCGGCGCAGTTCACCCCAGGGAGTGTCGGTGAAGATCATTGAGCATAGTGGAGGGCCTGCGGCCACTGCAAAACTCAGTGTTCCAAATTGAGACAAAAATAGCAGCGCGAATACGAATGACTTCATACCCTCGAAATGTGCAAAGGCAGGACCAGTTGGTCGACGTCGCAGGCAATCAGGTTGGATTTGGTGGAATCAGATGAAAATCAATTGGGGCGGGTGACGGAATAGGGAACCAGGTGTAAATAAAAAAGCCGGGATGGGATTCCCGGCTTTTAACGGATTTGGAATTCGAAATACTAATGATTGTAAACCCTCTGACGTAGATCAGAGGTTTTAAAATAAAACTAAGCGGCTTTACGAGAGATGAACTGATAATACTTCTTGTCGAAGTCAGCAGCTTTCAAACCCTCTTTAGTGATCAAACCTTCTTTGAACCACATGAAATGCTCACCGCAGAAACCAGCTTTATCAGCTTTCTTTTTGCAGCCTTCGCCACAGCATTTTTCGGAAGCAAGAGTTACTACGTTATTTGGAATTTGCTTTTCAAACTTTTTGTCAGCCATTGTTATGACCCCCAGTTGTAAATCTTAAGCTGGTTAAATGTCTTAAGACATAGAGCTTATCGGCGTTGGTCTTATCGACTTGAGTCTGCCTAGAAGAAAGTTCGAATAACTGGTCCATAGGCTTGTGTGTTCTCAGAATGAGACATCAAAAGTCCCTGGCGAATATCTTGCTAAGTTATCAGGTATGAAGTGGATTTCATTCATCACTGTGCTTCTATTTGTATTACCCGGCTTTGCTGACCTTGAACGTTGGCAAAAATGGGAAGTCGAGCGCAATGATTTACAGTCCAACGAAAAGCTCTATCACAAGCTTCCTGATTCCGCCGAATTGAAGGCGTATCAGACTGAGACGCTTTATCTTTTGGAAGTTGATCCAAGATTCGTCGATACCGTGTCTGCTGAAAGCGTAGAAATTCCGGCGGAACTTAAAACTGCTGATGGCAAAGTGAAATTTTTCATTCATCCATCTTCATTGGAGCTTTTTAAAGAACTTATTTCTCACGGAAAACTTACGAAGGTTGCTGCTAAACCCACAACGTCGCCCCGAACTTTCTTTGTTGCCGATATGATGGTGAAAGTCTCTTTGTCAGATAAGGTGAATGGTGCGATTCGTACTGTGTATCCGATGCAAATGCAGCGAGCGACTGCTATTAGTTCGTTGCTTGCTAATCTTCCTGAATCCTCTCAGAAAGAAAATGGTTTTGGTTTCTTGCCCGAACCCATCGGGGTTTTTGATAAAACACCCAACAGCCCTTTTGGATTCTTGGTAAGAAAGATTCCGGAGCACATTCGTAATGGTACTACCACTCTGGTTCCAGTGCTGTCGTATGTCGCAAAAAATCAGGGAGCTTCATTGTTGGAAGTCGATGCAAAGACTCAAGGGATTTCAGCTATTGAGCTCGTTGAAAGATATTTAATTCCTGCACTCGTGAAAAGCTATGCCTTTGCAGCTCAGTATGGTGTGGTCCTTGAGGCGCATCAACAGAACACGTTGTTGGAGCTTGATTCTAAGGGAAGCTTTACGGGGCGCGTTTTTTACCGTGACTTAGATGGCGCCCGAATTGATTTCAACCTTCGCGAAAAATTGAATCTTCCCACGAAAGAGCTTCTAAAGGTTCAAGACAGTCATTGGATCTTTGATTTGGAAAATCTGCAAAAGATGCGGGAGAACACCTTTGTCCCAAGGGGACGTCCTGTAGCCTGGTCGCCAGTACTCGAAACAGCGTTTCAAAGGTACATGGTAGGTTCTTCCATCTATTTATTAAGAAAAGCTGTTCAGGATCAAAAAGGCTATTCGCCATTCCGTATAGAGAAGATCATTTATGAAGAGCTTCAGAAAAGCTCTCCTTCAGTGAATTCTTGTCAGGCGGTGTTTAGATAAGTTGCATAAAAGCAAAGTGATCAACGGGTTTCGAGAATAAATACCCTTGGCCCCATTGCGCACCCAAAGTTTCAAGAACCAGGGCTTCGTCTTGATGCTCAATACCCTCAGCGATAATTTCAAAATCCATTTCGCGCGCAAGAAAGATAATACCACTGACAACGGCTTTGGATTTTGGATCGCTTAGAACCTTCATTACGAAAGAACGATCGATTTTAAGATAAGTGATCGGCATCTGTGTCAGATACTGCAAGCTTGAAAAGCCGGTGCCGAAGTCATCAATTGAAATAGCGTAACCGTGTTGACGGCATTTATGTAAAGTTTCAAGCGCTAAAACTCCATCCATCATCACACGTTCTGTCACTTCAAGTTTGATGTTTTTAGCATCCAAACCTTGTTTTTCGCGCAGGTCTTCCAAGTTTTCCAGGAAGTCTGAGTGAGTGAATTGACGGCCGGAAATGTTGATACTCATCATGAATTCATCAGCTTCTTTGTTTTTGCTTTTGGATTTTAAATGATCCTGAATGACTTTCAATTCTTTCAAAGCCGCATTGATAATCCAGTGACCGATAGGAATAACCATCGAGGAGTTTTCAATCACGTCGATGAAAACATTCGGAGAGATCAAGCCACGCGTTGGACTTTTCCAACGAAGCAAAGCTTCGCAGCCTTTGATTTTGCGGGATTTAAGTTCCACGATCGGTTGATAGAAAAGCTCGAATTCTTTGTTTTGGAAAGCTTGAAAGATTTCATTTTCCAATTTGATTTTTTGCAAGGCGTCCGCCGCGCCATCGTCAGTGCCCATCATGCTTTCGATTTGCATATCGGCGATCTTAAGGTTGCCACCCAAATTCATATTGGTATTGCGACGAAGTCTTTTGAGTAAAACACGCATTAAAAGCTGCACAACTGTGTCCGCCATAGAAACGCGTTCTAAAAGTTGTTGCTTGGTTACAATGCTAAGTCTGACATCTTCCAACGCGCGGACAGAAGCGGAGCGATCCTGATTGTCGATCAATGACATCTCACCAAAAATTTCGCCTTCACCCAAAATTGAAATAGGAATTTCTTCCTGATCTTTGGAGAGGTAAACAAGTACGCGACCTTTTTCGATGATGTAAGCGCAATCTCCGGCGTCGCCCTCATTAAAAACGATCTGATCTTTCAGGATATCCACGGATTGGGGTAACAATGTCATATGGTTACAGTTTAAGGTCTTGGATGTAACTGCGACAAGTCCAGCTGATTCATTTGATTGAATTTCCATCCAACAAATTCCGGCTTGATCAACATAGCAAAATCAAATGCTCCTAAGGGAATGATCAGGTTTCGATCCATCAGAAATTTTACCCCTGTGAGACATAATTTTTTCTGTTCGGCAGTTTTCACGGAGTTCCCCAATTGCTCGAGGATTTTGTCATATTCGGGACTTTTCAGTTGAATGTAATTTTCGGGGCTGTCGCTGGCAAAAGTTTCCAGTGCTGCCAGGCAAGTCGGTCGATCCGGAGCAATACCTTTACGAAACATCGCCGGAGGATTGGTCTGAAGTTCGTTGATGAAAACTTTGTTTTCCTTCATTTCCAGGTGCAGGCGCAGGTTCGCATTTTTCTGCCATTGCGCCTGCATCCATTCCGTCGCACGCTTGTGATCTTCGCCACCTAAAGAGGAAAACATCAAAGTGAACGTTTTGTCGCTTTTAACTTTTGGAACTTTCTTAAGATCGAAATCATAGCAGGGTGCTTTTTCAGGAAACCAGGAGTCAGGTAAACCGGCACAACCTGGACGACCTTTCGAAGAAAAAAGCTTTTGCAATTCCGGATAGTTGAGAGAGTAAGTCAAAGCTTTACGGAGCTCGTCGCTTTTCTGCAAATCAGGTCCGAAACCCAAGTAATCAAAGCGAATCGCTGAAATCCAGTGAAAGTCGGGGCGGTTTTTAGATTTAGGAATAAATAAAGTGGGGAGTCGGCGAAGCAACTGTAGCTGGTTTTTCTCGTACAGTTGCAAAGCGACAGTGTCTTCTTCGATAAAAAGAAACTCTACCAACGGACGCTGTGGGTGCCCGCCTTGATATTTGAAATTAGGTTCCAGCGTGATTCGTTGTCCTTGCAGCCACTCTTTCAGTTTGTAAGGGCCCGAGTAAACTTTCACATCTTCTTTGGTAGGAGCGAGCAGAAAGCTTGTCAGGTTGTATTCAAAGTCCGGGGCTTTTCCTTGAAATTCAAAACGTAAAGTCACCGGGTCTGGTGCGATGATGCCTAGTGTGTCGATCTCTTTAAGGCCTTTATAAATGTCCTCTGCGTTTTTAACTTTGAATAATAAATCCGCGCGCGGAGCTGCGACTTTTGGATTTAACATTTTCTTGTAAGTACGTAGAAAATCCGCTGAAGTCAGCGGGGAGCCATCACTCCATTGAAGGTCTTTCTTTAACTTGCAGACCAAAGCTTGTGATTTTTCACGGGTGCAAGAGCCCAGATCAGGGACCAGTCCCTTGTCGTTATCATAGATATAAATATTGCGGAAAAGATTCGCTAAAAGATAGCTGGAAGCCGAAGTCTTTTGACGATTCGGATCCATTTGTGTGGGTTCGCCCGAAAGATGCAGGCGAAAAACAAAAGGTGCTGATTTTGAATCAGCACCTTTGGCATTTATAGAAACTAGAATTAAAAGTGCCGGAAGAATACGTTTCATCCGACCATTTTGAATCAATGTCGGGGCGAAGTCCAGCTTTCGCGCCGCCGGCGCTGCAGCCTCCTTGGCTCCCGCCGAACTATTTGTCCAATTCCATTTTAGCGATCGTTTGAAGTTGCATGTTAGTCGTACCTTCGTAGATTTGACCAATTTTTGCATCTCTCCAGAACTTTTCAACTGGGTATTCTTTAGTGAATCCGTTGCCGCCGAACAAATCGATCGCTTTAGAAGTGATCTTTTCCGCTGCACGAGAAGAGTAAAGTTTCGCCATCGCTGCTGATTCGATGAAATCAAGACCCGCGTCTTTCAAACGAGCGGCGTTGTAAACCATCAAACGAGCGGCTTCCAATTCAGTACGCATTTCTGCCAACTGGAATTGAACGCCTTGGAAATGAGCAATTGGTTTGCCGAACTGCTCACGACCTTTAACATAACCCAATGCTGCTTCGTAAGCGCCTTGAGCGATACCGATCATTTGTGCGCCGATACCGATACGACCTTCATTCAATGTTTCGATAGCGATTTTGTAGCCTTTGCCAACTTCGCCAAGTACGTTTTCTTTTGGTACTTCGCAGTTTTCGAACAGCAATTCGCAAGTAGAAGAAGCGCGGATACCTAGTTTGTCTTCTTTTTTACCAACTTTGAAGCCTTTGAAAGATTTCTCAACGATGAACGCTGTGATGCCTTTGTAGCCTTTTGCGTGGTCGATGTTTGCAAAGCAGATGAATACGTCAGCTTCGTTACCGTTTGTGATCCAAAGTTTTGAACCATTCAAAACCCATTTATCACCTTTATCTTCTGCTTTAAGTTTCAATGCGAATGCATCAGAACCAGAAGATGATTCAGACAAAGCGTAAGCGCCAACCCATTTAGAAGCCATTGCGCCCAAGTATTTTTCTTTTTGCGCTTCTGTACCCCATTTAAGGAATGCGTTTGTCGTTAGAGTGTTTTGTACGTCAACAAGAACAGAAACTGAACCGTCTACGCGACCGATTTCTTCAACAGCCAAGCAAGCCATTGTGAAAGTGGAACCTGCGCCGCCGTATTTTTCTGGAGTTTCGATACCCATCAAGCCCATTTCGAAAAGCTTTTTAAGGATGTCTTTGTTCATCTCAGCTTTTTCGTCCATGTGTGTCACATGGGGTTTGATTTCAGATTCTGCGAAGGCTCTTACAGCATCACGGAAAGCCGTTTCGTCTTCAGATAGTGTTGTCAAAGCTGGACGTGCATTAGTTACGTCAGACATGGTTTCTCCCTCATACGTTAATTAACAAGTCGGAAGACCATATCCAGATCGCGATTTTTATTCAAGAGGTTGGAAGGACAGGAGCTTTTCTCTTAACGGACTGTGTTATGATGATTGCACTTATTATGTGCAAATGACTTCTCACACTAGACAAGGGTCTAGGTTTGCCGTCTAATCTCTGAAGGTAATTATATGGATATTGCAGAAATCGGCGCCAAGATTGGCATTTATTTTATCCCTTTTCTTTTCGCACTGTGCTTTCACGAATTTGCACACGGCTGGGTTGCGCGTCTGCGTGGTGACAACACGGCGGAACAAATGGGCCGTCTTTCCATGAACCCTTTGGTTCATATGGATATGATTGGTACATTTATTTTGCCACTGGTGTCCATCGTTCTGGCAACTCCGATTTTCTTCGGTTGGGCTAAGCCAGTCCCGGTGAATTCCCGTAATTTAAAAAATCCTCGCGTGGATATGTTCTGGATTGCACTTGCCGGTCCGCTTTCAAACATTCTATTGGCGATTGTTGCGGCGTTCCTTATTGGCTTCCTGGCGAAGTTCTTTTCCGCATCGATTTATTTCAAACCGGTGTTCGAGATTTTAAAAGCATTTTTGATGACAAACTTGTTCCTGGCGTTTTTCAATATGATCCCGCTTCATCCACTGGATGGCGGTAAAGTGCTCGCAAGATTTTTGCCGGCCCAATTGAATTATAAGTTGGAACAGAATGAACAAATCACCAGCATGGTTTTGATGGGATTAGTTCTGACAGGTGCATTGCGTATTTTGGCAATCCCTGTGTTTTGGAGTGCACAAAGTTTACTTACGTTAGCTCTGGCTGGGTTCGGAATTTCTTAAACAGAAATTCCATTCATTCAGAACGTTTTAGAGGGGACCGCTTTCATGAGTATTACAGTTCAATTGCCCAAGTTTGAAGGACCATTGGGCTTGTTGCTATATCTCATCCGCAAGGAAGAGATGGATATTATGGATATCAAAATCCATGAGATCACAAAGCAATACCTTGATTATATTCGTTTGATGAAAGAATTGGATTTGGAAGTAGCGGGTGAGTTCATCGCCATGGCTTCCACTTTGATCCAAATCAAATCCCGCATGCTTCTGCCTCAATATAATGAGAACGGCGAAGTCATCGAGCAGGAAGATCCACGTAAAGAGTTGGTTCAAAAACTTTTGGAATACCAAAAATACCAAGAGGCCGCGAAACTTCTTTATGATCGTCCTTTGGTGGGTCGTGACGTTTGGTTGCGTGGTTCCCGTGAAAAACTGGATGAAAAAGAAGACGAAATCATTCTTGAAGACAACGCGTTGTTTGCGTTGATCTCTTCTTATCGCAAAGTTTTGCGTTCTGTTAAAAAGAAAGTCCACGAAGTTAAAGCGAAAGCTCAATCCATCTCCAGCCGCGTATTGGAGTTGAAAGACTACCTTATCGTAGGCCGCAAAATCACAATGATGGAGTTGGTGAATGCGACAGAAGATCGCGCTCGTCAGGCTTTGATCACGTTCTTGTCTTTGCTTGAGCTTGGTAAAATGGGCTTCGTAGGTCTTTACCAGTCAGAAGTTTATTCAGACATCTGGGTTGATACAAAAAAACCGATCGAAACAGATGTTCTGTCCCGCGTGGAAGAGTACGATTCTATGGGCGCTGACAGAATCGCTGAACAAATGATGGCTGACGCTAAAAAAGCCGATCCAACAGAAGATCTTATGGATGACAGTGCTGATGAAGCTCCGGTTGAGCAGCAAGCTCAAATGAGCTTTGTTGAAACTCCAATGGATTTCACGGCAGGTATGTCTGATCTAACAGCGGAAATTGCGGGTATGGATGCAGAGCTGGACTTCTTGGAAGCCGAAGAGGGTGGCGCAGAGGCTGCCTCGGATGAAGAAATTCTGGCTGCTGAAGGCGAATTAGAAGAGATGGCTACAGAAACTGTGGCTGCATCTGAAGTGATTGTTGAGATGGCGCAGGAAACTGTAGCTGAAGTCGAAGCTGAACTTCAACTTGAAGAAGCAATGACAGAAGAAGCTATCACTGCTGCTGAAGAAATCCTTGCAGATACGACAGTTGAAATGACGGAAGTTGTCGCTGAAACAGAGGTGGAGGCACCGTTTGAAACCGTTGTTGAGCCGATCTCTGAATCATTCATTGAAACAGAAGTTGAAGAACAACTTGAAGTTGCCACTTTTGAGCCAGCAGAAGCCGTAGCGGTGGTGGCTGCTGAAATGGTTGCGACATCTGACGATGTAGTTGCTGAATCTGAACTAATTTTTGAAGAATTTATTGATACTGATCCTAAGACTGAAGCTGAGGCGTAGAAATGTCTAAGAAGAAAAAGAACTCCAAAAAGAATAAAGAAGTTTTAGACACAGAAGTGATGGAAACCGAAGTTGCTGTGGCAACGGAAGTTGAAACAGAAGAAGTCACTTTTGAAATGACTGCTGAAGAAACAGAAGAAACTTCTGCAGAAGAAGGTTCTGATGAATTGAATGAGCTTGATGGTATTGAGGCGGATGCTTCTATCTTCCTTCAAGAAGAGGAAGAATCTGAGGGCTTCTTACCAGAAGCAACTGATGACGAAGCGGCTGAAATGGAAGCTTCTGAAGGTGCTGATGATGTTTCTGTTGAAGGCACAGAGCTTGATGGCTTTGAATCTGCAGACATCGAAGAGGTTGAGTTCGTAGACGAGGAGCGCCTGGAAAGTATCGTAGAAAGCATCTTGTTTGCTTCCGATCGTCCAGTTTCTTTGGCTTCGATTAAGCTTCTGTTTAAAGGTACAAATATCAAAGGCGATAAAATCCGCAGAGCTTTGGATCAATTGGCTGTGGAATACGCTGGTGGCCGTCGTGGTGTTACTTTGGAAGAAGTTCCAGGTGGTTACCAGCTGCGCACTAAAATCGACAATATGGATTTCCTAAAACGCACTTTGAAAGCTCGTCAATTCAAGCTTTCCGGTCCAGCTTTGGAAACTCTTTCTATCGTGGCGTACAAACAGCCTTGTGTTAAATCTGATGTGGATGAAATCCGCGGCGTAGAGTCTGGTCACTTGTTGCGTGCGTTGATGGAAAAAAATCTGGTTTCCTTCGAAGGTAAATCAGATCTTCCAGGTCGTCCTATGCAATACGGTACAACTCGTAAGTTCTTGGAAATTTTTGGTCTAAGATCTTTGAAAGAGCTTCCAACTTTGTCGCAAATCGACGAATTGTTGCCAGACGGTATGGATGAACAAATGGCGGAAGAAAAACCGACATTGGCATCTATCACTGATTCATTGGTTGCAACTGACGTTGAGCATGTCAGCTACTCGTCTGGTGAAGATGAATTGATGAAAATCTCGAACCAACTTGAAGAGATCACGACGTCTTCGACTTTCTTTGAAGAAGAAAAACGCCGTCAGGCTGAAAAACGCGATCTTGAGCGCGCACAAAACATCCGTGAAGCTTTGGCGATGGATGAACCGGTGCCGACTCGTGACGCCAACTGGTTGAAAAAATATGATGATGCTTTGGCCGCTGGAACGACTTTGGTGCAAATCAAAGCTGCTGAAAGTGCCGCTAAAATGGCAGCATTGAAAGCTGGTAAATCAGCTGATTCCGAAGAATCTACTGAGGGTGGAGCGACAGAGGCAGTTGCTGAAATCGATGCAACAGGTTCCGAAGAAATGTCTGCTGATGCTGAGCTAGAAAATGAATTGACTGCAGCTGAAGAAGCTTTCGACAATGATGAAGACATGGAGATGGCTTCTGACGATCAAGTATACGCTGATAACGAAGAAGGGGAGTCATCTGACGAAGACGAACTACCGTTCTATGGAGAGGCGGACGAGATCGATGGCGAAGGTGAAGCCGTTACTTAAGATCCTGGCAAGTATCTGGATCGTTTATAATATCTGTGCAATTATGGTCATGCCCAACGTAAGTTCTTACTTTGGGCGTGTTGCTTCCAAGTTTTTCGGCCCCTATGCAAATCAGGTTGGCCTCAATGCTGGATGGAATTTCTTTTCTCCGGACCCAGCTCATCCGATGTATCTCAAAGTAGTTGTGAATTATCCGATGGCCCAAGACGGAGCTTATCGTGAACCGTTGATCACAGCTTTTCCTTTTGCGGAATCAGAAAAAACGATGCCGAGCCTCACCCGAAAAAGAGAATGGGCGGTCATGCGCTATATGGTGATGGACCCTCGTCGCCTGCGCCAAGTTTTCGGTCCCTGGTTGTGTAAGCAATTTCCCGAAGCAGAAAGTATAGACATGGAGCACGTCATCGACACTCTTCCATTGCTGGATGAAGCTGTTTCAAAAAGCGAAGTGAACTTGTTGGATATGTCCCAAGAGCGTCGCGCAGCCAAGGCTTCCGTTCGTTGCAACAGTCCTGGTGACGAGGAGTTGCTATGAAGCATCTTCAATTTCAAATCAAAAAAGCTTGGGCTTTGTGGGATGAATTCTGGTTTGCTCCGCAGAATTTGTTAGGGCTGGCATTTCTGCGCATCACTTTGTGCGGGACTTTTCTGTATATGAGTATCATGAGGTTTTATAATCTGTGGTATTTCACGGATGCGAGCTGGCTCCCGAAAGATAAAGCTCTTTTGATTCTGCCCGAGTTTGGCAGACCGATGTTTTCCTGGAACTTTTGGCCTGATTCCATGAATCTGCAAATCAATATTCTGGTTGTGATTTTATTTGCGCTATTAACTCTGGGTATCGGTGGTCGAATATTTACGGCGCTGGCGTGGATTATTAATATCGGCTTTTTGAATCGCAATTACCCGGCACATTTTGGTGCGGATGTGATTGGTTCGTTGTTCTTATTTTATCTGATCTTTACGAACTCCTGTGAGCGCTTAAGTGTCTTGAATTTGATTCGTAAAAAGAAAACCTTTAAGCCCTCGGACATGGTTTCCAGTATGATGATTCGCATGATGCAGTTTCAGATCATGGCGATCTATGCCTATACGGGATGGGAAAAACTAAAAGGTTATAGTTGGTGGGATGGAACGGCTTTATGGTCCGTGCTTGCAAATCCCCAAATGACGACAGTGGATTTTAGTTTCCTACGCCAGATCCCTTGGGTGATTCCGGTGTTGGGTTATATGACGATCATTTTTGAAGTCTATTTTCCGCCAATGGTGATCTGGAATAAGAGTCGCCATATCTGGTTGCTTATAGGGGTGGGAATGCATTTGGGGATTGGAATCTTCATGGGGCTTATGCCTTTTGCAACTATAATGCTTTCCACTTATTTCTTGTTCCTAAGCCCGATCGCTTTAGAGCAGAAAATTGTCTCAAAACTGGACTTTTCTAAAAATTGATTCAGTTCTGGTCGCTCCCTCGTTTATTCTAAAGGAACGGGGGACTTTCTATGAAAACCGATTTATCTAAATTCGCGACCAGTTTCGCGATGATGGCGCTTCTGGTGTCTTGTGCACCGACGTCAGATAATTCCCTTTTGACGGATGATCCCTCGAATCCAAATTCCCACACATTGAATACCGATCCTTCTTCGACGGAATTGCAGCTGGTGGCCGATGCTTACAGCTTGGGTTCTATCGTGGCGGCTCGTTATGTGGAGATGAGTGGAGCTTGTTATGCTTCGACTTTTCCCACTCACCGAATCACGGTGACGGTAAATGGTGCGCCGGCAACTGCATCTGCTGTTTATGATATGTCCAGTTCAACAGCGACGGGTTATGGAACTTGCCGCAATGGCCGCTTCAATATTGTTCTTAAGGGTTCCGCTTTAAGAAATGGTACGAATGCAATTGTTCTGACATTGACGGGATATGATGCGAACAGCACACCCTCCACGAGTGGGAATGCTGTGACTCGCTATACAGTTATAAGATCAGATTAAACTCATCTCTTAATTTTTTAGGTGCTTCCAAATTCTTGGTGCCAATCAAGATCGTGCCTTTTAATTTCAATTCACGAATATGCGTAGCTCTTCTTTGTGGCGGAAGTGCCGGCGTCGTTAATTCCTGAAGAGTGCTGTTAAATGGTGTCTTCATTAGGTTTTGTTCCTGAATGGAGTTTGCCGTTAAGGCCGTCAGAATCTCGATTGCGAGCTCTTTTTTATCAGAGGCAGCAGGTATTGCGGCTCCCCATACCAAAAGGGCGCTTAGGTCATCCTGAACCGTTAGATCGGGATTTGATTCATTCAAGGGAAGTTCCCTTGCGCCTTCGGCTTTATCATTTAAAACCAATTGATCTAGGGGCAACGTGAGAATCTTTTTTTGCTGAACTAAAGCGAGCCAGCCTTTGTCCTGCCAAATCTGGAAGTGATTAAGTAACAAGTCTTCGTCGTTCAATAAAAACAATGTCGTGGCTTTCTTGTCTTTAAGAAATTCTTCGAAGCTGTTGTTGCCTGCAGTTTTAAAGCCTGTCTTCATCCAATAAAGAGGATAAAAATAAAGGCTGCGTTTTGTGATGACGGGATCCAGAAAGTCCGGTGCAATTTTTAGCGATAAAGAATTTTCCGATGTCACAAACAAAAGATTCTGTCTGTTCATCGTGTGTGCCCAATAGGACGGCAAAAGCAAAATGTCTTGAGAAGGGGATGCAATCACTTTCGCTTGTATCGAATTCCAGTCGCGAGTGACTGTCACTTCGAATTTAATGCGAAGGTCGTTTTCCAGTTCTTCCTGAATACTTTTTGGAAAAAGAGATTCATCTGTTACCAGGATGCGAACTTTGGTAGGCCGTAAGACATAGTCCCTAGAAATGCCTTGGGGCAGGTACCCGTGTAGGAAACCCACCCCCATGCATACTATAAATAGTAATACCCAAAGTAAATTAGAACGCCTCATCGAAGGCTACCGAGCCACTGATACCAGTTTGGTAAGCAGAAACACGTCTTTCGAAGAAGTTTGCAAGTTCTTGCATGTCTTGAAGTTCCATAAAGCCAAATGGATTTTTCACATTGTAGCGTGGAGCGATGTTCAAGCTTTCAAGGCGTTGGTCCGCGCAGTATTCAAGATATTGGCGCATGTCTTTTGGAGAAAGACCGGCAACACCCAATTGCAATACGTCGTTTGCAAAGTCCATCTCACACTCGATAGCGTCTTCAAGCATTTGCGTAACCATATCTTCCATTTGAGAATTGAAAAGATCTGGTTCTTCTTTACGCGCTGTTTTGATCACTTCGATAGCGAACGCCATGTGCATAGATTCGTCACGGAACACCCAGTTTGTGCCAGATGCAAGACCTTGCAACAAACCTTTTGAACGCAAGAAGTAAACGTAAGCGAAAGCTGCATAGAAGAACAAACCTTCAACGCAAGTTGCGAAGCAGATCAAGTTCATCAAGAAGCGACGACGGTCTTCTTTCGTGTTCAATTGATCCAATTCGTTGATGGAATCGATCCATTTAAAGCAGAAATCCGCTTTCTTTTTGATGGAAGGAATATTGTCGATCGCAGCAAATGCTTCCGCGCGCTCATCTGGATTTGGGATGTAAGTATCCAGCAAAGTCAGATAGAACTGAACGTGCAAAGCTTCTTCATAAAGCTGACGAGACAAATACATACGGCCTTCTGGCGCGTTTACGTGCTTGTAAAGATTCAATACAAGATTGTTTCCGACGATAGAGTCACCCGTCGCAAAGAATGCCACCAGGCGAGAGATCAAATGCCTTTCAGCTGCTGTCATTTTTGAATGAAGGTCAACAAGGTCTGTAGAGAAATCAATTTCATCCACTGTCCAAGTGTTCTTGATACCGTTTTTGTACATTTCGTACATAGTTGGGTATTTCATCGGACGAAGAGTTAAGTTAAAGCCTGGATCTAAAATCATAAAAAGTCCCTAAAAGTTTTTCCGGCGAAAGGCACCGGTGCTCTTTTTTGAGCTGAAAGTCCACCTCGGACTTTCAGCTCTGACAGCTTAAAGCTGGATTACTGACAAGCTTCGCAAGCCTCTGGATTTTCCAAAGAACAAGCAATCACTTCTGAATCTGTGTAAGTTTTCTTAGGAGCGGCTTCTTGAGTCGGAGCTGCAGGAGCTGCATCCATTGTGTTTGCAGCAGCTGTTGTCATTCCCATACCGTTGTTAGAAGACTTCACAGTCGTTTTTGCGATCTTAGTCGCTGGACGAGAGCGCAAGTAATAAGTCGTTTTCACACCTTTCTTCCATGCATACATGTACATAGAAGAAACTTTACCGATAGTCGGGCTTTCCATGAACAAGTTCAAAGATTGAGCTTGGTCGATGTAAGCGCCACGGTCTGCAGCCATTTCAATCAATGACTTCATTGGGATTTCCCAAACAGTACGGTAAAGTTCTTTGATCTGAGGTGGGATCATCGCAATTTCATCAATTGAACCATCGTTCAATTTGATTTCATTGCGCATGTCTTCAGTCCAAAGACCAATCGCTTTAAGATCTTGGACCAAGTACTTATTGATCTGCATGAACTCACCAGAAAGCGTTTCACGTTTGAACAAGTTCGATACTTGAGGTTCGATCGCTTCGTAGCAACCTACGATAGAAGCGATAGTTGCTGTGGGAGCAATAGCGATCAACAAAGAGTTACGCAAACCGTGTTGTTTGATTTTCGCTTTCAAAGCATTGAATCGCTCTGGTTGAGTCGGAGTCACACCCCAAAGGTCGTATTGCAACAAACCTTTAGCTGCACGAGTTTGTTCGTAAGCACCATGAGCGCCGTATTTTTCAGCTAGTTCACAAGAAGTCAAAAGAGCGTTGTAGTAGATCTCTTCTTGGATTTTAGCAGACAAATCACGAGCCGCTTGGGAGTCAAAAGGCAACTTCAATTGGAAGAAAGCATCTTGAAGACCCATCACGCCCAAACCAACTGGACGCCATTTGTGGTTGGAATCCTGAGCCGTTGAAATAGGGTAGAAGTTGATATCAACAACGCGGTCCAAGTACTTCACAGCTGTGCGAACAGATTTCGCCAGTTTGTCGAAGTTGAACTGACCGTTTTCAACGTGTCTGCCAAGGTTCACAGAACCCAAGTTACAAACCGCTGTTTCAGAGTTTGAAGTCACTTCAAGGATCTCTGTGCAAAGATTTGAAAGATGGATCACATTACCAGCCTCACCAGTTTGGTTGGCTTTCATGTTGGAAGCATCTTTAAATGTCATCCAGCCGTTACCAGTCTGCGCAAGAGTTTTCATCATGCGAGAGTAAAGGTCGCGGGCTTTGATTTGTTTAGAATATTTTTTCTCAGCTTCAGCTTGTTCGTAAGCCGCTTCGAATTCCGGGCCATAAGTGTCTACGAAATGAGGCACTACGCGTGGGTCAAACAAAGACCACATGCCGTCAGCTTCAACGCGTTTCATGAACAAATCTGGAACCCAGTTTGCCAAGTTCAAGTTGTGAGTACGTTTAGCTTCGTCACCTGTGTTGTCGCGAAGTTCAAGGAACTCCTCGATATCAGCATGCCAAGTTTCCAAGTACACACAAGCAGCACCTTTACGTTTACCACCTTGGTTAACTGCAGACACAGAAGAGTCCATAGTTTTCAACCAAGGGATAATGCCGTTAGAGTGACCGTTTGTTCCTTTGATCAAAGAACCACGGGAACGGATACGAGAGTAAGCAACACCGATGCCGCCAGCGAATTTAGATAGCAAAGCGATGTCTGTGTACTTTTTGTAGATCGCTTCCAAGTCATCTGTTGGAGAATCCAAAAGATAGCAAGAAGACATTTGAGGGCGCAAAGTACCAGAGTTGAACAATGTTGGCGTAGACGCCATGTAGTCATGAGAAGAGATCAAGCGATAGAACTCGATAGCTTCATCAACCGTTTGAGCCAAACCGCAAGCCACACGCATAAAGAAGTATTGAGGTGTTTCAAACACCTGGCGTGAAGTTGGATTTTTTAGCAAATAACGATCGTAAACAGTTCTCAAGCCGAAGTATTCAAAACGGTCTGTGCGGTAAGGCTCGATTGCCGCGCAAAGAGCTGCTTTGTTTGCTTCAACGAAGTTTTTAGTCGTCTCTGACAACAAACCGGCTTGGAAACCATAGTTTACAGAGTCAGCGAAAGACTGGATTTTTTGAGAGCGAACTTCCTCATCAATATAGATGCCCAAAAGACGGGCAGCCAAACGAGAGTATTCTGGTTCTTCACCGATCAACAAAGAAGCCGTCTGGATACAAAGATTATCCAACTCATTTGTTGTTGCGCCATCGTAAAGACCGCTGATTGCTTTCGTAGCAACGCGAAGTGGGTCGACTTGAGTCAAACCTTGGCAATTACGAGTCACACGTTCAACGATCTTCGTTACGTCGACTGGTTCAAGAGTTCCATCTCTCTTTTTAACTCTCATGATGTGAGCTGTTGTTTCCAACATGGTGCAAATCCCCTCTGCCCAGTTCCTTTTGGGCAAAAAAATCCCGCCGCCGCATTCTGCCCCTCGCAAAATCCGCCGCCGTTAAATATAATGATGTAGATTGGTTGAGACTGAGCGCTAATCCATTAGCTTTAAGTTTTGAGGTCGCTGAAACATAAGTTTTGCTTCATCAAAAACGTCTAGTACCTCCCTGTGTGAACCCCTATATCTAGGGGTCGGTCCCGGGTGCCTCGTCAATAAGGCGGGTATCGATCTCAATTCCAACTGTGTAATTCTTTCCGGAAAGTTGCAAGAGTATTTTTTGAAATAACGCTGATTTTTTTGTGACGTTGCTCATCATTTAAGCAGATATATCCTAGCGATTGACACGTCTGTCCTGCGAAAAAAGAGTGCAAGTGACCCCTGTTTCCCGAGTGTAAAACCAAGGTCTAGCGCTAAATGCTCGATTTTTCGTTCCTCAGCCTGAAATTTACCTGTCGTGATCTTACAGGAACTTAAATTGTGCAGAAATTCAGCACGGAGATGCGTCCACGCGGCGGGATTTTTTTAGCAAAACTGCCTGGGCGGAAAGATCCAACTCCGAATTCGCGTGAAAATATTGAGATTGATAGGATCCATTGGCGCGCAAGTGATCGATGATCGCTTGATGTGTGCCCATTTTATTTTTTGTCCAATCCGGCGCTACCAACTCATCCCAACGAGACGAATAAGCCGCCAAACGGTGCAAAGCAAAGCGCGGCGATAAATGCTGCAGGAACAACTCCACTCGGCGCGTGTAAGTGACCTGATCAATCGGAGAAAATTCCCCGGCGTGGTACATGCCTTCCAGCGGAGTGTTTTTAAGAACATGCAGATTGTGAAGTTTCACATTGGTAATAGGCAGAGTGTTTACGATCTCTGCCGTCTTAATAATGCGCTCATCCGTTTCACCCGGGCTTCCAAAGATCAAATGAATTCCCAAGTCCACTTTGGTGTTATCAGCAATCTTATGGATGGCTTCCACAGCGGCCTCCGCAGTGTGACCCCGGCGCATGAACTCCAATTCATCATTAAAGAAGCTTTGCACGCCCATCTCGACCGCGACAAAGGACTTCTCATGATACTCGTTCCACAGGTCCATCACGGATTTGGAAAGGCAATCCGGGCGAGTTCCTAAGGTGAAGCCCTTTACCCACGGATAGGAAAGTGCGATATCAAAATTGTTACGAAGAGCCGACACTTTGGTGAAAGTGTTGGTATAGGCTTGGAAGTAAATCAAAAACGCCTTGGCATTGTAACGATCAGCAATGTGGGCATGATATTTTTCGATCTGTTCGCGAAGTTCCATGGTCATGGCTTCCGCATTTGCAGCGGATCCCCACACATCACAAAACACACAGGTTTGCATACCCTTTAAACCCATACGGTTTGGGCAATTATCAACCACAGTGACGGGGATCTTATAGACCTTCTCGCCAAAGAGATGATTGTAGTGCTCACTGATAGTGTGATAGGGAAGTCCCAACCAGCCTTTTTCCATAGGGCGTTTATGGGTTTTATTTTGCGGGAAGTCAATGATTGAGCCAAAACCACTGAAATCATGGCGTGATCTAGGGTTTGAGATCGAAATTACCAAGGATCAAAGCCCCACTTTGCGTCTATTGGAATCCTTAGATCCTGCAAAACCCTATGGCGAGTCCATGCATCACTCCGGCGGGGCGAGCACTGAAACCACCCATCTTTACGGGAATGTGGCGGCCGATGTTTTAGAGAAAGTTGATAATCCTCATTTTATGGTGGTGGGATTGGGCTTGGGCTACATCGAAATGAATATTGCCCGCGAGGCCCTTAAGCGAAATAAATCCGTGGGCCTTATCACCAGCTACGAAAGTATTCCTGAACTGCGTGAGTTCTTTTATCTGTGGCTGCATGATCAATACTCAAGTCTTTTACCAGATGTTGCCGCAGTTTATGATGATGCTTTGATGCACGTTTTGAAAGGCACCGAAATTCAAGTCAGCGAGTTAAAGTCTTTCTTGAAGCAACATTTCGTAAATCTCACGGATATTCATGGTTCTCTTCATGAAGGCATAAAATTCGTTTCTCGTTATCACGGTTTTTTCTATGATGCTTTCAGTTCTAAAACTCATCCCCATCTATGGGGTGAGGATTTTTTGAATCGTCTGCTGTTGGAATCTTCTGCTGAACAAAGTGTCCTTACGACTTACGCTTGCAAAAGCAATATGAAGCGCGCTTTACGAATGCAAGGATTCGTCGTAACTGAACGTCCCGGATTTTTTTCTAAACGAGGTTCGACATTGGGAGTGAAGGCGTTCCCAATTGTTGATCAGTAAACATAAATTGTTTGCTAAATGACCGTGAGACCATGCAATCTATCTGTGCATGAAAATCAAATATCTGGTTCTTCCCTTATTTTGTATTTCCGGTTCTGTGGAAGCCAAGGTCGCACGCCTGGTGACTTTTCCTATTCCTTTATTTGTGGAAAGCAAAGACAAAGGATCATTTCTAAAGCTCGCTAACGAAATTTCCTCTCGCACTAAAAGTAAATTCAAGGTCGAGGTTCTGACTTCTAATAAAGCAAAGTTAGCTTTTTCTAATGGAAAAGCGGAAGGGTTTTTTCCGGGAATGGACAACTCCGTTCCGAAAGATGCGTTGAAATCCACGCCCTTTTATATTCGGACCAATTTTATTTTTTATCGTGAAAAACGTCCCTTGAAGACATTTAAAGAGCTTTACGGAAAAAATGTTGGCTTAACCTTCCGTTATCACTATCCGGCGGAGATTCAGGAAAACAGCAAAGTGAAATTCATCTATGCCGATGATGACGTTGCCAATATGCGCCGCTTGGCTGATGGAACCATTGATGCCTTTATCGTTGAGGAACGGTCAGGGCTTCGTGCTTTAGAGTTAAGTAAAGTTCAAGGTATCAACTATAGCCGTGAAAATCCGGTATCGAGTCAGGATTGTTATTTTGCTTTTCGAAATGATGAAGAGGGGCAGAATCTGCTAAAAGAATTTAATACGGTTTTGGAACAAATGAAAGCGGATGGAAGTCTGCAGAAGGTTCTGAAGTTAACAGAACCTTCTGTGATGAAATCGAATCTTTAGTTAGCTAAAGGAACTGGAACCAGGTCTACGGCGAATCTAGCGCCTTCTTTGTATTCGTATTTTACGTTACCAGAAAGTTTCACAGAGTTTGAACTTGGATTGTAAGTCCAACCACCGTTCGCTTTGTTAGGAATCAACTGACCTTTGCCTTGAGCCAAAACATCAGCCGTACCGTAACGAACACGCAACATCAATTTACCAGCGTCATCCACGCGTGGGATTTGGCTTAGGAAAATTTGTTTTTCCAAAGTCTTAACCGTAATGGAATCTCCCATGCGACCCAACTCTGTACCGAAGATCGGGGAAGTGATGCTCATGATATACTGTTCACGGATTTGTTTTGGATTGCCGGCACCGCTATTCGCAGCCACGATCATTTCTTCCAAACGCTCTGGACCGAAACCAGTACATTTGCCGTTGTTCTTTTGACCCGTAAAGCACTCCGGGTGGTATTTCGGGTGAACACGCAAATCCCAGTCTTTTACAGAGTCTGGATCTTTGGCATTAACCAAGACACCGTATACGGAAACCTTATCCTGGCGACCACCTTTGAAATCAATCAAAGTTTGCGCCATTTGCTCTGGAGTGATGCGAGTTGAAGAATCATCAGCATCCGTCATAAAGATTACGACGAGTTGGGCGTCTTCACGGAAGAAGCCTTCATTCACTGCTGCATGACCGCTTTTATCTAAAGCTGCGGCAAGGGGAGAGAAGAATTCTTCAACTTCAGGGCCACCTTCAGCATAAGGAGCAACACCGATTTTCAAAGTGTTCGCCAAAACACCGGCAGAGTCTTTTTTAGTTACAAAACGTTCTTTAGAATCAGTACCTGCTATCGATTTAACATTGCGAAGCTCACCAATTTGGTAAGTATCTTTTTTCTTCGTCGCAAAACGCTCCGAGCTGTCCCAAGTGGAGATCACGCCGATATGGTAGTCGATCATCTTGTTGTTCGTGATACCATTTGTGAAACGGTTCAAGTTCTTGATCAAGTTTGCTTGCGCAGATTTCATAGAGTCCGAGTTGTCAGTTACAAACAGGATGTCAACGCGTGGGTTGAAATCAAGCTGACTTTGACCGCCGTCCTCTGTGATCCAAACGATTTCTGGCTGATTCACAGTTGGGTAAACTGGAATTTCTGGTTGTTCTGGTTGAACAACGTCCGGGTAAACAGGAAGCTCAACTTTTGGTTGTTCCAGAGTTTTTTGCGCAATGATAGTGCCAGATTCTTGCGCACAAGCTGAAAGCAACAAAAACGCTGAAAGGTAAATGCAAAGAGCTATAAGTGGTTTCACATTTTTCTCCTAACATTTTGAGCACAAGACTTCGTTACTACGTCGTACTTGTCCAATTCATCAATCCAAGGGCGGCCGTCGTCTTTAAATACCAACTGGTCGACATTTGTGTCTTTGAAATCATTTTTCGTATAAGCCGCATCCGCAAGTTTTTGATCCGTGTGAACACGTTGAATCGCTTCAACTTCTACCAGGTTCAATTTGCCGATAACGCGTTTGTTGTCAGCCGTTTCATTGTTAGCCAATTCCTGAAGGCGCACTTTCATATTGATGAAAGCTTCCTTGTTGATTTGGTCCAGTTGAGTTTGCAAAGTACGCTGTACGTTTTTAGCCGCCAAAACTTCCATCCCTTTTTGGCTCAACTTAAAGCGCAACATCTGTTTCTGAAGTTCCACGTCTTTGTAGTAAAGAACCGGAAGCTTCAACAAAGATTCGCCCACTTCAGTTGCTTGCAATGGGAATTTATCAACCTTTTTCAAAACAGTCAGGAACGCGTCGTTAAAACCTTCTTTGGTCAAAGCTTGAACAGAAGCGATACGATCGCGTTGTTTTTCTTTGAACATCTGAGTCGTTTTAAAAACCGACTTATAATCGCAGATTTTTAGTTCAGCCAAAGACTGAAGCAAGTAGGCTTCAGAGTTAACCACTTCTGCGAATTGCGGGCTCAACAAAGTTTTAGATTGAGCCAGAGCTTTTTCCGAATCGTTTTGACGGAAGTAAGCCCAACCTTTTTCCTCTACGATTTGGAACCAATAGTCTGAGCCACGTGGAACTTCATTGTAAAGAGCCAAAGATTGAGAGTATTTGCCAGCCGCAAATAACTCACGGGCTTTTTGGATTTTCTGTTTGATTTTGCTATCACTAGAAGAACCAATCACTTTGCTTTCAAGTTTGTTGAAGTCCAGCAAGTTCAAAGTGGTCTTGCCGCTTTTTTCAGACAAAGAATTTTCCAGGGAGTTGCCCCAGTCCTTCACCGAAAAGCGCTCAGCAGCCAAAGCGTTGTGACCAACACTTAAAGCCGTGACCATTAGAAGTTGAGACACAAAAGTCTTTTTGGAAATCATAACATCCATCCAAGACCAAGGTTACCAGTGACAACATTCAAGTTGCGTTCACCTGTTACTGGTTTGTCGTTGTAATTCATGTAACGAACTTCAGCTCTTGCAGTTAGATGCTTTGTAATCCAAGCACCGATACCAAGACCTGCTGTGTAAACTGCAGTTGAGCCGCTGGACAAAGTAATTTGACCACCACCGCCAAGCAAGTACATATCGAACTGAGTTACACCAACATCCATAAAGCTTGTTTTACCGTAGATTGGGTACCAGTTAAGAACTGCCATTACAGAACTTTCTGGGTAGTCGATATCAACAGCGTAAGCACGGCCACCGGCTTGGTAGTTTGCTTTAGCTTGATCGAAAATACGCTTTCCTTCTGGAGACAAAGAGTTTCCATAGTCAAAGTATCTTGCACCAATAGACCAACGAGGAGTGATGTGGAAATCCAGAGCAGCACCCATAGCTTGAGTTTTCGTGTAAGCATCACCACCGAAATTCATTCCGTAGTTAACACCCACTTCAAGTCGGTTGCGTCTGTCAACGATACGCTCTTGAACGATACGAGAACGGCTTTCAGATTTGATATTTTGCGCCATGTTCATCAACTGTTCGTTACCACCCAAAGAGTCGATGTCATTAGTGACATCGCTATTGTCGTTAACACGAGCAGGTTGAGAAGAAGCCGTTGCCGCTTTTTTCACAGCTTTTTTGGCAGGAGCTGAGAAAGCGTTTTGCGAGCTAAGTGCGATTAACAAAACAGTTGCAGAAAGAAGTTTAAAGTTTTTCATAACTATTTAGCCTCCACAGCTTTAGCGGCCGTTGTAGCAGTAGCAGCGCAAAGTTTTTTGTCTTTAGCTGCTTTGACAGTTTTCAAAGCGTATTCAGTGACATTAGAGATTTGACCGTTCAAAGAACCCGTCGCAGACATTTCGATTGCGCCCTTCAATGTTTTTGAAGTTGCATCGCAAGGAACTTCCCAAGTCAAAGTACATTCTTGTTTGTTACTGCCGGCAGCGGAAGCCTCACAAGAAACTTGTGGATTGCCTGGCAAACCAGAGTTTTTAGATTCAACCGCAACCACTGCGTTTTTGCTGCTTGAAGAAGCTGAGAAACGAAGAGTTACTTTTTCGCCCGGGGAAACTTCCAAACCTTGTTTGCCAAGACCGGAAACGTCAAAACGGGGAGCAGAGATAGTTTTTGTGTATACGATCTTCGTTTGCACAACTGATTCAGCCGTTGAAAGACCGTTCGGGCTGAAAGCTTTTACGCTGAAACGAACGCGCGTGCCGTTAGCTTGCAACATAATAGTGCCGTCTTTGGCCAATTGGGGTTGAACAGCGATATTTTTAGTATCGAAGATCAAGTTGATTTTCCATTTAGAATCGCCAAGGTATTCAGCATCTTTTTTGTTAAGGTCAGCGATTACATAACGGGAACCATCAAGCTCCAGGAAGTCGTTGCCTGCAGTGATAGCGTTTGCATCGTAGCTGATCACGATACGTGGTTTTTGAGAAGATTTACCATCGATACCTGGAACAGTGACTGTTACAGAGAACGGTGTTAGTTGATCTTCAGAAATTTCAGCTGCGATTCCAGATACTGACAAGGCACTTGGAGCCACTTGGTTCTTAGTCACGAACAAAGTTTTATCCAGTTCGTTGATCATGCCTTTAACCGCTTCGGCGTTTTTAGATGTCCCAGCATTAGTAACTGTTGCTGTGAATTTCACAGGGATAGATTTCAAAGATTTACCAGCGTCTACTGTGTACATTGGAGGATTCCAAGACAAAACGTAAACGTCTTTTTCAGAAGAAGGCTTCAAAGAAGCGCCTTCAGGCAGGTTGGAAACAGTCAAAGTAACTGCTGCACCTGGAACTGGAAGGGAAGCGCGGATTTTATATGAAGAAGAAACGCCTTCCGAGAAAGTCATTTCAGAATCAGCCGTCAAAAGGATCATTGAACGAGTGATATCTGTTTCTTTAACTTTAACTTCGACTTGTTTCTCAACGACAACAGTCTTAGTTACTTCTACTGGTGAAGGTTGAGTCACCACGACGGTCTCAGTGATTGTCTGAGGCTTATCAGGCCCCATCTCAGTGATAGTTTTCGCTTGAGCGCGCATTTCTTGAAGGTCCGATGAAGGACTCTTTTGCCAGCCATCACATGCTGTGAGGGCCATTGCTGCTGGGATTGCGATCATCAAACTTTTTACCGTCTTCATATAAACCTCTTTAATACTCGTTCAATTCTTAGCGAGCCGAAACGCGCATTAATTCGAATGGGTAAAGAACATCAACGTTTACTTTTCCAACTGGTTTCGGGAATTGCCATGATTTCATTTTAGCGATCATGCAGTTTTCAACCATTGCCGAACCCAAAGAACTTTGTGCCACTTTAGCTGTTGTGATGCGACCATTTGGACCGATCACGAAGTCAACTGCTACACGACCACCGATTGCGGGTTGGGCTTGCAAACCTTTTTCGTAACAATATACGATTTGACCTTTATTACGGTTGATAACCGCGATGATTTGGTCACGGTCCAAACCACCTTCAACAGTCGCTTCCGCATCAAGGGGAAGACTGGAAGCAGCAGTACCACCAACCATATTCATCTTACCGTAACCCGCGCGACCGCCACCAACACCACGAGTGCCGTAGCCGCCAGCGCTTTCTGCACGACCACCTTCGCCTGCAGAACCAGCGATCAAGCCGTTGCCAGGAAGGTAACCTTTAACACCACCACGACCTGCTGAACCAACACCGCCGCCACCGTTACCGATACCTGCAGAGCGAATGGCTTTCATGGAGTTGTTATCAAGACCTTCGTAACCACGAGTGCCTTTAGGAGTTCCACCCAAGGCAGCCAAAGCACCCACGCGTTGTACGCTTTTCGCTTTGTTCGTGTTCACAGTGTATTTCTTAACTTTGATAGGTTGTTTCTTAACGACTGGTTTATACACTTTATTAGATGGCTTGATTTTCTTTTCAGACATCTTCACGTGAGGAACCGGTTTGTTTTCCACAACTTTAGGAGCTTCTTTAGGAATAACGATAGTTACCAAAGGAGCTTCATCTTTTTTAGTAAAGTATTTTGCGGCGATGAAAGTACCCATCATGATGATCCCGACAATGACCAAGTGAGTAAGTGCCGTACGAGTCAACATTGTCTTTAGTTGCTCTTCATCCTGCTCTTCATGCAAAGAGTATTGAGGGCTTGTCACGTCATCGTTACTTGCCAGGCGGATACGACCTAAACCGGCCAAAGATTCACCTTTAGCGCTCAACTTAGAAAGATCGATCTTTTTAAGAAGGCTATAGTCGATGTCATTGTCTTTAAGAACTTTCAAGTCTGCCAAGGCTTCAACACGGCGTTGATCCTTAAGGTACACGATGTTCAAGGACTCTGAATCAACCGCAAACGTGCGGACTTTTTGTCCCGCGATGTTTTCTAGAATGATTAGTTTTGCTGCGTTCATGTTACGTCCTAGTTTCTTTTTAGATCGTCTTGGATTCTGTCGTTAAATTCTTTTCGTCCAGCCAAAAGATCTTCCAATAATTTATCGTTTTCTACCGTGGCTTTCGTATTCAGAGAGCTTTGGTATTTCCCGCGAAGAGCACTTCCATCAAACTTAAAGGAGGTGCCTAGTTGCGGTTTGTTCCCTTCGGCCTTCTTAGCTTTATTTGCCGCTAAGGCGCCAGGGGCACCCAGTATACTAAGCAAGAAGGGCGCCAATAGAATTAGCGTTTTCATAGGCTTTTTCCTCTCTGTAATTGATTTAAACGGCCTTCCAGGTACGAAGCCATTAGGGGATGGCCCATTTTCGTCTCTAGAGTTTTAAGTTTTACAATCTCACCTGCGTTGTTAGGCTCAGCTGCCACTGATTTGCGCGCGGAGGCCAAATCAGACGCTGTTGCCTGTGACGAATTTAGCGCATCGGAAACAGCTGACTTCATTTTGCCACTTGCTTGCAATTGAGTGATCAAAGTCATCTCGCGTTTCAGGATGTTTTGGATCTCAGGACGGGCAGTTCTGTAATCCTGAGCCATTTGCGCCAGGGCCTGAGAGTTGTTTAGAAGGTCATTTTCACGTTGTTCCGCGAATTTCGCCTTCATCAGGTAGGGTTTGGATTTGGACTTCAAGATACCCACGTATTGAGCCTGCTCCTGTGGAGTTAAACCCTTCGGCATAGGCAAGTTCACTAAATCACGAACCATTCTGTCATTCTCAACAGAAACGATCTCAAGTGCCATTAATTGAGCCGTGATATCACGAGTGCGATTCGCCTCTTGAAGCAAGTTATCGGCTTTAGCCAAAAGCTTGATACGCTCCGTGATATCTCTTTGCATTTGCTTATCAGATTTCGTCACGATCATGTGGGACGCGATCTGATTTTTAAAGCTCAATGCTTTGTTATAGAAAGGCTGTTTTTGGATGAATTGAGCAGCCGAACGGTTGCGGATCTCTTTCATGTCCAAGACAGATTTAAGGTTACCGCTCATACCGTGGCGAGCGAATACCAACAATGCCGTGTCATTCAATAGAGAAGGACTGCGGCGAAGTTCATTTGATTGAGCTTTCAATTCTGAGGCTGGATTGCCAGACATAAGAACCAGGCGAGTGCGCATAACCATTGCGCGGTCACCCTTAATGCCCAATTTCAAAGCGGCACGGTAGTGACGTTGCGGATTCATGTTGGCAAGGTCTGCCAAAGTACCCAAACGGAACTCGCGGTCTTTTTCAGAAACTTTAGGCATTTTCAGACGAAGAGCTGTTTTATAAGCGTTGGCGAAATCCAGTTTCTTTTCATAGTAGCCAGTCAATTGCTCAAGGTAAGCTTCTTTTTTCGCAGCTGAAACATCAGAAGCGATCAATTTGTTCAAGGCTTGAACATAAATTTCTTCTTCACCCAGTTTTTGCGCCAAAATGCTTTCATTTGTATAGAACAAAATCTTTTCTTCAGATTTAGCAGATGCCAGATTTGTGTTCGTAATGCGCTTCAAAACAGTGCGCATATCTGATTTGCTGGAGTTTGGATTGTTCGCCAAAGCCGCTGCTTGGTTCATCAAAGCTTTACGGCTTGTGGATTCGAATTCCGCTTTGTGAGCAGGAAAGATCACTGCGTAATTCGCTGCCAATTCTTGAATTTGCTCGTCGTTTTTTAATTGCGCCAAGCTGTCCAAAGCCAGGTCTGCTGATTTCTTACGAAGATCCGCATTGCCTTTTTTATCTGTCGCTAAGTCATTGAAGGCAACAGCAGCTTCTTTCAGCTGTTTTTGTTGGTAGCTTAGGTAAGCCATTTGGTAACGAACTTCAAAAGATTTGCCTTCATCTTTACCTTTTTTAAGGAAGTTGATGTAAGCCGCTTTTTGAATACTCGCATCGTTGGATTTTTCACCAGCGGCCACTTCATTCAAAAGTGCATTTTGACGTTCTTTTTCAGACAAATCAGAGTTGTCGCTGATTGCGCGGTACAGCTGAGCCGCAATAGCAGGTTTACCCATGTCCATTGCAACTTGAGCACCGCGAGTCGTCATCTCTGTGTCTTCTGGGAAAGTGTTTGAATAGATCACATAAGAGTTCAAAAGATCCTGGTCTGGTTTCAATTTTTTAGAGCGGTGAAGTTCCGTTACATACGTCTTCATCGTCTTTTTCAACTCTTCACATTTAGTTGCGTCTTTGCATGTGTTTTTGAACGACTTGGCAGCTTTGGCAAAGTCTTGAGTCGATTTACCTGTTTGACCCCGGTCATAGTTGATTTTCGCCATACGAACGAAAGCTTCCAGAGTCTCAGCATCTGTCAAACCTTCTTGATCCATATAACGGCTCAAGATATCAGCAGCGGCTTGTTTTTGACCAACACGGTCTGCTTCCTGAGCGAAGTTTAGAAGCAATTCTTTACGTTTTTCTTTAGGGGAAAGCACTTCATAGCGAGCGATTTCTTTCACAGAGATGTTTCTGCGCGCATAGAATGTACCAAGGTCACGCACGATATCTGCGTGGAAAACAGGGTCGTAAGAAGCACCTGTTTCAGTATCGCGAGTGATCAGTTCAGGCTTAGAAAGCAAGCCTTCCATAGTGGAGATCGCTGACGCCAGTTTGTCGTCATTGAAATCACTCCACGCCATATTGTAAGTCGCCAAGGCGCGGTTTTGAAGTTTTTTATCTTTAAGAGCGATGACGTAGTGAGCTTTCGCTTCTTTGAATTTGCCTTTTTGAAAAAGCAAATCGCCCAACTCTGCGTGGGAACGGGAAACGATATCGGCAGAGATGGATTTTTTCTTGGCGTCTTTTACGATGCTTTGGAAAAGTTCGATGGACTTGTCGTTTTGACCAGCCATTTCGTACAAGTGACCCAATTGGAACAAGATCGGACCATGTTCATTCAGCTCAATTTTAGCTAAGACATTTTCATAGATCTCGATCGCTTTTTGACGGTCGGCCTTAGAGCCTTTGCAGCCGTCACAGTTTGCTTCAACTTCTTGCATAAAGCGCGTGCGCGCTCTTTCAGCAAGTGTATCCGCCAAACGTTGTTGCGTTGGTACCCACGATGGATCTTTGCTGTCCATCGCCTTTAAAACGCGCTCCATCTTGCCGACGACAAGATCTTGCGTGTCGGAGTTCATCTTTTCTGCGCGAGCGATCTGCGTAAACAGAGCGCCTGCCAGAATCGGACTGATAATTAGAAGGCGTTTTAGTGTTCTCATTGTTTTGGTACCACCGCAAATTTAAGTTTTTCAATACCTGCCAAAGAACCAGCCTTGATGATTGGATCCAGGTCAGCGTATTTCATTTCGGTGTCAGCTTGGATCATCAGCTCTACCTCTTCTTTAGAAGCCTTTTTCAAGGATTCCAATTTAGATCCCAACTGGCTGCCGACGACACGTTCGTCATTAATGAAGTAGTTGCCTTTTTCGATTCTCAAAATCGCCATTTCTTTATCAACACCTTGAGAGTGTTCTGCGATTGGCAGATTCATTTGACCGCTTTTAACTTCGATACCGTTTGATTGCGTACCGATCAAAAGATAGATCACGATGATAGAGAAAGCATCGATCAATGATGTCAACGGAAGCGCCAAAGCCAGATTGCGTGCACCAGAAGACTTCTTTTTGCCGCCTGGTTTCAGCGATTGGGTTTCCATCAAGGGAGAACGGGCTTTGTTTACATTTACAAATGAAGTTCTCATATAATTACCCTAGTGGGGACAAGCCCACGCCTTCGAATGAGTTCTGCTTCAATTTATCCATCACACGGATCACATCACCATAATTGGTCTGCGCGCCGGGACGAACCACACTTGTTTTAAGATCTGGCCATTGTGCTTTGTAGGCTTGCAAACGTGCTTCAAGACGTTGCAAATCCACACCTTCAGTCGATCTTGCGATACGCTCTTCCAAAGTTTTCGCTTTAGGAACGTCACGCAAAGAAAGTTGCATGCTGCCGTCGGCTTCCATCGTCACCCAAAGTGACGGTGGGTTTACGGCTCCCGCAGTGGAGTTGTCACCAATAGCTTGTTTCGTATCAAGAGTACCGATTTGCAACCAAACCGCAGTCAAAAGCAAAAAGCAGATGAGTACAGAAAGGATATCCAGAATCGGCAGGATATTGATTTCGAAGTTTAATTTGTCGTTACCGTTACCTGATGCGCTCATAAAGCCCTCTCAGTTAGATGTCTTACGTTCGTACTATTTAAGTGCTTTTTCTTTTTTGTCAGAAACTGGAGCGTAGTGGTAACCAAGTTGGATGAACAAATTCAAAGCCGCTTTGTTCAAATCTTCCGTCAAACGAGTCGCTCTGTTTTGTAGAACCGCGTACATGATCAACGCTGGAACTGCTACGACCAGACCGTAAGCTGTTGTATTCATCGCAAGAGAGATACCTTGAGACAGGATCGCTGCTTTTTCAGCTGGGTTCGCATTCGCGATACCGGCGAAAGAGTGGATAAGACCTGTGATCGTACCCAAAAGACCCAACAAAGTCGCAACGTTCGCGAACATCGCCAAGAAACCGATGCGTTTTTCAACACGGCTGGATTCTTCAAGAAGAACTTCGTCCATTTTAAGTTGGATCTCTTCTTTACCACCCAAATCCATCGCGGCTTGGATGCCTGCAGAGGCCACAACGCCCAATGGTTGAGTCAAACCGATCTGCATAGAGCGACGTAGTGCCTGGTCCAATTTGCCGGCTTTAATGTCGTCTGCGATCGTTTTAGAGATATCCTTTTGATTTACTTTACGATTCATAAAAAGTGCTACAGAGCGCTCAGCAATAATAGCAACTGAAACGATTTGAGCAGCCAAAATAGTCCACATCCAGATAGCATCGCCAGAAGTGAAACCGCGACCAAGTGACATTAGAAATTCCATGTATATCCTCCGGGGTTAAAAGTTTTCCCGAAGCCTTATGAGCAAGGCCAGTGCCATAAAAAACCATCCAGGTAACAGGTACTTGGCTCAATTAGAGACGACTAAAACGTCACTTTGTGACGAAAATTGTCGTCACCTGGTGGTGCTCCATAAGATTCGGAAAGGACTGTTTTTTTGCTAAAAACGACGATGAAATCGTCCAAATGAAAGGCAGGCTCGGTCTCAGATTGATACAAAGTTTGGGCCGTAAAGAAGGCGCTTTAGAAAATAAAAAACCCGATCTTTGTGGGATCGGGTTTAAATCTGAATTTAAGTGGAACTACTCCTGCGAAGTCGGAGTGTAGACCAGTCTGACTACTCTAAATGAGTTCTTTGCATAATGCTGCGATCACATTTACCAGTGAAGGCATGATCTTTCGCGCGTTCTTTCGGTGCATTTTCAAAAAAGCGACGGATACCGGGAACATTCACGGAAACCATTTGTGCCATTTGTGCTTCAGATGGTGTGTGAGTTTCACCCATTTCAAACAACAAAGACCAGATACCATGTTTCCAGTAAGCGTAGTCTTCAAAAGCCCCATCTGCTGCGTAAAGCAAGTCTTTTGAATTTCCAACATCATAACCACTTTCAACAGCGGCGTCTTTGCTAAGCTGAATGAAGGTTGCATCGTCTTTCGTCATCACATCACGAGTTGAAAACCCCCACGGATAAAGAACTGCAGGCCAATGAGTGTGAAGAGTGGCAGAGCTGATGATATTTTTTTGATCAATAAAGTTCGCCAATGCTTTTGTAGATTTGGATTTGAACGGCTGGCCTGGGATGCAAGGTCCTGGGTAGTCACGATTCTGGTCAACAGAGCTCATGCCGCCTAGACGCTCATAACGAGAGCGAGAGTTAAAGCCTGGAATATTCAAAACCGGAACGATGTAAACTGTGTGACCTTTGATGGGATTTTTCGCAAAGGCATCAGCCGCACCCATTGCAACGGCAGTGGAACCATATTCATTGCCGTGGTGAGTTCCCACAATAAGATCTGCTGTTGGACCATCGCCAATTTTGATACCGATAATGTTTTGCCCGGAATCATTCTGACCAAGATCAATCAGTTCAGTTGTTGAGGGATTCGCAGCCTGGATCTGTTGCAAAGTCTGAACGACTGTTGCGTAGTTGTTCACAGGTGCATTCGAAGGGGACACTAAGAGTGAGAATAATAGTTCTAGCATGCATATCACGATGAAGAATGTAGACCAGACTTGTCAAAAGACTAAGGTGGCTCCAATTTGAAACTGGACTTAGAACTGTAATTGGTAAGTCGCGCGAACTTTAGGAAACTGTCGCAAACTTTCGCACGTATTCAATAACCGAGGATTTAAATTCCTCTGGCAGACCTACGAAACGCAGTCCTGCGTAACCATCATTTCCCATGTAAACCACTTCGCACGTGGTTGTGATCGTTTGATAAAGGTTCGGGCTGGTCAAAGTCGCAAAAAACTTTTGGCCAATTTGCAGACCTTCGGCGTCGTTTATACCCAAGCCACCTTCGCTGATCGAAATCACGCGGCATTTAAGGGGTGGTGCTGTTTCGCTGGGCTCAAATTCCAAAGTTCCCACGATCGGAACGCGAGGATGAGATCTGCGGCTGATGCCCAAATCATCCACAACCTGTTGAAGAGCGTAAACTTCCTTCCAAGTTTTTCCGCCGTCAGTGGAAATGTCGACTTGTGAAAGATCTGTCAGCTTTTTCAGTGCGACAATCATATCAGCGTACTTCATGGGTTCTTTGTTGATTTTGCCTTCGATGCGAGTCATCCAGGTTTTGCTTTGATCACCGGCAGGAGTGGAAGGCGAAAGATCTTTGATTTTCGTGCGCCATTTGGCAGGAGTATCCCACTCACCTTGGCCACGACCCCATACCAGGGGTTCTTTGAAGGATGCAACTTGTGATTCAACTTCGTCTGGTTCAAACGGTCCTGTAACTTGTCCTTCGTTTAAGATAAACCAAATTTTCGACATTGCGAAGACACCCTTCTGAAAACTGTATTGCCTTTATTACAACGAAAGGTATATCACTTTGTCTAGGAGATTTACGAATGAAGTACATTATCGCGGGCACTGATCGCCCAGGTTCCAACACTCTGAAGCTTGCTAACTATATCCAAGGGATCTACAAGTCCCAAGGGGAAACAGTCGAGATCATCGATCTGGTCGAAGTGAAAGAGCATCTCCACACCGGTCCTCACTATGGGAAAGAGCATTCCGGATTACAGCCTTACCTGGACAAACTTGTGGCTTCCGAAGGTTTGATTGTGATTTGCCCTGAGTACAATGGCTCTATGCCAGGTGCTTTGAAGTACTTCATCGATCACATGAAGTTCCCTGAAACGTTCGAGTATCGCCCTGTATGTTTCATTGGCCTGGGTTGGATGTTTGGTGGACTTCGTCCCGTTGAGCATTTGCAACAGGTGTTTGGATACAGAAACGCCTTTATTTATCCAGAGCGCATCTTCATCACCAATGCTCCAAAAGTTTTGAATGAGCAAGGGGAGCCTCAGGATGAGGGTTTGAAAAAGTTGCTAGTGAAGCAAGCGACTGGCTTCCGAAACTTCGTTTCGGCTCTGTCGGCCTTCAACCTCGACGCCAACTCAGTTATTGCGTCAAAGAAGTAGTTGTCAATGAAGTGGGCTGGCGGTTGTCAGCCACACTTTTATCGCTCAATCGAGTTTCAAAATACACCAATCCAATCAAGATCAATACTGCCAATGCCCATTTAGAGTGGGCTACGGTACGAAGAACAGAGTTTTTAAGATCACCAGATCGAAACATAAGTTTACTCCCTGAGCTCTTATTTTCTCCCAGGGCCTAAAAAGAAGGCAACTGACTATCAGGTAATGTGAAGTGCTGCGTTATGGCATGTGGTCCAGCTGCTGACAAGAGCTTCGCGATTCCATACACTTGGGGTTCAAAATTAAAATGGAGTTGCGACATCGAACACCAAGACCATGGTCATAAGAACACCAATCTAGCAATGCTATCACTAGCTGCTTTGGGCATTGTCTTTGGGGATATCGGAACCAGCCCCTTGTACGCCTTGCGCGAATGTTTTGGGGGCGAGTACGGACTTGCCGTATCTCCGGAAAATGTCGTCGGAATTCTTTCTCTCATCGTGTGGACAATGATCACCACGATTTGCGTAAAGTACATGGCTTACGTCATGCGCGCAGACAATAAAGGTGAAGGTGGTATCTTATCTTTGATGGCGCTGGCAGTGCGCTCGCAACATACGAAAGACATCACCCATCGTCGTTGGATCATGACAATTCTGGGGCTTTTCGGCGCCGCACTATTGTATGGCGATGGTGTGATTACGCCGGCGATTTCGGTCTTGTCTGCGATGGAAGGTTTAAAGATCGTCACTGATCAGTTTGACCCTTTCATCATTCCGATCACGATTTTTATTATCAATGCTTTGTTCTTAATGCAGCGATATGGAACCGGGCGAATCGGTGTCATCTTTGGTCCCATCCTTTTACTGTGGTTTACAACGCTCGGTGTGTTAGGGATGAACAGTCTTTTGGACAATCCTTCAATTCTTGAAGCGATGTGGCCGCATCATGCGATTGAGTTTTTCTTTAGAAATGGTGTGCACGGTTTCTTGGTTTTGGGATCGGTTGTCCTGGTTGTAACCGGTGGTGAAGCTCTTTACGCCGATATGGGGCACTTCGGTAAGACACCGATTCGCATGGCGTGGTTTTTTGTTGCTTTGCCAGCTTTGCTTTTGAATTACTTTGGTCAGGGCGCTTTGCTTTTGACGAACTCCGATGCGATTTCAAATCCGTTTTACATGTTGGCGCCGAAGTGGGCGGTCATTCCTCTGGTTTGTTTAAGTACTACGTCGGCGGTGATTGCCTCTCAAGCTTTGATTTCCGGTGTGTTCTCTATCACGCGTCAGGCAATTCAATTGGGTTTCTGTCCACGTATCAACATCGTGCATACATCTTCGCAAGAGATCGGGCAGATTTATATTCCAGCGATCAACTGGTCATTGTTCGTGGGTGTTGTGTGGTTGGTTCTCACATTTAAAACTTCCAGCAACCTCGCTGCCGCTTATGGTATCGCAGTGACGGGTACGATGGTTATCACGACCATTCTGGCATACGAAGTCGCTCGCCAGAAATGGAATTGGAGTTTCTTTAAGGCTGCCGGAATTTTCGGTATTTTTGGAATCATCGATATCGCGTTCTTTGCGGCAAACTTCCACAAAATCCCCCATGGTGGCTGGGTGCCATTGGTGATTGGTGCGGTGATTTATCTGTTGATGACGACATGGCAAAAAGGCCGTCAGGTTTTATTCCGTCGTTTAAAAGACCGTTCAATGCCAACAGAAGATTTCATGTTGAAGCTTTTACGCGAGCCACCCATTCGTGTTCCAGGGACAGCGATTTACATGTCGGGAGATCCTTGGGGGGTGCCTGCGCCGTTGTTACATAATCTAAAACACAACAAAGTTCTGCATCAGCGGGTGGCGATCTTAACGATTCAAACGCGCGAGGTTCCTTTTGTTTCTAAGAAAGACAATATCTCGATTCAAGAAATCGTTCCAAATTTCTATCGTATCTTGGCTTATTACGGCTTTATGGAAACGCCTAAAATGAAGCACATCCTGGAAGCCTGCCGTAATAAAGACATCAACTTTAATGTAAACGAGACCACTTTCGTATTGGGTCGTGAAACGATCATTACAACGAAGGGGCCTGCGAAAGTTGACGAGCTTCATATGTCTCATTGGCGCGAACGTCTGTTTGCGGTGATGTCGAAAAATGCGCAACGTCCAACAGCGTTCTTCCGTATTCCACCGAATCAAGTGATCGAAGTGGGAATCCAGGTCGAGATTTAATTTTCCCGTAATTCGGCTGCCATAGTGTCTTTCATTGTTTGACCTGTGAGCAGCTGAGTGAGTTCAGCTTTTGCACGCAACCCATCTTCATAGCCAATCTCCATCAAAGTGTGCACATATTCTTTTTCAAACAAAAGGAAGCTAGAAAGTTCAGCTGATTCTTCCAGGCCACCTAATCCCCGCAAGAGATAGCGAATCATTCGTGGCAACTCATGCGCATGTCGAGAGGCGATCTCTGAAAAATCACGGGACGGAGAGATCCACAGAGTGTCTATATGTTTCACTGCCAGATATTTACGTTGCGAGCGCCCCAACTTTGATAAGGCCAGATTTATACGCTCAATTCTTTCGATATCAAATTCGATTCCATCGCTCATAAGAGCGTGAAGAAGCACACTCGCAACACGTGCCACACTGGGCATCTCTGTAGGTGCAACTTGACGAGGCCTGAAGCAAGTCTCCTCTCTGCATCTGACACCGATGGCAAGCAGGCGCTCGGCTCCCATGTAAATGGCGGGACCGCAAGGGCTGAAGTTCCGAATCGACCCATCCCCGAAATAGTTGGAACCCACCGCAATCGGCGGGAACAAAACCGGGATGGCGGCCGAGGCCATGACGTGATCTACGTTGAGTTCCGATCTCGCTGCTTGTCTTCTGACTCTTTCCCATAATGGTATCTCCGTAACACCTTGAATGAAGGTGACTGTTGATGAGGAGTGGAAATCCAATGCAGAAATTCCCACGCCCCGAATTAGACCTGAATCAATTTTCTTTTGAATATTTTCAAAGGGACAGTTTTTGGAAATAAGTTCGCGTAACGGTTTGGTGTTTAAAAGTGATTTTCCGGGAGTAGGTTTCATACCGCCGCTCGCTAAATCCATCATCCAATGCAAAGCCACTCCTGTCAGGGACACCGGATCAGATACAAAGACATCTTGGCTTTTCAGTCCTCCCCAAATTCCCTGCAAAGTTTTGCAAGCTTCGGTGAAGCTTCCGGGATGTGCTGTTAATGCGCAAACATTGATCGCGCCGGCACTGACGCCCGTGTAAATTTCAAAGGGATTGTTGATTGAAAGTTCTTTGCATATTTCTGCCACAGCCGCCAATACGCCGACCTGAAAGGCACCTCGTGCGCCTCCACCAGATAGAACCAGGCCTAAGTTCGACATAATACAAGACTCCTTTTGGACTTGTGGGGGAGATTGAACTTTGAGAAACTGTAAACGAAGACGAGGTCGAGATAAAAATTACGATTTTTATCCGCTCCATTGAAAGAGCAAATTGATCTCGCTAAGGGCGCCGACGGCGCCCTTCTTTTTCCGCCTAAGGAGATCGCGAGTTGCGATATGCTTCCTGTTCGGCCCGGCGTTGAGATTCCAAAAGTTCTGATAAATGCGTGCGACGATTTTTAACGGTGCGATCGATTTGATTTAAATAAGTCGCCAGGTGATGAAATAACTTTTCGGTTTGCGAGTCAGTTTCCAGTCGACCTTCCTCGCCCTTAATTTCTTCAATCAGTCTGTCTATTATAAAGAGAGCGGCGTTAAGATTAACGCCTACATCGTGCAGAAATTCGGTTTCTTCATACAGCTCGCGCTCAACCATAAAGCTCCCTTCAGAACACTTCCTGGCTGAATTATCCGGGCGAGAACGCGCCCGCTCAACATGTAGCATTACAGGAAAAGGCGCCTGCGGACTCGCGCGTTTTTTGGAATGCGGCGAATTATCATCTGATACTGCTGCGCGTGAATAATTTATAGCCCGCTACTGGAGTCAAAATGAGCTTAGTTTTAGTAACAAGTGTGAAAACGAACCTGCTTAATTTTTAGGCTTCAGTGCGTCTACTGCCCGTAAATATTAGGTTATTGTCAGGATTTGGTGTTGAAATAGGACCAAAGTGCTGGCACTTTCATTGCTTAATAAAAAATGACAGTCAAGTTGGCTCCATTTTGGGACCACTTGAAGTCAGCAGGTGAAATCGTAGTGAATGTGAAACGACAAGCACCTGCAAGCGACTTGAATAAGAATTAAGAAACCAAACTTACTTAAAAGTATTAA
The DNA here is from genome assembly GCF_006874645.1 of Bdellovibrio sp. ZAP7. Taxonomy (NCBI): domain Bacteria; kingdom Pseudomonadati; phylum Bdellovibrionota; class Bdellovibrionia; order Bdellovibrionales; family Pseudobdellovibrionaceae; genus Bdellovibrio; species Bdellovibrio sp. ZAP7. The sequence goes on along the minus strand of NZ_CP030082.1, from coordinate 2,093,753 downwards.
CGATTAACAAAGTTCTAACAAAAAAGGGGACCACACAGGTGAAAAAACAAATTCTTTCATCACTTATTTTGGCAGGTTCTTTGGTAGTAGCAGTTTCTGCTCACGCTGAAGAAAAAAACCAAAGCGCAAACACAAGCACAGTTAAAGTAACTGACGTTCAAAAAAAGGACGAACAAACTAACGGTGACTTGGACAACGAAATCACGAACGCGAAAATGCGTGCGGATTCTGGTTCTAAATCTATCTGGTCTGTATCGACTTCATGGGCTTACAATGGTGGTAACCTTGAAAAACCATTTGGTGCTGAACGTCCTAACTACGCTGGGGAAGCGGGAACACAACCAGCGACAAACCTAGTTGGTTCTGTTGGTATCAACTATCGTTTGGATAAAAACTCTGCTTTGAATTTCTCTACAGGTCTTTCTTTGTACACTCCTTTCCAGAACAATTGGGAAGAGACATCAAACCAGAACGGTAACAGACAATTCTCTATCGCAACGCCATCATTAGGGTACTCTCGTTCATTCAGAGCTGCAGGTATCCAACAATCATTTAGCTCTAGCGCTTCTTACGCTACTGATGCTTACGATGTTGACACTTTGAAACTTTTGGGTGCTTTAAGCGTTGGTCATACATTGCTTTTCGAAATCCCGAACTCTAACTGGCAACCAGGTGTTTCTTTAGACGTCAGTTACAATGCCTATACTGAAGGCGCTGACGACATTGATACTATCCAAAACCGCGGAACTGATGTTCACGGTGGTGGTCGTACGGACTGGGTTCTTGGATTCTATCCATTCGTTGAGTACGCGTTCAACGACATGTTCTCTTTCAGAACTGTATTCCGTCCATTCATCTTCTCTCACTTCAGATCTGACGATGGTTCTGAGTGGTTGAGAAGCTTGTACACGCAATCAGTTGGTATCGGTATCGCGGTGACTCGTGACATCTACCTTTACCCGAACATGCAATTCGCACCTGAATACTTCACGGCTGATAAAACGAACGTAGGTATGTCAGCTACAATCAACGTATTCTAATCTTAGACTTACAGTTGAACTTAAAAAGGCAGCCCCTTAAAACGGCTGCCTTTTTTTATTTCCAGAGAGGCATGCTTTTCGGTTCATATAGGATCCTTAATAATTTAGCTGTTATGAGAATCCGGATTCGATATTTTCGGTGATCAATATTTCATTGATGCAATTTCCACCTCCGCTGCGGAAGTGGAAATTGCAGGATTGTCATAAAACATCAGCATCAGATGTTAAGGACGCGCGTTTTTGCAGAAACAAAAAAGTGCCGACCAGTTATAGCCCAAATAAAAAAAGGCTCCTTGCGGGAGCCTTCTAAGTTTTAAAGTTTTGCTGTTGAAGTCGCCGCTGTCTCTGGAAGAAGCGGAAGTGGATCGATCGGGCCGCGATTTTTGCGGATTTCAAAGTGCAGATGCACTCCCGTTGCGCGTCCAGTTCTTCCCATGGCACCAATCACCTCGCCTTTGCGAACTTTTTGGCCTTCAGAAACCAAGATCTTGTCGAAGTGAGCATACAATGTTGCCCAACCGTCGCCAGACTCGATTAGAACCATTTTTCCGTACCCTTTAAACTCACGACCTGCATAGATGATTGTACCGCCTTGGGCAGCCAATATAGGCGTTCCTTTAGGTGCGGCTAAATCGATACCCAAATGCGGGCGGCGTTTATTAGGTAAGAATCCACGAGTCATGCGGGCAGCATCCACCGGCCAATCAAACGACTTATCCTGTTGTTCAATGGTCATTGGTTGATCTGAAGCCACTCCACGTGATTGGGAGGAGCCGTTCATGATTTCTCGGGAAAGGGGTGTATGAAAAGTCGTACAAGAACCCAAAGTTCCTGTCGCAATAATGCATCCTGCAAAGTTAACTAGCTGTTTCCATCCTGGTGTCATAATTTGACTATAACGTACAAGGGCTCGTATCCAAAGGATTTTTTGCCCTAAAAAGGCATAAAAAATGACGCAAAATTACCAAATGTTAATTGCCCATTTTTCAGTCATTTCGCGCGGATAACCACAAAAGTCGATGACAGTTTTAGAGTACCACTCAAGCCTAAAGTCTGTATGAAAATGAGAGGCTTAGAAATAGAAAAGGCGCACTCGAAGCACGCCTTCATTCAATTTTCTCGAGGGAGAAGCAGAGCTAGTAGATTGGGAAGTGCTTACACATTTCTTTAACTTCTGCGTGCACTTTGTTTTTCACATCTGCGTTGTCAGCGTTGTTCAAAACCTGCGCAATCCATTGACCTATCTTCTTCATTTCTGAAGTTCCCATTCCACGAGTCGTCAAAGCAGGTGTTCCAATACGAATGCCACTTGTCACAAATGGAGAGCGTTTTTCATTCGGAACAGTGTTTTTATTCACAGTGATCCCGGCTTCATCCAAAGCAATTTCAGCAACTTTACCCGTGATCTCGCGGTCAGACAGATCAATCAACATCAAGTGATTGTCCGTACCGCCAGTCACAAGTTTGAAACCTTGAGACAAAAGTTCTTCAGACAAGGTTTTCGCATTCTGAATCACTTTGCCGCTATAGTCTTTGAATTCAGGTTTCAAAGCTTCACCAAATGCCACAGCTTTACCAGCGATCACATGCTCAAGCGGTCCACCCTGAATACCAGGGAAGATGCGAGAGTTCATGATCTTCGCTTTTTCTTCGGAGTTCGTAAGGATCATACCGCCACGAGGTCCACGCAAAGTTTTGTGAGTCGTCGTGGTAACATAATCAGCATATTCAGCGGGAGACGGGTGGTGGCCTGTAGCCACCAGTCCTGCAAAGTGCGCCATATCCACCAAAAGATCGGCTCCCACTTCCACAGCAATTTCTTTAAATTTAGCAAAATCCAAAACGCGCGGATACGCCGAGTACCCTGCGATGATCAAGCGAGGTTTTGTTTCTTTCGCTACTGAGCGAATTGTATCGTAATTGATACGACCTGTTTCCGGATCCAATTTGTAAGAAGCGGCTTTAAACAGCATACCAGAGAAATTCACTGGAGATCCGTGAGTCAAGTGACCACCATGAGACAAATCCATACCCAGGATCGTGTCGCCCGCTTTACAAGCGGCAAGGTAAACACCCATGTTAGCTTGTGAGCCAGAGTGCGGTTGAACGTTCGCAAAGTTCATTCCGAAAAGTTTTTTCGCACGTTCAATAGCAAGGGATTCAACCGTGTCGACATTCACGCAACCGCCGTAATAGCGTTTGCCTGGGTAGCCTTCCGCATATTTGTTTGTCAGGATAGAGCCTTGTGCTTCCATCACAGCTTTTGATGTGTAATTTTCAGAAGCGATCATCTCCAGACCGAACTGTTGACGTTCAGATTCTTTTTGAATCACCGCAAATACTTCGGGATCAACTTGGTTTAAAGTTAGAGACGTCGAATTCATATAAAAACTCCGATCAAAGGTTTTTCGGAATGTCGATTTTTGTCTGCGTTGCTCGTTGTCGACGTACAGCTAGTACGCCTTCCGCCTTGTAAAAATCGATATTACGAAAAACTGTTATGCGTAAGTATCACTTGAACAGATTTAATTTAAAAGTCTCAACAACCAGTGTCGGCAGCCAATTTGTCGACGCGTTTTTGATGGCGTCCACCTTCAAACTTGGTGCTTAAGAATGCCTTAACCATTTTGATTGCAAGGTCGGGTGCTGTAAATCGAGCGCTCAGAGTAATTACGTTGGCATTATTATGTTCACGCGAGAGGCGAGCGATATCTTCGTTCCAGCACAGGGCTGCGCGAATGTGTGGATAACGATTCGCACGAATCGCCATACCCTGACCGGAGCCACAAACCAAAACTCCCATGGCCGGTCCAAACGCGGGATCCGTGATTCCCGATTTTTGATTTAGGATTTCGATCTTCGTCAGTTCTTTGCAAACCTTATCCGCATAATCAGGATAATCGACAGAGTCGCCATTGAATGTGCCTTGATCTTTCCATTCAATTTCTGGAAATGCCGACATCACTTTAAGTTTCAAATCCAACCCAGCATGGTCGCAGCCGATATAAACAATCATGATAAATTCCTTGAAGTCGTACAAAGTAAAAAGCCCTGATTTCCCAGGGCTTTTAATTAGTTTTTAAATTTAGAGAAGATCATACAAGCATTTGTTCCACCAAAGCCGAAGCTGTTGTTCAGAACATTGTCGATCTTCGCCTCACGTGCTTTGTGAGGTACATAGTCTAGATCACAATCTTCACTTGGGTTATCCAAGTTCAAAGTTGGTGGAGCAATCTGATCGCGAATCGCCATCACACAGAAAGCAGATTCAATCGCACCAGCCGCACCCAACGCATGACCTGTCATAGATTTCGTGCTGGATACCATCACGTTTTTCGCATGATCACCCAAAAGGTGTTTGATCGCAGCTGTTTCCAAACCATCACCCACCGGAGTCGAAGTTCCGTGTGCATTGATGTATTGAATGTCTGTCGCTTTAAGACCGGAGTCTTTTAAAGCCATCGCCATTGCCGCATAACCACCAGCACCTTCAGGAGCTGGAGAAGTCATATGGTAGGCATCAGATGAAACGCCATAACCTGTGATCTCGCAAAGAATCTTAGCGCCGCGTTTTTCAGCGTGTTCCAAAGATTCAATAACTAACATCGCAGAACCTTCACCCAGAACAAAACCATCACGGTCTTTATCCCAAGGACGGCTGGCTTTTTCAGGAGCCTCGTTGCGAGTAGAAAGAGCTCTCATCGCAGCGAACCCACCCACCGCCAAACGGCAGATAGTCGCTTCTGCGCCACCAGCAAGCATCACGTCAGCAACTCCATCACGGATATAGCGAACGGCATCTCCGATAGAGTGAACACCTGATGCACAAGCCGATGTAACAGAATAATTTGGACCTTTAAGACCCAGGGCGATCGAAACCTGACCTGCAGCCAAGTTCGTGATTACGCTTGGGATAAAGAAAGGACTCACACGTCCTGGTCCTTTCTCTTTCATTTTGATGGAAGTCTCTTCCAGGTTTTGAAGCCCGCCGATACCCACACCAATGATCACTCCCGTTGTCGCTTTCTCTTTTTCAGAAAGCTCCAATTTCGCCATTTCAATCGCCATTTTTGAAGCGGCGATTGAATAGTGAATGAACTCATCCATCTTTTTCTGTTCTTTTTTCTCGATGTATTGATCAGCATTAAAGCCTTTCACTTCACCGGCAAAAGTCACATCGAAGCCTGTTGTATCAAATTTAGTGATCGGAGCTATGCCAGATACACCTTTTTTAGCATTAGACCAGCTCTCCTCAATGGTATTACCAAGGGGAGTAACAGCACCAACGCCTGTTACAACGACTCTTCTTTGTGAAATAGATGGGCGTTCAAATCGGGATGTCATAAAGACCTACGCTTTACCTTTTTTTTCTAGGTAAGAAGCAACGTCTTGAACAGTTTTAAGCTTTTCAGCATCTTCGTCTGGAATTTCAAGATCGAATTCTTCTTCCATAGCCATTACTAGCTCAACGATGTCCAAGCTGTCTGCACCAAGATCGTCGATGAAAGAAGCCTCAGGCTTAACTTTATCTGGATCTACGCCAAGTTGTTCTACGATGATGTCTTTAACTTTTGGATGCAATGCCATTTAATCCTCCTAGTACATTAATCCCATTAAGTATTAATCAAATTTATCAAAAACAATTTCATAACCTCACTTCAGTCGAGCTGAAAGTGGGTTTATTCCATATACATTCCGCCGTTCACGCTCAGAGTTTGTCCCGTGATGTATTTAGATTCATCACTTAACAAGAATCTCACAGCCTGAGCAACGTCAGTGCCTTCGCCAATTTTATTCAAAGGTACTTTTTCTAAAATCTTCGCTTTTACTTCTTCAGGCAACACGTCTGTCATTTCAGTAGCGATATAACCAGGTGCCACGTTGTTCACGCGCACATTTCTTGAAGCAAGTTCTAACGCCACAGATTTTGCGAATGCAACTGTACCAGCTTTAGAAGCTGCGTAGTTCGCTTGTCCTGCATTACCTGTTTGGCCAATAACTGAAGTGATATTAACGATAGAACCTTTGCGAGCTTTCATCATCGATTTAGTGAAAGCCTTTGTAACCAAGAAAGTACCGCGCAGATTTGTGGAAACAACAGAATCAAAATCTTCTGCTTTCATACGCAACAACAATTGATCTTTGGTGATACCAGCATTGTTAACAACACCATCAACATCTGACCATTTTTCAAGAATGTGCTCGACCGCTTCATTCACAGATTGTTCGTTAGCCACGTCCATCTTGATATAGAAGTGACCTTCACCTTTAAGAGTGTGAGCAACTTGTTGTGCGGATTCTTCGCGAGAAGAGTAAGTGAAAGCAATTTGAGCGCCTTCATCAGCAAGAAGTTTAACAATAGCAGCACCGATACCACGGCTGCCACCAGTGACGACAATTTTCTTACCTTGAAGTGAATTTCCGCTCATGAATATTTCCTTAAGTTCCAGCTTCGACAAGTGTCGAAGTGCCCTCGATGCCGCTTGAAAAACTAGGGTAAAAGCTCATCGATTTTTATGCGAGTCCACTGTGTCTGAACTCGAAATAAAGCTCAAGAAATTTCAATGACTCGTAGCTTTCAAAAAATCCTCAATAGTTTTGAGATCTTCCATGCTTGTTGTGGTCATTACTTTAAAGAATTCGCCATCAATTTTCTTTAGCAACCCTTGGATAACTTTTCCAGCACCACATTCAATCACTTGAGAGTGACCAGAGGCCTTTAAAGTGTCCATGCTTTGCATCCAGCGCACAGGAGCTGAAACTTGGCGGATCAGATTTTCACGAAGAATAGCGCCGTCAGTTTCAAACTTCGCATGGAAGTTTTGAACGATCGGGAATGCTGCGGTTTTAAACTCCATCGCGGTCAAAACTAAACGCATAGTGTCTTCGGCAGGTTTCATCATTTCGCAGTGGAATGGTGCGGACACAACCAAAGGAATCAGTTTCGCGCGTTTCGGTGCTTCAGCCCAGATAGCTTCCGGTTTAAAATTATCTTTCAACCAGTTGATTGCTTTCATGGAACCAGAAATAACGATCTGGCCAGGGGAGTTGAAGTTCGCTGGAGACAAGGGACCAAACCCAGAATTTTTAACTGTCCATTGGCAAAGGGTTTCAACTTGTTCGGGTTCAAGACCAAGAACTGCGACCATGCCACCTTGACCCACGGGAACTGCAGATTGCATTGCTTGTCCACGAGTGCGAACGGCTTGCATGCCTTGTTCAAAGCGCATCACGTCAGCTGCCACCAGTGCCGCATACTCACCAATGGAGTGACCAGCAGCAGATTGAACTTTCAATCCGAACTCAGAACGTAAAACTTTTTGAGTCGCCGTTGAAACCAACAGCAATGCCGGCTGAGTGTTTTCAGTCAAAGCAAGATCAGCTTCTGTGCCTTCGAAGCACAGTTTTTTCATGTCTTGTTTTAAAGCTTCAGAACCTTCTTCGAAAGTTTCTTGAGCAATTTTGAAGTTATCGAATAAAAAACGGCCCATGCCAGGTTGTTGGCTGCCTTGTCCGGGAAATACCAGAGTGAACATAATTTTAGTACCTCAAGAGAACGGAACCAGACGTCAAGCCTGCACCGAATGCAGTAAGCAAGATCGTTTGACCACGTTTGATTTTTCCATTTTGAACGGCCCAGTCAAAGGCCAACGGGATAGAAGCGGAAGAAGTATTACCTGTTTCGTGCAGATAAAGGATCACGCGCTCCATTGGGAATTTAAATTGATCTGCAACTGCCTCAACAATGCGTTTGTTCGCTTGATGCGGAACGATCCAGTCCACTTGATCAGCAGACATTTCATTCGCTTCCAAAGCCTCTTTACAGCAAAGAGCCATTGTACGAACTGCGTTCTTAAAGATCTCGCGACCTTTCATAGAAACGTAGTTCAGATTGTTGTCTAGAACATATTGAGATTGCGGCATCAAGCTTCCGCCACCTGGAAGTGTCAGAAGTTCTGCCAGATCGCCATCCGCATGCAAGTGCGTAGATGCGATCACATTTTTATCACCCTCAGCTGCACGGGAAAGAACCCAAGCACCAGCACCGTCACCGAAAAGGATGCAAGTTTCACGGTCTTTAAAGTTCACAAAGCGAGAAAGAACTTCTGCTCCAAGAACCAGAACGTTTTTGTACATACCTGTGCGAATGAATTGGTCAGCGATAGAAATTGAATAAAGGAAACCCGAGCAAGCGGCATTCAAATCGAAGGCCACGATATTGCGACAGCCTAGTTTACTTTGTACGTAACAAGCTGTGGAAGGCATCTGACGGTCACCGGTAACGGTGCCGACGATGATCATATCAATGTCTTGTGCGGTAAGATTTGCGTCTGCAAGAGCTCTTTGTGCGGCACGAAGGCAAAGGTCAGATGTGCCTTCACCCTCGGCTGCGATATGGCGGCGTTCGATCCCGGTGCGTTCAACGATCCATTGATTGGACGTTTCCACCATCTTCTCCAAATCGAAATTTGAAAGAATTTTTTCCGGTAGATAAGACCCAATCCCTGCTACACGAGATCGATAAATTCCTGCCATGGATATCAACCTAACTCTAAGTTATTACTTAGCTGCGCTGATTTGTTTGCCTTTGTAGTACAAAGCGCCGTCAGCACCTTTAGTTGCACGGTGTGGACGAACAAGTTCACCAGTTTTTTTGTTAACAGCTACTGCTGGAGCAGACAAACCGTCATGAGAGCGGCGCATATCGCGTTTAGAACGGGATGTTTTTTTCTTAGGAGTTGGCATTTCAAACCTCTTTTAAATCTAACAATATGGAATCAGAAGTACGGTAATTTATATAAACTACAATAAAAATCAAGTCTTTAATTAAGCTTTAAATTCTTTAAAGCGGCAAACGGGCTTTCCGGCTTTTCTACGGGCATTTCCTCATTATAGATAAAACCGTGTTCTGGCTCAGGATTTGTGTAAATTGAGCACTCAGGATTATCTTCTTTAGGGCATACCGGATTAAATGGCGTCCCTAGGGCAATCACTTCATGCAGGTATTCACCCATATCGAAATGTTGGCCTTCGTATTCGCAGAAATCTGTTTCACCTTCTGGAATATCGCTAACATGGTTAACTTTCGCGTATTTGCCACCACGGGGCTGATCTTGTTTAGGGATCAGGATTTCGTGGAATTTCTCTGTCATGTGTAATTTCATGTCATTGCCGCAGCGAGAGCACTGGCAAGGCTGGTCCGTGACGATTTTGCCAGTCATATCAAAGTCTTTGGAGTTCAAGGGACGGATCGTGAATTCCGCTTTATAGGCTTCTTTAGCGATTAAATCGGCCAAAACGGCGTTAATTTCACCGGTTTGGTTCGTCCAAACATAGGTGCGGCCATCTTCAGGAATTTCAGCAAGATTGATTTTCATAATAAGTACTCCGGCAAGCGCTCCTTTCTAATTTAGATGGAACGCTTGGTCAAGAATAGAATGAGCAGAGTGGAGTCCTTTTACGGTCTAAACAGGTCTTTTGCTGCAGGAGTGGACTTAATCTGCTTTAGTTCCTTCATCTGTTTTACCAGAGTTTCCCAGCGTTCCGTGGTCATCGCCCCCAGAACTTGTCCTTTGACCTCAATTAAAGGCTGCTGAATCTGAGCTGCCTTATTGAAAGTCTCTAAATCCAAAGCTTTATTCATCTTAGCCATGACCTGATTGGTTTTAGCGGGATCCTTCAGATAGCCGACCCAACCTTCGCGAGTGGCTTCAACCATCTTTTTCACCAATTCCGGGTTTTTCTTAATAGTCTCTTCGCGAGCGGCAAGAACTACGACGTAAGGATTAAATCCTTCATCAGAAACCAGGAAACTTTTTACTTTTGCGCCGCCTTTTTCTGCTGCCAAAGGTTCCGTCGTGATGAAGCCTTGCTGTGAAAACTTCTTGTCGCTCAAGAAATTAGAAACTCCCCCAAGATACGGAACAACTGTCGCTTTGGGTTTACCAAACTTCTGGACCAGATATTGATGATAGGGGAGGCCCGCCTGAACCGCTAACGTGCCTTCGCTGCCGTAGACGTCTTTCAAAGATTTAAAATCATTCTCAGCATGAGTCATGATTATATATGGAGCCGTTTGATAAACCGCGAATAATCCCACGACTTTGTTTTTTGGATTGCGATCCTGCGAGATCACGATTTCATCTGCGCTCACGATCGCGAAATCAACTTTACCATTTGCCAGCATTTGCACTGTCGGTGTTCCGGAACCACCTTCCTGGATGGAAATACTGATTCCATGCTTCATGTAAATTCGCTGCGTGGCCGCTTCATAAAAGCCACCGAATTCAGGTTCTGGTTTCCAGTTTAAAGCGAGTGTCACCTCCGCCGCGGCTGTTTCCTTTTTTTCAGCGGCAAACGATATAGCTCCCCAGAAAAAAAGCGAGGTCAAAAGAAGTGTTTTCATAAATCTCCTGTGGAATACGGACGGTATTTTTGCAGCAAACGATGAGTTAAAGTCAAAGCACCGATCATTAATAAGCCCATCAAAGATAGTAAAATCAAAGCGCCAAAGACGATATCAACCCTTTGTTGAGTTCTGGCAGCATCAATCATCGCTCCCAAACCTCCACCAGCCACAAATTCTCCGGCGATCGCCCCGATAATGGAAAGACCGGCGGAAATTTTTAAGCCTGAATAGATATAGGAATAAGCCGCGGGGAGTTTCAGTTTCCATAAAACCTGCCAAGCATTCGCATGATAGATCTTAAACAGGTCCAGTTGCGCCGGTTGAACGCTTTCAAGTCCCATTAAAGTATTTGCGATGATTGGAAAGATCGAAACGATAAAACTTGAGGCGATCACTGTGGGCGCGCCAAAGCCGAAATAGATCACTAAAAGCGGAGCCACCGCAATGATCGGTACGGTCTGAAAAAACACCGCAAATGGCAAAATAGCGCGTTTCAGTAAGTGAGATAGAGAAAACATCACAGCCAGTGCAGTTCCAAAGAAAATACTTAAGATCCAACCTGTCAGGGTGTTTTTTAAAGTCTGCAAAAACGATGTAACATAATCAAGATTCATCTCAATCAAAGTTTTTACGACAGTTTCCGGTGAAGGCAGTAAACTTTCGGCAATAATGTTTTGCTTTACTAAAACTTGCAAAATGCAGGTCACTAAAAGAAAAAATCCAAGGGCTGGCAGCATTCGTTTCATCGTTTCAATCCTTCAGACAGTGTGCGGATGATGCGATTGAATTCTGGAGAAGTCCGTAATTCGTCATTGCGCTCTTTTGGCAGATCTAATTTCTGATCCAGACCAATGTCGCCACCAACTGCATTCATCAAAACCACTCGTTCAGACATAAAAACGGCTTCAGACAGGGAATGTGTCACGAATAAAACCGTGATGCCTTCTTGTTGCCATAGGTTTCTTAATTGAATTTGCATTTGATAGCGGGTGAATTCATCCAACGCTGCGAACGGCTCATCCATTAAAAGCAATTGAGGCTTGGTGACCAGTGCGCGGGCTATTGAAACTCTCATCTTCATACCGCCAGACAACTGATGGGGAAATAGATTTTCACTGTCTTGAAGATTCACTTTGCTTAAAGCTTCCAAAGCGCGGGATTTGATTTCATTTTTTGAAATCGCTTTAAGTTCTGGACTGATCTCAAATGGAAGAGCGACATTTTCAAAAACGGTTTTCCAAGGCAGCAGATTTGCGTCTTGAAATACAAAACCGAAATGATTCGCCTGGGTGTTTTGTACATCTCCTGATGTCGCAGAGTCAAGACCCGCAATCAATCTTAAGACGGTGGATTTTCCGCAGCCGGAGGGGCCGACCAAAGAAATAAAAGACCCCGCAGGAATCTGCAGATTGAAATTCTTCAGAACCTCTTTCAGGCCGAAGCTTTTCTTTAGATTTTGAAGCTGAATCCCTGCAAACGCTGACATTTTAAACCCAGTCGTAATTAAAACTGATGCTGATGCGTTCTTTGGCAGAATCATTTGCTGGCACCTCATGGCGAAGCCAGCTTTCAAACAACACCAGATTGCCTTCCTGAGGTTCAACCGAGTGATAGCGTTGGTTATGAGTCTTTGCATTGTGTTTGCGTGGCGGAGACGCCATGAACGAATCCATACGGGGATCTTCAAATTTAATCGCAGAGCAATTTTTCGGTGTTTGCAAATAATAAGTCCCGCTAATAACAGACAGCGGGTGAAGGTGCATGGTGTGAATCACCGAGGTCGGCATGATATTCACCCAGCACGAACTCATTTTAAGTTCTTTGGGATTAATATCCATCTCCAGATGCTTCACGAATTTATAAACGTGTTTATTGATGGCTTTTTCCAGATCGCCAAAGGTGCTGGAAAATTGATGCAGCTGAGACATTGACCCATAGGATGTGTATCCACCCTTATAGTTTTTCTGCGACCAAGCCTGACCCTCTTCATCGATTTCCGCGATTTTATAGGCTTCTTGTTTCAGGTCCTTATTGAGAGCCGCCATTTTGGCTTTCTCTTGAAGTGGGGAATAGTAAACAAACGTAGGAAAGAGGGCTTTGATCATTAATTCCTGTCCAGTTCTGTCCAATATTGAGACGAAATTCCTGTCTAATATTGGGACTTTAGGCTGAAAACGCACCCAGTGCAAGACGCCGTGTTCATTTCTTTTACAGGCGCCGCGCGCGGAAGGTCACACCCCTGGGCCAAGTCTATTTTAAGGCCGCTCCAGTTGGCACCGCCGATGCAATAGTGATTGGTATAACCAAGGAGTGAATTATGAAGAAGCAAGTAATGATCGCAATGATGACTTTGATCCCAATGACTTCTTTCGCAAAAGTTGCTGATTTCGGTTCAATGATCTCTGAAAATGCAGCAGCTCAAAAACAGCTTCACGAATCAGTTCGCGGCAATCTTCAAGAAACTCGCGAAATCGCTGCTAAGCCTGAAGCTAGAGAGAAAATCGTTATCGTAGAAGCATCTGGCACTTCTTATAATTCACCAACGAACAAAGATTTCATGCGTTTCGCTAAAGAAAAATCTGCAGCGCAACCAGCTCAAGACAAGCAATTCGACCGTCTTGCGAATGAAATCCGCTCAATGGATCAATAGTTTTAAATAAAATTTCCCCAACCCCTAATTGTGCACTCCTTAAGGCGCTGGTTCCCCCACCAGCGCTTTTTTCATTGGAGACTTGGATGCGGAGATTGTTTAAAGAATAAGCTTACGAAGCTCTTGTTGAGAGTAAACGTAGTCCGCGTAGACCATCGTATTTGCGATGTTTCTGTGGCCCAAAGCGACCTGCACCAGGCGCAAATCCTTGGTTTTTCGATACAGTTCGATCGCAAAAGTATGCCTTAAAGAGTGGAACTTTTTAGGGACCGGGCGATACATTTCCCAGATTTGATAAAGTCGGGGATAGGTGATCGGAAAAACCTGATGACCACCCTGCTGTTCGGCGAACCGATGAAGGCGTTCAAAAATAGCTGAATGAATCGGGATTTCCCGGTCATTTGAGTTCTTAAGACCCCGGATAAAGATGCTTTCATCGTAGGGGTTTAGATCTGACCTTTGAATATTAAGGATTTCTTGGGCCCGGGCGCCGGTCTTCAAACCCACCCAAAACATCAAACAATTGCGTGGATCCTTGAGTTCAAAATCCGTGAGAATTTTTCGCAAACGTTCAACCTCGGGTTCGAGGAGATATTTGTTCTTATTGAGTTGATACCTAGGTGCCGGAGCCATGATTCATCATTCAAAAGTTAAATGGGGTCTGGCAATCGATATCTCGCAACGCATTGCATTCAAAGTGGTGATAGGTAAATAATATTTGTTTACATGCGCTAGACTCGACGCGTCTAGGTTAATCCCTAAAAACCACCACATAAAATAACCAGTATATTCATATACATAGCACTATAGCTTATGGCTATAAGCTATAGTCGGAATTGAAAAAGGGGTCTACAGGGGTACCCAGGACGGATTCTTTTGTGGTTTCAAAGACTTAGCTTGACTCCCCATCGGGACCTTTTAAAGTATACATGTATTTCACAACGTATTTCAATGCGTATAACAACACTAATATTGTGAATTACAACAGTCCGGGAGGCTTTAAATGGATATGGAGACCCATGGTCTAGGTCAGGGACCCCTTGAAAAGGACGTTTCAAACGAGGGCTATATCGAAGGGTCTTTGAACCCTTCATTTGAAATCGAGGCAGGGGAGGATACTCCCCGTTCAAAGACCTCTTTAAGAATGCATTATGAAGCCCAAGTTTCAGTTCTTCGTCGTCAGATGGGGGACTTGGAATCGATTCGTTTGGGATTAGGCCTTTCGCAACGTAAAATGAGCCAATTATTGATGGTCGATCCAAGCAGTTGGACTCGATGGACGAAGCAAGGCGATGAAGCTCCCCCGCATGTTTGGCGCGCTCTTCAGTGGTATTCGATTTTGAACGAAAAAATCCCTGGTTTGACGCCGCAATATTTCATGAATCAAAGCCCTCAGGTCCTTCATCAAAAGGCTTTGCAGGAATTGGAATCAGAAAAAGCCGAAAGACAGGCTGAAATGTCGGTTTTATCGCGCAAATTGGATGGTTTTTCGGTTGAAAAGCAGGCTTTGAACGCAGAAGTCGCAAAGCTTAAAAAAGACCTTAAATTTCACCGAAAAATCAGTATATTCATTCTTTCTCTGTCACTCATTTGGGCTGCAGTCTTCTTAGTTTGGAAATTTATATGATTAAACACGATTCAATCCGCCTTTTAGCCACTGAAAAAATCGCCGCTGCGATTGAAAAGATGGGTCATTCTTTATCTGCAGACGAAATCTATAAAGCTTTGGTTGAACCGCCAAATTCAGACATGGGTGACTTGGCGTATGGTTGCTTTATTTTGGCGAAATCGTTGAAAAAAGGTCCTCCGCAAATTTCTGGCGAATTAGCTGCTAATATGGAACTAGATTCCAACTTGATTCGCGCTCAAGCTGCTGGACCGTATTTGAATCTGACTTTTGCTCCGCAAGCTTTTGGTGAAAAAGTTTTGAATCCTATTTTAACGGGCGAACACTTTAAAAAAGCCCTTGTTGAAAAGGCACCGAAAACAATGATCGAGTACTCTCAGCCAAATACGCACAAAGAACTTCACGTGGGGCACATGCGTAACTTGTGTTTGGGTGATTCTATTGTTCGTATGTTGAGATACGCAGGTCGCGAGATCGTTTCTGCAACTTTCCCAGGTGATATGGGAACTCACGTGGCTAAATGTCTTTGGTATATGAAAAAGCACAACCAAGAACCTGTTCCTGCAACTGGAAAAGGCGAATGGTTAGGCAGCATGTATTCCAAGGCCAATTTGCTATTGGAAGATCAAAACGGAACTCCCCAGGAAGATTTAAATCGTCAGGAGCTGACAGCGATCCTTAAACAATTGGAAGCTGAAAACGGTCCTTACTATGACCTTTGGAAAGAGACTCGCGAATGGTCTATCGAATTGATGAAGTCTGTCTATAAATGGGCGGATGTCACTTTCGACGAATGGTATTTTGAATCCGAAATGGATGCTCCATCTGCAGCATGGGTTAAAGAACTATATGCTGAAGGTAAATTGGAAAAGTCCGAAGGTGCGATCGGTAAAAATTTGGAAGCTGAGAAATTGGGCTTCTGTATGCTTTTGAAATCCGACGGCACAGGACTTTATGCGACCAAAGATTTGTTGTTGGCTCGTCATAAATTCCAAGACGTACAAATTGAGAAATCAGTTTATATCGTGGATATGCGCCAAGCTTTGCACTTTAAACAAGTCTTCCGCGTTCTTGAAATGCTGGGCTTTGAACAAGCTAAGAATTGCTTCCATCTTCAATACAACTATGTGGAACTTCCAGATGGCGCGATGAGCTCTCGTAAAGGGAATATCGTTCCGTTAAATGATCTGGTTCGCAACATGGAAGAGCACGTTAAGACTCAATACTTGTCTCGTTATAAAGACGAATGGTCTCAAGAAGACGTGAACTTGATTGCTGCGCAAGTGGCAAAAGGTGCGATTTTCTATGGAATGCTTCGTATGGATACAAATAAGAAGATCGTATTCGATATGAACGAGTGGTTGAAACTTGATGGGGAGTCTGGACCATTCATCCAGTATTCTCATGCACGTATTCAAAGCTTGTTACGTAAATTCCCGCGCACTCAAAAAACTGTGAACTGGGCGTTGCTAACTCACCCGGCAGAAAAACAAATGATGCAGGCAGTGTCTGGATTTAATACGGCTGTGGCGCAAGCTGCAGAAAATTATAAACCGGCTGCGATCTGTACTTATTTGTATGAGACTGCTAAGAAATTTAATGTGTTCTATCACGAGTGCGCGATTGGTACTGAAAAAGACGAATCTATTCGTGAAGCACGTCTTGCTTTAAGCGCTGCTGTAGGTGCGACTTTAAAACAAGGCATGGCTGTTCTTGGAATGCCTGCGCCTGACAAGATGTAAAGCGCTATGACATACGCTGAATCGGTAACGAAAATGTGGCAAACGTATCACGAGGCACTTGGGGTTTTGGTGCCAGCTGCAATCGTTGCTGATTCTTTTTCCGATAACCCACAAGAAGCGACTGAACTTTCTGTGCTCGTAGACAAGGGTGTTAAACGGGCCACGGCATCTGCTCTTTGGTCTTTCGAAAAAACTTCGACCGAAATTCCTGCGGTTGGTGGGATCTTTATCGTAACTGATGGTAAAGGCGAAGCCGTCTGCATCGTAAAGACCACGAAGGTGTCCATTATCCCTTTTAATGAAATCAGTGAGGACAATGCTTTTACAGAAGGCGAAGGTGACAAGTCTCTTAAGTACTGGCGCCGAGTTCACATTGAATTTTACAAAAGACAGTTTGCTCCGCTGGGCCTCACTTTCGAAGAAACAATGCCCATCGTTTTCGAGGAATTCGAAAAAGTTTTTCCTTAAGAGAGTAAAATCATCGATTTCATTAAATAGACTGGTCTCGAGTCTTAGCTCGGTGCATCTAGTGCTGGGTGTAAGTGCTAGTATTTTTACTCAGATAGAACAATGATCCCTAGGCAATTCTAATTAAGGAGAATTTTCCATGGGAACGTTTGAGTTAATCTCTAAACATGGTGACCACGAACAAGTGGTATTCTGTAATGACCCTGCTGTGGGTCTTAAGGCGATCATCGCAATCCATAACACATCTTTGGGTCCTGCTTTGGGCGGTACTCGTATGTGGAACTATAAAAATGAAGATGAAGCCTTGGTAGACGTTCTTCGTCTGTCTAAAGGTATGACTTATAAAGCGGCTGCTTCAGGTTTGAACTTGGGTGGTGGTAAAGCTGTTATCATCGGCGACTCTAAGACTCAAAAGTCTGAAGGTCTATTCCGTGCTTTTGGTCAGTTCGTGAACTCTTTGAATGGTAAATACATCACGGCTGAAGACGTGGGTACATCAGTTCAAGACATGGAACATATCTATATGGAGACTCCATTCGTAACTGGTATCCCTAAAGACTTCGGTGGTTCTGGCGATCCATCTCCATACACTGCACACGGTGTATTGATGGGTATCAAAGCTTCTGCAGCTGAAAAATTCGGCACTGATTCTTTGAAAGGTATGCGCGTAGCGGTTCAAGGTCTTGGTAACGTAGGTTCCAACCTTGTTAAGTACCTTAAAGAAGAAGGCGCAGAGATCATCGTTGCGGATATCGATATGGCTCGTACTAAAAAGATCTCTGAAACTTACGGTGCCAAAGCCGTAAGCTCTGACGAAATCCTTTTCACTGAGTGCGATATCTTGGCTCCGTGTGCTTTGGGTGCGATCGTTAACGATCAATCCATCACTAAATTCAAAACTAAAGTGATCGCTGGTGGCGCGAATAACGTTTTGGCTGAAGCTCGTCACGGTGACCAATTGAAAGAATTGGGCATCTTGTACGCTCCAGACTATGTTATCAACGCTGGTGGCTTGATGAACGTATTTGTTGAGCTTGAAGGTTACTCTCCAGAGCGTGCTTTCGAAAAAACTAAACGCGTTTATGACAATATCGCGAAAGTTTACGAAGTTGCTAAACGTGACAATATCGGTACGCACACTGCTGCAGACCGTTTGGCTGAAGAGCGTATCAATACTATTGGTCGCTTGAAACAACGTCACCCAGGTAAATCTTCTCGTTCATTCACGACGTTGAAAGAAGTTTACAACCGCTAATCGGCGGTAGCCGGCAGAGCCGGAGCGCCGGTCGGCGCGCAGGCTGAAGCAGCTATTTGAACGCAAATTCGAGGCTCGTTGCCATTTGGTAACGGGCCTTTTTATTTTCAGTCGACGCAGCGAACTACGGGACGCTCGGGGTTGACTCTCGAGGGTCCGGGTTTAACAATTATTCGGTCTAAGTATTTATTAACAGCGAGGAATTATCTTGAGCACGAAGTTTTCTAAAGAAGATTTGAAGAACCCAGACCAAGTGACTAAAACATTGAGACAAGGCTTTGTTTGGACGACAACTCACTCCAAAATTGTGATCACTGCCGTTATCGCGTTTGTTGTTATCGGGGCTGGCGCATCTTTGATGGGCTATCTTTCCAATAAAAAAGAAGTGGCGACTCAAGAGAAATACTTCTCTTTGGAAAAATCCTACACTGAAAAAAAACGTGGCTTTGAAGAAGCAGCCCGCGCTGAAATGATGGCAGCGACCTCAAAAGATAAAAAAGGCGCTCCAGCATTTGACCCAAGCAAAAAAGCCAGCGGTGACATGCAAAAGGACTTCGGTACTTTGATCACGGGCTTTGAGGCTTTGATTAATGAAGCTCCGAAAACCGTGGCTGGCCAAATGGCGGCTTTGAATTTGAGCGATATCTACTTGTCTTACAAAAAATACGACGAAGCAGCTGAGGCTTTGAATAAAGTTGAAGCAGGTTTGAACAAGTCTGATCTGACTTCAGGTCTGGTTTGGATGCAAATGGGCAACGTCATGGCTGACAAAGGTGACTGCAAAGGTGCGATTGAAAAATGGAACGTGATTACAGCATCTAAAGCCTTTAACTTTGCTCATGATGAAGCGAAACTTCGTCAAGGTCTTTGCTATGAGACTTTAAATGACTCTGCGAAAGCAGAGCAACTATACACTGAAGTTTCCAATACAGCAGATACACAAAACACAGATTCCATCTCTTCTCGTGAAGCTGCGAAATACCTTCGTTTGTTGAAAGCGAAAAAGAATCTTTAGTTTTTAAGTAAGGGCGACCATGAAGTTTTTGATTTTTGGGGCTTTGGCTCTTTTTATGATGGGATGTACGACAATTGACCAGTCCGTAGATAAAACTATGGAGCAATGGCGTGCGCTCAATAACAGCAAAAGAACTTTCGAAGTTAAGACCGCATGGGTTCGTCAAACGACTCAAAAAGATAATCTGGGCTTCCGTAAAATCAATCGTATGACGCCGATCTTGGCCGGCAGCCTGGTTATTCAGGGTAACGGTATGGATGGTATTTCCGCTTATGGCCGCGAAGACGGTCAGTTGAAATGGCGTCTGCCAGTTAAAAACGGTGTTGAACCTAGTGCGACTTTGATTCGTGACCGTCTGTTTGTTGGTGCTAGTGATGGTAATTTCTATTCCATCGAAGCTAGTACTGGTCGCGTGCAATGGACCTTCCCAACGAAATCAGAAAACTTGTCCGAGCCGTTGCTTGATGAAGGTATTGTGTATTTCCTAGCGGGAAATAACGTTCTTTATGCATTAGATGCAGCCACAGGCCGTCAAGTTTGGTTGTACTCTCGTCAGGACACTTCGGTGTTCTCAATTCGTGGTGGCAGCAAGCCAGCGATCCGTAATGGAGTTCTTTATATTGGGTTCTCCGATGGTTCTTTGGTCGCGTTCAACGCGAAATCAGGGGCTGTAACTTGGGAATTGCAATTAAACCGCAACAAACGTTTCCGTGATATCGATGCGAGTCCTATTTTGGATGGGGAGCAAATCTATATCGCTGGATATGATGACAAGCTTTATGCCGTTTCTGCTGCCAAAGGTGAAGTCTTGTGGCGTGTGGATCAAGGTGGCTATAGCTCGGTTACAATTGTTGGCGATCGTGTGTATTATCCAACGACAACGGGTGAGGTTTTAGCTTTAAATAAATCCAATGGCCAAAAGGTCTGGAGCTTTAAAGTTAAAGACGGTATCGCAACGCAAGTAAAAGTCTTTAAAGGCATTCTGACCTTTGGTGAATCTCAAGGTCGTCTGCAGTTCTTGGATGCAGGAACTGGTCAAGTCTTGGGCGATATGGAGCCAGGCCGTGGTATTTTGTCGGCTCCGCAGGTGGATGAAAAAATGGACCGTGTGTATTTCATCTCAGGTGAAGCCAATCTGTATGCGATTGATGCACAATGGGTTCGTACAATTAACTAGTATCAAGGTCGGGGAGTGAGACGATGAGAAAATGGGTAACAGCAATTATTCCAGTCCTTATTTTGGCAGCTTGCTCTCATGGTGACTGCCGTGGCGAGAAAATGAAAAAGACTCAAGCCGAACCAGGAGCTGCCGTGACAACATCGAATACATCAGATCGTGTGAAAGTATTTAAGCCAGATGGCTCTTTGCAATGTGGTCAGGGTAAACGTATTCCGTTGGTTGATATGCAAAAAGACTTGGGCTCGGTTCAAGTTTACTCCAGCAAAAATGCAAATGACGGTATGATGCGCATTCAACTTTGCGGCAGTCCTACTGGCAACTGCAATGTCTATGAAATCGATCGCAAAGATCTCGCAGTCGCTCAAAAAGCTGGCTTTAAAGAGTGGACTGCAGAGTAGTTTTAGCACTCGTCTCATTCTGAGACGTACGCTCTGTATACGCTTAGATGACAATCCACGCGGGGAACTCTCTATTCCCCTTGTAAATTACATGAAATCAAATAGTTAACTGCGCACCCGTTTTGCACCTGGAACACGTTGAGGTGTCGTGTGCGCTTTTTATTCGTATTGCTATTTATATTCAATATGGGGGTTCAGGCCTTTGCAGATTCATCGAGAGATGCTGCCGTCGTTGAATCCGTGGATAGATTGCTCGCTGTAGATCGCCTTCAGTTCTACATCTTAAACCTAGCTGATTTTTTAAGTAATAAGCGCGATCCAAGCTTGGTGAAAACTCTTTATTCAATCACTCCTGAAGACATCTATAAGGCGACGTCAGATGCGACGATTTTAAATACTCCAGCTCATTGGGATGGCTTGATTTTATCTATCGTGAATAAGAAAGCTCCAGAGGTGAAAGCCACCGCGGCTGATTTTAAATGGGATTATAATTTCTTTAAAAACAAACTTGCGACGAAGTTCGTTGCTGACTCTCCAAAAGGGATCAAAGGTATAAAACCATTGGCTTTGGATTTTGCGGACGCTCCACTGAATGACACTCCAGAAGAACGTCTTGAATCAAAATACCTGATGGACGTTGAAAGATACATTTCTGAAAAAACAACTCGTGCTTTCGTTTGGGATGCGATCATTAACGAGCGTAATATTTCATTCACTATTGGTGATCAACGCGACTTCACTGAAACCGTGGAAAGAAATGGCTTTGAAATCGTAAAAGAAATCAAACCCATGGCCAGAAACTATAATAAGATTTATCTGGCGTTTAATCCCAAGACTCAAAAGCACTTTTATATGGTGAATCTGATCTCCGGTGCTGATCGTATTTTGCACTTTGTGGATCAAATCAAGGCACTTAAGTTTGATGGCAAAACATTTGCTTCAAAAAAAGGCCAGGTTTCAATCTATGGCGATGCGGATCGTTTTCATGAAAAACAGACGACCATCTTAAAAGACATTTTCAAGAATCTGCCGGTTGCAGATAAGGTTTTGATTGGTCAAAAAGGCGCGTTTGAAACGGCTATCAGAGATGCTGGTATGCTAGATATCGTCAAAACGCAGTCCTCGGAGCTGCTTAAAACGATGGGAGTTGATAAGCCATCACAAGTATCTAAGTTTAATGGCATGGCTCAGCGAGCGATGAAGGAATCTTCGTTTCAATTAGATGCTATCAACAACAGCAGTATAAAAATTGAAAACGTTTATGAAAAATACGGCGATAGTATTTCACGTTCGTATGCTCAGTTTACGTCAGAACAAGCCAGCCACGAGTTCAGTGACTATTTATTAGAAGATTCAAATGGTCAGATTAAACGTTGGCGTGTGTTTTCTGCGGTCTGGGGAGATGAAATCGTTCCGATCGCTCATGCTTTGAAAGACACAGGTCATAAGGACATCGTCTATATTGGTACGGCCGGCGCTATGGCCAATAAAGGTATTAAAGTCGGGGATGTCATCCGTGGTGGAGTCGTGCAAACTCATTCCGGAAAAAAACTAGCTTTTACTCAAGGTCATCTTGCGCCAACACCCCAAGACCGCGTGGCTGTTGTGGGGCAAGTTCACACACCTTTTGAAGAAACAGACGCGTGGCTCAAAAAGACGGCTGCTGGATTCGATATCGTTGAAGTTGAAACAGGTTATTTGCGCGAGATCATGGGTGCACAAACAAAACTTGAAACCTACTTTTTAATTTCAGACGTTGTAGGATCTGAGAATGAGACTTTGGCTCATGCAGCCCAGTCGTCTTCACGACGTAAGCGCAATCAATTGAAGCTTTTAGAAAACCTATTCATTCAAAACGGAATTCGTGCGCCTATTTCTAACTATGAACCGATTCCACAAAATGCACGATTCAAGGCTTTGTTCCGCAAGCTCACAGAGCTAAGTCCAAGCCGTGATGCAATCTCGGTATTCCAAATGGCACAAACCGCAATGCGTGCTGGATACACGGCGGAATCAGATTTGTCTGTTATTATGAAGCAACCAAACTTCAAACGAGCGGATTTTGACTTCTCGATGAAGAGTCTGGGAAGTTTACTGACAAATACGCAGCAAGCTTTGCCTCGTGGACAGTCTTTGAAAGTTTCCAGCGAAGACATCATGAAGGGTACTTTCAATCCCAAAGTGAAATCGACAGTTTATGTGATTGCTCCTGATGGAATGAGCGCGGACCAGTTTAAAGCTTACATCAATCCCACCAGCTTAGATTTTATGAAGAAATACTTTGATATTCGTGTGGTTGATGCAAAAGATCCCGCGGCTTCTGTAGGCCGTTCGGTTTGGACTTTAAGTTCAGATGTTCTCTTTGAAGTGTATCGTGATGCTCTAACCAAGTCTGGCTTTGGCTTAGAGATAGATATCTCTGGTAATTATCGTTTGAAAGAACTTGCTGGATCTATGGGAGCACCAAGATGTTCATCCGTGTTTATGTAGTCCTTGCGATTCTTTTGATACATAATTTCGCTTTTGCGGGTACTCCGCAGGAGCTGTCGTTTGATGAAAGTATTCGTAAGCTAGCATTCTTAATTGGCGATAATATGAGCCGAAAACATGGCGGTGGCATTTATGAAAATCAACTGGAACTTCGCGAATCCGCTGTCACAGCCATCGAAAAAGTTCCTTTGATCGATAATGAAAACCATAGCCGAATCGTTTCTAGTTATGGTTCTGATGGCATAACTATACGCCTGCAGTACGACGAAACGGTCGAAAAAAAGCCTGAATTGCTATTTAAAAACCTTTTGGTATTCACGCGTCTGACTCATTTTGATTTAGGTGCGGATATTCGTGTCGCGGACCGTGAGTTTGATAAATTGATATTTGATTCGCCACATACCTGGGCTGAATTACAGTTTAATAGTGAAAAGGGGAGTCTGGCAGCTCGTGCCCGTCTGGCTCATATTGAAAACGATTTGTTAAAATCATCTTATGCACAACCTACTGCCGAGTTTTTGGAGCAAATCACTAAGACATCGGGTCGAATTCAAAGGCTTTTACCAAGCTTGATTCAGGATTCCACAAAACAAACTCAAGAATCAGATCTACTGGCTTTAAAATCGGAACGCTTACAGAAAAAATCAACGGATACCTGGAGATCTGAAACCAAGACTTTGGATCAATGGGAATCCCAGGCGGACAAACTGAATGATTTGATTTTAAAAAATGATCGCCAGGCTGTTGCACAAATGATTTCTGATTTCTTACCTTGGGCTTCGATGTCTCCATCAGAATCCAGCGCTTGGAACTTGTGGCTTGAAGCTATTCGTCATCCTGATTTAACAAAATCCACGGTGGCATTTCGCGGTGTTGATTATGCGACTGATAAAATTCAACGTGTAAACATGCCTGATGGTGAAAGTCGCGTGGCTTTTATGTCGACGGTTTTAACCAAGAATCAAGGCAGCTATACCAGACGTTTAAGATCTCTTTCAGTAAATCGCTTGCAGAATGGCGATATCGCTATTGAAAAGTACAAATCGGGTGCGGCCGTCGTTGGAATATCAGATCAAATGACGAACCATGCGCATGAACCAAGAAGTTCAAGTTTCTTGTCGTTTACCTATGATCCTTGGGTGGCTACAAAGTTCGTGGGCAGAAAAAAGATTCTCGATGATAAAGGCAAGATGAAACACATTCCTAACGGCGGGACTTTGGCCGTAAGAATTGACAGTCGTCGTTTATTTCCAAACATCATGTCGGAATATCCTGGGGAAATCGAATTGCTGGCGCCATTAGTTATCTTTCCTGATGAAGTTGTCGCTTATAAAGAAGGTCCTTTTACAGGACAAACCAACAATGACACGATGGATGCCTTTTTAGAAACGGTCGCAGAAAAGACAAATACTAAGGTGACCATTTGGACTGATCGCGCGGCTAAGAAATCTGTGTTTAAATTCTATTTTAAACGCGATGGATACGGCTTTATGGAAAAATTCCTGCCGAATAATCCGATATCTGCGCCATTGTGTTCACGTATTTTCAGATAACCATTGAAACATAATGATATCTTCTTAAAGATAGTTTTCACGCAGGGTCCAGGTGTTAAATCTGAACTCTGATTTCACGTTTAATCCTACTGAATTTGCTAGTTATTTTATCCTTAATTCCAATCGTATAAATTAAAGAAATGGTTCGAGATTATTCCGCGTAAAAATTTGTTCTTTGAAGTTTGATTTGAATGTTTGAAATCAAATTTTATATTTCAACAATCAGTTTGGATTCGAATTCATCATTGAAACTAGGTTTTTAAATATATCGATTTCGAACCAAAATCTCATCGAATTAAAATCCGACGCATTTACATCGAAATATCTACCTAATTGGTGGCTTTAAAATGATTCGTTTTAAAACATTTAAAAGGATCATCAAATAAGTAAGGTTTTTGATGCCTATTTGGCTTTAATTAAAAGATCACGAATCCAGGCATATCAATAGACCCATAAAAAGGTATGTTTAAAGGAGGGCTTTTAAACGATGAATTCAGAGACGTTGAATTTAGGTCGAGTTTCAAGGTTTAAAAGCATTCAAAGATTGAGTTTAAACAGCAAAAATATAGGCTTAAATAATCAGCGAAGATCGATTCATTAAATCAGCCAGGAATGGGGAGTTTCAATGGATCTGATCGCTGAAATGGATACAAATCCCACTAAATATCAGATCAAATATATACGATTTAAACCTTAAAGAAGCCCTCTAATCAAATCAGATACATATACACCGTTACATAATATAACTTATCAGAAGCTTTTGTGGGTCTCTTTCCAGACCCTGTTTAACGTCAAAACTTAACTACTTTAACATGATGTATTTGTTTAAAATAACGAGTCGACAGCTGACTTTTTCAGTCTGGTCCTTTGCTTGCAATATTTAAAATCCATGAGTATTCGACGCATATGTGCTGGTTTAAACCTTAAGGCTTCGCTATGGCTGTTCATTCTATTTACAGCTGTATTGCCGTTTCATGCCCATGGCGCCCATAGCTGCGAATACGTCTTTGCAGAGGAACTTTTGGTCGTTCCACGCGTGTTTTATAAACGTATAGTCAGTAAAAATCTTGTCGAAAACTCTGCTCAGAACAATCAGATTAAAGCGCAAATTGCAAAATTGGCCGAGGCCGTTCTCCATGAAAATTCCCGAACTATTGAAAAAGGCCGCGCTTACAACAAAGTTCACATGACTGATTTCACCGTTGCCGACGTTAAATTAATGCCTGGCAATTTGGTCGATGGTTATGGTCTTTTTATCGTTAAACTCATTAACAAACACGATGGCGATATCGAGTTTGAACAAATTCGTTCTAATGGCTATGCCGCTTTTGTGGATAGATCTTTTCAATTCCGTGATGGTATTTCCAATGATCCCGTAGTGCGAAGATTTAAAGCTTCTTATGTTGACGAAAATGGTACGATTAAAACGGCAGACCAAGGTGAGATTTTTATTTCCAGTCTACCCGATCAAATTAATCTTTCCAGAGTTATGAATCAAACTGAACGCGAGCAATGGGTGGATGGAAAACCCATTAAAACAGACCCTTTCGGCGCCAGAACTCACTTCGCGGTTAACTATTTTAAGTTTCAAAAGCAGGAACCATACTTGATTCCTTTTTCCAAGGAACAGCTTCTGAATGCCTATCGCCGTGGTGATGTTGAAATCAATACTTACGATATGGTTTCTCACAATGAATTATGGCACGGCAAAGTCGATCTTGAATTCGAGGTTGTTTTCACAGGGATTAAATCCATGGAAACCTTACGACCGTTGCTACAAGAGACTTTGCGCCAGGACATCTTGCCTTTTAAATAAATACTATTGAGTGTGATAAAGTCGTGCTTTGATTTCAGAAATACGCTCTTCCACAAATGGAGTTGGGTCTGGAGTTGATTTGAACTTTCCAGAAGTATAGTCCAGTAAGGCTGCCTCATAGTAAGGTTGAGCATCAGAGTATCTTTTTAAGTCGTAATAAGTGTTAGCGATATTCAAATTCGGAACATCATGAAGTTTGGGATTTGTTTTCGCTTTTTCTTTGAGATCCAAATACAATTCCAAAGACTTATTTAAATCACCCAGGTAATTGTAATAAGCGGCTTCCTGAAATTGTTTTTCTTCCGGTGGATAAAAATCTTCGATCATTTTTTTTACGATGTCTTTGTACTGATCTTTGAATTCAGGTTTTCTTAATTTAGAACGTAAAAATGAAATCAAACTATCAATTGCCCGGTTATTTCCGGCCGCCTTAAAGTCCTGGTACATTTTCATGGGGTCATCGCCCAAAACACAATTTTCGCCTTGAAAGCACTTTAGAACAAAGCTTTCAAAATTACCTGTGTTCAAAGTAATCACCGGTTTTTCGGGTTGAGCCTCATCGTGATAGATCACTTGATCTGTGCCTTGAGGAAGCTGAACACGGGTGATTCTGTTTTCCGGAATAACAGGGGGCTGAGTCGAATCAACTGTTGCGACCGACTCCCCGGCCTCATTACCCGTTTTTTTCGGGAAGAAAATCACGGCTAGAACAATCACGATGACTAAAATCACAAAAAGAATGATGGCGGTTTTTCTGTTTTTCATGGGTTTATGATGAACCAGTTTTAGTTCAAGGTCTACTGAAGCTGATTAAATTCACCTTGTTTTTCCCGCAAGAGCTCTTGAACGGAACGGATTACTTCCTGCTGGCCCTGTAGGTTTCGTTCAGCCTGATTGACTTGAGATTGTGCAGACATTTGCCCATAGCGAGTTTGTCGATAAGCGTATTCCAATCTTTGAATCTGTTCACGCAACGAATCTATTTGATCCTGCACATCAGCCCGGGCCGCTGCATTTTCAGAGGCAATTTGCCGGGCTTGAGCTTGCACATTCTGAGTTTGTTCCAAAGCTTGTGCGGAAATTTGCAGTCTTTGGACTTTCATATCCTGCAATTGTTGGTTTTGGGCCGCCAGCTGTTGTTGTAAAATGCTGACGTTTTGATCCCGCAAAGTCATGTAGTTCAAATTGCCCATCCAATACTCAAGATCCTCTTGAGTTCTGCGAATTATGGCCTCTTGATCCTTGATGTTTTTGTCCATTTGCTCGGTGTAAAATCGAGCGGCCGTATTAGTTTCGGTCGAAATGCGCTGGACCTCGCGCTGAATTTCCGCTTCATTAAATTGATCTCCGCGAAGAGTATCTGACAAAGTCTGGATCTCTTGATTGGCCGTGCTGATTTGATTGCGATAGTTCACTTCAACGCGATCAGGATTGGTTTTATTCCTGAGATCATCCAGATATTTGCGCTGCGTATCGAGTTTCTGATTTTCCTGATACAGCTGCGTGGAAAGATCCTGAATCTCTTTTTGCAGCTGAGTTTTACGAAGGGAATTATCGACGGTGGGCTGTTCCGTTACGGCTGCGGTACGACGACGTAAAAGGCGTTGGGTGTCGTCGTTCTTTTCATTGACGATTTCCTGTGTTCTTTTTAGTTCTTGGCCAAACTTGGTAAACCAGACTCCAAAGCCGATCACCAAGACCACCACTAAAATGATCAAAGAATTTCTGGTCACTCTTGCCGCCTATACCGGAATCTCCACAATAGAACGGATTCCATTTCGTGCTGTCATGGCATGTACAACGGCCCGCAATCCCATGATGGTTTTTCCTTGAGCTCCGATAACTTGACCTAAATTGTCTTTCGCACAATTCACACGGTAAACCGTCGTCTTTGGTCCCACATAAGTCGTGACCGTGACTGTTTCAGGCTGGTCCACTAAGAAGCGAACCACTTTTTCGATCAGTTGCCGGATTTCCTCGCGGTATTCATCAGCATTTATGTCATCACCTTTGATGCGATTTTCTTCTTTAAAACCTTTATATGATTCCATATCGTTCATTTCGAAACTCCTCTAATAAAATCAGCGGCTCCCTGACGATTGAAACTGCAGTGATATCCATAAACGGGTGCCCACTGTGCCTGGAAGCTATATTTATTTGTGATGTTAACGAATAATTGAGAGCCCTCTTGGAAGCCGAAATTGTCTCCCCGACCCGTTGATACATAATACACTGGCTTCAAAACCCCTTGAGGATAGGACACCGGTAATTTCAAGGGATCGTGGTGATCCCAATCCGCAGCATCGACAATAAAGTTTTTTGAAATATCGATAAGAGAATCCACCAGGAAGCTTTCAGCCCGCGTTCGCTGCTTGTAGTCTGCGATATCCTGGCTGCTTGAATAAGGGCCAATGACCGATAAAGCGGGACACAAAAGAAGTGCCTTCGAAAAATATCCAGGCATTCTTAACGTCGCTTCAGCCGCGTTAAAGCCCCCCATAGATTGCCCAATCAACATCCGTCGACCTTGCCCCAAACCACCCACTTCATTTTCTAAGAATGGCAGAATGTGATCTTTAAAAAGAGGCAGAGTTCTGGCTTTGGCATTATCCACCAGCATCCAAGCCGGACCGAAAGAGATTGTGATGACTGTCGGTTCATAACCCTTTAGTAACCAGCGTTTGGATATGGATCGCGTGTCGCCTTTATTAAACCAGGATTCGGCGTTGGCAGAGATGCCGTGAAAGAAATAGACGATGTCGTGATTGCGAGTGCGATCAACTTGATTGATACAATATTTGAAATTGACGCCATTCAGAGTTTTCGAAGAGCAGCTATAATCTAAGACACCAGCGACAGATATCTTTAGATATAGCAAAGTGAAGAGCGCTGAAATAAACGCAAGTCTTCGCACTGGAGCCTCCATTTGAAATAGGCTCCGTCATGAGAATGTTGAAATCAATTTGCAATATCGAAATCTTCGCGAACTCTGTGTTTAGACACGAGAACTTGCTCGCCCGTATTCAGGCATTTTAGATAGAAGTGATTGTAGCCAGTGTTAGTGATCACAAAACGACTTGGGGCTTTTGGAGAAATCTTTTTCGCCAACACCGAACCTACTTCAAGATTTTCATACTTCTTTAAAAGTTTTTGAGACACCTGCGCACGGTAAACGTGCAAAGCCACCGCTGCCACCAAAAACAAAAGAGCTGTCGTTCCACAAACGGTCCAATGAAACTTTCTTTCCAACAACAAAGTAAAAGAAACCGGCGCCAATACAGACACCAAGACGATCGCAGCTGTCAGGCGGCGCTCCTGTTTTTGATACTTTCTAAATTCGTCGGAAAAAGTAGAAGACATAGACAAATCCCTCTCGATAAGGAGACTCTTATAAGAACACAAAAGGTTAAGAATCATCGAGTCCAGAAATGGTTAAAGTTTTGTTGAAGATTTATTTCGCCGCTCCGTGTCCCTTGCTGACAGTGGCAATTCGATGAGTTCTCCTGAAATAACTCAGTGAGGTTTTTATGCAACTTTTGATTTCTTTGTTCATGGCTCTGCCAAGCTTTGCTTCCACTCAAGCCTTGGACAATTCCACATGCCAAGATCGCGTCGAGCGCGGTGGCAGCATTCAAGTGCAAATGCGCCCCACAGGGAACGGAGATTGTTTTGTATCCGTTAGTGATTACAAGAAGGATTCCATGTTCTATCGCGGATACGTTTTCGCAGCTGATGGCAACCTGATGGTTTTTAACTCTTTTGGTGCTGGTCCAGTTTCAGAAACTACGGGAGCTCGCGAATTCTACACATTCCCACGTCGTTTCAAGTATCCATCATTTACTTGGGACCAGGAGCAACGTGTTCTTAAGGTCGTCTCTACGACTGGAGACGAATATTATTTTGATTTCGATTCTGCCCAGTTAAAAGGTCAAAGCAAGGCTGAGGTCTATGTCGCACCTGAAATTGCCAAGGGCAATGCCGGTGGCGTGGAAATCAAAAACTACAAAGGCCTGATCCTGGATGCCGGATTTAAAATGGGTTCAGCGCCAACCAGCAACCCTCGCGGCAAAGTTAAGTTCACGGATGAAGTGGGCAAAACTTGTGAACTCACTGTGGGAGATATCTTTAGTTACCGCGAAGATGGTGACCCTTACGTGAAGTTCTCTGATAAAAACCTGGCAAGCTTTCTGAAAAAGAAGTGTTCAAAATTAAAATTTCCGACTTTGTAGGAATCTAATAAAAAAGGGGAGTTACACACTCCCCTTTTGTTTTTCCTGGACTCCCCGCTGTTAAAAAGTCCCTTTGGGGGGAGTGCTTTTACTCTTTGAGTTTCGGTGTGACTTTTAATTCCACGACTTTGCCCTGTCTTAGAACTTTCAAGTTCGTTTCTTTGTTAGGTTTCACCGCTTGAAGCGCATAAACGTAGTCATAGATATTGTCGATTTTGGTGTTATCGAACTCGATCAAGACATCCTTTTCAAGCAAACCGGCTTTTTCAGCTGGACTGTCTTTGGAAACTCCTGAAAGCAAAACGCCTTTCGTACCTTCTTGTGTATAGTCCGGGATTGTTCCCACATAGACGCGGAAACTGCGACCTTCCATGTTGTTTTGCGAGCTTGCGACCTTCACGTATTTAACACTTGGCTTAGAAGTCATAACAATCTGATCACTAAAGCCTTTAACTACACCTAATACTTTAACTAGACCTTCAAAGTTAATCAGATCCATGGTGTCTCTTGGTGTGTGGTATTCAGAATGCGCCCCCGTAAAGAAATGAGCTGTCGGAATGCCTGCCATGTACAATGCCAATGAATCGGTCGGCAAATAGGGGTCATCCTGTATCACCAATGGTAAATGCGTTTGAGCCTCCACACGTTCAGCCATGGCACTCCAAGTATCTCCAGAGCCCAAACCTTGAACAAACAAGCGATCACGCAGGCGCCCCACCATATCCATATTCAGATAAGCTTCAATTTTTTTACCCTGAAGAGTTTTAGTGAAATGAGTAGAACCTAAATTACCAAGCTCTTCGCCGGACCAAACAGCAAACATCAAGTTCTTCTTAAGCTTTCCTGGGGAAGACTTTTGCAGTTGAGCATAGGAATGAGCCAGCTCCAAAACGCCGGCGACTCCTGAAGCATTGTCATCAGCTCCTCCATGAGGCAGACCCGCTTCTTCTTTTTTAGCGAGGGAACTACCCGCCATACCTAGACCCAAATGATCTCCGTGGGCTCCAATCAAAACCGAAGTCATCGCACCTTTCACAGGAAGCTCCGCGATCACGTTCGTGCCTTTGGACTTTTGAAATTGCAGATCAATATTGCCTTTTAAGTACTTGGAAGGAATTGCAAATCCTGGTTGAACCTCACCCTTGTCCAAAAGAGCTTGTTCAGATTTCAAATCCTTCCCAGCATCTTGAACTATGGTGGATGCCGCGGCTGTTGAAAGTCGAATCACTGCAATGCTGGACTCTGACAGAGAGCCTTCAAATTTGATTTTCCCGAACTGATCTTTCAAATCACTTAAAGGCCCATGAACCGCGATCAAACCGATGGCACCTTCATTTTTCGCAACCGTCACCTTATGTTGCATTCTGGAATACAGATTCAAATACTGGCGACGAGTCGATGGAATATTTGCTGGTAAATCCGCAAGCACCATAACCCATTTGTTTTTAACATCGAGACCTTTATAGGAGTCGTAGGCCGCTTCTTTATCTGAAGCCGGCGCTTTAATTCCGTACCCGACAAAGACAATCGGAGCCCCACTGACAGGTCCTGTTTTAGAGAACGACAGGGGCTCGTAATCTTGAGAAAGCTTGTAAGATGTCTGACCTTTACCAATGAGTTCAAGTAAGTTCTTATCTCCCAGACTCACGCCTGAAGTAAATTCGAAGGATTGGAAGTAAGTCCCATGAACTCCTGCAGGTTTCAAACCCCAGGCCTTAAAGGCTTCAGCAATTTTGTCAGTATAAACCTTCTCCTGAGTGCCACCCGTACTGCGTCCTGCGAATTCATTTTGTGTTAAATAAGCGATCCAAGTTTTCAGATCATCCATATTGATATCAACAGACAAAGAAGCCTTGCTGGGGTCCAGAGAAGGAAGTTTTAAAAGACGTCGCGCCTGAGCATCATCCCATTTCGCCATCACGATCTGGGAATCCCCTTTTTGATTACGATGAGTCCAGGACAGATGCTTGCCATCGGGAGTGAACACAGGAAGACCATCGAAATCATCCGCAAATGTCACACGCACAGGTTCAGATTTTCCTGCAGCATCAACGATGAAAAGTTCAAAATTAGCAAACCCAAGAGCACTGGACCCAAAGACAATGTAATCACCTGAGGGGTGAAAGAAGGGCGCCCAGGACATCGCCTTCATATGAGTGACAGGCTTTTGATCGGAACCATCAACATTCATGGTGTAGATCTCGGCAGTGGTACCCGCCGCATTGAAACGACGCCATGTGATTTTTTTGCCATCAGCGCTAAAGAACGGACCTCCATCATATCCTTTGGAATCTGTCAGACGTTTCACGCCCGTACCATCAGCCTTCATGATATAAATATCCATCATGTAGGAAGGGTCCTGCTCAAACAGCTTTTGATCATCCGCTGAAAGCTTTTCTGTGAAACCCGCACGGTTTGAAGCAAAGACAATGAATTTACCATCTGGAGAATAGGCCCCCTCCGCGTCGTAGCCTTTTTCTTTCGTCAGCCTTTTTAGATTTTTGCCATCCAAATTCGAGGTCCAA
This sequence comes from Bdellovibrio sp. ZAP7, assembly GCF_006874645.1. NCBI lineage: Bacteria > Pseudomonadati > Bdellovibrionota > Bdellovibrionia > Bdellovibrionales > Pseudobdellovibrionaceae > Bdellovibrio > Bdellovibrio sp. ZAP7. The sequence goes on along the minus strand of NZ_CP030082.1, from coordinate 2,060,356 downwards.
ATGTCGTAGTTTTCATCAAAACTCCAGGAGTACTTAGCCTTCACCGCTTTCTTGCGATTCTCGACCTCTTCCGCCATTTTCTTTTTCGCATCAGGATCCGAATGCGTGGAGGAGAACATCACTTTTTTCATGGATGGATGAATCCATCCACAAGTGGTTTTACCCAATCCAGGAGACACACGGCGTGTTTCGCCATTTTTAAGATCCATCACGTACATTTGATAGAAGGGATTGCCTGGCTCTCTTTCGCTTTGAAAGATCATATAACGGCCGTCAGGACTGAAATATCCTTCGCCCGATTTAGGACCGACAAAGGTTAACTGACGTGTTTCGCTCAACAAATTGTTCGGGGAGTTTACAAATGAACCCGCGACCGCTCCACCATGAGACTCGGGAACGTTTGCTTTCATTTCTTTGCTTTGGCAGGAGGAAATTACACCCGCGAAGACCATCAGACACAGAAGATTTATAAGAAGCGCTTTCACTTTATTCATAGTCTGTGTAGGCTAGAAGTACATGGGGAATTATGTCAATTATCTTGGGAGGATGCTTATGCGCGCAATTCAATGGGTTTTCATTATGCTAGTGCTAAGCTCTTGTGTAACTGCGCCACCGGAAACAAAACTTCCTGAAATCAAATACACGGACGAAATCTACTCTCCAGCGCCCTTTGTGGCTCATGAAGGCAGTGGTGCTTTTAAAAATTACCTGGCAATGAATTTGGAATACAAAGGCTATCAACCTCTGTTGAAGCAAGTCGAAGAAATTTTGAAATCGCCCTTAAAAAACCGCGGCGAGGCTCACATCACGGTGATCTCACCCGTCGAGTTTGATAAAGTTTTAAGCCGTCATTTGAAAATGAAGGACATTCATCAGGTGGCAGAGCAAATGAACCTGCAAAAAAGTGCCTATCATCCGCTGTGCCTGGGAAAAGGCGCCTTAAATATCCAAGGAAAAGAGGAAAGCACGTATTTCATCGTGGTGGAATCGGAAACTCTGTTTAAGGTTCGTCAGGCCATTGAGGCGTTGTATATCAAAAAGGGTGGGAAATCTGGTGAATTTAATCCGGAATTGTTTTTCCCCCACGTGACTCTGGGTTATACTGAACGCGATCTACACTATGAAGATGGCGTGAAAAAAGACGCTGCCAGCTGCATATACAAATTGGAGCCTGTGCCCCGTTCTAAATGACTGTAACTGACTCACAAACTCTTATTCCATGCCCTTACAAAGATACCTGCTCTGGTTGCCAGCTGCTGGATCAACCCTATAGCAAGCAAGTTCAAAGCAAAACGGCTGAGCTGCGTGGACTTTTACAAAGTCACGACTTACTTGTTCCTGAAAGAATCGAATTCTTAAGTGCCGGAACAGGATATCTACGGGACCGCTTGGATTTCAGTCTGCAGGACGGTCGCTTGGGTCTTTATGGTAAAAATTCTCGCGAGATCGTGGATATTGAAATTTGCGCACAACTTTCTTCAGAACTTCAGACTTGGTATACAGAATTCAGAAAAATCAAATGGCCTTTCAGCAAAGGCTCCATCCGTTTGCGCGTGGGAACTGAAGGTCAACGTGGGGTTTGGCTTGATTTCGCGAATGTCGACATCAAAGCCCTTTTGGACGAACAATCCACTCTTAAAAATCTTCAGGAACAAGCCTTCGTTGAGATTGGTCAACGCCGCAAAATCCCCGTATGGAATGGACAAGAATTCAAACTAAAGGATCCCGAGCTGAATGTTTGGTTCACAACATGGATGGGCGATCTGGCTGTGAAACTTTACTGCCATGTTGCGAGCTTTACACAGCCAAGCCTTAAGGCAAATAAACTGATTGCAGATAAAATCTCCTCTTGGGTGAATCAATTCCCTCAGGCACGTATTATTGAATTCGGTTCTGGAATTGGTAATTTAACTTTACCAGCACTGACGACAGCAAAATCTGTTTTGGCCTGCGAGATCGACGCACTTTCTTTGGAAGGGCTTGAAAAAACAGTTCTTATGTTACCTTCCGAATTAAAATCCCACAGTCAGAAATTAACAATTTACCGGGGAGATTTTCAAAAGAAAATTCTGCAGGATTTTAGTCAGTTCGATGGAGTTTTGGCAAACCCACCCCGCTCAGGTCTGATGGGATTCTTAAATCCGTTGGAAAAACTGAATCAGGAGCAAAGACCGCCATTTTTCATTTATATGTCGTGCTTTCCAGAGTCGATGGCGAAAGACATGCAACGTCTTCAGTCATTTGGATATCAAATCAAAGAGCTTGCGATACTGGATCAGTTCCCGCAAACAACTCACTATGAAGTTTTAGGCTTACTTCAAAGAAAATAAACGAAGACCGCAAAGCTTGCCGGTCAAATCTCCACCCAAAATCAAAGACAATGCTGGCAGAGTGACAACGCCAGTCACTACGATCAGCGTAGAGCGCGCTAATACGCGCAAGACATAACGAGTTTCCAAGCGTTCATGGGGTTGCCCCAATCGGATATTACAAGCCCATTCACCAATGCTAGAACCCGTCAGCACCCGGGTTGCAATCAAATACACCCACGCACTCACCGCATAGATTTCGACCAGTAACATAATTTGCGATTCAGTATGGAAATAGTTTTTAATCACGACGCTGGCATTAGTTTTCATCAAGAGTGAAAACAAAACCAAGAATGCACAGCTGATCGCGATCAGAACCAGGCCATCAATGACTGATGCCATTAAAGACCACAAAGCCAGGCGATAACCTTTGCGTTTTCGTGATGGGCCCCCTTGAAATCCAGTGCCCACCGAGAAATCAATCCCTTTACGCGAATTAAAAAGGTCCTTTGATGGACCCCTTAACGGCACAGGGGCTTCTCGTTTCCGAGGAGCCCGCTGTGGATTTTCTGGGTTTTTAATTTCTGTGTTGATCATCGCTTTTTCTAGCGAACGCCACCGCTTGTCGGCGCACCCACTGTCGTTCCACCTTCAGACGGTGGAGGATCAGGAATCACAACCGTCGGAGGAGTACAAACACCATTGATCACTGAGTTCGGCGGTACTTCACAAGAAGGCGTCGTCGGTCCTGGATCTGGAGTTTCAATCACAGTTCCTGGCGTCGTCGCAGTTGGGCTTGGAGAAACAGATGGCTCAACTGTTACCGGAGTTTCGTAAACTGGGTCTTTTTTGTCTTTTTTCTTTTTCTTCAACAACAACCAAGCGATCAAAGCAGCTGTTGCGATACCTGCACCGATGTACAAGCCTTTTTTCTTACACCAGCTCCACTCAGTACATTCTTCAGCAGCTTTATCAGTTGGCTCGCCAACTCCTGGAATAACTGCAGCAGGGCAAGTCAATTTAACCGGACCAACGGCTTCGCTTTTTTCTGGTGGTTTTTGAGTCGACTGACACACGCACTGACCGTTTGAATCTTGGTATGTGCCTGCAGTTTGCTGCGGGCACGGATCCGCTGGTACTGGCGGAGGAGCTGCGATACCTGTCTTAGGATCAAGGATAGTCACCAAGTCAAAGTAACGATCTTTCAAGTTTTCGCAAGCATCAACCTGATCTTTTTTAAGATCAGTACGAGTCACCCACGAAGCTCTGTCCGTTGGATCTTTAACTTTGTTAGCTGTACAGAAGTTCGCAGCGTTCATGTAATGGTCTTTTAGGCCATCCGTGTACTTCTCAAGTGAATTGATACAGTCTTCAGAAACTTCTTTTTCGCCACTCAACTTACAAAGAGAAGCCTCTTTACCTTTAGCCGCCACGATAGATTGAATGATTTTCTCTTTAGCAGATGCGGTATCGATTGGCGCCAATTTATTACACTGACTTGTTGCTGAGTTCAAAGCCCGGCGGTCAGCCGTACGCTGGATACAAATTGGAGTTCCGTTGTTGTCCTTAAAGCCAAAGATCATCGGATTACAAGGAAGATTCCCGGCAGAGGAACAACTTTGCATGTCGGACTTGATCTTGTCTGAGAAAGGCAATTCCGCAATTCTCGAGTTCAAAGCTTCACGACCCATTGGTGCCGCAGCACAAGAGTTTTTATCGTACTCAGCAACCCAACCCGAAGCCACACAAGGACCTTGCGCTGCGTTCGCATCTGGAAGCAACAAGCTCCAAACATATTGAATCGCATCTTGGTTCAGGATTTCATTCATCGCACCTTTTTTACCAGTGCCAGAAGTGAAAACTTTGTCAGCAGCTTCAGAAGCCATTCTTAAACGCAATAGGTATTCAGCTTGAGAGCGCGTCGTTTTAAGCTTAGCGATCTCACGACCAGTAAGAATTCTTCTTGCTGGATTCTTTTTCGCTGGAGTTGACATACCAGCAACCACAGGGCCTTCAAGAGATTTTCTAAGTGCCGGATCTTTTGCAAGCTTTGCTACGATTTGGTCGAAATTGTTGTAACGTTGCAAGTCTTTCGCAGACAAGTAGACAGAGTTGATTTTTACAAATCTCTCTTCATCACCTGTGAAAGTCATTGTCATAGTTTTGCCGTCTTTAGAAAGAAAGTTCAAACGAACTTGCTCTTTACCATCAGCACCTTTGAAAGTCGTCGCTTCAACAGAAGGCATTGGTTGATCACCATTGATGCGCATCCATTGATCCATTTGGCTTTGAGGTTTCTTAGGGAAAACCTGACGAACGCCTGCCCAGAATTCACCGACAGTCTGTTTCTTCGTTGTGATTTTCGTGTCTTTCAAAAACTGATTGATCAGTTGTTTTTGATTGGCCGCTGCTGCGCCCTGTGCGACTGGTGCCATGCAAAACGTAAATACGGATGCGCTGGCAGCGAGTGCTTTGAGTGTACTAAACGGCTTCAATTTCAATCTCATAACGACCTCATAGTTGTGGTTCTTTTCGGTACATCACGGTAAATACTTAACAAGAACCTGCACTTAACTTGGATTCCACCATGCAGTCTCATATTGAGATACGAGATACCACGCACAGCAAGACCTTTGTCGATGCTATTCCACTAAATAAACTATTTATCATGTTAAGGGATTTACTCAGATTTTCTAATAATTCTGTGAGGTCCTGGACTTTTTTTGACATAAAAAAAGCCTCCGATGAGTCAGGAGGCTTTTCGGTCCCTACTGTTCCACGTCTTCCGGTGGCTGAGGGGTTTCTGGGGGAGGTGCAGGTTGAGTAGGTGGTGCTTTCATTTTACAGATCTCCACCTTCGTTCCTTTTTTAGTCATCGTGTAGAGCTGTTGGATTTCCAAGTTCGTCAAAGCAATGCATCCGGTTGTCCAGTTATAAAAAGGATGAACCGCTGAGACCATGGCATTTTTAGCGGCATCATTAGGAAACCCATGGATCATAATATCGCCACCAGCAGAACGACCTTTGGATTTCGCAAACGCGCGATCCGCCTTATTTGGATAATCGATATGGAGCCCCAGGTAATAAGCGCTTTCTGGGTTTTTAGAGTCAATCGTATAGATGCCTTCTGGAGTTTTATGATCGCCCTCGAATTGTTTTGGTCCGTACGGAACAGAACCAAACGCCACATCGTAAGATTTCAAAACCACATCATCACGAAGCGCATAAAGTTTTTTGCGATCTTTGGAAATGACAATGCGATCAATTTTAGTTCCATCAATAAAGAAGTTTTTGAATTGATCAGATGTTAAGTGCTGCAACTGATCCAAACGCTCTATCTCATCACAATAAGAGCGAGTGTCAGCGAAAGCGAAACTGCCTGCGGAAATCAAAACGGATAGGACTAAAGAGAGTGTTTTCATGGCCGGGGTTATAGCGCAGCCCCCGCTCCCTGCAAAGCACTCTTACGCATATTTCTCTTTTATAATTAAAAAGGGCTCCATACGTAGGAGCCCTTATGAGTCATGATCTTTTTTCAAAAATTCTTACTGTGTAAATGCTGAAGATGAACAGGATTGAATACAGCTTTCACGAGCTAAAACGACGCGCTTATCCGTACAAGCCGAAGTCCCTTTATGACGTACAACTGAAAGCGTACCCAGGCTTGGCGTATAGTTTTTGGCATTAAATTTCGCAAGACAAGCGTAATAAGCATACTTTTGCAAACCTGCCTTCATCTTTTCACTCGTGGGCAGATAATCCTTGGCGATGGAGTGGTTAATGCCCACACCTTCTTTGCTTGGGGAGCTTTGCGCCACTGTAAAGTCAAAAACATCCGAAGTGATTTTAGAGCAATCACTCACTGTTTGCGCTGTGCTAATACCAAATGGATCCGCACCCACGCGATCAATAATGATCACATGACCTGGAACCGCGACGATATCCCCCGCCTTCAAACTCATGGAAGGAGTCACTGTGATTTTACTTAAACAAGTCAGACCATTGCTTTGAGGCTCCACATAAGAAGTGGATCCCCAGGCCCAGGAATCGGAAGCTTTCAGTGCACGACCTTCTTTCAAGCGAAGACCCGCGGTTGCCATTGAAGTATAGACATAACCTGAGCAGTCAATGCCCAGAACGCTCGTACCGTCCCCACCGTTTTTAAAAAGATCAATCGGCGAAGTGCTGGATGTCGTCGCATAGGGCTTACCGCCGTAATCGTAAATCAGAGGATTCTGACGAACGTTAAAGCAAGCCGATCCATAGGAAGAAACTTCTTTAAGATAAGGATGAGTCGCCTGAACCTGTGACAAACTTGCGATCACACGTTTATTACCCACGCCATCGGAGTGCTTGCCCGTGATCGCAATACCTTTGATATCTGCCACGGAATCATTCAAGGCGGGAATTTCCAAACTATTACAAGACTGGTAGGCAGTTGCCAAAGCCCAACGCTCACCAAATACCGCGAGCGGAACTCCCGCTGCGACGGCTTGCTTTTTATGATAGTCATAATCAGGATTTGCTTCAATTTGTGGCGTTGTTGGTTCAACCGGAGTCGTCGCAGAGCCGCCCTCTGTTGATTGCGTACTGTCACCTGTCGGTGGACACTCTAAATCCATCGCTTTAACTGTTGTTGCAAGCTGATTGAAATTGCTGCGCACACGGTCTTGCATATAAGAACGGAACGTCGTTGAACGGTCGCCGACATCAATGGCAGACAGCAAACCGAGCAATTGCTCGGAAGTTTCAACACGTTCACCCTGCGGAGCTTCTTCCAGAAGAGAATCAACCAATTGATCCAAATTAGATTGGATGCGCGACTGCTGTTCAGCGGTCATGCGTGGATTGTCTTGTGCAAGCTTCTCGACTTGAGTTTTGAAGGCCGACTTCAACTCGGTCGCAGAAGGAATGTTTTTTTGTTCAATTAAATAGCTTTTAAGGCCGTCGTAAAGCTTTTCTTCCAATTGCTGATTTTTGCAGGCAATGTCTGAAACGGTCTGAGATGCCATACCATCAACGGCAACGGAGTACTGCTGGCCACAGCCTGCGAGTAATACGGATGCACTCATAGATAATATTAGATTTCTCATGAAAAGCTTATCGGCTCACCGACGCAGCTTCCAAACACTTCGACGAAAAATATTTCTGCTCGACTAGACTAAAAATTAGTCACTATACTCATAGTTAACGAGGACAGAGAAATCATGGCAGAGAAGTTCATCAAAATTCATGTACTGTACGACATTCTTCAACTGGAAGGTTACATCCTGATTGGAAGTCTCCTCGCACTGGCGTGGCTCTTTTATAAGTTTTTTTTAAAAGAGGTCAGCGATGAACGTCATAAAAGTATTCGCAATCATTTCCGTATTTTACTTCGTCACTTCGTTATTCTAAGTTTTCTTTTTGTCTTATTTATTTTCATGCAAAGTTCAGAAGCTCAGCTGGGAAGTATAAATCGTTTCACGCCTTACGTCGCCGTGATGACGTTTATCTGGGCGAACGTGGTTTTCGTAAAAACCGCGCGTCTCATGGTACTCCAGTACCTTTTCCTAGGTTCCATGAAGCATGGTGTTCCCCTGCTTCTGGTAAATATTTTTTCATTAATCATGTCCATCGCTCTTTTATTTTGGGGCATCAATCGCATCTTTGGTTTAGAACTGGGACCTTTGCTGGCAACATCTGCTGCGGCGTCGGTAATTCTGGGTTTGGCTTTGCAAGATACGCTGGGAAATCTTTTTGCCGGAATTTCTTTGCAATTGGATCGCAACTTTGAAATCGGTGACTGGTTGGAAATCGTCAGCGGTATTCAAAAAGCGACAGGCCAAGTGAAAGAAATTTCCTGGAGATCGACGACTTTGATTGGTTTTTCTGACGAAGTGATTACGTTTTCCAATCGCTTTATGGCGAATGCGCAGATTTCTAATTTCTCCCCGCCTGACAATCCGATTTTGCGTCGTCAGATTTTCCGCCTGGCTTATGGGTCGAATATTGAACTCGCCAAACAAATCCTGGAGAAAGTGGTTTCTGGCATTGGGGAGGTCCGTGGCATCCCGGCACCGTGGGCTTACGTGTCTGACGCCAACGAAAACTGGGTGGAACTGAAAATAATTTACTTTATCGACCACTATAGCGCCCAATACAGCATTGGGGATAAGGTCTATACCCGCGGTATAGCGGAACTGACGTCAGCAGGCGTGAAATTAGCTCGACAAGTCGTCGAAATTTCGTCTAAAAATACTCCTGATGTCACAAGTCAACTTTGAGCACCCGCTCGCCATTAAAATCCGCAAGCAAATCGTTCAGGCATTGAACGATTTCAATATGATCGAGGACGGCGACAAACTGATGGTTTGCGTCTCCGGCGGTAAGGATTCTAGCATCCTTTTGGCTCTTTTGACCGAAATCCAAAAACGATCTGAGCGTCGTTTTGAAATTGAAGCCGCAATCTTGGATCAAAAACAGCCTGGCTTTGATGCGACAAAATTCAAAGTCTGGATTGAGTCATTGGGCGTAAAACTTCACGTGATCGAAAAAGACACTTACTCGATCGTAAAAGAAAAATCACAGGGGGCGACTTACTGTTCTTTGTGCTCTCGCCTTCGTCGCGGAATTTTGTATGATTACGCTCACAATCTGGGCTTCACGAAAATGGCTTTGGGTCATCACCGTGATGACATCGTTCACACCGCACTTTTAAATATGCTTTATGCGGGCCAAACTGCAGCGATGCCACCCAAACTTCGCTCCGATGACGGGCGCAATATTTTGCTTCGTCCCTTGGCGTATGTTTCTGAGCGCGACATCGAGTCTTTGGCAGCAGACTGGGCTTTCCCGGTTATTCCATGTAATTTGTGTGGATCTCAGGATGGCTTGAAACGCAACCGTGTGAAAAAATTGGTGCGCGATCTGGAAAAAGAAATTCCCAATATTTATTCTACGATTCAAAACTCATTGGGGAATGTGAAGCCCAGCCAAATGCTTGACCAGGCATTATGGGATTTTAAAGGCCTTAAGCCATCCCCTTCTTCACTGCAGGCCGCTCAGAAATCTTCTGAACCCAAGCTTTAAGTTTCGGAGCTTGGGCAAAAATCTGAGGCTGTCTGTCCATCATTCCAGCCACCCACGGGTATGTGCAAATATCAGCGATCGTGTAATTGCCCCCGGCCAGATAATCATTTTTTCCCAATTGAGTCTCTAAAACACCCACAATGCGAGTGCTTTCTTTTTCAAAGCGCTTGATGAAGGCAGGATTTTTCGGCTCCATTGAGTGAAGTCCATAATTCAAATTTCCAAAATTAGGTCCCACCGCTGACATCTGAAACATCATCCATTCCATCACATGTGTGCGCTCATCCAAACCATAACCAAAGAAACGACCTTCGTACTTTGAAGCCAGGTAATATAAAATCGCGGCACTCTCAAAAACCGTCACTGAATCAATCGCTGAATTATCCACTATCACGGGAATACGGCCATTTGGATTCATCGCTAGAAACTCGGGAGTTTTTTGCTCGCCTTTTTTAAGATCGATTTCGTGAAGCTTATAAGGAATACCCAGCTCCTCCAGCATAATCCAAACTTTGCGACCATTGGGTGTTTGAGCTGTGTAAAAATCAATCATTCAGCGCCTCCTCGATGTTTAAATTGGAATTCCATTGAATGAAAAAATCAATGTCGAATGCTGCCGTCACATGACAATTCGGTATCCGCATTTCTTCTTGTCATTTTATAAGCATGGTTTACGCTTTTACTTAGGAGACAACAGCATGAATATTCTTTTGTGGGTTTTACAGGTGTTGATGGCATTGCATACAGGTCTGGGTGCGGCCTGGAAATTTACGAAAACTGCAGAAGAAACCAACCCCTCACTAGCGATGATTCCTTACGGAATTTGGATTGCCCTTGCGATCATTGAACTTCTTTGCGCAATCGGGTTAGTGGTTCCGGGATATTTAAAACGCTATACATCTCTCATCTCCATTTCGGCCTTGATCATCGTTTTTGAAATGCTGATGTTCTGTACGCTTTCGGTATTTTCGGGGACTGTTGACTACGCTTCAATCGCTTACTGGCTTATCGTCGCTGCCATCTGCGGTTTCATCGCGTTCGGACGTAGAAACGCTTAGGGTAAGAAGTAATTATTTTAAATTTAAAAAATAAGATAAGAAAAATTGGTGCGAATAACTGGACTTGAACCAGTGACCTCTTCCATGTCAAGGAAGCGCGCTACCAACTACGCTATATCCGCACATAATTGGAACGTTAAATCTATACGGTGGTTCTGACATCCGCAAGAAATGGCACAACGCAGAACCGCCGCAGTTGAAGATTTGTCTAAAGATCTTTATCGTCAATCCATCACCACCAACGAAACAAAGGCTTAGAAGTGAAAAAAGGACGATTGGAAGCGTTCAGTGACGGCGTATTAGCGATTATTATCACCATCATGGTCCTGGAGCTAAAAGTTCCCCATGGAGATCACCTGGAAGATCTATTGCCTTTGTGGCCAGTCCTTTTCTCTTACGTCCTGAGTTTTATATACGTAGGGATTTACTGGAATAATCATCACCATCTTATGCATTCTATTGAGGAAATCGATGGCCGATCCATGTGGGCCAATCTTCACCTGTTGTTCTGGCTATCACTGATTCCGGTAACAACGGCCTGGATGGGTGAAAATCATTTCGGAGCGTGGCCCGTATTCATGTATGGATTGGTCTTATTGGCATCAGCGATTGCCTATTATCTTTTAGTCCAAGCTCTGACCTGTGGAGCCCATAAAAACGAGCATCTGCGGCAGGTCATTGGCAAGGATATAAAAGGCAAGATCTCCCCTGTTTTGTATCTTGCAGGAATGGGTTTGGCTTTTGTGAATGTGTGGCTTGCTTGCGCGATGTATGTGATTGTCGCGGCGATGTGGGTGATACCAGACACAAGAATCGAAAAAAACCCGACAAAACAGAAATAAAAAAGGCTACTTATCAAGCAGCCTTTTTTTTGCACTCTAGAAAAGTGCGTTGTTCGGAGTGCGTGGGAATGGAATCACGTCACGGATATTCGTCATACCTGTCACGTACATCAACATACGCTCAAAGCCCAAGCCATAACCCGCATGCGGGAAGCTGCCGTACTTACGAAGATCTGTATAGAAAGAATAATCTTCCAATTTCAATCCATGACCTGTCATACGACTTTCCAAGATCTCAAGACTGTCTTCACGCTGAGAACCGCCGATGATTTCACCGATACCAGGCGCTAGCAAATCCATCGCACGGACCGTTTTTCCATCGGCATTCAACTTCATATAAAACGCTTTGATGTCTTTCGGATAATCCGTCACGAACACCGGGCGTTTGAAATGTTCTTCGGCCAAGAATCTTTCGTGTTCAGATTGCATGTCGATACCCCACTCAACTGGGTATTCAAATTTTTTCCCACATTTTTGAAGAATATCAATAGCCTCCGTATAAGTGACACGGGCAAATTTGTTATTCAAAACGTTGTTCAATTTATCGAACAAACCTTTTTCGATAAACTGACTGAAGAACTCCATTTCCTCTGGGCATTGCTCCATCACGTAGCGGATCACATATTTAATCATGTCCTCAGCCAATTCCATATTTGCTGTCAAATCAGCAAATGCGATCTCAGGCTCAATCATCCAGAACTCCGCCGCATGACGAGACGTATTTGAGTTCTCGGCACGGAAGGTAGGACCGAAAGTATAAATATTACGGAAAGCTGCACAGAATGTTTCACCGTTCAATTGACCAGAAACGGTCAGGTTCGTTTCTTTACCAAAGAAATCTTTGGTAGCATCGATTTTACCGTCAGCAGTTTTAGGAGGATTTTCCAACTTCAAAGTTGTTACACGGAACATTTCGCCTGCACCCTCAGCATCAGATCCGGTGATGATGGGCGTATTCACGTAAACAAAATTTTGCTCTTGGAAGAACTTATGAATGGCGTAAGCCAGCACCGAACGTACACGGAAGACTGCAGAGAACGTGTTACCACGTGGACGCAAGTGAGCTATCTCGCGCAGATACTCAAAGCTGTGACGTTTATTTTGTAGAGGATATTCAGCAGAGGCTTTTTGAATCACTTCGACTTTGGAAGCCAAAACTTCAAAAGTTTGTCCCGCACCTTGAGACTTCACAACTTTACCAGTCACCATGATGGAGCTTGCAATAGAAAGTTTTGCCAACTCTTCAAAGTTTGCAAGCTTCTCGTCAAAAACAACCTGAACGCCTTTAAAGAAAGAGCCATCATTCAACTCGATAAAACCGAAATTCTTTTGGTCACGAATCTTACGAACCCAACCCGACATATGGATTTCTTTGTCCAAGAATTTTTCTGTTTCTCTAAAAAGCGACTTAACCAGAGTTGTTTGCATAGAAGGCCCTTTCAACTGACCTTCTATGATTATGCAATTTAGGCTGTAAAATCAATATTTTAATCGCGAGTCAGGATGTTCCAGTCGGTCAGATTATAGCGACCCAGGACTTCCTGAAGGTGAGAACTTTTCCGAGCCTGATTGAACCAATCCGTCAATCCATCGCCCAATAATTGTACTTGAGGGTTTTTCTTAAGCCCCACCAGCACCAGGAAACTAAATCCAGTGATGGAAGTCGGATACAGGGTAAATTGGCCTTTATCACGAACCTGATAGTAGCGAAGAACGTTGTAATCCCCCAATGCCACATCCATTCGCTTTTGCGCCACGATGCGGAACATGCGCTCCACAACATCAGAACCTGAAAGCTTATTGATCTTATGACCCGTGAATTCCGCCTCAATACGCCCGTCCTGCAAGCCAAAATCAGAATACAAGATGCGCTGGTTTTCCAAGGACTTACTATCGATGATATGGGGAGCTTTTTTATCTTTTTGCAGCAAGGCACCGGTATAGTTCACACCCAACTGAGGCCCCACCACCAAGATGTCATCCATATAGCGCACCACGTACTCTGGAGCGATGATATAATCTAGCTTTCGCGACTCCAAACCTTGCTTTAAGCGGTTCGTTGCCACGTTCTCAAGGCGTAATTCCACGCCAAGGTCCCTGGAAACTTCCCCCAGAATCTCAAACAAGTAACCAGTCCACACACCGGGGCTTTTTTCACAGATATATGGACAAAGTGGCGTTGTACCGATTCGAATGATACGTTTTTGATTGCGATCGAGCTCTTCATGAGGAACGAGGCCCGCGCGAGGACGGTCAGCTTTTTTGCTCAATTCAGGCTTCGGCACCCCCATCCAACCTGGATATTCACTTAATGTCTTTTTCGTGATTGGAAAAGTGGGCACACGGATTTTACGTTCAACGGATTTGCCTGTTAGAACTTTTATCGTGGTCCTTGCTGTCTCACGACCCAATTCTCCACAGAACTGCGCGGAATCAATAACTGTCAGGCGACCCGCACGAATATTTTCAACAGATTCAGGATCGCCATCGAAAGTCACATGTTTGATTTCGGTGCGCTTCTTGGCATTCAGTTCTTTAACGATTTCAAGACCACCGCCATCGTTCACAGTGAAAACAACATCGACGCTGTTTTTATCAGGAAAGTCTTTTAGGAATTTCTTAACAGCCTTTTTGCCAGATTCAGGATCCACCGCCTGGTAGACACCCACTACTTTGAATTTTGCATTTTGTGCACGAAGGGAGTCAAAGAAACCGTCCACACGCTCCGTCGTCGAAGACACCGCCGGATACTCAAACACAGCGATACGGATTTGTTGACCTGACTTAAACTGGGCTGTGATGAATTCGCCGTTATCTTGTCCCGCTTTATAATTCGCACTCGTAATGAAAGCTGTCAGCTCCCCATTCACGATGTATTGGTCATAGGCGATCACAGGAATTTTCAATGCATTCGCCTCTTGCAGTGAAGAAGCGAGTGTCGAGTTATCCGTCGGTTGGATCACGATAAGATCAGGTTTATCCTTCAAAGCCTGCTGCATTTGCGCGGCTTGATTTTCAATTCCCTTACGGCCTTCTCCGGCAACAAATGGAACCAGGACGATAGAGTTTTTGCCTTTATTTTCTTTATTGAAAAGTTGCACCTGCTCTTCAAGACCTTTGCGCATAGCAACTTGGCCTTCGATCTTCATACTCCAATAAAGAACGGCAACCTTCCAGTCTTTGGCGTAAGTGACCGAGGAAAATAAAGACGAAACGAGAATAGTAAGACAAAGCGCGAATGATGATTTCACACTTTGATAATAGCCCTAATTATTTTGTTGTTCAAAGACTAATAGAGTTCCACGCGATCGTTTTCTTTGAAGCCTGAACCACTGTGAATGATTGCAATTGAGCCATCTGTGCCGAAGTAAGAAATCAATTCCAGCGTGCCTTTTAAACGACCTGGAGCGCGTCCAATATGCGTCCCACTTTCTGGGTCGTAAATATCATCACCATCTTCCATTACTTTCAGAAGATCTCCCATTTGCAAACCGGAAATTTTTCCAACGTTAAGGTAGATACGATCTCCCTGAATGGCAGCAATACGGCCTTCCCAAGAGATCTTATCAAGAGCCGCTAACACTTGCGGAGAGAAGTCCAAGAACGCATCTTTCACAATCACTTCAATCATCTCAGGATTATTTTGCAAAAACTTGTCAGTTTCCACACGCTCAGCAACGCGGATCCCCTGCTCTTTCAAAGTAACAGTTTTCACTGTGTTGAAAATCTCTTTTCCACCACGAGCAGTGACGACACGCACTTGTGCAACGACTTCAAATCCTGTCGTCAACTGTCGAACCACACCCACATTGTCTGATTTTCTTTGTACGCGAATATCTAAAATACGCCCCTCTAAAACGGCACTGACACCCAAAGCACTTGCAGCTTTTGCAACTTCCGTCATTTTATAACCGCCGGCAGGATCCATCATCTTTGACAGATCCAAACTCAATTCACGACTATCCAAAGCAATTAAATCTCCGGAGCGATTAAGATCCGTGATGAAAGCGGAGCGCGCACGATCTCTGAAACTTTGCGGTCTTTTGTCGGAAACATCCAAGAATGGCAAAACCATCAGGCGTTTTCTTGGCGAGGATTCGTCTTTCAAGGTGACCTGATTTTCATCGCGCACTTCGCGACGAGGACCACCTGCTCGGTCCACAGTCATACATCCCACCATGGACATCACAACTGCCAAAGCCAAAAACAATCTCACGAAAGGCCTCCTTATTGTGCCAGTCTTAGAACGATTTCTTCGCGATCTTCAGATACTTTCACCAGCTTCTTGCCGTTGACGTCCAAAGCTTCCAATTTAGTGGCAAGTTCATTCGAGGAAGCCGCCGTATCGACTTCAAAACTTACAGAATCAGAACTTACCAAACGCTCGCGAATATTTTTTACCTGAGTTAGTTGAGAGCGAATGCGCTCTTTTAAAGCCTCCATCGAAGGCAATGTGTGTTTACCGGTTACAGTGACGCGAATGACGGAAGTTCCCACGGAACCTCTTTGCCATGCTTCGAAAACTTGCGAAGCCAGGTCATTCGTGACCGCTTCCGCCACTTCGCGGATTTTTTTATCCACAGCACCTTCAAAGGAGCCTTGAATATCATACCGGCGCGAAACATCGGCGATCGGGCGCGAATTGCTGACCTGAATAGCCGTCATACGCACTTCCACGCGATAGCCGCCACCTTTATCCGCTTTATTCATCAAAACCTGGCCGTCAATCAATACAGGTGCGTTGAAGTATTGCGCAAAGAATTGAGCATCTTCGCCAGCGACTCTTTCATTTTGAAAGCTTGCCGGAATGTTCGTACCCAATCCCGCTTCAACTGGTTTGATCACGAAGAAATTATTTTTCTGAAATGAACCGCGCAAAGCTTCTTCCAAGGTGCGACCTTGCTTGATCAAAAACACCTGGCTTTTATCAGAAGAATTTTGCCACCATCGGTAATTACGACCTTCCACCTTATCAACGAAACTGATCACCGGCAAAACCACAGGGACTGTGTCGTTTTCATTCAAAAGGGAATTTACTTGAAGTAGCTGTTTCAAATCCGGCATCGACACTTTCATGTTCACCGTCATTTTGAATTCTTCACCCTCTTGAGTGATCGCGGAAGGTTTAACAAAAGGAATGTAACGACCGGAAAGCTTGATCACTTTATTGGCGATCAAGGCTTTGTTTTTGTTGTAACGATCTTCACCAATCAAATCGCGAATAACCTCTTCAGAAATTTTCTGAGCGGCTTGGTTTTGAATATCCGCTTTCGCCGCCTGAGGCGTCGTTTGTTTGGAAGTGCCAGAAAAGTTACGCTCAAGCAAATCTGCCTGTTGCGCAAAAACCGAAGAAGTAAACATCAAGAAGAAACCAATCAAAGCTGCAAAACGCATTTGTTCTTACCTCAATTCAATAAAATCCGTTCGTCCAAAAAGGGAATGCACCCCTTCAAAGAATTCATTGCTGACATTGACGCCGGATCCCTCGCCTATATCCATCATCACACGGCGACTGACGTCGGGTATATCAATTTCTAGACTGACTGCCGTTGGACCTGGATTCTCTGTCATCAATGATTTTAAACGCCCATAATCCTCGTGGGGAATGCGATCCAGCCTAAAGACCATGCGCTTGGTTTTCTTCAGGATATCCTCCAACGGAGAAACTGAATCCACCATGATTTTAGCATTGCCTTCCTCGACTTCAAGACCGCCACCGATCAACATCGGACGCTCGTCCTTTAGCATCTCGCCATTTTTTGCAAACGCATCAGGGAAGATCACCAACTCCACCGCTCCGGTTAAATCTTCGACCTTACCGAAGGCCATACGCGTGCCTTTTTTAGTGATAAGCTCGCGAAGCTCGGTAATAAGTCCGGCAACCACCACACGTTTTTTTGCGGCATCGCGGTTCTTCCAATCTTTTTTGGCTGCCTGCATAGCCTCCCATTCCGGAGAGCCTTGTGCGGGCATCTGCGCTGGCAAATCGATGATTTTACAAGACGTAAATATCTCTGACAAAGTATCAAACCCTTTCAAAGGGTGATCACTTAGATAGAAGCCCA
Source organism: Bdellovibrio sp. ZAP7 (assembly GCF_006874645.1). NCBI lineage: Bacteria > Pseudomonadati > Bdellovibrionota > Bdellovibrionia > Bdellovibrionales > Pseudobdellovibrionaceae > Bdellovibrio > Bdellovibrio sp. ZAP7. The sequence continues at coordinate 2,043,011 of NZ_CP030082.1, read as the reverse complement.
AAACTTCTTTTTCATAAGCCAAAGAGGCCGTACGACTCCATGGTTTAACGTCTTCCAATTTTACGATCGTTTCCGTCGAAGGACCCAAATCGAAAAGGGAGGACTGTCCCAACTCGCGGTCTTTTTGCAAACCTTGAGCGCGATCCAGGAATTTCTGATATCCCGCCATTAATTGAGCACGATGCGCGCCGAAACCTTCAAAGGCACCAGCCTTAATCAAACATTCAATTACTTTTTTATTCACACGGCGAAGATCGATAGCATTAAAAAATTCATCCAGGGAGTTGAACTTTTTGTCTGGCATGTTTTCTCGAGCTTCGACAATCGCTTCCACCGCATTTTGGCCCACACCTTTGATACCACCCAGACCGAAGTAAACTTCGTCACCGTGGGCACCAAAGAAGTATTCCGAGAAATTCACGTGAGGTGATTTCACCGTGATACCGCGCTTGGCAGCATCCTTGGAGTATTTTACGATTTTTTCTGTATCAGATAACTCGGTCGATAGAAGTGCTGCAAAGAATTCAACTGGATAATGGCACTTCAACCAGGCCGTCTGTAACGTAACAACAGAATAAGCAGCAGCATGGGATTTATTGAATCCGTAGTCCGCAAACTTATACATCAAATCGAAAAGATCTGAAGAACGTTCTTTGTTGTGGCCTCTTTCGATCGCACCCTTCATAAAACGTTCGCGGTGCTGATCCATTTCTTCTTTGATTTTCTTACCCATCGCACGACGAAGCATGTCGGCTTCACCCAGAGAGTAGCCGGCAATTCTCGAGGCAATACCCATAACTTGCTCTTGGTAAACCATGATACCGTAGGTCTCTGACAAAACCTCTTTGGTATCTTCAAGCAAGTATTCAACAGGAGCTTTTCCGTGTTTACGATCGGTAAAGTCAGGAATGTTCGCCATCGGACCCGGACGGTACAACGACGTGATCGCAGTGATATCAGCAAATGATGACGGACGGATTTTACGAGTGGCATCGGTGATACCCTCACCCTCGAACTGGAACACCCCGGCTGTATCACCACGTGACATCATTTCAAAAGTGGCCGTATCAGTCATCGGAATCATGCGTGACGTGATCGTCTTACCACGATTCTTTTTGATAAGTTTCAACGCCATGTTGATATGAGTTAGGGTCTTTAGCCCCAAGAAGTCGAATTTAATCAATCCGATTTTCTCGGCATGCTTCATATCGTATTGAACGACTTGCTCGCCATCGGCGCCCTTATATAAAGGCGCATGCTTCACCAACTGACCATCACCAATGATAACACCGGCAGCATGGATACCCGCGTTTCGGACCATACCTTCCACACGTTGGGCAAGGTCGATCAAAGTCGCTACCGTGGGATTCATCTCCATCATCTCAGTCAGACGAGGCTCCATCTCCAATGACTCTTTCAGACTGATACCCAATTTATCTGGAATCAATTTTGTTACTTGATCCACTTCCGCGAAAAGCATTCCCAAGACACGGCCCACGTCTTTCAGGGCTGCACGAGTTTGAAGTTTACCGTAAGTGATGATTTGAGAAACTGAAGCCTGTCCGTACTTCTGAGTCACGTAACGGATGACTTCCTGACGACGATCCTGACAGAAGTCGATATCGAAGTCGGGCATGGAAATACGTTCGGGATTCAAGAAACGCTCGAACAGAAGGAAATTTGGAAGTGGATCCAAATCCGTAATTTTTAAAACATAGGCAACTAGGGAACCAGCACCGGAACCACGACCGGGACCTACCGGGATGTCATTATCTTTCGCCCAACCGATAAAGTCTTGGACGATCAAGAAGTAACCATTGAATCCCATGCGGTCGATAATACCAAGCTCATAATCCAAGCGCGCGTAGTACTCGGGCTTTTTTTCCTCTGGTACAGGTTCACCCCGTTCCGCAGCTTCTTCAAAACGCAGCAACAAACCTTCTTTAGAGCGGCGGGCAATATCTTCTTTCAAAGTCACGCCATCTTCTGTCGGGAATGTTGGTAAGTGATAAATCGGCTTTCCCGCATCATCCTTAAGTTTGAATTTCACATCGCAACGTTCTGCGATTTGCAAAGTATTGCTGATAGCCTCTGGAATATCAGAGAACAACTCAACCATTTGCTCTGGTTTTTTAAAATAGAATTCATCCGTTCCCAAACGGAAACGGCTCTCATCACTCAAAGTTTTATTGGTACCGATACAGATCAAAACCTCTTGGGCGATCTGATCGTCTTGGGTCATATAGTGAACATCATTGCTGGCCACCACAGGGACACCAGTGATTTTTGAAGCCTCTAGCAAGAATGGATTGATTTGATCCCACTCTGGAACACCGGTACGGCACATTTCCAAATACAGACGATCGTCAAAGATTTCTTTTAGTTGACGGATTTTCGCCAAAGCTGCGTCCGCACCTTCTTTCATGAAGGCTTCCGCGACTTCACCACGAAGTCCACCCGTCAAACAGATCAAATCAGAATTATATTCTTTGATCACTTCATAATCGATACGAGGCTTCCAGTAGAAACCTTCTTGGTAACCAATTGTCGAAAGCTTACAAAGATTTTGATAGCCCTTGGTATTTTGAGCCAAGAACACCAGACGACGAGGTCCTTGAGCCACTTGATCACGATCTTGTTTTTTCTCTAAACGTGATCCTGGAGCAAGATAGGCGTCCAATCCCAACAGTGGTTTGACGTTGTTGTCTTTACAAGCAAAGTAAAATTCAACAGCGCCAAACATGTTCCCGTTATCCGTCAATGCGGCAGCAGGCATATTCATGGCAGCTGCTTTTTTTGCGATCGCTTTGACCCGGCAAGCAGCTTCTAAAAGAGAGTACTCAGAATGGACATGTAAATGAACAAAAGACATGTTAAATTCTTATCTTAGCTAGCCCCTTTATTCAAATTAGGAGCCTTGCGTTAACCCCTCTGCAGGGATAAGTTTTTGCTCATCTTTGCCTTGACTCTTATAGCGCCAAAACTGGGGGAGCATAAACCCCGTCAGAACAACCATAACTGCACAAATTAAACCACCACTGGCAATACTTACCGGCACGGAATATTTCGCAGCAACCCATCCGGCGCGGGCATTTCCAAGGAGTGGACCCGACATGTAAGAGATCATTTCAATCCCTGACAAGCGTCCGCGCAAATCATTGGGCACAGTTTGGTTCCAAATAATTCCACGGAACAAACCACTCATCATATCAGCGGCACCCGCCAAACCTAAAAATAAAACCGCGACCCAAAGGTTTTGCGCAAATCCCACACCGACAATGAACACAGCCCACAAAGTGGCAGCAATTACCACCGCTCGTCCATGATGTTGAATTTTTCCGGTCCAACCACTGAACAAAGTCATAATCAAAGAACCCACGGCCATTGCCGAAAATAAGGCTCCAGCAGCCGTCGCGCCTCCCCAATTTTCGGACATCGCAGGAAATAGTGCGACGGGGAATGCGAAAACCATCGCGACGATATCGATCACGTAAGTTCCGACAAGCTCAGGTTTAGACAGCGCATACTTAAGCCCTGCCTTCGCGTCTTCCAAGGGAGAAACATCTCTTTTTTCGGGAGCTGGCATACGACTCATCATCCACAATGCGATAAAGGCTGCGGCAAAACTTATCACGTCAAAGAAGTAAGCGCCCTTCACACCAAATTTTGCAATCAGCACGCCACCTAAAGCGGGGCCGACGATCGCGCCCGTAGCCCAACGAAAGCTCCCCAAGGCGCCAATCGCTGGATAGTCTTCTGGAGCGACGATTTTTTGAGTCGTCGCTTCCATAGCGGGGCGATGGAAACCCAAAACTGATTGAAAAATCGCCACCAATACAAAGATCAAAGGAACGGAAGGATTTTCCCGACAGGCATTCAAAGCCTGCGCTAAAATAATCAAGGTCATGATAATTTCGGAAGTCAAAAGAAGCTTACGGCGATCCATGCGATCTGCATAGGTGCCACCCAAAATACCGAAAATCAAAACCGGAAGAAGTTGCACAAGCCCCAACATCCCTACCAACCAGTTATCCTTGGTCAGTTCATAGACCTCATAAGGAATAGCAACATAGGTCACCATACTTCCTAAGAGAGAAACCATTTGTCCAAAAAATAAAAGACGGAAATCACGATACTTGCGAAGAGGAGTCACATTAATAAGCATGAGACATAATAGTGTAACTCCCAACAGTTCGCAAGACTTGAGACCCCTTCTGAAAGCGCAATGATTTTACAATGCTTGTGCTTTAAGGCTCACCCCTTCAGGGACTGTCGCTTGGTCAAGATTCAGACGATCCTTCATAACTGGAATAATCACGGTCTTATCTCCGTCACCACCATTAACGACAATCTTAATCTGAACGCCCTGAATGGCACTCGGATCTGAACCACCATCGATATTCCAAAGTGTCGCTACATCATTATTGATTTCAATTTTACCACTGTCCGGAACATTGGAATTCTTTTCCATCGTGACTGACATGATACTTGGTGCGTAACCTTCAGCGACCTTCATATCCAACTGCAGACGTTGATAAAACTTGCCGACAATTCCCATTTTTACCAATGCCGTTTTCACCATCCCCGGCGCCGGTGTTACGAAATCCTGATCCCGGGTGCTGTCGCCACTGACAACACCGATATATCGTTGTGGCAGCTGTGAATTTGGCACATCAAGCACGAAGGGATGTTGAACGGCGCCATTGCCACTCGAAAAAGAATTGAATGACAGAATTAAATATCCCGACTTCACATCATAGGCACGATATCCAGTAGTGGCCCCACAACATTGGGAAAGTCCGGTCGTTACCAGACCAAATTCGTGATCGTAATCGATGGAGGTCGCGTCTTCGGCTTTATTCCAAAGAGGAATTTGCAAATTGTCTCCCGTACGGACTTCCATTTTCAGTTTTCCGGTGATGCCATCAACATCCAAAGAATATTGCGTGGTCAATTTGCTGTCGACCAGATACAGACTTTGCGAATCTGACGGACCATACATCACCAACAATTCATAATTTTGTAAGACCTTTTTAACCTGGCGAAGATTGTTGAGATCTTTCACATAGCCAAAAGCGGATGTACCCGCCGTTTGAAAAAAAACATGTTCAGCAGCCACAGCCACGACAGCTGTTGAAGCTATAGCCAGCAAAATCCACTTGAAGCGATTCATGAAACCTCCAGTTTCTAATTTTCAAATCATAAAGGACTGTTCTTAAGTTCCGTCAACTTCTCCAAAGACAACCAATATAAGTCCTGAACCGAATCATACATCAGTGAATAGTTGGCCGGGTAATTTCCGGGCTTTGCCACGCTCTTAGGTAGCGGCACTTCTTTGGTGAACTGCGGTTTAGTTTGCAGGAAAGAACGAGCGATCATCGGCTCTAGAAAAATCATTTCTCCATTATAGAATCCGTAAATATATGTCGTAGTAAAAGGCTGACCATGAAATTCGGGCGAGCGAAAATCAACCCAGTGCCATCCCATCATCGGCACGCCACCCGGTCCTGAAATATAAAAGGGAGGAATGTATTCAGCAGGCGGTTGCTTCATACATGTCGCATCGTCTGTCCCATCACACGGAATCATGTGCTGTTCATGTTTGGTTATAAAATAGAAGTGAAAATCAAAATGAGGAACACCGTAAATTTCGTCAGGCACATGACCGTGAGGATTCCAATTCATGGTGAAGTGATCAAAGGGAGGCGCTGAAACACCCTCTGGCAAATCTAGATTGTATTCGTAATCATGACCTTTACTGTCGGGCAGTCCTTGCAGACTTTTTCCGGAAAACACCAATCCCAAAGATGTAATCACTTTGGTCTCATCCATTTTTACAAAACTTGAAGCCTGACCTTCTCCTATGTTTTGTGTTGGCCCTAAGATCACACTTTCAGAATGAGCCGCGAAAGAAAAAAGAAATATCGCTACGAAAAATGACTTCATGAAGCCTCCAAGGCAGAAGACTTTTTAAATTCTACTCCTGGGATTTTTCTGAACCAATACGGTTATGCTGAAATTCAAATTGCATTGCAACATCCCGGCCTTGCGCGATCGATTTCTTGAGAGTTTGCTAAAGTCACAACGACATCACTCAAAAGGAGTGCCTATGAAAAAGACTCTGATACTAGGAGGATTCTCTCTGCTGATCGTGCAATCCTTCGCCAGTATTTCTCTGGCTTGCAATGGACCTATTAAATGTGCAATTAAAACATACAATGGTCACTATGTGACCGCAGTGGGCGGCGGAGGCAGAATTACGGATGTGATTCATACGGACGCTAAAAAAATTGGATCCTGGGAAACATTCGTCTTTGAAGATTCCTGCGATGGTGATTCCTATATTAATTACGGCTTAAAAACTGTCAAAGGTTACTATCTGACAGCAGTCAGTGGCGGCGGCCGCATCACCGACGTCATCCATTCGGATGCCACCCAATTACAAGCGTGGGAAAAGTTTAAAACCATCTCTATTGGCGGCGGGATTTATGCCTTACAAACCATCAGTGGTAACTATGTCACAGCAGTGGGAGGCGGTGGACGCATCACCAACACCATTCATACCGACGCCAAGCAAATCGGAAACTGGGAAAAATTTAAATTAGAATGCGGACTTCCATAAATTAAAGGAGGCCAAGATGGCTCTGCAAAACAATATCTCTTCTGAACAACAACACAATAAGAACTCAAACGTCATGGGCGCACTGACCGCCCTGGATTTTTCCGAAACCAAAGAAGTTCGCGAATTTCCACTAGGACGCCTGGAGCTGCTGGATTTTGACGGCGCTATTGTGGGTCGCGCGACATTACAACCCGGCTGGAAATGGTCTGAATCTGTCAAACCGATTGCACATACTGACAGCTGCCAAGCTCCGCACTTTCAGTATCATGTGGCGGGAACTTTAAGAATTAAAATGGATGACGGAAAAGAGATCGAATGTGGCCCCGGCGAAGTTTCACTTATTCCTCCGGGACATGATGCTTGGGTCGTTGGCGATGAACCCGTGGTTCTGATCGACTTTCAAGGCATGGTGGATTATGCCAAACAAGGACACACCCACCAGCATTAAATAGAAACTACTCCCACTCGATCGTGCCGGGAGGCTTGCTGGTGACGTCATAGACCACGCGATTCACACCTTTTACCTTATTGGTAATAAGGTTGGAAACTTCGCGCAGAAAGGCGAATTCAAACGGATACCAATCCGCCGTCATGCCGTCACTAGAAGTCACCGCACGTAAAGCCAGAACGTGATCATAGGTTCTGGAATCACCTTGCACGCCCACTGTTTTCACTGGCAAAAGCACACAGAAGGCCTGCCATATTTTATCATACAGACCGTGCTTGCGCAGTTGTGAAATATAAATATCGTCAGCATCTTTCAAGATGCGCAACTTTTCCGGAGTCACTTCACCCAGGACACGAATTGCGAGACCCGGGCCCGGAAAAGGATGACGCCACAATAGCTCTTTCGACAATCCCAGCTGAGCACCCATCGCGCGAACTTCATCTTTGAAAAGTTCACGCACAGGCTCCAACAGTTTCAATTTCATTTTTTCCGGCAAGCCACCCACATTGTGGTGAGACTTGATGGTGACACTGCCACCAATAGAAGAAACACTTTCAATCACATCCGGATACAAGGTCCCTTGCGCAAGCCATTTGATCGGAAGAGCCTTGTCATAACTCTTATCAAAAATCTCGATAAACACTCGGCCAATGGCTTTGCGCTTATCTTCAGGATCTGTTTTACCAGCTAGCGCTTCCATGAATTCTTTGGAGGCATCAACTCCGCGAACGTTCAAACCCAAGCCTTGATAGCTTTGCAAAACATTTTCGTATTCATTTTTACGAAGCAAACCATTATCGACAAAAACGCAGTGAACACGTTCCGCGCCCAGTGCTTTCGTTAATAACGTTGCGACCACCGTGGAATCAACTCCGCCACTTAATCCAACCAAAACGTGATCTTCCGGAGCGACCTTTTTACGAATATCATCCATCAAGTGATCTTTGATATGAGGAGCATCCCAATCAGCAGGGGCTTTACACATGTCCGCCGTAAAATGTTTCAACAGATCCAGGCCATGTTCGGTGTGAGCCACCTCAGGATGGAATTGCACCGCCAGGACATTATCACCACGCATCGCTGCAGGGTGATCGCCATCAGATGTCGCGACAACTTTAAAACCTTCAGGCACGGCTTCGACGACGTCACCGTGACTCATCCACACTTTCTGTTTTTGCGGAACGCCTTTTACGACTTCAGTCCATGTTACATAATTAAGACCGTACTCACGATGCTGAGCTTTTGTAACCTTGCCACCCAAGGAATGAGTCAACAACTGCATTCCATAACAAACGCAAAACAAAGGACTTATGTTACGAAGTTCCTGGATATTTCTTTGCGGAGATCCTGTCTCGTAAACCGAATTCGGACCGCCACTCAGAATGATTCCGTAAGGTTTCTTTTTAATGATTTCTTCTGTGGGATATTGGTAAGAATGAATCTCCGAATAATATCCCATTTCACGCAAACGGCGCGCAATCAGCTGAGTGAACTGCGAACCGAAATCCAAAATGATAAATCCACGTAGCATATTAATTAACTTTCAATTCTGTAGTTCGGAGCTTCTTTGGTGATGCTAACATCGTGCACATGAGATTCACGCAAACCGGCCGCACTGATTTGAACAAACTTCGCACGTTTTTGAAGTTCATCAATGTTACCTGCGCCCAAATATCCCATGCCAGATTTCAAGCCGCCCACCAGTTGATGAATGATTCCTGAAGCAGGTCCTTTGTAAGCAACCTTACCTTCAATACCTTCTGGTACCAGCTTTTCATTATCTTCGATATCCATCTGGCCATAACGGTCTTTCGAACCGCGAGCCATCGCTCCGATGGAACCCATGCCACGATAAACTTTATAACTACGACCCTGGAACAAAATCGTTTCACCCGGGGATTCTTCCGCACCGGCAAGTAAGTTCCCGATCATCACGGTGTTTGCACCCAAAGCCAAAGCTTTCGTGATGTCACCAGAGAATTTAATACCGCCATCGGCGATAATTGTTTTACCCGCAGCTTTCGCTACACGCGCACAATCCATCACCGCAGAAATTTGCGGCATACCGACACCCGCCACGACACGAGTTGTACAAATACTGCCCGGGCCTACGCCGACTTTAACAACATCAGCACCCGCGTCGATCAAAGCTTTCGTGCCATCAGCGGTAACGACGTTACCTGCGATTATGATCACGTCTTTAAATTTTTTAGAAACATGCTTCACCATATCCAAAACATTTTTGGAATGACCATGTGCTGTATCCACACACAAAACGTCAACACCTGCTGCCACCAGAGCTTCGGCGCGCTCTGCGGAATCAGTTCCGACACCGATCGCAGCACCCACGAACAAACGGCCATGATTGTCTTTGGTGGCTTGCGGATAGTTTTTCGCTTTTTCGATGTCTTTGATGGTGATTAAACCTTTAAGTTTACCTTTAGCATCCACAACCGGAAGTTTTTCGATACGATGCTTTTGCAAAATCTTTTTCGCTTCCTCCAGCGTCGTGCCCATTTTCGCGGTAACCAGTTTTTCCTGAGTCATCAAGTTGCGAATCGGTTGATTGAAATTTTCTTCAAAACGCAAATCACGATTTGTTAATATTCCCACTAACAAACCATCGACAGTAATAGGCACGCCACTGATAGAAAACTTTTCCATCAGATCCAAAGCTTCTTGCAGCAGCTGATCCGGTCCCAATGTGATGGGATCCATAATCATTCCGCTTTCATATTTTTTTACTTTTTCAACTTCAAGAGCTTGTTTCTCGATAGAGAAGTTTTTATGAATGATCCCAAGACCACCGAATTGAGCCATCACCCGTGCGGTGCGGTTTTCAGTGACCGTATCCATGGCAGCAGAAACAATGGGCGTGTTTAAAAATTTATCCCGAGCAAAGAAAGATCTTGGGACTACATCAGTGGGAATAATTTCTGAGAATTGAGGAAGAAGTAAGATATCGTCGAAAGTCAGCGCTAAAGGTATTTCACGTTCCATAAAAAACTCCTGCAAGTATTCTCTGTTGAATCAATACAGAGTTCAACAAGAAGACCTTCAGGAGTTTGTTAAGACTAGACCTCGTTGTACCACGTTTTATACAGGAGATAATTGTCTGCTGATTTCTCCAGCAAAGCGACCTCTTCGTCTGTCAGAGCGCGCTTAACCTTAGCCGGGCGCCCCACAACCAGGCTGCGCGGAGGGATTTCAGTGCCTTCCGTCAAAAGCGACCCCGCTCCAATTAAACAGTGTTCACCGATTTTTACGCCATCCATCAAAATAGAACCCATTCCCACAAGCGTTGCGCGACCGACTTCGCAGCCATGCAACATAACTAAATGCCCAACAGTGACTCGGTCATGCAAAGTTGTTCCATACTTTCCATATGTTCCATGAACGACACTACCGTCTTGAACGTTCACTTCCTTACCCAGCTTGATAGGCATGACATCGCCGCGGATCGTAACATTGTACCAAATGGAAGAGCCTTCACCGACTTCGACATCACCAATGAGGCGTGCGTTGTCGGCAATAAAAACTTTTTCTGCAACGATAGGAGATTTACCCCGTGCTTTGACAAATGGATTGCTCATAAAAACCTCGTAAGCAATCCTAGCACAGGGTCAACGGTATTGGGAAAATTTTTGCTTAAACGTAAATGAAGCGTTCGCGGGCTCGGAGGTGACCAGACGAAAACCCACTTGAGGAGATCCACTCCAAACATCACCACGGCGACGGGCTCCAGGATCTAAATTAGAACAATAGGAATCCGTGCAAAGATACGAACCGCCTTTTTGAACTCTTTTTTTATAAGATGGATCCGGACCTTTTTCTGAACTTTTTGGTCCTTGCGGATTTACCGTCACTTTGTCTGCTTGGTGTTTGAAATAATCGGCGCGATACCAATCAGAAACCCACTGCCAGACATTTCCGGTCATATCATAAAGACCATATCCATTCGGAGGAAAACTTCCCACGGGAGAAAGTCCTTTAAAACCATCTTCGGCGGAATCAAAGTAAGGAAAATTTCCCTGCCAGGTATTGGCCATAAACTTTCCAGAAGGACGAAAATCTTTTCCCCAACTAAATGGCATGCGATCCAGCCCACCACGAGCGGCGTACTCCCACTCGGCTTCCGTAGGCAGACGTTTTCCTCTGAAATTCGCATAAGCCTCTGCATCTGCATAGGACACATGAATCACGGGCATCAACTCTCGTCCGCGCAAATCGCTGCCAGGCCCTTCCGGATGACGCCAGTTGGCGCCGGGTTGCCAGCGCCAATAAACGGAGCCAGAAATTCCCAAATCGGTTCTCTCGATACGAGGACTAAAAATAATGGCACCTGGAGCTAACAACTCTGCCGGTAAATCAGGATAGTCTTTTGGATCCAGTCGTCTTTCCGCAACCGTCACATATCCAGTTTCATCAACGAAATCCATGAAGTCACGATTGGTGACAAGATATTGATCCATCCAAAAGCCGTCGATATGAACGCGATGTTCAGGTTGGGCATCGATCACACTGGGATTATTACTGCCCATCCAAAATTCACCACCGGGAATCCAAACCATACTTTGACCAAAGTTGGGATTCGAAGGTTTCATCGCCGCAGCCACATCGTCAGAAAAATCTGACTCTGGCAAGCCAGCTATGTCACCTTGAGTGAAAGGAGAATGAAGTTGAGAAATGGCGGTGGAGCCACCTACGAAAAATCCCAAGCCAATAATAATGGCAGCAAATAAAAGAATCTTGCGAGAAAACTTTGTAAGCATGACCGAAGCCTTTCAAACAAAACTTTTGAAGATACTTTTATAATTTTCGCCCTAGCAAGGGGACTCGTCAAATTTTATTCCGACACAAACCAGACTAGATCACCCGCCTGCAAAACCGTGCCAGCAGAGGGTCCCAGGATTCTCTCTTTGCCCCGCTCCACACAAACGACCAGGATTTTCTTCGCTTCACGAATACCACTCTCGCGAATGGTCTTACCCAAATACGTCGCTTCGTCTTGAACAACAAAGGAGCCCATTCGGTATTTCGGCGTTTCCGCTTCCTGCCATTTCTGAATTCGCTCTTGCTCTACTTTTTGATTTAGATCCTGAAGTTCAGCTTCGCTTCCAAAGCAGACAATTTTGTCAAAAGGCCACAGGACAAAATCTCCGGAGGGCGCAAAAAAACGACGAGTTCCCCGAACCACAGAGGCGATTGTGACACTGTAATTTTCTTTAAATTTCAAATCACGCAAAGTGCGACCTGCCCAGGTGGAATCCACTGCCACTTCCAGAACGCTGATAGACGCATCCCAGGGCAAGGCCAAATGAGTGATCTCGTCACGCTTGGAAATTTCTTCGCGCTCTTTTTCAGAAAGGTTTGATAAAAACTCTCCCTCAAAAAGTTTGTACACTTTTTCACCGTAACGGTACGACAGCACACCCATCACCAAAACTGCTCCGATCAAGGCCCCGGAGGCAAATCTTAAAGAAATAAACTGCGCCACCAAACCTGCCAACAACACGATTGCCAATAGCACACGCACAAAGGTGATCCCTGGAATCAGACGACGAAGTCTTGCCATCACATCCAGATCTTGGGCCATTTTCTTTGAAGGACGTCCTTTAACCAAGCCCCAGAAAAAAGGTGCCGAGAGGATCATACAGAGCATTAAGCTCACACCATTCACATGCTCAAAGTTCGGCAAAATTTTTTGTAAAAACTGAGCCGCAAATTTTTTAAATCCAAAAGTTAAAGCAACGATCACCACGGAATTTAAAATGATCTTCATCCCGTAAGCTTCGGCAAGCAAAGAGCCCACATTGCGGGAGCCTTGACGTTCAAAAGATAATTTATAGTTATCCATGGCCTTTTTAAGACGATCTGGCAAGATTCGATCCATGGCTTCCGTGAACCACGGAGATGCTTTGATCAAATAAGGTGTCGTAAAGGTCGTGACCGCAGAAACCGCTACTGCCAAAGGATAAATAAAGTCACTCGTCACCTTTAACGTCGTACCGAGAGCTGCGATGATAAAAGAGAACTCTCCGATTTGCGCAAGACTCATCCCCGACTGCATCGAAGTTTTTCGACTTTGACCCGTAAGCAACGCCCCCAGATAAGTGCTTAGGAATTTACCAAAGATCGTGACCAGCGTCAGAAGTAGAATCAATGCGGGCTTATCCATAATGATCTGCGGATCAATCATCGTGCCCACAGAAACAAAGAACACCGCTGCAAAAAGATTTTTTACCGGATTGATCAGTTTTTCAATGTGATGACCTTCCGGAGTTTCCGCCAAAAGCGAACCCATCACGAAAGCACCCAACGCCGGCGAGAATCCCGCCAAAGATGAAATTGCCACCATCATAAAACACAATGCGATAGAAACGATCAAAGTCGTTTCCTCTTCAAGCAGCGTACGAATTTTGCGCAAGAAAACGGGCAAAAGAAAAATTCCCACCACGAACCACAGCAAAATAAAGAAAACCATACGCAGGGTCACCGTCATCAGTGAACCCATGTTTAAGCCTTCGCTCATCGCCAGTGACGGCAACAAGACCAAAAGCAAAACAGCTACAATGTCCTCCACGATCAGGATACCAAAGACCAACTCCACAAAGCGCTGGCCCTTCATATTCAATTCCTGGAAGGCTCGTACGATAATGGTTGTCGAAGAAATCGAAAGCACACCACCCATAAAAAGACTGTCGATGGAATTCCACCCGATCAACCGTCCCACCAGATAGCCCAGGCCCACCATGAAGATTACTTCAAACACCGCAGTGAATCCGGCAGAGCCACCAACCTTCACCAGTTTCTTAAAGCTGAACTCCAAACCCAAACCGAACAACAGGAAGATCACACCGATCTCGGCCCATGTGCTGATATTAGCTTTATCTTGAATAGTTGGAAGATAGGGAAAATGCTGACTGACCAGGAAACCCGCAACGAGGTAGCCCAACACCAATGGTTGGCGGAGCTTTTTAAACAGCAGGGTCACCAAAGCGCCCACTACCAGAATTATCCCAAGATCGTAAATTAATGGTGGTAGATGAATCATGGCCCTATTGTTTCAACAACAGAGCCTTAAAACAATTTGCAGTACAGCAATTTTTCAAATGTTAATTTAATTATTAATTCAGATATCTAGGCTTTTCGCCAGACATGTTTTGGAGTACGTGGGAGTTGCTCTCCACCGCTGCGTTCATCACTTTCGAGCGGCCGATATAGTTTTTTGTCGCAAAAATCGGAGTGCCCAAGTGAAGACACAAAGACATTGCCTCATCTGCGCGCACTTTGATCGAGTTAGTTTTTGGATGACCCGTCAAATAAAGACGAACGTACTGATTCGCGCCCTTGATTTCAACAAACACGGCTTGGCGAACTTCAATCCCCAATGATTCCATCAAAAGCTGGGTGAATTTGTGCGGAGTCGATTCTGCAATGCTTTTATTGGACTGAGACAATGCCACACCGGCCTCGATCGGCGAAACCGCCACAGGCAAAGTGTATGCGTGGGATTCGTCTTTCAATAAAAGGAAAGGACGAGAGATATCCCCTGTCACAGAAAGACCGTACGGAAACAACTGCACCAGGTCTTCCTGATGAAATGTTTCTTCGTCGTGAGATTCCTCTGCGAAGATGATGTTTGCTTTCAGATTATTCAAATCTAAAACTTCTTCTTTCATTATTGAACCAACTCTCCGTGGAATGTCGCGGGAAACGCACGCGTGATGCGAACATCAACTGTTTTCCCAATCAAATCAGCAGAGCCCTTTAAGTGAACAAGTTTATTACCCGTACTGCGACCGTGAACTTTTCCTTCTTCACGATCTGTATTTTCAACCAGAACTTTCAAGACCTGGCCTTCATATCTTTTCACCAATTCGAAAGACATTTTATCGTGCATATCAAACAGACGATTCAAACGCTCCGATTTTACTTCTTCCGCAATTTGATCTTCAAATTTCGCTGCCTTCGTAAATGGACGTGGGGAGTATTTGAAAGCAAAGATAGTTTCAAAGCCACCCTCTTGCACCATGTTCATCGTGTCCTGGAAGTCCTCTTCTGTCTCACCTGGGAAACCCACGATGATGTCAGTAGAAAAAACTACATTTGGAATCGACTTACGAAGCATCGCGATTTTCTCCAGATACTCTTCACGCGTGTAGATGCGATTCATACGCTCTAATACGCGCGTGCTACCGCTTTGGAATGGCAAATGAATGTACTCCATGATTTTGTTCTGGTGAGCCGCCATCGTATCCGCAAGCTTTTGATTAAAGTCTTTCGGATGAGATGTCGTGAAGCGAATTCTTTCCACGTCCGTCTCTGTCGCCACCTTTGCCATCAAATCAGCAAAGTCGACGTCACTATCAGAGTAAGAATTCACGTTTTGACCCAAGAGAGTCACTTCCTTCATCCCGCGTTTCACCAGGTGGCGGATATCCGTCAGAATGTGTTGCAAAGGACGGGATTTTTCACGCCCACGAGTGTAAGGCACCACACAGAATGTGCAGAAGTTATCGCAACCCTTGGTGATGTTCACGAAAGTCGCGACACCTGGATTACGAACCATCGTTTCTATGTGATAAGGTGCACGATGCTGGAATTTAGTATTGATGCGTTTTTCACGATCCATAAAGCTATCAGCCACCAGATACGGAAGACTGTCGATCTGATCCGTACCGAATACGAAATCAATCATCGGCTGATTCTTAATTAGATTTTCTTTTTCCTGTTGGCCCACGCAACCACCAACGCCGATACGAAGCTCCGGGTTTTTCTCTTTCATTTTTTTGAAAGTACCGACTTCAGAATAAACCTTGTGTACCGGTTTTTCACGAACGCTGCAGGAATTGATGATGATCAAAGACGCTTCTTCCGGTGTTTGCACCGGAACAAAGTTTTGCATCTCCAAAAGAGAATGCATGCGCTCTGTATCGTTCACGTTCATCTGGCAACCATACGTAGAAATGTAGACGCCACGGCCCTGACCGACATCTTGATTCATGCTCTGAATTTGATTGGTGATTTCAGGATTTTGGCTCACTTCATCCACGTTCTTACCTCTTGTGTCATCAAAGAAAGTGAGTTATAGAGGAGCACTTTAGAAATGTCAAAGTTCGAGGAGCCCCTCTCTATGAATCCAAGACTGAAAAGTTCCAAAAAATGGACTAATTTTCCCAAAGAGTACTCAGATCAAATTCAGACGGTGTTCAACGAGAATTTCGCTCAATACCTTGATGAGGCTGAACTGATTATCGAAGGTCGTATCTACACCGAAGAAATTGTGCTACGCGTTGGATACCACGAGCAAGGTCGCTTGGCGCAAGCAAACTTCGAAGTTTCAATGAACTACTCCCAAGAACAACAAGACGCCCTTTCTCGTATTCACAACTGCGTGGATGCAGCTGCATCCATGATGATGGAATACTTTGAAAAAGAAGGCGAAGTTGATTTCCCTTACGTGTGGCAGGAATTTCCATTCCAAGGCAAAAAACTGTATCTTCAATACTCCACAGAAAATTCAAATCTGGAAGCCGAAGCAAACAAGCTTTTGGGCGTCGACGATGATGCTATGATTTACGAAGAGTCGGAATCAGAAGATGCTCTTTCCAGAGCCGAAAAAAGCGAAGAGCTGAGCCCTCCACGCGACGAAGACGATGAGGACTATGAAGAATCAGAAGAGGACACCGAAGACTCTGAAGATGACGACGGAAAAGGCCCGAAGATGTTTAGCGGGAATAAAAAAAAGCTCCACTAGGGAGCTTTTTTTTTATTCCGAGATTGAACACCAGAGTTCCGCCCAGGCGATATCGCCCATGTTTTTCTTTTTCATGCGGCCTCGAGTCTCCTCTGGTAAACGCACAAATAAATTCAACTCATTTACCAACACCGTGTTTTTAATTTTCGTTAAAAGCACTTTAGATTTCGTATCCCATACATTTAACGTCAGCAGATCTTTTCCATTTTCATCTGTCTGAGTCATTACCTGCAATTTAACGTAAGCATCAGATGACGTCGCTGTTTTACCAACAGCTGTTTTGATATCCAGCTTGGACGTATCTAGGTCTTCGTAGACACCCGGAACGTCAGAGCCGTCTTTGTTTTCAACGTTATAAAGGACGCTGCAGCTGAGATTTTTAGATTCTTTGGGTTGCGCGGCCCCTGCGACAATGCCGACCAGGGATGTAATAATAAGGACCAGGATTTTCATTAGGAAACTCCATTCAAAAGAATGAGGATTTCTATCATAAATCTCATGGAATTTGGGCGTTTAGGCGTCCCCGTGGCAAAAATTCAGGCTTGTAAACGAAAAAGGCCCACCCCTAATACTGGAAGTGAGCCTTACCCCTCGAGAGAGATAATCAAATCAATTATAGAGCGTAGGCACGCGCTAGGATCGCCGGAACTTGATCCAAGTTGTTTTTCGCTTGAACGATGATACGAACAGCATCTTTTTGCAAAAGTTTGCCTTCAGCCATTTTCTGGCAAAGAACTTGCTCCAAAGAGTCTGTGATTTCGTATACAGATTTGTGTTGTGGCCACAAGTTATCGATGTTGTTAGATCCACCCATACAAAGAGGGATGTAATGGTCGATTTTGAAAGCTTGGCGGTCCATTTGGCGAGTGCGGAAGCCCAACTGATCGTAGGCTGCGAAACGACCTCTTTTAACGTCAGAATCAACGTCACGCTCACAGTAATTGATACCTTCTGGATAGCGGTGTTCAGTTGGACGAGAGCACAATGAACCCGGAGTCAGATTGTGATCTGGCCCAATTGGGAATTGCTCTTGTGCGTGTGAAGTAACGGAAGCAATGAGGATCGCGAAAAGAACGAATAAGTTCTTCATTTATATCTCCAAATAGTCTGCCATTAAATGGTGGCAGGTAGAAACGCCGGACCGTATTTCCAGCATATATTTAGGTAACTTGCGGCTACTGGTACCAATCTGGGTTCGAGATGGCAATAAAATATGTACTACAAAATTTCATGACGCAAGCACTCGCGTCCACCCTCCCAAAATTAACAAATGTAAACCCCCGATTTCCCAAACAAATCCTCACCCCACCCCAAAAAAGGGAGCCCTTTGCGCACAGCAGCAAAGTGTCCAAAAAAAAGCCCCACTAAAAAGTGAGGCTTCAATTCTATTCCCAAAAACGCGCTCCGGGAACCAAGCATGTCGATAAATTCGATTTAACAAGGCGCTAGGAGGAAGGCGTACTCCTCGTACGCCGACGACGAAGCAACGCAGGTAAATCGGATTTACCGACGTGCGACGAGACTATTAGTACTCGTCGTCGTCCGACGCATTCCCGCCGGAGTCCCCCATGCCGCGTACTTCTTCGATAAACGCATTCGTATCTTCTTCAAACTCGTTCTCTGCTGCTGATTCGTCAATCTCTAGCTCCTGGATAGCAGCCAAGAAATCCTTCTCAGTACGCAAATCGCGACGGATCATCTCAAGGAACTTATCTGGGTAACGTGACGTCAATTCCTCAACGTAACGCTCAAGTTTACCATCCGTAAGGATCTTCTTACGTACTTGGATTTTCTTCCAGAACAAAAGGTAGTGATAACGGCAATACACATCAACAACCGCAACTTGATCGCAATCACGAGCGCGGCAGTAACGACGGCCTTCAGCATCTGTCAGTACGATTTCTTCGTCTGACTTGTCTTTATCTTCAGGAGCCCATTCCTCAACAACGTCGATTTCCTCTTCGGATTCTTCAACGGCCTTAAGCTCCTCTTCGTACTCCCCGATCTCATCGCCCATCATGTCGTCATCGGCGATAAAATCATCATCCATTTCAGAGTCGTCTTTTTCTTTGCCTTTGCCTTTTGCACCTTTTTTAGCGGCTTTCGCCTCTTTTTTAGGAGCAACAGCTTTTTCAGGAGCTGGAGCGGCAGCAGCCTTTTTTTCGACTTTCTCTTTTTTTGCAACTTCGGCTTTCGTCTCTTTGACTTCCTTCACGGACTTCGCAGGAACTTTTGCCTTAGGCTCAACCTTAGCTTCGACCTTTTTCTTAACTTCCGGTTTTTTGGGAGCAGCCTTTACAGGAGCTTTTTCAACCTTCTTCTTAACAACAGTTTTCGGAGCTGCTTTTTTAGGTGCAGGTTTTGACGCAGCTTTTACTGGGGCTTTTTTGGCCGGTTTTGCTGGTGTCTTTGCTGCGGGCTTCTTTTTAACGATTTTTGCCATTATTTTACCTAGTTGACGATGGTGAATGTACCTTCAAATACCTGAATCATAGAGCTTGGGCTGTCAACTCATTTCACTAGAATTGTCGCCTCTTGGCTGCGCACAGAAATGCTGCCTCTTTGTGTTGTGCCACGAAGGCGGCCACGAACACTTTTCTCTGAGCTTAACTTGTTCACTTTCAACTCATTAGGAACAAAGATCTCACCATCGACTGTGTACAAATTGACGCTAGCCCCCGAAGCTGCGGGCGAGGTGATATTGATACGACCCGCTTTGGATTTTACATCCACTTCGGAATCCAATGCCATTGTGATGCTGACGTTTCCTTCTTGGTTTTGTCCTTCAAGACGGCCTTGGAACGCCTGCAAATTCAAACTGCCTTTTCCATTTTCAAATTGGATTGTGCCCGAACCTTGGTTCACTTTTCCTGTGGCCTGCTGTGTTGAAAGCGATACGAAGCCGCGAACTTTTTCGATATTCAACTGACCAGAAAACATCGACGCATCGATGTCGCCTTGGATGTTTTTAAGATTCATCACTCCTGAATAACCGTCGGCATTTACGCGACCCACATGATCACTGACACTGATCTCACCTTTTTGCACATAAAGTTGCAAAGAGCCCGTGCCATTAGATGCCACCGTACGACCTGAAGTCATACTCACTTTCAGATCTTTGCTCCATTTTTGCGCAATGACGCTGCCACCTTTAAGCTGAATCTCCACCGGGATCGGGGCACCGGAAATCTCAATTTTTTTCATCTGAGAGTTCGCTTTCGGCAAGATATTCATCCAGGTTTTCTTACTGCCGAATTCATTCATGCTGACTTCGATGGTATTATCTTTCTTAGTCACCACGTAAGCGCCTTCCATACCTGATTCGTCCACTCCAGAGATTTTTACGGCATTTGATCCGGGCACTGCGACAAGCTGCACCTGAGCTTCAAATCCTTTAAGAACCAAACGAGTACCTTCTTGAACCGGAGCCTCAAACGTGGCTGCAAAAAGAGGCTGAACAAAAAGACTCATCAAGATGACCGTGATCGCTGACATGCGTTGTCTCCAAATTCTGAAATATTGACTCAGACTCTATTTAAGATAATTTTTTTACGATTTTCAACATGAAGAGGTGAATTATGGAAAATGTAGTGATTGTCAGCAGCGTCAGAACTCCTGTCGCATCCTTTCAAGGTGGTTTCGGTGCAGTCCCTGCTCCCAAACTAGGCGCAGCTGCGATTAAAGAAGCTCTAACTCGTGCAAATGTTTCCCCGAATGAAATCGATGAAGTCATTATGGGTGAAGTATTGACTGCCGGTGTTGGACAAGCTCCCGCTCGTCAAGCAGCTCTTTTTGCTGGCCTTAGCAACAACACTCCATGCATGACGATCAATAAAGTTTGCGGCTCTGGCCTTAAAGCCGTGATGTTGGCTGCTGATAATATTCAATTGGGTAACACTAAAATTGCAGTGGCTGGTGGTCAGGAGAACATGACTTTGGCTCCGCACTTGCTGGAAAATTCTCGTTCCGGTTACCGCATGGGCGCGACACAAATGACTGACTCCATGATCAAAGATGGTCTATGGGATCCATACAACAATTTCCACATGGGTAACGCTGCAGAGATCTGCGTGAAAGAGCATAACTTCACTCGTGAAGAACAAGATGCTTTCGCTGTTGATTCATACAAAAAAGCACAAAAAGCTTGGGCTGATGGCGTATTCAAAAACGAAATCGTGCCAGTAACGGTTGCCGGTCGCAAAGGTGACGTGGTTATCGATAAAGACGAAGAACCATTCAACACGAACTTCGACAAAATTCCTGGATTGAAACCAGCTTTCGATAAAGCGGGAACGATCACGGCGGCGAATGCTTCTAAAATCAACGACGGTGGCGCTGCTCACGTTTTGATGTCTGAATCTGAAGCTAAAAAACGTGGCGCAAAACCTTTGGCAAAAATCGTGGCTCACGGAACATTCGCACACGAACCAAAATACTTCACAACAGCTCCAGTGGGCGCAATCAAAAAAGCGCTTGCAAAAGCAAACTTGAAAGTTGGCGATATCGATCTTTGGGAGATCAACGAAGCGTTCGCAGTTGTTACTCAGGTAGCAATGAAAGAACTGGAAATCCCAGCCGCTAAAGTCAACGTCCACGGTGGTGCGGTAGCTATCGGTCACCCGATCGGTGCTTCTGGTGCCCGTATCCTTACGACATTGGTTCACGCTCTTCACACGCACAACAAACGCTATGGTCTAGCGACTTTGTGTATTGGTGGCGGCGAAGCCGTTGCTCTTATTATCGAAAAAGCTTAATCGCTTAAGGGCTGCCCAGTGAGGCAGCCTTTTTCATTTGGAGAAACATCATGAGCAAAAAAGTTTATAAAGATGCCATGTCGGCCCTTGAAGGCGTAAAAGACGGAATGACCTTGGTCGTTGGTGGCTTTGGTCTTTGCGGTATTCCTGAAAACTCCATCGCGGCCTTGGTTGAACGCGGAGTAAAAAATCTGACTTGCGTTTCCAACAATGCCGGCGTGGATGATTTTGGTTTGGGTTTGCTTTTGCAAAAACGTCAGATCAAAAAAATGATTTCATCTTATGTGGGTGAAAACGCCTTATTCGAAAAACAATATATGAGCGGCGAACTTGAACTTGAGTTCTGCCCTCAGGGAACTTTGGCCGAGCGTATTCGTGCCGGTGGCGCGGGTATCGCAGGATTCTACACCCCAACAGGTGTGGGAACTTTGGTAGCTGAAGGCAAAGAAATCAAAAACTTCGACGGTCGTGATTATGTTCTTGAGCACGGTATCGTTGGTGATTTCGCACTTGTCAAAGCCTGGAAGGGCGACAAATTCGGAAATCTTGTTTTCAGAAAAACAGCACGCAACTTTAATCCAATGGCGGCAACTGCTGGCAAAATCACTGTTGCAGAAGTTGAAGAATTGGTTGAAGTGGGTGAACTGGATCCAGATCAAGTTCACACTCCCGGCGTATTCGTTCAAAGGATTTTCCAAGGAACGAACTATCAAAAACGCATCGAACAGCGCACTGTGAGCAAGGGGTAATACATGCCACTAACAAGAGAACAAATCGCACAACGTATCTCTAAAGAAGTTCAAGATGGCTATTGCGTGAACTTAGGTATCGGCATTCCAACTTTGGTTGCAAACTACATTCCTAAGGGCATGTCCGTTATGTTACAGAGCGAAAATGGTCTTTTAGGAATGGGCGCATACCCAACTGAAGATCAAGTCGATGCTGATCTCGTCAATGCTGGTAAGCAAACTGTGACAGCCGTACCAGGAGCAAGTTTCTTTTCCAGCGCGGACTCTTTCGCGATGATTCGCGGTGGCCACGTGGACTTGACAGTTCTGGGCGCTATGGAAGTGGACGAGCAAGGTTCTATCGCAAACTGGATGGTTCCAGGCAAAATGGTAAAAGGCATGGGCGGCGCAATGGATCTAGTTGCCGGCGCTCGTAACGTAATCGTAGCCATGCAACACACTGACAAAGAAGGAAATTCCAAACTTCGCACAAAATGCACTCTGCCATTAACAGGTATCAAGTGTATCAAGAAAATTGTCAGCGATTTCGGCGTGATCGAAGTAACTGATAAAGGTTTCGTTTTAAAAGAATATGCTCCGGATTTGTCTCCGGAAAAAGTTCTCGCAGCCACAGAGGGCAAAATGACTATCGCCCCTGACTGCAAAGCGATGACTTTCTAAGTTTAACCAAACAATTCAAATCAAAAACGCAAAAAGGTACGGCCTTACTTGTTCAAGTAAGGCCGTACCTTTTTGCAGGGTCTTTGGTTTTTTGTCTACTGTCTCTAGCTAAAGTCCAGTCCGTAGTTTTCCCAGTGATCACAGGGCATTTTTTCGAGATACTAAATGCAACAATTTCTCGGGAAGGACCTGTCTGTGGCTGAGGCAAAAAAGATCGCAAAAGATAATTACTTATTTCGCGAAGGTGATCCTGCGGACGCGATGTATATTATCAAATCCGGATTGCTTGCGGTCACAAAAACAAAAGGCCAATCAGAAGTTTCTCTGGCAGAGATCAGCCCCGGTTCCATGGTTGGGGAAATGGGTTTATTCGACAACAAGCCTCGCAGTGCGAACGTTAAAGCAATCAAAGAAACAGAAGTAATCGCACTCCCCTATGAATCTTTAAATAAACAGCTAGATCAGTTGCCAGTATGGGTTCGTGCGATTCTAAAAAACCTGAATGAGACTATTCGCGAATCAAATAAAAAACTAAAGCAGCTG
Source organism: Bdellovibrio sp. ZAP7 (assembly GCF_006874645.1). Classification (NCBI taxonomy): domain Bacteria; kingdom Pseudomonadati; phylum Bdellovibrionota; class Bdellovibrionia; order Bdellovibrionales; family Pseudobdellovibrionaceae; genus Bdellovibrio; species Bdellovibrio sp. ZAP7. Next base: position 2,019,475 of record NZ_CP030082.1, on the reverse strand, counting down.
GAAACAGCCAATGCCGATGAAGAGCGCTTTCCACCTCATGTGATCAACAAGCTGATGTCGATTTTCAATTTTGTTTGCAATAAGTATGGAAAACCCGAAGCCAATGGCGTCAGCATATCTTCGGTCTTGCTTCGCAACTATACGATTCAAATTTTCCAGGAAGCTACGAATAAAATGAACTCACTGGTAAACGCGTTGACTGAGTTGGGTTTCGCTACTCAGGAAGACCGCGGCGATGGCACTCAAAAAATCGTTAACATGAAAGCTGCTGAACTTTTTGCTTTCGTAGACTGGCACAACGACTGGATCTACAAACAAGAAAAAGACAAAAAAGATCCTTTGACGGAACAAGAGTGTAAAGTTCTAAACGCTCTGATTCACTTTGCAAAAAAAGTTGAACCAGATAAAAAAGGTTTAAACAAAGTCAGTCTGACGGATTTGCAAAATGATTCCGTGAAAGAATTTGGTCAACTGATCAAACCTGACGACGTGAACAGCTTGATTGAAAAGAAATACTTAAATGAAAAAATCATGGATGGCTCAAGCGTTTTTGTTCTGCTGGAACTTCCGTTTGTGGAACCCCAGGCAAACAATTGGACCCTGCTAAACAACTTAAAACGCAGACTGCGCTAAAAGGCGCCTGCCGTTTTTTGTAGCGCCAACGCATTAAAAAAGCCCTGGTTAACCAGGGCTTTTTTAATTTACATATTTCGGATTTATTAGTCGATGTTTGGATCAGCCTGACAACGCAGTGGCAACTGCTCATCCGGAAGTTTCGTCAAATCTTCTCCGCCCACTGTATGAACATACAAAGAATTTGTCTTCACACCACTCGCAATAGGTTGCCCCAACGTGACGATCACTTTATCACCTGTTTTAGACAAACCATGAGTCACCAACAAGCGATCCACTTCAGACAAAATGTCTTCCATGTTTTTGTAAGGCTTAATCGCATGGGTTTGGATACCCCAGTTTAATTCCTGAGAATTCAACACCTCATGGTGCTGAGTTACCGATATGATGCGAGCTTTAGGACGGAACGATGAAATAATGCTAGCAGTTTTACCTGTGCTGGTTAGACAGATGATTGCCGTGGCATTCAATTTCAAAGCACTCAAAGAAGCACTCGCTGCGATCGATGCAGGTGTACTTAGGAATTCGCTGTCCAAAGAAATTTTGTAATATTCCTCTTCGTTGCGCTCAACTTCAAGAATGATCTCATGCATAGTGCGAATCGCTTTAAACGGATTCTTACCGCTTGCAGACTCTGCAGAAAGCATCAAGGCATCTGAACCATCCAAAACCGCGTTCGCCACGTCAGTGATCTCTGCGCGCGTTGGACGAGGGTTTTCAATCATGCTCTCCAGCATTTGCGTTGCCGTGATAACAGGACGCCCCAATTGGTTGCAAACATTGATGATACGTTTTTGGAAACCCGGCAAACGGCTTTGACCGACTTCGACAGCCAAGTCACCGCGAGCCACCATCACGGCGTCTGAAAGACGACAGATCTCTTCCAAGTTTTCGATAGCTTCGATCATTTCGATTTTAGCGACAATCTTAGCCTGAGAACCACGAGCTTCGATAATTTCACGAAGTTTGCGAATATCGCGCGCATGGCGCACAAAACTTAAAGCGATATAATCCACTTTATTCGCAATCCCAAATTCCAGGTCTTCCAAATCTTTCGGAGTCATTGGATCCACAGGCAGATTCACGCCTGGCAAGTTCATGCCTTTGCGATCTTTCAAGATACCGCCGTCGATAACGACAACGTCAACTTCGTCACCGCGAACTTGCAAAACTTCCACTTGCATCAAGCCGTCATCCAAAAGGATGCGCGTGCCTGGAGTACAAGCCAGAGGCAATTCTTTAAAGTCAGATGGGATAAGGCCCTGACGGCCCAAGACAGGTGCTGTCGTGAAAGTAAATTTTTCGCCGGGTTTAATTTCAATCTTCCCGCCTTCAATTTTACCAACGCGAACTTTCGGCCCCTGTAAATCCTGAAGGATTGTAACCGGCGCCTTCAACTCTTTTGAAAGTTTACGAAGTGAGTGGATCACCTTCAGGTGATCTTCATGTGCACCGTGGGAAAAGTTAAGGCGAGCCACGTTCATGCCCGCCTTAATTGCTTTTTCTAGATTTTTCTCATCACGAGTTGACGGCCCAATGGTCGCCACAATTTTTGCTCGTCGATCTGCTAGCATGAACCTATGCCTTCCTAGAGTATGAACTCATCTTTACAGACAAGTTTTGCATATCCTCCTGGTGGCGTCTATTCATTCTCTCAATCTGATCGTTGTGCGACTCACTGAGTTGCGCAAGCTTCGCTTCATATTGCATGGCCACAGAATCTTTCTCATTCTTACTCGCCTTGCCTTGATCTTGCATACGTTGTGAATACAACTTCTCAAGACGCTTGATTTCGCGATCTTGATTGTCTTTCATCGAAGCCAATTTGTCCTCGTATGTCTTCACAGTTTGCTCAAGTTTCGCGTTGAAGCTCTGCTCCATGCCACGGAAACGCTCCGTCATGGCTTTGTTATTAGCCACTTGGTCTTCTGTGAAACGCTGACGCTGACCTTCCATACGTTGGCTATAGTTCTCTTCCATTTGATCTAAAGAACTACCGTAGTATTCGCCCAATTTTTTTGCATTTTTATTGGAAAGATCCGTGATCTTTTTAACACGAGTTTCCGCAGAGTTATTCACTTGGATCATTTGATCCTCGTGGCTTGCTTTCATCATCTCTCGATCCGCTGACATTCGCGAATTCGTTACATTAGCCTGCGATTGATACTCACGGTCCACATTATGCAAAAGCTGCTGATTTTTTTGATTCATTTTGTCAATGCGCTCATTTGATAAGGCACGCATATCATTCACCGCATCTTCACGGCGTTGCTCAACAATGTCCATCTGCTTTTCATAGGCTTGAGTCAGATTTTTTCTCTCAATACCGCGCAGTTTTTCATTCTTAGCCATTTCATTATTCAAGCGGCTATTCAGACGTTGAATTTGAGAGTCTCGAGAGCGCACTTGAGTCGAAATACGATCATTCACCGTATCACGGAACTCTGCATTCTGCTCGTCGATAGACTGCACTTTGCTCTCCAAAGTATTTTGATACTTATCACGAACACGATTCAGCTCGGAATTCATCACTTCCTGCTTCATGTTCAAGTTATCAGAATACATTTCTTTATCATTCGTAATGACATCCGCGATCTTCTGCTGAAGACTTTCTTTTTGATCATTGCGCATACGTTCGCTTTCTTTCAAGCGAGACTCATAGGATTTGCGCATTTCATTCGTGGCACGACTTTTTGTCGCAAGCTCTTGCTGATGAGAGCTCGCCATCGCATCTCTCTCTTTTTCATGAGCATCATTCAAGCGACGCGTATTTTTGGCCACGTCCTCACGGGCGCGCTGACGATTTTCATTACTCATGCGCTGCATTTGATCGTCACGATTTTTGATTTCGGTAGTCAACTGTCCAGCCAGATTTTCTTTCTGAGACTCATTGACCTTTTTTTGCTTATCAATTTGGGCTTCATACGACTCACGCATCAAAGCGCGGTCATTATAGGATTCTTCTGTTTTATTGCGCAAAGATTCGCGATACGTATTGCGAACTTCATCAATCTTACGATTGTTGTCGAAATCTTTTTCCGTCAACAAATCTCGATTGCGTTGATTCAAAGTATCTAGCTTGTTTTCATAACTATCCGTGATGGCTTTAACATCGTCATGATAGCGTTTTTCAAGGCGCTTGATTTCCGCATTGCGGCGCTTGGCATTCTCGGTTTCCCGATTCTCATACTCTTCACGAGTCTGTCTAATTGTATCGTCCTGGCGCGAGCGGTCTGATGAAATAGAAGACATCCTTATCCTCCCAGCCTGCAGAATAGCATGTACAGCCGGAAGAAACTTCAGGACTCGGTTTTCAAAACGGAAATCAGGACCTAAGTTTTAATGGAATCATCTGTCGAAGGCACGTTTGTACATTAATTCACGGGTTTTCTGGCGCTCCATCTGAGCCTGGCGCTTTTTCTCAGCTTCAATTCGTTGGCTTTCTTGGATGGAAGCAATCTGACGAAGGGCTATCTTTTCATAAAGGCTGCCACCGCGTTCAGCCAGATCTTTCCAGTTTTCACGAAGCTCAGTCACTTCTGTTTTAAACTGCTCTTTAGTGCCTTTAAACAATTTATTCCAAAGCACCAGATGATCCTTCATGTCCACCGTTTGAATCATGCCATATTCATTCTTTCCTTTGGAATTGATCCCAGCAACCCAGAATTCAAATCCTGCAGGCACGTCCATTTTTTTGCCGTCTCTTAGGACAACATTTAAGTCAGCATTGATATTACGAATCACAAGCTTTTCACCACGGTCAATTAACCAATACTGGCCATGAGCTGCTTTTGCAGTCGCATAAGGTGTTTCAACAGTCACTTGCGGAGCTTCCTCGACCCACAACACACCTTTTACCAAACGCCATTGGGCCTGCGACAGACGCATTAAAGTTGAACCTTCAGCTGAGTGCAATTCCAGTTCTTCTTGTTTTAAGTGAAACGGAGAACCCAGAACGTGAATCGCGCAACTGTCTGCGGATTTCAAACAACCCGAAGGCTGCTGCAACGTATCTGCGGAGGCACGAACTCGAACCTCCATTTGAAACGCCATCACAAAAAGAAGAATCTGAAAGGCCTTCTTCATTATTTGAATTCCACGCTTTGAGCAAGCTTGCGGGCTTGCTTACGAAGATCTTCGTTTTTGAAGTTTTTTAGAACGGTGTTATAGACCTCAGACGCCTCATCCACCTGATTATTGATTTCACTGATTTGCCCCATGCGAAGCAAAATGAAACCTGTCAGGTCATTATCTGGATACTGAGTCACCATATCATCAATAGTCGCCAAAGAATTACGGAAATCCTTTTTCAGGAAGTAACTTTCAGCTATAAAAAAGTGAGCTTCAACACCATGAGAACTCAGTGGATATTTATCCAACAAGTTATTGAATTCTTTGATGGCTTTATCGTAGCTTTGCTGAGTGAAGTATTTTTTTGCGCGTTCAAAAATGATCGGCGACAGATCAATAGCGGATTCACTGGCTGGAGAGCGAACTGCAGACGCCAGATTGCTCACTTCAAACTTGGCCTGCAATGTTTTATTATCCGGAAGGACTTGAGCAACAGTTTGTTGAAAATCCTTAAGTTGATAACTTAACAAAGAATTATTGAATTGCTCCTTCTCAACTTTTTTATTGAGAGCGGAGATTTGAATTTCATATTTCTGATGACCGTTAAAGTGCCCAACAAGCACTCCATAGACCGCAACGATGCCGATCGTGAGGCACAAGCAGAAAACTACAAAGAGAGAGTCCTGATTCTTCATGCCCCACTTATCGGCGGGAAACAGGTAAAAATTGAGACTGTATTATTTTGAGACTGGAGTCTGGACCATAGTATAGACAACCTCAGCGTCGAGGTCTTTCCACTTACCATCCTTCATCTGCTTAGGAGCCACGCGGCCCTTCATCACTCTCAAAGTTTGGTCTTTTTCAGCAAACCAGAAATGGACAGGATCGACTAAAGCAGCAATCACAAAACTTGTCGGCTTCATCTGTACTTCCATCATCTTTTCACCATCAATTTCTTTGATACCAAGGTTACGAAGCGTGAACCCAACAGTTTCCAAGCGATCCCACACCGCAAAACGGATGGCTATGTCTTCGCCTTTTTTCAATTGCTCAAAATGGGACTTAACAAACAAAGCAAAACTGGAAGAACATACTATCAAACCCCTGGCTTTTTCTTCAGCTGATTTTTTCTTTCCGTCAGCGCCTTCGTATTCGAATTTGATTTTCTCGCTATCGACAACGATGGTGCCTTTCTCGGAAGTCTGGGGCCTTACAATTTCATAACGAAGAATTCTATCGCCTGCGACAACACCTTTTTCCGCGACCACCATTTTCCCATCCGTGTCACGAAAATCGCTCTGCACAAGAATTTCCGCCCCCTGCTGAGAAAAATCAACCGTCAAGTCATAGAGCTTTTGCTTTCGTTCCGACTTCAAACCATACAGCTGAGCAGCAACTTTTTGCTGCGCAGATAAAGTCAATGGAAACAACAAAATGACTAAGGTTCGAAACAAATTATTCATCGAAAAACTCTCCCATTTCTAATTTTAACTTGACCATTTTCTTAGCAAAATTTAGTGTTCATTCCCTGCAATCTAAAGGATATTAGCAATGAACAAAGCTCAACTGATCGAAATCATCGCTGAACGTACAAAATCTACGAAAGCTCAATCAGAAAATATCCTTGACGCTACCCTTCGTGTAATTCAAGAAGCACTTAAAAAAGGTGACGAAGTAAAGCTCGTGGGCTTTGGCACATTCTCTAAAGCCACTCGCAAGCCTCGTCAGGGTCGCAATCCAAAAACAGGCCAAGTGGTGAAAATCCCGAGTGCCCACGTGCCCCGCTTTAAACCAGGTAAAGACCTAAAAGACGCTCTTAATTAGTTCCTTCGGGGCTTAACTGCTCCGACGTAATTGACGCATAAAACTCAGGCCGATCCTTCACCTGACACCAGCCACTTAATCCGCTTTTCCAAATATGCTGATAGGGCGAAAATTTTCCTGAACGGATTCCATTTTTAATATTGGCAATTGAATAAGGACCTTCTTGCAATGGAGCGGAACCTTTCTGCTCCACCAAAACCACCCATTCCGGAAGGTTTTCATCAAGCTCCACTCCAGGAATAAACGACTGAGCTGCGGGGAACAATGACAGCTCAAAGACACTCCACTCGGCTGCGGGCTTCCACACATCGCCATGACTCTCATCCAAAACTAAATCCAGCAAACCAACTTCACCACGATGAATAAAGGCGCGCATCTCTTCCAGACTGAACGGACCCACAGGTTTTAGTTGAATGCTGCGAAACCAGGTTTTTTTCATAGCTTTTCCTTTTTACTGTGAAACGGTGTTGGCAATGACTCTACAATTTCCAACATGCCATAATACGCTACTTCGAAGTTTTCATTATCCATAGGTTTTTGCATGAAAGACGCCATTGTCGACGCCTTTAAGAGCTTCTTTTGATATCCAAAGAAAAGACGCTCCCCCATCATGCCTCCAAGTAAAGTCGCCGCCACCATATAGCTCGCTTTGCGACGAGGTTTAGCTTGAAGCTTATGACCCGGAACCCCCGTGATCACCATCAACTCATGCATTTTCTGAGCAAGAGCCAGCTGCAAAGCCTCTTTACCAATATCGGACGAATCCTTATGCACCAAGCTTGCTTTGATATCCGCAATGGTGTCGGTCTTTCTTTTTGGATTGATCATTTTGGATCCAAAATAAGCAACTGCCTCCATCCAAATCCAGCGCAGAAAGTCTTGGGGCATTTCCCAAAACAAATTCTTACTTCCACTCACCTGAGCATGAATGTACTGCATCGCTAAAGTTGACGCGTGATTCACCGTCCCCCGCGCCAAATAAGCCGCGCTGATTTCAGGCAAATAGAAAGAATACTCATCCTCAATCAGACGTTGAATCCAAATCTGCTTTTTCGCGTCATAATGTTCACGCACCTGAGTCCAAAAGGAATCATCATTGGCGGAGTAGACCGACAAAGCCGACAAGGACACATCCAAGCCCAATTCCTCGGCCATGATCTTTACATAGCGTCCAATGTGATCCGTGAAATCCAGAGGTTCAAAATCAGAATCCTCGTCATCATCCCAATCATCATCGTCTTCACTTTGGAATTGCAAACCCTCGTCGTAAGTTTGCTCTAGATACATCAAATAGTTTTGCCATTTCACCCAGGGCGGAACACTCATCAGACAAAAGGTGTTGCGATTGATACGAATGAGGTCAGTATTTCCCTCGGCACCTTGATTTAAAAGCTGGAAATAGATCTTTTCCGCATTTTGAAAGATACTAAGAACATTTTTCGAAAATGGCTTACCCAGATTTTTTTGAATTTCAGCGGGAATGTGTGCCGAAGCCAGATGCAAATCACCGTAAATCACAAAGATCAGACTCTCCGGGTGCGCCTTGGTCAGTTCTGCAATTTTTTTACCGGCAAAAACATCCCGCGACTTTAAAGTCGTAGCATTTCGTTTTGTGAAGGACTTATTAAGACCATACACGGAAATCTTATGTTTCTGAGCGTAACGCAAAAGAGGCCGATAGTGCTCCCATGGAAAACCCCATCGCGTTTCCCATTTGATGGCTTTTAAAAAATCCTTTTCAGCCATTTTGCCTTGCATGAATTTATCAATTTTTGACTGGTCAGCAGCATCAAAAAACTCCACAGCCAAAACCGTTTTACGTTCCTTAGGAATATTTCTTAAGACACGAAGCTGAGCTTTTTGTGATTGATGAAGAGCATGAAAATCCCCCATAAGAACCACTTGAGAATTCGCAATTTGCTCCCACAGGTCCGCAGGTGCGGCCGGCTGCCATTTACGGGTAAACTCACCTTGATAGGTTTTATGATAACGCATCAACTCTGGGGTATCTTCCCCCAGACGATGACGGACTTGTTTCTCCATTTGCAAATAGAGATCTTTACGAATGCGTATCCACTTCTGTATGTCGTTCAAAGCTGTCTTCCTTGATAGCCTTTCAATTTTTACATAAAATTTATTGATTTCAAACACGAATCTAAGATTGAATAAGGCATGAAACAAACTTCAAATAAAAATGTCTTCCTTACTGTCGCTCTTTTGGCAACTTTGATCGCAATCGGCTGCCACGCGTATCTGACTCAGCACTTTTATGCGGTTAAGTTCGGGACTTTGACTGGAACCTCTTTCTGCAATGTGAGCGCAACATTTAATTGCGACACGGTGACAGCCAGCAAGTTTGCTTCGTTTCTAGGAATTCCCGTTGCACTTTGGGGCTTGGTAACAAATGTTATTTTACTTTTCCTTTTAAGCGTAACTCGTTGGAATCTAACTCAAGATCCAGAGAAAACTTCACGCTATACGTTCTTGATGGCAAGCTTGGTCCTTTTAGGATCCGTCATCATGGGCCTGATTTCCGCAACAGCGATGACAGCCTACTGCCTGGTTTGCATTGGTACGTACGTACTTTCAATCATCACATTCGTGGGCGCACTTAAAGGCGCTGAAAACCTGTCAGCTCGCAACCTGACTGAGGATATTAAGGACATTTTCGTAACAGATCGTTGGATTTTGGGTTCTTTGATCTGCATCCCGGTTTTCGCCTTTGTTGCAAACCTAATGTATATGGAAAGCCAAGGCTTCGGTGATCTGCAAAAAATGACTCAAGATAAAGTACGCTCTTGGATTCCATCACCAGAGCAAAAATTCGATATCGCGAAGGGCCTTGTCCTACAAACAGGAACAGAACCAGCCGTGATGACTATTGTTGAGTTTGCAGATTTCCTTTGCCCTCACTGCAAAGATGCAGCTCCACCAATTCATGCCTTCGTAAAAGCTCACCCCGATGTAAAATTGGTTTTCAAACCATTCCCATTGGATCCGACTTGCAACCCTGCGATGCAAGGGGGCGGCGGAGACGGAGTTCGTTGCGGATTGGCAGCATCCGTTATGTGCTCAGAGCAAATTGCTAAAAAAGGCTGGGAAGCCCATGACTTTGTTTTCGAAAATCAAATGGAGATGTACAAGCTTCAATTGATCGACAAAATGCTTGAGCAAATCGCCACAAAGGTTGGAATTCCTTTGGAAGATCTGAAAAAATGCGTGAACGACCCGGCAACAAAAGAGATGATCTCTTCCATGGCTAAAGAAGGCGGCGACGCTCAAATCCAAGGGACACCAACGGTGTTTGTTAACGGAAAACTTCTAAGCGGCGGCCAATCTAAACCGATCCTAGAAGAGGTCTACAGAACTATTAAGCAGTAATAGAAAATAAAAAAGCCACCCAGAAGGTGGCTTTTTTATTAAAGTCCGACGAGTTCAACCAGCCAGTTTGCCAGCCGCCCGAAGGCATCATCAAAGACAATCACACTCGTCTGAGCGAGACCGTGAACAATATCCATCCAAAATGCCAAGATAATGATACCCAACGCAGCCGCACACAACGCGCGCACCACATAAATCGTAGAACGAGCATCCGCAATACGCAGATCCGTCTGAATTTTTTCAATAGTTTTAAGGATATACTGAAGCTCTTTAAAGTGTTCTTTAAATTTCTCGCGAAGCTCTTGTTGCTTGGCGCGAGTCAAAGAATTAATCCCCGGGAAACCACGCTTCGCCTTGATCGCATAAATCAAATCAATCCCGTGGTGGATAAATCTTGTGATCTTACCTTTAAAGTCTGGATACTCCGACGGCTCATCCAAAAAGTCTTTTAACTCTTCGATCGCGCGATCGTATCTTTCGCCCAACACCAATGTCAGAATTTTATAGCGGAAAGACTCAGGACTTCCCAACTCAGAACTATCCACCTTACCCATATCAAATAGGCCAGCGTCATCGATCTTCTTAATTTCTGATGCCATAGCGGCATTGTCTTTTAATGCTGGAACTGCCATGGATTACTTTTCGGACTTTAATATCAAACCATAAAGCCTATTTCACGAGATCTTAGTCTAGTCTTAAGCCTTTGGTTTGACGGATTTGTCTCAGGCTGAGAAACTGGATTTAGGGCGACCTAGACTTCATGGAGGAGGGCTATGGACACCGAACAATTCCAGAGCGCGAAATTAGCACATTTAGACTTCGAATTTGAGCAACACCAGCCCAGGGTCGCTCCTATTCCACTTCCCGACGAGCTTCCCAAAAGAGCTGACGTCAGTCATTTACCAAAAGAGATTTTGAAATCATCAACTGTGGAAAACCTTATTTCCCAGAATGAAGATTTGATGGCGCGACTTAAAGTTGCGATACGCAGACTCTCTTTATTGGAAAATGAGAATCAACGTCTAAGCGAGGAAAGCGCAAAAGCTCGTCTGTCACAGTCGTCCGTAACGGATCAGATTCTTGTTTGGCGCGAAAAAGACAACATGTGGAAACACAAGGTTGATCAAATCGAGCGCGAAAAAGAAATTCAGGCAGAAAAAATGCGTGCCCTTGAGCAAAAAGTCCGAGTGATGACAGCGGATATCGTCCGCCATGAGAAATATCATGATCGCATCAAAACTCAGGTGAAACCCTACATCCAGCAGCTGAAAGAATATTCAGCTGCTCAAGATGCTCGTGTTTCAGAACTTGAAGCGAGCCTCAATCATAACGAAGCCTTGCTTCGTGACCTTCGCCATCAAGTCATTGAAGTTACTAAGAATGCTCGCTACCAAGTCGAGACTTCGGATAAAAAAGCTCAAGAAATGGTTCAACATTATGAAGACCAGATCGCGAGTATGAATAAGGAACTTCAAGTACTACATCAAGCTCAAGAAGATCTTGAGGTGAAGACAGCAAAACTGCATTCAGCACTTGAACGCCAAGACACCCTTGAGAATGAGTTGATTGTTGTTCGCCGTAGCAAAGAAGAAATTCGTCATCGCCTGGAGCAAGAAATCGCGCGCCAACAAGAGCGCATGAGCGAGCTTACGCGTCAGAATCAAAAGCTGGGTGTTGAGCATGCCGACTTGCAAATCCGCGTGGTACAAGACCAAGAGTCGATTCAAAAACTGGAGAAGGAAAATCGCCAGTATTTCGAGCAACTCGAAAGTCTTCGCTACATGTGGAATGCCAAGAACGAAGAAAATGAAAAACTCAAGGCTGCAGCCGCTGCTTTGGAGCGCTTGAACCTTGAGTTGAGTCAGAAATTGAACGATATGCGTAAACAGGAATAACTTCCGCCGTCGCTGCGGCGACGGACCTAGAAACTTTGTAGAGCGCCTTCAATACTTTCATGAACTTCCAGCGCCAGGCACTGAGAAAACGCAAAAAGGCGCTGGAAATCTGGATTCAATCCCGCGATTTTCACATTCAATTGCTTAGTTTCATTCATCTCATTTAACAGACCGAAAAATGACTGAATGCCTGATGATCCCACGAAATTTAAATTCTTCATACAAAAGACGACTTTTTTGTCGGCGAAAGCGGTTAAGCAGGCTTTTTTGAATGACTGAGCTTTTTCGATCTCAATGCGGCCGCTTAAAGAAATAATAGTAATATCCCCGTCTAAAACGAGTTTCAAATCCATGAAATAATCCCTTCTTCTTCACCGATCAGGTTCTAACTTAACGGCGTATTTTCATGCCGTTTTGAGTCCAAATTTCAAGCTCGACAAAGGGCTAAAGACTCCCTACCATAGTTTGGTGCATCTACGTTTGTTCATCTTGTTTTCATCTCTATTCCTGTCTTTGGTGACGTCATCTATGGCTTTTGCTGTGGATCCGGTTCCTACACCAACGCCGACTCCTGCGGCAACGCCGACAGCACCAGCTGCAAAAATTCAGGGGATAATGCTGAATGCTGACAGCATGTTCCGCGATAACGAGAATGAAACGGTTGAACTTGAGGGCAACGTACAGATCGTTTATCAAGGTCAACACATCCGCTCCGACAAAGCCGTCGTTCACCTTCGCACTCATCGCGCAGAATTAGTGGGCAATGTCGAAATCAGCGACATGAAAAATACGATCGCTGGTTCACATATCAATCTCGATTACGAAAACAACACGGGTATTATCTATAATGGTTATGTCTCATCAGGACCTGTTGCGTTTTCCGGAAGTGTTTTAGAAAAAACCGGCGATCAGGAATTTATCGTTAGCAACGCCGACTATACGACTTGCACGAACTGTCCGGCATCCTGGAGTTTTTCAGGTTCCACCGTTCGCGCTGAAATGGGTGGTTACGCTTATATCAAGAATGCGATCTTAAGAGTTTCTGACATTCCCGTATTTTGGTTTCCGTATCTGGTTGTTCCACTCAAGAGTGACCGACAAACAGGTCTTTTAACACCTGGTTTCGAGTTATCTGACAACGGGGGTTTTACATTCTACCAACCGTACTTCTGGGCAATTTCTCGTAATACCGATGCCACGATCACACTTAAGAATTACGAAAAGCGTGGTCTAAAAGGAATGCTTGAATACCGCTATGCCTTAAATGAAGACAGTGGCGGTATTTTAAATACGGCAACACTTTACGATAGCGCCTTCGGTCACGATTCGCGCCTCAATGACTACCGCTCCCCAGCCGATAAAAATACGCCGCTTGAGCGTTGGTACGTTAAATACGATCACTACCAAACAATGCCCAACGATTACGTTCATCGTGCCAGCGTAAATCTGGCCAGTGACCTTCAGTATCCCAAAGATTTCCCTTTGGAGACAATGAATCACGGTGACTCAGCGATGGAAAGTCGCGTGTCAGTGACAAAAAATACCAAAGACACTCACACCAGTGTCGATACGTCATACTATTACAATATTTTACAAGCGGATCCATTAGCAGGAAATGAAGACGCGGTTCACCGGTTGCCGGAAATCCGCTGGTCGCAAGTTGAAAAAAACATTGGCGAGACAAATTTCGTTTACACAATTAATTTGGACTATGTGAATTTCGCACGCAGTGGGCAGGCCTATGACGACATGGTTTATGGCGTCGACGCAAATGGAAACAAAATCCGCTATGTCGACAGCACCTGCGGAACTCCACAATGGTCTGACACTCCTGGTTGTCAAAAAAAGTACGACGGCAATTATGACCCATCGACGGATCTTATTCGTACCGGTCAACGTTTGGATTTCTTACCGACACTTTCTTATCCGATCAAAGTGTCTGACGGTATCGACGTCCTTCCACGAGTAAGCTACCGCGAGACTCATTATAATTTCGAAGTCAGCGATCAAAAAAACTACGTGCGCAGATACGCCCGTACTGAACTTACCGGTCGCATGGATTTCAGTCGTATTTACGGCGATCAAGTGGATTCCAAAGCCACTCGCTTTAAGCACGAAATTATACCCGAAATTTCCTACACCAACATACCTTGGATTGATCAAGGGACGCATCCTTTTTACGGCCAAGGCAAAGTAAATGATGCTCCCTATACCTCCACAGATTCCATTTCCGACTTGGACTTGGCATCTGATTACGGCTTGCAGTTTGACTATACGGACCGCGTGTACGATCGAAATCTGGTGACATTTGCTTTAACGAATAAAATTATTCGAAAAACCTGGTTGAGTGACCGCCCTGAATATCAACAGATCGGTTACTTGAAACTTGCGCAATCCTATGACGGCACTCAAAACAATAAAGCGCAGGGTGAACCCTGGTCTGACTTAAGTGCGACGCTAGATGTGCGCTTGGCGCGTTTCCAGACATATTCTATTTTCAATTACTATCCTTATCACGGCGTCACCAATGCATCTTCACGTGTGCGCGTCTTGAATGATATGGGTCAATTTGCTCAAGTCGCTTTAACGAAGCAGTACAAAATTTCTCCGGGTAAACCTGTTGACCCAACAACACGTACAGAAGACTGGGCTTTCTCCGCAGGATTTATTTCTCGTTATGTAAATTTAATGGGTCGTTTGGTTTACGATGCAAATGCGCGCGGAAGCACCGATAATCCAAAGTCCTGGGCCTACATCGCTCAGTTTAAACCCCCCGGCGATTGCTGGATGATCACTTTGATTCAAGACCAAGTGACTGGCGGTGACACCAACTTGCGTCTCAGTGCCGAGTTCAACTTCGACGGAACACCAAAACCACCAATGCCACCAGAAGCATTGGACCAATTCGGCTTCTAATAAATTTATGTTACATCGTCTATGATTGTGATTTCTCCAAACTTGGTGACAAAGGCCCAATGGACTTCGACCAGGCAATTGAATCGCGCAGCTAGAAATACGGCAGCCCCTTTTAAACGAAATTTTTGTCGAGGTGAGATTCTTGCGTTGTAGAATGTTGTTTGATTGGCCGTTTTCACTTCGACCATTAAAAGATTTCTGCCATCAGGAGTTCGAAACAGCAAATCGATTTCGGCGTACGGAGTTTTCACACGACGCTTAAGTAACTGATAGTTTCGATGGCTATAATATTTAGAAACGAACTCTTCCGACTGAACTCCGCGCTCGTGAGCCCAGTAAGCTTTTTTAACGGACGTATTCTTTAACACCGGCAAAGGACTTGCGGTGATGGTCACACGGTCCATGCTCGACGATGGATTGCTTGTGCACTGGCGTTGAGTAACCTTTGTGTCCTTCGAAGCCATAAACTGGAAATTTCACTCCCAAATCTTTCATCAAGTTGTCACGAGTTACCTTCGCAACAATCGATGCCGCAGAAATTGGAGCCACACGCAAATCACCTTTGATCACGGTCGTTTGATGAAATCCATTTAGATTCGGAATCTTTTGATTTCCATCCACCAATACATGTCCAGAAGTCACACCAAGTGCTTCAATCGCGCGCTTCATCGCAAGCAAAGATGCCTGCAGGATATTCAGTTCATCGATCTCTTCGACACTTGCAGAGCCGATACCGACTTTATGTTTTGCTTTAATAAGTATCGCTAACTCTTCACGACGCTCTTCGGACAAAAGTTTTGAGTCCGTCACCAGATCTTGCAGATCTTCCGACTCAAAAATCACCGCAGCCGCATACACAGGACCCGCCAGACAACCGCGACCTACTTCATCGACACCGATCACCGGGGTGGGAGAAAAATCTCTCCATTCCACTTTGGGAAGATCCAGATTCTTTTTAGGCTTCGTCGCTTTTTTTGCCTTAACTACAGTCACAGACTTCGCAGATTTCCCTGCCGCCGCATACTTGATCACTGGACGTTTTGCCTTGGCAGCTTTCAACGTCTTTTTAGATTTTGCTGATTTAGTTTTTGCCATGGCTGTCGTATCCCGTTGCTTGATGCTTAAAAGTTAAAGCACGGTGATTTTAGACAGAGGCGAATTAGGTGGTCACTTGAAAACGAGATGCACAATGGACAAAAAAAGACCTGACTCGTTAGAATCAGGTCTTTTGAAATTTCATTTATAGAAATTTAAATTGGAAAACTACTCAGCTGCAGTTGCAGATTGAGTTACCAATTCAGATTCGATTTTCGCAGCTTTACCAGAAAGTTTGCGAAGGAAGTAAAGTTTAGAACGACGTACTTTACCTACGTTAACCAATTCAACTTTATCCAAAGCTGGAGAGTTGAACGGGAAAGTTCTTTCAACGCCAACGCCTGCAGAGATTTTACGAACTGTGAAAGATTTCGCAGCGCCTGCACCTTGAATTTTAGTTACGATACCTTTGTAAAGCTGAACGCGTTCTTTTTCGCCTTCTTTTACTTTTACGTATACGTTAACAGTGTCGCCAGAGTCGAAAGCTTGGATGCTTTTGTTAGCAGCCTTGATGCTTACGCGACGAACTAGGTTCGTTTCTTTAACATCAGATTTAGCTTTTACAGTCTTAGTTTTAACAGTCTTTTTTGCAGCTTTAGCCATTGCTTAGTCCCTTATGCCAATCGAATTTTCAAAAAGTAAAACAAGGGTCTACCATGGACCCATTACGCGGTCAAGACAGATACTTACTGCCGATCTCACAGAGAGATGGCGATAGTCCTGGGGCGGTGCCCCTCGGATGCTTTCTAAAACGCCGGAGCAGGATCTTAGAAGCTCTGTAGTCATGCCGTTGCCAGTACCAAATAACATGAATACGGGCTTTTTTTCTACGTGCATTTCATGACGCAACTCGCTAAACGAGTATTTTTTCAAGCCCTCATCTCGAGCTGAAGTCGAAATAAGCAAGGTCTCAGGAGTATTCCAGTCTTCCAGGGCCTTTTCAACGCTCTCGATCGCTTTAACCGTCCCTAGCGCCGTTTTTCTCATCGGGTTGAACTTGGAGCCTTGCCCCGTTCTCCAATGATCCAGAACGCGGTCTACGAACATTAGCTGCTCTTGCATCGGATGGATGATGTAATATTTTTCCACTCCGAAAGTTTGAGCCGCTCTCGCAATGTCATGAATGTCGAAATTCGTGATGTTAGTCGCCACCGTTTTGTTCTGACGGTCGCGAACCGGATAATGAACCAGGCCAATTGCCAGACGTGGAACATAGACAGAGTTTTCAGCCATTGAAGTCTTCCTCACTGAGTTCAGCAAGCCCCAAAGACTGGCGCTCCTGCTCAGACAAATTCATCCAAAATTTTTTAAGCTCTTTTAGAGGAGCTTCTTTTTTCTTTTTCTTCAGCGAGCGATACTGCTCGTTTTCTTTTTCAAGGTACGCTTGAAATAGATCAGGACGCTTCACCAAAGTGACCAAAGCCGAAACTTTATCCTTCCACTCCCCGATCAATTTGTGATTCCCACCCAACAGAACTTCTGGAACCACAACACCTTGAAATTCACGCGGGCGAGTAAAATTGGGATGCTCTAACAACCCGGCCGAGAAGCTGTCTTTATCAGCGCTCTCATTGTGTCCCAGAACCCCAGGGATAAAGCGCGATACTGCATCCACAACGACCAATGCACCCAACTCCCCACCTGACAAAACATAATCTCCAATGGAAATCTCTTCGTCGATGTAAGAATTAATAATACGTTGATCTATCCCGCCGTACCGACCACAAATCAGAACCAAATGTTCTTCCTTAGCAAGGGCGCGGGCCTTTTCATCAGTGAGCACTTCTCCTTGCGGAGACATATAGATCACCTTTGAATTTTTATGTTTCACTTTTAGAATTGTTTTTTCCAGAGTCTCGGCCAGCATGATCATGCCGTCGCCGCCACCGAAAGGACGATCATCCACAGTTTTGTGGCGATCTGCCGCGAA
Organism: Bdellovibrio sp. ZAP7; assembly: GCF_006874645.1. Classification (NCBI taxonomy): domain Bacteria; kingdom Pseudomonadati; phylum Bdellovibrionota; class Bdellovibrionia; order Bdellovibrionales; family Pseudobdellovibrionaceae; genus Bdellovibrio; species Bdellovibrio sp. ZAP7. The sequence goes on along the minus strand of NZ_CP030082.1, from coordinate 2,001,730 downwards.
CTCACGAGGCGTGTGAGCTGCAACGGTCAGTCGATCACTCTTTAGAGCCTGCCCCAGAACGCCGTAAGATACAGCGCTCTCAATCATCTCTGGGAAAAGAGTGATCACATCGACTTTGAGCATTTATGCGTTCTCTAGGTCGAACAAGCCTTCTGGTAGGTCCATCACCACAGCTTGGTGTTTGAAATCGATTTTTTTGATGAATGCATCCACGAACGGAACTTCAACTTTTTTACCGTTCGCTTCCACAACCAAAAGATCTTGAACACCATTGCTGGAGAAATCCACGATCTCGCCCAGGATGTTTTGTTCCGTGTCTTTCAATTTGAAGTTTTTGATTTCCGCTAGGTAAATCGTTTCGCCTGGTTTAGAAACCATCAGATCTTCTTCGATCAAGAATTCCATGTGCTCAACACCTTCAGCAGCCGTGCGATCCGCGATCTCAGCGGCTTTCACGATCAAACCTTTTTTGAAAGGTTTTGTGCGCTCAACAGTGTATTCGTTTGTAGAACCATCTTTACCTTGAAGAACGAATTTCTTCATACGTTTTGCCCAAGCGATCTCGCCCGAGAAAATAAGAACATAAAGATCGCCCTTCAAACCATGGGCTTCTCTGACTTTTCCAACCAATTTCATAAGTACCTCAAGAAACAGAAAGGGGTTGTGTAACACAACCCCTTCCCTAAGAATCTAAAATTTAATATGTCTGAATACTATTCAACGATATCCAAATGATAGCGTTTATTCAGTTTAGTACCTGCCGCACGGATGATTGTTCTCATCGCAGCCGCAGTTTTACCTTGTTTACCGATAACCTTACCAAGATCTTCTTTATCTACTTTAAGAGCAAGTAGAGTCGTTTGCTGACCTGGAATTTCATCCACTTCAACATTCTCAGGCTTATCAACAAGGGACTTCGCCATGAATTCAACGAGGTCTTTCAAGCTATCCATATTACCCCCAACAGAAGTTACCTAAGTGATATTTTATCGCATATCACTCAGATGCCAACTATTTATTTACCTTGGGCCAACTTAATAACGTGTTTCACACGGTCAGTAGGTTGTGCACCTTTTTTGATCCAAGCTTCTACTTTTGCTAGATCAAGCTCGACCTTTTTGTCGTTACCACGTGGAGTTGGATTGTAAACGCCAAGAATCTCAAGGAATTTACCAGTAACATAGCGACGAGAATCCGCAACAGTGATGCGGTATTTAGGATCATGCTTAGCGCCCATACGAGCCAAACGAATTACAACTGCCATTTTTCTAAACCTCTTGTTCAAAACAGTAAGCTCAAGTGTGTACTGTGTTTAAAATAAAATATCAAGCCTTAAAATGGGAACTTCATCCCACCGCGACCCATGCCCATTTTCATCATCCCACTCATCATCTTCTTAGCGTCCTCAAACTGCTTAATCAGCTTGTTTACGTCAGAAACTTGGGTCCCCGAACCGTTAGCAATACGCGTACGGCGCGAGGCGTTAAGAATCTTATGGTTATTACGTTCTTGGATCGTCATCGAACGAATGATCGCCTCGATTTTCTTAATCTCATTATCAGGAGGGGTCATATTTTTAAGCTGTTTTGAAATCTCACCCATGCCCGGTAAAAATTTCAAGATAGTCTCAAAGCCACCCATCTTTTTAAGCTGCTGAATCTGGCCCAGGAAGTCATCCAAGGTAAATTCATTCTTCATCATCTTCTTAGCGGACTCCCGAGCCGCTTTTTCGTCCATCACTTCAGCGGCTTTTTCCACCAAAGAAAGGACGTCACCCATATCAAGGATACGACCAGCCAAGCGATCTGGATGGAATACTTCAAGAGCATTCACCTTCTCGCCGACGCCAAGGAATTTAATAGGAATGCCGGTCACCTCACGAATAGACAAGGCAGCACCACCACGGGCGTCACCGTCTACTTTAGTAAGGACAAGGCCCGTCAGGTTTAAACGCTTGTGGAACCCCTCTGCGACATTCACAGACTGCTGACCCAACATTGCATCCGCCACCAACAAGATCTCTTGTGGAGCCCAGATATCCTTCAAACGGCCCAGCTCACCCATCAACTCATCATCAACCTGCAAACGACCAGCCGTATCGACAATAACCACGTCGATCATATTGTCTTTTGCCCATTGTTTGGATTTTTCCAGAATCTCTTCTGGTTTCATTCCAATGGGAGTTGGGAATGTTGGGATGTTGTTTTGTTTACCTAAAGTTTGAAGCTGATCAATCGCCGCGGGACGATAGATATCGGCTGGAATCAAACCTGGTTTTTTGCCCAATTTCTGACGAATATAAAGGGCCAATTTTGCAGAGGAGGTAGTCTTACCAGCACCTTGCAAACCCACCATGAAGATCACACTTGGGTTTTCACGCACGTTGATATCAACGGCACCGCCACCCAAAGTTTGCACCAATTCATCGTGCACGATTTTTACGAATTGCTGACCTGGATTTACGTTCTGAAGAACTTCCGCCCCCAGGGCTTTGGCTTTTACGCGGTCTACAAAGTTTTTTACGACTTTAAAATTCACGTCAGCTTCCAGGAAGCTTAAGCGGATCTCTTTGATAACGTCTTCAATGTTGGCTTCCGTGATCTTGTTTTGACCACGCACCTTTTTAAGGGACGCCATAATTTTATCAGATAAGTTTTCAAACATCGTATTTCTCCGAATGATCGAATTAATTAACCCAAGAGACGCTGATTCACAAAGAACTCAGTTTTACTATCAGCGTCAACTTGTCGAAATCACGCTACCAGCGCTGGAATGATCCGCGCTTGAGGCTAAAATTTGCCAGGCCATAGAACACAATAAAACCCAGAACAGAAACAGGAACGGCAACTTCCATCCCCACGTCACTGACACCAATCACGCCATATCGAAGCCCGTTGATCAAATAAAGCAGCGGGTTCATTTTTGACAACATCTGCCAGAAAGGATGCAAGTGATCGATAGATAGGAACACTCCCCCTAAATAAGTCAGAGGCAACAAAATGAATGCTGAAAATGCGGAGAGCTGATCGAATGTTGTTGCCCAGAATGCCACGGAAATTCCCAAAAGAGCGAAAATCAATCCCGCCACAATAACGAAGAAAACTGCATACAGTGGGTGGGCAATTGTCAGAATCTCCCCCTGTTGATACCAACAGAAAATGGAGCCCACGATATAAGTGATCAGCGCCACGATAGAGCCGCGAACCAAGGCCCCCAGACTCATAGCCCAGATAATTTCTTGATTGCTTATCGGGGCCACGCGCAAGTCTTCCAGATCTCCTGAAAATTTCGAAGAGACAATCGAAGAGGATGAATTCTGGAAAGCATTATTCATCAAGCCCATCATCATCAAACCCGGGATCAAGAATGAAAGATACTTTACACCTTGATGAGTCGGCATCGTTGCCCCCAAAGACACACCGAAAATAAGCAAATACAGAAATGATGAGACGAAGGGTGTTACGATCGTTTGTACGATCACTTTTAAAAAACGCGCAATTTCACGACGAAAAAGAGCGATAAATGGAATCATCATTTGCTCACCACCTTCATAAAGGCTTCTTCCAAATTACCCTCTTCGATTTTCACGTCTTTGATGATATTTACGGGCACTTTTATTTCGTTTAAAAACTCACCCATTAATTTTCCAGGCGGCACCATGAACATGAACTCCAGACCTTCTTGGAAGAACAAATACTGAGTATCGAAAGCAAAAGATTCGGACAGAGTTAAGCGAATTTTCTTTTGTGTGTATTTACGAACCAGCTCTTTGGTTTCACCCAAGGCTTCTAGGTTACCCAAGTTGATGATGCCGATCCGGTCACAAAGTTGTTCCGCCTCTTCCAGATAATGAGTCGTCAAAAGGATCGACATACCCTCTTTGCGAAGCTCTTGTACGAACTGCCACAAAGTTTCGCGCAAACCAATATCCACACCCGCCGTCGGCTCATCCAGCAAAAGCAAGCGAGGCGTATGCACCAGGGCTTTAGCGATCATCAGACGACGTTTCATACCACCGGAGAGCTGTTTTACTTTCTTGTGGCGGTGTTCATACAAGGAAAGCTTATGTAACAGAAAATCAATACGATCTTTGTTATTGCGAATTCCGTAATAGCCCGACTGAAAATTCAGAATTTCATCAACGCTGAAAAAACCGGACGTGATGACTTCCTGATGTACAACTCCCAGCTGTTGTTTTGTAAAACGCGGACTTGCCACAACGTTTTGTCCAAACACTTCAACCACACCACTGGAAGGCTCTTCTAGAGTTGTGATCGTGGAGATGATTGTGGTTTTACCAGCACCATTCGGCCCCAAAAGACCGAAGATCTCGCCTGGTTTTACATCAAAACTCACACCCTTGACGGCCTCTTGGCCGCCCGGATATTTCTTTTTCAGATTATCGATTTTTAAAGGCAACATTAACGAGCTCTCGAAATACTTGTTTGGAATTCCACATCTGGATTTTCACGTTTAAGCCAGTTCAAATCCCACTCTTGATTCACCAACACAACCGGATTGCCGATAAGGTCTTCTGCCATGTTTGCGCCACCTTTAAGGCTGGTAACAGCTTTGCCATCAGCAGTACGCGGCCAACGACACACACTGTACGGCAAGCGAGCCAGTTTTACCTCCAAGTTGTATTCATCTTGAAGTCTGTGCAACAAAACTTCGAACTGAAGTTCCCCGACCGCACCGATGATTGGATCTTGTGGTCCAATATGTGGTTCGATGAATAACTGGATTGCACCTTCTTCAGACAAGTGCTTGAGTGCCTCTTGAAGTTTTTGACGCTTCAAAGCATCGCGGACTGAAAGACGACCAAACAACTCAGGCGCAAATTTTGGAATATCTTCAAACTGCACTTTTCCAGAGGAAGAAACACAGTCCCCGATGGCAAAGTTTCCTGTATCGCCGACTCCGACGATGTCACCCGCATAGGCTTCATCGACAGTTTCTTTGTCAGCCGCAACGAATTGCGATGAGTATGAAAGACGAAGCTCGCGTTCCAAACGACTATGTTGCACTTTCATGCCACGCTCAAATTTACCTGAGCAAATACGAATAAAGGCAATACGGTCACGATGACGACGATCCATGTTGGCTTGAATTTTAAACACGAAGCCTGTGAATTTCGCATCCAAAGGATCCATCTTTTGATCATCCTTGGTTACACGAGCCTGAGGCCCTGGAGCGTACTTGGTAAAAAACTGAAGGAATGTATCCACCCCGAAGTTTTGTTTCGCTGAACCGAATGTCACAGGCGAAATTTGGCCAGTTAGAAATTCGTTCACGTCGAACGGCGGAAGCGCGCTCTCGATCAAATCCAGCTCTTCCAAAACTTGGTCAGCGGATTCTTTATCCAGGTAGTTGTAAAGAATTTGATCGTCTTTACCTTTTACGAATGGTATTTTTTGGTAGTCTTCCACTTCCTCACGGCGTTGATCATAGATCCAGATTTCTTGAGTCAGGCGATTGTAGATTCCACGGAAACGCTGACCAATACCCAAAGGCCAAGTCACTGGATAGCATTGCATATTCAAAGTTTTTTCAACTTCGTCGATCAATGTCAGAGGATCCTTACCTTCACGGTCAAGTTTGTTTACGAATGTAAAAATAGGAATTTTGCGCAGGCGACAAACTTCGTAAAGTTTCTTCGTACGCTCCTCCACACCCTTGGCAACGTCGATCAACATTGCGGCAGAATCCACAGCCATCAATACACGGTAGGTATCTTCGGAGAAATCTTTATGTCCCGGTGTATCCAACAGATTCACACGAAGATCATTGTAATCAAACGTCATGACAGATGATGTGATCGAGATACCCTTTTGTCGTTCAAGCTCCATCCAGTCAGATGTCACTGCTTTAGAGCCTGATTTACCTTTGACCTCGCCGGTTTCGTGGATCACGCCCCCGTGATAAAGTAATTTTTCCGTCAGCGTGGTTTTACCAGCGTCGGGATGCGAGATGATCGCAAAGGTACGGCGTCTTTGAATTTCTTTTTGAATCTGAGGTGTCGCTAACATACTTAAACCTTTAAATTGACTATAAAAAACCGTTTTATTCGATCACAACCAGAGGGGCAAGGGAATCCCCTCCCGGGATGGAATTAACGCCCGCTGTCTTTTTCCCTCTTGCACTGAGGACCACCGGGGCATTATAACCCTCTTCGAACTAACAACTCCGCCTGGTTTGGAACCCGGTTAGGACAACTGAAGGTGATAATATGACGACCGAAAATGCTCCGAAGCATTATGTTACGACTTTTTACAGCTTCCAAAAAATCGAAAATCCCGAACAAGTTAAATTAGATCTGGAAACAAAGGCTGAAGAGCTGAATGTGAAAGGTCTGATCATTTTAGGAACTGAAGGTTATAACTCCACGGTGTCAGCAGTTACCGCAGAATCTTTTGAAGCCTGGAAGCAGTTCGTTCGTGAGTATTTCCACAAGCCGACTCAGTTCTACAAAGATTCTTATTCTGACAAAGCCCCCTTCCGCCGTTTTAAAGTTAAAATCCGCGAAGAGATCGTGACGACAGGGATTCCTGAAATGCAACCGCCAGAAGGCGTGAACCATCACTTGACTCCGACTGAATGGAACAAAGTGATGAAGGAAGAATCTGATTACGTGATGATCGACACCCGCAACTGGTACGAGTACAAAATCGGTACTTTCAAAGGCGCTTTGAATCCAAATATCGAAAAATTCACTGACTTCCCTCAATACATCGAGGCTCAAGGGATTCCTAAGGATAAGAAGATGTTGATCTTCTGTACTGGCGGCATCCGTTGTGAAAAAGGTATTTTGGAACTTCAAGACAAAGGATACGACAACGTATTCCAACTTGAAGGCGGGATTTTGAATTATTTAAACGAGTATCCAAATGACCAGTACGAAGGCGAGTGCTTCGTATTCGACCACCGTGTGGCTGTCGATCAAGAGTTGAAACCTTCGACAAAGTACGGATTATGCCCTCACTGCGGCCAGCCGTCTGAAATCAAAATTGAATGCTTGCGTTGTGATGAACCAGGTATGGTTTGTGTGAACTGTAGCGAGCTTGAGTTTAAAAAAGACACTTGCTCAAGAAACTGTGCTCACGGTTTGAAACTTCATCCTGGTAAAAAAGCTCGCAAGCAAATCGTTCCATTCAATATTGAAAAGATGAAGGCCGAGGGTGCTACTGACATCCCTACCATCCGTGTCAGCAAAACCAAAGTTGTTCAATTGAACGACAAAGGTGAAGCCCAAACTGTTTCTATCAAAGAATAGTATATTTAGGTCTGCGCTTTAGCTTTTTTGAAAGCGCAGACTTTTTTTGATCACCTTATCCATCATTCGCGTGGACATAAATCTCATCAATCCCGCTTGAAGCTTGATATTTTTTCCAACCAGATAATTCACTCGTGGCAAGCGACTTTGAATGGCGTGCAGAATCGCCATTGTCACATGCTGTACAGGCACCGCTTCTTTGGCAGTTTCGACAACTCCCTCGCGAAGGGCTGCCATCATGGAACCATATGTTTCACGAACTTCGGGAGAAAGCTTTTTTGCGATTTCATCTGAACTATCAATCGACTTAGACCAGATCTCCGTACGAATCGGCCCCGCTTCGATCAGGGAAACATGCACACCTAAGCTTGCAGTTTCGCGACGAAGACTGTCTGAAAATGCTTTCACTGCAAACTTTGAAGCCGTGTAAGGCCCCAGAAAGGGAGATGCGACTCGCCCACTGATTGACCCCATATTGATGATACGGCCTTTGGTGTGACGAATCAGCGGCAGAAACATTTTCGTGATCTCAACCATACCAAAAAGATTCACATCAAAAACTTTGCGCCACTCTTCAAGACTGAGTCCTTCGATGGGCCCCCCACTGGCGATGCCGGCGTTATTTACTAAAATCAATTCTTGATCAGGATTTATTTCGTTTTGAACGATTTTAAGTGCGCGCTCGATATCGTGGCTGTTGGTGATATCCAGTTTTAGGACAGTTAACTTATCGGAGAAGTCTTGAGTCAGACGATCCAGGGATTCTGGCTTACGCACTCCCGCCCATACCTTATAGCCCTTTTCACAAAGAGTTCTGGTAAGATCAAATCCAATTCCTGTCGAAGCGCCCGTGATCAAAACTTGTTTCAAAGAGTTCTCCTTTTAGAACATGCCCTTGCTGACCAGTTCTTTCAGCCAACTATCAGTCACCGTCAGCGAGTTTTTCGAAAACTCCGACTGGACGTGCGCACGATATTTCGGGTCGAAACCAATTGATTTTGCGTCTATACCAGCATCTTGCAGGAATTTTTGCATTTCTTGAACTTGCTCTTCAACATTCAGATTCTGATTTTCAGTCAGACTTTTTTCCATCTGCTCACAGAAACTCATCGCCGCATTGTCATTCGCAAGCTGCGGGTTTAGAGCCACGGCCTTTGCAAACATATGCAGGTTGTAGGACTTTTGGACCACCTGATTCATTTCTTGAGTGTTATTACGAAGGAAGTTCGCTGCTCGATAGGCTTCTTTGTAAAACTCTGCCTTTTGAAACAAACTGTCATCGCCTTGAGCATTTTGCGAAAGCTGGATCATTTCTCTCACGCCTGGAGCGCGAAACACATAACGCAAAAAGGGAGCAACCGATTCCAAAACTGGATCTTTTTGTGGCTTAACAATTGAATCTAAGAACTTAACCGCGGTTCTGTCGGTTCTTTTTGGAAAGAAGCCACTCTCCCCCGCACGCCCTAGATCACGGCAGGCAGAAACCACGGGCGCATCAGGATTGGCGAGATCATTTAAGATTACGTACATATCCATTTTAGTGGTTTGGTGATGAATTTTCGTTTCAGTCTGTGCAGATGACTCTTGCGTCGCCTGATTTTCCTCAGCGGCATAGGTGTCTTCGATTTTTGTTGGATGTTTCGCTTCTGCAAGCTGAGCTTTTTCTTCCAACTTACTCGCTGAAGAATTCAAAACTTGTTTTACCTGGGAAGGTCCCGGAAGTTTTGTCAGGAGCCATACTCCGAGAATTCCGAAAACGACGACGACAGATGAAACGCAAATTGCGGTGATTTTAAGAAGTTTTTTCCAATTCATGCCTTCAACTAGAGCACAATCGCCTTGGATGAGCAAATTAGAGGCAATGATACGAGGAGCCATTTCAAAAATTAGCAAATGAGTGATTGACCGAGGGTAAGTAAGTGACTACAACTGACTGCTCAGACATTCACTTGTCACTGTCGCGGGGTGGAGCAGTCTGGTAGCTCGTCGGGCTCATAACCCGAAGGCCGTAGGTTCAAATCCTGCCCCCGCAACCAATAAAGGCTCCAAGGTAAACCTTGGGGCCTTTTCCATTTTTATACCCTCGTCTGTTTAATCTCAGCATTTACATTTCCCGCATTCCACGCCTAAGCTTGAAACATGAAAACATTTATTATCTTTATCCTTTTGCTTCCGAATCTTGCGATGGCTGCGATGTTAAACTGCGATTTTATTTTCTATGGAGCCCCCGCTGGCACTGTGCGAATGGAAGTTTCCGCGGAAGGCAATCCTGCTGATCATGCATCAGTTGCTCTTTTTCAAACGCCCGCAAAGGATGCCCCTGTAACTCCGGTTATTCCTAAACATGGTGATTTTTTGAATGTGATTTTCTTTAAAGATGACCCACAGAATGAAATTCATATGAAAGTTCAATTGCCCGCGGCTGATGGCGGATCAATGAAAAGTAAATTAATCAATCCGTCTATGTCGGGGCCCACTCGTGAAATTCCCGGAACATGTAAGTTTTAATTTTCAGGAGAACACATGAAAAGATTTTTAGCGACCTATATGGGATCTCCGAACTCCTCCAAAAAAGCTGAATGGGACAAACTACCCGAAGAACAAAGAAAGTCCTTAGAAAAAGCCGGCATGGAAGCTTGGCAAAAATGGGGTCAAGAGCATCACAAAGCGATCGTGGATATGGGTGCTCCCATCGGCAAAACGAAATTAGCCAACAAAGATGGCATTTCCAATTCTCACAATATGATCACTGCATTCACAGTTGTCGAAGCTGAATCCCACGAAGCAGCGGCAAAAATGTTTGTGAATCATCCGCATTTCACGATTTTTCCGGGCGAGTCCGTGGAAATTATGGAATGCCTTCCGATGCCCACGCAAAAATAAAGACCAGTCGACACGAACTCCTGCTGGAACTTAGTGTCGACACTCATTTGTGTTAGACAAGGTTACATTATAATCCTACCTTTTGACTATCAAAGGAGACTTTATGATGTACGATACTCTTGTAGTTCAATTCACGAAAATGCTCGGTAATTTGAACAATTTCTTAGACAAAAGCGCTCAATTTGCTGATGCCAAAAAGTTCCAACCAGAAGTTCTGTTGAACTCTCGTCTGGCGCCGGATCAATTTCCCTTGATGCGCCAAATTCAAATCGCTTGCGACACTGCGAAACTTGCATCAGCTCGCCTGACTGGTGTTGAAGCTCCGGTATTTGAAGACAAAGAAACAACTCTTCCTGAAATCAAAGAGCGTATTGCAAATACCATCAAATATCTGCAGACACTGAAGCCAGCGAACTTTGAAAATGCGAGAACAAAGCAAATCACCAACCCGCGCTGGGAAGGTAAACACATGATGGGTGAAGACTACGCAAATGAGCACGCCATTCCAAACTTCTATTTCCACATGACGACGGCTTACGCGATTCTTCGTCATAACGGCGTGGATTTGGGTAAAAAAGATTTCTTGGGAACACTTTCCCTTAAGTAATCTGCCCGAATTTATTTCGATCTATTAAGGCCTCGACTCTAAAGTCGGGGCCGATCTTTGTAAGGTCTCATTTTTGATCTGATTGAATTGCCGACTTTCATGGTGGGTGTACGCTGATGCCATGCAAACATCCACACCGATCACAAAAACGCTCCTGACTTCGGTCGTTATTCTCTCGTTAGGTCTAGTAAGCCTTTGGGTGCTATCGCCCTTTATACCGTCCCTGTTTTGGGCGGCGATGATCACCATCACCACATGGCCTCTTTTAGAAAAACTCACACGCAGAATGGGCGGCCGACGTGGACTCGCCATCACTATCATGATGATCGCAATGGCAACTTTGGTCATCGCACCCATAGGAGCCGGTGCTTACATACTTTTCACTCACGTGGATGATGGCATCGCTTGGTTACGAGACCTTCCCAACAAACAACTCCCACCACTTCCTGAATTTGTAACAACAATGCCTGTGGTTGGGCCGAAAATCAGTGAAAAGTGGGCCGAATTTGGAGCTAAAGATCCCACTTATATCACGGAACAAGTTCGTGCGTTTTCTCTGTCTGCCATGAACTACATGGCAACGGCCGCCAAGGAAGCATCGCTGTTCTTCGTCTATCTTTTGCTAACTCTGGGGTTGACCGGATTTCTGTATGCCACCGGTGAGACCGCTGCGAATGGAGTTCGAAAATTCTTTATTCGCCTCGCGGGAGAACGCGGAGATCACGCCGTCATCTTAGCCGCTCAATCTGTAAAAGCCGTCGCCATGGGAATCGTCATCACCGCTGCAATTCAAACGGGACTAGCAGGAATAGGCCTCTTCCTGACGGACGTTCCACTGCCCGGAGTTTTAACCGCAGTGGCTTTTATTCTTTGCATTGCTCAAATCGGCGTCATCATCCCAATGTTGATCGCAGTGGGTTGGCTTTACTTTAAAGAACAAACTGTCGTCGCAACAAGTCTTTTGGTTTGGGCATTGTTCGTCACAGCGATTGATAATTTTATAAGACCCGTTTTAATTCACAAAGGCGCAGATCTTCCCATGATCCTGATTCTTGCGGGGGTCATCGGTGGTTTATTATCTTTCGGACCCATTGGTCTATTTATCGGCCCCGTCATCTTAGCTGTGACTTACCGACTTTTGGAATCCTGGGTGACCGAACAAAGAATTGAATTGGAGCTAGTCGCGAACATCAAGCCCTTGCCACACGCTATAAGACCGAAAGCCACTCAATCTCCAAAAGAAAAACCCTTAGATCATTAATTCTATATTGGAAAAACAGAAATCAAAACATATGAACTGTGATTAAGCCCATCAAGCTTAATCACAGACTCCTTCTCGATCCTGACAGTGTCTTCCGCATGAATAACCAACCCCTGAAGATTCAAGCGCCCCCGCAAACAATAAATAAAATGAACTCCATCTTCGAGAGGCAATTCAGCAACTTCTGAAAGATCTAAAACTTTCATTTCCGAACGCACGGAATCTCTTTTAAAGATGACACCCAAATCAACAACAGGACCTTCGATAAGTTCCGCTTGAATTTCTGTTTCACCGGCGAATGAAATAACCTGAAGAGGCAACAAATGACTGTCGTTCAGTGAAAGCCCCGCCCCTTGAGTCACCGTCAATAATCGATCACACTCAGAAAAGTTAGAAAATGGACCATTGCTATTAACTTGCGCCGAACTGATTCTCCAAGAGAAGTTATCAGGAAAAGTCGAGCCTTCAGGTCCTAACGCAATTTGCGAAGTCAGACCCTTTCCATTTTTCCAGGGCATAATGTTATAGGAAGCTTTTGGCAAATATGTGATCATTCCTAAAATACTAAATCAGAGGCTCGCTTCACGCAAAGCTTCTGAATAAGGCGTTTGCCATAAATGACTCACCTCCGTACAGAACTGATCAAAGCTCCTCGGCGCCACTCCCCGAACTTGCTGATTGCTGGGATGAACCATTGCGGTCATACCTTCTCTCGCGGCACGATGTATGCTTAAATAGGCATCAATCATCCAGGAGCTTAACCCTTCTCGCACAAGACGATGCTTGGTCGCAGCCTCCGTCACTGGAACATAGGTCACCCGCCGCCCCAAGGTTTGAGAGATTTTCGCTAAGACATCTTCGTTACTTAAAGCCTCAGGCCCCGTCAGATCAATAACGCGATTTTCATACAACCATGGATTTTCGATCACCTTGATTGCCACATCTGCGATATCACGCACATCCACATAGGAACTTTTTGCTTCACTTTCAGGCAGAAACAAAGCTCCCTGGCGAATAGATTCCGAATGGCGAGTGACAAAATTTTGCATGAATACATTCGGACGCAAGATCACTAAAGGAATCTTGCTTTCTTTAGCCATCTCTTCAATTTCGCCATGCATCCGGTGGAGTAGAAAATGCGACTCCGTATCCGCTCCCATGATCGAACTTAAGATCATAAATTTAACGCCTGAATTTTTAGCGGCAAGAATCGCATTTTGCGCATAGATCAACATCGAATCTGAAATAGGCAAAAGCAAAAACAGGACATCGACGTCCTTCACTGCCTCTTGCACCAAGGATCGCTCCCCCAAGTCCCATTTCAGATGCCGCACCTCAGGAGTAAAGATCGACTCCTGATGACTTGTAGCAACAAAATGAGCCTGTCTATCATGAAGGCGTCCCACCAATTCACGGCCGATGTTTCCGGTGGCACCGGTGACTAATATTTTTTCTTGCATAGGGTCTTAGTATCTCGAGAATGGGCCTTCTTTGGGAGGTGTATATTAGCAAAGGTCCGCTTGACTCCCCTCTAGTTTCTCGATTTAGTTGGGGGGTGAAATTCTTTACCGAGAACCTCAAGGTTTTTAAAAAAGTTGCCTTTCCTTTGTTCATCCTTGTGGTGCTGTCTACTAACATCGATCAGTTTCTAAATATCAAAGTCGAAGACGCCTTACGCGATCCTTTAGGAGCCGCTCCGCAGGTTTATTGGTTTGGATTTTTGTCAGTCATCAGCAGCATCATCTTTCCGATCCTTTTGATGACAACGACTTTGTACGCCATGCAAGTCAGCCGCTTCGTGGAAAGCCTGAATGACTTTTACGGTAAATATATCAATCAGATTTTTATTGAAACACTTCGCACTTGGGGCAAGACCCTGATGTGGTCGCTGTTATTCATTGTTCCGGGAATCTGGAAGTATCTTGAATACAGCCTGGTTCCGATGGTGGTCACAAGCTCCACTCGCTATGACGAAGGCAAGATCGATGCGCTGAAAGCCTCGTCTTATGTTTTTAGAAGACACTGGTTTAAAATTATCGGCATTCTTATTTTGTTTCATCTCTTTATTCCACTGATCTTAGCAAGCGTGTTTGATTCCTATCGCCTGCTTTGGAAGACGCCGGTGGCGAGTCTTCTTTTGAATCTGCTGGACACTTATTTACTTATTATTTCAACACAGCTTTTATTTAATGTATTTCAAGACGAGGTAAGACGACATGACTCTCATGTTTAATTGGAAAGATATCAAATCGCGCGGCAAAGGTTTAACCTTCGATGACGTTCTTATTATCCCGGCACGTTCGGATGTACGCTCCCGTCGCGATCCTCAGTTGACGACAAAAGTAACTCGCAACTTCACAATGGATACTCCGATCATCAGCGCCAATATGGACATGGTGACGGAGTACGACATGGCTCTGGCAATGCACCAATTAGGTGGCATGGGCATTCTTCACCGCTTCCTTCCCATCGAAGAGCAAGCGGCCCAAGCACGCCGCCTGAAAGAAGCGGGATTGAAACTGATTTCTGCAAGCGTTGGCGTGGGTGAAGAATTCAAAACACGCTCGAAAGCATTGGTTGAATCCGGTGTTAATATCATCACGATCGACATCGCCCACGGTCACTCCGTTCAAATGATGGAGACAATGAAGTGGCTTAAAGACACATATCCTAAAGTCGATTTGATCGCCGGCAATATGGCAACTCCAGATGCTGCACACGATCTGATCGAAGCGGGAGCTGATGCTATCAAAGTCGGTATCGGGCCAGGATCAATGTGTACTACCCGTATCATCACCGGTTGCGGAGTTCCGCAATTAACAGCAATCGCTTTGTGCGCAGAAGTTGCAGCCTCTCACGGTGTTCCTGTGATCGCAGACGGAGGTATCCGTACTTCTGGTGACATGGTGAAAGCTTTCGCAGCCGGCGCAAGCACTGTGATGCTTGGATCTATGCTTTCCGGAACAATTGAAACTCCGGGAGAAATTAAAAACGGCAAGAAGCAATATCGCGGCATGGCTTCTAAATCCGCTCAAGATTCTTGGCGCGGTGGCGTTCCTGAAGGAATGGCTCCAGAAGGCGAATCTACTCAAGTAAATGTCAAAGGACACGTGAAAGACGTTATCCACGAAGTCACTGGCGGAATTCGTTCCGGCATGAGCTACATCAATGCAACGAGCATTGCTGAGATAAAAGAGAAAGCCCTCTTTATGGAAATGTCTTCTAATGGTATCTCTGAGTCTCGTGCACATGGAGTAAAGTAAAAATGGATTCCAGACCCATAGGGGTATTTGATTCAGGCATCGGGGGCCTTACTGTTCTTAAAGAACTGGCCCTGCAGTTTCCCCATGAGAATTTTCTCTATCTGGGCGACACCGCACGCCTTCCCTATGGATCGAAATCAGCTCACACCATTCGCAAATACTCAGAGCAAAACATTGCGTTCTTAAAAAGACTCGATGTCAAAGCCATCGTGATTGCGTGTAACACGGCTTCCACTCAAGTTCCTGAACCGGAGCTTGAGGGACTTCCAATTTACAATGTGATTGGCCCTGGTGCTCAGCGAGCCCTTGAAGTGAGCGAAAGCAAACGCATTGGTGTTCTCGGAACAAGAGCGACCATCAACAGTAAAGCCTACAGTCATAAAATTTTAGAGCTAGAACCCACTGCTCAAGTGATTGATCAGGCGTGCCCTCTTTTCGTACCTCTAGCCGAAGAAGGTTGGGATTCTGATCCGGTGACGAATCTGATCGTATTCCGTTACTTAAGTCAGATCCTTCAGCACTCAATCGATACATTGATTTTGGGATGCACTCATTATCCGCTCTTGAAAAATTCAATCGCACGTGTGACAGGTTCATCCATTGAATTGGTTGATTCTGGCGAGGCTATTGCTCGCTGGCTTAATCGCGATTTTAGTAAGAATCGCCTAGAAATGAACTCCAAAGACAACCGTCAGAAAATTGAAATCATGACGACGGATTCTTCTGCGCACTTTACAGAGATGGCGCTTAAAATTTTGAAACCCATTAAAGCTGATGAGTTTCGAGTGGTGGATTTAGTTTAGATACAAACTTCCAAAGGAAGTTCCTGTAGATTATAAGTACTCGCCATCGAATAACCATAAGCCCCCGAATCCAGAACCGCTAAGATATCTCCCTCTTTAACTTCATCCATTTCATAGTCTTTCAAAAAGAAATCTGACGACTCACAGATCGGCCCCACGACATCGCATTTAATTTGCTTTGCGGATTTCACCAAAGGTTTGATTAAGTGCTCTGCTTCATACAAAGAAGGACGGATCAGATGATTCATTCCTGCATCCACGATGATGAAGGTTTTTGCAGAGGTCTTTTTCACATACTGAACTTGAGTCAACAAAGTTCCTGCGTGAGCGACTAACCAGCGGCCCGGCTCTGATTGTAACTCGCACTTTAGATCGGAAAGAATCTCTTGAGTGATCCCTGCATATTCTTTTAAAAGGCGTGCTTCCAGCTCCAGGTCTTGCTTTTCATAAACAACTCCCAGGCCACCACCAAAATCAAAACGACGAAGCGTTGGGAAATCCCGCTGCAGATTTTTAAACACTTCTTTAAGTTTCATCAAAGCTTCCTGATAACCAGAAAACTCCAACATTTGCGATCCCAAATGCAAACTGACACCTACGAGCTCCAACGAACTCGCATATTTTTTCAAACAAGTCGTCAGCTCCGGAATCATCGACAGTTCCATACCGAATTTATTATCGCGCAGTCCTGTCGCGATATAGGGATGAGTTTGAATGCTCACATCGGGATTTAAGCGCAAAGCCACATGAGCTTTTTTGCCCAATTTTTCAGCGATCTCGCCAATACGCTCAAGCTCCGGCAAACTTTCTACGTTGATTTGCAAGACTCCCAACTGCAGTGCTTCCGTAATCTCATGGCGCGTTTTACCAACGCCGGAATAAACGATGTCCTCAGGCTGAAAACCACTCTCTAAGGCGCGTTTAATTTCCCCGAGGGAAACAACATCGGCCCCCGCACCAGCAGACTTCAAACATTGCAAAACTTGAGGATTCGGATTGGCTTTCACTGCGAAGTATAAACGCACACCAGCAAGCGCGTCTGCCATCTGCTTAAAGCGGCTGCGAATGAAATCAAGGTCGTAGACATAGATCGGGCGAATGTAGTTCGCACATAATGAAGATAATTTCTTTTTACCGGGACCAAAATGAAGCTCATTATTGATGTATTCCACAAAAACCTCGTGCTAACATCATCGCCGAACAAAGGACGTTTGTCATGAAAACTTCTATTTTTACTTACACCTCCAAAGGCATGCCAGTACTGGCTTACGAATTCGGAAATGGCCCGGGTCCCGAATTGCTTATTCTGGGTGGCGTGCATGGCGATGAAATCGAAGGCGTGATCTGTGCTCAAGAACTTCTTAAGTACTTCATGAAATCTTTCGATCATAAATTCACTTTGACCGTAGTTCCTCAATTCAATCTTGAGGGAGTCATTTACAAAACTCGCGGCAATGGTAACGGCGTTGATTTGAATCGCAACCTGCCAACCAAAGACTGGTCTCCAGAAATCAAAACTCCTCGTTATCATCCGGGACCAAAAGCAGGCAGCGAAACTGAGAATCATGGTTTGATGACTTATCTTGAACAAAAAAAACCAAAATTAGTTCTTTCGCTTCACTCTTGGCAGCCCGTCTTGAACGTCAATGGTGACTGCTACGAGTTTGCAAATGTCTTAGCTCAACACACGGGTTATAAGATCGATGACGACATCGGCTATCCTACACCAGGCTGCCTTGGCACTTATGCGGGCCTTGAAAGACCATGCCCGACTTTGACTTACGAAATTGAGCGCGGTCAATCAGCTGAAGACATAATTAAAATCCACGTCCCAGCAATTCTGGACGCTTTGAAAGTTTACGACAAGTAAGGAGACTCCGAGATGCAACAATCTGTTGAACAACTCTATACAGAAATTCAAAACGGCAAACGCGTTGATCAATTGATGGCGAGTGAGCTGAAAGTGATCTTTGAAGTGATCGAAGGTCTGGATGCAGGTCGTCTGCGTGTCGCTGAGAAAAAAGATAAAAACTGGATTGTGAATGAGTGGGTTAAAAAAGCCATCCTTCTTTATTTCCGCGTTCAACACATGACCGTGATGCAAGCCGGAGACTTTACTTACTTCGATAAAATCCCCGTAAAAAAGTGGTCTGAAGAAGACGGCGTGCGTGTGGTACCTCACGCATTGGCACGTAAAGGTTCATTCATTGAAAAGGGCGCGATCTTGATGCCTTCTTACGTAAACATCGGTGCTTACGTAGGCGCTGGCACTATGGTCGACACATGGGCGACTGTTGGTTCGTGCGCTCAGATCGGTAAAAACGTCCATCTTTCTGGTGGAGTCGGAATCGGTGGCGTTCTTGAACCTGTTCAAGCCTCTCCGGTGATCATCGAAGATAACGCTTTCATCGGCAGCCGCTGTATCGTGGTTGAAGGAGCTGTAATCGAAGAAGGTGCGGTACTTGGTGCGGGCGTCACGATCACTGCAAGCACGAAAATCATCGACGTCACTGGTGGAAAATCCGTTGAAATGAAAGGTCGCGTGCCAGCGAACTCTGTCGTCATCCCAGGAACACAAATGAAAAAGTTCCCCGCGGGTGAATTCGGCGTTCCTTGCGCACTGATCATTGGTCAACGCAAACCAAGTACGGATCTTAAGACATCGTTAACAGATGCTTTAAGAGACTTCCAAGTCAGCGTGTAGATTAAAAAGACAGCTGGAACTAAAAAGCCCAACAAATCATTGGGCTTTTTGTTATTTCACTCGCAAAGCTTCAGAAGGTTGAACATCCGAAGCCGTTCGTGCCGGAATGTAAGATCCAAAATAAGCAATCGCGGAGCTCACCACAATCACTCCCACAACCAACCACCAATCAACCAGCGCTGGAATACTCGTATCGTAAAAAACTTGTGAGGACCACATACTGATAGGATTTTTTTGCACATACAAGCTAAGGCCCGTACCCAAGATCGTGCCCATCACAACGCCCGCTCCCGAAAGGAAAAAACCCATTTGAGTGAAGATCTTCACTGTTTCTTTCCCAGACAAACCAATCGTTCTAAGAATTGCAATATCGCGACGCTTTTGTGATAACAACAGGGCGAGTACAGTTAAGATAGAACTCGCCGCAATCATACCAGCCAATCCCAAAAATACACCAATGGTCAGCTTTTCCAATTTCAACGCATAAAACAATGCCGAGTTACGATCCTTCCAAGTCTCAACCTGAACATCCGTAAACTTCATCAAATCATTTTTAACGCTATCAACGCGACCTTCATCAGCCAGCCACATCTCGATTCCCATTTTCTTTAAATCCCCGCCGCCCAAAGCCTTCAAGGCTTTACCGCGCTGATAAAAAAGATACTGAGAATCTACGTCAGTTAAACTTGTCGTCACGACACGCTTAATTCGCACCCGCTCAAACTTAGGAGTTTCTCCTGGAGGCAATAGCAATCCCGATGGCGAAACCACCGTAATAAAATCACCTTCAAACACACCCAGGGATTGCGCCAGGTCAACACCTAACACGACCTCCCCTTCATCGGGCACATCCTGTGGATCCCAAGTAAAAGAAGGAGGTCCACCGCGAGAACTTTGCGGCTTATCTGAATCAAGCTTCGCTAGCTGTGAAATGAAATGCTCAAGACTCGGGCGAGTCACACCTCGCGCAAAAGCTCCGCGAAATTGACCATCCTGACTGCGCAGAATCACATCTTGTGTTTCGTAGACATAGGCTTGAGTTGTCGTGTCTTCTTTGATTCGCGAAAATACCGGGTGAGCTTCAAGTCCCAAAGCATTTTGCATTCCCGGAACCGTGACATAAAGATGCGGTTCAAGCCCCAAGATGCGCTTACGAATGCTGGCATTCATTCCATTCATCACAAACAAGACAACCAAGAATGCCGTCACGCTGACCGTGATGCCACCAATTGACAAAAACGCGATACGACGAATCAGTGCGCCTGCGCGTTTTGAGAAGATAAAATGACGAAAGAGATGCCCAACTAGCATCTCTTTATCTTATGGTTTCATTTTAGGGATTCAAGCGTTTTGTCGGCTATTTAGCTTTGTCGCTGGCCGGAGCACGCTGCAGAGCTTCTTCTTTACGAACCTCACGCACATTGCTTTCCATAAAAAAGCTTTTTTGCATCGCCTTCAATGTGACGACAGTCTCATTCATGACTTCAAGCAAACGACGCGAAGCATGCGGAAGCTCGGGTTCCACTTCTTTCATAACCGGCCCCAACGCGTGAGTCATGACAGCCAGATTTTGAGTCATAACGGCCAGATCTTTTGCCAGCTCTGGATTCTGCTTATTTAATTCTGGCAGGATGCGATTGATTTCTGTCGTGGTCGTCGCCAGATTCGTCATCAACACTTCCATCGAGTCGTTTTTAGTCGCCTGCTTGGAGAGCTTGATCACCTCTTGTGACATCACCGTCATATTTTTCATTAACGGATCCATCCGGTCAATCACGCGAACGAAACTTTGGGCGCGATTTTTATCCGCGAAAGCTTCCACCAACATCTGCATATTTTCCAAAAGCCCACCCACCCGAGACATTGTCGTACTGATGTTTCGACTAGAGAGCATTGTCACCACGTCCATTGTTTCATGTGAACCAATCAAACTGTTGTTAGCAAGCATAGGAAGCTTTTCCGAACCCACCGTCACCTCAAGGATTTTTTCCCCGATAATAAACGGGCGATTCATGGAAACAGAACTGTCCTGACGAATACGCTCTTGGAATTTGCTTAAAACATAGAAAGTCACTTGGATTTTATTATCCGCACGAAGCTCCACGTCTTCAACAGCGCCAGCACGAAGACCTGCCATTTGCACAGTCGTCCCTTGATGGAGACCATCGGCATTCTCAAACGTCGTTGTATAAAAGACTTTTGAGTCAAACCAACCCTGTTTGATAGCGATACTGATTGCAGTCACGATCACACCCAGGATCGCCAGCCCCACAAACAGTCCCGCAATTCGTTCAAATTTATTGAACTTAACCTTCATCATAGATGTACAACTCTCTTCTCTGGATCAACCGGTTGAAAATAAAGCTGTCCATCATCCAAATGAACAATTTGATAACTGAAAAGATTCATAAATTTTTCGTCATAAGAGCTGATAAAGACGTGCTGCAAACAGCCCTCTTTACGCAGCTGATGGATATAGTCCACCAACGTGTAAACGCTGTCTTGTCCCAAGCCCACGCTTGGATCATCCAGCAACAACACTTGTGGACGCATAACCATCGCACGCAGCAAACAGACAAGTTTACGCAAACGCCCCGGTACGTGAGCTGGCCTCTCGTGTGCATACTTCGTCACATCAAAAATTTTAAAGATCTCATCCACTCGAGCTTTCGCATCCGCCGGGCTTAAAGTCTTATGATACAAAAGCGGCAACATCATGTTATCGAACAACGTTTGATTGTTGATCAATCCACCGTAATCAAACGAATAGCCAATTTGCAGTCTGTAAGGCAAAAACTCCTCGAAAGACATATCGCAAACATTGTTTCCATTGATCAAGAACTGACCGGATTGAGGCATTTGCAAACCCGCAAGAATTTGCAGTAAAGAGCTCTTACCGGCCCCTTCTTCAGCCTTTACCCAAAGAATTTCATTCATCGGAAAATCAAATTCAACATTGGCAACGACGGGGTCCTGACCTTCGTGGCAAAAAGAAACGCCTTCAAATTTTAGACTTTCGATTTTCATTAAATGACTCCCAGGTTGCGTAACTGATTTAAATAAAACAAAGCTGTTACAACTAAATTGAAAATAATAACGAAGATGATACTGTTCACAACCGCCTGGGTTGTTACTTGCGGAACTTCGGTAGGACTTTTCTTAACCGACAATCCCTGATAGCAGGAAACAACGAAAATAATCATTCCACTGAAACTGTTCTTCAGAAGGAATATCAAAAAGTCATCCATAGCAAACGAAGTCATCAGTGACTCAGCATAAAACGCAAAGGGCATGTCTTGAATGAACTTCGTCACAAAAAAACCGCCAATCAAAGCGACGAAATTGAAATAAAATGCCAGACATAACATGCTGATCACGCCACCCAATACACGTGGGAAAACGATATAGCTCAACGGATTGATTCCCATCACTTCCAAGGCTTCAATCTCGCGGTTGGCGCGCATATTGCCAATCTCCGAGGCCACGGCTGTTCCAGATCGAGCAACCACGACCAGAGCCACCAACAACGGCCCCGCTTCACGTAAAATCATCACGATCAAAAACTGACCGATCATCTGCGTTCCGCCGAACATGGAGAGATTTGAAAGGGATTGAAGAACCAGGACACTTCCAGAAGTTAGCGCCAGTACACTTACCAGCGGCAAAGCCTGCCAGCCTGTAAAATAAATTTGCGCCGAAATCACGCGCACGATTTCACGTGCACCTTGAGTCTGATCAAGAATGGTAGCGCGAAGGGAAAGATAAACCATCAAGAGTACACGCCATGTATACTCCACATTCTTGGTCACAAATCTCCCGAGGGAGTCTATTTGCAAGAGTAACGAATTCATCGAAGATCCCCAGTTTCCTAGGTGATTTATCGGAGAAAATAGAACTTTCGTTTACAAACCAAGGTCTGGTTTTAGTAGGCCCACAACGAATAAAAGAAAGACTTTAATGCCTCAAAAGAGATCTCCACGACCGAAGGCTCGTAACGGCCTCCCACAATGGGATGTTTCTGGATGAAAATATTCTCCGGAAAAGCGGAACGAAAGGTTTTATACGAACGATACATGTGCAGACGCGAAGTCACCAAAAGTATATCCCGGCACTTTAAAGCTTCCACGATTGGCAAACTTTGCTGAGCATTTCCGAACGTAGTTTCAGATCGACGGTCCAACACCACGTCATTCTCATTCAAGTTGCCATAAAAAGGCCATACCGGCATGATCTCGCGCATTCTTGCATTCGAATACACGCCCGAGATCACAAGTTTTTTAACGTTTTGATTCGCAAGCAAATCAAAGCCTTCACGCACACGCCCAGCTCCCCCGGTCAAAACCACAGCGCAATCTGCATTCTGTGATTTCGTCCAAGAGATCATCGGTTCTTTTTCGATCTGATGATATTCATGAATAAAGCGCTGAACAACCAGCGCCCCCAGAACGATCAAAATCCAAAAAGTACGCGTGCGCACTAGGGCTTTAGCGGTGAGCAAGGACTTCAACCTCGACATTCACACCTTTAGGCAAAGCTGCAACAGCCACTGTAGAACGTGCTGGAGGAGCCGCCGTAAATGATTTCGCATAGATTTCGTTCACAGTTGCGAAATCCGCCATGTTCGTCAGAAAGATTGTTGTTTTTACGACGTTTGTGAAATTCATGTTGTTTGCAGCTAGAACTGCTTCAACATTTTTCATAACCATTTCAGTTTGAGTTTTGATGTCACCAGTGAAAACTTCATTCGTTTTTGGATCGATAGAAATTTGACCAGAGCAGAACAAAAAATCGCCCATGGCAACGGCTTGAGAGTATGGACCTACGGCCTTAGGAGCATTGTCTGTGTGAATAACTTTTTTCATGAAAATTTCCTTTGTGAATTAGAAGTAAAAAATAATACCAGCGCGGAAAGGGCTATCCGCAATTGTTCTAAAGCGAACGTTATCGGCAGAAATCACACCCACACCACCCTCAAATGTGAAACCCAAAGACTCAAGACCTGCAAAGAAAAATTCTCCACCGAAAACTGCATCCAACTCAAAGCCGGATTGCTTTTCATTTTTCGCAGTCGTGGCATTAACTTCTTCCCAGTTAACCAAGCCTAAAGTTCCACCCATGTAGAAGTTCATGTTTTGTTCTTTAAAAACGATACGACGAACACCAGCAGTCGCTGCAAACTTGGATTGATCTTTTTGAGTATCAATTCCCAACCCACCCGAAATTTGAATTTCAGTGGAAGGATTATAAACAATAGCGAGCTCTGGAAGATCCAAAGTTGAATGAGATTTAACCCCAACCCCCAAACGGTTCGTCAAATCTTTCGCTTCAGCTACACTTACGCCAGCCAAAAATGCAAATACCACTGCCACAACTTTAAGCATTTTCTAGTACTCCTTATTAAGGCTTCTATTAAATGCAAAAGCCGAAATAGGGGCAAAAGATTTTCACTCTTACAATAGGTGTCATAGGCAGAATGACTACTTCAAGCTCTGAGAAATCTGTTCAAGGAAGTCTTTTGAAAAATTACCGGGCTTTTCCTTGGCTTCTTGCCATATTTTGTCTCGAAGATAACCGAAGCCGATCGATTGTTCAGCCATAGTCGTCCGCACTCCAAAATCGATCATTTCGCCGAATCGGATCAAAGAGGACTCCACCGGAACCATCTCAAAGGGTGTCTGACTTGGATATCCTTTTTCGTCTGCGCGCTCGTGGACGCAAACCATGATTGCCTTAACAGATTCACTGACTGGAACCTTTTTAAAAAGACAGCGATTCAAAGACATCATTGGATGCTTTCGATACTCTTCTGTTTGCTGAGGATCCAACTGAGATTCCCCCTCCTTCAGGAATTTCTGATAGGTGGAATCCGGAATATCCAAAAGCCCCACATCACAAAATATTCCAGCAAGCAAAACATCCACAGGATTTCCCAAACCTGACTTCACAGATATATAAGCGCCATAGGCAGCTACCCAAGGGCTGCGCCATTTATCGAAAAGATCATTCTCTAAAACTTCGCGCAAAGCTTCCCACAGGTTCTCATCGCTTTTAAAGACATCGATCATCTGCTGAGCCAATTGCTCCAACTGGTTATAAAGTGCGACGATCTCTTCATCCGATGCCGTCTTAAATTCAAAAAGAATAACTTCACTTAACTCAACCCAAACTGCTGCAACAGACAGGAATACGGCGCGCATTCTCTTTTTGAGCGACATTCCAGAACGATCAAAATAAGTGTTGATGTATTCAACATACGCAGGGGTTTCGCGCCCATGAACTAAAAATCCACCCTTCGTCAGCATTTTCTGATATTTCGAATCCGAAAGAACAGCCCCCCGGAATGCAACACCCATAATTCTTTGATTAATCGGCATGCGCACAAAAACCGTAAATGGCAACGTCGTCATAGAAAATAAATCTGAAGGCAAAATATCAAAAAACTGCGCCCGACACTTCAACAACAGCATGTATTCAAATTTGAAATTCTGAAAGAAATCGAAGGGAGTTATTAAAAGCACTCGCGAAAACTTTGGACCAGAAAATTTATTTTTTTCAGGTGCTTCGTGGGTCAGCGTAAAAATCGTGGAAAGGGGAAATTTCTCAACCAGCGCGAGAATTCTTTCTGTAAATGCCCCGATATGCTCCGACTCTTCTTGTGCAACCACAATAGTCAAAGCTCGTTGCAGCTCAAAGGGCCGTGCTTTAAGATCATCCATAGCCAAAACATGTCTGAATGTAAATTTATGCTCAGACATAAGCTTCTGAACACGAGACAAAACGTCCTCTCGCTGACTCAACAGCAAGAGCTCCAATTTCTGTCTAAAAAAGATAGCGGGACGTTTTTCAGCCATAAACATTAAAATGTTACTTTACGCACTCTCTGACTGCCAACAAAACTTTTCAGCATTGACATATTCATTTGCAAATCCAATCATAGTGCTATGAAAACAATCATTTTACCTCTAATCGCTTCACTTTTGTCCTTCTCTGCAAACGCCGCTCTTTTGAAAACAGAATCTGGCACTCAAAAAATGGAGAAAATTGCGCTGTCGCCTTCTGCCACTGCAAATGTAGATGGAGAAGAAGTGAAACTCACTGAGGTCGGCGCAGGACTTCGTGCGAAAAAAGTCGTTTTTGTTAACGTAAAAGTCTATATCGGCGAACTTTATGTGGCTGATATGGCGAAATTCAAAAAAACAGATGCCCTGGCCTCTTTAAAAGATCAAAAGGCCGTAGCGATTCAACTTCACTTCCTGCGCGCGGTGGACGGTGAGAATGTTCAGAAATCCTTCAAAGAAGCCCTTTCTGCAAACTCTGTGAATTTGGATGATGCTTCTCTTAAACAATTTTTAGATGCTGTTTCTAAAGGCGGCGAAGCAAAAGAAGGAAAAGCCCTGACAATTCTGGGGTCGCGCATGAAAGACGGATCAGAGAAAATTTCTTATGAAACAACCTCAGGCGCAGTCACTGAAATCAAAGGTTCGTCCGGACTAATTGAAAAAGTTTTCTCAATCTGGTTGGGTAAGCCAGCAGATGACGGCGTTGCGGAACTTAAAAAATCCCTACTAAAAGATTAATCCAAATCGAGAAGCCGGTAGCCCACGCCGGCTTCTGTGCTAATCAACTCAGGCGTTGCTTCATCCAGCTTAAGCTTTTTTCGGACAGCGCCCACATACACGCGTAAATAGTGAGTATGCTCCACAGAATTGGGCCCCCAGATTTCATTCAAAAGCATTCGATGCGTGACCACTTTCCCTTTATGCTTCATCAGTACTTTCACAATATTGAATTCAGTCGCGGTCAGTTTGATTTCTTGACCCAAAACCTTAACGACGTGTCCGGGAATATCTACAACCAAGGGGCCGCTTTTAAATTCAGTTTTTTCTGTAACCCCACTTGAGTGACGAAGAGCCACGCGCATACGAACCAAAAGCTCAGGAACGCTAAAGGGCTTGGTGACGTAATCATCAGCTCCGCCGTCCAAAGCCGCAATTTTATCTTCATCAGAATCTTGCACAGTCAGAACCACAATAGGAACTTGGGACCACTCGCGGACTTCACGCAAAACTTCCAAGCCATTTTTATCAGGCAGCCCTAGATCTAAAAGAATCAACTCAGGTCTTTCCGAAGCGGCCATGGAAATACCCTGTTGTGCGCTGTGGGCCTCAATGACATGATAAGAATTGCCTTCAAGAGTGACTCGCAAAAGCTTTCTAATCGGTGCCTCATCATCAATTACCAGAACTCGACGCAGATCCTTCATTAACGACCCTCTGAAGTTAAAATAGCTGGAGGATTTTCATACGGAAGCTGAATAACGAACTCAGCCCCGCTACGGTCCCCACGGTTTTCAGCATAAACCTGTCCTGCGTGGGCTTCAACAAATGCTTTAACAATGGCCAATCCCAAACCGACTCCACCAGCGGCCGTCCCCGGCACACGATGAAATGCCTCAAATATTTTCTCCAACTGTTCCACAGGAATTCCACTTCCTTCATCTAAAACACTCAAGGTGACCTTTCGTCCCTCATGTTGAAGTTTCAAGACAATGTTTGAATCTGCCTTGGAGTACTTTGCCGCATTCAGTATTAAATTTGAAATCGCATGTTCCATCAATTTTTCATCGATCTGCAGCAAACACTGTTCTTCGGATGATTGGAATTGCAAATGATAGCCAACGACAGAGGGTTTCATCCTTTGAGTTAATTCCGAACAGAAATCCACGAAATCCACCCAAACTTTTTTAGGCGTCAGAACTCCCGAATTCAACCGTGACATATCTAACAAATTCTCAACGACTTGATCCAGTCTTCGCGAAGACTGAATGACAGAGTCAACCAGGTCTTCTCGCACCCTGTTTTCAGCACTCAATTTTGAATCCTGTAAAGCTGAGGCAGATCCGATAATTGCTGTCAGTGGAGTCCGCAACTCATGGGAAACAGAATTCAAAAGAGCCTGATGTAGCTTTTCAGAGGTTTCAAGCAACTTCACATCCTGCAATGTGCTCTGCAATTTCAGACGCTCTAAAGACGCTCCTAACTGCAAAGCGACCGTTTCAATCAGATTATCCTGTTCCAATGATAACGGATTCTGAACTCGAGGATAGAATAACATCACACCTTCAAGACTGTTTTTGCCTTTTAGCGGCAAGCACAAACAGCGAGACTCTGTCAGCGTCTCCGTCTTCCATCCTGCCTTCTTGCGATTGTCAAAAGACCACAGTGCTAACGCCAAATCTTTTTCATCTAACTTGGCGGAATTATAAGGACGACGCTCCAATTTTCCTTCCTGAGTGGAAAATAGAATTTTAATTTTTCCATTTAAAACTTTCTCAAGGTTTTCTGCAGCTGAATAAGCCACTTCAGTAGGAGTGACCGCCGTAGACATATCCTGAACCAATTCCAAAAGAGCCCGATTGTATTGGTCTCTTTGCAACAAATCGCGATCACGACGACGAATCTTAGCAGTTAAAAAACCACCCATTATGGCAACAAAAAGATAAGCAAAACACATCATCACATCTTCCGCAGCGGTGATGTGAAAAGTAAATAATGGTGGAATAAATAGGAAATTCCAAACAAGAACACTTAAACTTGCGGCAAATAAAATCGGCCCCAACGTACTAACAAATCCCATCAATAAAATCGCCAGCAAGAATATAAACCCCACCGCTCGATATCCTAAATAAGGATTCAGCAATTCACTGATAAAGGAAATTCCACCCACAAACCAAAATGCATTCCAGTAAGACGTCCCTGGCGCATACAATGCTGGCGGAGCCCACCGAAACTTTTTCTTAGTCTTTTGTTCTTCCTGGCGAATGATATGGATATCGACCAGACTGGCTCTTTGCACCAGTTGATCCAACAAAGATCCTCGGCGGAATATGAAATCCCACCAGCGCCCCACCGGACGCCCCATGATAATTTGGGTAACATTTCGTTCGTTAGCGATCCGATGGATGGCTTCCACGATATTGGCATCACGAACCGCCACGACTTCCGCACCCAACTCTCGAGCCAGGGCCAAATTCTTATTGAGCATGGCCTGATCGTCCGCAGAAATTTGCTCTCCCGTATCCACGTACAAGGCCAGCCAAGGAGCCTCCAAACTGTAAGCCATCCTTCGAGTCGCACGTATCAAGCGTGCCGAATAAGGACTGTATCCCACCGCTACCAAAAGACGCTCTTGAGTATTCCAAGGCCCACTCACTCTTTGTACGACCATTTGATCTTGAAGGTCTTGATCTACCTTCTCGGCAGTATAACGAAGCGCCAACTCTCTCAAAGCCAGCAAATGAGTTTCCTTAAAAAAGTTCTCTCCGGCTTTCGCGGCACGATCCCCGTGATAGACCTTGCCTTCTTTTAGGCGCTTACGCAAATTCTGCGCACTGATATCGACCAGTTCAATTTGTTGAGCCTGATCCACGACGGAATCGGGAACTCTTTCAAAAACACGAACGCCAGTAATTTGTTGCACCAGGTCCGCACGACTTTCAATATGCTGAACATTCACCGTTGTATAAACATGAATGCCGGCATCTAATAGCTCCAAGACATCCTGATATCTTTTTTGATGCCTAGAACCGGGAGCGTTGGTATGCGCCAACTCGTCGACCAAGACGATCTCAGGTTTCCGCTTTAAAATGGCATCAATATCCATTTCTTCAAGAACAGAATCTTTGTATTTTATTTTTTTACGAGGCAATACTTCCAGACCTAGCAGCAGTCCTTCAGTTTCTTTACGGCCGTGAGTTTCAACCACACCGACAACAATATCCACTCGCTGACGGAATTGTTCTTGTGCCGCCTCAAGCATTGCATAGGTTTTGCCAACCCCAGGACACATCCCAAAAAAAATGCGTAGGTGACCACGATATGTGGACTCCTCCGCTTTTTTTATACCATCGAGTATACGATCCGGATCGGGACGATAGTCATCATTCATAATTTCTGATCCAAAGCTAAATTAAGCTTTAAAACATTCACACGGGGCTCACCCATGAAACCCCATTGCCGAGGCTGAGTGTATTCCTGAACCAAGCGACTGACTAGTTCTGTCTGCGTCGCCGTTAATTTACGCTCCTTGGCGATTCGCTCGACTTGGTCAATTGCGGCCTCAGGACTGATTTCAGGATCCAATCCGCTTCCAGACGCATAGAGCATTTCTCGCGTTAAGCCTTGAGCCTGACGCTCAGCAATTGCTTTTTTTAAAGTTTCATTTGTTGGAGACATATTACTGGCTCCCGAGCTCATGCCATTATAATCCACGGCCGAGGGACGGGACTTAAAATAGCCCTCACCAGTAAATTTCTGTCCCAGTAAAGACGAGCCCACCACCACATCATTTTTCGTAACTAAGGAACCTCGAACTTGCTCAGGAAAGGCAGCCAGACCTATTCCAGTGACCAACAGAGGATAAGCAATTCCTGCGAGCAGCGACAAAGCAGTAAAAATACGAACACCGGTCCAAAGATTTTTCATGACACAACTCCCACCGCCACGATCAACAGATCAATGAGTTTTATTCCGACAAAAGGTACAATCAAACCACCCAATCCATAGTTGATAATATTTTTTCTTAAAATGACATTGGCACCCATCGGTTTGTATTCCACACCTCGCAGCGCCAAAGGAATGAGGAACACAATGATTAGTGCATTAAAAATCACGGCACTTAAAACTGCACTTTGTGGCGAATGCAGCCCCATAATATTCAAATGCGCCAAAGGACCCTTCATTGTCTGGGTCGCATATAAAGTCGCAAACATCGCAGGGATGATTGCAAAATATTTCGCAACGTCATTCGCCACACTGAACGTCGTCAGAGCTCCACGAGTCATCAAAAGCTGCTTTCCTGTTTCAACAATCTCAATTAACTTGGTCGGATTAGAATCCAGATCAACCATATTTCCAGCTTCTCTGGCCGCCTGAGTTCCCGTATTCATCGCTACCCCCACATCCGCCTGAGCTAATGCCGGAGCGTCATTCGTTCCATCACCTGTCATCGCCACTAGATGGCCACGCCCTTGTTCTTCCCTGATGCGAGCGAGCTTCATTTCCGGTGTTGCTTGCGCAATATAGTCATCCACACCGGCTTCCGCAGCAATTGCCGCCGCAGTTAAAGGATTGTCGCCTGTCACCATCACCGTACGAATGCCCATTTTGCGAAGCTCGGCAAATCGCTCCTTGATTCCACCCTTTACGATGTCTTTAAGATAGACGACACCAAGGACTCTACTTCCCTCTGAAACAACTAACGGTGTTCCACCTTGCTTAGCAATGCGTTCAACAATTTCTCGTGCAGCCAAAGGATAATTCCCGCCCAGCGATTCCACATGTTTTTGAATCGCGTCGCCAGCCCCTTTGCGAATCATCACAACACCTTGCTGATTGTTTAAATTAACGCCACTCATTCGAGTCTGCGCCGTAAACGGTACAAACTCCGCCATATGTGGTTCCAAAGATTTTGCGCGCAAAGAATACTTATGTTTCGCAAGCACCACGATCGAACGTCCTTCAGGGGTTTCGTCACTAAGCGAAGCCAATTGCGCTGCTTCCGCCAAGGCTTCGTCTTTGATGCCAGGCACAGGAATAAACTCACTGGCCATGCGATTTCCCAAAGTGATTGTGCCTGTTTTATCAAGCATCAAAACGTCGATGTCTCCTGCGGCCTCAACCGCACGACCACTTTTTGCAATTACATTTTTTCGAATCATACGATCCATGCCACTAATACCAATTGCACTTAGCAATCCACCAATCGTTGTCGGAATTAAACAAACCAGCAGCGCAATCAACACCGTAAATGTCACAACTCCTGAAAGATCCTGATGAGCCGCCGCTGCCGAAAACTCGGCAAAGAATTTCAGCGTCGATACCGCAAGAACAAACACCACCGTCAGTGCGATAAGAAGAATACTGAGGGCAATTTCATTAGGAGTCTTTTGACGACTGGCACCCTCAACCAAATTAATCATTCGATCCAAAAAACTTTGCCCAGGATCTGCAGTGATACGAACAAGGATGCGATCACTGATCACTCGTGTTCCCCCTGTCACCGCACTGCGGTCTCCGCCACTTTCACGAATAACGGGAGCCGACTCTCCAGTGATAGCGGATTCGTCCACAGTCGCAATCCCCTCAATCACTTCTCCATCACCCGGAATAATATCACCCGCTTCGCAAACCACGACATCGCCAGAGCGAAGATCAGCCGCCGCCAAACTTATCTCTTTACCGTGCACCATTTTACGAGCAACGCTGTGAGCTTTCGTTTTCTTTAAACTCTCGGCCTGGGCTTTTCCACGTCCTTCCGCCAATGCCTCTGAAAAGTTTGCGAACAAAACCGTAAACCATAGCCACATAGCAATTTGCAATTCAAAGGAAAACGCCCGTCCCTGGGTGATCAACGATACTACAATCATCGTCACCACAACTGCTCCCATCCAGGTGACAAACATCACAGGATTTCCCCACTGAACCCGTGGATCCAGCTTCACAAAGCTTGCCTTAACGGCTTCAATAAAAAGACTCTTATCAAAAAACGAATTTTTCATAACAGCACCTAACCTTAAGTAACCATCAAAAGATGTTCTAAAATAGGCCCTAAAGAAAGAGCCGGAAAAAATGTCAGCGCACCGACAATTAAAATCACACCTGCCAACAATCCTCCAAACAACAGAGAATCTGTTTTAAAAGTTCCAGAAGACGGCGGCGCGATCTTCTTAATGCTCAAACTGCCAGCGACAATCAATACAGGAATGATGATCGCGAAACGCCCAATCAACATAGCAACACCCAACATCAAATTATAGAAAACCGTATTCACACTAAGACTGCCAAATGCCGAGCCGTTATTACCCGCAGCCGAAGAAAACGCATATAAGATTTCACTCAAACCATGCGGGCCTTGATGTCCTAATCCCGCAAGCCCAAGAGAACTCACGACCGATACCGCCGAGCCCAACAGAATCGTCGCACAAGGAGCCAAGACTCCAACCATCACCCAGGTAATTTCACGCGCCTCAATTTTTTTGCCCAAATATTCAGGAGTTCGACCGACCATCAGTCCCGCCAAGAAAACAGTCAGAATGACATACAAAAGAATTCCATACATGCCGGCACCAACTCCGCCAAATATCACTTCGCCCAACATCATATTCAGCATCGCAATCCCACCAGACAGAGGTGACATGCTTGAAAGCATTCCGTTCACCGACCCATTGGAAGCAACCGTCGTAAAGACCGACCAAATCACGGTGTTGGTCATTCCGAATCGGGTCTCTTTTCCCTCCATGCTCCCAAAGTGATACTCAGACCACAGGGAGGCAGCAAGCAACGCCGTCATCAGAGTCATCATCACGCCAAACAACACCCATCCCTGTCGACGAGATCCAACGATCAAACCAAACAAGTAAGTGCAACCAGCCGCAATCGCCAGGATCGCAATCAACTCCAGAAAATTAGTCAGCGGTGTCGGATTTTCAAATGGATGAGCACTGTTAACTCCGAAAAATCCACCACCATTTGAGCCCAGCTGCTTAATCGCAATTTGCGAAGCCGCCGGTCCTTGAGGAATAACTTGCTCATAACCTTCAACAGTTTTCACATGGTCATATGGAAGAAAGTTCTGAATCACTCCTTGGCCCATCAGGACGATTGCGAAAATCACCGACAGTGGTAAAAGCAAATGAACCGTCCCGCGAGTTAAATCCACCCAGAAATTTCCAAGATGAGGGTTTTGCTTATTAGAAATACCACGAGCGATTGCCAATAAGACTCCAAGCCCCGTCGCCGCACTCACAAAGTTTTGCACTCCAAGACCAAGCATTTGAGTAAGATAACTTAAAGTATTTTCTCCAGAATACGCCTGCCAGTTTGTATTCGTCACAAAACTCACAGCCGTATTAAAAGCCAAATGCCACGAAACACTTCCCAGCTTTTCCGGATTCAATGGCAAATGTGCCTGCACCATCTGCAGCAGCATCAAAAACACAATCCCAATTAAGTTAAAAATCAGCAGAGTTTTCGCATACTCTTTCCAATTCATTTCATCTGTTTCCTGAATACCAGAAACCCTATAAACGGCTCTCTCAACAGGTCGTAAAATAGAAATCAAAATATTTCGCTGCCCACTAAATATTTTGAACATATAGCCACCCAAAAACGGGGTCACAAAAATCACAGCCATCAACGCCGCAATCACTTGGACGAGATTCACACCAGCAAATGCCATAAAACAGTCCTTTACATTGTTTTCACTATATTCCCCAGGACCTCAATCGAAGATAAAAACCCAGCTCAACAGCATAAAGAAAACATAAAAACCGCTCTGAAAATGACTCATTTCTGATCACCCATATGTCTTCCGTCCAAATCAATTTGCAGAGAGCATTTATTAGCTCTCCCAAAAAAAGAACACGCGATCAAAAAACCAAAGCAAAACCAAACAAATCTTATGTTTCAAGCTTTGAATACGGATTTGGATTTCATAGTCACGAATGTAACTTGGCAGGTTTAGGTGATGATTTCTTATCGAACCGATTTACTTCGGAGAAAATAGAAGAGCTTTATAGGGCTTTCGCTGTCGTTGAACGGTAAGGAAAGGATGCTCCGATGAAGATACTTTGTTTCGCACCCGTTTTAAGAAAAGGCTCCTTCAATAAAAAACTAATCCGCATCGCCAAATCCTATGCCGAAGAATTTCCCGGAGCAGAAGTCGAACTCTGCGAATTCAATGAATTCCCCATGCCCATCTACGATGGCGACCTCGAAGTAGAAAAAGGAATTCCCGAAGCTGTAAATAAACTCGCAGAGAAAATCACGGCAGCCGATGCCATCATCATTTCTTCACCCGAATACAACGGCAGTATCCCAGGACCGTTTAAAAACGCCATAGACTGGATCTCAAGACTTAAACCGGTTCCACTCGAGTCAAAGCAGATCCTGCTGATCGGAGCGTCTATAAGCCAATTTGCAGCGATTAAAGGCAACTTCCACAGCCGAGTGCCATTTCACGTATTAAAATCATTCGTTTACCCGGACTATTTCGGCGTAGCTTTCTCGGAAACTGCCTTCGACGAAGAAGATCAGCTAAAAGATCAAAAGCAAAGCGAACGATTAAAAAAACTTGTTTCAAGTTTCCTGCAGTACGCCTCAAGAACAGAAACACCTTTCGATCGCCTGGGAGAATTCTTCGAGGAACAAAAACACAGCCACGACGAAAAACACCCACATTGATTGATTGATTGATTGATTGATTGATTGATTGATTGATTGATTGATTGATTGATTGATTGATTGATTGATTGATTGATTGATTGATTGATTGAAAACAAAAAGACCGAAGTTTCCTTCGGTCTTTTTGTTTTCTATTTTGCTGTTTCTTACTTTAGCCAGAGTTTCGATTCACCAATGCCGTTCTTCCTGGCATTTCTACCGAAGAAGGGTTTACGACTGTGGTTGAAGGAACTCTTTTCATTTCTTTCACTTCCGTTTCGGCAGCAACTTGTTCACCAGCGTGCTGACCAGAGAAGTTCAACATCACCACACCAAGAATGATAAGAGATGTCGCAACTACTTTCTGAATAGGAAGTGGTTCATTGAACATGACAAGGCCCACAACTGCCATGATAGCTGTTCCAACCCCAGCCCAAATCGCATAGACGAGACTGACTGGAAGTGTTTTCAAAGCAAAAGTGATACAGAAGAAAGAAATAGCAAAACAGAGAACCATTAATACCGACGGAATCAGCCGAGTAAAGCCGTCCGCGTATTTCATACCGATAGTCCCCAAGATCTCGAATACAATTGCCGCCGCAAGATATGCATATGGCATAAAGCACCTTTTAGGATGAACCTTTCTTGTCGTTTATTCAGTTTTCATTTCCCGTGTCCCAGATGACCCTCTGGGAGATCTTTTTTTGAATCCATAGCGGAAAAAAGACTTAAAAAAGCGAACAGGAAGAAAATTCCTGTCTTTGATATAACTAGGATACCATGATGGATGACAAAAAGCTCTCGCGACTGGACTAATTTTAATAAGTGCCGTTAAATCAATAACTTAACTGCGTGATTAGTCTCATTTTGATCGACTTATTTTGATATTTTGGACCGTACTTTTGATAGGATAAATAACTTATTTTGAGGTCAAAACAAATATGAACTTGTTTGACGTGAAGACATAAAAAAACCCGATCTGTTTCCAGACCGGGTTCGAGTAAAAAAGAGCTGGCGTCGTGCTACTCTCCCACATGGTCGCCCATGCAATACCATCGCCGCAAGAGGACTTAACTTCTGAGTTCGGAATGGGATCAGGTGTGGCCCCTCTGCTATAAACACCAGCAAAGCGTTTATTAAAACAAAGATGAAGTACGTTTATACTTCGTCGTTCTTCTTTGCAACTTACTTCCAATACAAATGGAGAAGTTACTTTCTATTTCAGACAACTGAATGATTGATTTAATTGATTTTTAGCGAGTCGTTGTTAGTTCCAAGTTTTAACTCTCTTACTTATTCAGAGAGCTAGTCTCTCGTTCCCAATAAAGGGAAGTCACTGAGACGAAATCTTCGTAACTTAAAGTTAGAAGAATATTTTTTAAAAAAGCCTCACGACCTATTAGTACGGATCAGCTGAATACATTACTGTACTTACACCTTCCGCCTATCAACCTCGTAGTCTCCGAGGAGTCTTTAGGGGGCCGAAGCCCCAGTGAAATCTAATCTTGTAGTCTGCTTCCCGCTTAGATGCTTTCAGCGGTTATCAGTTCCGAACATAGCTACCCTGCATTGCTCTTGGCAGAACAACAGGAACACCAGAGGTTCGTCCATCCCGGTCCTCTCGTACTAAGGACAGGTCTACTCAAATTTCATGCGCCCACAGAAGATAAGGACCAAACTGTCTCACGACGTTCTGAACCCAGCTCGCGTACCACTTTAATTAGCGAACAGCTAAACCCTTGGGACCTGCTCCAGCCCCAGGATGTGATGAGCCGACATCGAGGTGCCAAACTCCATCGTCGATATGGACTCTTGGATGGAATAAGCCTGTTATCCCCGGAGTACCTTTTATCCGTTGAGCGATGGCCCTTCCACGCGGGACCACCGGATCACTTTGGCCTGCTTTCGCACCTGCTCGACTTGTAGGTCTCGCAGTCAAGCCCCCTTATGCCAATGCACTCGACGCCTGGTTTCCAATCAGGCTGAGGGGACCATCGCGCGCCTCCGTTACTTTTTGGGAGGCGACCGCCCCAGTCAAACTGCCCACCAGACAGTGTCCCTCTGCTCGTAAAGAGCAGCAGGTTAGATTTCAAAGGTGCCAAGGGTGGTATTTCAAGGTTGACTCCACAAGGGCTAGCGCCCCTGCTTCAAAGTCTCCCACCTATCCTACACATGCCAACTCTAAAATCACTGCCAAGCTACAGTAAAGGTTCACGGGGTCTTTCCGTCTTTCTGCGGGTACTCGGCATTTTCACCGAGAATTCAATTTCGCGAGGCATTTGGTCGAGACACCGGAGAAGTCGTTACGCCATTCGTGCAGGTCGGAACTTACCCGACAAGGAATTTCGCTACCTTAGGACCGTTATAGTTACGGCCGCCGTTTACTGGGGCTTCGATTCTCAGCTTCGCTTACGCTAACTAATCCTCTTAACCTTCCAGCACCGGGCAGGCGTCAGTATGTATACTTCGTCTTGAGACTTTGCACATACCTGTGTTTTTGATAAACAGTCGCTACTCCCATTTCTCTGCGACCCGAAAAAGCTTGGGGAGTAAATCCTTACACTCTCGCGGGCACACCTTTTCCCGAAGTTACGGTGTTAAGTTGCCGAGTTCCTTGACCAAAATTCACCCCATCGCCTTAGGATATTCACCCCACTCACCTGAGTCGGTTTACGGTACGAGCTAACAAATCTAAATTTACGAAACTTTTCTTGGATACATGGCTTTTCTCACTTCCGGATCAAAGATCCTCGCATTCACGCCTCAGTGTTATGTGCCGCGGATTTGCCTACGACACCACCTACACGCTTACACCTCAATCCAATAAGAGGCTGAGATAGCCTATACCGTCATTCCTTAAACACAATTTGCTAGGTAACGGAATATTAACCGTTTTGCCATCGATTACGCCACTTGGCCTCATCTTAGGACTCGACTAACCCTGGGAAGATTATCTTTAC
This sequence comes from Bdellovibrio sp. ZAP7, assembly GCF_006874645.1. Taxonomy (NCBI): domain Bacteria; kingdom Pseudomonadati; phylum Bdellovibrionota; class Bdellovibrionia; order Bdellovibrionales; family Pseudobdellovibrionaceae; genus Bdellovibrio; species Bdellovibrio sp. ZAP7. The sequence goes on along the minus strand of NZ_CP030082.1, from coordinate 1,963,756 downwards.
CCAGGAATCCTTGAGTTTTCGGCGCCCGGGTTTTTCACCCGAGTTCAACGCTACTTATGTCAGCATGATCACTTCTAGTTCGTCCAGCTGTCCTACCGGTCAACCTTCATCCTACGCTAGAACGCTCCCCTACCACTAAAATATAAAATATCTTAATCCAAAGCTTCGGTAACACGCTTAGCCCCGTTGTATCTTCCGCGCAGAGTCACTAGACTAGTGAGCTATTACGCTTTCTTTAAAGGATTGCTGCTTCTAAGCCAACCTCCTAGTTGTCAAAGTAACTCCACAACGTTCTCCACTGAGCGTGCATTTAGGGACCTTAGCTGTTGGTCTGGGCTCTTTCCCTCTCGACGCATGACCTTATCACCCTGCGTCTGCCTGCTGAGGAACATATCTGTGGCATTCGGAGTTTATTTGGGTTTGGTAATCCGGTAAAGACCCCTAGCCCATTCAGTGCTCTACCTCCACGATACTTTTTACTCAACGCTATACCTAAATATATTTCGGGGAGAACCAGCTATCACCCAGTTTGATTGGCCTTTCACCCCTAATCACAGATCATCAAAAGAGTTTTCAACCTCAACTTGTTCGGTCCTCCACGAGGTGTTACCCTCGCTTCAACCTGTCCATGATTAGATCACCGGGTTTCGGGTCTATGCCTGCAAACTAAACGCCCTATTCAGACTCGCTTTCGCTACGACTACACCTTCAACGGCTTAATCTCGCTTGCAAACATAACTCGCTGACTCATTATGCAAAAGGTACGCTATCACCCACGTAAGGGGCTCTAACTGCTTGTAAGCTTACGGTTTCAGTTTCTATTTCACTCCCCTCTCGGGGTTCTTTTCACCTTTCCCTCACGGTACTTGTTCACTATCGGTCACTAAGGAATATTTAGCCTTATGAGGTGGTCCTCACAGATTCCCACAAAATTTCACGTGTTTTGTGGTACTCGGGATGCCGCTAGAGCCTTCGAGCATTTCGAACACGGGGCTATCACCCTATCTTGCCAGACTTTCCAGACTGTTGTTCTATACTCTCCGGTCCCATATCGCGGTCCCACGACCCCTCAATCAAATAAATGATTAAGGTTTAGGCTGTTACCCGTTCGCTCGCCACTACTAGGGTAATCTCGGAATTGATTTCTTTTCCTGAGGGTACTGAGATGTTTCACTTCCCCTCGTTCGCTTCAGACACCTATGTATTCAGTGAATGATATCATAAAATGATGAGTTTCCTCATTCGGAGATCTCCGGGTCAAAGTGTGTGTGCCACTACCCGAAGCTTATCGCAGCTTACCACGTCCTTCATCGCTTCTTAGTGCCAAGGCATCCACCGTAAGCCCTTTGTAGCTTTAAAAAATGGAACTAACCTCGCTAAAAATCAACTAAATCAATCTATTCAATTGTCAAAGAACGAAAACCTTCAAGCGCAAAAAATCTCTTATTCACCTCTAACAGACCAACTCAATTTGTTGAAAGTTGGTGGGCCAGGGAAGACTCGAACTTCCGACCCCACGCTTATCAAGCGTGTGCTCTAACCAACTGAGCTACTGGCCCATGTTAGATGCGTATAAGAGTTTTCACTCTTTCAAAACTAAACAGCTAGAATAGATTTTTGGGACTCACCCACTCGGGAAGAGTGAGTTGACCTAAGATTGTGATTGCTTTTTTCAAGTTAAACTTGAAACGCCTATCACCATAATCCTTAGAAAGGAGGTGATCCAGCCGCAGGTTCCCCTACGGCTACCTTGTTACGACTTCACCCCAATCATCGACCATACCTTGGGCGCCTGCCTCCTTGCGGTTAGCGCAGCGACTTCTGGTACAACCAACTTTCATGGTGTGACGGGCGGTGTGTACAAGGCCCGGGAACGTATTCACCGCGGCATTCTGATCCGCGATTACTAGCGATTCCAACTTCATGGTCTCGAGTTGCAGAGACCAATCTGAACTTAGATAGCTTTTCTCCGATTAGCTCCATCTCGCGACTTCGCTTCAGTTTGTGACTACCATTGTAGCACGTGTGTAGCCCTAGGCATAAGGGCCATGAGGACTTGACGTCATCCCCACCTTCCTCCGGTTTAACACCGGCAGTCCATCTAGAGTGCCCAACTGAATGCTGGCAACTAAATGTAGGGGTTGCGCTCGTTGCGGGACTTAACCCAACATCTCACGACACGAGCTGACGACAGCCATGCAGCACCTGTGTACCGACTCTTGCGAGCTACGGCGTTTCCGCCAATATTCCAGTACATGTCAAGCCTAGGTAAGGTTCTTCGCGTTGCATCGAATTAAACCACATGCTCCACCGCTTGTGCGGGCCCCCGTCAATTTCTTTGAGTTTTAATCTTGCGACCGTACTCCCCAGGCGGGATACTTAACGCGTTAGCTTCGTCACTGAAGGGGTCAATACCTCCAACAACAAGTATCCATCGTTTATGGCGTGGACTACCAGGGTATCTAATCCTGTTTGATCCCCACGCTTTCGGGTCTGAGTGTCAGTGTGTAGCCAGATAGCCGCCTTCGCCACCGGTATTCCTCTTGATATCTACGTATTTCACCACTACACCAAGAATTCTACTATCCTCTCTACCACTCAAGCTACGCAGTATCAGATGCACTTCTAGGGTTGAGCCCTAGGCTTTCACACCTGACTTACATAGCCACCTACACCCGCTTTACGCCCAATAATTCCGAACAACGCTAGGATCCCTCGTCTTACCGCGGCTGCTGGCACGAAGTTAGCCGATCCTTTCTTACAGGGTACATTCATTGTGTTATTCCCCTGCGACAGAGCTTTACGACCCGAAGGCCTTCATCACTCACGCGGCGTCGCTGCATCAGAGTTTCCTCCATTGTGCAATATTCCCTACTGCTGCCTCCCGTAGGAGTCTGGACCGTGTCTCAGTTCCAGTGTGACTGATCATCCTCTCAGACCAGTTAAAGATCGTTGCCTTGGTGAGCCATTACCTCACCAACTAGCTAATCTTACGCGGACTCATCTTAGAGCGAAAAACCTTTGACCCCTTGAACCGCAGTTCTTGTGGTCTTATGCGGTATTAGCGAATCTTTCGATTCGTTATCCCCCACTCTAAGGCAGATTATCCACGCGTTACTCACCCGTGCGCCACTAGTACTCACCCGAAAGCTTTCCCCGTTCGACTTGCATGTATTAGGCACGCCGCCAGCGTTTGTTCTGAGCCAGAATCAAACTCTCCAGTTTAAATTCTGTATCAATCAAACTACTAGCTTTTACGCTGTTGTTTGTTCGAATATATTTAATTTTGAAATTGTGAATACTAGTTACCCAGTATTCAAAGAGCCCAAAAATCTATTTCTTCTAGCTATTCAGTTTTCAAAGAGCGAAACATTTCTCATCGTTAATGTTACTTAGCGACGAGGTAGACGGTTGTATCGAAGACCGAAGTCCTTGTCAACACCCGTTCAAACTTTTTTCTCAATTTTTTTAAAATCAAAAAATTCAGAAAATTGTTCGGGTTCACGGCTGCCAGCGAAAGAAAACATATTGAATACAAATCAATAAGTTAGATCAGCTGTTTATGCTTGGTTTTTCAAACATCGCGGCGGTGAGGCTGAGTTATAGGCTCAATCCCTAAACCGCGCAAGGGGTTTTTATTTTATTTTCGTTTGCAGCTTATTCGGGCAAAAAAGTGCACTTTCTGCTGACTTATTAGGCAGAAAACGCCTCCGCAGCGCTTCATGCCCAAAAATAGGGCCCTAATATATAGGCAGAAATTCCCATAAAAGCCCTATCCGCAGCCCCTCACACTGGAATTCATGTACTTTCCCTTATGTGTTCCGACATCTTACTTGTTTGTAAATTATGATTGCTGCTGATTCCTGACACTATCGGACCGTGCCCTATTTATATCCACAAGGAGGATAATACATGAAAAAGCACGTTCTATTAATGGCAGCTTCTATGATGTTAACTGGTCACTTGGCATTGGCTGAAGGCGAATCTCACAGTTCTTCAACTGAGACTTCTAAAAATCCAATGACTGGAACAGAGACAACTACTCAAAAAGAGGAGATGAAAGCTAAGGGTGATAACTCTAAGATGGAAAAGAAGTCCAAAAAGAAAACTAAAAAACATTCAGATGGTTCTACTAAAACAACTACTGAGACTGAGCACACTGAAAGCCACTAATCTCTTTATAGAGATAAAGCGAAAAGAGCAGGCAACCCCTGCTCTTTTTTTTTATTTAAATTGCGACCTCAAGCTCAGCGATATAATCCGTACGAACTCTTTCGTCGATAAGACAGATCAATCAATTATAGATGGTCACAGAGAATGCGAATGTCATGAGTGATAACACAAAAACTCTGAGTCCTCCGACCCAAGGCCATCCTTTGCCTTTCCTTAAATCATGAATAACGAAATAAACGGCAATGATAACTAAGGCAGTTAGCGATGCTGAAGCGTCAAATACAGGCGGTAGCTTGACGGCTCCATAAAGGGAAGGGGCTTTGCTGATCAAATCCATAGTCTGATACTCTAGGCGACGGTTAAAAGTTGAATGCCAACAACGGCTACAAGGCATTTGATTACGTGATTTCTGAAAAGAAAATGGTGCGGTAATCCTACAAGGATCAGACTCTGCGATAGGACGCGCGATAAGTGCATCAATACAAGGTGCGGACATGCAGATGCGAATTGTCGTCCGAGCAAAGTATGCGGCCTTGCAGACATTCGTTTGCAGTTCAAAGTAGTTTTTGTAGAATGACTTTATCAATCAACTTCGGGAGTTCGTTTTGAATAAAACTATTCATTCACTGTTTTTGACTGCTCTTGTTTCTGTTTTCATCTGCGCCTGCCAAAGCAAACCAGGCAAGACAGAGCCGCAAACGCTTGCGGGAATTGATATTTCAAAAGCACCCTCTTCGGAAGTTTATGATTCCCCTGAGTCAGTTCACTGGGTCCCAGAGGTGCGCGCTTGGTTCGTGAGCAGCATGGGCGGCCCCAATATCCTGGCGAAAGATAACTATGGCTGGATCACTCGCCTGGATGAGAATGGTAAAGTCACTGACCCGCGCTGGGTGCAGGCAGGCTTCCATGCGCCGGGTGGGATTTGCCACCTGGGGAAAGATCTTTACGTAGTAGATCGCGACGGCATTGTGGTGGTGAACATAGATAAAGCTGCGATTACCGCGAAAATTGAAATGCCGGGTGTCGTATTTCCAAATGACTCTGCCTGCGATCCTCGAGATCAATCTGTGTATGTGACAGATATGGCGGCCAATAAGATCTATCGCTGGAAAAAAGGCATGGAAAAAGCGGAGGTATGGTTTGAGTCTCGGGATTTGGATACTCCGAACGGCCTTGAGATTGATGGTGACAAATTATATGTAATCACTTGGGGTCCGATTGTAGATACGGCCACTTCTAAAACCTCTCGCCCGGGGTATTTGCGTTTTATTGATATGAAGACCAAGAAGATCTCGATGGGAACGGGAGATGCCTTGGGCAACATGGACGGAATCACTAAGGCGGGAAAGTACATGTTTGGTACCGACTGGATGGGTGGACGTATTTTCCGCTTTGACGAAAAGAAGAAACCCCGCGTTTGGGCACAGGGTTTCTCGCATATTGCAGACGTTGGTTACTCGGCTGAGTTAAAAGTGATTGGTATCCCTGAGATGAGTACGAATCGCGTGTATTTCATTGATGTGAAATAGTTTATTGATCGGCGTCGCGGTGAACGATCACTTCGACGTCGCCATCTGAGGACGCCATCGGGTTGTACGTCACAGGATTATAGGCACGGACTCTTTTTGCAGAGACCACATCGGCCTGAAAATCCTTATTGGAGCTAACAGCGCGTTTCACCTTTTGCTGAACAGCTTGGCCTTCTTTATTTGAATTCTCGATGAGTGATCCAAAATCGTTGCGAGCAAAGCTTGAGGATGAAAATAAGATCACTCCAATTACAGCTAAAACTTGAATGCTCATAATTCCCCCGTGATATGAGTTCTTAAAGCAAGGCTTGGACCACCCTTAAAGTGCTTTGATTTTGAGTTGAGGTGGCCAAGATTTGGGTGACTTTTAATCGATCGCAATCAAAAGACCTTGATTCCACAATGAGTTTCCAGGAAATTGCCTGGAAACACGACATGTTCCCAATCTTTACAGCGGAAACGTCTCACACTGCTACACGCGAGTCGCTGAGCTCGCGACCTTTTGATTGCGCTTAAATGCGGGTTTTTTAACCTGCTGGTATTTATTGGTTTTGGCTTTCTTGGCCACCGAGGCACTCGCAACTGTGCGTTTGTGTTTTTTCAATTTCTTTTGGTGAGCGATGTAACGTTCAAACGTCACAAGGGGTTTATTGGTGTGCTTAACTTCAGGCCATCTGCGAATCGGCGTTGCCTCTGGACTGACAGTGTTTGGTGTAGAACCAAAACTTCCGGCTGATGCAATCATACGAGTTGGCTTCGAGTAAGACAGTCTCGATGAAAAGTCGTCTGCCATAGCGGCTTGCATGTTGCGCTCTCGGACCGAAAGCTCAGTGTTTAGTTTGTTATGAATTTTTTCGGGCAACGGGCCCATCATTTTGAAAGCTTGAAATACAACGAGCATTCCCACGGCAACGGATACAAAAAAGTTCATACGAATTCCCCACCTAACGAAGGTAGAATAGACGCATCTTAAACATTCGTAATGCAGAATAAGAATATTCGGATTTGATAGTTTCATTGTTAGATGCTCGTGGAATCTCTCGAGAGAAATCGTGAGTGATATTTCCGAACTCTGTGACTCCACTTCTGATTTTGTACCTCGGGAGGCTAACAACAATCCTCAGCCCCAAAATTAAATTGCGACTCTAATCGCGAAGAAAGCCTCAGCAGGAGTGCGAGATACTCGGCATAGGAATACTTATTTAAATAAAATACGGCTAGGAGTAGCGCCTGAATCAATAACTAGATTTGGCTCTGATCTCAGCGTGCCGCCCACATTTTTTGCGTATCTTAGAATTTTATTGGAGAACGAATCCAAAATGTAGACCTCATTATTCAACTCATCAACTTCGACATTTTCCGGAGTTAATCCCGCAGGAATCGAAATCTGTGAAAGATTCTGAAGCTCGCCATTAACTTGAATCGAGTATGATGAAATGCTCGCATCACCGATATTCGCCGTGTAGACATTCATGGAAGTAAACGCAAAATTTATTGGAAACAATCCGGTCGTCACAACTCCTTGTGAACTAAGGGCGCCATCGGTGCCAATTTTGTAGTTTTCTATTTGCGCTCCCGCGCAACTTAAAACATAGACGTAGTCATGCCCTTGGACTGTCTTTACCCCCAATGGGCCAGAGGGACAACTTTGTGTTGGAACTGTTGCAGGTGATAGCAGCGAAAGACTGCCATCAGAGTGAACTTCGTACTGAGTAATGTCGTCTATCGCGAGGCTTGCAACATAGACGTATTTTCCTGAGGGTGAGAAAATCAAATTTAGCGGAACATCAGGATGTGAGGTGGCCCCGACTAAAGAAAGAGTGCCGTCTGTGTTGATTTGGTACCGAGAAATGCTTCTGTCCTGGAAGCTGGTTGTGTAAATAAATCTACCATCTGGTGAAAGCACCATGGCTTCTGCTAACGCGGGAATTGACACAGGAGCTCCGATTTCACTTAAAGCCCCATCCTGCCCCACTTGAAATTGAGAGATCGTGTCGTCGCAATAGTTTCCTACGTAGACGTGCTCCCCTTTTTTATCCATCACCATCATTCGTGGACACGAACCAGTCGCCACTGTTGGAATAGTCAATGCTTCCAAATTTCCTGATGTGTTCAGCCGAAACTGTCCGATGGTGTTATCTCCGGAATTAAGAATGTATACCAATCGAGAGGTGCGCATTTGCGGTGAAGCTTTTGAGCCTGTCTCAGGGGCACATCCAGACAAAATTAAAAGCAGAAAGGATAAAATTCCAAGTATGGTTTTCATGAATGCCTCGAGAAAAAGAAGCTAGCACTGCGAAGTGCTAGCTAAGACCATACGAAGAGTGCCGGGATTGTTACCAGGGTGAACTGTTAATTGTTCTTCTAAAACCTCGAAACCGGCATTCATCATTTCTAATTTGATTTCAGCTGGAGTTGAAAGTCGTTTTTGCGCAACCCAGTTTTTACCATCATCTTGAACCACACCTGGAGCTTCTGCATCCGGAGTTTGGCGCCATACGATGTGATCCTCCCCCATACGGATAGATTCAAAAGTGTCAGTCACGTCATAGTTCTCAGTTAATACTGAAGTGCTGATGACGAATTTACCACCTGACACCAATGTGTTTCGTACCGCAGCCAGGAACGCTTTACGCTCATGCGCATGAGGGATTTTTACCAAGCAATCAGACTCATGAATCAGATCGAATCTTTTTTGCAGTTTTTCGATCTGCAAAATTCCACCCATTCCGAAATAAATGTTTAGATCTTGCTGCCAAGCGATTCTTTGTAGAATAGCTATGGATTCACGATTCATATCAAATGCGGCCACGTTGAAGCCAAGCTCTGCCAAAGTCATTGCTGCCACTCCCTGACCTGAAGACAAATCGAGGGCTGAGAGACCCATCACTTGTGGGTAGTAATCATGAATGACCGCCTGCAAGTGGCGAATAGTGTCGCGCTCGCAAAGTCCTTTAAGAGCAACTACGTTAGCGAAGGTGTTTGACTCGGGATTGTTTTGAACGTTGCTTCCGATGAATGTTTGGTATTGTGCTTTCATAAGTCCTCCTGGTTGTTGACTTGATGAACTTCAATAAAGCACAGGGAATGCCAGGCAAAATGACCTTCAATACGGCGTAAACTTGATTTGAGATGTGAGCTGCCGGGATTCCGACAGATCCTCTGTCGGGCTTTCGGTTGCTGCCGGGAGCCCGGCAGATTTACCTAAGGAGTAGCTAGACTACATTTGATAGTCGAGTTTGCACCGCGCTTGGCATTAAAAAACGTGAATTGAAATGGGACCGCACTTCCGGGGATAACATTAACGGCCAGAACCAAAATATCAGGCTCTATTTTCGTCAGATTCATTTTTTGAAAGTCGGGAACTTTTCCTTTCTCAGCCACAAATGAAACCGTGACGCCCCTTTGATTACCGGCTTTCTCGATTTTAAGTGGATATTCTTGAAAATTCACCTCTCCCCCGTCTAATTTACAGACAACATCAGTCGCCGCAAGTGTGCCGATTTCTTTTCCTTCTTTAACCATCGCGACAGCCTCTTGAAGTGGAGCTTTGATTTTATAGTCTTCGAGATTTTCCCAGTTAAAGGTGTTTTTAGGAGTCAAATAGAGCTCCAAAGATCCAAGATCAAATGTGATCATATCAACGACAGACAAAAGAGAAGCATAGGAAAGCTGGCATTGCGCTGACCCGACGAGTTCTGCTCTGACATATTTAATTTTATTCTTAATGAGTGCCGGCAAAGAATATTGCGTGTCTTCATAGAAATTAGTGATGGCCCCCGCAAAGGTTGACATCGCTGCACACGCTGCAGTCTTATTAGTTGTCGCGGCAACGATCAAAGCATTCATTTTATCCTGCAAAAGTTGACCATTTACTTGTGCGAGGCTTTTTTGCGATTCAGAAGGTGCGAGCATTTTTGCACGAGTCAAGATGGCTTTAGAAATCAAACTTTGAGACTCCTCGTCCAGGCCATTTGCTGCAGCCATTTGCTTAAAGGCTTGAGCGAGAATGTTCATCGCGACATCTGGGGATGATTTTTCTTCGTCAGTTAGCTGAAAATGGAGCGCTAGCTTTTTAGCTTCGATCGCTTTTAGGATATCGAGACCTTCTGCACCTTGCTTACTTTGCAGCAGTTTCTCTAAAAGCTTTAGATCCTCGCCCGGATCCGTGGTTCCAGCAATATCCATCCTGAGGCGAACGATGGCATCATAAACCGTCGCCAGGGCTTTATCATTGACTGATGATGGCTCTTCCGCCACCCCACCAATGTTCGATTCTGACGTTGTGGTATTGTAGCCTTGAGTGACTTGCCCATCGACTTTGAGGACGGTTGTATCTTGTCGATCCTTGGATTTTCCAGCAAAAGGATCTGTCTCATAATGAGTCAATAAGGTGCCGTCTTTGGAAGGTTGGCAGCCAACTGTCAAAACTATGAATGCGTAAAGGAATATATACTTTTTCATGCCCTGTTTTCCTATTCATCTTTGATGTGAATCCAAAAGTGTGCCCACACTCAAAACAAACAGGCATTTATTACAGACAGTACATCGAAAATGAATGATTCCAGAGGGTCACCCCCGTAGTTAATCAGTTTTATTACAAAATATTTGTTTAACCGCCCAGAAATCGGTAAATAGTGGGAATGGAATTGGAACAAGTTGCGAACCTTGAAAACCAAGAGCCGAGTATGACTGAACAGTATGCGGCGGCAAGGCTGCTTTTGCGAGACGCCCTAAAAGCTACAGGACGGGTTTACCTTTCCTATCGCTTCGATGATCATTTCTTTTCTTTAAGTGAAAATGAAAAACTCAGCCTGCTTGATGGAATCCGCAGATGGTCGCATCTGATGCTGGACTTCGTTGCTCATAACGGCAACCCAAAGAACACCAAGGACCTGGTTCGCTATTATCTCTCGCGATTGAATGTCACAATTCCTTCAGCCTTTATTGAACAAATTCAGGATGGTGACATCGTTGAAATTTACGGAAGCGATTCCAAGCGTTTGTTCTTTAATCCCGAACTTTTTGATTATTCTTCCTATGCGCCTGACGTGATGTTTTCCAAACAGTGGTGGAATCTTTATGAGCGCAACACTGACATCTCGGCGAAGATTCAAAAAATGGCTTATGCGACATTTATGGGTTTGAATAAAATCCCATTCCGCCCGGGGTTGCCTGTGCATAAAGTTAAAGAAATTCGCTCTCAAGGTCGTTATGAGTCTGACGTGGAAATCAAACTCATGTCCCCCGTCAATGCAGGGGACACGATTGTTGGCGTTGCGGCACTTGAACGTTTTACGATGCTAACTGCACTGACTCACGCACACATTCATTCATAATTCTGAGATACATATCCATACCCTCACAAAGATTTTGATAAATGTGCTCGCGCTCTTTATCAGAAACTTTTGCAACCGCTTTTAAGGCATCATTGAAATGTTCTGTATCTTCTTCAGCGTGGACTTTAAGGAAGGTATAACCTTGAATGCCAGCGGCCTTAACACGTTTTAAAATTCCTGGGCCAGATTTAGCCGCCAAGCCTTCCAATAAAAGTGAGTAACCCAAGTGGGCTGTTGGTCCGACTTCTTTGATCCAGTAGTATTGAGTTTTCCAAAACGCTTTGGTGACCTCAAATACCTTTGTACCTTCCGCATGCATGAATTTTAGATCATTTTCGCTCATCTTTTCGTGACCAACCTCTTCTTCGATATGATGTTCGAATTGAGATTTCAAAGGGTGATCCTTTGGCAGTCTTTCGTTGCAAAGATTTAGAAAGATCGATGTATGCCCTACGAAGTTATGAGTTTGCGCGCACCAGGAATTATAGAATCTGACGTTTTCCCAGGGAAGTGCTTCGATTGTTTTGCAAAGCTCGTTTACTTTGGCATGGGCCTTTTCATTAAACTCGTTTGATTTCATACGTTCTCCTTTTAGGCTGCGATTTTTCTTGGTTGATATTTTTCAGTCCAAAGTGCATCGACCGTTCTTTTGGTGAACTCATCAGACTCAATGAGTCTGTTCTGTCTGCCAAAAACCATGACGGCACATTGGTTATTGTATTTTGTGATTTGGGCGAACTCGGAAAAGCCGATGATTTCGCCTAGGAAATTCACCTTGCGATCTACGCGCGCGATTCCTACGGCAGCATCAACTCCCAGTTCATACATTACTTTGAGTCCCAAGCGTATGATGAGCTCCGCAACTTTGGGCCCACCTGCCTCTCGCGAGCGAAAAGCAGGAGCGACAGTTAAATACTCCATAGCCATGAATGAATTGATTTGGTGTTCTCTTAGCTTTACTTTTACGTCATCTGGGATTGCACGAATGTAGGAATGTTCGCAGCTACTGTCTTCACGCAAATCGAAGGGCGAATACAGATGAAATCCAACTACTTCGTCATCCTTACAAATGACAGCGATAACTCGAGCACGCTGAAACTCATCATGGTTCAATTTGGCGCCACGAGAGGCTAGATCCGCGCCAAACTCTTCAGACCATAGACGAAAACACTTATTAACATAGTCAATTTCTTGTTGAGTTTTTGATCCGAGCGTATAGATGAGACGATACGAAAAGTTCATGTAATTCCTCTAAGTATTTTGCTCAAACATGTTTTAGTTTGTATAAACTTCGGTACGGTGATATTTCGGTAAATAAACGAATAATGTTTAGGGGTTTTTTCATGGTTACCTGCGGTGGTTTCCTCGCGCATTGTAGAAAAGTCAGAGGGTTGTCTCAAAAAGATGTTGCGGACTATTTGGGTTATAAAAATGGACAGTTCATCTCGAACTGGGAACGTGACAAGTCTCAACCGCCGATTCCTGTGTTAAAAGATCTTGCTAAGCTTTTCCAAATTCCTGAAGAAACAATCTTTAACGTGGTTTTAGAACAGCATCTAAGAGATATCGCAATCCAACTCCATAGAGATCTGGTGGGTGACATTAAAAAGCCCGAAGATATTATTTTGGAACAAAAGCTAGTGAATCCAACAGCCAAATAAGATTTCAAAATTTTATCTCTGCGACTTGGGTTATACTTTTCCTATGTTCTCGGTGGATGTCTCAACTTTAAAAAGTTACCTTGTTAAGATCGCAACAATCGGCGCGGCCTCTTACTTTGGGATTCTCGCATTGGTATTTTTCCAACAAGAAAAATTGATCTTCTTCCCTTCACCTCTCCCCGAGGACTTCAAGTTTCCCTTTAATATTTCCTTTGAAGAAATTTACATAAAATCTGGCGACGACCGCGTTCACAGTTTGCTCTTAAAAGCTGAACAGTCTCGCGGTGTGATCGTTTATTTTCATGGAAATGCTGGCTCCCTAGAAGGCTGGGGTGAGGTAGGACAGACTCTGTCGCAACAAACCGGTTTTGATGTGTGGATGATTGATTACCCGGGCTATGGCAAAAGTTCCGGGAAAATTTCTTCACAAGAGCAGCTTTTGCGAATTGCAGAAGCGACTTTAGCGCAAGCGAAAGAGAGATACCCCACCGGAAATATCATCTTATTTGGACGGTCTTTGGGTTCAGGAATCGCTGTCTATTTGGGAAGTGATCCCAGGGTTAAAGCTTTGATTTTGGAAACACCTTACTTAAGTTTGATTGCTATGGCAAAACATCGATTTCCCCTAATCCCTGCTTTTCTGATGAAATATCCCATGCAAAGTTCTGAGTGGATTCCGAAAGTCTCTGCACCTATTTTAATTCTTCATGGTAATGAGGATGAGGTGATACCATTCACTCAAGGCAAAGAGCTTTCAGCAATTTCCAAGAAGGCCGTGTTCGTTGAAATCAATCGCGGCCATCACAATGATCTGGAAGAGTTTCCGAAGTTCTCGGATTCTATAAAAGGATTTTTGAATCAACACACTGGGAGCAAGGACGTTCGCTGATGTTTAGTTCGAAGAATATTAAAACCGCTATTGCTATCATTCTGTTGTGTGCGGGAATGTCTTTTCTGTGGTGGAAAATCTATGGGACAGACATGGTGGATAAGGCTCGTTTGAGCGAGATCAAAACGAATCTAGCCTCGCTCATCACGGCGGAAGAGGCTTTTTATCAAGAGTACGACAAATACTCTGCCGACTTTAGCGCCATTGGATACTCACCTGAAGGACAGCTGCGAGGAGAATTTTATCTTGAAGCTGATAAAGTTCCTCAGGAGTACAAGAATCGACTGTCTGTTGAAGATTTACCTTATGTTGGTAAAGACGACTATCAGGTACTTATCGCCTACAAGGGCGACTCAGGGAGCTTGAGCTTTTTTAAATTTAAGTTCGGCGGAACTTTGCAAGAAATCAAAGCAAAGGATCAGCCGTGAAAAAGAATGTCTTAGATATTAAAAATCAACTGCTTTATATTTTAACCGCTCTGGGCCTTACATTCGCAATCACGGCAGCATGCAGTGTCGTCGTGGTTTATGGATTCAACCAATGGGATGAAAAGTACGGTGCAACGAATACCCTGGCAATAAGAACGGCAGCGTTCACTCTTCATTCTGTTAATTATTACATTTTGATTCTTGCGGGACTTTTTGTGATCAGTCGCCGCCTCAGTGGATACAAGGCTGCGGCTTTACTGGGATGCCTGTATGGCTTTTACCAACAGATCAGTTTAAATGCGCTGGAATTTTCATCCTTGCGCAATCACCCGCTTAACAATCCACTGATTGTGGCGATTGTTCTGCCGGCTTTACTGACTCTTTCAATTATGTATTTTGAGACTCCCAAAAAGGAATCTTGATCATAAAAAAAGTCAGCCTAGAGGCTGACTTCTTCGTCTTTGTCTGTCCATTCAAGAAGTGACATTTCAGAGGTTTTAGTCCAATCGACATTCACCTTGCCGATGATTTTGATCGATACTTCATCGCCGTTAATCGTCCACAGCAGGGTATCGCCTTTGGCGATTCTTAAGGCCTTGCGCACTCGAGCTGGAATCGTCGTTTGATTTTTTCTAGAAGCTTTGGAAGTGGCAGCTGTTTTACTCATTGTTGCTTGCTCCAACGTGACTTAACTGAGGGACTTGCTGACACCAGGATAGGGGGTTTACTAGTCTGTTGTCGAACAGATGTCTCGACCAGACCTTACAAACAATCCTTTGTACCAGTTATTTTTAGCGAACTTTGGTGTCGTTGATGATTTTCATTCCGGGGCTGGCTTCTTCGGCGATTTTACCGATCTTGGCTTGCTCTTCTGCGGATTTAACAGAGCCTTTTAGAATGATGCAGTTGTGTTTTTCAAAGATACCGACATTTTGAGCGCCGACAGAGAGAGTGGAATCATTCTTTAGAAGAGCGCGGATCGCATCGCTGATTTCCAAAGTTTCTGCTGCTGATTCTTCTTGTTCCTGGACCGAGCCTTCAGGAATCGCGTTTGCCTGAGCACTCAATATTAGAAACAGAGCCGCAAATATCAAAAATCTTTTCATGATATCCTCTGTAGTTTCTTTAAGTGTGAGGGCCAATTCCTGGTTTGAGAAGTAATTTAAACTTAGGAACGCAAAACCTCGACGACGAGCTTTATTTATGACTGGGCAAAAGCCTGCCACCATTAGAATGACATGATAACTGCCATAAATTTTATCGATGTGACTTTGGAGTAAAATCAAAAGATGTTGAGCCTCTTTTGGAGGATGCGATGAAGGCCTTGATCGTGTTGACCGTTTTAGTGTCGGCGAATGTTTCTTGGGGTAGCTCTAAATATGTTCTGATGATGTCGCCGGAGTCTTCTTCTGAAATGCCTTACTCTAAGTCTCACGAATATTGTCGCGAGCTTGAATCTGTTTGTGAAAGCAAAACTCAGGGGCCTTGTGATGATAAGGTTTATGCAAAATGGGTGATTCCTGCCAAAGAAGAGTTAGATCAGCTTTCACCCAAGATTCCTTCCGCTCGCTTCGTTTGGACCAAATCAAAACTTTATGCTGTTGGCGACGGATTGCCAGCGGTGTATCGCTTTTCTTCAGGGGGATCTTATGGACCGAGCTATGGTAAAAATCACCGCGTTCGCTGTGTAAAGTTCACTGCGATTTAAGTTTCGATGAGAAGTTGCTTTTAAATTATTCGGGGATTTGAAAGGAAAAATTGGGGTGACCGACGGGGCTTGAACCCGCGACACTCGGAATCACAATCCGATGCTCTACCAACTGAGCTACGGCCACCACAAAGGAAGGTCTTTTATAGAGCTTCCCAAGGTAAAGTGCAAGTTGGAAAAATGCGGAATCTTAAAATTCTTTAAAGCCTAGTAATCACAAGGAGCTACGACGGGTTGCGCCTTACAGTTGATGCTCGCATTTTGCGCATTTAGCAGGGTTTCTTCAGCCCAATCCCCATTCGCGTTACAGCGGCGACGCTGGCACGAACTCCCCAGCTTAACCCATGCACATTCATTAAAACGAGCGTTGGGAGCAGAACAAATCGCCCCTGACTTTTTTGCTGCCTGGGCAGCTTTTTGCTGCTTTTTCGCCAGCTGTGCTGCGTGGGCTTGGCGTTTTTTCTCGGCCCCATCAAAGGAAGCAAGTTCTTTGTCGCTGATTTTGGTCACCGGAGTGAGATTCCCTCGGGGGATTTTCTTACCCTTTAACAAAACATCATAGGCAATCTCTCCGCCTTCAACCATGCCTTGGAATCCGACCTGCTCCCCGGCTTTTGCCTGCGCGGTAGTTTCACCATTTAAAGCCGAGAACTCGATGGAACCCTTTAGAACTTTCACTTCGCCATAGGCTTTGGGGCTGTTGATATGGAAAATAAAATCCCCAGCTGGCGGAAGGAATTCGTAAAGGTCGGAGCGCAAAACCGTGTTGTAGCTCGGCTTTTCATTATCTTTCTGCACCCAGCGAACGCTTCCAGAACGCAGGATTAAGACGGGCGCCTCGCCCCCCTCCCAACTGATGGTTGGCAATAAAACGGAGCTATTGGGTTGAACCACAAAATAGCGAACTCCATCGAGTGCGACACGCACCGTGGAATCATCGGCAGTTTCGAAAAGAGCTTTCTCTTGAAGAGGTGTCTTAGTCGTCAGTTTAATTTTTGCACCGTCTTTGCCAGTTAAGCTTGCGATACCCTGCACGTCTTCGACCGCCGGGTATCTGGGGGCCGCCCGTGATGTGACAGCAGTTAAAGATAAAAGTGAAAGTAGGACTTTAAGTTTAAGTAGTCTCTTTAACACGCTCAAGCTCCCAGAGTTTTACATACTTCAAGAATAGCGAATAAGCCGCCCCGATAGCGATAACAAATCCTGGAAGCCCGTCCATAAAGCCAGCTTTGACAAAATAGGTTTCCACAAATTTTCCGAAGGGCTTAAAAATCATCTTAAGATATGAGAAGCTATTGCCTTTGGCTTGAAGTTCGCGAGCTCCCAGACTGGAATAGCGATCATTGGTGACGACCTGATCGCTGAGATCATCAAAGACATAGTGAAGCAGCGGTGACTTCATCTTAAGCACAGTTTTTACTTCGACCTTTTCATGTACGTTTGCGGAATTCCAACGACTTTGAGCTTTGTTAAACAGACGAAGTTGGAAATCAGGATACCAACCTCCATGCATTATCCAACGTCCCATATGAAATGATTTGCGCGGAAACAGATAGCCAGCTTCAGGATTGAGCGAAGAAAACTGAGTTACGATTTCCGAAGCCAACTCAGGACTGAGCGCTTCATCAGCATCCAATGACAAAATCCAGTGATTCTTAGCCTGATCGGCGGCGAAGGCTTTCTGAGGACCAAATCCGCGCCACTTTTCCTGGAAAACACGGGCGCCCGCTTTTTCAGCAATCTCCACGGTGCGATCCGTCGAAAAGCTATCCACGACGACAACGTCATCAGCAAAGGGAACGGAACGAATGCAGCGGTCGATATGGGCTTCTTCGTTCAAGGCAATCACAACAAGGGAAATTGGAAGTTTCGTCACTGATTTAGCTTGGTGTTCGATCAAGGTCTTGTCAAATGATTCGCAACTCGATACCATTTTTTTGAGTGAAAGGTCTTTCTTGATGAAATTTGCTAAATACTTCGTTTTCTGTCTCTTTTTATCCTCCACTGCCCATGCTTACCTAAGCATTATCGAATCAGCGGAGGTTCTTCCTTCCAACCTTTTTCAATTCGGGGTTGAGCCGCAAATTTTGACAAACAGAGAGAGCGGCGCAAATTTTAATATTTTTGCGGAAACTGGTTTCAATGATTCCACAAGCGGTCGCTTAACTTTGGGTGGCGGCTCCATCGACTTTAATGCTTTCGCGAGTGTTAAATGGGTTCCTTTTCCAGACGTTGCCAATCAACCAGCGATGGGACTTCGCTTCGGCGCGGGCATCGCTCGTGAAAAAGATGAAAACATTGTTCAACTTCAAGTAGCTCCACTGGTGAGCAAAAAGTTTGATACCGAGTATGGACTGACAGTTCCATATCTGGCGATTCCATTCACTTACCTGAACACAAAAGATGATAATTACGTCGCAACAAATCTGGCAGTGGGCACGGAATGGCATCATCCCGAGTTAAAAGACACAATGACGTTGGGTGCAGAACTTGGTGTAGACTTGAATAAGTCTTACACTTACATCAGCATTTTCGCGACTTTTCCGTTCGAGACGAGCAAAGGATTCGGTAGATAGTATGTTTTCATGGTTGTTTAAAGACGAAGCCGGTACTGCTGCAGACCTTTACGTGGATTTGGGAACTGCAAATACTTTGATCGCAGCTCGCGGTAAAGGAATTATCCTGAACGAACCTTCTTTGATTGCTTACCAACAAACCAGCCCCGGTCGCAAACGCGTGATCGCGGTTGGAACTGATGCCAAGGAAAAACTGAGCAACAATCCCGGGAATATTTTCGCACAAAAACCAATCCGTGACGGAGTCATTGCCGACTTTGAAACGACGGAAGTGATGTTAAAACATTTCTTAAGTCAGCCGGGTGTAAAGTCCGCATTCTCTCGCCCTCGCATCGTGGTTTCATTACCTTACGGCGTGACTGAAGTGGAAAAGAAAGCCGTTATTGAATCTTGTAAAGCAGCGGGCGCCAAAGAAGTATTTTTGATCGACGAACCGATGGCTGCGGCTATTGGCTCGGGTCTGAATGTTAAATCTGCGGAAGGCAATATGATCATCGATATGGGTGGCGGCACGACGGAAGTTGCTGTTATCGCACTTGCCGATATCGTTTATTGTGAAGCGGCTCGCGTGGGTGGTCACAAAATTGATGATGCGATTATCGATTATTTCAAACGCTATAAAAAATTACACATCAACGATCAAACTGCTGAATATCTCAAAGTCACTATCGGAACTGCAGTTCCGAAAAAAGATATAAAAATGGCGACTATTACCGGCCGTGATGCTGAGACAGGCATGAATAGAACGATCGAAGTGAGCTCGGAAGATGTGGGTCTTGCGATGAACTCCTGTATTCAGGAAGTTATCAATGCGATTCACAAAGCCTTGGAACACACTCCACCGGAATTGGTATCTGATATCATCGAACGTGGTGTTGTCCTTGCTGGTGGTGGCGCTTTGATTCGTGATTTTGATTTGCGTATTCAAAATGAAGTGCGTCTGTCTGTTCGCGTGGCTGAGAACCCACTGACAGCGATCGCTATGGGTGGCGAGGCTGTGCTTTCTGATCCTGAACTTTTAGATAAGATTCAGCTGGAAGTTTAGTTTTTATTTAGAGTCAAAATTAAAAAAGCTCCGGGGAATGCCGGAGCTTTTTTTATATCAAGACAGCGTTTTTCATATCTTCGCGCAAAAGCTCGTTGAGCTCTTTGGCAACAGGCCCCTGACTACCGGAACCGATTTTAGATCCTTCGTAAACCGTCACTGGCAAAACATCGAGCGTTGTTCCAATCATCATGACTTCTTTTGCGGATTTCACGTCGGCTTCGGTAAAGTTTCTCTCCTGGATGCCCGAGATTTTTCCGGACTTCACCAGTTTTTCAGCAAGTTCAAATGTCCGAATCATGGTTGTGCCCTTAAGAATTTGATGAAGAGGTGGTCTTACCAGGAATCCGTCTTGATCTAGAATAACGATGTTTTCCGTACTCCCCTCAAGGAAATTTCCTTGTTCGTCCACATTGATGGTGAAATCAATCCCGCGGTCGACACTTTCTTTTTTCATAAGAACGTTGGGAAGATAGTTGCAGGATTTGATTCTTGCGAGCGTAGGATCTTTCGGTGGCACGGAGCTTTTACCGATGCTTACGCCTTGCTGATATTTCTCTGACGGCAGCAATTTAAGTGTCGTCACCACCAGGTACATTTGGGAACTCACGGAGTCATAAGGATTTGTCGTAAAGCCACCAGGCCCACGAGAAACATAGAGCCTTAACAGGGCGTCCTTTACTCCTACTGCCGTCACGGTTTCGGCAATGATGGATTTCATTTTATCGAGAGACATCGGGAGACTGATTCCGATGAGCTTGGCGGAATTTTCCAAGCGACGCAGATGTTCTTCGAATAAAAAAACTCGACCATTTACGACCTTGATGGCCTCAAACACCCCGTCACCTCGATGAACCAGATGATCATCGATAGGCACCACCATCATTCCGGGCTCGGTCACAATGCCGTCCCACCAAGTTGAATACATGGCCAGATATGTCTGCTGTGCGGGATAATTTTTATCTGCAAGCTTCGCGCGGGCTTGTTCGGCGGTAAGTAAGGCAACTGACATAGATGACGACTCCTTAAGGTGCTTTTTCTATTCTCAGAAGAGCTTTTCACTCTGGCAAGTTTTTTGTTTTTTAGTTTGACGATCTTAAGCTTCGATTTGGACAATAAGATTACCGATCAGGGAGGATTCAATGTTTTTTCGTGTGACTCTTTTACTGGCTGCCTTAAGTTTGTCCGCTTGTTCGGCCTTTCAAGGTCGACGCTCTTTAAATCAAACCGAAACTCCTCCCCTAACAACCCCGGCGGAAGACAAAACTACTGCCGCAGATAAAGCCCGCGCCCAAGAACTGCGCGACGCGGTTGCAGCTGAAACGGCGAAACAAAAACAAAGAAACCCCGAAGCTACGGCGACAGCAACGACGGCTCAAGCAATCACCAAACCTCCTCAAGATGAGCACGACCACAGCGATCATCATCAAGTACCAGCCGAACATAAACCTCGCGAAGCAGGCCCCGTGACAGCGGAAAAATCTTTGGGTTGGTTAAAAAATGGAAACACGCGCTTTGTGAAAGGCAGCGTTCGTAAAGACGGCGCCTCCGCCAAAGACCGGGCTCGCCTGGTCTCAGGTCAAAAACCCCATGCGGTTATTTTGTCCTGCAGTGATTCCCGCGTTCCACCTGAGGTTTTGTTTGACCAAAAATTGGGCGAAATCTTTGTTGTGCGCACGGCTGGCGAAGCACTGGATGACAATGTCATCGGAAGTATTGAGTACGCAGTGGATCACTTAGGGTCTAATCTGATCGTAGTCATGGGACATACCTCCTGTGGAGCCGTGAGGGCGGCATTAGCGTCTTTGGATGGAGCCGACCTTGGTAGCCCCGCATTAAACGGCCTGGTGGCGGATTTAAAGCCTCATTTGCAGCAATACGCGAGCAAAAAACCTAGTGAAGGTGTCGTTGAGGAATCCACAGCAAACGTGAATGGAGTAGCTCACGATCTTTTAGCTCTATCACAAATCTTGCGTGACGCTGTAGCCTCTGGTGAGGTAAAAATTGCTAGAGCCCTTTACCATCTCGAGACCGGGAAGGTGGAGTGGCAAGATAAGTAAAAAAACGGAGTTTAACTGATGAGTTCCCCGCGTAAAATTTTGATGACCTGCGCCCTTCCCTACGCCAACGGCTACATTCACTTGGGCCACTTGGTGGAGTACTTGCAAGCTGACTTCTGGGCACGCTTTCAAAATATGCGCGGCAATGAATGCGTTTTTATTTGCGCGGATGACACTCACGGAACTCCGATCATGGTAAAAGCCCGTGAATTGGGTATCACTCCGGAACAATTGATTGCTAATTCTTTTAAAGAACACACGGCGGACTTTGCAGACTTCCAAGTGAAGTTCTCGCACTATGGCTCAACGAATGCACCTGAGAACAAAGCTTTGATTGAGCAGTTCTATGGTAAATTTGTTGAAGGTGGTCACACCCGCACCCAAGCGATTCAACAGCTTTACTGTAATCACGATAAAATGTTTCTACCAGACCGCTTCGTGAAAGGCACATGCCCTAAGTGCGGCGCTAAAGAGCAGTATGGCGATTCTTGTGACGTATGTGCTTCGACTTATTCTCCAAGTGACATGAAAGATGTGCACTGTTCTATGTGCGGAACAGCTCCGGTCCTTAAAGGTTCTGAGAGTATTTTCTTTAAGCTTAATGACTTTAAAGATTATTTGGCAGAGTGGATTCCAAAGCACTCGGCACCGGATATTGCTAAAAAAATGCTGGAGTGGTTTAACGAAGATCTTCATGACTTGGATATTTCTCGTGATGAGCCGTACTTTGGTTTTCCGATTCCGGGAACTGATGGCAAAAAGTTTTTCTATGTTTGGGTGGATGCTCCAATGGGCTATATGTCCACGACAGAAATCTGGGCTAAGAACAATGGCAAGACATTGAAAGACATCTGGCAGGATCCGACGCGTGAAATTTACCACTTTATCGGTAAAGACATCGCTCGCTTCCACACTATTTTCTGGCCAGCGTTTTTGAAAGCTGCGGACTTCCGCTCACCAAATCAAGTATTCGTTCACGGTCACTTGATGGTGAATGGCGAAAAAATGTCTAAATCAAAAGGGACATTTATTGCGGCTCGCACGTATTTGAATCACTTAAATCCTGAATACCTTCGCTTCTATTACTCCACGAAGCTCAATAGCTCTGTGGATGATATCGATTTGAATTTGGAAGAGTTCGTGAATCGCGTGAATTCTGAGCTTGTGGGCAAGATCACAAACTTGGGCTCTCGTGGTGGCCAGATGCTGAAAAAGAAAATGGACGGCAAAATGAGCACTCCAGATGCTGAAGGGCAAAAGCTGATCGCTCATGCTCAAGCAAAATCGGAAGTGATTGCTGGCCATTATGAAGCTCGTGATTTTGCTAAAGCCTTGGCTGAGATTCGCACTTTGGCGGATGATGCCAATAAGTACTTTGACGAAAAAGCTCCGTGGAAAACATTGGATGCGGATCCTGTTGGCACGAAGCAAGTTATCACGACGACTCTGAATGTTTTCAGAATGCTTGCGATTTATCTGAAACCAGTTCTTCCGTACTACACCGAAAAAGTGGCGAAGCTTTTGGGTGAAAAAGATTACGTTTGGAATGACGTGAACACTGTTCTTACGAACCGTGAGATTGGTGATTACGAGCATCTGGCAACTCGAGTGGAAGCTGACAAAGTAAAAGCGATGGTCGAAGAAAGCCGTAAGATCAATGAAGAGATTCAAGCAGCTAAAAAGGCAGCCTCCACGGCTCCAACTGCTGCGGCAGCGACTGGTGGCGATAAAAAAGCAGCTGCAGCTGCGGGCGACACGAAACCAGGCGAAATTGAATTTGCTGACTTTGAAAAAGTCGAGCTTCGTGTCGGTTTGGTGGTTGAAGCCGAAGAAATCAAAGAAGCAGATAAACTTTTGAAATTGAAAATTGATATTGGTGGTGGCGAGATTCGTCAGATCATTTCTGGTATCAAGGCGGCTTACAAAGCCGAGCAATTGATCGGTCGCAAACTTTTGGTTTGTGTGAATTTGAAACCTCGCAAGATGAAATTCGGCATGTCTGAAGGCATGGTCTTAGCCGCGGGAACTGGTGGAAGCGATTTATTCATGCTTTCTCCGGATGACGGCGCTCAGGTCGGCCAAAGAGTCAAATAATGAGTCTTTCTGTTCAAGATAAAAAATCCCTCGAAGAAATTCATAAGCTTTTTATGGAGCTTGAAAAATCATCGGGGGATTTTTCTTTTGATGCTTTAAAACTTTCTGAACTTAAGAAAAAGATCACGGCACTTTCTGGCAGCGAAAATAGCGACGTCAGTCGTCTGGCTGCTTCAGAGGCCCACCTTCATGGCAAAATGACTCTAAAGCATTTTGTAGCTTATGGAATTCCCTTTGAGCGTGTTTTGCATCGCAATTTGCAGGACGACGAATTCCTTATTATTGAAAATGATAAGGTAGCGACGCCGCAGGAATCTTTGCCGCTGGTTTTTGTCCTGGACAACATTCGCTCCGCTTTTAACGTGGGCTCGATCTTTCGTACGGCAGAATGTCTGGGTGCTGAACGCGTTTTACTTTGCGGCTACACTCCTAATCCCACCCAGTGGAAAGTTGAAAAGACCGCGATGGGCACTCAGGAATACATGCCGTGGGAAGAACACTCCCATTTAATGGATTGCCTGGAAACTTTAAAAGAAGATGGCTATCGCTTGGTGGCTTTAGAAACGGCAGCTTCTGCTTCAGATCTATACGAATCTTTTGATACAGAGCCGACCGCGTTCATTTTAGGAAATGAGCGTTTCGGTCTGGATCCCGAAATTTTAAAAGTCATCGATGAGGTTCGAGTGATTCCTCTTCGCGGGCGCAAGAACTCTTTAAATGTTGGTGTGACGGCCGCTGTGGCGGGCTTTGAATGGATGAGGCAATGGCGAGCGAAAAAATAGAACTAACTCCCATTGGGCATTTTAGAAGCTCACAGGTGCATCCCTATGAAGCTGGGAGACAGCCTGATGCCCATCACGCCAATGGTGTGATTGAGCTTTTAGCTGGACAAAATTTTGAGCAAGCTCTGGATGGCCTTGAGGGCTGCAAAAAAGTCTGGGTGATCTTTACATTCCATCGTAATAATCACTGGAATCCTATGGTGCTGCCTCCCCGCGGTCGCAGCACAAAGATTGGCGTCTTTGCCACACGCTCACCTTATCGTCCAAATCCCGTAGGCATGAGCTGTGTCGATGTCGTTTCGATTGATAAATTGAAAATCGAAGTTGCGGGTGCCGATATCTTAGACGGATCCCCGATTCTGGACATCAAACCTTATGTTGCCTACGCAGATGCATTTCCAGGTATTGAACCTGAATGGCTGAATGAGGCTGAAAAGCATGAGGTGGAATTTTCAGTGAGTGCCGAAAAAGCTTTGGTTTATCTGGAAGCCAAGGGCCTTGAAAACTTGCGGGGATTTCTTCAACATCAGTTGGAATTTGAACCCGTGAATTCAAAGAAGAAAAGAGTGAAAGCATTGTCTGAAAATGAATTCATGATCGCGTATCGCACTTGGCGCGGAGTCTTCACTTTGGCGGAGAAAAAAATCACAGTGGTGCGAGTTGAAAGTGGTTATTCCGAACAGGATTTAAAAAATCCCGAAGACACCTATCAGGATAAAGAATTGCATCGTGATTTTTTAAAGCAGCATTTTTGAAAAGAAAAAGCCGGGTCTCCCCGGCTTTATTTTTTACTTTTTGCGTTTGGCTTTCACATTTTCGATTTTGTCTTTGCAGACTTGTGAAACTTCGTCTTTGTGATCTTTCATACAAGACATCATTGCACCCTTGCCTGGCTTTACATCGCCGCAGAATTTTTCAGCGTCTTCGTGGCAGGCCGCATGGATACCCTTCATGGCTTTTTTCATGTCAGCCATTTTTGCTTTACACTCTTTTGAAACCTTTTTGCGGTTGTCCTTCATGCATTTATGCATCTCTTTGCCCGGATTCACTCCTGGACACAAAAGATCCATATCTTTTGCGCAAGGGCCCATGCCGATTGCACCTGATGCAGGTTCAGATGGTGAAGGTGTTGTCGTTGGCGCCGTCGTTTCATGCGTTTGTGCAAAAGAAACTGTAGTTAAAGTTGCCGTCATGGCGAAAGCACAAAGTGCGATCAAAGATTTCATTCTTTCCTCCTGTTGATTGAACATATAAATCATAGCGGGTGAACCTATGATTGCAAATGATCTCTGCACTAAAACAGATGCTTTGCTCCCATGGCAAGGGATGCAAAAAAACTAACAACGACCCCACACCACAAATAACTAAACAGTGTGAAAAGTCCGTCCTTTTCCAGATAACCGATTGCACACAGGACGATGGCAATAGCGGGAACCGTGTTTGAAAAAGGAATTGGCAACGGAAGCGCCAGCAGAACTGCATTCACGGCCAGGACCAAGAAATTCAACAGACGAAAGAAATGCGTGTCATGCAAAAACAGCATGCGCTTTTTTACGATCTTAGCGACATAGGTCCATACTTTTTCAGCATGATTGCTGATTCTTAAAATCGTGCTCGCAGAAATTTTAACATTCTCCCAGCGGCGCGGAAGCCACGGGGGTCTGCGCAGAAAAAGAAAAAATGAAACCAGAATGATCAAGCCGCCAGATATTGTTGAAAGACCTGGAACAGGAATGGGAAACAGATACGGCAGGCACAACACGAGCAAAATCATGCCGTGGCCCTCCTCCCCCAGAAGATTGAATACCTTTTTTAGCGAGAGGTCACCATGGCTCGCCTCTTCCTGCAAAAGATCCATGGCGGCAATAAACTCACTTTTCAATCTTGCCTTCCTTTCAACCTGTTTCATAAAATAGTCGAAGTTGACTTATATTCTAAAGGACCGGCTATGGATTGGAAGATTTTTGCGAGCACATTCATCACTATTTTTCTGGCAGAAATGGGCGACAAAACTCAGTTCGCAGCACTCGCTGCGTCTAGCCAGACGAAATCAACCATGACGGTTTTAATTGCTGTGGTATTGGCTCTTGGTTTAGCTGGGGCATTGGGCGTGATTTTTGGACGCTATCTTGGACAAATGTTAAATCCGCAGATTATGAAATACGTTTCGGGGACTTTATTTATTCTGGTCGGTATTTGGGTTTTAACTGCTAAAAGTTAGAGGTCGTTAAACGACAGGGATTTTTTTGCGCGCTAACATCTGATAACTGGCAAACTTGCGTTATGTAACACTAGCATTCGACAAAATAAAAAAAGGAGCCTCATGGGCTCCTTTTTTATTTTCGACTTCGGTCAGAAGATCGCAACTAGATAGTAGCGATCAATTGAGCGATCAACAAAGATACGACAGACATAACTTTGATCAAGATCGCGATACCAGGACCAGAAGTATCTTTGAACGGGTCACCTACAGTGTCACCAACAACTGCCGCTTTATGAGCGTCGGAACCTTTTGGATGACCTGGTAATCCACCTTTTTCGATGAATTTCTTAGCGTTATCCCATGCACCACCAGCGTTCGCCATGTACAGAGACAAAGTCGCGCCCACAGCCAAACCACCAGCAAGAAGACCCGCTAGAGCTTGAGGCCCCAACAAGAAACCAACGGCTACTGGAGCAAGGATCGCGATCATACCTGGCAAGATCATTTCGAACAACGCTGCTTGAGTCGCGATGTCTACGATACGTGCCGGTTGTGGTTCAGCTTTACCTTCGCGAAGACCTGGGATCTCTTTGAATTGGCGAGCAATTTCAACCACTATTTTTTGAGCCGCTTTACCAACCGCAGTCATAGTTGTTGAACCAACTAGGAACGGAAGGATGGAGCCGATCAAGATACCGATCAATACGCCAGAAGAAGTAAGATCCAAAGACATTGCTTGCAAACCTTTTTGCAAACGGATGTGGTTCACTTCCATGTTGAACGCAGAGAATAGAGCAAGAACTGTCAAGATCGCAGAACCGATCGCGAACCCCTTACCGATAGCTGCAGTTGTGTTACCAACAGCATCCAATTCGTCAGTGATATCGCGAACGTTTTTACCAAGACCAGACATTTCAGAGATACCACCCGCATTGTCAGCGATTGGACCGTAAGCATCTACAGTCATTACAACTGCAGTACCAGCCAACATACCAACTGCTGCGATAGCAATACCATATAGACCCAAAGCGTGGTCAGCGATGTACGCTGCAGCCACAACGATCAACATTGGGATAGCAGTTGATTCCATACCTACTGCCAAACCACGGATCACACCAGTTCCAGCACCAGTCAAAGCTGCCTCAGCAACCAGACGGATTGGACGATGAGCTGTGTAGTACTCAGTGATAAGACCAATCAAAGCACCACCAAACGCACCCGCTGCCAAAGCAACAGTTACTGCTTGAGAAATACCGAACATTGGAAGAACGATTGCTGCTGCGATCGTCAACAAGATTGGTGGGATGATCAAAGCGTTACGAAGAACTGTCGCTGGCTTGCCGTTTTTAAAAGCGCGCGCCAAGAAGATCACAACGATAGAGATAACCATTCCAAGAGCAGAAAGAACCAGAGGCAAAGCCACACCCGCACCACGAACAACAGCTGCATCAGAAGCATCAGTCAAAAGTTTGCTCAGACCTTCTGCCGGGATTGTCAAAGCAATCGCCATTGCAGAAACGATGGCCGCAACCATTGATTCATAGATATCTGCGCCCATACCCGCAACGTCACCCACGTTGTCACCAACGTTGTCGGCGATAACGCCTGGGTTACGAGGATCGTCTTCAGGAATGTTTTCTACAACTTTACCAGCGATGTCTGCACCTACGTCAGCCGCTTTAGTGTAGATACCACCACCGATACGCGCGAAAAGTGCGATAGAAGAAGCACCTACTGCGAACGAGTGAAGAATTGTACCAACGATTTCAGTTTGATCTTTGAACATCATGTAGATAACGCCCAAACCGATCAATGCAAGACCTGCTACGGAAAGACCCATAACAGCGCCACCATCTAACGCAACAAGAAGAGCTGCTGGTTTAGAACCAGTTGCTGCTGCCTGAGTCGTACGAACGTTTGCGTAAGTCGCAGCTTTCATACCGAAGAAGCCCGCAAGCAAAGACAAGAATGCGCCCAGGATGAATGATCCTGCTGCAATCGCGCCTAGAGCGTACCAAAGAACCAAGCCTACGACGATTGCGTAGACAAAAAGAACCTTGTACTCACGTACAAGGAAAGCCATCGCGCCCTCACGAACGTAGCCCGCGATACGATTCATAGTTTCATTGCCAGTCGGTTGTGCCTTCACGCGAAGGTACAGAACTACTGCCAACACCAAACCAATAACCCCAGCGATCGCTGGAGACATTAGCAAGTTATTACTAAACATTGTTGCACTCCATGTTTGATTTCTCGTTTAAATTACGAAGACTTAGGGATAATCAAAACATTGCATCCAGTCAACGAAGTGAATTTCGCGGATTCGCTTTTTGAGGCTCACTGCGTTAGATGGATGCCGGGAAAAGGTCGCGCCAGAGGTAAAGACACACTTTTTCCAGCTTATGGAGAAAGTGTGTCTTTACCTCTGGCGCGACCTTTAAAGAAGGGGTGCGATGAAAGCGAAGAAGGCTCCGATCAAGAATATGATCACAGAGATCACATAAACTCGAGCTGAGAACTTTCTGCCTGTTATGCAGGCATCTCGTAGAACAGGATCGATGGGACAAGGAGCGTTGCGGTTAAACCACATCCACAATCCGTTTGCAGAAAGCATGACTGCCGCAAAAATGAACACTTCTACTTTATGCTCGGATATCCAGATCAGCCCAGGCACTTTTGTAGCAACACCGGCAAGGACCGCTCCCAATCCAAGACTTACAAATAAAGCAGGAAGCGCACAACATACAAGCGTTCCCGCAGAACTAAATAAAGTCAGATAAGTTAAAAAACTATTTTTTGTCGAAGCTAACTTCATAGCCAGCATCCTTTAGCAAGGTTTCAATTTTTTCGTGGGTCAGTTTTTTACCTTCGTTATAAGTAAGCTTCACGAATTTTTTTTCAAGACTTACTTCAACTTTGGATACTTCGGGTTGCTCTTGGAATTTTTTTGTAATTCCTTGCGCACAGAAAGAGCACACCATGCCTTTAACGCCTACGGTTTCTGTTTCAGCAGCGAAGGCATTCATCGAAAACAAAAGTGACAAAACCAAAATCAACGACTTCATAAATTCTCCCTTTAAAAATGCACCATATAATTAAAAGCCCAATTGCCGTTAAAGCCTGCGCCGAACTCAACCAGAACATTGCGGTAAAAAAGACGGATAAATTGTGTGAGTTCCACACCCGTATCATTTTGTTTGTCGGCCTGAAGAATGAACCAGGCATTGATGTCGTTATAATCTGCCAGATACGGAGCAATCCCCGCTCGTAGCTTCATCATTTCAAAATCGGGTCTTAATTGCGGTTCGGAGTGATCACGAAAGAACCGTCCGTAAGAAGCAGCGGTATAATATTTGCGCGACTCCCAATCAAGATCGATGGAAGCGTACCCCACACCTTTATTTTGATCATAGGATTTCTCAGCACCGTAACCAGCGCTCAGATAGATATTTCCCTGGGAGTCTTCGTTATTCCAGCGTTTGGCGAGATAGTTAATTCGCGGCAAGGTATAGTTCACATCTTCGACTTTGAAATAATACAGACCAGCTGCGAGATACGACCGAAAAGAATAGGTCAGTAGCAACTCGTTTTCACCGGGCTTATTATAGGACATCAACGACGTGGCACCCTGATAGGACACAGGATGGGCGTTCACTTGTGTGCTAAAGCCTGCGATGAGTATCAAAAATAAGGTGAGCATCTTCATACTTGTTTGTTCCTTCATACGCTATTAGGATGGAGATAGAGGCTTTGTGACAAAGTGATTGAAAAAAAGTTGGAAGACCAAACAGACGAAGAACTTTTGATCTCCCTCGCCGAGGGAGAAACAAAGGCATTGGATTATCTCTATACGAGACATTCTGGCCGCGTTTTATCTTATATTAAGAAGCGTGGTCTATCGGCGGAACGCGCTGATGATGTCCTGCAAATCGTGTTTATGCAGATCTTTCGTAAAAAGCACCTCTATGATCCAAAACACCAGGCCCTGGCCTGGATCTATGTCATCACTCGAAGTGAGCTAAAAGACTATAGAAATCGTGAAATCAAAAACCACCTCGAATGGGACGACAAAATGTCACAAAGTGACGAGTCCGCTCCTAGTGTGGAGCATGAGGAAGAGGCTGCAGTTTTATTAAAGGAACTGGGGCCTCGGGAGCAGGAAGCCTTGCGGCTGCGATATCTGGATGAATTGGAATACGAAGAGATGGCTCGACGTATGAAAACTTCAAACAGCAATATCCGCCAACTGGTCAGCCGTGCATTGAAAGCCTTAAGGAGAAATAACAATGAAAGACATTAAAAATGATTTTGAGTCTTTTAAAAACGATGCAGGGGAAACTGCGGGTTCTTCTTTTGTCTTGAACAAAATTCGTGCGGAAATTTCTGCTTCTGCTCCGAAAACATCTTCGGTAGCTTTGAAACTGGGCGGGATTCACCTGGTGAGTTCGTTCTTTACTTTGATGGCGTGTCCTCAATTTGGAACTCGCTTGTTTTTTTCGGGCGAGGGATTGATGGACTTCTTTATGAAGATCTCCCCCTCCTTCTGTCAGGCATTTTGTGGCGCCTTTTACCTGGCGGTTACATTCTTAATGGCTCGTGTGCTTTTGAAATATGACGAATGGTTGGTGTTGATGCGCTCTCGTGTGCTGACGATTGGCTCTGTGGCTTTGTTGTCGTTGGGGGCGTTCGCAATGCTCGCTCGTGGGATTTCATTTGAAGCGGGGCTGTTGTGGGTCTTTGGTGCGGTGGTTGCCGCAGAGATGGCATCTGCTTCACGCATGACTTTGAAAAAGGTTTTTAGCCGTTCTTAAAGTTTCAATTTAATTTCTAAGGGGAAGTGATCAGAGCTTATCACAGAGCCATGCACCTCTGCCTTTAGAACTTCAAAGCCTCTGACGAAGACGTGGTCTAGTTTTAACAGGCGTCCGTCATTTTCTAAATCAATATGTTCTAAGCCCAAATCTCGGAAAATGCTTTTCATAATCAGATGGCGTTTTACATTCCACGTGTTGAAATCCCCGGCGAGCACCACGGGGCCTTCGAATTTTGCGATGCGCTCGGCGATCTCGTAAAGGGATGTCGTGAACGCCCCGGTTGTAACGAAATTTAGGACGTGGGTGCAGACGACTAAGATTTTTTTTCCTTCAAAATCATATTCACTAAAAAGTGTCAGCTTCGGTGTCAGCCAAAAAAATTCTCTGGAGCTTGAACGAATGAAGTCCACAGCACTCGGAGTGTATTTGGAACCGATCGCAACGCCCGTGCTGTTTTGATTTTTCTTATAGTGAAAACTTTGAGCTAAATGCCACTCGTAAGTGGAAAAATCTTTGGTCCAAAGCAGCGGCATTTTGTTATCGACGAGGGCCTCTTGAAGCATGATAAAGTCTTTACCGCTCCCATGTTTGCGAAAATCATTTTCAAAAATCTTCGCGCCCTGCCCCTTATACACATTCCAGACAAAGATGTTTAATTCAGACGTGGGAGCCAGCACCTGGCCAGCCTCCCCGATCTTCATTAAAACTTTCTCCATGTCTGGAATTTTAAAAGGAACCATAGACTCCTTATTTCACTCGCGCCAAATATTTTTCGTCCACTTCGTGGACTTTCAAAGCTTGAGATTCAGTGCGCTCTTGTTCTGCAAGAAGCGTTGAAAGATATCGCTCGGTTGTACTTGGTATGATGACCACGATATTTTTTCCGCGATTTTCTTCTTTAGCCGCTTGACGAAGACCTGCTAGGATCGCAGCCCCTGAAGAAATGCCCACGGGGATGCCTTCAGTTTTGATTACTTCACGAGCCATTTTCATGGACTCCTCAGAAGATACTTGCTCAATTCCATCGACCACAGAGCGATCCATTACGGATGGAATAAAGCCCGCTCCCAAACCTTGGATTTTATGGGGGCCTGGCTTGCCGCCGGAGAGGACGGGGCTTTCTGTTGGCTCCACTGCGATCATTTTTACTGATGGTTTTTTAGATTTTAAAACTCGGCCGACACCTGTGATAGTACCTGATGTTCCTACTCCGCTGATGACCATGTCGACTTGTCCGTCAGTGTCTTGCCAGATTTCAAGAGCAGTTGTTTCAGCGTGGACTGCTGGATTCGCAGGGTTATCGAATTGGCCTGCCATCCAGGAGTTTTTATTGGCTTCATGAAGTTCCATGGCTTTCGCGATGGCGCCTTTCATGCCCAACGGACCTGGTGTCAGGATGATTTTTGCTCCCAACATCAAAAGCAAAGTTCTGCGCTCTTGGGACATTGTTTCTGGCATTGTGAGTGTGATGGAGTAGCCTTTTGCAGCTGCGACAAAGGCTAGTGCGATTCCCGTGTTTCCACTTGTGGGTTCGATGATCTCCATACCTTTTTTTAATTTACCCTCGAGTTCGGCAGTTTCGATCATGGCAAGACCGATACGGTCCTTAACTGACGCTAGGGGATTAAAAAACTCGAGTTTTAGCAGAAGTTTTCCTGGCAGGTCTTTACCCAGACGTTGCATTTGTACGAGCGGGGTTTTTCCGATGGTTTTTGTGATATCTGAATAGATTCTCATGCTGAAGTGTCCTTTATTGTTGGTCTCCTCGGACTGGAGATTAGATGTCTATTCTACTCCTGCTTTGGGAGTGATTCTAGGGAAGATTCGTGGGTCTGGGGAGTTTTTGAGCTCGTAAGGTTTAATGGGGCTTGGGCGAGCGCGGATGTCGAGTTTTTAGACAGGTGTCGCCCGGCATTTTATTGCGGCCCTTGTGGTAACTTTCATTTCCGTTGCGGTTCCGCACCTCATTCCTAGATGATGCCCGATGGATCCAATCACCCCGTCCTGTCTAAAACTCAGACAACCTTAGTAGATATTTCTGGCCCTTGATTTGAGACCCTTTCCAAACTGATTTTCGGTTATAAAGAATGTGATTTTTTATTCTAGCCCGTCATGGGTGGAGTCCACTATGTCGATTTCGATGCGAAATATTTTGATCATTGGATTATGTGTTTCCTTGGGAGCTTGTGCTTTTAAGAAGGAAGATGCTGAAGATAAACAGCGTCAAGACCTCGCAGACGATGTCGCTAAAAAGATTCAAGAGGATCAGAAGAATTCGGTTGTGGAGCTTAAGGAATCTACTGTTCCGGTTACTTTTGAGGAGAAGGATCTTGGTTATTATGAATTTAAGATTCAATGGCCCGAATCAGTTGGGTCTGTTGAAGTTTATTTGAACAATAACTTTGAGACTACTGTTACAGGGAAGAACTATTTCACTAAAGTTGTCCTGCACAACGAAGTCGTAAGTTACCGTATTCGTGCATATGCATCCGTACAGCGTGGTGGTGCATTTATCCAGGAGTATTTTAATACCTCACAGGCTCCGTTTGACTTCCTAATATACCAGAATTTCAACATGAAAGAAGACGTCGTCGCTGAAGCCAAAAGAGCATATATTCATAGTGGTTCAAAAATAGTAACGAATGGGCATAATCTCACAATAAAAGCTGAAAAACTGATTGTGGCGGAATTTAAAGGTCCACAGTCTGGAAACCCAGCACAATATTCCCAAATTGTTACTCACGAAACAAGTGAACCATCAAAAACAAATTTTTCGTCAAAAATTAATATTCAAGCAAAAGTTGCTATCGGCACATTGCAAATCGCGATGATTGGTAAAGATGGTCAAAACGGAAAGAATGGCGAAGAGTTTGCAACTGAACGAGGGATTTCATTACTTCCTGCGCGCGCTATGGACGGAATCAATGGGAAAGATGGCACCATGACTCGCAACATTTGCTCTCTCAAAAAAAACCCTGATACCTGCGTTCCTGATTCTTGTACATCATCTCCCACAAGCGGCTCTAATGGCGCGGACGGCGCGGATGGTTTTCCGGGCCAAGACGGTCAAAATGGGGGCGACGCCGGGTTTGTTAAAATTGAAGTTACTGATGACTCCGAATTCTTTTTGGAAATCTATCAAAAACCCGGAAAAGGCGGACTTGGTGGAAAAGGATCACCAGGTCAGGCTGGCGGAAAAGGCGGTGCTGCTGGAAAAAAACCACCTGCGTGCTCTAAAAGCGCTTCTGCCGGCACTGATGGAAAGTCTGGCAATCCCGGCCCGGATGGTAAAGACGGAGTTGAGGGCAGAGCAATTGTCTTGGATACTAAGGTAAGAAACCAACGAATTAGATAGCCCTATACGCACCTCGACAAGACTTTTCCCATCAGATTTGATTCAATCGAGCCCTTATTGAGGGCTTTATGGCATTGAAGTTTGGAACTAGTGGTGTTCGTGGGTTGGTTACTGAGTTTACTGATAGAGAAGCGTATCTTTTAACCTGCGCTTTTTTGAAACATGCTGACATCGTCTCCCCTTCTCAAACTGTGGCTGTTGGAATGGATTTGCGCGAAAGCAGTCCCAAGATCACGGCCGCTGTTCAAAAAGCTCTTCAAGATCATAACAAGACTGTTCAATTTTGCGGTGTTTTACCGACACCTGCATTGGCATATTTTTCTGCTGAAAAAGGGTCAATGGCCGTGATGATCACTGGGAGTCACATTCCTGCCGATCGCAATGGGATCAAGTTTTATCTGACTTCTGGTGAAACATTGAAAAGTGATGACGAGAAGATTTTTAACAACTACGAAAGCCTGCAAAAAGAGAACTATAAAAAGGAGCTCTTTAACGACAAGGGCGAATTTCTACAAAGCTCAAATTCTAAAAGTACTGACTGCTCTAAAGAAGCAAATGACCTGTTCGTTCAGCGCTATGTTAATGCCTTCTCTGATATTTCTTTTAACGGCATGAAAGTGATTTTTTACGAGCACTCTTCGGCAGCTCGCGGAATTTTCGGCGCTATTTTGGAAAAGCTGGGTGCACAAGTGATTCGCCTTGGCTACAGTGATAAGTTTATTCCCGTAGATACTGAGGCTGTTGAATCACTGGACCTTTTCAGCAAGTGGATCAAAGAACATAACGCTGACATTTTGGTGAGCACAGACGGAGATGGTGACCGCCCCTTGGTTATCGATAACCAAGGACGTTTGGTTCAAGGGGATAAGCTTGGAATTATTTGTTCTGAGTTTTTAGCTATCGAAGCTGTTGCTTTGCCTATTAGCTGCAATTCTGGAATTTCTGGGATCTCTAGTTTTAAGAAGATTAATTTTACTAAAATTGGTTCACCGTACGTAGTCGAGGCGCTGAATAACCTGATGACGGAATTTAAGTCTGTTGCCGGATTTGAAGCTAATGGTGGATTTATTCTTGCCACGCCGGTTAAGCGCGCGAGTGTTTTGAAACCGCTTCCGACAAGAGATTCTGTTTTACCGGCGCTTACGATTATTGCTTCTGCTAAAAAACACAATTGCAGTGTGGCCGAGGTCGTTGACCAACTTCCTAACAGATTTACTTCCAGCGTTCTCGCGAAGAACTGCCCTCTTGAGAAAAGCCAAAAGATTTTGCAAGCTGCGGGCGCTGCACCTGAAGTTTTTGTGAAGCAAATCATTCCTGACGCAAAGATCCAGTCGATCAACACCCAAGATGGACTGCGCATGACGACGGATAAAAACAAAGTGATTCACCTGCGTCCTTCTGGGAATGCGCCGGAGTTTAGATGTTATACGGAATCTGACTCGCAGAAAGATGCTGATCTTTTAAGTGCGGCTGCGCTGCACAAGATCTTGGCGATGATTCAGGGTTAAGTTCGCCGACGCCCCGCCTTCGCAGGGCAATTGTAACAATATCGCAATTAGACATCTCAATCCTGAGCCGTAAGAATTCACGGTCGAGGATCAATTTAATGAGCAAAAAAATATTCCAGAATCTTGCACAAATAGACTCTCGAATTAGATGGCTGGTATTTGCTCTGATCCTGTTTGTATTCGCCAAAAGTTGGGAACCTGGCGTTGGACTCGACAGTGCGACTTATGGTTCGATCGCGCAGGATATTCTTCACAACGGTACGTGGTTTAATCCAAAACTAGCGCCGCACATTTTCGACCCTTTTGTGGAACATCCGTATCTGGCACTTTGGCTGGACACCCTTTCACTTAAAGCTTGGGGCGCTACAGCCATGGGAATTCATTTTGTATCTTCAGTATTAGGTATTCTCGGGGTCCTTGCTTTCTTCTGCGCCATCCGTAGGCTGGTTGATGAAAATACGGCGTTGTTAGCAACAATACTTTTAATGACCATCAATGTGTTCATGAACTTTATGTCCAGTGGCTGGTTCGATATGCCAATGGTTGCGTTCATGTTGATCGGATTTTATTTTTCAAGCAGAATTTCAGACGGCGATGATCTGCTCACAGCTTTCCTTACGGGACTTTTTCTAAGTTTTGCGGTTCTGACAAAAGGCGCCGCCGCGGTCGGAATTTTTCCGATTCTTTTATTTACTGCTTCTCGATGTCATTGGCGTTGGCGTCCACTTTTATTTTTAAGTGTGGGACTTGTCGCACCAATCGCCGCTTTTTCGATTGCTCATTATGAATCGCAAGGGTTTTCCTTTTGGAAAGAGTACTTTCACAAGCAATTTGTTATTCATAACGATCCTCGCGAAGCCAGTCCCGATTCCGCTGGATGGACATGGTATATTCAGGATGCTGTATCCCACGCACATTTAGTTGCGCTGCTATTTATTCCTGGCTTGGTTATACTTTGGAAAAGAAATTTTCGTTGGCTCGCATTCATCGCAGCATTTGAATTTTTAATTCACCTTGCCGTCTACGCCTTTAGTATACGTCAAAACCGACAATATTTACTTCCGATCTTTCCATGGTTCGCATTAGGCGCGGGATTCCTTATCTCTCTTC
Organism: Bdellovibrio sp. ZAP7; assembly: GCF_006874645.1. Taxonomy (NCBI): domain Bacteria; kingdom Pseudomonadati; phylum Bdellovibrionota; class Bdellovibrionia; order Bdellovibrionales; family Pseudobdellovibrionaceae; genus Bdellovibrio; species Bdellovibrio sp. ZAP7. The sequence continues at coordinate 1,926,482 of NZ_CP030082.1, read as the reverse complement.
GCTGGAAGCTCAATACAGAAAAGTGGACAAAAGGTCTTTTCTATTTAAGTGTCGTTTATTTCTTTACGGTTTCCGTTCTGCCAGTGACGGTTCACTCGATGAGTGGAGCGGAGTTTTATGCGTTCACTTCCGTAATAAAGAACTCGCCCATTAAAAATGTCTATTTTGAGGTCACTGAAGAAGAGAAAGCGACTGGCGAGCTAAGGAGTTCTTATTTTACCTGGTACTGGCAAGTTGTACCGGTGATGTTTACCGCCCCCGAATTACCCCTCGTGATTTCATCGCTCACGAATAGCGATGCCATCTTGTTGGCTCTTAATGGCGCGAACAATCACTACCTGCAAACACCCGACCTGGTTTGTGCCTGGAATGACGCTTGGATTCTTATTTCCACTAAAGAAAACTGCTCCAGCGTGGAACGAAAATTCAAAAAAGTGCCAGCCAATTAAGCAGATTGCCGCAGGGAAATTCCTGGACACGATTAATTGACAATCCCGGACACGCCCCCCAGAATTTATCGCGGAGGGTTTATACTCATGAGCAACAAGTTAATCGCAGGACTACTTCTTTCTGCTTCTCTATTTTCGACTTCTTATGCCCGTGCTGAATATGCATTGGGAGCTATGATCGGCGATCCGATCGGTTTTTCTGGTCGCATGTCTTTGAATGACCAAAATTCAGTGGATGCATTCCTTGGAGCATCTGGCGGCACATACCGTGGCTTGCAACTGCACTCGACATTCTTGTTCGATAAATTCCAATCTTGGGAGATGGCGAAAGAAGGCCCGATGAACCTTTATTTGGGTATCGGCGCTCGCATGATCTTTATCAATGATGGTAAATATGACGGCGATGTGGCATTTGGACCTCGCGCACCTGTGGGCATGACTTACATGTGGGCGGATCCTAAGGTTGAGTTTTTTGCTGAAGCGGCTTTGATTCTGGATGTGTCTCCGAAAGTGGATGCGGATTTGGATATTGGGGCTGGGGCGAGATTTAGATTTTAATTAAACTGCGCAGCAACAATGGCATGGGGGCGATATATTTGTCCCCATGAGGCTTACTGCAACATTCGTAATATTTATTGAAATCAACCGTTACCAAATTTAGACTCGAAGCATGTTTCTTAGCTGCATAGGTCCATTCATTTTATCTCTAATTATCGCAGTCGTCAGCATTCCAGTTATCATTCGAGTTGCTGATCTCAAGCACTTGATGGATGAGCCCGATCAGGACCGAAAATTCCACTCAATTAAAACACCCACATTAGGTGGGGTCGCCATCTTTGCCGGATTAAGCATTTCGTTTTCATTCTTTACCGATTTTATTCATGCCGACGAAATTCGCTTCATGACTCCATCAATTATCCTTCTTTTCTTGGCTGGCATTAAAGATGACATTTTGGTTCTATCCCCCATTAAGAAGCTTTTAATTCAGTGTGCATCATCACTTCTTGTGACCGTATTTGGAAACCTCTATCTTACAAACCTATGGGGCATGTTCGGAATAAATGAAATACCACCGATCTTAGGAATGTTCCTTTCATTCATCACATTTGTGGCTCTGATCAACGCGTTTAACTTAATCGATGGAATTAATGGATTAGCCGGTGGGCTTGGCTTCATAGCCAGTATATTTTTCGGCGCCTGGTTTTCCGCAACGAACTTTCAATCACTAAGCATACTTGCGTTTTCTCTAGCAGGCGCACTACTGGGTTTTCTTTACTTTAATTTTGGAAAAGCCAAAATTTTTATGGGTGATACCGGGTCCATGCTTATTGGATTCATCATTTCAATCCTTGCAATCAAATTTATCGAATGCAACCGTATCCCGGGATTCGAAACATCAGTTTTCTACGTTAAAGCAGCTCCCGGTGTGGCGATTGCAGCTGTATTCATTCCATTGTTCGATATGACTCGCGTGATTCTTATCAGAATAGTAAAAAGAAAAAGCCCATTTTCAGCAGACAGAATTCACATTCATCACAAACTAGTTGATGAAAAGCTTAGCCACACAAAAGCGGCTCTCGTCCTTTATATTATTTCCGTTTCAATTATCGGACTAGCAGTTTACCTAAAAAACCTACGATCATTGGAGCTTGTTGGAGTTCTAGCCGGACTTGGCGTTATTATGAGTGTGGCAATTAGATATTGCCACTTAACTCGTAAAGAAAGGTTTACCTTTCGTCCCGAAAAAAAAATGATTTAATCGTTTTGCCGCAATTTCAAATTAGTCTAGCCCACAGGATATTCAATGCTGATAACGAGGAAGTATTTTACATTAATCACGACAATTCTAACGATGTTTTCATTAAACTCCTGGAGTTCTATTTGCCCTGAGCAAATTCAAAAACATTGGGTTAAAAAGGCAGTAGACTCTATCCCTAACGAGTATCTCTTCAAATACGTGACATCAAAATATGGCCCCCCTCTAAGATGCAATTATAACGAGTCAAAAAATGATGAGGGAATATCAACCAGAAGGTTGGAACTATTCTTTTCGAAAAGCATTTCTTTAGTACAAACAATGAGAATTCCAGGCTCTACTTGGATAGGTATAAATTTCGCAGATAACTACGTAGAAAATAAAGAAATTGAAGATGTCATGGATGAGACCATCAAGAGGCAAAGAATTTTTATCAAGTGGAGCCACTACAGGAGCCACATTGATAATGATGTTACAACTCGAATTTACTGTGACGAGATTCACGGCACAGGCTCCGTAGCAATTGCAAAGTATCGTAAAAATAAATTACAAGAGATAGAATATGGCCATATAGAGAACTATATGTGCCCGACCTCCTACGAGGAAATTATCAAACTTCGTGAAAAATAGCCACTGTTCGCACTAGATCCATTTTTTAGAAAAATAGCTAAATCTTCCTTATTTGCCAAACTGCCAGGTTGACTAGTACCATGGCGATAACGGCAAAGATAACATATTTGAGACCAGACTTCGTTTCACGATCTATAAATATATAGTTGAATCTAAACGTCATGAAAGCGTTGCCTTGATCTACATTTATTCGCGATAAAAGGTTAGAATAATAAAAATCAATCACTGAACTATATCCCGCCAAAAGATGCGCATTGGGATATTTCTCATCTACGAGATTAATTTGCTTCTGTAGGGCCGCAAAGAAAATTTTTCTTGCTAATGGTTTTACCTCATCAACATTCGAAGCCTTAAAGTCAAAAAAGATGCGACTTCCTTGAGTCGACTGAATTGCTAATATTTTAACATCAGGATTCAATTCTTCGACCATCTGTTGGAAATAGTCTTCTACTTTAAACTGAGGTGGAATGAGACTCAATTCACCGTCCAATACACGCGGCCCGGTTATCACGCTGACGCGTGTAACATACTGCTGAGGAACGCTCAAATACCACACTCCACAAAGAACCGAAATTAAAATACTTATGGAGAGAATAATCTTACTCATTCACAGTCTCATTTGTGAGCTTCGGGGAAAGCAAAATAGAAAACAGAAAAGGGTAAATTGGAATCATGTATCTATGCAATGCGAATGGAACGGTACCCACAGCAATTAGCCACAACGCAAGAAACAAATATTCACTTGAAAGACGATTAAAACGCGTCCGAAAAAGAACAAGTAAAAATAGCGTACTCATCACGAAACTGGAAATAATCGTATGAAAACCTTCACTAAAAGAAGATGGAACCCTTATAAAATTAATGACGCCCTCGAGCATTGAAATCGCGACACGAGGTATAACAACCAAAAAGAATAGATGATACTTTTCAGCCAAATATTGAAGCACAGCAGTAAAACCGAAATTCTTAAACTGCTCGGCGGCACCTAGCACAGTCAACTTCCCACTCATACCCGGGATCATGCTATACCCTATCGATATCACCACTAAAATTAAAGAAACAATAACGTAGTAGATGCGTGTTGAATACCGTCGCGCAAAAACCCAAAAGAGCACAACTAGGATAAACTCAATTTTTGCAAAAAATGCGACAAAAAGCCCACAACAAAGAAGGTTTTTATTTTCCAACTTTTCTGAGGTTAACAACAGAAAAGAAGAAACAAGCATATATATTTCTTTATTCGGATAAAAAACCTGACTAAGAATAATCGGATTGAGCAATACTAAGCAAGAAACTGCAAAGAATGATTTCTGAACAGCTTGGGCAAAATAATATAAAGCACCAAGCAACAACAACAAATTGAAGGTAAAAACCAAATCAGGATTGCAACCGAACAGTTTCAACACAAAATAGGGACCATATAAATTAATCTGGAGATCCTTCCAATCCATAAATCCAGAAAACTTCCAGTACACATGCGGATCCGCTGGCAACATAGTGAGCGTGGCGGGGTAGTCAAAACTTAGATTTTCAAGCCATGGTCTAACTTCAAATAAATAGTGATAGCTAGCCCACAGCAAAATTCCATAGAATACCGCAGTTAACAATTGTTCAACAATCCTGGTCGACAAAATCTCTTCAAAGTAGGCTACCAGTCTTTTACGCACAGCTATTCCTCATTTGTGAAAAAACTTTCGAGTACTTCTTCGTGAGTAAAACAGACAAATTAGTTTCCCCATTAAGTTAGACACAATAGTTAAATCATCTTTCGCCAATTATAGCGGTTCACATAGTGGGCATAGCTGCAAATGACCTTAAGAACTACTTCTGAAACTTTTCCATTGTCATAATCAGACACAATCGTTGATATTTCCGTCGCCGTTGCGATTTTAACCGAATCCACAATGCTTTGAGGCTCAGTACCAGACATAATCAACGTGCCGACATCCATTCCTTCCGGTCTTTCGTGGGCATTACGAACTGTAACTGCAGGGACTCTAAGCAGACTGGCCTCCTCAGTAATCGTTCCACTGTCCGATACAACGCAAAAAGCATTCTTCTGTAGCTTAATATAGTCACAAAATCCAAACGGTTTAAGAAACTTAACCCTTTTGTTCGCATTAATATCAAACCCTAAGCTATCGAGCTTTTTCTGAGTACGCGGATGAGTCGAAACCAAAACATCTTTATCAAAAGTCTTCACCAAAAATTGAAAAGACTCCAATATATTATTTAAATTCTCTGTATAGTCGACATTCTCTTCACGATGCAAGCTAACGAGAATGAAACTTTTGGACTGTACGCCAAGCTGCTCGAGAATCTTGGAACTATCAATTTTCGGCATATAATACTCAAAAATTTCTTTCATGCTGGATCCAACTTTAATAGTCTGTTGAGCCGGCAGCCCTTCTCTGATCAAGTAGCCTCGCGCATGCTCGGACAACGGCATATTGATATCCGAAAGATGATCTACAATTTTTCTATTAATTTCCTCTGGTACACGTTGGTCGAAACAACGGTTTCCAGCTTCCATATGGAAAATCGGAATTTTCAATCTTTTTGCGACTATAACAGCCATGCAGGAGTTCGTGTCTCCATAAAGCAATACTGCATCAGGTTTATGCTCAAGCATCAACTTTTCCGACTCGACAAGAACATTGGCTATTGTCTGAATTGGTGTTGACGCTGCTGCATTCATAAAACAATCGGGACGGCGAATTTCCAGATCACCAAAAAAAACTTCATTTAACTCATAGTCATAGTTCTGGCCCGTATGAACTAAAATATGCTCCAAATGCGCGTCAAGAACAGCGATCACACGAGACAACTTTATCAACTCAGGCCGTGTTCCGACAATAGTCATCACCTTCATAAAATTACCTCAACATTTCGTCATCCGTGAATCCAGGAGAATCATCGATCAGGAGTTGATGTTTCTTTAAAAGAGCCATTGTACCACTTAGATCCAAAAGCGTGTCAGTCGATGCAAATTCTTTTTTCAAAAAGGAGTTTCTCACATCGACAGTGCCACCATTTAGTTCTGGAAGCATTGACTTAATGGCAAAGTAGTCGCCTCTTGGCTCGACATATGGAGCCTCCTCATCAGAGATCATAATCTCATGAAGTTTTTCACCAGGACGAATTCCCGTTACTTTAACTTCAATATTTCTTTCTCCGATTAAACATTTTGCGACATCAGTCATAAGCGCCGCAGGTGCGCGTGGCACGAAGATCTCTCCTGCATTTGCATATTTCAATGCATTAAAGACGGTATCAACCGCTTGATCCAGGCTTAATAAGAATCGTGTCATACGCGTATCAGTAATTGTTACTGGACCGCCCGTTTTAATTTGTTCATGAAATAACGGGATAACTGACCCGCGCGAAGCAAGAACGTTACCGTATCGAACACAGATGAATCGTGTTTTAGGTGCAGAAACATTAGCAGAAATAAAAACACGCTCTTGAAGAGCTTTAGACATCCCCATAGCGTTGATTGGTTTACAAGCCTTATCAGTCGAAACGCCCACAACAGTATGTACCGGATAGTCGTGCTCTCTGATAGCGCGCGAAATATTATATGCTCCAAGACAGTTAGTCATAATTGCTTGCTCTGGGAAATACTCACACGTAGGTACCTGCTTTAGAGCAGCCGCATTAATTACGATGTCAGCATTTTTTACGGAAGCACAAACATCAGCGTAGTCCCGAACATCACCAATTCTGAACTCCAGCACATTTTTAAAGTTATTATATACGACCTCATCAGTGGACACCGTCTTATGTAGATATGAAAGACGCATGTTATGTTGCTTGCCTTCATCACGTGACATGACGATCAGTTTTTTAGGAACGCCCATCTCGCCAGTCAAAACTCTACGCACGAAAGTTTTACCCATTGATCCCGTTCCACCCGTAACTAAAACCACTTTGCCATCAAAATACATAACTAAACTCCGTAATTCACTGAACTGTCTTGATTCATCGTACGCAACATTTGATCCCAGCTTGGTTTAACAAATCCAGTGGCCTTCGCGTAACGCTCACAATTTAAAGTTTTATTGCCGACATAACCATCGTAAGGCTTCACCTCTACGCCACAATGATAAATCTCATTTGCTTTCACTAATAAGTCATATTTGGAAATATATTCGCTAGAGACATGATAGACCCCACTTAGCTGAGGGAAATCGCGAATCAATCGCACGACTTCGTCTGCGACAAAGTTGGTCGTCAAACCAGAGTACATAAAGCGACTGTAACCATTTACTTTGCGTCCGGATTGAGACAAAAACCATTCGATTAGTTCTGTTTTACCTTCAAGCTCCCGACCAACAATGGATAGGCGCAAAGTTAATGCATTTACGCCACCAACTTCGCCTAAGAATTTGGATTTACCATAAAGATCATTTGCCGATGGCACATCGTATTCAGAATAATTACCTCTCGCACCGTCAAAGACACAATCTGTACTAAAATGAATAACGCGACAGTCGTTATTTTTCCCCCACAGCTCAAGCTTATGTGGCAGCATTGAATTCACTTCGATACATTTTTCGATATTGCCTAATTCTTCTTTTCGAAGGGTCAGGCCGATGCAATTTACGACAATGGTTGGTTTGATCGTAGTAAGAACTCCCGATAAAGATTCAAAATTGGAAACATCGACTCCGTCATAGACGTCACCTTCTTTAAAAATTCCGAAATTATCGTAATGGGATTTAGATTTGCGGAGTGTTGCAGCGACACTACCAACACCAAAAGACTTTAAACATTTTAACCACACTTGGTGCCCCAACATTCCGGCAGCACCTAGCACTAATACTTTCACTTACAACCCCACTTTAAGCGAAGATATTTCAGTGTTTTTAGTATTTTAGATAGTTTTAACTCAATGCTTCAGTAAGTTTTTATTTCCAACCCTCACCACAAATGAGGTCAGCTATTACACCACTACGTCCACATCGCCCAATTTACCTTTAAACTTCCATTAACGGTAATTTGCGCATTTAGCTTAAGGGGAAACAAAAATAATATTCTCCATCAAACCCGAACGGCATTTCACAATAAACTTCGTAAAGTTGATGTTACTCCTAAAATCTGGGTTCACATATTGTATGTTTGCGAATACAGCAAAACCGCGCAACGCAGCGATCATTTTTTTATTGCTCGAATGAATTGTGTTGCACGAACTTCTTAACATCCGGAATATCTTTGAAACCGATTTAGGATATTCATGAATACGAATTATGATTGCACGCTGTTGATCGCGGGCCCTTGGCACGCAAATACAATGAAAATGATTGAGAAAAACGCCGATCATTTTAAGCACATTATAGTTTCAACTTGGTCTAACGCAGCGCCATCGGTAAACCTTCCCAACGTGCATATAGTTCATCAAGAACTTCCGAAAATTATCCAAACTCACAATGCCCAAAATATTTACTATCAGACACGAAGCACGCTGTTGGGTCTTGAGTCTGTTATGACGCCGTTAGTAGTAAAAACACGAACGGATGAATTTTATTCGAATTTAAATAAGTTCGTTGAAGAACTTGATCCATCGAAACTTGTATATGGCAATATTTTTGTCCGTGATGTTAGCTACAAACGGTATCATATTTCAGACCATCTATTTGGCGGAACAACCGTAAAGCTACTTCAGACGTTTCAGCGACTCCGCGAGGTACTCGAGGATACGTCTAAAGTACCGTACCCAATCTGGACAGACAGAACACCAGCTGAAGCAAAAATTGGACTTCTATACCTTCTAAATTCTAACTACGAAATTGATTTACTTTTGAATTGCCCGGAAACACGAGCATTTGAAATAATGAAAAATGAATTCAAAATCATTAACGTTGAAAACTTCTCCCCTTACCTAATACGTTCATCTGCAGCGGGAGAAATCACTTCATTAAAAGATTTTTTGAAACGTGATACAGTACTGAATCTATTAAACATTAAAACTATCGAAGACTGCGCACCTCGGGGGCCAATTTTACATTTTGCTGATAGAATTCAATTTAAAATGCGCAAATTTTTAAGAACTCCCTAATTTCAAAACACCTTCAATCGCATTAATAGCAACTTCCTTGGCAAAATGTTTTTGATAGTAACTTTTACCATTTGCAGCAAACTCGCTAACCTGATCTTTCGACGAATTCTTGAAATTTAAAATTACCTGACTCAATTCCTCGCTATTCAGTGCTGATGCGACGAGGCCGCAACCAGACTGCCTGATAACGTCGGCACCAGCCCCATTTAAACAGCCAACAATGGGACGTCCCGCGGCCATATAGGCCTGAATTTTAGACGGAATTGTCATAGAAAAAATGGGTTCATCGGAAAGGCTCACCAATAAAGCACTGGATCTACGAAACAATGCTGGCATGTCAGCTACCGCCCTTCTTCCAAAAAAGATTACATTTGGTAGCTCACGATCACGAACATACTTCTCTGCCCATTCTTTCTGACTTCCGTCACCAACAAAAACAAATTTAATTTCCTGATGATGTTTCAAGGAGTTGGCTGCACTCAGGACCGTCGAAACAGCTTGCGCCTTGCCAATATTACCAGCAAAAGTAATAGTTAATTCATTTTGAGGAAATTCTTTAAGCCAGGATGGTTCTTCTTTTTTCGTCTGCTCAATTTCTGAAGGAGCCCAATTCGGCACATCGACTATTTTACCTTTGAAGCCAAATTCATTCAAATTCGACCTAAAGGCGGGAGATTGGATCAACATAACGTCAGTATTTTTGTATATCCATCGAACCATACTACCGATAATTTTATAGGATATTGACTTCCTGCCGAGAGCGCCCACCGCAGAAACACTTTCCGGCCACAAATCCTGCAACCAAATAATAACCTTTGCTCCCGTAAAACGCGCTTTTATAATAGCGGGAATTGCAGTGGTAATTGGCGACGTTGCAAACACAATGTGAGCATCTACTTTTTCTAGGCGAAAACTGCATAACAATCCACTCACGAGATGGGACAAATAGTTAAGTGCAAGCCAAAAAAAACCTTTTTTCCGCGGAACGATTGGGTAGCGAATAATTTCAACACCTTCGTGTTTCTCGGTGTACGGCCCGGACAACAAAGAATATGGCGCAAAGAACTCACCTTTTGGATAATTGGGTAAGCCCGTGTAAGCCTGAACTGCATAACCCCTTGCAACTAACTCTGCAGCCAATTCATTCACTAAAAATGATTCTGGATAGTAAACATAGGAATGAATTGCAACCCTCAAAAATGCCTCCGTTGGCCACTTAATATATATAATTGACCAATACTCTGCTGATCGCCAAGATTACGCTATGTTAGAAGAATTGCCACAAGAAAATATAGTTATCGTCGCCCAAAATATTAGTTCAGGTGGCGGCGCCGTTTTACTTAATCAGACACTCAGACAAGCTTCTACCAAGAAAAGTGTAGTTTGCATAATTAACGACACTTTTCAAATAGAGCCAATACCGGGGGTTGAATTTATAAGAATGCCTCGTTCGATTTTTGCTCGTTTGAAGATAGACCTAGTCATTCTTAAAAATCACAATACGCCCAACACTGCGGCCTTATATTTTGGCAACTTCCCACCACTTCTTCCCTTACCGATTAAAACTTATGTATTCTGCCAGAACCGCTATATCGTCGGACCACTTGACCTAAAAGTGTCCAGAATCTTCGCCATCAAAGTTGCACTTCAGAAAACTCTATTCAAACTTTGCAGTAGAAAAGAACATACCTTCATTGTTCAAACAAAAACGATGGCAGCTTTGGTAAAACAATCTCTTCACTTTTCTCCCATTTTAAAGGTCTTACCCTTTACCGAAAAAGTTTCCTGGGAGAAAATTAGATTTGAAAACAAGCCTAACAGTCAAAAGCCATTCCTTTATGTGGCATCTGGCGAACCACATAAAAATCATTTAAATCTGATCTTGGCCTGGGAAATACTATCCTCAAAATTCGGTTTACATCCTGAATTAGTGCTTATTTTAAATGCAAAAAACTACCCCACCCTTCACAAGATACTTGTCGACATCGCAAGTCAAAAACGTCTCAATGTCCGCATCGTAAATGAAATGGAGCATTCAAATTTGCTCAATGCTATAGCTAATTCTGTCACTATTTACCCGTCACTATTTGAATCATTTGGATTGCCATTGGTTGAGGCCAATCAACTGAACGCTCCAATTGTTGCTTCAGATCGCGAGTTCGTCAGAGACGTTTGCGATCCTCAAGAAACCTTTAACCCCATGTCGGCAGAGAGCATAGCGACTGCGGTAGCGGCTTTTCTTAATAAAAACCCATGACCCATTTACGCCAGGCGCAAAGACGTCACTAAAACAACGATAAAGCATCTAGATCTCTTGAGAAACTTAATCGGGCAATGTATTTTGACTGCATGAAAATTTTAAGTCATAGAGGCTATTGGAAAATCGCGTCCGAAAAGAATACGGAAGTAGCCTTTCGTAGATCTTTCGAACTGGGGTATGGAACTGAAACCGACTTGAGAGATGCAAACGGCAAATTAGTTATCTGCCACGATTTACCAACTGGCGGAGAAATGCCACTCGAACAATTTCTTGAAATTTTTAAACCATTTAAAAATTTGCCTTTAGCCATCAATATCAAATCAGACGGTTTACAGGATATTCTGAAAAAAGCGTTGAATGAATATGGACTTGAAAACTACTTTCTTTTCGATATGTCCATTCCAGATACAGTAAAAAGCTTAGCAAAAGGCCTAACTTGTTTCGCAAGAGAAAGTGAATACGAAGTTCCCACTCCGACCTTGCTTCAAGGTGTGAAGGGAATTTGGTACGATCACTTTAGCAAAAGCTATTTAAATCTTGAACGTATTCACTCCTACCTCGGACAGAATAAAATAGTATGTCTCGTATCCCCCGAACTTCATGGTCGAGACCATAAACCCTTCTGGAGTGAGCTGATGCAAAACAACATGCATAAACAAGAAAACCTATGGATCTGCACCGACATCCCGGAAGATCTTCAATTGGCTATTAAAGAATAAAAGGAATTGGAATGATTAGGGCCATTATTTTCGACATGGACGGCGTACTCATCGATGCAAAAGACTGGCACTACGAGTCTTTGAACAAAGCTTTGGACGTGTTTGGCTTTCAAATCAGCCGCTATGATCACTTAGTAACGTACGATGGACTTCCGACCAAAAAGAAACTTGAAATGCTTAGCATGGAAAGAGCACTTCCCAAAGGTTTGCACGGCTTAATCAATAATTTGAAGCAAATCTACACCATGGAAATGATCTATCAACGTTGTAAGCCTATGTTTTGCCATCAACGTGCTTTATCGACATTGAAATCTGAAAATTACAAGCTCGGTGTATGCTCGAACTCGATTCGCCAGACAATCGATTTGATGATGGAAAAAAGTGACTTAGCAAAATATCTTGATCGCACATTAAGCAATCAGGACGTTACTCACTCGAAACCACATCCTGAAATCTATGAAAAAATGATGGCGCACTTCGAATTGAAGCCCGAAGAGTGTTTGATTTTGGAAGACAATGAGAACGGGATCAAGGCTGCGTTAGCGAGTGGTGCTCACCTTATGAAAATCGAAACTGTTTACGATGTTTCGTATGAAAAAATCCGTCAACGCATCAACGAGATCAACTCAGTAGCGGGAAAGATGTAAAATGAATATCGTAGTTTTAATGGCCGGAAATTCTGAAGAATTTTTTAAAGAAGGCCTAAAATACCCGAAATACCTATTTGAAGTAAATGGAACTCCCCTTGTTGAACGCGTGGTAAAGAACCTTTCGTCAGTCGCATCCAAGTTCATCTTTTTAATCAACAAAGAGGACGCACAACGCTGGCATATGGACAACGTTATTAAATTACTATGTCCTACGGCTGAAGTAATGGTTGTCGAAGGAAGCACCAAAGGTGCAGCTTGCTCAGCTCTTTATGCTATCGACAGCATCAATAACGACGAAGAACTTTTGATCACCAATGGCGACCAGATCTTAGACATTAACCTAAAGGAGTTCGTAACAGCGATCCGTACTTATGACGGTGGCACTGTTATTTTCGATTCTGTTCACCCACGTTGGTCTTACGTAAGCCTAGATTCACATGGCTACATTGTTCAGGCAGAAGAAAAGCGTCCAATCAGCCGCAATGCTACTGCCGGTGTTTATTACTTCAAAAAAGGTAAGGACTTCGTCGCTGGTGCCTCTGCAATGATCAAAAAAGATGCACACGTGAATGGAAATTATTACGTGTGCCCAGTTTTTAACGAACTAATTCTGGAGCAAAGAAAATTAGGCACTTTCAAAATCGATCGCAATCAATATCACTCGCTTGCTACCGTTGAAGGAGCACGCGCCTACGACACTTACGCAAAGGCAGATAAGTAATGAGCATTAATGTTTTGATTCCTATGGCTGGTGCAGGGTCCCGTTTCGCGAATGCTGGTTATAAAAAACCAAAACCATTTATCGATGTAATGGGTGTCCCAATGATCGAAAGAGTTATGAACAACCTTAAAGTTAAGGATGCTCGTTATATTTTGATTGCTCGCAAAGAACATCTTGAGCAAGAACGCGAACTTGCCAATAAAATACAACAAAACTACAACGCTAGCTTTGTAACTATTGATCGCCTTACTGAAGGCGCTGCAATCACAGTTCTTCACGCCAGAAAACATATCAATAATGATTCGCCACTATTAATTGCGAACAGTGATCAGATTGTCGATGTCGATATTCAAGCCTATGTAGATGATATGTTTGATCGCTCTTTAGACGGATCAATTATGACTTTCATCGATAACGATCCAAAATGGAGCTATGCAAAGCTCGATGCTAAAAACCATGTAACTATGGTGCGCGAAAAGGAAGTTATTAGCGATCAAGCAACTGTGGGCATTTACCTATATAAATCTGGAAAAATGTTTGTAGACGCTTCCATTGACATGATCACTCAAAACGATCGCGTAAATAACGAATTCTATGTTTGTCCGACTTACAACTACTGCATCAACGACGGTGCTAAAATTGGTATTTACGAAATCGATAAACACAAAATGCACGGTACCGGCACACCTCAAGATCTAGAAGTTTATCTGAAATTACTAAAAGAGACTAATTAATGAATATCATCGTCCCTTTAGCAGGCCCGGATCTTGTGTTGAAAGACGGGACATTTCGCCCGTTTTTTCCATATCAAGGAAAGCCTATGATTACACAAATAATCAGTAGCCGTCCTTGGTTCAAATCTGGAGAAGCTAAAGCAGAAGATCTTATCTTTGTACTTCGTGAAGTTGAAAAACTACCTGAACTCCAAGATTATTTAGAAAGTAGTTTTCCAGGATCAAAACAAGTCATACTTAAAGAAATGACACGTGGGGCGCTAAACACGGCCCTGGCTGGAGTATCCCTAGTTAAAGATTTCGGGAAGCCAATCGCCGTAGATCTTGTCGATATTGATTATTCGGCCCCAGACTTCTCACCAAGCAAAATGTTTGCTTTGGATCCAACACTGTTTGGAATCATTCCTACATTCAATGATTCTAATCCAAAGTTCAGCTATCTTAAAATGCAAAACAATGTAGTTCTTGAGTGTGCAGAGAAAAAGGTCATTTCTGACGTTGCCTCAGCAGGTACCTATTTCTTCCGAAACTTACCAACGTTTTTGCACGCCGCTTTGGGCAGCGTTAAGAATCCTGAACGAGTGGCATTTAAGAACAGCCTTTTCCTTTGTCCGTCATTTAACTTTCTTATCGACGATAAATTAAAGGTCATAAACCACGATGTCACTGACGTCGTAAACCTTAGTCTATTGTTTCATTAGGTCTTATGAAAAGAATTGCACTTTGCCTCTATGGAAAATTCAACAATCGTTTGTCTAAAAGCTCCGGTATGGATGGCTTCGAATACATCAAAGAACACGTTTTAAATAATCAGAATGTTGATGTCTTTATTCACTCTTGGGATATTGAAAACGAAAATGTTATTAAAAAGTGCTATGGCCCCTATCTAAAAACCTCAACATTTGAGCAACAGAAGTCCTTTAAGCAAGATATGGCATCTGCAGGCGTGACCGAAGAATTCTTTATCCCTCCTGGAGGCCAAGCTTTTCGCACGGTTGAAAATTCATTAAGTTTTTTTTACTCGCGAAAAGAAGCAATTTCTTTAAAGGCTGAATACGAGCAGAAAAATAACTTCAAATATGATGTCGTCGTTGTGTCGCGATTCGATCTTGGCCAAATGGACAAATACAATCAATATCAGCCTTACAAAGTATCTGAAATTGTATTTGATGTGAATAAAGACATGAACTTTGTTTATTCTGCGATGTGGAACCAGCTTAACGAGGGATACGCAGATATGTGGTTCTATTCCTCCAGCGAAAACATCGACATCCTCGGTAAAATGTACCAACGATCCTTGGGATACCTTGCACCTGATAGCAAGTTCTTAAAAACTATTGAGATCGGACTACCTGACAGTAACCGTGACAATCCATTCAGCAACGAAATGCTATCTGAAAGTAAAAAATCCCCTAGAGCGCTAGTCACGCTCTCTCCATCCCAAGGATTGAACAACCACCTGTTGCACAAATGGTTTTTTATGGATTCAGGCCTCTACGAAAAATCAAAATTTCTTAGTCGCCCTTCAACCAGTGTTTGTACAGTTATGTATAGTCACACGGACTATTCAGACGTCTGGCCTCTTTATTTCGGACAACTTAAAAAGCATCGTCCGAATTTAGGCACGAATTTCGTGTTCTTGAATAAACATTCGGATCTTGTTCCTGAAGGATTCGAGCAAGTTATATTCGACGACAAGCAATCGTATCCTGAACGTTTACTTCATTGTTTTGGTGAGCTTAAAAAAAGAGGCTTTGAATATTGCCTTTTTGAACACGAAGATATGCCGTTGGTTGAAGATGTTGATTACAAACAAATTGAGACCGCGATTAACTTGTTAATTCGTAGAAAACATCCGCGCTTTCTAATGAAAGGCTTAGACAGCATCCGTCTGATTAAGGCATCTCAAAGCTTTTCAATTCCTGTGCTTCGACGAAAAAATATTTATCGCATGCTGCCTATCTCGAAATGGTTATTTTCGGTACAACCCACACTTTGGAATATCGATTCTTTTACCGCCATGTTGAGTAAGCATAAAGGCAATACAATTTGGGAACTCGAACTCAAAGCCCAAAAAACATGTCGTTCATTAAAACTACGCTGTGGATACATGCATAGAAATGGCATTAAGCGCGGCGCCCACCATTGGGACAACAATATTTATCCCTATGTTGCGACGGCAATCGTAAAAGGTAAATGGAACTTCAAAGAATATAAAAAAGAACTTCAGACACTCCTCCCCCAGTACGGCATTAACGCCAATGCTCGCGGTAAATTTGAAGATTAAAGGTACTTGAGCATGACATCCAAAAATATCCTAGTCGTATCTTACTTTGCTGGAATCACAGGCTGCTGCCCTGCTGAATGGCTAGACGATAAAGTAGATAGCCTGACGAAGCTAGGCCATAAGGTGACATTGATTTCAGGAATGTCCTCTGCAAAAAATAGCAACCCGAACGTCAAGCACTACAGAATTCCAAGTTTATCACCGGCAGACTTCAAAACAGAGCGCAACGAGCTCAAAAGTACTCACCGCAAAACTCCTGCATCCGCATGGCTGTGGTCTCCGTTAATCGTGCTTATCGGATATCCCATCGATTGGTTATTAATCGTGTTCACGAATGGACTTGGCGGAGGCAAATTATCTTGGGCAGTAACTTCGTTTTTGGCCTCTATTTGGCTTTTGTTGACTAATCGATTCGATGTTGTCTTTTCGACGGGCGGAGCAGCGTCTTCACATTTATCTGCGGTGGCAGCCGGCACAATTTTTAGAAAAGATGTCACAGTAGAACTCCAGGATCCTTTAAGCGGCAGCGGTATAGGCAGAAACTCCCGATCTGCACAACTTCTTGCTCTACTTGAAAAGTTCATTGTTAAATTCTCTAAGAAAGTTATTTTCGTTACAGAAAAAGCAGCGACTGAGGCTCGCGAGAAGTACAAAGCTAAAAATATTATCTGTGTGTATCCAGGCGCCCGCAAATTTGAAGCTTCAGGAGCTCCTATCGCACATGAAAAATTTAGACTCCTTCACCTCGGAACGCTTTATTCAAATAGAAACTTCAATACGCTTATAGCCGCATTAGAACATTTGATTAAAAACGATAAACTTAAAGAAAACGATATTGAACTTATTAACTTAGGTGAAATTTATAGTGAGTATAAAGAGTCCTATCTGAAAAAGAGCTATGTTAAGCAGTTTCCGATTCGCCCCCGCACAGAGGCAATTAGTTTTATTCAGGAAAATGACGTTTGTGTTTTAATTCAACATACTGACGAACGTAGCGCTACGACGATTCCCTATAAATTCTATGACTATTTAAATTCTGGTAAGCCAATACTTGGGCTTACGAATAACACTGAGCTAGAGAATCTTTTAATTTCCCAGGGCCATTTCCATGCGAATATTTCGGATATAGAAGCGATCGCCAACGAAGTTTATACAATTTATGAAAAACGTAAGAGTTTGAAGACATACACAACAACAATCAACCCATTAAAACAGGCTGAAAAAATTATTGAACTTTAGCACTCTTAAAATTGTCTAAAAAAGAGACGACCATGCGATGGCGGAAGATAAATAGAACCAAGAGATATATTGCAACCCCCATCGCAATCTTGCCACCTAATTTAGCAAACGACGTCGCCTGAACGAAGTAAATTGCGGCACACATTACGATTCCGGCAATTAAGGTTTTTCCGATATCCAATAAGACCCCTGACATTCTGTAATATTCTCGGCCATAGAAATACGGAATAGCACACATAACTGCGTAGGTTAAAAAATATGATATTGCTGCACCTGCGGCACTTAACCAGGGGATCAATATCACTGATGAAAGTATCACTGTCGCCAATCCGCAGGAATTTGAAATAATCAAGGCACGATCACCTCTGTGAGAAAAAACGACCTGCATACTCCAGAAATTATTTAATACAAAAAGCAAAATCAAAGGCGACAACATCATCAAAAGAAGAATCGATCCTGTATATTCTCCACCGACTAATAGCGGAATTACATCGGCAGCGGTCGCAATCAAACCAAATGTCACGGGCACACCAAGAGTCAATAATGACAATGCAGCTCCATCTAGATGATCAAATCTTTCATTCTTATGAACGTGGGACTTAAAGCTCATGCTTCTGGAAAGTAAAACCGTCGAGAGCGGTGTAATACAATAATAACCCATCCAAAAGAACCTCATAGCTGTCGATAGTAGTCCGAGATCATGGAACAAATGCAGATGGCCCATTACCAGAGAAGGTACTCCCGCAATTGAACCCTGAATAAGCACCATCATGAATATTCGGATTAGATTCTTAAACTCACTAGTATCAATTTTTTCACGTAGGACTTTTAAGCCAAACTTCACATGATAGGTAGCCTTCAATCTAAAAACGGCTAAAATATAATAAATGAAATCGAACAGTATCATTCCCAGAAAATAGGTAACGACGTCTTCTTTCGTTCTTACCATTGTAAGAAGATAAACCAAAAGTCCAACTTTAGATAAAATACGCGCCGTTGCTAGGTAAGAGAAATCTTCCAAGGCCTCTAATGCCCAGACCAAATTGAATGCGGACGTCAGAATAAGAATTGTCGACCAATAAAACAACGGAGTGCTGTGCCCATAAAATGGCACAACCAGAACAAGGTAAACAATAATTAAAACAAAGGCTAGCTTCAGCCGTAATCCCAGAAATTTCGACAGCACGGAACTTACAACGTTAAGGTCGTCTCTGTGTTGAGCAATCTCCCGACCTGCATATTCTGCTATACCAAATGAACCGATAGTTATAAAGTAGGCCACTGCCGCATTGACGAAATCAATATGCCCAATACTTTCGGGTGCCAAGATACGTGCGACATAGGGAAATGAGAAAAGTGAAAATAACAATTCAACAATTGTTACAACACTTCGAGCAATGACATTAATTCTGATATTCTTTTTGCTCATTTGGACTTCTCAAATTCCAGAAGGTAATTCTCAGCATGTCTTTCGTAATGATGGCGTTCACACACATCGTGATAGGCCCTATCAACTATTTTGGACCTCTCTTCGTTAGTTAGTTTTTTCAAACCACTCAATAGTTCAGTGAGCTCACCTACATTCCCTTGTTCAAAGGAAAAACCATTAATTCTATTAACGATGACTTCTTTCATTCCACCAATCGCAGATACGACGACGACTTTTCGGGCAGCCATACCTTCCAACATACTTAAAGAAGTAGCCTCTTCAACACCATCTCGAATAACCGAAGGAACTAAGACCACGTCTGCTACTTCGTAATATTTAATAGCAAGATCGTGATTCGTGTCTCCTTTCAGAACAATGTCGTCGGATGACAAACCCAGCTGTCGAATAAGATCGGCTAAGTTGGAATGTTCAGGGCCGCCACCAATGACTACAAAATAATAAGAAGTATTTGTCTTTTTTAACTCGGCACAGGCCCTTATTGCGATATCGACACCATTTTTACGAACCAGCCGACGCGGCACCAATACAATATCTTTATTTCCTGGTAAGCCAAGTTCGCTTTTTAGAATCTTAGACGAGTTTGAATCGAGTAATCGGAACAATTCAGGGTTCACCGCATTTTTAAGGACTGTGACTGACTTATGGGAATCAAAAAACTCTGATAAGTAAGATTCAATTTTGCTGTCAACGGTGATCACTCTTTTAGCAAATTTCAATGACTCCCGTTCATACCAAAGGGCCTCTTTAGTCACCTTTTTCTGTTCATCTGATGAATAATTTCCGTAGTTGACGGACTCACGAGCTAGGTAACCATGCAATGTCATCACTATCGGAACCGAATTTGTTAAGACACGTCCTGCAGCTACGGAGGAAACAGGATCCTGTGCAAATACAACATTTAAATCCTGTGATACTGTTCTCAATTGCTGACTTATGCTTTTGCAATAACATTCAAGAGTCCAAGCATAACTAAAAGATCGATCTAAGATGCGCAACTTCGATAGCACAGCAATAAGGCCTCTTCCAAACAAAAAAATCAATGTTCTTTTGGGAAAAATCATCAAAACTGAATGCCCTTGCTTCTGAAAAGCCTTCTTCAGCAACTGCTGATGGACGTGCTTGCCTCCAGCGAGAATACGATCTGAATTATCCAAAGAGACAATGGCAATTTTCATGAATTCCTAAGTTGTATGCACATGATATATATACTTACTATCTACAAGTTTAAATCCGGCTCTTACATAAAGCTCACAAGCACCTTTATTAACTTCCTGAGTTACCACTTCAATTCGTTTAATGCTGTGATCTTGAGCGTACCCAATACAAGCCTTCAACATTTCGGCAGCACATCCTCTTCGCTGAAAATCTTCGCGTACTGCAACCAACTCGATTTTTAGTAGATCTGGAGTTGGCCGAAATGAGACCATGCCAGCCACTTTTCCATCTATATGTTTGAGAAGTATTTTTGTCGCAGGATTTGGCTTTAAAGCATTACCAATCCACATTTTAAATAACTCATCTACTTTATTCTTTGGAATCAAATCATCCGTGCGAAAACGCGAATTTCTGCTGGATAGAACGGCCAAATGCTCAAGTTCTGCAGTACGCGCATTCTTTCCATCATAAAAAACACAGGAGTTTGGAGTAGGAAAATTGACTATGCCCTTAACATCAATAGCGTACGTCATTTTATGATCCATAAGGCGATCAGACAATTCATTTATTTTTATGTTGGAGAAAAGATAGTAAAGCGCCGGCTCGTTAGATTTAGATAGATACTCTTTCAAGGCTGAAAAGTCTGACGTCTCAACTATATAAACACCTTTTTCAAAAAAGTGGCTATCCCATTCAAGCTTAGTTACCTTTATATGATCTAATAACATAACTACCATACACAGATTTTATAGATGTCGGATGGACTTGGTTTCTCAAACCAGTAATCGCCCAAATACACTCGCTCAATGCTCATATTCATAAATGCATTCATCGTTGTGCCAACATCAATATAAGTATTTAGAGGGAATTTATCGTAAAGTTGGTGAATCGCCATTTTACTGTATGAAGACGCCGAAAATAGAAACAGATGCCCCGTAATATTGTTTTGCCCAATCCAAGATGCGATCTCTTCAATTTTATGATAATCATTGATCATCGCATTATATCCGACCCTGAAGTCCTTCACTACGTACGGCAAATTCTTTAACTCAGCTTTCTCATTACAGATGAAAACTGTTGGATAGGACGCAAAAAGCGGAAGCATCTCTGCCATGAATTTCGGATAGTTTCCATTAACGAGAAGGTTGGCCCAAGTAAGAAATTGATCATCAGCAGACTCTTGCAGATGTTTCAATTGCCAATTTAGATTTTCTCTTCCAACACAACAACGACAACTGATGCCTTTGAAGTAATTGTCTTTACGAAATATAAATGCATCCATTAGTCTATCACGATAGAAAGAGTGCTGGTTTGGGTCGAAGTGCTTGTGATCTTCCTTCTTATAAGGACCACCTCGACTCTCGCTACCAATTTTAATAAGATTATCACCCAAGATCAGTTCTTTATTCTGAAAAATGAAAAGCTCGCCATCAGAAAAACGATTAAACGCAAATGGAATTCTTTTTTTCAAAAGATCCAATATTCTATAAAAATCGTTCTCAAAACTCTTCATCGGGCTCTCGTCATAAATTCAAGATAGCCAACTATCTCACACAAATTTTCTAGTTAAAACAAGCATAATACATTAGAGTACAGCATCATGGTTAAATTAATTTCCGCTTATACGGGGCCAAGTATCTCGACACTTGCCAAAATCCATCTAGTGAATAGCCTAAACTCTGCCGGCATTCGAGCTTGCTTTTATGGTAATGAACGTTGGCCAGAAGGTCGCTGTGAGTTCCGACCACTCGGCGAATTCAATCCGACTTCAAAAGACACAATTTTAAATGATGGTTTCAAAATAAATTCTTTTTTTGAATTGGTTAACCTGGATTACCATCGTTATTCAGCAGGAAGAAAAAGACGGTTACTACAGGTACTCAAGTGCCTTGGGAAATATGTATACAGCGTTTCAAAACTGTCAATGCCTGATAAATGTATCTTATTTAAGCATTTTGACCAAAAAACGGCGCCACGTTACTATGATCTCGATGCGAGTGACGCGGCGAATGAGCTGATTATATCAATCAACGAAGACTCCATACTTGCGACGCAAGAGGATGGAAAAACAAAATTTGCATATGATATCTGCGCCCAAAATAACTTACAGAATAGAATACTCAACTCTGCCACAACAACTGTAGTGCTCGCCGGCGCCATTACAGAACCAAACTACTTTCGGCAATCTGTGTTACCTCTTTTAGAGAATGAAGAAAAAATGATCTCTTATATCGGCCTCCAAGAAGAGACACTGAGAAAAATCAGTGAAATCCTAGAAATAAATTGCAAGAAGTCCATCGAAAAGTGGCTTACCCTTTTGAGATAACAACATTTCGCCCAAGCTATTTTTAAATAGAACCTTTGGACATTCTTTGCATTCGTCCAAGACAAAGCCCAAAAAAGATCAAAAAGGAATTCCTTGAAAACGGAATGACGAAAGGACTATCAAATATCCCCATTCCGAGAAATACGATCAAAATCGCAAGGCCGCCCAACGCAAACATCCGTATTTCCTGACTTCTGGACCTACGAAATACACCATAACTGAGCTTAATCGCACCACCAAATAGCAAGCAGAACGAAATAACAGCAACAACCCCTCCCCCCACCGCAACCTGCAACAGGTCGTTGTGAGCATGACTGCTGTATTGATTTGTTTCATCCACATAGCTCGAAATACCAATTTTTTTGAAATAGGGAATTTCCAAACGGTAGTTTTCTAAATATCCCACGCCAAACAAAGGATAATCTTTAAGGATTTCCCAATTACTACGCCACAAAAGAAATCGAATGCCTTGAGAAGAGTTCTCGGTCGTGTCGAACGAATACATAACACGGTCTTTTAGCCCAAAGACGTTACCCGCAAATAAACCACCTATGAAACAGGAGGCAATTATCGCGACAAGAAGATTTCTTTTTATCTTTAAAAGCAGCGAAATAACGAAAAAACTAAAGATTACGCTAATCCAAATTCCCCTACCCAACGTAAAGAAAATCAGGATCGCTAAAAACAGACTGCAAACACTAAGAGTCCAATCAATCTTTTTAGTTTCCTGATAACTCACCGATTCCCATACAAACAAGAAAACCAAAGGCATCGCTATACAAAATGCGGCGATATTGGGATTTTCAAATAAACCTTGAAATCGTCCAAATTGAGCGAAGACAAAATACTGAAGATAAGTACTCACAAGTAGAATAAGGCAGTATGCTACCGCAATTTTGCGAAAAACACTCTCGCGGAAAGCCATGTGCATTCCCAGATATATGCAGACATAAAAACTAAGTACCCATCGCAGACTCAATATTTCTTTCAGCTGCAAAGGGCCAACTCCAGAGGAGCAAAAGTAGCCTGCGATATTTGCAACGGTCCACACTCCAATCAGGATCGAGGCGTACTTTAAATTAGAAAAAATTTGTTTTAGACCACGCAATTTACAACTTTTAAAATCATGGTAAATGATAATAAGCGCCGACAAAACGAAAAGAAGATCTACGAGATTTCGACTAACTGCAGTTGCTAGAGTTAAAAGTATCGCTAAGATACTCCAAATTTTTCTCTCTTCATTCTGCACTATTTCAGTCACTGACCTGCCCTCGCAAGGGTCGAATTATTCCAACCATTCCACACTGTGGCAAATATTTTGCGAATCAGGTTGACACAACGCGCCCACTTGCTCTCCCCGAGTGGAGTCGCTAACATCCACCTCCTATGAAACATACGCTTGTTTGTGATTTAGATGATTGCCTCATAAAAACTGATTTACTTTATGAGCAATGGCTTGTGCTACTTAAGAGTAACCCTTTACAGTTTTTGAAAAGTATTTTGTGGCTACTTAAAGGCAAAGCATATTTCAAAGCACAACTTGCAAAACATGCTCCCGTTGTTGCCAAACTTTTGCCTTATCGCATCTCTGTCTTAGATCTTTTGCGCAATGCTAAAGCGGAAGGTCGAGAAGTCATTTTGGCATCTGCAAGCCCTGATCTATGGGTCCAAGAAGTAGCCAATCACTTGGGTATATTTAATCGCTCAATCGGTTCGACTATGGAGAAAAACTATAAAGGTCAAAATAAGCTCGCTGCTATAAAAGAAATGATTGGAAGTCAAAAATTCGCATATGTTGGGGACCATGATGCAGATTTAAAAATTTGGACTGATGCAGATGAAGTTATTGCGGTTAATCCGACGAACAATTTACGTGCAAAAATTAGACGGCTGGAAAAACCTACGCAGTACATCGTCGACGATAAAAAAAGTATTTTTAAACTAATTATCAAGCAAATGCGACCACACCAGTGGATCAAGAATGCTTTGGTGTTCCTCCCTGCACTCGCAGGTCACAAAATTTGGAATATAGACATTGTCATCAATTGCCTTTGTGCGTTTGCAGGTTTTAGCCTATCCGCATCCTTCGTTTACATATTCAACGACATCTTGGACCTACGCTCTGATCGCAACCATCACACCAAAAAGAATAGACCCTTCGCTTCGGGCAATCTATCAATCAAATGGGGAATACTGCTTTTACCGACACTTCTCCTGGGGTCGTTTCTTTTCGCACTTCCATTGCCAAATGAATATCTGGCGTGGATATCAGGTTACCTGATGTTGAATTTGGCCTATTCACTTTACCTTAAGCAAAGTGTTGTCGTGGACATCATCATTCTTTCCATGATGTATACTTTGAGAATCTTTGCGGGATCAGGCGCCACATCTATTCCAGTTTCAGAATGGTTATTGAGTTTTGCGACGTTATTCTTTTTCAGTCTGGCTTGCGTTAAGAGATGTACAGAAATCATCAGAAGTAAAAACAAGCTGACGATAGATGGACGAGGCTATCGCCAAGTTGACTATCCCATGATTCAGTCATTGGGGGCCGGCTCGGGACTGATTGCGATTCTCATCATTCTTCTTTACCTTCAAAGTAAAGATGTTCGTGCCCTTTACACAAATCCACAACATTTGTGGTTTGCGACGCCGATATTGCTATTTTGGATCTCGCGAATTTGGATTCTTACCAATAGAGATGAAATGCATGATGATCCCGTTGTATTTGCGGTTAAAGACAAAATCAGCTGGGTCTGCTTTGCTATTCTAGGTTTGATCGGTTGGATTTCGACATGAGAGATAATCAGAGCTGGGGACAATATCCCCTGGCGACAGATCAGACCCTTTATCCCTTTTCGAACCGGTTCTCGTTATTGCCAAAGGTCAGTGCTTCATTATTGCCTCGCGGATTGGGACGATCCTATGGTGACTCTTGCCTTAATGACCATGGCGTACTTCTTTCCTCGACCGGATTAAATCGCTATATCGATTTTAATCAGGAAACGGGAGTTCTGTGTTGCGAAGCGGGAGTTTCTTTTGACGAAATACTTCAACTTGCAGTCCCGCGAGGGTGGTTCCTACCCGTTACTCCGGGTACAAAATTTATAACGGTCGGCGGCGCCATTGCCAATGATATCCATGGAAAAAACCATCATATCGCGGGAAATTTTGGCCATCACGTTAGCCGCTTTGAAATTCTTCGATCGTCTGGAGAAAGACTGATTTGTTCTCGAAATGAAAACAGCGATCTTTTCTATGCGACCATCGGTGGTCTTGGGCTGACAGGATTCATCACCTGGGTTGAGTTTAATCTTACAAAAATCGATTCATCGTGGATCGATCAAGAGCAAATTCAATTCCACTCCCTCAGCGAATTTTTCGAAATCGCTGCCGAATCTGAAACTGGCTATGAATATACAGTTGCCTGGGTAGATTGTGTCAGCAGCGAAAAAGATATTCGTGGTATTTTTATTCGTGGCAACTTTGCAAAACCACAAGCCACAGAAAACTACAAAGTTCACAAACTAACGAGCCTCAAAAATATCCCAGTGTATTTCCCCGAGATAACACTCAACAAGTTTTCGATTCGCGCCTTCAACGAGTTGTATTTCAGAAAGAATATTACTCCACGAAAGAAAAACCTTGTTCACTATGAACCCTTCTTTTACCCTTTGGATGCAATTCACAACTGGAACCGCATCTATGGCAAAAGAGGCTTCTTACAATATCAATTCGTCGTTCCATATAAGAACGACTCCGGTGCCGCAGTACAAAAGATCATCCAACTGTTGAACAAGAGCCAAATGGGATCTTTCCTGGCGGTGCTGAAAACCTTTGGAAACGTACCTTCAGAGGGAATGATGTCATTTCCTAAAGAGGGCGTGACACTTGCATTAGATTTTGCAAACTACGGCGAAGACCTTTATCAGGTCCTGGAAGAGTGCGACGCAATCGTGCGCTCCGCCGGTGGCGCCGTCTATCCGGCAAAAGACGCCAGAATGTCGAAAGAAAGTTTTTCCGCCTTCTATCCCCAGCGTAAATCCTTTGAACAATTTATTGATCCTCAGTTTTCTTCTAGTTTTTGGAGACGAGTCCGATGAAAAAAATCCTGATTATTGGAGCCACTTCAGCAATTGCTCAAGAGACTTCTAAAGTATATGCCACAGCAAAAAATGAACTTATTTTGTGGGGCAGAAACTCCCAAATGCTGGAAGCGATTGCCAGTGATCTTCGTGTCCGTGGTGCCGGAAAAGTTTCAGTCATCAGCCATGACCTGAATGATCTTTCATCTCATCAAAAGCTTGTTAACGACATTTGGACAAATCATGGGTCCGTCGATGTCGTACTGGTAGCTCACGGGGTTTTGGGAGATCCAAGAAAAGCCGAAGTCGATCAAGCCGAAATGCTTCACCTGCTAAACAGTAACTTCGTAAGCCATGCTTCCCTGCTGACTTATATAGCTCCGAAAATGGTCGCGCAAAAAAATGGTACGATCGCTGTGATTTCATCCGTGGCGGGAGACCGTGGCAAACAATCTAATTATGTCTATGGATCTGCCAAAGCCGGTATGACTTGTTTCCTGGATGGTATGCGCAACAGACTCTTCGGAACTGGCGTCCATATTGTAAATTTAAAACTGGGACCTGTAGACACACCCATGACGAAAGATCACAAGAAATCGCCGTTATTTGGAAAGGCTCCACAAGTGGGTGCGGGTATCGCCAGGGCCATCGAAGATCAGAAAAACACTGTTTATCTGCCGTTCTTCTGGCGATACATCATGTGGATTATTTGTTCTATTCCTGAAAATATTTTTAAACGTCTACGTCTTTAGACGTTTGTCTTTGCTTTCTCCATTGGAGAGTCAGCAGGATCAACACGGCAATCATCGTATAGATTGCTGTGTTGTTCGAAATCAATTCCCACCATTCATTGTTCTTAGTTCCATTTAATACACGATGGAACACGGTAACAAAGAAGATCCAAAATGCGAATCGTCTTGGAACACGCGAAAGCAATGGCACCATGGCAACACATAAAAGAATAAGCGCATACGGCTTCAAACGTGGAATCCACATTAAAATCAGAAGGTAACTCCAGCAGAGCCTATAGAGGGCACTTGCTTCGTTACGAATTGTGTTTTTCCAAACCCAATATGTAAGAGCAGCCAGCCCTGCAACCAAAATTACAAAAATCGCAAACCAATATTGCTCTGTAAACATCATTGCCAGGTTTTTGAAGAACAAAAGAACTGTCGGGTTCGATGCGTTTGCCGTCATTTCATTAGCGGGGCTATGTTGATTTAAATACCCACCCGTAAGCTGTCTAAAAAATGATAAGGCCAGCTCTTTTGAGAAAATAATATTCGCAACAATAAGAGAAATCATTCCGCCTACAAACACTATAAACTGAATCGCTCTGTCTTTCCATTTTGGGCTCGAAAACCAGATTGGCAAAGCCAGCATCGAAGGAACGATTTTCAAAAATGCCATTGGAACCAAAAAGATCGAAGACCAATTTTTTTTCTGAACCGTAAATACGAGTGCAAGAGTTAGCAGAAAAGCTTCAACGACACCTAGATTCCCCGTTTCGATATTGGAATATGTCGAGTTATAGCCCAGAAGCACAACAGGAAGCGCAACAATCAAACTACTTGAAAGCTTACGCACCAGAAGCCACACGATAACACCAATGAGAAGTATGTCGATATAGATGAAGATAAACTTAATTGAACATAGGTACTGGTAAAAAGTCAGAAATAACGCCGGATATGAATAAGAAAGCTTCATCCCCAGATTTTCTGCAATATATGGATCTAAGCCGCTGCTCCATACTTCAGAAGCCTTACAGTAGATCTCATGATCCCATCCTGTAGAAGCTCTACGCATTAACTTAATAACACTCTGGATGAACGCTGCGATGATAACAAATAGGAAAATAAATTCTCCTATTGTCTTCTTACGATTTATCATCGCAACCCCTCTCTGCACTTATAAAGAGAATAAAACTTGGACTCACGCTCTTTAAGGTATGCACGATGAAAAGCTTCTTTGAATTCTTCATCAAACAGGGGTTTATGTCCATAGAAACTGGTCATTCCCCATGGTTCACCATCTTTTGGAAACACGAAATTGGGAATGGAACAGTTTTTAATTGATTCAATTGTCTCTTGGGGAATAGCTAAACCTGAAGCCTTCATATCCATCAGAGCGGCTCCATCCAACAAAAGGCCACGCTCCTTAGCTACTGAAACTACTTTTAAAAAACTCGATTCATAGTTTTTTACTTCTGAATATCCGACTTCGAGCTTCCCTTCCGTACTATTTAAGACCTCTGAGAAATCCAAAAGTTCTTCTTTACGCACGATGGTTTGCTGAAACAACGCTGCCACACGCTTTTGTCGATTCACTCCATTTAAGGAAACAGTTAACAAAAAGGCTGCAACGACAAAATTCAATCGGCTGCGCTCCTGAGAGCCCATACTGAAATACGCGTCTACGGCAAAATAAAGCACAAGTGGTAGCAATGGCATAAAGTGATGAGGCCCAGCCCCCGGCTTACTGGCCGCCAACGCAACCACGACACTTACAATCACTAACGCAATGAAAGTCCATCTGTACTTTCGCTGAAACCCCAATAAATAAATGAAGATTAAAAAGCTGCCGATGAAGGTCAGATTTTTTACGAAATCCTTCATCACGAGACCATGCTTGGAAGCCATTTCGATCCAGGCGAAATAATTCTCGGCACCGACATTATTAAGCAGGAAGGGCATCAGCAATCCAAAGACTGCCAGAACCGATGCACACAGCAACGGAAGCAGCTTTACTTTGGTGCGATTCATTTCCAAATAGAACACCACCGCCGGCACGAAGTACAAAACTCCATGCAGCTTGCAGTTTGCAGATAAACCACAAAGCAATCCTAGAAGTCCATAGGTCGCATAGACTCCGAGCTTATCACTCATGAGAACGACAAAAAGAGCCAGGAAAGCATAGGCTGTTAAATAAGAATCCGGTCGATTCCAGTAACTGAAATTATAATAGCCGAGCAAAACAACACTCAGAGTTCCCAGTGCCAACAAAAGCTTAGAACGCGATAGCCCGATTTGCTTTATACTTAAGTAAAAAGCGGCCAGCAAAATAGAAAGATTTAGAACCCCTGGGATCTTTCCCATCACCAGAACTGACAACCCGCTACTTTGAAAGAACGCATTCACCAGGTAAGGCCAAGGCCCGTATAACAATGAGTATCTCGAGGGATCTTGAAGGGCTGTGTAAATAGGATGCCCTTGAAGCCAATAACTTGCGACGGACACAATGTTAACTTCGGCATGATCAAAATAAAGCGGCGTAAATAAATAACCTGCGCCGGTAAATACCAACCAGGCCAATGACGAAAACAAAAGTGCTTTCAATATGAAAGCAACACCAGCTCGCAGAAATGAAAATCGTTGGAGATAGAACCCCAACAACATCAATGATAAAAAATTAACGAGCAAGGATGAGACTGGCATATTTACTCAAGTATCAGTTCGTGCAGTTCAGCTTTGTGCTGCTGAACGTATTTTGGGAATGATTCATCCACTTTAACAAACTGGGAATCTAGTTTATCCCCGTAAAGACTGCCACCCTTGCGGATGATATCCTCTACCTTTTTCGGATCTTTAAATTCATCGCGATTATGCTCTTTATGAGCATAGGCCTCAATCTTTTCGATCACTTTCTTAGCGCCACCGAGATAACTGAAATGCCAACCACCGTTTGGTACAATTGTGACCAGATCAGTGTTTTGACGTGTTTCACGATGAAGACGCGTCTTTTTGATCGTTTTGATGTCTTTATAGTTCAACATCACGGTGCCATACCAGGGCATATAACCATCAACCAACGGAATTGGCTCTGGATAGGTTTTGATGAAACAATTTAGATAGTAATAGTAAAGCTTTTGCTGGAAAACTTTAATTCCCGGCTTGCTCGCGTATTCACGGACTAATTCTGGACGAGGAATTTCATCCACATCGGAGACAATGATCACATCGTTCGGATGACATTTTTTTAATCCGTGAAGAATGCCTTCCTTTTGATGATCATCATAGTCCCAGGTTTTTGGAATACGCCATTTAGAAAAGAAAGTTGGATATTCATCGACTACGACGTGCTCGATTTTATGCAAAAAAGGCTTAAAGCGTTCCTTATTCAATTCAAAAAAAAGCGGTTTTTCTTTCTTTTGAAAAGTTCTAGTCGCTTCGACCAAAACAAAACGATCTACAACGTCGTTTAGTGTGTTTAAACGAATCTCAAGTAAATCCAGCTCATTAAAAAATGCAAAACAGTCGTAAATCATGCGAAAAACCTAATCCTCGTACCTTGAAATTGCAATGTGAAACTCCCGCCAAATTGCTAATTCTTTACGCAGGTGTAAACTGCGTAATATTCGGTCTGGCGGACCTTTTCATACTTTTCAGCGAAGACATCTTTGAATTCCTGGGAATACAGAGGTTTTTCGCCGTAGTAACTCATGATATTCCATGGAGCACCCTCCGCCGGAAAAACGAATGTAGGAATCTGACAACTTTTAATTGTCTCCACAGTGGATGGCGGAATACTCAGTCCACTGGCATTCATATCCATCAAAGCAGATCCCTCTATTAACAACCCCGAACGCTGATCTGCAATGGCCGTCAGCCTAAAGAAAGTTGCACCATAGGACTCGCTATTGGAATATCCCATTTCTATCAGACCAGACGTTTCCTTTAATATGTTTTCAAAGTCTTTCAGCTGCGCGATTGCATTTCGGGTCTGCTCAAACTCTTTAACAACGCGTCTCTGCCTGTGATGTGCTTCAAACACCATTGATATTACAAAGGCCGCAAGGACATAGTTCATCGAACGACGATCCTCCATTGAAACACCAAAATAAGATTGGATCGCAAAAAATATTATAGCCGGAACGAAGGGCATAAAGTGATGAGTACCCGCCCCAGGCTTACTAGCAACAATCGCCACCATAAATCCGGTGATGCACAATGATAAATACGTCCAACGATACCGTTTGTGAAACTTCAACAGGAACAGGAAGAGTAGGAAGCAAAAAATAAATGTTGTGGTCTTAACAAAATCCAGGGCATCCAGACCATGCTTGGAGGCAAGCTTAAGCCAAACAAGGTAGTTCTCTTCACCGACATTTTTAAGAAAGAACGGCAACAGCAGTCCTGCAAATGCAAGCAAAGCACCAAAAATCAGGTAGGACCAATTGATCTTTCTCCCCGATTTTTCAAAGTAATAAACCACTGGGGGAATAAAATAGACGACTCCATGAATCTTACAGTTCGCAGCCAGTCCACAAAGAAGCCCCACTCCCAAATACGTCGCCAGGTCTCCGATCTTTTCATTATAGACAACAAGCATCAGCGCCAGGAAAGCATACGTCATCAGAAATGAGTCAGGTCGATTCCAATAACTGAAATGGTAAAACACCAAGAGGACACTGCTCAACACACCCATACTGAGCAAGCGATCTAACAGGTTCAATTTTCTGATGGTCAGATAAAATCCAGAAAATAAAATAAAGAAATTCAAAACCCCCGGAAGCTTACTTAAAAGGTAAACGGAGCCACTTAAGGACTGAAAAGCTGCATTCACTAAATAAGGCCATGATCCATATAACAAAGAATATCTGGAGGCTGCATCCGGTAGCGTATAAATTGGATTCCCTAGCTTCCAGATACTAGCTACCGCTGCAATATTTAACTCTACGTGATCGAAGAATTGAGGCACACAAAGGTAGGCTAAAGCAGTTAACAAATGCCAGCCCAGGCAAGCAAACAACACGACAACCAAAAGTTTCTTAAAAATGAAACGAACCGGCTGGTAGCGTTGAGCCCAACCTCCAATAATTAACACCAGAACAAAGTTCGTTAATATGGAGGATATAGAATCCAATTTGTCCATTATTCAAGTTCTTGGCTAAGCTGAATCAGATACTGGCCGTAAGCATTCTTCTTAAGAGGCTCAGCAAGCTTCAACAACTGTTCCTTGTTAATATATTTCATGCGCGCAGCCACTTCTTCAGGAGCAGCAATCTTCACCCCTTGACGCTTTTCAATCGTCTGAATGAACATACTCGCTTCAAGGAGACTTTCATGCGTTCCTGTATCAAGCCACGCAAAACCGCGACCCATTACTTGAACGTCCAGATTGCCTTTTTCTAAATAAATTCGATTGAGATCAGTGATCTCAAGTTCACCCCTCGGTGACGGCTTAAGTGATTTTGCATATTCAACGACATGCTTGTCGTAAAAATACAGACCAGTCACTGCATAATGGGATTTAGGATTTGCTGGCTTTTCTTCGAGAGAAACAGCGTTGAAAGATTTATCAAATTCAACGACGCCGTATCTTTCAGGATCTGGAACTTTAATCGCAAACACAGTCGCACCAGATTTTTGCTTCGCAGTTTCTTTAAGTAGCTGCATGAAGCCGTGACCGTAATAAATATTATCTCCCAAAACCAACGCACACTCATCACCATCAATAAATTTCTCACCGATGATAAATGCCTGTGCCAGACCATCCGGAGACGGCTGAACCGCATAAGAAATCTTAATTCCCCACTGCGAACCATCCCCCAACAGCTGTTCAAAACGAGGCGTGTCTTGAGGAGTAGAAATAACCAGGATATCGCGAATCCCTGCCATCATCAGAGTCGTTAGTGGATAATAAACCATTGGCTTATCGTAAATCGGCAGAAGCTGTTTACTGACCACAGTCGTTGCAGGATAAAGACGCGTCCCAGAGCCGCCAGCTAAGATGATTCCCTTCATTATTGACGTCCTCCATAGTTTTTATCCAACCACTCACGGTAGCTACCTGAAACAATATTAGAAACCCAAGTCTCGTTGCTTAAATACCAGCGAATAGTTTTATCAAGACCTGTTTCGAAATTCTCTTTCGGTTTCCAGCCCAATTCTTTTTCAATTTTTGTTGCATCGATCGCATAGCGCTTGTCATGGCCTGGGCGATCGGTAACGAATACCTTCTGAGTCAAATAGCTCTTACCATCGCTGCGAGGGCGAACTTGATCCAACGTTTTGCAGATAGTGTCGACAACTTCGATGTTCTTTTTTTCGTTCCAGCCACCGACATTGTAAGTCTCACCCAAGCGACCTTTTTCCAAAGCAAGTTCGATGGCCTCACAGTGATCAACCACATACAACCAATCACGGATGTTTGAGCCATCACCATAGATCGGTAAGTTTTTACCATTCAAAGCATTGTGAATTACGAGAGGGATCAGCTTTTCTGGGAATTGATATGGCCCATAGTTATTCGAGCAGTTTGTCGTCACCGTCGGAAGACCGTACGTATGATGATACGCACGCACCAAGTGATCACTCGCGGCTTTAGAAGCAGAATACGGACTGTTCGGAGCATAAGGAGTCGTTTCGCTGAAGGCAGGATCCTTCAACTCAAGGCTTCCGTAAACTTCATCAGTTGAAACATGCAAGAAACGGAATTTCTCTTTGTCGCTGCCTTGAAGTTGTGACCAGTATTCCTTTGCCACTTGCAGAAGATTGAATGTGCCAACGATATTTGTCTGAATGAATTCACCAGGACCATGAATCGAACGGTCCACGTGGCTTTCTGCCGCGAAATTTAAAATCGCGCGAGGCTTGTGTTCTTTCACTAATTTTTCCAAAGCATTCAGATCCAAAAGATCGACTTTGGCGAAAATGTAGTTGGGATTGTCTTGAACCTCTTTAAGGTTTTCCAAGTTCCCCGCATAAGTTAATTTATCAATATTAACGACAGGTTCGTTATGTTTCTTGATCCAGTTTAGAATAAAATTCGAACCAATGAAGCCCGCGCCGCCCGTAACAAAAATCATGTCAAAAACCCCGAATTACACATTTTTTATAGAGGAATACTCTATGCTTTTTTGGTTACTAAGCTGTACTAGAATGCAATGCAGAAAGATTCTTTCTAGGCGCACCCCAAATCTCTATGGTACCAAAGATTATGCCTATGGATTCACAGACAGCCAACACCTTGCATCAAGCGCCACGAACAGTCTTCTTTGACGTTAGTACGTTAAACCCAGACAAGGTCACGGGGATTGGCGTGTACATGAATCAACTGTGGCAGCACCTGAAAGACCATCCCAAGGTAAAATTCATCCCAGTTATTAAGCTTTCTCGCCTAAAAAATAGGAAGAAGCTTGAAGCCTACTTGGGACGAAAAATTCAACCGTTGTGGCCCTGGACCGGGATCGCCACTAAAAACGCCGTCTATCATGGACCCGATTTTAAAATCTCCATGGGCTCAAGCATTCCTAAGGTCGTCACGATTCACGACATGGTTGTTTTTGAAAAGTCGTACAACACCTCTGCATTTTACAATAAGGGAATAGACGACCTTACCGCCGTCTTAAAAAGCGACCTGAGTGCCGTGATCGTGAACTCGGAATTCACCAAGCAAGAGGTCTTAAAATATTTCCCAGAACTCGCTTCGAAAACTTATGTAACTTACTTGGGATGCGATCGTTCTTATCCTCTACCAGAGAAAATCGCCTCATTATCGACAGAGAAATACATTCTGTTCCTTGGAACATTAGAAAAACGCAAAAACGTAACGGCAGTACTTGAAGCCTTTAAAATCCTTTGCCAAAAAGGCACAGACCACAAACTGGTCTTAGCGGGCACTTGGGGTTTTGGCGATGACGAAATCAAAGCGGCAATTGCGAAGTTTCCGTTTCCTGAAAAACTTGTTCATTTAAGCTATGTCCCGAACACACAGATCGAAGAACTATTTAAAAAAGCCACGGCCTTTGTGTTTCCGAGCCTGTATGAAGGATTTGGAATTCCAGTGCTCGAGGCAATGAGCCTCGGCTGCCCGGTTGTCACATCCAACGAAGGGGTTTTAAAAGAAGTGACAGGCGAGGCCGCACTTCACGCCTCCCCTCACTCCCCACAAGAAATTGCTGAAAAACTGGAACAGTTAATTCATTCCGAAGAACTTCGCAGTAAAATGATCAAACTTGGCAAAGAGCATTCGCGTCGTTTCACTTGGAAAACCTGCGCAGAAGAGACCTTGAAGGTTTATCAAAAAATCTAAACTTCATTACCCGTTCTGACTTGGCTTGCCCGAACTTAGCATGCTTAAATGTCGGCATGACAGAGAGTAAAAACAGTCTTCGCACATTCTTATATATTATCGCTGGTGTTTTTTTATTGGTTTTTGCGAAGAACTGGGAGCCCGGCATTGGTGTCAGCAGCACCACTTACGGAGCCTTAGCGAAAAACATTCTGTCGACTGGAAATCTGTTTCATTTTAACTTAGGACCGGGACTTTATGATCCCTTCGTGGATCACCCGCCCTTGGCTTTGTGGCTAGATGCTTTGGCCTTTAAGCTTTTTGGAATTTCAGCGCAAACAATTCGTCTGGTTTCTTCCATAGCAGGAATTCTGGCAATTGCCGCGATGTTTGGTGCCGTAAAGAATCTTACAAATGAACGCCATGCTGTTTTTACTTATTTAATCATCATTCCGGTGACGACATTTTTTAATTTCATGGCGAGTGGTTGGCTGGACATGCCCATGGTGGCTTTCACTTTGGGTGGATTTTATTTTGCGACATTAGCTGAACGTAAAAATCGCAGTCTTAACGTGTTTCTTGCAGGACTTTGCCTGTCTTGTGCGGTTTTGACAAAAGGAGCCGGTGCTTTAGGGACGATTCCGGTTGGGCTCTTTATTTTAATTTATAATTTCAAATCACCTAAAGCTTTAGCCTCTTTCGCCGTAGGGATTGTTGCTCCCCTGTCGCTTTTTACGTTCCTTCACTATCAGCAAGAGGGCTTCATCTTTTGGTCCGCCTATTTGAAACGTCAATTTGGTCAAAACGTTGTTCAGCAGTCTGCGCACGAACCGTTTTGGTATTTCCGCGCGACTTGGGAAAGAGCGGCCATTTTGTTACTTCTTTTTCCGTTCGCCATTAGAAAACTTTGGAAAGATCAGCGCCCTTTATGCATTCTGGTTCTGGGTCAGCTGCTTATCCACATTGCCGTTTATTCGACAAGCGCACGTCACTATGACCAATACACATTGCCTATTTATCCTTGGCTTGCAATAACGGCGGGGTATTTGCTGGCAACCAAATTCGCAAATGCCAACCCCATTAAAATTTCCAAAGTTTTAGCCGGTATTGCTTTATTCTTTTTCGTCGCCGTCGATTTGCTGCCGATTCGCGTTCACTCCGGAAATGAAGTTCCTTTCAGAGCTTTTATGCCCGCGATGGGGTCCTTCAGTAAAGTTCAAGAAATGTACTTCCCCAGCACCATCGAAGATCAGGATATGTGGGAAATTACCGGATCATTCATTTCCTGGTATTTGGATAAAACACCCGTAGGAGTGGAACCGAGTAAATTCAAAGAGACTTTAAGACAGCATCCGGAAGTTTTAGCGATCGTTGAAACGAAGACCTTTAATGAACTCTCATTCAAAAAAGAAGATGGCGATATTCACCATAAATGTTTGTGGAATGAAGAATTGATCTTACTTGCAACTGAAGAACAGTGTCCTTCGTCAGTGCAAAGCTATCGCCCTATTGAAACAAAAACGCAGACTTTTACAAGATAGGAAATTAAGTCGCGGGAGCTGGGGCTGGGGCAGAAACCGGAGTGGTAACTGCCACCGGTGCAGCCTCAGTGTGAGCGACTCGAACAGGGCTTTTCTTAAATTTTAGAAGCTGACTACGGATAACATGATTGATCGGCTCTTCGATCAGAGCGAATACCACAATCGAAACCAAGATAGTCACACCGAAAGTTTCAGCGACGGTCAGATCATTACCATCACAAATGTTCTGTAGCGGCCCCTGTTGAAGTAAATAGAACGCATAGGAACTTTTACCCAAAAGACTGAACAATCGCGTGGAGAGCAACTTTGAAAGCAGGCTCGACTCTGTCGCCAGTCCATAGATCAGCAACACGATAAATACCACAGAGAACCAGTTATTCAGGAAAATCCCCTTGGGACTGAAAATACCCAAACCATCAGATCTCTCCTGCCCCACCACTGCCAACAAATACAAAGTCAGCATCACACCGGCGACACCTGTATAGGTTGCAAGCGGCAGTTTCCAGGAGCGAACGGATTTACGCGAAGAAAGAAACATCGATAGACCGATGCCGGCAAAAAACTCAAAAGCTCGACCAAAGAAACTCCACTCTAAAGTGAAGTAAATATCTTCGAAGAATCCCAGCCAATTAAGTTGGGAGCCGATAACCGTTAGCAGACCGCCCACGCAATAAGTGCCAATTAAAGCTAATGCGAGACGGCGCCAGCCCTTGGCGAAAAAGAATATGATCGGTGCGCAGAAGTAAAAGGTCTCTTCAGTCGTTAAAGACCAAGCCTGAGCAACCCCTGTGAAGATCACATCGTTAAAAAAACCCTTTAACATTGTGAGATTAATAAAGAGATCAAAAGGCTCGTAGTTATTCGCATACACAAACGTCGCAATACAAACCACAAAGTAAAGAGGATAGATTCTGGCAAAACGTCTGCCGAAATAAACGAAGAGACCTTCTTCAGAAAGTCTGCGTGTAAGTCCATAGGTCTGATGAATCAAGAAACCGCTCAGAACAAAAAAGATCGCCACCCCTAAATAACCTTGAGAGAGCATCGAAGAAAGTGTTGGCGAAACATCTTCAAGGACTGGATAGTGACGAGTGAAAACTAAATACGCCGCAAGCGCGCGCAAACCCGTTAACGCCGGGTACTTGGCCGCACTGAAAAAGCTCTTTCTAAAGAATTCAATCGTCTTCATTTTTTACTCTCGAAAGATGCCGAATATAGATGAACTTTTGGTAATTTCCAAACCTCACGCAGACTGCTGCGCTGCGTAGGGAACATTGAGACGGGAACGATCTTCTGGCCCTCACTGCCCTATGCGTTGAAATAGGTCTGACGTGTGGTAGCATAATTTAACAACCATAGAGAGCCCATGATCGCACTTATTGTTCCTTGCTATAACGAAGAAAAGCGCCTGCACATTGAAAACTTTATCCAGCATCACGATCTGGGTATCGATTTTTTCTTTGTCGACGATGGCAGCAAGGACAAAACCGCGGAAATCATAGAGCAAGCCTCACAAAAGCATGCCTTTATCCATCTGGTACGTATGGATAAGAATCGCGGCAAAGCGGAAGCCGTTCGTCATGGGATGCTGGAAGTTTATAAAAAACTTAGCTGGGATGATAGATCTTGGATTGGATTTTGGGATGCGGATTTAGCGACTCCCCTGTCTGAAATTCCCAAAATGCTTCAGTATTCTAATCTTTATGAAAATGTTGATTCCATCTGGTGCAGCCGCGTTTATCGCCTGGGTGCTGATGTGAAAAGATCTCCGCTTCGTCACTATCTGGGCCGGGGCTTTGCAACTTTGGTGGGCGAGCTTTTGCACGTGAAAAGTTACGACACTCAATGTGGTGCTAAATTATTTAGACCCTCGATCGTTCCTGTGGCCTTTAAAGAAACGTTCATTGGTAAATGGGTTTTTGACGTAGAGATTTTACTGCGCCTGAAAAATCACAACGTCGTTGAATATCCTGTCACCATCTGGAGAGACGTTCCGGGTTCCAAAGTTAAAATCAGTCGTGAAATTTTCCGCGTGTTCTGGGAAATTTTGAAGATTCGCAAAAAATATATCTCATAGCTTAAGCAAAATAGTTCTTATACCACTCGGCCGTTCTTTGCAGTCCTGCTTCGACTGTAATTTGTGGACTCCAAGAAAGCTGGTTCTTGGCTTTTTCGCTATTAAGCATGCCGTGAGTGGAGCCCTTAGAGGTCAGTTGAAATTCCTGAGCTTTGCTATTGCCATATTTGGATTTAAAAATCTCGGCCGCCTGGCCGACGGACATTTGATGTGCGCTACCGACTCCGAAATTCCATCCCCCTGAAGCTTTGGGGCCTTGCTCTAACAAAGCCTTGGCTAACATCATAAGTGCAGAGACCGCATCATCCACGTGCATCCAGGGACGAATGGAATCAGGATTTTTTAAAGGCAAATCCAAGCCCGCTTGATTTGCTTGAGCCAATTGCCAGATGAAACTCTCGGGAGAAAAATCTCCTCCGCCGATGACCGAGCCCATGCGTGCTGAGGCGAGAGCAATTTTATGCTTATTATATTTCTCAGGAGCAAATACACCTTGCAGGTAAGATTCCAAAATCAAATCAGTGCAGGCCTTTGCCGTCGCAGCAGGGGCTCCACCGGCCAGAGGATCCGTTTCGACTAAATCAGCTTTTGAGGGACGATAAACTTTATCAGAGGATAAAAACACAACCGCGCGAACTGTGGCTGTCTCTCGTAGACATTCAAGTAAGTTCACGGAGCCCATAACTTGGGAGGAATAGGTTTCAGAAACTTTATCCCAGGAATCCCGCAAGCCACCGCCACCGGCTAAATGAAAAACCACTTCGGCTTGAGAAAACTCCAGAGAAGCTTTTAAAGCCGCGACATCGCGCACGTCTCCAAAAGTGGAGCTCAAGCCTTGACCGACATTGGCGACTTCAAAAAAGTTGGGATTGGTGGAAGGACTTAAAGAAAATCCAAAAACTTCGGCACCCGCTTTTTTAAGAGTGAGTGCCAGGTGGCTGCCGCGAAAGCCCGTGTGACCGGTAATAAAAACTCTGCGACCCCGCCAGAAATCAGAACTCATCCACGAAGCCCTTGTTCAACACCTTCTGCACGATGCGTGGGATGAACCCATAGCGTTTCATGACCTTCGTAGTTCCAGTAAAAGCCCACGGGATCCGTATCATGAATAGCCACGCGGAGTTGACCTTTACCTTCCGTTGCTTTCATTTTTAAAAGCGTCTGGGACAAAGAAGTTTTATTCAGAACACCGTTGCCCGAAGTTGGCAGACAGTTTTCTTCATACATTCTCGCCAAGAGAGATAGCTCGACCAAGTTGTAAACGGAATCACGGATAAAATATTTGTCTGAGTGAAATGATGTCATGCCTTTATTCTAAAAAAGGACAGGACCAGGTCAAGGCCAATTCAGTTGGGGCCAGCGACTTGCTGTGGTTTTAGGGTTTTTACCCGCATCGGACTGCCCACAAATTCAGTGAGTAGTGCCTGAAAGACGCTTCCGAAGTTGACATCGGCCATGTAAAAAAGGTTTTTTGCGCGCACAACATAAGGACTTAGCTCCCGCCCCCGGGTGCGACTTTCAGCCATGATTTCGATTCGCACTTCATTGGTTGGCACGATTTCCGGCTGCATTGAGAGGCCCTCGTCATCACAGCGAGCCGAATGGCCCATATAAAAATAGGCGCAAGACTGATTACGCACTTTCGAGAGGGATCCGATATAGCGAATGCCGAGCTTTTTACTTAACTGCTCTCCCAGATACCAAATGTTATATCCCATCCACACTACATGCTTTTCCGCTGCCAAATAGTCTTCGACCAGGCGGCGCGGGACTTGATTATCAAATTCTGTATTCACGATAAACGTGGCCTGACACCGTTCTATGGTTCCAGCTTCATAGTCAGCCATGGCAATCATATGGCTTTGAAATTCGGGAAAATGCGCAAGTGAGCTGCGAATACTGCTGAGCACTTTTGCATTATCATAAATCACCAAAATACATCTTTCACCTGATGGTTTTGAAACCTGAAGCTCCGCGAGGGTCGCGAAAGCTGCCGTCAAAATTAACATCGAAGCGAAAATGTATTTCTTCATTTGGTTTGAACCTCGACCTCGGAGAGATCCATTCCGAAATGCGCTGGCATCTGGTGTTCGGTTTTAATCCACACGGGTCGTTTTCCTGTTTTAACACTTTCCCGGTACTGCAAATGCGCTTTTAACGAAGCCAGAACATTAACAGCGTTCGCAACCAACCAGCGCACCGGAACCATTGCGGCCTGGCTGAAATCATTCACGCGGTTCACAGCAGACATTCTTTGCACAATTCTTAAAAACATCGCTAGAGCATTAAAGGTCAAGAGTACGGAGAAAAAATCCGTGCGCAAAAGAGGTGGAATTTCACCGTCCACCATTTGCAATGAGATCATACCCAAAAGTACGATCAGGGAAAAAACGGTTAGCACACTGCACGCAGGACCTTTTCGATCCCGCAGTAAAAAGTAACGGTCAATCAATCCACCGGACCACTGAAGGTTCGCAAGACCTTGATATGCAATTCCTAAGGTCCAACGGGATTTTTGGCGAACGCTGGCGGTGAACTTATTCGGGAAGTATTCACGTGTCGCGATGAATTCTC
This sequence comes from Bdellovibrio sp. ZAP7, assembly GCF_006874645.1. Lineage (NCBI taxonomy): Bacteria > Pseudomonadati > Bdellovibrionota > Bdellovibrionia > Bdellovibrionales > Pseudobdellovibrionaceae > Bdellovibrio > Bdellovibrio sp. ZAP7. The sequence continues at coordinate 1,884,759 of NZ_CP030082.1, read as the reverse complement.
TGCCGCCATTTTCATCGACCAACTGAGCACAGACGAAACGCGATTTAAACCCCATGGGCTTTGCCGTGATTCCTAAGTGATAGTCTTCAGTCAAAGTGTCTTCCTTCATCAATTGGCCCTCTTGATGAAGCATCATGGCTTTGACGAATTCACGAGAAATACATGTCCCCACTCCGGCCGACGGAATTGCTGCCCCGAGAGCCTGCCGTACTAAAAGATCTTTGGTGTGGGACTCACTGAATTCATCAATGTACACTCCCCCGACCAAGGAAGTTTTTGGGACATCAAAGGAGAACACGGGAATTTGAATAAAGTCGGCCTCGCGACTAAAATAGTTTAGAAGCGAAAAGGCATGGGGGTGCAAAACATCTTCAGAGTCTTGCAGCAGGAATAAATCCATTCTTTTTCCGGTCTGTTTTTCTGATTCCAGAATTTGTCGGGCAATTTCGTTCAGCATTTGCCCTTTGGAAGTGGGTCCTGGTTCTGAATTCACAACCACTGTTACTTTATCTGGATAGAGCTTTTCTAAACGAGCGGCCTCTTCCCAAGTTGCTGTGTCATTGGGGTAAACCCCCAAAAAGAATTTATAGTTATGATAGTCGATGCCGCGGATATTTCCGCGGATCATAGGACCGATGACTTCGGCCTCTTTCCAATTTGCGATCATGATGGCGATGGATTTTTGGTCCATTTGCTTCATCAATTGCAAGGTCTGCTTCGAGATCGCCAGTGGGCGAAGACGTTTAATAAGGGCGATCAGATCAATAAAAAGATCATCCAAGATAAAAACGCTGGTCGCGATGATTACGGAATATGTAAGCGTTGAAAATAGGTCTGTTAGTCCCACGTTCTCCATTAAAACTGGCCTCCCAAAGTTACCAAGCCTTCAATTTCTCCGCTGGAAACATGTTTAGGAAAGGGATGATAAACGAGCGCACTGATGTTCCAGGATTTTTCAGTCCAGGTAGAACGCCCCCCGGCGCGCCACTCGGTAATTGTCGGCCCCAGATCTTCACTGTTGCTGACACGTTGATAACCTTCGCCATAGGCATCCAGGGAGAGCTTCGCTTTGGGAAACCAACGATACCCTTGCTTGATCCAAACCAAAGACACGGGTGTTCGATCCAAACGCGGAACAAAGGCTGACTCAAGATACCCCTCGGTAAAGTTTCTGGTCATTCCCCACATCAAAATATCACCGGCGCTAAATACCAGACGCGGGTCCCAAGTGGTCTGACGGGGTTCATCGTTCATTCCTGTCACTGTTCGGTAACCGACTTGAGCATTTAGTTTCACCCCTGGTACAAATTGAAATTGCAAACCCACATTTGGATTAAAAGTATTGTCATAGTATTTTTCACTCGCACCCGGTGATTGATACTGGATGTTCGCACCGATATAGGCAGAGACTCCAATGGAGCCGAGATCAGTCACTGGTTGATAGTAACGAAGTCGTGAATCTGTCACGAAATCATAGTCGTAGTAATAGCTGCTTTCGGAATAAAAATCGAAAAAGCCTTTTTTAAGGATCAAAGTGGAAGAATCCATGGGCATGGAAAGAGTTGCGGGCACATCCGAGGCCGCGGCCTCCGCACTTCCGCCTTGAGATTGTGCCATCACTGACTGTGTTAAACCGACAAGTGCCATCGCCATGATGGCCACTTTTATCTGACGCATTTCATTCTCCGAACTGGTTGGAAATTAGAAAGTTCCGACGAAAAATGAGGTTAAAAGAAGGCATTTCTAAAGAGGAGTTACGAACGTGAAAGTCCGGATCGCTTGCTGGAATACAAACTTCTTAGCGTACCTGAGTGTTGGGCGTTGCATCGAAACGGCGCGTATATCTATTATCATTTGTTAGGCGTAAGCTTCATGACATGACTGAAAAAATTAGCATCGAATCAAACGTGATGGATGAGCGCCGCACATCTGGCGAGCTTGAAATCAAAATTTTTAATCAATCTGACAAAACGCGCACGGCCCTTAAAAAGCTCGCACTTTGGTGGGGATTGTCTTTAATCTCTGTTCTGTTGCCAGTCGTTCACTTTGTTTTAGTGCCACTGTTTTTCTTTCTAGGGTTTTTCTTTGCCTGGAAAGGCTTTAAGTCTGAAGGACAGGTTTTAGATGGAAAAACCACCTGCCCTCATTGCGGAAATAACATCAAAGTCGGAAAAGGCGAACTCAACTGGCCGGTCACCGAAATCTGCCAAAGCTGCGCACGCGTAGTGCGAATGGAAAAAAAGGAAGCTTAAAACTGGTCACAAGGATCGGTCAAAAAGGTACAAGCGTAAGGCACGATTCAACAACGCAGTCGTGCCTTCTTCACCGATCCGGGTTAACCGAAGCGGCCTGTGATATAGTTCTCGGTCTTTTGATCTTTCGGATTCGTAAACACTTGATCACTTCCACCGAATTCAATCAAATCACCCAGGTACATAAACGCCGTATAATCTGAAACACGGGCTGCCTGATGCAGACTGTGCGTGACGATAGCGATGGTCACGTCCTTACGAAGCTCTTGAATAAGCTCTTCGATGTGACGAGTGGAAATCGGATCCAAGGCAGACGTCGGCTCATCTAGTAGCAAGATTTCTGGCTCTGTTGCTAATGCGCGAGCGATGCACAGACGTTGCTGCTGACCGCCTGATAATGCCGTTGCTGAAGAACTCAAGCGATCTTTAACTTCCGTCCAAAGACCGGCTTGCTGAAGTGACTTTTCAACGCGCTCTTCGATGAAGGCTTTCTTTTTCACACCGCGAACTTTTAGACCGTAAGCCACGTTTTCATAAATGCTTTTTGGAAACGGATTTGGTTTTTGAAAAACCATCCCGATACGCATGCGCACTTCCATAGGATCAATGTCTTTACCCAAAATATTGATGCCATCCGGATGCAGAGTGATTTCACCTTGATAATGAGCATTCGCATACAGATCATGCATACGATTAAAACAACGAAGCAAAGTCGTCTTACCACAACCGGAAGGTCCAATCAGCGCCGTCACGCGGTTTTCGTAAATAGGCAAAGTAATACCGTTCAAAACCTTTTTCTCTCCATAAGAGAAAACCAGATCTTTTACTTCGGCTCTTAGTACTAATTCGTTACTCATAAAACTTCCTAAACTCTAAAACTAAACTTCTTCGGACATTTTGCTTTCAAAAAACAAATGGAGAAATTGTGTCGTACCTTTTACCACTTCATTTTTTTGCGGAAGCGGGAACGAAGCCAGATGGCTCCCCCATTCATTATCAACGTCATCAACAACAACACCACACCGGTGGCTGCTGCATTCGTGTGGAACGCCGCTTGGGGACGAGACAACCAGTTAAACATTTGAATCGGCATGACTGTGAACGGATCCATCAACCATTTGAAATTTAAATACGGTAAATGCGTATCAACCGGCGACGTTGGTAAAAACGCGATAAACGTCAAGGCACCAATCGTGATCAAAGGAGCTGTTTCACCGATCGCACGCGAAAGGGAAATAATCACGCCAGTCAAAATACCACCGGAAGAGTACGGTAAAATATGATAGCGGATGGTTTGCCACTTGCTGGCTCCCATTGCGTAGCTAGCTTCACGAATAATATTGGGAATGGATCTGATGGCCTCACGAGTGGTTACGATAATGATTGGCAACACCAATAAACCCAAAGTTAGACCCGCAGTTAGAATACTTTGACCTAATTTTAATTTGTACACAAAAAGTCCAAGTGCCATCAAACCGTAAGTGATGGATGGAATTCCCGCCAGGTTCACGATATTGAGTTCAATCAGGGAGGAAACCCAGTTCTTTTTAGCGTACTCTTCAAGGTAAACGGCTGCCGCCACTCCCAAAGGAATCGCACAGAATGCTGTTGTCAGCATGATACAAAAAGAGCCCACCCACGCAGACAAAATCCCTGCTTTTTCCGGGAAACGCGATGGGAAGTTTGTGAAGAAATCAAAGTTGATACGCGGAACACCTGTCATCGCCAGATCCACAATCAACGCAAGCAACGTCACCAAAGCAAATAATAATGCAAGAAGCCCCGCCAGTGCGAAGAAAAAATCCCACAGCTGACGACGTTTAATATTGGCAAGAAGGTCTTGTCTGGATTCCATCTATTCCTTCTCCTGAAACTTTTTACGAAGCCACAAACCAATCACATTAAAACATAACGTTAGACACAGAAGACTGAGTCCCGCGACATAGATCGATTGATATCCAATCGATCCGTGCGGGAGATCTCCCAGACTTACTTGCACGATAAAAGCTGTGATCGTAGCTGAGGGCTCAAGAGGATTTAAAGTGAGATTTGGCTGCATGCCGGCTGCGATCGCAACGACCATCGTCTCCCCCAGCGCACGGGAAATACCCAGGATGTAAGCTGACGTGATACCCGAGAAAGCCGCCGGAATAACCACACGGAAGGCCGTCTGCATACGAGAAGCACCCACTGCAAACGAAGCTTCACGCAAATGTCCGGGCACTGCGCGCATGGCATCTTCACTTAAGCTGCTGATGTAAGGAATGATCATCACACCCATCACGAGCCCTGCACTGAGTACGTTAAAGCCCCCCATGGAAGGGAAAACTTTTTGCAAAAGTGGGGTCACGAACAAAAGAGCAAAGTAACCGTAAACCACCGTTGGCACCGCTGCCAATAGCTCTAAAACCGGCTTTAACACTTCACGCACATTCGGACGAACATATTCACTTAAGAATGCTGCCGCCACTGTTCCCAAGGGAATCGCGATGATCAACGCGATGATTGTCGTTAAGAATGTCCCGCAAAGCAGCGGCAAAATTCCATAATGGGCATTTTCAAATAACGGCGTCCACTCACGGTCTGTCAGGAAATCCCAAATGCTTACGTGTTCAAAAAATGGAATACTTTCGGTAATCAGGATACCGACGATCCCCAAGGTTACAAATACGGAGCTTGCTGCCGCCAGGAATAAAGCGCCCTCGATTAAGCGTTCCTTCAAACGGCGCATGCGGCGGACAGGATGATCCGCAGAGGTAAATTCAGATAGTTTCTTAAGTTGTTTTTTACTCACGGTGTGACTTCTTACTGTGCGCTTTCGCGCTTCATCAGGTCTTCGATCTTAATCCCGATCTCAGAGTGGCCACCGAATACAGTTCCCACTTTTTTGATTTTGATGTGATCTTGCCCGATCGTATAAGCAGACCCTGGAAGTGGAACATACTTAACTTCAGGAACGATAGTTGGACATTGCTTTAAGAAGAAATTGGCGAATTCCAAAATTTCAGGCTTAGCCAACGACGTTGCACTGACGTAGATGAACACCGGTCTTGAAAGTGGGAAGTAATCCCCCGTTTCAACCGTTTTGCGAGCTGGGATGACTGCTTCCATTTTTTTTGGTGATTTCTCGCCACCCACGACTGGCACCATGCGAAGTTTTGAAACATTCTCTTCCGCGTATGCCAGTGGAATATATCCCAAGGCATTGGGGTCATTCGCAACTCCCGTGACCAAGGTGTTGTCGTCTTCGCTGGCCGTATAGTCTCCACGTGAAGCTTTAGCTTTGCCGACAATAGCTTCCGTAAAGTAATCGAAAGTCCCGGAATCAGAACCTGCACCGTAAAGCTTCATTTTTTCTTTTGGCCAAGCGGGATTCACATCAGACCACAACATCACTTTACCCTGAGCTGCTGGTTGCCACATTTTTTTAAGCTCATCAACCGTGATGGATTTAAGCCAGGTGTTTTTAGGACTTACGATAATGGCTGTCGCATCATATGCAATTGGAAGCTCGATAAACGTCACACCTTTTGCACGACACTTTTCAATTTCAGCAGCTTGAATGGGACGAGAGGCATTTTGAATGTCCGTTTCACCACGGCAGAATTTTTTAAAGCCACCACCAGTACCAGAGATGCCCACTGTCACACGGACTTTACCGCGTTTGGAAGTTTGATACTCCTCAGCCATGGCTTCAGTAATTGGGAACACAGTGCTGGATCCATCAATGCGAATCACTGGCACTTGAGCGTGCGCGTGCGAACTAAAAATCAAAGATGCTGCAAATATAAGCAAAGCTGACAGTAACTGAAGGTATTTCATACACTTTCCCATTCGAACGGAATCTAGCACGGGGTATTTTTTGTGTATTGTTAAGGTTTGATTATGATTTAGCCATTTTGCGTTATGAGGCTGTTCAAGCTATCATTTAAAGCCATATGGCTGAAGAAATTTTGAAGAACCAAAAAAATCTTGTGGAGCAGGTTTTTGAATTCCTGCCGAGTGCTGTCTACCTGTTTGATTTACAAACAGGCACCATGGCGTGGTTTAACGAAAATGTCGCTAGCCGCTTCGGTTGGACTCAAGAACAGCTTCGAGCCATGGGCCAAAATTACTGGCCCACAGTGATGCATCCTGACGATTTAGGAACCCTGGAAAAGTCCCGTGATTATGTTTTGAACAAAATGGTGGACGGCGAAGTCCTGCACTTTGAGTATCGCTTTAAAGATGTATGGGGTCAGTATCACTGGATTGATGATCGTATTTCTGTTTTTAAACGCGATGATAAAGGTGTTCCGATCAGCGTTGTCGGAATTGCCGCAGTCATTGATGATCAAAAAGCACACGAAATGCAGCTTTCGCAAACTTTGGAGAAATTAAATCTCTCGTTGTCAGCTGCAAAGATGGCGACTTTTGAATACGACCCGGTGGCTCCGATCGGTGTGTGGGACAAACGCATGTTTGAACTTCACGGAGAACAACCCAATGAAGATCCTTTAGAAACCTTCCGTCGTCGTGTTTTGCCGGAAGATCGAGAGCCTTCGTACTCCGCCTTTATGGACGCTTATAATCGTAACGATCCCGAAATTTATATTCGCTATCGAGTTCGCCACGATGATGGCTCCATTCATCACATCAACATGTATGGCCGAAAACAAGAATCACAGATGGGCACTCGGTTTTATGGTGTGGCCTGGGATTCGACGCGTGAAATTCAAACGGAAAAGCAAATTGCGGAAACCCAGGCGAAAATGATTTCCGCTGCGAAAATGGCAGCCCTTGGTGAAATGTCTGGGGGCATCGCTCACGAAATTAACAACCCTTTGACCGTCATTCAGGCGCGCTCCTTTCAACTGACCCAGATGGTGGAGCAAGAAAAACTCGATCCCGAAAAAATCAAACAGGCCGCGGAAAGTATCAGCAAGACCGCTGACAAAATCGCAAGAATCATTAAATCCTTACGTTCCTTTTCCCGTGAAGGCGAACAAGATCCGTTTGAGTTGGTTTCCGCCAAAGCGATGGTTGAAGAAACCTTGGAATTCTGTAAAACGCGTTTTTACAATTACGGTGTGGAACTTGAGGTTTCTCCTATCGACGAAGATTTTGAAATCGAATGCCGGGTTATTCAAGTCGAGCAAGTGCTGTTAAATCTATTGAATAATTCGTTCGATGCGGCTCAAAAATCAGAGGAAAAATGGATTCGTGTCGACGCCGTCGAGTACGGAGACTATATCGATATTCGCGTGACAGATTCCGGTCCAAGAATTCCCGATGACGTGGCCCAAAAGATCATGCAGCCCTTCTTCACGACCAAGGAGCTTGGCAAAGGGACCGGCTTGGGACTCAGTATTTCCTCGGGGATTATGAAAAATCATAAAGGAAGTCTGTTTTTGGACCGCGGTGCCGCGAACACTACTTTCGTGATGCGACTTCCAAGACTGCAGTAGATCAAAGTTTAAACTCAAAACCTGCTTCCGGGCTCCATTCGATTCTGTAAACGACACAGTTTGGAATCGGCAGGGGCTCTTGTAGATCAGGACGAAGCGAGTGCAAAAATCTTTTTAGCATCAATCCATGAGTGCAAAGACCGGCTACGGTGAAATCTTCGCCTTCACAAAATTCCAGCAAGCCTTTTTTAAAGCGTTCAATCGCTTCAACACCTGACTCCCCATTAAGATACGTAAAATCAAAATGTTTGGTTTCATGAGAGGTCCACCGCTTCCAATTGTCTTCGCCGTGTTTCTCCAGGATTTCATCTTGAGACATACCTTCAGCATCCCCCAGAAATACTTCGCGGAAATTTTCTGAGAAAAATGTGGGCGCATTGAGGTTTTCATTGGCAATGGCCGCCGTCTGTTGGGCGCGGGAAAGATCACTGCTTGCCATGATTTCAACCGGATTTTCGCTAAAAAAACTTTGCAGACATTGTGCCTGTCTGCGGCCTTCCTCATTCAAGGGAATATCTGAATGTCCTTGGAGTCTGCGCACCAGATTCCAGTCAGTTTGTCCGTGTCGGAAAAGATAAATCGTTTTTCTCATGATCGCCTCATTGAAACACTTGCAAGCTGAATTTAAAAGAGGAAAAATGTTTTCATGCACAAGATAATCAAAACTTTCAGACAGTCTTTTGAATCCTTGTTTAGCTCTCGCCTTTTGCTTCTAACGTTTCTTCCTCCTATTCTTGCCGTCGTGGCAGTTTTTGCTGTTTTCTTTTTCTTTTGGGGCAGCTGGACAGTTGGTCTTGAAGGATTTTTACAAGGGCTGTGGCCGTTTCAGTGGATTCACAATTTCACGGGCGCAGAGGGATACATCGATGCGATTGCCGCGATTTTATTGGTGCTCCTTTTTGTGCCGGCCTGTTTTTTATTGGCGCTGATCCTGGTTTCAATTTTTGTTTTACCATTGGCTTTAAAATGGATTGCTGAAAAAGATTTTCCTCACCTTGAAAAAAAGCGCGGAGGCACTTTAATCGGAAGCCTTTGGAACACACTGTATGCGACAGCCTTATTTATTTTTTGGTTCACCGTGACTTTACCACTGTGGTTGCTACCGATGGGCCCGATTCTGGTCCCTTTAAGTCTGACTTCTTGGCTCAATAAAAAGGTGTTTTTGTACGACGTTTTACAGGATTATGCGAGCGAGGAAGAGCGCCAGTTGATTGAAGAAAAAGAGGGGAAAGCTCTTTTTGGCATGGGCCTGATCCTGGGATTTTGTGCCTATATTCCCTTTGCCTTGTTCTTTATTCCCGTGTTCGCAGCCATCTGTTACACCTATTACGCATTAAATGCACTTACAGTACTGAGATCTAAGAAAACCTAAGTATATTCACAACACCGGGCTGGCTTTGTGGCCGCAAATCAGCTATCTTGGCCCGGTGAATAAATGCAGTCAGGAACGTAAAAATATCGATATCGACACTCTTGAAGAAAGAGTGCGCAAAGCAGGCATGAAATTGACCCAGCAGCGCAGTCAGATGCTTAAAATTCTTTTGCATCATCCTGAACCTATTTCTGCAGACGAGATCTTTAAAAAATTAGGCGGTAAAGACGCTGGTGTAGATCTGGTTACGATTTATCGCATTCTTAAAAAATTCGAAGAGACCTTACTTGTTTCGCGTTTGGAATTTGGCGACGGTGTAGCTCGGTTTGAACTCACACTAGAATCAGGCCATCACCATCATCACGTGATTTGCCGTAATTGTCAGAGCGTGGAACCTCTGCATATTTGCGATTTGGATCAACACATCCAAATGGTCGAAAAAATGGGTTACACACAATTATCTCACCGCTTGGATTTTTTCGGTCTTTGTTCGAAGTGCCAGTAGTTCTGCATCGCATACAGGAATAGGACCTGGCACCTTATAAGGAATAGCGGGTGAGGTCTATGTAGCCAGCGTTGATTCTATCGAAATCTAGATACACTTTTTGGAGTTCGTCGTAGGCGCTCCAGAAATGGGGGTTTTGTCTGCGCACTCCCCACTTGTCTACCAAGGCTTCATAACCTTGGTCATTTTTTATACGCGTGATGAGAGTCGTAAATGCTGGCAACTCCTTTTCAGGTACCTGGAAAATCATATTCGGATAATAGGCCCAGAAACCTTCTCGGACAGTGAGAGTGTCTTCTTTCGGAGACATCCGTAAGGACTCGGCCGTGATCCAAGAGACATTTTCATGCTCTTTATTGTGAATGAGTGAAAAGACTCGAGTTTCGTCTTTGCCTTTAACCATCACAAAGGCCACATCAGGAAAATAGCGCGCAAAGGGAGTGCTGTTTCCTGCGGCGATGGAAGAAATTTTACGGAATTCGTTGTTGAGTCCCGTGGCTTTTACTTTAAGTCCCAGACTCGCCGGCGGAGTGACCTTTCGCCAGTTAATGTCGTCGATCTCTCCTCGCACTTTTTCATTCATGCGATAAAAAAGTATTTTTTCAACCATTTGCCGCTTGGTTTGGGTTCCCTTGGTAAAGCGAACTCCCGTGGGCTCTCCAGCCCCTACTGGAGGATAAATATATTCCATTTTGGCGCTAGCCAAAATTCCTTGATACCAGGTCCGACGGTATTGCAGGCGTTCCTCGGGTGGTAAAAATCTTAAGAATAACTCCTCGGCCTCCATACGAATCATATCCATGTAAACTCGAGTCAGAAGTTGGTGCCCGATATTTCCAAAAACATCGAAATTCACAACTAGGTTATAAACCAATCTTTCAAAAAGCGGATAATCAAGAACGAAAACAGTTTTTGAAAGATCACCGACCGCCCCTTTTATCACCACGGCATTTTGGTCATGACGGAAAATGGTCAACACAGCGTTATTATTTTTCTCATCACCATTCCAGATATCATTCAGTGTATAGCCGTCGGGACGATTCTTAATAAGTTCTTTACTGCGAAGCAGTCTATAGGCCTCACGATAATCAGTGATGCGTTTTAGGTCCAATGGCGCCGACGTAAACTCCACATCAGAGCCAAATTTTCCAGGAAGTGCCAACAAAGGGGCCGCTTGCTTTTCATATTCCTTAGACAGAACCATATTGTCAGAATCGGGATTTAAGAAAAACGTATAGAACTGCTCTTGAATGGAATTAACGGCCATGGTGCCATTACATACAGGCCCCTTGATAAAGGTCGCCACGTGGTATTGGGCATCGTCGAGTAAAAACTGATAGCGAATTTTCACCGGAATATCTTGAAAGGCGATGAATGGGTTTTCCGCCACGCCAGATTCGTAAGACGGCAAGGTTTGCACATCCCACTTTTGATCAAATAGCTCTTTAAAGCGCGCAAGCTTTTGGTGAGACAGCTCGTAAGGCAAATGCGTTTTTGATACAATCGTGCCGGGAAACCTCACCAGGCAGTAATAGAATTTTTTAACTCCCGGATCGTCATTGGGTCTGCGCGTGGCAATTTCGTCTGGTTTATCACAAGACCTTTTAGAACGAATTAAGCGTAAAAATGTTCGAGGTTCTTCGGGAAAGTAAATGTGCGCCAAGAACAGATGCTCGAAAAGATAACGACTGACCAGCTTTTGCTTAAGCTCATTTTGATTTAAATACTTTTCCCAAATCTCCACCTGAGACACCAGTTTCGTGGAAATAGAATGGGCTTTCTTATCCGCATCAAGACTTGGCCCCGGGGCACCTTTGCTAATCCAGGCTTTGATAGTTTCAAGTTCTGTCTCGCGCAAAGCCGGCAAACCGTAAGGCATCCCCAGCTGCGATTGGGCCGTTTTCATGGAATCTAATTCTTCGCTGTTGGCGGCGCAGACTTGGCTTTCATGTACCTGCGCTTTAACAGAAGACGTATTAATTGCTCGCAAATTCAGCATTTGGAAAAAGATATTTTTCTCAGGTTCGATGGAATTATGAACCGTGAAAAATCCCTTCTCACGCCACTCTTTGGTGGACTTTGCATCGATCCAGATGCGCGAAGGCTCAACACTCTTACTGCGAGTACCGTCATAGACGTTTAATTTGTTTGCTCCCCGGGCAAAACCATCAAAGTTTTGCAGATTCAGCTGACAAGGAGCATTGAAACAGCTGTGACAAGCCAGGCAGCGATTGTCAAAAAGGGGCTGAATTTTGTGAGTGAAAAGGTCTTCAGAAAGCGTCTCTGCGGCCAATGCTCCAGAGCAAAGGCAGAAGCCCAGCGTCGTAAACAGCATCATAACTAATGTCTTAATGAATTGCATCGTGCCGATCTCCCCTGTATCCTCTGCCATAGTAAACACAAGTAAGAGGAATAGCATGGAAAAAATCCCATTTGAAGTTGTACAAGATTCTATCGACGTGATCTGCGGCATGACCACAGAAGCAGATTTGGAAAAAGCGTCTGAGCACCTGTTTGATGTGCAACCAGATTTGGGTGGCTTTTTCATGGAATTCATCGAAGACATGTCTGAAAGCGCTCAAGACTTGGGTTTTATGATGGCTTTGATCTTGAATCGCGCCTTTGAAGAAAAATATAAAAAACTTCGCCCAATCACAGAAGATGAAGTTGTGGCTCGTTTCGAAAAAGCAGAACCAGAAATGGAATCTTACCTGCAAATGAACGACGAGATGATCACGCAAATTCAAGAGCGTGCAAAAGCGGAAGGTCAGCCAGAGCTGGTAAATTATATGATCGAAGAGCTTTTCATGTCTCCAGATTTGGAACCAGCCCTTGAACAAGATGAACAAATTCACCTGTTCATGGTTTGCAAATTCTTTGCTGATTGCTTGAACGAAGTGGCTAAAGAAACTGCGACTGATATCGTTCGCCACTAATCTTAGTTCTCACTATTGCAATAATTTAAAAAAGGCTCTCCCCTGGAGGGCCTTTTTCTTTACGCTCTGCCTCGTTAGATACTTCAGACTACTTGCTACCTCACAAAATCCATGAGACGCCTATAGGATGGGTCAAATAGCAAAAAGAAATCATCTTCTAATCAACGTCAATGGCGAGACGATAAAGGTCTCTGGCGAAGAGGCTTTTCTGCCTCTTGCTCAATTCTTGCGTAATACTCTTCATAAACCCGGAACTAAGGTTGTTTGCGCTGAAGGCGACTGCGGTGCCTGCACGGTTGTGACAGCGACTTTACGTCAAGACGGTTGGCCTCCCTTGCGCGCGATTAATTCCTGTATCGCTCCCGTTTATCTTTTTGATCTTTCTTGCATTGTGACTGTTGAAGGCATGAAGCATGCGGAGTCTTTAAGTGAAGTGCAAAATAAAATGCGTGAATTTCACGGTGGGCAATGTGGCTTTTGCACGCCGGGCATGGTGTGCTCGATGGCGCAACTTGCAGAGGACTGCAAAGAGTCCAAACAAGAAGTCACCGAGAAAAAGGCCCGCAATTACCTGACTGGAAATTTGTGCCGCTGTACGGGTTATGAGCCGATTTTAAAGGCTGCGACAAATTTGGATTTAAATAAATGGGAGTCTTTGGCAGCTCGTTATTTAACATCGGCCTTAACGGCTCACTTCCAATCAGAGCTTCACGCCGGAATTGAAATCACTTCTGAGAATAAAAAGCTCTATATGCCCACGACTTTACCTGAGGCCTTCCAAATTAAGGCCGCTTCCAAGCAAGTCCGTTTAGTGGCCGGGGCGACGGATTTGGGGGTTTTAATTAATAAAGCCAAAACTTCTTTGCAGGAGATTCTGGTTCTTAATAAAATTTCTGGTGTTCACGCCGTGAATGGCTCCGCTCATGGAATCTTGATTGGCGCCATGGCTTCACTGACCGATGTTGAGAATTTTGTAAAATCCGCTCACCCGGAGCTAAAACGTCTTTTGCATATCTTTGCTTCTCCGCAGATTAAAAACCAGGGCACGTTGCTAGGAAATATTCTAAATGGCTCACCGATTGGTGATAGCATTCCCGCACTGATGGTGCTGGATGCGGAAATCCAACTGCAGTCGGTTCGCGGCGCTCGCACTGTAAAACTAAATGACTACTACAAGGGCTATAAGGTCTTTGATAAAGCGGAAGATGAAATCGCCACTGGCATTTTCGTTCCAGCTCTTAAAGGCAACTACCTACATCGTTATTTCAAAGTTTCATTGCGTAAAGATCTGGATATCTCTGCGGTTACTTGTGCCATCGTTTTAAAATTGGAAGGGACTAATATCTCTGAAGCCCGCGTCGCAATGGGTGGGGTTGGCCCTACCGTTACGCGCATGCCTTCCGTTGAAGCTCATTTGGTCGGTAAAACCTTTAATGAAATGACCTTTACTACAGCGGGATCGCTGGCTTCGGGATCGATTAAGCCGATTTCAGATCTACGCGCAAGCGCCGAATATCGTCACTTGGTGACTGAAAATCTGTTTAAAAAGTGTTTCCATGAAATGCAGGCCGAGTTGTCGTCACCAATGGAGGTTTTATGTCCATAGGAAAAAACATCCCGCATGATTCCTCTACGGGTCATGTCAGCGGCACCAGTGTATTTATTGATGATCGACTTATGCAACATGGAGAAGTCTTGGTCCTGCCCGTGGGTGTGCCTGCGGCAGCGGGAACACTTAAAGCCATACACTATGAAAAAGCTTTGAAAGCTCCGGGAGTTCTTGCGGCTTTTACAGCGAAGGATTTACATCACAATACCTGGGGCACGATCGTTGTTGAGCAGCCTATTTTGGTTGAAAGCAAAATTGGTTATTACGAAGAGCCGGCCATGATTTTGGTCGGAACAAATTACGATCAACTGTTACAAGCCCGTCAGTTGATCACTTTTGATATTGAAAAAGCTGATGCAGTTTTAACCATTGATGCTGGTATTGAAAAGAAAGATTTCATGTATCACGCGGGACCGATGAAATGCGGTGACGTCGATGCAGCGATGGCTTCAGCTCCCCACAGATTAAGTGGAATTTTTGAGTGTGGTGGCCAGGAGCATTTTTATTTAGAATCTCAGGCTTGTATCGCTTACCCATTAGAGGATGGCCAGATCGAAGTTCATTCCAGTTCCCAACACCCCACGGAAACCCAACATCTGGTGGCAGAAGCCTTGGGGCTCTCTCTTCATCAAGTCGTCTGCGTTGTGAAGCGCATGGGCGGTGGCTTTGGTGGCAAGGAAAGTCAGGCGGCACCCTTTGCAGCGATGGCTGCCTTAGTCGCACAAAAAATGAATCGTCCTGCCCGTCTGATTTTATCTAAAGATGACGACATGGCGATGACTGGCAAACGTCATCCGTTTAAAAACTTCTGGGATGTGGCTTTTGACGACCAAGGAATGATCTTGGGACTTAAATGCCATCTTTATGCGGATGGCGGAGCCTATGCCGATCTATCCAGCTCTATCTTAGATCGCGCTTTGTTTCATATCGATGGGGCTTACTATTTACCAAATGCTTTCATTGAAGGTCATGTCGTTCGTACCAACATGTACTCTAATACCGCCTTCCGTGGTTTCGGTGGTCCACAAGGAACGATGACCATTGAAAGCATTATTGAGGAAATGGCTGCTTATTTAAAAATCGATGCTCTTCTGATTCGCGAGCGAAATTGTTATCAGGAGCACACTCGCAACACCACTCACTACGGTCAAAAGCTTGAAAATACTCCCCTGACGGATTTATTCACGCGTCTGCGCAAAGACTGCGAGTATGATAAACGCCGTCTGGCGATTGATGAGTTTAATAAAAACTCCCAAGGAAAAATTCGCGGCCTATCTGTCTCAGCCACTAAGTTTGGTATCGCCTTTACCGCACGCTTTTTAAATCAAGGCAACGCTTCCGTGAATGTGCATAAAGATGGAACCGTGCAGGTTTCTACGGGCGCCACTGAAATGGGTCAGGGTGTAAACACCAAGATCCAACAAATCGTTGCACACTGCTTTGGAATTCCCGCAGAGCAAGTGCGTGTGATGGCAACCTCGACTGAGAAAAATCACAATACCTCTCCGACCGCCGCATCTAGCGGGGCAGATATCAATGGAGCCGCAGCCTTGAAAGCGGCCATGGGGATCCGCAAGCGTTTAGCTTGGGTCTTTCAACAGGTTTTGGCCAAGGCTCCGATGGATGATATCGCAGAGTGCCCGGCGTTTGATGAGGCAGCTCTTAAGTTTGAAGAATTTGAATTCAAAGATAGCACAGTCACCCACTTGCCGACTAAGACGCAGCTCTCGTGGGTGGATTTGCTTTTAAAAGCTTACTTTAACCGCGTAAGCCTAGGTGAGTATGCTCATTTTAAAACTGAAGGTTTGGGTTATTCCAAAGCCACGGGCAAAGGAACACCTTTTAAGTATTTCACCAATGGTGTCGCCGCGACGGAAGTTGAGATCGATACTAATACTGGCGAATACAAAATGCTTCGCACAGATATCTTAATGGATTTGGGTCGTCCTTTAAATCCAGGCATTGATCGCGGGCAAGTCACAGGTGCCTTTGTTCAAGGCATGGGCTGGGTGACTTCTGAAAAGCTTTACCATAATAAAGACGGAAGACTATTAAGTCATTCGCCAACGACTTATAAAATTCCGAATGTGCAAGATACGCCTCGCGTATTTAATGTCGAATTCATCGAGAACAATGGGAACACCGCAAATATTCACGGCTCTAAGGCTGTGGGTGAGCCGCCGTTTTTATTGGGAATCAGTGCTTGGACTGCAATCAAGGATGCTCTTCGCTACAAGGCTCAGGGAAAAATCCCGCAGATCATATCACCGGCCACTCCAGAAGTGGTTTTGATGGAGCTTTCACGCTATGACCGGGCCTAATTTTGAAACCTTCCTGAGCGCTTATAAAAAACTGCAAGAGGCAGGAAAAAACTTTGTCGCGGTCACCATGGTTAAACAAATTGGGTCTGCTCCTCAGGATGTGGGTGCAAAAGCCCTGGTGAGTCTTGACGGCCTGGAGTTTGGCACTGTCGGTGGTGGTAAAGTAGAAGCTGCTGCCATCAAAGAAGCTCAACGCATGATCCGTGAAGATCATAAGAATCATTTTGTGGATTGGAACTTACAAAAAGACATCGGCATGACCTGCGGCGGAGTTGTAAGTTTCTTTTTTGAACTTCATAAATCTCAAAATCCTTTTCATATTGCCGTATTCGGAGCAGGACATATTTCTCAGGAATTTGTGCGCATGCTTTTGTTCCTGGATTGCCACGTCACTTGCTTTGATCAACGCGAGGAATGGATTTCCCGCCTGCCTCAGTCTACAAAATTAAAAACTGTTGTAACGGATAAACTTTCAGAGGAAGTGGCAAAACTTCCAGAGAACTCTTATGTAACACTCATGACGATGGGGCATTCTTCGGACCTTCCTGTTTTAGTGGAAGTCATGAAAAATCGCAGTCGCTTTAGTTATGTGGGAAACGTGGGCAGCGATCAGAAAAGAAGACGCCTTGAGAGTGATCTTTTGGCGGCTGGTATTTCTGAAAACCTGCTTAAAGAATTTTACTGTCCGATGGGGGATTCTTTTGGTGGCAATAATCCAGCGGAAATTTCCTTTAGTATTGTTGCCCAGATTTTAAAAACCCGAGATGCCATTTTAAATTCTAAAAACTAGGAGCACTCTCCCCGTGTCATTGCAAAACAAAAGAACGCAAAATATTTCTCGCACTGAATTACCGACACGACTGGCGCAGGCCCGGGGTGATGAAGCTTTAGACGTGTTAATCAGGAATGTCCAAATTCTCGACGTCATCACTGGTGAAACCTATCCCAGTGCTATAGCCATTGGCGGGGAATATATTGTTGGCGTCGGCCTTGATTACCAGGATGCGACAGCAAAGCGCGTGATTGATGCCGCAGGGGCCTTTATCACTCCTGGCTTTATTGATGGACATTTGCACATTGAATCGTCGATGATGTCACCTTTTGAGTTTGAAGCAGCCACCTTACCCTTGGGTACCACAACGGCTATCTGTGATCCGCATGAAATTACCAATGTCCTGGGAGCTCGCGGGTTTGAATGGTTTTTAAGGTGCGCCGAGCTGACCAAACAAAATCTTTTTGTGCAGATGTCCTCTTGCGTGCCGGCTTTACCGGGATTTGAAACCACGGGATCTGATTTTACTTTAAGCGAAATGAAACACCTCAAAGACCATCCCGCCGTATTGGGACTGGCTGAGATGATGAATTTTCCAGGGGTGATTAATGCCGACAAAGATGTTTTGGATAAGGTGGAAGCCTTTTCTGATCTGAATCTGGATGGTCATGCTCCCCTGCTTCGCGGAAAAGCATTAAATGCTTATTTGCTTGCGGGAATTCAGAACTGTCACGAAACGGTCACCTTGGAAGAGGGCCGAGAAAAACTGCAAAAAGGAATGGGCCTTATCATTCGCGAAGGCAGTGTGGCTAAAAACTTAAAGACACTGGCGCCGTTGGTGAATGATTTTTCATCTCCGCAGTGTCTTTTGTGCACGGATGATCGCAATCCCTTTGAAATCGCGCATGAAGGTCACATCAACTATATTATTAAGGAATTAATCAACACTCATAAAGTGCCAGTTCATGTCGCTTATCGCTTAGCCACTTATTCCGCAGCTAAGCACTTTGGTTTAAAGCGTTTGGGGCTGGTCGCTCCAGGCAAAAAGGCTGACTTGGTTCTGTTGACTGATCTTTCTGAGGTGAAAATCAAAGACGTGATGATTGGTGGGCGACTTGTTTCTGAGCTGCGTTTACACGACGAAGTTCCGGCAAAATTGCAGGCTTCCCAGCCTCCAATGGAAAATACGATTAAACGCCCTCCGTTGAAAGAGAGTGATTTGAAGTATCCTGGTAAAAAAGGTCACTATAACGTGATCGAGATCGTGCAAAATGAAATCATCACGAAGCATTTAAAGTGCTTTTACGATGGTGTGCAGTTCGATCAAAGTGATATTTTGTATATGGCTAATATCGAACGCTATGGGCAAAACCTTCCGCCGGGACTGGGATTCGTCAAAGGCACGGGTTTAACCTCAGGGGCTTTGGCAAGTTCCGTAGCCCATGATTCCCATAACATCATGGTGATCGGAACCAATCTTAGCGACATGTGCGTAGCCGTGAACGAGATCATTCGCACGGGCGGCGGCTTTGTCGTTGCAGATCAGGGACAAGTGAAGGCTTCCGTCGAACTTCCGATTGCGGGTCTTTTAAGTCTGCAAAGTGCTGATGAAATCAAAGCTGGTATCGAGAATTTGAAAGGTGCCTTTAAAAGTCAGGGCGTGGTTTTAGAAGAACCCTTTATTCAAATGGCCTTTTTAGCGTTACCAGTTATTCCGACCTTGAAGCTTACTGATAAAGGTTTGGTCGATGTGACTCAGTTTAAATTTATTCCCCTGGAAGCAACGGTTTAAATAAAAAAGCCACCATTTAGAGGTGGCTTTTTTTGGACCTTCTTAAGGCTTTCTTGGCGTATCCATCCGGGAAATATAACTGCGGCGGTACTTGAAAATCTCCTCGACGTCTTTTCGGACAAACTTACTCGCAGTCAGCCACCCGATATATCCCAACGGCAAACGATAGCGGACCCGGTCCACCATCAGAGTGCCTCCTAAAAACGGCCTGAACTCATGCGTGTGATGCCATAACTGATAAGGACCTTTTTTTTGGTTATCCACGAAACGAAAAGGCGGCTTCCATTCGTCAATTTCTGTTTTCCATTTAGCGGGAAACCCGCGAATCTTTAATTTATAATCAATAACCGTCCCCTGCTCGATTTCTGGTGTAGAAACCGATTCGATATGAAAATTCAAACTTGGCGGTGTGATTGTTTCCAAGTTTCCTGGGTCTTTAAAGAAATGAAAGATTTCTTCTGGTGGCTGAGGAATAAATTGTTCTGCGTAAAAGATTTCTTCACCGTCTTTATAGGGAGCACAGATCTCCTCTAAAGCATTACGCAGATTGGGATATTGAAATGCAAACCCTAAACTCATGGCTTTTTCAGCACTGCCTCGAATAGAAGATAAAACAACTTCTGCTGCTTCTCCAAAGAGAGCTTTTAGCGCCAATGGTGGCACGGCTGGTCCTAACGATTTCCCCAGAGCGTCTACCAAGGTTTGAGAAAATTCGCGGTTCGTAACCGGATGCGGAGTACTGCCGTTAATAGGTCCGACGTAGTTATTATTTGCCAACGCTTCAGCAAACATCGCAACGATATCGTCGATATGAATCCAGCTCATCCAATGCTTTCCGTCACCTAGAACGCCACCGACCCCGGCTCTAAAGGGAAATAACATTTCTTCCAAAGCACCGCCCTGCTTGGACAGAACGATACTGGTGCGAATAAAAACTTTTCTGCCAGGTGCGTGACTGGAGGCGCGCTCCCACTCTTTGCAGACTTCGCTTAAGAAATCCATACCGGCATGATGATCTTCTTTTAAAATGGTATCAGCACAGCTTCCGTAATAGCCGATGGCGGAACCACCCACAAAGACACGAACATCTGGTGGGATGCTTTTAATCAGATTTTCCGTCGCTAGAACTCGGGATTGATAGATTGCTTTTTTCTTATCTTCCGTCCAGCGCATGCCGACCACGGGTTCGCCCACAAGATTAATCACCGCTTCGATGTGTTCTAAGCGTTTATCTTCGATTTTTCCATGAACTAAATCTCCCACCACGACTTCGCAGGGAAAAGGAAGGACTTCACGAGCCTTTGCCAGACTGCGACTGATCACCGTGATTTCATGTCCTTCACTTGCAAGTTTTTTTCCAAGTTCCTTACCAATGAGGCCTGTAGCACCGGTCATTAATACTTTCACTGGACACGTCCTTTATTTTTTAAGCGCTTTCGTAAATTCCTGCAGACAACGACCACGAGCTTCGTTGTGATCAATCATGGGTTTAGCATACTGTTCTGTTTCAAACTCCGGCACCCATTTTTTTATATACTCATTGTCAGGATCAAACTTTTTCGCCTGGGTTTCAGGGTTAAAAATTCGAAAATAAGGAGCCGCATCACAACCCGACCCAGCAGCCCATTGCCAGTTGCCATTATTCGCAGCCAGATCATAATCTAAGAGCTTTTTAGCAAAGTATCTCTCGCCTTCCGACCAATGAATAAGAAGATGCTTACATAAAAAGCTTGCGACCACCATGCGCACACGATTGTGCATAAAACCAGTGGCATTAAGCTCGCGCATACCTGCATCCACCAGCGGATACCCGGTCTGACCTTCGCACCATTTTTTAAAATCGGCTTTGGAGTTGCGCCAAGCAATCTTATCGTACTCAGGGCGGAAGCTACGTTTTTCAACTTCCGGAAAATGCCACAGTATCTGCATAAAGAAATCGCGCCAGATTAACTCGCTAAGCCACACCGGGGAAAACTTATTTCCCTCCCTTGCAAGTTCACGAACACTGACCGTTCCAAATCTTAGATGCAGGCCCAAGTGCGATGTCCCACCTTCAACGGCTGGAAGATCTCTGATTTTTGCATAGTTTTTAAGTGTTTTTGCAGAAATCTGCAGAGGCGGAAACTGAATCGCAGTTCTTTTAAATCCCAAGTCTTTTAGACTCGGAAGCTTTTCTGCCTTTTTACTTTTTAGATACGCTGACTCGTACTTATCATTCGGATAAGACTTCAAGTAAAAAGGCGTCAGAGTTTTTAACACGTTATTCTTATAGGGTGTATAGACGGTATAGGGCTTACCTTGACCAGTTAGAATTTCATCTTTTTCGAAAAGAGTTTGGTCCTTGTACGATTTAAATTCAGCACCGAAGGATTTAGCTATCGTGGCGATCTCTTTGTCTCTTTTTCGGGCATAGGGTTCATAATCACCATTCGTATAAATTGCAGTGATCTTATTTTTTTCAAAAAGCTCTTTAAAAACATCTTGCGGATTCCCATGGCGCACCCAAAGGTCCGATCCTTTTTCTTGGAGAGAAGCTTTTAGATTTGCCACGGTGTCGTAAATAAACGACACCCGGGCGTCGGCCTTATCTTCGATTTTATCTAAGATATCTGAGTCAAAAATGAAAAGCGGTTGAACAGCAGTGTTCTCTTTTAAGGCGTGATAGAGACCTGCATTGTCATTCAGCCTTAAATCGCGACGAAACCAGAAAATAACCATGGGATCCTCTTTGCTCAGCAACACACTCATGCGGCGCGTGGACATTTAAGGTTTAACATTGATCAAGTTATGGGTAAAATTTTGAAGCATGGATGAGAAAAAGTCTGCTAAAAAACAGAATAATGATGCGCAGGCATCTAAGAATGAAGATCAGGGGCTTCATAAAATCAAGTCCTCGGTTTTCTCTCGGGGTCTTTCTATCGCGAAGCTCACCCTGCAAACCGGGGCATCCGTGGCGCAACATGGAGTCACAACGGTTTTAAAATCCAAAGAATTTAAAGAAGCCAATTGGAAAAAGCTTTTAGAAACTCAAGCCTCCAATATCAGCACCGAATTGGGACAGCTTAAAGGCAGCCTGATGAAGGCCGGGCAAATGCTTTCCATGTATGGGGAGCACTTCCTTCCGCCGGAGGCGAATGAATTTTTGAAGTCTTTGCAGTCGGACTCTCCTTCGTTGAACTGGGTCGCAATCGAGAAGCGCTTAAAGGAACTTTTGCCGCCTGAAAAATTGGCACAGCTTGAAATCGAAAAAGAAGCCCTGGCATCAGCATCCATGGGCCAAGTTCATCGCGCAAAAATCAAAGCCACTGGAGAACTGATTGTTTTAAAAATTCAGTATCCCAACGTCGATAAAGCTATCGATAGCGACTTACGTGCGATTAAAACCTTGCTGTCCACTTTAAAGCTGATTCCTAAAGACTTTAATACGGATTCTTTATTTTCCGAAATTCGCGAGATGCTGCTGCAGGAAACGGACTACCTGCAAGAAGCAGATGCCACCGAAGACTATCACCGCCGTCTGGAGGGAGATAAACGTTTTGTCGTCCCGAAAGTTTTCCGTGAATTTTCGGGGCCTAAGATTTTAGCGACCTCGTTTGAGCGCGGACTTCGTGCTGATGATCCGGTGATTCAATCTTTGCCTCAGGAGCGTCGCAATCGTCTCGCCACCAATTTCTTGGATCTGTATTTTAAAGAAATTTTTGAATGGGGAGTTGTGCAAACGGATCCACATAGCGGAAACTATCGTATTCGCATCGATCCCCAAGGCCATGATCAATTGATCCTTCTGGATTTCGGTGCAACCCGCATTTACGACGCTTCCTTTTTGATTCCTTATCGCCAAATGGTGAAAGGCTCCCTGTTCAATAATCGTGAGATGTTCACGGAAGCAGCCCTAAAGCTTGGCTTTATCAAAGAAGGTGATAGCGCAGAATTAAAATCTGTGTTTGAAGCTTTCTGCTTTGAGACGGTCGAGCCCTTTATCGAGTTTAATGATCCTCGCAATACTTTGGGAGTCATTGACCAACAAGGTAATTACGACTGGAAAAATACGGATCTTCCGCAACGCTTATCAAAAAAGGTTTTTCAGATTGCCCGTCAGTTTTCTTTTAGAACCCCACCGCGGGAAATTATTTTTCTGGATCGCAAAACCGGTGGTGTTTTTATTTTCCTATCAATCTTAAAAGCAAAAATGCGCGGTCGCGACTTGCTTCTTAAGTACTTAAACAAAATGGATTGATGTTTTATGTTACGTGCCTTAGCCCTGGTATTTGGTTCTTTGATTTCGCTTCAGGTTTTTGCTGCTGATACGGCTTTGAACATTTCATTTAATAAGCTTCCGGGAAACTCAATTAACGAACACAAGATTCGCTTTGAGGATTTAAAGGGCAAAGTCGTTCTGGTGGATTTTTGGGCGACCTGGTGTGAGCCCTGCAAAGAGGCCCTGCCCCACTATTCGGCGCTTTATAAGAAGTATAAGAACCAGGGCTTAGTGGTTTTAGCGGTCAATGAAGACGACAACGAAAAGGAACGGAATGCTTACTTAAAGAAATCTCCGTACCCGTTTCCTGTCTTTGTAGATCCAGATCGAAAATTTATGAATTCCTTTGATGTCGTGGCGATTCCTACGGTTTTCGTGTTTGATAAAAACACAAAGCCTGTGACTTTCGTTCGCGGCTTTGACGCTAAGAAAGCACAGGCTTTAGAGAAAACCGTTCAGGACTTACTGAACGGGAAATAACTATTTGGTGTCAGCGAGATTCGTTTGGATATACGGTGCAAACCAAATATCGTAAACGTTTCCAGTTTTCTTTTTACCTTTGGCATCGGTATACCAGAACTTCGCACGCTGGCGAATCTCAGCGTTTTTACCGCGAGCTTCCTCGTAGTTTTCATAGTTCAAAGAAATCTTATCCAATTTCAAAGCGGCCTTCGTCAGTTCACCTTTTTGGGAAACGCCGTCACCGTTGATGTCTTTCCAAAGCACCAAGCGTTTAAATTCTTTATCCTTGGCATCAATCACGCCGTCTTTATTGGAATCGAATTTCTTCAAGGATTCAAAACCATTGATCGCCGTGTTGTTGTCCCCAAAAAGCTCGTCTTTCTTATCGATCATGCCGTTTTTGTCGCGGTCGATCGCTAAGAAAAACCCTGGATGATTGGCATTCGGCCAATACACTTTTCCGCCTGGATTCAGAGGAAATGAACTTACGTTTTCAAACTTTGGCAAGTTGTCATCAAAGAACACCATTAGAGGTGACCAATAACCGCCGCAAAAACCTGTTTCACCTGGGAAGCTGATGAAGATTTCAACTGTCGAGCGGTCTGGAGAAACGTTGAAGCCACCAATAGTGGCTGTAACGGTTCCGTCCTTACCCATGAAGTCTCCGCAACCATAGGTTGGCATTTTTGATGACCAACCATAATCCCCGAAAACCGGGCCCGTTTTACAGTCCAAGATCTCTTGCTCAAAACTCATATTCCCTAAAGAAACATTTGATTTTGAAACGGAGATATTTGCTTGGTTATCGACTGTCACGCCCGTAGGAATTTTCGTTTTAAACTCAACGATATTCCCGTAGACCGCAGCTGTACCGCCGGCCGGGGTCATTCTTACCTTAGAGGCTTTAATGTTGCCCACGCTACCGTTACCGACATTCCCGGTACCTTCCGGAGTTACGATAACGGCTGGATACTCAACACCCAGATTATAGTTTGTGGCACCGACCAGAATATTAATATCTGCGGTGATGAGTGAGCTCTTCGCCAGTGGATTTGTCACAGCACGAAGGTTCGTACCGAAACATGAATTCACTAGACGCACCGTCATCGTTTCTCGGCCGGACCGCGTGACTGTTCCAGAAGCTGGAGCTCCGACAACGGATTCCCCGGAACTCACCGAGTTCACTGCCATCGGCACGTCTTTACTGACTGTCACAACGTTGTTTTGGTCTGCAAAAGCACTGGAAGTCAACAAGACCAGCGCGCCTCCCAAAATAGCTATTGTTTTCATAACGTCCCCCTAAAGCGGATACTAGTTTTGTCCGTCTAATCTTTCCGCTTTAAAAATTTTAAAATAAATCATTCTTTTTAAGACTGAATCGCGGCGGAAAATCATTTTTTCCACCCCGTCCGCAAGCAACGTCGGTTTTTCCCAACCGCCGTTTCTGTATTCTGTGACATACAGATTTAAAGGCGTCGTGCGATACTCGCTGGCCTTTTTCTTGTCATCGATTTCAACATAGTATTTTGCGATTTTAATAACTCTTGTACGGACGATAGTTTGTCCCCCACCCACAGATGGAAGGGTACGTAAAAACGTATCTAAACTATCAATCACTTTACCATTATACGGTTGTGTATTCTTAAATAAGCTTGCTGCTTCATTATTCAATCCCTGCAACGAATCACCTGCTGCCGTAGAAACTGAGCCTACATAGATGGGGCTGCGTGGTGGAATCTTCATATCTATCACGCCCCCTGGTGCAGGACGAATGCGACTTGGAGTATCGTACATCAATAGATTTCCATCTCGCCAAAACCCGGGGCGTCCGCCATTGGCTTCGTTAGAAATCCATTTTCTGTTATTCGCGGGACTAAAAGTAAGAGACGCTGGTTTATTGGGATCCCCAGGATCCGTACCGATGATATACGCCCATACCGGATCGTAAGTTAAAAGAGGCCCTGCTCCCATATCCTGAGTGACAACGTAAAATGCTCTTTTGCCAGAGTAGATTAATGTAAAATCACGGTCAGTTTTACCAGTTAGAACATTTTCGGTGATATCAGGGTAATAATCGTAAAAGTTGTTCCCGTTATCGTCTTTGACGACGATGTTATTATAAGAAGCTTCCACACCATTTAGATTTTTAAATGTAATACGCTCGGCAAGATTCTGGTCGATGGAATCGTCCAGTTGTCTTGTCAATTTTGTTTGCTCTTTCGTGATTTGGACCTGCACTGCAACGACAACAGAAATAACCACCGCGGATAATCCTATCCCGACCAGAAGCTCTGCTAGTGATAGACCCTTTTGATTTCGAATCATCATTTTGCACTCACCACGAATGTGTAGTCTCTAAATTTCTCAGGCAACCAGCTTTTATGAGTCATACGTAAGGTCACTAAATAAAGACCACGATATTTTTCATACGGCTGAATCAAATATCCATAAGTTCCCTGACAAGTATCGCACTGCCCTTTGGCTGCAACTCGGCCCACATCCCACTGCATTGGAAGATTGTTCAAAGCCAGGTAGGTATCGATTTGGGAAGGATCATAGTCAAAGTTCACTTGATAGTCTTGAACTCCGGCTTTGATGTTCTCGGAAATATCTGACACCTGACGATCTGTCGCAGAAGCCAGCAAGCTCGATCTTGAAGTATTACGTAGCTGCACCAGTCCACCCGTAAAAGCCAGACCGATCACCGAGATCAGACCTAAAGCAACCAGTGCTTCAACGATGGATTGACCTTTTGATTGTTGAAGAAGTGATTTTTTAATCATAGTCCTGAACCTTCCCTAGACTGCTCGACAACGAAATAGTGGTAGATACGACGTTTACAAGTCGGAACGGTTTGTGTCGCCCCTACCGGGATACCACAATCCGGATCCACTGCTGTCCACTTAAATGGATCTGCTTTCGCGCGTAAACTGATCACGTTACAAGCCATACGATCCGCTGTTTCTTGGATAGACGGCATCGGATGCCAGATCGGTGACGGCAAATTATCACATTTCGTAATATTGCTAGGCTCTGATAATGGATGCAAAATTCCACGCTCTCTCAATTCTTGAGTCGCCTGAGGATAGTAGATACTGCTCCAAACGATACCCGTGCGAATCGCCTGTTCATCGATTTTCAGAGTCTTACCAATGATAAAGGTACCGATGATGCGCAATGGTTTCGTACGACCGCCTTGGATCGTCAAGTTGTCACAAGTATAGAATCCAGCCACAAAGTTCGCCTTAGGAGTAATCACGCAGTCTTTAACGATCGAGCGAACATAGAAGTCTTGATCATCGACTTGCCAAACTCTTGTTGGCACCACAGGGTCAGCCGCGGTCGCGTTCAAATCACCTGCGAAGTTCCAAGATTTTCTTGTACCTGGAGAGAAGCTCACACCCCAGTTCGCAGCACCGAAAGACTGGGAGTTAATCATATTATAGTAGTCTTCGCACTTTGCAGCCATATCTGCCGTCTCATCGGACGTAACACCTGCTGAAGACGTTGAGGAAAGACCGGTAGGACGAGTGATATTACCACTAGCTCCGATATGGTAGTTTAAATAACCACGCAGATGGGCGGGATCCGCTGTTGAACGGACCGGAATACTATTAAAGTAAGTACCGTCGTAACCTTTAAGACGAATTGAGAAATCAGCAATACGGACACCCGCACTGTTCATTAGGTACAACCCATTATTGATACTGATAAAAACATCCAGACGATCTTTATATTCTTTTCCTGTCCAGCTGTAAGCTTTGTCCAAGTCAATTTCGAATGACGGAGGATTTTTTTCCAAAGCCGTATAGGCATCAAGCTGTGCCGTATACTTCGCAATATTATTTTGGGCGTCTGTCATGGCCTTGGAATAATTCGTCGAATTTGTTTCAGCAGCACTGATCTGATTTTTCAAATCAGAAATTTCCGATTTTTTGACTGAAATCTGAGTCTTTAAGTCTTTGATCTTATCTGAATCCTGGTACCCACCTGGAGGAGGTGTCACTGTCGGAGAAACTGTTGGTGATGCTGTAGCACTTGCTGTTGCTGTGGCTGTTGGAGAAGCCGAGGCTGTTGCTGTTGGAGAAGCCGACGCTGTCGCTGTCGGCGAAGCAGATGCCGTAGCTGTTGCTGTCGGTGAAGCTGTCGGTGAAGCTGTCGGTGAAGCCGTGGCAGTCGGAGATGCCGTTGCCGTAGCTGTTGCCGTCGGACTTGGCGAAACTGTTGCCGTAGCCGTCGGTGAAGGAGACGGTGTTGCCACTGGCTCCACTGGCTTCGCTTGCTCTGCATCTAATTGATCTTCTAAATTTCTTAACTCCGATTCTGCGGTATTTAACTTATTTTTTAGCTTAGTTAAGCTATCTGCATTCGATGTGTCTGCATTTTTTGCGTTCTTATAATCAGTGTTAGCCTGATTTAAGCTTGCGACGATTGCTGCTTTTCTCGCTGGATTTAGAACAGGAGGGTAAATTGTAACATTCCCGTCCTTAACCAGATCGACACTAAATGAACGGGCATCAGCACCTGTACCGTATGAAAATTCAACGTTCATAATAGCACCCGTTAACTTATTCTTATTATCAACAGACCACTTACCAGTACTCCAGTCTCCTGACGTGGTTGGAGACGGCAACTGATTTTTTTGAGGATAGAACGTATTGTAATTCGTAAGAACAACACGATATGGGTCGTCTGGATTCGTTCCAGGAGTGGCCTTAATATTAGACGCCTCCATGGATTCAAGTTGTGTACTTTTTTGATTAAGTTCCGCACAAATCTTATTAAGGTCAAATTCAGTACCAGATGAGCCACTGGCAGTTCCTGACATAACGTCAAGACCCAAGTCACGCATACCATCGTTTTCGATACCTCTTAGGAAACCGCCAAACACGCGGGAATCAGACCAATAACGGTCAGGAAGTGCACCCTGAGTTGGTGGATTATACGGAGAGTTGTCGGGTTTTAAAATCCAACCATTCCCCATGTACACGCGATCCGCAAAGGTTACGCCAGCGTAGTTCGAGTTAGAAGCATTGCCGCTATCCACAGGTAAGTTGATGTTACCGTTTACGAAAACGGGGCTTTTAAAAATCATGCCGGGGCTTGTGCCCATGGTTGCTTTGTTTGCAAATTTATGGAAAATAACGTCGCCATTTTTCGGCGGAACGGAATCCCACGTACGGTCCATGCGAAGGTCACCGGGAAGAACCAGCGCAAAGGAACCTAGCTCGCGTGGATAGATAGCGATTTGCGCACGCACTTCAAGAGGTGCACTTCCGATTTGGATGACCGTTTTGTTTTTATCGATCAATGAAATCTGTGCCGAGATGTAAACTTCACGTCCCGCTTTCGGCAAATAACCGGAGTTAGCTGGACGACTCAAATACATACGAATACCTTGAACGGGAATTTCTTTACCCGTTTGCTCATCCACGACACGTTTCAAATTGTTCACGACCGGAAATAAGGGATGGGCTGAGGACACCGGAAAGTTCAATGTCATATCAATGGCATCAAGGCGTAATTTATCCAAATTGGAATCATGGGGACCAATATTCGCGCCAGCAGCCACCATTCCCTTAAGGGATGCCAACTGTTCATCTGACATCACCAAACGTTCGACGTTACCTGGGTTGTTCCAGTCGCAGCTGGTGGTGTTTTGCAAAAGTGATCCATTATCAAAGCAATACTTTTGACGGATACCAAACACCACGTAGTCCATCGCGCTATTTACTGCGAATTTTAGGTTTACTACGTTTTTAGTTTTAACTACTTGTCTTCGTTGAGAGATAACGTACGCAGACAGGAAATAAAAACTAATGCTCATGACCGCGATAGCGGTAAGCACCTGCAGAATTGCGTTACCTTTTTGTTTACTCGTTTTCATAAACATACCGATGGCTCCTGTGAGAACTTATCGGTAAAGAACCCGACAAACCTTATGGAACAACCGGACTTTTCAAGGAATTTTAGGTAATTACGCTAAGTATCTGCGCACTTTTGTATCAATAAAAACGTCCTTCTGTTTCATTTAAAGACATTTCAAAATTTGCACTGAAATCCTAATATAGGAAACGTCTCTTCATGAGACCTGTCATCTCATAATTTCGTTTCTGCAAGACGGCTCGGAATATGAGGTGCAAGCCAAATGTCATAAATATTACCCGCGCGCACCTTTCCTTTCGAATCGGTGTACCAGAACTTTGCACGCTCGCGAATTTCCGCGTTTCCTAAACTTTCTGCACTCACACGGTATTTCAAAGAAATTCTAGTAAGTTTCAATCCTGCTTTTGTCAGTTCCCGAGGTTGACTGATACCATCTGCATTTTCGTCATTCCATAAGACTAATTTTGCAAAGTCTTTGTCTTTAGCATCAATGAAACCATCATGATTGCTATCGAGTTTCTTCAAAGACTCAAAGCCATTAATAGCCGAATTGTTATCACCAAAAAGTTCATCCTTTTGATCGATCTTTCCGTTGCGATCGCGATCCATCGCCAGAAAAAATCCAGGGCTCTTTGCATCTGGCCAATAGACTTTTCCCCCTGGGTTTAAAGGGAAATCAGAAAGAGTATTAAACTTAGGAAGTTTATCATCAAAGAATACCATCAACGGTGACCAGAACCCTCCACAAAAACCCGTCTCGCCCGGAAAGCTGATGAAAAGTTCAACCAAGGAACGGTCGGGAGCAACGTTAAAACCACCAAATGTTGCGGTTATATCCCCGTCTTTCCCCATGAATGCACCACATTTATAAGTCGGCATTTTAGATGACCAACCATAATCACCAAACACAGGTCCCGCATTGCAGTCTTGAACCGTTTGCAGGAAAGACATCTTTCCTAAAGAAACTGAATCTTTCGAAATCGTGATATTAGCTTCATTATCAACGGTAACCGCCGTAGGTATTTTCGTTCTGAATTCGACAATATTACCAAACGCCGAAACGGTCCCCCCGACAGGATCGACACTGGCTTTAGAAGCATTAAAGTTCGACACGGTCCCAGAAGCTGGAACACCACTTCCGCCAGCACCCACGAGGGCAGCGGGATATTCTGCAAACAGATGGTACTTGGTACCACCCACCATGATATCGATATCAGCATTAATCAGCGAGCTTTTCGCCAACGGATTTGAAACCGCCCGCAAATTCGTTGCAAAGCAGGAGTTGATCAAGCGAACTGTCATGGTGCTTTTTCCCGAACGAGTCACTGTTCCAGAGGCTGGAGCACCCGATAGGGATTCACCAGTGGAAACAGAGTTGACCGCCATAGGTACGTCTTTACCGACCGTCACCACGGACGCTTGATCAGCGTGAGCAACTGCGGAATACCACGCGACGATAGCTATCAAGCAAATACTTTTTTTCATAACGCTCCCCTTGCGCAAAAAACGTCCTGAACTATCCAAATTCATTCTATTTCAACTCTGCTTTTTCAATTTTGAAGTAAATCATTTTTTTGACCACTGAATCACGACGAAACAAAACTCGCCCCACACCGTCAGCAAGCAATGTGGGCTTTTCAAACTGACCATCGCGATACTCCGCCATAAAAAAATTCGCTGGAGCAAGCTTATAAAGATCTGCATTTTTTTTCGTATCAGGTTCGATGTAATACTTTACAAGTCTAGCAGCACGCACACGCACCACCGTCTGACCGCCCCCCACAGAAGGTACATTTCTTAAAAAACCGTCAAGGCTCGGGATCGCATCCCCGCTGTCTGGTTCAGTCATATTAAAAAGCCCTGCAGCCTCACCTGAAACATTTTGTAAAAGATCGCTTCCAGAAATAACAGCGCCCAAATAAAATGAACTTCGTGGTGGAATCGTTTTATCAATGACATCCCCAACACTGGGACGAATACGGCTGGGAGTATCATAAAACAAAAGGTGCCCGACTTTCCAAAAGCCAGGACGACCGCCATTACTTTCATTTGAAATCCATTTCCTATTTTTTTCACCATTGAATTCCAGTGTTGCTGGAGTATTTGGATCTGCGGGTTCTGGACCGACATCATAGGCCCACATAGGGTCATAGGTTAAAAGTGGGCCTGCCGCTGAATTTTGAGAGAAAACGAAAAATGAATCCTTCCCACCTAGCTTTAAATTCAATTCGCGATCGGCCCGAACTTTTAAAATGTTCTCTGTGATATCGGGATAAAAATCATAAAAGTTATTTCCATGGTCGTCTTTAACGATAAGATTATTGTAGGAAATATCGATGCCACTTAAATCTTTGAATAGGATCCTTTCAGCCAAATGCTGATCAACGGAATCATCCAGTTTTCTAATCATCTCGACCTGTTGTTGAGACATTTTCACCTGAACTGAAACAATAATAGAAATCACGATCGCGAATAAACCGATCCCGAGCATCATTTCCACTAAAGTTAAGCCTTTTTGATTTCTAAACATCACTTCGCACTCACTATAAAGTTGTAGTCACGATAGGTCTCATGCGGGAGCCAGCTTTTATGTGAAAGACGAAGGGTCACCATGTAAAGACCCCGATACTTGTCGAAAGGCTGAATGACATACCCATAGGTTCCCTGACATCGATCACACTGACCTTTTTCAGCCACCACACCGACATCCCACACCATGGGAAGATTTTCCGGCTTTAATAAAGTTTCTAGCGCTGCTTTATCAAGATTGAAATTCACCTGGTACTTTTGTACGCCCGCCTTGATGTTTTCAGCGATATCAGCAATCTGCCTATCCGTAGCGGAATCCAGCAAACTATCAGACGTCGTTTTACGAAGCTGCACCAAACCACCAAAAAAGATAAGACCGATAAAGGAAATCAATCCCAACGCCACCAGAGATTCAACTATTGTTTGTCCCCGAGAATTAAGTTTTTTCATTACATTCCCAACCCTTCTCTGGATTGCTCAACCACGAAATAACGAATAATACGACGTTTGCATGTTGGAACTGTCTGTTGTTTTGCCGGATCCACTCCACAATCAGGATCCACCGCCGTCCACTTGAAAGGATCCGCCTTCGCACGCAGACTGATCACGTTACAAGCCATGCGATCTGCAGTTTCTTGAATGGAAGGAATGGGATGCCAAATGGGAGATGGTAAATTATCACACTTCGCGACGTTATCTGGCTCAGTCATGGGTTTCAAAATTTTTCGTGAACGCAAGATACGCGTAGATTGCGGATGATAAATGCTACTCCACTGAATTCCGATACGAATGGCCTGTTCATTGATTTTCAAAGTCTTACCAATGATAAAAGTCCCAATGATTGTCAGAGGCTTCGTACGTCCACCCTCGATAGTCAAATTGTCACAAGTATAAAAACCCGTGACAAAGTTTGTACCGGCTTTAATGACACAATTTCCAACGATGGAATTCACTAAGAATTCAGTACTGTCTGAATTAAATATTCTTTCTTCCAAGATCGGTTCACTTTCGTGTCCCTTTTCTTTAGGAACGGAACTATCAACACCCGCAAAATTCCATGAAGAACGTGTACCTCCGGCAAAGCTTGTTCCCCAGTTTGCGGCTCCGAAGGATTGAGAGTTCATGTTGTCGTAAAAATCTTCACAGGCTTGCGCAATGTCGGTTGAATTACCGGACTCATCTTCTTCTGTGCCAGAGGTGTTAGCTGTGGCAGAAAGCCCCGAAGGTCTTGTGATATTACCAGCACTATCAATAGAATAATTGAGATAACCAAGCAAATGCGTGGGGCTGTTTGCATCGGGCGCAACCGGTATACTATTCCAATAAGTTCCATCATAGGCTTTAAAACGGACCGAAAAAACGGTGATCTTATTTCCATCAGTGTCGCGTAAGTTAGCTGCATTTGTTAGGTTCACAGATAAATAGGCGCGGTCCAGATATTCACGACCACTTCCCGTTTTCATCGCATCCATCTCAATCGTAAATTTCGGAGGATTGTCGATCATTTGCTGATAATCGGCCAGGGCCGCTGTAGCTGAAGACACAGTGGCCTTTGCTTCCGAATTGTTTTTATCATTCGCTGGAATCTGAACATTTTTTAAATCAGCAATATGCGCCTGCAGATCATTGATCTTTTTGTTTAAAGCATCGATCTCCTGGTTCAGCTTAGCTATCGTATCAGGATTTTGATACAGGGATGGATCTCCCACGGTTGCTGTCGGAGTTGGAGTTGGAGAAGGACTTGGAGAAGGACTTGTTGTCGCTGATGGTGAAGGAGTCACACTGGCCGACGCTGTCGGAGTTACCGAAGGAGATACGGTCGGAGATACAGATGGTGAAGCCGTCGGAGAAGGACTCACAGTTGGGCTGGCACTCGGACTTGCCGTGGGGCTTGGACTTACGGTCGGACTCGGAGAAGGGCTTGCGTAAACTGGTTTTGCCAATTCTGCATTCAATTCATCTTTCTTTTTTGCTAAATCTGTATTTGCAGCGGCTAAATCAGTATTCGATTTATTTAAATCAGATTGCAGAGCATTCGTTTTGTCAGAGGACTTATTGATCGTATCGTTAGCTTCTTTAAGAGCCGCTTCCAAATTTTTACGACGATCTTCATTTACAACCTGCGGCTGCAAAACAGCTGTCCCGTATTTCGTCATATCAAATATCACTTCGCGATAGTCTGATCCAATCCCGTAGGCCAGAATGATGGAAGTTACTGCCCCCGTGGTCGTTGCATCACCATACTTATTAATATTCGTGACAGAGGCTGTCCCCGGCTTCCACTTTTCAACATTCGGAGCTGGAATCGGATTTTTTTGCGGATAGTACTGATTATAGTTACTCAAAGTAATTTTATATTTGGATTTTTGCGTGGAACCGTCAGTTGAATCATCAACCATTTTTGCTTTGATCTTAGAAACTTTCATGGTGCCAATGTCGACTGTCTTTTTATTATAATCGGCACAAATACGATTCCAGTCAAAATCGCCGGCGGGCAAATTACTCACTTGCCCAGACATCACTTCCAATCCGGCATCAGAACTTCCGTCATTTTCAATTCCATTTAAAAAACCACCAAACACGCGAGAGTCCGACCAATACCGGTCTGGCAAGCCACCCAGGGTCGCAGGAGCATAGGGATTTCCGTCGGACTTTAATATCCACCCATTCCCCATATAAACTCGGTCTGCAAATGTAACCGCAGCATAGTTCGAAGTCCCTGCATCTCCGGTGTCATTCGGTAAATAGATGTTACCGTTCACAAACACCGGACTATTAAAGACAAGCCCCGTGCTTGTACCGAGTGAGGCTCGGTCATTAAACTTGTGAAGAATCACGTCGCCGTTTGTCGTAGATGCATTCCACGACTGATCCATATGAAGATCCTTAGGCAGCACCAAAGCGAAGGAACCCATTTCCCGGGGATAAATCGCAATCTGTGATCGAACACTTAAAGGTACGCGTCCCACTTGGATCACTTCGTTGCCATCATCTAATAACGAAGCTTCGGCCATTATGTAAACTTCGCGTCCTGCCTTGGGTAAATAGCCACTGTTTTCAGGACGATTAAGTACGATGTGAATTCCTTTAACCTTGATCACTTGACCGTTTGTTTCATTCACAACTGTTTTTAAAGCATCCACGATCGGAAACAAGGGATGTGCTGGAGAGACCGGAAAGTTTAACATCAGGTCAATCTTATCCAGGCGCAGCTTACTCATATCGGCATCATGCGGTCCGATATTGGCACCGGCTGCGACCATCTCTCTTAAAGATTGAAGTTGCTCATCTGACATAACCAGGCGTTCAACATTCCCTGCGTGCTTCCAATTACAAGCATCGATGTTTTGCAAAATCGTTCCGTTGTCGAAGCAATACTTTTGACGAACACCGAATACGACGTAGTCCATCGCACTATTCACTGCGAATTTCAACGTCACCACATTTTTAGTTTTTACGATTTGTTTTCGTTGAGCGATTACGTAGGCCGACAAGAAATAGAAACTGATGCCCATAACCACGATCGCGGCAAGCACCTGCAATATAGCGTTCCCTGACTTGTTTTTCACCGACATAGAAGCCTCGTTTGATCGCTCCTTATCGGAACAAAACAAACAAGACACCACGAACATCCGCGAGTTGTCGTGATTTTTCAGATCCTTATAGAAGGTTCCGAATATAATGAGAACAATGTTTCAGCCTAGGCGTGATGAGGATCGACACAGGAAACGCCCATAAGTTCTGTTTCAATAGTCGCTTCTATGATCCCAAATTCTTTCACTTGTTTTTTAATCTGGTGTTTCACAGCTTCCATATCGGCCGGAGTTGCATCCCCTTTTAGAACTACGTGAGCGGTAAAAACGTGATTTTCTCCATCTAAAGACCATAGATGCGCGTGATGAACATCCACGACAAGCGGGTTCATTTTGATATTGTCAGAGACAGATTCAACAGAGGCCCCCGTTGGGGAAGCCATCAAGAAAACCTTCATTGCTTCACGCAGGTTTTTAAAGACGTTAAATAAAATCCACAGCGACAATGTCACGGCAAGTCCCGCATCCACTTGAGGAACATCCCAAAACTTCATTACCAAGGCGCCGATCAAAACCAAAACCCAACCCAAAACGTCTTCGATCATGTGCCACATTAACATGCGTTCATTCAATGAAGTGCCTTTGGAAACTCGCAGTGCCGCAAAACCATTGATGGCCACTCCGAACACCGCAAGAATCAACATCCCATCAGCATGAACCTGCTGCGGGTTCAAAAGACGAGGGACCGCTTCAATCAAAATAAAAACGGAGCCGATGATCAACACCATGCCCGTAATAACAGCGCCTAAAACAGAAAAACGACGATAGCCATAGGAAAATTTCTGATCACTGGTTTTGTGAGAAACTTTCTCCATCACAATAGCAATAATCATCGCCAACGCATCCCCAAAGTCATGAAGAGCATCACTCATGATTGCAACGGAGTTCGTCAAATAGCCACCCACCAACTCCACCAAGGCAAACCCCAGGTTGAGAATGAATGCAAAGCGCATACGTCCGATGACAGCTCCATGGCTGTGATGGTGATGATGGCCTGAGCTATGACTGTGATGATGATGGTGATGTTGATTACTCATGCGGTCTATTAGAGCCGTTTATTGACCGAGTTTCAAGCCCGTGATAGCCCTTTGCCCATGATGACACGAACTCAATACAAGAAACTTGCATTTGGGCTTTTGATTTACACGATTCTGGTGATTCTGTGGGGCGCTTGGGTGCGTATTTCTCACTCTGGCGACGGTTGTGGCGATACGTGGCCACTATGCCACGGCCAGTTGATTCCTGAAGCCCAACGCGGGAAAACCTGGGTCGAGTATGGTCATCGCCTGATGTCGGGTATTTATGGTTTTGTCGTGATTTACTTTTTCTGGATGGCGCGAAAACTTTATCCAGTCGGTCACTTTGCACGTAAAGCCGCCGTGGCAACGCTGATTTTCATGGTCACCGAAGCGCTCCTGGGAGCAAAGCTTGTTCTTTTTAAACTCGTGACAACGAACGATACACCTTATCGTGCCTTCGTGATGGCCCTGCATCAGGTGAATTCATTTATGTTAACGGGGGCTGTGGCTTTGGCTTATGCAGCAGCCGCTTTGAATGACACGACACCGACTCCCCTTGCGAACTACAAAAAGTATAAACTGCTTCCCTGGATTATCGTAGCTCTTGGTACGACCGGTGCCTGGGCGGCCCTTTCAAATTCCCTGTTCCCGACTGATAATATTATGGAAGGTTTGCTTGCGGATTTGTCTTCAGACTCTCACTATCTAATTCGCCTGCGCGGACTTCACCCGGTTCTTGCGGTTGTGGGGGCAGGAAGCCTGGCTTTGTTTTTCTGGCTTAAAGCGCAGACCACGGAAAACGTTCTGCTAAAGAAAAAATCTGTACAGATGAGTGTGATCTTGATTGTGCAAATTCTGTTTGGCTTCAGCACGCTCTTTTTACACGCGCCTACCTGGATGAAAATCACGCACCTTTGCTTGGCGCAGGTGATTTGGGTGGTTTTACTTCAATGGGTTTTCTTCACGCGCAATCCTGCGCCGACGACGACTTAAACCTTAAGTCGTCAGTTCATTTGATTCAGTCAGACGGTGGAGAAAATCCACCTTTTCGTTAATATCGTTGTACTCAAGCACCATCTGCTGCAAGTCGTAATCGCGCACCATGTAAGAGGCAAAGGCTCCCACAACTTCTTCGGGGCGATTTAGATTTCGCAAAAACATGTCCCGCTGAGCAGGATCTGGGATGTGTGTGTGAATCCAGCGAATAAGAACTTTATTAAGCGCATGCAGGCGCACTAGGTGATGTGGATCGACGATTGTTTGCTCAGGAATGATTTCAGACTGACAAACGATGTAGGGAGTTTTGTAATC
This sequence comes from Bdellovibrio sp. ZAP7, assembly GCF_006874645.1. NCBI lineage: Bacteria > Pseudomonadati > Bdellovibrionota > Bdellovibrionia > Bdellovibrionales > Pseudobdellovibrionaceae > Bdellovibrio > Bdellovibrio sp. ZAP7. The sequence goes on along the minus strand of NZ_CP030082.1, from coordinate 1,846,695 downwards.
CACAGTATGTTTCAAACGTAACTTGCCTTGCCCCTGCAAAAAGACCAGAAGAGTTCCATTCACTCGTTCTTCGATAATTTGGGCATAGCCGTAGCCAGCGATTTCACGGACAAAAGGCACTGGCTCACCCGGAGGAACCGGAGCAACTTTGGATGGATCCTCGATATAACCCATGGCGATCGGAATATTATTGGCCACAGCATTTTTCACCATGGTCAGATATCGAGGCTCAAAAATATTTAGGGGTTTGGTCGTATGCGGAAACAACGTCACATTGACCAAAGGAAACAAAAATACTTCCATTCGTGAGGCCCCCACAGCTTGTTTAAGTAGTATAATGATTGTAGCCTGGGATTGCTATGGAAAAGGAAGATGTAAAAATGAGAAATGTGGTGTTTTTCGACGGCGTCTGCCATCTTTGTAATGGCTTTGTGGATGCTGTCATTACTCGCGATCCACAGCATCGTTTTTTGTTCGCCCCACTCCAAGGTTCGACGGCGGAGGCGCTTCTTCCCGCTCAAGATCGCGAGAACCTGGATACAGTGATCTACTATGAGTCAGGTAAGATCTATCACCGATCTGCGGCGGTACTTAAAATTCTTTCGGGTTTGGGTGGAGTCTATGGTCTGTCTCGACTTGGGTGGGTCCTCCCTGGATTTATCCGAGACAGTCTCTACAAACTTGTCGCAAAAAATCGCTATTCATGGTTTGGAAAAAGAGACTTTTGCCGCCTTCCCACTCCAAATGAACGAACTTATCTTTTACCTTGAAGCATCTCTACAAAAGGTCGATCCGCGGCTGAGAGCTCTTCTTTGACGATTTCATCGGCCTTTAACCATTTCATCGCATCGTGCTCAGTTAAAATAATCTCTGAACTCATAGTCAATGCTTCGTAAACTCTCAGACGAATGGTTTTCGAAGGATAAGCGAAATCCTGCTCACCAATAAACTTGCCTACGGTGATAGCAATTCCGAGTTCTTCATCAATTTCACGCCGAAGCGCTTGCTCGGGCGACTCTGAAGGCTCCACTTTTCCCCCGGGGAACTCCCAAAATCCTGCACCGCTTTGTTCGGGGCCTCGACGCACTAGCAAAATGCGCTTATCCGAGTCATTTTCTTTACGAATGACTGCAGCCACTACCAAAACGGGCTTTTTTAGATCCAACATCGGAAACTCCTTCGAGGTAGACTCAGCATAAATCAGAATTGCTGCTTCCTAAAACTAAAAAAATGCTGCTAAAATAATTCTTTATGATCAATACAGAGAATTCCTTCTTTATTTTACTTGTCAGCGGTGTTGCGCTCTTCCTATACGGAATGTCTATCACCAGTTCGTCGCTGGAAAAGTTGATGGCTGGTAAGATCACAAGCCTTTTAAATCATCTTTCCCAAAGTAAAATTTTGGCCATCCTGACCGGAGTGGGCCTCACCACTCTGATGCAAAGTTCGGGCGCTGCGACCTCCATGCTTGTGGGCCTGGGCTCCGCTAGAGTCATTAACTTACGTCAGGTCATGGGTGTTATCATTGGGACCGCGATTGGTACCACTTTGACCGTACAATTGATCTCTTTTGATCTGACTCAGTATGCACTTCCCGTTTTTGCAATTTCATTTGCGTTTTATTTTAAAGCCAAAAAGACTGTTTTCAGAAATCTGGCACTGGCCTGCATGGGTTTTGGATTATTGTTTCTAGGTCTTAAGCTGGTATCCACGGCCTCTCATCACTTTGCAGAAAATCCGATGCTAACGGAGTTCTTCCAAAGTGTTCGTGACAATCCTGGGTACTCGTTGATGATTTCTATCGTGTTCTGCGCGTTTGTGCAAAGCTCTGCGATCACGATCGGCCTGGCGATGAGTTTGGCAGCGGTGAAAGCGATCACTTTTTACGATGCCATGATCTGGGTTTACGGAGCTAATATCGGAACGACGTCGGTTGCATTGATTTCCGCAGCGGGCGGCAACTACATCGGGCGTCAGGTCGCCTGGGCCCATTTCTTTTACAAAACCATAAGTGTCGTGATCTTTTACCCCTTTACGCAGCTCTTTATTGATTTCTTAATGACCTTTGACTCGACTGTGGAGCGTTCGATTGCGAACGCCCATTTGATTTTCAATATTATTTCAGCGATCCTTTTTTATCCGTTCATCGATAAAGGGGCTCAGTGGATTGAGAAAATGTTCCCGAAAGCCGCCTCTGAGGAATTTGGTACAGAGTTCGTAAACATGAACAACTACCAGAGTTCGGCCCTGGCAGTGTCTTATGCGAACCGCGAAATCATGCGCACGGCCGATATCGTGATCGGCATGATCAAGGATTCGATCAAACTTTTTGAAACCAATGATCCAAAGGTTTTTGATTCGATCAAAGATCGCGACAACAAGGTCGACTTCCTTTACCGCGAAACAAAAATGTTCTTATTGGACCATGCTAATAAATCCAGCACCGTAGTTCATCAAAACATCATGAACATGATCATGTTTCTAAGTGACGCAGAACGTGCGGCGGATGCAATTGACATCAACATTTTGGCGCTTGCGATTAAAAAGAATGCTTTAAAACTGGAGTTTTCTGGTGAAGGCTGGGCTGAAATTCGCGAAATGCACGAACAAGTTGTGAAGGTTGCTGCGATGGCGGTCAACGCTTATCAAAACCGTGAGCTCTGCGAGGAAGCCATTCAGCTGAAACGGGATTTGGCGAAGCTTGAAATTTCTTTGCGCGAAAATCATATCAGCCGCTTGAATCGCGGCCTGAATACTTCGATCAATACCAGCTCGATCCATTTGGATTTATTGAGTGAGTATCGTCGCATCGCAAGTCTTCTGTGCAATCACGCCTACAATCAAAGGACCCATAAGTAATGCTTCAATACGTAAGCCCTCTTGTCCTGCTGTTGATTTCCAATATCTTTATGACCTTCGCATGGTACGGGCATTTGAAAAGTCTTAAGAGCTCAGCCCTTTGGATCGCCATCGCGGTCAGCTGGGGTATCGCCCTGTTTGAGTATATTTTCCAGGTACCGGCTAACAGATTGGGTTCCCAAGTTTATACTTTGCCGCAACTAAAGATCATCCAGGAAGTCATTACGATGGTGGTCTTTGCGGGATTTTCTTATTGGTATATGGGTCAACCACTTAAGATGGATTACCTCTATGCGGGGCTTTGTCTCGTGGGAGCGGTGTACTTCCTGTTTCGCTAAACTCTCATTTCGAGACCAAAATCCAGCCATCTGGTTTTTGGTCCCATTTCAAGATACAATAGTACTATGAAGTTTATCCTGATACTCGAAGATGATGAGAGAACAAGTCAGGATCTATATGAAAGCCTGAAAAGTATAGATCCTCAGCTTCATATTCGCTTCTTCAAGAATCTTGCAAGCTTCCATGAATTTCTGAAAATTGCCGTGCATGAAGGCGCTAAGGCTTTAGCTGGTGCTGGCACGAAACACCCCTCAGACCTTTCCGACTTAACCGAGCCCTCCATCGCGGATGAACTTCGTCTGGTCATTGCAAAAGATGAATTCCTGGGCACTAAAAATTTGGGCCTTGTTCGGCGCGCCCGTGACTTTTTCATTCGTAAAAAAATGTGTTCTGAACAAGAACCCACCGCTTTGATTTTGACGGCTTTTGAAAGCCCTACTTTTGATATCAAGCTTGCCGAAGATCGCATTATCAATAACGTCCTTTATAAGCCGTTTGATAAATTAATCGTCAAAGAGCATCTGCAATACGCTTTGACGGGTCACCACCCTGTGACAAGCTCAACACTGACTGCTGCGAAGATATCAGCGACTATTGAAATGCTTAAAGATATTCAGTTGCAGTCATTGTCTGAGATTGGGTTTACAAGTTTGAACAATCACGAGATTAAAATTGGTGCGATTACCAAGTACTATAGCGATTCCTTTTCTTCTGATAGCAAGAAAAGTTTGCTGGCTGTTTGTGTCGCTTGTAAAGAAATCTCGATCAAAGAGTATCTTTGCACCTTCCAATTTGTCGCTGCGGATCCAGCCCAAATCGCCAAGATCCGACGGGACATTTTGCAAAATAAAAACCATCAAACCTTGGATTTACAAACTCCCCTGGGGAATTTGAAAACTCGCATCATTCTTTTGAATGATGACGAGCCCTTGGATATCGAGTTTAAAACGATGCTCAATCAGCGCTTTCAAAATGTGGAAGTCTTTAGCTATAAAAGCCAGGGGCAACTTCTTTCTGACCTGCAGGATTTAGACAGCAAAGAACGCCAAAATCCTCCAATCAATCCTGATTTGGTCATCATCAACTATCACATGCTGGATATCGAGAAAGAGAAAACTTGGAACGCGCTGGTTGAAAAAATGAAAGAACGCGCAAAAAAACACAGCACGGAGTGGAAAGAAACTCCCCAGCTGATTATTGTTTCCCGCACTAAAATTAATCCACCAGAAGTGGCTGACATGAGTCGCTGGTGTAAAGACATTTACTTCACACCGCTGGACAAAATGTATATTGCAAAGAAACTTATCACGAACTTTGCGATCACCACCGTGGAACCGACAACGCTTCCATATGTTAAAGCAGAGCTTGATGCGAAAGTAGCGAATCCTGTTGAAATCACGCAAATCTCTGAAGCTGGAGTTGTGATGAAATATCACCGTGCAATCAGCACGGGAGCTTTCCGCGAATTCATCTTATGGCGTATGGAAGAACATCAAAATCCTGAAATCATCGCGACGGTCAATTATTCTGAAGAAAACAAAACTGATGAAGGTTATTTAAACCATTTCGTCTTTTTCGGAATGAAGGACGCCTACCTTAAACACATTCGTCTGTGGTTGGTGGACGCCTATATTAAATCCAAAGAAAAAGACTCTGCTTAAACTTTCTTTTTCTTAAGCAATAGAGAATTGCTGACTACAGAAACTGAGCTCATCGCCATCGCGGCCCCTGCGATCACAGGATTTAACATCCCTAATGCGGCGAGCGGAATACCCAGAGTATTATAAATAAACGCGAAGAATAAATTCTGACGAATCTTTTTTAAAGTGACTTGCGAAAGTTTCACTGCGTGAACAATAGACATCAAATCGTTATTCATCAAAGTGACATCCGCCGTTTCAATGGCGATATCCGTTCCTGACGACATAGAAAAACTTATGTCCGCCATAGCCAGCGCTGGGGCATCATTGATTCCATCACCCACCATAGCGACCACGTGTTTTTTACGTTTCAGGGATACGATGACATTGGCTTTGTCAGTTGGTTTAACACCATACCTAAACTCAGTGATTCCGACTTGCCGAGCGATTTCTTTTGCGGTTCCTTCGTTATCCCCGGTTAACATTATCACCGTGATACCCAGGTCTTTTAATGCGGCAATAGCCTGCTTCGAGGTTTCACGGACTTTATCGGCAACGGCGATAAATCCTAATACGTTCGTTTCGCTTGCTAGGACCATCACTGTTTGCCCGTTGTTTTCAGCGTCTTTCATTTCTGCAGCAATTCCCTGACCATTCAAAACCCAATGAGGACGCCCCAGACGGTAATGCAACCCTCCAATCACGCCTTCGACGCCAAGACCGGTCACAGATTTGAAATCTTTCACCTCATACGATTCAAAACCCTTGCGCTGCGCTTCGGAGATAATCGCATGTGCCAAGGGATGCGAAGAACCTCGCTCAAGACTTGCTGCGAGTTTCAATACGTCATCCGAGGTGTGTGCTGTTACGACGGGATGTCCTTCCGTGATCGTTCCGGTTTTATCTAAAACCACGTAATTGACTTTCTCAGCTTGCTCCAGGGCTTTTGCATCTTTGAATAAGATCCCTAGGGGAGCCGCCTTCCCGATCCCCACCACCACTGCAGTGGGCGTTGCCAAACCTAAAGCACACGGGCAAGCAATCACCAGAACTGATACGGATGAAATAAACGCCGCCTGCAAATCACCCATAATCAACCAAGTTGCAAAGAAAGTTACAATGCTAACTGCAACCACGACGGGCACAAAGACTCCTGAAATCTTATCTGCAAGCCTTTGGATGGGGGCTTTGGATCCTTGAGCTGCTGAAACGATTTTAATAATTTGTTCAAGCTGAGTCTTAGATCCCACGCTCGTAGCGCGAACCTGCAAAACTCCATCTTGATTTAGAGTGGCCGCAAAAACATGATCCTGAATACTTTTTTCCACGGGCATGCTTTCACCGGTCAACATAGATTCATCGATGGTCGATGAACCTTCCACCACCACGCCATCTACAGGAATAGACTCAGCGTTTTTTACCAGGACGACGTCTCCCACTAAAACATGCTCAATGGAGGTTGCGACCCACTCACTGCCCTTTTTGACCATCGCTGATTTTGGCTGCAGGCGAATCAAGCTTTCTACCGCTTCAGAAGTTTTTCCTTTCGCGCGGGACTCCATCAATTTTCCTAAAAGAATCAGAGTGATCACTGCTGTACTGGCTTCAAAATACACATGCTGTTCGTGCCAGTTTAAAACGGTCACGACCACACTCAATAAATAGGCCATGGATGTGCCTAAGGCGACAAGAACATCCATATTGGCACTTTTATTCCTTAACGCATAATAAGATCCCCGGTAAAAACGCCAGCCAATCCAAAATTGAACAGGGGTCGCGAGAACAACCTGAAACCAGCGAGGCAAAAATTCGTGATGACCGGAAAACATCATCACCATCTCCAGCAAAAACGGAGCTGTTAAAAGTGCGGAAACGATAAAATGAGTCAGATCACGACGATATTCCGCAGCGGCTTCATTTTTAAAAGCCTGAACATCTGTTGGCGAGTTCATTTCAAAGGCTTGATAACCAACTTTTTGGACCGCCTTTATCAAATCCTCTGGAGCCACAGATTCTGAATGTTCAATATGCGCTTTTTCAGTCGCAAAATTCACCGTGGCCACAGCTCCAGGAATGGCATTAAGTGTTTTTTCAATCTTTGCAGCACAGTTTACGCAAGACATCCCCACCAATTGAAGATCCGTCACTGAATTTGAATGTTCTGATTGCTGCGATTCCATAAAATCTCCCTGCTGTAATATTAGGGCACAAGGTCGAGGTTTGTGACAGATTCCTATACAAAAAACAGAAAAATCAGCGAATCAATTTGAGAACGGTAGGTCCAGGAACAATATAAACAGATAACTAATTAAGTTGGGCCCTTAAAATCCGAAAAAGATAATATGAAAACACGACTGATTTCACTAACATCGCTAGCTTTCTTGTTTATGTCATTTTCTGCCCAGGCTGATTGGATGCAAGAACAAGAAATGCCGTTCACCATCGTGAATAGCTCTCATGAAGCCATCATCGACAAAAATGGTTTTGCCGAATCCACTTTGGAATCGGAAATGAAAGTGATGAATGAAAAAGGTCGTAACGAATTGGTATTACAAACCATTCCCTTTGCTCCGGATGCAGCCACAGTCACTTTTATCAAAGGCTCCACTTTCACGGATGGTGTTGAGTCACCGGTAAATCCCAAGGATGTCACAACAAGAAGCGCCAAGGGCCCCCAACAAGGCATCAATCACCTTCGCGAAATGGTCATTCCCTTTAACAACATCAAGATTGGCTCCATCACTAAATACACAGTAAAAATGAAAACGAAAAAGAACCTTGTTAAAGGTCTTTTTCAACAAACTTATGTGATGGGTGTGCACGCTCCGGAATGGGCTGGCCGTGCAAAAATCAAGTCTTTGCTGCCTCTGTACGTGAACGTCAACGACCCTTGGAAAGTTCTAGAAACCAAAGAAAGCAAAGAGGGCGAATATTACGTTTTTGAATTTAAACAAGTTAAGCCTCTGTTTAAAGTTCCGGAAGAAGCCCTGGCGATCCTTCGCAAAGACCAAATCTCCCGTGTTGACGTCAGCACCATGAATAACTGGGCTGAATTTATCACTCCCGTTTCTCAAAAATGGGAAAAGATCCTGGCTGTAAAAACATTGCCAGCTCCGTTCACGCGCATTGTGAATAAAGCCAAAAAAGCCGCAACGACGACAGAAAAAATCGATATCGTGACGTCAGAGCTTGCCAACGTCATGACTTATTCAGGCAACTGGACAAGTCTTGAGAAGATGTACATCGCGCAACCGTTAAAAGATATTGCTCGCACTAAAACCGGAGACTGCAAAGACTTCTCTTTAGCGACGACGGCGATGTTAAGAGCCCTGGGGCTGGATGCGAAGGTGGCCCTGGTTAAACGTTCAGGCCTGGAAGAATTGTCTCGTTTAAAACCAGAACTATCGGCTCCGGAGCTGGTTAATCCTTCTCTTTTCAATCATGCGATCGTAAAAGTTAAAGATGGAGACAACATCCTTTGGGTGGATCCGACCAACATGGTGAGCAACTCTGGCTATGTGTTTGCGGATATCGCGGGTTCACATGCGATCGAAGTCAGCGACCAGGCGAAAGCTTTGGAATACCTGCCCTACCCAAAATCCGGCGAGTCCCTTCTGACATTTGATAAAACAATCAAAATCAATCAAGACAATACCTCCGACACGACAACAAAGTTTGAAGCGACGGGCGAGTACGCAAAATACATGATCGAAGCCTCCTTAGCAAAAAGCGAAGACGCAGGTAAGAAAACAATCATGACTTACTTGCGCTCGAACCCTGAAAACTCCAAAGGAATGTACGAGGGAGTTAACTTCCGAAATCGTATCGTCAATAAAATTTCTGGAACTCAAAAGACTATTGGCGAAGAGCTCACCACTTGGCATGATCAAAAGCTTTATCTGGACACGGGATTCCCGCAGACTGTTTTATATACGATGGCGCTTATGGGTTACCGTGTGACCGATGCGAATCTTATCGCACGTTACTCGGAAAAAACCATCACTCACGTGAAAGGTTTTGATTTCGTTGGCTATCAAGAAGGCTGTTCGATTTTCACCCCCTGGTACACGATTTCCCGCGACTTTATCAAAGAAGACGGTGGTTTTAAAATCGTCGATGATATCGCCTTCAATGAAGTGCGCATCTCTGCTAAGGATTTAAATTCAGAAAAATTCCAATATATGACGGGAGATATCCCCGAGTGCTTTAAAGGCCGCCAGGTTTTAATCAACCCGATTGCACCGGCAGCAACCCTGCAAAGCCGTCTGGAAGACTACACGATCGTTAAGGCCAACGAAAAACTCGACATCGGTGGACCAAAATCAATTCAAGGCGCCCATGATGCTTATCACATCGCAAACCAGATCTTAGACAGAGATTCTGAAAACAAGGACGCTTTGCTAGTTAAAGCTCGCGCCCTAAGACGCATCAACTATATTCATAACGGTGTGGATAGAAAAGAATACTTGGACCTGGCGTCGCAAATTGTAGACAAGCTTAATAGCGCTTACCCGAATGATCCAAAAATTCTGCAACAGAAAACGTGGATTCTTTTGTCTCGGGACGATAAATCAAGTCTTTCTAATACTTTCAATCAGACCTATAAGGCCTCTCAAAAAGATTTTGATTTGTATTTCCTGGGCGGAAAGGTTCTGGAAGAATTAAATCAAAATCAGGCGGCCATTGGCTCTTACAATAAAGCACTTGAGATTGCCCATAACAATGCCGACAAAGCCCGTGCTGGTGCTGCCTTGGGTGAGTTGTTAATTCAACAAGGTAAAGTCGAAAATGGAATCGCATTTTATAAATACGCGATCAAGGCCGACCCAGGTAATTCTTGGCTTGCTGGTAATTTCACGGCTTACATTCAGCAACTTGGCCGCTGGGATGATGCCATCTCCGTGGGCGAAGAAGTTGTGAAAACAAATCCCTACGGCATGGCGAAGAAATCTTTAGCCGATGCCTATGCGGGCAAGGGTACAAATATCCGCACTCAAGCGGCTAAGAATCCCCTGGATCAAGCGAAGTCTTTAGATACGGCTGAACAGCTTTATGCCAAGGGTCTTTCTCACTCGCCTGACAATGAAAAATGTCTGAAGGGACTGGCAGAGGTTTATTTTGCAAGAGCGATGACCGATTTCAATCCAATGACGGCGCAAAAGTCCTTGCGCTATATCGATAAAGCTATTGCCGGCAAAAAAATCAGTTCAGAGGCTTTCATCCCGATGAGAAACACTTTGAATATGATTGTCTCCGGCACACTGCGCTCGATGCCAAAAGATAAGGCCGCAGCTTTAGCAAACCAGGTGACTTCTTCAACACCGGTTCACATGGTTCAAGCAGAACCACCTAAGCCGCCATCGCCATCACCGACAGTCGCCATCGTACCGAATAAAACACCAGCGAGCGTAACTGCACCAGCGCCAATGGTTCCGACGACAGAAGCTCCGAAGTCGACTCCGGCAGTTACGGCACCTGCAGTACCACCGCCCCCAGCCCCTGCTGAGTCTCCCTCAAAAGCTCCAGCTAGCGTAACACCGCCAACACCAGCTCAAGTTCCGGCTGCGAGTGCGACACCTGCTGGAGTTAAGACTCCAGCTGCGCCTCCGGTCGCACCAGCGGTATCCGCAGCTTCTCCAGCGACCAGTCCCGCAAAATAAAAATTCGCTGTCACAAAGTAAGCTCCTGATTCCTATTACAGGATAAGGAGCCCGCCATGTTTTATAAAACCCTACTTACCATTGCCTTAGCCACCTCTCCTCTTTTAGTCCAAGCCCACGGCGAAGATAGCCCTGGTCCCAATGGCGGGCACATAAAAATGCCAGGACCTTTTCATACCGAGCTTGAAATCGACCCAGTTCAAGGTGCTCATATTTTCTTATTGGACATGGAATTTAAAAATCCCACTGTTCAAAACTCTTCAGTGACGGCGGTTTTCCAAGGAAAAGGCCGCGCAAAAGTGATCGCATACAAATGTGGAATCATGGGCGGAAATCATTTTCACTGCGTGCCGCAAGGAAAAATATCAGGCCAAGGCCAGCTGAAAATCAAAGCTGTTCGTGAAAATGCTGTGGGTCATGAAGTCGTCTATGATCTACCTTTAAAAAAATTCACCGAGACCACGGGTGTCCCGGCGGTAGATCATTCTCGACACTAAGGAACAGGGCGAACTTTTTGAGTCGCCGTAACAATCGTCTCGTATTCTTTTTTAAATAAAGTCATTAGATCCTCCGCAGTTCTGCGGGGATCTACTTTCCAGTCATTCAGACAGGCTGTTTTTACCGGAGTGCCTTCATTCGTGATATTCATCGCAAAATGCACCATCGTAGAAACCGGCGAACGAGTGGCGATACTGATGGAAAGTTTGCGATCTCCCCAATAGATGTCGTCACCATCGCGGATCAGTGTTTCAGTTTTTAAAGCACTCCCCGCATGGGCCTGCATATAATCGCGGGCAATCGAGGCAAACAGGCGTTGCAACGCCACTCCACTAAACAGATCACGATCGAACACTTCAATAATGAAGTGAAGCATCTCATCGCCAGCGATCACGGCGTTCGCCAGCAAATCCTCTCCGTCGACCATATGAGAAAACGGAATATCACAGCGGCCGATCCAGGAAATAATGGAAGGCCCCAAAACCCCGTGCTCCAGATACGCAAACAAGGAATGAAGCTGACTGCCATCGTAAGCGAATTTTTTTTCAATAAAATGCATTTCCATGGCGACTACTCCTTAAAGAGGTTTTTCACGTCAACATTTGCCGAGGCAAAGGCGCGCTTCGCACGCTTACAAGATTCACACTGCCCGCACCACTCGTCCCCGGCGAAATAACATGGCCAGGTCAATTCCCAAGGAACATCCAGGCCTTGCCCTAAAAGAACGATCGCAGGTTTATTTAAGTGAGCCGTATAACAACCCACTGTCACTTTGTTGGAAGTGGAAAATGAGAACGCGTGAGTTGCCGCTTTTAGATAATCAATTGAGTTATCAGGGAAGGTCGCGGCTTCTTCAGCATTGAATCCCGGAATCACGGAGTCTGCACCCAAGGCTTCTGCATAAGCAGCAGCGATATTTAGGAAAATCCCATTGCGATTGGGAACCCAAACAGATTTTGCAGATTCCGCAGATTTTTCCATATTGTCGATTTCAACATCATTGCCTGTGGGAACTTTTTGATCATCGACCAGCAAAGAGGACTTGTTAAATTCCTTAAACCAAGTCACATCCAAAACTTTATGGGGCACACCTAAGAATTTCGCAATTTTAGCAGACTGCTCGATTTCCTTTTTTGCTGCCTTTTGACCATAATTAAACGTCAAAGCCAGCACCACTTCGTGATGGTGCTTGATCGCTTCAAAAATATTAACAGTCGAGTCTAAGCCCGACGACAAAAGGACAACGACTTTTTTCTTATTCTTCATGACATGGCCTTCAGATCACGAATCAGGATTTGTATTGTTTTTTGCCCAGCAAAGTAATTCCACTGAAGCTCCCCTAAGATATCATAAAAACCCGGCACCGTGTGCAAAGTTTCCACCTGACGAGGAGTCGGTGTAAATAACAGGGCTTCCATCGTCGCGTTGCTATCAGGATCAAACAGCTTTAAGCGCAGATGACCACCCTTAAGCTCGCGTTTGGATAAAATCTGAATATTTGAAAAATGAATTAATGGAATCGCAAAGCCTGCCCCAAAAGGACCGACAAAATCATACCACTTCATTAGGCTGGCGCTGACTTCGGGAAGACTTGCTTGAACATCGTAAAAGATTTCTAACGGCTTTGGCTTTTCGCGAAGATCCGAAAAATGCCCGCTCAAACGATCCACAAACTGAGCGACTTTCGTTTCTGCGATTTCAAATCCCGCTGCCGCCGAGTGACCACCAAAACGGCTCATCAACTCTGCTGCCGAACCCATCGCCTCGACCAGACATGCTTCCTGACCTTGTGGCAAACGAGCGGATCCGACGATCATACCGTCATCACCCACAGAACCGACGAAGGCTGGTTTGTTATAGACTTGAGTCAGCTTCGTCGCGATCAAACCGACAACACCGCGGTGGAAATTTGGAGAAGCCACAAATACAAAGTCTTTATGTGGCCACTCTTTAAGTAATTCTTGAGCTTCTGTTTCTGCATCACTTTGAAGCTGAACGCGCGTCGAGTTGTTCTTCATCACCTGACGAACCATATCGCGAGCTTTAGAAACATCATCTAAAAGAAAAATATCAATCGGAAGAATCCCCGATTCCATTCTGGAAAGTGCATTTAATTTGGGGGCAAAGCGAATCGCCACGTCTTGGCTGGTTAAAGCACGATCTTGCAGATCCAACTCTTCAAGTAATGCTCGAAGTCCGGCTCTTTTCGTCTCGGCAAGTTTAACCAAACCGTGTTTTACCAACACGCGATTATCGTCAACCAACGGGACCATATCGGTCAAAGTACCGATCGTGAAGTAATCTAAGACTTCTTTTAAATCCCAATTGTTTTTAGGCAGTTCGGCGTGATCATGAAAGTATCTTTTCAATCCGCGAAGCAGATAAAATGCAACTCCCGCACCACATAAATAACCTAAACCACTTTCGCAAGTTCCCTGATTGGGATTAATGATCACGTAAGCTTGAGGCAAAGTTTCTGCTGGCAAGTGATGGTCCGTAAGGATCACATCCACACCCAACTCCCGAGCCTTATCGATCGCCGCATGAGCGGTGATCCCGACGTCGACAGTGATAATTAAAGACACACCCTGGGACTTTAACTCTTCCACCGCTGCCGCATGAAAGCCGTAACCTTCAGACAAGCGCTTGGGCTGATAGTGCAACACTTCGGTAAAACCCAAAGCCTGCATACCGGTTTTTAAAAGAGCGAGTCCTGAAGTCCCATCCAAATCGAAATCCGCATAAATGCAGATCTTTTCTTTATTGAGATAAGCTTGTCCCAGACGCTCCAGTGCTTGAGACATCCCCTTTAACAAAAGAGGATCTTTCAAATCTACGAGCTTTGGAAATAACAGCTTTTCAACTTCTTGAGGTTGAGTGAATCCACGCGCAGCCAAGAGCTTACCGATCAAGGATGGCCATTGCCCCTCGACTTTCTCAGGTGTCGCCACCTCGGTATCTGATTCTCTTAACTTCCACAATGGATTCACAAATTCTCCAAGCACAAAGGCCCCGTAAGGGGCCTTTGGTTTTTATTAACTAAGCTTTAGCTGTTTTCTTACCCGTCAATTTATCCATCATCAAGACAACCGGAGCTGCCACGTAGATAGATGAGTAAGTACCGAACACGATACCCACGCAGATCGCAAAGGCGATATCACCAACTGTACCACCGGAGAACAACCACAAACACAATGCTGAAGTGAATACTGTTCCGGAAGTCATCAATGTACGGTGTAACATGTCGTTAATCGCTTTATTGATGATGAAGGCATAACCTTTATCGTGGTAGTGCGAGTCAGTTTCACGGATACGGTCGAACACGACGATCGTGTCATTCAGCGAGTAACCGATCAATGTCAGAATCGCCGCCAAGATAGGTACGTTTACTTCTTTACCCACAGCCACGAAGATCGCCAAAGTGATCACCGCATCATGGAACAAGCAAAATACTGCACCCGGCGCGTATTTATAGTCGAAGCGAAGTGCCACGTAGATCAAGATCACAAGCAAGCAATAGAATACCGCTAGCAATCCGTTACGTTTCAATTCTGCACCCACCTGAGGACCTACCGTATCAACACGGCGAATTTCAGGATTGTTTGCTGCGAATGTTTTAAGAACGATGTCCTTAATCTTAGCGATATCTGCATTCAAGATTTCATTCGTTTCTTTATCAGTAGCACCTTGCTTACCTTGGAAACGGATGATGAATTCATCATTATCACCAAAAGATTGAACGCCCACTTCACCTAGGTGCAATTCATCAACAGATTTACGAACCTGATCAATGGAAACACCTTTATCAAATTTTACCTGGAACTCGGTACCGCCCTTAAAGTCGATACCGTAGTTGATGCCTTTCACGCCCAAGTAAACCAAAGAAATAACTACCAACAAAACCGAGATACCAGTGAAAAGGTTTACTTTACCGATAAAGTCGTATTTGCCAGAAAATTCAGTTGCCGTAGTTTTTGTATTATTATTAGCCATTTTTTCTACCGATCCTAGATTGACAACTTTTTCACGTTAAATTTGTAAACCAATTGATCCACGATCACTTTGGAGAAGAATACGTTCGCGAACAAAGTCGTAACGATACCGATCAACAAGTTCACCGCGAAACCACGCACTGGGCCCGTACCGAAGTACAAAAGCACCACAGCTGTCGCACCCGTCGTTACGTTGGAGTCGATGATCGCAGACATCGCACGGTTGTAGCCTTCTTTGATCGCCACTTTCAAACTGTGACCAGCTGCCAATTCTTCCTTAATGCGCTCATTGATCAGAACGTTCGCATCCACCGCAAAACCGACCGTTAAGGCGATCGCGGCGATACCCGGAAGAGTCAGAGTTGCACCGAATGAAGTTAGAAGCGCCAAAACACCCAAAACGTTCACAGCCAAAGCAACAGTCGCCACAACACCCATGCCTTTGTAGTACATAAGCATAAATAGAACGATCAGTGCAGCACCGATATAGGCACCCATTTTAGCTTTATTGATAGAGTCAGCTCCCAATGTAGGACCTACGCGACGTTCTTCCAATTGCTCCAAAGACGCAGGCAATGCACCCGCACGAAGAGCTGTGGAAATCATTTTCGCTTCATCCATCATTTGGTTACGGTCACGACCGCCGCCCAAAGTGATAGTTGCAGAACCACCCCCAATACGCTCTCGAATGCTTGGAGCAGATTTGATGATTTTATCCAGAACGATCGCCATTTGCTTACCAGCGTTTGCACCCGTCAGGTCGCTGAACTTAGTCGCGCCCGCAGAGTTGAAACGAAGAGTTACCATCGGAGCGCCATATTGGTCATAACCAACAGAAGCGTCATCCAAGGCAGAGCCAGTTAGATCTGTATCTGTTTTAAGAAGATACGGAACGGCGCCAGCTTCCATTGTCGCGGCATTCGAAGATTTCTCGAAGTACACAACAGACTTTTCAGGCAATTTACCTTTAAGGTCGTTATTGATACGAGTGACGTAGTCAGAGTACTTCATGCCTTCCAATTTATAACCGCCAGCTTTTTCAGCTTCAGCAATCAAAACTTGAAGTTCTTGAGGAGTTTTTTCGTGAGACACGATCATGAAATCAAGTTTCGCAGTTGTATTGATCAACTGTTTTGCTTTTTCAGCGTCGGCCATACCCGGCAATTGAACCAGGATACGATTTGCACCTTGTTGAGAGATTGAAGGCTCCGCCACACCGAACTCATCGATACGGTTACGGATCGTTTCAATCGCCTGCTGGATCACGCGATTTTTATAGTCATTCAAATAGGCATCGAAATAACGATAAGTCGCTGTTGTATCCGTCGTGCCAACCTCTTGCAGGTCTGCAGGATGTTTATCAGCCATGTATTTAAGAACTTTAGCTTTGTCTCCCGCCGCAAAATGCAGAGTCAACTCGCCTGACTCAGGCTTTTCAGATTTAACGTCAGTCAATGCGATGTTGTCTTTCGCAGTGTCTGCTTTAATGGATGCCATTAAACGAGTCGTGGATTCTTTCACCACGCCATCAACGTCAACACCCATTACAAGATGCAAACCACCTTGAATGTCCAAGCCATAGTTCATTTTTTGCTTAGATGGCCACCAAGAATTACCGAAGTTAGCGATATTCGGCATAAACCATACGAGAGCCAATACGATACCAGCGGCCGCGCCGATGGTTCTCCAACGTAGTCCTTCCATTATTTCTTTTCCTCTGTTGCTGCTTTCTGAGTTGTCGCGATTTGAGTACGAAGCATTTTAACTTTCACGCCATCCGCGATCTCTACAGTCACGAATTGGTCAGTGATGCCTTCAAGACGACCCAAAATACCAGAAGACGTGATGACTTCGTCACCGCGCTTAAGTTCAGTCAAAAACTTCTGATGTTCTTTTTGGCGTTTTGATTGAGGTCGGATAATAAGGAAATAGAAAATAACGAAGATAAAGATGAATGGGACAAACATCTCAAGAGTGGATGGTTGGCCGCCTGCTGCTGGAGCAGATTGCGCGAATGCTGCATTAACTAGTAGTCTGAATAACATGATTCCTCCAATGATGACGCTAAAATTCAGCATTATTCCATGGAAGAATCAATAGTTATGTCAGTTACGCTTTCTTTACGAAACGCGTTAAGCAGTCATCACGGAACGCTGCCCAACGGCCTTCTGCGATCGCCTCACGAGCCTTTTCCATCAATTTCATATAGAAATGGATGTTGTGAATCGTGTTCAAACGAGAGCCTAAAATTTCACCACTTAAGAACATGTGACGAAGATACGCTTTCGAATAGTTCGTGCACGTATAGCAATCACATTCTGGATCAAGCGGAGATGGGTCTTCTTTGTACTCGCTGCGCTTGATGCTGACCTTACCCTGCCACGTAAAGATCGTTCCGTTACGTGCCACTCGCGTAGGCATGACGCAGTCAAACATGTCGATGCCCGAATCGATTGCAATAATTAAATCCGTTGGCGTTCCCACGCCCATCAGATAACGCGGCTTATTGGCCGGCATTTTTGGAGCCACGTGCGGCAAAAGTTCATGCATCAAATGAATCGGCTCACCTACCGAGAAACCACCCAAGGCATAACCTGGCAAATCAACAGATGTGATTTGCTCTAAAGATTTCAAACGGTGTTCTAAGCTCAAGCCACCTTGGATAATTCCAAACAAAAGACTTTCTTTACGAGTCATCGCCTCTTTAGAGCGAAGCAACCAGCGGTAAGTCAGAGCCATGGATTTATCGATTTGCTCATCAGTAGCCGGATATTGAAGGCACTCGTCAAAGGCCATGATGATATCCGAGCCCAGATCCATTTGGATCTCCATGCTTTTTTCGGGAGAGATAAAGTGTTTTGCGCCATCAAGGTGTGAGCGGAACTCCACCCCTTTTTCAGACATATTACGAAGTTTAGACAAAGAGAAAACCTGAAAACCACCTGAGTCTGTCAGGATCGGCCCATGCCAGTTCATAAACTTATGAAGACCACCCATTTTTTGAATCGTCTTTTCACCAGGGCGAAGATGCAAATGATAGGTGTTGCCCAAAACGACTTGAGTTCCGCACTCTTTAAGTTCTTCCGGCGTCATAGCCTTAACTGTGGCTTTCGTTCCCACTGCCATGAATACAGGAGTTTGCACTGGACCGTGAGCGGTCATCAAAGTCGCACGACGAGCGTGACCTTCAGTTTTGTGGACTGTGAACTCGCCCAACTTCATTTCATTTTTTGTTTCAGTCATCGTTTTACCATCTAGCATAATCAATCCACCCAAACCGTGAGATCGCCATAAGAAAAGAGTCGGAACTTTCTCTCAATAGCCCATAAGTAGCAAGTTTTTACTGTTTCTAAAGACGAAAATCCCGAAACCAACGCCAGTAATGTCGACTCGGGTTGATGGAAATTCGTAAGAAGTCGCTGCACGACTTTAAATTTGTATCCTGGCTGAATCAGAAGCTTGGTAAAGCCACGGAATCCTTCTGTAGCAGAACCTTGAAGCAGACCACCAGCAGCACTTTCCAATGAGCGTGTCGTCGTGGTTCCCAGAGACCAGATGAGGTTTCCGGCTTCACGAGCAGCTTGGATCGCTTGCCAGCTTTGCGCCGAGATCTCGACGTACTCTTCATGCATGTCGTGATCATTCAAATCTTCCGCCGTCACCGGCAGGAACGTGCCTAACCCCACATGCAATGTCACTTCAACAATTTGCACTCCTTGAGCACGCAATTGATCCATATCAGATTTTGAAAAATGGAGGCTTGCCGTGGGGGCCGCAAAGCTTCCCGGCTCTTTAGCCCATGCCGTTTGGTACCAAGACTCGTCGGCATCCACCGTGTGACGTTCATTACGAGCTTTTTGAATATACGGCGGTAGCGGCAATTCTGCGACCTTCTGGAAATAGTCTTCCGTGACAGCTTGATTCAAAGTCACAGTTTGTGGACGGCCCTTTTCTTTCAAAGTCATGGTGACTCCCAAAGGAAGCTCCAGGGACTGCCCGATTTTATATTTCTTGGAAGGAAATAGAACTTCCCACTCCAACTCAGAGTTTTGTTTTAAAAATAGAATTTCAACATCACCGGAAAACACACGCCGCTTAAGCACGCGAGTGTTATTCACCACCAGCACGTCGCCGGCACTCATTTTACCCAACAACTCAACGAGTGAAATCTCACGGGGCTGATTGTTTTCGACCCACATCACCCGGGACGGACGTTGCGGACTGGTTGCCACCAGCTCTTCGGGGTATGTAAAAACGAGGTCTGTGATTTTCATAGGGGGCTTTCTTACCACAGCTCCCTGCGGGAATGAAGCTCCGGAAGTAACTTTTACCTGTCAAAAACCTGGAAAATTCGATAGTTATTTCCCACCAGGTCCTCCGAAATTGCTAAAAAGCCCCTTCTTTGAGAAAGTCCCGGGTATCTCATGAAAATGCTTAAAAATTGGATCCTTATTCTTATTTCAAGTTTCACCCTGCCCTTAGCTGCCAAAGCCAGCGGCTTGGACTGCCCGATCTCTAATAAATCCTGTGAGTTTTATCACTGCATGGAACAGGAACATCCTTGTGGTAAAAAAGGCTACTGGCAGAATTTCGGAATTCCTTACTGCGAACTTTTCGTCAAGGACGAGCCCAAATTTAAGATCTCCAGTCAGTTGTGGCTGCAAGATGTTCGCCTGTGTTTGCAGGAGCGACTTCGTGAAACTGTTGAAGGCTTGCAATGTGGGGACATTAAAACCAAAGCCATTGATGATCATGTGAGCTGCTATGTCGACACAGGTTTTTGTCAGCTTCCGTTTAATGAGCAATTTAAAATCATGTGGTACTTAAAAGGCGCGCTTCGCGACCTACAAACTTGGCGTGAAGCAGACCTGCTTCGTCGCGCTTGTCAAATACCATAGCATCGCCGGTAGATTCCTAAACTAAGCCTCGTTACCATGACCCTTTTAGGAGCTCATGATGACGAGATGGATCTCTGCCTTCTTACTTTTCTTTCTTCCTTCTTTCGTATGGGCCAGCGAATCTTTGCGCGGCCTGCGAGTAGACCCCTCCTACTTTTACGAACTATATCCCCATCTTTCAGCTGCTGAAATTGCGCAAAAAGTGATTTCTCGAGCGCAAGAAGCCCATGTGAATACATTGTTCGTTTATGCCTATGTTTCAAATCATGGAGCCTTTTATCCAACCGAGTATCCTTTGACGGAAGTTGAAACTCACTTTGGAGAGAAAAATATTTTTCTCGAACTTTATAATTTAGCCCGCGCTAACGGCTTTAAAGTTGTCGCCGTTATTTCACTGACCGATTACAAAACTGTTTGGGACGCTCGTCCTGAATGGCGCTCAAAAAATAATTTGGGTCATGATTATAAACCGATGCCACAGACTTATTTTCTTTCAGCATGGCATCCAGAGTATCGCGTGTGGCTGAAAGGATTTTTACAAGATCTGGTTATGCGCTTTCCCGAACTTTACGCGGTGGAAGCTGTCGAACCCACGGTGGATTGTTACTGGCGTGGCGAAGCCGATTTTAATTCCGAAGCCAATAAAGCTTTTTTTGCCCGTTTTCCCTCTGGAAAATTAGGAGATGAAAACTGGAAAAAGGTGCGTGCTTTAGGTGTGACAGAACTTTTAGGAATGATGGCTGAGATCAGTCATCAGCAAAATATCAAAGCCGGTGTTGTGCAAACTTGGCCTGCGGAATCAGAAGGCCATTTATTTACGTCCGAAAAAATGCGTGATGCTGTGGGTTTTGATTTGAATGAAATTTTGAGTTTAAAAAAACAGCAGAAAATCGACTTCATTGTGGGTGAACTTTTGTGGCAACAGTGGCGCGCGGAATATGGCACTCCAGTATTTACTCCACAATGGACTTTGCCCGCCTCAAAAGAGTTTGAAAATCTGGTCGCGAACCGAAGTGATTCCATCATTCATATTGAAATCTCCCCGTGGCGAGGACAGCACAGCACTGTCACTCCGAATCTGGAAGAGTTTCAACAAAGTCTGCAGGTGATCTCCAAAAATGTTCCACATATTGATGTATATGACTTCAGCCAGATTGAAAATCGCAGTGCGTGGGATGAATTAGCTGTGTGGAAATAGTTGAGCTTACAGAAAATTCACGTTAATCTTTGCTCATGAACATAAAACAGCTTCTGAAGAACACCCTGGTGATTTCATTTTCGGCATTATTTTTCACTCAAGCGTTGGCGCAAGAAACCTCAGCTCCGGCAGCTGGCCCAGTAACAGCACCGGCTGAAACTGCTCCCACTTCTGCTGCAGAACCTGTTACGGGCTATCAAGGAATGCTTCCGTACATTCAGGAAAACGCCACCATTCGGAAGGAAGCAAAAAAGAAGTACGGAGCTGAAAAGTCCCGCAAAAAGTCCAAAAAATCGAACAGCAAAACGGCTTCCAAAAAGAAAATTCGTAACAGCGCCAGCGTGAAAAAATCGACGGGGAAAAAAGCTAAATCTCCGAAAAAGAAAAGCCCTGGCTCCCGCCAAGGCTCTACCTAAAATTTAATTTATCGGAACTTATTCTCAGCGGCTGCTGGTAGAGTTTTTCTCACCACCACCTCGGTTCTCACTCTGTGCTTCCTCTTGAACATCTGAAGAATGATCCATCTGTTTATTATGGGCGGCACGACGCTGCTCCTTGAGGTTTCCATCATAACGTTTACTGGTCTGACTAAATCCTTTTCCCTTATTATGGCGAGACATAGGGACCTCCCTTTTGTATGGTCTCTTTAGACTACCAAGGAAGCTCAATCGAGGAACCGACCTCAAGACCGGAATATGAATACTTATTCGCAATCCTCAGATGGCATATAGCACGCCTAAAAATATTATGTCTCAATCCCAGACAAAACGGTCGGATTTTTTTGTCAGCCGTTCCTCACATAAGGGAACATTTCTGCCGATATTAATATGGAACAAAGGGGATTGTTTGAACCAGCAAAGTGCGTTTCATAAGCGATTGTTGCGCTCGCAACAGGGCTCCGTGCTCCTCACCACATTGATTGGTGGGGTGGTGATTTGCATTATGTTCTTTGCCTCCATTGCCTATATCGAAACTCAGGCAAAAGTATTAAACAAGGCCGCGACTAAGACTGACCACCGGGTGGTTTTGGATGGGGTTTATTCTTATACGGTCAATGCGATTAAACAGAGCTGGTGCTTATCGCCCAACTGGTCGCAGGATATGAACTGTGGTCTTACAAACGCAGGCTATACTCAACGTCTTCTTCTTTCTGATGAAACTCTTTTATTCATTAAAAACTCTGAGACTCCACATCCCGAACCATTGGCAAGCACTCGCCTGATGAATATCACGGGTAATATTAATTTCAGCACTTTGACGAACAGCCATCCGCTTTATTCCGTGGTGACGCCTATTATTGACGAATTTGAATCTGCCAACATCACGATCGACCGCGATTCCACAGCCATCTCCGCCGTTCGTGGTCGCGAGGTACCATTACGAATCACTGTGTTCTTGAAGCACAAAACCAACCCTGAGTTAAATCAAACTTTAACTTCCAGAAATATCGTTTATCCACGGGAGCTCACCTATTTCGCTTTGATTGTTTCAAACAACTTGAATTTGGGTTCTGGAACTAACGATGCAGGGACGGGAAATATCCGCCTGGATAATATTGGCGTACAAAATACCAATGGTGGTCTGCGCTTTGAAAGTCCGGTTTTTATTAATGGAGATTTAAGTCTTCCTCCAAGCAACACAACTCCAGCAATGAACAACGTTATCTTTGTAGACAAAGTTGTTCTTGGTGGTGGTACCATCAAGATGGACAATGCTCCCTACATCGTGAAAACGGCCGGCGGCGATGGCTATATGTACAACTATAGCATGCCGAATTTTTCAGGCATGTTAGGTGGTTTCGAACTGGATGCGACTCGCGACACAGGACTTGATTACCTGTTCAATATCATCAAGGCCAGCGAAAGCGTATTCGACGTTCAGAAAATGTGCCGTAAGCGTATCATGGCATCTTATGATTTGAGTCAAACGACAACGTCACAATTGTGGGTGCGACCGACATTAAGTGAATCGAACAAAGCAGTAGTTCAATTTAACTTAGGAAACGTCGACAACTTCATCGAACAAGGTCAAGTGGACGGATATAGTTCAAAAACGAATGTACCCGGAGTTCTTGCGAACGCCGCCGTAACTGTCGCGCAGGGCACCCCGATCATGAAAGCAAAGGTTTACTATAACGGCCTTCAAGGCCCAACCGGAAACCGCGGAATTTACTATACTGAATTTTACGTTCACCGCGAAGGACAAGTTACGCTTTATCCTTCCGGCATGGGTGGCGCTTCAATCGTCATTCAATCTACTCCCTTGGTCGTCGCCGGACGTCAGCAGTTCAACCAAGTGGATCTTAAATTTACCTTTAACGGCGAACCGAATCTTGCACCGTATTCTAACGGTGCCGCTAACAACAACGTGAAATCGGCTCCAAGTATTAAGTTTCTTTTTGAAGCCTACGATTATGGTTACTTGGATGGGGAAAACTTACGCCAAAACACGACGAGTGAATTTTATAGAAAAACAAACGGCGTGACATTTACAAAGTCCGGAAGTGCCATGGTACTGACCGGGGCACTTCCCAACGGCATGACGCCGGCAAGATGGGTTAACTTTTCTGGTATGACGGGGCAAGACGATCCTCAATATCCGATGCCAAATGAAGCTGATTATGACAAACTTCACCGCCCTTCAGAAATCGCTACGAATCTGGCGGAGTTCGATGACCGTTGTTTTGCCTCACCAGATCCCGGCAATGCTGGCGCCGACTATTCTGCGTTCCCAGCTGCAAAATGGAATACATCTTTCGCTGATCAAGCTCGTCACGCCTGGAAGTTTAATCCTGCCTATGCTAACAATAATGATCCGGGCTACAACGAGGGAACCGTAAATCTTTCCGGTGGTAGATTCCGTACCGATTCATTGGTGGCTAACTGCGTGATCACACAAGATCAAACTTTTATCACCGGCTTCTTTGTCTGTGAAAAACTGACGATCAATCAGCGTACCCAACCACTACGTATCATCGGCACAGTCATCACCAATCAACTTAATATCCATCCGACCGCCTACACTGCGGGCATTCGTTGGAGCAGCATCTATCAACCTCAAGCGGTTCAAGAACTTATCAATGCAAAGATCTTAGGCCAGGATAAAGCTGGCAACTACCTAGGTTGCTCCAACACCCTTGCTCCATTGTGGCAATCGAATATCGGTGTCAACGACAGGTACCAGCACTGGATTTGTAATCCTGTAAGCTTAAGAACATCGGACCCCTTCAAATGGACAACAGTGGATCCAGATTGCGGAATTGTATCTGCAAAAGATTCTTTGGTTAAATGTAAAAAACAAACTAATCGCTTCTTGATCAAAGAAGTGAGCCGCGGAAAGGGTTTATAGTATGAAACTCGGTAATCGCGGATTCACAATGATCGAATTATTGGCGGCTGTAGCAGTCGGCATTATCGTCAGCTACTCTACATATTATTATATCAGTTACGTCGCGAATATGACTTCTCAACTTAAACTATCGCGTGTTGCGAACGACAATGTTCAAGCGATCGTTGAAAGCATTCGCTTTAATCTTTCCATGTACCAAGTGACATTTGAAACCAATGTTAAAAAGGAAGATGCGTTACTGGCTGCTGACAAGCTTCCCTTCGGAATTTCCAATGGCAACTTAATTCCGCGAGCTCAATGTGCGAAGGATGGCTGCCAGGCCTATTTTGGATACGTTATCATCCCAAGTTTATTCGTTCGAAATTTATATCAGGTGGACATTAAAATCGCCCTCGCAAGCCAAAACATTCTTGCGAACAAATGGAAGGAGGATCAGTGGAAAAAGTACACTTACTTCATCACTGTAAAATAGCTAAATTTAATCCTCTTCATAATAAACGCGGGATGACGGTTACTGAATTAATGGTTGTCGTCGGCATGATCGGCGTTGTGGCCTTGGGTAATGCCAAGTTTATTGCTGACTTTACGACCGCTTTAAAAAAACAAACGGCACGTTCTGAGGGCGAGGCGGATCTTTCAACGTTGAATATCGCAACGGTCAACATCCTAAAAAAATCGGCAGCAAGTTTCAATAAGCTTTCCATGACAGATGATACTGGTAAAAACTTTTATGACTACTATCCTGACGTGCCTTACTCGACTTTGAACAAAGCGAATATTGCGGAAAGAAAGTTTACCTTAACTCCTGGTAAGTATTTTTATCTCTTGCAGACTGAGGAAGACCAATTTGACTCTTTGGTATATGACCCAATGTTTGCTTATAAGAATGCTGGCAATTCGCCGGACCTCATGAACAACGGATCGATTCAATATGTGGGTCTAAATTCCATAGCGAATGTGACGGGTACTGCCGGAGGTCCGAACTCGGGCACTATGACCAAAGTTTTTTCCACTCGCTGGGCCGACGGCAAGCTGTTCTTGCTCTCCTGCCCAACTTACTTGCGTCCCTTGAATAGCGCTGGTGGAATTGATATCTTAACCGCTCCACGTTTTGCTTCTTTTCTGGGACGAGTTGCGGGTAACGATCTTATCCCTATGACGCCAGCACTGGCATCGGTCAATTTTCAAAATACGCATCCGGTAACGAATGCGAGCTATAATAATGCAGACATCTTTTTGCGCACGCTGCCTCCAGTGGGGGGCGCAGCCCCATTCGTAAAGGTTGAGCCCGTTAATTTATCGCGATTGACCATCCGATTGAATGCGAAGACTAACAAATATGATCTGGTTTTCCAAACTTATCAACAAGGTCAATATGTTGATAAAAACATGCTTCTTTCAGACTTGAAGTCCGTCACTTTAGTTCGTAAATCAGTGACGCTTCCGCTTATTAGTATGGAGGTCATCAGATGACACCTAAATTCCTAACAACACTCCTTACAATGAGTTCCTTGCTAAGTTCATCTGCGTTTGCTGCGGATACAAAAGCTGCAACGACAAGTGTTCTGCCTTTCACAGGTCCGAATCTAAATGACGTGGTCTTGGATTCGCAATTGGTAGTAAGCGGCTCTAGCGGAGCCCTTACTACACTCGATATTTATGTTAGTTGCTTTGGAACGAATCTGCGCTCCGTGCCCAACCCGATCTCCGAGTACTCGCAGCTATTTGCGAAGCTAAGATACTTGACTGTGAGTGGCGCTTATAAACAAGTTGAGATCCAATTTCCGGCAACTGCAACGATGAACACTTATGGTGCTGGTGCCGCTCAAAATATAACAAATAATACGGTAGTCAATGGCGATGCGAAGGTTCATTTGGATGCATCGTTGAAGGGAAACCTGATTCGCATCAACCTTTCAGAAGCCAAAACCATCCCCGTTGACGTCTTAGCTTCAGGGACGGACTTTACAAAGCTTTCTGAATTTGCGGTCAAATCTGAATTCCTTAAAGATATCAGCTTCAGACAGGAAGTAGCTACAACTCCTTCCCAATTTATGGCGTTCAATGGTCCGGTGACGGCCTCTAGCCAATGGTATGTTTCAGAGAATGGCAAGACCCTGACGATGCTTGCATCATTCCCAGGTGAAAATCGCTTTTGCGGCGGTTACTTCTCCCCGATCGTACTGAAGTTCGACGACGAGAGTCTTCCCGTGGTTAATGATACCTCTTACTTCCCATTGTTTGAAGGTAAGCCCCATAAGATCTCTTGGCCGACATTTAAGAGCGAAACCTACTTGTTGACGTATGACGCGAATAAAAATGGCAAAGTCGACGCAGGCTCCGAGCTCTTCGGTGATATTAATAACTACCAAGATGGTTTCAAAAACCTTGCCGCTTACGATGAAAACAAAGATGGAGTCATTGACGCTAAAGACCCGATCTGGGCTCATCTCCGCCTTTGGAGAGACTCCAATCAGGATGGTAAAAGCAGTGCAAAAGAAATTAAAACACTTAAAGATATGGGCGTAGAATCCATTTCCTTGAAGTACGAAAACACCACGCAGGACCTAAACAATCATGCTAAGGTGGTCGGCCCGGGCGAGTTTACTTACCGAACTAAAAAAGGCGACATTAAGAAAGGCCGCGTCTGGGATATTTTTCTTAAAATTGTTCCCTAATTGAGATAGCATTTTTTCTGGGAGGATTCCATGAAAAGGCAAACTCATTATAAATTAGCATCCGGTGTTTTGCTGTTATTCGTAATCGCAGTGATATCAGAAACAGGTTTTTCAAGAGAGAAGTCGGGAAACCGCTATGAATATCGCTATCAACAAGACACCCCGGCAAAGACGTCTTCAACGACACAAAATGAGCCCGTCGCCCCAGCTTCGCCTGTGAATACGGGCAGTGGCAATGCTCCTTGTCGCGATTCGGTTCTATTGATGAACACAGTGTTCGATAGCCCAAGCGACCAAGGTAAGTCCCGTCTGACTGTGGGACGCTTAAAAAATGGCGATGCAGCCGAATTCGAGTGCACGGCGGCTCAGCCAACCATGAGAAATATGGATGGTTATCCGACGACATCTGGAAAGTTGAACGTTAGATGTGTCAATGGAACGACAATCCTTGAATCTGCGAATTGCGTGGCCAAAACGGCAGCTCAAGCCCGCGCGGAAGAAGAAGCGCGCCTAGCCGAGGAAAAACGCAAAGCAGAGGAAGCAGCAAGAATCGCGGAAGAACAACGCAAAGCCGCAGAAGCAGAAGCGGCGCGAATTGCGGCGGAGAAAAAGGCCAAAGAGGAAGAGGAAAAAAGAAATCCGACATGCTCAGGATGTTCAGCGACTCCGACTTGTACGGAAAGTAATTACGTGCAAACGTCCAAGAATGCGGGTTACACAACGTCCACTAGGTATTACGCCTGCTCGAATGGAAACAGTTTGTACTCCTTCTCTGCACCAGGCAGATCAAGTTCTGGTTGCGTTGCAGGGAGAAAGGTCTGCTCTTCATCATCGGGTTCTAATAAGTAATGTTTTTAAGTTTCGTAGCCCTGGTCTCAGGGCTACTCAATTTATCATCTCAAATCCTTTATCAAAAGATCGTCTCAATGACCTTGGGCGATCTTTATATTACGTTCTTATTGGTCACCCTGACTTTCATTACGGGAACTGCACTGGGAAGCCTACTTAGCGCGAAAGTCCGTCGCTTTTTACCTTGGGTTGAAATTCTGACGGGTCTTTACAACCTCTGTTTATTCCTGGCACTTTCCTTAGACTTTTATAAAACCCAACTTCCACAATTCGTGGTTGTTCTGGGACTTTTGATACCGGCAATATCACTGGGCATTCAACTTCCCCTGTACAGCTACTACCTACGCCAAATTCGCTTTAATTTTATCTATGGCCTATATCATGGCGGAGCCATCATTGGTCTGTTGGCTTTTGAAATTTATTTTACCTATGGCCTCTCGGTTAAGGCTTCGTTGTTGGCGCTTTCCTTAGGTCAGATCACCCTGGGTGCCGTCCTTGGTTATCTGTTGAATCACGATATATTTCACCTTGACCAAAGCCCCCCAGGCGCATGGAGAAAGCTTCTAACTAAGAAGCTCATTGTTATACCGCTCTCTGTTTTTCTCATATCCCTATTGAGCTCCTATCAAGTTTTTTGGGCGCTAAAAACTCAGGTGTTCTTAACTGAAGCGTTTCGCCTGCATGCCACTTTAATCTCGGCAGCAGTTTTCTTTTGGATGACGGTTGCTGGATTTAGCGAAAAACATCTGCAAAATGCTTCTCGGACCTTCTTATTTTTTGCATGGGCTGCAGCTCTACTCGCTCTCCAGGCAAGTTTTTCCACGCTCCCAGCGCTAATCACCGAGAACTTTACGGGCGAGCTGCCCAACTACTTTATTTGGTCTTCGGTACTCGCTCTTTGCCTCACACTTCCCGTTTTTGCATCCAGTTTAGTGTTCATCAAAAGCACGCAAGAATTATCTATTGATTTTGCAGTTGACCAGGCGAGCGGGTATCTGAATGCGATCGCATGCGTGGGGAATATTTTGGGGATGGTGCTTGCTGCCCTCATGGCACCGTACCTATGGACGAATTTCTATTTTTCCCTCGCTCTGGCAATAGTGATTGTCGCCACCGTGATTCTGGCCTATTTTGACAAAAAATACGTCTCAACATCCTGGGGCATTGCGGCCCTTGTTGTTGTTTCTTTTTTTGCATTTCAAAAAGATCAGGCTTCGGGATTATTTAACAATCGCTTCGTTAAGCAGATCAGACCGGCCACTATCAATTCGCAGATTTTCTCGGAAGCCTTTTCATCAATTGCTGTCATGGAAGATCCCATTACAGACGACCAAGTATCCCATCACTATATCATTGATGGACATCGTTCACATATTATCGACAGGGGCACAGAAAATTTAATCGGACTGTATGCACGAAGATACTTTCCTGATACTTTAGAAAAATCAGCAGTCATTGGTGTCGGTACCGGGCAGACTTCCTGGGGTGTTGCTGCAATCAGCGAGCACACGGATTTGATTGAAATCTCCCCGACTGTTTTGAAAAATCTGAAGGTCTTTAAAGAATACAATAATGATCTTGCGAACAGTTCCCACAAATCCATTCACCTGATCGATGGAATGTCCTATTTAAGAAACTGCCCAGTTGGGAGCTATGACTTAATAGTCAACACAGCGACCTATCCTGGAAATTTCAACGCCGCAAAACTGTACACGGTGGAGTTTGTGGAACTTGTAAAAAATTGTCTGAAACCCAATGGCATCTATCAAACCTATTTCGACGGCTCAACTGTTCACAACACTGAACAATTGGCGAATTTCCTAGCTCCCATCCAAGCTCACTTTAGACATATCGATATTATCGCGGGATACTACCCCATCTTGATTGCCTACAATGAAAGCCGCGCTTTAACTACAGGCCCCATGGAGTCGTTTCTTCGTGAAAGTGATGCACACTTTTACAACGAGACTTTAAAGAAAAAACCCATTTTCAATCTAAAGTGCAATACAATTTACCGAGACATTCCACTTTATTTAGGTGGCAAGATGAACACTCTGGATCGTGCCATTTTGGAAGCGACTTCGATCCGTAATATTATTCAAAATATCTACCAACGAGATGAATATATATTTGCGGAGTACTCAGGCCTGCCCCGCTCACAAGAATGTTTTTAGTAGTCTTTCGGATATGTTAATAAGAGGTCTGTGAACTTCGTTCGACTGGATTCAACCAAAAGATTATCATCCGTTATTAACTTCCAAGGACCAGGCACTTCACGCTGCACGTATTCCACCCAACCACGAGCCACCGATTCAGCTAAGGCGAAGTCAGAGTTTTTCTCTAGGGAAGCCCCATCCCAGCTCCCAATCGGCAGCAAGGGCTTCACTCTTTGCAATGAGGCCTCAGACCACTCCGGCAACGGAGTTTCGCTTGCGATGACGATCAAGCCATCATAGGAATATCCTGGCATAATCCGGTAATAAGGAAATGAAGAGCTTAAGGTATGAAGCAGGGAAACTAGATCTCGATTCGCCCCAAAAATAAGCTGGGCATAAATACCCCCGGGTTTTAAATGTCCACGCACGATCTTGTAAAATTCCCGAGACATCAAATATGTGGTGCCCGGCCCATAGGGATCAACATTCACAGTGATGATATCCCATTTTCTGTCTGAGAGAGCGATAAAACTTCGGCCATCATCAGCGACGTTCTCTACCCGAGGGTCTTGCAGATAAGAATTATCTTTAAAGGTCAGTGCACTTTGAGCCTTCATCACCAAAGGCAGGATATCCACACTGGTTATTTTATTAATATCCGGAATACGACTAAAAGCCTCCGTGGTAATTCCGTACCCCATGCCTACAACCAGAACGTCATTTATATCTTTCGCAAAAGCCGTCGGGAATAACGCCAAACTTCGCTGCACTGTTGAGGTTTCGCCAAATCCATAAGGAGCCACTAAGGATGTATAGTTGTGAAACATGGCCCAGCGATCCATTTTGTTTTTTTCATTCTGAATTAAAGGAATGACATTCAAATACCCAAACTCATCCTCGGCTTCAAAAAGTGCCGAGCCGGCGGGATTCAAACTTGTGGAACGAGTCCCAATAAAACCAATCAACAAAATTGAAACAATGACTGAAGAAATCCGCGCAGGTCCACGTACAAACAATAACGTTCCAATCAAGCCTAAACTTAATAGCGTTATATAAAGCAGTTTTAAACTTCCAATCGTTCCCAGCCAGGAAAATAAAAGATAGGTCGTCAAAAGACTTCCCAACACAGATGCAAATGTATTGATATAAACCGCGTGCGACAGACTGCGCGTTTTTTGTAAAGCTGTTTTCATTCCCGTTTGAATCACCTCAAGTGACAACGGAAAACAAAGCCCCAGAACAAAACCAGGAAGAACGGCAATAAATATCAAAACTGCAAAATAAACAGCTTTGATTGTTTTCGCATAGGGATGGTCTAAATCAACTCCCTGAGCGATCCCTGACGGTAAAAAAATGAATCCCAGGGCTGCAAAAACCCCGGTTAAGCGCAGAATAAACAAGACCGCTTTCAACTGAATCTCGGACGAGAGTTTTGAAAGTTTAGGACTTAAGAATGCTCCGGCAGCCAAGGTCAACAAAAGGACCGCCAGGACCAGTGTGTGCACGTACACACGACCACCCAAAAACAAATGCGCCAGTCGAAACCAAATTTGCTCTAAACTTAAAACAAAAAAACCACTTAAAGCACTCAATGACATGGCCCAAACTTTTAGTTTGCCCGGAGAAAACTCCCCGGTTTCAGCTGACGGCATGTTTCCGTCTATTTTATTTTCCGCTCTCGAAGTAAAAGTGTACTTTTCTTTAAAAAATAAAACGGCCGCAAGAAGATTCAGAACAAATCCAAAAATCAAAGTTCCAGAAAGTCCGAAATTATAAATAAGAACAACATATGAGCACAATGCCCCAAAGGCTCCCCCCAGGCAATTCGCTGCATAAAGCCATTGATGTTCTTTAGGGGATGGAAATTTATAACTCATGAACGGGTAAGAAAGCCCCATCAAGAAAGTCGCTGGAAAAATAAAAATTCCAGACATAATAAAGTGATTCAGAAGTTTCGGCAAAGGACTGCTTTTCAAGACATGCGCCAACCCTTCATGGGCTCCAAATAAAAACAGCGCTCCAACCCCAATCACCACCACAATCGCAATTTCACACAAAGAATACAGGGGAATTTGTTTTTTAGAATCTCGCTGCAAAAATTTGGGAGCTGATGCTGTGCCCAACCCCAAACCCAGCATAAAATGGGCGATCACGCAGGAAATCGAAAGCGTGGTACCACCCAGTAAGGAAGAAAACAGGCGAATCCAAAGAACCTGATAAAGAAGTCCCGAAAAACCAGTCAGGAACATGGCAATCATACCCAGTCTGAATATTTTTGATTTCAGAATCTCCTCCTTGTTTACTTGTCAAAGATGCTATCAATGGTCTAGCCTTATTTCTATGGAAATGTGCAATGACTAAAAGAGCCGAACTCACTATTATTTTTTGTTGCGCGGCCTTTTTTTTCATCTGCTTTTTTGCGCACCCGTTATTTCCGGTGCAGCGCTATCCACTCTTTGCTGATGCGCCTTTATCTTACGAGACGTATTTGATCACAACTCCAGAAGGCCTTGAGCTTTTACCTCAATCATTCAACCTGCAAAACATTTACGACGGTGATCCAACTTATTCAGTGGGTCGACACCCAACCACCGCATATAAATGGAGTCACATTTTAAGTGTTGCCGAACTTCAGGAACACTTCAAATCACCTCGCTCGGGAGTGATCTCGCAATTTCCGGTCCTTTGCATAACCCGCACAATCTGGGGCACTCAACCTGACAAAACATTTGGCGCAGTCACTACCGAAAGTTTAACCTGGGCAAACCAACAGCTTACTGCAGATCAGAATATAGTTAAATCCATGTGCGGCCATAGCGCTGGAGTACAGTAATGAAGTGGCCTACTCATGAAAAGTATTTTCAAGGCTTTCGCGTTCTAACGATCCTATCAGCGATCGCTCTTTTATTTGATCAACTTTTCATTCCTTGGCATTCAGGGGGCGAAATACGCGTTGTCTCCTTCGCCGGATGGATGCCGGAAAACATCATGAGTTCCCATCCTCTTTTCCAAGGCGTCACGCTGGCGGCTATTCTTAGTGCAACGCTATGGCTGTTTAAATTAAAGCCTCGACTTGCCTCCGTATTAACAATCGCTCTTTTCATCTTCTCGACATCACTTTATTTGCAAAACGAACCCTTTGGCGATCATCGCCAGTCTGTATTTTGCTTACTCTTGATGGCTCTTGCTGCCCGTGAATATCGACTGTTAGTGAACTATTTTTTTCCGGTAGCTGCATCCATTACTGTTTCATTTTACTTTTTAGCGGGTTGGGAGAAAATATTTTTTTCAGGGCTGTCGTGGGTTAATGGAACGAGTCTTCAGATATTTGTGCATTACACGGGCCGTGGACAGTCCTTACTACGCGATCTGATTTTACAGAACGTTGATTTCGCGCGATTTCTGCAGGCAGGGATTTTATTATTAGAGTGCGGGTCTTTTTTATTGTTTGGCCATCGTTGGCTGCGACGTACCTGGCTACTGGGGCTTATTGGGTTTCATGTTGGTATCGAAGAAATTTTTGGGTATCGATACTTCCTGCATCTTTTTGTAGTGTTGTATCTTTTCGCACTGCCAGAATGGGTGAATAGAAATAATGATAAAACTGCGTAATGCTCAAATAGAGTTTCTTTATTTAATTTGGTTTGGCGCTCCCGTCTTACTTTATCAAATTCTTATCTCTAGAATTTTGACCCAGGTTTTTGGCAGTCTATTTTTTATTCAGCTTTTTTTGATTGCTGTGGCTTATTTAGGAACAGCCTTAGGTTCTTATCTAAGCCTTCGTTTAAAACTGAACCTCGCCAAGAGTCATGGCCTTATGTTCGGCCTTATTTTGCTCCTTATTGGATTCGACCAGGCAAGCTCAGAACTTTTAGCTTTCCCCACTATGAGCCTTATTTTCGGGTTTATTTTGTTTTTTGCGATCTCTTTTGTTTCGTCATTATTGTTGCCTCTTTATTTTGAAGAGCAACGAAGCCGAGGACTGGAAGAGGTCTCAGCCTTCAATAAAATCTATTTCTACTTTCATCTCCTGGTGGTTGTCGTATTGGTGTACATGGAGCTCGGCATTTTACATACTTGGGGACTTAACAAGATTTTACTGTCCTTATGTGCCATGGAGTGGATTTGGGCGATGTACTGGTGGAAGCACTCCAGGACGACAGCTTTAGTGATTCCCACAAGTTCCTTTAAAGAGGACCTACGACACTTCCCTTCGCTACTGTTGCCGTTATTTACTTTTTCGGTGGTTAGCGGAATTATACAATCCATTCTTTATCGCCAAATTCAAAACGTTCTGGCTCCATTGGCATTTCACTATTCGCTTTATTTGGCAGCATTAATTTTAAGTTGGGCCATGGCCAGCTTGTGGTTCCGAGGCAAGCGCGGTTATGAATTTTTAAATTGGAATAGTTTTAAAAAACATTCCGCCGTTCTTATTCTATCACTCCTCGTTTGGAGTCTTTCGTGGCCCGTCTTTTGGGCTGCTATTATGGAGCTCATTTCATGGCCTGATAGCGCAACGGCAACATTCCTCCAACGGTCTTTGTTTTGCGTGGGTTTGATACTTCCGACGGGCTTTTTCTTTGGCAGCCTTCTCCCTTTGGTTAAAAAAGAGAATAATCAAATTCCATTGGGAACGTATCTTGCGGTGAACTGCAGTGGGAATGCTGTAGGAATTCTGCTGTTTATTTCAATCCTGTTCGAAGCAACCGGTATATTTCAGTTGTGGACCTTATTGGGTTTGCTTTGTTTGATCTTTGCTAACAAAGAAAACAAAATGCGTATTCTAACCGCTG
Organism: Bdellovibrio sp. ZAP7; assembly: GCF_006874645.1. Classification (NCBI taxonomy): domain Bacteria; kingdom Pseudomonadati; phylum Bdellovibrionota; class Bdellovibrionia; order Bdellovibrionales; family Pseudobdellovibrionaceae; genus Bdellovibrio; species Bdellovibrio sp. ZAP7. The sequence goes on along the minus strand of NZ_CP030082.1, from coordinate 1,811,784 downwards.
GTGTCAGCGTTGTATTGTGTACGCTGACTTACTTTTTAGTCACTGATTTCTCGTGGGCCTTGGGCAGTTATTCCCATAGAAATCTCACTCGCTGGGTCAAAGACAGCCGCAGTGTGACGGACGTCAAAGTTTTCAAACACAACTCCAGCGAAGTAAACTTTGTCGAGCTGGATCATTCCCATAAACTCATGATTATGAATGGCCATCATTCGATCAACCTGCCGTCATGGAGGTCCTACTCCCCCGCGGATACCTTTATGGGCCTCACCCCTTTGTCTTATACAAACAAACACGGCAATGCACTCGTCATTGGCTTAGGAACAGGAACAACCGTCATGGGTGCTGCTGAGCTGTTCTCGCACGTGGATGTCGTCGACTTGGACCCGACGATGCTAAAAGTCTTGGACTTCATGCCTCTGGTCGCTGAAAAAGTTAAATCTAAGAATGTTAAATTCACCGAGGCAGATGGCCTGACTTTTCTCCGTACCCAAAAACGCCGCTATGATCTTATCATCAACAATGTCCCTTCTCCGGTTTATTTTGCAGCAGCAAAACTGTGGAGTCGAGAAGCCCTAGAGGGCGTCTACGACTCCTTGGAAGACGATGGCATCTTTGCCCAGTGGCTGGATGGGGAGCTTAGTTTAGAGAGCGTAAACATTCTCCTGCAAACATCTCAAGACCTGTTTAAACACTGTGATATGTTTTATCTGCAGTTTAATTTCTATAGCTTGGTCTGCAGCAAGGGTGACCACCCTCTTACCTTGCATGAACATCCCTCAGCCGCTGCAAATTTAATGCAGACAGACACCAGAAGTTATGCCGATTTTTTTGAAGCCCTGCGATTCCCCGCCGTAAATACCACGCCACAAAATCCAAATGCCCCGATGAACACCTTAGACCAGCCGTACATGGATGTTTTGGTTGCGCAACGCCCTCCTGGCTGGGTCGGCGATCAAACCAGGGACAATATTGTTCAGTATTTTAAGCTTTACGAGCAGGTCGACCAAGAGGCAGCTTTAAAGTCCCCCGCAATCGATAAAAAGTGCCGTATATTCAGCAATTGGATCTTTCACAAAGAGTTTAAGGACAAAGGAGAACCCTGCTCGCGCATCTTTTAAAGACGCCTTGCAAAACCCTCAGGTTTGTTGATTTGCGCCGTTTTCAAAAATGGTGTTAAAATCCGTGGAAAATCACTTCCAGAAGGCATCTTCATGCAAAATAAAATCGTAAAAATTGGCAATATAGAAGTCGGCAACAACAAACCTTTCGTGCTTTTCGCAGGTATGAACGTTCTTGAGAGTCGTGATTTGGCGATGCAAGTTTGTGAGCATTTCGTGAAGCTAACAGACCGCCTGCGCATCCCTTATGTATTTAAATCCTCTTTCGATAAAGCCAACCGCTCTTCCATTCATTCTTACCGTGGGCCGGGAATGGAAGAAGGCCTTAAAATTTTCGCGGAACTTAAAAGCACTTTCGGCGTGAAAGTCATCACGGACGTTCATGAAGTAGCTCAGGCAAAAACTGTGGCTGAAGTCGCTGATGTGATTCAGTTGCCAGCTTTCCTGGCCCGTCAAACAGACTTGGTGGAAGCGATGGCTCGCACGGGTGCCGTCATCAACGTGAAAAAGCCCCAATTCCTAAGCCCTTCGCAAATGGGTAACATCGTTGAAAAAATCGAAGAGTGTGGCAATGACAAGGTCATCTTGTGCGAGCGCGGCTCTTGTTTTGGTTACGACAATTTGGTCGTCGACACTCTGGGCTTTAATATCATGAAGAAAGTTTCTAAAGGCGCTCCGGTTATTCTGGATGCGACTCACGCGCTTCAGTTCCGCGATCCAGGTGGAGCTGCGTCTGCAGGTCGCCGTGGTCAGGTGGCTGAACTTTCTCGCGCTGGCCTAGCAGTGGGTCTTGCGGGTCTATTCATTGAGGCTCATCCAGATCCGGCAAAAGCAAAATGCGATGGCCCTTCGGCATTGCCCCTGGCTAAAGCAGAGCCCTTCCTGCAACAGATGAAAGCGATCGATGACCTCGTCAAGGCGTTCCCGATTTTGGATACTGAATCCTAATCGAAAACGATAAAAAATAATTTATTGCAGGTCTTTAATTTTTCTTGCAAATGCGTGGGGGTTCTATAAAAGGAGCCCCCATACTTTTTTATTGCGAGGACACTGAGTTGAAAGTTTTAAGCTCTCTATTTTTGACTGTTGCATTGATCACGGCTGGTTGCGGATCATCTGTAAATTCTAACAATTTGACTGCTAAAAACAGCGATTCAATCATCGGTGGCCAACTGGTGAAAGAGGGCACTGCTCTCGCTCAAAGCGTTGTTGGTATTTACGACGACAACGAAGGTTACACTTGCACAGGCTCTTTACTTCCAGGAAATCTGGTTTTAACAGCCGCTCATTGCATCGGCAAAAAAACGTCTGGCGTTTACATCGTCTTTCACCCTGACATGGAATCCATCCTGAACATGGGTAATAATTTCAAAAACTCCCCAGCCGTGCGCCAAGTTGTGCAGATGAAGGCAAACAAAGACTGGAATCCAGGCCAAGCAAACGCGGCTTTCCCAGGTAACGACGTGGGCCTGATGATGTACGAAGGCGAAACTCCAAAAGGCTATCAAACTGCAAAGATCCTAACGGACCCAGCGGCTTTGAAAACGGGCGCTACAACAATTCTTGCCGGTTATGGCGTGGATTACGCAGAAGTGATCCCAGTTGATCCAAAGAAAACTGAAAACCTTCAAGACCTGATCGATAAGGGCGAAGTTTTCTGTAACAACGACGACGCTCGAAAAGCCACGACCTGCATCCGTGAAGAAATCAGCGGTCCTGCGATTTTGAAAGCTGTGACAGTAAAAATCAAATACAGCCCGAACGATGGCGAAGTGATTCTGGATCAAAGAGGCGGCAAAGCGGCTTGCTCTGGTGATTCTGGGGGCCCAGCCTACATTCAAGTTGGTGACGAAGTTCAACTTTGGGGCGTGACGAGCCGTAGCGGTATTGGCTGCAATAACGACATCATCTACATGAACATCCTGCACTACGCGACTTGGATCAAAGACACTGCGAAATCTTTCGGTGCAAAATAAAAAAAGGCGGCTTACGAGCCGCCTTTTCTTTTTCAGGAATATGCTTCTTAAGGTTTTAACAAGAAAATTTCAGTCTCTTTACTTTGCTTATCTTGCACCTTAATTTTCACATCTTTTTTAGGCTCTAATTTATCTTTAAACTGATAGCCGCCGCTAGCGACCGATACCAAATCCAACTGTCGCGCCATCCCTTCGGCATCTGTTGTTTCAGCGGAAACCGCATAACGAGAGGAGCTAAGACCTTTTATTGTCTTACCCACAGCAGAGACTCGCACCGTTCTTGAGCCCGCATCAAAATCGATCGCAAATAAACGGCCCTGTCGGGGTACGATGGTGTTTTCAAAATACGGCCCGGGCTCTTGCGCCCCCGATATGCTGATCAACATAAAAACGACTGCAAAGAGGCTTAAAGCTGTTTTCATAGGGACTCCTCACTATTTTTTGATTCTCGAGTATCCAGGAACGAGGGGCAAACGCTTTATAAAAGAGCCCACAAATCCCAGCCTAACTAACAGTTTTGACAGGGTTTTCCCCTCCCCCTGTGGAGACATTCGACAGTTTTGAGGGCTGCTTGGTAAAAATTTTGTGGGGCTGGTAAACACCTGAATTAACGCTAAAATACCACTTTACCTAAGGAATGTTTCTTATGAAGCTTGCCGGAATATTGGCGTTCACATTAATGATTTCAGCGGTGGCCTGCACTCCGGAGAAAGATCGCGAGTTGAAAGCCCAAGGCGACGCTATTATCGGCGGAACTGTGGTAAAAAAAGACTCCCGCGTTGCTAAGAGCACAGTGGGTATTTTCAATGCGAACATAGGCGCTGTCTGCACTGGCATTCTTTTAGAAAATAATATTATCCTGACCGCCGCTCACTGCGTGCAATCAGACGATATCAGCGAAACCTTCATCGTATTTTCTCCTGACATGGAATCTCTGCTGACGGATTACGACAAAATCCGCAAATCTCCCCTGACTCGTAGAGCCAGTGCGGGAGTTATCAATGACAAATACAAAAACGTCGCGGATCTGGAAGAGCCAAACCAGGCCACTCACGACATCGCTCTTTTGAAATTCAATGGCACCATTCCTAAAGGCTATATGCCCGCACAAATCCTTAATAACGCCGCTTCATTAAAAGAAGGTGCGGAGACGTTGATTGCGGGATATGGCGTTGAGACGGACAATCTGGTGGAAATTGATACCAAGCAGACTCCTCCCGAGGAACTGCAAGCTCTGGTGAAAGACGGCACAGTTGTTTGCGACTTTGATATGGAGATTAAGGAAACTCGATGCTTCACTGAAGAAATGGACGGACCGGCGATTCTGAAATACACTTCTGTAAATATCGGAAGCTTTCCAAATGCCTTTGAGGCAATCTTGCTTCACGATCAAAGACACGGTCCTTGCTCGGGTGATTCCGGAGGCCCGGCCTTTGTAAAATCCGGTTCTGACTATTTCGTGTGGGGACTCACCAGCCGCAGCGAGATGGGTTGCGCAACATCTACAGTCTACACAAACATCGTTCCTTATCGCTCGTGGATAAAAACAGAATCCGCGGCTTTGCTTAAAAAGAAAAAGTAGATCTAAGTTCCCAGCATTACAAAAGATCCAGCGACATAGTCCTTTTGGTGAGCCAGCCCCCAGCGAATCATCGCATACAGGACTGGCTTTAATTCCGCTCCGACATTGGTTAATTCATATTCCACACCAGAGAGTTTGTCTTTCCCCAGAACAGAACGCTTCACAATGCCAGAGTTTTCCAGCTCTTTCAGCTGCTTCGTTAAAGTTGCTTGAGTAATTCCCGGAGTCAGGCGGCGAAGTTCACCGAATCTTTTGGGCGCTTTTCGCAGGTTGTACAACAAAATGACTTTCCACTTTCCCTGAAGCAACGTCGCCGTTAATTCCGCAGGGCAATTAAATTTTCTCTTTTTAAAATTCATGGGCTCGTCCTAATCTTTAAAATACATCTAGTATCATAGATAATACTAGTACTTAGAATTAACTATTATTCCTCGTCAAAATAGTTGTGATAACATCCCCTCGTCAACCAGGAGAACTTCATGTCAAAATTTTCCACCACTATTTATAAACCGGAATACCACCAAGCCTTCGTCGACTTGAATAGGCAATGGATTGAACACTATTTTCGCCTAGAAACCATGGATCTGCTGCAACTGAATCAAGCGAAAGAAAGTATTTTAGATATCGGTGGAGAGATTTTCTTTATTCTTGATCAGGATCAGGCCGTCGCAACTTGCGCTCTTGTTCCACACGGTAAGAATTCCTTTGAACTTGCGAAGATGGCAGTTTCTCCAAAATATAAAGGTCAAGGTTTGGGAGATTTATTAATGGAGACCGCGATCGCGTGGGCTCGTCAGAAAGGAGCGGCAGAAATCAGTCTGCTGTCGAATACTATTCTTGAACCAGCGATTTCACTATACAAAAAGCACGGCTTTCAAACAGTGCATTTGGGCGCCCATCCTGATTATGAGAGATGCAATATTGAAATGAAACTTTGCCTCGAGTAATGACCTCATATGCTCCAGTGGTTTCCATAACACTGCAATTGTCCAGTTACCAAAGTCTTGATCTTTGTCGAATATTTGCGGCAAAGCACAGTCTGTTTCTAGAATGGGGATATGAAAAAAAATATCCTTCTTTCCCTCATTTTCACTATCGTTTGTTCTGCCTCTGCAAGCTTTGCAGCAGTCACACCGATTTCCGTGGCTATTGCTCCACCCGTTCAATTTCCTCCTCAGGACTTCTCCATTACCGGGATTCGTTTGAGTGCTCTGTGGGGCCACCATCGTGATGTTTATGGTTTGGATTTTGGTGTCCTGGGCAATATCACTGATCAAGACTTCGTGGGTATTGGTATCGCAGGTGGATTCAATGCCACTTATGGTTCCACAAATATCATAGGTCTCCAGTTGGCAGGATTGGGTAACTACAATCAACAAAAGACAAATGTCGTAGGTTTGCAGGCCGCTCTCATCAGTAACATCAACGTCGCTGAAAGCAATGTCTATGGTGTGCAGTTAGCGGTAACGAACTTAAGCACGAATACGTCTGTATATGGCGCTCAGCTGGGCGTATATAATCGTGCTAAATCAGTTTACGGGATTCAGTTGGGGTTGGTAAATATCACTGACAACCTTCATGGCTTGCAAATTGGTCTAGTTAATTTCAATAACACCGGCGTTTTCAAAGTTTCTCCGATCCTCAATGTAGGTTTCTAACTCTAGAAAACTCTCCTTAGCCCCTCCTGTCGTCGATTCCTCACGACCAACGACAGCGAGGTGTTTCATAGGAAATTATTTTTCTTAAAAGCTATGTATTTTCCCGTTGCTTTGCTATTCTCCTCTTATCCCGGAGCGTGCTTACAACATGAGATCAGTTAAGTTCACGGTGACATTTTTTTTAGTCGGTTCCCTGTTTCTGGCGGCAGCAATGTCCTTTTTTGCGCTGATAGAATACCGTCGAGTCAGTAAAAATTTAGACCGCGCTATGGCATTCAAGCCTCATCCCTATGTCTCTTATGCCCAATTGCCTCCAGTTCTCGTAAAAATTATCAATGATGTGGAATACCCTCAGTCCGCGATGTGCCATGAATGGTCGGGACTCGAGCGCGCTTTTTCAGACACTCCTCAATTGCACCCGGACTGTGCCCTGACCTGGGAGTTAATCAAAATTCTGATGCCGGCAGGTAATCAGGGAAGCTTCATCAAAATGTATGAAGATCAATTGGCTTTCATACGCTTATTTTTAAAGTACAGCTATAACGATCAGATTGAACAATTGATCAATCGTTATCCCTTTGGAATGATTGAAGGTAAGGAAATGAGTGGTTATCAAAACGCCAGCCCTTATTATTTCAAAAAGAATCTGCAAGAGTTGAATTTAGAGCAACTTGCAGGCTTGGTTATTATCGGGCGCAATCCCCCATACTTCACTCCTTGGGAAGGCAATAAAATGTACCTGCGCCAAAGAACATTCCTTTTAAATGTCATTCGTCCACCAGACTCACCCGCGTACTGATGAAAACTCTCCGGTTAAATCTTCGCCGATTCAATTTAAATGATTTCGCTAACATGCGGGAGCTGGAAGCAAATCCCGATGTGATGTGCAACAGCCCTCACCGCTTTCCACTACCTGATGAAAAAATCCAGGAACGGCTGCAAGCGATGATCGATAATGAAGCCTCTCGCGCTCCGCTAGGCATCTGGGCCGCGGAACTGGCTGACGGTTCTGACTTTGTGGGTTGGTTGATGCTTCTGCAACGGGATCTGCCGTTCGTGGAGCTGGGGTTTATGATCGTGCAAAGACATTGGGGCCAAGGTTATACGGCCGAGGCCTGCCAAAGACTGATTCACCTGGCACTGGTGGAGTTGAACTATCCAGGTCTTAGTGCTGTCACGGATGCTAAAAATACTCAATCCATCCGTGTTCTGGAAAAATCAGGCTTTGCCTTTGTAAAGCAGTACTCGCAGCTAGACAAAGTCTTACAAAAAGAGGTGCTTTTAAACCTCTACGAGCTTACTCGCGATTCTTATCAATCACTGCACCGATAATCAAAAGAAACGCCAACAGCCTCATTGAAAAGATCCACGCGTTTTCTTCATCCGAGTTCGGCAGAAAAATAAAAAACCAACGTTCCGCCGCCAGGATCAGAAAGGCTGCCGCAAAAAGCATAAAGAAACGATCTCGGGTTTTTCTCCAAAATTTTAAAAAGAAAACACCCGAAGTGAAAGAAGCCATCATCACCGCACCATAAATAAATTGCTTCAAAATATCTGCACTCATTTTACACCGTATCCCAAATAAGGCCGTAAACCATGGCTAACATTCCAAGAAGAATAATCCAGGCGCGAAAGAGCGACAGATCATAGGCTGGCCCCAGCATAAAATCCACTGACAATAGGATATTATTCAGAGCTACACCGACAAAACAAATGCTGCTCCAAAAAAGCAATCGGGTCTTACTACGGAAGTAAGCCCGACCTAAACAAAGGGCGCAGCCGAAGCTGGTGATCGAACACAATAAATAAACATAGAACGCCACGATCAGTCCTTTTTAATTTTAAATGCATTCGCAAAGTCGCGAATGTTATCGATCGGTTGTGAATAGATATAATTCATCACAGTGGATCGCCGCGTATTATAAAGTATCTCAAGCTTATCTATCGTTGTATCTGAATCAGACACTTGATAGCGATAGGCCGCCCCTTCACAACTCACAATTCCCAAATTCAACAGTTCTTCTAGTTGAGATTTGGCATACCCGGGATTGGAACGCATTTCCACACTGACTTCCTGCGGAGTCCAGGCCTTATACTCGCGATGCTTCAAAAAAAACAAAACATCTAAAATTGCGATCGAGTGAATGTGACGTCTGATAAAGTTTTTAAGCTCGATCGAAATGTCACCCGCCTCATCAAATGGCACAATGATCCTCCCGGTGCCCTCTGTCCCGATGAATGTTCGCTAGAACTTCGATTAACTGATTAAAATTCACAGGCTTGGACAAATGACATGTACATCCCGCATTCATACTTTTCACCGTCTCCTCCTTAAGTGCGTGTGCCGTCAAAGCAATGATCGGCTTATCATACCCTTGCGCACGCAATCTTCGCGTGGCTTCGTATCCATCCATAATGGGCATTTGGATATCCATCAGGACAGCATCGTATTCATTTTTAAGTGCAGATTCGACTCCCTCTCGTCCATTGTCAGCAAAATCGACACTCGCTCCCACCGCTCCCAAGAAATGAGCGATAAGCGCTTGATTGTCCTCGACGTCCTCCACTAACAAGATCTTCATACCCGAAAGCTTTTTGCGCTCTTTATAAAGAGCCTCTTTGTCATTCTGAGGAACTTCTGAACTTAAAGACTCGACAAAAATAGTTCCATCGACAGGGTCGGCATTCACTTCAACCAAAAAGGTACTGCCCTGACCAGGAACACTACTGACTAGTGTGACATCGCCCCCCATAGCTCGCGCCAACTGGCGAGACAAGGCCAACCCCAAGCCGGTGCCTCCGAAGTTACGGGTCGTCGCACTGTCTTCTTGCACGAACGGCTGGAATAAGTGATTTGCATGAGCAGGATTGATTCCCACCCCTGAGTCTGAAATATAAAACTGCATTTTACTGTGCAGATCCAGAGAACCACGCGGCTTCCACTCCACGTCCACGTGAACGTGTCCTGCACTGGTGAACTTGATGGCATTGCCAATTAAGTTTAGCAGAATCTGGCGCAGCCTTGTTGGATCGGAAGTGATTATTTTAGGAATGTGCGTATCCAAATCAATTCTGAAATCCAAAGCCTTATCCAGGGCCTGCAATCTTAAAAGGGAGCGAATATCTTCCAGGACACCTTCGACGTCCACATCGACTTTCTCGATTTGCAAGCGACCAGATTCCACTTTCGAAATATCCAGAATTTCATCGATAATTTTTAAAAGCTGATCACCATTTCTTTGCACTGTGTGAATCCATTTATGTCGTTCTTCAGCTGTTTGCTCTTCATCCAGCATCAACTCCGTAAATCCCAAGATAGCATTCATAGGAGTGCGAATTTCATGACTCATATTTGCCAGGAAATTAGTTTTCGAAACGCTCGCTGCATTGGCTTTCTGCTCAGCCTCGATCAGCTTCAATTCAATTTTTTTGCGATCGTGAATATCGGTACAAGTACCAATCCAGGCAACCACCTGGCCCAAGAAATTAGTTTCAGAAACGGCGCGAACCCAGAACCAACGCGCCTCGCCCTCTTTATTGACCATGCGACACTCGGTTTCAAAGGAACGACCGTCACTCATCGCCATCATCCAAGTTTTTAAGAATTCACGTAAGTCTTCTTCGACGGCCACACTTTGCCAACCACTTCCCAGACTTTGTTCAATTGTCAGCCCCGTGTAATCGGTCCAGCCTTTGTTAAAATAATCAAAAGTCCCATCAGCCTTAGCGCGCCAGATAATATGAGGAATCGCATCTGCAAGACTACGGTAACGACGCAAGTTTTCGACTTCCAATTCAGCCAGGCGTAAATAACGCTCACGCGTTTCACTTTCGCGAATCAATTCAGCCTGTTCTTCAAGCTGTTTCGATTTTATGAACAGTTCAACGAAGACATTCACCTTGGCGCGAACAATACTGGGCTCAAAGGGTTTAAAAATATAATCCACAGCACCGGCTTCGTAACCGCGATAAATATATTGATCATCTTTATTGATCGCGGTGACAAAAATAATCGGAGTTTGGCGATTTTTAGAGTCTTGACGAATCTGGCGGGCGGTTTCAAAGCCATCCATCCCCGGCATTTGCACATCCAAAAGAATCACCGCGAACTCGTAACCATCCAGAAGCGACAAAGCCTCTGGGCCTGATTGCGCTTTCACCAGATTTACTTGGGGCATACTCAGAACTGCTTGCAACGCAAGCAATCCATCCATGCGATCGTCGACAATAAGAACATCCACTGTTTTCATGGTCATCTCATCCTAATTTAGCGAAACACTCTTTTGCGGCAACCACGAGTACATAACAGCTAACAAGTGAATTTCATCCACTGGTTTAGTGACGTAATCTGATGCCCCCGCAGAAAGACACTTCTCGCGATCACCTTTCATGGCTTTCGCAGTTAACGAGATGATTGGCAAACTCATGAATTGTTCCAAAGAACGAATTTCTTGAATCGCTTCCAATCCGTCCATTTCCGGCATCATAGTATCCATCAACACCAAATCGGTATCTGGATTTTCCATAAGCGTCTTAATACCCTGCTTGCCGTTTTCAGCGAAGATCACATTCATGCCGCGCATTTTCAAAACGCTGCTCAGTGCAAAAACATTGCGAACATCGTCATCGACGATCAAAACTTTTTTGCCGGTAAAATCAGCATCATTCGGAAGTGGTGTCACTTCAGATTGTTCATCGGCTATATTCACCATAGCACCCTCTGGCGCTGAATACTTCACCGGCAAAGTCAAAGTGAAACTGCTCCCCTGCCCTGGAGTACTTTCAACACTGATCACACCACCCAAAAGGCGCGCGATTTCACGACTGATCGTTAGACCTAAACCAGTACCACCGTATTTACGACTGGTTGTTCCATCAGCCTGCTGAAAAGCTTCAAAGATCAGCTTCTGTTTGTCAGCCGGGATACCAATTCCCGTATCCGTCACACGGTAAACAATGTTTCCAGATTCGTGCTTCACATCCAAAGTCACATGCCCCTTGTCGGTAAACTTAAAGGCGTTCGACAAAAGATTTTTCAAGATCTGATGCAAACGGTTTTCATCAGTGACCATTGTCTTTGGCAAATTTGGTGTCGCCGTAATCACAAACTCCAATCCTTTGTGCTCAGCCACAGGACGGAATGTTTGCTCCAAGTATTCTTTTACTTCGGCGATTTCCACGATCTTAGGTGTGACTGGCATTTTACCAGCTTCCACTTTCGAAAGATCCAGAATCTCATTAATCAATGCCAATAAGTCCTGACCGGCAGAATGTACGGTGCTTGCAAACTTCACCTGCTCCCCGTTGAGATTTTTCTCGCGGTTGTCGGCCAACGTTTTAGACAAGATCAACAAGCTATTAAGCGGTGTTCTGAGCTCGTGAGACATGTTCGCCAGGAACTCTGATTTATACTTAGAGATAAGAGAAAGCTGTTCGGCTTTTTCTTCCAGGGAACGGCTGGCAAGCTCGACCTCTTGGTTTTTGACTTCCAGAAGTTTTGCTTTGTCTTCGAGTTCTTTTGCTTGGGCTTCTAGCTCCACGTTGGAACGTTTCAGCTCTTGCAAAAGTTCTTCCGTTCTCATACTTGACGAGATCATGTTCAAGATAACTCCCATGGAGTCCATCAATTGATCCAGGAAGTTGATATAGTTCTGAGTAAACGGCTGCAATGACGCCAATTCAATTACAGCTTTCAACTCGCCCTCAAAAAGAACCGGAAGTACAATAATGTTTCTTGGTTTTTCTTCCACGATGCTAGAGCTGATCACGACATAATCATCTGGCGGGTTCGTCAGAAGAATGCGTTTTTTCTCAAAGGCACACTGACCAATCAGGCCTTCTTTAAGTTTATATTTATTTGAAACGGTACGGCGTTCTGTGAATGCATAACTTGCGATCAGATTCAAAGTCGGCTCGTTACTTTCGCTATCAAGCATAAAGAACGTTCCTTGGCGGGCGTCAACCAGCGGAGTCAGCTCCGACATGATCAATTGCGCGACCGACGTGATACTTCTTTGACCTTGCATCATCCCTGAGAACTTCGCGAGATTGGTTTTCAACCAGTCCTGCTCGTTATTTTTCTGAGTCGTGTCTTTCAGATTTGAGATCATCTGATTGATATTTTCAGACAGAGCTGCAACCTCGCCCTCAGCCTCAACCGAGATGGAACGAGTGAGGTCTCCCTTGGTTACGGCTGTGGATACTTCCGCAATAGCACGAACCTGGGCTGTTAAGTTTCCGGCCAGCTGATTCACGTTATCCGTTAAGTCTTTCCAAGTACCAGAAGCACCCGGAACGCTTGCCTGACCACCCAGCTTACCTTCGATACCCACCTCACGGGCCACGGTCGTTACCTGATCAGCGAATGTTCTTAAGGTATCAGTCATCGAGTTAATTGTTTCGGCAAGGGCCGCAACTTCCCCTTTGGCTTCAAGAACGAATTTTTGTTCCAAGTCCCCATTGGCAACCGCGGTTACGACTTTGACGATACCACGTACTTGCGTCGTCAAATTGGAGGCCATGAAGTTTACGTTGTCGGTTAAGTCTTTCCAAGTTCCGGCAACACCGGGCACGCGGGCTTGCGCTCCCAGCTTTCCTTCGATACCCACTTCGCGGGCAACTGTCGTTACCTGATCGGCAAAGGTTCTAAGGGTATCGGTCATCGAGTTGATTGTTTCCGCAAGGGCCGCAACTTCCCCTTTTGCTTCCAGGACGAATTTTTGATTCAAGTCGCCGTTGGCTACGGCCGTTACGACCTTCACGATACCACGTACTTGTTTCGTCAAATTCGACGCCATGAAATTTACATTATCAGTTAAGTCTTTCCAAGTACCAGATACTCCACGTACTTCAGCCTGACCACCCAGTTTTCCTTCGGTACCTACCTCTTTCGCCACACGGGTTACCTCGGCTGCAAATGAATTCAGCTGATCCACCATCGAGTTGATAGTGTTTTTTACCTCCAGGATTTCTCCTCGGGCATCGACGGTAATTTTTTGTGACAAGTCCCCGTTCGCCACCGCAGTGGTTACCTTCGCGATATTACGAACCTGGGCTGTTAGATTTCCGGCAAGACCATTTACGTTATCCGTTAAGTCTTTCCAGGTACCGGAAACACCTTTTACTTCGGCCTGACCACCCAGTTTTCCTTCGGTACCTACCTCCTTGGCAACACGAGTTACCTCGGCTGCGAACGAGTTCAGCTGATCCACCATGACGTTGATGGTATTTTTTAGTTCAAAGATTTCGCCCTTGGCATCAACGGTGATTTTTTGGGACAAGTCACCTTTGGCAACCGCGGTGGTTACTTTCGCGATGTTACGTACTTGATCGGTCAAATTTCCGGCCAAGCTATTCACGTTATCGGTTAAGTCTTTCCAGGTCCCCGACACACCTTTTACGTCAGCCTGACCACCTAGCTTTCCTTCAGTACCCACCTCTTTTGCCACACGAGTTACCTCGGCTGCGAACGAGTTCAGCTGATCCACCATGACGTTGATAGTATTTTTTAGTTCAAAGATCTCACCCTTGGCATCAACGGTGATTTTTTGGGACAAGTCGCCTTTGGCAACTGCCGTTGTTACTTTTGCGATGTTACGTACTTGGGCTGTTAAGTTTCCTGCGAGACCATTTACGTTGTCGGTCAAATCTTTCCAAGTACCAGAGACTCCGGTTACTTCGGCCTGACCGCCGAGTTTCCCTTCGGTACCAACTTCCTTGGCGACACGGGTTACCTCGGCCGCGAACGAGTTCAGCTGATCCACCATGACGTTGATTGTATTTTTTAGTTCAAAGATCTCACCCTTGGCGTCAACGGTGATTTTTTGTGACAAGTCACCTTTGGCAACCGCGGTGGTAACTTTTGCGATATTACGAACCTGTGCAGTAAGATTTCCGGCAAGGCTGTTTACGTTGTCTGTTAAGTCTTTCCATGTGCCCGACACACCTTTTACGTCGGCCTGACCACCCAGGCGACCTTCAGTTCCCACCTCTTTCGCCACACGAGTCACCTCGGCCGCGAATGAGTTCAACTGATCCACCATGACGTTAATCGTATTTTTTAATTCAAAGATTTCTCCACGAGCATCAACCGTAATTTTTTGTGACAAGTCTCCATTTGCCACGGCCGTGGTTACTTTCGCGATGTTACGTACTTGGGCTGTCAGATTATTCGCCAGACCATTTACGTTGTCGGTTAGGTCCTTCCAGGTACCGCTTACACCTTTTACGTCGGCCTGACCGCCCAGCTTCCCTTCGGTACCTACTTCTTTGGCAACACGAGTAACCTCGGCAGCAAACGAGCGAAGTGTATCCACCATCGTATTGATAGTATCTTTAAGTTCCAAGATCTCGCCTTTGGCATCAACCGTGATCTTTTGTGACAAGTCTCCGTTAGCCACCGCTGTTGTTACTTTCGCGATGTTACGTACTTGGGCTGTCAGATTATTCGCCAGACCGTTTACGTTATCGGTTAGGTCTTTCCATGTTCCGCTTACACCTTTTACGTCGGCCTGACCACCCAGTTTTCCTTCGGTACCTACGTCTTTCGCAACACGTGTAACCTCGGCAGCAAATGAGCGAAGCTGATCCACCATGACGTTGATTGTATTTTTTAATTCAAAGATTTCTCCGCGAGCATCTACCGTGATTTTTTGTGACAAGTCACCATTGGCAACGGCCGTTGTTACTTTAGCGATGTTACGCACTTGGGCCGTCAGATTATTCGCGAGACCATTTACGTTATCTGTTAAGTCTTTCCAAGTTCCACTTACGCCTTTTACATCAGCCTGACCACCCAGACGACCTTCAGTTCCCACCTCTTTTGCCACACGAGTTACCTCGGCTGCGAATGAAGAAAGCTGATCCACCATGACGTTGATGGTATTTTTCAGTTCAAAGATCTCACCTTTGGCATCCACGGTGATTTTCTGTGACAAGTCGCCTTTGGCAACTGCCGTGGTTACCTTCGCGATATTACGAACCTGGTCGGTCAAATTTCCCGCCAAGCTATTTACATTATCTGTTAAGTCTTTCCAAATACCAGAAGCCCCGCGAACATCTGCTTGTCCACCCAGTTTTCCTTCTGTACCTACCTCTTTTGCCACACGAGTTACCTCGGATGCAAAAGAGTTTAATTGATCCACCATCGAGTTTACTGTTGTACCAATACGGAAGAATTCCCCTTTTACCGGACGACCATCGATTTCCATCGACATCTTTTGTGACAAGTCCCCTTTGGCAACCGAGGTGATGACCCGGGCCACTTCTTGAGTGGGCTGAACCAGATCACCGATTAGTAAGTTCACTGAATCTACAGATGTCGACCAAGCGCCTTTTACGGAACCCATCGACACACGTTCGTTCATCTTACCTTCTTGACCTACGATCGCACGAACACGGACAAACTCGTCGGCCATGTTCTCATTGAGTTCAATGATATCGTTTAATACTTCGCCGATTTCGGCGATAATGCCTTCCTGATTGATGGGCATTCTGACCGCAAAATCTCCGCGACGCACAGCCTTCACTGTAAAAAGTAGCTGGCGTAATTGCTCTTTGGCATTGCTGTCAAAAACCAAACCGTCTCCGGAAAAATCAACTTCAGCCTCATTGTGATTTTTCTCTCGCGTTTTATTCAAAGCTTTCTTTCCCTCTGAAAACGCCTTTAATTTTGGTGCGATTTTCTTCGCAGACTTTGCTTTTGGTTCAACGACGGAATCGATTTTTGCCACGGTGGCCCCCTCATTTTCGATACCCTAAATTAACCTTAGGCAATTTTAAAAATGTAACTAAAACAGAATTATTACTTGGTCTTAATTGATTAACGCAGGATTTTGACCACACTCGGTCAATTACAAAAGAGTCATTTGATCGCTGCAGTGAACATGGTTTTTAATTTATTTTCGCACTTAATAAAGTTGTTAAGAAATCACAACATGTTTCACTCAGGCTTGGTTTAACTTTCCCAACGAACGTTCCTGCGAAGAATCGCCTCTGCTTTTTAAAATTTCCGCTCGTGAAGAAAATACTATTCAAAAAGAGCATAGTAACTTGATAAGTGCCTATTGTACTTCACAGTCTCATTTACCTATAAGACCACGAATTCGAAATTCACATTCAACTTTAAAAAGGTTCACTTATGAAAACATTTATTTCTGCTATCATATTCACTTTGTCTTTTGCATCGATCAGCGAAGCAAAATTTTTAACTTGTCAGTCTTTCGAGGCAATTGAGGGATGGACCGGATCTGCCACTCATGACTTCGCTCATTTGACTGCGGCGGTCTCTGCGAATAACGAATTGGCTTCTGCAAAACTTTCCGGCGCTGTTTTGGCCTCTGCAGATGTTTCGACTCCAGACACCGGCTTCACTTCTAAAAACCCTCGCTATCAAGACTACACACGCTTTAGCGCCTTAGAGGATGCTTGGTGCTGGTATTCACCGTTTCTTCCAAAACAGTTGGCAGCACTTCCAGAGGGAAGCGTCTTTACCGGTTTTGTAAACAGAACTTGCGAAAATGGGTCTGCAACAAATATCGCTATGAAATGCGCGGTTGAGTAGTTTACCACCGAAACAGGTTTCCTATGCGGCGGCCTGTTTTTTTCGTGGATTGATGATCTGAAAATAAATCATCGAAACAAGCAAAACGCCTGTCGTGAATGCGGGAATCAAAAAACCCAAAAAGCCCGCGACTGGATAAACGAAACCGGCTAAGACAGAACCTAACACGAACATCGTGATGATTCCCAAGCGCATGGAAGTCGCTTTGTATTCATTTTCAACAAGTTCGGTATGTTCGAAACCCAGAATTTTTTTATTGAAAATACGCACCAAACCGATTCCAAGATCCGTGGTGATACCAGTTAAGTGAGTCGTACGCACCACCGACCGGGAAACGCTGGTGATCGTGCCATTCTGAACCCCGCAGGTGAAGCACAACAAAATCAAAAGCAAATAACCATTACGCGATTCCTCGAGGGACGCGCCAAAGGGGCCAAACCACCCCCACCAACCCCCCAGGGTTGCAACCAGAATCAAAACCAGCATCACGGCATAGGCAATATAGTATTTAGGCTTTTTACGAAGCTTTACGCGAATGTCGACCAGATAACCACTGACCATGGCTCCAAACAGAAAAAACAAAGGAACAATCAACATCCCCCAGGCATGACCGCGATCTTTCTGCGTAAACTCATATCCAAAGAACGTCGCAAACCCCGTTACGTGGGATACAAAACGATGACAGGCTAAAAAGCCGCCCATATTAAGGACACCCGCTTGGAATGCCATCAGCATCCAAATCAGGATATTACTGCGAGTATAATGGGAAATAGATTCATTACCGTAAAGCACCTCTAGATTATTCGCCTGGAGACGCTGGAAGTCCAATCTAATTGTTAATCAACTGGATGGGGATTTAATGGGATAGGAGTTCCGCAGGAACGATCGACCAGCCACCTGTGGAATCACAAGGCTTATTATGCATAGAGGCGGGTCGCCAAAAAACCTGCAAAGCAATATAGATGCGAGGTCCTTGATAATAGCGAACCTGCATGTTGTGTTTCGTTCCTTGAGTTAATTGAACTGACTGACCTGAGCAAGCCCAAGCCAAACTGTGAGTTCCGTCGTTATTTACAATCTCTTGGCCATCGATATTTAGAATAGCCCCATCATCCGAGGAAATAGCAAATTCATAAGCTCCCGAAGGATAGCTAGAATTCAACTGTAAATATCCCTTTAAATTCAACGCGAAATACTCGTTCAAATCAGTACCATCCGCTTGGGTTAGTTTCACACCATTAGGCCCTGGGAAACCATCCACCCATGAACGCTGTGGAATATTTAGATCAGACATCTGCACGTAAATCGGCAATAAAATTCCAAGATCGATATAGTTCTGAACGCCGACGCCTTTTAGAAAATAGTAAACATTCCCCAACAACCCATCACCCGTCGAGCAATCTGAACTGTTCGAGCTTTGACTATTTGAAAATGGATTGCAGACAGTCTGTGCGCCATCACCAGCATCCGCGATGCCCGCAGCCGCCTGCGGAGATACTTGAGAAAAACCCTGTGGCGAACAATTTTGAAAGCCCAAAACCAGGAGTCCACTGAAGACTATATATTTGATTTTTTTCATCCCGCAGCCCTCCATCAAAATACTAAAGCAATTTTAGGACCGCCCAGGGAACACCACCTTTGAAATGAAGGCGCAAACATGAAAAAGAAGTTGTCTGTTTTTTGACCAGCTAACATCCTAAGCCAGCCAGGCCACAGGTAAAAAATAGTATTCGCTCAGGGGATAAGCGGTGCACTCAAATTAGACGTCTTATACTGAAACAAAAGCTGCTTTTATTGTGCAAACTCAGGGACACAATTAATCATTACTCTCGGCATTGACATTCAGTTCCTGCAAAGATCGAATGATCGGTGTTATAACGCCCCCTAAGAAGGATATAAAGTGCGGCTCAACAACTTTTCATTTCTGCTGATTTTATTTGCTCTGTCTCTGATTCATGAAACAGCAGTTGGTGCCGTAACGACTCCACCTTTAACACTTTTAACTGAAGAATGGCCACCCTTTAACTACACCGAAAAAGGTGAACTTAAAGGCTTTGCTACGGAAGTCGTAAAACTGATTCAGAAAGAACTCAACACCAATTACGCCGTCGAGCTATATCCTTCAACCCGTGGAATGAATACCTTTGAGAATCGAAGCAACGTGATGTTTTTTTCTTTCATCCAAACTCCGGACCGTAAACACAAGTTTAAATGGATCGGGCCCTTTGGAGAACAATCCATTTATTTTTTCAAAAAGAAAGGCAATCCAATAATAATTGAAACCTTGGAAGACGTAAAAAAAGTCCGCCGAATTTGCTGCCGTGACCAAGGATTTGTATTTAATTTTCTAAAAAGTTCCGGCTTTAAAAATCTCGATGTGGGAGTAAATCCTGAAGGGATCTATCTGAAAACAATCCACGGCCGCTGCGACCTATCGATTGGAGAAGATTCTTGGGGTGTGGCTTACTGGCTTAAAAAATCCAACCTCCCGCCGGACGCCTTGCAAAAAACTTCCGTAAAAATCAGTAGTTCTCCGCTTTATATCGCTGCAAGTTTGGACATTCCCGATCAGGAAATACAGCGCTGGCAAAAAGCCCTCGACAAAGTGAAGGCTTCGACCGACTATCAAAAAATAAACCTAAAATACAAAGATCACGACCTGTAAAAACTAGCCAGGATGATCTGCTCATCCCGGCACATCATAAGGGGGCAGTTTTAAAAAGCTAAAACCAAAGAACCTATAGCAATCATCCCGGCACCTACGGCTGTTTTCAATGTCAGTTTTTCACCCAAGAAAATCAAAGCCAGAATAATGACAAACACCACACTGAGCTTATCTATCGGAGCAACCTTCAAGGCTGGCCCTAATTGCAAAGCACGATAATAACAAAGCCAAGAAAGCCCGGTTGCGATTCCAGATAAGATCAAGAACACATAAGTCTTAGTAGAAATAGAATCCGCCCGTTGCCATTCTCCACGAAAACTGATCAGGGCTGCCGCAACCAACAAGATCACAATTGTACGAATGAAAGTCGCCAGATTTGAATTTACGCCCTCGACACCGATCTTACCCAAGATTGCCGTTAGTGCCGCAAATACAGCAGAGCCCATTGCATATATAAGCCAGTTATTCACAAACTCTCCGGGTGTGATTTAAGTGCGCATTCAGAAAATAAAAAGGACTTCGTTTCCGAAGCCCTTTTTAGGTTTACATAAACATTCCGCGGAGTTTGCGGATATCCATCAACAATCCCTCGACCATTTCGTTCACATTGTCGAGCTTGTGATAGACCTGACTCATGTCTTTTTCTTTACGAACATGAGCTTTCAATTCCTTCATCGCGTTTCTGGCGCCTTCGATCGAGAAACGATCACGGTGCAAAAGCTTGCGAATCAGAAGAGCATTCTCAACATCTTTACGCGTGTACATGCGTTGGTTGTTGGAAGCTTTTTTTGGTTTTAGAACATCAAACTCAGTTTCCCAGTAACGAAGAACGTATTGTTTGATTCCCAAAATCTCGGCCACATCGCCGATTTTAAAAGCCATTTTATTTGGAATCGCTTTAATCTCATCCATCAGCTTATCATCGCAAAGCATGGCAGGGATTGAGATTTGTTGAGTTTGTACAGCGCCTGTAGCCACTCCCGCGGTTTCCGCTTCCACGAATTCCAAATGTTGATCCCCCAAAGACAACTCAGAACTATCAAAGCTCATTTGTTGATCGTCGGACTGATCCACGATCGGAGTCATCGGATACTCTGTACGCTCACTGTGTGATGCCGTTGTCGTATCCGCTTCAGGACTATTCATCGTCGCCGTAGTCGTCATCGTCATCTTCATCATCCTTGAGATGTTCGTACTCTTCACCATTCAACATCGCCTTCAACACTTGAGAAGGACGGAATGTTAGAACGCGACGAGCAGAGATTTTGATTTGTTCGCCCGTTTGTGGATTACGACCAATACGTTCGTTTTTTCCACGCACGACGAAATTTCCAAATCCAGAAATCTTAACTTTATCGCCATTTTGCAAAACATGCTTCAAGGTATCGAAGCACAATTCAACCAATTCAGAAGCTTCCTTTTTAGAGAAGCCGATCTTCTGGTAGACGTTTTCGACGATATCGGCCTTCGTCACAGTTGATTTTCCCAAGTTTTGGCCAGCCATTGTGATCCTTCACTTTTCCTGCCGCGAATATCTTCGCGGGCTTAATTAACTAAAGCGTAACAAGCATCTGAAAACAATCAAGAATTTATCTCACGGAAAGATCAAAATTCTTTTTCAAAGACTCTAGAACCTTCGTTGTCACTCCTGAGATCTGCTCTTCCTGCAGTGTGCCATTTTTGTCTTGAAGCCACAAACGGATGGCCACGGATTTCTTACCCGCTTCCATTTTGTCGCCTTCATACAAGTCAAACACGTCTACATTCACAAGAAGCGCACCCGCAGCTTTGCGGATGTCCTTCAGAACGTCGCCCACTTTCAATGTTTTTGGCATGACGAAAGCAAAGTCACGTTCAACAACCTGGAACTTAGAAACACTTTGAATACGGAATGGACGAGGCTGACCTTTGTACAATTGATCCAGGTCGAACTCACCGACTGCGGCAGGTACACGGATTTTTGCATCATCCAACAGAACTGGATGAAGAGTTCCGATAAAGCCCACTTTCTTACCTTCCACCAACAACTGAGCAAATTGCCCCGAGTGCATGAAAGCTGGAACTTCGTTGGCACCTGTGGTGCCACCAGACTTACCGCTGTTTGCCGGAGTCACCCACGTGTAGGACGAAATATTTAATGACTTCAAAAGAGTCTCAACCGTCGCTTTCAATTCAAACACGATGGGATAATCCAAAGATTTATTCCAAAGGTTTTCATTGCGGCCCCACAAAGCAAAACCCAAACGTGGGTTTTCACCGTAAGAACCATCATCACCGGTAAAGAATGTCGAACCGATTTCAAACAAACGACCCATCATGTTGCCATAGTGGAAGTTCGTCGTAAGGTTACGGAACAAACCAAAGCTCAAAGAAGATCTCATCACGTCCATCTCTTCATTGAGTGGATTCATGATGCGAATCTCTTTCGCCGTGGCATTGAGGCCCGCAGCCTTCATAGTTGATACATCACCCAAGAAAGCTTTTTCAGCTTTAGAACCAACAAAGGCAAAGTTAAATGCCTGTTGGAAGCCATCCGCTCGCACCAGTTCACTTACTGATTTATTTAGCAAGAAACCTTTATCATGGTGAGCTGGAGGATTTGTGAAGACTGGCAACGCTTCAGGAATATGGTCGTAACCATTCAAGCGTGCATACTCTTCAACCAAGTCCATGTCTTGCTCTAGGTCAAAACGGAATGTTGGAGGCAATACTTTGAAAGTCTCGCCATTTTTTTCAATTCCGCAGCCCAGGCGCTTCATGTAATCCACGAATTGCGCTTCAACAGCTGTGTAACCCAAGCGATCCGACACAGTTTTCACAGTGATCGAGATTGGATTTTTCTTAACTGGATTTGGATAGAAATCATGATGATCAGCGTAAGCTTCGCCACCCGCCACTTCCAAAATCAAAGCTGTCGCACGGTTCAACCCACGCAAAGCCCCGTCTGGATCCACACCGCGGGAAAAGCGGTAAGCAGAATCTGTATCCACACCATGAGTGCGAGATGTTTTACGAGCACTCATTGGCACAAAGTAAGCTGATTCCAAGAATACTTCAGTCGTCACTTCAGAAACGCCAGAGTTCTTACCACCGATAACACCCGCCAAACACATTGGATGAGAGGCATCACGGATCGTCAGCTCATCACCCGTCAAAGTTTTCTCAGTGCCATCCAGTGTAGTGAATTTCTCTCCCGCTGTTGCACGATCCACGATCACTTTTTTGCCGCCGATGAATTTCGCATCGAAAGCATGCAGAGGTTGACCCAATTCCATCATCACGAAGTTTGTCACGTCGACGATGTTATTGATCGAGTTCATGCCCACAGATTCCAAACGGTGTTTCAACCAAGCTGGAGATGGACCGACCTTTACGCCTTTGATCACACGAGCCGTGTAACGAGGGCAAAGATCAAAAGCTTTCACTTCCAAAGCGATTTCGCTCTTAGAAGACTTGGAACCCAATTTAGGTTCTGCTTTTGGAGATTTTAATTCTTTAGATAGCAAACATGCCACTTCACGAGCCAAACCAAAGTGGCTCAAGCAGTCTGCACGGTTCGGAGTCACCTTCAATTCGAAAGTGATATCGTCGTAACCGCCGTACTCAGCATAGGACTTACCAATCGGCGCATCAGCAGGCAAAATTTCAATGCCGTCTGATTCTTTCGCCAGGCCCAGCTCCTTCAAAGAGCAAAGCATGCCGGCCGAATCCACACCACGAACCGCAGATTTTTTAATCGCGAAATTGCCCGGCAAAACAGCGCCTGGCAAAGCCACGATCACACGGTCACCCGCTTTATGATTTTGAGCACCGCACACGATCTGGTGAACAACATCACCAGTGGAAACGCGACACAAAGAAAGCTTGTCAGCATTCGGATGTTTGTCTTTTTCAAGGATGTGACCAATCACCACGTGATTGAAATCTTTCGCAAGGTTCGTGATCTCTTCAACCTCAAGACCTGCGCGAGTCAACGTTTCCGCAAGCTCTTCAGGCTTAGCGAAGAACTCTTTCACATCTACATATTCTTGGAGCCATTTTAAACTGATCTTCATTTTACAAACTGCCTTAAGAAACGAACGTCATTTTCAGGGAACAAACGGATGTCTTCGATTCCGTACTTGATGATGGCCATACGCTCAACACCAAATCCGAACGCGAAACCTTGATATTTGGGATATTCAATTTTCGCCATTTGGAAAACTTTAGGATTCACTAGACCGCAACCACCGATCTCAATCCAACCAGTTTGCTTACACAAGCTGCAGCCTTTGCCTTTACAAATGGGGCAAGAGCAATCCACTTCCGCAGAAGGTTCTGTGAAGGGGAAAAAGCTTGGACGGAAACGAGTTTTCAAACCCGGACCGAAGTATTCACGAACGAAGAAACTGATCGTGCCTTTAAGATCCGCCATGGAAACTTTCTCATCCACGCACAATGCTTCGATTTGATGAAAGTTCGGCAAATGCGAAATATCGCTATCGCAGCGGAACACAGGACCCGTCCCGATCACACGCAACGGCAACTTTTCAGTTTCCATCGTGTGGATTTGGATGGGACTGGTGTGAGTTCTTAACACATGAGTCTTGTCGATAAAGAAAGTATCTTGCATGTCACGCGCAGGGTGATCTGCCGGGATGTTCAAGGCTTCAAAGTTGTAGTAATCTTTTTCGATCACCGGACCTGTGCGCACAGAGTAACCCAAACGCGACATGATCGTGAAGATCTCTTCGATCACCATGTTCACCGGATGTTGCGAACCTTTGGCGCGAGAAGCACTTGGCAAAGTCAGATCCAGCTCTTCAGCTGCCATCTTTGCACCGATCTCAGATTTTTTTAGTTGCTCTTCAGCTTCCGTGTAAGCAGCTTCAAGAACTGCTTTCACTTCATTGACCTTCTTACCAAAAAGAGGTTTTTCCTCTTTCGGGAGCGATGCCATTTCTTTCATGATTTCAGTCAATGAACCACTTTTCCCAAGGTATTGAACCTTGAGATCGTAAAGTTCCTTCGAGCCTGGCGCTGCCTTGAAGGCTGCCAGAGCTGCTTCTTTAATGGAGTCGAGTTTGCTTGTGCTCATAGGGACCAAATATCCCGCCAAAACCCTCTAAATTCAAGGATTTGGCCCGAATTAGCTCATGGCAGCAAAGGCGCTCTGCTAAGCTTTTAAGCAAATCTCGTGGATTTCCTCCGAAAACACCTCGTCCAGGCCTGTATCAAGTTGAGATTTCTCCTCGGAAAATAGCATTTGTAGCATGAGAAACAGACTTCAGGACGTTCAGTCGAATACGCCCAAAGCCGATATGACTCCTATGGGAGTTCTTATGAAATATTTGTTGATCGCTCTTGCGATGATGACATATTCACACCAAAGTTTTGCACAACTTGATGCCGACATCGAAGCTGAAATGTCCATGGGACAATCAGAAGAAGCCAAGATCGACGCCCAAGAACAAAAGAACTTCTTGGCTCGCGAAAAGATCCGCAAAGAGCAAATGAAACAACAGGCTCTGAAGTCTGCTCAAGAAGCAAAAAACATGGAAGCCGCTGCCGCCCGTGAAGCCCAACGCACACGTGTTGAAAAAGAACAGCTGACGGTGCAAGTGAAAGAATATCAACGCCAAATCAAAATGAACGAAGAGCGCAAAGCTAAAGCGCAAAAACAAATGGAATTCTCGAAAGCCGAAGCTGAACACTATAAAAAAGTGGCTGGCGAATACAGAGCTAAAAGAGACGCTTCTTTGAAAGAGCTGGATCGCCTCAATGAAGAGGGCAACAACATCGCCAAGTGGACTCGTGAAGCCAAAGAACAAGCTTTGAAAGCGCAACGTGATGCCGCATACGCCGCAGCCAAGGCGAAACAAAAAGAATCCTATAACGAAAGAGCCCGCGCGGACGGCAGCCGTGTTTACCGCGGTGTCAGCTCCGAAGGCGGATCAACTCCTTACGGGAAATAAAAAAAGGCAGCCTCGAGCTGCCTTTTTCTTTTTACGGTATGACGGGAGGATGGTACGTCAACGTCTCCCCGAGCGCCCACAGCATGAATATCACCAGCGGCGCATGCACCACCAACTGAGTCACCGTATAACCCACGATATCGCGCGCCTTTAATCCCAACACTCCAAGGAGTGCCATCATAAAGAATGGATTGATCAAATTCGGCAAAGCCTCTGCCGCATTGTAAACCATCACTGTCCAACCCAAATGGACTTTAAGTTCATTCGCCGCCTGCATCAGGTAAGGCGCTTCAATAATCCACTTACCACCACCGGATGGCACAAAGAATCCCAGGATCGCCGAGTACACACCCATCAATGCCGAGAAAGTATCTTTCGTGGAAATAGAAACGAAGAAATTAGAAATATGATGGGACAACGTCTGACCATCAGCCCCCGGCGCCTTGGTCAGGATATAAGCGATACTTCCGTACAGCGGGAACTGAATCAAAATCCCCGCCACCGAAGGAACTGACTTGGCAACGGAATGCAAAAAGCGTTTCGGCCTCCAGGTCAAAAGCATCCCCATCATCAGGAATAAAAAGTTGTAAGTATTCAAATTCGAGATCGCCATGATCACGTTTTTACTCGCGAACTCCTGCGCCAGCCACCAAAAGCCCAGGACCACAACCAAGATCGTAAGGATGGGTGAATACTCCAACCACTCCCCTGGCTGCCTCGGTGGAGCTATGGATTTTTCTACGTCATCTTGAACATCGATACCCAGATCTTGTGCGGTCACCGCGCGCTCACGAGTTGGAGCGGATAAATAAGCAATTACTACTGAGACGATCAACAACACGGCCAACATAATCAACGACTGCGGCAAAAAGATCGTCTCGGCAAAGGGAATCACTCCTGTGATCGGTAACAATGATTTCGGAATACTATCCACATTGGCTTGCAACTGCGCTGCCGAAGAACTAAGCCCCAAGGCCCAAGTCGCACCCAATCCCAAATACCCTGCGGCACCCGCTGCACGATAATCGACACGCAAATCCTGGCGACGAGCAATAGCTCGCACATACAAGCCACCAAACACCAAACTGAAGGCCCAATTTAAAAGGGAAGCCAAGATCGTAAAGAACGCCACGTAGGCCACTGCCTGACGTTCGGTCTTGGGCAACTTCGCCAGCCAATTAATTAATTTCCCCGCCGGGGGAGATGACGCCACGATATAGCCCGAGATAGTGACAATCGCCATTTGCATCGTGAAAGGAATCAAACTCCAGTACCCATCTCCGAAGGAAGTTGCCACCGCTTTAGGCGAAACCCCTACCAAGAAAGCCCCAAGACTGACAACAATGATCGCAAGCACCGCGAATATATAAGAATCCGGAAACCATTTTTCAGCCCAATTCGTAACCGAAGAAGCGAGCCTTTCCAAATGACTAGTTTTAAAAGTACCGACCGACTTTGCCATGATGAGAATCCCCTTCAAATATATAACTTTATCATGAACTTTATATGGTCGGCCGGGTAGCATTTATTGATAATTCGAAAAATGGATTGCCGCCTCTCAGAGGAATCACTCGAAAACAACGGCGGGATAAGCGCGGTTCTTCATATTACCCCGATCGCAATCTCATTTTAGAGATACCGGATTCCGGTCTCTTTTTTATATTTTAGCTTATTGTGACTAGCACAGAGCAGCTGCAGATTCGGGAGATCATGCTTTCCTCCCGCCCAGCGGCTTTGCTGATGGTCAACTTGCAAGAGCCAACGACTTTGGCATTTGTTCCCAGTGACAGGATCTTTAAACTGACAGCATTTTTGTTGGGCTTTTAATGTTCTGATATCTTTCGGCGAAGGAGCCGATTTTGCCGCCATCGTGGCAGTAATCTGTTCTGACGGCACGATTTTCGCCGCTTGGTTGCGAAAATCCTCCTGATTTTTTTGTTCTTGCTCTCTTGCTTCGGTCGCAGCCTTACCCGATTCTGCCATGTGTTTCTCTGCCGAATTATTAGCAGGCCCTAATTTTTGTTTGATCACTTTGTCGACCAAGTACTCCAAAAAATCGCCAATATCTTGGGTTGGCAGGGAGTGCGATAGCAACTCCTGGGCTATCTTTACTTTGGCAAAGGCTTCTTTAGACAATGTGAATTCAACGCGAACGCTTTCGTCGGCCTGCACTTTTTGGTAACTATTTTGCACAGCAGGCAAATCAAAAAACGCTGTCACTTGCTGATGAGATTCGGAATGCCCCTTGGCAATCAAACTTTCAAGCACTTCCATTTTTTGTTCTGCTGTAACTTGTTTTGATTGAGACTTCCAAACTTCCCGGGAAGCTTTTTGCACCAGAGAAATTTGATTCAACTTCAACTCACCAGACTGAATTTTCTCAGCCACTTGCGGAAGTTCCCGAATCAATCTTGCAGCGTCAATTCTACGCTGCGCGCTTCCCTCGGAATATCCGACGCCTTTCACAAGATAATCAAACAGGCTGCCAAACCCCATATCCAAATAAGTTCTGCGAGAATCAATCTCTTTGATTGTCAAAAGCACTTCATGCAAAAGGTCACGCTCTTTCGCCGAAAGAGATTTAATTCTTTGATCAAGTTCAATTCGGTTTAGATATTTCAAATTCACAAGTGCCTCCTTGATTTCAGAAGGCAATCTATCACAGGTTTTTCAGACTGATTTCACAGGAGAACGTTAATGCAACGCGAATCCCTTCCATAAGTTCCCAATGACTCTTCTAACGAGCGAAAAACAGAATTTCCTTTTTCGAAGCAAAACTTTTCTGTTTGTTGAACCACTA
This sequence comes from Bdellovibrio sp. ZAP7, assembly GCF_006874645.1. Classification (NCBI taxonomy): domain Bacteria; kingdom Pseudomonadati; phylum Bdellovibrionota; class Bdellovibrionia; order Bdellovibrionales; family Pseudobdellovibrionaceae; genus Bdellovibrio; species Bdellovibrio sp. ZAP7. The sequence goes on along the minus strand of NZ_CP030082.1, from coordinate 1,783,470 downwards.
CCATCTAAAGCACACGTTTTTCTCGTCAACAAAATAAATTCTAAAATCATTAATGGTCGTTAATAAAAAACAGCTCACAATAGTAAATATCCTCTGGTGTTCAAAGTTAAACAGACAACTGATTTGGGACGAATTCAAAAAACGACCAAGAACTTGCTCCGCCCTAAATCAACTATTCATTCATTCGCTAAAATCGGCAAGAAAATCGCAGCCAATCTCATGAACGATCTCGGTTTCAGAACTAACCTCTTACCGCCACGATGGCGGCAAGCAGCCGTCTCACAGATGGATATCCCAGCGCGATCCCAAATCAGCAGAAAGCCCCCCTCCCCAAAAAAAGGATAAAAAACCTCACCAGTGTCTAATTTGACGACAAATCCTTCCAAGGCCGGGGGCTTTTTACAGGGCGGCTTTCCCCTTCCCGGCGATTTCCCTGAAAAACCCGCTAAGTCCTTCTATCTTCAGGGAAAAAGGGGTATAACTGCGACCCTGCATGGCACATAAAAATAAAACCAATTACAGTCCCTATAAAGCCCGCCAAGAAGCCCGCGCTCAAGCGATCGGTGCGAAGTTTGCGGCCGCCGCTCCTTCCGAACAAAAGGGACGCCATAAAAAGCCAGAGTCTATTTTCGAAGTGAACGAAGCCAACGATCGTTTGGCTGATATCTTTCGCAATCACGATTTTGATTTGGTCAATCATCAACAGCGCATGCAGCTTGCGCAATTCTACCGTCTCTTGATGCTGAACCAAGAAAAAGAAAACTTCACGCGTTTGTTAAAACTAAAAGACATTGCGATTAAGCACTTCATTGATTCCATCATCATCATGAAGCACACGAAACTTCAATTCCCGCTTTTGGACGTCGGAACCGGCCCGGGCTTCCCTGGTATTCCTCTTAAAATCATGTACCCGAACGAACAAATTCTTTTGGGCGAGGGCGTGCAACGCCGTGTGGAATTCCTAAAGCATGTGCGCACGGAAATGAAACTTCCAAAACTGGATATCCTGGGCCGCAACATCAACAAGCACTGCGTGTATCCTGTGAATGGTGCGATCACCCGCGCCGTGGAAGATATCGGCAACACTTTGGGCAATGTTATCAACTGCTTGAATATCGGTGGCCGCGTGTATTTCATGAAGGGCCCAGGTGTGGACCCTGAAATCAAAATGGCGAAAGAAAACTGGTCTGAATATTTCAAACTGGTTGAAGACACAGCGTACTCTTTGCCTCACACTCCCCATGAACGCCGTATGGTGGTTTATGAAAAAATCAAACACATGGCTTTGCCGGAATACGATGAAGGCGAAGAAATGCTTTTTGAAGAACTCTCTCCTGAAGAGAAAAAACGCTGGGCGGCTTACAAATGATCGAGATTTCTTCAAAAACCAACGAACACTTTCGTCGCTGGACAGATTTAGCATCTTCACGCGGTATTAAAAAACACGGCGAGTTTATCTTGATGGGTGAAAAGCTTATTCAGGAATTTCTAGCTAATCCGAATTATAAAATCAAAGCCGAGATCGTTCACGAAGACTTAAAGTCCGTGACTCTGACTCACCCGATTTCAAAAACTCAGCGCATCCCTATCTATAAACTTCCGAAAGCGATGTTTAACGAAGTGGACGTCATCGGCACGCATTTCAATCTTTTGGTGCTTGAACCCAAAGAAATCCCAGCACTGAATCCTTCAGCGAAAGCAGAGGGATTAGAAGTCATTGCTCCCCTAGGGGACCCTTCAAACCTAGGGGCCCTGGCGCGCTCTGCGGTGGCCTTTAAAGTCAGCAAAATCATCCTGACCGAGGAAAGCTGCACACCTTACCATCCGAAAGCCATCAAAGCCTCTGCAGGGGCGTTACTGAAGCTTCCAATTTTAAAAGCTGGAAAGTTTTCTGAATTCGTCCAATCGCATGGCGATATCTATGCCTTGGATATGAAGGGCGAAAGTGTCGCTAAATTCAATTGGCCAATGAACTTACGCCTAGTGATTGGCGAAGAAGGTCCCGGCTTTAGTGGCATCAAGGGCTTGAATCGCTTGGCTGTGCCTACTGAAGGCGTCGAGTCCCTGAACGCCACCGTGGCGGCGTCCATCGCCCTCTTTACTTACGCACAAAAGCATTCTTAAAGCCTGCGAAATGCAGTGACTCATTTCGAGTCACTGCTCGCTGCAAATCCACCCCGGATTTAGTAATCCTTTAAAACTCTCACAACAGCATCTCGCCTGCAAAATTGCACATTAAATGGGCAAAACAAGTCGTTCTAACTACTTATGAAACACGATCCGTAAAAAGTTGTTAAAGTTCTGTAAAGATCCGCGCGATAATATTGTTAAGAACTTGTTAAAGGACGTTTCAGATGAGCAAGCAGGAAGCCGACTTTTCGTATCACGAACTCTTCTTTTCCAAAACCAACCGCAAAGGGATCATCCAATCTGGCAACACCGTTTTTGTCCGAGTCAGTGAGTATGAGCGCGAAGACCTATTAAACCGCCCCCACAATATCATTCGCCATCCCGACACTCCTCGCGCGGTTTTTAAACTCTTTTGGAATTACCTCGACGCGAACAAACCCATCGCCGCCTATGTAAAAAACAAAAGTAAAACTGGTCGGTACTATTGGGTTTTTGCGATGGCCTTTCCCTTAGAAGACGGATTTTTATCGATTCGTTTAAAACCCAGTTCAAAATATTTTCCGATCGTACAGGCTCTCTATCAAGACTTAACAGCACAGGAAACCATGGGTCTACCTTTAGACGAAGGAATCACCTTGATTGAAGAACGCCTGCGAACTTTGGGCTTTGCTGACTATTCTGATTTTATGTGCCGCGCTTTACTGGAAGAAATGTCCAGCCGCGACCACCTTCTGCAATCCGCCGAAATCACCGAGATCAAATCACAATTTCAAATAGAAGCCTTGGAAAAATTCATTCACGACTCCACAATGAATACGCAAGCCGCCCGCCTCACCTTTTCCAAAGCGTATCAACTGTTTGAGCAAACCGCGCCCCTGTTTAAAGATTGCGAAGAAATTCTTGAAACCTGCCACAAAGTTAAATTTGTGACCCTCAACCTGATGGTCGCCGCCTCTCGCCTGAAAGAAGAGGGCAAACCTCTGGGTGCCGTCGCTGCCAACCTCCAAGAGCTCACCTCGCAAATTGCCATCAGCTCCGGTCATTTCGAAGACGTTTTCAAAAACTATTCAAAATCTGTTTTTGAAATGTTTGTGGCGGTGGCTATTTCTCGTTTTCAAATTGAAATGATGAATCAGCTGGCAGAAGAAACCTCGTTGGCGTGCCAAAAAAAGGAGGACTTTGATGCTGAGACTGAAAGATCTTTTCAACTGAACTGCGAACCCATCCGCTATCTGATCAACAAAAATATTCAATCGGTGGGAGAAATCTCTGAGAAATTAAATCACATCAGTAAATCACTGCTCAGTTCCATCCAAACTTTAAACAAAGTAACTTCGGGTATGGGAGTGCTGCATGTGGTGGGAAAAATAGAAATGGCACGAGTGGGTGCGGGAGAAAGCCTGAGCTCCAGACTTTCAGAAATGGACACCCTCAACAGTCTTTTCAAGCAGACCTTGGGTAACCTTGAACGAGAGTGCAAACTGAATATAAAAACTTGCGAAGACCTCAGCGACAAAGAAGACGAAATAAAAAGTCGTCTTCTTAAAATGTCTTAGGCGATGGAGTTAACCCATGCCCGGGGGTTATTAAAGTTCAATTTGTTTCGGACGATAATCAGGAGTCAGGGTGATGGTCACAATACCCTGCTTGCTGTTGGCATGAAACACGGCCTTTTGATTTCGTTCATTAAATCCAATGAACTCATACCCAACAGCACCATTATCCAATTGAATTGCCGCAGACAAATCAGCGAAGAAATAAACATCCCCGTTACCAATTCGCACGCCTGGGGCAGAGGTAAACTTTGCGTTAACATTCATTTGCAAAGCCACTGGGCAACGGAACAATGTTTCTTCGTCAGTCCCTACATAATTAGTCACTGAGCAAAGAATAGCGCCGTCTTGATAGCGTGTCACTTCAACCTTTAGTGGGATGAGGGCTCCTCCCGCAAAAGCAGATGCACTCATAAGGGACGTCAGAATCGTCAAAATAATTTGTTTCATTGGTTTCTCCTTGTTTTCGCTGACACCAGCTTTTTTGTTTTGGCGAAAACTACGTGGCGTACACTGAAAATTCAATAATTTACGAGAATCCAAAACTACAATTCGTAGTCCACCTTGAATACAGCAAATATTTCATATGGTTATGCACAATCCTTTCCTGATTTCATTTTTAAGTGTATTCAAGGTTTCGAAAGAGAACACGAAAATGAGTACGAGCAAACCTAAACCACAAGTCATGGATTACGTCGACTATCGGCAGTTTTTGCAGGCGTGGTATCAGTATAATAAGGAACGATCAGCGACATTCTCCTTTGGTACATGGACTTTGCAATGCGGTTTTAAAAGTCGCAGCTTCCTGCAACAGGTTTCCATCGGCAAAAGAAACCTGGGGCTCGATTCAATTGCGCCGGTCTTGCAATCTTTAAAGCTCAGCCAAATTGATGGCGAATACTTTGAAAATCTGGTGGCATATACCCACGCCACAAATATACGTATTAAAGAATATCATTTCCAGCAGATGTTAAGGCTCAATAAAAACCAGCGCGGAAAAAAAGTTTCCGATGTTTACAACTTTCTGCGCAATCCAAAAACTCCCCGGGTTCATTTACTTCTGAGTCTGAAGTCACTGACTTGTACTGTGGAATACGTGGCCAATACTTTTAATTTGCCCCAGAAAGAAGCACTAGAAATTTTGGAAAGCATCGAAGCCTGTGGACTATCTTATTTCGATGATGAATCAAATAGCTGGAAAGCGACTGAGCAAGATTTGGACATCCCAACGGAACTGGGGAATGTGGCCCTGATGGCTTTTCATCATAAAAGCCTCGGTGAAGCTCAGGATGCTCTCTCTGCTCCTATTAATACTCGGCATTTTGGAACCCTTCTGATGACCTTGAACGACAACGAGTACACGCTCGTAAAACGCGACCTGGAAGAGTTTTTTGATGCCCTTTCTGCTCGTTACACTTCAAAAGAATTGAATGGCGCCCGCATTTTTCAAATGAATTTTAACATCTTTGCGACCAGCGAAGTTTTAAAAGAAAACACGTCTCACAGTGGGCAAAAAATGGAATCATTTACGGAGTTACCAGTATGAAGAAGTTTATTTTAAGCCTGATCTATATCACTCTTATTCCCTTTGCCGCATGGACCAATACCGTACGTATTGGCAGTGGTGGCGACTCCCAGCAAAGCGAACACGTTCCCGAAGACCTGTTGGTCGATACTCTTCGCAACATCCAAAGAGATGCCCAATTTCTGATTCACAGCTGGATGTGGAATCCCGCAAATTCACCTCTGACGCCAGAATTATTGGAAAAACTTCGTCAGGTGGTAATCAACACCCCAATCAACGTCATTGGCCACGACGCCTGCTATGCCAATGGCGAAAGCAAAGATGCTGCCGCTTACAGCACTCCAAGCAACAGCATTTGCGTCAGCACGTGGACACTTAAAACGAAGCTTCAACTGGATAACTTTAAGTCCCAGGTGTTGTCGCTAATGATTCATGAGTATTCTCATTTGATCGGGTTTAACGAGGAACAGGCAACGACACTGCAACAGCAGTCTGGATTTTATTTAGCTGTGAACGGCTACGCCAAGCCGGGTTCTTTGCAGACTGATTTCGGTGGGATTGCAGGTCGAGCAGATATGTTCAGACGTCTTAGCAAAAACAAAAAAGAGCTCTATAGCTTCGTAAATGATTATATCACTGAATATCAAGCAAAGCTGACAACATACGATGGCATTCTGCTAACCAACTACCCGGCCTTGCCGCCTCTGAGTGACTACACTGGTGATATCTTTATCAGATTGAACTATATGAAAATCCTGGCGGACGGCTATCGCGCAGCCCGCGCTGACAAGATGGCGCAAGACCAACTCACACGAATCTTTGGACCCTCCAAAGAGGTGACGGTTCAAGCCTTCAACGATAAAATGTTTTTAAGGATCGTCAAAAACCTGCAACGGCCGCAGGATCTTTTGCCTCGTATCGACGTAAAAAATGCTTCTGGAGAAGACTTCGCAAAACTGGTCGCGGCTATCGAAGAAATGGATCAAAAGATTCAAATGGCATTATTAAACATTTATGCCGGCCGCAACTTGGTACGCATGGAGCTCACAAAGCCTTAATCGTCGGTCTCCCCCGAAAGAAAAAAGCCTGTTCATTTCTGAACGGGCTTTACAAAAATCTCAATTAACCGTGACCTGGGTTGCTGCCGTGATTGTGTCCGCTGCCTGGGTTACCGCATTTGTAATCACCGTGAGGGCCCCATTTGCATTCCGCCTTACGGTTGCAAGCGTATCCACAGTGATAGAACCCACGTTTCCAGCCACCCCAGCAGTATTTTCTTGAGTGAGTGTAGTGTTCAGGACAGTCTTTGCCGGTTGGAACGCAAGAACTAGGCGCATTGTCCTGATCCGCGATATCTGGCGTACATTTCACAGACAAAGGCTTTACAACCACAGAACCGTCTTGCGTGAACTCCAAAGTGCCTTGGTAGGCATGAGCTGCCGACCCCAGGAAGGCGAACAAAAGAACAAGCGTGGACAAGAACTTCATAGTGACTCCTTATTTTTTTGATTGAAGTGCACTAAGCTAAATTCGGAACAGCTATTCCTGTCACTGATAAATTCTGTAATGATTCAAGCGCAAATAGCGAAAGTGTTCCCTTAATGAAAACACGCTAAAAATTCCCGACAATCTTGATTAAGATCGCACAAATAGAATAATTCCAAACATCACGGCATCAGCGATCGTATGAGTCAACCAGGCCAAAGAAATGGATTTAAACATACGATACTGAATGGCAATGGCAGCTCCCCATGCGGCGGTCATAACAACTCCCAACCAACCCTCGGGAAACGAATTCGCGTAATGCATAAAACCGAACAACACCGCCTGTAAACCAACAACGAACCATGCAGGAGAGCTGACCGAAGAAGCCGGCTGTATCAGGCCTCGATAAAAGATCTCTTCACGCAAACCATTAACGGCAGCCAGGAGCAAAACCACCAAAGGCAGTCCCCACAGCGGCACATTCAGCTCCGGAAACATCTCTGCGACTTGGGGATGCAATTTAAAGTACCAAAGCAGAATACCGACGGCCGGAATATTAATGATAAATATTGAGGCCCACTCCCGCTTTGAAAACTTTAAAGACCACTTTAATTTTTCGGGCTTTTGGCGAAAACCAAAGCGCAGAAGGAAGTATCCAAAAAGTGCCACCAGATAAAAATCCACTGGCCATTCTAAAAATGGACTGGAATACACTAAGATTCTTAAAACCGTGAAACATGCCCCGATCAAAATCAGAAGCTTCAATTGTTCTCGCTGCGATTTAACGAAACCGACTGCGATCACCAACCCCAACCAACTGTAAAAAGCCGTGGCAAAATCTCTTTCCACAAAAAAGAAGTAAGAAAGCACGATATAGGCAATAAGCCACAGTCCATAAATGATGTTTTTCATTCTTATTCAATACCTAAACTTAGAACATATTCGAGAGAATCCCTGTTCGCAATTCGCATATCGGGAACAATTCCCGTTCTTTCAAAAAAGCGGCCATCTGTGAGATCATTAATTTTCATACAAAGAGTAATACAAAGACCGCTATGGGGCAAATACAGCAAACCCGAATTTCCAAAGTGAATCATCCCGCGGGTGTTTTCACCCACAATCACAGCATTGGGGTGTCGCTTTAAATAAAGTGCGGCCCACTCGCCACTGGAGGCCGTCACCGGATCAACTAAAACGAATATCTTATTCTTAAAAGCCAGCGTCGTCTCAGAGGTTGCAGACCTTGGCGCGTGGTCAACGACTACCTTGCCACCATCCTTCGCACCAAGCGCAAGTGCGTTCGCTTTACCTTTTAATGAATCAAGATGATCTGTCAGCTCGGCAGGTGGTGTTATATTTTTAGAAGTATAGCGATTCCAAATTATGAGCTCGTAAGTATTGATTTGAAGAGCCAACGATTCAGCTGTCTCACAGACAACCTCTTGAACCCAATCCATCTCAAGCTCTCGCCCCAGAAGAATGGATACCATCTCAATACCTTTGGCGTCGTCCCCGCCAACATTTCCCCGTAAATCTACGATCACAGCTGATGAATCCAGGGTGCCGCGAATCGCTTCCGAAAAACCAAACCACTGAGGATCCGAAGACGGAGGAAAATGAGAAATAGCGACAATCGATACTACGCCAGTCGCACTTTTCCTCTGCTCAACATTCCAAGCTAAATTTGATCCAGAACTAACCAGATTATGACCGGTAGAGGGCATTTTCGTTTGTATATGAAGGAATTCGCCCAATACTTTTCCATCGAGCTTCACCGCCAGATGACCATCAGGGATCTGCCACAAGATATCGGCCAAAGCAGAACCGAAAACTTCATTCGAAACATTTTCTTCAAAATGAACCGCTTTAATTTTTTGCAGAACATCGGCCCACGAATCGGAACTCATGATCCATTTCGCCGGATAAGCGTACTCTAAAGCCTGAATCAGAAGTCCGACGTCACTCGCCACCTCGCTCGCAGTAAGGATAGACTTTCCCTTATTGAGACTCTGAGGATTTAAAAGAAGGTTTATATAAGTGGAACTCTTCATGACATAAGGATATTTAACGACTGATGATTTGTAAATGAACCATATAGTTTATTCTTTACTTACTTTAGCAACGGGCTATCTTCACATTATGAATAGTTCTAAACAGCGTGAAACACTTATCGGAAGTCTGCTTGCTATATTGGCGGCAACGGCGTGGGGTGTCTCCGGCAATTTTTCTCAGCTTGTGTTCGAAAGCTATAACGTGAATCTCGAATGGCTGGTCACCATTCGCCTTCTGATTTCAGGATTAATACTTTTGATCTTTTCACAGATTTCCGGTCGCAAAATCTTTGCACTCTGGAAAGATCGCAGAACTGCACTCCGCCTGGGAACGTTCGGAGTCATTGGCATGTTGGGAGTTCAATATACTTACCTTGCGGCGATTGCAGCATCGAATGCGGCGACCGCAACCATCTTGCAATACCTGGGGCCGCTTTTTATCACGGCCTATTACGCTGCAAAATACAAACGACTCCCAACACGAATTGAAGCCACGGCGGTGATTTTAGCCATGTTAGGAACCGCGCTCCTGGTAACACATGGAGATCTCAAGACCCTCGCGATCAGCAACAAAGCGCTAATTCTTGGCCTGGCATCAGCGGTGACACTCGCCATTTACTCCATCATCCCCGTTCCCCTGTTGAAAAATAACGATTCAACCGTTGTTTTGGGTTGGGGCATGATAATCGGTGGAATAATTATATCACTATTCAAGTCTCCGTTTTCATCGGAAGCTGTTTGGACCTTTACCAGCATCGCCTCGATTGGATTTATCGTTTTGATCGGAAGCTTATTTGCTTTCTTTGCCTACTTAACTGCCGTTCGCTTCATCGGCCCCACAAAGGCAAGTCTCCTTGCCTGTGCCGAGCCACTCTCCGCCTCATTTGTTGCAGTTCTGTGGATGGACGTAAAATTTGATACGTCGGATTGGATTGGTGCGACTCTTATTATCTGCACGATCTTGATATTGAGTTACAATTCAAACGGCACCAAGGCCGTTGAAAAATAAAAAAGCCCGTTCTTCTCAGAACAGGCTTTTCATTTGGCTCCGCGACCGGAGCTTTCAATCTAAAATCAGACGATCTTAGTTTTGAGTTGGTTCACGAGGAACCGAGCAAACGATACCGCATTTGTACAATGGACGTTTCCAACCACCGAAGCAGTATTTAGCCATACGCTTGTAGGGAGCGTAGCAAGTTTTGCCATCAGCTGGAGTACAAGTGTTTCCTTGGTAAGCTTGGCTTGGATCAAGCTCTTCACAAGTTTTTTTAGCTTTCAAAAGATCAACGCCCCCTTCTGCATTCAATTGCAAAGCACCTGAAACTGCAGACAAGTTGTGAGCGTGATCGCCAGAGCAACGGTAATCACCACTGTTGTTCCATGAACATTGAGATGTTGGCTTACAAGAGATACCACATTTGTGGAAACCCTTCTTCAAACCACCCCAGCAAAGTTTTGCGAAAGTGTCGTAACCTGCAGGGCAAGAGTTGCCAACTGGCTTACAATAGTTGCCACCTGGAGTTGGTTCCGCAGAGCAAGTACCTTTCAAAGGTTGAACACTAGCGTTGCCATCAAGAGCTGGAACAAAAGCACCTTCAAAAGCCATTGCTGTTGTGCCGACAAATCCCAAAGACAAAATCATCATCATCATTTTTTTCATATCTTCTCCGAAAAAACAAAAAGGTCCCCGGAACGGGAGCCTTGAATAATCCAACTAACTAGTTAATGCCGCCACCGTTGCCATCGTCGTTAGCATTGCGAGATTTTTCGCAAACATAACCACAACGGTACAAAGGTTTTTTCCAGCTACCGATGCAATATTTGTTCATGCGTTTGTAACCAGGAGCACAGTTCACACCGTCAGCGGGACGGCAAACTGTCCAATGATCGTTATCACCAGCAACAGAACCTTGAACTTCACAGATGTTTTTAGCAGCTTTCAATTCAACGGCGCCGTCTACATTCAATTTCAACACGCCTTCAACGGCTGCAAAGTGATGCCCTGGATTTGGACCGTAACCTGGGTTGCCGCAACGGTAGTCACCGTGTGGATTCCAACCGCATTGTTCTTTAGGCTTACAAGAGATACCACATTTGTAGAAACCTTTTTTCCAACCACCCCAGCAAAGTTTTGCGAATTGGTCGTATCCAGATGGGCAAGAGTTGCCAACTGGTTTGCAGTAGTTACCATTTTTAACTGGTTTAGCCGGGCAAATGCCTCTCAAAGGTTGAACTGTCGCGCCATCTTCGTTTGGAACGAATGCACCTTCGAATGCCATTGCTGTTGTACCAACAAAGCTCAAAGACAAAAGCATCATCATAAACTTTTTCATTTTGTTCTCCTGTTTTTTAGTATTCAAATTTGTTAAAGAATAGAGGCGCATCCTAATGAAGACCATGACTCCAATCAAGCGTTGTTGTTTATCAAAATGCTGTCGACGCGGGTGATTAAAATGGAATATGATCAATTCATGACAATTCAAAAAGAAATCAAGCGTTTGCAAAGCAAAACACGGGTTCCTGTATTACAGAGATTCTTTAAAACCGGCCCGGGCGAGTACGCGGAGGGCGACGTCTTTTTAGGGCTAACCGTGGGTCAAAGCCGCGCGGTTGCTAAGACTTTCAAGGACTTACCTTTCACAGAGCTTGCAACCCTGCTCCAATCCCCCATTCATGAGGAACGACTCATTTCCTTAATAATTCTGTCACAGAGGTTTCCTAAGGAAAATGCCACCGGCCAAACCCGTATTTTTAAGTTTTTAATTAAATATAGGAAAGGCATCAACAACTGGGATCTGGTGGACACCATTGCCCCGGCGGTTTTAGGGCCTTACTTGTATGAAAAAGACCGCGCGATCCTTTTCAAATACGCGAAATCAAAAAATCTGTGGGAGCGAAGAATTGCGATCATGTCGACGTTCTATTTCCTGCGCCAAAAAGACTTTGTCGACACTTTTAAAATTGCGGAAATTCTTTTGCACGATAAGCACGATCTGATTCACAAAGCTGTGGGCTGGATGCTTCGTGAAGTGGGAAATCGTGACGCCAAAGCCGAGAGAAAATTCCTCGACAAATACGCGACACAAATGCCGCGCACGATGCTTCGCTATGCTATCGAAAAATTCCCCGAGAAAGAGCGCAAGTATTATTTGAACTTGAAGTAACCCGCGCATAGCATAGGGCTATGGAACTTCGCCTGCAGAACATCGTCACACCTTTTTTTAAACTGCCTGAACTGACTATTGCGAGTCATGAGAGAGTTTTAATTAAAGGTCCCAGTGGCACAGGCAAGACGACACTTTTGCATCTTCTTGCGGGACTTTACACTCCCCAATCAGGCGAAGTTTTTTGGGATGGAGAATCCCTAGCGAAACTTTCGGAAAGTAAAATCAGCCATCTTCGCAAAGAGAACATGTCGCTGGTTTTTCAAAATCTAAACCTGCTGCCCTATTTAACAGCGACAGAAAATTTGGAATTGGTAGGTTTAAACAAAAATGCCGCACAAGAAATGCTCAGTGCCGTAGGTTTGAAAGACAAGTCCTTTAGCCGCACACAAAGCATGAGCCTGGGGGAGCAGCAAAGAATAGCCGTAGCCCGCGCTTTGGGACTTATGCCATCGATTATCTTAGCAGATGAACCCACTTCCAGTCTGGATGATAAAAACTCAGAACAAGTGATGAAGCTTCTTATCGAGGGATCTCACAATCCCTCCGTAGTCATGGTCAGCCACGATCACCGCGTGGAGAAATACTTCACCCGCATTCTAGATATGAAGGAGATCGCGAAATGAGTTTATTGCGACTTTCCTACCTTTATCTAAAACGCCACTTACTGACGACGGCGATCACCGTGTTTTCATTAGCCATTGCTATTGCCGCCGTGACGGTCCTTTTAAAACTAGAAGTGCTTTCCCATTCACGCTTTGATACTCTCGCAACTCAAGGTGATGCCATCGTTGGTGCAAAATCCGGTGGGATTGATATTCTTTTGGGAGCCCTGAACTTCGAGGGCGAGCTTCCAAATTATATCCCCCAAAATCTTTACGAAACTTTAAAGGCGAAAAAAGATATCTCCTTTGAAGACCAAGCGAAATTTCAAAATAGCTTTACGGTGTCTCACATCACACCGCTTTTATTTTTTGGTAAATACAAAGAATTTAAATTAGTCGGGACTGATGAATCTTTGCTCTCGATGGTTCCCACTGAATCTGCTCCGCAACTCCAAGAAGGGCAGTTTCCGCAAAATCCTGGAGAAGCTGTCATCGGCTCGCAAGTGGCGGAGTCCCAATCGCTCACGGTTGGACAAAGCATCTACACACATGCCGAAATCTATGGATCTAAAATTTCGAGTGCTGCTTTTCCATTAAAAATTACGGGTGTTTTAAAAGCCACCGGAAAATCCTGGGACAAAGGAATATTTACGAATTTGACGACGGCGCAGACCGCGGTTGCGTCGACCCCTGGATATCAAACCATCTGGGGCCCTCGAGTTCTAAGTTATTTCATATTAAACATTCAAAACGATGGGCAGGATTCATTAGCGAGCCTCATCAATCAGCGAACTGTCTCACAAATAGCCTTCGTCGAAAAAGAAAAAACTCGCCTTCAGGAGCTCGCTGGTTCCAATCAAACACTGCAACTTTTAGTTGTGGGTATTCTTCTTTTATTAAGCACACTGACGGTTCTGGCGGTGTTTTACACGCGCATAGAAGGTCGCACTGTGGAATTAGCAGTTTTGCGTGCATTGGGCCGTTCTCGTCAGGATTTAACAGCTCTATTGATATTGGAAGGACTGATGATGGGCTTCTCTGCCATCATCATCGCAGCCATTTTAGAATTTATACTAAATCCGATTATTCTCTCGACCGCAGGAAGCACTTTGCCCGCTCCGACGGCAAACAATTGGCCGTGGTGGATGATATTAGTTACTGGAGCCTTCACAGTTTTCGCTGTGATGATTGCAAGCCTTCCTCCCGTCTGGAGACTTTTCCGGCAGGATATTCACTCGACATTGCGAAATATTCACTAGAGCATTCACTCTGAGTCAACACTATGAAGCCCGCGCCAGTCGTGTTTTTCACGCGACTAGCGTCTAAATTTTAGTCTCAAAATCCATTCATTGCCGTTCACATTTTTTACAGTTTCCGCAACTGTAAAGGTTTTCCGGGCCGCGACCGATCTGTTGGTCATGGCAAGATTGAAACTAAAAACAACAATTTTTATTTTGATCTCGGGATTTCTGGTTGCCTGCGGAAACAATGGTTCCCTCAGCTCCAGTCAACTTTCTAGCACGACCGGCGATGACAATTCATCTTCCGGAATTTCGACCCCTGATCCAACACCAACCCCTTCACCGTCACCGTCACCAACGGTAACGCCGACACCGACGACAAGCCCAAGCCCTGGCGCCCTGGCTGTAGCACCCATCTGGGAAGCTGCAAAATCTGACGGCAAGCTCTGGACTGCTCACGTGATGACTCAACTTGATGTTCTGGGCGACGACCTTCTGGACGTAATCCCAGCAGATGGCACGACATTCTGTCCGAAGTACAATAGCCTGACGCGTGATCAGCGCAAAAACTTCTGGGTTTACTTGTTGTCGCAGATGACTAAGTACGAAAGCAGTTTCAATACGAACCTGAACTACACTGAAAACTTTAACGACAGCTCAGGCAACAACGTGATCAGTGCCGGCCTTTTACAACTTTCTGTTGAAAGCGGCAATGCCTATGGATGCGGTTTGAAATCGACGAATGATCTGCATGACCCTTACAAAAATTTGAGCTGCGGTATTCGCATCTTGAATCGCTGGATGGGCAAAGACGCGCGCATCGCTGGCCAAGTCAGCGGCAGCTGGAAAGGTGGCGCACGTTATTGGGCGGTATTACGCTCAACAAATTCGCCTTACGCAAAAATCGTGGCGGCGACCAAAGCCATCTCGATCTGTAAATAACCAACAACTCATTCCCCATTAAAACTAAAAAGCCTCTCGCAAAACGAGAGGCTTTTTTTTTAAACCGCAGACAAAGTTGTCATTTTCATTTCCGCTGCGGTTCCGCACTGCATCCGTCCAATTTCAAATAACACTCTCCGATGAGGATATTGACTACCAAAAGCTATTTAGAAATATCCCAATAGGTTATATCGTCAAAAGAACTTCTTAAACTAACAGGGAATTAATTCCTTGAGAGCTTCTGCTGAAGGCTCTCTGTCCCACAGAGAGATCACATAGCCGCCACCACCTGAACCGGTGGGTTTTACGGCAATGGCGCCCTGATTACGCAGCCACTGAATGTGGTTCGCTGGTGCTCCATCATTCAAGCCCCATTGCTCAAAGCATTCTGCACCCATTTCGATGGCTTGAACCAAGACCTTACGTCCTTGTTCTTCGTCCATCATCAACGCCTGCTGAGCGGTTTCGACTGCTTTTGCCATGTTCAAATCAATTTGCTGGCCCGTCGGAGGTTGCTTCGCCAAAAGGTCTTTCACCTTATTGACGGCATCCACAGTCACCCCACGTTTGCCAGAATAAGAAATATACCAACGAGGTTTCCATTTCGGAGTGATTTGCTTGCGTTCCCCGTTACGAACAAAACGCAAACCTTCGCCAGATAATGCAACAGCGATATCAATCCCACTGCTTTCACCGTGGAAAAGATCTTCCAGATTACGTGCGAAATCAAAATACTCTGCCTCTTGCACATAACCCAGGTGACCCAACCAACGAGTCAAAGCGACGCACAAAGCAGCCGAAGCCCCCATGCCCGCACCCACAGGCAACGATGAATCCATATACAAAGTGCCAGTCAAATTCTGACGAGCAATTCCTTTTAACTGGAAAGCTCTTTCCAGAACTCCCCAAATCAATAATTGCAGTTCCTTACCATGATCGCCACGAAGTTCTAATTGCAAAGCATGATCACCCGCTTTGTATTCCAATTCCAAAGTACGTGACGGAATCGGAAATACCAATGAAGGATAGCCACGAATCACTGAGTGTTCGCCAGCTAAAATCCATTTACCATAAGCTGTGCACTGAAAATTAGTGGACATCTGGAATGACGCCTTCAAAAGCTAAAATCTTAAACTGCTTACCGAAATGCTCGCGGTATTCAGAGTAACGTTTGATTTGATCGTGACGGAAAAGCATGTGCACATTGGCACCCGCATCCATCGTCACCAGCGGTCCATCTTGCCAACGATTCCAAAGCTTTTGGCACTCTTCCAATACTTGTTTGGAAGCGTCAGTCATATAACTAAAAGCTGGCTGACTGGTTTCAAACAGGCGATGCATATCAATGAACTCATCCCACACGATTTGACGAGCCATGTGCCAGTCTGTGGACTGCAAGGCCTGACTTAAATCTGCCAAGCGAAGTTCGGCACGCTCAACACGACCTTCAAAACGAGGGCTGGTTGTAACCAGTTTGTGAGCGTCAGATGAAGACACTTCTTTCTTAGAAGCCTCTACCACGACACAGATGTGATGCATGTTTTTAACAGGCAAATTCATCGGCTGCGCATATTCATGCTTCCACAAAGCCCAGGGAGAAAACAAAGAGCGACAAGAAGACCCAGAACCCTGACGGGAAAGCTCTGACAAAGTTTTCAGATCAGCTCCCCACGGTTGTGGATTTAGTTTTTGAAACATTTCAGCAGCTGCCAATGTCAAAGCAGCAAAGCTAGAAGCAGAACTGGCAAGGCCGCAGTCAGAAGGAAAGTTATTTGCCGATTCCACCAGGAAGTTTTTTGTGACTCCCCATTTTGCCTTCAAATTCGCAAAATGTTTTAGAAAGCGTTGCTGACCTTTTTCAGAAAGATCGATTTTTTCAAGATCTTCACGAATCAAAGGCTTCCATTGGTCAGCCCCACCATCGATTTCCGTCAAACGCACAAACGTGCGCAAGTTATCTAGAGTATAAGACAAAGAAGCATTCGTTGGCTTATTGCCAGTACCTTCGATTTTACCCATGTACTTGATAAGAGCGATATTTGATGGAGCAGAGACTAAAACTTGATTCATGACTCAATTTCCTTAACCACACCGACTATGTCCGTGCGTTCTGCAACTTGAAGACCCAGAGAAATACTGCGGTGAGAAGCTACCAGCTTCACATTCACCGTCTGACAATATTGTTCCAAGGCAGCAGATTTATTTTTCCCAGTAAAGACAAACAAAACATCAGCACCCAAAGCGCCGCAACCTTTAGCCGCTAAAACTCCCGGCACGGCACGGATGCCCTCCAAAAGTTTTAACGTCGGTTCACAGGTGAATCCCAAAGTCTGCAAAGCTTGTGCATAAGCTTTTACACCTGCAAGCAATTCAGCCGAATCCGCTGTCGCAAAGGCATCCTGAACTTGATAAGCGGCTTTTTCCAAAGTGCCGGAATCAAATTCTTTTAAGCTCTTCAGATGCTCATGGGTCGCCACCTTATTGCCCGTATGTATCAGATAGAATTCCAGATCTTCAAACGGCCAACCGGCAATCGACACCAAGCCTTTGCGCTTTTCAAAAAAGCACATGCTCCCCTTCATTTGCGCAATCAGATCGGCGCCACTTGGCGGAGTGCCCTGACCGTTCCAAGCATATTTCTGGTACTCTGTAAGCAAATGCTTGAAATCAAAGGGCGCTTCCATCCCGATCTGATGAGATTCTTGATACATCCAAAGAGCATAGGCTCCCAAAAACTGAGCTGTCGATGCACCAAAGCCACCCATGCCCTGATAAGGATCGGAGAACTGAAGGTCGAATTTTTTAAAATAATCGGAGTGATCTAAAATGAATTTTCCAGCGGGAGATTCAGGATGAATACTCCCCAAACATCCGCTGCCTTTGTGTGCGATCAATTCAAAGCAAGGCTTTGTCAGAGCCGACAAGGTCGGCCCACCATGGAGAGCTAAATACTCGCCCACCAAAAAAGTCTTACCAGGAATCGTGCACGACAATGCCAAAAGGCCCTCCTCTAATGAGGGTGCTGAGTCGAGCTTGTCGCCTGACCCGCACGAAGTTCCTTAAGAACTTCAATCGCATTGCTAAGGGAAATACGCTTACGGATGGTCAAAATCTCTTCAAGCTTTTTCTGAACAGCCGGGATCTCACGCTCTTCAGCGCCGGCACCCAATGCCAGATTTTTCGTATGAAGTTTCATGTGACCTTCGATGATTCCAACAGTCGTTAGAGCCTTTAAAGCCCCCAAGTTTTGCACCAAGCCCACAGCCGCAATCACACGAGAAAGCTCGTTTGCCGACTGAGTGCCAAGCATTTTCATACACATCATCGCTGTTGGATGCAGAGTTGTAACCCCACCCACAGTGCCGACAACCAATGGAGCTTCGAATACGCCCGTTAGGCCACCGTTATCACGGTACCATTTCGTGATCGAGCGGTACTGACCATCACGGCAAGCGTAAGCATGAATGCCCGCTTCCACCGCACGCCAGTCATTACCCGTCGCCACTAACACGGGGTCGATACCATTAAGGACGCCCTTGTTGTTCGTCGCCGCACGGTACGGGTCCATTTGCGCGAACAAAGAAGCTTCTTCGATTTTTTCTGCCAAAGCAGGATCAATGTCTTTGATATGAACCACGGCGCGAGTGATTTTAGTGTCCACCAGGTTTGATAGGATACACATCGTCACTTTTTCGCCCGTGAATTGTTCGATTGGCTCTTTTAAGTATTCGCATACTTGATTCATGATGTTCGCACCCATGGCATCACAAGGATCCATCAGAACGTGAACCACAGCCATATCAGTGCCATCACCACGAGGAACGCGGCGCACTTGAATATCACGAACACCACCACCGCGACGAACCAGCCCGAAAGCCACTTCGCGGTTAGAGATTTCGATCATGTAGTTTTTTTGAGCGAGTAATTGTTTTTCGAAAGTCGCAAAGTCTTTCACTTTGGCGATTTGAATTTGACCGATGATCTCAGCCCCCACAACTTCCGTTGTGATAGAGCCAGACTCACGGATCCATTTAGCCGACTTACAAACAGCCGCTACGATAGAAGTTTCTTCCACCGCCATAGGAATAACAAAGTCTTTACCATCGATACGGAAGTTCGTTGCAACTCCCAATGGCATCTGGAAATAACCGATCACATTTTCAATGAACTTCTCACCCAGAGTCGTGTCACGCAAACCACCCTTAGAGATGTAGTCTACGTCTGCTTGTTGTAAAGCACCAACTTCCACCAAAGAATCTAAACGTTCCTGGCGAGTGAGTTTTGAGAAACCTTTAAAGATCTCTTGCAGTTGTTTTTTCATCGAATCACCTTCTTCGTTGCCAGCTCAGCGATTGTCTTGCTGCCTGTACAAAATAGCGCGATCTTAAGTTCAGTTTCCAAACGGTTGAGTAAACTCTCCAAGGCGTCATCACCTTGCAAAGCCGCTTCTAAAAACGGTTTTGCGATGCCGACCTTTTTTGCACCCAACGCACACAGTTTAGCGACATCAAGGCCCGTACGCACGCCGCCCGACGCCCAAACCTCGTAACTTACTCTGGCTTGCTCAGCATTAAGTAAAGACTCTACCGTGCTGATGCCCCAGTTCGCGTAAGTTTGAGCTGCATGATAAAGCATTTCGGTCTCTTCGGAACGATAGCCTTCCACACGCCCCCAGTGAGTTCCACCTTTGCCCGCAACGTCGACAGCGGCAATGCCAGTGCCTTCTAAGCGCTTCAAAGTACTTGTTGAAAACCCACAGCCAACTTCCTTCACTATCACAGGAACCTCCGCGAATTTCACGAGGTTTTCAATGGCTTGTAAGGAGTTCTTAAAGTCTGTCGTGCCCTCTGGCTGCAAGACTTCTTGCAATGGGTTCACATGGACAAACAACGCAACAGCTTCTGTCGCATCAACCAAGCGACGGATGCCATCCAGAGGTGTTTTGATCAATTGTGCAATACCAATATTTCCCAGCAATCGGGCTTTGGGAGCGACTTTGCGCACCTGAGTCCATTCCTCGGCAGCATTGGTATCATTCAATTCACGACGTTGTGATCCGACACCCATCAAAATCTGGCGACGATCGCTTAAGCGAGCCAAAGCCATATTGATTTCACGACCATGCTCATGGCCTGCAGTCATCGATGAGATAAAAATCGGAGAAGAAAGAGAGAGTGCCTGAGAAGACATCCCTTTAAAAAAAGAAAAAGAGGTCGAAATATCGACCTCTTTAAAATTCAAATCAGGCAGAGCCTCATGAATTAATTCGATCGAATCCAATCCCGTTTGCCCTTCAGTCTGAGACCTTGGGTCCAGCGCGATTCTAATATGATCGCGCTTTCTATTTTCAAACTGAGTATTGGATTCGCTCATTGCCGGTGCTCCTTAGAGGAGATCAGCTTACGCCAAAGCGTGTTTGCAAAGTGCTGCGAAACCTGCTGCGTCAGTGATAGCCAAGTTAGCCAAAACTTTACGGTCAACTTGGATGCCAGCTTTAATCAAGCCACCAATCAAACGAGAGTATGTAGTGCCGTTTTCACGAGCAGCTGCATTGATACGTTGATTCCACAAAGTGCGGAAGTTGCGTTTTTTAGCTTTACGATCGCGGTAAGCGAAAGCCATACCACGGTCATTTTTTTCTACCGCGTGGATGTATGCGCGAGAACCAGCGCTGTAGTAACCTTTTGCTCTTTTAAGAACTTTTTTGTGACGAGCACGATTTGTTTTACCAGATTTTACACGAGCCATTTTGAACCTCTATTTGTCTACTGCCAGTTTTTCTAATTACGGCGTAGGAGAAAAATTTAATTAACTAAAAACGAATTAGAATACTAGGCAGCGACGTGCTTGAAGCATGTTCGCGTCTTCTACGTAAGATGTTTTACCAAGTTGTCTTTTTGTTTTTGAGCTCATGTGAGAGTTCAAGTGACGCATGCGAGTGCTTTTTTTCTTAACTTTGCCGCTCGCTGTAACTTTCATGCGTTTTTTAGCGCCTGAGTGAGTACGCATTTTCATAGGTATTCCCTTGTCTCCGATAAGGCGTTCCTCCCGATGGGGAAGACTCTTAGTAGTGCCCTAGTCAGTCATAAATACGGACTCATGGTTTTAGGTCGAATACTGACGAAAAGCAAGCACTTTAAGGGCACTTTCAAACGAAAAAAGGACACCCAGGCGTCCTTTTAATAATCTTATGATTTCAATAACTTAGAATGCCCAGAAGGGTCCCGCCGTAGCAGATCCATTGATCGTAGGCGAGGTTCCTTTGATGCCCACATAGACCGAGCGACCTAGGAAAAACGGCAATCCCCAGTCAAAGGGGATATCAGCCACGGTGCTGCCCATACTAGAAGTGTCGAACGCGATATTATTGAAGACCTTACTTTGTGGGTCCGCCGAAGCCAGCGTGAACATGTTCCCCACTTTGAAGGTAACTTGCTGGGTTACTGAGCCGGATTTCATAATCGCGTAGACATTTATTTCAGAGGCCGGGCAATAAAACCCTGAACCACCGGAACACAATGTTGGTGAGCCACCCAGACGAGGGAAACCATTGAAGTTCGTTCCGCTATCGATAAAGGCATAATCATAGTCGGATCCACCACTTGGATTCGAAGTTCCGTTATAGGTCGTCACGAAGGTCGCATCATTTTCCACAGGAAAGATCGTTGTGCCCGTCGCCGTGTTATTGGAATCAGAGCCAATCCCCAGGACCATATAGCCATAAGCTGCGCCCGCTCCTGTCGAACTGACCGAAGGAAGTTTTAAGACGACGCCGGTATTATACGGAGCCGCGAGTTTAGCCACGGGATTGGCCACTTGATCAGAAGCTGGCACCGCCGTTTTCTGACAGTTGTTACCGGTACACTTCCAATAAAGTGATTTAGCAGCCACTATGCAAGGATTTGTGCCGGTGTCATTCACACTGCAATCTTCAACGAAGGGGCCCACACCAATGATGCCGTTAAACCCTGCCACAGCAGGAGTCGTATCAGGATCATCACTGCAACCCGAAGCATTCGCATAGCTCGCATTCAAAGTCACAATCGGAATCCCCGCAGTGACTGTCGCTTGAGTGCTAAGGCCCCCCAGCTTCACATCCGCTCGGACGACTTCACCCCAGTGACCTGAACCATCAAGGTATCCGGTACAACTTGCCAGAGAGCCTCCTCCAGTGACAGAAATTTGCGACAGAGGAATTGTGATTAAAGATTTAAATACTTTCAAACCATAACTGCCCGTATCGACCAGGATGTTATCAATCGTCTGGCAAGTCGTGGTGCCTGGAGTGCAAAGGGTGATGCTAATACATGGCTCGTTTTCATAGCCATTGACGCCACAAGCCCCCACAGACATGGGAACGACATTATTGCCAGTCAGAGTCGTCGGAAAATAGACGGCTGCCGCCAACGAGCGCGAACTTGTGCCGCTGGCGGTACAGGCCACCTGGTTCAAACTCCCAATGAGTCCACCGATCAGAATAAGAGCTGCTTTGATTTTATTCATTGAAGTTAATTTCCTTTAGGTCAAAGCCCTGCGGTAAGTTTGCAGGAATATACGCGCGACCGCGTTGATCCGTCTGACGACTGGAACCTTCGACCACGATATTGTCTGTGGAAATTTTTAAAGAGCGGCGGCCAAACTGACGACCACGAGCTTTCACTTCTTTTTTATACTCTGGCAGATATGTCCCCAAAAGTTCACTCAATGGCGGAAGAGTTGCACCCTTCCAAGAAATCCCAAACACGCGTCCTTGGGAATCGGCGTACTGACGAACCTTCACACCGTCGTCCGTTGTGGCTTCAGAAACGGAGTAACTGGAACCAGATGATGTGGCTTTGCGTGCTGTCGCTGTTGATGAGGTCGTGACAAGTTGGTCGCCCAATGCTGCATTGGCAGTCATTGAAAACAACGGAATAAACGCCCCCATAAGAAGGCCACAGAAATGAAGTTTCATTGGTGCTCCCGATACTTATATTTTCGGATTTTTCAGAGAGTTTTGTAAGGGCGACATGAAGATTTAACACTTAAGTCCCACATCATGACGCTGCTTTCTTAATTCGAGAATATTGCCTTTAATCTAAAAGGCCTGATAGCATTCTCAATATGAAACACTTCGACACACTCACTAATTATCGCGCCTATGAAGTCCATAACTTTCAAATCGAGACACTGCAAATTCGCAGTCAATGTTTGAAAGACAATCCTTTGAAAGACTCTGCCACTCGCTTTAACCCCCTGCTTTTGCCGAAGAGCAAAGGACCTTGGCCTGTGGTTTTGGTCTTGGGCGGATTCAGTGGGAATGCGCCTTTTTATTTCAATGCGAAATTCAATGAGCAAAATACTGTTCAAGTGATTGATCAGGCGTGCTCCCGTGGCGAAGCTCCAGAAGCATTGTATGTTTTTGTGGATGCATTAACGACTTGGGGTGGAGCGCAGTTTTTGAATTCAGCGGCTGTCGGAAACTACCAAGACTATATTATGACTGAAATCGTTCCCGCACTTTCACACTATCCGGTTTCGAAAGATCCCAAAGAGTGGTGTGTGATGGGTGGCTCCAGTGGCGGCTACGGAGCTTTACAACTGGCGAGTCTTTTTCCAGAGATCTTCGGTTTATGTGCTGCGATTGCACCGGATTCATTCTTTGATGCGAGCATCATCAACGATCTTTACCAGGCACTACCCGTGTGGGAAAAATACGGCCAGTCGGGATTACGCGTATTAGAAGAACTCCGCAGTGGCAAACTGACCAAGTTTCGCAATTGGCATTCATTATTAAACGCCTTTGGAATGTCAGCATGCTATTCACCAAAAGGTTCCTCAGGTGATTTTCATTTTCCACTGGATCCGCGCACGGGCAACAAGATTGTTGAAATTTGGCAGCAATGGCTGGAAAAAGATCCTGTCCACTTTTTGCCAAAACGTCAGGATGCTTTACGCAATCTTCACGCGTTGTATTTAGATGTGGGCACCAAAGACAACTTCCACTTGCAGTACGGTGCCCGTCAAATCACGGGAGTGCTGACGGCAATGGGCATTGCGCATGACTATGTCGAATTTGACGGAAATCATTTTGACATAGGCGAACGTCGCCCTGAAGTTTGGAAGTGGCTTACGACTTATTGGAGAAAATAGTTTCTTATCCAGAGGATTCCATGGCTCAAGATCGCATTGCAGAAAGATTTCGCTCTAAAATTATCTCCGCCGAACAAGCTGCTGAACTCATTAAAGACGGCATGGTCGTCGGAGCCAGTGGCTTTACCAAAGCTGGCGATGCAAAAGCGACTTTGAAAGCTCTGGCGGAGAAAGCCAAAAAGAATCCACTGAAAATCAATCTAATGACGGGAGCTTCTTTAGGACACAATCTGGATGGATTGCTGGCGGAAGCTGGTGCTATTGCCCGTCGCATGCCCTTTCAATCTGATGCGACTTTGCGAAAAAAAATTAATACCGGTGAAGTGATGTTCACCGATCCTCATTTGGGGGAAACGGCGGAGCTGCTTGCCTATGGCTTTTTACCGGCGGTCGATATTGCCGTCATCGAAGTAGCAGCGATTTACGACGACGGATCTGTGTTGCCGACGACTTCAATTGGCAATAACTTAACTTACGCTCGTCATGCCAAAGAAATTATTTTGGAAGTGAACACGACGATTCCCCTCGAGATTCGGGGCTTTCACGATATTTTCGCTACCGGAATTTCTCCGCAGCGCTCAATTATCCCTGTGACCGAGGCCAGCACTCGCATCGGAACCGAGACCATGCCCATTGATCCTTTAAAAGTTGTGGGCGTGGTTTTGTCAGATATTAAAGACAGTCCAGTGGACCTCAGCGCTGTGGATGACAAGACTCAGGCGATTTCGAATCACCTGATGGAGTTTTTTAATTACGAAGTCAAAAAAGGCCGTCTGACGGCAAACCTTCCTCCCCTGCAAACTGGAATCGGAAATATTGCCAATGCCGTTTTCAGCGGCTTTCAAAAAGGTCCCTTTGAAAATCTTAAAATGTATTCTGAGGTTTTACAGGACAGCACCTTTGATCTGATTGATACAGGAAAAATGGCCTTTGCTTCAGCCTGCTCTTTTGCGGTGACGGAAGCCTGCTATGAAAGATTCTTCAACAACCTGGATCACTATCGCGGGAAAATTCTTTTACGCCCGGAAAAAATCAGCAACTCGCCTGAAGTCATTCGTCGCCTGGGTGTGATCGCTATTAATACGGCCATCGAGTTTGATCTGTACGGTAACGTCAATAGCACGCATATTGGCGGCAACAAAATGATGAATGGTATTGGTGGCTCCGGAGATTTCGCCCGAAATTCCTACTTAAGCATTTTCGTCACTCAGTCAGCATCTAAGAATAACAGCATCTCGCATGTGGTTCCAATGGTCACTCACGTGGATAGCAATGAACAT
This sequence comes from Bdellovibrio sp. ZAP7, assembly GCF_006874645.1. Lineage (NCBI taxonomy): Bacteria > Pseudomonadati > Bdellovibrionota > Bdellovibrionia > Bdellovibrionales > Pseudobdellovibrionaceae > Bdellovibrio > Bdellovibrio sp. ZAP7. Next base: position 1,758,362 of record NZ_CP030082.1, on the reverse strand, counting down.
GACGTGGATATCTTGGTCACAGATCAGGGACTTGCGGATTTGCGGGGTTTAGCACCTCGCGAACGTGCTTTGCGAGTGATTGAGAACTGCTGCCATCCCGAATATCGCGATCAACTAAAGTCTTACTATAAAGACGCTGTCGCCCGCGGTGGGCACACTCCGCACATCATTGAGCGTGCGTTTTCCTGGCATCAGAACTTTAATGAACGCGGGACTATGAAGTTCTAAGGCTTAAATCCCGCAAAGCTCGTCGCGGATTTTGTAAAACAATTCAGGATAGTCCGTGATGATACCATCGGCACCGGATTCAATGACCTGGCGGATCTCGCCCTCAAGATTCGGCGTCCACACGATGACTTTAATTCCTTGCTTTTGCATATTGAACACCAATTCAGGGTTCACATGCCAAAAGCCGGGAGTCACTTTTTTAGATCCTAATTCCAGAGCCGTCTTTTCTGCAGCACGCGCATCACCCACTAATGGAACCACTTCGATATCCGGGGCTTTGGCTTTGAATTTCATTAGGAACTCGACATTGAAGGACTGAACAAAGAAACGATCCGTCGCCCAGCCACTCTCGCGAATGACTTTTATGATCAGGTCGATGTATTCGTTTTCAGGTGGATAAAACTGGATTTGATCCATGAAGTATTTCACTTCGATGTTTAAGCGCGCAGGCTTACCAGCTGCCGTCTTACGATCTTTGAATTCTGCAAAAACTTGTTTCAGCTCGGGGATGGGTTCAAGCTTTTCTTCATCAAACTTTTTAATCCCACAACGAACTTTTTGTTCGGTCGTGAAATCCAGGTCGCGCAGCGCTGCTTTTAGTAAGGATTTGTGATCAACACCGCATCTTTCAGTCCCCACATTCGGAACAGCATCATGAGCGACCAACAGATGATTATCGTCTGTGACTTGTAAATCCAACTCGACAACATCCACACCCGCATCGAATGCGGCCTTGAATGAAGCAATTGTATTATCAGGATAACCATTCATCCCACGATGACCGTGTACTTCCATTTTCTTTGCGGTTAAACACTGAACGGCGCTGGCACCGATACTCGCGATACCACGCGGAATTTTGAGCGGCATAACCGCAAAAGCTGAGGGAGCACTTAAGAACAGTGAGGATAGGAAAACAGCACTGAAACGCATGCTTTAAGAATGGCGTGCCTTGGGATTATTTTCCAATGATTTCCCGACAGAGGACTATTCTACGAACTTTAGGCCAAGTATGCCCGCAATGATCATTCCCAAAAACAGAAGCTTCATCAACGACAGGGGCTCTTTGAATACCAAAGTACCAACGATGACGGCACCAACCGCGCCGATCCCCGTCCATACTGTGTACGACACACCGACTGGCAAAACCCGCATACTGAGGGAAAGTAAGTAAAAACTGATCCCCATGGTGACCAAAGTAAAAACGGACGGCACTAATTTCGTGAAGCCTTCAGAATATTTAAGGCCTGTGGCCCAGATAAACTCCAGAACTCCTGCAATAACCAATAAAATCCAAGCTGTTGTAGTTGTCATAACTCAGCACCTTTACTAGGAAAACCTATTCAATTTTTTATTAAGTCGTTACTGGCGGGAGACTTTTATATCCCAGATGCACCCTACTCCGACGAAGTTGGAGTGAACATAGCGTGCTTAGATGACTCTAGCATCTCACAATCTATCATCTGAGAAAAGCCTAAAATTTCTTGCGACTCAAAACACAAAGGATAAAACTGTCTTTATGAAAAACACGATCCTTCTTCCCTACATTGCTCCCAAAAATGTGGCGACCCTCGCAAAAGAAAAATTTGATGCTTTTGTTTCAGACCATGAAATGACGACTGACGAGATCGTGCAGCTGGCGAACGAGAAAAAACCTCAGGGAATGATTGTTGTGCCAAAACAAAAGTTCACAAAAGATATTATCGCAAAACTTCCTAACAGCGTAAAAGTCATCGCAACCTCGAGTGTCGGCTTTGACCATCTGGATATTGCGGCAGCGAAAGAACGTGGCATTCAACTGACAAACACTCCTGACGTTTTAACAGAATGCACCGCCGACATTGCGATGCTTTTACTTTTAAACGCCTGCCGCCGCGGACGCGAGTATCTGGAGATCATGGAAGCGGGCTGGAGAAAACCCTTCAGCCAATCCGAAATGCTGGGAATCAAAGTCAGCGGAAAAACTTTGGGAATTTATGGCATGGGACGTATCGGTCAAGCCGTGGCTGATCGCGCACGTGGCTTTGGAATGAAGATCGTGTATTGCAATCGTCGCCGTCTTTCCCCAGAACTGGAAAAAGGTGCTTCATACTTTGCAAAACTGGAAGATATGCTTCCGCATTGCCAGATTCTTTCTTTAAATGCGCCCGGAACTGCTGACACAAGACATATCATAAATGACCAGACCTTGGCGCTTTTGCCCGATGATGCAGTCTTGGTGAATGTAGCTCGTGGAAGCTTAGTTCAGGAAGAGGCGCTGATTCGCGCCCTGCAATCCGGAAAAATATTTGCGGCAGGTTTGGATGTTTTCGAAAATGAACCTGCTTACGATTTACGACTTAAAGAATTTCACAATGTCTTTTTGACACCGCATATGGGCAGTGCCACTCGGGAAACTCGGGATGCCATGGGATTCCGTGCTTTGGAAAATATCGAACAAGTTCTACAAGGCAAGAAACCCCAAGACGCCTTGTGGTGATAGGCTTCTTTTGCATGTCTTTCTACATTTCTTTCCGTCATTCGTGCATGACGTTTTGAATTAACGGCAACCTTTCATATGGGAGGTTGCTGTGAAACGTGTAATCATCATTGGCGCCGGAGCCGCGGGCTTAACTTGCGCAAAACATCTGATTCAAGCCGGAATCAAATGCACCCTTCTGGAAGCTCGCAACCGTATAGGCGGCCGAGCCCTGTCGGTTCAAAACACCTTTCCAGCTATCGAATTGGGGGCCGAATTCATTCACGGAGCCTATGCTCCGATGATGGATCTCTTAAACGATCGAAAAATTTCCTTTACTGATCTATGCGACAATCATCTTTTTTTCGAAAATAACAAACTTCATGAGACTCGGGACTTTTGGCAAAAGATCGAACGTATCAGCTCTCGCCTTAAAGCTGATCGCAAAGAAGACCGCTCTCTTACTGAATTTTTAAAAACTCATCGAAGAAGCCTCCCCCAACTCGATGTGGGAATCTTTAAATCCTTTATTGAAGGTTTTGATGCTGCAGATCCCGATTTAGTGGGAGAACGAGGATTAGCCGCAGCTGAAAAAGCTGAAGAACCGGAACTAAATGGGCAAAGTCAGTTTCGTCCTTCCTTGGGCCATAGTCATTTTATTGAGGAACTGTACAAATCATCGGGTTTAAGTAAATCAGATATTTTACTTCGTCATGAAGTGAGCGAAATTGAATGGACCGATAAAAAGATTCGAGTTTATTGCAATAACAAGCGCAAAGCTTTGGAAGCAGACTTTGCTGTCGTCACCTTGCCCATCGGAGTTTTAAGATCCAAAAACTTTTTCACTCCTGAAATCCCCAAACTCGCAGAGGCCCTAGAATCCGTACACATGGGACACGCATTGCGCACTTCATTTGAATTTTCACATCGCTTTTGGGAAAATCTCTCAAAGCGGCCTGTGGCATTTTTGCACGCAAGCCCAGAATATTATTATCCCACTTGGTGGACCCAAGCTCCCCATCGCTCGAACATTCTGATTGCGTGGCAAGGGGGCCCGAAAGCTTACGAAATTTCATTTTGGACAAAAGAGGAACGGGTCCATCACGCTTTTAAAACGTTAAGTCTGATAACGGGCCGAAGCCCTGCCTTCTTAAAAAGGCATTGCCTCCGTTCACACGAACATAACTGGAGCCAGGATCCCTACTCATTGGGTGCTTACACTTATGTGGGTGTTCAGAAGAATGGTGAATATAGAAATCTTCGCAAGGTCTTTCATAAAAGAATCGTCCTTGCTGGAGAAGGAACATCTGTGGGATCCATGATCGGTACAATTCAAGGAGCAATGGCCTCCGGGGAGCGGGCCGCCCGGCAAATTCTGAGAATTAAACTCTGACGCGCGTTTTCAATTCGATATATATCGAATTATTTCCTATTGACTCCCCATTTCTGATTCGATACTCATCAAATCAGAAATGGAGTATCTTATTATGTACAATAAGGATGTATTTAAAGAACGAGTTATGAAAACTCAAAGCGCTATGCAGGCCGCATCCCGTGGCAAGCTGGAACCAACGATCGAAAACAAAATCATCAGTGAACTATCAGGTATCTATCTGACAATGGCAGATAAATACGAACAGGCAGTCAATGATGGCAGCGACTTCCCTGTTTTGCGCGCAGTTACAGGAAAACCCAAAGAACATCAGATGGTTTATGCTTTACAAGATTTGATTGAACGCATGGAGCTTGATTTCACTTTGAAACTTGTTAACAGCGTGAAACACGATCTTACCAAGGAAGTCGAAATCGGCAAAATTCAAATCGCTTTCCTGGATAGCATGCGACGTAATTTGCATGAAGCGAGTAATTAATTATGCAAAGCCTCACGATCCTGAAAGCTCTTTCCGATGAATCAAGATTAAACATCTTCCGCCTTTTACTGGAGCGGGACGCTTATATCGAGGTGATTTCAGAGCGCTTGAAACTGGCCCCCTCCACTGTTTCTTTTCATTTAAAGAAGTTGGTGGAGGCCGGTCTTGTTTCCAGCAAAAAGGATCAATACTACACGATTTACTTTGCCGTTCCTGATGTTGCAGAAGTCAGTCTGCGCGAGTTGGTTTTAGGCGCGGGCATAAAACTGAAGGAACAAGACAAAGTCGAAGAGCAGTATAAAGAGAAGGTGCTAAAATCCTTCTTTAAATATGGCAAACTGGTAAAAGTGCCTTCGCAGAAAATGAAACGCGAATGGGTTTTGGCTCGTGTTTCAGAAAACTTGGCTACGAACAAATCCTACTCTCCCAATGATCTTAAGGAGCTTCTGCAGGAAATTTTCCCTGACCCTGGCTTGCTGATCACAGAAATGAACGCGGCAGGATTGATTGCTTTGCACGACGGCAAATACAAGCGTTGCTAATTCTCGCAACATCTAGTTTTTTCACGGTGCCAAGATGACCATTTAGTCTTGGCAAAGTGCTTGCAATAGGCCCAACTCGCCACTGGGGAGGGGCCTAACCATGAAATCTGTTATTTTATTTTCTCTTTCTTTTATAACTTTGTGTTTCGCACATCAATCTCACGCGATGGGGAAACGCATTCCTTATATCAGTGACGAAATTATCGAGGAAGCTCAAGTTCACGCATCCTTTGCGCTCACCGCCACTGATGGTAGCCGCATTCAATTCAGCTCACCTGTAGTTATCAACTATTTGAAGTATCTACCGGAAGCATCAGGAGCGGATCAAAGCCTTTGCCGATCTGGGCAACCTTCACTTAGACGCCAAGTAGACATCCTGACGATCGCAAGCCAAATTGAAATTGAACGACGTGAACTTACGAGTCGTGAAATCGCTCTGATTCGCAAAACTCCACGCTGCGAAATTTTTATGGAGTCTTTGCAAAGTCTGGGTATGGCCTTGGTTGGTCAGAAACCGTCAAAAACCGTGAGTGCAGAAATCGATCGTCTGTCCTTTTCATTGGATAAGAAAAAAGGCAATTACCTGATCGCGCACACGAGTCAGGGGAAACAGGCTGCCTTTAGAATTGCAAGCCCCGTCGAACAGATCCGTGATTCCAAAGACTTTCCACAGATTCAAATCCTGCAAAATTCTTCTGGTCAAAACTTGGGAATTAAATTCCGTGTCATGGAAGTGAAATCAGAACCTTCATATAATTATGAACACAGCCAATCTTGCACAGTTGAATACTCCGCTCGCGAATGCCGTCGTCCTGAGTACGACTATCGTGATTACGATCATCATGATGACAGAGGTCCACACGACCATAAAGGCGATCGTGATCACCATGACGACTACAATCGCGAACGCTGCGAAGTGATCACAACGACAAGACCTGGGCACCGAACTGTGCGTAGCACTATGAATGCAACCAACTATACTATTCAAATGGATATCTTAAACAGCAGCTCACAATCGGTGTATTCCGCAATCATCACTCACCGTGATGTGACGGGACCTGATCGTGAAGGCCCTTGCATCGCTGACTAAGACCGGGACAGAAGCCAGTTCATATTTTCTTCGAGGACTTCCTTAGGAAGTTCTCGAAGAAGCTGATCCCCCAGGTCTTTCAAAGTGATGCCACGCAATTCCTTACGCCAAGCCTCGTCTGCTTTCCACATCACGCGAGCAATCTGACAAGGCTTTTTAAAAGCGTTTTTTTCTTGCTTGCAGGGACCATTTTTACGAATTTCTGAACATTCAAAAGTGGAGGTCTTCCCCTCCACTGCTTCCACGATATCTAAAAACGTGATTTTATCAGCAGCGCGAGCCAGACGGTAACCACCGCGAGGCCCTAGCGTCGCATCAACCAAGCCCGCATTGGAAAGTGCCTGCAGAGCTTTTGAAAGATACTCTTTCGGCACGCCATGAAACTCGGCCAGATCTTTGGTTGCAAGATAGACCCCCTCCGGCAACGCCGAAAGAATACTACAACAATGCAAAGCCCACTCGACCTGGTTTCTTAAAATCATTTTAGTTCATTCCTGCCTTATCAAGGCCGAAAAATTTATCCGCGGATCCTGGGACCGCACGAAATGCGATACTTAAGCGGTTCCACTGATTGATCAGACCAATTGCCAAAGTTAAATCTGACATTTGTTTTTCAGAGAAATGCTCTTTCACACGGTTATAAATCTCATCGGAGATTCCTTCCGCTGTCAACTTTGTCACAGCCTCCGTCCATTCTAGCGCCGCACGCTCTTGTGCATTAAACAATGTAGATTCACGCCACACTTGAACGTGGTGCACTCGCAGATCGCGCTCCCCGTGAATACGGGCTTCTTTCACGTGCATATCGATGCAAAAGGCACAGCCGTTTATCTGAGACGCGCGAATATTAACCATATCACGCAAAGTTTGGCTGATTTCGCTTTTAGAAAGCTGTTTGGAGATTTCCATTAGACTGTGAACGATTTCAGGTGATTGTTGGTTGTAGTTAACTCTTTGGCTCATAAGTGAACCTCCCTATTAAGGATATAATATATCCTTAATAGGGCTTATTCCAGACATTTTTTATCCTTAATAAAAGTGACGATAAACAACAGTATTTACAGGCGCTTACAACAACGACACAGGCGTCCTAAAACCAGAAAGGCAGCCTTTTAGCTGCCTTTTCCATATTAAACAGTTTGATTCCTGTCTTTCCATTTTCGAACAAGCGTTGGTATTAAAATCATCAAGACCATAATGATCACCGCAGCCCAAGTGCCATCGCCCAATAAGTTATTAAGAAACAATGTCGAAGACATCACGACCCAAAAGAAAAGCATGTCCCCAGCAATGGCAATGGCCCAGCCTCCAAAAAAACCATGCCCCTGAGATAAAGCCGCCGCTCTCCCCGTCATAGGATCCACACCAAAAGCAATCATGATCAAAACGATGGGCCCCGGCTTAGCTCCATAACGAGCTATGGTTTTCGCAGTGATATCCCGAGATATATCGATCGTTCTTTGCAGAAAAGGCAAATGCCTTGCAATCCACAAGATCACAAACATCATCGGCTCAAACACGATTGCCAGCAGCAGATCAGAAACAAGATAAAGCAGAGACATCGCAAGCCAACCAATGCCGCGACTTTTCGCTAAGACCACCCCCGCAGGAATGCCCCCACCAATCGGCACCGCGAACAGCATAAAAACATCCCAAGAATTTTTAACCGAGTTAAACGCTAAAGCTTGAGCCACCAATTCACCCTTCAGACCAGCAACAAAATTTCCACAACGGTTCCGCACCGCATTCCAAAAAACCGGCAGGCACCTTTTACCCGGTTCAGAAAATAAAAAGGCAGCTCGTAAGCTGCCTTTTTATTTCGGAAGATTTTAGTCTTCGTCGTCTGTTTCGACTTCTTTAAGCTCATCGAGCTCTTTAGAGTCTTGCTTAGACTTGTTCGGATGTGCTTTTTGATACTCTTTGATTTTCAAAGGATCTGGAGCCAGCATCAAGAACATTTGCTTACCTTCCATTTTCGGTTGAGATTCGACCATTGCCAAATCGTCAACGAAAGCGATGGCTTTCTTGATAACATCCATACCGATTTCTTGATGGGCCAATTCACGACCCATAAAGCGCAAAGATACTTTCACTTTATCGCCATCCAGCAAGAAACGACGAGCGTGATTCATCTTAGTTTCAAAGTCATGTTGATCCGTACGAGGGCGCATTTGCACCTCTTTGATCGTCACAACAGTTTGCTTTTTACGAGCTGCCGTTGCTTGTTTCTTTTTCTCGTACTTCCACTTGCCGTAATCCATGATTTTACAAGTAGGAGGAGTTGCTGTTGGAGCAATCTCAAGTAGATCCAATCCACGTTCTTCTGCAATACGAACTGCCTCAGGTACAGTCATGACACCCAACATGTTGCCTTCATCGTCGATAACGCGAATTTGCTGGGCGCGAATCTCACGATTCACTCTCAATGAGTCTTTAGAGTCCTTCTTGTTGCGATCAAAGCGACCGCCACCGCCTCCAAAATTTCCTGAAAACTTGCTAATGGTAAACCTCCGGGGTTTCGTTAAATACCAGCGTCACGTAAGTGTGACGGCTAGTTTACTGTTGCAGACTTCGCAAGAGAGCTCTGCAAACTTCTTGTACTAATATCTGTCGTAATCAAATTCATTACTTGATCCACAGTCATCCCTTTATGTTCAGACCCGTCTCTCAAACGCAATGAAACCGTACGGCTTTCCGCCTCTTTATCCCCCACGATAATCATGTATGGGATTTTTTGAAGTTGAGCCTCACGGATTTTATAATTCAATTTTTCGTTGCGGCGGTCAAACTCCACGCGCACCTTTTGATCTTTGAGGGATTTCATCAATTCCTCGCAGAACGTATTTACACGGTCGGTAACGTTTAGGATCGCTACCTGGACCGGCATCATCCACGGCGGCAAATGGCCCGCCGTGTGCTCCAAATAAACACCGATGAAACGCTCTAATGAGCCCAAGATCGCACGATGAAGCATCACGGGGCGATGCTCCTTGTTGTCTTCACCTGTGTACTTCAAATCGAACGCTGTTGGCAGGTTCGGATCCACTTGAAGTGTCCCCAATTGCCATGGACGATTCAAAGCATCGACAAACATGATATCTAACTTTGGTCCATAGAACGCACCATCGCCAGGGTTCAATTCAAACGGCAAATTCAGAGATTTCAAGGCTTCGGCCAAAGCACCTTCGGCCATATCCCAGTACTCTTCACTGCCCATTCTGTTATCCGGACGAGTGGAAAGGAAGATTTTGTAATTGCTCATGCCCAGTTTGTCGTAAACGCGGTTAAGCAAGCCCATGAATTTTGCGATCTCTTCTTGCAACTGATCCATACGGCAGAAGATGTGCGCATCGTCCTGACAAAAGGTACGAACACGAGTCAAACCGTGCATTGCACCTGATTTCTCATAGCGATGCAGGCGACCGAAATCCGCCATTTTGATTGGTAGATCACGGTAAGAATATTTCTCGGAGTTATAAAGCAAACAGTGAGAAGGACAGTTCATGGGTTTAGAAGCAAAATCACGCTCGTCCACTTTTGTGAAGAACATGTTTTCTTTGTAGTTCTGATAGTGACCAGAAGTATGGAACAGGTTCACGTCAAAGATTTGCGGTGTGATCACTTCTTGGTAACCTGTTTCGAAATACAATTCACGAAGGTATGTTTGCAAAGAGTTGTAAACCGTTGCGCCCTTACCTGTGAAGAATGGAGAACCTGGAGCCAGTTCATTGAAATAGAACATGCCCAATTCTTTACCCAATTTACGATGGTCGCGTTTTTTAGCTTCCTCGATATTGTGCAGATAAAGATCCAAGTCTTTCTTGTCGTTAAACGCAGTCGCGTACACGCGCTGAAGCATAGCGTTTTTCTCGTCGCCTCTCCAGTATGCACCCGCTACGGACAGCAATTTAAAGGCTTTGATTTGACCTGTGGACTGAATGTGTGGACCACGGCAAAGATCAAACCAGTTCGTCCCATTGAAGTAGATACCAACAGTTGTCTCGCCTTTTTTCGCAAGGTCTTCGATCAATTCAACTTTAAAGCGCTCGCCCATTCCTTTGAATGTCTCAATTGCTTTCGCAATCGGCCAGTCTTCACGGTGAATCGCAAGATCTTTAGAAACGATCTCAGTCATTTTCTTTTCGATTTTCTCGAAGTGCTCTTCAGTGAAGGCAAACGGAGAATCGAAGTCGTAGTAAAAACCATTGTCGATCACAGGACCGATCGTCACTTTTACTTCTGGCCAAATATCTTGAATCGCTTGCGCCATGATATGCGCGCAAGAGTGACGAACCACTTCAACTGATTCAGGAGATTTGGTGGTGACCAGCGCCACTTTCGTTTGATCTTTCAAAACAGTGCGAAGATCAGAAATTTCAGTTGAACCATTCAGTTTTGCACCAAGAGTTTCTTTAGCCAAGCGAGGGCCAATAGACTGCGCCACTTCTAGCGCTGTCGGTTCATGGTCAAAAACCTTCGTCGAGTTATCCGGCAGAATAATTGTAATTTGTGACATTATGATTGCGTGCTCGTGAACGAGCCATTTTTAAGAGAGATAAGTGATGAATAAAACGGGAAATTTTGCATCACATTATTACTAATCCTGCGGCTGGAGAGGGTCAAGTGTTCTTGGTCGCAGAGCGAGATCCCGCAGGCGATGACGCATTGCACATGCGGGATTGCTTTTAACGACACAGTTCAGTCACTCTTCTCATGTCGTTCATGTCATCACATTCAAATCTTCCCAGCTGTCCACAGATGCGATCAATACATCTGGCATCATACACGCCCCGACACATTTTAGTGACCGCAAAAAGCTCACGCTTTTCATCACAATCGAAACGATCCAGTTGATTACAAACAGCCGTAACACATTCTCCATTTACACCATCGCACTGGCAGGCAATGTCTTTCACTTTTTGATCACTACTGCAATTCATGTTTGGCAGCTGATCACAGACGGCACGAACGCAGCCGATATTTTGACGAAGATCGCAGCTGGAAGGTGGCTTTGGTGGACGTGGCGGATGACTGGGTGGTTGCGGTTGCGGACCGGGTTGAGTTGGTTCCTGCGGACCATCACCTGGTTCATCGGGTAAAGGCAACGGTGGAGGAAGCTCCCCCCGCAGGATCTGCTCATAGAGTTGCAATTTTTGATAATTCGCTTGAATAGGTCTGCTGTCTGCATCAGAGGCTGTTGCGAATTGCGGGCCTCCACCAAAAACAAAAACGAGAACAAGTGCCGCTGCCTTGATCAAAGTCATCGCTTCCCCCTAGGATTCTATTTCAACAGAGGGGGCGAGGACTCACAAACTGGGGCTTATGAATTTGGCAAAAACCAATTACTCTGAATAAAACTGCAGGCGGTTTTTTTTGATGAGTGGTGAGGAATCACCACTTGGGTAAAGTCTTTCTGCACCGACTTTTTTCTCGGCCATTTCAATCGCGCGTAAAAGTGTCTCCTGGCGCTTTTGCATATCTTGAATTTGATAATCTGTTAATTTGCCGTCAGTCACTTTTTTCCAGTCTTCGAAAGCCGTAGATTTTAATTTCTCGACAACTTCCTTCTGGGGAGCAAAGGCCTTGATAGCTGATTGCAATGCTGATTCCTGACGTTTGAGTTCTGCCAGTTGCTCTTTCATTGAAGTGATATTACGACCGCCAGCTTGGATGGACTTAGTCATTTTTTCTTGGGCCCGTAAGTTCTTATCCAGAGCGCCCACATTTCCCTGAAATGTGACAAAAGGGTCTTTTCCTCTGCCACCGCCAAATGACAACCCGTGATCGATAGCCACCAGTTTTCCGTCTTCTTTTTGCAGGTAATTGAAACCGTGGCGGTCCCCGTTGGCGACCAGATAATCAAAGAATCCAAGTTGATCCGGATCATCTGCGAAAACTTCGTTCGGCGCTTGATCTTTTAAGTTTTTCACTCGGTATTGAACTGTTCCGACTTCGCCTTTGTATTCTTTCATTACGGTGACCGGCACTGAATTAAGCCCCAGGTATTTATCGATATTATAAGCGGCCACTTCGCTTTTTGCCGTGTCGATTTCATCGATTGTCGTTCTTGGCTTCCACACGCCTTCGGAGCCATCTTCATAGCGAACGAATCTGGCGCCATAAACCCCTTGCCCGACTCTTTTTTCAGAAACGATATTTCCTTCTGCCAACTTCTTTTCAATAGCAACGGAAGAAGCCGTGGCCCCGGGTCTTAAGCCATTCGAAGCTGGTGAAACTGCTGTCGTCGAAGCCGTGTTATTCCTTTTAATGGAAGCTTTGGTATCCATGAAGGCATCGGCATCAGCAATTCTGCGTGCCTGACTGGCGTTTTCTTCTTTGATTGCTTTCTTAACTTTGGCGGTCACTGCAGAGAGGGCTTTTTGCGGGACCACTCCCAGGGCCGTCAAAGACGCCGCCATGATACAGTTATCCTGCTCAATTCGTTCCGCCGTGGGCGCACTCACACACGCGCCACTGGTTTTTAAGTCTGCGATTTTAGTTTTGAAACAAGCTTGATCGGTCACGGCTGCCATACTTGCAAAGTCTGTGGCCATCACCGCATACTTCATCATGTTCATGGCATTGTAGGAAACCATTCCCAATGTTCTTGCGGATTGAGCCGTTGAAAAGGCCTTGGCCGTGAAAGCTCCGACTTTACCAACAACGGAAGCACCCGCCCCTAAAAACAAAGAACCAATCATCACACCGTTATTTAAGTTGTCAGCTCCCAAACCATAGCGAGCGTTTGCGAGGCACGCCACTTCACCCAGTTTCGGTTCGCTTTGAACCACCGACGCACTTAATCCCGGGTCCGCCAATAAATCATGGCGAGCCGTTCGATCAAGACCGGTCCCACCTTGACCAACCAAAGCTTGGGTCAGATTGCTGCGAGTCTCATCCAGCGCTTTTTGCGTTTGGGAATAAGCTTCGTTCAACTTTCCGCTGAGGTCCTGGTCAGAAATTTCGGTGGAACTAGTGGAATACTTTTCGATGACTGATTTCACTTCCGGGGCGCCGGATAAAGGAATCGCACTAAGAATCACTTTGTATGAATTCTGAAGAGAGATCAGCTTCTTGCAGGAATTATATCGAGCATTCTTTTTAAAGCCTTTGACTTGTTGTTCAAGCGCTTCAAAAGTCGTCGGACAAACCGGCGTCGCAAGCATCGGATCGGAAACGATTTTTTTCGCGAGTTCCGAGGTCTTTGCGCGCACTTGGCGTGCAAGAGTTAACTTCTGCTTGAGATCTGAATTGGCAAAATCTTTGGTATTTTGTGCGACGATATCTCGTGCAAAATCACTGGCACACTGAAGCTCACGCACTTGCTGTTGCCCTAATAATGCAAAGTAACGATCTTCTTCAGATTGTCCTGCTATCTCTGCAATTTTCTTAACATCTTTGCTGTTGCGCTGAAGTTCTGAATCGTTTGGATTGCAAGCTTCTGCCGGTCCGCTCTTCGTCGCCGTAGGCTCGCAAGTATGACCCGTGATCTTAAAGGCTTTCTCTGACAAAGCTTCCAGCGGGCCTGCACTCACAAGTGTGGCGTGTACGAAAATATAAAATGAAATCAGAAATTTAAGCAGGATCATCAGGAAACTCATCGGTCACAATGAGTTTCCATTTGAGAGGAAAAGTCAGTCTAACGAATAACTCAGCAGCTATTTCGCCTCAGTTATGCTAGACGTTGGTGTTGGAGTCGTCGCTGGTGGAGTCGATTGAGGGATATTTGCGTTCGTGAATAAATCTTTCAGAACACGAGGATTTCCGGCGGCATCAAAATCATACACTTTACCACCGTCGTAACCACGCAAGTGATTACACTCATAACTTAAAGCATAGTCGTAAGTTTTTCCGCCTTTCGTTACGCGAATACCGTAACGTGGATTGAAACAACCTGGCAGCGCCAATCCATCTTTAAAAGATTCAGCAGCGTCTTTAAACTCCAAAGCAGCTTCAGTCACGTCCTCAGGATTCAACTTGATCTCCCCCAAAACTTTAAAGCCGTGAAAGTCTGTAGCACCGTCACCCTTTTGAGTGGGATCCAAAGAATATACTATCGCCGTTTGTGGCTCTTGAAGATTGTTTAGAAAGGCCATCTCTGCTTTGACGGCCTTTACTTCTTTGGTTGCTTCCAAAGAATCAAATTTAAAATCGCAGCCCGAAAGTACCGTTGCTGCCATCATTGTTCCCAATAGAAATCTCATAAGACTCCCCAACTCACCCATCACCAGGATAGATGAAAGATCTAATCATAGTCTAAACGACAAAAGCCACCTTTGGGGTGGCTTTTGTTAAGAGTCCAGCGTTATTAACGCATTGTCACTCTCTTATTTAAAATTCCGTTCCGAATTTTAGTACGCAACGTGGTGGTTTAGTGCCTCGTGCATGCGTGGATCCTTAACTGGAACCAAGTTGTTTTTGCTCCAGAAGTTCATGATGCAAAGAAGGAATAAACCAGCGAAGCCCGCGAAGATACCGATTTCCCAGAAACCGAATACGATCGCCCCATCGTTAAAGTTTGGATACACCATCCAGTAGATATCTACATATTGCATGATCAATACGATTGTAGAGATCAACAACACGTTCGCATCATTTCTTTTTGCATCACGAGGAAGCAAAGCCAAGAAAGGAACTACGAAGCGGAAGACCAAAAGAGCTACGGAGATTTGCATCCAGCCGCCCAAAGATCTCATGATGTAGTACTCAGTTTCCTCTGGCAAATTCGCGTACCACATCAACATGAATTGAGAGAATGCGATGTAAGCCCAGAAGATCGAGAAACCTTTAAGGTATTTTACCACGTCATGTTGATGTTCAACAGTAACATAGCCTTTGACCAAACCAGAGCGTCTCATGAACACGATCGTGATCGCCAAGAACGCAAGACCTGCTTGGAACAATCCAGAGAAGCAATAGATCCCGAAGATTGTAGAGTACCAAGTTGGAAGCAATGACATGATCAAATCCACAGAGAAAAACGAGAACAACAACGCGAAGAACGCGATGAAGCCTACTGCCGGCCCCACGTTTTTGTGAGTCAAGTTGTCATCACCTGATTTATCTTGTTTCAAAGAGTTACCAACCATCACCCATTTAAAGATCATGCAACCCACAACGAAAACCAACAAACGAATCACGAAGAATGTCGGATTCAAGTAAGCAGTTTTTGCCGCGATCACTGGATTTTCAGCGATGATTTTTGGATCTGCCCAGATGAAAAGTTTTTTGAAACCGAACAACAAGATCAAACCAAATACCAGGATGAATGGAATGAATGCCGTCGTCGCTTCAGCAAAACGGCGGATAGAAACTGACCAACCTGCTTTCGCAACGTTGTTCAAAGCAACCCAAAAAAGACCGCTCAAGCCCAAGCAAGAGAAGAAAAAGAAAGAAACCAAGTATGAAGTCCACAAGCGGTCTTGATTTTTGATCAAGCCCACTGCGAATGTGATCAAACCGATCGCCATCAAAACGAAGCTCAATGTTTTCATCCACTGAGGTGCTTCGAATTTACCCAAATGTAGATCTACGTGTTTATGTTCGCCCATATCTATTTACCATCCCGTTTCTCAAGGAAACGAATGTAGTTAACAACCTGCCAACGGTATTTTTGCGGAATGTGAGAAGCATAAGGGCCCATCACACCTTGTCCCATCGTGATCACGTGGTACAAGTGACCATCTGGCCAGCCTTTAACTTTGTCAGTCAAAAGTGCAGGTGGCTTCAATGCCATTTTAGTAGACACCGGTACACCAGACTTCTCGCCGCCTTCGCCTTTATAGCCGTGGCAAACTGCGCAGTTTGTTTCGTAGTATTTTTGACCCGTCAAAAGAGTCTCATCATCCATTTTACCAGCAAGTGGATTTTTAAGGTTCTTTGCAGCACCTTCAACATCCGTTGCATAACGATATGGCTCGAAACCTTGAGGAACTGTATGTTCCGGAGGTACGCGCATGCCGCTGTGGTGAGGAGAGGATTCATCATACTCCTGAGCTTTGATCGCCGGAGATTCCATCATATCTTGAATGATCTCAACGTTAGGATTGTTGCCGCGAGGACCACAGCTTGTTAGCGCTGACGCCACCAAGCCTGCTGCTGCTACACCTAGAGTAATTTTCACAAGATGTTTCATTTCTAGTACTCCGTCTTCTTCACTTCAACTGCGCCAAGTTCTTTGAACATGTTCGTCAGTTTCGTCTCATCATAGATATTGTCATTGTGAGGAACGAAGATTGCGAACTTATGGCAGCTTAAATCTGGATCGATAACCGGTGGGTCGATACGTGGCATTTTGCACGCATAGAACAAAGCACCTACAGAAGAAAGAGCTGCAAACAAGACAGTCAATTCGAACATGATAGGTACGAAAGCTGGAAGTGAGAAGAATGGTTTACCACCTACGTTCACTGCCCAGTCGACTGCTGAAGTCCAATAAGTCAGACCCAAACCAGCAGACAAACCTACAACACCCGCAACGAAAGTTACGTAAGGAATCCAAGAGCGTTTGATACCGCAAGCTTCTTCCATACCGTGAATTGGGTATGCAGAAATGGCTTCAAATTTATCAGAACCAGATTCACGCATTTTTGTAGCGGCTTTAAGAATTTTTGATTCTTCAAGCCAGATACCAGCAATACCTTTAGTATATTGAGCAGCCATTAGTGGTGCCCTCCTTCAGTGTCATAACCAACGTGCAGAACCGGCTTAACTTCCGCGATAGAAACCGCTGGGAACAAGCGCAAGTACAACAAGAACAATGTCAGGAACATACCGAACGAGCCTACCAAAACGCCCGTATCGAACCATGACCATTGGTACATACCCCAGTTGGCTGGCAAGAAGTCACGGTGAAGAGATGTCACAGTGATCACGAAACGTTCGAACCACATACCGATGTTAACGAAGATAGACACCACGAACATCACTGGGATTGAACGACGAAGTTTCTTGAACCAGAAAACTTGCGGAGACAATACGTTACAAGAAACCATGATCCAATATGACCAAGCGTAAGGACCGAATGCACGGTTTACGAAGGCAAAACGCTCGTACGGGTTACCAGAGTACCAAGCAATGAAGAACTCTGAAGCGTACGCGTAACCAACTAGCATACCAGTCGTCATGATGATTTTATTCATCACTTCCATATGGTCTAGAGTTACGTAGTTTTTGAATTCAGGGAAACCGATACGAACCAAAGTCATCAACGTCACAACCATCGCGAAACCGGAGAAGATCGCACCGGCAACGAAGTATGGAGGGAAGATCGTTGTATGCCAACCTGGCAAATTGGAAACCGCGAAGTCGAAGGATACGATTGTATGTACGGAAAGAACCAGTGGAGTCGAAAGACCCGCTAGCAACAAGTACAACATTTCGTAGTGTGACCAGTTTTTCGCAGTCCCTCTCCAACCTAGAGACAACGCACCGTAAACTGCGCGACGAAGTTTGTTTTTCGCACGGTCTTTGATAGTTGCAAAGTCAGGAACCAAACCGATGTACCAGAACACCATGGAAACCGTCGCGTATGTAGATACGGCGAAAACGTCCCAAAGAAGTGGGGAACGGAAGTTCACCCACAATGGACCACGTTGATTCGGATACGGGAACAACCAGTAATCCAACCAAGGACGACCTGTATGTAGCAACGGGAAAAGACCCGCCGTCATAACGGCGAAAACCGTCATCGCCTCAGCTGTACGAGCAACTGACGTTCTCCATTTTTGGCGGAACAAGAAAAGAACCGCAGAGATCAGCGTACCGGCGTGACCGATACCGATCCAGAATACGAACGTAACGATCATCGTACCCCAGAAAACCGGATGAGTAACACCCAGCAAACCGATACCGATACCTACTACGCACGCAAGGATAACGATGTAAAATAGAAGCAATGTTTTGGCGCCAAGGAACATCCCGATCCAACCTTTGGATGGGAATCTTTCCACTGGAGCACAGATGTCATCGCTGACATCTTTCAAAGTCTTGTTACCAAGGACTAATGGGCTACGCTTAATCATGAGTGCTCACCTTGTTTTGCAGTACCGTGACCATCGTGGCCACCAGTTGATTCTTTATCATTGTTACGGATTTTGGATAGGTAGCGAACAGATGGTTTTGCATGCCATTCTTCAAGCAATGCGTAACCACGCTCTTTCTCTTCCGCTTTCCAAATCTTAGCTACTTCACTGTTTGGATCATTAAGATCACCGAACACGATACCGCCGGCTGGGCACGCAGTTTGGCAAGCTACTTTAACGTCGCCGTCTTTCAACTGGCGTTTTTCGTTACGAGCCACAGTTTTAGCATCCTGGATTCTTTGTACGCAGAATGAACATTTCTCCATCACCCCGCGAGTACGAACTCCAACAGATGGGTTCAAAGCCATGTGCATTGGTTTTTCAATCAACTTCGCATAGTTGAACCAGTTGAAGCGACGTACTTTGTACGGGCAGTTATTCGCACAGTAACGAGTACCAACGCAACGGTTGTAAACCATGTCATTCAGACCTTCATCTGAGTGAGTTGTCGCCAATACCGGACAAACAGTTTCGCAAGGAGCGTTGTCACAGTGTTGACACATAACCGGTTGGAAAACCGCTTCTGCATTTGCGATATCACCTTGATAGTAACGGTCGATACGCAACCAGTGCATGATACGACCTTCAAGAACGTACTTCTTACCAACAACAGTGATGTTGTTTTCAGATTGGCACGCAATCACGCAAGCCGAGCAGCCTGTGCAAGTGTGAAGATCAACAGCCATACCCCATTTGTGACCAGAATATTCGTGACCTGACCAAATAGACCAAGTCTCGTGTCTGTGGATACCCGCAGATTTATTTTTTACGTAGTCTTTCAAAGTCGCTTCAGCAGCGATTTGACGGCCTTCCATAGAGAAGTTACCAGACGTACCAGCTAGATCGTAGTGTTTGCCAAGCTTAGTGAATGTCGCTATTTGGCCAGCAAAGATTGCTTTGCCTGCTTTATCAACTGACACGAACTCAGTCATGTTTTTACCAACGCCGTTTGCCACTTTACCAGCGCGAGTGCGACCGTAACCTACAGCTACTGCCACAACATCGTCATGAAGACCTGGTTGGATGTAAACAGGAAGATCAACAGACTTATCACCCACTTTAAGAGTGATCATAGAGCCCGTTTTCATATGATTTTTCTCGGCTGTGCCGATAGAAACCATCGCATAGTTATCCCAAGTCAATTTTGTTACTGGATCTGGAAGCTCCTGCAACCAAGCCACGTTCGCCAATGACCCATCCATGATCGCCACTTTAGGGTAAAGAACAAGTTCCATACCTTCTTGGGCTTTCGCAGGTTTGATATTAGTGAAGGCGTCAGTTTTGAATGAACGCGCAGAAGAACCGCGGCTCAATTCACCAACATAACCTTTTTGCAGACCTTCCAACCAGAAATCTTCAAAGGCTGCGCCTTTACCGTATTTCGGGTGGATGTCTGATTTCCAGTAAACTCTCAAGTAGTCATAGAATGTTTCGTAATCACGAAGACGTGCTGGACCTTGTTTCGCCATGAACGCCCAAGTCATCAAAGATAACTGGAACGAACGCGTGTCGTACATAGGACGAATTGCTGGTTGGCAGATAGAGATCACGCCTTTACCAACTTCCAAATCATTCCAAGATTCCAACGCGTGGTTATCCGGAGTGATGAAGTCCGCGAAAACACCCGTTTCGTCAACACGGTCACCTGTGTAGATAACCATTTTAACTTTTTTTACAGCTTCAGCAAATCCCATCGCTGCTGGCAAAGAGTAACCTGGGTTCACTTTGTGCATGATAAGAGTTTGAACTTTGCCGTCTTTCATATCTTGAATCAATTGCGCCATTTCAGCGTATGAAGCAGACAATGCAACGTTACCCGCTTTAGCATCAACAGTTTTACCGTCGTTATCTAAAACAGAGTTCAACATGTTCACAGCAATTTGCAGTTCCGTCGCTTTGTTTGTCAAAGTCGTGATACCACCAGCAACAACCAGTGATGTCCCTTTGTTTGCCCAAAGATCAGAAGCTACTTTTGCGAACATTTCAGCATCAAGACCCAACTTCGCAGCTGTATTAGCGAATGGCTCCAGAGCAGATTTCACAGCACTGTTACCAGCGTATGAAGATTGGCCTTTTTTCACGATGATTTCGTGAAGAAGACCCATCACCACATCAAGTTGTTGTGAAGGTTTGATTTTGAAACGGATATCCGCATTTGCACCCGTCAATGAGTAGTTGGAATCGAAGGAAACCATACGGCTCATGTTTTTGATGTCTTTACGGCCTTGCGTGAACTGATGCGTGTAAGCAGTCGGATTCAACCAAGTACCCAAGAAGTCTGCATCGATTGAAACGATCATTTTCGCTTTATCGAACCAGTACTGAGGGACAACTTCTTCACCGTAAGAAGCTTTTTGACCGTCACGGATTTCTTCGTGAGCGAAAGCATCCCAAACCACAGTCTTAGCTTTGAAGCCTTGAGCGAAGTCAGAGATCACGGCGCGAGTTGAAGGAGAAGAGATTGGTGCAGAAAGGACAACAACGCCGCCTTTTACCAATTGCTCAGATACTTTTTTATCTAGCTCTTCCCATTTAACGTCGATCAATTGAGAGTTTGATTTTTTCTCATTGAACAAGTTGCGTTTCGGTCCTTGCAATCTTTCTGGATCGTATAGGGACATCAAAATCGCTTGAGAACGAGCGCTCAAACCACCCGCGCTGAACGGATGAGAAGGATTTGATTCGATATGAATAGGACGGCCTTCGCGAGTTTTAACAAGCAAGCCCATCGCATCGTTACCATCAAAGAAAGCAGATGAATAGTAGTTCGCCTGACCAAGAGTAACCTCTTCAGGCATTTTGTTGTATGGAACGATCTTTTGCACGGGACGACGTACGCAAGAAGCTGTCGCCATAGCCAAAGATGCACCCATAAGTTTCAAGAACTCACGACGTGCCCAACCGTCTTCCCCGTCGCTTTCACGAAGAGGAGAAGATTTAAACTCTGTCTCTGCCATTTTTTGAAATTCAGCATCACCGATCTTTTCTTCGATCGTTTCCCAGAATTTCGTGTCGCGCACGATCTTCGGGCGCAACGCTTTTTTCATCTCTAATTCATTATCAGTATGCATTTCAGACATAATACCTTCCGAAACCCTTAGTAGTGACAAGTTGAGCAGTTAAGAGGAGCTTTGTTCTCTGGTTGGCGGTGACAGTTCACACACCAGCCCATGGAAAGGTCAGAGAATTGCTCCACGCGCGTCATCGTTTCGATAGGTCCGTGACACGTTTGACAGTTCACGCCTTTCGCAATGTGAGCGTTGTGGTTGAAGTGAACAAAATCTGGAAGCATATGAACGCGAACCCACTCAATTGAGCCGCCGCTGTCGTATGCATCACGCAGTTTTTGAATACCTGGTTTATCTGTCGCTACTTGCAAGTGACAATTCATGCAAGTTGAGAGAGCCGGAATATTCGAGTGTTTCGTTCTTTCCACTTGATTGTGGCAGTATTGACACTGAATTTTGTTGGTTCCCGCATGCAATTGGTGATCAAAGGCAATTGGTTGCTCTGGAGCGTAGCCTTTGTTGTATCCCCAACCGGTTTGGAATTTACAACCCGTGAGAAGTGTTGAAAAAATCATGAGCGCGCTCAAACAAGCTAACACGCCCGCCGTCGTACTTCTAAATACCCGATGCATAATCATCCTTTTGCCAAACTCGTATCCTCTTAATGACATTGAGGATTGAGGCCAACAACGCTGTCCTATATTTATTTTGCCCTTATTTAATGACTTAAAAGTCCAGTTGTCCATATTCTTTTTGCAAGCATATTGAAAAAGCGAAAGAGTTTTAACCCTTTCGCTTACTTTTTGTGCAAAAGCTTTTCGCCTCGGAGCATAGCGACGCTACTTCCTACGCAAAGAATCTGCTACGATTTTGCAGATTTTTTTGTGCGACCCTGACGGATAACCCACACATAAAGCACCATCAGCATGTGTGCAGCCACAAAAGCAGACACATACTCGATACCTCCAGCACCGAAGCCGTAAGAATGAAGCCCCGCACCAAGAACGAAATTCACCCCGTACCAAGCCATGATCACTAAAGAGAAAGTGATAATCGCTGTCACTACCATACCGAAATTTTTGATCATTCCTGCGTACCTTGCATGCAGGACCGCCAAATAACCAAGAAGCGCAATCAACGCCCAAGTTTCTTTTGGATCCCAACCCCAGAAACGGCCCCAAGAATAGTCCGCCCAGATACCACCCAAAATAATTCCGGGTGCGAGGAATGCCACGCCAATTTGCATCGATCTGTAAATGGCTGTCACGATCGCGCGAATTTTCTCGTGATTTTTTTCCTCACCTTTTAAATAGTAGAACAAACCAAGGTCGCCCAAACCGAAAGCCAAGAAAAAGGCTGCGTAACTGATAGTGATTGTCATCACATGGATTGTTAACCAATAATTGCTGCGCAGCACTGGCTCCAAAGGTTGCAAAGTAGGATCCAAAACTGCGGGCGCGAAGTCGGCAATCACAAGCGCGAACGCCGAAACCAATGTTCCTGCAAACAAAATCATACGGAATTTATAGATAAGTTCCAAAATCGACGCGAACAAGATCACGCCCCAAGAAACCCAAATCACCGTCTCGTACATATTAGATACCGGCGCTCTGTCCATAATATACATCCGCAAACCGAAACCATACGTGTGCAGAATAAAGCCCAAGCCCAACAAGACCCACGAAGCCTTCATCATAGACTCTTTGGAAAGAGCCCACACTAGCAATAATACAATCGCCGCCAGGATATAGAATACGTAAGCCCAACGGAATGGATGGAAGTCGTTGTAGTGAACTTCCGCTTTGATTTTTGTATCGTGATCGTAAGCCGTTGGATTTTCCGCACGGGCCGCCGTTTCAAATGCGACGATAGCTTCATCAAGCTTTGTCGCTGAAGATTCAATATCAGCCGCATTCGCCCCACTCGCCACCTGACCGATATAAGTCACAAATGCCGTCGTGATACCCACGAATTTTTGTTGAAACGCCTCAGGCAAATCCGCCACTGCAATCCAGTTGCTGCCCTCTTTCGGAGGAAGAACCTTCATCATGCGTCCCGCTGCAACTTCTTGAAACACGAAAAATTGATTTTCCAGACGTTGCAACGCCTGGAAATAAGGATTCAATTTTTCTTTGGTTTCACGCTTGGCTTGAAGCTCTTGACGAATCAGCGTGAAACGTTCACTGCCAAAAAGTTCCTGGCCGTTGAAATATCTTTGGTCTTTAGGAAGTTTCAAAGCCTCCAAGACCTGGTGATTGCGCACTTCAAAGATTTTCTTGTCAGCCCAGGCTTGCGGAGAAAGCATCCAGGTCAGAATAATTTCGGTCGCTTTGCGGCCTTCATAAGTGCTTTTCCCGTAAACGATCTCCAGCATCTCTTTAGAGAAACTGTCGTAAGGTTTAATACGACCGCCATCTTGCACTGGAAGATATTTTAGCTGGTCACCAGGCTTTGCGAACGCCACCACTGTGGAGAATGAAAGCAAAACTGTTGTCAAAACTAGCAAAAGCTTTTTCATCTATTCTTCCCCGTCTTCTTTCTTTTTAGCTATTTTGAAATCTAAATGTTTAAACCACATCAATAAAACCACACCGACCGATAAAATCAGTGAGCCCATGTATTTCCACACGCGACCTGGATCCGCATTCACCGAGAAAATCGAAGCCACTGGGTGACCGTTCTCCTCCTGGAAACTGGCCTGATAAACCGTAAGACCTTTGTGCTTCATCGGTTCATTCATGGAGATCTCACGCTCGCCCAACTCCGGAACTTCCACGACGCTTTTGTAAGCGGCCGCTCTCATTGTTCCTTGATAGCGATCCACCGCAAAGGATTTTAGCTGAATTGGGAAACCGATGTCGATACGGCGATTGCCGTATGTGAAAAGATAAACCGCATCTTTGGTGAACAGCTTCACCATGTCGTTCAAAAGAACCCAGTGAAGTTTGCCTTCAAACAGGATTTGAATCGCAGAGGTCGTCAATGGCGTTGGCGCTGGCATGTCTTGCAGATCCCAGTCTTCCAAAGCGGCAGGAATGAATCTTAGGATACGGAAATCCATAGCCATTTTAAAGCCCGGATTAAACACGTCGCCTTCTTTCACAAAACCTGTTTTACCAGGTTTTTCAGATTCCTTATAGAAAACAGCGTAACGAAGTCCGCCCTTGTCTTTATCTGGCTGCAGGTAAATTTCATTGCGACCTTGGCCTTTTTCAGGAATAGGACCGATGTGAACTTGGGCCGGACCAAAATCGTGAGTTTGAATGGAGTTGGCTTTCTTTTGCACCAGCCATTCGATCACATTCACATTGGGATTTTGGATTTGGAAACGCAAAGCAGATCCCGCCTTGCCGCTCTCATCCACTACGACTTTACGAGAAGGCAGAACGTATTTTTTGTAGTCGACAACTTTAATCTCGCCCACATAAACCGGCACATCTGTCGGCTTTTCTTTTGTCGGTGGGTATTTGAAAAAGTCCACTTCCTGCTCGAAAGTTTTTGAATAGCGATCACCATCAAAAGAGCTATAGACCACAAGATCAGTTTCAGGAGTTTGCACGAGGTTGTTTTTCTGACCGATTTCGATACGCATGGAACCATCCAAACCGTATTTCATCGTCAGCAAACCACCGAAAAGCAGAATGATGATACCGATATGTGCCAGCACAAAAGAAGCGTGACGTCTTTTCCACGGCAGGCGATCCACCATCACCGCGACCAAGTTCAACACCAACATGCCCATAATTGTGTACATGTACCAAGTGTCGTAAACGAGTTTTTTAGCTGCGTACGCGTCGTACTTTGCTTCAACGAAAGTTCCAACAGCGGTCAATGTTGCAATCGAAAGAATAATGAAAACCGCGAGCTTCAAACTTGCGAGCGGCTTATTGATGCGTTTCAAAAGAGATTTTTTGGATGATTCTGCCATAGAGCGAATATCATTAGATGAAACCCTGCCCTATGACTATGCTTTTCGGTCTTCGACGCCCTACGCTAGGTGCTGTAAATTGTTGCGGATATAGCTCAAAGCAAAGGCGATTTTCTCCTGAACCTTCTTGGCTTCTTCCGGTTTCAACTTCTTCGTTTTCTCGTCCATGTAAAGCTCGCGGTTCATTTCAACCTGCAAAGTATGCATTTCACGAGACGGATCTCCGTATTGCTCTGTGACGCGACCGCCAAAATACGGCCAGTTGTATCCAACTTTGAATCCTGCAGTCACATAGGCAGCGATCACCAGGTCTTTGAAACGCGGATCACAGCTTTTGCCTTTGCTATCACTGACCACGATATCAGCTCGGCGCTCCCCGGGATCGCGATGCTCACTTGTTCCCACCGACGGCATGCTGTGGGCATCAATGTGAAAGGTTTTTTTATAACCTTTCTCGTGAAGTTTCGCGTAAAGGTCGCGGATATTATTATGGAAAGGCTCATAAATCAGTTTCACCAACTCATCATGCGCCTGGCTTGTCATCGGCTCTTTCATCAACTGATGTTTGTAGGTTGTGATCACCCAGTGGAAACCACGGTTGTGCATTCCCGCGGGATTTTTATTCCCGATCACAGAGGAGGAATCCACATCTTCTGGAACACGGTTCATATCAGCGGCATAACGATGCCACTCGGTCTTAACAAATGGGATTTGCAGTTTGCGAAGTGTCGGTTCGTACAAGAAGTCTACGTAACGGTCCACATCGCACATGACGATTTCTTCAGGCAACGTGTTTAACCACGGAGTTTGGGGTGGAATTTTCTCACCCGAATGTGGAATTGTGACCATTAACGGAGCTGTGATTTCCATAGGAACCTCTCTTGACCCCACCAGAGTAAAACGCGACACTTAAATTGAAAAGGGCAAAAGTTATGACGACACCTCCCAAAGCAAAGATCTACACTCGCACTGGCGACAAAGGGACCACACGATTGGTGGATGGTTCATGCGTTGAAAAATTCAATCCACGCGTGGAGGCCTATGGCACCGTGGATGAGTTGAATAGCTATATCGGAGTCTGTCGTTCCACTTTGTATGCCTATCCGACCCTGCTTGCTTTGGATGAGATCCTTGAGAAAATACAAAACGAGCTTTTCAACATCGGAAGCCTGCTGGCAACGGAGAAAGACGAAGTCTTTCAAATGTTGCCACCGATCACTGGCGAACAAATTCGCGTGCTGGAAGTTAAAATTGATGAATTAACGGCGGAGTTGCCGGAACTGCGCAATTTCATTTTACCAGCAGGCCACATTGTCGCTTCGCATTTGCACGTAGCACGTACCTGCTGCCGTCGCAGCGAACGCAGATCTGCTGAAATCGCGGTGAAAGATGAGCGCTATGCCATGTGTTTGCAGTATTTGAATCGCTTAAGCGATTTCTTATTCGTTGCTGCTCGTTGGGCCAACCTTAAAATGGGACAATCTGAAGTCCTTTGGAAAAAGACTTAATGAAACTTGAGATTGCCTCGCCGGATGATTCGGCCGCGTTAGTTGAATTTTACAAAAGTTTCCCGTTAGATGGTCCCTTGCAGATCAAAATTGATCGTGACGGAAATTTTTTTCATCCTTATGAAGTTCATGGGGAAAAGTCTTTAACTTATATGTTGAAGGACGAAGGAAAACTGGAAGGCATGGCGAGCTTTGTGGTTCGCGATGTTTTGCTGGATAATAAAGTTCGCACCGTGGCCTTTGGCCGGGACTTACGTATTTCTTCGAATCGTAAAGCGATCTTGGAATGGGGTCAGCACTTTTTGCCAGTGATGAATGAAGTCTCCTCCGTCTTGGATGCGAAGTATTTCTTTACGGTGATGAGCTTAAACGAAGCAAAATCCATGAATGCCTTCGTTCGCCAAAGAACTTTGAAACGTCCTTTGCCTCGTTATTACTTGTTCCGTCGTTTAAACATGGTTTCTGTCCATGGACGCTTTCCTTGGGCGAAAAATCCACTGCCACACTTGCGTATGCGCCATGGAAGTCCCGCGAATGTGGATGCTTTGATTTATTATATCTCGCAAAAATCCCGCTCTAAGGATTTGGCGACGGTTTGGGATGCACAAAGCTTCCACGATAAATTGGATCGTTGGGAAGGTTTGAAGCTTGAAGATTTCATTATCGCGATTGATAAGAACGACAACATCGTCGGTTGTTGTGCTCCTTGGTCCGCCGAGGGCAAGCAAGACTTCATCCCGATGACTTACAACTTGAAAGCCCACAACTTCCGTCAGTTTTTGAAATTCGGAAAAATGCTGGGCTGGACTCGCACGATGACGAAGCCGTTTTCTCGTCTGAAAATCGAAGCAAGTTTAAATTTTAAATATTTGAATTTCCTGCATGCGGATAATGGCGATATTTTTGAAGCTTTGCTTTGGAAAGCCTTTGACGATGCTCAAGAAAATGAGTTCCTGGTTTATAATCAGATGCGTTCTGAATACGTTTACCGTCGCCCGATGAATTGGGTGTCGGCGAAAATTCCATTTGGAGTTTATTTGATGATGCCGCCGGATACGGAACCACCGGAGTTCATGCATCCGTCCAATGAACGTCCGATTGAGATGGAGCCGTTTTTTACTTTCTAGGTTTAACGCGGCTTTTCTTGGTAGCGCGACTTAAGGCGCTACCTTGTCTTCAAAAGTTACATATACCATCGTCTGATTCAAGAGCATGTACGCGATTTCTCCGAACGTCATCGGCCCCAGGATATTCGCGGTTTTTTTACCCTCAAGATTTGCATAAAGGTAATTCAGAACACAATTGCAGGACAACGTTGGCTTGGTTAGATTCATTCGGGAAACATGTTTTTCAAATTCGCCTTCGTAACTTTCCACTGCAGCTGCGATTTTGTAATCCACCCCCGGAAATACGGGCGCATATAAACTGACTGTCCTTTTGTCTTCGTTAAGAGTCATAATACTCACATTAACGGCTGCGCCTGAATAATTTGCGACCAGTGGCAATTGCGTGTTGATATTATTGGATTTGATATAGTCGAAAAAGCTCGTTTCCACACCATTCACCAAACAGGACGATACCTCAAACCCCGTTTCCTTGAATGAAATCGCGTCTCCAGATCCCTGGTTAAAAATGTTAATAATATTAACTTTGCCGAATTTATCCTCGCGAAGATTTAAATGCATAACCAGCGCGCCATCTTCCGAAAATTCACCTGTGAGTCCATTAAAGGTTTTTGGCTTAGTCAGAACAGTCTGTCCCAATTGATAGCCCGTGATCCAACCCAAAAGAGGATGATCAAAGATTCCTTGGTAACTTGAACAATTTTTCGCAAACTCAAAATGTGCATTTGAAAAAGCAGGTATCATGATAAAGGACACGCCATTTTGTTCATAATCAGAAGGTATCTTATGCAATTTATCGGCTCTGTAGTGAATGACAGTACAGTGCTCAACAAAATCCGGCAGTACACCGACCTGAATGAGCTCCGTGGTTTCTATTCCGCCATTCTCTGACATGAAATACGGAATAGTCCCGCCGATCCACTGCCCCTTTGGCAGGGCCATCAGCAACTTTTCATCAGCTGCTAAAACTAGTTTTTTTCCGGACTTAATTAACTCCACCACTTCATTTACTTTTAAAAGACTTTTCATCTTCCGGAATCCTCACCAAATAAAGTTTTAATATCATCTGCCACTGCGAATTCATTCTTCTTAAAAAAGTCAAAAGCGATAGTAATGGCTTCCTGAACCTTTTCTTCAGTGGGGCTCGTACCTAAAACGGTTCTAACTCGCGTCATAACCATCTTGGTTGATAAAGCGTGCAAAGAAAGATTGCCATCGTGGGCAACAATTTCTCTCCAGCGCGGATGCTCCTTCGGCGGAATCATACGTCTCCCATGTATTGTATGGGTTAAAAAGGACATTCTTCTTATCGGCGTCCTGTTTTGAAGTTATATAGAACAAACTCGCAAACATCTGAATTTTCGGGCCAAGATTTCTTGAGATCTGTTTAGTTGACACTTTTCAGTTCCGAATTAACGGGGATGAAAAACAACCTACCGATTGCGGACCAAATCAAGGATACATATACGGGAGATATCATTCCGTATGCCGAGTTGGTAATATCTGCCATTGGTATCGCTGGCATTATTGTTACATTTGCAAATATCTCCATAAAAAAACAACAGCTTCCGGTAGATGCGGTGTTCGATGTAGTTGTTTTGCTAACCATTCTATTTTCCGCCATGACCCTGCTCTGTTCGATAGTTATCCTAAAAATACAGAAAAGCATTCAGGCCTCCATTCACAAAATGTCCGAAGCGGCTAACCTCGAACTCAATGAACAAAAAAATATCGCATTACAAGCAGCGAAAATGTCGGCCTTAGGTGAAATGGTCGGAGGCATCGCTCATGAAATCAACACCCCCCTAGCTGCAATCAAGATGTTCCTGAATGAAGCCATTTCGGAGCTCGAAAAAGGCGAACAGTCAGACAAGGATGCTCTCGCTGACTATGTTCATAAATCGGATGCAACTATTGACCGAATTGCTAAAATCATCAAAGGACTAAAAACTTTCGCTCGAGCCGGTGAACTTGATCCTTTTACAGAATTCTCTGTTCAAGAGTGCATAGAAGACGCCGTCATTCTTTGCGAAGACCGGTTCAAAAGTGAGTCGGTAGATCTTCGCTGGAAAATTCCCGCTTCTACCATCGTGATCGAGTGCCGCCCCACTGAAATTACTCAGGTGTTATTAAATCTAATGAACAATGCCCTCGACGCCGTTTCAAAACTATCTGAAAAATGGGTGACCGTTCAAGTCGATGACACTCCAGACTTCGTTCAATTCAGAGTGACCGACAGCGGGGCCGGTATCGCACCGGAATATCTGGAAAAAATTTTTCATCCGTTTTTCACCACTAAGGAAATTGGCAAAGGAACTGGCATAGGTCTCAGTATTTCCGTAGGAATTATAAAAAGTCACAATGGCAGACTCTTCATTGATCCGGGAGATTTGAATACCAGTTTCGTGATTGAAATTCCAAAAAAACAAACCTTAGAAATTGAACTATCAGAACTACAAGGCAGCATCACATGAAAAAAACCATACTTTTAGTTGAGGACGATGAATTCTTCCGTTCCGCGGTGAAAGACTTTTTAAAGAAATCTTATGAAGTAATCGAAGCGGAACATGGAAATCAGGCGAAACAAATCTTAAGTGAAAAAACTCCTGATCTGATAATTTCTGATATCAAAATGCCCGAATGCACAGGTATCGAGCTCCTTAAATGGGTTATTCAATACCGCTCAAACGTTCCAGTAATGCTGATGACTGGCTTTTCTGAAATCTTGGAGACTACAAGTGCCCACAGATTGGGTGCAAAAGATTTTATTCCTAAACCCTTTAAATCCTCTGATCTGCTACAAAAAGTAAGCCACCTGCTTCACCAAGAAACTGCGCCCCATGCATTCGTTGCCGATGCCGGAAAAGACGAAGATTTCTGCTCCCTACCGGTCGAAGACTTTTTAACAGAAAAAGATACTGAATTTGGCATCTTCGTGAAAGTCGCAAAAGATAAATATATAAAAATCGCACATAAGGGAGGCAAAATACCTGAAGACAAAATAAAAATCTTTAAGCAGAAAGGCGTCCACGATCTGTATGTCAAACAGGTAGACTTTTCTCGCATCGTTGGATTTACGGTACATCTTTCCAAAGCCGTCAACAATAGCACTTTGGTGACAGACCCAAAAAAATTGCGCTTCATGCAATACACGGGGGGATTAATCGTTCAACAAGCGTTTGTGCAAGGAACAGATAAATCCGTTTTCAACAACGCCAAGGATTTCTTAAGCTCCTGTGTCTCTGTAATAACTGAATCCGAGGATGCTCTTACAGTTTTGGATCAGCTTAACGAAAATAGCGATTCACTCTATGCACATAGTTTGGGCGTTAGCATGTACTCGGTTATGATAGCAAAGAAAATGGGAATTAATTCACCACAAAATCTATTTAAAATTGCCATGGCTGGCATCTTTCACAATATTGGATTCAAAGAACTGCCTGCAGATTTGCTCAAGAAAAGTCGATTTAAACTCTCCAAGCAAGAACGCCTTATGATCGAGTCTCATCCCATTCGAGGAAAAGAAATTCTGGAATCCATAAAAGGCATTCCTACGGACGTTATTCAAATCACCTATGAACATCACGAGGACATGATGGGAACAGGATATCCTCGAGGCATAGATAAAAAAAAGATCCATCCACTCACTCGTATTATCTCGACCGCAGATCACTTCTGTTGTTTAACTTTGAAAAATCCAGACATAGATGAACCGATGGATGGCTATAGCGCGAATCGGGTCCTGCTAGAAACGAAGCAGGGACTTTTGGACGCTAACTGCCTTAAAGCGTTGAATGAACTGTTTGGCGCTAATAAAAACCAACAAAGTGCATAAACCTCAAGATGAAAGTCGACGAAGCGCTTGGATTTCCTCCTGAGTCTTTTCAAACTCCTTTGCCCGACCAAGGGAGGACGACAACATGCCAGACACCAATGAGAGTGCCTCAAATACTTCCTCACTGTAATAGTTTGGATGTTCCGAATAGTTTTTCAGGACGCCCAACAATCGGTCACCATAATAGAGCGGCACCACAATCATTGATCGCAAATGAACGCGGCGACAAGCCTCTTTGTCGACCCGATCATCTACCTCGGAATCTTTGCATAACAACGGATGTCCCACCCGCACGCACAATCCGGAAAAACTATTCCTCGCCTGCACGCGGATACCCAAGTAAGGAACCGCTGCACCTGCGGCATATCGATAAACCAAGTCTCCACTTTCAAGATCCAGCTCCTCGATGAGCGCCCCATCCGATTTTGTCAGGTGCATTGATAGATGGACGACTTTATCCAACATCAAATGCAAATCGAAGTAAGAAGCAGCAATATCATTTTGGATGGCTATAACTTCCGAGCGAATTTCTTCTTTCTTTCGAAGAGATGCGACTAATTCGACCAATGACTTGTGAAGATGAGATCTAATGCGAACATTTTTTTGGAAGAGAAAGATAAGACCCAGCGTGAGCAGTGTCAAAAATGTAGTGCCTAAAAAATTCACTTTTTTACTTTTACGGATAGTCTGCACAAAGGCGCCACTCAAAGAGACGATTTGAGCTTCTTGGAAAATCTCCATTTCATCAAAAATATTTCGCAGAGACTCCATCGCCTCTTGGCCGTTGTCAGACTTCACAATCTCCAAAGCTTCCGGAGTGAAGCCGCGACGTTTTAAGTCGACTGTCCGCTTAAGCTCATTCAATTTTTCTCCCGTTAACTCCCGGGCCCGACGAAGTAGCTCAAGCTGCGCGGGGCTATTGCTTAGCAGGATTTCCAATTCTGCAAATTTATCGTCAATATCTTCCGCGACGGCGTTGTAAGGTCGAAGATACCGCTGATTTCCGGTTAACAAGAACCCCCTTTGTCCTGTTTCAGCATCGACAATCAGCGATTTCAAAATCTTTATCTGGAGAGCACTTTTTCGGAGTTTTGCGCGCTGAATACCAGCCTCTGCGATGTTATCTAGATTATTTTGCAAATAAATTCCCATTACCACCAAACACAGAACTGCCAGGGCCCCTCCCCAGAAGAGACTTTTTTCAGCTTTAGTACCTTTCGTGCCCTTCTCCAAGACGACTCCTTGGCCCAAAAAACAGATAAGGCCGGACTAAACAAACTATAACATGTCGAGATTTAAGAAAGAGAGTAATGGTACAAGCTTCAAGAAAATTTGAGCGACTGATGAAAAGTGTTTGTTAACGATCAATATTTCTTATCAAAAACGACTGAAAATTGGGCCACCGACAACACGGGATGGAAATTTTCTCCCGTCTTTGCGTAACCGCACTTTAGATGAAATCCATCGGCCGGTTGATAGGCGAAATCGGGATTGCGAATCTCGTAGCAAATTTCTGTGTGCAAATCAGCTTCCCTAACAGTAACGAATGGCAAAGACGCTTTCGCGTACTTCGCAGGATAGTTCCAAATGGAGCTACTTTTGGTTTTCGCATTTCACCATGAGGTTGATGGAACTAGACGTTGCGTTTGCGTCGCCCGAAGTTTCTGTCGAAGTGTAGATGATCTTATAATTCCTACCGCATACGTCGCGAGCTTTTTCATAACAAGATGCGGTTGTGCAACAACTAATAAGTTGATGAGGCGTCCCATCTGATCCAACGATTGTTCTAGTCATCCGACAACCTGAGAACAGTAACAACGCCATCACAGGACCATCGAGATTGACGCAGCTCTTCTTGGTAGGGCGAAAGTTAGATTGGTACGTTAATTTGGCCGGTGCCTTTTTTGATATAACCGATTTCCCAGGACTTTTCGTCTTGGGATTTTAGATGGTCTTTAATGGTTTCAACAAAAGCCTTTTTGACCAATAGAACCAAGCCGATGCCCATATTGAAAGTTTCAAACAGCTTTTCATTCGAAAGACCCGATCTTTCCACAATGGTTTTGATCACGGGAGCAGTCTCATGTAAAGAAGGCCATCCATTTAATACGTAATCAAACTTATCACTCATACGTGGAATGTTGTGAATACCGCCGCCTGTGATGTGCGCCATGGCCAACAAAGCTGATGGAGCGTTGTTGCGAATGGAGTTCACGGTTTTTACATAGATCTTAGTTGGAACCAACAATTGGTTGATCAGTTCCTTTTCGTCTTCTTTAACAAGCTTTCTTAGCAAAGAATAACCATTGGAATGAAAGCCACTGGAAGCAAGACCTAACAAGACGTCCCCCTCTTCCATGTTTTCTTCTTGAAACATGTCTTTAGGATGAACATCACCAACACTGAAACCCGCCACGTCGTATTCGTCATTTTGATACATGCCTGGCATTTCAGCCGTTTCGCCGCCGATCAAGGCCATGCCGGATTGTTTACAACCGTCGACCATACCTGCGATCAATTCTTCGCTCACGCGAGTGTCTAGTTTTCCGAAGGCCATGTAATCTAGGAAAAACAACGGTTTTGCCCCGACACACAACAAGTCATTCACACACATCGCGACCAGATCGATACCGACGCCGTGATGTTTGTTCATTTGCTGCGCTAATTTTAGCTTCGTACCAACGCCATCTGTGCTGCTCGCGATAATACGATCGTCGCTGACTTTGTAAAGGGCTGCGAATCCGCCAATCCCTTGCAGGACTTGGTCGTTGTGGGTCGTTGGCACCAACATCTTGATGCGTTCAACGAAGGCGTCGCCTTTTTGAATATCTACACCGGATTTTGCGTAATCAATTACTTCTGACATTCTATACTCCTAGTGCAAGAAATGGCGACGACCAGTAAAGATCATTGAGATATTTCTGTTATTGGCTTCGGCGATCACATCACTATCTTTGATAGAACCGCCCGGCTGTACGATGTATTTCACACCGACTTTAGATGCGATTTCGATCGAATCCGGGAATGGAAAGAATGCGTCTGATGCCAGAACCATGTCTGAGGCATCTTTAACGCCTTTTTCCTGCAACCGCGGGATCACCAACTTTTCAATGCAATCAACACGGTTGGTTTGACCTGATCCTAAAGTGACCATTTCAAATTCAGAACCACGTTGTGCGCATATCGCGATCGCATTGCTTTTCAGGTTTTTTACACACAAAAATGCAAACGCCGCGAGTTTCTGTTTGTCAGCGGGGAACGTATTCGTTGTGACGTTTTTAAAGTTTTCAGTCGAGAAATGGTCTTTCTCTTGAACCAAGGCCCCACCTTCGATCGTTCTTACTTGCCAGCTGGATTTCTTTTGCAGAGTAATCGGAACCAGACGGCAATTCTTTTTTAGCATCGTCTGCGCTTCAGGAGTAAATTCGGGAGCCATGATCACTTCCACGAATTTATCAGCAAAAAAAGCTGCCACTTCCGCATTGACCGTGAAACTTAAAGCGAGAACTCCACCGAAAGAGCTTTTCTCATCACCCTTCCAAGCCAGTTCCAAGGAGCGCATCGGCGTTTCTGCGATAGCCAACCCGCAAGGAGTGTTATGTTTCACAACCACTGCTGACGGATGAGCATAATCTCCCTGCCATGCCCAAAGATCTTTCAAAGACTGAGCTGCGAAGTCTGCATCTAGGAAATTATTGTAAGACATCTCTTTCCCTTGAAGAGTTTCTTTATGGGCCAAGCCTTCAGAGAAAGGATCTTTCAAAAGCACCGCTTTTTGGTGAGGATTTTCACCATAACGAAGTTGCTGGCCTGTGCTTTGAGTTAAATAACCGGCAATAGCCAGGTCATAGAACGCAGTCATCGTATAAACTTTGGCAGCACACTGTTTACGAAATTCCAAAGAAGTATTACCACCATTTTCGAGCATATTCGCAACAAAGCCTTGATACTGAGAAGGCTCGCAAAGAACCGTCACGGATTCGTGGTTCTTTGCTCCCGCTCTTAGCATTGTTGGACCACCGATGTCGACGTTTTCAACACACTCTGCGAACTCGCTTCCCTTTTCCACTGTTTGATGGAATGGGTAAAGATTTACGACAACCAGATCGATCGGTTTGATTTTTAATTCTTGAGCTTTCGCCACGTCCGCTTCGTCATTACGACGAAACAAAAGCGAGGACGAAATTTCGAAACTCAAAGTTTTCATGCGACCTTGAAAAGCTTCCGGATTGCCGCTGATTTCTTCCACAGCCGTCACAGGCAAGCCCACTTGTTCAAGGGATTTTGCCGTGCCGCCGCTGGCGATCAATTCCACGTTGTGCTTATGCAATGTTTGCGCAAGTTCAATCAAACCGGTTTTATCTGAAACACTCAGCAGAGCTCTTTTAATTTTCATGGCGACCTTTCAAATATTGCAAAGCACTTTTAAAAAATTCCAAACCCCAGGCTTGTCCCGCGAAAGGCAGATGCCAATCGTGGATCGCCGCTTCCGGATGCGGCATCAATGCGAAGACCAGTCCCGAAGAATCACAAACGCCCGCGATACGATCGACGGCGCCGTTAAAGTTTTCCTTATAACGAAGAACAATCTGCTGATTTTTCTGCAGACCCTTTAGAACCTCGTCGCTTTCACAAAGAAAGCGGCCTTCGCCGTGTCGAGCTGGCAAAGTAAAGCTTTCAGGAAGATTTTTGGTCCATACACAAGGCGACTTGGCGTTGCGCTCAAGCTCCACCCACTCGTTTTGAAAGTGGCCTTGTTCGTTTTTCACTAAGGAGCAAGATTTCTGAAAATTTGCATCCGGCAAAAGCCCCAAGCGCACCAGAGTTTGAAAACCGTTACAAATTCCCATCACCGGGAACTTTTTAACGAAAGCTTCCAATTCTTTTTTTACGAAGCGTTCTAGCTTTAACGCCAGAATCTGTCCGCTGCCCAAATGGTCTCCGAAAGAAAAACCACCGGGAATCACCAGGCCTTGAAAATCGCGAAGCATCTCGGGCTTTTCCACCAGATCATTGATGTGCACTTTTTCGGCCTTACCACCAGCCAACTCCACCGCTCGCGCCGTTTCGTTTTCGCAGTTAATGCCGTCACCCCATAAAATCATAAAATTAGGCGTTGTAGACATTTAAAACTCCCTGAGACCAAAGGGATTGAAGTTCAGTTACTTTCAATGAGTGGGTTTCGCTGTTGAATGTCCATTTGAATTCATCTTTGTCCGTGACCTGCCCAAGCTTGATCGAACAACGATCAAAGTATCTTTCAAACAGTGGAATCTTAGCCGCCGGAACACTCACCACAAATTGAGAGCCCATTTCAGACCAAATATTCTCCCAGGAAAGATCACGCAGATTTACTTCCAAACCCAATTGATTTCCAAAGCAGCACTCCGCCAAAGCTGACATCAAGCCGCCTTCGGAAATATCATGGCAGGAATTTAAAAGATCGTGTTGAATTGCGCCAAAGACTAAGCGATACAAATCGCGATTCTTTGCAAGATTCGGATACTCCGGGTAAGCAGAAATAGTTTCATATTCTTGAGAGAAAACCGAACCAATCAAAGACTGCGTGGGCTGACCCAGCAGATAAACTTGATCGCCACTGTTCGCAAAGAAGCCATTCACCGTCTTACGTGCGTCAGGCACTTGTCCAATTGCTGTCATCAATAAAGTTGGAGGCACAGAAATCTTAACGGTCTCTCCTGACTTCACTTTGCCAATGAAATCATTCTTCATACTGTCTTTACCACTGACTAAGGGTGCACGGTAAGCCAAGGCCGCATCATAGATCCCGGCACAAGCACGAACTAATTGTGCCATCTTGTGTTCTGCATCTGGATTTGATTTTTTCGGAGTCGGATCCGGCCAGCAAAAATTGTCCACCAAAGCCATTTTGTCAGGATCAGCTCCCGTCGCAACCAAGTTACGAACGGATTCATCCACTGCACGTTGGGCCATTAGGTATGTGTCGTAATAAGAAAGTTGTGGGCATAGACCATTCGATACCGCGACGGCATTATTCTCGGCCCCACCGTGAACTGCTAAATCAATGACGCCAGAGTTATTTGCCCCCTGCTGCGTTTTTCCACCATAAGGTTTAACACGAGTCGCCCCTTGAACTTCATGATCGTAATAACGAACTAAAGGTTCACGAGAAGCTACATTGGGATTTGCCAAGATGGTTTTTAAAACTTCTGAGATATTTGCAGAAGTCGGCGAAACTTTCTTTTTCGGAGTCGCACGGAAATACTCAGTGTATTCTTTAGGTCCTTCAAAACGGGCTTTCAATTCCATTTTACTCAGGCCGTCATGCAGGAACTCAAGTTCCAGTTTGGCCAGGGCTTTATCAGCGTAATACACTTCAAAAGTTCCTGAATTCGTGAACTCCCCCAGGCAGGATGCTTCTACTCCCATTTTAGTTGCTAGATCCAAAAAGGCTTGAAGATTTTTAGGCGCCACCGCAAAGGACATACGCTCCTGGGATTCACTGACCAGCATCTCCCAGAATTCCAAACCGTGGTATTTTACCGGATGTTTTGAAAGATCCATACGTGCGCCACCTGAAAGTGTCGCCATCTCGCCGATCGAGGAGCTGACTCCGCCCGCACCATTGTCCGTGATGGCTTGAATCAGATTTTTATCGCGAGCCATAATCGTGAAATCTAAAAGACGTTTTTGCGTGATACTGTCACCAATTTGCACAACGTTTGATGCGACTTTGTCATTGAGCTCCAAAGAACTAAATGTCGCGCCATGCACACCGTCTTTACCCAAACGACCGCCTGCCACGACGATCAAATCACCCGGGCGGATCTCTTTAAGTTCGCTGTTTTTACCGTGAACTTGTTTGGGCATCACACCTAAAGATCCTACAAAGATCAAAGGCTTCGCTGCGAATTCACTCGCAAAACAAAAAGAACCATTCACTGTGGGAACACCACTTTGATTGCCGCCCTCTTCAACGCCTTGATGAACGCCTCGGAAGATAACCCCTGGATCTTTTAAAAGCTCAGGACGTTTTGGATCATCGACTTTTGGGAAGAGATCAGATTTTGAAAGACAAAACACATCCATGTTCGCGATGGGCTTTGCACCCACCCCGCAACCAAGGATATCGCGATTCACTCCCAAAATCCCTGTGATCGCGCCACCGAACGGATCTAGTGCTGATGGACTGTTATGAGTTTCCACTTTTACGCAGACATTGACGTTTTTATCGAAATCGACGATTCCGGCATTATCCTTAAAGACAGAAACCAGATATCCACAATCTTGCAGCTTGTTTGTCGCCGCTTGGATATAAGACTTATAAAGACTTTTAATGGTTTGCGCCCCCAGCATCGGAACGCCTTTAACTTCTGCTTCAGAGTATTCAACATTGGCAGCAAAGATTTTATGCTTACAGTGTTCACTCCACGTTTGGGCTAAACACTCGACTTCAACTTCTGTGACAAAACCAGCCCAACCCATGGGAGCACGAGCTTTCATTTGTTCCGGAGAAGAAAAATGCTCGATGATCGTTTGGATTTCAACTGCGGAAAGGGCCAGACCACGCTCTTGATTTAAATTTTCAAGAACATCTGCTGTGAGAGGAAAAAGTTTTAGTTCTGGCTTGTGTTCCGCTTCAACTTTCCAATATTCATGGAAGTCTGCAAAAGAATTAGCGCCTTTCAATTCTTCCCCGCGTTTTACCTGAACTTTTTGAAGTAACGGATTTGCCAGGGATTGAAACAGGACTTTTTCAACTTGAGACTGAGAAAGGTCTTCGCTCATCTCAATTTGCCAGCCGCTGTGCACTTCAAAATCAAAATCCTGCCAGGACTTGGTCACGCCCCCGGAAACCAAAGAAAGAGCCTCTGTTGCTGAACGCGCCCAGTTGTCCGTCACACCCGCCAAATAGCGAACTTCGACATAAATTTTATTGTCATGATATTCCGGAAAACCAAAATCCATGTCTTCGGTGATCGCATCACAAAACACCTTGTGCAGATCTTTTTTAAGATCCCACTGCTTAAAAGCTCCCGGTGTTTTTTCCATCAACCAAAACACTCTTGAAAGCTTCAAGTCTTGGGTCGGAGTTAAAGGATTGAACAACTTTTTAAGGTGTTCTTCCTGCGAGTTTTCGATGCGACTGCGAATGGCCACACGTTGCTTTAACATTCTATAGTTTCCTTAAAAGAGTGAGTGGCAATCTGCCCGGTCACAATTTGTTCTAAAAATTCAGTATATATTTGATGTTCCAAACGATGGATGCTGGCTTTGAAGTCCCCAAAGACATTAAAGCCCTTGAGCGGAATAGCCACTTGTTTCAAAACCGCGCCCGTATCCATGCCTTCGTCAACCAGATGCAGGGTCACGCCACTTTGTTCGACTTTGTCAGCAAAGGCGCGCTCTAAAGAATCTTTGCCCGGATAGGCTGGCAACAGACTGGGATGGATGTTCACCACTTGAGAATGCCCCTCGTGACGACCAGCCAGTTTTTTTAGAAAATCAGCAGACAACAAACGCATGTAACCTGCGAGCAAAACCCAATCAACCTTGTGTTCAAATAAAAGTCTTAAGACTTCTTGTTCGTGATGAGCACGGCCTTGTGATTTTTCAATCACATAGGTTTTCGTGTTTAAAGCGTGGGCTTTTGCCAAAACACCAGCGGCTGGTTTATCAGAAAAGACAAACTCAACCGCGCTACCCAACGACTGCATCTTTTTGATCAATGCTTCTGCATTAGATCCAGTCCCCGAGGCGAAAATGGCGACACGAACAGGTTTCATCATTGCGCGATGTCCTCACGGAAGTACAAGCCTTGAAATTGCACCTTGCGCATTTCCTGGTAAGCAAGCGCCCGAGCTTCGTCGCGAGTTTTCGCAAGTGCCGTCACTCCCAAAACTCTGCCACCCGTATTTACCAAAGTCTCATTTTTTGCAGAGACCCCCGCAAAATAAATCCGCGTGCCCTCAGCTGTTTTTGCAGGAACTTGGATCGTGTGGCCCAAATCCATAGAGTTTCCAGGATAACCCGCACTCGCTGCCACCACGTGGACCGAGCGGAAATCGTGGAATTCAGTTTTTTGCTTTTGCAAGCGACCCTGCACAGCTTTCACCGACAAATCCAAAAGATCGCTTTTGATTCTTGGAAGTAACGCTTGTGTTTCTGGATCCCCCAGTCGCACGTTGAATTCCAAGACATAAAGTCCTTTGTCAGTTTTCATCAAACCCGCAAACAGGAAGCCAACAAAGGGTTTTCCTTTTTGTTTTAAAGATTTAAGAGACTTTTTAAAGATATTGTCGATGGCGGATTCATCTTCTTTAGATATAAAATCACAAGGACTGAATGCCCCCATTCCACCCGTGTTGGCACTAAATGGATCAGGAGTGATTCGTTTATAGTCACAAGCTGTGCCCAGGACCACAAAATCTTCTCCGTCGCACAAGGCGAAAGCGGAAAGCTCACGGCCGATCAGACACTCTTCAACTAAAATGGGAAATCCATACGTCGCGGACAAGTCTTTGATCGCTGTCAAAGCTGTTTCAGCATTTTCACAGACTGCAACGCCTTTTCCTTGTGCCAGACCATCAGCTTTTACCACAATCGGATTTTTGAAGTCATGCTGAGCGATAAACGCTTCAGCTTCGCTCACCGAGTTTGCCAATTTAAAAGCCGCCGTTAAAAGACCGGCGTCTTGCAGGATCTCTTTACAGAAGTATTTGGAGGCTTCTAAATGACCTGCTTCACGTGACGGTGCCAGACAAGAAATATCGTTTTTCTCTAAAGTTTCCTTAAGATCAGAAAGAATCGCAGCTTCAGGCCCCAGGATCACTAGGTCCACACGATTGATTTTACAGAACGCCAGAATCTCGGGCGTTTTTTCCACGCTCGCACATTTCAAACCTGCTTTGCTCATCCCTGGATTGCCTGGGGCCACCCATAGGGATTCAAGCATTTTAGATTCAGAAATTTTTTGTGCGATCGCGTGCTCACGACCGCCCTTGCCTACAACCAGGACGCGCACTGTTGTCTCCAGTTTTTAAGACTAGCTTCCTTTTCAAATGGCGCAGTTTTACCCAAAGCCCAGGCCATTTCATTGGCCAAAGATGTGTAAAGCATGGTCGCGACATTTACTTGTTCATTGTTCAGAACTTGCGGTTTTTCACCTAGTTCATTCGCACAGATTTCTTTCCAGTTATTTGTGCCACGTTCTTTGGCGATGTCTTTGGCTTTAGCCACGGCTTGATACCAAGATGTTGGCGCATAGATTTGGCGCAGGAATTCTTTTGATAACGGCGCGTTTTCGTAAGTCAGACGAAGCTCGTCTGGACCGATCGAGTCCACCAGGAACAAAGAACGACCGTTAGGAGTTTGCGAACCGAAGGCATACTCAAACTTACCATCCCAAAGTTTTACACCGAAGGAAGCAAAAAGCTTTTGCAAGTGATCTGCGATGTCTCCTGTTAGTTTACGAACTTGTTCTAGCTCCCCGGATTCGATCACATTCAGATCGCTGATTTCTTGACGAGTCAAATAGCGGTCTGTCGTTTCCAATTTTGTCGAGAACTCAACGATCGGTGGATTGAAAGACATCGTAGAATCTGGAATTTGCGCTAAACCAAGCTCCGCCATGTAAGCTGGGTTCTTTTTCAGACGGCCTTCCAGGGAATTTCCTTTGCCGAGCAAAATACGGAAGATCACTTCCAACGGAACCAGGCAGTTTGTGGGTTTATCTGAATACACAGAGTAATCATAAACACCGTTTTCCCACTCAGGACGAATGACTGCGACCTCATTCACCAAAATAGAATCTTCGCTGTGAGGTTTCATATAGTGGGAAGCAATGCCTTTGTCTTTCAAGTGATCAAAGAAAAGTCCCGCCATGGCAGCGAGCGCCGCCCCTTTGCGAGGAATTTCATTTGGCATTTCGCCCCAGTCAAAAACCGAATAGCGATTGCTGTATTTAAAAAGCAAGCCTTCGTTGGTTTTGTAGATGTCTTTTACAGAGCCACGGTAAAGAAGGTTCATGACAAAGCCTCTTTCATCTTTTTGATTTGCAATAGGAAGTTCACGATGTTGTTCACACCAACCCAGGCCCCGCCCGTTTTCGCCACCGCGAAGAATTCGTTCGCAAGATCCGTGTTTTTTAGTTCTTCTTTTTCACAGATGTACATGCAGACGTTTTTGCCCTGAGGTTTTTCGCCTACCATCACGATTTCGCCTTGGCATTCAGGACTGTTGGGATCAACCCACGTGATTTCCACTCCCGCTTTTTCACGAAGGTCCTGCAACGTTTTTGCAAGTACGGGAACTTCACTGCGATATGGATTCCAGGAGATTTCAATTTTGCTTTGATTAAAGGACTTTGCCTTTTTCAAAATTTCCGGAAGAATTTCGATTTGGTTTTCCATGACTGCGGCCACTGGAATATCTTTAGGCATTTGTGCGATAGATAGGAAAGCATCCAATCCTCCGAAAGCACCATTGATCGCTACACCGAAAACGGGTTTTTTAGTCAATGAAGCCACAACACCAGGTAGATGTGCCGCAAGACCTGCTCCCGCTACAAAAGCATTGGCTTCACAAGTTGTAACCACTTCGCGCACACGTTCCGGATGGCGATGGGCTGAAGCCACTTCCATTTTTACATTGGCGATGTTTTCCAGGGATTGACATAAAGGAGCGTAGACACGCTCGTCACTTTGACTGCCGAAAAGAACTTGAATTCTCATGGGTTCACCTCATTTTTGCCACCGCCACCGATGTTGTGGCTGCGAGTGTTGATGAAATCTGCTTTAGAAACGGAAACGGGATAATCGCCATCCAAACAGGCACTGCACATGCTTGGAATGCCGATGGCATCTTTTAATTCGGAAAGTGGCAGATAAATTAATCCATCCACTCCCAAAAGTTCTGCCACCTGGTCTTC
Source organism: Bdellovibrio sp. ZAP7 (assembly GCF_006874645.1). Classification (NCBI taxonomy): domain Bacteria; kingdom Pseudomonadati; phylum Bdellovibrionota; class Bdellovibrionia; order Bdellovibrionales; family Pseudobdellovibrionaceae; genus Bdellovibrio; species Bdellovibrio sp. ZAP7. The sequence continues at coordinate 1,714,779 of NZ_CP030082.1, read as the reverse complement.
GGTTCTTTGATGTGCGACCAAAGCTTCCCCTTCGGGGAAGTCGATACCGTAAAAACATGGATTGCGAATCGGTGGGCATGTGCTTGCCAAGTAAACTTTCTTAGCACCGGATTCTCTTAATAATTGAATGATGCGGGCGGAAGTTGTTCCACGTACGATACTGTCGTCTACTAGTAAAATATTTTTGCCGCGAATTTCGCTTTCCACTGGCAAAAGTTTAAGATTCACCATGGCTTTTCGAACCGCAGGTTCATTGACGATGAAGCTTCTTTGCACGTAGCGATTTTTAATTAAAACTTCGCGGTAAGGAGTTTTTAAAACTTCAGCCAAACGGAGTGCCGCCGCTCTTGCAGTGTCCGGTACAGGTGCCACGACATCAATTTCAATGCCTTGTTCCTGCATTTTGCGGCGTGTTTCATTGGCAAGAACTTCGCCTAAACGGAGGCGAACATCGTATACGGGTCTGCCGTGCCATTCTGTTTCAGCTCCGGCGAAATAAATCCACTCGAACATGCACGGTCTGGCTTGTTTTTCGGATAGGGGGAAAGAATGAAAGTTCTGGTCTTTGTCGACGAAAACAAACTCTCCGGGCTTCAGATCACGGAAGTACTCGAAGCCCAGAGCGAAAAACACCTGTTTTTCAGAGGCAAAACAGTAACTATATTTAATATTTTTATTCTTATCGACACCAGCTGTATCATTGACTTCAGAGGTATCACTTTTTTTTCGTCCAATTAATAGCGGACGAATTCCCTGCGTGTCATTAAAGGCAAACATGCCCTCGTCAGCCATCATGCCAACAACACTGTAGGCACCTTGGACTTTTTCAACGACCTGTTGCGCGGCTTTGGCCATAACCTCCGCAGAAAGATTTTTCCCCGCTTCGAGTTGATCAGAAACTCCGATCGACATCATATGTAATAGCAGTTCCAAGTCATTGCGGGTGAAAGTCCAACGGCTGCGACGTTTGCGAACGTATTCAACGATCTCATTATAATTAGTTACGTTCCCGTTATGGGCCATGCCTATGCCGTTGGGATAACTGACGATCAGTGGCTGAAGATCCGCTTTGTCGACGGTGCCAATCGTTGAATAACGAGTGTGTCCCAACGCCATACTGCCTTTGATCTTTTCAAGTTTTTCCATGGGAAACACCTGAGAAACCAGTCCCAGATCTTTTTCGAGGTGAAATTCTCCTCGGGAGAAATCGAAACTTAAAATACCCGCGGCATCTTGCCCACGGTGCTGAAGGGCGAATAATGCCGGGAACAATTTCTCCCCTGCTTTATCCTCTCCAATCAACCCGACAACTCCACACATCGACCGCTCCTAAAACTGTGGCATCGTCAATGATGCCACTTTAAAAATAAAAAAGGCGCCGATACGGACGCCTTTATTGATACAGATATTTGAATTTGATTTTGGGTTTTTTGGTGACACGACGGGAGTTCGACCCAGATTTTGGTGGCAGCACGGGTACGAGTCCCCCGATTCCCACTTCTTCAGTCGGAAACGCGACGAAAAATTTACTCTTTTGAGTCTATCCATCAGCATTTGAATGTCCCTTGAAATGCTGTAGAGGCTATCGACTTTGACAAAGTTTGGTCAATACCCCTAACACAACCCTGACAATTCAACGCAATGTTTCTTGGTTACGCGGATTTTCCTGGGCGAATTTGCGGAACACTGATGGAGTTGCAAGTGGAGTCGCATCAGCACGCAGCTTCACGGCATAGATGATACGGCTGTTCTTGTGTGTTCAGAATTTGCTCACTACTTTGTTGAACACTCAAAGAGCAATTGTCGCATACATTCCGATTTGATCGGCAAATGAGCCATCTTGCATTTTGAACGCGTTGGGCGTTCGACCGCATTCTTTGAAGCCGACCTTCTTATATAGATTAAGGGCCGCGACGTTGAGATGCATCACGCTTAATTCAATCTGAGTTAAACCTTCAACATTGGGCGCTTCGGCGAATAATTTTCTCAGCAACAATTCACCAATGCCTTCCCCTCGCATGCGCGGGGCTACTGACATACCTAAGTGTCCACGATGGGAATTCTTGAACCTCACGAACGCACTGAAGTCCAAATTACCGACGATGCTTCCTTCGTGAATCGCTAAAATGATCATGTCCCGGCTAGACTGCTCATATTTTTCGATCCATTTCTGTTCGGCGTCTTCAGGTTTTGATCTAAAGTCTTCAGCGGTACTCAATATATAGGGAGCCGTTTCCGCGACCTCGATCATCATTGCTCTTAATGCCTTTGCATCTTGGACTTCAGGCGAACGAAGAGTTATGATCTTACCGGTTTTGGTTCTGAAAGATTCTGGGGTGATTCTCATAGTGGCTCCCTTAAATCATAATTTAGGATTTGAGATACAAAGTCAGCTCATTAATTTTTATGGGATGTATAAGGAATGTTTCATATTCTTTCTGGCGAACAGTTACGTGTCGTATATTTTTAAGTTTTTCCGACTTAAGTCCTCCTATAATATTTCTTTTCTCTTTCTTACTCTTTGTCTTCTCACTCACTCACTCACTCACTCACTCACTCACTCACTCTTTCTTTCTTTCTTTCTTTCTTTCTTCCTCTTTCTCCCCACCATCTATTCCTGACAGGTTTTGCGCTACCAAGAAGCGGTGTTTCACTTGCAGAAATCTAAGGAAATAATTCTTGCCAAGGTTTTTGCGTTCTTTAGAGCGACAAAGGCGAACGATATTTCTTTCTTCGTGGACCGGCGTATTTTATTTATCCCCTCTTTATAGAGTGAATTTTGGCGACAAATGGAGGGCAATAAAAACTCACTCTCCCCTGAGAATTCAAAACCGAAACATGGCAAAAATCGCGATTTAAAACTCGTGCTATAAGAATCTCAGCAAAGGAGACTTGCATGAATTTAAACGGCATTTCTAATTCTGAATTGGTTGGACGACTTGAGAAACTTGCTCAGAGTGAACGTAAGCTGACGCATGTTATTTTATGTCATATTAATGAAATGGAATCTCGTCGCCTTTACGCGGAACTTGGTTTTGATTCAATGTTTCGCTATTTGACGACACATTTGAAATACAGCGAGGACGCTGCTTATCGCCGATTGAGTGCTGCTCGCCTGCTTAAAAAATCTCCCGAGGTCGCGGAACGGCTTGAAGATGGTCGTTTGACTTTGACTCAACTAACGCAGGTTCAATCAGCACTTCGTCAGGAAATTAGAAAGACTGGCGAAGACTCAAAGTCTCTTTCAGCGATAGTTCCAAAGATTTTGGAGAAAATTGAACACAAGTCTTCATTCGAAACTAAGAAAACATTGGCGCAGGAATTTAATCTTCCTATTGCGACTAGCGAAACCGTCACACCTCAACGCGATGATTCTGTTCGCTTGGAAGTCACTTTAAGCACAGAACAACTCAAAACATTGGAAACTGCACGTGATCTTATGTCGCATGTTCTTCCAGATGGAAACTGGGCAGAACTTTTGACTTTACTAGCACAGAAGCAAATTCAAAAGATTTTGGGTGAAGAGGAATCTTCGAAATTTAATATCCGCCCAGTCACATTGAATAAAGAACAAGGCCCCAAGAATACTTTTAAAAATCCCTCAACTGAAACAAAGCCTTTGAGAACTGAGCCAAAGAAAACGGGAACTAAAAAATCAATGCAAAGCTTCTTGGTAGCGCAAAAACGTGGGCATATTAAAGTCACCTCGAAACGTAAGCTTTTGCTTTCGGCAGGATATTGTTGTGAATACGAACATCCTATCTCAGGAGCTAAATGCGGTTCGAAGTTTCAACTTCAATTTGATCATATTCGACCAATCGCATTGGGAGGATCAAATGAGCAGAAAAATTTACGAGTCCTTTGCCGAACTCATAATTTATCAGAAGCTTCAAGAATGGGATTAAAGATGCTGAGATAGTTCGATGAGGGAGTTTTTTAAACCTGGATCGATGGTGCCGTCTGCTGACAATTGGTTTCGGGCGTTGTTAATGACCATGGTTAACTCAGCAGATAGCAGCAAATCCATCGTTCTTAACGTTTCACTTAAATATTGCAGGACATATTCGCCGCCGCTTGGTGAGGCTACGAATAAAACGACTTTCTTTTTCATAGTTTCTTCGCAAATCAGCCACTCTAACGCGTTTTTTAGAATTCCTGGAATGCCGTGAGCGTATTCGGGTGTGGCGATGGCTATGTAATCTGCTAAAAAAGCTTCGCGTCGGATTTCGGTAACCACGGCAGGCACATTCGAGAACTGACAAGCGGGATCGAAATATGGCAGGGATTTGAGATTAACCGAAGACCACTCGCCACCAACAGGTAAAACCGAACGAAAAGCATCCAACAAGAGCCCACTTGATGAGCCCTCTCTGATGCTGCCACACAAACTCAGGATTTTCATAGTTAGATAACTGCTTGTTGGAATTCGATGAAGCTATCCTTCACCTGAGGCCAGAACCATTCCAGGTTTGGATCAGCTGCGATAACGTCTTTGATTTGCACTTCGATGTCTTTGCGCGTTGCCACTTGCTTGCGCAACCAGAACTCAACTTCATCGTAACCCGGCCCGATCACCGTGATTTCGACTTTGTCCATGAAATGCAATAAATGAAGATCTTTGGTAGCAACGGAAGCACCCGCCACTTTGGCATTGATAAAATTGTGCACGACGTTCTTTAGTTCATCTAAAGAACGGTGATTGATTCTTCTCAGAATCAAATCCGCACGCTGATCTCGATTGACCCAGCGTTGGTGTAAGCCTCTTTGCACAAGGTTGATCAAAAGAGTGCGTAACACACTCGGTATCTGACGAAATTCTCCGTCAGACAGTGACATTACCTGCATCAAGTCTACATAGCGAGCCTGCTCCTGGCCGCGACGTAGCGAGGTAAGCACTTCGGGAATACGCAAAACTGATTCGCGAATCCCTAATAGATCAATTCCTGCTCCATCCGTGAAGTAGAGAATTCTCATAGTTCTATCATGGCTTATCTTTCCGTTTTTAAAATGAAAATCAGAGCGTTAGGACCATGGTCCAGCATGTATTTTTTGATGCAGCTGCCCTACCTTTTTGGTACGATAGTCTGAGGCCCAAGGACTAGGTGCTGGAAAAAACAAAGGATTTGCAACTGTGATTTCACGTAACCAGAAAAATCAGCGTCCACCATTCGAAAAATGGTATGCGTATATATTATTCATCTTTATCGGTTACTGCCTTGCTGACCTGGCAATTCTTTCCTATCGCGATCGCATGCTTCCGCAATCTGCACCACCTGCTCACCCTAAAGCCCCGCCCGTCACGACAAGCGTGAATCCGGGTTACTACAACAATATTGCTTCCAGAAATATTTTTGCATCGAACGGAATCATCCCAGATCAACTGGTTGATAAAAACAAAGGTGTCGAAGAGAAAGAGGCAGATCCGGTTCCATCGCAATTGCCTCTGAATCTGATCGGCACACTGGTGCATTCTATTCCGGAAAAATCCATCGCGTCGATTGAGATCCGCGGAAAAAATCAGGTGATTTCATACTCTCCAGGAAAAGAAATCGAAAACATGGCCAATGTCGTTCGCATCGAAAGACAGAAAGTGGTTTTCAGAAATCTGAACACCAACCGCCTGGAGTTCATCGAAATCAAAAAAGAAGGTGCAAAAGTTAGCTTTGCTGCCAGCAAACCCTCAACCACAACATCTGGCCAAGAAGTTAAAAAGACAGGCGACAACACATTCGCGATCAAACGCTCTGACTTGTTGAAGTACACGAATGATCTTTCCAGCATCCTGATGCAAGCCCGCGCAGTTCCAAATCGTGAACCTGGCACCGGCAACATCAACGGCTTCCGTATTTTAGACATGCAACCTGGCAGTATTTATGAACAGCTTGGCATCCAAAGAATGGATGTTATTAAATCCGTCGACGGTAACCCGGTCGACAGCCCTGCCAAGGCGATGGAGTTGTACCAAACTTTGAAAAACAACCCGAAAGTTGTTCTTCAAGTTGAGCGCAACGGTAAAACTGAAAACATGACTTATAATATTCAATAAACTCCCTCAGGAGGAGAGAGATGAAAAAACCCATCAAGCCCGTCAGCATAGGAATTGCTTCATTGATGACTGCATCTCAGTTGGTAGGAACCACTGCGCATGCTCAATTTGAAAATTTCCCTCCACCACCGCCACCTCCGGATTTTGGTAATTCGGATAACAGTGGCTTTGCAACTCCGGATGCACCAGCAGCAGCTGGCGGTACTCGCGGTGGCTCACACTCTTCTGGTGACGAAGGCCAGGTTCTGAACAAGAGCCAAAAGCAAAAATTCGCCAAAGCGCCCACTGAGGACATCAACAGCGCAAATTTCCCTCAGACAATCGAATCTTTCGATTATCCGAATGTGGAGATCTCTGAGCTGGTTAAAGCCATGGGCGAATTGACTGGTAAGAACTTTATCGTCGATCCAGGCGTTCGTGGTAAAATCACAATCAGCGCTCCGTCTAAAATCACAGTGGCAGAAGCCTACAACGCTTTCTTGTCAGCACTTGCTATCAACGGCTTCACGGTTGTTCCTTCTGGTGGCTTCTTAAAAGTTAAATCCGCAAGAAATGCCCAACGTGACAATATCGAAGTTTATTCTGGTGCTTACTACCCGAATACAGATCAAATGATCACTCGTATCATTCACTTAAAGCACATCTCGGCGGCTCAAGTGAATCGTGATCTTCGTATCTTGCCTTCAAAAGATGGCGAGATGAACATTTACGAACCAACGAACTCGATCATCATCTCTGACTACGGTTCTAACATTGACCGCGTGATGCGCATCATCAGCCAGTTGGACGTTCCAGGATTTGAAGAACAACTTGAAGTTATCCCTATTAAGTTCGCGAAAGCTAAAGATTTGGCAGACTTGGTAGACAAAATCGTAAATAAAGGCAGTAAATCATCTGGATCTGCTCCAGGAACATTTACAGCGGGCGTTCCAAGATTCTCTCGTTCATCAGGAACTTCTGCTCAACAGGGTGCAAGCTTCTTTATGGCGATCCCGGATGACAGAACAAACTCTATCATCGTGGTGGGTAATAAATCTGGTATCGTTCGTATTAAAAAATTGATCTCTCAGTTGGACTTTAAAATCCGCGCTGAAGATTCTGGTGGCGTGTACGTTTATTACGTTAAAAATGGTGATGCCGAGAAAATCGCGCAAACACTGTCTGGCGTAACGAAAGATGCCGCTCCAAAACCAAGTACAGGCCCAAGCTTGCTATCCCCTATTGGTGGCCAAATGCAAGCGCCTCAAGAAATCTTTGGCGGCGACGTGAAAATCACAGCCGACAAAGCTACCAACAGCTTGGTTATCACAGCGAGCAAACAAGACTATGAAGTTGTGATGAACATCCTGAATAAAATCGATATCGCCCGCGATCAAGTTTACGTTGAAGCGATCATCATGGAGATGAGTGCTTCGGATCTTGATTCTTGGGGCGTCGGCTATTACCAGTACGGTGAAAACGGTTATGGTAAAGTCGGCTTCAACGGTGGTATCAATCTTCAAGAGATGTTAAATCCAGTGGGCGGTACGGGCGCGATCTTGGGCTTCGGCTCTGGAAAAATGATCAAAGTCACTCCTCCGGGCGGCTCTGAAATCACCATCCCAAGCCTTGTGGGTTTCATCAATTTCTTGAAACAAACGAAAAAAGCCAACATCCTTTCCACTCCGACGATCATCGCTTTGGATAACAACGAAGCTGAGATCGAAGTGGGTGATAAAGTTGTAACCAGCATGCAGCAAAACGTTTCCGGTACGAGCGGTACTGTGACGACGACGCCAACAATGGAAGATGCGACGATCAAACTTCACATCAAACCATTCATCAGCCCGTCTTCAAACTCGATCCGTATGGAAATCAAGCAAAGTGTGACACAGCTTTCTTCTGTACAAGCGCCTAAAGACTTCCAAAACAATACGCAACCGCTGGCAAAACGTTCGATCAACACAATGATTAACGTGAAAAACGGCGACACCGCGATTCTTGGTGGTTTGATTAAGGAAGACGATGTTGAAACAGTTGTGAAGGTTCCTCTGTTGGGCGATATCCCTATCTTGGGCTGGTTGTTCAAATCTCGCAGCTTGAATAAGACAAAAACGAACATGGTTTCATTCCTGACTCCCAAAATTATTCGCAATTCCGGCGATGTAAATGAGGTTGTCTCGAAACGTCTTGAAGAACGTATTGAATATATCAAAGGCCAGGGCGGAAAAGACCCATATGGTGCTAAGATAGATCCAATTTACAGAAAAGCTCAGGGAGCCGCCGCTCCTTCAGAAGACGTTCAAGAGTAGTTTTTTGCGGCAGTTCCCTTAAAACCGGAACTGCCTTTTCGATACCAAGAAGGAACTTTAATGGCCACTGTGGATGTTCTGACAATTCTTTCAAAAGCAACTTCGTTAACACAGGATCAACTGCGTTCTGTGCTTGCAAATCCCTCTGTGGTGAGACCCGTCACAGTCGGCGAAGCTTTAAACTCGAAAGAATTCTCCACGGCGGATGAAGTCGTCAGTGATCTTTGCAAAGAGTTGGGATTGGATTTTATCCGCGACATTCCAGTTGCAGACATCAGTGCTGACTTGATCCGGGATATTCCGATCAACTACGCAAAACAACACCAAGTCCTCCCCTACAAGGATGAACCAGATCAGCTGATCGCATTGACCAGCAATCCGGTAAACCTGAGAGCACTGGATGACTTGAAAGTTTTATTCGGTAAAAAAGTTCGCCCGTTAGTCACGACAGTGATCCGCATCCAAGATGCGATCAATAAAGTTTACGAAAAATCCACAGCGAATCTTTCGGGCTTGGATGAAATTGACGAAGAAGATTACGATCTGGATGATCCGATCGTGGATCTGCTGGAAGCTGGCGAAGACGATGCGCCCGTAATCAAAATGGTGAACAGCCTTTTGTTCCGCGCCGTAAAAGAAAAAGCGTCAGATATCCATATCGAGCCCTACGAAAAAGACATGGTCGTGCGCTTCCGTACGGACGGTGTTTTGATGGACGTCTTTAAACCACCTAAAAAACTGCAAAACGCTGTTACTTCCCGTATCAAAGTTATGGCGAACTTAAACATCGCAGAAAAACGTCTTCCTCAAGACGGTCGTATCCCTTTGAAAGTCGGCGGTAAAGACATCGATATCCGTCTCTCCACAGTACCCACGGCTCATGGTGAGCGCCTGGTGATGCGTATTCAAGATAGATCGACTGTCATCCTGGAACTTGAGCAACTGGGTTTTTCAAGAGAGAACTTGGATCGCTTAGATGATCTGCTTTCACGTAATGACGGTATCATGCTTGTTACAGGTCCAACGGGTTCTGGTAAGTCCACGACTCTGTACGGAGCTTTAACGAAATTAAATAAACCTGACGTGAATATCCTGACAGTTGAAGATCCGGTGGAGCAACGTATTCATGGGATTGGTCAGGTGCAAACCAACGCGAAGATCGGTTTAACTTTCGCTGCGGGTTTAAGATCTTTCCTTCGTCAAGACCCCGACATCATCATGGTCGGTGAGATTCGTGACTTGGAAACAGCGGAACTTGCGATTCAAGCCTCCCTTACGGGTCACTTGGTTTTATCGACTCTGCATACAAATGACTCGGCCGGCGCCTTCCCGCGTTTGATTGACTTCGGGGTTGAGCCGTTCTTGATCGCAACATCTGTTATGGGTGTTGTCGCTCAACGTCTCGTGCGTGTTCTTTGCCCGCATTGTAAAGCTCCGCACGAACCGTCTGATTTCGAATTGTCTCTATTGGGAGTTACTCGTGAAGTTGCTCGCAACAGCCACATTTGTAAAGCCATGGGTTGCACAGAGTGTGGGCAAAAAGGATATTCAGGTCGTACGACGATCAGTGAGCTGATGGTTGTGACCGACGATATTCGTTCTTTGATCATGCAGCGAAAAGACGGCGCGACGCTCAAGAAACAAGCTTTGGCCAACGGAATGAAAACTTTCCGTGACCATGGTATTGCCAAAGTACTAGCTGGTGTGACTACAATTGAACAGCTAACTACGAATACGCAACTGGATCTATAATATGCCAATTTTTGAGTACAAGGGCCTGACCCGCGATGGAAAAAACACCAAGGGTATCATCGACGCAGAAAATCTGCGCGCAGCCCGTGCTCGCCTAAAAAAGGATAATGTTTACGTTGTCGATATTCGTGATAAAAAGAAGATCGACACCAAAAAATCCAAAGGGCCCAAAGCGACAAAAGCCGTTGGCGTTAAAGACTTGTCTTTGATGACTCGTCAGTTGGCGACCCTGGTAAAAGCCAACATCCCTTTGGTTGATGCACTCGCCGCTATCGCTGAACAAGTTGAAAATCCAACTTTATCAGAGGCGATTGCAGACTGTAAGAACATGGTTAACGAAGGTTCACCCTTCGCAAAAGCCCTGCAGAAATACCCAACGATCTTTACGAAAATTTACGTTTCCATGGTTGAAGCCGGTGAAATGTCAGGTTCTTTGGACGTCATCCTGATGCGTCTGGCAGAGTTCACTGAAGCTCAAGCCGAACTTCGCGCCAAAGTTTCCAGCGCGATGACCTACCCGGTTATCATGCTGGTAGTAACGACAGCCTTACTTTCGTTCCTTTTCATTTTCTTGATCCCAAAAATGGTGACGGTGTTCGAGTCCACTCCCAACCTAGTGTTGCCGTGGTACACGATCGCCTTGATCAACTCATCCCAATTCATGGTGAACTATTGGTACATCATCTTTGGTATCATCGCCGTTGCGATCGTGATGTTTAGAAACTGGAAATCCACTCCAACAGGAAGAAATCAATGGGACGCCATCTCGTTGAAACTCCCGATCGCAGGCCCCGCAGTAAGAATGGTCGCCGTATCTCGTTTTACCAGAACGCTTGCGACTCTATTAACAGGCGGCGTTCCCATGCTAACAGCATTGGACATCGTTAAAAACGTCGTCGACAACCACGTCCTAGCCATCGCCATCGATGAAGCCCGCAGCAACATCGCAGAGGGTGAGTCCATCGCAGGACCTTTAAAAAAGTCAGGCCAGTTCCCGCCGATCGTCATCCACATGGTCAACATCGGTGAAAAAACAGGCGACCTGGAAAACATGCTCATGCAAGTTTCCGACGCCTTCGACTTCCAAGTAAAAAACAAACTAGAATCCATGACCTCCCTCATGGGTCCAGTCGTCACAGTCCTCATGGGTATGGCCATCGCCATGATCGTATTCGCCGTCATGATCCCAATGTTCGAAATGACCAACATGGCTGGTTAGGCGCTTTGCGCCTAACGGAAATTTGAAATTGGAAATTGGAAATTAGGAATACAGGGACCCAAAGGTCCCTTTTTTCGTTCGCAGGGCTGATCACAAAAGTTAAAGTTGAACTTCATGCTCCTGCCTTCTTAAGCTAATCGGACTTCAAACTCGACTTAAAGTTGAATTTAACAAAAACAGCTATCTCATTGTTTCGATTCTGATTTGGCACATTCTTTCGCCTTGTTGTCTCAACACTTCTTCTCCGTTTGGTGTTGGGGAGAAAGGCTCGCGTCCGAGTTCCGCAGGCCATTCTGAAACAAACGAAGCCAATAAACAAAAATCGAGCCACAACAAAACTAAACAACAAACGACCAAAACGAGCGAGGACTGTCCGAGGTAAGCGAGCCTTCCTCCCCAACACCAAAGGGAGGACCGAAATCCCTGTAAGACAACAAGACAAAAGAATGTGCCAAGTCAGAACCGAAGCTTTACCGTGATGGGCGTTTCTGTTATGATTTCTAACTGTTAACAAGGAGTTTCGAATGTTCATTAGCAATCGCAAGGGTATGACTTTGATCGAGATCATGATCGTACTTGCTATCATCGCCGGTATCTCAGCTCTTCTACTTCCTCGTATGCAAGGTGCTACAGACAAAGCAAAAGTTAAAGAAACTAAGATCCACATGGGTCAGCTTTCTAATGCTTTGCAAATGTACTACACAGATTGCAACAAGTATCCGCAAACGTTAGAAGGTCTAACTAAAGCAGATCCTAACTGCAGCAACTGGGGCCCAGAACCTTACATCAGAGTTATCAAAGATCGTTGGGATCACGAATATGTTTACGAAGTCAACGGTGGCGAATACCACTTGAAGTCTTTGGGTAAAGATGGTCGCGAAGGCGGCTCTGGTTACGACACTGACATCACGTTGGAAGATTTGAACTAATCGTGAATCGCAGGGGCTTCACCCTCATTGAGGTGATGATCGTTCTAGCAATTATCGCTGGACTGGTTGTTATCGGAGCCCCTCGTCTGTTTAAGAAACAGACCAATATCAGAGCGACGACTCGTCAATTCATGTCTCTGACTAAAACCGTGCGCAACAAAGCACGTATCTACAACTCCACTTACCGCTTGGTTTTAAATCTGGATGGCGATAACGCCGGTACTTATTGGGTCGAAAGAGCCAATGGTCCTATTCCTGTTGATCCAGATTCCGCGGAAAAAGAGCGCGAAAGACAAAAGAATAAATCCAAAGACGATGAAGCTCCACCGCCTAAGTATGCGATAGATACTTCTGTCTTAAAAAAGGAAGCTCACCTTCCCGATGGATTCCGTTTCACTCAAGTTGAAACTTCCTCCGCCAAGGAACCCATTACGACGGGTGCCGCTTACATTCACTTTTTCGCCGAAGGCTTTGTTGAAGCCGCTGCCGTGCAGATTTCCGGCGGAAATAATTTAGTTTGGACACTTGTTTTTAATCCTTTAACGGGTCAAGCTGATATCATAGAGAAAGCTCAATCGTTAAAGGATATTCAGCGGTGAAAAATAAAGGCTTCACATTGATCGAGACCGTCCTTGCGTTGGTCATCCTCTCTTCAGGTTTGGTTCTGTTAGCGAACTCCTGGGGTGGAAGCTTTATGTTCGTGCGCAAGGCGCAGTTCGCAACCGAAGTCACCGCCCTCCTGGAACGTAAAATGGCCGAGATCGAAATCGAATACACCGGCAAATCCTTAGACTCTATCCCGGAAGAAAAAGAAGACGATTTCGGTTCTGAATTTCCGCAGTACTCGTGGAAAATGGAATCCAAAGAGTTTGAAGTTCCCGACATCTCCGCAACACTGACAGCCCGTGATGGTGGAGCGGATGAAATGTCCCTGACCCTTATGAAGACGCTGACGCAGCATCTTTCAAAATCCATCAAAGAAGTCAAAGTCACTGTGTTTTATAAAGGTGGCAAAAAACCGATGAATTTTTCTGCCACTCAATACTTTGTCGATTATGACCGTGAAATTCCTATGCCAGGCGTTCCTGGCGGGGCCGGTCAATAATGAAAAAGCTGAACCGCGGTTTTACTTTGATTGAAATGATGATCACGATCTCGATCTTAAGCGTGATGATTATTCTGGTGGCACAATCCATTCAGCAAAGTATTAAAATGAAAACCAAGGTGACGACACAAATCGACGAAGTGTCCCATCTGCGTGATGCCGTTCGCTTGATTCAAAAAGACATCAACATGGCCTATCATTATCGCGATGTCGAAAAAGAAATCGCCGACCTTTTAGCTAAAAAAAGTAATCAAAACCAGGGACAATTAAACCCTGGATTAAACCAACCCGGCTTCGTAAATCCAAACATGGGTCAACAACCAGGCGGGTTTCAACAGCAACAACAAAATCGTGAAGTTCCACGCAAAGATCCTGAAACACAATTTATCGGCAACGCCGAGACTTTGAATTTCGTCACCATGAATAACGCCCGCACCGTTCGTAACACCCAACAGGCAGACTTTATCGAAGTCGGTTACGAATTAAAAGAATGCAAAAGCCTGGATCCAAATGGTGGCACTTCTAAATGCGTGTGGCGCAGATCTTCTCCGTGGGTGGATTTAGATGTGACCAAAGGTGGGACGGAAACGGTTCTACTTGAAAACGTCACCGAGTTTAAATTCCGCTATATGGGTAAGGGAAAACAGGATTGGGTTACTGACTGGAGAACCGATCAAGCGGGCGACGGTGCGACCAAAGGAAAATTCCCACAAGCGGTGGAACTTTCTGTGACGGTTACTAAAAAAACCGGCGGCAAAGATCGCAAGTACTCTATGCAAGTGATCGTTCCGATTCATTTCACCAACAATCCTGATGACTCTGCAACTGGGCAAGCCCAACAGCAAGGACAGCAGCAACAGGGTCAACAACAACAGCAGCGACCAAATGGAGGGTTTCAATAATGAATATTTTTAAACCCCTTCGCAACAGACGTGGTATGGCTTTGATCGTGGTGACGGCCTGCTTAATGTTCATCATGTATTTTGCGACCGAACTGGTGTCTGAAACGCGTATCGAATACGAAGTGAACTCAGCAGGGTTAAATCGTATCAAAGCTTACTATGCCGCGAAATCTGGAATGCAGTTGGCACTTTTGCGCGTGAAAATCTATCAGCAGGCGCAAAGCAAGTTCGGCGCGCAGCTGGGCAGCAACAGTCCCTTGTTAAATATGATCTGGCAATTCCCGTTTGCTTGGCCATTGCCGGTCCCCGACGAACTGACGGCCATTGATAAAGATGCCTTTAAGAAATTGACCAAAGAATCCGCCATGGATGCAAGTTACATCACGACGATCGAGGACGAGGGCTCCAAGATCGACATCAATGACTTGACCTCCCCTTCTGAAACTTTGCGTAAAGTGACGAAGCAACAGCTTCTAAATATCTTCCAACAAAAAATGAAGGAAGACGAAGCCTGGGGCCGCGAGCATTCAAACACAAATTTTGAAAAAATCATCAACAACATCGCCGACTATATGAGTGACAAAGCCACGTCTGCGAATGGTGGCGATAAGCGCGCGAACTACGCTAATTTGAATTCTGAAGCGCAATCAGACTATTTCCCACCCAATCGCGCTTTCCGGACTCTTTCAGAGCTTCATTTCGTTCCTGAGATGACAGATGACCTTTATGATTTAATCGAACCACGTATCACAATCTACGGCATGAAGGGCATCAATCCCAACATCGCCAGCAAAGAAGTTTTGAAATCTTTAGATCCGGGTATGACCGAAGAAGTTGTGACAGAAATCATCAAACGCCGGGATGACCAGAACCAAGGGGGCCCGTTTAAGGATGCCGCTGACTTTTGGAACTTCGTACAGTCTAAAAATGCTCGTCTGGAAGGTAAAACCGACGAAATTCCTTTAGTGTTTGATTCCGTCTTTAACTTCCGTATCCGCAGCACGGGCGAATTCGCGCGCTCTACCAGTGAGATCACGGTTATCACGATGGATTTCAATAAAACCGTCGCGAAAATCAAAGACTACGTGGATAAAGACAAAAAAGCTCAAAACCCGAATGCCAATGACCCGAATGATCCTGCCAACCAAAACAAAGGTCAAATCGGTCAGCAACCTGGCAACCAAAGTGGCAACCAACAGCAAAAAGCGGATGCCATCTCCAAAGGCCCTCCTCGCATCGTTTATTGGTCAGAAAGATAGTCCTTAGTCGAGTCCCTCGACTGAGGAATGATTTTACTTAAGTCCAAAGGCAACATATACTTAGACCATTATCTCGTTCATGGAGGAACGGTCTTTGAAATCACTTGGTATCGACATCGGGTCAAGCAGCATTAAAGTTGTCGAAATGCAATCAACGACGAAGGGCTTTCAAGTCGTTCAGTTCTTTGAGCATGTTCTAAGCACCAACCCTCAAAGTGATTCTGAGTTGGAGATCATCGAATATCTTCGCGATCTACTTGCCCGCTATGATCACTCGCAAACCCGCTTTATTCTTGGCTTGCGCCAGGATCGCGTCGCCGTTCGCAATAAGTTTTTCCCATTCAGCGATCGTATTAAGATTTTTAAAAGTTTGGCTTTTGAACTTGAAGAAGATCTTCCCTTCTCCTCTGACAATGCAGTCTTTGATGCAAAAATCATCCGCACCGTCGGTGGTGGTGCGGAAGTCCTAGCATGTGCGGCTCCTAAAGTTCATGTGCAGAATCTGGTGGATCGCGCGAAAGACATTGGCGTTGAGCCCTATTTGATTTCCACAGAGGGTGCGGCTTTCAGCAATATTTTTGAACGCTGGAATGAAGCCCCACCGGCACAAATCAGCAATCCCCAAAACTACGACATCACGGAATATAAACCTCTTCGTCATATCCGTCTGGTATTGAACATCGGCCACACACGCACGTTAGTGTGCGCTATCGAGGGAAGCTCTGTAATCGGCATCCGCTCTTTGCTGTGGGGTGGAAAAAATATCGCTGAAGCCATCGCCAAGAAGTATGAAATTCCTTACATCGAAGCTTTGCGCGAACTGCAAACAAAAGCCTTTATTCTGACAAACAAACAAGGTGCTACTTTTGACCAAGTGACGTTCTCAGAAACGATTGCCAAATGTGTTCGCGAGATGACTCGCGACCTGCAACTTTCCATTCTGGAAATCAAATCCGAGTTCAACGTTGAAATCATGAACATCGGTTTAACGGGGGGCACTTCGCAAATTCAAAACTTGGGTCCTTTTATGACTCAAGCCTTAGAAATTCCTGCGAATCGCTTGGCTATCTTGGATACGATTCCGAATGTTGCTTTTGAACGTTCCCAAGCTAATTCAGCAAAATTGGGCGTGGCAATTGGTCTTGCGATTGAAGGCTTCAAGAAACCCCGCAATCCTCCAATCAATTTCCTTCGCGGTGAATTTGCCCGTCAAAATCACCAATTCAAGGTGATTTGGGAGAAATGGGGCCATACAGCGAAACTTGCAACAGCAGCTTTGCTGGTGCTTTTCGTTTACTCCTACTTACGTGAGGATTTCGCGCTAAGTTTGGCGGAACGCTCTCAGGAAGTTTTGAAAACTCAAGCTAAGAACGTGGCAAACCTCAAAGGTAGAAATGCCTCTGAAGCCGGAATCAAAAAATATATCCGCGACAATAAAAAACGTGCCTCTGATTTAAAAACGTTGGCGAGTGTCGCGAATATGAACTCCGCCCTGGATATCATGAAGAAAGTGACAGATGCGGCTCCTGCGAAAAACGCAGTGACGCTGGATGTGCGCACCTTCAACATCAAAGATGCTCACGTAGTTCTTGAAGGGTACGTAAACAATCCCCAACAACTAAGCCTGCTGCAAAAGTCTCTATCCAATATCACAGCCGATGGACAAATTAAAAGCCAAACGCCGACTCTGGGAACTCTTCCAGGACGCCAGGCATTCTCCTTTAGCTTTAACGTAGACCGCGGTATTCAGAAGGTGACGAGATGAACTTAGATGATTTGAAAGACAAGCTATCAACTGAACTTCGCGCCACTTGGGATCGCATCCAGGAAAGTGGCACCTACAACCAATTGCGTGACCGCTATGAGAACATGACTCCAGCCATGCAGCAGTTGACGATGTATGGTGGAATTGCTGTTGTGACACTGATGGTGCTGTCTGTTCCTTACGGTTATTTCAACGGCTCATCAGAAGCTGTGGGAGAATTCGAAGGAAAACGCATGACGATTCGCGAGCTTTTAAAAGTATCACGCGAAGCCGCCGAAGTGCCAGCCATCCCCCCGGCTCCTTCCATGGATATGCTTCGTGCGAATATTGATTCTACAATCAAATCAGCGAATCTTTTACCTGAACAAATCAAAGGCACACAAACGACGATGGGATCAAATTTAATCCCTTCAAATTTGAGTGAAGGTGGTTTGCAAATTCAGCTGGCAAAATTGAATCTGCGCCAGGTTGTGGATCTGGGCTATAAGTTCAGCAATATTTCAGCCAGCGTAAAAATGAGCGATATGGTTATGACTGCAAACCGTGAAGACAATCGTTACTTTGACGTAGTTTACAAGCTGGTTGCCTTGGCCGTCCCTGCTCCGCCGGTTATTCAGGCCGAGCCCGAGACGCCGAAAAAGGGTTTCAATCGTAATAAAAAATCCAGAGCGGAATCGGAAGAGTAATGGAAAATATCTCTAAGTTTTTCAAATGGCTTAAAGAAAACAAAGGAAAGCTCTTTGTAATGGTGGTTTCGGCCTTCATCTTTCTTTTCGTCCTATTCCCTTTTGATGACTTGAGTGACTTGATTTCTTCACAGGTGGCGAAAGTCACCAACAACTCGGTCTATGTTCAGTTCGACCGTTTGAAAATGAGCTTGTTCCCGCAACCCGGTGTGCAAATGGACCATGTGTATATCGAATCCCTGCGCACTCCCGCTATATCCGCTCAGGAATTGGTCATCACTCCGTCCATCACGGGCTTGATTCAGCAAAAACCCTATGGATCGGTTTCTGCGAAAGGTCTTTTAAAAGGTGACGTGAATGTCTCCATGGGTAAAGGCAATCGCAGCGACAATGGCGTCGAAAGACACCGCATTGAAGTGAGCGCTAAAAAAGTTGCGCTGAATGACATCCGTGAGTTTGCAAATCTTCCGGTGCTTTTAAAAGGTCAGTTGAACTTAGAAACAACTGCTTTGGCTGATTTAACTTTCCAGGAACAACCGGACGTGGAAATCAATCTGACGATCAATCAGTTTGAACTTCCGCCCGCAAACGTTAACACACCGATGGGTCCGTTGACTGTACCTGAATTGAAATTGAGTTCTATTGAGCTTAAAGGCCGCTTAGCTGCCGGCAGACTTGTCATCGAGAGCGGTACCATTGGTAAGCCGGGCGATGAGCTTCAAGGCACTGTGAAAGGCGATATTGGCCTTACGATCGTAAATCGTGGCGGTGCCTTCGGACAACAGATCGGCGCCTACAATTTTGATATCGATTTGCGTGCAAAAAAGAGCTTTCAAGACAAGGCCGGCTTGTTCCTGACATTCATTGATAACTTCAAGTCCCCAACGGCCGATGGCGCTCAGTATAAGTTTAAACTTTCAGCATCAAATCCTATGATGCCTCCAAGCTTTGGCGCTGCGCGCTAGTCCGCAGCCCAAGCACTTCCCCATCTCTTATTGAATTAATCTGACACAGAGCTGTGCTTAAATGTTGCTCAGCTCCAAATCCAAATAAATGAAGGGAGTTGTCGACTGTTGACATAACTCCCGATCTGACAAAAAACCATAGGGGTTAATATTTTGGAGGGACAATGTCTGGAGTAAATAAAGTTATTATCGTAGGTCGTCTTGGTGCTGATCCAGAAGTGAAAGCAATCGGAAGCGGGAGCACTGTAGCTCGCCTTAACATCGCAACAAGCGAATCATGGGTTAAAGACGGTCAACGTCAGGAAAAAACTGAGTGGCACCGTGTAACTGTATGGGGCAAATTGGCAGAAATCTGCGGCAAACACCTTTCTAAAGGTCGCCAAGTTTACGTTGAAGGTAAACTTCAAACACGCTCATGGGAAGACCAACAAGGACAAAAACGCTACGCTACGGAAATCGTGGCTAACACTGTTCAATTCCTTGGCGCTGCTGGTGCAGAAGCTGGTTCACGTTCTAACAATAATTCAGGTGGCGGCGACGATTTCAACTTCAACGATTTCGGTCCAGAACCAAGCTTCAACTCAAACGACGAAATTCCTTTCTAGGATCTTCGTTCGTTGTTCGCGGTACGGGCTTTTCAGAGTTATGGAAAGCCCTGCTCCGCTCACCCGGCCTTCCAGGCCTTGCCGGGCTTTGATACCGCATCGTGCGGGCCCGGAGGTTCGCTCCACAGGGCTTTCCATAACTCTGAAAATCCCGAAGCAATCATTCGCACACAATCCTTGAAATGAATTTCGTCGTTAAGCCTCCCTTGGGAGATGGCTTTCGCTATTTCGAGGTAAAAATTCTTACTTTTCTCCTCTTAGCTAAAAAGCTCAGCAAAAACAGCAATCAAAAAAATCTACATTGAAATCGTAGTTCCCCCGTTTCCGAGCGAGCGGAGAAAAAGAGAAAACCTAAACACGAAGTCCCGTGGTTCCTCCCCCTTCTCTGACCGCGCGAGGACCATTGAAAAATTGAATCGCTACTGCGATTCGATTTCGAAGAAGAATTTATGTCGTCCCTCAAACAAAAAAGGTTCGCGAGGTTGAACTTGTTCAACCGGCGGGAGTGAGCCTGACTTGGGCGCTGGGGCCTGCCTCCTGCGCATGCAGCGACCTCCGTGGGCGCCACGATGGCGCGAACTCGCCGAAGGCGAGCCACGGTTGAGCCCGGAAGGCGTGTCGCGGAATGCGCAGGAGGCAGGATACGGCGACCAAGGCAGGCTCGCTCCCGCCGGTTGGTCGAAGGCCTAGATTGTCGAAGCCCTTTTTGTGTTTCCCCTCCCCGAACTTTATACTTTTAAATATGAAGTCAGCAGCTTTGATTGTTATTTCTTTAATGTTTCTAGAAGGTTGTTCGGTTTATCGTTCGGATGGTCGCAACCAATTCGAAACCGCAGCTCCTTCTAAAATTAATGGGGCTTCTTTGGTGGCTCCCTCTTCATCTTCTTCGGAAATCTATACTCTTACCGGCTGTAAAAATCAGAGTCGCCTTGAGACTTGGTTTAATGATGAATTTCCTCGTGTGAATTATGAACTTGTGGTGATGGAAAATGATCTGGAGATTTGGCGCACCACTCGTCCGGGCACTGTGGAAGTGAAAGCGATTCAGCGCAGTGATAAAAATGTTCAGGCTTGTTCTTATGAATTTTCGAGCCTGGCCGTTTGGGATCTTTATAAAGAGCAGTTTGTTCGTGAACTTGAAAACAACTTGATGATCAGCGAATGAAAAAATCCTTAACTCTGCTTTGCCTTAGTTTGATTCTCAGTGTCTCTGCCCTGGCGGCGGAAGTGACCGCTGTTAAAAATGGCAGAGTGATGGTGAAACTTCAAGGTGCGGAAGTTCATCCTGGCGATGAATTCTTTTTGATCGATTCTGTAACTCACAAAAAAATCGGTATCATTCGTATCAAGCAAACCAAAGAGGATCGTGCTGTCGCTGATGTTATTAAAGGCCGCGGCGCCACTGGCAATACACTCCAAGCCAAAGGCGCTGGCTCTGCTTCCGTCGCGAAATCAAAAACAGCCCCGAAGGCGGACACGAGTCGCCAACAAGAAGCTTTGAATCGCGCCTCTACTCCAGACGAAGAAGCTTCGGTGTTTGATAAAGCCCGCGACATGAGTTTCTTAAGAACGCTTAAAAATTCTTATGGAGTTTTAGGTCAGTACGGCATGGATACCATGAAACCCACGATCAAAGAAAATCCAGCCATCAATCCCCCAGAGCAACCAGAGCTTAAAGGCACAGGATTGGGCGCTGGTGGATTTTATGAGTGGGTGCTGACTCGCAACATCACCTTGCGCGGACTCGGCATGCTAGAACAATACAACGTTTCAGGACAAACTAACAAAAACGTGGGTTGCAAAGGCTCGACACATTGTAGTGCCAACATCACCTATCTATCAGGTTATGCTTTAGCAAAATACTATTTCACCACGAACCAACTGCGCACTTGGGCGGGCTTAGGCGGTGGCTTTTTGATCGCGATGTCCAAATCAGCAACGGCACTTGATGAAAACCAAATCGCGACCAATCAGGTTTTGACGATTTCTGCTGGTGGCGAATACCAACTCAACCGCAAAACGTTCATTCCATTTAGTGTGGAGTACGTATACTTTCCCCCTTCTGACACCGTCACAGCCAATGCCATCTTGTTTCGTGTGGGTTACGGCTGGCAATAATTACAGGATTTAGCAGCTGACTCCATTCATATTGATTCATTCATACTATTAAGAATCAAAAATATAATCTTTTTCGGCTCTTTTTCGCCGGAAAATCGAGTATACAGATCCCATGAAAAATTCTTCTGTGCTTTTAAGCCTGGTAACATCCATTGCAATTACGCTGTCTGCTTGTGGACCAGGATCAAGCGATTCCACCGTCAGTTTAAACGACGACTCCTCAGGCGTTATCAATGGTACCAAAGTTACTGCACGTCGCGATGATGGATCCCGCGGCGTGGTGCTTTTCCTTCCCGTAAACAGCTTAGGAATGACAGTCGGAATCTGCACAGCAACATTAATCAGCGATCACAGCTTCCTGACGGCTGCGCACTGTTTCGATAAAAAGAAATCTCCGACTCTTTCCAGATTTAAAATCGTTTTTGCAAATGAAAAGGGACTTTTCAATACTCGGGAGCATACACGCAACGGATCTAAGATCGTAGTTCATCCAGAATTTCGATATTCCAAGGTCGGCATCCTAAATGACATGGCCATTGGTTTTTTCGCAGGCGGTATACCGACCGGCTTTGAACCGATCGAAATTGAGCGAGATCAAAATAAGAACTATCAAAACCATTTCTTAAACATCTATGGCTACGGCAAAACCAAAGACTCTGCAGAAATTTTCGCCATCGGTTACGGCAGCGCTGGTGACCTTCATAAAGCCGTCGTCAAAGTAAATGGCGGTTACGGGCTTATGCAAGATCGTTACGCGATTCTAAGTAACGGCAACACTCAATTCATCTGTAGTGGTGACTCGGGATCGGGCCAATTCATTAACGTGAATGGCGTGCCTCGTTTGATTGGTGTGACTTCATTTGTAACAGGCGAAAAAAAGTTCGCAGGCCACGTGACATGCACGAAGGGCCGCTCCACGGCGATGAAGGTTTCCTATTTTGCTAAATGGATAGATGAGGTGCATGAGGAAGCCAGACCGTAAATTTGGTCTGGAGGGATTCATTGTCCAAAAAGAATTTTCCGTTGTGAGCCTGGATGATGCCCATACTGATACTAAGCCCCAGCCCCACACCTTTACCGACTTCTTTTGTGGTAAAGAACGGCTGCATGATCTTTTCTCTTAACTCCATAGGCACACCGGGCCCTGAGTCCGTCACACTGATTTCAATTCCACCGCTTTGATATGAGGCTTCAATGCGGACCTTCTTAACAGGTGCTGATGCGACAGCATCATAGGCATTGTTTAAAAGGTTCAAAAGGACTTGAGAAATTTGATAAGGACGGCACCTCACTGTCAGCCCAGGCTCAACAGAGGCAGTCAGTTGAATGTCGTTCAATTTAAATTTCTCGTGGCAGAATGCCAGCGTGTCATCGATGATCATCGCGATTTCAACTTCTTCCATGTCATCCATAACAGATTCATGGGCGTAACTGCGAAGACCTCTGACAATCTTAGCGATTCTCCCCACCATTGATTCCACAGAATCAATACGGCGATTGATTTCGACATCTTGGCCCATGCCTTTTTGGGCCAGGCTCTTACGAAGCATACTCAAATAGCCACCGATCACGGTCAGGGGATTATTGATCTCGTGCGCGATCCCTGCTGCCATCTCACCCAATGTCGCTAAACGCGAAGACACCAGGACTTTTTCCTCGCGCTCTTTTAACAAACGCTCACGCTCTTTACGTTGGGTGATATCTTCGGCAACAACCAGATAGCCATTAATCTCGCCCAAATCATTAGTCACCCGGTGCAAGGACATAGCCATATGAAAGGGCTTGCCTGATTTAGATACGAGCGTGCGTTCAAAGCTGGGATTTTCACCAATTTCAAAAATCGCTTCCAAATAATCATCACCGGAGGCCAATGATTTTTGCAGTTGAGCTTCCATTCGTCCTCGATGCATCATCAATTCGGAATACTCACCCAAAATAAATACAGGCTTCCCGACTATTGCAGGTTCGGTATAACCTAAAAGATCCTCGGCGGCTTTGTTGATACTGGAGACGTTACCATGTTTATCCAGCTGCAAAAGTAACAAAGAAATACTGTCTCGCCCGGCCTTGTGCCAGTCAAAGGAGTCCTTCATACGACGCTCAGACTCACGTGAACGAGAATAAAAGACCAGACTGATCGCCAAGAGTAAAGAAATACTGATACCGAAGACTCCGACGACGCCAGGGAGATAAGACGAATTTTTTTGCACCACATCCGGCTTGGGAGTCACTGTAAACACCCAATTCGCATTCAGCGCCCGATAGACAACTGTATTGCCCCAATCGCGCATGTAAACAAGACCGGCATTTCCGGTATTTAGAAACTCGTGGCCATCATTGTCTTTAATTTCCACGAAATAACCTGGGGCCACCGCTGCTTCCGCAAAAAAAACATCGGCTTCCAGGGCAACGCTTAAAATGCCCAGAAAATCATCACCCCTGAAAACTGGGTAATAAAGAACGACTCCATCACCACCCGTCAACAATGGTAAAACACCCGAGATGGCGGGCTTGCGAGTTTTCTGAATTTGCTCAAGGATACCCTCGGCCCCACGCTGACGGGTCATCTTCGCCCCTATCACCTGCTCAGCATTGCGATTCAAGGGATACACCCACTTGGCAACAAGGTCTTTTTCCGACCAGATGATTCGTCGAACACCTTTGAAATCTGAAGAGTATATTTCAGCATCGACTTCCCAGGCTTGGCGATTTTTATAGTCATCCAAGATAAATCGATTTGCCATACGCCCCAGGGAACGCGTTAAGGGGCGAAAAATGTTATCAAAATTTTCCAAGATAGCAGCCGTACGAATTTCGGTGATCGAACGATTTTTTTGATAATCCTGAATATACAATAGCTGCATCAAACCAACGGTGAAAAAGATCCCGGCGGTCAAAACATAGAATGGCGCAAAGCGCCTGCGGTGCGCTCCCAAACGCCCCATCCGCATCCACAACTGTGCAAGAAGGGCAATCGCCAAAACAATCACACAAATGGCTGTATGAAGGGCCATTCGCGAAAAACTTCCCCAACCGTATTGGGAGTTGATATTAAAAACATAGCCCGCAACACCAACCAGGCCCACACAACAGACCGTCGCCGCGGTGGTGACGCGAACAAACTGACAGAGCAATGAACTTTTATTAAAGAACAATGCCAAACCTAAAAGAAAAAGCGCAATGCAAGTACTGGCTGCCATGCGGCCCGGATAAAGCATTTCGGGCTCGATAAAGTAATTTACGAAGAAGGAATCAAGCCCCATATCCACGCCCAAAGGATATTGGGAGAAAATAAGGGCTGAAAAAAACATAACCACAGCGGCACAGGCGCGCCCAATTCTGAAATGATCCCGATCAGAAAATAGAATTCCAATACTCAGAAAACACAACAGAAATGCCGTATTAAACGCCATCGGAATCAAATGAGAGCTAAAACGAATCGCGTTGGGATTTTGCAGAATCCAGCCCAACATCACCACCACCGCCACCGTCAATACGACAAAGGCGAGGATGTTGTGAAGTTTAGGTAGATACTTATTGAATGACACGCGTGACACCGATAATGCCTTTGATCTTTTGAATCTCGTAAATCGCCTGGTTTAATTGTAAGGCATCCTTCACTGAGACTTCAAAATTACAAACGGCCTTCTTATCCTTTGTCGTGCGAATTTGAGCGGACTGAATATTGATCCCCTGCTGGGCAAAAGCCTCAGACATCGATTTCAATAAACCCGGGTTGTCTTGAGAGATGATTTTCAGGCGAACGATACGCTCTTGCCCCTCACCTGCCACTTTAACATTCCAAGCGACATCCACTTTGCGAAGCTGGTCAAATTCAAAGGCTTTACTGCAGTCACTACGATGAATTGTGATACCACGACCACGGCTGATAAAGCCCACAATCGGATCACCAGGGATCGGATGACAACACTTTGCATAGTGCACCAACATATCATCCATGCCATCCACGGAAACCAGGGAATTAGTTTTACGCGTTTTATGAGTCGCAGCCCGCATGACTCGTTCCATGAATGTCGAGTCTTCAGTTTTTGCCGCTTCTTTGGCGATATTCTCTGGAGAAAGTCTTTCCACCAGGACACGGGTCTCAAGCTTTCCGTAACCGACAGTCACGTAAAGTTCTTCGACATCTTTTAATCCAAAATCTTTTAAATATTGTTCAAATGCCGGGCCCTTCAGATATTTCACTGCAGCCATGCCGAACTTGCGGAATTCTTTTTCCACCAACTCTTTACCCAGCAAGATCGAGCGACGACGCTGCTCTTCCTTAACGAAGGCGCGAATTTTCGCTTTGGCTTTGTTGGTAACAACGAACTTCAACCAATCTTTCGACGGCTCTTGTCCTTTGCCCGTGATGATTTCAACTGTATCCCCGTTGCTTAACTGGTGCTTCAAAGGAACCATCTTGCCATTCACGCGAGCGCCAACACATTTGTTACCGAGCTCCGTATGAACAGCGTAAGCAAAGTCGACCGGGGTCGCACCCTCTGGGAACTCACGCACTTCCCCGGTTGGAGTGAAGACGTAAATTTCAGTTTCGAACAGGTCGGTTTTTACAGTATCCAGGAATTCGTCGGGACTTCGCACTTGTTGGTGCCACGAAACCAAATCACGCAACCAGTTTGCCTGTTGCATCTCATCGGATTCCATTTTCCCGCGCTCTTTATACTTCCAGTGAGCAGCGATCCCCATCTCGGCAATCAAATGCATTTCGCTGGTACGAATTTGAATTTCGATGCGCTCCCCGCCAGGCCCCACCACCGTCGTATGCAACGACTGATAGTTATTGGTTTTCGGCATGGCGATGAAATCTTTAAAACGACCCGGGACTGGTTTCCACAGCGAATGCACTAACCCCAGGGCCGCATAGCATTCAGCTACGCTTTCAACAATCACACGGAATGCCAATACGTCGTAAACTTGATCGTAATCCAAATTACGACTTTGCATTTTACGATAGACGGACCATAAATGCTTTGAACGTCCATAGACTTCAAATTTGAAACCGACTTTGCTTAACTCTTTAGAAATTAAATGCTTCACTTCCTCGATATATCGATTCTGCTCAGCTTCGGTTTTCTTCACTTGTTGGATAAGTTCATAGTACATGTCAGGGCGGTAGTACCTGAAGCATAAATCTTCGAGCTCAATCTTCAGAGAGCTGATACCCATACGACCCGCAAGTGGACAGTAAATTTCCAGAGTCTCGAGAGCGATTTTTTCCTGCTTATCAAACGGCATGAAATTTAAAGTACGCATGTTGTGCAAGCGATCGGCTAATTTCACCAACACCACTCGCACGTCTTTCCCCATCGCGACGATCATTTTGCGAATGTTCTCGCCTTGTTTTTCGTGGGAGTTTTTAAACTTCATCTGACCAATTTTAGTCACACCATCAACTAGATGAGCAACGGCATCGCCAAACTCCCGGCGGATATCCTCGAGTGTGGCATCGGTATCTTCGACTGTGTCATGCAGAAGACCCGTGGCAATTGTATCTAGATCAAGTCGGAGATCAGCAAGAATGGCAGCAACGGAAAGTGGATGAGAAATATATGGCTCACCACTGCGACGGATTTGACCCTCGTGATGTTTTTCAGAAAAGTAGTATGCTTTTTCAATGAATTTAAGATCAGCATTCGGCCAGTAGCTGCGAATGCGACTAAGAAGATCATCAACTGTTTTGACTGGTTTATGAGAGAGACCAGTCTCTTTTTGGGGTTCCGCCATATTCTAATCAGTTTACCTGACAAGAATATGGGCTCCAAATAGATTCGCTTTATAATCGGAATTTATTAGTATTTTTAGGAACTTAGGACCTTCGTCCTAGACTATTTATTCAAGTCTTTTTCGATTTGAAGAAGAGCGTCTTTAGGATCCATCGCCACTTCATAACCCACGTTACCGATCGCAACTTCACGAAGTGCCGATACGATGTATTTGTTCGAACGAGTGGAAACTGTCGCTTCAGCACCTTTAAGAAGTTGCTTCGCTCTTTTAGCAACCATCAATACAAGAGCAAATCTGTTAGGAACTTTTTCCAAGCAATCTTCAACGGTTACACGAGCCATTTAATGCCTCCGGGCGCAAATAATTCATCGATTCAAACGAGGAAATTACCCTTAAGCTAGTAACTTTTCAATGATTTTCTTAAATTCGGCATAGGAATGCTCGAAGTTGTCGTTCACGATCTGAAAGTCGAACTTCTCGGCCTCGGCGATCTCTTTTTCCGCATTGGCCATACGAACTTCGATATCCGCAGGCATGCCCCCGTCCCTTTTCTCGATTCTACGACGCAGCTCGTCGATTGAGGGCGGCAGGATAAAGATGGTCTTAGCATCTGGATATTTGGATTTGAACGTTTGTACGCCCTGGATGTCGATATCCATGATGGCGCACTTATCGGCCTTCCAGGTGGATTCTAGGGACTCGTAGGACGTTCCATAGAAGTTGGTGTGAACTTTCGCCCACTCCACAAAGAAATTTTGTTCGATTTTTTGTTTGAACTCATCGTGAGAGATGAAATGGTACTGAAGGCCATCTTTCTCCCCTTTGCGAATGTTGCGAGTCGTGAACGTGACGATATCCACGAGCTTTGGAAGCTCTTCAATCGCCTTTGCTACGAAACTACTTTTTCCTGCGCCGCTGGGTGCAGCGACAATAATCATTCGCGTTTTCATATTATTGAACGTTTTGAACCTGTTCTCTTAATCTTTCGATGAGGGTTTTCGCTTGTACCACGCTTTGAGTGATCTTGGCTACTTGAGACTTAGAACCGATCGTATTCACCTCGCGCAGCAATTCCTGAGTGTAAAAATCAAGTTTCTTACCTTCAGCATCCTGAGAGGCAATCAGTTGGCGATAGTTCTTAATATGCTCAGTTAAGCGGCTTAATTCCTCGTTGATGTCGGCTTTTTCCAGCTGAATCACGATTTCCTGAGACAAACGAGCGGGATCAATTTCGTTCCCCTTCATACGAGAGCGAATCTTAGTTTCATAACGTTCTTGAAGTTGCGCATTGGCTTCTTCACGAAGATCCGTGATGACTTTGATCTCTTTATCCAAAGCGACCAAAAGCTTTTCCAGGTCTTTACGAAGGGATTTTCCTTCACGCACACGCTCTTTATCGCAATTTGCACAGGCTTCGGCGAAGGCTTTTTTCAAAACCTTTTCTTCGCCGGTGAAAAGCTCATAGCTTTCCTCAACCTTAATCACATCGGGCAATCGAGCCATCGCTTCCAAGTGCACTTGGTAGGAAATGCCCAATTCTTTTGCCAGGTGCTTATAAGCTGTCACATATTTTTTAACCAGAGCATCGTTGACCGTCATTTGCGCTTTGCCCGAAGCCGAAGCTTTGACTTTACGGGAAACAAAAATATCAACGGTTCCGCGGGACAAAGAAGCGCTTAAAGTTTTCTTAAGCTCCCCTTCAAGGGCTACGAATTCACGAGGCAAATGAAAGCGGGTTTCCAAAAAACGTCCGTTCACAGCACGAATGCTTACTTCTACCGAAACATCTTTTGATTGAACTTTCGCAGTTCCGTAACCAGTCATACTTTTCATATATTTCCATTCTTGTCGGGAGCGCTATTTGTGGTCAAAGAGTTCAGGAATTTCTCGACCACTCCCCGTGCTTCCAAATATCCCCGGGCGCCATCAAACCAGTGGATGTCTTTGTCTCGTTGGAACCAGGTTTTTTGGCGCTTCGCCAACTGCCGAGTATTTGTCGTAATTTGTTCTAAAAGCTCATCCTCGTTAATGACGCCCTTAATGAAGTCGATGGTTTCTTTATACCCAACACTGCTCATGGGAGCCCACCCCTCCAAACCTTGGTCGAGGAGTTTTTCCACTTCATCAATCAATCCGTCTTTCAATATTTTGTGAGTGCGCAAGGCAATGCGCTCGCGCAACCGTTCACGCTCCCAATCCGGACCGATTTTCAAAAGTGGATAAGCAAAGGGCTCTTTGGTTTCATCAAATTCTTTTTGAATTTGAGTCACACCTTTACCTTGAGTGCGAATAAGTTCAATGCCGCGACCGATGCGATAGTGATCGGCGATATTTACTTTCGCGGCATACTCCGGATCCACAGCACTTAATTCGGCGTGAAGTCTTTCAGCTCCGCCCGGTTCCGCCATTTCCTTAGCTACCTGGGCTTTCATTTCTTCCGAAACTTCCGTCACCGGGTACATGCCCTTTTCAATGGCCATAAAATAAAAACCTGTTCCTCCGACAACAAAAGCCGGAACGCCCTCAGGAAGATTCTTCATCACCTCAGCAAAATCGCGACAATAGCTGCCAGCCGTACTTTCATTCGGAGAATCGACGTAGCTCACTAAATAGTGAGGAACCAGCTGCAGCTCTTCCGCGGTAGGTTTTGCTGCACCAATTTGAACTTTGGTATAACACTGAACCGAATCACAATTGATGATGACGCCTTTAAATTCCTGCGCAAGTTTAAGCGCCCACTCGCTTTTGCCAGTGGCCGTTGAACCTACAACGAAAATGACGGGCTTATTTTTATTCATCAAACGATTCGTCCAAAGTCCTTTTCAAGTTTATAGAAAGGATACTCCACACTCACCGGTCGACCATGAGGGCAAAAACTTGAAAGTGGGAAATGATCCATTTCGCGTAAAAGATTTTTCATTTGATCGATGCTCAACGCTTGTCCGGCACGAACCACAGAATGGCAGGCCATTGTTGCGCAGATATCGCCTACGGCTCTTTCCAAAGAGTAACTGCCACCTTGATCAACGACTTCATTAGCCATCCGATCCAGGACTTTACCAAGTACAGATTCCTTAATGAAAAGTGGAGCGGCTTTCACGCCCACCGTGCCAGGTCCTAAGGCTTCAATGAAAACACCCAGGCGTTCGATGTCTTTTGCTAACAACAAAAGACCTTCGACTTTTTCAGGTGACATGTCGATCGCTAAAGGGAAAAGGAAATCTTGAATATCAATTTTCCCGCCCTTCCAGGCATTCATCAGTTTTTCGTAAGCCACACGTTCGTGGGCCGCATGCTGATCGACGAAAACCATTTTATCGCGATGTTGAGTCACGATGTACGTCAGATTCGCCTGCCCCAAAACTTCCAAGGAGGACCAGTAACCGCCGCTCACCGGCGCCACGGCTTCTGCATTCACGGTCGCTGCTGCGTCGTTTTTTGCGGGCACTTCAAAATTCTGGCGAGACTCTGCCGCCTCGGCCAAAGTTTGATAACTCATTTGAGGTTGCTGGACTGATGTCGTCGGGAAACTGAAATCCTTTTTCTGGAACTGAGTTGTTTTGAAAGTGGAATCCTGGAAGGCCAGGTTTTCCTTGGGCATTTCAGCCTGAGCGACCTTTGCTCCATTTTCGCTCGTCGCAAAATTCGGGAGACCTTTTGCTGAAGGATACGTCGCTGCAGGATCAGAATAGTCAACAGCTCCACCAGCCGAACCAAATTGCGCTTGCGAACGAAGCTGACCACTTTGCTGGATCCAAGGAGCTTTCTCCAAAGTTCCCCGCAAAGCTCCCGCCACAGCACGGAATGCCAAGGACGGATCGTGGAATTTTACTTGTGATTTTGTCGGGTGAATATTCACGTCAATGTATTCAGGATCTGTTTCAACCCAAACAGCTGCGATCGGAAATTCCCCGTGCATCAAAAGACTGCGGTACGCTTCGTTCACTGCGGCCTGAAGGCTGCGATCTTGAATCCAACGATTCTGCGCAAACAACCAGATATTTTTAGCGGTCTTTGCGACGTTGTGAGGATCTGCGAAAACCGCATAGGCCTTTACATACTCACGAGACGCTTCACCCACGAACAGTGGTTTGATTTCCAGAATTTGTTCTGCACGCTCTTTACGGTCTTTGCAGGCCGGCCAGAAGTTAACCAACTTGCTGTTTTCCTGTATGCGAAATTCCACATCAAAGTGAGCCAGCGCCATCGCTTTCAAAGTCGTTTTGATGGCAGTGTGCTCTGCCGAATCCGATTTTAAAAACTTCAACCGCGCCGGCATGTTTTCGAAAAGATTTTCCATCAGCACAGTCGTGCCTTGTGAACCACCCACGCGATCAATCGGTTGTTTTTTTCCGTACAAGCTCACCAGTTGGAAAGCTTGCTCGTCACCTTCGCGACGAGTGGTTAAAGTCATTTTGCTGACCGAGGAAATACTCGCCAAAGCTTCGCCGCGAAAACCGAAGGTTTTTAAACTCCACAGATCATCTGATTTTGAAAT
The DNA here is from genome assembly GCF_006874645.1 of Bdellovibrio sp. ZAP7. Taxonomy (NCBI): domain Bacteria; kingdom Pseudomonadati; phylum Bdellovibrionota; class Bdellovibrionia; order Bdellovibrionales; family Pseudobdellovibrionaceae; genus Bdellovibrio; species Bdellovibrio sp. ZAP7. The sequence goes on along the minus strand of NZ_CP030082.1, from coordinate 1,682,891 downwards.
TTTACTGGTCGCAAAGCGATCCAAGGCTTTTGGCAAATCTTCAGGAGACATGCCCTTCCCGTTATCGATGACTTTAACAATACGACCGCCATCAAAGAACTCCACATGCACGCGAGTTGCGCCCGCATCGATGGAATTTTCAACCAACTCTTTCACAAGATGAGCAGGACGCTCGACCACCTCGCCAGCAGCAATTTGGTCGACAACTTCCGGAGATAAAACTTGAATAGACATGGGCGAAAAGATGCCCTACCGACGCGATTAAATCACCAAAAAGGTGCCTGCCGGTTTTTGCATGTGCGACGCGTAAACTTAGTGCTGAGGACGCGGGCATTCACCGTTTTGTTGGCACTTTAAGAGCATCATTCTAAGCTGATGGGTTTCCTTTAGCGTCAGATCAAACTCATAGGTAAAGCCCTTAGCCACGGCACCTTGAGGACCCACCGTATATACGGGAGTGTCCAAGGGAAATTGTGCCGCTGAGTATTGAATTCCGTCATACGACGTGAATGCCATCGCTGCTGGGTTTTGCTGAAGATTCCAGAAGAAACGCTGCAACTGAGATTTGGCTTTAAGCAAAGCTCCATCAAAATTCTTCCAGCATTTTACTTCACCCAACAAAACGACTTTGCCTGTAGTGCGGTCGATCACAACCGTATCAAGCTCACCCACGGTCTGGCCACCCGTGCTGTATTCAATATCGCCTGAAATCAAAAACTTATCGGCAGGATACTGCTGAGACAAACGAACACGCTCAAGCTCTTCGCAAACCGCGCCATCTGGATCAAAATTAGTTCCGGTATTTTTAATAGATTCAAATGCGGCATTGATATCGCCAGCAAATGCCAAAGAAGAGAACAAAACCGAAACAAGACCGATAAGATAAATAGATTTAAGCATGGACGGCGTTGTAACCCAGCCGCGTCCAACTCGTCACCGTTAACGCGCGGCAAAAATCTAACTTAATATGAATCCACTTTTAGAAATCTAATCCAAGATTGATTCCGTAACCCCAGTAGGAGGACTTCTCCCAATAGTATTTCAGGTCAGGACGGATCGACACCCGTTTGATTCGATAGGCCGCGCCGACATTGAATAATACTCCCAGGGTCATATCGTCTGCAGAGTATGGATCTGGAGAGCCTGTTAAAGTCAGATCAAAGTGCGAGTACTTAAACATCGGTCCAAAGCCATAAAAGAAAATCAGATCTCTGCCTTTAGGCAAAACCGTTTGGAATAAGAAATCCAAAATCACGATGTAACCACCACCGTCGTGGCCCGTATAATCTTTGTAGTAAGACGGTGCGCCCGAGTGAAACAGGATATTGCTTTCGGTGTACATGTCGCCTGAAAAAAGCGTGTTATAACCATTGAACTTCAAACCAAAGAACATTGTTTGAGCATTGCGACGACCACCCATGGTGTCTTCAGCATAGTCGATAAAATCCAAAGAAAGCCCGCGATAGCGACTGGCAAAGAAAGGTCTTTTGCCTCGAGCCGATGATTCTTCTGCTTCCTCAGCCTCTTGAGCAGCTTCATGCATGTCTTGTTTTGTAATCACACCAGGACGAATTTCTGCATCAGAAATCCAACCGGTTTTTCCTGGCTTCAAGCGGACCTTATAGAAGGGTCCTTTTTTTCCTTTGGAAATTTGCAAGACCTGACCCTGTTTTAAGACCGCCATCACGGGCGCATCAAAATCAGGGTCTTTATAAACTTGTGCCTCATCGGCAATGACAGTTCCTTTTTGTGCCTGCGCAAGCACTAATGTAGGAACCAGACAGAATAAGAAAAGCAAAGCCGCCGCACTTCGAAAAATTCGAAGCGAAACGGTCTTACTTAAAGCGCATAAGCCAAACACGCCAGAATGCCTCAAGCACGATTTTTAGAGACATTTTACTTTGCCCCACGCGACGGTCTTCAAAAACGATCGGAGACTCGGCTCCCTTGAAGCCTTTTTTCATGGCTTTGTATTTCAATTCAATTTGGAAGCTATAACCGTTGGATTCAACAGTTGCCAGATCAATACCGATTAAAGTTTCCTTTTTCCAGGCATTGAAACCACCCGTCCAATCATTCAAGGGGAATCCCAAGATCAGACGAGAATAGATACCACCACCGCGAGAAATAATCTTGCGCATGATACCCCAATTTACCGTGCGACCGCCCTCGACATAACGAGAACCCACGGCGAAATCATTGTTTTTCAAAGTATTCAAAAGAGGACCCAAATCTTCAGGACGGTGGGAGAAGTCTGCATCCATTTCCACAATGGCCTCATACCCTTGATCGATACCCCAGCGGAAACCGGCGATATAGGCTTTACCCAAGCCTTGTTTGCCCGGGCGAGAAAGAAGATTCAATTGTGGTAGAGATTTTTGCATTTCACGCACGATGGAACCTGTGCCATCCGGAGAATTGTCGTCGACAACCAAAATATCAACGCCCAAATTTTGAGCAAAGACTGCAGGCACGATTGTCTGCACATTTTCTTTTTCATTGTAGGTAGGAATCACAATCAGAGTTTTCATGCCCCTAAATTGGCATAAACCTCTGCGGCTGGCAACAACTCCGGAAGGGCCATAAAGCGTAAAATACGGCTATTTCATTAAATAGATCGAGAAACGAGCTTGCCTTTACCCTTGGTTTCAAGGGCTTCGACCTTCTTAGGCGTGATGGTCGGCAAATTCAAAGGTTTCGTCAGCAGATACTTAGGATCTTGCTTACGCAGATCCAATTGGAACTTCACCTTCTCTGCCGCTGCAGCAGAATCTTTAACATAAAGAATTGGATCGAAGCCACAAGTGCGACACACCACCGATAAACGCCAGCGGATTTGCACGAACACTTCCGAAATCGCCAAGCACACCACGAAAGCGATCATCACGCGGGGATCATACTCCTGCCAGATCGCGAACATCACCACGATAGAAGCCATCGCGGCTGCAAAAATATTCATCAACCCGATATTTTTCTTACGGTAAATATTGCGGGGAGTTTTGCAAAAGGCGCAGTAACAGTTGTGCTTGGACTTGAAAAAAGAAAACATATATCTAGTCTGCCGGAAACAAGGTCCAGAAAGAAAGATCAATTTTTGAGAAATGACAAAGCCTTGCTAGAATCACCTTATGACTAAACTAAAAACGATCCAATTCGCTGTAGTTTCCCTTTTTACAATTTGCTCCTCTACAATGGTCTGGGCCGCTTCTGGCGCGGATTATCAGGAAGTCAGCTATGACGACTTGGTGAATGAATTAAGCCAAAAAAAATCCAGCTATGAACAAATCAAAAAAGATGCTGATGGCCCTCAATCACACATCGGAATTGGTTACGTCAACGGTTTCACCAATGTCTCTACAAGCGGTGCGAATTTCAATCGCCGCACAACAGGGGTTCAACTTTCTGCGGGTCGCGATCTAAGCTCTCGCAATCTTTACGGCGAAGTGATCTTCCGCAACTATGGTTCGAACGACAGCACCAGCGATTCTTTTTCGCTGCGCGAACTGGAAGGTAAATTTGGTTACACAAATGCGATCCAGGGAGTTTGGAACTACTCTTTAAGCACGGGTCTTTCTGCACGCATGATGAAATACGACAATGCCATTCAGGATTTGCATGTTGATGAAACAACGCCTTCTTTGGTTATTGCCAGCGGTTTGTTCGCACAAATTCACCAAAACATCTCTGTCGGCGTTGAAGCCAGCGCGCGCACAGCCTTGGTTAACAAACCTTCTGACAAAGACTCTTTTGACTTCGCGTTTCGCTTGAACACTTCTCTTTAATTCGCAATACTGGGCGAGTGGATACACTCGCCCTACTTCTTAGCCTCTTCGTTTTCTTAGTCGCCTTAGCCGTTTTGACCAACAAAGCGCGCGCACAAAAACACTACGATCAAGAACTCCAACCGAACTGCTTACTGACCCGCTGGCCCCTGTTGTTCGTCACAGGCCAACGGAGCTTTTTCTATTTCTCAAACTACTGGAACATCTATCCCTCTTACCTGGCAGAGCACGGCTACGAAGTCTTCCATTTAAGACTGCCATGGAGCAATCCACTGCTACGCCAATCCCGGTTAATCGAGTTTCTAAAATCGCAAGACGAAGCCAAAAGAAAATTCCACATGATCATGGACTCAACCACTCTGCAGGAGTTCGATTCCGTCCTTCGCGAACTCCGCCCCGACTGCGTGATGAGCATCACTGAAATCAACGGAAACGAAACCAAACCAACCGCAACCTCACTAACAACTCCCATCGTTCCCCAAGCCACCATCGAAACCCTACCATCCAAAAAAGGCAGCTTCTTCATCAAGTGGGCATATAACCTCCACCAAATAATCCTGTTCGGCCGCCCCCTCCCCTCACTCAGCACATTGGGTGCGATCGAAGCCACCCAACTTCAAAACGCCCGCCTCCTCCTAGAGAGGTCACAATCCCTAGCCGAAATGGATCTCCGCGAAGGCTAACAAACAAATACAACTTCAATGCCCGAGGATACCGCTAGGGCTCTGGCCGCTGCATACCCTGAACGCAGCGACCTCCGTCGGCGCACGATGCGCGAACCGGCAAAGCCGGCGACGGTGAGCCACGGATGGCGTGTCGCGGAGTTCGGGGTATGCAGCGGCCAGAGCCCTAGCGGTGTCCTCGAGGCATTGTTAGCTGAACTTACTTGCTTAGCCCTCCCCGACATGATGCAATGGGATTATGACTGACTATCGTGATGTGACACCTGGTAAAGACACTAAGATGCAAACAGCCAAAGAAGTTTTCAATTACGTGATTGATTACCTTCGCCATCCTGTTCAGAAGATCAAACATCTTCCTGACTGGAAATGGTCAACTTTGCTGATCACGATCATTGTGATCTCTATGATCTCGGGTGTGATTTCTGGTTTGATTCCGCCGAACATTTACCGTATCGGTTCTGGTTTGATCTTTGCTCCATTTATCGCGGTGGTAATGGCATGGCTTGGGGCTGTTTTCATTTATTACTACTTCCAGGTCTTCGAAAAAAGAACATGCTCCCTTCGCCTGATCTTTACGCTGGTACTTTTCTCAAACATCCCGTTCTTTATTTTCCAAGCAGGGTCTGAGTTGATTCCGCCGATCACATTGGTGGGTTTTGCCTTCACCGCGATGTTGATGGCGGTGGGCTTAAGCGAAAACTTCCAGATGGAAAAACGCCGCGCTTTGCGATTGGTGACAATCCTGTTCGCCTGCGTATTCTTCCTATGGCTATACAACCGCATCGAAGTGGCGAGAATGTAATTTCCACCTCCGCTGCGGTTGCTGATTGCGTCGGTCCGGACGGAAGATCCTGAAACGAAAAACGAGCTTCAGAATAAAAAAGGCATCTCTAAGGATGCCTTTTTTATTATTAGAAATTAGCAGGATCTCGACAGGACTTGCTCCGTCATTTCCTGTAGCTTTAAATCGCTGGACAAAGTAAGGCCGTACCTTTTAGAGCTTGTCGAAGGCTTTGATTGTCTCGTCCGTCAAATCTGAATCTGGTGTCGAGAACAAGACGCCGTTGTTGCTTTCCATCACGATTGTGTAACCTTTTTCTTTAGCGATTTTTGAAATCACTTCTTTCATTTTAGTTACGATCGGTCCTGTCAGCTCATTTTGCTTTTTTTGCAAATCCATTTGGCTTTTTTGAACTTCTTCACGGTATTTCATCATTTGAGCTTGGAACTCAGCTTGTTTTTTACCCAACGCCTCTTCAGACAAAACAGCTTTTTTCTTTTCCATCTCTTCGCCCAATTTCTTAAGCTCAGCTTCTTTTTTCTCGATGTCTTTTTTCTTTTTTCCGAAATCAGCTTCCAGTTGGGCTTTGGCTTTTTTACCGGCTGCTGTTGCTTGAACAGCTTTTTGCATATCCACGAAACCCACTTTGCTGTCGGCTGCTTTCGCCGCAGAAACAACCAACATCGCGCTCAAAATCATCATCAAACTTTTCATAAAAACTCCTCTAGATAAGTAAGCCTTTCGCATTCCCCTATGCTTGGCAACTTGAAAAACTGACCTTGCGCACTCTCAATAAAAAAGCCACGGCGCTATAGATACAAAAGCCATGGCTTTATAAACGCAAAAGCCACGGCGCTATAGACACAAAAGCCACGGCTTTATAAACGCAAAAGCCAAAGCTTTATAAACAAAAAAAGCCACGGCTTTATCAACCATGGCTTTTTACTATGACCAGAATGTCGGTAATTTTCTAAACTATGCTCTGCCTGTTGAACCAAATCCACCCGCACCGCGTTCTGTTTCGCTCAGTTCGTGAGCCATAACAAAGTTCGCTTGGTAAACCGGAGCCACCACCAATTGAGCGCAGCGTTCTTGATCACCGATAGTGACCGCAGCATCGCCCAGATTGATCACGATGATTTTAACTTCACCGCGATAGTCCGCATCGATTGTTCCTGGAGTATTCAAAACAGTTAGACCGTTTTTTGCCGCCCAGCCACTGCGTGGACGCGCTTGGATTTCAAAACCCAATGGAATTTCAAAGCTCAAACCTGTCGGGATCATCGCACGTTGACCTGGCTCCAAAACAACCGGGCCATCAAGTTGTGCACGAACATCCACACCAGAGGCTCCAGCAGATTGATACTGAGGAAGCTCACCTTTGAAATTCTCAAGGGTTTTAATTTTTACAGTTACTTTATTCATAGTTCAAACTCCTCCCACCAGTCTTTGAGATCCTCAACACCAGTGCCCAGCAAAACGCCGGATGTTTTATCAGTCGTCAGTTCATTGCGGATATAGTCGTTCACCGAATCCACCGTCACTTCGTTGATCTCTTCGATCACCGAATCCACTGACTTGTATTGGCCAAATACCATTTCATTGACTGCCAAAGATGTCATGCGATTTTCAATGTCGTCGGAGCCCAGCAGAATACTGCCCTTCACCTGCGTCTTGAACATCTCCACATCCGAACGAGTCGCACCGTTTTTACGGATCTTTTGGAATTCTTTGGAGATCAACTCGCCAACTTTTTTAACACTCTTTAACTCAGAAGCTGCATAGATATTCAGCATCCCTGAATCGATGTTGGTGTTGAGTCCTGAAAAAATCGAATAAACCAAGCCGCGCTTTTCACGCACACTTTGGTAAAGTTTCGAAGTCATGCCGCCACCCAAAAGAGTGTTCGTGATCACCGCTTCAAAACGATGACGATCACGGAAGCTCGCTGTTGGCAGCCCCAAAAGCATGTGCACTTGTTCCGATTGCTTTTCCATCACACGACGACGACGTAACCAAGATGGCTTTTTGCGCGTGTTTTTAAGCGTGGATTTAGCTTTCTTTCCCAAGTGCTTTTGAACACCCGTCATAAACTCGTCGTGATCCAGGCATCCCGCGGCGCTCACGATGATATTTTTACCGGTATAGTTTTTCTTATAATAATCCATCACCTGTTTTTGCTTCATCAAAGCAATCGAGGCAGGGGTTCCTAAGATGGGACGACCCAATGGATGCTTGCCGTAAGCCTCATCATAAAGAACGTCATAAATTACGTCTTCGTGAGAGTCTTCTGACATCGCGATCTCTTGCAGGATCACGCCTTTTTCCAAAGCAAATTCTTTTTTAACCAAATTCATATTGGAAACCAGGTCCGACAACACGTCTAACGCCTTTTCCCAATGATCCTTCAATACCAGCGCGTGATAGCACGTGTATTCACGAGTCGTGTAAGCATTCAGCTCTCCACCCAAGGATTCCAAAGATTTTGCGATTTGATAAGTGTTGCGGGTTTTGGTGCCTTTAAAAACCAGATGCTCAAGCAAGTGAGACATACCAGCAATGGCCGGGACTTCATCACGCGTCCCCGTTAAAACCCAGATACCGATAGAAACGGCACGGGACCCTGGATGAAACTCGCTCATCACTCGGATCCCGTTAGAAAGTTCAGATTTTTTGAACAAAGTATTTATAACCTGCTCCTATGCGCCGTGGTCTTTCGACCTTGGCGCGCCATCAGAGTCTACTGTTGTTGCAACAAAGCTTTGCGAGAAAGTTTCACGCGGCCTGCACGATCAACTTCAAGAACTTTTACGTCGATAGTTTCGCCTTCTTTAAGAACGTCTGTTACGGCGCGAACGCGCTCGTTAGAGATCTCAGAGATGTGTAGCAAACCTTGAGTGTTCGGAAGGATTTCAACGAAAGCTCCGAATTCTGCGATTTTTACTACGCGGCCTTTATACGTTTTACCTACTTCAGCTTCTGCCACGATGTCGTTGATCATGCCGATAGCTTTTTTAGTTGCTTCAGGATCAGCGGATGCGATGTGGATAGTACCGTCGTCTTCGATTTCAATCTTAACGCCAGTCGCTTCAGTGATACCACGGATAACTTTACCACCAGAACCGATAACTTCGCGGATTTTGTCTGGACGGATTTTGATAGTCTCGATACGTGGAGCAAATTCAGAGATTTGACCACGAGGAGTTTTCATCACTTTTTCCATTTCGTTCAAGATATGGATACGGCCGTCTTTAGCTTGAGACAACGCTTGCTCCATAACTTCGAAAGATACAGAGTCAATTTTGATATCCATTTGAACCGCTGTGATACCTTGAGCAGTACCAGCAACTTTAAAGTCCATGTCACCCAAGTGATCTTCATCACCCAAGATGTCAGTCAAGACAGCTACGCGGTCGCCTTCTTTGATAAGACCCATTGCCACACCAGCAACGTTCCCTTTAACAGGTACACCCGCATCAAGAAGAGCCATCAAACCAGAACATACAGTACCCATTGAAGAAGAACCGTTAGATTCCAATACTTCAGATACGATACGGATTGTGTATGGGAATTTCTCATGGTCAGGAAGAACTGCTTTAAGCGCGCGTTCCGCCAAGTTACCGTGACCGATTTCACGACGAGAAGTACCGCTCATACGACCTACTTCACCTACAGAGTATGGAGGGAAGTTGTAGTGAAGCATGAATTTGCGTTTTTGAACGCCCAACAATGAATCAACCATTTGTTCATCGTCACCAGTACCCAAAGTCACAGTACCCAAAACTTGAGTTTCACCACGAGTGAACAGGCCTGAACCGTGAGCGCGTGGCAAGATACCAACTTCGTTCGCTACAGGACGTACAGTTGTGGTGTTACGACCGTCGATACGAACTTTGCGATCCAAGATCATAGAACGAGCTTCTTTGTATTTAAGATCTTCGATGATTGTGTTGAGTTCTTTTTTACGTTGTTTCAAAAGGTCTTTGTCAGTGATAGAAGCCAACAAAGTTTTTTCAGCTTCAGAAGCTGCTGCTGCAGATGCCGCGTAACGATCTTGTTTTTCTTTGATCGCAAGCGCCGCTGCGATTTTAGGTTGCAAGAAAGCTTCAGCAGAAGATTTGAAATCTGCATCAATAGAAGGAGCTGTGTAAGCGCGTTTTGCTACAGAACCTGTTTTTTCACGCAATTCGTCTTGCGCGTTCAAAAGAGGAATCAATGCTTGGTGACCGAATTTCAAAGCTGCCAAAGCGTCTGCTTCAGAGATGAATTTCGTTTCACCTTCAACCATCAACAAACCATTGCGAGTTCCCGCAACGATCATATCCATATCGGATTTTTCCATTTGTTGTGGAGTTGGGTTGGCGATGAATTGACCATCAACGCGAGCGATTTGAACTGCTGCCGTTGGGCCATTGAATGGAATATCAGATACGTGAAGGGCTGCAGAAGCACCCAAGCTCGCCAGGATTTCCAGAGGGAACGAACCGTCAGCAGAAAGAACAGTTGCTACAACTTGAGTCTCGTAGCGGTAGCCCTCTGGGAAAGAAGGACGGATTGGACGGTCAATCAAGCGAGCGATAAGAACCGCATCGTTTGTTGGTTTAGCTTCACGTTTGAAGTAACCACCTGGAATTTTACCAGTTGCATAGTATTTTTCGATGTATTCAACAGTCAGAGGGAAGAAGTCCATCTCTGAAGGTTTTTTAGAAGAAACAGCAGTAACGATAACCATGTTGTTACCAGAAGAAACAAGAACTGATCCATCAGCTTGTTTTGCCATACGGCCTGTTTCGATTGTGATCTGTTTTCCACCTACAGAAGTAGTTACAGTCGTTTTCATTAAATCTCCTTATTTAGCGAAAATTCGTTTTCGCCATCCGTTTGTGGAAGCCATCTCAAAATTCATTCCGAGATTGTCTGCACTCCGACATCGTCGGAGGAGTCATCAGCGAACAATCTTGTTCACTGTGAAGTCAGCGCGATTTCTCAGCTGGCTTCCTGTTTTTTAAAGTTCGAAGGGGCTATTACGCCCCTTCTTTAGTATCTTATTTAAGATGAGATTACTTACGGATATCAAGTTCTTTGATAAGAGTTTGATAACCTTTAACGTCTTTGCGGTGCAAGTAATCCAAAAGCTTACGACGTTGATTTACTAGAGTCACAAGACCACGACGACCGTGGAAATCTTTTTTGTGAGTAGTGAAGTGAACTGTAAGGTCGTTGATACGTGCTGTAAGCAAAGCAACTTGTACTTGTGCTGAACCAGTATCTAGGCCTGCAGTTTTGAACTTGTTAACGATCTGTGCTTTTTGTTCTTTAGTGACTGCCATTAGCGTCTCCTGTGTTGGCGTTGCCGCCGGTTTGTAAACTCCCCACCTTAGTCGTCATGGCTGTCGATCCTAGGCAGGTTTTGTAAGGTTCTATCTGAGCCCGCAAGCGGGGTCAAGTAGTGAAAATAATTAGTATTTAAATACGCGCTTCAGGACAAATCCTCGCCCCGGCTCGAGGCCAACAATGGCCAAAAGCTTCCCGCCCTCCAGGGCAAGAATCTGCACGTATTGGTCTTCTTCGGGCTTAAAAACAGCTATAAGCTGGCTACGCAGGTCATGGCTGATTTGGCCATTCCCCAAAAGCACCTGATCCTGCCCCTTCACGCGGATACGCTTCACCATCGGCAAAGCGGCATCCATCGCAACAAAAGCGCTCGAAAAAGTGCTCTTTTTTACACACTCCTCAATCGCTTCCAGGGTCTGCCCCTGCTGCAAATGATAGGGAGCCGAATATGTCCTGCGCAAGGCACTCATCGCCGCACCACAGCCAAGAGCCTGCCCCAAAAGGTCCACCCAAGTACGAATGTAGCTGCCTTTAGAACAGCGAAGATCAAACTCGGCCCAATCCTCACCCATTCCCAGAAACTGTACATCCCAGAAGTTCATGACCTTTTTAGGGATTACGACGTCTTTGTCCTGGCGGGCATATTCGTAAAGTTTTTTACCCTGAACTTTGATGGCCGAGTAAATCGGAACTTCCACTTCCATCTCACCCTGCAGTTTCATGGCTTCAGAGAGCAATGTTTCCTGCACCAGACTGACGGGCTTGGTTTCCAAAGTTTCTCCGGTGGTATCCAGGGTATCTGTGCGAATTCCAAATTGAATGCGCACACGGTAGCCCTTGTCACCTTCCAGAATGTATTGAGAAAGCTTGGTCGCTTCATTGATCAGGCAGGCCATTAAGCCGGACGCCATTGGATCCAACGTGCCGGAGTGACCGACAGACTTCGTGCCCATAATACGGCGCAAGCGTGAAACCACGTCATGGCTCGAAATGCCAGAAGGCTTATCAACTAACAATAAGCCGTTGAAATCGACGCTGATCCGTTTAGCCGGAGGCGTTTTTAAATTTTCAGAATTATTCGTCATCAGACTCTGAGTCTTCTTTAGGCTCTTTGGATTTTCTTTCCAATTCAAGATCAGAAAGAATGCGCTCCACTTTCAAAACCTGTTCTGTGGCGTGATCCACATAGAAAGTCAGTTTTGGGCAATAACGCATTTTAAGTTCTTTGCCGATATAGTTTTGAATTTCAAAGGCACGTTCCTGCAAAAGCTCCAACGCCGTTTCCTGGTCCTTATCGGAACCCAGAACACTGACATAGACTTTTGCGGCACGCAAATCCGCAGGCATTTTAACCGAAGCCACCGTCACCAAACCTGGCAACGGTGTTCTAAAACCACGGATCAAAAACTGAGCGATGGTAGCTTGAATTTCACGTTCTACGCGAGCGACTCTGCGCCCATCACCCATGTTTTTCATTATAGACCCAATTCTCTAGCAACTTCTTTTTTAATAAAGGCTTCCATCATATCGCCGACTTTAACGTCATTGTAGTTTTCAATGCCGATACCGCACTCGTAGCCTTGAGCCACTTCTTTGGCGTCGTCTTTGAAACGTTTAAGCGATGCGATCTTGCCTTCGTAAATGATCTTATCTTCACGAAGAAGACGGATCGAATTATTACGCTGAACTTTACCATCGATAACGAAGCAACCCGCAATCGTTCCAACTTTTGGTACGTTGAACACGTTACGAACTTCCACACGGCCCATAACTTCTTCAACCATATCTGGAGTAAGAAGACCGGACATTGCAGCTTTCATTTGGTCGATCAATTCGTAAACGATCGAGTAAGTTCTGATGTCGACACCCAATTGTTTCGCTTTTGCTTGTGCGCCCAAGTCAGGACGTACGTTGAAGCCCAAAACGATACCTTTTGAAGTGTTCGCCAAAGTCACGTCATTCTCATTGATACCACCGACAGCGGCGTGGATCACACGCACTTTAACTTCCGGAGTTACCAATTTAGAAAGCATGCCGTTGATGGCCTCAAGAGAACCATGCACGTCTGCTTTCAAGATGATCGCAAGCTCTTTCACATCGCCAGATTTAACTTTAGAGAAGATTTCGTCCAAAGACATTTTCGACGCTGGAGTTGCCGCAGCTTTCGCCGCTTGTTCTTTTCTCAACGTAGACATCTCTTCAGCAGTTTTTTCGTCTTTAACGATATCGAACTTATCACCGGCAGCTGGAACACCATCCAGACCCAAAACTTCCACAGGAAGACCTGGACCCACAGATTCAACTCTTTGACCTTTATCATTCGTCAAAGAACGAACGCGGCCTTTCATTGTACCTGCTACGATGTACTGACCAACAGCAACAGTTCCATCTTTAACAAGAAGTGTTGCAACAGGTCCTTTGCCTTTTTCCATTTTCGCTTCGATCACAAGACCTGTGCCCGAACGTTTAGGATTGGCTTTAAGCTCACCGATTTCAGCCAACAATTTGATTTGCTCAAGAAGCTCTTTCAAGCCTGTTTTCTTAAGTGCTGAAACTTCCACGAAGATCGTGTTACCGCCCCATTCTTCCGGAACGATTTCAAGTTCAGTTAATTGTTGTTTGATACGGTCCGGATTCGCACCCGGTTTATCCATCTTATTCACAGCAACGATAATAGGTACGCCAGCTGCTTTCGCATGGTTAATAGATTCTTGCGTTTGCGGCATCATGCCGTCATCCGCTGCCACCACGATAACCGCGATATCAGTCGCGTTCGCACCACGAGTACGCATCGCCGTAAAGGCTTCGTGACCCGGAGTATCTAGGAACGTGATCAAAGAACCGTCTTCCAATTTAACAGAGTAAGCACCGATGTGCTGCGTGATACCGCCGGCTTCGCCTTTGGCAACGTCAGCATTACGGATAGCATCCAACAAGGAAGTCTTACCATGGTCAACGTGACCCATGATTGTAACAACTGGTGGACGAGTGATTTTTTCTGCATCCATATCACCGAATGCAGTTTCCGACGCCACGTCATCAGCAGTTTTGAATACGTTTTGTGCTTCCCAACCGAATTCAGGCACGATCAAGGCGATCGTATCGAAATCCAGCGAAGTATTCATGTTGGCCATAACACCGTTCGACATCAAAACTTTGACCAATTGAGGAGCTTTCAAGCCCATCTCCATTGCCAAATCCGTCAGCTTCATTGTGCCATTAACTTTAACGATACGTTTATGAGCTGCCGCTGTTGTGATTTGAGTTTTCTGAGCATCGCGATCCAATACGCCTTTTTTCTTTTTAGGCTGGAACACCATCTCACGCTTACGGAACTCAACGGGGTTGAACGTTTTAACTTCTTCTTCTTTTTCTTTTTCACGAGCGCTTGGCCCCGCATTGAATGCACTTGGAGCCACAGCCGGAGCTGCACCAAAGCGTTTGCGTTTATCAAACTCTTTGTTGTGGTGGTGATCGCCACCTTCAGTTGGTATCTCTGGAGGAGCTTGCTGCGCTACGAAACCAGGACGGATGTTACGCGTTGGCGCACCACCTGCTGGGCGATTGAAACCACCCGGGCGAGGTCCTGTGAAAGAAGCACTTGCACCGCCACCCGTGCGGGGTTGAAAACCTCCACCTTGTGGACGCTCACCTTGTGAGCGCTGCGGAGCTTGTGTCTGAACGCGGGAAAGATCCATGCGCCCAATGATATTTCTTTTCGGAGCAGAAGCCGGAGTCGACGAACTTGCGATACCGCTAGTTCCAACAACAACTTCTTTCTTACGAGCCTGAATCGGAGCGGATGCCGCTGGTGCTGCCGGAGCTTCTGTTTTCACAGGAGCCGGAGCTTCAACTTTGGCCTCCACCACTGGCGCTGCTGGAGCCGCCGCCACAGGTGTTGGTTCTGGTTTCGCAACAAGCTTTTCTTCAACCACCGCTGGAGTTGGTTCTTCAACCTCTTCCTTCGGAGCAGCCGCAGCTGCTGGCTTTTTAACTACAACACGAGTTGTTTTAGGAGCTTCCGCCTCTTCCTCAACTTCGGGTTTGGAAATTACTTTTGCTTTTGCTTCAACCGGAGCCGCTTCCTCTTTCGTCTTACGACGAATAACTGAAGGCTTCGGCGCAGTTGCTGCTGCCGCGGCTTCTGTTTCAGCTGCCGCTACTTTTTTAGCTGGCGCCTTACGAGCTGCTGTTTTTTTGGGTTTCGCTTCTTCAGCGGGTTTATCACCACCACCCAACTTAATTTTAATCTGCTCAAGAACTTGCGGATCTAGTTCTGCCATATGGCTTTTAATAGGCAAATTCCATTCACGGATTTTGTCCATCAAAGCCAGCGGGGTCATCCCGATCTCTTTAGCAAATTCAAAAACTTTTGGATTACTCACTCAGTCTCCCTGTGTAGTAACTGTAACTTAAACTTTAAAAATCTATTCTTCTTCAGCTTCTTGAGAGTTCAATTTTTGCAACTCTTGTTTCAACAAGGCATCGGCTTGAGCTTTCGCTGAACCGCCCGCTTTGCTTTCTTTGGCAACGGTTGGAGCCGTTGGTACTGGAGTACCTTCTGCTTCATACTTAGTAAGCAAAGCTTTCGCTTCGTTAGAAAGTTTCTCTGCCTTTTCTGGATCGTCATAACCTGGGATCGTCATCAACTCTTGTACACTTGCTTGAGCTACAGATTGGAACGAACCGAAGCCAGATTGGAAGATGTTTTGTGCCATAGTTTCGTTCATGCCTGGGATCAACATCAAATTGAAGATGGATTCCGCAGTACGAGACGCCGCTGAAGATTCAGAAATAATATCCAATTTCCAAGTCGTCAATTTAGCTGCCAAGCGAACGTTTTGACCACGTTTACCGATAGCCAAAGACAATTGAGAATCTGGAACCACGATTTCCATCTCACGGTTTGTATCATCCAGGAATACGCGAGAAATTTCAGCCGGAGCCAAAGCATTCACCGCGAAACGAGTGATGTCTTCATCCCAAGGAACAATATCGATTTTTTCGCCACGAAGTTCTTGTACGATGTTTTGTACACGGGAACCCTTCATACCAACGCAAGCCCCTACTGGATCAACCGTTTGGTCGTTAGAACGAACTGCGATTTTAGCACGTTGTCCTGGCTCACGAGCCGCGGCCATGATCTCAACCACACCGTCATAGATTTCTGGAACTTCCATTTCGAAAAGTTTCATCAAATAACGTTCATCAGCGCGAGACATGATAATTTGTGGACCACGTGTCGTTTGACGAACTTCAGACAAGTAACCTTGAATACGGTCACCTGGTTTGTATTGTTCGCCAGGGATTTGCTCACGAGGTGGGATGTACGCTTCCGTACGACCCAAATCGACAACGATCGCACCTTTTTCCACGCGACGAGCGATACCAGATGCGATTTCACCTTTACGTTCTTCGAATTCAGTGAAGATGATAGAGCGTTCAGCATCACGCACTTTTTGCATGATGATTTGTTTTGCAGTTTGCGCTGCGATACGGCCCAAGTCAGTTGCTTCCAACTTGATACCAATAGAGTCGTCCATTTGAACGTTTGGATCCAATTTAACGGCGTCGTCATAAGTGATTTCAACTTCTTCGTCGACGAATTTTTCGCGAGGTACAACTTCTTTGAACTCGAAAAGTTCAACTTCGCCAGTCTCTTCGTTGTAGGCCGCTTCGATTTCACGGTAAGTACCGTATTTTTTACGGGCAGCTACAAGCATACCTTGAGTGATTGCATCGATAACGACTTGTTTGTCGATACCTTTGTCTTTACCAACTTGTTCAATCACTTTGGAAAGATCTGAAAACATATTTTCAGCCATGGCTCATCCTCTCTACTTTTTTTGACCTTTATTAATTTCAAACAAAACTTTAGCTTTTTCGATCATACCGTACGGGATTTTAATCTCGACGTCTTTGACCACGAATCGCACACCTTGATCGTCGGCAGATTCAATAACCTCTTCGACGGTTTTAGCAGCTTTCCATTTTTTATCTGTCACACCCATACTCTCCAGAGATTTGGATGTTTTCAGATACACTTTCTTGCCTACCGCTTTTTGGAAGTGCCATGGTTTTACCAAGTGGCGCTCCAAACCCGGACTTGAAACTTCCAGAGCATATGCAGCCCCTGGAATGATATCTTCGTCTTTTTCCAAAACTTCATTTAAAGCTTTAGAAACATTCGAACAATCTTCAAGACTGATACCGCCCTCGTCATCTTTATCAATGAACAAGCGCAAAGTACGACCCTTGCCCATGCCTACGAATTCGATATCGTAAAGCAGACATCCCTGAGATTCAGCGGCGTCAGTTGCGATTTTTTCTACTTTATCTAACCAAGAGGGTCTCTCAGACATCTCTTCACTTCCTTTACGCACCATCTGTGCGGCTTCAGCCCACCAACCCCGATACGGGTGGTTTCAGCTTACTAATGAAGTGACTCCTGCTAAAAGCCGTTGGCAAATTTCCAACTAGGGCCTGCAGCGTGTGTAGGCTCAAACATCGATTTCATAAGAATCAACGTATCTGGCCGACACATCCCGTTTTGTCCGAGGAACTCAAAAGAGAATTCAGTGGCAAAAAAAAATGGGCCTTACGGGGCCCATCGAACGTCCTTAAACTAGCAAAAATATTGAAGGAGCGCAAGGACTTATCTAGCCCTAGGGACAGGAGTACAATAGCGCCGTGGCCCCATCCTTATAATAGCGCGGCCTACGGCCCGTGAGCTTAAAACCGAGCTTTTCATAGAGTTTTTGGGCCGATTCATTGCTTTCATGCACTTCTAACCACAACTCGCGACCTTGACCCTTTGCGGCAATCAAATGCCTAATCAAGATCTCCATCAGACCGCGGCGTTGGAATCGTGGATGTGTCGCCACCAAGGAAATCTCCCAGGCATCGGGAACTTCCCGGTAAAGTACAAAACCCGCCAGATCCTCCCCTTCAAAAATACCCACGGCTTCAGCCGTCGCCATCTCAGCCCCCAGCATTTCTGGTGGCCAGTAAAATTGCGGCAGCATTCCACCTTGCTGGTGGATCGCCTCGACAAGTTCACGCATCGCCGGTTTATGGGGTGAATAGAGTGATTCGATTCTCATAGGGGCCTAAAGGAAGTTTCGCACCTTGTATTTGCGTTTCATCACTTCAAACCAGGAGCGCAGACGCTCCTCGAGCTGCTGTTGCGCAAGGAATGATTTAATATTGTCTTTGATAGAGGCAAACGAAGTGCTACCGAATTTGGCTTTGTTTTTTTCGTAATAAGCAAAGGCGTCGATATCTGACACGATTCCGGCCATGGAGCTGGTTTTAAACTTGATAAAGCTTTTAGCGACCAGTTTACGAGTGGTGAACTTATTCACCTCAACAGTGGTTGGCTGCAGTTGGCTCCAATAAGTTTTTCCGGCCGTGGCTCTTTCGATTTTTCCGACAGCTTCGTTCAATTCCGCATCTGAAACAGTGCCCACGTTGAAAGCTTCTGCCTCCATCGCGACCACGGCTTCCAATAAAACCGCCGTCACATGACTGCGGAATTCCTTAGACCCTGGAGAGGTTTCCTGCAGAGTGTTTTTTTTGGCATCTTTGGGTGGAAATAAAACGGCGTCTATGACAGAGGTGATCTGAACCTCGCGACTGGTGATCACATAGTCACCCACCTGCCCGACAGTTTCTGAAACCACTGTGGCGGCTGAAGCCTGGAAAGTCATAAATAAGGAAAGAATCAGGATACGCATGGGACTATTGTGTACCGGAGTTCCCGGCGTTGTCCAAAAAAAAAGCGGAGCTCCATTACAGAACTCCGCTACCACTGAGAAATTGGGACTGAGAGATTTTGGGAACAATTAGAAATTCATGCGACCAGAAACTGTCATTACATAGTATTGCAGTTTTTCGATTGGATTTGTGTTCATCCATTGGTTGTAGTTCGCGTTGTAGTTGCTTCCGTAGTTGATACGGCTGGAAAGATTCCACATATATCTGAAATCCAAACCAATAGAGTATTTTGGAGAGAATTCCAAATCAGCACCAACCAAAGCACCCAAGTCTACTGCGTGTGAGTTTGCATCAGACTTCAGGTTGTTATTGTTGTAGTTGTAGTTATAGTTGTAAGTGTAGTTATTCGATTTCAAATCATACGTTCTGTATGAGTAAGCAACCAAACCACCGATAACTGGTTTCACGATACCATCAAAGAACTGGATCTTAGTTGCCAAAGAACCTGTGTATTGATTGATATCAACATTGTTGTAGTACGGGTTGTTCATCGTCCATTGATTTGGACTTACAGTGTAGTTCGAGTAAAGGAACGAACCTTCAATGATGAAGCCGTCAACTTTATTACCGAAAGACACACCCAGAGCGTAGTTACCCTTAACGTTAGAAACGTCTGGATAGTCACCCATACCGATCAAACCCGCTACGTATTTAGTGCGTGTTTCAACTGGTTTGTTTTTCTCTAAAGACGCAGCCATTTCCTGACGGATCAATTCGCGAGTTGCAGCGTCGTCGTTCACTTGTTTTTCAACGATAATTGGAGCCGGAGCCGCAACGGGAGCAACAACTACTGGAGCTGCTACGGGTTGTTGAACTGGAACCTGTTGTTGATTATTTAAGTTGTTAAATTTATCACCGAACAATACGTCAGCACGACGTTTTTCGTCTTCCATACGAGATTGCTCAAGTTTTTCAACGATCTTTTGTTCAGTTTGAACCTCAGCGTCCTGACGGCTCTTACGGATTGCTTCCGCACGAGATTCAGCCAAAGGCGAAGCTTCAATAACAGTTGTTGGCTGTTTTTGAACTTGCTGAGTTGCTGCAGTAGCCTGAGCGGCCTGCGCTGGTGAGTTAATAATATAGATAGGTTGTGGCTTCACAGACTGCACTTCACCTTGAGCGGCAGCAGGAAGAACTGTTGTGTTTGTCCCAACAGCTTGTTTTGGCGCTTGCTTGGCATACATAGCGTCCAATTCAGCATCAACATCATTCTCAAGGGATTGAGCCAACGCGAATACCGGCGCCATGCTCAAAGCCGCAAGAATATAGATATACTTTTTCATAAAGTCTCCTCAGTGTGGTTTTCTAAAACCTTTTTAAATCGAATCCCTCTAAAGCAAGGCCAATGCCAACTGCGCCGCTTTTCGTCCACACCGTGTAAACCCTTGAATTTGCGGGCTTTAGCGACCCTAAGGAACTCCCCCTATTTTGGGTGGCAGCATAAAAGAGTGACAACTGATCGAACGCTTCCTGAACTTCTTTCAAACTGGGGTCAAATTGGCCTGGAGCACAAAACCCGCTGAAAAAGCGGGCAAAAACTCAGAAAAATCAGGCTTTTTGAAAAAAGATGTTGAGGATGAGGGCCTTCTGATATTAAAAAGATCACCTCACTGCGGGTGTGGTGAAATGGTAGACACAGAAGATTCAAAATCTTCCGCGAAAGCATGGGGGTTCAAGTCCCTCCACCCGCACCAACTGCTTACGCTTCGACTCCATCGAAGTAAGAACAACCGCCCTATGGCGGTTTTTTAATTTTTGCCTTACGCACTCCGACTTCGTCGAAGTATTTCCTGAAGATTAATACCACTAAAATCGTAGCTTTGTTTTTGTCGTTCACTGCCGCCGGCAGCGAACTCCTAGTAGTTAAGTAATTCGGTCTTGTTTTTAATGACGCTTATACAAAGCGCCTTAATTTTTTGATATAGTTGACTCAGTAATGAGGTGTTTTATATGAAGGCTCTTTTGATCGGTCTTTTGTTTTTTTGCTGTCTATCGGCTGGTGCGCAGCCGAATCTTACCGCCGCCTCTTCAATCGCTAAAGCTACTGAAACTCTTTCTAAAATCAACTCCGGGGCTGAAATCACGACTAAGAAAACGAATCCGGTTTCTTTGTTTGCGAAAACAAATCCTCTCCAATCTTCGACGCAAATGTCACCCGCTCCTGAGCGGAAATAGGATCTTGTTTTCAAAGGATGCGAGTTCTGGCGACCCAAATTTGAACGGTGAAATTTGGAGTCGTAACCCTTGGTTTTGAGCGTTCGGGAACAAGACTTGGACCTTTGTTTGCTTTTCAGTTTCCTTTAGCCATGGCTTAATAAAGACATGGGACTTAGAACGACTACAAAACTGGTACTTTCCGCTATATTGGGCCTGGCCCTTTTAACTCCATTGAGCTGTGGCAAAGCCTACAATTCATCCAGTTATGATGCTGATATTTACGGTGAGGGTGGCGGCGGAACGCCAGCTTTCCAGGCAGCTCAAACGATCTTGCGCGACCACTGTGCGACTTGCCACACTCAAGCAAGCCATCAAACTTGGGGCAATATCTCTGAAGCTCAATTCATAGCGCAAAACCTGGTGACCCCAGGAAGCCTTTCAGGCTCTCAGCTTTACACGAAAATTGCTGGCAACAGCACAGGTATCGCCGGAAACATGCCACCCTCTGGAGGCAACCTCACCTCCGACCAACTGCAAACTCTAGAAACCTGGATCCTAAACATCCAATAAAAAAAGCCTGGTAAAAACCAGGCTTTTTTTATGTCTAATATCTACCCCACGTCCCCGAACCCGTATCCATCCCCGTCTCAAAATGCAAAACAGGGTTGATCAAAATGGTTCGAGCGCGAGGCGGAGGGTTATCCCCGCAGCGCAGGCGGGCTAAATGCCCGTCGGAGCGAGGAGATAGCCCGACAACGAAGTCGATCGGGCCATTTTCATCAACCCCTACAATCGGTAGGCCAAACCTACACGCCAATACATCGTCTCATCCTTATAAACCATTCCGAAGCTTTGGATGTATTCGAAGGACTGCCCTACGCGCGCTCTTAAATCTAAGAAACCGCCGGAGATCATTTTTGACCCCGACTGCACGGTCAGATCGCCGCTTGCACCCGTCGGCCAATCCACGTTTTTGAAATAGGACGAGATATCGAATCCCAAATCTACTTTCGGCCCCATGCGATAGAATATTCGGGGAGTGATACGCAGGGCGGTCCAAGGCACGCGGGCTTGGAAATAATTAAGGCCGGTATTTTTGTCTCCACCGACGGCGCTGCCACCAGAGATTCCACCACCAACTCCCCAACCCCATTTGGAATAGTAAAAGTTTTTTTCTACTCCCACGCCGAAACCATAGTACGACGCTTTCGCGTCTTGAGTGCTTCCGGAGTTATTGGAAATAGAAAGCTTCTCAACCCAGGAGTTGTATTCGCCTGTTAACAACCAACGCTCCAATGCACGAGGTGCCGTAGTCGGCGCTGCAGTAGCAACGGATTTTGTCGGCGCTCCATTTTTCTGAGCCCAACCAGAAGCTGACAGTAAAACGATCGAAAAGATAATCAAAAGCTGTTTCACGTACGCCTCCTACAGGGACAGATGCAGTTGTGACTGCAACATCCAAGCATCCGCATTCACAGATGTATCATTTAATTTGCGACCATTTACGAAACCTGCGCGGAATTCCACACGCGGCATCGGGAAGGCCAAAAGACCGAAAGACCATTTAAATTCATCGGCTGACTCTGATGACATTGTGGCATTGTAATACTCAATTTGACTGAGAATATTATAACCACGTGTGATCCCCAGTAAGCTTTGCAACATGAAATAGCCACCGACCTTGTCACTTGGATTTGCCAGAGGGCTGTCTTTCACGAACCCCACCTCAGTCAACAGACTGTCGCCTTTTTCAAAGCCGAGCTTTTGATGGAATTCCAAGCGAGTCTTTTCCACGTAATCATTTTTTGACTGCATAACTGCGAAACCCAAACGGTTCTTGTCTGCTACGTCAAATTCCATCATCACAGAAAGACCTTTTTGACGAACGTCCTCATCTTCCTGCAAGACGTTACCAATAAAGAGATCTCCCGTGATTTCCCAATTGTCGCCGTAGTATTGCGTGATCACGCCTGTGGATTGGTCATTTTGAGCAACATCCGTCACCAAACGACTGTAAGACGTATGGTCAGCGGTGCGAATACCGAAGACTTTATCCATCGTTCCTACGTACGTGTAGAATTTCTTATTTACCTGCCAACGGAAGTAGTGTTCGCGGGAGATAAAGTTTTTATTGTCAGGATCATTGATGTTGGCACGAGCTGCCGGAGTTGGCTGATAACCACCAGATAAAACCATCAAGTATTTCGCGCCACGATCAAATTGAACGGCGACGTTGGCGTCCGCCTGCATCGTGATATATTTTGTAACTGCGGCAGGTCCGCCGGGATTTTGCTGAAAGTATAGACCGCGATATTTGATACCTGGACGAATCCACCATGGCAATTGAGTCGAACCCAAAAAACCCGATTTAGCAGCGATTTCTTCCTCGGATAATTTTTTATTGAATACCAGATCGCGAGCGGCGATCTCCGTCGTGAAAAGAGCGCGACCGTAATCAGTCAGAGGACCGTTACCCTGCCCATTATAATGGCATGTAATGCATGTGTTGTACCCGTAAGAAATAAAATCCGGATACGCTTGGCTGACTTGTGGAATTATTAGTCCTGCAAGAAGCAAAAATGGAAGAAGTAAAATCACGCTGCAACCTCATTTGATGGACAAGACTTATTTCGTGTTTAAGTCTATGGTTCCAACGAATGAGGCGCAAATCAAAAAGCTTACAAATGCTCGGAGTTTTTGCGGCGCTCCTTACTGAGGAGCACCGTTAGCAACCCAGACGTCCACCATCGTACGTTGAGCTTCAGAGAGAATACCACTGGTTGGCATCGGATTATTGGAGTTATTCATACGCGCTTGAATATTTGCGGCGGCTGTTTTCGCGCTCGCATATTTTGTCAAATCCAATCCACCACGCGCATTGCTTGAGCTATGACAACTCACACAGCTATTCGCAAACACTCCGCCTGCGGCAATCAACTGTGAATAAGTCACGTTTGTTGGTGTTGCGGTAGCAGTCGCCGTTGCTGTTGGAGTCGGCGTTGGAGCCGTTGCTGTCGTCGATTTCAAAGTTTCGTATTCCAAGGCAATCACATCATTCGCATTTGGAGTCATGACAACAATGGCATTTGCCGTGCCCGCAGAAAGATTCGTGGCTGTAGTCGTAGAAATTACCGCAGACACGTTTTGATATGTTGTCGCCTCGACCGCTTTCGCCATGTTGACGTAAAGATTCACTGTGTTGACTTGGTAACTTCCCGAAGAAACATTTTTCAGACGCAAAGTTGGATTTCTAAACTCATACCCTTGAGTCACACCACCGATCACAGCTCGACGAATATCAATTGTCGCAGTTAACGGAGCCGATGGAGTTGCACCTGCCAAATCCCATGTCATCGTTACGAATGTTGTAGCAAGGTTTGCAGGAACTTTAAGTGCTGCAGATTTAACTTTTGCAGAAACTTGAGCCTGACCCGTATCAACCAAACATTGAGCATACTTATCCTGAGCAGCACCCCAATAGGAATTAATCTCCGTAATGCGAGCTTGGTTTTGTGGACCTGTATACGGAGGTTTATGAGAACCATTCACGGCCTGACTTGAAATTTTCGCGGCCCCCACGCTGGAGAAAGCGGCATATGACGGCACCAAATCGGGGCTACCAAAAACTCCCAGACCTATACCACCGGACACATGACATCCGCCGCAAGTTTGATTTAAGAACGGATGGAAAGTTGCGGCATAGACCTTAACAATCGCCTCTTCACAAGACTCCCCGCCAGCTGTAGAAAACTCGGTGCTGCCACCGGATACAGAGCTAAGGTTTGTCATAGTGAATCCCTCACCGCAGTTATTAAAAGCAATAACTGTGATGACAGCGCCAACGGCCCAGAGAATTTTTTGAACAACTTTAGAGCTTCCCACTCATTCCCCCAAACACATACAAACACGCAATTAACTATTTATCGCTCACTCCCCAGCAGGCGACAAATCGCTTCCGCATTGCAGAAGCAAAAAAATTAGGCGACCTTGATCACCTGAGAAAGCTGAGACGTATCTAAAATACGATTCGCAACTTTATCAAATAGATCCATTCGCTTATTGGCCTGGCACCAATTAGCAAATACTGCTGCCGCAACCAATTCAGGATTCGAACCAGTTACAAACGTTGGATCCGAAGCTTGATTGTCGTTGAATTGACCCACTTGGAAATCGCTTGTCGCAGGACGGCCTTTAGGATCGAAGTAAAACAGGTATGCAACGCCATGCCCACGATCTCCCGCCCATCCGGCAGCGCGATCGTCGGAGGCATTACTATAAACTGAACCGTCGGAAACCACCATGATCATAACCGGTTTGCCCAATACAGAAGCGCTCTCAAGAATGCGCCCCACTTCAGTACCGGCATCAAGATCTCTGGTATCTCCGGTCGTGCGGGATCCATCATGGTAATCATAACCACCAAGCTCAATGTTTGCAGAACCTGCTTGTCCCAATAAAGTATTATAAATCATGGATCCGAATAAAAGTTCGCGATTATTGTTAGCGGTATTAGCGGTAACACCCCAAACATTTGCGAATGTCGCATTCGAACGCGGATCTACGATCGAAGCGCCCTTCGCCATCACATCCACGTTTTTAATTCCAGCGCAATCCAAAACCGTTTTTACAGTTTCTCCACCATCTAATGTCGCTATTTTACGAGATTGAGTCTGAGTTAAATTACTCATCAGCTTTACCAATGAGTTCTTTTGATTGGCATTCAAAGCCGTCGACAATGAGGCCGTATAGCCGATTGAAGACAACAACGCTGAATAGTTTTGCACAATCAAGGGTGCCGGTGGCACTGCAAATCCCGCCGACTGATTCATCCCCGTGCGAGTGTTACGATTACCGATGTTTGGCAGATTAGTTCCCACCAATCCCGCCTTAGTTACTGCACCGGACACATCAAATTTATTCTGATTCGTATCGTTTTGAGAATCGACGCAAAATCCGATAAAAGCTGTCTTGCCCATGGTACCAGCTGACGCTTTGGATTTAACCCCAGTCAAAAACTTACTAATGCCATTACCCGCAAAAGGCGCATTTCCGAAAGCTCGTTCAATAGGTACTTGATTATTACCTAGGCCCATCTTGTTGTATGAAGCAAGGGGTTGGCGAGCTGCATTCTGCGGGACATAGTTTGCCGCCATGGCAGCCCCGCCGCTTAGATTTACAGTTACCATCGGAATTAATGACAAAGGAACAGGACAGTCATTCGCTGCATGAGCCTGATTGCCCAAAATCATCGATACCCAATTCGGTACGAACAAGTTCGCAGCGAAGGGTATGATTCCCGCAGAAAGGAAATCGCGGCGAGTAACTGGCTTTTTGTGACCGGTAGCTGCCCAAAACGGGATTTCTTTTTTATCTTTTGCCATATTCTCCCCCAGAGAACTAAACCTAAAAATCAAAAACAAAATTAGTAAGAAAGTGCGTCGAAGCTTGAAATCATCGCCGCACAAGTCGCCAGCATCAAATTGCTAGTCGACGCAGCTTGAGTGCGAGCATTCGCCGCCAAAGCTGCTATAAATTCACTTTTAAAAGTTTGAAGCAATGCCAGTTCCTCAGCTGTTTCGTTACGCCCCCAATAAGATCGGGCCATACCTCGCACACTGGCGTTGAACTGAGCATCCGTCATTGAAGACACACCTGCAGCGAAGTTGATACTATTAAAGAAATCACGCGAGCCAGCGGCTTCCGCTTTTTCTGTGGCAAGAACTGAATTGCAAACCTCACCACCTAAACTTGTTGCACTTAGCATTAATGGACCGTTAGCCATAGTAAGGTCATTGCCTGCAGCCAAAGCGCCATAACGATTTGCATATTCTGTAGAGAGAGCCGCACTGACTGTTGATACGTTGGCAACTCTTAACATCGATTCAAAAGTCTGTTCTGCCGACAAAAGCGCATAGGGCATGCCAAGAGCTTCTGAGTCTGTTGATTCTGTCGCAGTACCACTAGAGCTTGTCGAGGACAGGTCAGACGCCCCCTGCATTTCTCCATAACGACCGCAGTTATTAAAACTAACGGTCACAAAAAACATTGAAGGCAGAACATAAAATAAAAACTTAGTATATTTCTTATTCATGACGTCCTCCGACTATTCCAAGCAGCCTGGTTTAGCAGCGACTTTTTCAAACAAACTTTTCAATTTGTAACCGCTGTTTTCAAACTCAACACCCCAAGTTTTTAGCTTATCAAGGTCTTTAGCTTCATCGAAAGTCTTACGACAAACAGTTTCGTAAGCTCGTTTCGCCATACACTGACTGAAGCGACGGGAGTTTGCGACTGTTGTACCAAAACTTTTCGCACCATTACCTGACAAAGCATTGCCGCGCCATTCGAAAAAGTTGGCATTTTTCTCACGAATTGCATTGTTCACCCATGAATCATCTCTTGTGACATATCCAGCCGGGAAAACGTTTGCATTCTTGTTATACTTTTGGATTACGCCCGTCGAATTATCCACGATGATAGTATATGCATCCGATGTATTTGAATGAGGATTTGCATCTACGTGTTTAATGCCCGCTGGGTTATTGTTCACTTCCCATTTAGCAAAAGCACCGCGGAATCCGTCCATAACAGTGTGGCAGCCCTTACAGGAAGTCAGAAACTTGTTATGGTCTCCACCTGGAAAACGGTCAATGTCACGACCGATGCGCAAATCAGATGCACCCGTATCAGCCCACTCGCTTAAAGGCACACACATAAATTCGCGAAACG
Source organism: Bdellovibrio sp. ZAP7 (assembly GCF_006874645.1). Lineage (NCBI taxonomy): Bacteria > Pseudomonadati > Bdellovibrionota > Bdellovibrionia > Bdellovibrionales > Pseudobdellovibrionaceae > Bdellovibrio > Bdellovibrio sp. ZAP7. The sequence goes on along the minus strand of NZ_CP030082.1, from coordinate 1,655,649 downwards.
TATATTCCACCAAACGACGGTTTGTTCCCATCACCGTGTGCGCTGATTGAAAGGCACGAGAAGTGAGAACTCCTGCCGGATCAGGATTGGCAACAGTTGCTGCATCCCCTACCGCAATGACCTGACCATTTACACGCACCAGGTTTTTTGCAAGATTCACACGTTTATCTTCGAGGTCGATATAATGGTTATTAGTCAGCAGGATATCTGCAACCAGATTAGAGCGAACACCTGTCAGATTGTCAGCGCCTCTGTAATAGAAGTTCCCGTTTAACAACTCGCGCGCATCTCTTTGGTCACGGGTCACACCAATAAATGCAGCAACCATGTCGTTCAAATCTGTCTTGATAGTTTCATCACGTGTTGAAAGCTTAAGCGCCATCAACTTAACTGTGATATTTAAGAAATTGTCGTCAGCGGTCGCAATTTTCGCGGCACCTTCAACATCTCCTTTATTCAAGAATGTTACCATCTGCGCAACTACGGGACTGTCAGCAGGAAGCTTAGTTCCTGTTAAACGTTCATAAATTTTTCTGGCTTTCAGTTCCATTGCGGAAGGATCTGCGGCTGTGACAACCGGTTTAACTTGCGCGTTCGCAGAGTTAGTCCCTGTTCCCATCCCTAGAATAATAAGTGGTAATAGTAAGAATCGCATTTCGCCCCCCCAGGCCTTATCGACAATTTTCACGTACAAATGACAGTTAAACGATAAAAAACTCTTGCAATCTCAACTTGATACTGGAGAAGTTTTTTGCATCAGGGGGGTTTTGACTAAGAGATCTTCAAATCATCCGTTCGACTTCAAATTTTCACTCTGAGTTCGCTAGAATTTCGTCGGTTTTGGGGCGCTTAGCAAGATTCAGTTTGAGGCGGTTTTAAGAGGGAAATCAGTATATCGTGAGAATATTTTTTATAGATGCGAACAACTCAACGCGGAGCTGTTCCCGAGGGAGATGAGGGGTTTGTTAAAGTAGGTTCCAGATTCAAAGACTGCTCTTCCTGAGGGGAAGGACGGTTTAATTTATCAAGCTCTCTTGAAACTTGCGCCCCCCAACGGGTCGCCGCCGCCACTTGATATTTAAGACCGTCTTTACCTTTATATCGAGTGAGCTTACTACTATCGATAAAATCACAGTGAAGCTTGCTGAGAATCTTTTTTAAGGTCCTGACCCCGGAATCCAAATTGGAAGCATACGGTTCTTTGCTAAGTCGCGGAGGACCAATCCACACACAGCGACTTTGAATCCGTTCGACCTCACTTACCATTTTCTCTACAGAGGATTGCTCGTTTTGCATATCCCGTTCATTCATTAGCAAGTATGTGCCCAGCGCGATAATGGTCAGATCCGGATCTGCCTTTGCAAGCTCCTCAGAAAGCGAGCGGGGTTTAAATTCTTTGCTTTTGCGTTCGCGACGTTTTTCATCGCGCTGCCAGAACCCACATTTCGCTGACTGGAAATCAGTCCTGACTCCAACCCAATTTCCGGGAGTAGATCCACATTCCGCAATCGTATTCACCTCTATAGATATAGTACGAAGATAGGCATCAACGGCATTTCCAAAAGCGTCCGCAACGTGATCATCACCGATAAATAAAACACTTTCATACATCGGCGGAGCCACCGAGGAAGCCCCACTTGTATTCGGCAAAAGTGAAAACAACAAAATCAGGAGCATCGGCATTTTGATACCTCACCGGCTGTTTCTCTATCCTGGCTTTGATTTCCGGCAGAGTAAATTTGAACTTCAACACTGGATTTAGGCCTCCAGACCCTGTTGCCAGTCAGCTTGTAATCTTTTGAATCTGGTCAAAAATAAATGAATGAGAGTTTTACTCCCCCTGCTTGTTGTCCTGACCACGCTTTGGTCCCCGGCCCAGGCCACTTCCGCAGAACGAGAAGCTGCGGTGAACATCATTACCTATTGGCCCACTGGATTTCGAGTTGACGAAACGCCACAAGGTCAAAGGGTGCAGCGCCTTTTAAATAAAATAAAAAATCTAGGTGTCGATACCGTGATATTTAATTTTCGCGGCAAGATGGTGGGTGGAAAATCCAACACCGTCCGTTCGGTTGTGCCCGAGGATCTGCAACAACAAGAAGAATACCACCTGGAAGCCACCATCCATTATGCCAAATCCCTGGGTCTTAAGATCGCCTTTCGCCCGATTCTTTTGGTGGTGGGTCCCCACGGAGAATTCCCCTATGAAGATGAAGACGGAACTTTGTGGTGGCACGGAGTGATTCAACCAGACGATCCTGAAAAATGGTTTCAAAGTTTTTTTGAATATCACGAGCGCTACATGAAAATCGCCGCGCGCACCGAAGCCGCGTGGTATTCCATCGGAGCCGAGATGCACTCCTTAACCTCGGGACTGGGCAGCCGCAATCCGCCACGCCGCTTTGGCCGCCCCGATCTTTGGTTGCACCTGGCTTACCGTGCGCGGAATGCCTTAGGTCCGCGAGTGAAAATGACCTATGGTGCGAACTATACGGATCAATATGTTTTAGAAGATGGAGTGCGAACCTGGGGTGGCGAGTTTGAACAGTGGCGCCACGATCTGACCTTTGCAGCGCGCACCGACGACGAGATTCGCCATCAACAATATCTTCGTAATTTTTGGAACACTCTGGATTTCATAGGACTCGATTACTATCGCGCTTTGGGTGCGGCTGACAAAGACTATCCAGCAGGCTATGATGACCTGATCAAAGTTTTAACACCGTTTTCTTTTCAGTACGCTCTGAATCTGCGCAATGCTTTGACACAAATAAATCACTCGGCCGTCACTGAAAAGTATCTGGCCATTCAAGAAGTCGGCTATCGCAGTGTCGAGAAATGTTTTGTATCGCCCTATTTGTATGAAGACGGTCACACGCCGATCAACTATCAACATCAAGCAGCAGCCTGGGATGCTCTTTTGATGTCACTGTGGAATTCTCAAAGCGACTGGATGAGAAGTGTCGGAGTCTGGCAGGTCTTGGTTGATGAAGACACGGATACTTCCATCAATGGTGGGTTCTCCCCTTTGGGAAAAGAACCCACGCAGCAGGTTTTAAAAAAGTATTTTCTCCCAGCAGAATAAGACCTAGGACCATTCCTCACAACTAAACCGATTCAAATTGAAACGGTTTGATTATATCTATGAAATATTCCTCGCGTGTTCCATAGGATTCTACGGAACGCAAGCGAACACGCCGATGAATTTAACATGAGATCATGTACGTCCTTAATTCTCATTTTGATTTCCTTTGTAGGCAGCATTGCGTCTGCCTCTCCAGATTCATTTAACTATCAGGGACGAATTCTTCGTTCTGATGGCAACCCCCTTGAATACAATAACGTAAGCTTTGCCTTTGAAATTACAAATGCCACTGGAAATTGCGTATTCTATCGCGAGCAAAAAGATCACGTGAATATGCAAGGAACGAAAGGTGTCTTTGACGTTCCAATCGGTGTCGGCACCCGCCTTTTTCCTACCGGTCCCACCGCTGATATTCGTGATGCGTTTAAAAACTCCGTGGCTTTAGATTGCGCCGGAGGCGGCACCTATACTGCCGCTGAAAATGAAACACGGCTTCTGAAAGTTCAATTCCACGACGGCAATGGCTGGAATGCCATCACACCAAGTTCAGAAATTCGCTCAGTGCCCTTTGCCACATTTTCTTATTCCTCCGCTCGATTGGGAAATAACTTACCAACAGATTTCGTTTTGAAAACGAATGTAGCCACTTGTACACTCGGTCAATATTTGACCTATGACGGTTCAACATTCTCTTGTCAAAATGACTCCGGAGGCAGCGGCACAGTCAGTGACGTTAACGTGACATCGCCTCTGACGAAATCTGGGACAAGCTCTATTCCGGTCATCGGAATCAGCATAGGCACAGCCGCGGGAACTGTGGCTGCCGGTAACGACTCACGCTTTGGCAACGCAACGAAAATTCAAGGTGTCAATGTCAGCTCAACAGCGCCGACATCAGGGCAAGTACTACGATACGATGGCAGTAGTGCCTGGTTGGCAGCGACTTTAGCAATCTCTGATATTTCAGGATTAAGTACTCAGCTCTCAAATAAAGTTGATTCAACGATGTTCCCAACAACTTGTACTGCCGGTCAGTCGTTGTCGTTTATAACCCCGGCAAATAAATTTGATTGTTATACGATTTCAATCACAGAGTCGCAAATTTCTGGAACAATATCTGCGGCAAAAATCAGTGGCAATATTTCTGGAAATGCGGCGGGATTTACGGGGTCCTTAAGCGGAGATGTGAGTGGCACCCAAAGCACCACCTCCGTAGATAAAATTAAAGGTGTCAGCGTCGACACGACGGCACCAACCACGGGGCAGGTCTTAAAATACAATGGCACAAAGTGGGCCCCGGCTGCAGACTCCTCGAATTCAGGCACCATCACCGGAGTGACAGCAAGCACAGGCTTAACTGGTGGAGGAACATCGGGAACAGTCACCTTGGCAGTCAACGTTGGAACTGGTGCAAGCCAAATCGTTCAATTGGATTCTTCAGCAAAACTTCCTGCCGTCGATGGTTCGGCCTTAACTAATATATCACCTGCAAATTTGTCTGCTGTGGTGCCGATTACTAAAGGTGGTACAGGACAAAGTACGAACACGGCAGGCTTCAATGCCCTCAGCCCGGTAACAACCAAAGGTGATTTAATCACTCGCGATGGCACTAATAATGTGCGCTTGGCTGTGGGAACCGATGGACAAGTCTTAACCGCGGATAGCGCTCAGACCAGTGGCTTGAAATGGGTGACTCCAACCAATGGAACTGTCACAAGCGTGACGGCTTCGGCTCCTTTAAGTGTCGCAACGGGAACTTCCACTCCAGTTATCTCTATTTCCAATGGTTCGGCAACAGGCCAAACTTTAAGATGGAGTGGTGCTGCTTGGTTGGCGACTAAACTAACATATACGGATCTTTTGAACTCATCTTCCGTCAGTCCTTGGCCATCAACAACTTGCTCGGCAGGCCAAGCCGTCATTTGGAGTTCAGCTTCGGACTCATTCGTATGTACGACAATCGCGATCACAGGTTCTAACTTTGCGTCGCAATCTGCGAACTTAGTATTTGCAGGACCAACAAATTCGACGGCGACTCCGACATTTAGATCTTTGGTTTTAGCTGATTTGCCTTCGGGAACGCTCTCTGGCTCAGGCACTACAGGGTATATCCCTTTTTACAGTGCCAGTGCGACCCTAGCGAATTCACCGATATACACAAGCAGCGGTAACGTCGGTATCGGCACGGCTTCGCCTGCCCAAAAACTCACGGTCGACAACGGCTCTGACAATGGAACGACTGCTAATTTAAGATTGCGCAGTCAAACAACCCGTTATCGCGGCGACCTTTATATACAAGGGTCAAGTGGCCTTTACCTCAATTCTTATGACGATACGGGTGCCGCACCTTTAGCCATGAATTTTGATGCTTCTAAATATGTCTTGAACGTTGGTACATTTACCAATGGCGTTCCTTTATTCCAAATCACGGGGCCTGATGTCTCTGGAAATACAACGGCACTTTATTTAAAATCCGGAAACAATGGCGCAACTACAGACGTTAATGATCTTTCTGCCGTGAGCGTTGACTTCGCGATGTTTGATGGCAACACGACCAACCCCTCAAATCCACAGGGACGTATCGCTGTTAAAGTCGGAAAAGATCACGGCACTGCCCACGGGGAATCCAGCGGCCAAATGGTTTTCTACACGGCGATTGGCGATACTGTGGGCGATACTTTCAACACCAACACCCTCACCGAACGCATGCGTATCAATGAATATGGGGATGTCGGCATTGGTACGAGTTCTCCAGGTATGGATTCCCTCTACTCGGGCAGAAATTATCTGACTCTGAAAGGTACGGCAACGACTGCTGCCAATGGCTCCGGAAATCTGCAATTAACTTCAAATGCGTCCGATGCCTTAGGTGTAAACCTGGGAAATATCGAATGGCTTGATAGTGCTAATAACACGAGCATCCGCCGCGCGGGGTTCATTTCTATGTCGACTTCAACTACAACCGCTAACAATCGCGGATCGGATATGTCATTAGCCACTCGTCCTGATGCCGGCACGAATGCTATTGAGCGCGTCAGAATTACTGCGGGCGGCCTGGTTGGTATCGGAACAACTCCAAGTTATCTCTTTGATCTATATGGAGCGACGAACCCGACCATGAGAATACAAAGCGCTAGTAACGATGTCATCGGCCCCACTATTAAACTAACGGAAGATGCGATCGAAAACGGTGCCATCGTTCGCTATCAAAGTACGAATAACACCTTGGACTTAACAATGCTCAGTGGGGGGACTGAAGTACCAGGAATCTCCATTGCCCGCACAACAGGTTATGTCGGCATGGGGACAACGAGCCCCTCTTACAGATTGCATGTCGTCGGCACGGCGGGTTTGTCGACCGGAACAGCTTGGACCAATGCTTCCGATGCCCGCCTTAAAGACATTCACGGAGATTATGAATACGGCTTAAACGAAGTATTGAAGCTTCACACTGTCCGCTATTCCTACAAAAAAGATAATCCTCTGCAACTGCCCTCTGATTTCCAAAAGACGGGCTTCATTGCGCAAGAAGTTCAAAAAGTAATTCCCGATGCCGTCACAACACGTAAAGATGGATATCTAGAATTGAATGTGGATCCGATTCACTGGGCCGTCGTCAATGCCATTAAAGATCTTTACAAGGAGTTCACCGCAAAATTCGCTTCTCAAGAGGAGCGTTTAACGAAGGTCGAAGCAGAGCTTGCTGTGATTCGTGAACAAAATGAACTTCTCAAAAAACAAAATGAGTCCTTGCAATTGCTTTTAAAAGCACAAAGCCCTCAAAGAGCTCCAGCAAGTGCACATTGATCCGGCTAGGGACTCACGTGCCATTCACACCAGTTGACTGCTGGGACTTCGCGACCGTCTTCAATGAATTCCAAAACTTCGACAACACTTTGACCAACTCCCATGGCCGAGGCTGGATTTTGCCCCGTGACCAGGCGTCCACTTTTAACCACGTGAGCGGCAAACTTTGAAGCATGCGTGTAAGTGGCTCCCCGGGATTGAATTTTATCCTGAAGCAAGAACGGTACGACGTTTTCCATTCCGACAGCTTCCTCTTCGGAGTTACTAAAGGCCGCGATTTCGTGATCTTTGATCAAATAAGTTCCTTGAGAGGTTTTGACATTCACCAAGCCCGCAGCCCCATGACAAACAGCTGCAACTACGCCGTCGTTTTCCCAAATTTCGGAAGTGATTTCCTGTAACTTTTTATTTTGGGGAAGATCGAACATCGCACCGTGACCGCCAGCAAAGAAAATCGCGCAATAATTTTCGGGGCGAACTTCCTCGGCGGATAAACTGCCTGCGACTTTCTCCAGAAAGTCCTCATCGTTCATCCACACGGCATTGATGGGATCATCCATCTTCACACCATCCAACGGAATCTCTCCCCCCAACGGACTGGCAATATCGATCTCATATCCGGCGGATTGAATTTCTTGATAAGGATGAGTCAGTTCCGATAGAAAGGCTCCTGTTCTTAACCCCGTATCACCCAGGCGGTTGCAGTTGGTTGCAACAAATAGAACCTTCTTCGATTTCATGGAAACCTCCCCAGTGTCTTTAGAATCCGTTATCACCGGGGCAAGAACCATTTTTTTAAAAGCTTTTGCAAACGTACAGAGGATTCACTGGACAAAAGGAGGCTAGCCCCCTAGGTTCTGGAGCCCATGAAGCTTTTGTACCAAGACCCTCATTTTATAGCCGTCGACAAACCCTCGGGTTTTCACGTCCATCCTCCCGAGGATTCGCAGTACAAAATTCCCCGCGATAAAATCTGCCTGTATCTGGTGCGCAATATGATGAAGCAACATGTGTATCCGGTGCACCGCTTAGATGCGGCGACCAGTGGTGTTTTGCTTTTTGCTCTTTCATCCCAGGCAGCAGGCACGATCTGCAAAATGTTTGCGGAGCGTTCTCCGCAAAAAACTTATTGGGCGGTGGCGCGTGGCTTTGTGCCAGAATCAGGCGATATCAAAGTTCCTTTGGAACTCGATTCCACCGGAAATTTGGTGGATGCTCACACGTCTTTCATCCGACAGGCAACTATCGAAATTCCGGTGGCCGTGGGAAAAAAATTCCCCGCAGCTCGCTATTCTTTGATGGAAGTAAAACCGCACTCCGGTCGCTATCATCAAATCCGCCGTCACTTTAATCGTATTTCGCATCCATTGTTGGGGGACGCTTATCACGGCGACTCCCATCACAATCGTTTTTTTAGAAATGAATTGGGTATCGAAGGCTTGTGTTTGAAAGCACGAAGTATCGAGTTCACACACCCGTGGACAGGCGAACGTGTTTTCATTGAATCGCCAACGTGTGAGAAGTGGAATAAGATCCACGCCTTGTTTGATGCGAACAAACCGATGAGCGAAAAACTCAAACTCCCCTAGAATTTAATTATTTAAACTTATCGACAGGAATTCCCTTACCTAAGTACTTCTGCAAAAGTGCATCGTATTCAGGAGAGGCCTTAAGAGCGGCCATTCCACGTTCAAACTTTTCGCGAAGCTCGATGGCTTCAGGCTGCGTTTTTGAAAGCTGCATGTAGATAGGCTCATTAGAAAGATCGATAACCGTCGTCAAAGCATCTTTAAGTTCTGGGTGATGGTTCAGGTAATAATACAAAACCATTTCATCAATCGCTGCGAACTTCACACGACCCGACTCAACCAAGCGAAGCGCGGTCATATCGTTCACGGTGTAGTAACGAACGATGCGAGTGTTGTCGTCAAACTCAGGACCAAAAGTAAAACCACTTGGCAACGCCACTGTTTTATATTCGAGATCTGAAATCTTTTTTGGTTTTTTAAGGGCTTCTTTCACATAGCGTTTGTTCGCGACAATCAGACCGCGGCTGCGGAAAAGGTAGTTGTTAGGGAAAACATATTTTGCCGCCAGCTCTTCGTTTTTTGCGGTATTGGCGCAAGCCACTTCTTTGCCCTCGGGCTCAGTCAGGGCCATACAACGTAGATAAGGGACTTGCTGAATTTGAACCTCGGCCCCTTCCAGACGCATGGCGGCCTTAACCAGGTCAATGGAAAGACCTGCGGGTTGACCGTCCTTCACGTAAGCGTAGGGCGGCCAGTTGTCTTCCATCAAAACACGGAAAACCTTCTTTGCATGTGCCGGTAAGGCAAAACAAAGCGCAGTCGCTAAGAGTATTCCGATTTTTTTGATTTCCAACATGGGTCGCACTTTATGTTAGCACTTCAAAATGTGCTAATTACTGTTTCGCAAAGGTAAAAAAGTGAGTCCATAGAAACCCACGAAGGTTGTGATTGGTGATCCTACCCCGACTTGAACGGGGATCTGACGTTTAGGAAACGTAAGCTCTATCCAGTTGAGCTATAGGATCGCTCCCGGGAGTTCATATTTGATTATAATAAAGGCAAATTTAACGGCCAAGCTCTTTTTAATGCGTTACAGAGAGCTCTGGCATCAGGTATTCAGCTTTACCAGCAGAGTCAATGCGCGTCGAAAATCGGACGGCCTGCTCAGCATTCAGAATGCCTTTGCCGTACTCATTTTTCAAATTGTCAGCGGTTGGCGGTGTGACTGTCGCCATTAAGATTTTCTTAATTTGGGCGGATTTAAGCTTCTTGTTGGCAGCTTTCATCAGGGCGACGACGCCCGTCACGTGAGGCGCTGCCATAGACGTGCCGCTTAGGACTTGGAATCCTGAGGAGGTGGCCTGCAAAGTAGCCACCACCGATTCCCCACGTGCCAGACGGTCTTCGATCACTTGCGAGTTTTTGTTTTCGATCATGAAAATCGATATCGGTAAGGTTTTATCCTTATCCGTGAATCTGCCCACTTCCAGGCCTGGGCGATTGTTAACGAAGATAATCGCAGTCGCGCCGGCTTTGATGGCGTTATTGATTTTATTCATGAACTTGCCTTTGCCTCGGCGAACCAGGACAAAGCGACCTTTGACGTTTTTCCCGTCATAGTCGGCCATCGTATCTCCCTCGCCCACGCTCACGAGCTCTCCTTTTAAGGAGTTTCGAACTTCACGTGTGCCGCCGAAGGTGCTGGCCAGATACTTTACAGAAAAGCCGGTCGATGTTTCGATTTTTACGGAATGAACTTTCCCGCGAGTTGCTGGGAATGTTGAATACACATCCACGCCAGGTGCTACCAAGGCGAGCTCCGGGCCATATTGTGAAAACGTCGCACGAAGCATGCTTGGGTCCACCGCACCCACTGCGATCACCGTGGGCAGAGCCGCTGGAAAGAACACACGATTTGAACCCCAGTTACCACTGGAGGCGACAACCGCGATACCGGCCTTGTCGGCACGTTTGATTGCTTCGTCTTGAGCTGCCGTGGAAGAAATTCCTGAAATAGAAATATTCATCACGTCAACTTTTTGAGTCACGCCCCAGTTAATCGCTGCAATCATGGCAGCGGTTGAGCAACCTTTTTCAAAACAGGCACGAGCCATTAAAAGTTTTGCTTTTGGCGCCACACCCGTAAAGCCGTTCACGTCTTGTTTGGCGGCGATAATGCCCGCCACGTGAGTTCCGTGACCGCGAATATCTGTGATATCACTGCCATCGCTTTCACCAGTAAAGTCGCGACCTCTTTCGAAGTTACCTTTAAGTGACGGATGAGTTTTATCAAGACCGCTATCGATCAACAAAACACGAGCGCCCTCCCCTTGACGGGAAAGTGGCCAAGCCGCCGGTGCCTTGATCGCAGCTATTCCCCACGGCACACCTGCCACAGGAGTATCCGCGGGAGCACGTCCGCTGATGTTAAGTTCTGCACGTTGCAGGTAAAGGGGAATTTCTAATTCATAAGGAATGATTTGATCTTCTTCGACCAAAACCACATCAGGATTCTGTTTCAGACGTTCAACATCCGAGGAATCTTCTGTTTGAACAATGTAAGTACCGATCTGATGCAGACTGGATTCCACATGTCCCACAATTTCTCGCTCAAACGAAGGGTGCGCCGAAAACAGCGGAGCTTCGTCTTTCATTATGACGATATAACGAGCCGCTTCGGCCCTTGGCGCCAGTGAAATTATGAGTGCGAAAAAAGCGAAAATCTTCATTGAGCCCCTAGTTAAACTGAATCAAATAGTCCCAAACTGGTCCGGACTGTCTATCAAGCTGCGCGATGATTTTATCCATCAACGAGATGTAGTAGTCATAATCAGAATTTTCAGCCGCTTGCAAATGCTTACGTGCAGTTTCGAGCATATTTTTGAGCGCAGCAGCTCTTTCAGGAACTGTTTTCCAATCAGCTGCAATAGAACCTTGTTCAAGATTTAACTGCGCACGCAAACCATAGTGATCAGAAAGAGGCGATCTTTGACCACCGCGAAGATTGATTTGGGAATCAACCATCTGCCATTTCCAGTTCATGTTTTTTGTGATGTTGGAAACAAAGATATAATCTAACACCCAATTGCCTTTTTCATCAGACAAAGGATTTTGTGAACCACAGAATGTGCACTGACCGTTATAACCAACAGTTTCTTCCTGCACATCGCGAACACCCATCAAGAGTTTAAAAAATTTCCACTCGAAAGACTCCGCCGTGAAGTTAAAGTCCCCGGTCATCACCCATGGATAGTCCAAATGACGTAAACGCCATTGGTAAATGTCCAGAATCTGAGTAATACGCACAGCCCCCGACAAAGGATGCGTGTGAACGTTGGTGGCAAGAATAGGCGTCGCCACTCCTGGCAACTGCACCACCATATTCATGAAACCTTTTTTTACGCCCATGATGTCTTTTAAAGAATCCATGAAGCTGTCTGAATTAAGCACGAATGTGTAAACGTCCGTGTAATTGATTTGGCCCTTGGTCAATGCCATGAGACCAATTTTCAAATCCATATTGGGAGCGCTAATGTTGTAACGAGGTTGCAAAATGTCCACGATCACATTTTGTTGCCCAGAATTCCACACCTCTTGAAAATGAATCACATCGCAGGGGGCGGTTAAAATTTCCTTTGAAAGCGCTTCAGATCGAGACGCAATATTGGGCGCGTAAAGCGGACCGTAAGTGTTAAATGTCTGAATGCAAATAGCTTGGCTTAGGGATGCTGACAGCATCAACCCGGCAAAAATTGCCCACTTCATATTTCCCCTCCAGAAGTAAACAGGGCTCTACCTTTGTCGGGAAAACAGAGGATTGCAACAATAATATGCCCCTCAAGGTTATTCACATTAGTTCCGATTTTAGAAGCATATGAAAAACAGATTTTTCACAACAATTTCGGCACTTTCTCTGATTCTTACATCTTGTCAGTCGCCTTCGCCTGTCGCGGTGAACGAAGCTTGTGTGGATCCCCGAGGCCCCGCGTCAGAGGGTTTAAGTTGTTCAGCTGTTTTCATGGACACGGATCTTACTCCGCCTCTTTTGGATCCGGCAGCTCCAGCCACGTTTACCACGATCAATCAGAAATTAAGTTGGGATAAATGGCTCGATGCTGAAATTGATTTCCTGCGCTTTTATTCGAATCGTTCTTTGAAGCGTGGCCAGGAAGATGGCAAGCACGGAACTGAAATCTGGGGCCTTGAAAACTACAAAGCTTACGCCAATGCACGCGATCACTTGAATTCTATTCCTATTGGGCGTTTGGATATCAGCCGCAGTCTTATCATGCGCATCCATGAACTGGGTTCCGAAGGCTTGAAAAAAGAAGCGAGTCTGATGGGAAAAATTATGCCGAAGAACATGTCGATCGGCAATACGACGGGATTTAAAGTTCGTCAAAACGTGGGGGGCGATCCCATCCTGCATCCGCTGAAGGAATCTCAGTATCTGGCCTTGAAAGCCAATCCTTGGATTAAAAAATTCATCGAACTTCCTTACCCACTCAGTCGCAAAGACAAGCGTCGCGGTTGGATTGTGTATGGAGACTACAAAACTGTCGGCAAAGCCATCAGCGAGCTTTCGACTTGGTACTATCAAAATAAAAACACCATGGATCCGATTGATCTGGCGGCAGAGTTTCAATATCGCTTTGTTTCGATTCATCCATTTATTGATGGCAATGGCAGAACCTCGATGCTTTTTGCGAACCGCATTTTGCAGGAAGCTGGCTATCCAGGTGTAATGAATACCTTCCCGGGCTATGACATTTACTATGATCTGCCAACCTGGAAACAACTCTTCAGAAACAGTGTTGCTGAGTTCGGTGAGATGGTTCGCGAAGTGACTTTCACAGATCCTGCAGTACCCACGGTGAACAATATCAACCGTGACTCAACCCCGCGCACAGCGATTTTACCGACCACAACAACCTATGGCAAAGAAGCCAAGCGCATAGAGCTTGATAAAGCCATGAAAAAGAAATTCAAGTGGATGAACGACACGATTTCCTCTAGAAATAAGTTCGTTAAAATCGGCAATGCGAATTACACCATGCTGACGGATGGTTTCTTTTATAACCAAATGGGTATCCCCCATGCCCTCTTTAACGGAAAGCTTTATCCGATCGCAGACCGCACATATCTTCTTTATGGTGAGGGTGGAGACCTGGCTCCCCACACGTTTGCCCGTCGCAGTTTGACGTTGGCGCATCGAAATATCTTTAGAGATCACATGCAGTATGTCTTGGATGTCCAGGCTCAAAAAATCGATCCTAAAGACATCGAAATCGTGGACTATAACGTCATTAAAGACGCCAATGAGAAAGGCAAAATCTATTTGCATCCTTGGCAGGTACGCGTTTTTGAAAACGCAATCACGATCAAAGACACGGACCCAATGGCGATCCTGGCGCAGACTCGTGGCTGGCACACAGACTATGAAAAGAGCTTTGAAACCCGCACGGGAGCTTCCTTATCAGACATCGTGGCGCAGTACCAGTTCATGGAATTAAAATTCCAACAGTACACTGAATATGCATTAGAAGTGAATAATATAGCGCATTTAAACAAGATCATGGTCAGCCGTGAGAAGTACTTCCAAGCAGCCAAGACTTTGCTCGCTGAAGGACAAAAGCAGATTGAAAGCGCCCCTTCTGCGATTCAGATCACAATCAAAAAAGCTCCGCGCGTGACGTTCCTCGAAAAGTATATCTCTTATACTAACTTGGCCTACCCGACCTTGAAGGAAGCCATTGCCGCTCGCGGTGACGCCGATATCGTTCTTTTACGCAGCGACATGGCGTCTGTGGAAAAGACGGGCTTCATTTCAAATCAGTCTTATATTAATTTGGCGAAAGCCTTACCAGGTTATGAGTCTTTCAAAGCTTGGATTAACGAGGTCAGCAAACATCAGGGCGATACAACGTATCAACCCAAATTCTTAGAGGCGCAACTGCGCAAGATGCTTCCCGGTTTCGATACTCTGGCAAATCGTATTCGTAAAGCCTTGAACGACAATCGCTATGACCGACGTGGTATTGCCGATGAATTTGCCCGCGAATTTGTCGACCACTATACCCATGCTTTAGATTCACCTTTAAAAGATCATATTTCCCTATCCACTTCGACAGACCTTTACTTCGCTTATATCGGGGCCGGGACCGCACCAAATATTCCGTTTTTAGCCGACGGTTTAGGCGGAGGAATTTACTTTGTAAAAGTGAACAAAAAGACCGTGTCTCCGACACTTTCTACGCCGTTTTCTGCAGAGTTTGAGATCCTTTCTCAGCAGAATATTTCGCCGTTTAAAATTTTAGGTAAAGTGGGACTTGATCACTTCAAGACACCGGACGAAAACAAGTTCAACACAGTGAATGAAATGGTCGACGAAGCATTCTATTTATTCCCAAAATAAATGGATAGGAAACTGACAGCGGCGTCTTAAATTGAGAATGCCGCTGCAGTTCCTTAGAAATATCCAACAAGTACATCTGCATCACGATATATTTAAAGAAACGCAAGCCAAGGACTTAAAAATGGGAATCTTAAAACATCGCCGCAAATTGATTGTCAACCGCGAGGTTCAATACGACGCCTTGATGTTTGTGGGTCTTTTTGTGACCGGGATTTTTTTGGCCCAAGTAATTGCGGGCTGGGTGTTGGTAAGCAAGCTTGAAGAAAAAGCCTTGGCTGGCGAATACGGTTCGATGTCGATTGCCGAATTTATTGGTCGCCATAAAGTTATGTTTTTAATGAACGAATTTATCGTGGTTGCCGTGTGCCTGGTTGCGGGTTTTTACCTGACGAACCGTGTGACTTCGAAAATCGTGGGTCCCCTTTTCAATATCCGTCGCATCATCAATAAGGCAACTCGTCCCGAGGACGCGGCGGAACCTGTGGAAATTAAACTTCGCGAAGGCGACTACTTCCAGGATCTCGCCAAAGACCTCAACGTCGCCTTAAAAAAAACCAAGTAATTCTAATACAAATTTTCAGAGAGATTTTTAAACTCCGGTATTTTTTCCAGAGCCGGAATCTTCCAGGTGCCATCAAGGACTGATTGATTTGGCCAATACATCCGCATCACCAAATTGAAGTCTTCACCAGCCGGGGCAGGCAACCAGTTGGATTCCAGCGTTTTGCCCGGAGAAACGGCTTGTACGTAAATATCGATAGAACCATCCGGATTCGTTTTCAAGTGTTGCCCACTTCCCAACGAATATCTTTCAAGCGGATTAGGTACAAAAAATTTTCTGGTGTTATACAGGGACAGCGACCAGAAACCATGAACTGGTGGCGTTTGGTTTTTCGGAAACTTCAAAAGATATTTGAAGCTCCCATTTAAGCGCTCCCCCCGCCCGTCGACCAGCGCTCTGGCGAAGGACATATCTTGCGGAGCCGTGGTATCGAATCCCAATTTCTTCATTAAGGCTCTGGCTTTGTAGTTGGTGCCGTATTTGCCTGAAAGGATCGGCGTACCCCAGCCATTGACCACTTTCATATTCGGAGTACCTCGCTGAAACTCGGCAAACTGATCCTGTCCTGCAAAGTATCCAGAGTTAATTCCCTCTTTTACTGATTCTGGAAGAGCATCATAGTTAAATTCTTTATCCGGAAAGATTCCCAGAGCCGCCAGGCGAGAAACCATTGCGCCATCAGTTTGCGCCGGGGGATTCTTTTTTAGTTCTTTCGCAAAGACTTCAAAGAAAACCCGGGCATCCATGCTTTCGACTTGATCAAAAATCGGTGTGCGATTGTCGACATCGATATTGAATACGACAGACATGGGTTTTACAGTTTTACTGCCAAACTCCGAAAGAGTGCTGACACTGATTTTATCCTGATAGCGATACAGACGGTCATAGTCCGCGGTATCTTTCAACTGGGCTCGCCCCACCATCCACACGGAATTTGTCGGTGCGATAATTCTTTGCATATTGGTTGGGACGGTCCCCTTCCATTCGGGACCGGTCAGAACAAAGTCTTTCTTTTGATTTCCTGAAGTTCGACTTCCGGGAGTGGCAAACACTTCCCCCCACGCACTGACCAACGAGAACATCACAAATCTTTTTCCGGCATCAGGCAAACTGATCACGACGGGCTCTTTCGAAACATCAATCCAAGAAAGACTGCTTAAAATATCCGTTTCTGCAAAAGGCCGAGTCGTATCAGGTGAAGGCAAAGTGCGTTGATTGGCGATTTGATTTAATGGAGCTTTCTCGCGGCCGGCCCGAGGCACTGCAGTCATTACTTCGCGCGCTGTGGCCATGACCACCATCGGGTAAGCATAGATATACGCGTCTGCCGCAATCTGCTTGATCCCATCACCATTTGTCGGAGTGACCCGAGCATTGTTCGCTTGCGAGTTTGCACAGCTTAACAAAACAGAGGATAAAAGCGTCAATACCACTTGCTTCAAGCGCATGAATCCCTCCAGATTATTTCATATAATTAGGTTCCATTTAGCGACGACTCAAAACAATAAGCCTTTTGACAAAGACAAGACCTCCGTCATAACTTAACTGCCATGAAAGCCACACTGGACGCTGAAGCACAAAAAGCTCTGACGGAAACTCAGACCCATTTCAAAGAAGATTTCACCACAAATCGTGGCTTCTTTACTGAAGCCGACGAAACTGCTTTGCGTGCCTTGGCGTTAGAAAAGTTGGATCTGGAGTTGCTGAAAAATGGAACTTCTGAAATCAACAGCACGGAGTTACGTCGCGCTTGGAATACTGTCGTGACGGATTTTCATCGCAACAATTATTGGGATTTTGAACCGACTTTTGAAAAACGCCCTAAGGTATTAACTCAGGAACAAAAAACTTTTCGCGAAATGTTTCCGTATGTTTGGGCGGTGATTCAATCCGGAATTATTTTAAAAACCGCAGTTTATTATTTCGGTATTCGTTCCTCCAGCGACCCCTCCACTGAAAATCACATTTTCCTTTATCTGGCACTGGCAACATCGGCAGGCACATTGATTTATTTCGCCTGGAAAAACAGTCGCAACCAGTAACACCGACTGTTCTTTGCCAAGATCCTGTCACTCCGCCGAATAACACACCCGACTTTGACAAGACCCCGGTGATTTTGCCATGCTAATGCAATGAAAAACTCACTATTAATTCTTCTTGTTAGTTCAATCATCGCAGGCTGCGCCAGCACCACTGACGAAGGCGCCGTGGGAGTAAAACGCAAACAGCTGATGATGGTCAGCTCTGCAGAAATCAATCAAGCAGCGGCCTTAAGTTTCCAACAAACCAAAGACGAAGCCAAAAAGAAAGGCGCCCTGGATGTCAACCCGGCTCAACTAAAACGAGTGCAAACCATCGCCAACAAACTCATCCCTCAAACCGGCATCTTCCGCAAAGATGCCCCCTCCTGGCAATGGGAAGTCCACGTCATCACCAGCCCCGACATCAACGCCTACTGCATGCCCGGCGGTAAAATCGTGTTCTACACCGGCATCATCGAAAAACTAAACATGACCGACGGAGAAATAGCCGCCGTCATGGGCCACGAAATAGCCCACGCCCTCCGCGAACACGGAAGAGAACGCGTCTCCGAAGAAATGGTAAAACAAAACCTACTAAATATCTTAGTAGCAACAGACACACTAAGCTCTAGCTACGCCGGTGCCGCCAGCACACTCGGCGACCTGATGGTCTCCCTACCCCACGGAAGAGGCCAAGAATCCGAAGCCGACACCATCGGAGTCGAACTCATGGCAAGAGCCGGCTACGATCCAAAAGAAGCCATGTCCCTCTGGAAAAAAATGGGCTCAAACGGCGGCAACAAACCACCAGAATTTCTTTCTACTCACCCGGCAGATTCAACACGTTTGAATCACATCTCTTCGCTTCTACCAAAAGTAACCCCACTCTACGAAGCCACAAAAAAATAAAAGCCCCAACAAAAAAACCATCTCCAAAAGAGATGGTTTTTTTATTTCTATTTTAAAGACTGAATTTGAAACGGCCAAAGCCCGGCTGACTTGGGCACAGCGGGCTCATGCTTGCTACGCAGCGACCTCCGTCGGCGCATGGATGCGCGAGCCGGCGAAGCCGGCGACGGTGAGCCCGGACAAAAATAGCATCCTGCTATTTTTGAGCGCAGCCCGTAGGGCAGAGGGCAGGAGCCCTTTGCATCGCGTGTCGCGGAGAAGCAGGCGTGAGACCGATGGGACCAAGGCAGACGGGATTTGGCCGTTTCAAATCCCCATATTCAAACAATAGAAATAAAAAAAGCATCTCTTTTGGAGATGCTTTCGAAGGTTTTAGCCTTTTAGATTTTTGATTCGCAAGTAGTGATCCATTGCGATCGACAGGATTGCATAGTCGTCTAGCAATCCTACTCCCGGAACGGAGTCTGGGATGAAGTCGAATGGGAAGACTAAATAGAACAATGCTCCGACTGCAACGTATTTGGAAGTCTTTTGCAATTCGCCGTCTTTAAGGACGTTCCAAAGTGCTGTGACTTTTTCGCGGATGCTGGGGCTTTTCTTTTCGAGGTCTTGAAGAGTTTGTTCGTTTCTTTGAACGTATGACAAGCTGTCATCGCGCTGACCCAGGCGCAAACATAAGTCCATCAATCCGTCTTCATCGTTGCCGGTGTTTTCGAATTGAGCGGCTTGCAAGTCCATCATCATGAAAGAGTTGTTAGCAAACAAGACCTGTGTGAACTCGTAAGCTTCTTTCACGCATTCGTGGTCTTTGTCGATGGCACCGTCTTTAACCATAGCCAGAATACCTTGATAGATATTCGTGTCGTATTGGGAAGGAACGCGGGCTGTGCCGCCTTTCTTTAACCAACGACGAAGTGTCATGTTAGACACTTGAAAATAGACGGCCAATTTTTCAGGACTCAAACCGGTATCTTTAGAGATTTTGCTAATTTGGCTGATTTTCATAGTGTCATCATACCATATTGTTGAAGCCAATTAAAGATATCCTTCCATCCTTTATCAGCCATTTTGGGGTTAAAAGAAGCTCTTTCGTCGCATAAAAAGCCATGTTGCGCCTCGGGATACACCGCTATTTGGGCCTGAACATGAGCTTGTTTAAGCTGAGCTCGAATCTGATCGATTTGCGCCGGAGGAATACTCTGATCCTCAGCGCCAAACCCTAAAAACACAGGGCATTTTATCGAGCTGAAATCGTGCATATAGGGTTTGAAAGCGAAGCCAGAACGTTCTTCTGTCATACCGCCTCCATAAAAGGAAACCGCCGCCGCCAAATCAAGATGACAAGCCGCCAAAACAGCCGCAAATCCACCCATGCAAAAACCAATCGTTCCGACCTTAGAGGTCTCAACAAATGGTAAGCTTTGAGCGAGCTTAAATGTTTGAGTCATATCGTCGATCATGCGGGCGTTCGTAAGCTCTCCCAAAATCGGGCGCACGGCTTGAAAGTTCGTGTACTCAACCGTGACGCCATCACCTGCACGATGAAAAAGTTCTGGAGCCAAAGCCACGTAACCGTGATCCGCAAGCTTCTTGCACACATTCAAAATATGATGATTTACTCCAAAGGCTTCCTGCAAAACGATCAAGGCGGGCTTCCTTGTATCGGCTTTTTCAGGTCTGGTGATATGAACCGTCATCGCACCATCTGCGGTAGAGACGCTTCTTTTCTCGTAAGCCATTTGAACTCCTTACATGAAACATTAGATCTAAAACTATCCCGTCGCCGTCAACAATTAACAGATGCAACTCATTGTTGCGCTTAGAAATATGTGATGGCAATCCCAAGATTCCTTGCTATATCAGGCACCTATTAAGGAGAGTTTATGAAATTGCTTATGTCAGTTATCACGCTGGTTGCATCCATTACTTTAACTTCCGTGGCTTCCGCACAGGTTTACGGAGCACCTGCTTCCCCTAAAGCTGGCGAGCTTAGCACAATCGTTTGCTCACAAACCGTGGAATCTTTGTGCGCACAACTTCTTTATAAAACCGATGTGACGGCTTCAACTGAAGGACAATTTCAAGTCTTGGTTCAAGGATTTGATGGAGCTCCCTTACAAAACTTCAAAGTCGATCTTTGGATGAACATGGGTCATCACGGCCATGGATCTTCTCCGGTGGACATCGTTGAAAATGCGAACGGAGTTTACCTAGTAACAAACGCATGGTTTGTGATGCCGGGCCAATGGAATGTTCGTATTGATTTCACTTTGAATGACCAAGCTCAACACCTTGAAATCCCAGTATGGGTTTCTAGGTAGTTTCAAAAAGTTCATACGCTGAAAAAGAAAAAGCCAGGATCACTCCTGGCTTTTTTATTTCTTAGAATCTTTGGGATATTAGTGATTTACATCCAACATCTTACGCACCTCTTCAACGTGCTCTGTCTCCAAACGGATCTGACCACGAACCAGTTCTTCAAGGGCTACGTCATCACCAACGTGCTTCAAAAGCTCTTTGTACTTTGCTAAAGCTTTCAATTCGAAATCCAAGCTCTCAGCCAAGATATCCAAAACTTTGTGCGTGTTTGTTTCAGGAACCGGAGAAACTTTCAATGAAGGATGACCGCCAAATGCCGTGATCTTTTCACCGATCATAGAAGCATGGGCATAACCCTCATTGGCTTGATCATGGAACCATTTAACAATTGGGATACGATTGGGGCCTTTGATCATCAACGCATAATGCAGATAACGAATCACCGCCGAGATTTCCATCTCGATGATTTCGTTAAGTAGTTCTACTATTTTCTTTTTATCTTCCTGCACCGTCATGACCCGCTCCTTATATTGTTACTGCCTTAAAATGATGAAAGCCCCTTGCGGGGCTTTTTAGTCACTTTAAAGTGGACTATTCATCGTCAAGCTCGTCGTCACCCACGACGCCGAGATTGTACTTTTCAATGCGATATCGCATCGAGCGGAAAGAGATGTGAAGCAGTTTTGCTGCTCTCTTTTTCACGCCACCAGCGGAATGAATCGCTTTGACCAAAAGTTCTTTTTCAATTTGGCCCATGACCTTATCCAAGTCAACCCCGTCATCTCCCATCTCAATTTCATTGGAAGACGCCATTTTGCGGCCAGAAGCCGTGTTAACCATTGGCGGCAAGGACTCAGGCAAGATGGTCGCACCACCCTCCAAAGCCACCGTGCGCTCGATCATGTTTTCAAGCTCACGCACGTTACCTGGGTAGTCGTACTTTTTAAGAATTTCCATCGCTTCAGCACTGATCGCGCCGATATTTTTATTCAGGCGCTCATTATACTTTTTCAAGAAATGGTTCGCCAGCAACGGAACGTCTTCACGACGCTCACGCAAGCTTGGCGTTTTAATATTGATAACATTCAAGCGATAGAACAAATCTTGACGGAAAGTACCCTTAGCCACCATCTCTTCAAGATTACGATTTGTCGCTGCGATAATACGAACTTCAACTTTAACGTCTTCCGTTGCACCCACGCGACGAACTACACGCTCTTGAATCGCACGAAGTAATTTTACCTGAATCGTCAGCGGCAACTCACCGACCTCATCCAGGAACAATGTCCCTGTATCAGCCACTTCAAAAAGACCCGATTTATCAGCCACAGCTCCGGTAAAGGAACCTTTCTTATGACCGAACATTTCGGATTCCATCAAGTTCTCAGGAATCGCACCGCAGTTCACGGTTACAAACGGACGATCTTTCAATGGCCCGTTGTAGTGAATCGCTTTTGCCACCACTTCTTTACCCGTACCAGATTCCCCGGTTATAAGAACGTTGGTTGGCGTTTGAGATACACGTTTAACCATGTCGAAGATCGCGTGCATTGCAGGCGAGTTTCCGACCATGCTTTGGAAAGAGTATTCTTTCGTTAACTCTTTCTTAAGTGTTCTATTCTCAACTTCCAAATTGCGTGAACGCAGAGCATTTTGAATGTTCAAACGAACTTCGTCGATTTTGAAAGGTTTCGTCAAATAGTCGTAAGCACCCATTTTCATGGCTTCAACCGCAGTTTCCGTTGTACCGAAAGCTGTGATCAACATGAACACGGTGTCTGGGTATGATTCTTTAACGTGCTTAAGAAGCTCAATACCTGTCACATGGGGCATCTGCAAATCGGAGATGATCATGTCGAAAGATTTTTTTGTCAGAAGGTCTTTTGCTTTTTGGCCGTCTTCAGCCAAAGTGATCTCATAGCCTTCTTTTTTCAGCATGATCTCTAAAAATTCGCGTATTGATTCTTCGTCGTCGACAACAAGAATTCTCGGCTTCATGTTCCTCGCTCCCACATCCTGTGATATATTACCTATTCTTTAGTTTGCTTTCGGGAAAGTCAAAACAAACTCTGTACCCACACCCTGCTCACTCTCCACGAAGACTTGGGCACTATGACCTTCTAAAATTTTATGAGTCACAGCTAGACCAAGGCCTGTACCTTTGGGCTTCGTCGTATGAAAGGGTTCAAACATTTTCTTACGAGTGGCTTCGCTCATTCCGCAACCTGTGTCGCGAATGCTAACCACGATTGATTTTTCATTCGCAACAGCTTTCACCGTCAGTTGCGCTATTGCAGAATCCTGCATCGCTTGATACGAATTTAAAACGATGTTTAAGAAAACCTGTTTCAACTTGTCTTTGTGACCAAGAATTCTGAGCCCCGCTCCAATTTCACGAACTTGCTGAACATCGGCGCGCACTTTCGTGTCTGTTTTTATAGCATCAAAAACTTCGTTCAATAAAAACGCCATATCGACAACATCTGTTGGTGGCTTTTCAGGACGAGCATATTCAAGGAATTCTGTGATCAAGTTGTTCAGGCGATCAATTTCGCGCAAAACAATTTTCATCAGCTTGCGATCGTCATCATTCGTCACGGTTTGCGTCAGCATCTCGATACTGCCACTGATACCCGCCAATGGATTGCGGATTTCATGAGCAATACCCGCAGCCAAGCCACCCACCGCTGCCAATTTTTCATTTTGGCGAGCTGCGAATTCCAACTGACGAACTTTGGTCAAATCATCAATCAAGGCAATCGAAAGAGGCGCTTGTAAATCCGGGCTGTACACTTTTGAAAGTGTGACACCTAAAATTTTAGCAGTTTGATCGCTGCTTTCGATATACTTTAAATCCCCGCGAAAATTATCTGCTGCGCGCTCTGTTTCTGGAAAAATACGATACCAGTTGATCTCGGCAGGAGCAGATTTACCTAAGATCTCCAACGCTGAATTATTCGCCGTCAAAACTTGGCCTTCAGCGGTGAAAGACAACATTCCCGAAGGGATATTCTCCATGATGAACTGATTCAATTCCTGCGCAGAACGAAGACTTAAACCTGTTTTCTTAAGCTCTTTACCAACTGACTGCAGCTGTTCACTCAAATAGCCGGAAAGACCTGCGACAGAGAAGAACGCGATGTTGTTTAACGCCAACAAGAAAAAGAAATTCAGCGCTTTCATTTCCGGCGAAAATAACGCCGCGATAGTGAATGTGATGCTGGTGAAAAGTGCTAGCGTTAAAGCACCCACTCCCCGACATGCGATTCCGGCAAGCAAGATATTTACCAGATGCAGGAACAAGAAAAGCGACTGATTCAAACCGAAATAGTAAATCAGTAGAGAAATGAAAACAGAATCCAACACGAAACCAAAGAACAACGCCTTTGGATGTTGCAGCAGTTGGTCCCATTCGGAAATCCAAACCACATGCAGGCCCAACGCCAAAGTCAGAACCAGATAAAACGGTGCTTGCACCGACCAGTTCACGAAACTTCCTTGAGTCATCGTAGAAATAACGCTGACTAAAAGAACAATAACAAAGAGACTGACCCGAGCAAACTCGACTGTCAGTCCCTGGTTTTTATTATTCTGAAGGGCGTAACTTAAGCGCATTAGCCCCCGCCAACAACGTCTGCCATAGAGAAGATCGGAAGATACATGGCGATAACCAGAACCGCGATGATACCACCCAAGAAAACCATCATCAGTGGCTCAAGCAAGGAAGTCATCGCTTTAACAGCTGTTTCAACTTCGTCTTCATAGAAATCGGCGATCTTACCCAGCATGATATCCATCGTACCGGACTGCTCACCGATCGAGATCATCTGCACAACCATCTCAGGAAAAACTTTTTCCTTAAGAAGCGGAGACGCAAAAGTACGACCTTCAGTCACTGAGGCTTTACAACGAAGCAAAGCTTGCTCGATCACGATATTACCTGCGGTTTTGGCCGAGATATCGATCGCTTCGATCAAACCCACACCCGAAGACAACAGAGTCGACAAAGTACGAGTCAATCGCGCGATAGCGGATTTTTGAATAACCTCACCGAATACTGGCACGTTAAAGAAAAGTCTATCCATCGTGTCGCGGCCTTCATCGGTACGGTAGTACTGAAGAATCGCGAAGGGGATACCAACTACAGCGAAAACGTAAAGGTACCATTTATGAATCATAGAATTAGACAGCGCGACGACCATTTGAGTCAGTGCCGGTGGTTCTTTACCCGCGGAGTTAAAGAACTCCATGAATTTTGGAAGGATGAAAACCAAGATACCAGTGATAACCGCAAAGGCTACAACCAGGATTACGGCCGGATACACCAGGGCACCCTTGACCTGACTTTTTAGTTTTTCTGATTTCTCCATATAGAGAGCCAGACGATTCAAGATACCATCCAGGATACCGGCTTCTTCCCCGGCCTGGATCATATTCACATACAATTTATCAAATACCAGAGGCACTTGCCCCATGGAGTCTGCCAGACGACGACCGCTTTCAATCGAAGATTTTACCGTGCCGGCTGCTTCACGCAGAGGACCGGGGCGTAAACCTTCTGAAAGAATTTTCAAACAATCCACCACTGGGATACCGGCGTTGATCAAGGTCGCAAACTGACGGGTAAAGATCTGCAGATCTTTACCCTTTACGCGGCCACCAAACATGGGAGCCGGTGTGCTGGCTTTTTTACCCGTTGCACGGGCCATCGCTACCAGTTTCGTCGGCATCAACTGCTGAGCACGAAGACGAATGATCGCCTCTTGCTGAGTCGCTGCTTCGATTTCCCCCTGAACTATATTTCCAGTGGCGGCGCGAGCCTGGTATTGAAACTTAGCCATCTAGATGCCCACCTTCTTGAGCAACTGATCCAAGTTGTCTGGATCGCGAGATGTTTCAAAAGCCGTTTTCAAATCCACACGACGGCGGATCAAATGCTGAAGCAAAGATTGATTCAAAGTCAGAATGCCAGAGTGCTCTGGAGCTGTTGTCAAAACCGCTTGCAAAGAACTCATTTCCTGACGTTCTATGAATTCACGAATCTGAGGCTTCACTAAGAGCAATTCGTGCGCGAACACGCGGTCATTACCCAATCCCGCCATCGCATATTGGCCAAGACCCATCGAAAAAACTTCCGCAAAACGCGAAGAGCCATGTTGATCAAATCGATCCGTCATCACCGACAGACAACGACGAAGAGCATTCATCAACGACGGTGCGCGCATAGAATAAATAACGAACACGCCACGCTCTGCCAAAGCCATAGCCTCCAGGAAGCTGGCATCGTCAGAAGCGCCGTCATAAACCACAACATCAACACCATTTAACAAACTATCACGTTCGTCTTTACTTGCGAAAATTCCGTTGTGATAAAGAAAACAGGATTTTGCTTCACGCACTTGCGGGAAAGGTTTTGTCGAAAAAACCACGCCCATGAACGATCTTTCTTCGCCCATCTTTTGCATTGTTTTATAAAGAGTTCCGGTTTGGCCCGACTCCCCTGCGCCCGAAACGATCACAAGACCCTTCATGCGCAAACAAGTTTCCATATAGCTGCCCGGAAGTGGCATGTCGAATCGGGAGCCATCCAGATCCAAATCGATAATGGCCTTCATCGTACTTTCATGTTGAAAGAACGAAAATCCAATACGCGTATTTTCCAAAGCGGTTTCCCCGACAACCACACCTGTGGTTTCCAGCATTGCTTTTTGTTGATCATCCAGAAAGCTTTGTTGCAAAAGCTTCCACTCCGTCATCAACCCCGGAGAAGCGCGTAAGCTTTCCCAACCTGTCATGCTACGAGCACGGGGTTCACTGCCTACGACAAATAGGAATTCTTGAGATTTTTTAGCCTTCGCTTGCATTAACAATTCTGTCAAACTCATTATGTGTCCTTCACAGATGCATTCAAGACTTCTTCAATCGTTGTTTGGCCTCTTTTTAATTTCAACAAAGCAGAACGACGGAGAGTTTTCATTCCTTGTTCGCGTGCCAAGAAACGAAGCTGTCCCGTCGAAGCATTCTTAAGAATTGCTTCCTTCATTTTTTCAGTCATGGACAGCAATTCATAAACGGCAAGACGACCTTTGATACCGGAGTTGTTACAGTTCGAACAACCTTTTCCACGCATCAATTTATATTCGCCAACTTCCGCTTGGGGCACTCCCAGATTTATAAGTGTTTGCGCCGGAACTTCGATTGGCACTTTACAAGATTCACAGTTTTTACCCACCAAACGCTGAGCCACAACCAAGTTCACGCATGAGGTGATAATATAATTTGCGACACCCATTTCCGTTAAACGAATCACTGTGCCGGGGGCATCGTTGGTATGCAGAGTACTTACAACCAAGTGACCTGTGGAGGCCGCTTTAAAGGCGATCTCAGCCGTCTCAAGGTCACGAATTTCCCCCACCATGACGATATCCGGGTCCTGACGAAGGAATGATTTTAAAGCACTCGAGAAGTTCAAATCGATATCAGGATTCATTTGCACCTGATTGATACCTTCTAAGTTGAACTCCACCGGATCCTCTGCTGTGGAGATATTCACGTCAGGCTTATTCAACTCTGCCAAGGCAGAATAAATTGTTGTGGTTTTACCAGATCCCGTGGGGCCCGTGATTAACACCATCCCTTGCGGAAGATTGATCATGGATTTGAAGAGTTTCAAATCGTCTTCTTCAAAGCCCAGTTTCGTCATGTCCAATTGAAGATTGGATTTGTCGAGCAAACGCATGACCACTTTTTCGCCCCAGATCGTTGGCAGAACGCTGACACGAAAGTCCATCTCGCGACCTTTTTTGGTACGAACTTTCAAACGACCATCTTGGGGACGGCGTTTTTCAGCGATATCGAGTTTAGACATGATCTTAATACGCGATGCAATCGCAGCACCCGTCCCTTGGGGAGGTTGCGTAGCTTCGATCAAGTTCCCGTCGATACGAAAACGCACACGAAATCTTTTTTCATATGGTTCAAAATGGATATCAGACACTTTTTTGATGATGGCTTCACCCAAAATCTGATTCACAAATTTAACGATCGGAGCTTCCTCACCACCTGCATCCGAATCGATGACTTCAGTGGCGGTCGCATTCGCTGCGTACTCCTCTTCCATAGCTTCAGCCATGGTATTTAAATTCTTAACGTTGATATTACCGCCGTAGTATTTCTCGATACTCGCAGCAATAGCAGTTTCGGTCGCAACCACCGCCTGGATTTTGCATCGGGTGATAAAGCGCAAGTCTTCTTTCACCATGATGTTGCTTGGATCAGCGAAAGCCACGACCAGTGTTGATCCCGCTTTTTGAAGTGGAATCAATTGATTGCGATCGCAAACATCCCGTGGAATAAGCTGAATAACGGAAGGATCAATTTCAAATGAAGAGACTTCGACACCAGGAACAGCAAAGTGCTTTTCCATCGCGCGAAGAATTTGATTTTCTTTAAGAAATCCAAGTTGCGTGATGACGCCAGTGAGGCGAGAACCTGATTTTTTTTGTTCTTCAACAGCATGAGCTAACTGGTCCGGCTTGAGCAGACCCTGCTTAACTAATATTTCGCCAATTTTGATCGAAGACATTGTGGCTCCCCAAACATAACTTTATACCAGGGTGCCGTTTTTTGTAACTAGACGGAAGAAGAGTTTTGCTCCTTGAACTCCCTCACCCATGCCGTGAGGTCGGTGCGCTCAAGAACTTCGCTTTGTTTGAGTTTTTCAAAAACTATCTCGACCAAAGCCTGCAACAAATCTGACGGCTGGAGAACCTTCAGTTCAGCACGCTCCGCTTCTTCCATCAGCTCGCTTTGTAAGTTGCCAAGGTTGCAGTCAAAGGCATATCCGCCAGTGTTCATGAAATTAAAGTACGACAAGTCTTTTAACAATTCGCTTTCATGCTTTAGATGAACCGTGTTGATGATCAAAGAAGCACTGACTGCCTGAATTGTAAGCTCTTCGATGGGTAACACTTTAAACTTAATTCCTAAGTTTCCTCGGGACAGAATGCGCGCTTCGCGATGAAGCTGCATGGTATTTTCACCAATCAGATAGATTTCCGAAAAACCAAGCTCTGTACAAACGGCTGCGGCAATTCTTAAGCACTCCCCCTCGCCGACCACAAAGGCCGGCACGCGAATATTCAAATCACGAGCGCGCTCGACCAGTACGCGATGAATGGCTTCATAATAAAGCAGGCGAGGATACCACTTCCCATCTTCCGGAAAGTAAAAGTCAAAACACTCCAGCATACGCACCTGTGCTGGCAAAATTTGCAAAGAAGGATAAAGCAGGCGTGCTTGCTCAAAAGAGAAAAAAGCAGCACTCGCGTCTTTCAATAGTTCTGCAG
Source organism: Bdellovibrio sp. ZAP7 (assembly GCF_006874645.1). Classification (NCBI taxonomy): domain Bacteria; kingdom Pseudomonadati; phylum Bdellovibrionota; class Bdellovibrionia; order Bdellovibrionales; family Pseudobdellovibrionaceae; genus Bdellovibrio; species Bdellovibrio sp. ZAP7. Next base: position 1,626,654 of record NZ_CP030082.1, on the reverse strand, counting down.
AATAAGTTTGATGTTGCTCCAACTGAAAAAGATCCGGCTTTTTTCCTGCAAGAAACTGCAGAAAACGAAACAACATGCTGGGATTCCCCTCGCGGAACTCAAGAATTTTACTCATTGAAGTACTTTCGGGCCGCGGCCATGTCGTTATAGATTTGCTCTTTCAAAGTTTCGATACCCGAGAACTTCATTTCATCGCGTTGGAAATGCAAAAGCTCCACCTCAACCTCAACCCCATAAAGCTGGGCATCCAAATCAAAAATATGACTTTCGATTTTCACGGGGCCCTTGTTGTCTTCCTGAAACGTGGGATTCACACCAATGTTGGTGATCGAAGGATGATTGTGACCATTGATACGAGTGTAAGTAAAATACACGCCTTTGCGTGGAACAAATTCCACGTCAGGATGCACATTGGCCGTCGGAACACCGATTGTACGACCCCGCTGAAAACCTTTTTCAACTGTGCCGCGCAAATAATAAGGGCGACCTAAAAGTCTTTCGGCTTTTTCAATTTCCCCAGACTGCAAGGCCTCACGGATGCGGGTACTTGAAACAACCTGCCCCTCCAGTTGAAACGGAGGAATCACGATCAAGCGAATGCCGTGCTGGGCGCAGAAACCTTCAAGAAAAGAAATATTCCCGGTGCGATTGGCGCCGAAATTAAAATCGTGCCCCACCACCAAGGTTTTTGGATGAAGCTTGTTCATCACATAATTTTGCAGGAAATCCTGAGCTGTGACTTGAGAAAATTCCTTAGTGAAGTTCTCTAAAATCACGCACTCAATACCCCGGGCTTCGAACTGTTCTTGCTGATCCCGCAGATCGAACATTCTTTGCGTTTGGCGCTCTGGAAACAGCACTTTTACAGGGTGAGGATGGAAAGTATACACAACCGAAGGCACGCCATAATGTTGTGCCTCGCGCGTGACTGTTTCAATGAGTTGCTGATGTCCTAGATGGACACCGTCAAAATTGCCAATTGTGACGACAGAAGACTCTAAAACGGAGCTCATCTGCCCGACGCCTTGATAGATATGCATATTTTTCAATATACCTAATTCTGCGCCTGGCGGTAAGGGCTTTTAGTAGTTGATATTTTTAATAAATTTGCTATGTTGCGACGCGTGCAAAAAGCTTCGTTTTCCCAGTATTTTAATCGCGTTTTATATCGCAGCGAGGTCCTGCTTCGCTACTTTATGCGCCATCGCGGTTTTCTGCTTCGCTGCCTTTTGTGTTGGGCCATCGGTTGCCTGGCCCTTACTGCTGACGAGACCACGTCTTACGACCAGCGTTTCCAAGTTCGCGGCGACCAAAAGGTCTCTTCGCAAATCGTTTTAATCACCATCCGTCAATCTGACTTTGTCGGAGTTTACAGCGACCGCTCGTCGTCAATGATGGATTTGGATGAAGCGACCGACATCACTGACAGTTTTTTTTGGAATAAAAAGATCTGGAACCAATTGCTTTCTAAAATCTTAAAACAAGATCCCCGCGCGATCGGTGTCACCCTTTACTTCGGTGACAACATCGGTGCAGTTCACTTGAACAATGAAGAACAGAAAAACTTTTTCGACCCTCGCGTGTTTTGGGCCTCCACGACAAATTCGTTGGAGCGTGTTTTAACTCCGGCCTTTAGCAACCGTGAAAACAGCAATCTTGGATCCAATGAAGTACGTCGCGACGAAGACGGCCTGGTTCGCCGGGTATTTCCTTTGCGTTCCGAGATGCCTCACCTGGTTGAGAAAATCACGGGCAAGCGCTTTCCGACAACGCAAGCCGGTCTTCCGATCAACTATCGCGGTTCGATTTATAACTTCACCCAGTATGGTTTAAGCGAGATCCTTTACGATGAACTTCCACCGGATACGTTTAAAGGCAAAATCATTTTGATCGGGGCCGAGACTTCGGCGACGCCAGTTTATCTGACGCCGCTGGGTACATTGTCCCGTTCAGAAATTATGGCCCATGTGACGGATACACTTTTGGGCGAAAAATGGATCAAGCGTTTAAATTTCTGGTGGTATGCGGTTGGCTTTTTCGTTCTGATGGGCTTTGCGGTTTTTATCATCCTGACTTATCCGCAGTCTGTGGCCTTGTTCTTTATTTTGTGGATTGCAACGTTGCTTGCGGCTCTTTCTGCCTGGGTCTTTGATAGTTTCTACTTCTGGTCCCCGGCTTTTGCGCCGTTTGTTTTGCTGGCTGCGACCTGGACGATCTTTATCGGTTATCAGGCGACCAAGATCGAAAGAAAAAACTTTGCCCTGCAACAGGAACAACAATACCTGGCAGAGCTTGAACAGCTTAAGAACAATTTCGTTAGCTTGATTTCCCATGACTTGAAAACCCCGATCGCTAAAATTCAAGCGATCGTGGATCGCTTGCTGACACAGAATCAGGATCAGGAGCTGCAAACGGATTTGAAATCCCTCCGCATGTTCGGTGATGAGCTGAATCGCTATATCCAGTCGATTTTAAAAGTCCTGCGCGTGGAATCCCGCGAATTTAAAATCAACAAGGATGCAGCAGACATTAACGAGGTGATCGAGGAAGCTCTGGTCACGTTACGCCCATTAGCTTTTGAAAAAGGCATTCGTATTCAGACTCACTTGGAGCCCATGTTTTCGGTTGAGTTCGATACCACCCTGATCAAAGAGGTTGTGATCAATCTGGTTGAGAACGCGATCAAGTACACCCCTTCTCAGGGACTGATTGAGGTAACTTCCACAGAAACCGAACAAGACATCAAGGTGATCGTTAAAGACACCGGTGATGGAATCAAACCCGAAGACATGGACAAAGTCTGGGGTAAATTCACTCGCGGGAGTGATCAGGATCTTAAAACCAAAGGAACGGGTTTGGGTCTTTACTTAGTTAAATATTTTATTGAACTTCATGGCGGTAAAGTGGAAATGGAAAGTAAAGTGGGTCAAGGAACAACTGTGTCCTTTACCCTGCCACTTGAATCCGACGATGTAATCGAGGAGATCTTATGATCAACCAATTGAACACTCTGATCGTAGACGACGAAGCTGAATTGCGTCGTTCCGTTATCTCAATCCTTAAATCAACGATGCCGGAAATTGAATTCGTCATCGACGAAGCGGCCACGGGCAAAGAAGCTTTTGAGAAAGTAAAACAACAGTCTTGGGACTTGGTTTTAATGGACGTTAAGATGCCAGAGATGAATGGAATCGAAGCGCTGACTGCCATCAAAGAACACGATCCCCGCACTTTTGTGGTTTTGATGACGGCTCATTCCAACTTGCATGATGCGGTTCTTGCGATCAAAGAAGGCGCTTACGACTACGTTGAAAAACCCGTCAACCCACAAACGCTGACAGAAATCGTTCGTAAAAGCCAAGAGGCTCGCGATCTGGTTTCTTCCCTGGCTTTGTCGAATCCGATTTTTGACGACGACGTGGAATCAGAATTCGTCGGTTCATCACAAAAGATGAAAGACGTCTTTAATCTGATCTATCGTCTGTGCAAAGTCGATACGACAGTTTTAATTCGTGGTGAAAACGGTACGGGGAAAGAATTGGTCGCACGCGCAATTCACTTCAACTCCCCTCGTAAAGCCGGAAGCTTTGTGGCGATCAACTGCGGAGCAATTCCTGAAAACTTGATGGAGAGTGAACTGTTCGGCCACGAAAAAGGTGCCTTCACGGGGGCGATTGAACGTAAAATCGGTAAATTCCAAATGGCCAACAATGGAACATTGTTCCTGGATGAAATCGGCGAACTTCGTCCTGACATGCAGGTTAAACTTTTGCGCGTTCTTCAGGAAAAGAAATTCACTCCTGTCGGCAGCAACCGTGAGGTGAAATCCAACACCCGCATTATCGCAGCGACAAATCGCAACCTGGAAAAAATGATGGCCGATGGCACGTTCCGCGAAGACTTATTCTATCGCTTGAACGTGATGCCGATCTTCTTGCCGCCTTTGCGTGAGCGCACAGATGACATCCTGGCTTTGGCGCAACACTTTATCAAAAAATTCTCTCGTCAACACGCACGCGTGATCAATGGCATCGATGGCGAAGCTTTGGAAATGTTGAAAGCATATCGCTGGCCGGGAAATATTCGCGAGCTTGAAAATGTGGTTGAGCGTGCGTTCATCGTGGAAAACTCTCAGCAGATCACTTTAGAATCATTGCCCGAGTCTTTGAAATTAGCTCCGAAAGAAGCTCCGGAAAAAACCGCGAACATGGGCTACAATGGTCCGCTGGATTTTGACGTATTCAAAGAAGGCATGGAAAAAGAATTTATCGTGAGTGCTTTGAAAGCGAATCACGGCCGCATCAACCAAACGGTGGCTCAAGCAAATATTCCTAAGAATACTTTGCTGCGCAAAATCCGTAAGTACGGCATCAACGTCAAAGATTTTACGAGCGAAGAATAAATTCAGCTTTTTGCACCACCTGCTCTGCTGGCAGGTGGGTCATGCAAACATGGGTTTTAATCGGGCACTTCTGGTGCCCGTGCTTCCCACAGGGACGGCACGGTAGATTTTCTTTCTGCGCAATATAGGTACTGGCAGACCACGGTCTAAATCCAAATCTTAAAACTGTAGGACCAAAAACTGAAATCAATGGCGTTTCGCAGGCAGCTGCCATATGAGATGCAGCGCTGTCGTTCCCTACCAATAAACGAGCTCGCGCAATAATCTGTGTCGATTCCAAGATTGAAGTTTTACCGGCAATACACAAAGAGCCCGGAATCGCTTCGGAGACTTCCTCGGCAAGTTTTTCTTCACCAGGGCCACCCATCACATAGACTTGGTATCCCTGCGACTGCAAGGACTTCCCTGTATCAATAAAGCCCTCTTTGGTCCAACGCTTCGTCGCCCACACCGAGCCCGGAAACATCAAAATCGCGCGATCATCATTCACACCCTTGAGGTCATAACGCTTTTCTAAATCCCGGTAAGCATCCGTGCACTTTAAAACTTCAGCACGCACGCTCATGGAAGACCACTCCGGCGGAGCCGAAAGCTTTCCGTTGAAATCCGTCGTATAAGGCTTTTCTGTTTGCGCGTAGGAGGCAAGAAGGTCTTTAAGCTTTGGATCCACCTCTTGCAACAAACTCATCTGGCGCAAAGGATCTGGTAAGAGCATCGGTTTTTTCACCGTTTGCGAAAACGCCAAAAAGCTCCAGAATTTTTTAAATCCAATTTTATGTTGAGCTGTGATCTTGCGGCAAAAGAAAATAGTGCGCAAAGATTCGTGAGGAGACACCAGGTAGTTCACCTGATGTTGAGCGATTCCGTTCAAGGCTTGGTTGTAAGAATCGGCATCACCCTTTTTGATTTCAAAAACGTGATCAACCAAATGAGTTTTCAGGAAAAAATCACCGAAGCCTTTGCGGCAGACCAGGCCAAGCTTATGATCAGGCCAAATCTGACGACAGCGCTTTAAGAGTGGAATTGCCAAAAGCAAATCCCCCAGAAAGGCTGTTTGTACGACAAGATTCAACGGCATGAACGATCTCCTGCAAAGAGACTTGATCGTAGCACATTATGCTTTTTTCACAAGCTCTCTTCCAGCACGGACTGCAGGGGCTTTGCGAAAGAATCGACACTCCCCGGTCATAAAGATCTATTTCATGAGCACATGTAGGACCGAACCATGCGACAACTTGTTTTCCCTGGGAAATGGCCATGTGCATTCCCAAACTGTCGCCAGTGACGACAACATCGCATGCGGCGACACTGATTAAACCATCACGCAAACCGCTTTGTGTCGCTGTTGAAATAACTGAAAGCCCCTTGGCAATTTCCACATTTCGCTCTGTGTCCTCCGGCCCTCCGAGCAACACGAGTTGCGCCTCGGGATAACGACTCTGGAGGGATTTGATCATCAAACGATGAAACTCTATGGTGAACTTTTTTGCGGCAATCACATTGCTGCAACCGGTGTTAAATCCCAACACCCATTTTTTGCCAGCAGTCAGAAAACTCTGACGACGGAAATGAAGTTCCATCGTCTCGGATTCAGATAGGGGTACCCAATAAGCATCACGCTTAAATGGCCCCAACTCCAAAGCCTCAATCATCAACTGAGTTTCAGGTTTTTTATTTTCAAAAAACTTTTTATGATTGTTAAGACCCAGCTCCCACAGCTCTTCTGCAGCAGGTGTCGCTGGGACAATGGCTCCGGTTAATGGGTTGGCAGTGAAGCCAAAAATCTGATCCACCTGCGTATGACGAAGCACGCCCACTGCTTTTAGGGATTTATCAATTACCATCGCCACATCGAATTGCAAGGCGCCCAACTGCAGAAGATCTGCGTCCTTGGTTGTCAGAACACGATCAATCACCGGATGATCTTGCAACAGCACATGAGCCGGGGCATCCGTCACCCACGTAATCATCGAAGACGGATACTTACGTTTAATGGCCTTTAATAAACTGGTACTACGAACTACCGCACCCAAGGCACCAAGATGGACTATCAGAATAGATAACTTTGGAGCGTCAAAAGAAGCGCACCGAGAATCACAGGTCTGACTTTTCGTACAAGGTTTATATCCAGAGAAGTTCCGACAATTTGTTTGCGCCATGACACTATTGTAGAGCATCCCCTTGCCGACACTCATAATGACAGGGTCTGGCATGATAAATTCAAGACCAAGGGCTCGGAGAAAACGAGAACCCTTTTTCCGATAAGACTCTGGAATGAAGATCGAACGGGAAACACTTCAACTTAAAGCCATTAAAACCCAGAAACACGCTGGGGGCGGTACCGTATTTCTGCCCTCGGGGTTGGGCAGTTTTGAGCTCAATGCCTTGCAGTTTTCCTATCTTGAAGTTTTCAAATCAGGATCTTCCATTGAGGGCCTGGTACAGTTTTTTCTGGGACAAGGCTGGCTTGTCAGCTTTCGCGAGCTTTACAGTTTGATTCAGTTTCTGGTTCAGGAGCGATTGATTTCAAATCAAAATGTCATAGACTATTTTAAGAAAGTGAACTCCGACGATTCACCTTTGGTTTTTAGCTCTATCGACGTGATGAGTGGTCGGCAGGTAAAGCCAGACCCCTCAACTCTGCCCTTCTTTCGGTCTTTAGAACCAAGTTTAGCTTCGTACCTTTTGCAAAAAGCCGAAGTGTTTACAGTGCCCCCAAATATTCGTATCACTCATTCGGGGCAAACCTCCCGCGATCTTTTTGTTTTACTAAAAGGACAGGCTTCTATTTACAAAGTGATTTCCGAAACACGCAGACAACTGGTCGCGACACTTGGATCTGGTGCTCTTTTTGGTGAGCGTGGATTTCTGTTAAATCAGCCGCGAAATGCGGACGTGATCACCAATTCTGCTTCCGAAGTTTTACGCGTTCACCATCTGCCGGCATACGACAACTTGATTAAGTCTGATAAAGCCCAAGCCCTGCAACATCGCTTTTGGGTAATGCAGGCCTTATTATCCTCGCCATTTTTTAAAGATCTCCCCACAGACAGTCTGGACGCTTTGATTTTCACAGGGCGCTTGGTGCAGGCTCCGGCGAATCAGGTGCTTTTCCGTGAAGGGCAAACTGGAAACACTTGCTACATCGTGATCCAAGGCTCGGTCGTGATCAGTCAAAAAGGTCAAAACATCAATGTTCTGAATCAGGGAACTTGTTTTGGCGAGATCTCACTTTTAGTTTCAGGCGGCGTCAGAACCGCAACCGTGACCACGCAAAGAGACACCGTGCTTTTAGAAATTGAACAGAATGCGTTTTATAAAACGTTGGCGCAGAACTTGGTTTTAGCCAAAGTCATCGAGACCCTGGCCGCCCAACGCATCGCCCGCGATCAGCAGGCGAAATAACTATTTAGCTCCACCTGCAAAGGCTTTTAGATTTTCGCCGGTCAGACGATAGACCGTCCACTCATCCATGGGACCCGCACCGATCGATTTATAGAAATCAATCGCTGGCTTATTCCAGTCAAGAACGGACCATTCAACACGTCCACAGCCTTCCGCCACAGCTTGTACAGCAAGAGCTTGAAGCAAGCTTTTACCCACGCCCTGCCCGCGAGTTTCTGGTAACACAAACAGATCTTCCAGATAGATTCCTTTGCGACCCAGGAACGTGCTGAAGTTATAAAAATACAACGCAAAACCCACGGGCTTGCTATCAAGTTCTGCAATCAGAACTTGCACCGGAGATTTATCCCCGAAGATTTGTTCTTCCAGCAATTGAGGAGTGGCGACCACCTCATGTGACAGCTTTTCATAATCCGCCAAAAGCTTGATGAAGTTTAAAATAGTAGAGATGTCAGATTTAAGGGCTTTACGGATTTGCAGTTTCATAGTTTTAATGAGCAAAGCTCTAAGGGCTTTACCGGAAAGTAGGAAAAGCTCTAAGGAGCTTTTCCTGGTTTAATAGAAACGACTTGGGAAACAAGTGTTCCGATTTTGATTTTAGCCTCAATACGTAAGATGTACTTGTGCTCGTCATCAGACAGCCAGATCAAGTTTTCACCAATAGGTTTAAACTTACCTTTCAGAGTGATATTTGGCTGCAGGACGATGGCTTTCATCGGCCCCAGCTCCGTATCCAAAACTTCTTTACGAATGGCTTTACCAGAGAAAACCAGGTTTTCTTTATCGTTAGAAACTCTGAAAGCGTATTCTTTCCCGATTTCCCATTGGAACATGCGCATGTAATAGATCGCGCTGTAAACATTCTGCGCGTACTCTTCAAGCTCCCACTGTTCTCTTTTTTCTTCTTCGCCGTCTTGCTTAGTGACTTTCTTTTCCCAGTAAGTCGCCATTTTTTTCACGTTATCGAAAAGCATTTTAGCTTCGCGCAACTGACCCGATTCCTTCACGTGCAGTTCGAACACCGTCGGCGTCACCGTTTCGTAATCCATGAAAATATCCACGTTATCTTCCACTGTGTATACGGAGGCAAACAGGGAAATCGTTTTAATCGCGATATTGTGCTTATAAGATTTGCGACCATTCACCGTGGCCATGGGCAAAGTTTTAAAACGCAACTCCCCCGCTGACATTTTAAAGTAAGAAACATCATGCACGACTTCCTCACCCACACGGAAAGGATCTACTATGGGACGACGTCCGTTAAAGCCAGCATCGTCTTCGATTTCTGGTGGACGACGAGTGGATTCAACAGGAGCAGGAGCAGCTGCTTTAGAGCCCTTTTTGATTTTTGATGGAGCTTTTTTAGGCTCTTTGAATAAAGGCGCTGGAGTTGCCGCGACCTTTGCAGACTTGGAGTCTTTGGAAGTTTTCGCCGGAGTGACCCGTGTGCTTTTTACACCTTCCGTCGGTTTTGCAGCGGAGGTGCTTTCGCTCGCCTCAACGGGAGCAGAAGGCTCTTCGATTTTTACCGCTTTATCGAATTCGTCGATCTTTTTTAATTGATCTTGCTTTTCGTACTTCAAAAACGAAGTCGAACACGCAGTCAAAAGAGAAAGTACAGCAATGCCTGCAAGCAACGAACACTTATTCACTAAAAGTCCTTCCATCGTCTGTGAACCCACATCCACTGTTCCGGATGTTTCCGCACGATCTCTTCCAATTTGTCAGAAAAAGACTGTGTCAGATTCACAATGCTCTGGTCCTTATCTTCAACGATTGAGGCGTTCAAGTCCATAGCTGGCTCGATAACGACATGAACTTTCCCGTCATTTCCCTCATAGGTGTAGATAGGCAATACCGGCGCTTTGGTTTTCTGCGCAAACAGAGCCAGACCATAGGCTGTACCTGTGCGCTTTCCAAAAAATGTGGTCGCCACCCCGAAGGGTTTTCCCATGTATTGATCAAGCACGAAGACCAAGCCAGAATTACGTTTCAATGCTTTCAGAATATCAAAAGCATTCGTCGGCCCATGGGCATCGATGTACTTCACTCCACCCGCACCACGAATAGAAAACCAAAGGTCATTGAACCACTGAGTTTTAAAACGTTTGGTAATAATACTGATATCCTGGCCGATAACGGATAAAGCATTCGCCGCCAGATCCCCGTTCCCCAGATGCAAAGTCAGATAAAAGAAACCTTTACCCAGGGCTTTGGCCTTTTCATAGTTTTCCAGACCTTCAAAAACCACATTCTGATCCACCCACTGGCGAGTCATGTTGGGAATAAAAAAGAATTCCCCAAAGTTATAGCCCAATTGATAAACTGACTCGCGACCGACTTTTTTACGTTGTTCATCGGTCCACTCAGGATAGGCAATCTGCAAATTACCAAGCACGATCTTTTTGCGAAATCCAAAGACGTCCCACCACAGAAAGCCAATCCAAGAACCTGAAAGTCTTTGAATTTTACGCGGTAAAACACTGCTAAAGAAGATTCCGATTTTAGCTAAAAAGCTGACCAATAATCTCATGCAGACGTCCTTTGTCTCCGAATTCTTCCACCTGAAGATTGGTGCTCCAAAGCAGCTTAGGATCCGGCAAAAGTCGACGAAGTTTGACCGCATCTTTGGAGGTCGTCACTAAATAGTCACAGCCGGATTTTTCAAATTCAGCGGCAATCTTTTGCGCATCCTCATTTGAATACTGGTGATGGTCACGATAGTGCAGGCTCTTTTTTGAGATCTCACCATAAGCACGCATCATTTTTTCAAAAACGTCTGGACGAGCAATGGCAGAGACCAGGAAAAGTTTTTTCCCCCGCAATGTCTCAGTCGGCAGAGTCAACTCTCCGTTATGGATATCGACAATCTCATAACCAAAATACAAAATTTCTTTACCCGGAGGTAAATGGCTTTGCACCTGTTTTAAACTCTGCTCGTCTGCAAGATTGCACTTTGTGAATAAAATTAAATCGGCACGTTGCAACCCATCCCAGGATTCACGACCGCGACCTTCAGGAACAACTTGATAGTTAGCCCAAGGTTCTGTTGCATCCAGAATCACGATATTAAAATCGCGGTGCAATTTACGATGCTGAAATCCATCATCAACCAAGATCACATCAAAGGGTCCATGATTTCGGGTCGAGTACTCGGCTGTACGCCATTTGCTGTCTCCAACAAAGACTGTCACTTCGGGATTGGCCTGCGCAAGTAATACCGGCTCGTCACCGTAATAGCGGGCCGCATGGGGATGTGTGACATCCACACGCACCGAAGCCGAGGCATCCGCACGATAAGAACGACTGACCACGGCCACTTTTTTTCCGTCACGCACCAAAGCTTTTAAACAGAAGTCCGTGATCGGAGTTTTCCCCGTCCCGCCCACTGTCAAATTTCCGATGCTGATCACTTTCACCGGCGCTTTGTAGGCACCGATCATTCCACGATCGTACATTGAGTTCTTAATACTCACGACACGTTCGTAAAGATAGGAAAGCGGTTTTAAATAAGGCTTCATACTGTCAGATACTCATCCAATGCTTTGACCACGCGGTTTGTGGCACCTTTATCACCCAAATGAGAGCGCAGAGACGCGAGATCTTTTTTCACAGAAGCTTTGTAAGCCGCATCGGTAATATAACGATCCAATAAGGCCGCCATATTTTCTGCCGTCACATCACCCTGGAATCGTTCAGGGACAGCTTCTTTGCCCAAGATCAAATTCACCAAGCCATAGTACTTGGTTCCGCGAACCAAAAGACGTGCAAAGATTCCGGTCAACCATTTCATTTTGTACATGATGACCATTGGTTTTTGCAAAAGCCCAACCTGCAACGTAGCCGTACCTGAAGCAACAAGCATCATATCCACCAAATGGATCATGCGGAATGGCTCATCTTTTAAAAGTATGTATGGCAGGCGGAAGTCTTCCAGATAGTCCTGCATTTTCTCTTTCGAGAAAGTAGGAGCTGTCAGAATGACGATTTTAAGATTCGCATGTTTCTTAGATAAAATACGTGCGGCATCCAACTGAATTTGGAAATGCTGTTTCAGTTCCAGACGACGACTGCCCGGCATTAAACCCAAAACGATTTCATCGTCACGGATACCTACTTGATTGCGATGAATCTTAAGATAAGACGGATCATCAATCAGGCGCTCGTCCAACTCATCCAATAATGGATGTCCCACGAAATCCACGGGCACGCCGTGCTCTTCGTAAAAAGGAACTTCGAACGGGAAAAGAACGAAAACTTTTTTGCAGTATTTTTTAATTGTGTGAACACGGCCTTTGCGCCATGCCCAAACTTGCGGAGAAATATAATAAACAACCGGAATCCCCATCGCGTGTAATTTCTTAGCAAGCATCAGATTGAATTCCGGATAATCCATGACCACGGCCACTTTAGGACGACGTTTTTCAGCTTCGCGAACAAGGCTGTCAAAAACCGCCTTCAGAGGTTTGTAGGCTGCGATAATTTCAGCTGCGCCCACCACGGCCATTTCTTCGGATTTACCCAGGCGTTCAAAGCCTAAGTTTTCCATGTCCTGACTGCCGACACCAAAAGCATGGATCTTACGACCCTGCTTTTTCCAGGTCTCAAGGATTCTTTGAGCATAAGTGACGCTGGAGGCCTCGGCGGCCACGAACAATACTTGATCCATTTACTTACCAATCATTTTTTGAATGTCTTCAATTGCACGCAAGGCTTTCAAACCATCAAGACCTGTCACCACAGGAACTTTATCGTTCAAAACTGCATCGACGAAAGCATCAGTTTCTTTTTGAAGAGCATCGGCTTTTTCAACAGTCCACTTCGTCACTTTCGTCAGCTCATCGCCGCCAGGACCCTTTTCAACTTTTTCAAGTTCATGAATGCCTGTGTTTGCAAACAGAGTGCAGTCGTCCTGGACAACGCGAACCGAGCGTTGTGCCACGGGCGCAATACGGCTGACCGTGATGATCGCGTGAATACCATTTTTCATTTTGAAAGAAATCGACGCTGTATCCAATTCTGGAGAAACTAATTTTGTACCGGAAGCCACGAAGGATTCTATTTCACTGCCCGTCAACCAGAACAACAAATCCATATCGTGAATTGCCAGGTCATGAAGAACGCTGACATCAGCACCGCGCGCTTTGTAAGGCGCCGTTCTGATCAGCTCGATCGTGCTGACATTCTTCATGTGTTTTTTAAGTTCATTCACTGAAGGGTTGAATCTTTCGATATGACCCACAGCCAATTTCACTTTGTGTTTTTCAGCCAAGGCCAACAATTCTTCGGCTTGAGGAACTGTTGCCGTGATCGGCTTTTCAACGTTCACGTGAATACCGTTTTGCAAAAACAATTTCGCCACTTCATAGTGACTCTGAGTACTGGCTGCAATCGTAACCAGGTCCACTTGACCAATCAGATCTTGAGGATGGTGAAAGCTTTGTACTCCAAGTTCTGCTGCGATTTTATCAGCTTGCGCCGGGAAATGATCACAAACACCCACAAGTTGAACATGGGGATTGTTTTTATACTTTTGAGCATGAAAGTTACCCAAGTAACCCACGCCCACAACGGCGCCACGCAATTTCTTACTCATCTTCTTGCCAGCCTTTAGGAGTTCTGTTCACCGCGATACCGCGTTTAGAAGAACGGATAAAGTTAATGAAATATTCAATGTTCGGGCTCATCGTGCATTCTTCTTGAATACGTTTGATGCCTTCTTCAACAGTGTGGGAACCCATGATCAATATACGAATCGCTTTATGCACGTTCGTGATTTCGGCACGGTCGTAACCTTTACGTGCCAAACCGATTTTGTTGGTCGCGCGAATTGTCGCGTAAGTCCCTTGAGCACGGCAGAATGGCAGAATATCTTTGTTAACGATGCTGCTGCCCGCGATGAAGGCCATTTTGCCGACTTTAGTGAATTGATTAAGTGCGCTCATACCACCGATAAATACGCCGTCAGCAATTTCACAGTGACCACCCAAATGAGTGTTGTTCGCCATAATAACGTTATTACCCAACTTACAATCATGACCCACGTGAGTGTATGCCATGAAGTAACAGTTGTTTCCGATTTCAGTTTTTTTATCACCTTTAGAAGTCGCCAAGTTCACAGTCGTGAACTCACGGAACATATTGTTGTTCCCGATGATAAGATATGTCGGTTCATTTTTATAAGAAACGTCTTGAGGAGCACCACCGATAACGGCACCTGGACAGAAATGATTGTTCTCGCCGATTTCCAAAATCCCGTAGCGAGATCCCAAAGTGACGTGACCTTCTACGTACGTACCTTTTCCGATTTTTACTTTACCTTGAATAAGGCAGTAAGGTCCGATTTCAACATCATCGGCTAATTCAACATCTGGGGAAAGGACGCTTGTAGGGTGTACTTTATAATTTGCCATGTAAACTGTATCCTAAATGCAACTTTGCTATGCTTGAATTTAAAAAGGGCCCCGTTAGGGCCCTTTGAGTTTTCAAAACTATTTTTCTTTCTCGTAGGCCTTAATCACTTCGTCTGTAAGGTCAGAGTCCGGAGTGGAGTACAAAACACCTTGGTTATTCTCAAGAACCAAAGTGTAACCTTTGTCCTTTGCCAATTTACCAATAACTGTTTTCATTTTAGTCAAAATTGGAGCCGTCAATTCGCGCTCTTTCTTTTGAATTTCCATCTGGCTTTTGCCTACGATATCACGGTACTTGATCATTTCTTCCTGGAATTCTGCTTGTTTTTTACCAAGAGCATCTTCAGATAGAACTGATTTTTTCTTTTCAAGATCTTCGCCCATCTTTTTCAGATCAGCTTCTTTTTTCTCAAGATCTTTTTTCTTTTTGTTGAACTCAGTTTCTAGTTCCGCTTTCGCTTTTTTACCTGCAGAAGTTGCTTGGATCGCTTTCTGCATGTCTACGAAGCCCACTTTGCTGTTTTCAGCCGCTTGAGCTGCCACTGTCATCATGAACACAGTCGCTGCGATAATCATTTTTCTCATAAAAAATTCCTCCATAAAATTTTAAACACTCAAAATCAAATTAGAAACTTGGACCAATCGAGAACTCAAACACCGAAGCATCGTGGTAATTCGGATCGCGGTTCAGCGGGAAACCCCACTCGAATCTCAAAACCCCGATCGGTGAATACCAACGAAGACCGAAGCCCACGTCTGCAAACCAGCTATCACTGGTCAGGACGTCATCAGCAGCACCCACGTCAAAGAATCCTGCACCCATGATGCCAGCATCTTTAACCAAAGGGAACTGCAATTCAGTACGAGCCATTGCCTGTTGAGTACCACCATAGAAACGCATCGCCTGAATTTCGGCTTGCTCAGCAGATAGTGGCGGATTAGTCACAGCCGGATTTGTTAGGTCATTATAAATTTTTTGAGATTTCTTCATTTTACCAACACGGTAAGAACGGAAACCACGTAGTGAGTAAGGTCCACCCAGCAAGTACAATTCATTGAACGGTACATCCTGTCCATCAATACCATCAATACGTGCGTACTGAAGGTCATTTCTCCAAACGACATCCCAGAAGATGTTTTTGAAGTAGTTGAATCTTGTGCTTGCACGGTTGTACTTCAGCTGACCGAAACCAGCATATTCATAAGATGCAGAAGCAAAGATACCTTTTGTTGGAGAGAAACGGTCATTACGCGTGTCGTATTCCAAAGTCCCCGTCAAAGAAATCGTTTCACCAGAGGCTGTCGCCAATGGGAACAAGTCCTGATCCGTGATCACTTTCCCAGTTGAATCCTTACGCTCGGTCAATTCTGACTTATCGTATTTCGCACGCAAGAAACCACGAGTGAATTCAGCAATAGGATGTCCCATACGAAGAGACATACCCGTGTGAGCCTCGTCGTAATCCACACGACCGGTATTCTGACTTCGGTAGAGATCGCCACCCAAAGACCATTCAGTGTCATTGAAGTATGGCTCTGTGAAAGACAAGCTATAGTAACTGCCCGTTCCGCTTAAGTTAACATTCGCACCCAAGTTTTGACCACGACCCAGGAAGTTCGATTGTTGTACCGAACCTTGCAACGTGAAACCTTGAGAAGTTCCGTAACCGGCACCCAATTGGATTTGCCCTGTATTACGTTCTTTAACCGCGATATCGACATTCATCACGTCTGTTTTTTCTGGATCCACAGATGTTTTAAAATTCACATCCTCAAAGAAGCCCAGACGTTGGATGTTTTCCAAGGACTGACGACGACGAGTTTCGTTGTAAAGCTCACCCTCGTGAACTTTCAACTCACGGCGAACAACCTTGTCACGGGTTTTGGAATTTCCGACGACGTTGATTTTACCAAAGTAAACTTTGGAACCTTTGTCGAATTCGAACACCAGGTCCATCTTACGTTCTTTATCGTTAGCCCGCGTGCGCGGGATCACATTGGCAAACGCGTAACCCAAGTCACCGTATTTTGCCGTCAACTCGCTGATGTCTTTTTGCAAAACTTCATAGGAGAAAACGCCGTTTTTATCGATCTTGATCGCTTCATAAAGCTCAGATTTCGGGAATAACAAGTCGCCCGCGAAATCAACATCACCGACGGAGTACTGCTCACCCTCTTCAACGTGGAAAGTGATGTAGATGTTTTTCTTATCCGGAGTCACCGTCACCTGAGGGCGATCCACTTTCGCCTGTACGTAACCTTGGTTATAGTACATAAAGCGAATGATCTGCACGTCACGATCGAAAGCTTCTTGCTTATATTGACCCGAGCCCGACATCGCCGAGAAGAAACCACCCTCTTGAGTGATCATTTTGCTTTTAAGCTCAGTCTCTGTCAGGTTTTTAGCTCCAAGGAAAGTCACCTTGCGAACTTTTACTTTGTCGTTTTCACGAATTTTGAAAACCAGGCGCACCGTTTCGTCTTGAGTGATGTTTTGAACTTCCGCTTCCACTCGAGCCAGAAAGAAACCTTTGTCTTCGTAAAGTTTTTGAACTTTCTCGACGGCTTCTTTTACTTTGGACATGTTTAACAACTGGTACGCTTTGATACCTGTGGCATCGGCGATATCTTCTGATTTGATTTCGCTGTTACCTTCATAAGTGATTTCAGTGATGGATGGTTTTTCCAAAACTTTATAGGTCAACACAGCTTCTTTGCCTGTGACTTGACGATCGACTTCGATGTTATTGAAAAAACCAAGCTTGAAAAGAGCTTCCACATCTGCACGAACAGTCGCAGCATTATATTCCGCACCCGCTTTAGATGTGATCTTAGTCAGAATGGCATCTTTTTCGATTTTGCGATTGCCGGCAACTTCGATGGATTTAATCGTAATGCCAGAAGAAGCTGGTTGAGCTGGCGCAGACGCCGTCGGCCCATTCTTCTTGGGAGTTTTTTTCTTGGGAGCCGCCATCGCAGTCGATGTGGCAGTAACTAATAACAAAGTACACAGAAGCTTAATCAAGTTCGAATCTCCAACCGAGAGGGACCTTTCACGGTCTCAATTTTCAAAAATCTCAAAGATTTCTCGATAGTTACCTTTTAAACTCGAAAATCGTAGCCCACGACTGAAGTCTAGTACATAAAAAAGCGACTGAGTGACTAGCGGCGGCACGGTGTCTAGAAATTGCCCCCCGTTAACGCTAACTGACTTGAACACAATTATTCCCTTCAAAACACCATCTTTTATACCGATTAGAAGTTAATCCATCAGAGGTGATATGATGATTTTTTTTGCACGACTATTAGCATTAGTTTTCTTCGCAGGTCTTGGCGCCTGCAGCTCAGTGTCTCTTAAAAACATCGATCGCTATCCAAACATTGTCGGCGGAACCGAAGTCCCAGCTGATCACTTGTTGGCTAAGAAAGTTGTTCTAATTTTAGGCACAACCCAAATGGGTGGCAGAGGATATTGCACGGGCATCGTTATCGACAAAGACATTGTCCTCACCGCCGCTCATTGTATCAATCCTGCAATCGTAAAATATTACGTCATTCCACATATCGATATGTCTCCAGAATCAGGCTATGACCGCGCCAGAGACTCCATTTCAGTTACGAAGTGGATCACCCATGAAGACTATGTCGATGAGGGAAACAAGCAATTCAACGACGTCGCACTGTTGAAACTAGAAAGACCCGTCCCGGGAGATTATGAACCGATTCCTTTGTATGATGGCAAAGCAAAACTTTCGAGTCAGGAAGTCACATTAGCAGGTTACGGCCGAACAACTGAGACATCCCGCGATTCAAGTTATCTGCGCTTTACTACAAAAAGCATCAAAGATGTTTTAGTGAACTATAAAGGAGAAAAGGGCGCGATGTATTTAACCAATGGTGAGGTTAAAGGCGCTTGCGAAGGTGACTCCGGTGGACCCGTGTTTTACGAAGTGAACCAGCAGATTCAATTGGCAGCCGTGATCTCCACCACTTTTGGTCCCGATGCGATGACATTTTGTCACGGCATCGTAAAAGCGATGTACGTTCCAGATTTCATTCCTTGGATTGAAAAGAATAAGCCGAGCTTAAGTCAGTAAACGGCTTGTTGGGTCTTAAACCCAAAGTCCGTCTTTCATTCTATAGACTTTAGGAAATCGTGTTGCGAATGTCAGATCATGAGTCACGATGACCAACGCCAACTTCATTTCTTCTTTTAAACGGAAGAACAATTCCTGAATTTTACCGCTGGTATTTGAATCCAAGTTCCCCGTCGGCTCATCCGCAAAAAGAATTTTAGGATGACGAACCAGGGCGCGGGCAATCGCCACACGTTGCAGCTCCCCGCCTGACAATTGATTCGGATAGTGCTCAGCCCGGTCCGCAAGGCCCATGAACTCTAACAGATGCAGGGCTTTTTCTTTTGCGGCCTTTGGCGCCTCCCCTGCGACACGGCAAGGAATCATGACGTTTTCTAGTGCATTGAATTCGCTTAACAAGTGATGGAATTGGAATACGAAACCCATTTCCGCATTACGAAATTTTGAAAGCTCCTCGTCATTCATCGCCAGCAAGTTACGACCCTCAAAAGTCACTTCCCCCATGGTCGGACGATCCAAAGTTCCCATGATTTGCAAAAGCGTGCTTTTTCCTGCGCCTGAAGACCCTAAAATCGCTAAAGCTTCACCACCATGGATCTCCATGCTAACGCCGCGAAGGATTTCCAGTTCGCCATTACCACTTGGATAAGACTTGTGAATATTGCGAACAGAAAGAAAATTGCTTGTTGGATTATTCATTTCGCAGTCCTTCCATAGGATTAAGATCAGCGCCCCGTTTTGCCGGAGCCAATGTCGCCAGAAAACAGATCAGCATCGTCGCCACACAAATAGCAATGGTGTCTAAAAAGCGGATATTCACTTGAATTGAATCAACACGGTAAACCGCACCGGAGATTAAACCCAGTCGGCCTTGAGCCCAATTGAAGAGCACACATAAAATCAATCCCAAAATAAAACCCAGGATCAAGCCCGCGGCCCCCAGGATAAGTCCTTGGGCAGCAAAAATTTTAATCACGTCTTTGCGACTGACACCCACGGTTTTTAAAATCGCGATGTCTTTAAATCTTTGCATCACATTCACAAAAAGGGAGGATGAAATATTAAAAGCCGCCACGAAAATAATGATGGAAACGACAAAGAAAATAACGGGACGCTCAACCGCCACCGCATCGAAAAGGTTTTCATTCGAATCACGCCAGTCGCGAACCCAATATGGAGAACCCAAAGCAGTGCTGATGCGAAACCCCGCCTCGCGAGCATAAGCAGCGTCATCAAATTTCAACATTAAGCCCGTATAACGGTCACCAATAGCAGCCACTTCTTGAGCGACCTTCAGGTCGATCATAATGAAGCGCTCATTCCATTCGTATTTCCCCAGCTCTACCACACCTTGCAATTTAAAGGTGCCGACTTTTCTGTTAAAGCTTGAGGGATCAGAGGAATCTGCAATGGGCAGAACCACACGGAATTGATCGCCAATCTGAAGGCCCATTTTTTTCGCAAGACCAGAACCAATGAGCGCCAACGGCACATCGGATGGCTGTGATAAATCAGCAGAGCCCTCTTTCACACGGCTTCCTAAATTCAACGTCTGGTTCACACGGTCTTTATCGATGCCCTCTAACAGCACACCTGAAATTTGCCCGTTGTGAGCCATGATGCCTTCCACAAAGACAAAGCGTGCCGCACTTACTAATTTGGGATCAGCTTTACGGATTTTTTCTTCCAGTTCGCGCCAGTCATCTGGAAAGCGTGAACGTTTAACGACTTGCACATAACCCGAAACATCGGTCATAGCCTTTTGCAAAGTCGTCTCAAAACCACTCATCACAGCCATGGATACAACTAAAGATGCCACACCCAAAACCAAACCAAATAAGGCCAAGGGAGCTGCTCCCCCGAACAAGGTTCTTTTTGAATTTAGTAATTTCCAGGCGATCCAGACGAGGGCGTTTCTATTCACGTGGGCTTCACTTCCTGATTCACCTGTTCTTTTAGGTAAGCCATGATAAAGCCATCCAAATCACCGTCCATCACGTCATCGACTTGATTGGTTTCATAATCAGTACGGTGATCTTTCACCATTTGATAGGGGTGCATCACGTAAGAACGGATTTGCGACCCCCACTCATTGGCTTTTTTAGACGAGTTCATCGCATCTTTTTCGGCATTGCGTTTTTCAAGTTCAATTTCGTAAAGTTTTGCTTTCAACATCTTCAAAGCTTTTTCACGATTTTGCACTTGGGAACGTTCAATTTGGCAAGACACGATCACACCCGTCGGGATGTGAGTCATACGAACGGCAGAGTCCGTTTTATTGACGTGCTGACCACCAGCGCCGCTGGAGCGATAGGTATCGACTTTCAAATCCTCTGGACGAATTTCGATATTGATATCGTCATCGACTTCGGCCCATGCAAACACGGACGAAAACGACGTGTGACGACGAGCATTCGAATCAAATGGAGAAATACGCACCAGACGATGCACGCCTGATTCCGCTTTTAAATATCCATAAGCATAGGGGCCTTCAATCAAAAGTGTGCAAGATTTAATCCCCGCACCCTCGCCTTCGGTCATCTCGATCACTTGAGTTTTATAACCGTGTTTATCAGCGTAACGCGTGTACATACGCAAAAGCATTTCCGCCCAATCACAAGACTCGGTCCCACCGGCACCAGAGTTGATAGAAAGGTACGTACTATTGCCATCAAGTTCTCCGTTAAGAACTCGTTTTAATTCTAATTCTTGAGCTAATTTTTCCAGGGAAGAGACTTCCGTTTTAACTTCTACGAAACTACTCTCATCGGTGGCTTCTGCTGCCATTTCCAGTAGAACTGAAGCATCACTCAATCGACTCGTAAAAGAATCAAACTCACCCACGGCTTTATCCAGCAGGCTTTTTTCCTTATTGAGCTTTTGCATTTCATCAGGCTTGCCCCACAAGGCAGGGTTTTCCGCCTGAATCGCCAGCTCATCAAGGCGCTTTTTCTTTTTATCTAGGTCAAAGATACCCCCGAAGCTCCTTGGCGAAGCTTTCGAGTTCGTTGATACGTTTTTTAACGTCTGAGGATTCAGTGATAATCGACATTTATATTCCTACTTCTGATCCAGTAGTCCTGGACCCGATTATAGTTATTTCTAAATGTCAGGGTGTCAAGTGGGGCTACGCAGCAAACGCTCAAAGATTGCATCTTGCAGATCGAACATCTTTTTCGCGTCTTTTTCATTCGTCTCGTGATCATATCCCAAGAGATGCAGTGTTCCGTGCAACAGCATGTAACCCAGCTCTTTTTGGAAAGTCAGCTTGTGTTCCTTCGCTTGTTTTTTCAGCACTTCAGGGCACAAAATAAGTTCGCCAAAACTGGAGGGATCCATCGAGTCAAATGACAAAACATCCGTGGCATAGTCTTTCCCACGGAATTCGTTATTGATCTTTTGTGCAGGTTTTTTATCTAAGAATACCAACGTCAACTCACGACGGGCTTTTTCAGCGTTTAAAACTTTACGCTTTTTAAGCTCGGCCACCACTTGATCCATCCATTCCTGAATGAATTTGCGGGGCACGGTGTGTTTCGATTCGTTGATGATCAGAACCTGCATACTATCCTTGTTTTGTCGTTGGCGTGGATTCACCCAACTGGCCACCGGCAGAGCGTGGGTAATCAATACGCTGATGGTATATACCCAAAAGGATGCGAATAAAAGCGGCTTCAACCTTGGAAATATCTTTCAGGGTCAAATTACACTCATCCAACTGCCCGTCAGAGAACTTTCTTTGCACGATATTTCTAACGATATTTTGCAGGCGCGCTGGAGTTGGTTCATCCAGGGATCTTGCCGCCGCTTCGATAGAATCCGCGAGCATACACAAGGCGGCCTCACGAAATTGAGGTTTTGGACCTGGATAACGGAAATCCTGATCGCTGATTTCTGGGTCTTCTTCTTTTTTAAGATCCAGAGCTTTATTATAGAAATAAGAGATTAACGTTGTTCCGTGATGCTGAATAATGCCGTCGATGATGGGCTTACCTAATTTATAAGCGACACCCATCTCCACCCCGTCTTTTACGTGGGCGATTAGCAGCGTTTTACTCATAAATGGCGAGATATGATCGTGCGGGTTATTGCCGGGTTTTTGATTCTCGATAAAGTAGTTCGCGTGCTCCATTTTACCGATATCGTGGTAATAGCACATAACTTTACCTAGCAAGGAGTTCGCGCCGATCTCTTCGGCCGCGGCCTCTACCATCGAACCCACCATCATGGAGTGATGGTATGTTCCTGGGGCTTTTACGATCATATCTTTTAGAAGTGGATGATTTAGGTTTGAAAGTTCCAGAAGTTTTACGTCGGTCGTGTAATTGAAGATGGACTCCAGAAGCGGAATGAACATCATGGCACACAGGGAACTTAAGATACCACCGATGAAACCTGCTGGGATGGCGAAAAGGATTTCTCTTAAAGCACCCTCTTGATCAAAACGAGTCATCGTTAAAACGAAGGCAATAACCAAGGCATTCACGACCCCGGTTCTGACCCCGGCAAAGTAGATATCATTTCTAGTTTTACAATTAAACACGCCACGGGCCGCAGCGATACCGCCGATCATACTAAAAAGCATCAGGGCATAGTTGTAATCGACCATGATTCCCAGACACAGGGACACGAAAGCTGTATACAACCAAACGATCTCGCCTGATGTAATTAATAGGCCCACCAACATCGGTCCTGTCGCAATCGGAGCTGCGTATAGGAAGAACGTTGCCGGCAACAGGTGTCCTAGTTTTGAAACGAAGGCCGCGTCGATCACGAACAGGTATACTTTGGTGAAAAGGATCGTGCCAAAAGTAATCAGCATCATGACCATTAGGTCTTTGAAGTCGACTTTTACTCTGTTGAGACTGAAACGTTTTAAGTACGAGAAGAAAACGATAATAGCCATCGAAAGCATCAACGCCATTGCGAGTGCTGTCAGGTCCTTACGTTTATCGGAACGGATATTTTCGATTTGTTTTACGACCGCCATGTGGAAAGGCTGCACCACTGAGCCCTGGGCCACGATCACCTGATTCTTTTTGATAGTGATATTCACTGGAATCACCGCATCGCGCGAGGCTTGTTTGCGGCTGGCAGTTTCTTGTTTGTTCAGCGTCAGATTTGGTACCAAGAGCGATCTTGCGAAGTACAGGATATTGGCGCGATCCCCCTCTTGGAAGCGATCTAACTCTTTGCGGTCTTCCAGGGTGAAGTGATCAGGATCCTGGATATCCATGATTTCTGCGCGAGAGATGTTGAACTCACGACCCAGATTATTTCTGTGCACCACGCGGGCCACAACTGTCGTCTGCCCTGCTGGGATAAAGCGATCTGGGGCTTCGGCGATTTTTTGTTCGTACCAATTTTCCAGATTACGAATCATGATCGCTTCGATACGGGCGCTGAATTTGTTATCGATCAGCCACTCGTACATGAAGTCTGATACGCTGACGCCCAGTTCTGATTCAAATTCTTTTTTGTATTGGAAGAATTCTTTAACTTTCGCTCTTTGCGCTGCAGGCTGTTTTGGCCAGACCACTTCACGCTGATAGTTTCGCATCGTGCGGAAGGAATGGATCAGCCCCAGGGAGACTCTTTCAAAAACACTTGTATCAAAATCGTAAACGACTGGCACCGCGTACTCGGCCTTCATGCGCTTTTCTTCGGTCGTTACTTCGTCGGTCATTTCAAAACCGATAGGAGATGTGACATCGTATTTTGCCACGTCCCCGACATTGAAGTTATAAGGCACATCGAATTGATAAAAGATGGTGTAAGACAAAAGAACACAGTACAGGAAGATAAAAGCGGCCCTGCGCACGAAAAGTTTTTCTTCCAGCATATGCAATGCACGCCCGAAGAAAGTTTTTTCGAGGCCAATCGAATCAACCCAGTCCAAAAACTTTAGACTGTGATCTTCGTAATTAACCCGAGTCGCATGACTCTCATTTTTTTTTGAACCTTTACCACGCTGAGGCATAATACAGACTGTTGTCCTTATCCCGATTAGCGTAACGCTAATTAACTTAATTGTCGAAATCACTCTGTGTTTGCGCTAAGATAGAGCGGATTCCGTCAAAAAGTCGAGGCGCTGTATGGCAAAAACTCCTGCTGAATTACGTAATATTGAGTCCTTGGTCGAGATCGTCGCAAGTCTACGCGGTCCTGACGGCTGCCCCTGGGATAAAGAGCAGACTCACGAGTCTTTGACCCAGTATGCAATCGAGGAAACTTTTGAATTGGTGGAAGCTATTGAAAGTGCTCCCGCCGAGCGCGATCGCAAGATGAAAGATGAATTGGGCGATGTGCTTTTCCAGGTGATTCTTCACTCGCAGTTAGCTTCTGAACGTGGAGCATTTACTCTGGCTGATGTGATTGAAAATGTGGCAGAAAAGTTGGTGCGTCGCCATCCCCATGTGTTTGGCGATGTGAAAGTTGCTGATTCAGCCGAGGTCGTTAAGAACTGGGAAGAGATTAAAAAGAAAGAAACTGATATTGGCGGTGGCGCCCGTAGTGGGACCAGGCATGACTACGCCTTGAAAGTCCCACCCCTTCCCGCCTTGCAACGCGCTTATAAAATAGGCAAACGCACCGAGAAGTATAAATTCGACTGGGAAAACGTTGAAGGCGTGATGTTGAAGGTCGAAGAGGAATTCGATGAATTGCGCGAGGCTTTGGATAATGACGTGGATTCAGAGATCGAGCACGAGCTGGGGGATGTTTTATTTTCTTTAGCGCAGTTAGGACGTCATTTAGGTATGGAGCCTGAGCAGGTTCTTCGTAAAGGCAATACTCGCTTTGAGGAGCGGTTTAATAAGATGGTTGAATTCGCCTCTGCGGATGGCAAAGACTGGGGCGCTTTGAATGTTGAAGAGAAAGAACAGTTTTGGTTGAAAGCTAAGGCGGCTCTTAAAAAATAGTTTTACTGGGGGCTAAATCTATATGAGGAAGCTCCTTACCTTTCGCTATTCGCTCCTATTTCCCTATTAATTCTTTTTATTTATTCACCTATTCTCTATTCTCTATTCTCTATTCTCTATTCTCTATTCTCTATTCTCTATTCTCTATTCTCTATTCTCTATTCTCTATTCTCTATTCTCGCTATTCTCTTTTTCGCTTTTTCTTTTCCCGATTTCTTCGATCTTCTAACTACTCTCTGCGGCTCTCAAACACAATTTCCCCATTCTCTATTTCACAAAATAGCGCCCATCTATGAGCGCCGCTATCTAGAGTTTTAACTAATAACCACTCCAGCCTGTTGTCTATAGCGGAGTCTATTATGTTGACCACAGAGCGCTTGCAAATTTTCTTCTGAATTATCTCCGCCCGCCCACCTCGGAATAATATGATCCACTTGTAGGCCCATTTTACTTTCGCAGATCAAACCGGTACTCTTATCCACGTACTGGCAGCAGCGATCGCGCATTAAAACGAATTGACGAGTTTTCGGCGTGATCGTTTTATTATGACTCGCCATAGACACCGTTTCGGTGTTTTTGATTTGCATTGCTTCTTTATTTGAAGCCCCAATTCCATTGCAATCGACAACACTTCCTTCTCGCTTGTTCAGAAGAACTTCCCTCAGATCCCTTACTCCACCTGCCGCCGATTCGACACCTTTCGAACTAGCACCATTTGAGTTAGCACATTTCGAACCTACTTCTTTCAATCTGATGAACTGACTGCAAAGAACTTCGATTAGGCCCGCCAATGAATGATCCCGATTCTGCTGCAGCAGATGAAATCCAAGCTCTTGTGACTTCACCAACAATTCATATTGTTCTTTTGAAAGCGTCAATTGCAGATGAACCGATTCATCCTTTTGAACCAGCTGTTTTTCCGTGGGCTTTAAGGGCAAATCCAATGCAGAGGAAAGTTCCTTCTGCGTATCCCAACAGTTCTTGCCATCAACCCGCGCAAGCAAAGAAGCTTTCTCCTCCAATGACACATCATACTTTTGAACTCGCTCTTTCTGCTTTATAGCGCTTGAAACCTGGCACAACTGGGACAAATTCAATCTACCCTCTTCCACTTTGGCCGCCATTTCAGGTACGTCTCTTAATAAACGAGCCGCATACAGTCTCTTTTCCGCCGCCGTTTTGCTATAGCCGTGCGTGTGAATTAAATAGCTCAATGTAGAATCAAACCCTCGCTCCAAGAATAGTCTTCGTGAATCTATTTCTTTTACGTGCTCAAGAATGATATGCAAAATCTTGCGCTCGTTCGTTACAAACACTTTAAAGCTAGCTTCTAGTTCATCATTATTCATCTTGGAAAGTTTGTTCATATAATTCCTTTCGATGAGATTCTTATAGCACGGGTTTTCCGGAGTAATTTTACAGTGGCCTTGAGATCAAATTTAAACTGCCGATAAAAAGCGTTAAAAGCCTTTCCTGCATGGATAAACAGGCATTTTGTATTTTTTAAATTCAACAGAGAGATCGATCGAACAAATCAATCCTCGCAAGAGGAAAATCACGTCAACATTTTTTATGTTACAACTTTTTCAATGACATCGTGTAGACACCGTTTCGGTGCTAATCCTCTCAGCACTCAGGGATTTAAACATAAAAAATATATCAAATATGAAACCTAAGAATACAGCTCAGGGAACTAATAAATCTGAACAATGCAAATTACACTCATCACACCGTTTTATCGAAGAATACAAATTGAAAATAGAAAGTACTGACAGTCGACGGGATTGATAGATGATAGATGATAGATGATGGATGATGGATGATGGATGATGGATGATGGATGATGGATGATGGATGATGGATGATGGATGATGGATGATGGATGATGGATGATGGATGATGGATGATGGATCTTTCAACGACATTTGCCAGACTTGCAATTCAAAATAAACAAATAGAAAAGATAGAGCTAGTGAGCCAAGAGTGAGTTAATGAGTTAATGAGTTAATGAGTTAATGAGTTAATGAGTTAATGAGTTAATGAGTTAATGAGTTAATGAGTTAATGAGTTAATGAGTTAATGAGTTAATGAGTTAATGAGTTAATGTAAGTCCCCATCTCACAAACTGCAAAAAAATAAAACCCGCAAAATAAAATATAATGATCCCATTAGACAAAAAATCCCAAATACAATTTCTGTCGAACTCTTTTTCCAAACATCACAAAGACTCCACATCAATAATCTGAACATCTGCAGAAAGCCTTTCCACTTCCACAAAAATTTACGCCCACATTCCGTACGGGTGAAAACAAAGTCGACCGTTTTCAGCGAAAACCCCTCCCCGTTCCCAGCAAACGGTCTCAAGAAATGTAAGTGAAATTCGTCAAAAAGTTCGTCATATTCGAGGAACTTCCTAAAAAAACACAGACTTACCCCGAGTTCTCAAGAAATATTTCCGGTAAAACGTCCAAAATGTTGACGACTGAAAATTATTTTTACCTTGGTGTTTGAACTCACCATCTATGATTTCAATACTTTACCGCGTCTCATAGTGAAACCGTTTTTGAATAAAAAAATAAAATCACTAGGTTGCGGTCAATTTCAGTTTTGTCACTAATTAAACGAAACTGAATCCATCACGAACATGGTGGGGCTCAGGAGGGCAAACCGTATGATCAATCAAATCGCTCGCAAATCAGTAGTAGTTGCTTCAGCGCTAACAATGCTAGCTGGTTGCGGAAAAAGTGGAGGAACATACTCAATCCTCGCTGATTCAGATTCGTATAAGCAGGAAGCTGTCTACGTTCCAAAGAAAATCGATATCCTTTGGGTGATCGACAACTCTGGTTCCATGAAAACATCTCAAGACAACTTGGCTGCAAACTTCCAGTCCTTCATCGCTCGCTTTAACCAAAACAACAGTGACTTCCACATGGCTGTGGGTACAACTGATGCTTGGGAAAAACAGTTCAATGCGAACTCACTTAAAGCAAGACTTAGAGATGGCGTTGATTCCACGCACTCGGGCGTGTTTGTTATGGATAAGAACACTCCTAACTTAAGCAACGTCTTCATTACTAACGTAAAACAAGGTATCAATGGTAACGGTGACGAACGTGCATTTGAAAGTATCAAACAGATCCTGAATGACCCGTTCAATGCAGGTTTCCGCCGTCCAGATGCAACTCTAGCAATTATCATCGTATCTGACGAAGAGGACTTCTCTCAGTCAGTAAGTACTTTCAGCGAAAGCTACACGAACAGTAAATTGTACCCAGTACAAAACTATATCGACTTCTTGGATGCTTATACTGGTGGTACAACTGGCGGCAGAAACTATTCTGTTTCCAATATCGCGATTCAAGACACTGCTTGCCGCGATCAATTGAAAACTGACAAGTTCCCGACTCGTTACCATGAAATCACTAACAAAACTGGTGGTATCAACGGTTCCTTGTGCTCGAACTTCGGTACAACTCTTGAGTTGATCTCTGATTCCATCATCCAGTTGTCGAGCTCTTTCAAACTGACTCGCGAGCCGATTCCAGAATCGATCGTAGTAACAGTTGATGGCACAGTGGTTCCACAAGACTCCGTTAACGGTTGGACGTATGATGCCGCAACTTTGACAATCACTTTCCATGGCAGCTCAGTACCGAATGCGAACTCTAACGTGAAAATCAACTTCGATCCAAAATCGATCAAGATCTAAGAAAAGGATTGTGTAATGGGTGGGGAACAATCTGCAGCAGCAAATCTTGAGCAATGGTACATACTTCGCGGGGACATGAAATATGGTCCCTACGAATACAGATCCATGATCTCAATGATCCAAAACGCTGAGCTTCAAGATTATAACTATGCTTGGGCTCCGCATCTTGAAAACTGGACACTCGTTGGCGAGCTTCCAGAATTCTCGAAAGACCGCTTGGCGCGTTTGATCCAAACAAAGGATCACTTGTCCGGCGCTTTCATTGAAAGAAAATTTCCGCGTAGAGATTTGAAAACTCCAATCTACGCGCACAACGATCACTCATTTTTTGATGGTCACACTTTGTCCGTAAGTGAGAACGGGGCTTTAGTTCTGTTGAACGATCCCCTCCTCTACTTAGGTCAAAAAATTATGCTTCATTTCAGAAGTTCGGATGTAAATCCTGTAGAATTTAATGTTCTATGCGAAATCGTCCGAAAGAATTACTCGAAACAAAGACTTAACGTGAAATCCGGCTTGCACTATGCTGTTCGTTTCCTCCAAGTGCCAGAAGCTGGTTCGGTTCAATTAACTAAATGGGCTCGCGGTGGCGGTTCCAAGGGGGAAACAAATGGCATTCTTAAAGTTCATGAATGAATCTGGCGTCGTAGGCTGGTTAATTCTTCTTACTGGTATCGGTTCATTAGTACTTGTCGCAGAACGTGCGAAAATGCTCTATAAAGAGTACGGCATGAATGTGGACGAGTTCATGGGTAAAATCCAAACTCTAGTTCTAGCTAAAAAATTAGATGAAGCTTTGCTTCTTTGTGCGCAACTTGAAAAGAAGCCTCTTGCGGCAGCTTTCAAAACGATCCTTGAAAAAGCCGATCGTGATGACGACACAATCTTCCAAGCACACGATATCGCAATGGCTGAAAACGTTCCATTGTACACGAAACGTCTACACTACCTTTCCATGCTAGCCAACGTTGCTACATTGATGGGTCTTTTGGGTACGATCCACGGTCTTATCCTTTCGTTCCAAGCGGTAGCATCAGCTGACCCTGCAATGAAACAACAGTTGTTGGCACAAGGTATCTCCGTATCCATGTATACAACAGCGTTGGGTCTTGCGGTTGCGATCCCTGCGATGGTGTTCTTCTCTGTCCTAACTTCACGTCAAAATGAATTGCTGGAAGAGATGATGGAAAAATGCGGTAAGTTGGCAGAGTTGTTGACAAGCGCACACATTCCAAACTTGTCTCGCCAAAACGTATTCCCAGACCACGTTGCTGCTCCGGTAGTAACTCCTCCATCTGCTCCAGGTAAGGCTTCTTAATTGAAGCCTTCGGGCCTAAAGTCAAAGATGGATCTTTAATTCTTATTGGGTGGGTATATGAGACGCGGAAAAAAGATTAAAATTAATCATAACAGTGAGTTCGAGTTGGACTTAGCACCACTGCTTGCCGTGATGGTAAAGTTGGTTCCAGTTCTGTTGTTATCGTCTGCCTTTGTGCAAATGATGGTGATCGAAACTGAACTTCCCCAAGTCGTAGCCGAAGCTATTCAGCGTAATGATCAAGATAAAACGCCAACTGTCGTCGCTATCGAAGTAGACCCAAAAGTGGGATATACAATCGTCGTGACTAAAGCTGGTAAAGAAAACACAGAAACGGTCCCGTTGAAAGACGGATCTTATGATTTGCCTTCCCTTCACCAAAAATTGGTTGAAGTCAAAAAGGCCAATCCTGAAGTTTTCAAAATTGAATTAAACCCTGAAGCAAAAGTTCCATACAATGACATCGTCAAAGTAATGGATGAAGCGCGCCAGGCACACGATAAGACAGTGACCTTCCCTGTCTTCGATACGAAGCAAGGGAAGACAGTTGAAACCAAGTATATGTTCCCTGAAGTTATCTTCTCGAACATGATGGAGGGCTAGTTTATGGCACGCCGTCGTCCGTATGAGCTTCCAAAACAGAAATCGACATTCGGTTTGAACATCACTTCGATGACCGACATGTTTACGATTTTGCTAGTGTTCCTATTACAAAGCTATTCAACTTCCCAAGTCGAGATTTTACCAGAATCCAACTTGCGTTTGCCGACTTCGGCAACAACTGCGAATCCAGTGGAAGCTGTTAAGATTTCTTTGTCGAAGGATGCTTTGAAGATCGACAAAGATAAAATCGCAGACGTTAAGAACGACGAGTTCTTAGCCCAGGACCTTGAGTCCACTGATGCGAACTTTATTAAACCATTATTCGAAAAACTGGACCACATGGCCAAGAATTCAACCGAAAAGGAAAAGTGGGTAAAAGAAGGAAAAATTCTTTTACAGGCTGATAAAGACCTTCCTTATGCGACACTTCGCAAAGTGATGTACACAGCATCTATGGCAGGCTTTCCTCAGTTGAAATTGGTGACTATGGTCGGAGAATAAACTATGAAGCTGCAAACTATAACGTTACTTCTGGCAATACATTTATTCTCGTTGTTGTGCTTTGCAGAAAAGAATGAAAAAGGACTTATCCCAGAAGTCCGTATGTCTAATGACGAAGGTGAGAACGAAAAGAAAGCTCTTCGTTCCGAGTTGATGATCACTCGCTCGGAAAATAAAGCGATCGACTCCCTTCAAGCGGTTATCAAAAAACAAAAAGGCTCTTCGAATGAGGCGGACTTATGGTACCGCCTTGCGGAGCTTTACATGCGCCGTTCTAAGTCCGGTCGTTTCTTTGACTTGAACCGTGACAATCCGATGATGAAACTCTCCCCGTTCCCGATTCCAAATGAAAAGGGCTCGGAGTCAGTTAAGCGCGCAATGAAGATCTATTCCAAAATCGAAGCGGATTTCCCAAGATTCCGTTTCATGGACGAGGTTCTGTTCAACAACGCCTTTGCTCACCAACAAGTGGGTCAAATGAAAGGTTCGAACGAACTTTACCAACGTCTTTTGACGAACTTCCCAAAATCACCACTGGTTCCAGATGGAACTTTGGCTTTGGGTGAATTGCTTTATGAACAAGGCAAATTTGCTGCGGCCCTGGAGCAATTTGAAAGACTTGAAAAATTTCCGAACAGCCGTGTTTATTCTTACGGTATGTATAAAGCCGCTTGGGCTTGCTACAACATGCGCGATAGCGAATGCGGTATCAAGAAACTGGTTCAGGTTGTAAAAAACAATCCACCACTTCAAGATGGTGAAGTCCCAACCAACCGTCACAATCTACGCAAAGAGGCTTTGCGCGATTTGACGATATTTATTGGTGACTCCTACCCTGCAAACAAACTTTATTCTTTCTTTGAAGACATTACGACAACTGATGAGTTGGGTGAGTCTATGATGAACCTTGCGAAACTTTACGAATCGCACAGTCGTCAAAAAGAAATGAACATTTTCCTGGAAGAATACATCGACAAACACCCAACTGGTCCCGACGTGGTTAAATCCCACCTTTTGCTGGTTGAAGCCAACGAGACGTTGAAAAAACGTGATTTGGTCTTGAAGCACATGCAATTTGCTTCAGATCTTTGCCGTGCTGATTCCTCTTGGAAAAAAGAACAGAAAAAAGACGCTGTGATCACTTCCTGTGATGAAGGTTTCCGCCGCACCAGCCTGGATATGGCTAAAAAATGGTGGGAGATCTGGCTTAAGAACAAACAAAACACTGAGTTCTCGAACCTGACTCAACAATTGTTTAAACTGATGCTTGATATCGAAGATCCTGCGAAACCGGATTTGAAAACACGTTTTGCTTATGCAGAACTTCTTTTCCAACTGGGTAAATTCGATGAGGCTTCGACACAGTATAAAATCGTGGGTGACAAATCCACTGACGATATCCTTCGCCATGACGCGAACTACGCTGCCCTATTCTCCAAAGAAAAATCTATCGAGAAAAAATCAGAACCTTTGAAGGAATCTGAGCGTAAAGAATTGGCTGCAAACTATTTGGCGAAACACCCTACTGGGAAATACGCTATTGCGGTTAAATTCAAAATCGGTCACATCGCCTACGAAGAAAACAACTACCCTGAAGCTGAAAAATGGTTGAAGCCTTTGACGACAATGAAAGGCAACGACGATATCCGCAGAAAATCAGAAGACCTGGTTTTGGATATGCTTAATATCAAAAAAGACTTCGTGGGCATCAAAGAGTTCTCGAAACAAATCGCGAATTCGACAACTGATGCTTCTCGTAAAAAGAACATGAACAAGATCCAGGAAGAAGCTCACTTCACTGAAATTCAGGAGTTTGCAAAAACTGGAAACAAAGACCAAGCAGCTCAAAAGTTGATTGCTTACGCTAAAGAGCATGACAACTCCAAACTTTCTCAGGATGCT
This sequence comes from Bdellovibrio sp. ZAP7, assembly GCF_006874645.1. Lineage (NCBI taxonomy): Bacteria > Pseudomonadati > Bdellovibrionota > Bdellovibrionia > Bdellovibrionales > Pseudobdellovibrionaceae > Bdellovibrio > Bdellovibrio sp. ZAP7. The sequence continues at coordinate 1,593,381 of NZ_CP030082.1, read as the reverse complement.
TTGTGGCAGGCAATTGGTATTCTTTATACTGAAGGCAAAGTCTATGACGCTGCCGAGATGTCTTTGAAATACGTGCAAAAATATCCAGACGATAAAAAGAACCTGGATGCTTTGAAAGACTCTGCCAAAGCCTATGCTGACATCGGTCAGACGGCCAAAGCCGCTGATACGTTGGCGAAAGTGGCTGAATTGGATAAAAAAGGTCGCAACCAATACCTGGAAGCGGCAGCTGATATCTATGTGATGGAAAAACGTGTGAAAGACGCTCGCGCCTCTTACATGGGTATCCTTTCAGCAGCAGACAGCAAAACGACAGAGCGTATTTACGGTAAGCTTCTTGATTCTTATAAAAACGACAAAAAGTCTCCAGAGTACGACAAGCTTTTGAATCAAATCTCTGCTAAAGGTATCGAACCTTACACGACAGAAGCGATGATTGAGAAAGCTCAAGCTCTGCTTGACGCCGGCAAAATGACTGCAGCGTTTGATCTTTCAATGAAGGCCAACGGCCGTTCTGTACCTGCAGAAACTCGTGCCGCTGCCCGTCTGATTCAAGCTGCGGTTTTGGAAAAAGAATTCATCGCCCAAAGCGTAAAAGCTCGTGAAGAGAAATTCGCGACAGTTCTTGCGATCAAAACTGAAAAACTTGATAAAGCGCAAACGGCTTATGTGACTGCTTTGAAAATGTCCAAAGACCCTTATCAACAGTTGGAAGCTTTGCGCGGTATTGACCGTGTGTATGGCAACTACATTGATAGTTTAACTTCAATGCCACTTCCTGCTTCTTTGAGTCCTGATGACCAAAAGCAATTGCGTGGAGAGCTTGCGAAGTTGACGAATCCTATCCAGGATAAAAAGAACGACAACGACGCGAAGCTAAAAGCTTTGGCGGCAACTGTTGGTCAATCGGCGACGACAACACGCTCTTATGTAAGCATTGGCGCTGACAAAACGATCACACCGATTGCTCAGTTCCCTGCTCCAGAAAAATTGAGTGTTTTCCTTCCGGCATCAGCTGATATGATGATTGGTAAGGTGTCTCGTTATGAGATTCGTCCTAATAAGACATGCAACAAAACTGCTGTAATGACTGGTGATATTTCAAAAGTAAACACTTTCGAAGTTGCTGGAAATTGTTATGGTTCTAGACAGTTCGATATCGTGGAAAAACTGGGCTTGGAACTCGCTAAGAGCAAAGAAACCAGAGCCCTTGGTCTTTTCTATGCGAGCGTCGGAGCTGAAGGTAAAGGCTATAGCGACAAAGCGATGTGGTTGATTGATGCTGCTTTGAAGGCTCAACCTGAAGCGTCTCCTTTTGTATATCAAAAGGCTCGTTTGACTTATAAAGAAGATGGCATCAAATCCGCGATGCAATATTTTGAGAAGGTTTTGGACATGCAAATGCCTTCGACAGAAATGGAAACTTTCGCTGGTGTGAAGGCTTTCTCAGAGGGAGATTTCTCTCGCGCTGTCGAAAAATTTTCTACACTCCAAAAAGATCAGTTGTATACTTTAAATGTGGGAACGCTTTTGAGTGAATCATATGCTCAAAAGGGTCAGGTCGATAAAGCTCTGGCAATGATCAAAGATTTGATCACTGCGAATAAGAAAGACAATATCGACTACCTTCTGGAACAAGCTCATATCCTTGAGACTTTCAAAGGAAGCCCCACGCTAGCGTTGGATTCCTATGAAAAGGCATTCAAAGCCAGCAGCGCGCAAGCAGATTTGCGTGAATGGTTAAGCAAGAAAATTCAATTTATCAAAAATCAAAACAAAGTCGGTCAGCACGTAACTTCGGGAGACTTGTAGTATGGAGGGTACAAGTGAAAGCTTTCATCCAATTGATGACAGTTTTTCTTCTTCTGGGGTCAGCGACTGCCTTTGCTAAGCAAAGAACAGTTCGTAAAGTCCAGGAAGTAAATTTCGGTGACATGAACCTCAAGGGTACAGTTCGTAACCCTGATGGCGCATATCTAGTACAAAAACGCGGTATTAAATTTATGCCGTTGTATGACGTACAAAAAGATATGGACGGCCGCATCAGGGAATCAGCGCTGTATTTGAATAACTAAGATTATTTTTACTTAGAGGTGTATTATGCTCACGTTGATTGTACGTCAGTCTCTAAAAGATGGGACTGCAAAAACCTGGAAATTGAGACCAACGAATGAAACTCAAACGTTTGGTTCTTCCCGCCTAGCGGATATTATTTCCATTTCTCCAAAGACAAAAGGTATTCAAGGTGTTTTTGAATATCGTAACGGTCAATGGTTCTATGTTGATATGGATATGGCTACCTCCAGCGGATTGAAACAATCCCCGGCCATCGCCTTGAACAAGGACACGACTGTAACTTTGGATGAATGCACATTGCAATTCGATCCGATCAAAAAAGATGTCGACCTTTATGCCCGCTTGGATAAAGCCGGCCGCGATGAATCAGTTGGTAAGAAATTCCAATTGTTCATGGTGAAACAACATGGTCGAGTGCTACAGACTAAAATCCAGCCTTTGAACAAAGCGTTTAAACCTGATTTCAGTAACACCAAAGTGGCTTGCGTGCCTTCTCAGGAATGGCATCGTCAGTTGTTGGGTGATGTCGAAGTATCACAAAGAACGCTTTCTATGGACGATGCAGCGGCTATGGGTCGCTTCAACACTTCTTCCCTGGTGGATGAAGACTCCAAAAAAGGCGTGATCTTGATGTTGGGTGCCGCTGCCCTGTTTGTGACAGCCGCATTGTTTGGACCTAAGACAGATATTCACTCGATTGCAGTGGAACAGCCTAAAGTCGCGCAAAAGATCATTGTTAAAACAGAAATTAAGCCAAAGCGTAAAAAGGCCGAAGCGGCTAAACAGCAGCAAGTTGCTGCAGCTCCGGCTGCCGCTTCTCCGAAAAATGATACGCCTGCTGCGGGTGGCGGAGGCAAACTTGCCAACATGATGAAATCGATCTCTGACGGTCGTATTTCTAAATTGATTGGTAAGGTATCAGCACAAGGTGCGAAAAGTGCGAACGTTATGTTTGCTCAAGGTGTGAAAGCTGGCTCCGGTCCTTCCGGTCGTGGCTTGGCAGCTGTAGGCAACATCGAACGCTCTGGTCGTGACTGGGGTGCTGCAGGTAACGGGAGTGGCGTGTTGATTTCCACAAATGGTAAAGGCGGCGGTAAAAACGCTTCCGGCATGGGTGGTATGGCCGCTGGTGGCACTGGTAATGCCGGTGTTGGTTTGATCGAAGAGGAATCTGAGATTACGGGTGGTTTGGACCGTGAGGTTATCGCTCAGTATATCAAATCCAAATTGGGTCAGATTCTTTACTGTTACGAAAGACAATTGAGTGCGAATCCGGATTTGTTCGGTAAGGTCGCTGTTAAATTTACGATCGGTGGTACTGGTCAAGTTGAACAACAGATCATTGGCGATACAACTTTGAAGAACTCAACTGTTGAAGGCTGTATTTTGAATCGTGTAGCCGCATGGAAGTTCCCTGCCCCACAAGGCGGAACGCGCGTGCTAGTTACATATCCATTTTTGTTTAAAAGTACCAATTAGGACGGGGGACCGAAATGTTTAAGAAATCACTATTAATTTTCATCTTGATGACAGCTCAAGCTTTTGCACAAACAGCAAAACAGCCAGCGCCTGCACCATCTGCACAACCAGAGCAACGTGGCAGCGACAAGCTTGACATCAAAAAACTAGAAAACAAGTACTGGGCTGCTAAGGACGAAGACTTTGGCGTGGTACAAAACCGTCGTTATGTAAAAGCAGAGCGCTTTTATTTGACGGCTCGCGCTGGTATTCCAGTGAACGACGCCTTCAGTGAAGGTACGATCATGGGTGCTGACGTAGGTTACTTCTTCAATGAACGCTGGGGCGTGGAAGTTTCTTACAACAACGCGAACCTGACTGAAAATGACAGTACAGAACAGTTCCATACTCAGAACGGTGCGATGCCCGATCACAATATCTTGAAATCATCGTATTTCGCTTCTGCGATCTGGGTTCCGTTCTATGCAAAAATGTCTGCTCTGGATAAAGCGATCATCTATTTCGACATGGGTGTATCGGTTGGTCTGGGTAACGTAAATTATGAGATCGCAAGATCAACTGGTAATGAAGCCAAATCTTCTATCGGTTACAAACTGGGTGTTTTCCAGCAGATCTTTTTCTCTGAGCACTTTGCGTTGCGCGCAGACTTGATCAACACATGGGCTAATGAATCGCAAAAGCCATACACAGTAAGCAGCCCGCGCGTATTGGGCGATAAAATGGTTAACGATACGTCGTTGATGTTCGGTTTAACTTATTGGCATTAATTTAGTTTACCGTCTTCCAAGGCCGGGGGGTCTTTATGAAAAAGCCAATGAAAGCAATGATGGTACTGCCGCTTCTGTGCAGTGCCGCTTTCGCACAGGAAGTTCAGCACAAGGCGCTGAACGTGAAAAATCAGGGTGCACCCGCAGCTGCAAATCTGCGCGTGAAATCCAGCCTCGTTCCCACCTACGAAATCTATCAAAAGAAAGTAGTTAAAGGGAAAACGGAAACTTTCAAAGTCAAAGCCATTCCAGAGCTGAATATCGGCTTAGAGCGCCAAGTGGAAGCAATTCCGTTGAGCCCTCTCCGCCTGCCCGCTTCTCGTGAATTGGTGGTGAAGGAAATCAAAAAATCTCCTTCCATTGATCCAATGCAGATTAAGGTTCCGCCTTACACTGCTGTGGTCAATCCTCCAAAAGTTTTAACAACTCCCGAGGCATTTACAAAAATCCCGGATGTTAAAATGTTGAGTCCCGTTAAAGATCCATCGACAACTGAACCACAAGTGACGTTGCAGAAAATGGATGAAATGGGTCCAAATGATTATAAATTACTTCAAGCTTTGATCTTCCTTGAGATCCAACAGAACTATGAGTTGGCGATGGGTCTGTTTGCAGAGCTGATGGATGATAAAGAGCACCGTCTAGAAGCTCTTTACAACTATGCGATGACTGCAAAAGGCATGGGTCTGAATACAGAGTTCAGAACTTACATGATCAAAGTTTCCCAAGAAACTAAGAACAAAGAATGGCAAGAAAGAGCAACGAAAGCCCTGGTTGAAGGAATCAAGGTTTTGGAGTTGACTGATATCTCTTTGATCGACCCTTTGGTTGCTAAATACGAAATTGATGTGACTAAAAACGATGAGTACCAAATCACTCGTGCGAAGTACTACTCTTCAATCGGTAATCTGGGTCTGATGGAAGACGCATTGATGTACATCGATGAAAAATCCAAAAAGTATCCAGAGGCTTTGTTGCTTTCAGGTCTATTCAACTATCGTCAAAATAAAGTTGACGAAGCTGTTATCAACATCGAGAAATTGTTGAAAGCGACCGAAGACGACAAGAAATCTCAAATCAGAAACGTGGGTGCGATCACTATGGCTCGTATCCAGTTCCAAAAAAGCATGTACAAAGAGGCGTTCCAGTCTTACCTGAAGGTAGACCGTTCCAGCCCGCTTTGGTTGCAAGCCATGACTGAAAGCGCTTGGACTCAGATCTTGTCTGAGGACTATGAAGGCGCTGCCGGTAACATGTTCTCGTTGCACACGGACTTCTTTAAAAATGCCTTCAACCCGGAATCCTTCGTGGTTCGTACAGTAGGCTACTTGAATCTTTGCCAATACGGTGACGGTGTTCAAGTCCTTGAAGAGATGCGTGGCAAATACGGTCCATGGAAAAAGAAATTGGAAGAGTATAAAACTTCCCACAAGAAATCTTTGGACTACTATGACACTGTGAAAAACTGGGCTAAAAACTCTGACTTGAAAGAAGTTGATGGCTTGCCACGTGCTTTCATCGTGGAACTGGCTCGTCACCCTGGTTTCGTATCTGTTCAAAAACAGATCAACAACTATGAAGACGAGATTACGAAGTTCAACAAAATCTCTTTCACATTGATTAAAATGGAAAAAGATTTCCTGACGAAGAAAAATGAAGCCAGCAAAGCTTTAGTCGCGGCGAAAGCTAAAATGAAGCCAGGTGCGGCTCCATCTTCCGCTGTCCTTGATGCTGATAAAAAGCTTTTGAGCTATTCAATCCAGTACCACATCGCCAACAAAGCCCGTACTTCGATCAAAAACCTGCGTACTCAAGGTATCGCACGTATTGAGAAAGAAAAAGACGTGCTTCGTGTAGAAGCGGGTAAAGCCCTTCAAGACAACTATAAAAACATGGTTGCCAACTTGAACCGCGTTCTGGATCAAAATGACGTTCTTCAGTACGAATTGTATTCGGGCGCTGGTGAGCACATCCGCTATCAAATGGCTGGTGGCGAAGTGAACGAAAAAGAACGTCCAGAACTTAAAGTAGCGAAAGAAAAGAGCCTCAACTGGAAATTTAAAGGTGAAATCTGGGAAGACGAAGTTGGTCACTACCGTTCATCTTTGAAAAACGTATGCCCTCAGGATAACTCTGTAGCCGGCATGAATGAGCACTAAGGAAGGAAATACTTATGAAAACATCTCTTAAATTAACAGCAATGACGGTCCTTTTAAGCTTCTCCACTGCTGCATTCGCACAAAATACAGCGAAAGACGGCTTGGAGCGGATTAAGACGAACTTGAACAACTCAAAATCAAATTTGTCAGAGTATCAAAAAAATCTAAAAACAGTTGAAGGTAACTTGAATGAAGTTGCCAAAGCTAAATCTTCCGTGGAAAGCCAGCAAAAAGAAGTGGCTGCCCAAGCTGAAGAAAACACGAAGTCTATGCAAAAGCTTGGTAAACAGGAAATGGAACTGCAAGGCTTGATCAAAGACGAGCAATCCAAAACAGCAGCGGAAAACCAAAAAATCGCGGAATTGGAAGCTATGATCGCTAAGATCAAAGAAAACCAAAAGAAACGCGAAAACAACGTTCAGGACTACCAAAACCAATTGTCCCAATTGGGTGAAGAGAAAAAGGTATGGCAGTCTCGTCGTGACACTCTGAAAGAGCAATATGACAACGTGAACAAAAAAATCCGTGAGCTGGCTTCCGAAGAAAAAGAATGGAAGGGCAAAGAGCAAGGATACAAAGGCGAAGTCAATCGCTGGACTAAAGAAGTAGAGCGCCAACAAAAAATCAGCGACTCTTACAACTCTTTGGCTGAAGTTAAATAACACGAATAATTTCACATTTAGTTCAAAGTTTCGCAAGAGATCAAGTCCCCCGGCTTGATCTCTTTTTATTTGTTTACGTCCAGATTTTCGGAACTCTCCCATTACATCTGTCAAGAGACCTTTATAACCCCTCCCCCTTAACCGAATAGTAGGAAACAACAAATAGGATACTCATATGAACGACGCATTTTTCAGCTCTTGGTTTCGCGGCATCAAAGGAAAACTTCTTTTTGCGGCGGTACTTCCCGTCATCGGCTTTACAATCATCTTTGTTATCGCTTTCAGCAGTATGAAAGCAATCAATGCGATGCTTACCAAAGCGAATACAGAGACGACTCCTAACCTTATTGAAATTGGTGAAATGCGCCAGGCTCGCAATAAATTCAACTATTTGGCGTTAGCCGCGATATATGCACAAGATGCCCAGGAACGAAAAGCACATATTGAGGAGGCACGCACAACTATTCCTGAATACTTCGAAGCCTATGGCAATTACACAAAACTCCCAAGTCCTAAGGAAATCGAAGCTACTGACAACGCTGGTGATAAAGCGGCTCCCCTCTATCGTGCAGCTTTGGAAGAGATCGTTGCACTGTTAGATAAGAACACCGCAGAATCCGACAAAGCAGCACTTGCACTTCTTCATGGTCGTGCGAAAGAAAACGCCAACATCCTAAAAGCGATGACTTCAGCCGCTGTAAAATACTTTGAAAGTCAGTCCGTAAGTGATTCCAAGACAGCTGAAATGAAAATGTCACAGGCAACAACGATCATCGTTGCTACAACCACGGCTACTTGCCTAGTTGTCTTTTCGCTCTTAATTTTCATTGCCGTACGTTTGTCAAAAACAGTCGGCAGCGTTGCACATCGCCTGACTGAATCCAGCCACCAGGTATCTGCAGCCGTTGTTCAATTGAACAGCGCCGGTAACAATCTTTCTCAATCCTCGACTGAATCAGCTGCCTCTTTGGAAGAAACTGTTGCAGCTTTGGAAGAACTGACTTCCATGGTTCAAATGAATTCTGATAATGCGAAGCAAGCTGCAAGCTTGGCAGCAACGTCCCGTCAGTCTGCTGAATCCGGTGAAAACGATATTAAAAACCTGATCACGGCGATGACAGAAATCTCTCAATCTTCCAAAAAAATCGAAGAGATTATCTCAGTGATTGACGATATCGCCTTCCAGACGAATCTTTTGGCTCTGAATGCAGCGGTTGAAGCTGCTCGCGCTGGAGAACAGGGTAAAGGCTTTGCAGTGGTTGCGGAAGCCGTTCGTGCGCTGGCACAGCGTAGTGCTTCTTCTGCGAAAGACATCTCCACATTGATTAAAGATTCCGTTTCGCAAATTGATCGCGGAAGCGACATTGCAGATAAAAGCGGTACGGTATTGTCTAACATCGTAAGTTCAATTAAAAAGGTTTCTGACCTTAACAATGAGATCGCCGCGGCAAGCTCTGAACAAACGACAGGTATTCAGCAAATCAGCAAAGCCATGAATCAATTGGACCAATCATCTCAATCAAATGCGGCTTCAGCAGAAGAAATAGCTGCAACAAGTGGCGAAATCAGTAACTTGGCGACGACGACTCAAACTCTGACTGTGGAATTAACAGAAGTAGTTATGGGTAAAGGTCAATTCACTGAGGAAATCCACGAGCCTAAAAAGGTCATGAAAGCCAAACCAACCCAAAAGGCACACACTGCTAAAGTTATTGCGATGAAAAAGCCACCGGTAAAATCCGGCCCTGTTAAAGCAACCAAAGCCACTCCTGCTGCAGATATGATCCCGTTCGATGAAGATGACGCACGTAAGGTCGGAACGACAGACGGCTTTTAAATCCTTTAATTTAGAAAATACTCTTAAAGGGAGAACGAACCATGGGTTCTTCTCCCTTTTTTTCCACATTTTGACTGAAATACAAGAACTAGACTTCAAGTTTCCTTGATTCGGACCGAAAATTACTTCATCAGGCACCTTCTCCTCGTGCAACTTCAAAATAAAATATAAGGACTGCTATCATGAATCAGACTTCATTGTCTTCGTGGTTCCGTGGGATCAAGGGAAAACTGTTATTCGCTGCCTGCCTTCCAATGGTGGGTTTTGCCATTAATTACGTCATTTCTAGCTCGAGCATGAATAGCTTAGGTACTTTGCTGAATATCGCAAACGGAGATACAATTCCGAACCTGACAGCTGTTGGTGAAATGCGCCAGGCTCGGAATAAATTCGGTTATCAGATTTTTGCAGCCTTAGCGATGGAGACTGAAGAAAAACGTCACGAGCGCATTAAGCTTGCTCGCGAGGGTATCAAAGAATTTAAAGAGAACATGGAGCTTTACAAAAATGCTCCTGCCGCCCCAGAGTTACAAGAAACCGACAAGAAAGCCTATGCAGTCCTTGATGAATATCTGGGCCTTTTGGATAAAGTCGCAAGCTTGGCAGACTCCAATAAAGCAGAAGACCATAAACAAGTTCAAGACCTAATGGATGGACGTCTGTGGGAGCTTGGAAAAATCATGCATCAAATGGCAGGCTCTGCTATGAAGTACTATGACAAAACAGCCCAAGCGAACTCTGCCGAAGCAAAAAGCACTATTGCCAAGTCCAGCACTATCATTCTAATGACAACAGGTGTTTCCTGTTTGGCAATTTTCTCAATCCTTTTATTCATTGCTATCCGACTTTCAAAATCTGTCGGTCACGTCGCAAGCAGTTTGTCGGAGTCTTCAGCACAGGTCGCCTCAGCTGTTGAACAACTCAATGAAGCCGGCAACAGCCTTTCCCAATCTTCCACGGAAGCTGCGGCATCCCTTGAAGAAACCGTTGCAGCTCTTGAAGAGCTGACGTCGATGGTGCAAATGAATTCAGACAATGCGAAGCAAGCGGCGGGCCTTTCAGCCACTTCCCGTCAGAATGCTGAAGCTGGTGAAAATGATATTAAAAGCTTGATCACAGCTATGACCGAAATCTCTCAATCTTCACGTAAAATTGAAGAAATCATCTCTGTTATTGATGACATCGCCTTCCAAACAAACTTATTAGCACTGAATGCCGCAGTCGAGGCAGCTCGTGCCGGTGAACAAGGTAAAGGCTTTGCCGTAGTTGCTGAAGCGGTTCGTGCTCTGGCACAAAGAAGTGCTTCTTCTGCCAAAGACATCTCTTCATTAATCAAAGACTCCGTTTCGCAAATTGAAAATGGTAGCAGAATTGCTGATGAAAGCGGTGCGGTCCTATCTAACATCGTAAGCTCGATCAAAAAAGTTTCTGATCTGAATAACGAAATCGCGGCAGCAAGTTCCGAGCAAACAACAGGTATTCAGCAAATCAGTAAAGCCATGAATCAATTGGATCAGTCATCTCAGTCCAATGCAGCATCCGCAGAGGAAATTGCTGCAACTAGTGGAGAGATCAATAATCTAGCAACGACAACTCAGAACCTGACTGTGGAACTGGGCCAAGTGATCTATGGAACCTCCGACATTCCGGCGATGACTCCTACAGAGAGTCCTGTGAAAAAGTCCCGTGCTGCAACGACTTCGAAAAAGGTCATTCCTTTCAAAAAGCCTGTAACAGCGATGGCCCCTCCGAAAAAGAGCGCGCCAGCTCCCTCAACTGCCTCTGATATGATCCCTTTTGATGAGGAATCAGATCGCAAAGTGGGCACCACTGACGGATTCTAATAAGTAATCTTAGGTGGGGACTGCTCCCCGCCTATTAACAGTTCAATTTTCCACTTCATGAACCTTCTTGTACGAATGCACCACAAGACCATAGAGGTTCATATGCAATCACAGGGTATTTCAAGTTGGTTCAGAGGTATTAAAGGTCGTCTGATGTTTACGGCGATCCTCCCCATTATCGGCTTCGCCATCTTGTTTGGAGTTTCGACTGTGACGGTCAACCGTTACAATGCCATGCTGACAGTCTATAGCAACACGATCGTGCCAAATCTTCAGTATATGGGCGAAATGCGCCAGGCGCGCAATAAATTCGCTTATCAAGCTCTTGCTGCGATGGATGCCGATAACGACACGGACCGAGCCAAAGCGATCACTTCAGCACTGGAAGGTGTTGAAGAATTTAAATCTAACTACAAGTCTTACTCAGAAGCACCGTTTTTGCCTACGGAAGCTCAGATGTTCGAGCCAGCTAAGGTTGTCATTGGAGATTTCTATAAGGCCATGGACTCTATTCTTGAACTGGTTAAAACAAACGATCCTGAAAAAATAAAAGAAGCGCGTATACTTTTGAAGGGTCCCTACACAAAATTCGGCGGTATCGTTCGTAACTTCAATCGTGACGTTGCAAAACTTTACGAGGATACATCTGAAAAACAAGAACTTGAGGCTAAAGCTCTTCAAAAAGAAGCCGCGAATATGCTAATCGCGACTTCGGTCGTTGCGGGTATCGCTATCTTTTCTATCCTTTGTCTGTTGGCTGCGCGCATGTCAGGAGCTGTCGCTTCCATCGCAAGCCGCTTAACCGACGCCAGCTCTAATGTAGCCTCTTCGGTCGAGCAACTTAGCGAAGCTAGCAGCAGTCTTTCCCATTCCTCAACTGAAGCTGCCGCTTCCCTTGAAGAAACAGTTGCGGCCCTCGAGGAATTAACATCCATGGTGCAAATGAACTCTGACAATGCCAAACAGGCGGCAAGTCTTTCCGGCTCTTCACGACAGGCAGCTGAAGAAGGCGAAACGGACATCAAAAATCTGATCACAGCAATGACTCAGATCTCGCAGTCTTCTAGGAAAATCGAAGAGATCATTTCAGTCATCGATGATATCGCCTTCCAAACGAATCTGTTGGCCTTAAACGCAGCGGTGGAAGCCGCTCGTGCCGGCGAACAAGGTAAAGGCTTTGCCGTCGTGGCAGAAGCCGTTCGGGCATTGGCGCAACGTAGTGCTGCCTCGGCAAAAGATATTTCATCTTTGATTAAGGAATCCGTTTCTCAGATCGAACGCGGAAGTGAAATTGCGGATCAAAGCGGAACCGTTCTTGCCAACATCGTAAACTCGATCAAAAAGGTTTCTGACTTGAATAATGAAATCGCCGCTGCGAGTGGTGAGCAAACAACAGGTATCCAACAAATAAGTAAAGCTATGAATCAATTGGATCAGGCTTCTCAATCAAACGCAGCTTCTTCAGAAGAAATCGCAGCCACGGGTGGCGAGATCAATGGTCTTGCAACGACGGCTCAAGGATTGACTGTAGAGCTGAACAAATTGGTATTGGGTATCGATAAATCAATGATCGAAGCTTAAGTTTTTTTACGTTTTACAAAGTCGAGCAGGAACCTCCCCTGCTCGACTTTCATTTTCATAGACGTGTAGCCATACACCAGAACACAGACGGAAATAACACCCACCAAAAAAACCGTCTTGAGCAAACTTGATGAAGTCGCCGTCACCGCATCAGCCATGCTTCCAGCAAAGACCGCCATCATCAAACCCGCCACCAGGATTTTCGCAAGCTCTTTAGCCATAGCCCACCAATTCATGCCGACTGAATACAATCCCATCAAACCTAAAATCATGATGAGCTGTGCCGCGGCTGCAACCAAACTTGAAACCACCAATCCTTGCAGTCCCAAAGACTGAATCCAGAAAGGCGCCATCGTAATATGCAGAGCTAAGCCCAACAAAGAAGTCACTGCGGGCACCCAGGTGTTCTTCACAGCATAAAATGCAGGAATCAAAACTCGGACCGAGGAAACCAAAATCAAACTGATCGCATAAATCTTAAGAACCATTGTCGTACCCACGGCATCCGCGGCACTGAAATGCCCGCGATAAAAAAGTACTTCTACAATCGGCTGAGCCAGACAAAACAACCCCACCGCCGCGGGCCACGCCAAATACAAGTTCATTAAAAAGTGTTCTTGAAGCACCGATTGAAACTGCTCTTTTTGTTTTCGTTGAGCCAGATCACTTAGGGTCGGCAACAACGCGGTACCAATACTCACTGCCACCAACGACAACGGAAGCTCCAGTAAGCGATCGGCCCAGTAAATATAAGACAGTGCCCCCTCACCCAGACCACTCGCAAAATGTAAGTTCACCAAGGTCGCAAGTTGCAGCAGCCCCGCCCCTAAAAGACCCGGCACCATGTTTTTTAAAACCAAGCGCACATCGGAATTCCAAAGCTTTCGGGTGAATCGCGGTAGATAGTTTCTCTCGCGCAGGGCCCACCATAAAATCACGGCTTGCAGCAACCCACCGATAAACACACCCCAAGCCAGGCCGTCCCCGATTTCAGGAAACCACGTTCCCGGCATAAAGGTAAAAACCAGCATCGAAATATTCAAAAGAGCGGGCGCCAAGGCCGGCAAAGCAAAGCTCCCCAAGGCATTCAAAATGCCCATGAAATAAGCGTAGGAACAGACGAAAAACACGAAACCAAACATGATTCGCGCCATACGCACCGTCAGATTCCATTTATCAACGTCGAGCACGTAATTATCCGCTAAAAGCAGCTTTAACAGCGGCTCCATGCTGATAATTCCCCACAGGGTCATTCCGCCCAGGAAAATCAGTAACAATGTGTAAATGGCATTTATAAGGTTTCGGGATCTGTAACCGGAGGCATCTTCGGCCTGAGCATCAATAAAAACGGGAATAAAGCTCACAGAGAGAGAGCCTTCGCCAAAAAGCCGACGGAAAAGATTGGGTAAGCGAAACGCCGCGGTCCACGCATCGGTGACCGTACGGTCAAAGAGGGCAGCCAGAGCCATATCGCGGAATAGGCCCAAAACGCGGCTCGTTAGGGTCCCGCCCGCCATGAAAAAGGCTCTTTTGAAGACCTTTTTGCGATCTTCTTTTAATCCGCTTGCCTCCACAGACACCCTATGTTAATCCCTTTGGTTCGTTTATAAAGATTAAGTGGAGGCTATACCTTGGCAAATCATAAGTCAGCAGCAAAAAGAGCTCGTCAATCTATCCGTAAAACAGCAGTAAACAATGCTCGTAAAAGCACTGTAAAAACAGCTGAAAAAAAACTAGTTAAAGCTATCGAAGCTAAAGACGTGAAAGCTCTTCCTGAGTTGTTGAAAAACTTCACTTCTCAAGTGATGAAAGCTGCTAAAACTGGCGTTATCAAAAAAGAAACTGCTTCTCGCAAAATCAGCCGTCTTTCTACTCGCGCAACTGCGAAGTAATTGGATTAATCTCTGACTTTGTCAGAGGTGGCTTATAATTTTGAGTTAGAAATTGGGTGACCGTTGAGTCGCCCTTTTCTATTTAAGCAGCCTGAGAAGAGGAATGAGTTCGCGCTGATACAAAGGCACGAATTTGTCTTTTGGTAGCAAAGTTAATATTGCTAAAGCTAAGACCATGGGTGACCGTCGCGTCACCCTGTTTTTTTTGTGTGGAACGAACCACTCCACGCAGGAACACGAAATCCCCCTGAGGGATTTGAAAGCTCACGACGACTTCGTCGTTTTCATTGAGCAGGAATTCAGAAATAATCGACATACCACCTTCACCGATCTCTCCCGATTCCACGATAAAATAGGAACCCTCGCAAAGGACGCCTACTTTACGTTTCATCACACGACGCGGATACTGACGGCGGAAGCCACCGGCTTTGTCCTCTATCGTTGGAATGTTGATCTTCTGAAAGTCTGCTGCCATTGGGTTCTTATCGGAATTTTTTCTTTTGGTTTGCAGTCTTGTTTCTTTGTCTCACTTTGAGGCATGGGCTCGGGGTGCGTGGCCTTAGCTGTGGGTAGGAGGGCTTGTTCCGCGACACGGCATCCTTGCCTCACCGTCGCCCGCCTTTGGCGGGTTCGCGCATCCAGCGCCGACGGAGGTCGCTGCACAAGCGCTCCTACCCACAGCTAAGGCCAAGAACTCGGTTCTTGTTTCAAAGTGTGAAAAGGAGCTTCGGCTGCTTTGGTAGGTTCGAAGTTCTGATTTCAATCTTTGGAGAATGAACTAAGGGATCTATTTTTTCTTTTTAATTGCGGAAAAGGTGGCGGTCCTTGGAGATAGCAGCCAGGTGTATTGTTGGATGTGGTCGATGCCTAAGATGATATCTATATTTTCTTGGGGTGGGATTACCAAGTAGGGCCATAGGTTTTTGGAGCATTGGTTTTGGATGCAGATTTGCTCTGTGGGTTGCGCCATCATATAAAACTTTGTGAAGCCCGCTATGTCGGTTTTTTGTTGGCGGCCCAATAGTTGGAAGAGTTCTGGATTGTTTTTTACGAAGGTACCGGTCACTGCGCTTTGGGCGTGCGTGTCTACAAGTGCTTTAGCGGTTTTGTTTCCTATTTTGATTTCTATGATGGGACGTTTTGCCGGGACCAGTTTGCCTGTGGTTTTGAAGGGCTTCAATTGTTCTTGTGTTGGGTTGATGTAGATTGCTGCTGAATTTGACAGGATTCTAGCGTTGTCGATGATGAGGGTTTTGTCTTTGATGGTGTCAGCTCCGAGGGTGCCGATCAGTTCTTGGCCTGAGGTTGTTGGGATTTCTAGTTGCACTAAGGCTTTTAAGTTTTGCGCTAGCTGTTCGCTGCCTATTTTTAACGATTTAATTTCTACCGTTGGATATGTTTGTATCCCACCCAGGGTTTGCATGGATTGTTCGCCGATGATTTTTAAGCCTTTGGCTGCTTTCGCCGAAATGAAAGTGTTTTCTGCTCCTAAATCAAGGGCGCACAAACCTGGGATACCTTGAAGGGAGCATTCGACTTGGGGAAATAGGCCGGATTGGTCTAATAAAATAGGCATTGCGGCTTCCGTGTGGGAAACCGCGATTGTTGAAATTAATAAAAGGAATAATTTTAAATTCAGAATAACTTTTGATCCTAGTTAACAGCTTTGGAAGACTTTACAGCAGAATCTTTTTCGGTATAAATAACTCTTTCTTTCATGAAACACTCTTGATTGTCGGTTTCAGCTCTATTGATCATCTCACCCATTTTTTCTTCAAATCGCTCTAAGCCTGAAGTCATAATTTTTACTGCTGAGGCCTGTGGAATGTGACCGGCTTTGGTCTCTTTAATCAAATCTTTTGCCTGAGTAATTAAATTCACGGGCGCTTTCACTTGAGCTTGCTTAGCAAAGTCTTCAGTTAACATCACAACCTTTGATAAGGCCTTTTGCTTTAGATAGAATCGCGTCGTCTCATCAAGGTTCAATTCCTCGGCCTTAAACTTACTGTAGGATTTACTCCAGGCCTTATAGCTATCTAACGATGCTTCCATCGACCAGCATCTGGATCTTTCCGGAGACATTGCCGTTGCCATTGAGATTGTCGGTACAGAGAAAACCATAACGATAGCAGCAATAACCTGTTTCATAGAAACCTCCACATAGTGAGGTTTCATTTCAAGAGCTATGCCGTGTGAATTAAATCAGAATGAATATAAACAGAAAAACGGGATAGAAGAGCAAAACACGTCACCCCTGCAGCTAACTCATTGACGTCTCAAAATGAGAATGAAGGTAATTTCAGTCAAAAAGGCCCAAATGCAAGGCGGAGAAGGCTTTCGCAGCGCAAGCGTGCCCCAGGCACGCTGAAGCGAGAAAGCCGCGCGACAACGCAGCAGTTGGACCTTTTTCACTGAAATTAAGCTGTGCAGGTTTTTAGGACCATATTCTCGAGCCAAATGTGGCTGGATAGAGGCGAAGATTTTAGAGCCTTGTCAGTCTCAGACAAAACGACCATCGTCTGCTCTAATTTTTTTGCAGTCCACAGGCGAGCTTGTTCGCTGTAGTTTTCAAGGAAGTATGGAGGAACCTGCGCATAGTGAGCTAGCTTTGCTCCGTGCAGGCCTTCTTCCATGCCTTTCTTAACCGCTAGCAAAATACGAATATGGCGAGCGACCAATGAAATAATACCAATTTCATTTTGACCTTGATCCAAAAGATGAACCAGGTACTCGAGCGCTTTCACGCGGTCATTCAAACCAACAGCTTTGGTGAAATCGAAAACGCTTTCTTCTTTGGAACGAGACACCACTTGCGCAACGTCTTGCACTTCGATACGGCGTGCACCTTCGACGAACTCCCCTAGCTTTTTCAACTCGGCTTCGATTTCAGTCAGATGATGTCCTACCAATTTATGCAGCAAGTGAATCGCGTCGTTGGAGATTTTTAAACCCAAAGTTTCAGCGATGTAGTTGATCCAAGATGGAACTTGGTTTTCGTAAGGTTTTTTGAACTCGACGCATTCGGCTTTGTCCAAAAGTTGGCGAATTTGTTTTTTACGCTTATCCACGCGCGAAGCTAAGATCACAAAACAAGTGCTGTCCACTGGCTCCTCGATCAAGGATTCCAATTGCGACCATTCTTTGTCTGTCAGTTCTTGAGCTTCCTTCAGGATCACCAAACGACGAGGCGCCATCATCGGCAAAGTTTCAACGGCGTCGCGAACTTGCACGATGTCGGCGTCACTTGCGTAAAACAGGCTATAATTAAAATCGATCGCGCCCTCGGTCAGAACGGCATATTTGAAACGCTCGACACTTTGATTCAACAAATACGGCTCTTCCCCGAATAAGAAGTACATTGGAGCCAGGTTTCCCTTTTCCAAGTCTTTATAAAATTTTTGTGAATCAATTAATGCCATCGTCTAAAAATTCTCTGTAATACGATCGTGAGCTTCAAGCATGAGATCGTTCGCCATAAGGTCAATGTTTTGCCTTCGGGCTGAGAGATTGTAAAGAGGATCCACCGAGTTTACGCCAGCAAGCGTTACCTGAGGTGCTGCATAAGTACGCTCCCCCGTAAAGCTTCCCGCCCACAACTGCGTGCCGTCAGCTTGTCTCACAACTTTGACAGTTACTGTCAGAAGAATACGATATTCTGACGCGATAACAGTTCCTTTAGGAAGAAAAGTCGAAGAGTCACCGGCGACACGTTTTGCACCTGGCAAATAACTGACACTGTCGATGGTTCCCATCACAGCCACTTCTGAAAGTGAGTTGTCCACAACACGTGCCACACGAGAGCGTTGAAATTCGTGAATCAAACCATTGGTGAACGCAACTTCAAGTCCCGGCTCTTGAGATTTATTTTTAAAAACTGGAACGGAAATCTGTTTGTACCCGCCTGGAATTGTTCTGCTGGCCACACCCAAATGATAAGCACAACCCGAAAGAAGCTGTAGGCAAAGTAGAGAGAGAATCAGAATGCTGCGAGAGCCTTTAAATATTGCGTCCACCGACCCAGTTGAGTATAAATTAAGGAAGAGATCAAGGAAGAAAAATGACTACTTTCAATGATGAATACAGCTTGTTAGCACCGGGCCCCGTAAACCTTCATCCTGAGGTGCGTAAAGCCTTGGCATTGCCGATGATTCATCATCGCACACCTGAATTTGACGTGATTTTAAAGCGCATTTTAGAGGGCATTCGCCAAGTTTTCCAAACGAAAGAAGATGTTTATCTTTTAAGCTGCACCGGTTCTGGCGGCATGGAAGCGTTGCTTGTCAATGTGATCTCTCCGGGTGATAAAATATTGGCAATCGTCTCTGGAAAGTTCGGAGAGCGTTGGGCGGAAATGGCGAAAACATTTGGCGCCGAAGTTTCCATCATCAATGTTCCCTGGGGCGAGGCTGTGAAGCCTGAATCCGTCGCCGATCATTTGAAACGTTTCCCAGAAACTCGTGCGGTTCTGTGCCAGGCCTGCGAAACCTCGACTGCTGTCGCTCACCCGATCAAAGAAATTTCTGAAATCGTTTCCCAGTATTCTGAAACTCTGTTCCTGGTGGATGCGATCACGGCTTTGGGAGCATATCCCCTGCCGATGGATGCATGGAAAATTGACGGCTTAGTCGCAGGCTCACAAAAAGCCTTTATGCTTCCAACAGGCATGGCCTTCATTTCTTTTTCTAAAAAAGCACAAGGCTATTTTGATTCCGCCAAATGCCCAAGATTTTACTATGACGTGCGTAAGGAAAAGAAAGCCAACGCTGCCGGCGAAACTTTCTTTTCTTCGAACGTGGCGATCACTCGCGCTTTGGATGTGGTTTTAAATTTGATCAACAAGCAAGGCTTGGAAAGCTTGTTCCACACCATTCACCGCCGAGCTGAGTTTACGCGTATTTTCGCTCAGAAATTGGGTTTCACTCTGTATGCAAAATCTCCGAGTGATTCGGTGACGGCTCTGGTCGTTCCACAAACGATGGACGGTCAAAAAATTCGCTTGGAGCTTGAGCAATCCCACAACATCACGATTATGGGCGGCCAGGATCAAGCCAAAGGTAAAATCATTCGCGTGGGTCATATGGGATATATTCAAGATCAGGAGCTTTTGAAACTGATCGACAATTTGGGACAGGTTTTACGTAAGTTCGATCCAGGTTCTTTGACGCTAGAACAAATTTCCGTCGTGGTGGATGAAGGCAGACAATGGTTGGAGCAAAATCCATGAAGAAAAAAATCTTAATCACGGATCGCTTTGCTCAAGATAGCTTCCTTTACTTACAACAAAATGAAAACTTCGAAGTCATTCGCAGCGACAGTCACATTCATCTGCCTTTGGAGCATTTGGTTTCTGCTCACGCTTTAATCATTCGCAGTCGCACAGTTATTAACGAAGAGCTTTTACAAAAAGCCCGTCAACTGCAACTGATCATCACTTGCACCAGTGGCTTTGATCATATCGATTTAGCGGCCACCGAAAAATGGGGCATCACAGTGATGCACACTCCCACTGCGAACGTTCAATCAGCGGCGCAACTGACTTGGGGCTTGGTGCTTGCATGCGTGAACAACCTTATGCCTGCTCAAAAAATGGTCAAAGATGGCGAATGGAAGCGTGATTTGATCACGGGCATTGAACTTTCCGGTCGCACTTATGGAATTATCGGTTTGGGTCGCATTGGCTCCCGCGTTGCAGAGCTTGCTCAAGCTTTCGGCATGAATGTTGTGGCTTTCGATCCCTATGCCGCTGATGAAAACTTTGAACGTTTAAACATCCCGCGTTTAAGCTACGAAGAAGTTTTGAAGTCAGCAGATGTTATAAGTTTTCACGTTCCAAAAACTTTGGAAACCGAGCACATGCTCGACCGTTCACACTTTGAATACATTCACCGCGGCATTATTCTAGTAAACACCTCTCGCGGATCAGTTATTAACGAAAATGACCTCTGTGAGGCTTTAGGAAACGGATGGTTGCGTTCCGTGGGCCTGGATGTATTCGAGAAGGAGCCTCTTTCTAAGACATCCAATTTACTGGGTTACCCGAATGTGGTGGTAACTCCGCACATTGGAGCAAATACGGAAGATGCTTTCTTTAAAGCGAGTCAGGTTGCAGCAAATAAGCTGATGGCCTTTTTCGTGGATGGAAGCACTTCTGACACTCTCCCGCCAAGAGCGCCTTGGTACGGAGCTACGCCTTTTGACAAATAGAAAATTTGACATTTAAACCCCGGCTTCCTATCGTCATGTCCCGGGCGCTCATCGCGCTTTTGAAGGGATCGAACTATGTCAGGAATCGTGGTTGTCGGCGCTCAGTGGGGCGACGAGGGTAAAGGTAAATTGGTCGACGTGTTTGCAGAAAAAGCAGACATGGTGGTGCGCTATCAAGGCGGCGCCAATGCAGGTCACACATTGGTTGTGAACGGCCAAAAAACAGTTTTGCACTTGGTTCCAAGTGGTATCTTACGTCCTGACACGACTTGCGTGATCACTTCAGGCGTTGTTATCGACGTGTTCAGCATCCGTGACGAAATCAAACGCCTGATCGCCGGCGGGTATTTGCAAAATCCAAAACAGCTTTTAATCTCGGATACCGCAACGATCATTCTTCCTTACCACAAAGCTTTGGACTCCGCTCGTGAGGCTGCTCTTCAAGGTAGCAAAATCGGAACAACTGGCAAAGGCATCGGGCCCGCTTACGAAGACCGCGCTTCTCGCCGCGCCGTTTTGTTCGGCGATATCTTTGATCCACAATCCTTGAAAGAAAAATTGGAACTGGCTCTGCGTGAAAAGAACTTCATGCTTGAGAACTACTACAAATCTTCCACTTTCAAATTGGACGACTTGCTGGCGCAACTGAAAGAAGTGGCCGAAGACTTGGCTCCTTACCGCGCCAAAGACACTTCTCTGTTCATTTCTAAAGCCTTGAAAGCCAACAAACGCGTGATGTTCGAAGGCGCCCAAGGAACGATGCTGGATATCCTGCACGGAACTTACCCTTACGTGACTTCCTCATCCACACTTTCAGCAAATGCTTGCGTGAGTGCGGGTGTGGGTCCTACCAACATTCAAAAAGTAATTGGTGTGTTCAAAGCTTACACGACTCGTGTGGGTTCAGGTCCTTTCCCAACGGAACTTCACGATGAAGTCGGCCAAAAAATTCAAGCCGATGGTCATGAGTTTGGTGCGACAACAGGTCGTGCGCGCCGCTGTGGCTGGTTGGACTTGGTTGCCTTGAAATACGCGATCCGCGTAAACGGCATTACGAACCTGGCGATGATGAAGATCGACGTTTTGTCGGGCCATGACCGCATCGGTGTTTGTACAGCTTATAAAATCAATGGCGAAGTGATCAGTGAACTTCCAACGTCTCCTTATGAGTTGGAAAAAGTAGAACCTGTGGTTGAATGGATGACCGGCTGGAAAGAAGATTTGACGAAGGTTAAGACCTTGTCAGATCTTCCTCGCCAAACGACGAATTTCATTGATTACGTGGGCTCGCAATTGGGTACTCCGATCGACGTGATCTCAGTTGGTCCGGGTCGCGAGCAGACTCTTTGGGTAAAACCGTTGTTCAATAACTAGAGTTTATTTAAAATTATAAATACAAAAGCCCATCTTAAAAGTGGGCTTTTTTTATATAACTGTCTCAATAAAATTCCTTCCCTGGATCCAGGGCCGTTTCATTTGAGATGCCCGTCAGACTCCCCTATACTTAGGACTTCACGCCAATAATGGATTAAGGGGCACGGAATGGTGAAAGCTTCACTGGTTGTTTTGATTTTGTCTAATTTACTTATGGGTTGCGCAGGCATGAAGGTCATCGACCCAAATAAGCCAGATACAAAAGGCACCTTGGCAGTGGACTGGTCAGGAGACACTCCAAAGCTTGTCGGCACCTATACTTGCACAATGGTGGGTGCTAACGGCAAGCGTGTCTATGCAACCGCTAAAAGCGAAGCTGAGGCCCGCGAGGAAGCGATCGCACGCTGTCAGGATCAGACAGTGATTTCTTTCTGCAAGGTCGCAAGAATGTCTTGCGAGAAGAATTAAGAAATTTAAAATAGTTGGAAGCCAAAAAGGCCGTCTAAAACGGCCTTTTTTTATTTCGTGAATTTTTCTGTGAAGAAACTTGTGACGGCTTCTTTCGTATTCACTTCCTCAACTGATTCCACTTTTAGCTCTGATAATTTGATGATGACCAGATAACCCTCTTTACGGGGCCAGTCTTTCGTTGTCTCCCCGGTTCTATCCAAAGCCAATTTGAAATTATACTTTTTCATTTTTGGAATCGCGAACATCTTGGCAACAAGACCCGGCATTTTCGAGATGTCGGAGATGATCAATGTTTTTCTGAGATCAAGCTTCGATGCGTTTTCGTTTAAGTATTCTGTAAGCATCTTTGCAGCGTTCATGTCGCTGCTAAAAAGAATCCATCTAGTTTCTGAACTTAACTCCGCAGGCTCTTCGAATTGGTTTTGAATTTTAAACGAAGACAGCGAATCCCCCACTGTGATGGCGAAAGCGGGAGTTGTGAGAACTAGTAGAACTAAAAGTTGAATTATTAGCTTCATGACACGTCCTTTGCTAAGAACATTCTATTCAGATGAAATTCATTGTCTATGCAAGGTTGGTCTTTGAAAACCAGATGCAGAAAATAAAAAAACCGATCATCAGATCGGTTTTAATACTACTTCGGCGGAGCCGAAGTGAATCAGGAACTTTTCGAAATCAGGCGAAGCGAAAGCGAAGCATGATGAGTGAGAAAAGTTGGCGTTCCCAAGGGGATTTGAACCCCTGTATCCTCCGTGAAAGGGAGGTGTCCTAGGCCCCTAGACGATGGGAACGTACAGGGAAATCAAATGAACAAAAAATGGTGGCTCGCGATGGATTCGAACCATCGACCCCTTCATTAAAAGTGAAGTGCTCTACCAGCTGAGCTAGCGAACCACTGTCCGTTTGAGGAAGTGCTAATTTGTTCTAAGCGGGGGTTAAAGTCAATACGAAATCTTGCAGTATTTTAAAAATATTTAAGAGTTTTTTGGGGTGCGGCGAGAGTTTGCACAAGATCTCAGCAAAGCCGCGCGGAATATAGCTAAGCTCGCAATATCATTCCCTAAAAAGATGAAAAATTAGGCAATGTTTTCACTGCGAGCCGAAAATTTAGCAGAATTATTTTCCAAGAGTACCAGGAACTCCGGTGAATAGAATTCCGATCGTCAAATAGGAACCCGAAAGATCGATATTATTAATATTGCTGCTGACGGTTCCGGCACGATCGAAAGAATCAGGCTTATTGCTTTCCATACCTAACTCCATCACGAAGTAAATCCACTTGAAACCCACAGCCACAGAGGCTCCTGCGGCCGCGTATGGCGTGGCAAAGAAGGACCCACTGGCTTTTTTCGTCAAAGAACCATCTTCGGTAGCAGATTTAATCGTGTAAGTCGTGTTACTCCCCCCGGCTCCCGCAAAGGCATCAAGCCTTACGATGTCGGTTTTTAGAAAAGGGAATCTGGCCAGAAACATGTAGGTGTCTTGATCAAGCTTGGCCCAATAATCTGTACTCGTGTTCGATGGGTTTTCATCGTTGCTTAATGTTCTGTGAGTATAACGAATCCCCACATCCAAATAACGAAACGCGGGATAAACGATTTCAACCCCATACTGAGTGATGTTTTCAACCTTCTTCATACTTTGCGATTCAAGCGAAGTATTTAGATCCGACGGTGATACGGCGGTGGACCCGATGAACAGCCTTCCGTTCACAGGTATTTCATTGGCAGCAAAGGATTGGTTTGCAGAAAGCAAAAGGATGGCGAGCGCGCACATTGATTTGATTGTTGTCATACAAAAAATGCTACGCGGTCTTTGTCAGATATTCAAATGTCCTAAATATGATGCCTTCTTTGGTCCCGATTTATTGCGATTCGAAAAGAGCTATCTAGAAATTACTCGCAATACAGCTCGACCAACATCATCGGGTTTCTCCAGTGGCAGGTAATGTCCACTCTCCTCTATCACCTGAAAGTCCGAGCGCGAGATCGCTTCGTGAAATTTTTTAAGGGAGTGATAGGAAACGACGCGGTCTTCCCTGCCTGCAATAATAGAGATAGGAAAATCAAGCGCATTCAGAGCTACCGTGAGATCTTCACGGTGCAAAGTCGCCCGCATTTGGTTCACATACATCGCGGATGTATAGGCGCGACTCATTTCAATGATCGCCTGCACGACGCGGGGATTTTTTGCTGATTCGGGGTGAATGAATTTAGAAACTTCTTTTTCTGACATGCCTTTGTACTGCACCTTTAAAAGCATCTCGGCCATTTTCATGCGAGTGGAGATGTCTCTTTCGCTTAAGGCACCCACGTTAGCGGCAATCAAAGTCAGAGTCTCAATGCGCTCTGGAAATCTGGTCGCAAAAAGTTCCGCGATATACCCACCCATGGAAAAGCCGATCAGATGAAAGCGCGGCTCTGCCAGACTTTCGATTTGCCCGAGCATGTCTTCCAGAGTTTTACAGAATTTAAAGTCAATGAGATGCACCGGCCCTGGATAAGCATGGATAACCTTAACGTCTTGCCACAGTCGTGGATCACATAGAAACCCGTGCAGGCACACGAGGGGTGTTGATTGATTTTTATTCACGACAGCCTCCATGCGGCATTCTCAGTTAAAAATAGCAAGGCCCCGGGGTCTACACAATGATCACGTTAACTTTTCAAACAGAAATATTTTGACTGGCACATCCCAAAGGAGGACAACCCCTCCCATGCGCTTGGGAATCCGTTTAGCCCTACTATTTTTCACTCTTTTATCGCAGCTTCCTGCTGAGGCTGTTACGCGCATCGCTTTCCTGGAAACTTTTAATTCTCGCGGCGAGCGAGTTGAATACGAGCCGGGCGCTCGCTTCTCTCACACAGCCATTCAATTCGATGATATCGCTCCCCTTTGGCTGAATGCTTATCCTGGTGAAGGCGTCGCGGTGATTAGCGAAGAGCGCTTAAACCAGCACGGCACCATTACGGCAATCGTCGAAGTCACGCCTGAATTGAATGCCCGGCAGATCACCCCGTATTTGGGTTTGCCTTTTGATTTTTGGTACTCCTGGGATGACAGTGCGATGTACTGCTCTGAAATCATCGGCAAGCTTTTGAATATTCCGACTCACCCGATGATGTTTAATAAAAAAGTATGGCCCAAAAATTACTGGGACCTTGATGGCACGCCGGGATTGTCTCCGGATTCTTTATATCGTTGGGCTTTGGATCATCAAAAGATCTACAAGGAACATTAGTCCTTGGTTCTCTTTTCTTTCTGCTTTTCGATTTCTTCAATTATAGACGTAATGTTTTCGTGCGAGGCTTTAAAGTCTTCGTGTACTTGATCTAAAAGTTCATCAGACATCTCTTCCAGATCAATCAATGAATTGCGAGCCCCGGTGTTGGCGCGAATCAATTCATCCAACTTTAAGTGGATGGCCCGTGCATCCCGATTTTGCGTGTTTTGAATCAAGAACACCATAAGAAAAGTGATGATCGTGGTTGTCGTGTTTATCACCAACTGCCAGGTATCTGAAAAATGAAAGAGCGGGCCACACATCGCCCACGCAACAATACCCAGAACCGCGACGGCAAAGGCCGCCGGTGTTCCAACCCAATGAGAAATTTTATTTGAGATTTGGCGAAACATTTCGTTCATATACAGATTCTGCCCAGCAGTCCCTTGTTTGTATTGGAAATTCTTTAATGAACGAGACTGCTACTATCCGTATTTACAACCGTAGCCAATTTTTTCGCGGCTTCATCTTTAAGAGACTTTAACATCGGCTCGGAATAGTATTTACCGTCTCTGACGACACCGTTGATTTTATGAAGATTCGCAACGCTAACGACTGGGTTTGCATCAAGCAAAACCAAATTCGCATCTTTGCCTACTTCCACAGTTCCCATTGTGGAGCGCTTACCCAAGAATTCTGCTCCATTTAAAGTAGTCATCTGCAAAACTTTTAATGGCGACAACCCAGCTTTCGCTAAAAGATCGAACTCTTGGTGCAAAGAGACTCCAGGCACGACCCACATCCCGCCCACATCAGTTCCCGTCATCATTTTCACACCCTGCTGATCAAATAGTTTTACCAGCTTCATGTCCATCGCACCCAACTGACGAAGAGTTTCGCGAGCTACCGGTTTTACAATTTTTGTAAACTGCTTAGAAACTCCATCCCAGTATTCGCGCGTCCCTCGAGAAACGTACTGAAGGTTTGCAGAATTCGTGTATTCGGCTTTATCGGCCTGTTGCATAGTGACGTTACGAATTAACGTCGGCACATGCCAAGTTTTGAAATTCGCAAACGTCTCGGCAACTTTTTTGCATTTTGAATCACTATAGGTATCAATGATCGTGCGGGTTTTCAAAAAGGCATTTTGATTAGCCATCAAACGTACTAACAAGGGGTTTGCGACTGTGAGCTTGCCAATTTCTGCCGACATATTGACGGTCGCTTCAGAACCAATAGCTTTACGAACACTTGCTTCATTGGTAGAGCAACTGATCAACACGGAATCGACAGGCCCCAGATGTTCGATAGAAAGCATTCCTGCTTTGGATGCTTGCACCGCATCGACACCAGCTGGGATATGACCTGCGAAATACTCCCCTTCTTTTTTTGCTTCAGCTAAAGCCGCAAAGAAAACATTTGGGGCCACATCAACAACTTTAATAAAGTCGGCACCTTCAGAACGCTGTTTTTGCACGAGTTCCACAGCCGCATCTGCCGAACTTGCATTCGAACGCAAAAGAACCGGACCTGGCATTCCTAAAAGCTCCGGAGAGTCTTCGGACAATTTCAATTTACCATCTTTACGTTGCAACAGAATTTCGTCAGTACCCGACATCTGGCGAAACCCCGTGATTCCGTGTGCGAGCATGATGGCACCCATCTCTGCAGACGAAGAATCGTCCAGGATGTGCGCATGCATATCCAAATACCCTGGCACCAGATATTTTCCAGTCGCGTCGATGACACGCTTACTGCCCTGCTCACCAACGGCCTCAGCCGAAATAATCTTTGAGATTTTTCCCGAGTCAATCATCACTGCCATATTCGGTAGCAACTGACCGTTTTGTGTGTTGACGATAGTCACACCTTTAAGAACGATGCTTTCGTGGATTTTTTTTACGGGAGCGTTGGACGAAGTCGAAGTGGAGCCTCCCCCTGCGCAACCAAGCATAGTTCCTGTTAATAACGTGCTTACTAGAATCTGAGTCGTTGTTCTTTTTTTCATAAGAAAAACGATAGCCCTAATTTCAGCCTTTGATAAGAATTTTTGCGACTCCCAAGACGCCATCCACCATAATCTGGATTCCCACACAAAACGTCAAAAAACCGCTAAATTTGTTTGCCACCTGAAGTGCTTGCAGATTTAAGCGGTCCAGAATAGTTGGAGTCAGTGAATAGCAGGCAAATATGATCAAAGCCAAGATCACGCACGCGACTGAAGTCGCAAGGAGGTTGAACATATGGATGGCGTGGTTTTCGTGATAGCTATTCGCACTTAAAGCCATCAGGACGGAGATCGTCCCACCACCTGTGGTCGTTGGAAACGCCAGGGGATAAAACAGCATTGACTTCAAAGATTTATTACGGGCAGCATTGTCATTATCCACGACTTTCTCTTGATCCTCTTGGGGATCGGTCGCAGACAGAATTGAAAAACCCATACGCGCAATCAACATGCCCCCGGCGATCTGCACCACGGGCACCGAGATTCCAAAAAGCTTAAAGAAAAATCCCCCCAGTAAGGTAAAGGTTATGCAAATTCCCAGGCAGTAAATCGCAATTGCTGCTGCGGATTGCATACGGCGCTTGGTGGAAAGACCTTTTAGAAATGGTCCGACGATAAAAGCAGTACCGAAGGGATTCACCGGCGGAAACAAAGCCACCAGACAAACGAAAACATAATGATAGAAAGACGCAATAGAAATAGAATTCATTGAACAAACGTTATCTTAATTCGGAAGGGCCCGCAAGTCTCAGCGTCACCCTAGAATCGGAAAAAGCAGTCGCACCGTTGTTCCAGAAACGTCGTGTTTGCTGTGGTGCCGAGATTGCACTTCGACACGGCCGCCAAATAGTTTCATATATTCTGAAATCAGTGAAGCTCCCAGACCGGTACCCGCCTCATTTCCTGTGCCACGATGGCTGACAATTTTTTTACTAAAGAAAATCAATTCAATTTCTTCTGGCAAAATACCTACACCCTCGTCAGTGATTTCCAGGATGCGGAATGCCCCTTCATCCAACACCTGGAGTGATACTTTTTTATATTCGTCACTGAACTTAATAGCATTCGAAAATATATTTGAAAGCACCTGATTTAACAAAGCCGAACGATCCGCGCGAACCATCAAATGGGCAGAAATATTCACTTCCGCCGTTAAATGCTTTTCCCGCAACTGCCAAGCATAGTGATTCACCAGCTCTTCGCAGACCGATTTAAGATCCACCAACTCCATCTCGGCATGCTCACGGAAGATATGAAAGACCTCTTCATGACGAACCGATTTCAAAATCTGAATCAACTGCCCTGTTGAATTATGAATACGGTCCAGATGAATATCAGCCGGCCCAGATTCGACGTGGGCTTTTAGCATTTCTGAGTGATACAGAAGACCCGATACAGTATTTGCCACATCATGAGATAGCACTCGAACCAAGCGATGATAACGATCCTTGTCTTCTGCCGCACGCAAGGCACGGCGCTTTTGTTCATCCAAAACACGAATTTTATAGGCAAGCCCCAGGGAGAGCACCACCATCTCGCCCAGGTTCGCAAACAGCAGCGAATATTGCGTGAAAGCGTTATTCGGGATAATGCCATAAAATGCCGCAAGCCAAACGAAGGTTCCGAGTAAAACAACCACCCAACTAAATAAGAAATATGTCGCTAATTGATGCGCGTGTCGCAGCAACATGTAAAAGCCGCTAAAAATAAAAAATAAAATCGCCGCGGCAATGGAAATATCTATCCAGAACCCCAGGAAAAACAACTCGCGATGCTCGGGAACCACAAAACTTGCGATCAGCGGAACCGCAGCCAGAAATTTAAAAACACGAATGCCATTAAATCCCAGCTTGAAATCACGGGTGATTCCTAAAAAACGCTCGACAAAAAAACAGGCCGATAGAAGCGTCAGAGAGGAAAAGAACATTAAATAGTTTGAAAAAACGATGAAACGAATGGGTAAAAGATATGTATCCACCACTCCATGCAGAACCAAGGCCGTGGCTCCAAAGCTTCCTGCGAACAACGAGTAATGCAAATAGTCTTTTTCGGTCGTGAACACGCCCAGCAGAAAATTATAAAGAACCAGGGCGACAATTCCACCTATATAGAAAAAGAAAATCATCCGTGCAGAGTTTTCCTGCTTTAAGAAATCACTTTCATCCGTCAGAAAGACTTTGGAGTTCAATGCATGGTGAATGTCGCGCTTAATATAAAATACGCCATTTTGCTGCGGTCCCAATTGAATGAGAAATGCTCCGAGACGTGAGGGGTAAGCTCTTTCTTCCAACGAATATCCCGGCCCAGAATAGCTCGGGCGATATTTCCCTTCTTGCCACAAAGTCAGGCGTCCGATTTGAGGAGAATCAAAATAGAGAATCTTTTGTAATGGCTGGTCACTGGAATTTTGAATGTGAATTTGAAACCAGGGGTCTTTATCAGAATAGCCTTGAGTCAGAGTACCAGTTGATAAACTATTAAATTCGACAGTAGAAAAATCGCTGACCCCGGGAGAAGACACCCCGAGCCTGACATTGGAAGTTAAATCCCATGACGAGGCTCGAGCAGAGAAAGCCAGGAAAACCAGCACGCACAGAATGAAAACTCTTCCTAACTTTGCCATCCTCGAAAATTATCCAACTGTTATTTTACACGGGTCAAGCTTGATCCCAACATTGCTGTACTTGAAATAAATACGACCTTCCTCCAGAAGAAAAAATCTCAATGGCTGCAAAGAAACACCAATGATCACTCAAGACTCATCAGCGTTAGGAATCATCATATAATTATCATATGTAAAAAGGAGGACATCACATGAAACCTTCACTAAAAGACACCGCAGGTAAAATGGGTTGGATCTTTCTGTGGCTGATAGGAATTCCCGTTCCAATTCTTTTGGTACTGTATTTAATCCGTGGCTGTACTTAAAGTTGTCCGGTGGCTGAGGATGACTCCCCTGGCGCAAGCTCAATAATTTTTTGCTTCAGCAATGGGAGATTCAGAGGCTTTGGCATATGAGCCTGAAATCCCACTGACAATGCCTTATCGACATCTTCTTGCCCGACATAAGCCGTAAGAGCGATGGCGGAGGTCGAGGGGCGACCTTCATGCTCTTCCCAATGACGTAATTCTTTAATCAAAGAGTAGCCGTCAAGTATAGGCATACCGATATCACAAATGATCACGTCATAACCATCTTGTTTAGCCATGGCGAGGCCTTGCTGAGGATTGCTGGTCGCCTCAACAGTTGCGCCGGATTTTTTTAATAGATGCTGCAGTAAATTTAGTGAGTCTTCCGAATCATCAATGGCTAACAGATGCATACCCGTCAGATTGCGATTGAACAGCGGTTTAGATTCTTCTGAGCGTTTTTCCACTGGTACCGGGTCAACAGCGCGCACCTGCTGGATAGGAACTCGGATGGTAAATCGGGCGCCCTTGCCCCGACCTTCACTGAAAGCTTCGACAGTTCCGCCATGCAGTTCAACGATATGTCGAACAATCCCCAACCCCAACCCCAAGCCCATGTGTTGGCGAGTGATCGCGGCGTCTTCCTGCCAAAACCGATTAAAAACATCGGCCTGGTTTTCTTCACTAATCCCGACGCCGCTATCCTCGATACAAAATTCAAAGAGATCATTCACTTTGTTAGCAAATATCTTAATAGTACCCTCTGGAGGAGTGAACTTGACCGCATTGGAAACCAAGTTCCACACCACTTGACGCATTCGATCCCGGTCACCCCACATACGGCCCAGATTTGGAGCCACATGCATCTCCAGATGAATTTTTTTTGCTGCTATCGCAAGACTTAAGGAATCAATACTGGAATCAATCATATCATCCAAGGCATAGAAACTGAGATCCAGCTTCATCTTGCCAGTGATGATTCGCGACATATCCAGAATTTCACCGATGAGTTTTGTTTCAATCTTAAGATTTGAATCAATAATCGACATGGCGTTAAAATACTCTTCAGATTGTGGATCAGTTTCCCGCACAATTTCCAAATATCCAGTGATTATATTCAGCGGAGTGCGGAGCTCATGAGAAAGTGTCGCCAAAAATTCATCTTTTTTCTGATGTGCCTGTTTTAAGCTTTCAATTTTCTGTTGCAGCTGTTTTTCCAGATAGGCATGAGTCACCACCGAGGACAAAATATTGGCGACAGCCTTAACAAATTCAATTTCATCATATTTAAAAGTTCTGTCGCGATGATCATAGATCATCATCACAATAGGCGGAATATCAGCATCTTTGGTAGTGATAACCACATTAATACCGGATTTAAGTCCCAATTTTAATAAGGACTCTTTCTGTTCTGCCATCCCAAGGAAACTCAGTTCTCCAAAAAGAAATGGAACTCCGTCATCGATCACTCGTTGCGCCAAAATGTCTTTGCCACTTTGGGGTGGTTCCACAAATTGCACATAGTCCACTAAAAGTGAGTTCATCAAAATTCCGCGGCAACGAAGCTTTACTTTCTCCAGATTCACCTCGTTCAGGGCAAATTGACTCAGCTCCGAAAGCTGTGCTGTCTGATGCAATTGAAGTTTAATTTTTATTTCAGATTCTTTACGTTCAATGGAGCTAAGAATAGTTCGTGCCAAAAGTTCAGAAGAAAGATGCGCTTTATTAAGAAAGTCTGAGGCGCCCTCTTGGGCGGCTTTGATCGTACTTCCCCGATCATCCAAGGAGGATAACACAATCACCGGCGTTTCACTGGCCACCTTCCCCACGCGAGGAAGAGTTTCCAAAAAAGTACTGTCTGGCAAATGCAGATCCAATAGAACCGCATCATACTTGGTTTCGGCCAAGCGCTGCAGACCCTTGGCCAATAAGGGCTCCCTGACCACATTCAAGCTCATTGAATCGATACGACGCAAATGCCGCATAATAATATCGGCGTGCTCGTCGTTATCCTCAATCAGCAAAATGCTTAACTGTCTAGGGTCGGTTTTCAATCACATTCCCCTTGAGTGAAGTTTCGATCTTGGATTCTGCTTCGTCTTTCTTTTCTGTCGCCGGAGTATTCCAAACGCCCCAATATCGGATAATTTCATCCGTGAGTTCTTTGAAACTTCCCAGCTCAAGTGGCTTCACCAAATAGCTATTCGCATAAAGCTCATAGGCTTTTATCCGATCTGATTCAGCATCGGAGGTTGAAAGGATCACGACGGGAATAGAGTGCAGAACTGGATCTTGCTTGATAAACTGCAAAACTTCGTGCCCGTCTTTTTTCGGAAGTTTTAGATCGAGAAGAATCAAATCAGGAAGCTTTTTTGTTTCTACATTTTTTGCTTGCTCCAAATACTCAATGGCTTCTTCGCCATCCCGGGAGCGTTCCACTTTGCTGGAAGAGGCGGATCGGGCGAGTAAGCGCACCACGATGCCTGCATGGTCGTCATCGTCCTCAATCAGATGGATAGCCAGCGATCTTGGTTCATTGTTCTCAGTGGATTCCATCATGGTTCTCCTTTGGAAAATTAGGCTGTTTAGGAAAGCACACCCAGAAAGTCGCACCATGATTAGGTTCCGACTCCACCCAGGCTCGTCCCCCATGCAAAGCCATGATTCGGGAAACAATTGCTAATCCCACACCTGTCCCTTCCTTTTGATTATCCAGGCGCTGAAACAGGGCAAAAATCTTTTTATGATATTGCACAGGAATTCCGGGTCCATTGTCTTTGACCCCAATCTCCCAATCTTTTTCGGTTTCTTTCTGCACAATTTCGATTAAATTGTTTTCGAAAACAGCTGCATACTTTAAAGCATTGATGATCAGATTCTCGAACACCTGAGTCAGACGTTTGGCATCCCCTTGCACCACAGGCAAGTTGTCAGGAATCAAAATGTTTGTCTTTTTCTCTGCAAGTTGATCGCGCAGATCTTTTTTTGTTTCACTGATCAATTGAGTTAATCCAACAGAAGTTACTCTGAGCTCCATGCGCGAGGTGCGAGACAACTGCAAAAGATCGTAAATCAATTCATGCATTTTCTTATTGGCTTTTTCAACCCTCTCCAGGGAATCCATCAGGTCGGTATAGCGTCCTGCCTGCAAATCTTCTCTTAAGAAAGAAATATAGGAGCTGCTGGTGACGAGAGGAGCTTTTAAATCATGGGAAACGGTGTAAACGAATTGTTCCATTTCCAGATTCTTTTGCTGCACTTCTTCGTAGGCTTTAATCAACATTAAATCCATTTTCTTACGTTCGGTGATGTCCACGACGGAAGCGACTACGAAATTCCCCTGCGCCGTTACCAAAGGATTCAAACCAATTTCCACTGGCATCTCACTGCCGTCTTTACGGATACCTCGTAAGTCTCTGCCCGCTCCCATTTGTCGCTTCGATGGGTTTTCAAAAAATCCTGCTCGCAGTCCTACATGATTGGTTCTGACTTCTCGTGGAACCAGGATTTCAAGGCTTTGCCCAACCAGTTCACCTTTTTCATAGCCGAACATTCTTTCCATTTCGGCATTGGACATCAGAATCTCACCACGCGCATCCACCACGATCAGTCCATTAGGAACAGAGTCGACGATCATATTGAACATCGAACTATCCGATTTGAACTTCGTGTTGGCGGCGTGCGCGGCCGACTCTCTATCCATTTCCATGAACGATCTCCTGAACCTTCATAAACTATTAAAACCCGCGTATCATATTGTTAGAGGAGTGTTCCATCTCCCGACGCATGCCTTCGACCATAATCAATTGCGAAACGCGCAGATGCAGAAGTTGCGCATCAAAAGGCTTTTCAATAATTTCAACGCCACCTAATCGCGCCGCCTCCGTTTGCAATTCCAAAGACGGGTTGCCAGTTTGTACAATGGCAACAGTATTCATATTTTTTTCTTTCGCATGTGCAACCAGGGCAATACCAAAGCCGCCTTCGATATTTTGATCTGTAACAATGACGTCAGGCTGTAAGGCTATAAGGATTTCCAGAGCCTTTTCAAAGTTCGTTGTGAATTCAACCCTTTGAAAAAGGTCCTTCAAAGAATCGACGATCATCTCTCCCAGATCCCGATCATCCTCGACCACCAGGAGATTCATTTTCTGCGGCATATGTTGCATCCTTTAAGGAGTATACACACTAGATTGATCTGAACACTTTCACTTTGCAACCGGAGTACAAATGGATTTTAACAAAATGCTGTTCGCGGAAAAAAGTAAATTGAATGAGCATGTTTTGATACACTGGATACGCTCTTCTAAGACCCCTCTATCCTTTGCGCCCGCGATGAGTTTCTTCGTCTTAGGATTTAAGGATTTGCTCTTAAATCTTGAATATCCCCACGCCACCACCACTCTGGAAAAAGCTGTTAATCATCACTGCAAAGAAGATTTGGAACACTGGCAACTTTTTTTGGAAGACTTAGAGACTCTGAATGTCGGCCAAAGCGCCTGGGGCACAAAAACCACCACCGCGCTTCGTCAGATTTGGTCCAACGACAACTGGCGTGTACGTCAGGCAACCTATAAGTTAATGTCATTGACGTTTCAAAAAACCAGCCCCGGCGTGCGCCTTCTGATGATCGAGTGCCTGGAGCTTGCCTTTGCGGTTTTCATTGAAGCAGTTCGCTCCTCTGATTCGCACTCCCCGGAAGCACTGAAATACTTTGGTGATCATCACTTCTTTGAGGAAGCCAGCCATGCTCAAGGCAGCTGGATTGATGAAACCCACCAGCTCAACTTAAATGAACTAGAATTAACCCCAGAGGAAACTAAAGTCGCAGCGATGATTGTGCTGGAGGTTTTTGAGTGGTTTCATCTGATGTTTACTTCCTGGTATAAGCAGCGGGCGATATTTACAACTCCATCTCCCGTCGTTCAGAGAGAAGCGGTTTCTGCACGACCAAAGGAAATCTAACACGCATACAAACTCCCACAGTGCGTGAAAACGATGGATCCTTGTAACTCGTTTTAAATTCTATACGTCCATTCATCATATCCACATAGGCCTTCACTAAAGGAAGGCCAAAACCCGTTCCTTTTTCGTTATGAAGCCCCATACGGGTCGTCGCCCCACTGAAAGAGAAAATTTTAGGGGCTATGTTTGCCGGTATTCCAATACCGAAATCTATGACTTCGATATATACAAAGCGGAGATCGTCACTGAATCTGACGACAATTTCCTCCCCGCGCGGAGAAAACTTAATTGCATTGCTGATCAGGTTACCAATAATCTGAGCCTGCAATAACTGCGAATCAATCAACACTGAAGATTGCGGATTTTTGCGCTCATCAATAAATCGCACCGTCAAATTTTGCGCGGCCAATTGTTCGGCATAGTATTGAACTGCATTGTGGACGGCAATCGCAGGATCTGACACTTTCAGATCCAAATTCTTTTTGCCCGAAGTGACCGCTTGAAGTTCACGAACCTTTTCAATTGTCGTCATGATATAGCGCAAGGATTTACTGAGTCTTTGCATCACGGGGGCGTCCCCGTCTTGGATTTTATTTAGCGACATCATTGCCGTGGTCACAGGAGTCGCAAGATCATGAACTAAAATGGAAATCAATGCCTTGTTGCGATTGTCTAAATCAACCAACTCTTTGGTTTGTTTGGTCACTTCCCCTTGTAAACGCCCACTGTACTCCGCCGCCAACTGCCATAAAAGGAAACTGGGAAAGAAAATGGAAAACGCAAAAGTTAACAGAAAGGCAAACGTAAATCCAAAGACGGCACCAGTTTCACTTTGTCGCAGGAACGGATAATCCAGATAGTGAATGGCCAACAAGACCAAAAGCAGAGCGAGAATTTTGAAACCCTTCGTGTCCCCGCGCGACTCCCGGGCATTGCGAGCTTTAAGAGCGGCACAAAGAAGCGGCATTGCAATCGCAATAGCCGAAAATATCGAAGCAAAGCGGAAGGATTGAGTGAGGCGCAATGTGACAAGCCCAAGAATAACCAGCGTCACCGGTATCGTATAGACCCAGGAGCGCCGATCGGGTTTAACTAAAAGAGCCGATGTGATCTCGTAATAGACCCAACTAGCCAACAAATAAAAGCTAAAGGCTAACAGCATTTTATAGTCATAACCCACGAACTGGCTTTGCAGGAAAAAGTTAATCGAAGTGATCACCCAGCTTAAAGTGATATAGCCAAAGATACGATTCCCGTGGATGTACCAGAGAGCGGCAGAGGTAAGGACATTGACCAGCATGGTGCCAGAAAAAACCAGGACAACGATGTATAAGTTTGGGCTCATACAACTAGTGTACGCGTCAGAAACTCCCCGCCCAAATAAATTCAAAATTCCTTAAGGGAGTGATGTCAAAGGCCACCCTCACCAAAACCAAACTGGGAAATACGTTTTAGTTGAGAAAGATTACGAATTACCACAACTTTTCCCTGCTGTTCGCGATTCAAAATACGTAAAAGCTCAGGGCGCATTAAGCGGTGTACGTTGCCGATGGTCTTATAAAGTTTCTTGGTGTGCTCCCAGGAAAGCTCCGAACATCCCGGGGGCAATTCTTTTCGTGGAGACCAGAGGTTTTGAATTTGGCGTTTTGTTGCCCACCAATAATGACGCCACAATGGAAAATCGATCAAAACAATTTTATCCGCCAACTGAAAACGCCTTTGGATGATATCCAAAGGACCATATCCGTCGATGATCCAGGTCTCTTGATTTTGGATATCGGACAAAAGAGTAATAGATTCCTTATGAGGGCGAATCTTCATTCCCTCCACGAACTGGATGGAATCCACATGCGTGATTGGAAGCTGATAAAGCTTTGCCAATCGACGCGACAACACGGTTTTACCTGCTCCCGCATTTCCGATCACTGCAATTTTTCTTGGAGCTCCTGTCATGGATTGATCTTTAACAAATAAATCAGGCAGCGGTCAACGTCTCCTCCTTTCCCTTCTATTCTTTGTGGATCACAACAGGAGGTTTAGTATGGAAAGAAAAGCATCGGTTCAATGGAAGGGCAATATTCAACAAGGTCTGGGAGAGATCTCCACTGAAAGTGGCGTTCTTAATAAAACACCTTATTCCTTCGGTCGTCGTTTCGGCACGGAAAAAGGGACAAATCCCGAGGAATTGATCGCCGCCGCCCATTCTTCCTGTTTTGCCATGGCGTTTAGTGCAGCATTGGGCCAAAAAGGTTTCACAGCTGAAACAATCAACGTAAACGCCGCTGTAAGTATCGAAAAAAATGGCAGTGACTGGGTTATCACTCACTCAAACCTGGTGTTGCGCGCAAAAATTCCGGGTATTGATCAAAACCAATTTAAAACCATTGCCGAAGATGCCAAAAACAACTGCCCGGTTTCCCGTTTACTTGATACAGAAATCTCTTTGGATGCAGCACTTGACGGAGGTGAAGTGCGCGCCACACACTAGATAGATGATTAAAGAAAAGCATTTTTACCCGACATCAAAAAATCTTGCCAAGGTATCGACTATTGAAGCCAAGGAAGTTTCAAAAAAGGCTTTAAAGTCTGAATTTGAATTGATCAGCGAAAAGCTTGGCCGTTTACAAGAATTGATTTTTGCGGAATCAAAGCACAAAGTTTTGATCATTTTGCAGGGACTGGATACGTCGGGTAAAGATGGCACTGTTAAACATGTCTTTGCCGCGATCAATCCTCAAGGGTTAAGAGTTGTCTCGTTCAAAAGACCCACGGACATCGAAGTGCGCCACGACTATTTGTGGCGCATTCACAAGCAGACTCCGGAACGTGGGGAAATGGTAATTTTCAATCGGAGTCATTACGAAGACCTGATCGTACCTCTGGTTCATAAAACCCTCCCTCTTAAACAAGTTAAAGAACGCATTTCCGATGTGAATGCCTTTGAAAAAATGCTGGTTCGGGAGGGCGTCACTATTTTGAAATTCTTCCTGCACATCAGTCGCAAAGAACAAGCTTCGCGACTTCGCGAACGAATCGACGACCCCGAAAAGCATTGGAAGTTTGAACTGAGTGATTTAGCGGAACGACGCCATTGGCACGATTATCAAAAAGCCTATGGAGAAGTGATTCAGGAAACCCACCACACAGACCGACCGTGGTTTATCGTTCCTGGCGATGATAAGAATTTACGCAATCTCATTATCTCCTCGATTTTACTCGAAAGGCTGGAAAAACTAAATCCGGTCTTACCAGCCTTTGACCAAAAAACTCTGGCAAAAATTAAAAAAGAACTAAAACATATTTAAGGACTTGGCTCGAAATAGTTGGGCAAAGGTTTTTGCGGTTTTTTTAAGTGATGTTCGTACTCGGTGATAAGCTCTTCCACCTTGCGATAATCAATCCGCTGCAAAGCTTGCTCGACTTTGAGGTTTTCCAAATCCCTTCCCACTGTCATAAAGGCTGCGACCCGATCGTCCTCATAGTAAATAACGGCGAAATCGTCTTTACCGGGATCTCCTAAAAGTTCCATGCGATCAAAACGATCGGAAAAACCAATATAGCAAACGATTTTGTCGTACTGCTGTGTCCAGAAAAAAGGAACATCAAGATATTTACTTCGAGCTCCCAACATATTGGCGGCAACAACTTGACCGTGACGTTCAGCGACCTCCCAATGCTCCACACGGATGGGTCTCAGACTGCGAGGGTCAGGCCATCGCGCGATATCTCCCGCGGCATAAATTCCGGGAATGCTGGTTTCCAAATAATCATTCACTAAAACACCTTGATCAATTTCACATCCCGCCTGTCTTGCCAGGGAAAGGTTGGGTTTAATCCCCACTCCCACGACGACAAAATCACAGGCTATAGTCGAACCATCATCCAAAATCACGGAGTCCTCTTTGACTTCCTTAACTGTTCTTCCCAAATGAAAATGAACGCCATGGGATTCATGGGCTTTTTTCAGATAGCTTCCGACGTGAATTCCCAAAGTCTTCATCAAAGGCATTTCTTCAGGAGCAATAACATGAACATCAATTCCCCGCTGCTTTAATGAGGCGGCAACTTCCAAACCAATGAACCCTGCTCCCACCACCGCCACGGATTTCGATTCACGACATTTCTCAATGATGCGACGGCAGTCTTTTAAAGTTCGAAGCATGAACACATTCTTACTTTCTATCCCCACAATCGGTGGAGCGATAGGCTCCCCACCAGTTGCCAACAAAAGTTTATCAAAATAAAGCATGCGGCCATCAGACAGCTGTAC
Source organism: Bdellovibrio sp. ZAP7 (assembly GCF_006874645.1). Taxonomy (NCBI): domain Bacteria; kingdom Pseudomonadati; phylum Bdellovibrionota; class Bdellovibrionia; order Bdellovibrionales; family Pseudobdellovibrionaceae; genus Bdellovibrio; species Bdellovibrio sp. ZAP7. Next base: position 1,553,659 of record NZ_CP030082.1, on the reverse strand, counting down.
CGCCTTTTGATCCACATTAATCTCAACAGCTGACACATTGAGGTTGAGCAGAATTTTATTTTTATCGAAAAACGAACTCTTCATGATCGGCAACCATTCTTCGGGGGCATTGCCGGCCAAATAGTCTTTGGATAAATTGGGACGATCGTAAGGAAGTGAATCATCATGACTGACCATTTGAATGGTGCCGGCAAACCCCTGACGACGAAGCATGACCGCGCAGGCCGTGCCCGCAGCACCGGCACCGATGATCACGATGTGCTGACTTTCAGTTCCCCGCAATACCGGCTGAGGAATGGTTTTTTTGCCAGTCACAAAAACCTTGTCGTCACGAACTTCCGTGCTCCAACATGAAAGCGGTACAAGGGCCGGTGCTTTTTCCGCCTCCCCTGTTTTCACATTGAAGCTGGAATGATGCCAAGGGCAGTGAATATGGTGGCCGGAAAGAAGTCCCTGATTCAACGGCCCCCCGTAATGGGTGCAGTTGGCACCGACGGCGTAGACCTCGCCCTCTACCTTCACCAAAAGCACCGCTTTATCACCGACGTGTCCCAAAAGAGTTTCACCATCTTTCAGAACTTCAGCTGAAACGCCTTTCGTAAAATCAGGGCCGGAAACCTGCGCACTTGTTCCCATGAAGTGACTCCTTTTTTGTCAGTTCCAGATTACTTTAGACTTCTTGTGGGAAGGACTTGAGCAAAGCTTCACATCGTTGCGAAAAAGCACCAACCAGACCTGTATCATTGTGAGAATCTGCCGGACCAGCGTCGGGAAATCGTTAATATTCGGCTCGTATTTTCCGAAATAGGAATGATGATTTTTATTCCGACGAGAGTCGGAGTGTACGCGGAGGCGCAAGTTGAAACAGTGGATGAAAAAGCTGGTTGATCAGTTGGACATGGACTGGGGATCTGAGGGTCACGCAAAAACCAAAAGTGACCATAAGCCTACGTTATCCGAAGATCGCGCAACGTTGTTGTACATCTTGGATGTCTATAACAAGAACTTATTCGAAGTCCAAAATCACTCAATTCGCAAAGTGCGCGCGAAGCTGGATACCGTTGCCAAAGAGCTCATGACATTGGAAGGTGAAGAACTGGAAAGCGCACTTTTCCGTTTCCGTCAGTTTATCTCAAGCTATCGTATCGATGAAACCACGTACGTGCAAAACACCTTTGATGATTTCAAGCGCATTATCTGGGACTTCGCAGACAATCTAGGTGAAGAGGTCGCTGCCGAAGCCACATCTGAAGGCCAGGTGAACAATAGCCTGGCTCAACTGCGTGAGGCCGTGGAATCAAATTCTATTGAAGACTTGCGCGCAAAATCCCGCGAATTTATCGATTTCTATTTAAAGCATCAAACGTCTTCGAATGAACGCCGTTCAAAACGTATGGAAACGGTCAAAAAAAGTCTTTCCACAGTAAAAAAGCAATTGATGGAAGCAAATCGCACCATGCGTTCCGACCATTTAACGGGCGCCCACAATCGTAAAAGTTTCGACGAGCAAGTAAAACGCTATATCCAGATCAATCAGCTCGATCACGATCCGGTCACCATGCTGTTATTCGATATCGACTTCTTTAAAAAGATCAACGATGCCTATGGCCATGATATCGGCGACTTCGTTCTTCAACAATGCGTGCGCCTGCTTCAAGAAAGCTTCGCCCGCGAAGAAGACTTCGTAGCCCGCCTTGGCGGTGAAGAATTCGCTGTGATCCTTCCTGGCTGCGACACCAAACAAGCGATCAAAATGGTCGACGATTGCATGGCAAAAATCCGCAAGGAAGTTTTCGTCCACGGCAACCTGGAAATCCGCTTTACCGCAAGTTTAGGAATCGCCCAACTTGAAGCCGGAGAAACTCCCGACGGCTGGTACAAAAGAGTCGATGAAGCTCTTTACACATCCAAACAAACGGGCCGCAACAAATACACTGTCGCGAACCCTTCAGGAATCAAAAGAGTCGCATAACTCAATAAAAAAGGCCGGTACAAACCGGCCTTTTTTATTTCCACCGGTTAAGCAAAGGAACTCGGCCACACCGTCTTCTCAAGCAAGATGCGAGCAAACTCCTCGAGCCCTTTCACATCTTCCAAATCAAAACGATTCAAATGAGGCGAATCAATATCAAGCACACCCAACAGACGATCCCCCAATACCAAGGGAATCACAACCTCGCTACGCGATCGAGCATCACATGCTATATGCCCAGGAAACTGATGAACATCCGGCACTAGCTGACTTTGTAAAGTCTGCGCAGCAGTCCCACAAACACCCTTCCCCATCTTAATACGAGTACAAGCCGGCAGACCTTGAAATGAAGAAAGCAAAAGCTCCCCATTATGATTCAGGTAAAAACCAACCCAATTAATTTCCGGCAAATGCTGATTCAAAAGCGCAGAAAAGTTTGCAAGGTTCACGAACCATTCTTTTTCGGACAAGGCAAAAGCCTCTGAATTCAGCTCGCGGTAAAATTGGGTCTTATCTCTATATGAAATCTTGTTCTGTATTTCTTCCATGGTGCAAGTTTTAGCACGGCCAAAGAAGTTCGTCAAAATACGGGTGTTGCCCAGAATTAATCAGTTTCATAACGACACCAAATTTAATGGCTTGCACCTTGCAGATGCGTTTCTTGCGAGTTTCGCATCACCAAACCAAACGGAGGAAAATAATGAAATAATCAATCTTTCTAGCGATGGCACTGAATTTCTTGGCCTTAACAGTCCACGCCAATTATCAGAATTGCGTTGACGGAGTCTCCTTCAGTTTGCCGGGATCGGGTTTTGAAACGCGAAAAATTGCAGAGATTGCGTGTCGAAGTGGTCGCGAAACTGAGGAAGCAAAAAGTTGTTTGTCTTCCGTATACTTCTCCATGACAGGCGTCGGCCTTGAAACTTACGAAGTGGCGGCCGTTGCGTGCAGTGGACGTGCACCCATCAACAGCGTCACTGAATGCATACAACGACAATACAGCCGTCTTCCCGGCATTGGCCTGGAGTCTTACAGACAAGCTGCTCATCTTTGCAAAAATGGCGGTGAAAACGCAGAGAGAAGAACTTCCTGCACTGACAGTATCTATGCCATGCTACCAGGCTCCGGGGAAGAATCTCGCTCGGTCGCCAGCATCGCCTGCTCAAGCCCAGGACCTGTGGAGCAAATCAAAGATTGTATGCGCAGACTATATAGCGTCATCAGTGGCAGTGGCATTGAAACCTACCGTGTGGCAGCTATTGCATGCCGAGGTACTAGCGACGCCGACGCTGTCGAGACTTGCGTGAGAAATCAATACTTCCGCCTTCCTGGTACAGGGATTGAATCTTACGAACAGGCGGCACACATCTGCTCTCGAAAGAACCGTGGCCACCGATAAAACACTGTTCCATCATAAGCAAAACCAGGGGTTAAAAAGGACGAACTTATTAACCCCTGTATAAAAGTTGTCTATGTATGTCGCCTTTTAGACAGCTGAAACGCCCTCAGACCCTGTATAGCGATTTCTAAACACAAGTGACAAATCTCCGGATGAGACCGCATTAGATTTGCTTATACCTGGCCCGCCAAATGCAATGTCCCTATTCACGGGGGCAGACATGAGATCACTTAACTTACTTCAGAAATCATTTTTTGGAATTCTCTCAGCAACACCATTTCTATGGTCTTCCGTTGCTCAACCCCGCACGTCCGACCCTGATAAAGACATCGTTATTGCGATTATCGATACAGGGATTGATGTGAACCACCCACTGATCAAAGACAACTTGTGGGTAAATCCCAAAGAAAAAACCAATGGCTTAGATAACGATGGCAACGGATATGCCGGGGACCTCCATGGATGGAATTTTGTTTCTGAAAATAGCGATGTCAGTGACAGTCACGGGCATGGCACACATATCGCGGGTATTATTCGCCAAAGAACTCTGTCTTCGCGAGTGAAATTCATGGTCTTAAAATATTACGATCCGGAACAAAGTGGCCGAGTCAATTTGCTCAATACCGTTCGTGCAATTCGGTATGCGATCAAAATGAAGGCCGATATTATCAACTACTCCGGCGGCGGGGACACACGCAGTGCTTTGGAAGAGCAGGCTATCCGTGAAGCTCAAGAGAAAGGAATTCTCTTTGTCGCTGCCGCCGGTAATGACGGTCGTGATACCGACAAAATGGGTTACTACCCTGCCGGCTATAAGCTTAAAAATATTATTTCTGTCGCCGCCATGGATTCGGATCGTCATCTGATCGACAGCAGTAATTATGGTTCGCAAAGTGTAGATATCGCGGCCCCGGGCAAGAACGTATACTCTTCCCTGCCCGGTGGCCAATTTGGAATGATGACCGGAACTTCGCAGGCAACGGCATGGGTAACCGGGCTTGCGGCCGCGCTGATGTTACAAAATCCAACTCTGCGCGATCCTGAATTAATAAAATTGAAATTGGAAACAGAAGGTATCCGCGATCGGTCCTTGGCCGGCAAACTGAAATCCAACGTCAGGATTACCGCTTTACAGAATGATATCTCAAGCCTATAACAAGAGTTATTGAGCAAGATTGATTTCAACCCTGACGGGCCCTTTCCACTGATCGACGAAGAAGCGCACACGTACCTGGAAGCACAGGAACATTCGGTTGTCGTCGATGAGTGGCTGGGATTTAAAACCGCCGAAGTTGAGCAAGCCTTGCTCAAGTCCCAGGACTACAATGTTCAAGCGGATGAAAACATCCCGGTGAATTTTTGGCGAGGACTTCCAGTTCAGGCTCTGCAGACTCCTTACACTGAAATACGTTTTATTTTAGAACTATTGAAACCTCAAGACGGCCAGCACATCGTGGATCTTGGATGTGGGTATGGTCGCATGGCGTTTGTGGTGGGCAAACATTATCCCGGAGTGAAATTCACCGGGTACGAACTGGTGGCCGAGCGCGTGGATGAAGGCAATCGAATCTTAAAAAAATTCGCTTACCCTCTGGCGGCTATTAAAACCCAAGATCTGACGGATCCCCAGTTTGTACCGGTTCTTGCAGACTACTATTTTATTTTTGACTTCGGAAGCGCACCTGCGGTCGACAAAACCTTGGAAGACTTAAGGAAGATCGCCCAAAAGCACAGCATCCAAGTTGTGGCACGAGGACGTTACATCCGCCACCGTATTTTTCAATCCCATCCTTGGCTTTCTGAAATAAACGAGCCTCAAGTCTTTGATCATTTCACAATCTTTAGGTCTTAGGCTTTGCCACTAAGCACGCGTTTAAGACTGGGCTTGTTCACTGCGAGTCTGTGGCGGAAAATAGCCTTATATGGAAAACTTCATTCAAAGACCCGAAGCATTGAACCGTTGGTACGAAGAAAAACTTCATCTTCACCGTGATCTCAACGGCGGCTTTATGGAAGAGCATTTTCAGGAGAATGAAGACCTGCCGGAAACTACAATATTTCGCATTCAAAATCTGGCGCCCCTAATCGGATCCCTAGCGGAAGCCGGTGTTCGCATCATCGACTATGTCGATGAAAATGAACGCGGAAAATTCGCGTGGATTTACGATCCCGATGGACACAAAGTCGCTCTGTGGCAGCCATGGGATGAGTCGCAAAGCCTGGTGGATCTACCGGAGCCCGAATAACTTCTCCCGTGGTGAAACCTTAAACACACAGGTAATAATTATCTTCACAAATGTGATTTCCCTCGTGTACGCCTCCTCAGTTCGCCTCCATCTGGCAGCTGGATTGCAAAATCTCTCGGCGATTATTTAATGCGAAGGAAATAAAATGACATTTGTGATCCGCACTCTCTTTTTCACGGCCGCGTTGCTGTGCTCGGTTTACGTCAAAGACGCCAAAGCCGAAGAAACTATTCTGACTCACTTGCAGACTCCGGTTAAGGACCAGGAAAGACGTAATACTTGCGCTTATTTTGCTGTCTCTGCGGCCGTGGAAAGTGCCTTTAAAACATTAACTGGTGAGGACTATGACATTTCCGAAGAATTCGAAATCTTCCGTCATAAAATCATCAATGCTTGGCGCCCGGAAGTTGAATTTGGAAACACTTACGACATTATGGCAAGCCTGCAAAACGACCTTTACCTTTATGAAGAAGACCAATTGCCGTATCAAAAAGAAAGCCTGGATTTCACCAAACCTTTCAATGCCGGTCAAATGTCCTTCTTTGATTTGCGCCAAAAGAAGATTCCAAAGGTCAGCTACAGAAGTTTGAAATTCAAAGAAATTTCCAAAAGACACTCCTCGCGTTCATGGTCCGAACTGGCGATGGAACAAATTAAACAAAACCGTTCTGTGGTTATTACTTTGAATGTTGCCATCCCTCATATCAACGACGCCAAAGGTACATTCACGATGAATAAAGAAATCGCTGAGCAATGCGCCAGTGGCCAAATTGCTTGCGCGGGTCACGCTGTCTTGCTAGTTGGGTACAACACGGAAAGACGCGCATTTATGTTCAAAAACTCGTGGGGACCAAAATGGGGTGACCGAGGTTACGGATACGTGACTTTCGACCATGTCGACGAGTTCTCAGATCAACCTCTGTACGCGTATTTTGACAAGTTTACGTCTCCTTCCGTGAAACGAGTAAATCCGTAATTCAAACTAAAGAGATGGAAGTCATGAATCAATCGCAAACTAGCTTTGACGAAAATAAATGGTTCCATCTCTTTAAGAATAAAGCCCGTGTGCTTTATCCCAGTTCCGATCCTGCACACGATTTCTTGCATATTCAACGCGTCGTCAATACCGCTAAAAGTTTATGTGAAGCTGAGCACGGTCTCTGGGAAGTGGTCATGCCAGCAGCGTTCTTTCATGACTTTATCAACGTGCCTAAAGGTGATCCCCGCCGACCCTATGCCTCGGCCCTTTCTGCTGAAGCAGCCGTCGAGTATCTTAAATCCGTGGATTATCCAGAACAGTACTTGGAAGATATTCGTCATGCGATTGAAGCCCACAGTTACAGTGCCAACATAAAGCCCACAACGCTCGAAGCTAAAATCGTTCAAGATGCCGATCGCCTGGACTCCCTGGGAGCCATAGGTATTGCCCGCTGTTTTGCAACGAGCTCGCTGATGAGCCGTCCTTTTTATTCTGAAGAAGACCCCTGGGCTGAAAAGCGTGATCTGGATGATAAAAACTATGGCATCGACCATTTCTATCAAAAACTCTTTAAATTGATGGACCACCTGAACACTGAGACCGCTAAAAAAGAAGCTGAACATCGGGTGGCCTTCATCAAGTCTTACCTGGCGCAGATTAAGCGCGAAATCTAGGTGTCGAACTCTTAGCCACCCCTATGTACTTATTTCGTGGTAACCATTGGGCACCACTATAAACCGAAACAATTATCTGGTTCCTAGGACGTCTGGTAAAACCATTCCTATGAACAGACGTAACTTTTTAAAAAATGCCACAGTGGCGGGCGCAGCCTTAGCCTTGTCTAATAGGTCCTTTGCAGTGGAAGCGGCCAAAGCTGATGACACATGCCTGGTTCGCATGGATCAAGTCACTGCGGAAGCAACTTACTTTGCTCGCTATGAGCACTTTCATATTCTGGCAATTCCAGTTTCCGTTTTGATTGCTCCCCCTGAACAAGGTTATACAACACGTACAAGTGTTCTTGATCAGGCATCCCTGGATGAAAAAGCCTTCAATGAATTTATCAAAGAGACAGGCCTAGATGGTGCAAGCCTTCGTGTTCATTCCCATTCAGTCACCTTCACAAAGAATGAATTGGATCGCATTGCCAGTGGCGAAAAAGAAGTGAAAATCACCGTGATGACTCCGAAGGGAAACATCGCTCACTATTTCTATTTTACGGCGTCTCGTTCTGCCCAAGTTAAAATTCAACGCGGTCGTGCGGGAAAATAGTAATATGGGTCTTTCACGTCGCGACTTCCTTAACTTGAACAACTTCACAGCTTTTTCGGCTGAGATGGGTTCTCTTTGCGTTGCTCATGTGGGCGAGTTCTCTGTCGAGACTCAAGACTCTCCGTTTTTTGAACACTTTCATTCTTTAACGATTCCGATCAAAGCCCTGATCCAACCACCTGCTGACGGAATTGTTTTAAAGACAACTCCAGTGGATCAGGATTCTTATGACGTTGAAGGCTTTAAAACCTTTATCGGACAAAGCCACCTGGATCCTAAAGCTCTCAGCACACATTCCCACGATGTCAAAATCAGCCAAGCCAAACTTTTGGCCATTGCGGGTGGTGAAAAAAACGTGGAAGTCCGCGTGATCTCGGCAGCGGGAAATTACGTTCATAATTTTTTAATCTCGGCCTCCCCGATGACATTAGCAACAATTCGCAAACAAGCGACAAAGGAATAAATATGAAAACCCTCTTCGCACTTTTCGCATTCTTTATTTCTTTGACGACGCTGTCCCCAGCGCAAGCGTATTTTATCGCCGTACCGACACAGCAAGGTCCCATCGACTATAATAAAAGCGTCAGAATTTTGTTGTCGGGCCGCGGGACTGACTTAGGCGTTCAACCCCAATTGACAGCCTTGGGACGTGCACAACTTTACAAGCGTAACTTTCCTCAAGATCAAATCGTTCTGATTTCAGTTTTAGAGAATGCCAACAACGCTGCAAACCTTTCCAAAAGCGGTTGGACATTCGTAACTAGCAATGACGTGAAGCTTGAAACACAATCTGGCTCGAAAGAGATTCTTAAATTCAACAACATACGTTCCTTGGAATTCTTTGGGCACAACTCCCCGTCATTGGGCACTCAAGCAGATGGCTTGGGATTCCGTTTTGATTTCCGCGAGCCCATCGTGGCCTCCATTGCGAGCCACTTTGCTTCCGACGCCTTTGCGATCATTCATGGATGCAACAGCGGTTGGTTGAATGCGCAAAGCCTTTCCAACAAATGGGATATCGCGGTGGCGGGTTCTTTCACCGGCACTCGTTTTGAGCGTCTGCACAGCGACGGTCACTTTTATGTCGACGAAGAAAACCGCGCTCCGAATCAGGATTGGGCGACTTTCAATCCTGATTTGAATGTGAAATGTTCTGAAGGTGGCTGCCTTCGTATGCGCACGATGTTTTCTCACTATGCCGGCAAATGGGGTAACTTCCAGGGTCCCCTGCTAAGCCATTACAAATTCTTCTGTCAATTGAATGAAAGAGACTGTCAAAAAGCGATGGCGGCATCCCTTTACGGTTTCTTGGCGGAAAGATCCCTGCAACGCAACTCCAGCGCGGCAGAGTTCAGCCAAGTTGCCAAAGAATGGTTGTGTCCTGTTTATAAAACGAGAAAAACCGTGGACGAGTGCTACCAGGCCCTTGCTGAAATCGAAGCCGGTCGAGGCAATATGTTGGTTTCATTTGTGGTGAATGATGCTCAATTGAGCTGCACGATGAAGTCCTGCCAATCGGTGATGACTTGTGATGATCACACCTGCCAGGTGTCGAATCGGGTGTCTAAAAACTCCAGCACTCTGGCGCAAGAATATCTGCACCTGCTAAATGGTTTCAGAGCCTTGCAAGCGGATGGTCTGTAATATGACTCAATCACTTCTACGCCTTCTTGCGATTTTAGTTTTTTCGGCAGTCACGGTACAAGCTGTGGCTGGGGAAAATTTAGAAAATGCTTTAAGCATTTCTAAGCCCGAGGTATTAAAATCCCTCGAAGCCCAAGGATTCGCTTTGGCTGACTTGGTAAATCCAGGTCAGAAATTAGGCGTGGTGGACAATTCGGTTCTTTCCAAAACCAACTTCAAAGTGATTTTGGACAGTTTACGAACTGAAATGGATATCTATCAAAAGAACAATCCTGCTTCTGGGGTGGGTTTGGCTTTTGGACAAAGACTTTTCGATTTGAATTACCTTACTCACGCCCGCGCCCGTTTTGCGTTGGTCGGCGTGATCAATCGCATGGACGTGGGCTATAAAAATCCAAACTACTGCGGTGAAATTCGTTTCATCTATCGTTTGGCCTATAACGTGGAAAGCCAAGGTGTGAACGTAGCTTCCCGTTTGCCGATCACGATCAATTTGCTTTTGCACCAAGGCAGCAGAATCTCTCAGCAAGGTTGTTTGGGTATTGCCCAACGTTGGCAGACAGTGACTTCTGAATCCACCGCTCAGGATGTATTAACGTCTGGCCCCTTGAATCCATCGGTATTCATTCCATCCCAGTTAAAAGATCTAGAGATCAATATGCAGATCTCACGCATGGCTGCGTCTGAGCGTCCTGATTTTGGTGGGCATGCAGAATACCTGCTAAAAGCTTACGAGTGGACAGGCAAAGGATTCGCAGAAACGACTTTGGAAAACCAAATCGACCGCGCTCGCTTGCAGGCGGATCCCGCCCTTATGAATGAACTTGTGGAGTGGATCAAAAATCCACAGAACCTGAAAACAATTGATGACGGCACGATGATTCTGCCAAAAAAGTTTTTGGCGAAAAGCGCTATTTCAATTGCTCCCGGCGGAATCAACCGTTCTGGCAATCGTCTGTTCTATGGTTTGTTGCCATCTACGGCAACAGACTCAGTTAAATCGCAGGATCTTGAGAACATCAAATCTGGCACGGCACTTTTGCGCCGCCTGAATGAATCCACTTGCGTGGGTTGCCATCAAACGCGTGCGATCGGTGGCTTTCATTTCACGGGCCGTGATCCTCAAGGCAAATACGCCGGCAACTCTGTCTTCCTTCCGGGCTCTGCCCACTTTATGGGGGACCTGGCTCGTCGTCGCGAAATCATCGATGCTTTTGCTCGCAATGAAAAGATTGATTACTCCCGCGGTTTCGCCGCCCGCCCTCAGGAGCGTCGTTCGCAAAAACTTATCGGTACGGGCTTGATGAATGGTTGGGGCGCACACTGCTCGACAGGCAAAGATCCATCCTTCAGTGGTTGGACATGCGCTCAAGGCCTTACTTGCAAAACTCTGTTAGAAAAAGAAGACAGCTTGGGCTTAGGTATTTGCCTGACCGAAACTCAACAAGTCGGCGATCCATGCGAGATGGGTAAAATCGTGACGACTGCTTTCGGTAAGGATAAATACATCCGCACCTCTGACAAGCTGACTGTGACACTTCCAAACGCGATGTGCTCGCCACAAAGTCAGATGCCTGGCACACGCACTGGTGGTTTCTTAAACGGTAACGTCAGAACGCTTAGCTGTGACAACTTACCAGCGGAAGCCAGCTGTGGTCCGTTGCCAGCCGCACGCCCAGGTTTCAACGCTTGTATCGGGACTAAAAACTTTGACGCTTGTTTAAAAGAATACTCGTTAGGAGTGGGACTGCGTGGCTGTGATCAGCTGAACCCTTGCCGTGATGACTATATTTGTGCGGAAAGTTTTGAAAGCAATCGCGGTTCATGTGTGCCGCCTTACTTCTTGTTCCAGTTCCGCGTCGACGGCCATCCTAAGAAAGCCGTGGCACCGATCTCTCAGGCCAATTGAATAATACCGGGAAGTTGAAGCTCCTGGTGACCAGGGGCTTTGCTAAAATCAATCTTGTACGCTCTTAAGGCGATCGCGTCTTTGCCTTCGCCTGGAACTTTAGATCCATACAAAGCATCGCCCACAATCGGAAAACCATGGCGGCTTAAATCAAAGCGCAATTGATGCGAACGACCCGTCACCGGCTGCAAATCCCATTGCAAGAAACCGTCAGCATTCGTTCCCAAATACTCTGCCAGCGTCAAAGAGTCTTTGCCCTCAGGGCTTTCAAAGGCGCGGCGCTTGCCCCGCAGAATGCGCGACTTCCATTCAAATTTCCGTCCGGTGGCCACGGTGAATTTCTCGCGCGGGTTTTTAACATTCGCAGGAATATGAGAAAAATCTTGAGCAGTTGTCAAAGCACGATAGGTTTTACTGACTTGTTTGTGTTCAAACCACGCATTGGCTTTACGATGAGCTTCCGCCGTTTTCGCGTACATCACCAAACCTGACACTTCAAAATCCAAGCGATGGACAGGATAGATTTGCAGCCCCAATTGCTTTTGCAAAGCAATGCCTAGGCAATTGCGCTCGTCTTCAGCTCCCATACGGCTGGGAGTGGAAAGCACCCCTGCCGGCTTATCGCAGATCACGAAATGGGAGTTTTCGAAAACGATTTGAATCATTTTTTATTAAGACCGATCAAAAAGATCTCTTTAGAAATTTTGCGTGTGGAATCTGGCTTCATCACTTCACATTTAGCAAAGGACTTTTTAATTTCCTCACGAAGCTTGGCAAAGTCATCGCTGTGAAAAAGCTTACAAACAAAGTGTCCGTCTTTTTTTAAAAACTTGCGAGCCACATCCAACGCCAGCTCACACAGCTCCATGGAACGAGCCTGGTCAGTCATACGGATGCCTGTTGTTTTAGGCGCCATATCAGACATCACTATATCAAACGGAGGATGGAATCCATGATCACGGAAAGTGTCTTCCAGGTTCAAATCACGAAGATCGGCTTGGATAAATACAGCATTTGGCAACTTGACCGTCACCGGGCTTAAATCCACACCCAACACGCGCCCTTTGGCTCCTACGACTTTTGAGGCATACTGAGACCACGAGCCTGGCGAAGCACCCAAATCCAAAACGGTCTGGCCACTGCCTTTAAAAATTTTGTATTTCTTGTCGATCTCTTCAAGCTTAAAAACAGAACGAGCGGCAAAGCCCTCTTCTTTTGCTTTTTTAAAGTATCTATCGCGTGGATTGTAAGTCATATCGAAGGTTTATGTCGTGTTCAGGGGGTAAAGTCCATTATTAAATTTCACATTCCCTTTTGGGCGCGAATGGACTAGAAAAGATACATTCTTTGGAGGCCCGCAGATGGAACTCATTCTTAGCATGAGCATTTTCTTTGTTATCATCACCATGATTTTCGTGGCCGTTGCCGTCTTTTTGCCGGAATGGATGGGGATCACTGGCAAAAAAGCCAAAAAAATTATCGAAGAGCAGCAGTCACCCTCTTCCGAGCCGCATTCAGCTTCAGATGAATCCAAAGCTGAATCCGATAAAAAGCACTAACCGTGCTCTTGAGGCTCCTTAACTTTCATAAGGAGTCCTCCCCCGACGATAAATAGCAATAACAAGCCCACCATTCCCACGCGAGAATTCCCGGTGATCGTCACGGTAAAGGCCACAATCAACGGCCCCAGGATCGAGGCGAATCGGCCCACCAGATTGAATAAACCAAAGTACTCACCACTTTGATGTTTCGGCGCCATTTTTCCAAACAATGAACGACTCAAAGATTGCACGCCCCCTTGAACCATTCCGATTATCACCGCCAGCAAATAGAAATGCCATGCCTGACTCATCCACATGGCAGCAACCACTGTGACGGAATAAATTCCGATACACACCAAGACCGGTAACTTGGCGCCAAAACGCTTGGTCACCGTTCCAAAATAATAAGCACAAGGGAATCCGATAAACTGCGTAATTAAAAGAGCCGCGATCAAATCTTTCGAGCCCAAGCCAATCGACATGCCGTAATCCACGGCCATGGTCATGACGGTGTAAACGCCATCGATATACATCCAATAAGCGATCATAAAGATCAGCAGATTGCGCTCTTTCGTTATCAGTTCCTTAAAGGTCGCCTGCAAGGTCAAGATGCTGCGATTGGTAAGTTTCCAGATGTTGTCTTTGGAAACTGGCACCGCCGGTTCAGGAACATTCCGCGCGAGAGGAATCGAAAACACGAACCACCAGACGGCCACAGTCATAAAAGAAACTTGCACTGCCTGTACGCCGTCTCGCAATCCAAACCATTCCGGGAAAAGATGCATCAGAACGTTGATCAAAAATAAAATACCGCCACCAAGGTATCCCAGGGCATATCCCAACGAAGACACGTAATCCATTTCCTTGGGTTCAGCGACGAAAGGCATCAGGGATTCATAAAATACGCAGCTCGCATTGAAGGCCATCATCGCGATACTATACGCCAGGATCGCATTCCACCAATCACCCAACGGAATGAAAGTCATCCACCCGCAAGCGATAACCCCGATCAACATAAAGGAAAGACAGAAAAGTTTTTTAAGCCCGCGAAGATCGGCCACAACTCCCAAAGTAGGACTCATAAATGCGATCACCAGACTGGAAATGGAAATTGCTGTGCCCAAACGTGCCGTCGAAACCGTGGCATCCACGCCCTGGCTCCAATACATTTTGAAAAAGACTGGGAAAAATCCCGCCATCACCGTCGTGGAGTAAGTGCTGTTCGCCCAATCATATAGCGCCCAACTAAGGATTTTCTTTTTGCGATTTTCCATAACAAAAGAAGACCATAGTTTGCTATCGAATGGGACCCACATCGTGTCATAAAAAAGGCCCGCATCACTGCGAGCCTTTTCCCACCACTACTCTTTTTCGCGTGCTATTTCTCCGGTCTTCTTGGCACCGAAATCGTGATAGAGATTCAATCCGCCGATGATGGTCAGAATACAACCTATCACGACGTAAGCTATCACGGCTTTGCGATTTTGATTAAAGACGTAACTAAAGGCCCCTGTAATCACAATCAGTGGCCCCAGCACTACCATGGACGAAACAATCTGACGGAGTGCGAACACTCCCAGTTCAGAATTCATAACCCCCGCCTACGTTCAAGATTTGGTTATATAAGTTCTGTAATCTTCTATTTTCTGTTGAACTTATCGGCAGGACTTTTGTCAGCTTAAGTGAAATTAATCATATTTACGGTCGCAATTACGACTCATACAGGGACAAGACGACTGATGGTTTTGAGACAATCGTAAGATGGTTCAAACCCTTCTCTAAAACGACGCCAGATGCGATCCCTTCAAAGATCTCCACATGGCGAGCCCCGATGACCACCTCGTCTCTGTCCCCCGTCGCAACGCTAAGGGAAACGTTTTCTTTATGAAGACGAAATAGTAAATCCTCAGGAACGATAGCCGCTCGAACAAACTCAGAACTGTAATGAGTCTTTTCTTCACCGGATTTAAAAATCTCCGGGTAATTCACGTTAATGCCTTCGCCATCTTTATCCATAAAAATCCAGCCACCCAAATCAGGCGTCAGAGCATGGAATGATTGCGGCAGATAAGGTGCCAAAGCTACAAACTTTGAAAACTGCCTGCCAACATCGGAGGCAGCCACTCTTAACGTAAAGCCTCCGCCCAGGGAATGGCCCGATAAGATCATCTTCTTGATCGAAAACTTCATTTTCAAATGAATGATGAGTTCTTCCAGGTCTATTTCAAGTTGATTGGCAGGAATGATGTCTGATGCCCCCAGGCTGGCACCATGGCAGCGAAAATCCGGTGTCACCACTTGGGCAATCCCCGCCTTGGCAATCGCACTCGCCAGCGCACACAGGTAGCGACTGTCACCGCCAACACCATGATACAAAATAACTAATTTTTCGGAACGCGTGGGATAGAATCGATAGGAGAGGACGTCTTTTTGACGGGTGCGAAAGGATTCCTGCGGAGCCAGTCGGTCCACAGGAATTTTAAAATCGCGCAAATCAAAGGCGAGCTTCATTATTTGTCAGCCTTATTTTCCGGCCGCTTCTAATTTCTTTTTGTGGATGTAGTAATCGTAGTCACCTTCGTAGATGCGCAGCTGATTTTTATCAACTTCGAATACACGAGTCGTCACTTCACGCAAGAAGTGGCGATCATGCGATACGATCATCACAGTTCCCGGAAACTGTTTGATAGCGTCCAGCAAAACTTCACGAGAAACGATGTCCAAGTGATTCGTAGGCTCATCCAGGATCAAAAGATTCACGGGTTGCGCCAAGATTGTCGCCAAAACCACACGAGACTTCTCTCCACCCGACAGGATCGAGATTTTCTTTTCAGCTTCTTCGCCAGAGAACTTAAACGCTCCCAAAAGCGAGCGCACAGTCCCCATACCGGCTGTCGGCATACGTGAATGCACCTCATCCACGATCGTCATTTTAGGATCCAAGACATCTAAAGAGTTCTGAGAGAAGTACCCTAGATTGATGGAAGCCCCCAAAGCACAGGTACCAGAGGTAGGCTCAACCTCACCGGCGATAATTTTAAGTAATGTTGATTTACCTGCACCATTCACGCCCACCACCGCAATGCGATCCATGCGTTTTACCAAGGCTTGAGCACCCGAGAACACTTGTTTCTCTTTGCCATCATCGCGCTTCCAAACTTTCGAAAGGCCTTCAAAACGCACAACCTCATCCCCACCACGTGGAGGTACTGGCCATACGAATTTGATTTCAGATTCCTCTTCAGGAATTTCGATACGATCAATTTTTTCTAACTTTTTAACACGAGATTGAACTTGCGCCGCATGGGAAGCACGGGCTGCGAAGCGAGCAATGAACTCTTCTTCTTTCGCCAACATATCTTCCTGACGTTTTGCAGCCGCGATTAACTGTTCCTTACGGATGTCGCGCTCTTTTTCATAGAAGTCATAGTTACCACCGTAGACCGTGATCGTTTTATTCGCGATCTCTACGATTTTACCCACGATACGATTCATGAAGTCACGATCATGCGACGTCATCAAAATCGCGCCCTTGAAATTCACCAGCCACTCTTCAAGCCAGATGATCGATTCCACGTCCAAGTGATTCGTCGGCTCGTCCATCAGCAAGACTTGCGGGTTCAACACCAGGATTTTCGCCAAAGCGATACGCATTTTCCAACCGCCTGAAAAACTCTCTGTCGGACGGTGATAGTCTTCAGGACCGATACCAAGACCTGTCAGGATCTCTGCTGCACGGGATTCCAGATCGTAGCCCCCCAGGCGTTCGAACTCCCCTTGCATCTCCCCGTATATTTCCAGGATCTTCATCATTTCATCCGGATCCAAATCAGGGTCCGAAAGCTTTGCTTCGTACTCCTGCATTTTCACCTGCATGTTGCCGATATTGCCGATCGCAGATTTCACTTCCTCGATGGCAGATCTGCCACGCATGTCTTCGATATTTTGAGAGAAGTAACCGATCACAGTTTTATCGGATTTAGAAACTGTTCCATCGTAGCCTTCCTCACCCGTGATGATGCGGAAGATAGTGGTTTTACCAGTACCATTCAAACCGACCAGACCGATTTTCTCGCCGTCGTTGATTTGGAATGAACCGTTACGATAGAGAACTTTGTTCCCCTGCTGCTTTGTGATGTTGGATAAATGAATCATGGTCCCCTGTATATCGCGATTTTTCGCCAGATGCGCCAAAATTTTTAATTATTTACACCGAAGGAGCAACGACGGGCTCCCTGCCAGGAATTTAGGCATCTCCAAAAGTATATCTGAAATTCTGAGATTCATGAGAGCTCTAAAGTCCAAGCCCCCTGAAGGTCGCGCCAGATCTAGGCTTGAGGGAGAGTGCCAGAATGGAATCACCTATCGCGAGTGGGCCTTGGATACTCTAATTCCACGAGGATCGCTATAATCGACGAGAGCAATGTAAGTGTCTGAAATACTCTCAGTTTCTGCAAATAGTTCATTATTCTTACAGAGGTGGAATATATCCTGAGCTTTTACCCCTAACATCGTGTATCTTGCGCCATTCCTAGAGCATATACCAATACCCCAAACGAATTTGGCCCTTTGGTTAAGTGCTCCACTAACTGAAAGGCTACTCGTGACTCCTCCTTTAACTACTGTCGATACATTTGAAAGCTTTGGTCTTAGCGCTCCGTTGATGGATGCGATGAAAGACATGGGCTTCTCAACTCCGACGCCCATTCAAAAACAAGCTATTCCTTTGCTATTAGGCGGTGCGAACGATTTCATCGGTCTCGCTTCTACAGGGACTGGTAAAACTGCTGCGTTCGGTATTCCTCTTATCGAAAATCTAGATGCGACAATCAAAGACACTCAAGCTCTTGTTCTTTCTCCAACTCGTGAGTTGGCGTTGCAAGTGGCTGAGCAATTGGCTTTGCTTGGTAAGAAAAAAGGCATCCGCGTAGTAACAATCTACGGTGGTGCTTCTTACCGCACACAAATCGACGGCATCAAACGTGGCGCCCACATTGTGGTAGCGACACCGGGCCGCTTGGTGGATTTCCTTGAACAAAAAATGTTAAAACTTTCCAAAGTTCAAACTGTGATCCTGGACGAAGCAGACGAAATGCTTTCTATGGGTTTCAAAGACGCTTTGGACTTCATCTTGTCAGCAACCCACCCAGACGACGCTGCTTCCAGTGATCGCGCAGCTTGCAGAACTTGGTTGTTCTCAGCAACTATGTCGACTGAAGTTCGTCGTATCACTGAAAAGTACTTGGAAAACCCAGAGACAGTGGCCGTGAACAAAGTGGGCTCTACTGCTGACACTATCGAGCAAGTTTACTACACAGTTAAGAACATGCACAAAACAGAGGTTATCTCTCGCTTGTTGCAAACTTTGCCTGAATTCTACGGTATCATCTTCTGCCAGACTAAAATGGAAGTTGCTGAGCTTTCTGACATCTTGGCTCAACGTGGCTTCCCAACAGACTCTTTGCACGGTGATAAATCTCAACAGGAGCGTGAAGCAACTTTGAGAAAATTCAAATCCAAACAAGTTAAAGTTATCGTAGCAACTGACGTTGCGGCACGTGGTTTGGATATCAAAGATTTGACTCACGTTGTGAACTACAACTTGCCATGGGATGCAGAATCTTATGTTCACCGTATCGGCCGTACGGGTCGTAACGGTCAAAAAGGGACTGCTATCACTTTGGTGAACTCTGATCAATTGACTCTTCTTCGTCGTATCATGAACACGACGAAAGCGACTTTCACTAAAGGTGTTGTGCCTTCTGCTGATGAAGTTGCGGGTCTTAAAATCAAAAACGTATTGGATAAAGTGGGCGCGATGAAAGAGGACGACGCTTCTCTTCTTTTGGCTGCTGATTTGATCCAAGACTTGGTTCAAGCTGACGACATCAATTTCAAAGATCTTTCTAAAGAAGACCTCCTTGCACGCTTTATCGTGGCGTACTTCCCAGATGTATTCGTTAAAAAAGATTTGATCTTGGATTACATGGGCGACCGTATCCCTCGTGAATTGTTGCCTCGTGATCCGAACAACAACCGCTTCACTTCTGGCCGTGATGGTGGTGGTGATCGTGGTGGTTACCGTGACCGTCCTCGTACGGGTGGTGGTTACCGCGGTGACCGTGGTGGTTTCCGTAGCAACCGTCGTGATGATGGCGATCGTCCTCGTTTCAACGATGGTGGTTACCAAAATGATGGACCAAGCAGCAGAGGTGCTAGTGCTCCTCGCCGTGCACCAGGGGGCGCAAGCAGCGCATTCCGTGGTAACGATGCAGGTGGCGAACAACGTGCTGAGCGCAGCTCAAGTGCACGTACTGAGCGTTATGACCGTGAAGAAGGCCGTGGCAACCGTGCACCTGCTGGTGACAATGGTGGTGGCGAGCGTTCTTTCCGCAAACGTTCCTTCGGCAGCGACGACAACCGTGGTGCTCGTTCTGAGCGTTCTGAGCGCGCGGATCACCCAGGGATCAAAAGATCTCGCCCAGGTGGCGGTTCTTCAGCTCCCCGTCGTTTCCGCGATTAATTAGATATTTAAGTCAACTATGTGGGCGACTTCGAGGGTCGGTGAGCAATCACCGACCCTTTGTTTTTCAGGTGCCCAAATGAGTCGCCTATCTAACTTATAGACACCCGATCCCGATTTAAAATCGCTTTAATGCGAGGCCAAAACTTGCACCACTGGGCGCGATGCCCAAAAAGTTATCTTTTAATCTTTTTTTAACGACCTTTATCGCAGTTACCCTGGTAACGTCAGGCTGCTCATTCCGTAAGGACAAAGTACAAAAAGACGCTAAGGCCGTATCGGCGCCCCAAGAATCTCTTCTTGAAAGTTTTAAAAATAGAAATGACGAAGATATTGTATCTGAACTTGAATCATTAGAGTTAGAAGACCTCTATCGTCAAAACGCACTCGACATCGCCATTCAAGAAAAAAAACTAAAAATTATAACCTATCTCTTGGCATCAAGAAACATGTCCTCTTTTGCCTACAATGCGAATTCCAAAATCATCTTGGATCAAAACCCAGTACTTACAGCACTAATTGAGCCCTATCAAAACGCTCAACTAATGAATATTCTTTTAGAGATCAAATCCGAAAACACAAAATCCAAATGGAACGAGTTATTTCTAAGAAATAGAATCAGCTCAGGATCTTGCGTACGCCTGTTTCAGACTATTTCCGACTGGTACTATTATCGGGGAATCAACAATACCTCAGATGGAATCCTACAAATTACTGAAAATCGTTTTCTTGATTACTTCAACAACATCACCAGCACTAATACATGTAAAGA
Source organism: Bdellovibrio sp. ZAP7 (assembly GCF_006874645.1). Taxonomy (NCBI): domain Bacteria; kingdom Pseudomonadati; phylum Bdellovibrionota; class Bdellovibrionia; order Bdellovibrionales; family Pseudobdellovibrionaceae; genus Bdellovibrio; species Bdellovibrio sp. ZAP7. The sequence continues at coordinate 1,533,402 of NZ_CP030082.1, read as the reverse complement.
CTTAAAATCGGAACTATCTGTTCCTTATTTGTATTCGTGGCTTCAAAACGAATTGAAAATTCAATTTCACCGAAACTTACAATCCTCCAGAGTTGTTGAACTTCTGAAAACTTTGGCAAGCTTTCAGAATGTAGCAATCGAAATTTCAACTAAATCTGGAATTTTACGTATCGACCCCCGCTTATTAATTTTAGCTTCGTCACCTAATGGTGAAAGTCCGAACAACAAAAAATATTGGATTGATCTTCTTAGTCCGATGGTTAGCGCCCAGCCAATTTTCTATAATGTTCCATTTGAAGGAACTGTTGATAAATGTGACTTTGATCCTATCTGTGAAGATGGCAACTCTGTTAACGTGGGTATCGTTCTTTATTGGCTAGGTCATCCAAACGTTGAGGCTTCTTCTGAGGAAGCACCACTCCCGGAGCAACCAGAGGAATTGCAATGAAACACCTCTGCATTTATTTAGTATTTATATCCATTATTGGTTGCTCCGTAACCAAGCCTTTAGATATTGAAAATCCTCATTCAAAAACAGTACAGCCTTCGAGTCTAAAACCTGAGATCGCGGTACAAGAAAAACTATTTTCTCTTTTATACAAAGTAGACTTAACAGCAAAAGATCTCGAGGGTCTTGAAATATATAATTTTGATTTTCTGGCAAAAAACGGACAAACACCTTCTGAAATTCTATTCTCCTTAAACTCTAAAGAAAAAATTCAATTGTTCGAAAAAATTGGATTGACGATTTATCAAAGCAATAAAAACCTGGATTCACTGTTTCAGAATGACCTACAGGAAGCCAAAGACTTTTTAAATAAGCTAGCTATTCAATCTAAAAACAGAGTCGTTTCTCAAGAGATTAGCAAGTCATTTGACTATCATCGTGAACTTTTCAATGAGATATTTGACGACTTAAACTCAGGTGAAACAGCGAAAGCAATTGGAAAAGTTCAGTCACTAGGCCTTACTTGTCCGATTTTATACAAATCTATTGTTCCAAGATCATTCGTATATCCCCAAAATATTGCTTCAAAGAAAATTTTAAATTTCATACAAAAATTGGGATGTTCCAATTCATTAAATAGTAATGAGATATCTTTACTTTACAACCTGGAAGCGAAACGTATATTTCAAGAGCGGTTTAAAGATGTCAGTTTATTTATTGCACTTCTGAACAGCCCTGCTTTGAAGACAAAGATGATACAAATTTCTGACTTTGGGATAAGCATTAGTCCTTGGTTTTTATTTGGCATTGGCCAAGATTGTAAGTTTGATTCCGCATGGTTGGAAAACGAATTGAATGAAGATGGAGTTGCGACCGGAAATCGTAAATATACCTATAGAACCTGTAATGTAGATAAATATTCTTCAATTCTGCCTGGTTTAAGAATCGTAAATACTGTTCTTAAAAACGAATTAGACCCCATTCTCGAAAAATGTCGCTCAAAAAAGTTTTCGGAAAAATGTTTGAATGATGTTGGCTTTTTGTCCCAACCATACAACTTACTATTGATCGTAGACAATAAGAGGTTGTTTTCCTCAGCCAAGGAAGATCCGGCTCAAGATCTTCTCATAATGCCCTATATTATGATCGAAGCAACTATCTATGGATTTAATGACGAACCAGCTTATTGGAAGTCAGCATTTCCACAAGTATTTGAGCCTAGCATCAACTATTTTGCACCGGATGAGTCTCAATCTCGCACGATCAAATACCGAGGAGAGCCCAAATTCGTATCCTTTGTGAAAAAGAGTATAAACAAAATTCAGTCATCTAAAACTCTTGAAAAGAAACAAACTTCTCTTTCAGAAGCAATTACCGAATTGCATGAGAATTTTAACTCTTTCTACTTCGAAGGGAAATCCGAGGAAGATGTCTCCGCTGATGAAAATCCACCAGAGAAGGTCATTTTAGAAAAGTATCTTCGGTCACTTCAAAAAAACCTATTTTCTGATCCAACTAGCTTTGGCCAAATGTGCAATATGTCATATGCAGACTTTGAACGTTCATCCATGCTGTCACCATACCAACTCTCATTACGGTATGGCCCCCAATGGGTCCTCATTCCTTGGGATTACTTAAATGCGTTGTGCGCAGAGCCCGCTCTATCTGAATAATATCACGCTGGATCCTTTCGGAGGATTTTGACTCCAAGGGACCGGTAACGCAAAGTTTGTCGGTGTCTCAAACTTAGACAGCCCTTTTCGATCCTGGGGCTCATACAAACATGTTTAGGCAGGCATTTTCTCTGCAAATGAATCCAAATATGAAAAGTTTGAACACCACAACTATCATTCTAGTTGCCCTTATCTTCAGCAACCTTTCGTTAGCTCATGGATCTGCGGGATCCTTCAAAAGCTCTTCGATAACTGACCAAATCTATCAAACTGAAGAAGTTGAAGACCGCGATGCCGCAGCCATTGATGTCGCGAGATCTTTAAATCGGATTGGAGCAGAAAAGGCATGTAAGGCAGTCGTGAATCAGGAAGAAGAAGGACGTTATTATAAATCGGTTGAATTTGCGTTCAGTCAGAATAAATTCCCTAATTTAACGAGAGGGACAACCGATCTCATCGCCGTTTGCCCCAAATACCCGACTCTTTCCCAAAAGGAAAAAGAAGAAGTCTGGACTACGATTCTAGGGGCAATGGCATTTTATGAAAGCACCTGCCGCCAACTAGGATCGCGACGCGGTGGTCCCAACGGCAATCTTGGCGGCCCCTTCCAACTTCACGTGGATCATGAAGATTCGCCAAGTTACAATGGTTACCTATGCCGAAAAGGAGATGCCACTACGAAAGATTCCAACAGGTTTATTCCCTGTGTGCTTTCAATGCTTGATGGCTATATGAGTAGCCATGCAAAACGAATGGCAAAAAAAGGTGTTGCTCCCCAAGACATTAGCAAAAATCTCCGATTGTTCCCCGAACGAGCTCAAGCCGCAACATATTGGGAAGTTATGCAGAGTGATGCAAAGACTAAATACTCTTTAAAAATCCCAACGTCTGAGGGCAAAGTAAAAATCCTTAAAGGAAATGGATCCGATTTCATTAAACTAGCGATTAAGGACTACAAATACTGCAACTAAAACGCAAAAAGGCTGTCTTCCCGACAGCCTTTTTTTATTTGAACTTCCACTTTAAGTTATACAGCGAAGTCCTTTATTCCCCACCGTTGATCATATCTGATGTGAGGCCTTTATCACCGCGGTTTTCAGCGATGAAGACGCCAGCGATATGACCCACCACGAATGCCACGAAGAACCACATCAACCATTCATGCACTTCTTTAAGGAAGCTGGTTAGATCCTTTGCCAGCCCCAGGTCGTTCTTGAAATACAATAGGAGTCCGGAAAGAACCATGTACAAGGTGAACAGATAAAATAACGCGTAACCGGTTTTCACCAAAGTGTAGTGAACGGCCCCGATACGCTTTGTTTTTGGCACCTCTTTAAGGCCCGCGGCACTTTGCACGGCTTGAGTTGCCGGGCATTTTTTAACGACGAACAAGCCAATCAGGATGCGGGCAAGTAACAAAGCTCCCAACCCGAAACCGATCCAGTAGTGCCATTGCCACATCAAATCGCGAAGACCTTTCGCGATAGACTCTGCCACTTCCGGGGTTACGGAACCCGCGCCCTCTTCCACTTTAGTTTTGATGAATTCAGCATTCGTGCGCCAGCTTAAAAAGGTTTTGCGCAAAAGCACCGTGCCCAGCAAGGCCAGGATCGCCAAAGCGTTCAACCAGTGCCACCAGCGCAAGCTGGCAGGTTGGTATTTTCTAAAACTATAGTTAGTTTCTTTCATAAGCAGCCGACTCCTTCAGTGAAGGAGTCAACAATATCAGGCTGCCCGCGGGAAAGACAAGAGGGCACTCTTTAAATCTTCAGCAACCTCAAGTCCTCGGACCACACCCATCCTCAATAGCTTTTCACGCAAGGACTCTTTAAGGGAACAGAGCCTTAGATCTGCGGGTTTAGCGCGCACATCTCTTTGTAGCTGGGCAAAACTGGCCAGCGCCTCGTTTGATATGCGATCGATGTTTTGAAAATAAAACACGACTTGAACGACTTCCTCTTTGGCAAGAATTTCAGCTCGTACGGCCTCCAAAGCTGGGACCACGACGGGACTCATTTCTTCGCCGCTAAAGGAAACAACAAGCATCTTGTTTTTATGACTTATACTGTAATTAAACGACTTCTGATCTTCCAACGTACTGCTCCTCGAAATCGATGTTTTCCTAACGGTCATTTTAACAGCTCATTTTATCTTTAAAAGTCTTCCGCAAAGCGGTTCTCAAAGGGGTACGTAAACGCGAATGACTTATGATGTTTAGGGCCGTTTAATTCTTATTTTTCACAGAAGATTTGACTTATAGTTAGGCGCCGAATAATTTTTCAACCACTCGAAGGGGAACTCATATGTTTCAGTTCAAAATGAGAAATTTGGCAGCGCTTGCTCTTGCAACTATCATGACCGCAACAGCTGTTGCTGCACCAAAAGCTGCACCGGCACCAACTAGCATCACCATCAATCCACGCACTTTGAAAACACGCCTACTCGAAAGCAATATCGAATTGGCTGTTCAATTGAACAACGTTTACAAAGCGAAAGACAGCGTCGATCGCGCCCGCAGAAATCTGCTTCCAGGTATCAACCTGGGTGCGGCGATCGACAGCACGTTCAGCTTCTCGCTGGCGTCAGTAACGATGCTTTTGCCATTCTTGCTGCCAAGCAAATGGTTGGATCTTCGCGAAAACCAATATCTTTTGAATGCTCAAGGTGAAGCGTACTACATCGCTCAATTGAACACGTATTCTTCTGCATACGCATTGTACTCCACTATCCAAGGCGATATGGAACTTCGCGCGATCATTCAGTACCAATACGAAAACTACAAAAAAATCGAAGACATGCTTCAAAGAGCCGTGAATGCCGGCATGAGAGAAAAATCAGAGCTCATGCAAGCTCAGGCCCAAACTCAATTGGCTAAGATCCAAGTTTCCCAAATGGACGTTTTGATCCTTCAGGAAAAAGCGGCGATTCGCGACATGTTGGCGTTGCCTCTTTCCACGGATATCAAAATCGAAGCTTTCCATATTGGATCTTCTCCAGCAGAAGAACAATCCATGCAAACAACGATCGACCAATCTTTGGCTAAATCTCCAGAACTTCGTCAGCTGGCTTCTATGTTAAAAGCTACTGAAGCGGCTAAATGGAGTGCGTTCTGGTCCTTCCTTACGGGAGCAACTTTGGGTGCCTCTCGTGGACCAACGGGTGCGTTCTCTGATGCTGAGGGTGCAGGTTCTGCAAACTTCAATTTCGGTAACTTCTTGATCTTGAAAATCGGAAACCGCGAACTGGATGCGATTCGTTTGCAGAAAAAACAAATCGATCAGGACCAAATTAAAATCGTTGAGACAACTGTTGGATCTTTGCGCGAAAGCCAAATGCAATTGAACTTGGCTCGCCAGGCAGAAGCTAACTTGGAAGCTCTGTACGAAAATGAAGTTAAAAAATTCAAAATGGGTATGACAGATTTGTTGCACGTTTTGAATGCGGGCAACTCTTTGACAGTAGCGTACACTAATCGCGTAAAAGCTCAGACGAGCCTTGATACATTGCGCGTTGGTTTGCACCGCATGATGATCTCGGACCACTTCGGTTTGATCAAAAAATGCCAAGTGTATAAAAAAGGCACTGGCGGTTTGACAGGTAAATTGGGCAAAATCTTTAATCCCAAAAAAGATACCATGAGCCTTGATGAAGCTTGTGGCCAGCAAGTTAGCGAAAATTAGTAGCTAGTTCGGAGATCTTAGCATAGGATCTCCGACATATGGGAACTCCAGTACAAGACGTCGTCATTATCACTACCGGTGGCACGATTGAAAAGACTTACAACGAGTTTGATGGCTCGTTGGAAAATCGTGGCACCAGCATCAAGAATCGCATTCTTTCCAAGCTGCGTTTGCCTTACACCAATATTTTGGTTTATCCCCTGCTCAGCAAAGATTCACTTTACATGAACGATGAAGACCGCGCCCTGATTGCGGCGACAGTCAAAGATCAAATGCAACGTGGTTGCCCCATCGTTCTTTTGCACGGCACAGACACGATGCATGTGTCGGCTGAATACTGCTTTAAAGAAATCGGTACACCCAAAGTTCCTGTGGTTTTCACAGGCGCTATGATTCCGATGGGCTTTGATGACAGTGATGCGACACAAAATGTGACGGAAGCTATGCTGGCTGCCAAACTTTTGCCACCAGGATTCTACATCTCTTTCCATAATCAGATTTTCAAAGTCCCTAACGTTCGCAAAAATCGCGAAAAAGGCACCTTCGAAGAAATCCCCTGAACAGGCCCACGACTAAACATGAGCGTCGCCAGATAAGTGTTATCAAGGCGCAAGGATGAAGCTGCACTACTAGTACAACGAAGACGCAGCAACGCAGAGAAAACTTATCTGGCGCCGCTCATGTGTTTATTACCACAGGACCGTCCTAATTTCGGTCTGATCCCCTATTCTGGTTGAAATAAGATCAGGAGGGACGCGATGAGACTGGAGTTTTCAGCTGCTGTTTGCATTGTACTTTTAATTGGGCTAGCCACTCGTGCAGCTCCTGAAGCCAAAGATACCAAGGAGCAAACGCCTGCTGCCGCCACAACGGTCATCTGGCCGCGTGATGTAGAAACCGCAGCGAAAGAAAAAATCACTGTTTTTCAACCGCAAGTCGAATCCCTCGATAACAACGTCATCACCGCTCGTGCCGCCTTTAAATATCAAAAAGACGGCAAAGACTCCTATGGGTCCTTTCTGTTGAAAGCGAGCACTTTAATCGACAAGGGCGATGACACCCTGACACTGCAAACGATCAAGGTCACGGATCTGCAGTTTCCTGAGAACGCCGCCAAACGCGAGGAGCTGAAAGCGCGACTTGAGAAATCACTGAACGGCAAAAACTATGTAATCCCCTATCACAACGTGGTTTCAAATTTAGACGCTTTTTCCTCTAATAAAAAAAGAAAATCTCCGGAACTGAAAAATGATCCACCCCAGGTGATTTTTGCGACTCAGCCGAGCCTTTTAATTATGATTTCCGGCGAGCCGGTTATAGGGCCTGCTGGCAAAGAAAAAAACGTGCAGCGTGTGGTGAATACAAGTGCGCTGATTTTAAAAAACAGCGACAAGGAATATTACCTGTGGGCTTTGGGGAAATGGTTCTCGGCCCCCAGTGCGACGGGTCCTTTTAATGTGACCAAATCAGAACCCTCGTCAAAGTTTGTGATGGCCAAAGAGGAACTGTTAAAAGCAAAAACCGTAGATCCTTTGGAAGGCAGAACATCGGATGGAAATTCAATCTTCCCACCGGGCGTCACTCCTAAAGTCTTTATCGCGACTCGCCCGACGGAGCTTTTACAATCTGAAGGCACTCCCAAATATTCAGCGGTCGAAAACACGGGCCTGCTTTATGTTTCAAATTCTCCTAATTCCATCTTCTTGGAGTCTTCGTCTCAGCAGTTTTACACTTTGATTTCTGGGCGTTGGTTCACAGCGAAAGCCCTTGAAGGACCTTGGAGTTTTGCGAAAGGCAAAAACCTGCCAAAAGATTTTGCGAAAATTCCTGTGACCAGTCAGGTCGCCGAGGTTTTGGTATCAGTACCGGGAACTCCCCAAGCTAAGGAAGCTTTGATTACCAGTCAAATTCCTCAGACCGCGCAAGTGCCTCGCACTCTAAAACCAAAGAACTTGGTGTGCGATGGCGAAATCAAATGGCAAAAGATTCCTGGGACATCAATGCAGTATGCAGAAAATTGCAACACCCCGATGCTAATGTTGAATCCAAGTTTGTTCTATGTGGTTCAAGATGGTGTTTGGTTTAACTCGACGACGGCGAAAGGACCTTGGGACGTTTCGATCGCTGTTCCTGATCAGATTTATCAAATTCCACCGTCATCACCCTTGTATTACGTCACTTACGTGCGTGTTTACGGCACGAACGGAGAGTATGTGATTGTTGGCTATACGCCAGGGTATCACGGCACATTCGTTTCCGCTGACGGCACGATTGTGTATGGAACCGGTTATGCTTATAGCGCCTATACTTCTTCGTCTGCGTGGTATCCCCCACCCTATACTTACGGATTTGGCGTGGGGTATGGGTGGGGATACGATGCCGGATTTTACATGGGCTTTTCGATGGGCGCCGTGATGTATCCTTGGGGATGGGGATCTTGCTGCTGGGGTCCAACTTATGTAAACATCAATGTTGATAACACTTATCACAACTGGGGTAAACGCACGGTGATTACGGGCTCTGGGGGACATGGAGTTGCCATCAACACGATTGGCAACACTAAGTTTGCTCGTGGCCTTGATAGCAACACCGTTTACGCAGGACACGATGGCAGCGTGTATCGTCGTAATGGCAAAGGCGACTGGTCCAAATACAATGGTCCGGATACTTGGACCCCCGTCAGCAAACCCGACAACATTCAAAATTTAGAACGCTCCCACGAAGGCCGTGCGCCTCAACAACAACCCCGTCAACCAGCGGCTGACATGCAACGCACTGGTGGCGGTGCTCCCGCCCTTCACGGCGGTGGTGGCATGCGCGCAAGCGGTGGATTTCGTGGTGGCGGTGGTGGCTTTCGTCGTTAATTAACCAAAGGAGAACATTCATGCAAAAGTATTTTATTTCGCTCGTTGCTGCTTTCATATTTACGTCCACGGCTCAAGCCGCTTTGGATTACGGAATTGAGTTGGGAGCTCGCCAACAAAACGGTTATGCCTATGGGCCCGGTATCTCGACCCATGCTCGCACAGGTTTGCAGGCTGGCGCCTTTGTGCACATGCCTTTAGAGGGAAATATCGCCCACTTCCGCTCTGGTCTGCTGTACACACAAAGACCATTGCAAACGGAAAGTGACTCAGGCACCAAGATTGATTTCAATTTGGACTATCTGGATATTCCCATCACGATCCTGTTTAAGCCGCAGGAAAAATTTGGGATCTACCTGGGTTTTATTGCCTCTATCAACATTGCGAGCTCCTGTTCCGGCGATCCAAATTGCAAACTTTCAAGTATTGATACCCCGTCATTTCCGTTTGTCTTTGGTTCAACATTTAAATTCAATTCCCGGTGGGGCCTGGATCTATACTTTGATGCCAACAATTCGGCGATGGCAAAAGGACTTGCTGATTATAAATCCGTGGGTCTTAACCTGATGTTCTCACTTGATTAGTTTAAGAATGTGGGACTTGGAATGAAGTATTTCGTTTTACTTTTATTATTCCTGAGTCCCGCTTGCACCTGGGCTTCTTACTATTTCTCCCCTGTGGGCAGTCAGGAAGCTTTTCTGGGAAATGCTGGCGTGGGGCTTTTATGTTCCCCCGGCAGTCCCCTTTACAATCCCGCAGGCTTGGGGTTTTGTGAATATCAACTGAACCTGACTGTTTCCGGCACGGGTATCGCCTATCAAGAAATGCAGGACCCGGCATTTCACAATCAAACAGGATCGTTCACCTCTTCGACTTTAATGACATCGGCTGTTTTCAGTGTCGATGAAAAAATAAAAACCGGCTTCTTCTATTCCTATCCCACCAATGTCGACAACACCTTTCGGATACAAGATGCCTCAGGGGGAGTGACAGCCAAAGATGTGCGCTTTCAATATGCACAAGGGGGACTTTCCTATGGCGGCTTGATTGATAAGTCCTTGGCCTGGGGGTTTTCTATTGCCTTTACTTGGAATGAACTGAGATCGGATTCAATCATTAATACGGTTTCGGCGGGAACGACCACGTCTTTAAATCAAAAAAAATTCGAACAACAAAACTATATCGCTTTAAATCCCGGTTTTGTTTGGCGCGCCCGGGATGACTATAGCATCGGTGCAACCTTACAATGGCGTGCTTTGAATCTGTATTCCGAAGGAGACCTCTATCAGAATCAATTAAGTACTGGAGATACGCAAGCCACAGAAACTTTTGGTCGCTACACTCCCCATACCGATCCCATATTGGGAGTGACTGTCGGTCAGGTCTTTCATTTCAGCGATAATACTTTTCTGTTGGATCTAAGTTATGCACCTCAATATGCACTACCCTCGACACCGATTCAGCAAGAATCTGATCTTAGCCTTTTCAATATCTCAACGGGGATTAAAGTGCCCTTCAGAAGTGTTCGCTTTATGGGAGGAGGAAGTTTTACGCAAATGTCGAACCAATCCATCTCGATGCTTTCAACCGGTATCAATTATAACAACAGAACATATGAAGCCAATTTCGGATTGTATTATAAGTATTCTCAGAATAGCGAAGTCGGAGCGAGCAACTCCGACACCTTGGGATTTATGTATTCGTCCTCTGTGAATTACTGATTATTTCAAAGGGAACTGGAAATTCAAACCAACAAACGTTTGAAAGTTCGGTGTATAGTCTCCCACATGGGCCACGGTCCACTGAGGTTCCGCAAACAGATTAATTGTGGTTCCCCCTTGAAGCTTCCAAACCTTCCCCAGTCCCGCTCCCAACGGAATATTGTAATCCCCAGTTTCCCAGTTAAAGATCATAATACCCGCGGATCTTAAATAGAAACCGGCCGGCATATTCCAAATCACGAAGGGCTGTGCCGTTGCCAGATTTTGTGTGGGACGATCACTGTCTCCGGCGAAATCATGCTGATAGGTAATCAAAGCACCTAAAAGGCCCCAAAACTGCGGAGCCATGATGATTCCCGCGGCACCAATCTGCCATTTGCCAGCTCCAGTCTCATCCTTCGATGCTGTGGGTAGAACTAACAGCGGCCCCACGCCAAATTCCATCGAACCGACTCCTTTAAATAGAAAAACGTCAAACACACTGACATCTCCCACTCCCGAAGTTGTCGTTGTCGGAGTTTCCAAAGCAGAAAAAGAATAGGGAATTGTCATACGCGCTAATTGCGCATGACCACCTAACATCATCGGCGAAGCGATTCGCAAATACGCCGTATTCAGTGTTTCGTCCGTGGAATAGACTGAGCTTTGCACATAGTCATGAAGATTTACGGCCGCCAGCGGCGTCAAAGGATTGTTGGCTTTATTCATCTCCTCGCCCGTTACCTCGGCCTTGGCGACCCAGGCTTGTAAAAAAATGCAGGCAACCAGCATAAAGCGATTCATTAAATCCTCCCATTTGTTTTGAAATCCATGATGAATAAATTTGCGCGCCAAGTGCACTTAGAACTGTTTGGAGTTGCCAATAAGCATGTAGGTAAATCCAAGATCATTTTTTACAATGAACCGTGTCTTACAAGTAAGGAGAGACGTTTTTTATGAAAACTGTATGGATGATATTTGTCGCATCATCATTGCTGTTCACCACAACATCCCTGGCTCGTCCCGTAAAAAACATCACCGACAAAGAGGTCATCGACGCCTATCAGTATCTGATGGCCAGAATCCTGGTTTTGCGTCAGGAAAATTTAGATTTCACCAAAGACGATATGAAATGGAATGAAATCAAGCATCGGGATGTCGGTGGAGTTCAGTGGGCCAACCCCAACCTGGATGTCGCCTACAGTGAAGCCTGGGTGGCCATCGACCAAAACAGTTGCACCATCGTGGAGATTCCTGAAATCAAAGACCGCTATTATACGGTTCAATTCCTAAATGGCTGGGGCGAGACCACGGCAAATCTAAATGACCGAACTTATCCCAAGCATCCCTTCGGGAAGTTCGCCGTCTGTTCAAAGGATTCACAGGTCACCTTGGCCCCTGAGGTTCAAAAAGTGATTCTGCCCTCGAAAAAATCCCGCATCTTAGCCCGAGTAGAACTCGGCAAAGATCCCAACGAAGCAGTGAAACTGCAACGTCAGATTAAGATTTATCCCACCGGTAAACCGGAAATCACAGAGTCACCAAAGATCGTCGAATTTGAGCACGATCAGCTTCCCGGCATTGAGATTTTTGAAAATGCTGCCTCGATACTTTCCTCTGAAAAGGACATCAATCCGAATATGGGCGGACTGCAGATCAAAGTTCTGACAGTGGAAAGAACCGCCCGACACGACAACTCCCGCGAAGCCACAGCTAAAATTATCAGAGAAAAAGCTATCCCTTCTTTCTTCGCGCTCAAAGAAAAAGTGGAACGCACAAAAAATGGCTGGAACCTTGTGCGACGTTTTGGAAATTATGGAAACGACTATCAAGCGCGAGCCTTGGTTAACTATGCAGGCATCTGGGCCAACAACAATAACGAAGCCGTTTATTACAGCGCCAGAAACGATGCCAAGGGTGAGCTTTTGGATGGCAGTGCGGTTTACACTCTGACCTTTCCTAAAGATAAGCTACCCTCCACTCGCGCGAAATATTTCTGGAGCATCACCGGTGTAGATTCAAAAAACTATAAAGTGATCCCGAATCCTGCGAACAAGTTCGTAATCAACAATCGATCAAATATCAAACCGAACGCAGATGGATCTGTGACTTTGTATTTCGCGAGCAAGCTGCCGCTAGGTGCACCGGAAGAGAACTGGCTACCGACTCCCGCCGGCAGCAACTATAATCTGACTTTCAGATTCTATGGCCCCAGCAAGGACGTTGTGAAGGGTAACTATTTTCCGCCGGGATTGGTCAAACAACCTTCTTTGACGAAAGTCGATTCGGAATCTATTTATTAAGATAGATTCCATCATCCTTCACTGTGATCACACGTTTTTTATACAGATCACCCAAAGCCATTTTATATTTCTTTTTGCTGACGCCGAACATGTCGTAAATTAGTTCGGCAGCAGTTTTGTCATTGATCGGCAAAAAGCCACCCTCTTCGCGAAGGCGCTCAAGGATCAAAGGTCCAATATCCTCTGAGCTTTGATGACCCGTCTTTTGCAGGCTTAAATCAATTTTCCCATCTTCACGGACTTTCTTGATATAGCCCTTCAACCTTTGGCCATGTACGATACGATCAAAGATTTCATTCGTGTAGATCATACCCCAGTGCTTGCCATTGATGATGGCTTTGAAACCCAGATCGGTCTGCGCCCCAATGAATAGATCTACCTGTTGACCTTCTTTGTAGTCACCAGGCTCTTTGGAGATATAACGATCCAGACGCATGGAAGAAGCGATACGATCTGATTTATCCAAATAAATAAATACAACCACCGCTTGACCGGCGCGAAGGTCACGAGTCATTTCTGCGTAAGGAAGGAAAAGATCTTTACCCAAGCCCCAATCCAGAAAAGCTCCGACATTTTCCACCGACTTTACCATCAAATGGGCAAACTCACCCACCATGGCCTTCGGTTTTTCAGTCGTAGCGATCAGGCGGTCTTCGGAGTCGAAATGAACAAACACTTCGATCTCGTCGTCGACATTTAAATCGTCAGGAACATAACGACGAGGCAATAAAATCTCCCCGTCATCACCGCCATCCAGAAACATTCCGAATTCAGCTTTTTTCACGGCTTTTAATTTATTTAATTTACCAATATCAACTTGCACAGGGACATCCTTAAATTTCAATATTCTTTACAAGCCAGGATTCAAGTTCATTAATCTGTGGCTCAAGGTCCGGAAACTTTTGAACGACTTCTGCGAAGGCGTTCTTTACGCTGTGACCGGAATAGTGTTTTGCAATCAGCGAGTGTTGCATGTTTTCGATAAGTGCCGGATACAGGCAGTCTGTATAAATCTTTAGATCTTTGATCACACCGTCAACGACGATGAAATGAAAATCAAAGAACCCCAGACTCAGATATTCATCCATTTTGTGAGTGAATTCCAAAGTGGATCCATACAACCACTCCCAGGAAGAAAGAATATCATATTGCTCTTTTAGCTCTGGAATCTTGGGCAGGCTTTCAAGATTCAGCATGATCACTTCAGCTTTGGCACCATAGAATTTTTCAAAAGAGCGGATCATCGCCTCTGACACATTGTCATGGTTGATGTCTTTAGAAAGCTCATTCAAATTCGTCACACGCGCCCGAACGGATTCTTTCCCCTTGGCTTGAAGCTTTTTGGGATTTGGTGTCAGGTAATTACCCAGACGAGTTAAATCTGCATGTAACAGCAGAGTTCCGTGATGAAAGGCGCGGTCTTTCTTTTCGCGATAAGCACTGCCACTGAATTTGCGGGGGCCATCATGGAATGGCACCATCAAATCATTACGACCTGAAGCTTCGGCCTGGATACCGAACTCTTTCAAAGCATCAAAGATAATCTGAATGTTGTTCTCGCGGCGGTAGCCATCTTTAGGCGAAAGAAAAGTAAAGTTGGTGTTGCCCAAATCATGGAATACAGCGCCACCGCCCGTCGTTCGACGAGCCAGATGAACATTGTCGTTTTTCATTTGTGCAAGATTGCACTCAGACCAGGGATTTTGATTGCGACCGATGACGACAGTCTCTTCGTTTCTCCACAAAAATAAAATCTGACTGGACGGATCCAGGTTATGGAAAATCCATTCTTCCGTCGCAAGATTTAATTGCGGATGAAATGAGTCGGAAAGAAATACCTTAAGTGTCGTCATAGTGTACGGACTCTAGCAGAAATTCTTCGTTTAAGCCAGCACAGTGGGAACATCATAGTTTACATTCTGTAAAAAGATACCTTTCTACAAGACTTTTTTATGCATTCCGGCTATAACACCGGAGTCGCATTCTGGTGAGGATAAAAGTGAAAGTAGTGATCATTCTACTCATAGCAAGTAGCCTTTTCTTGGGTGCCTCCCGTGCCTTCGCCCTGCTATCGACCGAAACTCTCCCAGAGGGCATCAATAGTCCCTCCTTCCGCTATGGCAATCTTGACGGCATTGGTGAAAGATATACAGACGACGGCAGCCTGATCACTTTGGGTGATTATAAGTCTGTTAACTTCGACGCCAAAACCCTGCAAAAATTCAATGCCGATGCCCGTAAGCTGATTACGGCTTTAAACAAGTTTGGCGCCTCAGGTTTGGGTGATAAATTTAACCTGGGTGTCTTACACGTAGACACTCAACCGCACGTGAATTACTTCGCACCTGTTTTTGCACGCGGAGTGACGTCTAAATGGACTGTGGCTGCCGGGGTTCCTTTTGTGAACTATACCAACCGTATAACTTTGTCTCAGCAGTTTTCAAACATCGACTATTACCGTCAGCAGTTTTCTGGTTTAAGCCCGGAGCTTGATGAGGCTCTTAATACAGATTTGGGCAAAGCAACCAACGATACTTTAGCGCAAAAAGGCTATAAGAAACTTGAAGACCACAACGATTCCTTTGTGGGAGACGTTCAGTTGGTCAGCATCTATAAATTCTTTGACGATTCAAAGAATGCGCTGATCTATCAGGCGCAGATCAATTTACCGACAGGTCCACAATATGATTGTGATGACTTGGCAGCGCTGAATAATTTTGGTCGTACAAATATCAATAATACTATCGCCTACTCGTACAAGTTCTGGAAAATGACGGCGGTTCCTTTCGCAAGTTATATCTTAAACGTTCCAGATCAAATCACGGAGCGTGTTCCCTCGAATGAAGACGATACGCTGCCTGATGCAGTCAACAAAGAGCGCATCCATCGTCAAATTGGAAATTCTCAAATAGTAGGCAGCAATCTGTTTTATGATTGGAACGATCAACTGAGTTTGGGAACAGGATACGAGTACGGAAATAAAGAGGCCGATTCATACAGCGGTTCCCGCGGTCTTCGTTACGACATGCTTTCCAAATACACAGCGTCGAACTTTCATAAAGTGAAAGCGCAGATTGTGTATTCTACAGTCTCATCTTATTTTAAAAAGAAATCTTTACTCCCAATGATCGCATCTTTGGAAATTTCCGATTATGTCGCGGGAGTGAATGTGGAACGTCAACTGGCTCAGGAATTAAACCTGATGCTTTTCTTTTAGGAGGGACTGATGAAAAAAGCATTACGCATTTCTTTAGCGATAACTCTCCTGTTGGCGGCGTGTGCCCCTAAAGTTCAATCACCAAGCCTGGGCGGTGGAACTCAAATTTTCGGCCCTCGTTTTTCAGACGTAAATTTACGCGAAGGTTTGCGTGAGTCTGACGCCACGAAATTGGATATCTCGTGGCAAGGTGAAGTCTCGACTTCAAATTTCTTCCGCCAGGCTCAAAATGTTCACACTTTGGGTTTATTAACGAACAATCCGACTTTGCGCCAAAAGGGTCTGACTTGGATTAAAAAATTTTACTCCCAACCAAAAACGACGTCATATCAGGCTTTAGCGCTGGCACCTTATGCGGGACTGGTGATTGCGCAGACTAAGACGGAAGTGACTTCCAGTCTTGAAACTATTCAAAGTGATCTGGCTCGCGCCAAAGTGCAATTGCGTGAGCGTCTGATTTCTATTGGTAAGCAATTCCCTTGGGCCAGTCGCCAGGTGCGCGTGGAGATTTTGATTAAAGAAGTTGAAAACTTCACAGAATCCTTCATTGGCCAAATTCCTTCGTTGGGTTTAAGTGCTCCTGTCGAAGAAGGATTGATTACTGAAATATCGGCTCAAACTAAGCCTTACTTTGCTAAAATGGCGGCATTCACGAAGTCATTTTATGAATCCACAAACTTCTATAAAAACCTGGGATTAATTCAGCAACTCCTTAAAGAGTTCGAAGTCACTTTGCCGGACGAATACAGCAAGCAACTGAGTCAAGGCTTGCAAATCGGTCGTGGCATTGAAGTCATTGGTGATGCTCAAGGTGCCTTGACGGTTCTGGTTGACGTATGGAGAACCCTGACTCCCGAAGAGCGCGAGAAGTATTATGGCTCGGCGAACGAAACGCTTTATGATTTTCTTCGTAAGCAAAACGAAAAAGAGCTAGAGTGTTTGCGCACACCGGGCTGTCGTGGTGGCCCGATCGATGGCATTACTAAAAAAGTATTTATCCTGCCAAAGATCGAAAAGTTCGGTGTTTTGAAAATCCGCGATACTTTAAATGAAACGGCGTTAAAGTTCCTTACCAATGTGGTCGAGAACTTTGCTTTGGGATTCGTGCATGAGATCCCAGTTATCTTTGCTGATAACGTAGATAATGGCATCACTAAGAAAGCCGCTGATATTCGCGATGTTCAAAACAACTACGAACCCTACGTCAAAGATCTTTTGCATAAGTGGTCAGTTAAGAAAATGAACTCTTATGAGGGTAAAGTTGCTGGCTTTGAGACGCCTTCTATTCAACTGCAACTGACTAAGAAATCACCTTTGCAAATTCAAGGCGTGGGCTCCCCGGCTTCTCTTAAAGCCAACACGGCAGGTTCTTCAGTGATGGCGCGATCCTTACTGATGGAAAATACTGACGACGCAAGCCTGGGGCTGCAAACAGCTCTTTCACAGGTTAACAAGCTGATCACTATCGGTGGGTATCGCGACATCAACGACCGCTTGGTACCGGCGTTACTTTCTCCAGTTGAGAAAGTGAAACACCCTTTGGACATCATGAAACTTTCCGAGATGCCGTATTCCTACCGCATTCCTGATCAAGTGACTCTTCAGGATCCTTTCCATGTGAATCCGGGAATGGATTACGCCAAGGATTTTTCGGCTGCATCCTTTGCTGAACAAATCGATGGCTTAAGCCAGATGTTGAAAATCACAGCCGACTGGAAAGTCAGCAGTTTTGATAAGTACCTGGGAAATATTAAAGCACAGGAATTAATCGAGGACATTCAGTCTTCGGAGTTCGCACGTCCTTTATTCCCGAAAGACATGTTCTTTGCCTTGAACGTGGGTGATGTTGCAGTTCTATTAAAAGACATCACGAAAAAAGCCACTCCCGTCTTTTTGGTGACTTTGGATGATAACATCATCTGGGCAGATCAATACTCCACCAGCAACGAGACAGCCATTATGGGCGGAATCGTTGACATGAAAGACGGTGTGAAATCCAACATCGTTCGCTCCGTGGATGTCGCGAAGTTTTTGCTTTCCTTGAATGAGTTCTTAGCAGCAACGGATGGAGTTGAAAAAACAAAATCCAGTATCTTGCTTGAAAAAGACAGCAATGGTCGCTCGAACCTTGATGACTTGATCGAGGGTCGCCGCGATCTAAAACTTTTGATCGTGTCCCTGGCGAACTTTATTTCTAACCAGCTGATCAACGAAGACTCCCTGGTTCAATCGCAATATAAGCTGAAAGAATTTAAACGCTCTGCTGAAGTTCCATATCGCGCTTACGAGCAAGCCTATGCTATTCGTGCGCTCTTGGCGGCCTGGAAGCTGACTAAGATTGATGCGTACCTTTGGAGTGCCCAGGAAATCTATTATGCCATGAACAAACAGCTCTTTAATCCTAAGGAGCAGTTCTATGTGAATGGCGACGGGACGACCTTGGATTTCCCACAGAAAGTCGTCACTCTTTTGGCATTAACTGAGCTTGCCCCTCACCTTCCGGTCGAGAGCAACGTACAATTGTCAAAGATTACGAGCCCTTGGCTGCAAGCGCTGAGCGGCCTTCAAAACTAGTGCGCACTAGAATTTCCTCTTAAGTTCTGCTATATTGGGCTCCATTCCCGGGAGCCTTTAATTGAATACGACGAATTCTTTCTCTGCACTAAATCTTAAACCTGAGCTTTTGACTGTCGTTGAAGAACTGGGTTTTAGCTCTATGACTCCTATTCAAGAAAAGAGTATTCCCGTACTTCTGGCGGGCAAAGATGTCATCGGCCAATCCAAAACTGGCAGTGGAAAAACGGCGGCATTCTTATTGCCGATTTTGCAACAACTGGAAATCAACCAAAAGACTTTGCAAGCACTTATCATCTGCCCGACTCGCGAACTGGCTATCCAGGTATTAACCGAGGTCCGTAAGTTGGGCCGTGGGCTTCCAGGCCTGCAAACGATTGCTCTGACTGGCGGTGGCCAAACAGGCCGCGAACAACAGCTTGAACTTGAAAAAGGCGTACAGATCGCGGTGGGAACTCCCGGGCGTATCTTGGATCTGGCCTCGAAAGAGCGCTTGTTCTTGGATGATGTCAAAACTGTCGTACTTGATGAAGCCGATAAGATGTTCGATATGGGCTTTATCGTTGAAATTAAAAATCTAATGCGAGAGCTTCCCGTGAATCGCCAAACAGTTTTGTTTTCAGCGACTTTCACTGATGCCGTTTTAGATTTAAGCAAACGCTATCAAAAAAATCCGCAAAAAGTATCCATCGAAGAAGGCGCCGAAGCTTTACAAATCGAAGAAGTCACTTATGACTCGGAAGAAAAAGATAAAGCTGGAAACCTGATGCGCGTTTTGCAACAGCATCAAGCTGAGTCTTGCATCGTCTTTTGTAATACTAAAAACACCGTCAATGATTTGATGGCGAAGTTCTCGGAATTAAAAGCCAGCGCCACCTGCCTGCATGGCGACCTGGAGCAAAAAGATCGCGAACGCGTAATGGCTTTGTTTAAAAATGGCAGCGCCAAAATTTTGGTAGCCACCGATGTTGCCGCCCGCGGATTGGATATTGAAAATCTTGAGCTGGTGGTGAACTATGACTTCCCTCTGCAGCCAGAAACCTACGTTCACCGCGTCGGTCGTACGGGTCGCGCTGGTAAGTCCGGAGTGGCTGTGACATTGCTATCAGCTCGCGATACTTTGAAATTGATTGAAATTGAAAACATCACGGGTCGTAAATTCCAAAAACCTAACTTAGGTTTCAAAAACCAATTCGGTTTGAACTGGGAATGGAAACAAGCCCCGATGCAAACGCTGATGATTTCTGGCGGTCGCAAGAACAAAATCCGTCCAGGAGATATTCTGGGTGCCTTGACCGGTGCTGCGGGTGGTTTGAAAGCCGGCGATATCGGCAAAATCGAAATGCATGATACCTATACATACGTTGCGATCCGAACGGATCAAGCCAATCACGCTTTGAACAGCCTTCGCAACGGCAAAATCAAAGCGCAAAAGTTCCAAGTTAAAATCGTAAAATAGTATAATTCGGAATTGCGCCGCACCCTAAAAGGTACGGCGTACCTTTTGATTATTTAAGCCCTAACAAGATATCGAAATCCTCTTTGCTCAAAGCACCACTCGCGCTGCCGCCTAAATCTGTCGTTGATTCAGCATTGCCGAATAGGTTTTGGAATTTAACGCCTTTGCGATTTTTCAGAACTTCGATTTTTTCTTCTAAAGATTCATGCATGATATAGCGGAACACCTGAACAGCCTTGCTTTGCCCCAAACGGTGTGCACGGTCTGTTGCCTGGTTTTCAACCGAAGGATTCCACCACGGTTCCAAATGAAAGACGTAGCTGGCTTTGGTCAAATTCAGACCCACACCACCCGTTTTCAAAGTCATCACGAGCACAGCACCACCGTTGGTCGCATTGAACTCGGCCAAAATCTTTTGGCGTTGAGCTGTTGGAACTCCCCCGTGAAGCACAAAGACTGGGATACCGGCCTCGTGCAGAAGTCGGGCCGTGTGTTCCAGGGTTTGAAGGAACTGCGTGAATACCAAAGCACTTTCGCCGGATTCCACGATCTCACTAATCGATTCCAGCAAGGTTTCCAATTTCGGTGGTACTTTTTCGTAACGAACATTTGGCAAACCTGCAGGATCTGAACAGGCCTGACGTAAGCGAAGAAGAGCCGTCAACATTTGCAGTTGCACGCTGGCTTCACCGTTCGTCGTCATCGCCTCTTGAACCTTTTGGTTATATGACAAGGCGATGTCACGATAGATTTCCATCTGCTTGTCTTCAAAAGCGATGCTCATCTTCGTTTCTTGTTTTTCTGGAAGCTGATCCAGGATTTCTTTTTTAGTACGGCGAAGTAGCAATGGTTTGATCTTTAATTTCAAATCATCCATTTCTTCACGCGTGACCATTTCGGTATTTACGAATTGGCGACGGAAGTCTTCAATTTTACCAAGACTGCCTGGAACCAGTATATCCACCAAAGAATAGAATTCACCATAGTGATTTTCCATCGGCGTACCAGTTAGACAGACTTTAAATTGCGCATTCAAGGAACGAGCCGCACTGGTGCGTTTAGTCGTGATATTTTTTAAATTCTGGGCTTCATCGAAAATCAATGTCTTCCAGTGAACCTGGGACAAGAAGTCCTCATGCTCCATCAAAAGACCATAGGTCGTGATCAGGACACAATCCTGCTTGGTGAAAAGTTTTTTACCCAAGCGATCGCGGTCCTTATTGGTAAAGACTTCCAGAGGCAAATCGGGTACGAATTTTTGTACTTCACTTTGCCAGTTAAAGATCAATGACGAAGGAACAACGATCAAAACCTGTCCCAGTTCTTCTTTAACACGTAGATCTTCCAGGAACGTCAGCGTCTGCAAGGTCTTACCCAAACCCATATCATCTGCCAGCAAAGCACCCAGGCGCAGATTATAAAGATCCTGTAACCATTGCACGCCATATTCCTGATACTGTTTAAGCTCAGCCTTCACCGTCTTAGGAATGTGCACCGGACGAGGCCCCTGCCCCAATCCATCATAGAAATCACAAATCTTTTTCCATTCGTGATCCCCACGAATGGCGACGCCGGAAGCCCGCAATGCCAAAAGTTCCAAAATCTGATGGCGAGGAAGTTTATAAACTCGTTCCCCGATACCACCTTTGGTTTTCGCATCGGATTTCCCGCCTTGCAGTTTGCGCCAGAAATTTTCCAGACGACGCAGGCTTGGCATTTGCTTTTTAGGAACTAGATAAAGCTTGCCGTCGTACTCGATCACTCCACCGCCACCAAAACCTGTCATGGCTTGGGCGTCGATCTCCTGACCTTTCAGGAAGAATTTTGGATTCAATTCAAACCAGTTGAAATACTTTTCGGAAGCATCGCTGGTTAAAAGGAAATCCACTTGGAAGTCATCTTCATTTAATTCCTGCAGAGCCTGACCTTTGTAGTAAATCTTAAAGCCAAATGGCAAAAGGGCCTGAAGAGATTCAATGGTGTCATGAGTGTGAGAGCCTTCTTTACGAACATTCGGGAAGTGGAACAATCCCGAGCGCAAAGTTGGATCCTTCTCGGGTTCGCCATTCCAAATTTTTGACAGGAATGACGTGCGAGATTTTTTAAAGGCATCCCCATTGGTTGTCGACACCAGACGTTTCAACATTTCATAGATCAGGCGGAATTCGCGCTCGACAGCGCCTTCCAAAATCACTTCGCCGGATTCAGAATAAAAGGACTCACTGGATTTCAAGGCTGCGAGAGTTTTAGAAACATAGTCATCGAAATAAACCAGCACGTTGCGCGAGCAAAGCTCCTGCAAAGACATATCACGAGCTAATACGACGCCCGTACCGCTGACCAAGAGAGCTTGAATATTGTCTTGTACAAGTTTAAAGATTTCGTCTTCCTCGACAATGCGACCATCCGTCAGCTCACCCGCGAAGTGCCAGTTCAAAGTCTCAAGAGTCAAGTATTGAAGCACGCCCAAGTGACGCAGCAGTTTTAAATCCCAATCCCTTTTACCGCGCGCACGGGTCGCCACGTCTTTGGCATCCGCCCCCAAGAAGTACGGCAGGCCTTCCGACAAAACGTGAAGGTATAAAGAGGAACGTGCTGTCCAACCTGCACGGGCCAGATCTTTTTGGCCCATAACACGCGCTTCGTGTTGCAAATGGAAGCTGCCGTTTTCCGTTAAATAAATACCCGTGATACTTTGGGATTCGGGCAAAACTTTCGTTTCGCCAGTGATATGCAAAGGAATCGTGCGCGAGCGCAGGTGCTTCACCATGCGTTTCGCTTCAAGCTCCCCTTCGATCTCTACGCGAGGATAGTCTTGAGAGCTTAGACTGAATTGCAAAGCATCTTCATGGATGTCCGTTAATACCTGAACGAATTGACTCCATTCGCGGTACCACGGATGCACAGCCAAAACGCCTTCTTCTGCCTCGAATGCAAAAGATTCGAAAAAGGCAAAAGGCTTTTTGCGTTCCGGGCTGGTTAAAGCAAAGCGAGCGATCAGCGTGTCTTTATCCGTAAAATCAACGCGCCATTCAAACTCACGGCTCATATCGAAATCGATATAGCGAACAGGCAAAGTTTTTTGTGAATTCTTGCCTTGAATATAAACTTCGAGCTGTCCCTGATTAAGTTTTGTCGCCACGTTGGAAAGAACCACTTGCATGATCTCTTCCACTTCGCGAAGGCCCTGACTGATAAAAAGACTGTCACGCTGTAGGGTCAAGGGCCATTTATCAAATGCGGAATCCGGCTTGCGTGGCTGAGGTAATAAATCCTTAGGAACGCTTTTGTAAAGTGGATGGCGCAGAATATCTTTGGCTGAAACCTGCACGCCATTGCTAAAATTATACCGAACCATTCCGGCAATGCGGTTTTGTTCGTTCACTTCATTAAAATAGTTTTCAGAATAAGCAGTGAGCTTTCTACGAAACACATCCGGCAGATTCCACAACGAAGGTGCCAGGCTTTCCTGTTCCTTAGAAACATCAATCAGGCGATGTGGTTTTTCAGTTTCATTTAAAAGCGAGCTTAAGGTTTCTCCGCGAAGAACTGGAGCTTCTTCGGAATAAAGCGTGATCGACTGCAAAAATCCCGTGGCTTCAGCTTCCAAGCCCGGTGTTACACCTTGGCGCGAACGTTGGCTGGGCCCTCTTAAATCTTCTGCGAGTTTTTCAATGCGCGGATCTGCAGGAGCGTCTTCTTCCAAAGTAAGCGCCTGCCATAAAATCACATAAGCTGCGAATTGGTGCGAACAAGTAATTTTAGTGTCACCGCGCGTGCCACATTGGTCACATCGGAAATCCAGTACGCCAGAGGTCTCGTCCTGCAAAACTTTGACAGTGCATCGACCCGCATCCTTTTTGTCATCCATGAAGATTTTAAGTTGCATGGAACCGCTGGGGCTTTGGTGCATTTCGTAGCCGTCAAAACCATTGTCGGCGATCAGGTCCAAACCTTCGGCGAATTCACGCTGTTCCCCTACGGGAACACGCTCACTCGGGTGACGAAGTTGAGCAACATTTTGAAGACTCAGAGGAGCAAGAAACACGCATTGTCCTTTGTCAATATGACCACTTGAATGGGCATCGAACATTATGGGTGATTTCTCACACATTGTCCATAGCAGATTGGCTCTCCAGGCGACACTAAACCATAATTGATTATCCAGGAGGAAATTATGAAGAACTTTTTGAGCAGCACGGCTCTCAGCGCGACTGTATTCGCTTTCACGGCCTCGGTCGCTTCCGCAGCAGATTTACCTGAAGGAAAAGCCACTGAAACTACTAGAAGAATCAACCAAAGCTATAGTAAGATGTTGGATTTTTCGAATAAAGAAGATTTCGAGTTTGCTCAGAAGGGCTTCATTGCCACACTTGACAATCCCGTGATCAAAAATGCTGAAGGTAAAACCGTTTACAATCTGAACGCTTTTAATTTTGTTAAAGACACTGAAGCACCAGATACGGCCAATCCAAGTTTATGGAGACAGTCACAACTGACGCGCATCAATGGACTTTTCAAAGTCACTGACAAGATTTATCAAATCCGTGGTTTTGATGTCTCGAATATGACGTTGATCGAAGGAAAGACCGGTTGGATTGTTATTGATCCATTGATATCCTCAGAAACCGCTGCTGCGGGCTTGAAGTTGGCAAATGAAAAACTGGGCCAGCGCCCAGTGAAAGCCGTAATCTACACTCACAGTCACGTCGATCACTTTGGTGGAGCCGCTGGAGTGATCACGGCCGAAGACGCTAAAAGCAAAAAGATTCAAGTCATCGCACCTGAAGGCCTTGTCGAAGAAGCCGTGAGCGAAAATCTTTATGCCGGAAATGCGATGGGACGCCGAGCGATCTATATGTATGGAGCTGGTATTCAAAACTCTTCAGCTGGAAATTTAGGAACAGGTTTGGGGCCAGCAACTTCGCTGGGCACTTCCGGTCTGATTCCACCAAATAAAACAATCTCCAAAACGGGTGAAAAATTGACGGTGGATGGAATCGAAATCGTATTCCAAATGGCCCCTGGTACTGAAGCCCCATCAGAAATGCTCTTTTACTTTCCACAGCTGAAGGCTCTTTGCCTTTCAGAAGATGCCACGTCAACGATGCACAATCTTTACACGCTACGTGGAGCAAAAGTGCGCAGCCCGATGGTATGGGCGAATGCTTTGACAACTACGTTGGACATGTTTGGCTCAAAAGCTGACGTGAGTTTTGCCTCTCATCACTGGCCAAGATGGGGCAACGCCAAAGTAATAGAGCATATCACCAAACAGCGTGACATGTATAAATTCATCAATGACCAAACCCTACGACTGGCGAACCAAGGTTATGATGCCGAAGAAATCGCAGAAAAAATGGAACTTCCAGATGAATTGGCCAAAGAATTCTATAACCGTGGTTACTATGGTTCTTTAAGCCACAACGTCAAAGCCACATATCAATTGTATCTGGGATTCTATAATGCCAACCCCGCGACTCTTCACAAGCATCCTCGCGTGGAAGCTGGCAAACGCTATGTGACGGCCATGGGTGGAGCAAAGAAAGTCCTAAAAATTGGGCGCGAAGCCTTTGATAAGGGCGACTATCGCTGGGCGGCTGAAGTTGTGAATCACTTGGTATATGCTGAGCCCACAAACAAAGAAGCCCTCAGACTTCAAGCAGCCTCTTTGGAGCAAATGGGCTTCCAAGCTGAAAGCGGTCCATGGCGCGACGTTTACCTTTCGGGAGCGGCTGAACTACGTGGCGCTTCAAAAATGCCAACTATGCAGTTCATCGACACCCGCACATTGCCGCTTTCTATGTTAATTGAGTACACGGGACTGCATATCAATCCTGAAAAAGCTCAAGGCAAGAAAATGAAAATCGGCTTGTCTTTAAATAACTCCAAAGAAAAGCAAGTCCTGGAGCTCAATAACTCTGTTTTGAATATTCGAAAAATGGTGCCAGGAGAAAAAGTCGATGCGACTTACACCATGTCATCAGAAGACTTCGGTTCAATCCTTGGAGGTATGGCAAGATCCGATGACCTGCAAAGAAACGACAAGCTTAAATCAGATGGCAAAACCAAAGCATTGGATGATTTGGTTGCGACATTGGATACTTTTGATCCAGCCTTTAACCTTGTCACTCCAGTTGAAGAAAAAAATTCGAAAGAAGATCGCATGGCCAGTGCTGAATAATACTTCCAAAAGCCAACCTAAAAAGGACGGGTCTCCCCGTCCTTTTTTTCAGATTTCCGCCTGAAAACTCAGAGTCAAAATTCTTTCAGCAGCGGGATACAAATACACGTGACCATATTGTGTGGGAGATTCTCTCCAATATTTCCGATCAAGCAAATTCTCAACTAAGACCTCCGCTCTCACGGGGACGGATCCCCAATTTTTCTTTAGACCAAACCCCGCATCCCAGCGCACCCATCCCGGCAAGGTGAGCGAATTATCCGCAAGGATCGCACGTGGGCCCTCATAAACTATTCGCCCACCAACCGACATACCAGCGACGCTGAGCAAGTGATATTGTGCTCCTGTGCGCACGGTCGCATCTGGAACATTAATGGCCTTTTTCCCATTCAGAGCCGGATTCACAGAGCTGTCTTCGCGTTTAGTTTCCAAAAGCATGCCATTGAAATTCCAGCTCCATCTTTGCAAAACTTGCTGCAAGTTTACTTCAATTCCACGATGCACATCGTTACCGTCCACCTGATAAAGAGGCGCCTGATCGATCACTACCGGGCGATGAATTTCAAACAGAGCCGTAGCCCAGCGAATATCACGCCCCCCACGCAATCCGACTTCGTATTGGTTTGACTTTACATCCGGCAAAAATTCACCAGGACGAGCATAGGTATTTCGGTTCGGAGTAACAAAAGACTCCATCCCTTCGGCATAACTCGCATAAGTCATGAATTGTTCAAACTGATAGGACAAGGCCGCCCAGGGCAAAATAAAACTTTGATAGTAGCTTGTCGGGCGTGAACCATCGGTGCGCACACTACTGCGCTCGCTACCATTCCAGCTGGTTCCGAACCATCCCGTCCAGGAATTCCAATTTACAGAATCCGAAGCAAAAACCTGAAGATTGTCAGAGTCGCGATTTGTGCTTTCATCCGTCAAAGATGGATCCGCGGGAACAACGGCAGAACCGTCGACTTTTCCTTCGCCAACAAAATTGTAGGCTTGTCGTTGATAGCGTTCTTTTGATTTCCAGCCCATCACGCCAAAATTCCACGAGTGTGCAAACCGTGATGATTGAAACCTTCCGTCGAGAGACGTGCGCAGTGCTTGTGTATCGCGCTTTTCATCATCGCTGCGAAAGTCATAGAAATCAAAAGTACCATCAGAGCAATAGCGATCAAAGTTTCCCTCTTTCGTACAACCGAAAGCGTAAGCCAGATGATCCCCATTAACCAGATTCTGACCGCCAAGTGATGTCACCCAATTTAAATTTTCAGTAAACATCTGAGTATAACGTAAAGTCCCTGTGAGGGCCGCAAACTTCACAGGCTGAGACCAAGACTGATTGTTCAGATTGATATTTGGATCAGATACTACAGGCAGACTGAAACCCAATAAACTCATTCCGGCCTGGCTGGGTTGCGAACGCTGTGACCACTCCAACTCGATGTCCAATAAACTTGCCTTACCAAGACGATAACTGACCGCTCCAGCAAGCAATGTTCTTGTGCCCTTAGCGTTTTCTAAATGTGGCGACAGATATTCCCGAGCGACATTGAAGCGATAACTTAAATTCTCATTTGACTGATGTAATCCACCGGCATCCGCCGACACCAGGAAATTTCCTGAATCACTGGCATCAGAGCGCACATTGATAAATCGCTTTCCGGTGGGACGCTTGACCAGATAATTGATCAAACCACCGGGGGCACTGATGCCCGCTTGCACTCCAGAAAGGCCTTTTAATATTTGCACATCGGCTTTGTTGTCCAAAGGGATCGAGGTTTCGGCATTAATCGGCAAACCTTCCCGGCGAAAGTTATTGCGATTATCGAGCGTGTAACCACGAATTGAAACCATGTCCCAGTAACCAGTGGCATTGTAACTATCCGTCAAAGAGGCATCTAAAGTCGTTAAATCTGAAAGACGATGAATCTGATTTTTTTGAAGATCGCCATCATCGTAACTAGAGGCAGACAAAGGAACTTCCTGCAAAGTAAATCCAGGAAACCCAAGCACAGAAGCATCAGTGTCTGCGGTCTCGCTCACTAAAACAGGTTGTAATTGGATGGCGGCAGAGGCTTCCTGCCCGCGGGCTTCAAAACTTAATCCACCAAGAATGGCGGACACCAAGAGAAAGGGTATTTTCATGTGACTTCCCTACGCGAGTTCTAACTCAAACAGGTTCAAAGGGTATTTCTCAGCCGCCATTCAACACCGAATAGCAGCACCCCTAGTTGTGCTGAGCTTTATGTCGCAATCAGGAAGTCAGGTCAATAGGATTTCTTAGACTTGTTTCAACGAGTCTTCAAGATCCCCAATAATATCCTTCACACTTTCCAGACCGATACTGAGACGAATCGCACGCGGGTCAATTTTACTTTCGCCACGTTTGTTTTCCGGGATCGCTGAATGAGTCATGAACCCTGGAACTTCGATCAAAGTTTTTGTAAGACCCAAGGAAACCGCCAAAGTGATCGCATAAGAATTTTGCGCGACATCATCGACAAATTTCTGACAGCGTTTCATGTCGCCTTTAAGTTTAAAGGAGATCATCGTGCCCGGAGCAAAGTTATTTTCGGGAGAAACCAGATACTTACGCGCCAGTTTGCTTTGCGGATGAGATTTCAATCCAGGATAAGTGACGCTCTCGATTTTTGGGTGTTTTTCCAGGAACTGAGCCACCTTCAAAGCTGTCGCCTGTTGTTGTTCAAAGCGAATGGCTTGCGTCGAGATCCCATAAACCAGGATGTGCCAAGCGGAGTACGGATGAATGATCGCACCAAAGTCTTTACGAGCCACACGCAGCTGGCCATCGAAAGCTTTTGGACAGATCACAGCCCCACCCATCTCTGTCCCAAAACCCGAGATATTTTTAGTCAAACTTTGAATAACGAAATCAATGCCCCACTCGATAGGACGCAAAGACCAAGGCGTTGCGAAAGTATTATCCACCACAGTATAAATGCGATTATCGGGTTTTCGTTTTTTATTGGCCGCTTTTACCAGCTCCGCAATTTTCTCCAGATCAGCGACTTCCAGAATAGGATTAGAAACAGATTCAAAATACACCACGCGTGTTTTTGGATCTTTCAGTTCTTGTTCCAGAGTTTTAAAATTATTCACATCAATCAAGGAATGTTCGATACCAAAACGTGGCAACCAGTTTGTGATCAAGCTGTACGTGCAACCATAAAGAGTTTTATGCGAAACCACTTTCTGACCGGTTTTCATCAACGTCATCAAGGTCGCAGAGATTGCACCCATGCCGCTACCAAACGTCACGGCACAATCGCCTTTTTCCAAAATAGCCAGCTGGTCTTCAAGCATCTTTGTTGTCGGCTCTTCCAAGCGATCATAAATCCAGATCGGCTGATCAGAGTTTTGCGGTCCTGCAAATGTGCTAAAGCCCTCGGCACCACGGGTTAAAGAACCCAGTCGGAATGTTGTAGATGCCGTCATCGGCGGAATCAAGTGATGAGAAAACTCCCAGGATTTTGAAAGTGCTTCACCGTGAATGGCTTGTGTGCGTGGCGATAACTTTTTACGAGCGGACTTTTTAGTCACGATTCCCCCTCGAGAAACTGATATTCAGGTCTCAAAAATAGAGCACAGGTTCTAGAAGAGAGATAGGCATGACTTCAGGCGGTAACGCCCGTGGCCATACCAAGTCTTATTGGATAGATTAGAGGCTTTAAATCGTTAACTTGCTTTGTCGACAAGCAGTCGCTGACAGCGATCCAAGATGGTCGCGCGAATGCTTTCCCGGTGTTTCACGAACTCTGGAAGCTGCGTGTTTTGCACGATCTTATAAAGCTGTACCACACGCAAGAGTTCAATCAAGCGAGGTTTCTGCGGTCCTTTGGAAAGAGGATACTTGGGCATTTCTAAGTTTTCTTCCGCAGCCTCCATCACTGCCATGGTCCAATCGATTTCTGTCTGAGTCAGATAGATCGTTGGGATCATCACCGGACGGTCACGGCGCTGCTGTTCCTCAATCACAAGCTGACTGTTTAAGTAGCGCAACTCCCCCACGATCCGAGTCATCTCGGCGTCGTGAGATTTTCCGTAATTTTTAAAAACCGTTTTTCTCCAAGCTTCACAAAAATCATCAAAATCAATGTTCGAGGATTTTTCAAACGCTGGAGGTTGAGTAATGTAATTCAAAGTTTTGGAAATAATATCTTCGGCAATAACGACACTCGTATATTTGCCACCCACGCGCAAAAGATGATGAGTCCAACTGGCCAGAGTTTGCAAAGAACGATTATCGATGGCTGCATTTCTAAAGTTGAGATGAAATTCGGCAAAGGTCGCTGAAGGCATCGGACCGTTTAAGGCCTGGTCCATAGCGCTTTTGCGACGATCGTGTTTCGGCAAAGCATAAAAGGCGTTGAGTTTTTTCTGAAACTTTTCAAACGACTCATCCCACAGCCCGTCGGCCTGACAGCTTTTATAAAGCTGAAAGGCTTTGGCCTGACTTGGCTCAGCCTCGTCCAGCAGCGAATTAATTCTTTCGACTAACGTTCTGGGGAATGAATGCCAAAGTTCCTGAATCATAGAACTCAGTTTACTAGCTCTCGTGAGAAATTTCAGAATTCTGTTTTTCGACTATTTCTTAGACACCTTGGGATGGGTGAGAAGCGACCTCCGTGGGCGCATGGATGCGCGCACCCGCCGCAAGCGGGCCACGGCTGAGCCACGATGGCGGGTCGCTGATGCACCCAGCTCAAGATCGACAAGGCCGAGTCAGCTCTCCTCGATCTTAAGTCGCGGCTCTGTGGCGATACGTGCGGTATTCCGGTTTCCAGAAGTTATGCTGGATGGCTGCTAAGAGCTCGTCATCCGTCATTTTAGCGGCCACTCCATCGACCTGGGCAGCCTTACCCACTCTGAATGCGATCTCGACTGAAACAGAGGAAATGTCTTTTAGTTCAGGCAATAAAACACCCTCTCCAGAAATAGCCATCGGAGAGCAATCTGCCAAAGCCTCGCTGGCCGCCATCATCATCGAATCCGTCACACGACGGGCTGCTGATGCGATCACTCCCAAGCCTACGCCTGGGAAAATATAAGAGTTGTTACATTGAGCAATGGGATAGATTTTATCGTTGAAAGCCACAGGCGCAAAAGGACTGCCGGTCGCAACCAATGCCGAGCCTTCGGTCCAACGGATGATATCTTCTGGCAAAGCCTCCACACGAGATGTCGGATTCGACAAAGGCATCACGATCGGACGAGCACAATGACTGTGCATCAGACGAATGATTTCTTCAGTGAATAATCCAGGCTGAGCCGAGGCGCCGATCAATACTGTCGGTTTTGCGTGACGAACAGTTTCCAACAAAGAAATCTCGCCCTCTGACAGTCCCCAGGACTGAAGAGAATCTGTTGGTTGCACCAACGGAGCTTGGAACTCCAAAAGGTTTGGCATCTTGTCTGTTAAAAGACCATAGCGGTCTACCATGAAGACACGAGCACGGGCTTCTTGTTCAGAAAGTCCTTCTTGCTTCATGCGTGCCACGATTTGTTCGGCAATTCCGCAACCCGCAGAACCAGCCCCCAGGAACACTACTTTTTGATCGCGGAGCTGGCCACCGGCTGCACGACTGGCTGCAATCAAACTGCCGACAACAACCGAGGCTGTGCCTTGAATGTCGTCATTAAAGCAGCAGATCTCATCGCGATAACGTTTCAACAGAGGTGAAGCATTTTTTTGTGCGAAGTCTTCGAACTGCAAAAGCACATCAGGCCAACGACGTTTGACGGCTTCAATGAACTCATCCACAAACTGATAATATTCATCCCCAGAAATACGTGGATGCTTCCAACCCATATAAAGTGGATCGTTAATTAATGTTTGATTGTTCGTACCCACATCCAAAACGACAGGCAAAGTGTACGCAGGACTGATACCTCCGCACGCCGTATACAGAGATAACTTGCCAATTGGAATTCCCATACCGCCGATGCCTTGATCGCCTAGACCTAAAATTCGTTCACCATCCGTCACCACGATCACTTTTACTTTTTGCTTCGTTACGTTGCGAAGCATTTCATCAATACGATCCCGGTGGGAGTAAGAAATAAATAAACCACGGTGGGCACGATAGATTTCAGAAAAGTGTTCGCAGGCTTCCCCCACCACGGGAGTATAAATCACGGGCAACATTTCAGTGATGTGCCTAACAACCAAGTAATAGAACAGAGTTTCATTAGTATCTTGCAAGTGACGTAGAAAGACGTGGCGATCAAGATTGTTTTTGATCAGCGAAAATTGACTGTAAGCACGACCCGCTTGCTCTTCAATAGTTTCGATGTGTTCTGGTAAAAGTCCATGGAGATTGAGGTTGCTTCTTTCTTCTTCAGAAAATGCGCTTCCTTTATTCAGTAAAGAAATGTCCAAAAGAAAAGTTCCTGAATAAGGAATATAAACCGGTCGTTTCTGGGAATTGTCTGTGTCCATGGCGGCATCTTATTACGAAGGCCCCCACTTGTACATCAGTTATAAAGATGATGATGGCTCGTATAACTGGACATGAACAAATACTAGTATAATTAGTGCCATTTTTGAGGTAGCTTAATTTGATGATCTCTTCTCGTTGGATATTTCTTCTTGCATTGCTTTTTTCGGGACCATCCCAGGCCGAAACCATCACCCTGGTGGGGGAAGACGACTGGGCACCATACTCCTCCGCCACTCAGGATTATAAAGACGTTCAGGGACTTGCGCCCGATATCGTGCGTGCGGCTTTTAAGTCACAAGGTGTGACGGCAATCATACGCCCTATGCCTTTTACTCGCTGTATGATGGAGGTCGACAAAGGCAACTCTATTGGTTGCTTTGACACTCTGATCAATCAGAACACCAAAGATAATTATATCTTTCATGAGACCCCCTTGTTCCAAGCGGATATGGTTATTTATGGCCGCCAAAATGAAAAAGCGGGCTTAAAGCTTTCGGATCTTCAGGGTAAAGTGGTTGGAACTACAATTGGTTACACGTACCCTTCAGAATTTATCGCGAACAAGAGCATCAAAACGGAAAACGGGCCGAATGAAAAATCCCAGCTGCAAAAAGTGGCAGCCGGTCGCATTCAATACGCCGTCCTGTGGGGCTTAACGGGAGAGTCGATTCTGGAAAAGAACCCAGAACTAAGGCAGAAAGTAAAAGCCTTGGGAAGAGTTTCCCGAGATTCCTTGTACGTAAACTTCTCGAAAAAACACAAAGACGGTTCTAAATACGCAGCCATCTTTGAAAAGGGAATGCAAACCATCATTGCCAATGGAACTTATCAAAAAATCGAATCTGAGTTCCGCAAAAAATATCGCCACTACGAATAAAAAAAGGGACCCGTCGGGTCCCTTTCATTTTTAAGCCGCAAAGCTTTTTAGTTCAATGTGCTTAAACGAGCCAAAGCTTGTTTTTGCTTTTGCTTCGCTTCACTCAACTTCTGACGTTTTTGGTTCAACTTGTCTTGAAGTTGTTTTCTTTTTTCGATGTTTTGCTGAGCTTTTCTGTTGTGCTTGTCAGCATTCGACAAAGCCGCCATCGTTTGTTGCTCAAGCTTTTTAGATTCACGTTCATAAGCTGCACGAGCTTTCAAGAAATCAGCATCCGTTTTCTTAAGCATCGCAGCTGATTGACGCTCTTCATTTTTAGCACGAGCCAATTTCGCTTGCTCGGTTTTCAAAGCCGCATTCGTACGAGCTGTTTCGTTACGAGTTGCATTGATCTGAGCCGTCATCTGCATTTTTCTGTCCTGAGATTGATCGCGGTCCGCCTTGGCCTTATTCAATTTTTCATTGATACGTGCCAATTTATTGCGAGCATCGTTTTCTTGGGAGTCCATTTTTTCGATTTGCTTACGCAAAGTGATTGCTTCACTAATCAAACGAGTTGTTTGCTTGGAGTTACGATCAGCCTCTACTTGCAAGCGTTTGATTTCGCGGCGAGTGCGTTGAGTTGTGTCTTTATGTTCACGAGTACGATCGGCGAAATCAGCTTTCGCAGCGCCAAGCTCAGATACGGATTCATCAAAGCCACCTTGAGCTTCATCTAGATTTGCAAAAGCGCTTTCAACGTCAGATTGAGCATCGATCGCATTGTCTTTATCCATCGCTGCATGCGCATTGGAAAGACCCATAATCATCATCAAAACAGAAGCTGCAAAGATTTTTGTATAACGTTTAGACATAAATGGTTCCTTATTAAGGTTGATAGAGACCACTATCCATTTTCTATGCCGAGAGGTCTTGTCCGCCTAAATTCGAGCTGACCCCTTTCCACCCCTGTAAACCGGGAAATCCTTTCCAAAACAAACGACAAAATAGGCACCCCTTTTTTGCCATCTCTTAAATGACCCACGGAGCCCTGTGATTCTCAGCACTTAAAAGCCGGATTACCGAGTTGTTAGTACACCAAACAAGGATTCCCCCCTTAATCTCCTCCTACAACAAATACAAAAGGAGAATCTATGAAGCATGTCCTAGCCGCTTTCGTGAGCATCATCTTTGCACCGACCGCTTTTGCGACAACTTATTGGTGTAATTTTACGGAGCCTTTTCAACAGGTCACTTACGACACTGAGATGCATGAACTGGCTCTAACTCGTCCAAATGAGGAGCTCGTGACTTGGCCATCGACTCACACCAAAATGGGAAATTTCCTGACAGCCAAATCCATTAATGGAGAAGCGAAACTTCGCATTCAATTAAATAAAAAAGGCAGCGATGGTATGTCAGATACTGTTTATCAGTACGAAGGAGTTTGGAATGACCAACTCGTCGGTGGTTGCAATCTACAAAAAAATCCACGCCCCGAATAATACCGGAACAATAGAATCACTTGTTTTTCAAGGTGGGCGCGGATCTCGCGGCCTACCTTGGTCTGTCTTATGGCGCTCCATGGCTGTTGCTTTTCGCAGTTATCAGTTATTCTGATCAGCATGAAAAAGAAATCGCTGTTACTAGTGAGTGTTCTATTTTTTAAATCTTTCTTAGCCGCTGCCAGTGATTGGCGGACTGCGGATCGCAGCTCCATCGGCATAGCTCCGACTCCTCAACAAGAATCTCGCGCGGTGGTGCAGATTTATTCTGCGCGAACTTATGGATGGAAAGGCAATCTCGCCGTCCACTCGTGGATCGCCTATAAAGAAAAAGATGCCAGTCAGTGGAATATCTATGAGGTCATTGGCTACTACGCGAATCGTGGGTGGCCCGTGGTCCGTTTGACTCACCGTCAACCTGACGAAAGATGGTTTGGCAATGAGCCGACTTTGCATTTGGATATTCGTGGAGACGCTGCGGCTGAAATGATTCCGAATATTTTAAAAGCCGTGGAAAGTTACCCTTACCCGGATTCTTACCGCGTTTATCCCGGCCCCAACAGCAACACCTTTGTTTCTTATGTAATGAGAAATACACCGGGAATTTACACTGATCTGCCACCGCATGCGATCGGCAAGGATTGGATCGGGCGCGCACAACCTGTGGGCATCACCGAATCTGGTACAGGTGTGCAGCTTTCATTATTTGGCATGCTGGGAGCCACGGTAGGATTGGCCGAGGGAATCGAAATCAACCTTTTAGGAATGAACTTTGGAATCGACTTTGCCCGACCGGCTTTGAAGCTGCCATTCGTCGGGCGTTTAGGAATGTCGGATAAACCAGTCTTTACGGTGCCGACAGAACCATCGTCGTCACACTCATCGCCGGCATCGAGTAATTAAAGGCGCTGCCACTGATTGCCGTGTCACCCATGCTCTTCGGCGTGGAGACACCGTCATAGATCATATAGCGCGAGTATTTCGTAAAGGACCCGGCATTTGCAATGCTGATATTCGTGCTTAATGCCGCCGACGTTTTATTGATCGCCACGATATAAAGCTTCTTGCTGTCCGTGGAGGACTGCATCGCATACACCGAAGACTTATCATCACTCGTAGAAACGGCTTTTACCGAGATATCACCCACGCGGGCACCCGCACCGTCGTAATTCACGAACAATCTCATCGCACCATAAATGTACGGCGAATCTTCCCGGTCCCAGTGAGTCGCAAGATATACATCTTCACGGCCGAAGATACCCAAAACATCAGCTTCAGCGATACCACCAGAAATGATGCCGCCACCACCGTGATTGTATTCAGAAAAAGAAATCTTTGTGCCCGGGTTATAAGTCGCAATACGTTCTTTTAACCGTGGAATCCACTTTAGAGGCGCCTTTAAATAATCATCCACAATCCAGGAAGTCTCTTTATAGTTGGGATCCCACAACGAACGCGGCGCCTGCAGGCGCGCCGCAATCAAGCCTGCCGTCTGCGCGACGGTCTCATCAAGCACACGGTTGCCATCACCACGAGCCTCAGAACCCCAGTGCATATCCAAAACATCCACCAGGCGTTTGCCATAAGTTTTTTCTGCGGCAGCTAATTGCTGCAAGTACCAGGACATGTATTCACCGTTGCTGCGATCGTCGGCATCTTGCAAGCTCATCATTTCATTAAAACCATAAGCCACAGGACCGAACACCATTGAGTTCGGTGCTTTTTCTTTAATCATACTGGCAAAACGAATCGTCTTTTCTTTCATCTCGGCATAGGAAGTCTTTTGCGGATGAATCAACGGATGCGTGGTTTTCCAAATCGCCGGTTCGTTATCCAGCATGTAGTGTATTTTCTTGCCTGCTGCGAGTTCCGTTTTAAAAGTATTCTGGAAGTACGTCACCGCTTCGTCTTGATAAACGTAGTTGTCATTAAGGCTTGCTACAGGAGTCGTCACCGAGGACGGCTTACGATCCAGATTTCTTCTAAAGCGTGGATTCGTATCCGAGGCTTGTGCTGTGATTGTCCCATTTTTATCGGCAGCAACATAGTCAACGATCGGAATCGTCACAACCGGAGCGGCTCCATATTTATAGGCCAGCAAAACACCCAGGCGCACCGCCTCCCCCGGAACTTCACTGTTATTACCGCAGTTCACGAGTTCACAAACGCGATTACCGCTGGAATTGTTATAGTCGGTGCCACCATTGGTCGCATTATTCTCCCAGTTATAAGTCGTCCAACGGTTACCCCCCATGCGGAAGGAACCAATATTATTGAACAAACTGGTCTCATAGTTTGAACCATAGATATAAGGAGAAATCGTGTGACGATTTAAATTCACATCAATATTAAATGTTACATCAGCTGCTGGCAGTGGCGTTGTCGTTGGTGACGGGCTCACCGTTGGTGACACTGTCGGGCTTACCGTTGGGCTTGCTGTAGGAGAAACGGTTGGTGACGGACTTACGGTCGGCGAAGGGCTTGCCGTGGGAGATGGACTGGGAGTCGTACCTGGAGTTGACTGGCTGCCTGTCGTACTTGCCGGTGTTTCGAAACCCGTGCTGGAGCAGTTTTGGAATAGGAGCATCAGCGCAAGAAGCGCCGTATACGACATAATACGTTGGCGTTTTTTCCAGACAGATTTCATATGTGTGCATCCCCTATTAACAATTGTGCTTTAACAAGACGCTATTTACTACTGATGTGAGTGTCGAGTCTTGTTCTGATCCAAAAAGGGCGTTTCTAGCAATAGGGCTAATGAGACCTTAGGGATCACCCCAGCAAGGTGTCAATTTTTGTGACACTCCTACCAGTTTTTCACTCGGCACGTTTCATCCCCCACTTTTTTTTGATTAGCAGTATAACAACGCATCTTTTTCGAACTTACTCTTCGAGGTGTCTATGAAAATGAAGTCTCTTTTAGTTGCTGCCACTCTACTTGCTGCAGCGACGTCACAAGCCAGAACGGTTTCTTGCACGGGTATCGATAAAAATGGCAGCAAAGTGAACGTACAAGTTTCTTTGAATAACGGTGTTTCCTTCGACTATCGAACGGAGAAAACGAAATCCAAAAATTCTGAAGACTACACTGACGTGTGGACTGCAGATGTTGGCTCTTACAACCTGGGTGAATCTTCTGGTGATAAATCTATCACAGGTTCTTTGGGCTCACGTGCCGAGAAATGGGCAAAGCTTTCCTTGGGCGACTTGGGAAAAGCTAATTCAACTCTAGAGTACGACGAAAACGACTCGGGTTACGAATACAGCAACACTGTTTCCAAAATGATCTGCCGCTAGACTTTGTTCTGTTCAGCTATTAAAAAAGCCGAGTCACTGTGACTCGGCTTTTTTTTTATTTCGTCTCACCCAATATCCGACAGCCTTTCAGCTCCGCTCTAAGCTCAGGAAGGGGCTGTAAAATTCTTCGTCATTTTCATAAAATTGCCTGGACCTTACTCTGGAATA
The DNA here is from genome assembly GCF_006874645.1 of Bdellovibrio sp. ZAP7. Taxonomy (NCBI): domain Bacteria; kingdom Pseudomonadati; phylum Bdellovibrionota; class Bdellovibrionia; order Bdellovibrionales; family Pseudobdellovibrionaceae; genus Bdellovibrio; species Bdellovibrio sp. ZAP7. Next base: position 1,495,013 of record NZ_CP030082.1, on the reverse strand, counting down.
TGTCACTAAGCATTCTCATCACGAATCGTCATTGCTAAAATTTTGTGACACGAAAGTATTTTCTATCTACGCGAAATTGCTGAAATGAAATTCGAAAGCAAATCGCATTTAACACTCGTACGTTTCAGTTTGAGAATACGGAGCAGTTTTGCATCTTTAGCTATCGTTAAATGACGCAAAAAAGACGAGAATATTAAAGAACTGGCCGCATGGGAGATTATGGAATGGCTAAAATCCGAGTAAAAGGTTTTCTAACTCTATCTGCAATTTATCTCTTCATTTGCTTATTCTATTCCAATTGCACGGTTCGCGAAGAGACTCACACGCCGACTCAACTGGGTGGACTTGACCACCACTAAGCAAAGTAAATTTTGAAAATGAAAAAGGCTGCCTCAACGCAGCCTTTTTCATTTTCAAAATCACAAACCTACATCGAGTAAAAAAATTCTTCTTTCACAATTTTTCCGTCTTTCACGGTGTAGACTCCCACTTCTTCCATAGCCCATTTTTTTTGAGTTTTTTTATCAGTCGCATCGTATTTAAAGTGGACTGCGAATCGATCGCCCAAAGGAAATGGACCATCAATTTGGGAGGAATGAATCTCCATCGTTTCTTCCCAGTGTTTGTTTTTTTTGAGCGCATTTTCTATTCCTCGGGATTCTGCAGGCATTCCAGGTGATTCGAAGGCTTCCCGGCTTTCGATGTCTTTGCCATAAAGGTCATTGATAGCTTCGACCACTTTATTGCTTTTACAGTAATCGACGAGTTTTTTTCCGACAGCTAAGGTGTCCTTTTGAGTTTGGGTATTCATAAGACCTCCTTACATGGATGCAGCTTAAGTCTACCCTCAGAGGCATGATTGAAAAGTACTGTTTCAGTCTAAAAAATTACTCTTCGGAAAGTGACCTAAGGGCTTACGACTTCAGCCACACCCTGAAGGCCATTTTGTTTATAGACGAAGAGCAAGCTATTGCGGTTGCTATCGTAAGTGATAGGACCATCACAGGTGAAAGTCGAATTTGGCAGAGCTAACAATGTCTCGGCTCCCGAATTGTTCAAGTCATATTTATAAAGCGAACCGCTTGAACAGATATAGACATGATTTACAGATAAGTTCGAAGTGCGGTTGATCGCAAATTTAGAGAATGCACGAGGAGCCGTAAACAGCGTACTCATGTTGCCGGAAGCATCCAAGGCAAAGCTAGCAATGCGGTAGCCATTTGTATCAGCGACCAACCAGCTGTTCGTAGCAACGTCAAATGCGCCTTGATAGCTTTCGTCTTTCGCAAGGCCCGTTACAGCACATCCGCCATTCACCAGGGAACCATCCGCACAAATCGTCGTTCCAATGGACGTGCTTCCATCATATGCGGCACGACTAATTGTTTTCGCAACAGTATCGACGATACTTAGGCGCGAGTCCACCAGGGAGTTCAGAGTTCCGTTATAAGAGAATGTCGATACCAGAAGTTTGTTCCCGCTTAAAGCCACGGGGCCTGGTCCGTAAACGCCATTCGTATTGAGGTCTTCCCAATTGCCCGTGGCCCGCGAAATCTTCGCGATCGTCGCAGCGGTTCTTGGCATATAAATATCACCGTTCGCGCCTAACACGAATCGCGTCGGAGCGGCATCATATACATTCGTCAACGGATTCGTAGCAGCCGTCGATCCATTGGTCGGCATTTTTGAATACTGCTGGCCCGCCAGAGTCGTTAAAGATCCACCTGGTGTGAACTCGCGAATGCGGACGTCGTCAAAGTCATACATCGTAATATAGTTCGTTCCAGACGACGTCCAACCCTTCACATCGGTCAGATTTGCAAAACGACTGACCAGGGCATTTTTTCCATCATCAGATCCCAGACGGTCCCCCACTAGAGTTCTGACCTTACCTTCATAGTCAATAGTACGAACCGCATTGGATTTACCATCGATATAGAATAGCTGTCCCTGGCTGTTAAAGGCGATAGAGGCCGCTACGATCCCACAATTTTCCTGAGCGGTTCCATCAGCGCAAGTTCCGAAATTGGCACTGCCATAGATACGCGTCCAGGTCATGGAAACAGGCTCAAACTTAAAAATACCCTGAGCATTGGTTGAATTGGAGTAACCGGTATATAAGTTACCGCTCTTATCATTATAGAAGTCTACATACTCGCGGTAACCCGTTGAAGAGTTCACGCGGGATGGTGCCGGTAACTGTGCCACACCCGTCGTTGGATCCACTTGCGCGTAGGCTTTTGTTTCCGAAGTGGACCCCAAAGGACAAGATGAAGATGCATTGCCCGAAGACATGGACCAACCCATTCTTTCCGCAATACCAGAAGAATCGAAACTCACAAAGTAGTTACTGAAAGTACAAAGGGCATTATTCTGAGTGGAAGAGCTGCTATTACCCGTACCGGACAGAGTGATCAGACTGATCGCTCCTGTGGCTGCCGTGTACTTGCGCACCTTCAAGCCATTTTCACCCGTGAAATAGATATCACCATTTGAGGCTACGGTGAGATGCTTCATCACGCTCGCTTTATAATTGGTAGCCACGGCCACGTAAGAACTTGTGTCAGTGCCTCCCCCGATAAAGCGAGAGATCGTCATTGGACTGACTTTAGTGTTTATCTTTCTGATGTAGTTACTATCTGCGACCAGCACATCATTATTACTGTCAACCCAGATACCATTGAGTGCTTTGAACTTGGCACTTGTTAAGACTCCACCGTCACCAGAAGCTGACGATGCCGTTGTCGCCAGAATCTCATATACACCCGTTGCTGGATTTACCCACGCAAGACCGCGTGTATCGATCACAAAGATGCGACCATCATCAAGAACTGCCAGAGAGTAAGTTCCCGTTGGCTTGATAATGGCTGATTTCGCACTGGAATTAAGGCCCAAGTCGGTATTACCCGCTAAGAAATTAATCTTACCCGAGTTCAGGGGATTACTTGCGATCGTTGTAAAGAAGCCTTGGGAATCTGTCGCCTGAATTTTTAAGCGGAAGTATGTGCCCACTGGAGCTGTGAACACAGCACAACCTGTGTAACCTGCAGTGACGTTACAACCGCCGTTGCCAGCATTTGCCAACCCTGAAGAAAGCACTCCACCCTCTGTGGCGTCATCAGTGGTATAAGTCACTTTGATAGGATTCGTTGCGAGACCTGTAGTGCTTGTAATATTCCATTTCAAATAAATAGCCTGCCCTGCACCCACAATCAGATCTGATCCTGCTGGGGGCGAATTCGGTGTATCCGTTGAAGTTAATTGAATTGCACTGATGCCAGGAGGGTTTGGCGAGTTATAAACCACACTGCCCTTATCAACACCCGCCGTAGCCGCATTTGTCGAAATATTACCTACAGCATCCATCAACCAAATGTAGATATTAAACGTTCCTGACACCAACCCCACGTTATAGTAAATCGAAGACGTCACCAGGTTTTTTGCCGCCGTCAAACCATAGGAGTTCACAGGAATCCAACAGTTGCTTGCAGCTGTCGGTGCGGTCGCGGTCATCTGCATGCAGATTTTAGCGATATTACTGTAACTGTCCGTCCCGTTAAAGCCGATCAAAACGTTGTTGTTCGTCGTTGAAGGCGCACCACCATTCACGGTGAAGCTTGAAAGAGTTGGCGCACTGCTATCAATGGCAAACGATCCCGATGTCGTTGTTTTTGCGTTGCCAGCGGCGTCCGTCAACGAAACACGAATCTTAGCAGAACCGGTATTTACAACTGGAACCGTGATCCCCGTCAACGAGTAGCTGACAGCGCTATTTGCACCTGCCGTCGCCGTTTTAGTGCCAACGTTGGTCCACGTCGTGCCATCATAAAGCTCGACCGTGAATGAAGAGCTCGCGGCAACGTTGGCTTCGGTGTTAGTCCAAGTTGCAGAGATCACTCCACCACCTTTAACAACACTTGGAGTTGTGACTGTGATCGTTGGAGCTGTTGCATCTTTGATGACTGTCCGATTCGAAGAGGCACCGCTATTTCCTGCGGCATCGACTTGGACTGCCGAAATCGTATAAGTACCATCTGGCAAAGAAGACATATTGGCAACAATCGTATAAGCACCACTTGAGCACAGAACCGGAACGACGCTCACCCCGGTCAAAGTAACCGAAAGACCTTCTTCAGAACAAGCACCGCTGAACGTAACCGCAGAAACATTTCCAACTGGAATCACATAGCCATTACTAGCCGGCGTCGTGATCGTCAGTGTGGGAGCAACTGTATCCACCACAAATGTGTAGGAAATCGGAGTGCCATCATTTCCAGCCGTATCCGATGCATAAAGATAAACAGTATGACTGCCTTCAGCCAGAGAGTTATAAGAACCACCCGACATACAAGTCGAATAAGCTCCACCATCAATTTTACACTTATAGCCTGCAATTGCACCACCGCCCGTGTCCATGCCTGTGAAACTGAATGTCGCCGTTGACGAGTTGGAGTTCGCAGCGGGTTTCGCCGTGATCGTCACAGTCGGTGCCGTTAAATCGATTGTCCAGGAATATGAAATCGAAGACGAATAGTTTCCAGCATCGTCAATGGCCACCACTTCAAAATTGTGTGCGCCAGCTGTCAAAGAAGAATAAGATACCCCTGACACACACGACACCGCAGTCCCACCGTCAATTTTACATTCATATCCAGAGATAGAGCCGGCATCGGACGCGCTGAACGTAAACGATGCCGTCGTTTGATTCGTCAGACTGTTTGGCTTCGTCAACAGAGTCAGTACCGGTGACGTTAAGTCCACAGACCACGTATAGCTTGCCACTGTCGATGTGTTGCCTGCCGTGTCCATGACTTTCACTTGAAAAGTATGTGAGCCTTCTGCTAACGATGTTAGATTTTTAGGGCTCGCACATTCTGTAAAGCCACCACCATCGATATCGCAGTAGTACTTCTCAATAGCTCCGCCACCCGTATCGGCACCGGTGAATTTAAACTGTGCTGTCGCAGAGTTTGTACTCAGAGCCGGATGATCGGTAATAGTTAAAGTAGGATTCGTCGTATCAATAACCCAAGTATAGGATGTATCATCGCTGTCATTGCCAAGATTATCCACGGAATGAACCGTAAAAGTATGAGTCCCCTGCACCAATCCATTATAAGTGTGTGGAGAAGTACAAGCACCGAAGGCACCGCCATCTAATTTACACTGATAACTTGCGATCGAACCACCTGATGGCGGAGTCGCGAAGAACGCGAACGTCGCTGAAGTTTGATTCGTAATACTGTCCGGTGATGAGGTAATGGATGCCATCGGAGTGACAGTATTAATCACCCATGTATATGTCGTGACGGCACTCAAATTCCCCGCAGTGTCTGTGGCACGAACTTTAAACGTATGGCTGCCATCAGCCAATGCGGAATATGACTTACCTGTTGTACAAGCCGCAAATCCCCCGGCATCAAGTTCACACTCGTAACCCGAAATACTCGCACCACCCGAGTCCGTACCGACAAAACCAAAAGCCGCAGTCGTGGCATTCGTTGTTGCAGAAGGTTTCGATGTAATCGTCACTATTGGTGGAGTCGTATCGATCGTCCACGAGTGAGTCAGAATGTTTGAGACATTTCCGGCCACGTCATAGGCACGCGCTTTAAAGGTGTGGCTGCCTGCTACTAAAACATAGTTAACCACCGCTGTACAACTTGCATAGCCGCCGGAATCCAAGCTGCATTGATAGCCGCCCATACCAGAACCACCTGTGTCCACTCCCGTCAGAGTGAAAACTGAAGACAAAGAATTTGTAATTGCTGGTGGTCCTGCCAACGTCAACGTCGGAGCCGTTAAATCGATATGCCAAGTTTTAGAATCCGGAGTGGAGATATTCCCCGCCGTATCGACAGCTCTGACATTAAATGTGTGATCGCCTTCTGCTAAGCCCGCCAGGGACAGAGGACTTGAACACGAAGTCCAGGCATCCGCATCAATTTTACACTCAAAGCGATCGATAGTTCCACTGCCATCATTGCCGGTGAAGGCAAATACTTGAGAACTGGATTTGCTTTGCGCCAACGGTTGAGTTGAGATCGTCACCGTCGGTGTCACCGTGTCCAGAACAACAGCAAGTGTTGTTGGAACGGATGAAATCAATCCCGAAGCATCTTTTGCCCAAAGATAAAGGGTTTTCGCTCCTTCACCCGCAGATAGCGTAACATTCAAACTTTGCGTGCCATTTTGGGTACACACAATTGGAAAGTTCGTAGCTTCACTTGGCATCGCTGAACTTTCAGTCATTACCAAGGAACTAAAAGTATCACAGTTCGCAAGTGCAGCCCCGGTCTGAATACCAATCACCAGATTGCGCGTATTCACCGGCTGGCCACCTGCGATCGACGGAGATGTCACCGTAAAGCTCGGTGGCTGCGGAGGAACATTGTTTGTGATCTCGACGGGAACCGTAAAGACCTTGTTTGGCTTCGTCGTATTTACGTGACCGGAGCCATCATCCTGCCCCACGTAAAGCGTCAGGGTATGGTTGCCTTGAGAGTTCCCACCTGGTGCAAAAGAAAAGGACTTCCCCGCCCCCAGGGATGAAGCGTTCTTTTTCCACTCATAAATCGTGGTATAGCTTGGTGACCAATGCGATGAATCCGCCTCGAATTGGTAAGTGACGCGTTCTTGTACTAAGGACGGTACATTGACATAAGTCACTTCAGGAGATGCATCCAACAAAGCCTCTGGACCCACGCCAAAAATCTGTGTGAACTTATCGGTGGCTTCGGTATTCGCCACTAAGATTTCATAAGACTTTTGCATGCTGTCTGGCGAACCCAAGATTAACATCAAAGATTGCAAATCGGCGCCATTATCCTGAAGGGCCGCTGCCAGTTTCGCTTTATAATCGGTGTTGACCATAAAGCCCAACAACGACGATGACATATTGACGTTTTGCTCGGAGTAACCCGTGATCGGTCTAAAGAAAACACCGGCGGAACATCCGTTGACTTCAATAAGCATCGGATTTGTTTTCAATGCCTCAGTTTCAAAACCCGCACTTTGCAAATTAATAGTATAAGCACCGGTTTCGTCGACCCCCGTGGAAGCCGCAGCGGGTTTAATTCTCTCCCCATTAGCATCCAACTTATAGAGATTCACAACAGGCGTCGTACAGGTCGTTAAACTTTGTGCAGAGGCTTGGCTAGAGTTTGCAGAATAATTTGCGATGTAACCTGTGATGTTGCTGGTATTGATCTTATTAAAGTCATCAATCAACGCATCCATGGAACAAGCAGTAAGAAATAGGGAAACCGCCACGATCCATTTTTGTGATCGTGCGCGCAGTAGCGATGGTTTTCCAGTACGTACGTGCGTTCCCATGCCTTTCCTATCGGCCCTGGGCGTGAATTTCGAGATGGAAGTTGAGCAATTATTGAATCCAAAATGTGGAATTTTCCTCGGGCTTTCAGTGCCGTCTCGAAAAGATATTAAGAGATCGAAAAGGCACTACCTTGATCTTGCCATTCCTGTATTCGCATACATTCGTCGCAATAAGCTTTTTAATTGGTTATGGAAGTTCATGATTTTCTTTTGGAGTATGAACAACCATTTGCGGTTTGTTCGGAGTATTCACGAGCACAGTGACTCCAAATATTTACTCGGAACAAATCCCGAGCAATTGTTCGCATTGATTTGCGCTCGCCAATCCGAATGTGAGTCTATACAATAAATTCAGGTGGGAGCTCCATGAAATTCAATTTAAAAGTCTCAATAATGAATGTCTTAAAGGGACTTTTCTATGGCTGTGCTTTACTCACCGTCGCTTACATCACTTTGGAATTGCCGCTCTTCAATAGCATCAAACTCCAACTACTCGGTAAATCCACTGTCCAAAAACGTGTCAAAGAATACGGTCCCAAAGTGAGTGCGAGCCTGAAACCTTTATTTCTTGCAAAACGCGTGGCCTACCCACCCAAAGATATCACTCTGCTTTATATTAAAGCGCAAAAAACTTTATCCATATTTTCAACTGATCAAGATGGAAATTCAAAATTCATTAAAAGCTATCCGGTGTATGCTGCCAGCGGAAAATCCGGGCCAAAACTTCAGGAAGGCGATAACCAAGTTCCTGAAGGTATATATGGAATTGAAAGCCTCAACCCTAACAGCGCCTATCATCTGGCATTGAGAATTAACTACCCGACTGATTTCGACAAACAGATGGCCAAAGAAGATGGCCGAAAAAATCTTGGTTCTGACATTATGATCCATGGGAAAAGTGTTTCAATTGGATGTATCGCAATAGGTGATGAAGCTATCGAAGAACTTTTCGTTCTGGCAGCACAAAGTAACTATAAAAACTGGAAAGTGATTTTGTCGCCCGTGGACTTCAGGAAAGTCGCAACGGCGCCGGAACCCAAAATTTTTAAACCCTGGGTTCCAAAGCTTTACGAAAACATTTCGGCAAACTCAAAAAATCTGCCGCTCAATTAATGTGTTTAATATCTTTGAGGACCACACTCGCGGCTCCTCGGTATTTGCGACAAGCTGACGAGGCGTCTGTGATTCTATAAGTGATCTTAAGATCCCACGTATCCTGGCGTGACCAGGACACACGATCATAGCGGCAGGTCGTGCCATCGATATAAACTGAAGCGTTTTCGGCAAATTCCAAACCACTTGCGGTTGTGGTAAATACACGACAGGTGGTAAGCTCGCACAGCTTCGTATAGTTTTTTTCGACATAAAAAACTTTGGGTTCGACTTCGTCGGTAACTACACTGTTTTTTTCGTCCAATTGGAAAGAACCCGCCGCCACAGCCTTGCAATCGTTCTGATCCAGAACCAAGACATGATATTTTCCGGCAACCGCGCGAAACGTGGAATAGGATCCCGTAAAGCCAACGCAAGCTTCTGCGCCTCCACCGATGAAAAGCAATGCCGCTAACACAAAGATATTTCGCATGACTCCCCCGTTTCTAAACAGAATAAGTGTAGCCAGCGAATTTCCCCTGTGTCAGGCTTAAAAAGAGGACTTATGATGCGAAATATAATTTTCACCTTCGGACTTGTGACTTCCACCACTGCATTTGCTGGCAATTGCCCTGATTTGACAGGCCTTTATCAAATGGCTGAAGGAGCTGTGGTTCAATTTCACAGTGACGAGTGCACTCGCTTGATTCGCTGGAATGGTTTTACAACCAAAAAGGGCGAGATCGTGATCTCTCCGGAAAAACAAGTCTTCCAATTTGATGGGTCTCCCGTTTGCACGAAAGAACGCTGCCAAACAGCGAAAGCCACGGCGGACCGTGTGATCTTTAGTTTAAATTATGAAGGATACGTAAAAATCAAAGAGCACGGCCTGTGTGCACAGAAGCAGTTTACTTTGTCATTGAATGCAGACGACGAACTGCAAACGACCTACGATGTGTATGATTGTGACGATGGTTTTAACGGGAGCGCTGTGAAAACTTTCCCGCGCGTACAATATCCCGACAATCTATAAGATCGCGGGCTTTACTTCACCGGTCAGCGTTTCCTCACTGATGGTTAAATCCAACGTTCCCTGTTGAACCAATAACGTCCAACGATTGTTCTTTTCAATTTTTTCGGCGGCCGCTTCCAAAAACTTTGGTTCAAAGGCAAACATTTGAAGCTCTTGGGCGCGATGAACTTCGCCGCCACGAACTTCCGTCAAAAGAACTTCGGGATTTTTATAAGTATATACCTTTACAAGCTTTGCAACCTTCGAAGCCTTGTGCAGTTTTCGCGCTGAAGGATTCCCGATTTCAATCCACAGGTCCACCGAGTTTTGCAATCCCAGTTTACGTAAGGCCGGAGCCTCAGGATCGGCCAAGCCCCCCGGCGTAAACTCCAAGCGCTCTTCATAGGACAAGCAGTACGCCAAAACCCGGCTTAACATGTAGGGATAGGTTTCAGAAGGATGCTGAGCTACGCGGAAATCCAAGGACTCGTACACACCACGATCAATATCGGAAAGTTCAATTTGAAAGCGATAGAGCATACGCCCGCCTTTGCCACGTAAATAGAAAAAGCCGGCTAAAACCGGCTTTCCTAAAAACACTAACATATAAGTTTCAAATTAGCGAGAAGTAGCAAAGCCCAGGGTATGATTGGTACGAACTTCGATACGCACAGTCCCGGCACCCTGCTCAACCGCTTCAGAAATCACGCGCAACTCCTGCTCGCAGGCTTCCTGACTTTCCACGGAACCCGTCAATTGCTGAGATAAAGCGTTTCCTTTTAGAAAAACCATCATCGTCACTTTTCCAAAACCTTGGTGGCATTTGATGCTCAGACTCTGCGAGTTCACGGGATCTAAATTCAAAACCACTCCGCCACTGATTTTAGAATAAGCCTTCAGTTCAACTTGTCCTGCGTTCACGGGAACTTCTAAAACACCTTCAACACCGGATTGTGTGGCAGCGTTTGCAAGAGCTGAAAAAGTGATCATTCCTGCGATTAAAACTTTACCCATCAATTTCATTTAAGACTCCAGATTAGATTGTTCGCAGAGGTCATGTGCACGGGCCATACCAAGCGAGAGCCAAATTAAATGCGACTGAAGAATAAGGAGACATTTTTTTGCAGCGAAAAAAAGGGCATCGTCAATTGCTTGGGCAATAACGAAGCGGCTGCTTAACGAATGTGAAGTGATTAAAGCCATAGCAATGTCCCAAAACTCCCCTGAAAAATGGGGAATTTTGCATTAGAAAATGTCTGCGGGACAACGAGCTTTGCGCAGTTCATTTTCCACGTCCGCGGGAGAGCCCATCAAGCGGTGGAATTTATCTGACACCACTTTACCGCAGGAATTATAAACCACGCGGTTTAAAACATAGGTGATATTTCCACTGGAACTTTCGCCAGTGACGATGCCCGAACAGACGACTTTCTGACGAGAACCGCAGGATTTTGCCTCGGCAAAGGGGGCCTGAAAAAGAGCGACAAGAATTAAAAAAGATGCGATGTGACGTTGCTTAACTAGTGCTGAAATATTCATGGCATTCACCTTCCAATGAAGAAAGATAGCAATTGCTGTGCCGAAGATTTTCAAAACACTTTGCACCGGACGCGGCGTTAAAAATCCACCTTACGCACGAAGTGACAAGTATAACCCTCGGGATTTTTCTGTAGATAGTCTTGGTGTTCTTCTTCTGCTTTCCAAAATTCCCCGGCCTTTTCCAGAACCGTGGTGACAGGTTTACCCCAGGCTTTGGATTTACCGACTCGAGCGATCACTTTGTGAGCCGTTTCTTTTTGCTGATCAGAAGTATAAAAAATCGCGCTGCGATACTGGGTGCCGATGTCATTGCCTTGACGATTTAAAGTTGTGGGATCGTGGATTTTAAAAAAATAAAGGAGCAGATTTTCATAGCTCAACTGTTGCGGATTGAATTCGACTTTCACGGTCTCTGCATGGTTGGACGTGCCCGTATGTACGATATTGTAATTCGCATTCGGAATCTTGCCACCCATGTATCCCACTTCTATGTGAGTCACACCAGGCAGTTTACGCAGCAACTCTTCCATCCCCCAAAAGCACCCGCCCGCCAGATAGGAAACTTCGGTTGGAGCATTTGTCTTTGGCTTTGCTTTCTCTGACGTTTTTGCGAAAGCGCCAAATGTTAGGAACGTTATAAGGGTCCAGAATGTTAGAGCTGATTTCGTGGTTTTCATAACTTCAGTATAGCAGCACTGGCTCAAACTAGTCCAAAACATCTCTTTTTTTAAAAAGGCCTGGGTATCCCCCTGGGTTTTTGTGTAAACTAACATGGTTCATGGAGGACTAATGAAGCTATCTACACTGAAGTGGATCGTAGTACTGGGCACCTGTATTGGAGCAAATTCAGCTCTCGCCGCACGATTTACTCTGGCTCAAGGTACGGGTTATCGCATCGAGCCTGTCTATGGTATTGAAACGGTTTACCGCGATTATCCTACCGCCCATTTACAAACAAGATCCATGTATGGCCTTCGCCTCAGCCTGGGTGTGGATTTGCTTTCATTAGAAACTGAATACTCCAAAGCCTCTGATACTGAGGACTACTCGACAGCTCCTGAAAAAGTAAAAACCGATGATGAGCGTTTAAAGCTCGGGGTTTCCTCTACCTACCGTGTGGAATGGTTTCATATGACGGGTCGTGCCGGGGCGCAAGCGACGCAAACGATTCGTGAATCCACTTCGGGTGGCGTGATGACAACAGATAAACGCCCGATTCAATACAATCCCTATGCGGGTGCTTCAATCGGGGTTAACTTCGGACCGGTTTCGATTAACTTGAGTTCGACGGTTGTCTTCCGCGACAACGACTGGGATAAAAGTGACGTCCAAAACACCATCTCTGCCGGTGTCGGATTCTAAAAAGCAAAAAAGCCAGTGAGTTTGTTCCCACTGGCTTTTTTTTATTTCTAAAGACCTGGATTCAATCTCAAAAAATTGCTGTGCTCCGAAAGAATCGTCAGATACTTCAACATCACCTCTTGAGGATAGTTGGCCGTATCGTTGTATTTCGTTTGGAACTCAACGATCATTTGATATGTTTGTTCGTTATTCAAATCCTTCACTTCACGCAATAAAGCCTGCTCGGCAACGCCATAAGCGCTCAAGCTCATTTCCTGGTAAGTTCCTTTTAGGAAGCTCTCGGCTTTGCTAGTTACGAAAAGTTTGTGGTTTTTATAACCTTCTGAATCGGCTGCGCGGAAAGACAGATTTTTCGCCGTCAGCTCTTTGCGATAGTGAGTAGGAATCAACTTACCGATTTTTGAGATCATGGACTCGTAAAGTTTTCTCGCACGACTATCCGGTTTGTTGGCTTCCTGACGTTTTTGGAAATCCAAAGCAATTTTGATCAAAGACTCACTCGTCACAGGACGACAGATTTGATCACTTTGCAAAGATAGCATAAATACTTCAAACGTTTCGTCTGCCATCAATTTGTACCCTTGCTCCAAAGCGCTTTCCGCACGACTGGAGTTATGGCGCTCAGCAAAGAAATTCAAAAGCGTCAAAGTATAATCAGTCGACGCGAAAGTCGTTTTATCAGCCTTCAATGTGACGATAAAATCCGCAACGAATTTGTTATACTCTTTCGTCGCATATTTTTCCTGCCAAGAACCCTGCGCACTGCCTTCCGCACGAGAAGCCCAAAGCTGTACGATATCCAGTTTATCCTTCAACACAGCATCGAATTTCTTATTACAAGAGTTTCCATTGTCGTTACCTGGAGGAATAGGACTGTTACCAGTCTCACGCAAAGCCAACTTCGGTGCTTCTTGGGTGGAGATCGCGTTGAAATCCAGTACCGCACTTCCGCCCATGGCTTCTGCTTGAATCTCGATAGCTGAAATCAAAGAAGCGGAATTCAGATTTTCTGAAGACAACTCTTTGTCATTGTCGCTGATAGTAACACCATTAAAAGCCTTTACGATGATCCGTTCACTCTTATCGGTGATCAGATTCACGCTGATGATTTTTACTTTGCCGGATTTTGGTTTCGCTTTAATGACAGTCAGTGGGAGGGGTTTTGCTAAATCCAGGGTGTAAAGATCTCCCCCATTTTTACGGGAGATATCGTTGATACGTACAGCTCCTTCGAATTTGTTCTGTGTCGCCAACACAGAGACTTTTTCGAATGAATTAAAGATTGATGTTTCTGCTTTTGCCAGCACGGGAACTTGCAGTAGCAGCGCGGAAGTTAATACTCGCTTCGCCAGATGACGATCCATGATAGTTTCCTTTCAGTTTATGAATGATTCTTTTTTCTCTCGACTTACGTCTGAGTGATGATTTGAATCTCTAAAAGAGAAAATCTCGAATGAAGATTGATTTGCATGCTTAAAATCAAAGGCTGCTATGTCAGCTCTCAAGAATATGCTTCAAATCAACGCACTTACGCAGCTTCATTACTTGAAAGCAAAACTCAGTAGCACTAATCCGTAATTTATGATACCCTGCCGGAATCATGATATTTACGATAGTCCGCAGCCATTCTATTACCAAAATGCTGCCACCTCCGTGTGGTTTGGTTTTGAAGTTTATTTCTTAAGCCGCAGAGTCTGCTCTGTGGCTGCTATCGCTATCTAGTCGCATTAAATAACTGAAAATTAAATACACCCTTACTAAAGGAGACCATTTATGGAGAAACTTCCATCATTAGTCATTTCACGCGAAGACTACGAAAAAATATCCGCTATTCTATCATTTGCAAAAATTGAGGTGGCAGAACTTCTGGAAGAAGAGTTAGGTCGTGCCCAACTCGTTTCCGCTGAACAACTTGAAAACGATGTCGTGGCCATGAATTCCACAGTGACCTTTACGGATTTGGATTCCGGGAAAGAACAGGCCCTGACATTAAGCTATCCCAACGAAGCCAACATGGAAATGGGCAAAGTTTCTATCCTGGCCCCCGTAGGTGCTGCCCTGATCGGACTTCGTGTAGGACAAACTATCGACTGGCCGTTAGCGGACGGTAAAGTTAAACGCATTCGCGTAGTTTCTGTCGCCCGAGCTTAAATAAAAGATGGGCATCCTCCGCAGAGGATGCCCAAGGGACTATGGGTTTGCACGGCTTGTTCTGGGGAGAACTATTTTTTGGAAATCGTGCAAGTGCTTTGGGAGCTTTCAATTGAGGACTTAACTCCATTAGATTCTTGAACATAAGGAGTTTTCAAAAGAGTCGTGATCGTTTTTACGCCATCGACTTCCTGTTCAGTCGTTTCGAAGTCATAAACGGGAACTTCGACGCCATTCACTAGTTTATAAACAATTTTCTTAACGCCATCTTTTGATCTTGAGATCTGGTCGTAGGAATTTTCAGAGAGCTGGGGTTCACTCCCGGAAGCGCTAGATACCTTCAAAGTACCAACTTCCTTAACATCACCATTTTCCAATGTCGTCACGGTTTTTGATTCGTCGGATTGAAAAGTACTGTCTTGAGAAGAACTCAACTCGTACTCACCGTTTTTGTTCTGCATATAGACTTTGAATACTTTCGTACCTTTGTCGGAAATCTTCTCGACGACGCCTTCTTTTGAAGCGGAGCGGACAGAGTCGATGATTGTTTCATATTTCATCTTCACCGCAGGAGTTTCTTTGCTTTCGGGAATGGAAATAACTTCCACATTTTCACAGTGAACGTTTTCACCGTTCAAAGATTCAGCCTGGGCAACGGCCTCACTGTTTTTATCTTCACTTTTACTAGAGCTACAAGCAGCGAGTGCGAAAGAGATTGCTGCGATCACTGATAAAGACTTTACTGAATTCATAATTACCACCTTTTCCAAATTTAGTTTTCGAATTTGTTTTACCAAACTCGCTTTGGTGGTCGGGTTATAACGCCGTTTTTTTTTGGGTGGGGATTTTTTCGTGAGGCTTTAAATTTATTTTTAAAACGCGGCGTGAATTGTCGTTTTCCCTCTGTACAGGCGCCAGATTCGAGTACAGATGCTGCTTTGCAAATTCCACAAACTACAATGACAACTCTGGCGCAAATAATTCCGCGAAAATTCGTGAATACGAAAAGAAAGTTGTCCGACTCTGTGACTTCAATCACTGTGCTGGACAACTTTTTATTTTAAATTACATCATTTCAGACTGACTGGAATAGGAATCTGGCGCGGGTTGAAAGCGTGAGTTTGCATGAGTGGCGCGATGTTCGCGAATAAGAGCTGAAAATACCTCGCGGCCTTTGGTTGCCATAGGCGACTTCCAGTCACGAAACCATTCGGCCATCATGGCGATGGACGTATTAGGAATTGCGCCGGCCTGAATCAGTCGTTCAATGGCCATTTCATGTTCTTCTTTGGATTGACCAGCTACTGCATCAGCGATGAAAGTCACTTCATAATCGTCTTTCAAAGCTTCAATTGCGGGATAAACCAGACAGATCTCCGTCCAAAGAGCGCAGAAAACCAGTCTTTTACGTCCTGTCGCCTTCACTGCCTTTAAGAAAGCCTCATCCTCCCAGGCATTCATACTGGAGCGATCGATCTCTTGCAACTCGGGGAGTTCTGCACGCAAAGTTCTGATAGTCGGTTGATTGACACCCATCTTTACTCCCACTGTGCTTAGAACAACCGGAATATCAAACGCCACGGCAGCCTTTGTAAGAGCACAGACATTGGTTTCAACCATGTGCGGATCGCTGGAACCTATTCCTTTAAACATCTCGGGTTGATAATCAATCAATATAAGGGCGCACTCGCTGGCATCCCAGGTAGCTCGGTTTCTGCTCATAAGTTCTCCTTGTAGAAAATATTCTTTTCTGGAGGACGGATTCGGAGAAGTGATTTGCGTTGGATTTGTTATAACTCAGGTGCTCAATCCATGCCCGTCAGAGACCGTGGCATCTATGTTGCTATTTGCCTAAGGAACTCACTGACACTAAACATATGAGGACTGAATTAGGCCTTGATGGTCATTTTACACCCTTGTCTACGTTTTAGACGCCGAACCTCTCTAGGAGCGAATTATGAAAAACCTTTGGGCCTTGATCCTGGTATTGCTGTTAACGGCAACGGCTGAAGCCAAAATTTTGGTCATTTCCGATATCGATGACACCTTAAAGGTTTCCCACATTCTTTCTAAAGCCGGTTCTGCCACTTCCGCTTTTGACGACGACAGTAAATTCGTCGGAATGGCTGAGATCTTTCAGGATCTGAAATCTTCTCACGGGGATATTGAATTCCATTATGTTAGCTTAGCCCCTAGGTTTTTAATGGGCGAGCAGCACGAAGATTTCCTCGAAGAAAATCACTTCCCTATTACCAAACTGCATATGAATAAGGGAATCAAGCAAGACCCCGAATTGAAACAAAAAGTCATTCGTCAGCTATTAGCAGATAAAAATCCGGAGTTGGTTTTATTCTTTGGCGACAACGGTCAATTCGACACCATCGTGTACGATCAGATGGGAAAAGAATTCAGCCACATTCCTGCACTTAGTTATATTCGTGAGGCCTACTCCAGTCGCGGTGAATCCAAATATCCAACATTGCCAGGACAAATCGGCTTTGTGACGAGTGTTGAAGTCGTGATCGACCTGATTTCGCGCAATATTTTGCCAAAAAGTTCTTATTTGCCGATTCAAGACATTGTCTATAAGAGATTGATGAAGGATGATGGCGACGAAACTTTTGGTAAGATGGTTTTTCCTGGCTGGCAAGACTGTCGCGACTTCAAGTGGATCTGGGACGTCAAAAATCCAACTGAAAAACTTCGTGTGATCAAATATATCATCCAACAACGCTGTCAATAAGGACAAACACCATGGCGAAATTTTCTGATTACGGGCTCTTAGGTTCATTGGTTAAGACTTTAAAATCGAATCAAATTACGAATCCCACGGAAATTCAAAATAACGCGATTCCCACTTTGATGGGTGGGCAATCGGTGGTGGGCGTTGCCGAAACCGGCAGCGGTAAAACCTTGGCTTACGCCCTCCCCTTGCTTCACGCATTGAAATCCCTTGAAGACGCAGGTCAAGAAGTGACAGAAAACTCCCGTCCACGCGCCGTAGTGATGGTCCCGACCCGTGAACTGGGTGAGCA
The DNA here is from genome assembly GCF_006874645.1 of Bdellovibrio sp. ZAP7. Classification (NCBI taxonomy): domain Bacteria; kingdom Pseudomonadati; phylum Bdellovibrionota; class Bdellovibrionia; order Bdellovibrionales; family Pseudobdellovibrionaceae; genus Bdellovibrio; species Bdellovibrio sp. ZAP7. Next base: position 1,477,487 of record NZ_CP030082.1, on the reverse strand, counting down.
GGTTTCCAAAGTTTTTAAAACTTTGACCCATGATACTCGTCTGCGAGTTCGTCCTGCATTGGGTGGTATGGCGATGGAGCAAGCACGTCGTAATACTTCTGGTCCTTTTGAGATCTTGCTCGCAACTCCGGGCCGTCTGATTCAGATGATGAACCTTAAGTACATCGATTTGACAGATGTGCGCATGCTGGTTTTTGACGAAGCCGATCAGATGCTTGATCAAGGATTCATTTCTGATTCAAATAATATCTATTACGCCTGCCCGACAGAAGTTCAACTGGCACTGTTTTCAGCAACTGTCTCCCCGGCAGTTCAAGAACTGATTAACGGAATGTTTGCGAAAGCAGAGCTTTACCGCAGTGCGGGCGCTGGAAAAACTGTCAAAACTTTGGTGACGCAAAATCGCATTGTTAAAGACGGCCGCCGTTGGCCGCTATTAGAAAAGATTTTGAAAGAACCTGCTGATGGCGGAACTATTCTGTTCGCGAACACTCGTGAGCAATGCGATAAGCTGGCCCAGGAGCTTTCCGATAACGGTTATGCCGCCGTGATTTATCGCGGGGAAATGGAAAAGGCCGAGCGCCGTTCGAATCTTAAAAAATTCACTGAAGGCAAAGTGAAGCTGTTAGTGGCAACAGATCTAGCCGGTCGTGGTTTGGATATTCCAAATGTAGATCGCGTGATCAACTACCATCTACCCAAGCAAAAAGAAAACTATCTGCACCGCGCAGGCCGTACCGCCCGGGCCGGTCGCAAAGGTGTGGTAATTAACTTTGTCACAGAACGTGACGAACGCTTTATCGCAGATCTTGAAGGCAGAAAACTTCCGGAAGACCGGGACAAAACCAAATTCAATTCCCGTGCGAAACCGCCGGTGAAAGCTTCTGGGAAAAATACGGGTGGCAACAAACTCAGCAAACCAGGCAGTCGACCTGGAAAACCTATGACCAAACCAGCACCAAAACCAAAATCTCGCACTAGGAAGTAATAAAAAAACCCCGGTGACTTTCAATGACCGGGGTTTTATTCAATGTGCTTTTTGAATGTTAGAAACTTGACGCTTTACCTAGGGTACCGCGTCCGCTTTCTTCATTTTCATCCATAGGCAGAAATTCTGCCGAAGCCTGGGCTTTGGACTTTGATGGGCCTCGCTTCACACTGTGGATTTTTTTAACCACTGCTGCCGCCGCAGGAGCAGCAACCGGCAACGCACGCTCACCTGAAATCAAGAAGCTTAAATCTTCCATCATTTTTTGCATTTGTGTTGATTGAGCGGAAATTTCCTCTGCCGTCGATGCGATTTCTTCAGAAGAAGCCGCATTCGACTGAGAACTTGAATCCAATTGATTCATGGCTTTGGAAATCTGCTGAATACCTGTCGATTGCTCGCCGGAACCAGAAGAAATTTCGGCAGAAAGATCAGAAACCTTTTTAACTGACGTCACGATATCGGCCATCACGGTACCAGATTTATCTGCAACTTGAGTTCCGCGTTCAATTTTATCCACAGAATCTTTGATCAAAACTGTGATATCTTTCGCCGCTTCCGCAGATCTTTGTGCCAGAGTACGAACTGCCTCTGCCACAACCGCAAAGCCCTTACCTTGTTCACCTGCACGCGCAGCTTCAACTGCCGCATTCAATGCCAACAGATTTGTTTGGAATGCGATATCGTCAATAACGTTAATAATTTCTTCGATCTTACGGGATGACGCCGAGATATCAGACATCGAGCTTACCAGAACTTGAATTTCTGATTGGCCACGTTCTGCCGATTCGCGAGAAACTGTAGAAAGACCCGCAGCTTGTTTCGCGTTATCAGCATTCAAGTTCACCATGGAAGTCATTTCTTCAAGGCTTGCCACGGTTTCTTCTAAGCTTGCTGCTGCTTCAGTTGAAGATTGAGACAAAGATTGTCCCGCTGCTGACAGCTGTTCAATAGCCGCAGTCACTTGGGCTCCTGCTTCGCTGATTTTGTTAGAAATATTTCCAACAGAACTTGCAAGTCTATGCGCAATAAACATCAACACGAACAATAAAAGTCCGCAAGATGAGGCACCCACAATACCAGTCCACATGCGAGCATCCGCGCGTTCCTGCTTTTGCTGAGTATTAAACTTGGCGCTATTTTCTGAGTAAAAATCTGTGATTTTATCAAAAGACTTTCTAGCGATTGCACCTATGGTTTGCCATTCGCCTCCACGCATTTGCATCATGACGCGTTCATTGCCTTCTTTTGTACCAAGTTTGAGGTCTTTGATAACCTGCTCCGTGATCGAAAAGTATTTTTCGCTTTTCTCTTTAAATGGTGCATAGAGTTCCATTTCACCAGGAGAAAAGGGAGCCGCTTCATATCTTTTTAGGCCTTCGCGGAATTCTTTTAAGTGGCCTTCCAAATTCTGAATATTTGTATTTCTGAACTCAGTGTCTGCCAAATCGACCCCAAGGACCATCCAGATTCGGTAACCCATGCTCGCGCGAGCTTCCATTGCGATACTAAGGGCATCCATATTGGGAATCGTGTTTTCATATGCAGAATCCAATCTCTTACCCAGGTCATCAGTCACTGAGAAACCGATCCAAGTCATAATACCTACCGCCAACACCGGTAGCATTGTTGAAAACAAGAGGCGTCCACGTATGCCTTTAAACCAAACTGAAATATTCATCTGCATCTCCATCAAAATTTCTTGAATAGTAAGATATCGTGATTCCTTTGCAGATACTTAAGCACAATTTAACAGTATGAATTAATTCATAAAATCTCAGAGTATTCTCACATAATCCCGTCGTTTACGTCGGAATTGATTTAAAGAATACGAAGTCCAGTTAAACGTTCTACTTGATCAATGGTCGAGCGGTACTGATTCCAATCGGCTTTGTCCGAAGAAATGTCAGAAGCCTTTGAACAATCTCCCGACTCCCCGACGGCAGCTGCACTTCCATCTGGGAGAGTGTTTGGCAAAATCACCGCCAAGGCGGGGGTGTCTTTTGTGATTTCTTTCGCCGTCTGGTGAGGTTCCAATAAAAATATGATTTTAAAATTCTTTGAAGGCACAGGAATATCATTGTTTGGTCCGATAGAGCCAAAGTTTTGATCATAAATAGGACCGGCCATGATATAGGCCTTTTTCTTTTTGAGGGAAACAAGATCGCGGGTGTAGCGTTCCAGATCTTCCCACAACACGCGATTTAAAAACGCTGTTTGGGGAATCATATTACTCATCGCAAACGTGGCTTCATTGTCTCTGGCACTGTCGGTTCTGTCGGCAGAGGGCACCTGATGGCCCCGATCAAAACAAGTGCCGCGATATTCGGTCGATGTCACCGCGCGATACTTTCCGCCTTGTTTTTCCAGAAAAGTTTCAAGCTCTGAATCTTGAGAAAACCCATTGGTTCGATCAGCATTTCCTAATCGCGAGGGATCTAATTCCCAGGCGGCCCAATTAAGCGAGCGATTCTCTTTGTTATAAGATATCACATATTGTTTTCGGGAAATGATAATTTCCGGTGCATTGGTTGCAGGCAACTGCGAAGCAAGATTGACATTTTTTTCGAGCGGCACATTTCCAATCACACCCTCGACAACAGCGAGGCTTCGCATATGAAAAGTAAACGTGATCAACAAAAAGAAAATCGTCGGTAAATGAAATTTCTGCATCTTCATCTTGAAACCCCTTCGCCGACGACCCTATTTCAGGAAACCAAAAAAGATGAGTGTGAAAACAGAGTGCTGTAATTGTTTTGAGGCTCTGCCAAATTAGGGCTCCTCAGATGCAAAACAAGGGCGTCTGATATGAATTGTCACACCCCCTGCAATTTCCACAATGCTCGGATGTGAGGAGGTGGTTGTAAATATTCCTCTGATAACCAATACGACGGCCCTGACCTTACTACTGCATATCGACTATACATTCTAAGGGGCTGGAAGCAGTAATTTTTTGCTCAAAAGGCACTTCCCCCCTATGCGAAAATGGCCAAATCTGGTAAAACGCCCCATGCAAAAAACAGATTTGAAACGCCCAGAACTGCTTCTTCCAGTTGGTACTAAGGATATGGCTTTGGCCGCTATCCATAACGGTGCAGATGCTATTTTTATGGGCGTGCCGGGATTTAATGCCCGCGGCAGAAGTCACGACTTTCAAATCGAAGAAGTTAAGGACATCATCGATACTTGCCACCTTCATGGCGTAAAGGTGAACCTGGCTTTCAATATCCTGATTTTTCAGAACGAGCTTCGTGGAGCCGTTGAAGTTTTGCAAAAAATCCTTCCGCTCAAACCAGATGCTTTCATCGTTCAAGACTTGGGTTTGATCCGTTTGATTCGTCAAATGGCTCCAGAGCAACGCATCCATGGTTCGACACAAATGAGCGTCACTAATGCTGAAGCCATCACGTGGCTTGACGACTTGGGGATTCAACGTTTTGTTCTAGCCCGCGAAAACTCTCTTAAAGAAATTCACTCCATCAAACAAAACACGACGAAAGAAATTGAAGTGTTCGTGCATGGCGCCTTGTGCGTAAGCTACTCTGGGCAATGCTTTACTTCTGAAGGTATCGGTGGCCGTTCTGCCAATCGTGGGCAATGCGCGCAAAGCTGTCGCTTTACTTACGAAATGCATGTCGATGGTGAAAAGCGTGATCTGGGCGGCAAGTCCTTTCTGGTTTCTCCACAAGACCTTTGCGGCATCAACGAAGTTCCAAGCTTGCTTGAAGCGGGCGTTGATTGCTTCAAAGTTGAAGGCCGTCTAAAAACTCCAGAATACGTGGCAACGGCTGCTCGCAGCTTTGATGAAGCAATCACGTCGGCGCAAAACAGCCAGTCTTTGCAAAATCCAATTTTGCTTAAAAAACAAATGGCCACAGCTTTCTCCCGTGGTTTCTACAGCGGTTGGTTTCATGGTGTGAATCACCAGGAACTGGTTGAAGGTACGTTCAGCGCTCATCGCGGTTTTGAATTCGGTAAAGTCATAAAAGTGAACCCGACTTCTTTAGAAGTTGAAATCACTGAAGACAAAGCTCAACAAGGTCTTAAAGCTGACTTCATCCAGGCCGGTGACGGTATCTTGTGGGTTTATAAAGATCGCCATGGTCAAGACGCTGAAAAAGGCGGCTTTGTGTTCGCAGTTAAGTCCCTTTCCCCTCGCCGTTTTTCTTTAGAGTTTTCAAGAGACATCGCGATGGAAGGTTTCTATAACGGCGCTCGTGTGTTCTATAACCATGACAAAGATCTTAAGAAAGACGTCTCTTTGAGTGTTGAAGACAAGCAAAGAAAAAAACGCCTGCCCGTGAATGTGCGCGCGGAAGCCTCTTTGGGTCAGCCTTTGAAAGTTCAATATTCTGATGGCAAGTACACAGTGGTCGGAACTTCCGAAAACATCTGTGAGCCAGCAAAAAACAAGGGCTTAAACTCCCTGGATTTGCGCGAAGAGCTTTTTGCGCTGATGGGAAGCCCTTTCCGTGGCGAAGGTTTTGAAGCCGAATTGGATTCAACCACACCCCTGTTCTTGCCAAACAAACAAGTGAAAGAACTTCGCCAAAAGCTAGTCAAAGAATTGACTGACTTGCGCATTCAAAATGGTGCAGCTCCAGCCATCACTCCTGACGCTCAAGTTATGGAGTGGATTGGCAGCAAAAAAATCACCGCTCGCACTGCAGAAGGCCTTAAGCTGAACTTGCTTCTGCGTGACAAGGGTCAGGTTGAGGACGTTGCGAACGCTGTTAAGAATGGCGAACTGCAGGCCTCGGATATCAACCTTGCGATCTTGGATTTTGAATTTGGTTTGGATTTCGAACCTAGCTTGAATGTATTAAGATCTGAAAACGTCAAAGTCGGCGTTGCCACCACTCGAATCTTAAAACCCAACGAACAACGCAACATCAAACACCTGTTGAACCTAAACCCTGACGCCATCCTGGCCCGCAACTTGGGTGCTGTTCAATACTTGCAAGCCAATAACTACAAAGGTCAAATCCTGGGTGATTTCAGCTTGAACGTTGCCAATCATTTGACAGCGCAATACTTGCTCGACAAGGGCCTTTCCAGTGTGTGCTTGGGTTACGACCTTAACCATGTACAGGTCAGCGAATTGATTCAAGCGGGTCAAGCTGAGCGTTTTGAAGTAACTGCTTACCAATACATGCCAAGCTTCCACATGGAGCACTGTGTATTTGCAGCATTCCTAAGCAAGGGTACGAGCTTTAAGGACTGCGGTAAGCCTTGTGAAAAGCACGATGTGAAATTGAAAGACCAATTCGGTAACTGGCACCAAATCAAGCCGGATCAAGAGTGCCGTAATACGATGTACAACGGTAAATCTCAATCAGCTGCTCGTTACGTTAAAGAGTGGGAATCTCACGGTCTGGGCTTTGTTCGTTACGAAGCCTTGAAAGAGCGCGGTGCTGAATTGATCACTAAAATCAAAGCACACCTTGATTTCATCCAAGGAAAAACGGATCTGGATTCTTTGATTAAAGACCTGGGCAACGTTGAAAGCTATGGTCTTTCTGAAAGCCACTTCGGCAGAGAAAAAGAATACCAAAGTCGCAAAAAATAGCTGTCCCTGTGCAAACACGGGACAGCCTTTGAAATTTTATCTTTTTTTAGGCCGCAACTTGAACGCTGACGCCGTGCTGTTTACCCGATACCATACCCGTCAAATTGCCGACTCCACTCATCAACGATTTTGATTGAGCAGACAATTCTTCGGCAGAAGCAGCAGCTTCTTCCGAGGAAGCCGCATTCTGTTGAGTCACTTGATCTAACTGGTTCATCACTTGACCTATTTGCACGATACCAGAAGACTGCTCTTCACTTGCATGTGCGATCTCATCGTTAATTTCCGAAACCTTCCGTACTGACAACACGATTTCGGCCAAGACACTGCCCCCGATTGTAGCCTGTTGAGAACTGCGCTCGATTTTTTCAACGCTTTCACTGATAAGTGTCGTGATTCCTTTAGCAGATTCAGAACTCCTTTGTGCCAAATTACGAACCGCCTCCGCCACAACAGCGAATCCCTTCCCTTGCTCTCCCGCGCGAGCGGCCTCGACTGCGGCGTTCAACGCCAAAAGGTTCGTTTGGAATGCAATATCATCAATGACCGTTGTAATTTCCGCGATCTTCTTAGAGTCCGCGGTAATACTTTGAATAGAGGAAATCAAAGTTTTAATTTCTTGCTCGCCCTTGATTGCAATATCTCTGGTCGAACCAGCCAGGGCTGCCGCTTGCTTCGCATTATCCATGTTTAAACGCACCATGGATGTTAATTCCTCAACTGTTGCAACTGTCTCTTCTAAAGATGCGGCCTGCTTACTTGAAGCTTCCGATAAGGTCGCTGCAGTTTGTGCGATTTGTTCCGAAGCGGAAGAAACTTGCGAAGAGCCCTGTGCAAGGTCATCGCTGACGTTTAAAAGATCTTTAGAAAGTTTAGACGAGAAACCAATACTTACTGCAAGGCCCAGAAAAATTCCCACAGCCGAAATAACCATGAGCATAACATTGTTTGCCTTTGCCGTTTCGCGCGCGTCTTCTACCCATACTTTCTGTTGATGAGTTAAAAAAGCCCTTAGCGTAATCGCCGCATTCATAAACGCTTGTGCGCTTTCGGGACATTCTTTATAGAAAATCGCCGTCATATTCTTGCGGCCTTCTGCCGTTCCCATCTTTTGAAAATTTAAAATGTTACCGCCAATGCCTTTAAATTCCTTCCATCTTGATAAAAGCGGAGTCACAAGTTCTTTCTCTCCCGGAAGAAGATTAGATCTTTCAAACTTTGCTAATTCGGTGTCGACATCCTGGATGGCGGCCATCGTTTCTTTGATGGCCTGTTCTTCCTGGGCTGGGGTAATGCCTTCAAGGCCTAAAGTCCTGATAGAAATTCGAACTTGCTTAAAGCCCAAAAAGACTGAGTCCGTGGTAATGACATCATCTAAAACCCCCCGTGCGACATTCTCGTATTTGTCTTGGGTACGAGCCTGCCCCCAATAAGCAAAGGCAGCCACACATACAGACACCAAACTCATCCCGATTCCTAGACTCACCAATTTACTTCCAATAGTCATAGTTACCTCAAATTTAAAACGCTCATTTTTGGATACACCATATGTAACGGGTTCCTAAATGTTTCTTTGAAGGGCTAAACTTAGAATGGTTGCCTACCTTGCCGACTCTTAATCGGAATACTAGACCTATTATGAGTTGAATACTAAAAAACCGGCTGGTGTGCCGGTTTTTATTTATTTATCGTAATGAAATCTTAAATATTTCTCGTACTCTCGGAGGACCGAACTCATCACTCCTTTTAAAAGCTCATCAAATTGTGGATCTTGTCCTTGCTTGCCATCCATATTTAAGAAGTCCTGAAGAATTTGATCCTCACGAGCGGCATTAAAGAATGGCTGCCCTTCTTGCTGTTTGATCTCCCAAACCGCCATGGTCAATTCACGACGTCGCAATAACAGTGCATGTAGCTCTTTATGGACCTGATCGATTTCCTGGCGAAGACTGGCAATTGTTTTCATTTCTAATCCTTTAAAGACTAATCCAAGCGGAACAGGGCGAACTTCAAATAACGAAGCTCTTCCATCGCCAAAGGATAGGGATGGTCGACTGGTTGTCCACCGATGTAAACCAATGTCGCCTTTTTACGTGCGCGAGAAAAAGCTTCCTGGCAGATGTCCATGAATTCTTTTGTGGAAATATGGCTAGAACAAGAGCTCGCAGCAAATAGTCCTTCTGGGTTTACCAGCTTGATAGAGTTTGAGAATACTTTCGTATACGCCGCTTTTGCTTGCTCCACTGATTTCTCATTCGGTGCAAAGCTTGGAGGGTCAGTAATAACGATGTCGTATTTTTTCTTTTCCACGTTCAATTGCTCAAGATAAGCGAAGGCATCCGTCGCCACATCGTTATGAACCGTTTTTAGGTCATTGATTTCGAAATTACGAGCGACCGCTTGAATAGCTACTTTAGCGATATCGACGCTAGTCACTTCGGTCGCGCCACCTTTGGCGGCGAAAATAGAAAAACCACCTGTGTAACTGAAAAGGTTTAAGACCGATTTCCCTTTGGCGAAGTTTTGGATCATTTTACGGTTATCCCGTTGATCCAGGAAAAAGCCCGTCTTTGCTGCATCCCGGATGTTCGAGGCAAAAAGAACACCATTTTCCAAGAACTGAGTCTCAGGCGCCAATGTTCCAACAATGTTGGTACCTTTTTCTTCAGCATCATTACGACGCTTTAGATACACGCATTTAATTTGCGGGAAGGCCTCTTGGATTTTTTGGGCGATAACGGAAGCATTCCAAGTCTTTTCCATGACGGCATGGTCATGCTTAATAACCGCGGTGTCATTATAGATATCCACGATCAAACCAGGTAGACCATCGCCTTCCCCGTTGATCAAACGAAAGGAGTTCGTCACCGCCAAATCGAAGGTTCTGCGGATTTCAACGGCCTTACGCCACTGGCTTTCAAAATAAAGCTCTAATGTGCGTTTCATGTTATTGCGACGAAAAATGGGCTCATCCGCCAAAACCAGAACACGGAAGCGCAGCTGAGTGTCAGCCTGCCAAATACCCAGGGCCAAGGTTTCACCCTTAAAGTTCAAAAGATGAATGCCTGACTTGATTGATTTGTTGTCGTCAAAGCAGTTAGCAAAAAGCCAGCGATGCCCCTGCTTCATATGCTTGGTCACGTCACGCTTAAGCTCGATAGTTTTGATTTCATCTTGAAAGGTGACGGCGGCTAGGTTCATTTTGGGGTCTCCAGAGATGCTCTTTTTTAAGCTAATTCCCGATAGGCCACAAGGGCTTATGCACCCCTTCAGATCTCGTTGATAAATTTACAAGCCCCTCAGACGCCAGGCAGATTTTAGAGTGCTTTATTTGACTCAAAATGGATTCTAAACGAATGTTGCCAGAACCAATTTTTCCGCAATTATCAGTATTGGAGCTTCCTTGGCGACACCCGTAAAACTCGATCAAAAGTTTTGGAAAAACTTCGCCAAAAACCATTGGGAAAAAAAGGCGCTGTCCCTGAATAACGTCCAATCCTCTTTACAGGAAATCAGTGCTGCCGAAATCTTTGACCTTTTGGTGCTTTATAGCGACCGCTGCCGTAAATCAAACGATCCTGAGGGGTTTAAATTCTATATCGATGGCTTTAAAGCGGATGCCGAAGACGTTTTGCAGGTTTTGCCTGAAAAAGAGGACAAATCCCTTCAGGGCTATCACGAGCGTATGAAAAAGCTCTTCCCCGATTACTGCCTGGTTTGTGATGAACTTTTGAAAGTGAACCTTAAAAAACACCACCTGCTGACGGACTTCACTGACGAACTTTATCGACATGTCGGCTTCCCGAATCGTTTTGCTGAAATGGGTTTGTACCTGGGGAATTACCGCAAGACTCCGTTTGGAGTTCACGTGGATTCCTGCGGTGTTTTTAGCTTTCCCGTGGCAGGCACAAAAAAATTCCGTCTTTGGAGTGAGGAATATGTTCGTAAGAACCCCTCCCTGGATCGCGCTTTTAAATATGATAAGCATAAAAAGGCATCAGTCGTGCTTGAGGCAGGTCCCGGCGACATGACTTATTGGCCGTCGGCCGATTGGCATATTGCGGAGTCTGATGGATCCTTTAGCGCCACCTGGAGCTTAGGTGTGTGGGTGGATCAGCCTCACAAACAACTTTTCTCGGACTCTTTGAAAGATCTTTTGAATTCTAAGGGCGGAGTCTTGGCTTCTGCGCCAATGACAAAATTTAAAACTTTGCACAGTAAGGCTGGTGAAGTGAGCGAGCTGCCTGAGGCTTATCAGCAGTCGATTGCATCTTTACAGAAACTGTCGGCTGCAGAAATTCAAGAGACGTTCTTGAAATCCTGGATGCAGCATATTTCTTTACAGGGCTTTAAATCTATCCCACAAATTGATTTCAAATTGTCTGCGAAGTCTCGTATTGAACTGCGCAATCCGAAGGCTTTGATCCTATGGCAACAAAGTCAGACGGCCAAAGATAAATACTATTTCAGTTTTGGTGGCGCTTTAGTTGAAACTTCAAAGGCTGACAGCCTCTTAAAATTAGTCAAGGCCATCAATGATGGCGGAACATGCACAGTGAGTAGCTACTTAAAAGGCGCAACACTGAAGCAGGATCTGAAGTCCTTGCAAATTCTGGCTGATGCCGGAGCATTTGCTTAAATTTGTTATTAAACCCGTAAAGGAACCCTGTGAGTACAACAACTAATCCCCTAGTGCTTCGTCTGATCGAACTCGTAAAACAACATAAAAAACCTTCCAGCTCTAAAAGCACTGCGGTTCTTGTTAAAGTCATGGATAAACAACTTTTGAATCCAGGCCATCATTCCGTTGAAAAATTTAAAAGCGCACTTCAAGAAGCTCTGAACAGCGACGTGATTTTGAGTGAATTGATTCGTCAACAACACTCTGAAGAAGAACTTCGTGGATGCTTCGCAAATCTGCTTGAAGCCCTAAAACAAGAAGAAGTCTAAATAAAAAAGGGAGCCAGCGGGCTCCCTTTTTATTTTCTGAATCAAATCAGACTATTTCGCCGGAGCAGCTGCTGCCGCTTCTTGCTTAGAGCTCATTTTATTAAGCTCTTCATAACCAGGCATTGTCGAAAGATCTGGCACGACCACAATCGCAATACGACGATTTGCCGCTTTGCCTTCTGGAGTGTCATTCGATTGAACCGGGTGAGTATCGCCGAAGCTTGCCGCACTGACGTTAGCAGCTGGCATACCTGCATCAATCATCGCACGAGTTACGTTCAAGGCACGAGCCGAAGCCAATTCCCAGTTAGAAGGGAAAACGGCTGTCGCGATTTTCAAATTGTCTGTGTGACCTTCAACTTGGTAGGACTTGCCTGGGATCGTTTTAAGTTGGTTGGTAACTTCTTTGATCGCTTCAAGACCTGCTGGTGAAAGTTTCGCAGAGCCAGAACCGAACAAAACGTCAGAGCCCAAACTTACAACCATTTTTCCATCAATAACTTTAACTGAGATATTTCCTGTGTCGACCAATTTTTGGAAACGTTTTGTCAGGTCTTCGAATTCTTTAAGACGTTTTCTTTCTTCAGCCTGGCGAGCTCTCATTTCTGCCATCGCCTGCTTCATCTCGTCCAAAGAAGTTTTCAACTGACCACGATCTTTTGTGACCACGATCAATTTTTGTTCAAGCTGCTGCTTTTCGCCTGTCAGTTGTTGTTTTTCTGTTGTTAAAGCTGTCACCGCAGCTTTTTCTTGAGCCAAAGCGCCATCACGCTCGTTGATGTCTGCAGTGTATTTAGATTTTGTTACACAACCTGTAACCAATAGAGCCGCTGAAAGGCCCACGATATATTTTTGCATGGTGTTTCTCCTTAGATGCTTGAGTCGTCATTTTGTAATCGATGGCATCCAGACTCAAGAAAAGGAGAAAATTTAAGCACAAGGTCTTGTTTCAGAGTGCGATATTAGTGAAGTCTAAGTCCAGCCCCTTCAAAATATATCCAGGAACGCTGCCACCGTCGGGTGCCTCTTTAACAATAGTAAAGTCAATGACTAGGGAGCCGTGGTCAATGTTTACCGCGTTGGCAGTGATCCAGTTCGCAATCGCACGCTCTAGCTGTTTTGATAGTTCGGGCTGATAAGCCGTTGTCGGAAGAATTACGACAGGAACCACCTCGGCGAGTTCCGAGTTATTAAATGGTTTTTTGAATGAAACTCCCACCTGAATCAACGTTCCCGTTTTCACTTGGGTCCCCTGAAACAAGATATCAAACCATTCACTCATTCTCAGAACATCCGTGGATTTCTCGGCAAGCTTTGGCAAGTCTGACTTAGCTGTGATGTTGATCAAAGGGTAAATGCGATTTGAGAACTGTACCTGGCGGCTTTGCCCCGTTCCGGAAAACATCTGGGCACGGATTTGAGCACTTGGATACGTCATAACATTCCAAGCAGTGATTTGCAGTTCAAAATAATCCGGCTGAATTTCTTCGATTGAATAGTTCTTAAGTTCTTCCGGATATCCAGTTTCAAAAGTTAGGAACAACTTCCCCGCCTCATTTCGCTGTACATCAAAATGCGCAAAACCTTCTGCCAATTGCACGGTCATTTTCTGTCCTGGCAGCAAATCGGACGTGATGAACTGAAAAGATAAAGTGCTTAAAAGTGTATCGTTAATTGTTGCCGGGGTAGCTGGGGCATCTGAAAACTGTTGCTGGATAAGAACGGGAGAGTTCATTTCCTCCGCCTGCGCCAATCCGGAAACCAAGGTTGAAATCAAAAAGGCGAAACCAAAAAGTGCTTTCATAAACTGACCCGCTTTCAGATGAAGTTACTTATTCCCCATAGCATCAGCTGTGCCAAGTTATTTCGCCTTATGTGCATTTAATAAACAGAAGAGTTTCTCTTACATGTCGGTTACTCGGCAATGCCGAGATAGCGGCAGACACCCCTGCCGGATGCCCGGCAGCCCTCCGTTTAAAGTCACTGTATTCACTTTAATGCCCAATTCGACTGGCACCGCCGCTGCAATAGGTATCGGTCATAGGAGACATTATGAAACTGTTCAAAACAAAAATCATCCACATGGCCCTGATCCTTTCGAGCATCTCTTCTGCAATTGCCCCTTCCTTTGCACGCGCTGATCTGGACTATATCTCTCCCTATACTCGTGGCGACGATCGCAATATTCACCTTGAGGAGGCTCCCTTACCAAAGGGAATTGAATCCTGGCTTGCTGAAAAATTAGCCGCCGGTGTTGTGGGCGCAGCCGGTGCCCAAATCTTTAATGAATTAGAAAAAGGCCTGGGTCTGGAGGACAAACAAAGCAAAATTCTGGATTTGCTAAACCAAGTGATGGGCCGCCTAACCGAGATCCAAAATACTCTTAGTAAAATCGAAACTGAAATCAAAGTGAGCCGTTACGAAACTGGGATGCGCCCCATTGCCACAGCTTGGGAGGATTTCTCGACTCAACTAAAATATATTTTAAATCAAAACAAGCAAGCCTTGGCGAATATGAAGGATGGCAAAGTCATTGATGCAGAAGCTGCAAAAAGAATCGCTGCCAATATCAAAGGTTCAGAAGACAAAATTCTGGCAACCGGGGAAGCCTTGATTAACGCCATCCACGCGAACTTCACACCCTCGACCGACCTTGAACCTTTACAAAAAGTTTTCGCGCAAATTCAACGCGATAACAATCCCGTTATTGATGTGGAATATTTCAAAAATATCAATGATCAGCTGGAGAAATATCGTTCCTATCAAATTCTGGCTTTGGCTTTGATGGTTGATATCAAACGCAACCGAAACGAACCCGAGATGGTGAAATCGTACCTTGAAGTTTTGCTGCCTAATATTCAAAGTGAAACGATCATCTATCCAGACAACGCATTCTTCAGCTTACCTAAAACCATGAAGCGCGTGATGAATGGCGAAGCCTTGTATGACCGTCCGCAAAATCTGATTTGGAACCATGACTTGATTAACTATACGACGGCAGGACAATTCTGGAACTATGCGGATAAAAGAGCCCCAGGGCAACCCATGCCTCCAATGAAAGAGATGGTCCAAGGCCTTTTGAATTCGAAAGGTTTGCCCCTGGCTTCATTCGCGCAAAACGCTAAAAAGTTAGGATTCTCGGCGGGCGCCATTGATCCGCAAAAAATGATTGTGCTATGGGCATGGGTGGATTGTGAACGTGGAGGCATCAACTGCAGTGATTTCTATATCTGGTTCGGGAATGACCAAGATCCCCGTCAGTTTGTCTACCAAGACAATGACTACTACTTTGACCGAGTTCGTCGAGACAAAAATATGCCACTGGATAGTTTCAAATCCTTAGGTGTTATTCCCGTGGGAGAACTTAAAGAGTAGATCCACCGAGTTCCACGAAGAAAAGCCGCTTTCATCAGCGGCTTTTTTTGATTTATTACTCCATCAATTCCGATGGAGTCCTTGTGATTGCATATTATTAAAGCTTCAAAGGTTCCCAATCACCGTTGAATTTGCTACACCCATTCCAAATCTAGCAACGTCCACCGTTAGGAGCTTTATGAAAACCTTTTTTTCAATTGCCATCATCTCTTTCGGCCTGCCTGCATTTGCAGAAAGCGCTTTAGTTACATGCATCCCCCAAAATGGAAGCAGAAACCTCCTGGTACAAATCACGAACGAAATATCTCGAAGAGCCTTAGTGACTCTTAAAGATGATAAAGGATCTCGCCTGGTGTCTGAAAAAGAAGTTCATTCGGTGTATGCGAATGGTTATTCCGCTTTCGAAAGCACGGATAACCAATTTTATCTTTTAGTTCACCAAGGAACGGGCTCTAGCAAAATGGTTCTGATGAACGAAGCTGGCGAGAAACAGACATTTTCGTTAAGCTGCAATTCCCTTTAGTGCCTTTCAGACGCCAAATATTTTTCCAGCTTATCGAAAGATTGCATCCAGCCTTGAACGCAGTCACTTTGCAATTCATTTGGCACACCTTCTTGGGATAGTGCCAAGCGACTTGCGTCAGCTCCTTCCGCTAAAAAATCCAGCGTGATGTAACCTACCTCCGGCCACTCACCGGGCATTTTAGCTTCTTGAGCAGTAATAGCTTTCCCATTTTCATCTGCGAACTGATCCGTCATAACAATCCGTTCGTTATCGACGATCTCTTCGTAGGTGCTGATCATTCCTCCACCGCCCTTATCGTACCCTTTCATGTTAATGAAAACCCGGCCGCCTACGCGGAAATCAATATCGACACGATCTGCATACAGCCCTTGAGGCCACCACCACGCTTTTAAAGCTTCAGAGCTGGTGAAGGCTTTAAACAGTTCTTCGACGGGAACATCAAATGCTCGATCAAGCGTTAAGAGCTGTGATTGAGGGGTGGAATGTTTATGAACTGAGGGAAAGTTGCTTTTCTGTTGGGAGGTTTGCATAAAAACTCCTTTATAAATGAATTGCTATCTCATTATCGCAGCTTTCGGGACTCTTGCGGCACGACCATTGTCCAATTCGCTGAAAATTCAGGAAAACGCGACTCCGCGGTTATCAAAAATTGGTGAAGAAAATCCGAAGCGCTCCTGCATGATCAAAAAGTTTTTTTTGACCTCAATCTTAGTGTTTTGGGCTACAGGAAGCCTTTTCATGGTGTCGCAGTTTTATGGCTGGCATCTAATGAGCTTTTCTGCGCTCCCGTCCCTGGCCCAGAGTCAGGGCGGCAAGTGGACACTAACACACGTAGTGAGCGAGTCCTGCAAGTGCTCCGCAAAAATTGTGGAATACTTGTTAGCCCGTGGACCTGAAAAAGATGTGAACGAAGAAATTTTGGTGATCGGTCATCCCCCACAAATCACGGAGCTGCATCAAAAAGGTTTTAAAACCCGTGCGCTAGATCCCGATGATTTAAAAGAAGACATTTCTAAATTGGGAGTGCCGTTCTTACTGATCACAACTCCCAAAGGAGACACCGTTTATGCCGGTGGTTACTCCGAAAAATCTGTTCAGGATGGCAGCCCGGTACGGGACTTGGAAATTCTGCGCGGTTTGCAGGGATCTGGCGGCGTTGCAAACTTTCCTATCTTCGGATGCGCCGTCAGTCGCAAACTTCAAAAAATTGTTGATCCTTTTTCAATGAAATATACAGGTCAGGTCAAAGATGAACTTTAGACAATCGTTTACCCGCTCTCGCTCGTGGATGTTTTTAATAAGCTTGTATTTGCACCTTCCGGTGTTTTCGTACCTAGCAGCCACCAATGGTCACAGCCAGTGGCTTGCCTGGGGAGGCAGTCTTTTTATTTTATCTGTGCCGACGGCTCTGTACTTTATGGGTAATGCCACGGCCCTTCTGCCTAATTTACTAGCGATGACGATCATGTGTTTTTCCGGAATGTTGATCCATCTGGGTAATGGCATGATCGAAATGCACTTTCACGTGTTCGTCGCCCTGGCCTTCTGTTTAAGCTTTGGTATGCTGAGTGCAATTCTAACAGCGGCAGCAACGATTGCGGTTCACCATTTGGCATTCTTTATGTGGTTACCTAAGAGTGTCTTTAATTACGAAGCCGGCTTTGGTATCGTGCTTTTGCATGCAACTTTCGTGATTCTGGAAGCGATTCCATTGATGTTGATTGCTCGCCGTTACGGCGCCTTCATTTCTTTGCAAGATACAACGATCGCCCAATTAACGAACATTTCCGGCAAGAACTTTGAGGGCTGTACGACCATCGAAGACACAGGAAAAAAATTGGATGAGTCCGCTGGAAGTGTCAGCCGTGGTCTCGAAAACTCTCTTAAGATGCTCCAAGACCTGACTTCACAGGTGACACTAAATACGACATCTGCGAAGGAAGCTGAGTCCCTTTCCACGACTTCTCGCGAAATCGCGACAGATGGTGCAAAACACATCCGGGAACTTATCGACTCAATTAAAAAAATCTCTTCAAGTGCCAATGAGATTAATAACATCGTGACTGTAATTGAAGACATTGCTTTCCAAACGAACTTGCTGGCGTTGAATGCCTCCGTGGAAGCGGCTCGTGCTGGTGAGCACGGTCGTGGTTTCGGCGTGGTTGCAGAAGCAGTGCGTACCCTGGCACAACGCTGCTCAAGCTCTGCCAAAGATATTTCTGCTTTGGTTAAAGGAAATGTCGATACGATTAAGGCTGGCGAAAAGAGCGCGGACCTTAGCAATAAGTCTTTAAGCGAAATCCTAAGCTCCATTGAGCGGGTGCAAACTTTGAATAAAGAGATCGCGACGTCCAGCGTGGCACAAGGTCAAGAGCTGAGCAACGTGACTGAGACAATTCATTCTGTAGAAGCACTAACTGCACAGAATACAGACTATGCCAATAACCTAAATGAAACTTCAGCACAGCTTTTGTCAGATGCTCAGATTCTGACCGAGCTGGTAAGCTCGATGAAAGATTCAGCGGGCTCAAACAAAGCCGCTTAAATCACAAAAGCGCAGTTTTCTGACTGCGCTTTTTTTATTCTATAAATCTTCCAGTTTTTTCGACCAATAGAATGGATATAGTTTTTTGAACTTAAAGCCAGAGTAAGGCTTTACTTGGCTCCAGTTGGTCCCATCCGTGGTTTCCACGATATTCCCTTTAGGAGATACTCCGACAACCTTCCCCGCAACCTTTGCAAAAGAACTGACAGCAGGATAAGGATTGTCAATGGTTTCCAAATCTGCCTCACTGGTATTTGCAAACTCCGTTGGTTCATCCGGCAAGCGATAGATCTTTCCATCGCTGCCACGGACGGCTATCCAGTCAGGGCCCCACTCGGGTCTTAGATAAAAATTCACGGGATTCATTTGATACAATCTAAACCCAGACGATCCGTTGTTCCCATAGCACGTCACTCGCTTTGAAAGTAAAATGCAATAGACCGAGCCCACAGTGATATCACGGACGTCGGCCATTTCGTCTTCACTCAGTTTATTATAGGTCTCCACTAAAGGACCTTCCACCATCGGCCAGTCGGAAGTAAAATCGTATTTTGCAACTTGTCCATTTTTAAAGAAAAAATAAGGAAATCCCCGTTTCACCGTGGAAGCTGCGACATCTAAGCGCAACTCCACCAGCAAGGAAACTTTTGTCCCATCATAAAATGAAATTTTCTTATCATTAGATTGAACCAGGGCACCTTGTTTGATTCCAAGCGGAGTCTTGTTAAAGCGTCGAACCAACTCGATTGCGGCGTTGGCGCGAGCCTCATCGCGTAGGGCCTCGTTCTTAGTGCCAAGATAGACATACAGGTGAAAGGCTGTGCCGACTCCGTAAGAACCCTGTTCCTCATAGGTATTATCACAAGCCGAATAGACGGTGCCAAAAAATTCGCCGTGATCGCAGTCGATGTGTTCAAAACCGTCAATATGCCGAGCCTCGTGTAAAAGTCCGGCCGCAGCCATCAAGGGCGTCGACTGATCGGAAACAAGCGCCGGGCACACGTGCATAATTTTAGTATCATGTTCACTTTGATTGACGTACGCCCCGGCTCCATCCGCGCAGACATGATTGCTATCCGTCTCGAGGACGATATTTTCAATGCGAGTTTTCAGGAACTTTGAGGGCCCTTGCTCGCTGATCAGGGATTTGAACTTTTCAGGGGTATTTTTAAAGGAGGGCAGGTTTTTCATAAAAAGAATGGCGTCGACCACACCACGGAAGTCGCCGGTGTCACAGGCATCCTTTTCGGAATAACGCTTTACTGGCGATTCCTTGTCATCATTTTGAACGAACATGAAACTTGTCAAAACTTTGTCCAGCGCCTGTTTTTCAATGCAGGAGCGTCGGGCCGCAAACGCCGGGCTGCCCAGGAGGATTGCACCCGCGAAAACCGCGGCACCCATAAACAAGCGTGCTGAATGACTTTTAGACACTGGAGTTTCTCCTGAAGAATTTCTTCGGGAAAATGCGAGATTCATACCGGACTGAACTCAAATCAAGTGTCCATTCACACTTGGAGTCCAGTGTAAGTTTCAGACATATGACGATTCTTGGCAGAAAAACCCTTCCCTTGTTTTCTTCAAAGGGGATCGTTTCTAAACTTAAAACACACTGAGATTTCGGAGAAGCAAATGACCAAGAAACAAAGCATGAGAGCTCTGGATAAGCATCATTCCGAACCTCTCAGTTCAAAAGTCTTCGCAGCGGAAATTAGGAAATTACACATAGAGCTTGTGAAACTGCAACGTTGGGTTGTGCACAAAGGCCTCCGCGTTTGTATTGTCTTTGAAGGCCGCGATGGCGCCGGCAAAGGTGGAACTATTAAAGCCCTGACCGAAAGAGTCAACCCTCGGGTTTTTCGCGTGGTTGCCCTGCCCGCTCCTACCGAGCGGGAAAAAAGTCAGATGTACCTGCAGCGCTATGTTCCGCACTTCCCTGCGGCTGGTGAGATCGTGATCTTTGACCGAAGCTGGTACAACCGCGCCGGCGTAGAACGAGTTATGGGGTGGTGCCCGGAAGAACAGGTGGAAGTGTTTTTACAGAATGCTCCTCTGTTAGAAAA
Organism: Bdellovibrio sp. ZAP7; assembly: GCF_006874645.1. NCBI lineage: Bacteria > Pseudomonadati > Bdellovibrionota > Bdellovibrionia > Bdellovibrionales > Pseudobdellovibrionaceae > Bdellovibrio > Bdellovibrio sp. ZAP7. The sequence goes on along the minus strand of NZ_CP030082.1, from coordinate 1,457,471 downwards.
AACCATGGTCGATTCGGGGATCATTTTATTGAAATACTGGTTAGAGGTAAGCCCCAAGGAACAAGAGCGCCGCCTGAAGGACCGAATCAAAGACGGTCGAAAAACTTGGAAGCTTTCGGAAATGGATTTGAAATCCTATGATCGTTGGGATGATTACACGAAGGCTCGTGACGATATGTTTAAGAAAACCAACACGTCATGGGCGCCTTGGTATTTCGCCATTTCAGAGGATAAAAAGCGCGTTCGTTTGAATATCATCAAACACATCTTAAGCCAGATCGAATACAAAAATATTAAAGAAAAGCCCATCGAACTTCCGAAAAGAAAAATCAAACATGAAAGCAGCCATCACGGGAAAGTTCGTCTCGTGCCGGAGGATTTATGGAACTCGTGAGTAACGCCATCATTCCACCGGAGTATCTGAACAGTGTGAAGACGTTTCTATCGCTGCTTGAGCCAGCATCGACAGTTTTGATACTGGGCGCGGGTTCGACCGAGCTTTTGAGCAAATTTAAAACGAATGGCTTCAATGTCGTTTGTATTGAAGAAAATGAGGACCTCGTTAAAAAGTGGAAACAAGAAGGCATTGAAATGATCCAAGGCACCGTCAAAAATCTAGCCTCTCTCAAAGTACCCAAAAACCTGCACGGCATTTGGGGCGGTGCCGCTTTTGACCACATGCCCGAGGATCAGTTGGAACACAATCTTGAACTGATTCATTTGATGCTGCCGGAAGATGGAGCCCTCTTCGTAAGTCTTCCCCTGGGGACCGGCGAAGTGACGACTGCGGCGGGCACAACACACTATTATTCTGAAGCAGAGGTGCGCCAAATTTTGGTGGAAAAACATTTCGATGTGAAATTAATTGAGGCAAGTACGTCAGCGACTCTCACCAGTGTTGCCACCAAAACAGCAAGAGTTCACTGACATTTTTTTGAGCTATTTGGACTTTTTAGTAAAGAGTTTTAGATAGCGGCCATAGCCTTTGGCTTCCATCTCTTCTTTCGGGATAAATTTCAAGGCGGCAGAATTAATGCAATAGCGTTTACCACCTTTATCCGCCGGGCCGTCGTCGAATAAATGTCCTAAGTGGGAGTCTGCGCCTTTGGAACGAAGCTCTGTTCTTTCCACCGACATTTCATGATCTGCCCTAGTCACAACCGCATTGTCATCAATGGCTTTGGTGAAGCTGGGCCAGCCCGTACCAGAATCATATTTATCTGTTGAGCTAAAAAGAGGCTCACCACTAACGATATCGACATAGATCCCTTCTTTTTTATTATCCCAATAGGCATTATTAAAGGGTCTTTCCGTTGCAGCTTGTTGTGTGCACTGATACTGCATGGGAGTCAGTCTTTTCTTTAACTCAGCATCAGAGGGTTTTTTATAATCGCCTTCTTTCGCCGACAATGATCCCGCAAACAACAGCATTGTTATGAATAACCCAAGAAATTTACCCATAAGACCCCCTTCACATATTCTATCTCAACACTCTCAGTGGAACAGGTCCAGCTTTATGACACCTTGGCAATTCGCCGCTGTTTGGCGATTATTCAGACGGAAAAAAGTTTGACGCTTTCGCACTCCTGCTGACCTTTCGTTAAGGAAATCTGAACAGAAGTGAGCCGTTCCCTTAAGATTCAGTGCTCGAAAGATCGAATACTTGCATCATTGTTAGTGGGGGATATATGAAAACACTTTGGCGTAAGCGAAAAAAAATTGCGACGGTTTTATCTGCGCTTTTAATGATGTTACTCTTCCAAAACTGCTCACAAACAGATTTATCAGCCCAGGTTGCCAATGGCGATCTCGAAGTTCAAAGCAATCTATCTGGTGGCAGACGTCGTCCCAAACCAAAGCCAACAGCTTCGCCCTCACCAACAGTATCACCATCGCCCACGGTAAGCCCTTCACCGACAGTTTCTCCGTCGCCAACGGTATCGCCATCTCCTTCACCATCTCCTTCACCATCTCCTTCACCATCTCCGTCGGCCACACCTTCTGCGACAGATGTCATATTCAATATTGATGTAAATTTGGATCGCCATGCGATCTCTCCTTATATCTATGGTACGAACTATGAGACCAGCATGATGAAGGGTATCGGTGCTTTTCGTATGGGCGGAAATCGCTGGACGACTTATAACTGGGAAAACAACGCCACGAACAGTGGTACCGACTATAACAATACCAGCGGCAACCGTGTTTGCGACCTGGTAAATTGCGGCAGTCGCAGCGAGGTTGCCGGAGAGGCCGTGCGCCTAGGCGTGAAGTTAGCTTACTCATACGAAGCAACCCCGCTTGTGACCATTCCCATTGTGGATTACATCGCTGCCGACAAAAATGGTACGATCACACAGGCCGCAAGTCCCACGAACATGCGCTTCCGTCAAAACTTGGACCGTAAACCAAGCAGCGTGAGCTCTGCCGTTGCGAACTTGTCTGATAATTATGTTTATCAAGACGAAGCCCTTAAATTCTTCCAGGATACTTTCAAAACAGACTTGTCTTCGGGTCGCAAGATTTTCTATAGCTTGGACAACGAGCCCGGAATTTGGAAATCGACACACCCTTTGATCCATCCTACAAAAACGACATATGCGGAAATGAAAGAAAAAACAATTCGCTTTGCAAGTATGATCAAAGAGCAAGCTCCGAATTCTATGGTGTTTGGTGCTGTGGCATACGGCTTTAATGAAATGATGAGCTTGCAAGACGCTCCGGACCGCTCGAACGGTGAATACATGTCGTGGTTCTTGCAACAAATGGCTGCCGCTGAAAAATCCTACGGCAAGCGCCTGGTAGATGTGATCGATATGCACTGGGGTTCTGAAGCTCGTGGTGATGGTTATCGCGTACTTGACGAGACAGCTCCACAAACAGCTGCGGTGATTGCTGCTCGCTTGCAAGCGCCTCGCTCTTTGTGGGACCCGACCTATAAAGAAACCAGCTGGATTGCGGATGACTATTTAAATGCGCCAATTCAATGGATCCCGCGCTTGAAAGATCGTATTAACAAGTATTATCCAGGAACTAAAATTTCCTTCTCGGAATACAATCACGGCGGTGGCCAAATTATTTCTGGTGGTATCGCCGAAGCCGATGTCTTAGGTATCTTTGGTCGCGAGGACGTGTTCTTTGCGACTCACTGGGACCGGGAAGACTCCCCTTACATTTATGGCGCAATGAAGCTTTTCGTGAACTACGATGGCGCCGGTGGCCGCGTGGGTGATATCTCAGTTCGCGCGGTTTCAACGAATAACGAAAAAACATCTGTGTATGCGATGCAGTCATCGACGGATTCTTCTAAGATTTATCTGGTGATCTTAAATAAAACGTCCGCGGCGCTTTCTACTAAAATCGCCATTGCCAATAGCAGTGGTTATACACAAGGAGCCGCATACCAGATTGCTGATGGCAGTCCCACGCCGAAGGCATTAGGCAGCATCTCCGTCTCAGGCTCCGAAGTTTACTACACGATGCCAGCGATGAGTGTGACGACACTGGTTCTCTCAAAATAGAACAATCTTCAATGGTCCCGATTCATTAGAAATTGATAATGTATCGGGATCACTGCATACGCGACGAAAATTTAAAAATAGATATGAGATGGTCACCAATATGATCACCTAAGCGTTTCTCGTAACTCACTTCTTAAGAAATCTTGAGCGATTTAGCTAGCTTTAAATGAGACTGTCAATTGTGAGTCAGCTTTGCTCGCATTATCATAGATGTATCATACTTAGAGGTAGGTACGTTCATGAACCAAAAAACACACTATCGTCGTTGCCAACATTGCGACACTACTCACAAACAAGAAGACGAGTTGCTAATTGATTGTGAGACCTGCGGAAAAGAACTCGTACCCCTTTATTACAGCCAACACGTGCGCCTGGCACAAAAGTACTTTGCTAATGCCATGAAGGATTCTGAACTTAATCCCTATGCGAAAGAAGTCGCCGTAGTTGGACTAACAGCCGACTGGGAAGTCGAGACCGACACTTTCTAATGACATATTGAAATGACCTTAAGATGGAGTGACCCTTATAGCAGAGGGAGGCTTCACCATGAGAAGTCTCGACTTAGCAGCGGTCTCTCAAGATCCAAGATTCACCAAAAGGGCCACAGAGCTCGCGCAGATTTTCTCGTTTGAATTTGAAAGCTTCGATGATCCTGACACTTTCTTTGAAAAAACCGAATCCTATAAATCCATCACCTGTATTCTATTAGACTGTGCAAAAATTGAAAAACCCAATGAAGCTGCCGGAATGGTGCAGGTCGCCTGTCAGGTGGCTGCTGATAGCTATATTATCGCGGTTGTGAACTCTAAACTTAAACCCGAAGACGCCCGCATCGTAAAAACATCTGGTGCCTCTTTGGTGCTTATGGAAAATGAATTCTATTCCACCAGCAAACTGGAGTTCGTAACCACTCAGGTGATTCGTTCCGCATTTATACCCATCAAGGTCTATGATTTGATGCCAGATACGGAAACCGCTTTTCCATTATTTTACATGATGCCCGTAAACAAGAAGTTCCTAAAAGTTGCCAAACCCGAAACCAAGCTTAATTCCGCCTTCTTAAAAAAGTTTTCCGAAATGGGTGAGCTTTATTTACGACGGCAGGATTTAAAAAACTGGGTTGAATACAGTCGAAGCTTTAATACAAACGATGAAGCAAGTGCCCTGCGCCGTTGCCGTCTCCAATTTTTACAGATGAGTCAGTCCTTTTTAGCTCTGGCTCTTATGATCAGTGATCAAAGTTCAGCAGCATCGTTTGCCTTAGGCAAAGAGCTCTATGGAACTTGCGAGAGTTTTGCTAAATCACTTCTCACGTCCTTAGGTGAAGTCAAAAATCCTTTCGATGTGATCAACAGCTCCTCGGTGGGTGACTTCGGGTCCCTGGAGCGTGCTCCTGCTATCGCCGCCTATGCAGCGGTCCTAAGCCAGGAAGCTAAGATTGGAACAGCCTTAGAAGTAATGATCGCGGCCCTTCTTTCTGATATTGGCTATCTTGAACTCTCCCCTTCAACATCTGCAAAATTGCGTGCCCATGAAATCGAAGCCATGCACGGCGAAGAACTTATGGAATACCAAAAGCATCCCATCTATAGCTTGAATCAGTGCCTGGCCCGTAAAATTCCATTAAGTGAGCCCATGAAAATGATGATTCTGCAAAGCCACGAACGCATGGATCAAAAAGGATTCCCTCACAGAATCAACCCCGACAAAATTTTGGAAGAAGCCATGCTGATTAGATTTTGTTGGGAGCTTGATGGCAAAACCCAGGTGCGCATTGGCGAAACACGACCTAACATTAAAAGCATCATCGAAGATCTGGTCAATATCGCGACTTCGGATAAAGGAAATTACTCCATTGGATTTACCATGAAGACAGGTCCCGTTTTAAAAGAGATTCATCTAAAACCAGAAACCCATTGGCCCTGACAGACGGAGATCCCGCAACGAAACATTAGAAGGAACAAGCCAGACCCACAGAATAACCACTCACGTTATCCCCAAACATGTAGCGTCCCACAAGACGGGTGCGTGTTACCCATACGTTATAGTCCGACGAGTCCAATTCAATCCCTAAGCCTGCTGTCGCCAGATAATGAAATCCCAAAACACCAACCTGATCTCCAAAGTATTGAGAGGCCGACCCCTCCAGCACGTAACGAAACGGCTCCCCTAACGCTCGCAAATCCCCCATCGGTGCACGAAATCGGTAATACAGATTCGCGGTGCTTGAATCCGAATAGCCACTAATGGAACGACTGCCACCCATGCTTTGCAAATGTATGTACGAATAGCGCAACTGCAAGTCCACGTCTGTTCCGATCACGTCATCATGAAACTCATAGGCCAACATCAAGGCACCGCCCAATCCACCGATGCTGACATTGCCATTATCCAAGAAATCAATATTTTCCAAATCCTTGTAGTCCGCGATAAGAGCTGCACCGATTTCAGTATCACTAAAGAGCATGCTGAATGAGAAATTGAAGATAGGTCGGATCACCCAGCGACGATAGATTTCAAAGTCCCACCCCGCTCCACCTTGCACTGTCCCTGAATTCCACTTTAAAGGCACCGATCTTTCTTGAGCTCCGTCACTGGCAATAAATTTGGGATCATAGCGGCTGTAAGCTGCAGCCCCTTCAAGATAGAGAGGTGTAGATTTGCTGATCGTGAATCCCCCACCAAATTGAGTCATCGCAATCGACGGGTTTCCAGTTTGCGCGTTATTAATCGACAGTGAACTGGAAGCAAGATCAGGAATTGCCGAGTAAGACATCAGGGCGACAACGGAGTTCGCCATTTTTTGCACGTCGACGTCTCGTAGCTGAAAAGCAGCTTGCGCCGTCCCGCGCGCGCAAAAGACGCAGAGAAAATAAATCCATACGCGAACGTGCCACTTGCTCATGTATTTAGAATCTCTCCAGGCTATGAAATTGCAAACAAAGTATTCTCAGCTTTGTAGAAGTAAATCTGAACAAATCTCCCAAACACATTACAGCAAAGCTTTTCAACCCCATCTAAGACCTGAAGTAATTTAGATGAAGGACGAGTCCTTTCGGCATTTGCCAACTATTTTATTAAAACTTGGCAAAGTTCTCTACAATGCAGACTGACAAGGAGAACTCGATGCTTCTAAAGACAACGACAAGTATTGGCCTTTTGCTAGCCCTTTCAGCCTGCGCAAGTCAGGCAACAAAAGAAAAAACAAATCCTGAGCAATTGCAAGGCATCGTCGTTCCCTCCGCCCCCTCTGATCCATTGAATATGCGTGCAGACGCTGACTTTCATTTTATCAAAGGCGATGTCTTTAGCCGCGAAGGAAAACCTGCGCGCGCGATTGAGCACTTTGAAAAAGTGGCAAAGCTTGATCCCAATGCAGCGACTGTGTATATGCGTTTGTCTGCAGAATACAAAAAATTAAAGAAAACTAAAGAGGCGATCCTTAACGCGGAAAAAGCCATCGAGAAAGACCCAAAAAGCGTGGAAGCGCATTTTGTGTTAGGTGATTTATATTCATCTGAAAAGTCTTACGATAAAGCGATTGCTCAATACAACGCGGTCCTTCGCCTGCAACCTAATAACAGTGATGCAGCTATCAACGTAGGCTCCTTGTACGCCATTCAAAAAGACTTTAAAAAGGCCGAGCAGTACTTCGACACACTTTTGAAAAATCCAAAGTTCGACATCCCCTACTTGGTTCACTACTATGTGGGATTGATGCGTATTGATCAAAAAGCTCCAAAGTATGAACTTGCGGCAGAGACTGCATTTAAAAAAGCTTTAAAAGTTAAACCTGACTTCGAAGACGCTTTGGTTTCCCTGGCAAACCTTTACTTGCAACAAAACAACACCAAAAAAGCCCTTGCGGTATGCGAAGACTTCCAAAAGAATCAACGTTTCAGCACCAAAGTGTCTGAAATGATCGCGCAAATTTACATCGACGATGGCGATTTGAACAAAGCCTATGGTCAGCTGGATTATATCTCTAGCAACGCTGAAAGCACTTTCGATGCTGAGCTTAAGATGGCTCTTATTTTGATCAAAAACAAAAAACTTTCTTTGGCCACTGAAAAACTAAATGACCTTGTGACTAAATTCCCAACCGAGGATTCGGCGCGCTATTATCTGGCAGCGGTCAACGAAGAATCCGGTGACGCGAAAAACGCCATCCAAAATTACCTGCAAATCCCGGCAAAAAGCGAGCACTATGGTGAAGCAATGGTCCATGCGGCCTACCTTCTAAAAGGCCAAGGAAAAATCAACCACGCACTGACTTTGACTTCTAAAGTTCTGAATGAAAATTCAGACCCGCAAGTTTACATCATGCACGCTTCCCTGCTGGAAGCTAAGAAAGACTATGCAACGGCTGCTGACGTTCTTGAAAAAGGTCTTACAAAATACACAGACAACACAGAAATGCGCTTTCAACAGGCGATCATGCTGGACCGTATGGGCAAAAAACAACCCATGATCACCCAGCTGAAAAAAGTTTTGGCGCAGGAGCCATTTCACGTTCAAAGCCTCAGCTACCTGGCATTTTCCCTGGCAGAGATGAATCAACAACTGCCTGAAGCGGAAGAAATGGCTCGCCGTGCATCGGAGTTATCCCCGAAGGACGGTTATGTGCTAGATACTTTTGGCTGGGTTTTGTTTAAACAAAAAAAGTTCTCGGAAGCGGTAAAAGTTCTGGAGAAGGCCTACGAATATCAACCATCTGCCAGCATCATTGCCGAGCATTTGGCAGATGCTTACTCGATGCAATCGCAAGCCGAAAAAGCACAGCAGCTTTATAAAAAAGCAGCCGGCTTAACCAAGGATGAAATTCGCGCGAGCAAAATTCGCAGCAAAATTCAAAATCCTTCTTAATCATAGACAGCAAATACAGGGTTAAAAAAAAAGCCACTGACTTCTCAGTGGCTTTTTCATTATTTGATCTTCTTATATTTCTTACGAACGGCATAAGCTCCGTCAACCGAGGCTTTGGCATTCACCAGGCCTTTACCCGTTTGATTTGCAATCTCAGTCTTAATCGGAGTTGCTGATCCGTTCATGATTTCACGAATCTTCCACGCAGTGATTCCCGGTACCACAGATCTCATCAAAGCCACCACGCCTGCAACGTAAGGAGATGACATCGAAGTTCCGCTGAACTCTGCATAGTCAGCACCTTGGATTTCCATACGAACAACCAAGGTTTCTGTCTTAAGCAGGTTAAGAATCAAATCCTCTCCGGAAGTTGTTTCCGCCATGATCACTGGGATTTTGATGTCGTTAGGGTCTTCGCTCAATGAACCACTCACCAAGGCGCCGTCGTTATTGCAAATAACCAAAGCAGCGGCACCCGCTGTCTGAGCATTCTTGATCTTTTCAAGCAGTGGCAAATTGCCTCGCTTAACAACCAGAATTTTTCCACTTACTGCCAAGTTCGCAAGGTCATCAACTGTACCGAATTCGCCGAACACTGCAGATTCATTCAAAGACTTCACCGGGACATTTGCATAAGTCACCGCTGGCAGAACCTTAAACTCCCCCGCTGCATTTTGAAAGCTGGCAACGGCAATACGACCTGTGCCACGAGGAACAGAGGAACGGATGCTTACCCCCGGAGCCATCAAATCCAATGCAGGACTCCAGTTAGAAAAGGCTGCGCGTTTGCCATTGAAATCCACGGCACCCACTGCAGTTACAGAAATGTATCCTGCTGGCATTGGTGTCGCTTCCATCCCGTTGTTACCCATCGCTGCTACCACGGGGATTTGCTCCCCGTCCAATTGCTTGATCATGAATTGTTCTGGGACGCTCCCGCCACCGCCCAGTGACATGTTTACGACGTCGACTTTTTCACGCAAAGCCCATAGCAAGGCTTTCGCAACAGCATCATTATTACAGCCCTTAGAACTGCACACCTTGGCGATCAAAAGCTTGGCTTCGGGTGCAACACCCACTTCTTCCAACGCAGCCTGAGCCGCGATAATGCCGGCGACGTGTGTTCCATGACCTTCTGTATCCGTCACGTCCTGGGGACCGCCATCTTCAGTAAAGTTTTGTACCTTTTCGATACGACCCGCAAAAACTGGATGACCTTTATCGATACCAGAGTCGATCACCATTACGCGAGCACCGGCCCCTTTAGTCATCGTCCAGGCCTGTGGCACACTGATCATTTTAAGACCTTGAGAGACCGGCAGCTGGGCGCCGAACAAAGTCATGCGCGGCAAATTTGAAGTTAATGTCGGCATAACCTGCGCACGAGGAGCGGCATAGGTTTTTTGCTTTTCGATAAAGTTCAAATCTTTGGCATCAACAAGTCTCAAAATCTGTCCCTGGCTAGCAGCTTCGATGATCATGACTTTTAGTTCTGCCAAATCATCCGCTATGCGAACACCGTCTGCCTGGTGATCTTGCACCAGAGCTTTAAAAGCTTGCGCCTGGTTTTGATCTTTAAAAGAAATCAAAAACTTTGCGGCATTTGCCGAAGTGGCAAACAAAGACAAAGTACAAACTGCCATCAGAGTCGAAAATCTTTGAAGTTTCATTTCAATACCTTATTTCTTTTTGCAAATGTATTTGTGACGAATATTCATTGGAGCTTTATCAGGACAATTCAAAATCGTCTGATCGTCCATTACGATATCGTTACCAGACTTTGTGAACAACGTGATGGAATCCACATCCAATGGCAAAGAAGGACAGATCGCAGAAGACACATGAGTCTGCATTCTGGCGCGCAAACTTTCACCTTCGCAGCTTGTTGTATAAGTCGTCGGGAATCCATCGCCTTTGGAACGAGTTTCTGGAACGCCGTTTGCGACAAGTTTAGTTCCGTTGATTTGATAGATGACCTGATTCGCCTCAACTCCCTTGCTGATGATGAATGAGTTCACCGGGCCCGAGTCAGAAACGCAGTCAAAATTGCCCGCTAATTCAGGACAGGCAGATGCCGGAATCGAAAGAGAAAGGATAAACAGATTAAGTAGTATTTTATGCATCCGCAGGGGTTAATTCTTTGACCAACCCTTGTCAATAAAACCCAGAAATGGCGCAGTAAGCGCAACGAAAAGATGCTCAAGGCCCAAGACAGGCCCAAGACACGCCCTGCGTTAACCCAGTTTATTCGCAGATCAATTCCTTTCAGGTATGCTCACGCTATGAAGGCAATTGAAAAACAACTGATAGAACGTTTCTTTAAATACTTGGCGGTAAGCTCTCAAAGCAATGACGAAGTCTCTGCCCTACCGAGCACACCGGGGCAACAAAAACTGGCGGAGTTGTTAGCTGCAGAATTAAAAGCTTTGGGCCTTCAAAATGTTCAGATCGACCAACATGCCACTGTGACCGCGGTAAAACCGGGGACAAAAAAAGGTGGACCACGTATTGGTTTTATCACCCATATCGACACGGTCGACGTGGGACTGAGTCCGCACATCCATCCGCAAATTCTTACTTTTACGGGTGAAGACGTATGTCTAAATAAAAAAGAAAATATCTGGCTGCGCGTCTCAGAACATCCGGAAATATTACCTTACAAAGGGCAAGATATCATCTTTAGCGACGGCACCAGTGTTTTGGGAGCTGACAATAAATCCGCCGTCACAGTTGTTATGACGTTGCTCGCAAATCTTCGCGACGATCAAGAATATGGTGATATCGTGGTGGCTTTTGTTCCTGACGAAGAAATTGGTCTTTTAGGAGCAAAAGCTTTGGATCTTGCGCGCTTTGATGTGGATTTTGGTTACACGATTGACTGTTGCGAGCTGGGCGAAGTCGTTTATGAAAACTTTAATGCCGCAACCGCGGATGTGACTTTCACCGGAGTAACGGCTCACCCCATGTCTGCCAAAGGCGTGTTGGTAAATCCCATTTTGATGGCACAAGATTTCATAGGTGAATTTGATCGCGCAGAAACTCCGGAAAATACGGCCGGTCGCGAAGGCTATATCTGGTTTAACGGCATGACGGCGACTCAACAAGAAGCGAAGCTTACAGCGTCGATTCGTGATTTTGACCTGTCAAGCTTTGCTGAGCGAAAAAAGAAAATCGAAATCGCAGCCCAAGTGATCACTGCCAAATATCCGACAGCAAAGGTTTCTTTGAAGATCACCGACACTTATAGCAACATCAGCAGTGCCATTGGCAAAGACCGACGCGCCATTGATTTGATTTTTGCGGGGCTGAAAAAAATCGGCGTCGAGCCGAAAGTCATTCCGATGCGTGGCGGGACTGACGGTGCGGCTCTTTCAGCGAAAGGAATTTTGACACCCAATTATTTCACTGGCGCTCTAAATTTCCATTCCAAATATGAATTTTTGCCGATCACTTCCTTCGTAAAATCTTACGAACTGACAGAACAGATTTGCTTACTTGCTGCAAAATCCACTTAAAGCCTCAGCGATACTCTTTGTATAAAATCACGCCCTGGTCATCGTTAAAAAATAAGTACATATGATCGGGGCCGATCGCCGTTGCGGCCGGTGCAGAAAAAACCATCTGTGTCAGCGTTTCCCAGGCTGACCAAGTCACACCATTGAAATACGAATGTTGGATGGTCTTATTCCAGGTTCGGGAAAAGAGATCGACACGATTGTTTCCCCAGGAACACGCCCCCGGACCGCTATCGAAAGACCCCAACAGCCCCTGCCAGGTTCCCCAGTGATCCGACCGATTCGTCAACTGCCACAATCCATTGTTAAGTCCGCGGTAAAACACATCGACTGTTGAGGAATTATTTCGACCTGTGGCTGCGGGTTCTGAATCCATCAAACCTCCCAATGACTTCCAACCGTCCCAGTGCCCGCTATGGTAAGCTCGCCACCACAACGAATTGTCATTGCCTCTTGCAAATAAGTCGATGTGTCCTCCAGGACGAACCGCTGTTGCGATGCTTTGGATTCGATATCCCGCCACGGAGTGGGAATCTCCCCACCCCTGATAGGGCACCCAACTTTTCTGCCAAACACTGCCATCCAATTCCAAATAGAACACGTGAAGATCAAAAGAACTCCAACAAGCGGCGGCAGGAGCCGTCCCCTTACGTATACGAGTCACAAAGGCCCAAGGATTTTCTGACGTATCAGACAACGACCTAAAGACGACAGAATCATAAAGTGAATTGTTACTTCGAACTGCAAAGACCCAAACCTGGCCTTGGGGTGCCGAACAGACCACAGGTTTTGCTAATGTCTTGCCATTAGTCCCCATCGTGGGGCCCCACATCGCGGCGAATAAGGGGGAAGAAAAAAACAAGACAAAGTAAATAAAGAATATTTTAAGCCGCGAGCTCATAGAAAATCCCCCCTGCATTGTTTTATTTTATCAATCCTCAACAAAGAATCGGAGAGTATCAAAAGAACGTTGTTAAAAAATACCCTCTACCTTTAGCTAAACTCATCACTAAATTCATGTGAGCGCACAAGTTTCGCTCATTAGGGTTTCCGCCTCGGGATTAGGTTCTATAATTGAACTGTTCAGAGGAGGAAACATGTATAGTAAAGCAAGTATCAAAAATCATCCCCTTCATCCCATGCTGGTCGCCTTTCCGATCACCTTCTATCTTGTGACCTTTATCGCCTTTGCCGTTTACAACTATGGCAATGCCGATACTTTTTGGTATCGACTGGGATTTTTTTCGAATGTGGCGGCGGTGGGAACGGCCTTAATCGCTGCAATCCCGGGATTTATTGATTGGGCCTTTGGCATTCCGACCAAAACCGCGGCGAAGCGTGATGGCCTTATTCACATGGTTTTGAATCTGGTGACGTTAGGACTTTTTGCCATCAACGGTACGATCATTAAGGGCACCTGGGAGGCACCACCTGCCTATGCCTCTGTAACATCTTTGGTACTCACCGGCCTCGGTTGTCTGACGCTTTTAGGAGCGGGCTTTTATGGCTGGGTGATGATCGGCATTCACAAAGTCGGCGTGACCATGGACCACGAACAAACAGAAATCCAAGAGCGCCTCGAGCGAAAAGATCGCCAAGAAGAAGAACCTCCAGTTATATATCACTGATGATAAAACAGGCAGAAGATGTTCCCAGTTTTTAAAAAGAAAAAGACTGGGAATTTCCCGCGCGAAAGGGTGCTCCCAATGAATGAAATTTTGAATTTTCTGACGACAGTTTCCGAGGGAATTTCGTCGAAATGTTTTTCAAAGTTTTTGAAGTTCAGAAACCGCCATTTTTTAGTTTTCAACGTTCTGGTTACCTCAAAATCCAACAATGGGTTGTTTTTCCCCTTGAATGCCGCGAAGTTATGCTAGCTACCTCTTAGGCGTTCAAGCAATTTACCTCTAGAAAACTCATTATGAAACACAAAATGCCCATCATGTGTCTAGGAAAACAGGCCGAATAGTAATACCGAGATGGACACGCTAAAGAAAATTGGACCTTATCAAATTATTAAACGTATCGCTGAAGGCGGTATGGCAGAAGTCTTTTTGGGAAAAACCGAGGCCCGCTTTGGCGTAAGTAAACTTGTTGCGATCAAGACGACTTTGCAAACTGGAAACCCTGAACAACTTAAAGAGATGTTCTTTAATGAAATCCGCATGAGTGCGAATTTAAGTCATCAGAACATCGTAAAGATCTATGACTTTGGTGAATTCAATAATCGCGGTTATATGGCGATGGAATACATCAATGGCGTAACCCTGCGCCAATTGATGACTTACCTGCACGAAAAACAAGTGCGCTTAAGTTCTTCATTTATTCTTTATATCATCCACCAAGTCTCGTTGGGCCTAGCTTATGCTTATCAATCTGTCGACCCGCAAACAGGTCGTCAGTTGAAACTCATCCACCGCGATATCAGTCCCCATAACATTTTGATCTCGTTTGAAGGTGAAGTAAAAATCATCGACTTCGGGATTGCGACAGCTACCAAAGACAAAGACCTTGAAAACGGACAAGTGAAAGGCAAAGTCGCCTATATGAGTCCCGAACAGGTTCAGGGTAAGGACGTGACCAGTGCTTCTGATATCTTTGCACTGGGAGTGGTTCTGTGGGAGTTGATGGCGAATCGTCGCTTCTATTCCCAAACAACAGTCCAAGATGTTAAACAAGCGGTTTCAAATTTTGATATCGATAAGTTAAGCCATGCCAACATGGAAGATCGCTCTGAGGAATTGATAGGAATTTTACCTATCATGCTTCACCAAGATCTTTCCAAACGTGCGGGTGATGCCAATGAGCTGGCGCGTTTATTAGGGACGGTGTTGTCTACACTTCACCCCGACTTCTCGCCGCTCGCATTCGCTGATTACTTAAGAGATGTTTTTTCAGCAGAGTATAACGCCAATATGGATCAGATTCGCGCCTCTGTGGCAGAGGATGAAAAAACCATGGCCGTCGCTGCAACCGATATCACGACCACCGACCAATATGGTGAGCTTGATGAATTCGAAATTAAAATTGCGGAAGGATCTTACCATTCAGGTATTACCCTGGAAAAACTGACTGACATCACCTGCCCTGTTCCGTCAACGGTACTGAAACCAGCACCGGACATGTGGGGTTTGGGACCAAAGCCGAAGCCACCAGTTGAAGCTATCGCGGTGATGCCTTTCTATCAATTTCCAAAAATGCGTCAGGCACCACCAGCGAAGCCATCGACAGCGACAAGTTTTGCAAAGATATTCTCGGTTTCCTTTGTGGTTTTACTAGTTGGTGCTATCACTTTTGGAAAAATCAGATTTGGAGAAAAGAGACCTACTCTTACCGTCGACGCCGATGTGCCTCAACTAACATCAGAACAGATTCAAAAGCTTCGCATGAGCTTCCAACAACCTGTGGCTCAAACTACAGCGAGCGATTCAGCTGCGACAACAGGCAAAAAATCTGTGACAGTCGCAAATCGCAAAACTTTGCCGAAACGTCGCACGATCGCTTCAGCTAAGCCTGTTAGAACAGCTCCTCAGTTTGCTAAAATCAGAAAAGGCAAAAACGGAGAGTTAGATCTTTCTCACTTTCAAAATGGCGTTCCTTATCCTTCAGGCACGAAGTGCGTAACGAACTGCCCGATTAAAATTAGTTCTGAGGGCAACGAATAGCGAAGGGCTGGCTTGCCCGCCAGCACTCTCAAAAAGCTTTCAAAAATCAGCATTTATAAGTATATTCAATTACTTAGCAACGCCACAGTGATACCAGTATATTTTTCGCCACCAGTCAAAAGTCAAATAAATCGAACTGAATCGTGACGACGTCTGCGGAGAGGTCTAAATTCTTTGAGTTAGCACAACTCGAAAGGATTCCACCATGAAAGCTCCAGTACGTGTTGCAGTCACAGGCGCTGCAGGACAAATCGGTTACGCACTTCTATTCCGCATCGCCAGTGGCGCGATGTTGGGTGCAGACCAACCCGTTATTCTTCAACTTCTAGAGATCCCAGATGAAAAAGCTCAGAAAGCGCTTAAAGGCGTGATGATGGAGCTTGATGACTGCGCGTTCCCTCTATTGCACTCTATGATCGCGACCGGCGATCCAGCTGTGGCATTCAAAGATGCTGACGTTGCTCTTCTTGTTGGCGCACGTCCTCGTGGACCAGGCATGGAACGTAAAGATCTTCTAACTGCAAACGGTCAAATCTTCACAGTTCAAGGTGAAGCGATCGGTAAATACGCAAATCCAAATGTAAAAGTCTTGGTTGTTGGTAACCCAGCAAACACAAACGCTTACATCGCGATGAAATCTGCGATGAAGCACGGTCGCGTAAAAGCGAAAAACTTCACAGCAATGCTTCGTTTGGACCACAACCGCGCATTGTCTCAACTAGCTACTAAAACTGGCAAACCAGTTGCTTCTTTCAAAAAAGTGGCAGTTTGGGGTAACCACAGCCCGACGATGTACCCAGATGTTCGCTTCGCAACAGCTGACGGTGCAAAAGTTCCTGAGTTACTTAAACTTGGAACTGCTGAAGGTGATGCTTGGAACAAAGACACTTTCATCCCTACAGTAGGTAAACGTGGCGCCGCGATCATCGAAGCGCGCGGTTTGTCTTCTGCCGCTTCTGCAGCCTCTGCAGCAGTTGATCACATGCACGACTGGTGGTTGGGAACGAATGGTGAATGGGTTACAATGGGTATCCCTTCTGACGGTTCTTACGACATTCCAGAAGGCATCATGTACGGTTTCCCTGTGACTTGCAAAAACGGCGAATACGAGATCGTAAAAGGTCTTGAGATCGACGCTTTCTCTCGCGAGAAAATGAACAACACATTGAAAGAATTGACAGAAGAAAAAGACGCTGTCGCTTCAATGCTGTAATTTGAAATTCAAATATTGAATTGAAAAAGGGTCTCTTCACGAGACCCTTTTTTTTGGTTTAACGCTGAGTCAGATCCTTTGGTTTACGTGGATCATCTGCTGGATTGATATAAGTAATTCCCCAAGGTCCCATGCTATTGATTTGCACTACGGCCCCTTCACCCCGAGCGAAGTGATGAGTGCCCGCATTCATACGCGCAAAACTTCCTGGCGGAAGCTTCATCATCTTGGCCTTGGCATCATCACCAGTCCCCATCCAAAATTTTCCAGAGATGACAGTGACATTTTCATCCTGCGGATGGAAATGCGGTGGGATCATGTACTTTGCAGGCATTTTTATACGCATACCAAATGGGGCGGCAACTGCGGGGTCACCGTACATGATCGCCATTTTGGCACCCTTAGGTAAGGAAGGTGGCGCATCCACCCACTTCATCTGATCTGGTTTCATCATCACGTGATCCGCTTCATCAGCTGCAAAAGAATAAACTGGAATCATCAAACTCAGAGCAATAAATAATTTTAGCATCTTTCCCCCCTTGAAAAATTAATTGAAGGCCGATTTAGGGTACAAGGCAAAACTTCCGAACAAGGACTGCAAAAAAACTATCCCGCTTCTGCCTGTGCTTCAACAACATCCACCCCGGATAGATCTGACGTCGTACATCGGTGTTCAAATTGCTCGCCACAAGCAAAAGTGGTAACTCAGAGTCACGAGGGTCCCTATGTCGACAGATATCTCTGCCTTTCAAGATATTGGCAATGCCACAACGACCGAACTGAGACGCATGGGAGGCAAAGCGGCAACCCTAGCACAGCTCCTCCAAAAAGGATTTCCAGTGCCTCCGGGGTTTGTTGTCTTTCAAGAACCCCAAAGCCCTGATGATTATGCTCCCCTTTTGTCTTGGTGGAATGCTCTGGGACGTTTCCCTGTCGCGGCCAGAAGTTCTGCCTCAGGTGAAGACAGCGGGGACTTCAGTTATGCAGGACAGTTTGTCACACTGTTACACATCAAAAGCCCTGACGAGCTCCAGGGCGCAGTAAAAACATGCTTTCAAGCCGTGCACCGAACTTCCAGTAAAACATACGCATCCCACTTCGATCAGCCAGAAATTCCGATGCATGTTCTTGTCCAGCGGATGATCGAATCAAAATATTCGGGGGTCTTTTTCTCCACCGATCCTCGGGATTCTTCAGGCACCTGGTTGGTGGAAGTTGTAGAGGGGCAAGGGGAACAACTTGTTTCCGGGCAGGTGACGCCTTACCGATTTAGCAAGGATGATAAGACCGGAACACCCACCGGGTGGCGCTCCGAGTACTTGGACACTATTGTACAGTGGGGATTAAAGGTCGAAAAGGAACTCGGATATAAAGCCGACATGGAATGGGCTATCGATGCGGACGGAAGATTCTGGATACTGCAGTCCCGCCCTATCACTGCCCAGGCTGCGCCAGCAACTTTCCGAAAAACTTTAGACGAAGAACTGAAAAGACTGACAGACCTTCATTCAGAAGATACGGCGTGGGATGGCCACACATTTGCGGAGTGGACCGGCGTTCCGTCGGAACTGACATTCGATCTTTGGCAACAAACCTTTCAAGAAAACCATGCCTTTGACTTAGCTTTAAAATCCATCGGTTATGAAGGACTGGGCCACCGAACACCGTCGTTCAGCTTGTTAGATCGTGTTTTTGGTCGAGCGTATCTGAATCTGAAGTCCCTGGAACCGGTTTATTTCGGAAATTCACCGTATCGAATTCATCCATATCCTCGTCCTCATTTGGAATTTGCCTGGGACAAGGTCAATCTTAAAACTTTAGCGCGAGCTCCTGTGGGTGTTCTTAAAATGGCGCAAGTCGCGTGGAAAATTCAAACCGAACGAAAAGAAATGGGACTGAAAGCCGTTCAACTCGCAAAATCCCTTCCGGCATCGAACAAAAACGCTTTTGAACTGCTATCGGAATGTCAAAATCATAAGCTGGATTCCCAGCAACAAATGCTTAAAGATCTTTGCCACCAATTCACCACCGAAGTGATGCAAAGTACATTCATAGTGACATTGTTGATAGAATCAACCACTCAAGGAATTTTAGCACTTCTTAACAAAGATATTGATAAGAAAAACTCAGAACATGCGCTGCAAACTTTAACCGGCCCTCAACTCCACACCATCGCGAGCCTGATGAACCAAGACCATCAATCGATTCAAGGATCACAAACAAAGTGGCAAAGTTTTATAAGTCAATATGGCCATCGCGGCGTGGGCGAGCTTGAACTTTCTCACCCCCGCTGGATTGAAACAAAAATACCTACACCCACTAAGCCCAGCGCTTCACGGACGACATCCGAAAATATTACTATCCAAGAACTCGAAAAAAATATTTCGAATCTAAGACGTCCCATCTTTGTCCAAGAACTTAAAGAGCTGCAAAATCTTTTACAGATTCGAGAAGAAATCAAGATGACCGTGATGAAGCCTTACGCTCAAATTCGCTGGTTATGTCTTGCGATTTCTTCAAACTTTGACCTTGGCAATGATATTTTCTGGTTAACCCTGGACGAAATTTTGTCTTTGCAGCCCGCGCAAGATTTGACCCCGCTGATGACGCTGATTCATGACCGTCAGAATAAAACTCAATTCTTAAAAAACATCGATTTGCCAATGGTGTTTTCTTTGAAAGATCTTAAGAACGTTTTAAAAGAAGACTCCAGCTCTCAGAATTTAGCATCTTTAGTAAAAGGCGTTTCTCTCTCGGCTGGGATTGCATACGGTCAAGTCCACATCGTTAATGATCCTGAAAGTGAAAATTTAGAGTCTTGGCCAGAAAACTATATTCTGGTCGCAGAAGCGACAGATCCTGGATGGACGCCGCTTTTCGAAAAGGCAAAAGGTGTTGTTGTATCACGAGGTGGAGTTCTTTCACATTGTGCTATTGTCGCTCGTGAAATGGGACTCCCGGCCGTAGGCGAAGTACGCGGAGCCAGTCATATCTTTAAAGAAGGTGAATATGTTTGGGTTGATGGAAATCACGGCACAATTAGACGAGCCGACTAAACTGGCAATTATTCCGACAGTAGTTTTGCCTTTCACCATTCTTGGAATGATTCTGACCAGTCTTGCCACGTGGGTGGCGGCATTTTTCGGAGTGGAACTGAAAGCAGAAGGCCCGAAAAGACTTTTCGAAGTTCTGATGAAACCCAAAGTGATTGTCCTAGCTTTATTGTCGAATCTCGTGGTTTATGCAGGCATTAAAACCTTCAATTACATCAGCAACGGGCCCTATCCCCTCTGGTGGGTCGATATCCAGAATTCCTCCGCCCCGGCCTCGGAAAAAAATTACTCCGACCTTCCTCCCGTAATCACTCCCTCCGAAATGGCGGATTCCCCTCGAACTCTGGAAGTTGCTTGGGAGATTCCTTTGCATAGTGCGGTTTTTGGCACTCCCGTTATTCGCGGTGGATCTCTATTTGCCGGCCTGGATCGCGGAAAAGTCATGGAGGTGGACTTAGAGCAAAGAAAAGTCATCCGTCATTTTGAAATCGGAAAACCCGTGATGGCGGCGCCACTCATCCTGAATAACCGACTTTTTGTCGGCGAAGGAATCCATCTGACCCATGGGGCAAGATTGTACTCGTTTGATTTAAAAACCGGTAAGTTTGCTGGGGCCTTTTCAACCACGGGCCACGTTGAAAGATCCGCTGTCAGCGCCTCAGTCGATGGTCAGGATATCTTATTGTTCCCAGCTGGCAAAGACGGACTTTACGCCATCACATCATCAGGTTTAAAAAAGATTTGGCAAGCGTCCATCGGTCACGTCGACTCCTACCCCGCTATCGATAAAAACAAAGTTTTTATCGGCACTGGTTTAGAGGAAGGCTACGAGGAAACTCCCACAAAGGCCTACGCTTTAGATTTAAGAACAGGCAAGCCTCTTTGGGAAAAAAATCTGCCCACCTCAGTTTGGGGCATACCGGTATTTTGGGAAAATGTCGTCTGTTTTTCAGTGGGCGATATTTATAAAACTCCCCAGTATGGTCAATTAAGTTGCTATGACAAAGAAACCGGCAAGGAATACTTTTCCTATAACACTTCGGGCGCTCTGATCAGTGCACCGGTGATTTTAGATAATCATCTGATTGTTTCTGATCTTTACGGAAAAATTTATCAATTCGATTTGAAAAATCGAACTCTTGATTGGATTTTGCCCGTTCCCACTCGTGGAGAAACATACGCCTCTGTCGTGATCAACGATCAAGATCAGATTATTTTCCCCGGCGCAGAAGGCCTTTATATTTATTCAAGAGCGAACCAGAAATTGATCACCGTGTGGAAACCCGAGAAAACATGGGCAGGCACATACACCAATGTAGTGTCCTATAAGGATCAATATATTTTCACCGATCAAAGCGGCATTTTGCGAGGACTTCGGTTCAAAAAGGTTGCACCGTGAGAAATGAAAGCAACTCCGGACCGTGCCACCGTTATCCCAAAGGTTTTAGAAAAAAACGCATTTTCAATTGGGTTACTCTGGGAATCACTTACGCGTCTTATTATATGTGTCGCTATAATTTTCGCTCAGCGACTCCGTATCTAGTTCAAGAATTTCATTTTTCTAAAACTGACATATCGACTCTTTGGGCTGCCTTTAGTTTTGCCTATGGAACCGGACAACTCATCAACGGACTTTTTTCTGACAGGATCGGAGGAAAGAACGCGATGTTGATCGGAGGTTTTGGAACCATCGCTATCAACCTAGTCTGTGGTTTTAGTCCTTTGATTTCAACATTTTCTACTTTCAGTATCATCCTGCTTTTAAACGGCTACCTGCAGTCCTGGGGAGCCCCAGGTATGGTCAAGATCAATGCCGCTTGGTTTCGTCGTCAGGAAAGAGGCACCTTTTCAGGAATCTTCGGTTTTATGGTGCAGCTGGGGCAAATGGTCACGGCGCAACTTGCACCGCTCATTCTAACGGGTTTCGCAATTGGCACCTTTGTTATTGCTGAAAACCAATGGCAATGGCTGTTTCGAATTCCTCCACTCATCGCTGCCACCGCCCTGATCTTAATTGCCTTCATTGTTAAGGAAAGCCCTGAGGACGCGGGCTTTCCCGAGGACACCATCGTCGATGAAATTGATGATGAAGACGGTGTTCGTGTCCCATTAAGGGAATCTTTTGAAACAATCTTTAAGCATCCGTTGGTATGGTACTATGCTCTGGCCTATGCTTGTACGGGGGCTGCCCGACACAGTTCCGATCAGCTGGCAGCCCTTTTCTTTGTGGAAAAGCTGCATCTTCAGGGAAACGGTTCAGGTTTAGTTATGTGGGCGCTGACACTGATTCCATTCGTGGGGGTTTTAGGCTCCCTGCTTTCTGGATGGTTTTCAGATAAGTACCTCCTGGGACAACGAGCTCCCGTGGCGATGGCACTTTACTTTATGGCTGCCGTCACTTTTTTCTGCGGAGGGCTGTTAATGAACCTTAAGTCAATCGACGCGATCATCGGGGTAGGTTTACTTGTTGCAAGCTCATTTCCAATTAACGCCACTCATTCAATTGTCGGTGCAGCTGCGCCCATGGATATTGGGGGAAAAAAAATGGCCGGCTTCGCTTCCGGCGTGATCGACTCATTTCAGTATTATGGTTCAGCCCTGGCCATGCCTTTGATCGGCTGGCTTTTAGATAAATACGGCTGGATCGCCTGGTTCCCCGCAATGGGAGTTTTCTGTGTTGTCGGTGGCTTTACTATGAAAAAGCTCTCTCTTAAAAAAGAAAAACTCATTAAGATGGGAATCGTCGTCAGCGGGTAATTTGTTAGGTCAAAAAAAAGGGGCTCAAGGCCCCTTTTCAAATTACTTACAGCTTTCGATCTGTTTTTCTTGAGTGCGGATTGGACGCTCTTGGCGCCAGTCAGCTGCTTCGTAAGTGTATTGAATGTAGCTTGTTGGGTATTGCAAAGTACGTACTTCAGATTTTACACACGTTGGACGTGTTGAATCTTTGCGATCGTATTTTACGCAAACAAGCTGTTGATAGAATGGTGACACAGAAACAGTTTGAGCCGGAATGTCTTTAACTGTGCGACCTACACAAACTTTTTTCGGGTAATGAGAGTC
The DNA here is from genome assembly GCF_006874645.1 of Bdellovibrio sp. ZAP7. Taxonomy (NCBI): domain Bacteria; kingdom Pseudomonadati; phylum Bdellovibrionota; class Bdellovibrionia; order Bdellovibrionales; family Pseudobdellovibrionaceae; genus Bdellovibrio; species Bdellovibrio sp. ZAP7. The sequence continues at coordinate 1,434,575 of NZ_CP030082.1, read as the reverse complement.
TGAATGGTCCCACTTGTATGATTTGCAGAATTCTTGTTTGTGAGCAGGAACGAAAACGCGGAAAACTTCATTTTTTTCGTCAACGCAAATTTGCTTTGCAGTTACGATACCTTTTTCAGGCACAAATGGGTTTTCAGAACGATTTTGATATTTTTCACCAGATGCGAATGCGAACATCGGAAGGGCCAAAGCCAAAGCGATAAATAGTTTCATAAAGTCTCCTGTTATTTGGGCTACGCTTAGTACGGATGGTTTTGGCGGGCAAGAAGAATAGCTTTCTGTTTACTTACTATTTAACAAGATTCGAAGAAATCTGCTCCGGAACGCATAGATTGCTTTATAAGCTAAAAATATTTCGGGAAACTTATGCGGCGAGAGGTGTTCTCATAATGTTTACGCCTATTGTTACAGGGAAACCCTCCCCCTCCGCCCTTCCGTAGTAAAGTCTAGCCTGTTTATTACATTTGCGTAGTGTCCTACCGTTCATTTGTACTTGGGCCGACAAGTAAACAAGACAAGAGGTAGAAACCATCCGGTATGTTTGAGCTTAAAGAGACAGCTGAGGAAGCCCAGCAAAAGCGACTGTTTTATTTAAAGATGATTTATTTCGTCAGCCTGGCTATGTCTGCTGTGTACCTTTTCAAATTTAATTTCGAGTACCGAGTCTCTGATTACAATCCCGGCTTATTTTCATTTTGGATAGGGACTGCTCTTGTGCCTCCGATCATTCTCTATCGCTTAAAGAACTATAAAATCGCCGCCTTGTCTTGCGCTCTTCTGGCAACAGCGGTCTTAGTATATCTTCTTTATCTCTCCGGCGGAGTTGCAGCACCTGGGATCTTTTGGTTGGCAATCGTTCCTTTCGGTTTTGGCGTGCTGTTAAACACTTCCGGTGCCTTCATCGGTTACACAATTGTATTTGCTACCATGGTGTGGTTCTGGATTTTAAAACTACAAGGTGGCAGCGTGAATATCATCGCTACCTATGGCGATTATGATTTTGAAAAAAGCTTTAACGTCTGCACCTTTTTAATTTTCGCAGGTATCACGACTCACCTTTATTTAAAAGGCGAGCAAAAATATACCAAAAGACTGCAGGAAAAACATTGGGACGTTGAGAACCTTTTACGCGTACTTTTACATGATGTCGCCAACACTTTGTCATCGATGACCTACAACCTTATCAAAGCCCGCGAAGATCAAGAGCAAGAAGCTCCTATGGGGCAACAGCTTGATAAAATGGAGAGAGCGGTCAGCGATATCAACAATCTCTTACATCAGGTTCGTCACCTGAAATCGGTTAAAGATGGCAAAGCATCCATGCCGTTAAATCCGATTTCTATTGCGATTGTACTTAATGAAGTCATGGAGAAATCAGAAACTCTTGCGACTCAAAAAGGAATTAAAATCGCTTTGGATTTAAGCCGCGATAAAATGATCGTGAACAGTGAAAAAACAATTCTTAATAATGTCGTATTAGCGAACCTACTTAGTAACGCCGTAAAGTTCTCGTTGCCAGGCGATCGCATTGATTTACGGGCTTATGCCACAGAGTCCATGGCCGTCATCGAAATCCAGGATTATGGAATCGGTATGCCCGAAAATCTGCTGAATAAGATTTTCCATTTAGATGCCGCCACCACGCGAGAAGGAACTCAAGGGGAAAAAGGAACTGGCTATGGCATGCCCTTGGTAAAGGAGTATCTGACGATGATGGGTGGAAGCATTGTGATCACGTCCCAGGAAGAAGCCGTGCCTCATCATCCTCGTGGCACCAAGGTCGTCGTAAAAATTCCTCTGACCGTATAGTTTCTTACAAACCCGTAGGTAAACAGCACCGACTTTTTTCCAGCTCTACATGCGTACTTTTAACTGCAATTTTCGCCCACCGCCCATTGGTCCTCATTCCCTTTTGTTGATTTACTGCAAATTACAATCCTCCTATTCTAATCTAAACAAAGGATTGTGATGACTCTTTCTAAAACCACTCTCGAATTCACCGAGAGAATGGCTGGCCATTTCATGGCAAAACCATTCGCTCTCTCCACCAGCAACCCTCTTAAAAAATCTGACTTTGAAAACCTGGAAGAGTCCACACCTCGAGTGCCGTTTGAATTTACTCTCACGATCAAAGTTTCAGACCTGGACACTTTTATCGCCGATCCCCAGCTGCAAGCTCGAGCCATCGGCACAATCACTGATTTCAATATCGAAAAAGGACTGTTCAATCTTTTTGTACGCCCGGAAGCAAGTTCTGACAGGGACACGGCGAAAGAGATGCACTACACGCTTTTCCTGAAAGACCCGCACGGAAAATCCTGGACATTCTTTGGCTTTAAGGAAGTTATCAAAGAGGATTCCTTCGAAATGTGGTCACAGACGACGACATTGTATTACTATATCTGGGAAGGACACTCTGATTATAATCCCGGTGAAACCAAAAATGTCACCGGCGTGGGAATTTTAAGAATTTCCGTCAGCGACTTTATCAAACAACTGACGACCTTTAAAAGTAACGCCCCCTCCGCACTCGAAGAACAAGAGGCTGTCGCAAAGTTTCTGAATGTTTTTGCAAAAAATCTTTGGCAATCTTATGCGCCATTTATTTTCACTACGACTGCCGCTCGATGGAATGAACACATCTATCCGATGAACACCACTCAAGGCGTAGCTATGGGTGAAAAAAATCTTTATCCCCTAGATACCCCAGATGGTCTGACGATTTCGGTTCAACGCTTTAAAGTCAAAGAATCCAAAAACATAGTTCTTCTCCTGCATGGGCTTACCACCTCTACAGATATGTTCATCATGCCGGAGCATCAAAACTTCGTAAATTACCTCCACAGCAACGGCTTTACCGATGTTTGGTCACTGGATTGGCGAGGCAGCGGTCGCTTCACTTACAATCTGGGCCCGCACCGCTATAATCTGGACGATATCGCCAAAAATGACATCCCTACCGCTGTGGAATTTATCCGCAGGCAATGTGGCGAAGACACCAAGATTCACGTGGTCTGTCATTGTGTCGGTTCGATTTCATTTATGGCTTCCTTGGCCGGTGGACACGTCAAAGGTATTTCCAGCATCGTTTCAAACAGCGTGTCCCTAACACCCAAAGTTCGTTGGCAGGCATTTATAAAAATGCTCTTTGGGCCGGAGCTTTTGGAATATGTTTTTGGATATGCTTACGTCAGCCCGCGCATGGCTTATTTCCCAGGACCAGGATTTGGAAAATGGCTTTACTGGATGGAGCGCGGTATTCGTCATGAATGCAAAGAGCCCGCATGTCATCTGGTAAGCTTCATGTGGGGCTGGGGATATCCCGCAGCCTACGTTCATCGCAATATTCACCCGACAACACATCGTCGCTTGGTGGACTTATTTGGTGGTACAAGCTTTCACTATTACCGTCACATCCGAAAAATGCTCTTCGCGAAAGCATCCGTCTCGTTCGATAAGTCGAAAAACTATCTGGAAGAATGTCAAAAAAGAGACATGCCGCCGACTCTATTTATCAGTGGGGCCGAGAACAATATTTTTCCCGGCTCTAACAAAATGACCTACGACGCTTTAAAGAAGGGCAAGAACAGCGCCGCCGTCGAATATTTTGAAGTACCAGGTTATGGGCATCAAGACACATTCATGGGGCAGTATGCTCACATCGAAGTCTTTCCAAAAATTCTGGCTTTCCTGAATAAGCAAAAGGGCTAACATGCAAATCGATTTTCATCTGGGAGTTACTTACGTCTTGGCTCGAATGAGCGGATTCACACCTTTTGAAGCCAACACCATTGCTAGCAGTTCGCAATATGTCGATGATGCCGTCAATTCGGGTACGATCTTATTTCAAAATTGCTCCGCCTATGAATTTCGCGCCAGCGCCCACAAGATGCTAGATTATCGAAATTTTAAAGAATTGGCAAACCACCACGTGTGGATTCCCTTTCACTTTATACCGGGCAATGAAGTTCGTGATTCCAGTCTTGATCCCCTGGCGCAAAAATTAGTCTGCCGCCCCAACAGTGTGATCGCTCAGGATGTCGTGAAAAGCTGTGTTCAAAACTTTCATAAAACTTTCGGTTATCACCTGCTAGGAGTCACCACTCATGCCTTTGTTGATACTTGGGCTCACCAGGGATTTGCAGGCATCACCCATAAGATCAACAAAGTGGGCGAGATCTATGATGGTGAAGGCGCATTGGATACCGGGATGATGAACTATCGAAAAAAGTATTATCGCAGGAATCCTTTTCGCAGATTCTATGACTGGGTTCGTTCATTTTTTGTGGGCGAATACAATCCCATTGGTCACGGCACCGTGCTTTCCTACCCTGATCTCCCCTATTTGCGCTGGAGTTATCAAGATTGGCAAGGGCGTACAGTTCAACGCAATAATCCTGCAGACTATATGCTCGCGGTAAAACACGTCCTGGAATTTTATCAGGAAGTGCGCAAGGCCAACAATCTTCCCCTCGTAAAAATTTTTGATCAGGATCTTCGCAAAGTGCAGGAACTGCTTGAAAGCATCGACAGCGAAGAAGGTGAAGAACGTCTGAGCAAATGGCGCGAGCATATTCAATGTGGAAGCTTTCAATTCGGAACAGACACGTGGAAGTATGCTCCAGAAGGTCCCGAAAGCTGGCTTGCCGAAGCTTTTGAAGACTTTGAGCTTAATGACGATTTTGAATTTACCAATGTTCCCTACAAAGAAGACTTTTTAAAATCAAACTGGAAGCTGATGCATGATGCTTTGCTGTTCTATCGCTTTACAGTTTTGCATGACGTGCTGCCAAAATATCAAATTTGTGTCGCGTAAGGATTTGTCTGTATGAAGCTTGATTTTGACTATGTGGTGATTGGTTCTGGTTTTGGCGGCTCGGTGATGTCTTGTCGTTTGGTGGAAAAAGGCTACAGCGTTTGTTTGTTGGAGCGGGGCCGCCAATGGAAAATGCACGAGTTCCCGCGCCGTCCGAATGAGATTCAGGAAAATATGTTTTGGGATCCCGAAGACGGCAAGTACGGTTTGATGGAATTCCGCGACACTCCCGACAGCGACGTCATGACTTTGACAGCAAGTGGTTTGGGCGGCGGAAGCTTGATTTACGCCAATGTTTTGTATCGCATGCCTGAAGAATTCTTTGCAGGTTGGCCTGGTGGTTTTACCAGACAGAAGCTAGAGCCCTACTACGACAAAGTGATTTCCATGATGGAAGCTCGCCCCTATCCCTTTAACACGGATCCTTACTATCAAGACACTCCAAAAACAGCCGCTTTAAAAAAGGCTTCCCTGCAAATGCAGCAGCATCCCGCAGCGCTCACTCCGGCAGAATTTCAATTGCCGCCTTTGGCTGTGCGCTTTGAAGGCGAATTCCCCGGTCATCAGACTTTAAACTCTCATGGGGCTATTCAATCGAAATGCAATAAGTGCGGAGAATGTGACCTGGGTTGTAATATCCACGCAAAAAACACCTTGGATTTAAATTATATTTTCCGCGCACGAAATCTGAAAGCGAATGACGGTCGCTTAGATGTCAGAACTGAAGCGGAGGTCAGTAAAGTCGAATTCCTCGAGGACCACTACAAAATCACCTTTCACGTGCCGCAGTTTCCGTCCCAAGAAATTGTTTTGACGGCAAAAAAGGTGGTGCTCTCTGCTGGCTCTGTGGGGTCCACGTCCCTTTTACTAAAAATGAAAAAGAATGGGATTCTTCCAAAACTAAATCGCTGGTTGGGGCAAAAGTGGTGTGGCAATGGTGATCTGTTGGGGATGGTCTTAAACACCAAAGAAAATTTAGATCCCACGAACGGGCCGGTAATTACGGGCGCCATCAAATATTCTTTAAAGAACTATCCAGATAGCTTCCCTCATGGCATGTATCTGGAGGATGCAGGCTTCCCTAATGCTATCGCCTGGTATATTTCGGGTAAGGTGCCACAGATTACCGGCATGATCGGCGCACTTTGCCTTGTGGGAAGCACCCTGAAAAAATACTTCCGCAAAATTTTGCGCCTAAAAACCCTAACTGAAATCAACGTCGGCGATGATTTTGCCTCCGCCCTGGATCGCGGAGCATTCACGCGAAAGGCGATGGTTCTTTTGGGCATGGGTCGTGATCGTTCGGATGGCGTGGTTTCACTTCAAGACGACGGCCAAACGGTTATCAACTGGGACATAAAAACCAGTTCTCTTCATTTCGATCGCCTGCGCGAGGAAATGAAAAAGATTGCGCAAAATCTGGGAGGAACTTTCCTGGACAATCCCCTAACTCATTTAGATAAAGTCATTGCCGTCCATCCCTTAGGTGGCTGCCCTATGGGTGATAACGAGGATACCGGCTTTGTAAATACTCGTGGCGAAGTTTTTGGTTATGAAGGACTTTACGTCGTCGACGGAAGTATTCTGCCCACATCAACGGGCACGAATCCTTCCTTAACGATTGCGGCGGTGGCAGAATTTATTGCTGACCAAATTCCTGCCAAGACCAAAGTACTCGAATCAGAAACGAAAGAGCTGTTGAAAGACAGTTAGGACGAGATGGGACGGATGGTAAACTGATGTCATGAGATTTGCCTTTGTTCTATCATTTTTAACCTGTTGTTTTGCTCAAGGTTCTCCAACCTCTTGTATCGGATCCTATAAAGTGGCGTTAAATGAATCGGAACCTCTGTATATGCGCGATAGCGCGAATCGACGCGACTCCGGGATCAGCGTCGAATTCCTTGATGAACTAGTTAAACGAACAGGCTGTAAATTTTCTTCAACCCCGTTAAACCGCTCGCGACTGCTGATAGAGCTAAAAGCCCATCGTGTGGATTTGGTGGTTATGACCGTAAAAAATCCGACCTTTGATCAAGTTGCCAAGTCCATAAAAATTGAGTCAGTCCCCAGAGAAATGCTGATCTCTTCTACTCTTAAGAATAAAATTAAGAGTATTGAAGAGGCCATGAATGATCCCTCTATTCGCTTTCTTGTACTTCCAGCCGTAACAATTTACTTCACCCCGGAAGAAACTGAAAAACTGCAACGCGAGCAGCGATTTGTAACGGCCCCCTCCATTCAAAACACTTTCCAAGTTCTGAAACGAACAAAGAACTCGGCGGTGATACAGACTGATTTCGTAAATCAGTACTTTCAAAATACGTTGGATATGAAATCAGATTTCACTCGCATTGCGGATCAATCAAAAAATTATGATATCGTTATTTACTACCGTTCCATTATAAGGCCTGAAGACCTTACCTCCATCACCCAGGCCGTGAATGAAATCGTGGCTGACGGGACCTGGAAAAAAATCAAAGACAAGTACGCGTCAGTCTCCGCGCTTCGGTAACTGCCTGCGACATAGCATGTTCTTGTACGGAATAAATCGTCCTGCATAATCATAGAAAATCCACGCATCGCTGACCTAAGGAGCTAGACCATGAATTCTATCTATGATTTTTCGTTAAAGAACATCAACGGCATCAACACGAATCTGGGCGAATATAAAGGTAAAGTTTTGTTAGTTGTGAACGTAGCCTCTCAATGCGGTCTCACACCTCAGTATGAGGCTATGGAAAAAGTCTTTGAAAAATACCACTCTCAAGACTTTGCGGTTTTGGGTTTTCCCGCTAACGAATTCGAAGGCCAGGAGCCTGGCACAAATGCCGAGATTCAAGAATTCTGTCGTGCGAACTTCGGAGTCAAATTTCCGATGTTTGAAAAGATCGTGGTAAAAGGCGAAGGTCAGCACCCGCTTTATAAATTTCTGACCGAGACTGAACCTAATGCGAATAAAAAAGCTGGCGAAGACTTTGAAGAAGTTCTTAAAGGTTACGGCATTCACCGCGAAAACAAAAACGACATCCTATGGAATTTCGAAAAGTTTTTGATTGGTCGTGACGGCAAAATCATCGCTCGTTTTGCACCCAATGTAACACCTGATGATCCGATGTTGATCGATGCGATCGAGAACGCATTGAAGTAAATGCGGACGACCGCACACCCGCTGCGGTTGCTGCCCGCGTCACTTCCAGACTGCTTAAGACGCAGATTCTTGGCAAATGTTCCACCAAATTTTTATACTGATTCCAAATTGGTAGAGTGGCTATCGAGCTTTAGCCGGTAATGAAGCCACGTACTCAGCTGGCAATCCCGAAGCCTGAGCACCACGCACCAAGGCCTCTAGATAACGTTCACTAACAGGTCCCTCAAGACTGCGACGATTCGGTGACGTTACAAAGGCCGTTGCTTCAAACTCTTGCCCGTTAACTGAAACGCGCAAAGTCGTTTCGACGGACATTCCCGTCACAACGCCTTCTTTGTGCTGAACAATCGGCCACTCTTTCGCGGGAATTTCAAAAAGTCTGCCGAAAACAGAAGAGCCTTCTTTTTTAACCAACCCAGCCACACGCCCTCCCCACCAGCGCGAGGGAAAGTCAAAAATCAAATCGACGCCCTTAGCTTCGGCCACTTGGCCTTCAGGTAAGGTGAAAAACTGATAGCTGTGTTCTTCCAGCCAAATTTCGAAAGCTTCGCGATCCAATACTCCCGAATAAGCAAAATACATTCTGCTGCCGTTATCTTTGATTTGATCTCTTGCTTGCATCACTTTGCCGTAGTGGGCGTCCATAGTTGATGTCCTTTGTTTTAAGCCATTACCAGATTTTATAACGGATGGTCTTTTTATTGAAGCCCCATCAGCAATTTGCTACAGTCAGTCCATGAAAAAAATCGGCCTGGCAGATCTTATAGCTCCCATTAGTGTTCAAGAATTCTTTAGCTCCAACTGGCCACTGGAGCCTTTGTTCATTCAGCCCACACCGGGCAAGCTTCAAACCATCTTTGATCTGCCACAATTACAAGATCTGGAACTGTTGATTGCGGCCCGCCAGCGCAAAGTACGCGCTTGCCTGCCTGACTTTGATGACGAATACAGTTCCATTCACCTAGAGCCCTCCGACGCGTTAAAGGCTTATCGCAATAATATGACTTTGGTTTTTGATTCCATGCAAAGTCAGGATGCAACCATCGCGGCTTCTTTAAAACAAATCCGCCGGGATTTGGGCTTGGTCACGGGCGGAGAAGAAAATGATCTGTGCAAGGCGCGCTCGATCGCCTATGCGACTCCGGCAGGATGTGGCACTCGACTGCATTTCGATGCGAATGCCAATTTCGTGATTCAAATTCAAGGCACTAAGACGTGGCGTTTAGCTCCGAATGAATCGGTTGATTTCCCTACAGAGCGATTTACGACAGGTTCTTTGGAAATGCCTGCTGCCCTGGAAAAACAATGTCACGCCCATTTGATTGAAGAGTTACCGGAAGACAGCATGACTTGTGTCATGAAACCCGGTTGCGTCTTATTCGTTCCGCGAGGCTACTGGCACGAGACCACCACCGAAGAGGACTCTTTGTCTTTGAATTTTACATTCAGCCAGCCTACCTGGGCTGATGTGTTCACGAAATCCCTGCAAGAAGTTTTGTTGCGCTCTCCAGAGTGGCGAGAACTGGCTGATGGCTTAGAAAGCACCGATGCCGCTCGCAAAGAACAAGCCATCGAACGCTTTGAGTTCTTGGTTAAAAATCTGACTGAAGAGCTGCCTGGAATTTCTGGAGCCGCGCTGTTAACTGAAGGCGGGTTAATCTAAAAGCGGCCTCCGCGACCAGGCACAACAAACCAACTGCTCCAAATTATTCCTCAAAAACGGAACAATAAATCCAAACGGTTCCGCAGAAAAAATAAATTTTCTATTGTATACATCACTCCTAAACAAAAACAGGAGTTAACATGAAAAGCATTCTTACACTTTTGATTACTATCGTCTCGTCTTTGCCTGCATTCGCAGGTAGCAAAATCGTCAACGCCCACTTATCCAAGCAAAGTATTGCGGTGCAAATTCAAAATACTGAAACAGGTGCGACCAAATGGATTTCCTCTGGAAGCTTGGGCGTAGTCGCTCCAGAGCTAGGTTGTGACGGGGTTACTTGCTTCGCTACAAACTTGAAAAATCAGAATGGAGCTCTATACGGTGATGTTGTTTTTCGTGGAGAAACCAAGCCATCATATGAAGACGTCGCCCTGACCAACTTTTACGAAGACACTTTGATCGACATCTCTGTACTTAAATTGATCGAAGTGAACGGAAAATATATTATCGCATTGACGGTATTAAATTAAAAAGCAGTCCCCTAGAGCCAGGATCCCTATTGAAGACCTGGCTTTTTTTACTTAAAGCATCCATCTCTCTGATCTCAAGCACTTAGTGCTATCCAAGTTAGAAAAAATGGCGGCCATGGGACGAGATTGGAGCCGAAAATTACAAATACGCTTGAAAACTTGCCTCGTCTTTGTCATTTGTTGCGGTTCACTAAGGGGTCGCATAAAATGAATAGCATAAATGAAACAGATCTTCTTATCGTTTTTTTTCATTCTGATGCATTCACATCCAGGACTGGCAGAGGACAAGACTGAAATTCGTGCGGCCATTCCGGAGGGACTTGCTCCTCCTTTAGTATTTGAAAAAAAAGGAAAGTACGAAGGCCTTGTCGTCGACTATGTCAATGCTTTGGCCGAGGCCATGGGACGCAAAGCAAGTTTCAGTATGGTGACGCATTATCGACTGAATAGCTATTTGCTCAAGGGCAAATTAGATATTCTCTGTTATACAAGCACCGTGTGGGATGATGCGGTTGGGAAGCATGATTTCTCGAAAACACTTTTTATCAAAAGAGAAATTATATTAGGTCCCTCACCTATGCCGAAAAAATTAAGTGGGTTAGAGGGCAAAACCATCGGAACAATTCTTCAATATGTTTACCCATCGCTGGACCCCTATTTTGAGTCCGGCAAAATAAAACGTGAAGACAACGTATCTGAAGAAGGCAATCTAAAGAAGCTTAATAGCGGCCGTATCCAGTACGTCGTCACGGATCAAATATTTATCGATTACTTCCGCCTGGACAATCCCGACATCACTAAGAACAGAGAAGAGTTTTTCCTGCGCGATTACCCTATAGTTTGCTCTGTCAGTCGAAAAGGTCGTGTAAAAAAAGCAGATTTGGATAAAGCCATCACCGAAATCAAAACTTCGGGCAAATTAAAGGCCATATTTCAAAAATATGGCAGCTCCTACATCGACTAACCTAGATTTCCCATAAAGGACCGCCTGTAAAGCATTCTTTAGTAAAACATCTTTAACAGGTAGATCTCAATAAGCCTCTTATTTAGATATGAGCAAGAAGAATACGATCATTTGTGCAGTCTCAAAATAAAATCCTATTTATCTCATTAGTGGTCTTTAGCTAAACAAGAAACGTTCCGTAATAAAAGAGTCGGTCCTTTGGAAACTTTTGGTAGGAACGTTTTATGTACGTATTTGCATGTTATCTTTTAGGGGTCGCTGTCGCGCTCTTCGTGAGTGCGTGCTCTCTTAATGTCAATGTGAAGCATCCCAGTCTCAAAGCAGAACTAAAATCAGTCGGCATCCTAGGTTACTACACCAATCAACAACCGGTTGAAGTTCTAGTTACGTTTAATAACCCTCCTGTAAAACTCAATTCAGAGCGCTTTATCATTCAGAACGCTACGTTGGATCAAATTATTCAGCAGTCTGAAACCGTCTATAAGGTGGTTTTGATTCCGACGGGCGTGGGTGAGGTTTCTCTAACGCTGCCTCCGGGAGCAGCCGTTGACCACAACAATGTGAACCTTTCGGGGGCAAATCCATTTGACGTTTTTTATGATAATACGATCCCCGTGATTGATACCGCTGATATGTTTCCAGCCGCGGTAAGTCCTAATCCGACGCCTTCTGTGCAGGGTACGACAGAACCGGGTGCCGTAATCACGCTGTACAATTCAATCACCTGCTCTGGGCAAGTTCTTGGTGATACGAAAGCAGATAACAGTGGAAATTATAAGGTGGAAGTATTCCCCGCCCTAGCCACCGAGGGCAGTTATGCGATGAGTGTTTTGGCTAAAGATGCGGCAGGCAATATTTATTGTTACCCTCTTCCTGTTGCCTATATTTTGGATCAAACAGCTCCTTCCATTCCAAGTATCTCACTTACCTATACGGATATCTCTGATAATCCTGTGGACATGACTCTGCACTCTTGTACTGATACCAATCAGGGCGGAGCTTCCTATTATCAAATTGCTTTTGTTCCGGACGGAGCAACAATGCCTGCATTAAACAGCACAGCCTGGACCAGCTGTGCGGTCGGCAGTCACTATGTGAACTTGCCGGGGCCTGACGGCACTCATACAATTCGTCTTTGGGTTCGTGATGAAGCCGGAAATGTCACTGTTAGTCCAGATGTGTCTGTCACTTTAGATACGGTCACGCCCAGCTTGAACGTGATCTCTAGTGTCGCTATTGATCGAAATGAAACTCCATCATTTATTCTGGGGGACGTCGATGTCTCTTCAGATGAAGAGGGAGCTGGCAGCTACGCGTTGGGAACTGCGAACTCTCCTAAGTGTTCCGACTATGGCAGCGTCACTATTGATTCAGCAACTGGCGAAGTGGGATTTGTTCCCACAACTCATTATTTCAATCGCTATCTGGGAGCCGATCACAACGGAGGTCCATGCGATATTGCCGTTAGATTTTCAGATCAAGTGACACCGTTTCCTCATTCGGCTGTAAAACATATTGCGGTGACAGTGAACTTTGTCGACGAACCTCTCACGGTGACCGCGTGGCCCGGCGCCAATGGGACAGCTGCCGAGAAATGCGGAAATAAGTGTTTTCAAAATGCAGTCTTTGATTTGAGTTTTACCGTAAATCCCGGTGGAGATGTTAATTTTCCCGACCCACAGAATGTGACCTGTTCTGCGTCGACAGCGGATGGATATTACGTGGATATTGCAAGTTGCAATGTCAGTGGTTTTACGGGGACATTGTCACTGCAAATGGGACAGGCACACGGTTCGGCCACTGATACTACCGCTATCACGTTTTCAGTAACAGACGGCATCACCACAGTGATCAAATCCTTCGGCGTACACGTGGATAATTATGTGATGAGCATGTACCCGGCTCTCGCATTACGCAATCCTCTTTCCTGCGTTCTTTGTCATGCGACGATTCAGGCCGATGTGATTACAGACTTTAATGTGAACAGCAATGCTTACACCAATGCCTCGGGGATTTTAGGGGTTGGCTTTTTACAATCTTCGACCATGTATCACGTCGACAACAGCGATGTTCCCTTTAGCGTGACGGGATCGATTTATATACCCGATATCACGGTCACGGATAAAAACTTTATTAAACAGGCAACCGGTGATCCAAATTCTTCGCCAATCAATCTATTTAATTTTTTAACCAATTCCTGGAATAACTATCGCCCCCTTACCGACTCCCAAGGCTCGATCTTGATGGATACAGATGGATTTGTTCAAATCAATACCACTCCCTCCGTTGAATCCGCTCAGTTAGTTCCACCCTATGTACAAGGTGGTCTGAAAAAGAAATCTTCGATCGTCATTCGGGCTCCGAGTGATGCCGAGATTCTTGGTTTGGATTCAAGTTTATCTGCTTCCACGACCTCATTTGTGTTCAAAGGACCAAATTCAAAACCCGGCTTAAGTGGTCTTAGTATCGTGAATAATGGATATGGCAACTATATCACCAACTCTGGAACCTTAGTTTGCTATGGCAGTATTATTCTGAGTGGCACCGTCTTTTTCAAAAACCTGAACGTCGAAACTGATGACGTGGGCTGCTCTATTTATGCTGCAGGAAATATTTTTATTGAGACGGACCGAGCCCAGGCGATTCAATATACGGGATCTGCCACTTCCCCCACACTGCAAATCACAAGCTCTAAAAATATTCATTTGGGTGTAGGTCTTTACGAAGTCAGTTACGTGCGCAAGTCTAATAACAACTGGATTGATGCCCAAAAGATCATGAACCCCAATAATCCGTCAGGACTGAAGGATGCGGCGGGCGACGTTATCACGGTCAAATCAAATGGCAATGCGAGCGCCTGGGAGTGGATGGGATGTCCGCTGAGACCTGAGCACTCGCTTTATTTGGACACTAAATATATCTCGAATGGTAATTACGCTGCCTGCGATCCCTCTGTAGATTTAGGCAAGTGCGCCTACGCCAGAGAGCTTTTTAGCGGGTCCCACAATGCCGTCAGTGGTTACGATCTTGTGACAGATAATAGGGTCATCAATCGCGGGGGAACTTTGGTTAATCCTGTCATTGCCTACGAAACTATGTGCCGCCTCAACGGAGGGGCGCAAATGTCCAATTACACCTCTTATAATTGGCAGTGGGCAGGAAAATGGGGCGAGCTTCCAGCTTGGGTCGGCTCCAGCGTGATTAATTCCTATCGACGCTCCACTATTTTCGATCACGTTCGCCTTAATGCCAAAGAAATTCACAGTCGATATGTGGGAGAGTTCCGAGGCTCTGTGATTGCACCCTACGCTTTATTCGCCGTCGGAAATTTGGTTTTTAAATATGATACAAGACTCAACAACGTGGTGCCCTTCCCGCGTTTGATGGTGCCGACGCCTATATTTGACGTGCAGTAAAAAGAGTGGAAGCCAGCTTATGATGAATTTAGCAAAATAGATTTTAGGCATAAAAAAACCGAAGACTAAGCTTCGGTGATTTTGGCCATGTTTTCTGAGAAAAAATGGCGGGGTGGACGGGACTCGAACCCGCGGCCTTCCGCGTGACAGGCGGACGTTATAACCAACTTAACTACCACCCCAGTGGTGTTTTGGAAGACTTGTTATAGCTACTCGGCCCCAGCAGATCAACATTAATTTTAAAAATTTTAATGATTCTTTTAGTTCAGTCGATTCGCTGATGCACCATAGACACCGATTCGGGGTTAGATGCTGCATTTTTGTGCAAACATAGGAAATCTCAGGCTTTTCTTTGCAACTATACAGCGGATTCCGCTGTTTTTGCGGGGTTCACCCGATGACTCCCCCACTTATTTCAGACATACTTGTCCCATGATTATTCAAGCACCTGTACGTACCGGCAAACTCCTAATCATTGATGACGAAGAAGATCTTCGCGAAGTTCTGACCGCCATTTTAGAAGATTCTGCCCAATCCATCGATACCGCAGCCAACGGCATTGAAGGCATCGAAAAGCTTAAATCAGGCCATTACGACGCCGTTTTGTCTGATGAAAAGATGCCCAAGAAAAGCGGTATTGAGGTTCTTAAATGGATGCGTGAGAACGGTCTGAACACTCCATTCATCATGCACACGGGATACGGTCAGAAAGACATTATCCAGGAAGCACAAAGGCTGGGAGTGTTTGCGTTGATCGATAAACCTTGGGACGAGAAAAAGCTGATCAAGACAGTTGAAACAGCTTTGCAAACTGGCACCGCTACGCCAAAATAAGTTTTAACGACGGGAAATCACATGGATAAAATTTTTTGGCTTGATATGGAGATGACGGGACTTGATGTTGAAAAAGAGCGCATCATCGAGGTCGCAGCAATCGTCACAGATTTAAACTTTAAAGAGCTGGATGTTTTTGAAACCGTTGTGAAGCAACCGCAAAAATTCTTGGACAGCATGGATGCTTGGAATACCGAGCACCATAAGAAATCCGGTCTGACTGCCAAAGTTCCCAATGGAATGCCCGAAGACCAAGCTGAAGCAAAGCTTGTGGATTTGGTAAAAAAGCATTGGCCCGATCCCAAAGATCGCCCGGTCATGGGTGGTAACTCGATCATGCAGGATCGTCTGTTTATTAATAAGTACATGCCAGATCTTGCGGGTCGCCTGCACTATCGCCAGGTCGATGTCTCTTCGTGGAAAGTGATCATCAATAACAAGTTCAAATACGTTTATCAAAAAACCAACAGCCACCGCGCTTTGGATGATATCCGCGAGAGCATCCAAGAACTTCGTCATTATTGTGATAATTTGAGTTTTAAAAAATAGTTTCTTTCATTTGATAGGAGACACTGGTGCCAACTCCAACTCACTCTAAAACCATCGGTTATATTCTGTGGATTTTCGGGTTTACCGGGTCTCATCGTTTTTACTATGGCAAACCGATCACCGGCACCATCTGGTTTTTGACGTTGGGTTTAGCGGGCCTAGGTTGGTTGATTGATATCTTTCTGATTCCCGGCATGAGTAAAGACGCCGCCAGAAATTATCGCAGCGGAAAAAACGATTACACCGTTGCGTGGATCCTTTTGACCTTCCTGGGATATTTCGGCCTTCACCGCTTTTACCTGGGTAAATGGGTCACGGGAATCATCTGGTTACTGACCGTAGGCCTTTTTGGAATCGGTTATCTTTGGGACTTCTGGACGTTGAACAGTCAAGTATCAGAAGCAAATACCAGATAACAAAGACATCTCGTCAATATTAAAGCTTACCATCATCCCTGTTAAATGGATTTTTGAAATGCTTGTTCTTTTTTGCTTCTGCTACCATCTTAACCAGATATGTGACGGCAAACAGAATTGTTACGAACTCCAAAATTAACAGTGGTCCTATGGCTTCATCACCACAGACTTTACCTCTAACAAGAAACTGAACACAACCAGACCCATAATATGTTAGAGCTCCAATACACGTCGCTATGGAAAACGCAATAAAACCGGCTTTTACAGTCGACATAGCCTCGAGTACTCCTTAAAAACTGTATTAAGTTTATATTACGAATGTCCTTACCGGAAATAAAAAAAGCCGGGTTTCCCCGGCTTTTCTTTTTAGTGCGATAATTCAGCACCGACTTCATCTTGCAGTTTGCGATACAAGGTCTTACGGTCAATCCCCAAGGTCTTTGCCGTAAGGTCTTTAACTCGGTCGCATTTTTCATAGACGAACTGGATATATTTTTTCTCGAGCTCCTGCAATGGCGCCACTGTCTCCCCGTAACGGAAGACAAACGCATTTTTGCGATCATCCACGTCAGCTTCCTCTTGAATCGGACCATCATCAAATAATAGGAAGGCCGAAACATCGATTTCGGGACCGGAGCTTAGGACCACGGCACGTTCCACCGCGTTTTCCAGCTCACGGACATTCCCGCGCCAATTTTGTGTTAGCAAGAACTCCTTTGCAGATTTCTTAAAGCCGGTGATACCGGAGTTATTTAGATCTGCAAATTTTTTCAGGAAGAACTCCGCCAATGGCAAAATGTCTTCGCGGCGCTCGCGCAATGGCGGGATCGTGATCGGAATCACGTTCAAACGGAAGAACAAGTCTTCACGGAAACGTTTGGCTTGAACTTCGGCCCGCAAATCCTTGTGAGTCGCCGTTACCACGCGCACATCAATGGAACGTGATTGGTTTTCACCGACTCTTTTGATTTCTTTTTCTTGAAGCACGCGTAAAAGTTTTGCTTGAAGTGAAAGATTTAAGTCACCGATTTCATCCAAGAACAAGGTTCCACCATCCGCCTCTTCGAATAAGCCCAGCTTTTTATCGTGAGCTCCGGTGAACGAACCTTTGGCATGACCAAAAAGTTCAGATTCCAGCAAGTTTTCAGGAATGGCAGAGCAATTGATCGCAACGAAAGGTTTGTCAGCGCGAGTGCTCCATTTATGGATGGCTTTCGCAAAGACTTCTTTCCCTGTACCCGACTCTCCCGTAATGGAAACTGTCGCAGAACTTTTTGCGACGCGTTTTGAAAGCTCGATGATGCGACGAATGCCTTCGCTTTTTCCGATGATACCGTCAGGACTTAAACCTTTCGATTGATCGATGGCATCGCGCAGATTTTTATTTTCACGATTTAAATAGTTATACTTAAAGGCGCGCTGTGCAGAGATTAATAACTGCGGGAAATGAATTGGCTTTACCACGAAGTCGTAAGCGCCGGCTTCAATCGCTGACACAGCTGTGTCGACGTCATTAGAAACAGTGACCAAAATAATTGGTACCATCAATCCTTCGTTGCGCATTTGTCGAATGAAATCGACACCTGACATCTGTGGCAAATTCAAATCCGTGATAATCGCATCTGGCGCGACTCGGCCAGATTTAATTTTTTGAAGTGCTTCGAGCGGTTCAGAACAATGATGAACCGAAATATCTTTTTGTCGGAAATAGGCAACCGCCAGTTCCGCAAGATCCAAATCGTCTTCAATAAGTAGAATATGTTTTGGAGAATTCATAACTTTTGTACCCCCAGTTGATGAGCCAATTAAAAACCCATGAGGCATTTAGCTACAACTCAAAAGTCCATTTCTGCCCCAAACGTAATGTTTTACAGATTCTGTTAGCTATAATTTTGATTTGAGCAAAAAAGTCGAGTGGCCCTCGAAATGCATAATGATATTTTGTCCGGGGCGTTAGGCCCTGTAAATGACAAGAAGGAGATAACGATTATGTTGCATAAAAAAGTACTTTTCGGAACGGCGGCATTGGCAGCTACAGCAGCATTCGCAGTAGGTTGCGCAACAACAGAACCAAAAGAAGCAAAACAAGAAACTCCATCCAAAGTTTCTCAAGCAGCGGCTGAAGTCGGCGCGACTTATTATACAGTGATAGATTTCCCTCAAGGTAAAAACACTGTGACAGACACCGAGAAGCAAAAACTTCGTCAGCTTGCTGGCGTAGCAAATGCTCGCGGCGAAGTGAAAGAGATCCAAGTTTTGGCTTGGGCTGACCGTGAATACCCTGCTGAGGGACAAAAAGTTGCGAGCAATGACAAAAAGCTAGCGGACGATCGCGTGGCAGCTGTGAAAGACTTCTTTAAAAAAGATCTTCAAACTGACGCTGATATCGACGGCCACAACATGGCTAAACGCCCAGGCTTTTTCGCTGAGCTAGTAAACTCAGACGACAACAAAACAAAATCCACATTTGAAAACATTGGCGCCGCACCAAACGACGTGGGCAACCGCCAAGCATTGGTAGGAAACAAAGCTTCTAAAGCAGTAATCCTAGTAAAATACGAATAACCAACCGAAGGAGGTAGTTATGAATAAAGATGTCATCCAAGGAAAATGGAATGAAATCAAAGGTGAGCTTCGCAAAACGTGGGGCAATATCACTGACGACGAATTTGAAAAAACAAAAGGTGATGCTCAAGCGATCGCCGGTATCGTGCAACAACGATACGGCCTTGCTAAAGAAGACGCTTCGGAAAAAGTATCTTCTTTGATGAATCGCTATGCGGAATCGACTAAGGATTCACTTCGTCAAGGACGCGACGAAGCAGAACGCAAACGCAATCACTAATTAAAGTTATTGTTCGCTCCGTGACTGGATCCTTCAGCGGTCACGGGTTCTCCGCCGCCCCTTTGGATTTCTCCGCCGAGAAACCAAGGGGGCGGTCTCTCTCTCACAACCATGACGATTCAACAAGGAGGCCACATGGCACAAACTACAGACCAAATGGTATCAACAGGTAAATCGACATATAATAAAACTAAAGATGCAGTGAACAGCGTTGATTTCAACGATGCCAAACAAGCCGCAAGTGATTACGCAGCTGATTTTAAAGATTCAGCGATGGAATATGCTGATAAAGCTGTGAAAATTGCTAAGAAAAATCCACTTTACGTGGCCGCTGGCGCTGCTGGCTTGGGACTGCTTATCGGTGGCTTATTGATGCGCGGAAATCGCAAAAACTAGTCCTAGATCAAAACTTTAAAAGCCACGGTGTCACCTGAAGACTCGACACCGTGGCTTTTTCTTTTTTACGGCGCAAGTTGTTTCAACTGTTCGCGCATAGAATTCAAAAGCGTGCGAGTTACGTTCTTAACTCCTAGTTCGTTCTGGCTCAGAGCCATCGCTTCCAACTCTTTCGCTGCCGCCGTCAAATTGGGAAATTCAAAAGTGTCGGCATTCCCCTTAATTTGATGACCCAACTTTTTTGCCAATTCAAAATCAATCACTCCACCCTCTTCGACACGAGACAGCTCGCCTATGCGGCGAAGCAAATAGCGAATTTGGTCTTCGGGTGAAACTTTGAAATCATCATCACTCACAATGTACCCCACATGTTGATATGCACACATTCTAAATGAAAGTCCCAGAAATCATCAAGGACCTATTTGGGGTGACAATTTTACCTCGCATTGTGGAATCTTGCCCCGTCGTTTGGCAGTCTTGGTTTGAAATCTGCTTAATTTGCATTTCACACTCGGCATCCCAGTTGCAATATCCATTCTGTATGAAACATGCACGGGAAAATAACCCCGTTTAATTGAGATAAAGGAGAATGTTTATGAAATTTTTCACTTCACTTGTAATGGCTGGTTTGTTGCTTGGCACATCTTACAGCTTCGCGAACGACATCAAAGAGACTGCGAAAGAAGCAGCACAAGACACTAAGAAAAATTTCAAAAAAGGTGCAAACCGTGTTGAGGAAGCTGGTTGCGAAATGGTGAATGGAAAAATGGAGTGCGCAGGTAAAAAAATTAAAAATCGCGCTGGCGAAGTTAAGGAAGAAGTAAAAGACATGGCGAACTAGTTTCGCCTTGGAATCTCGCCGACTCTCATTTCAGGACTTTTTTTACAGGAGCACAAAATGAATTTTAAAAAAGCACTTAGTATCGCGGCAATCACTTTCTTGGCAACCCCTTCCGTATTTGCCCAAGATAAAACGACGACAGAAACTACGACCGAATCTTCATCATCGAGCGATATTAAACCTGGTGGTATGTTCATCGAGCCGATGCTGACATATCAAACTGGTGATGTAACAGTTAAATGGCCATCACCACTCAATGAATCCAAAGAAGACCTTAAAGGGTTCGGTTTAGGTCTGCGCTTTGGCGTGCATGTCTATGAATCCCTTTTCTTGGGCGTGGACGGTCGTTATTCAAAACCAACTTATCACTCTTCAGCATTGAATGGAGATGGATCTTCAGATGCATATGACGCTGGTTTGACTTTGGGTGTGCAAACACCACTGGCTGGCATCCGCGTTTGGGGTACTTACATCATGACGGGCGCTTTGAATCCGCAAGAGATCAACAGCGTGGACGCGAAGTTCTCTGATCTTAAAGGTTACCGCATCGGCGCTGGTATTTACGTAAAAAGCGTCAGCATAAACCTTGAGTATCAAGACGCAACTTATGACAAAACTACAATTGAAAAAGCCGGTCCCCTGTCTGGGAACCTAGATGGCATCGACGGACAAAACAAAAGCTATATCGTAAGCTTGTCCTTCCCTGTCAATCTCTAAACTCCCTTCACACTGCGGGCAGCTTCGTTGAGCCGGGCTGCCCGTTCCTTTTTCCCCCACCCCTCACTTCATGACGATTCAGTTAAGATTCAAAAAATTCTTGTAAACGTCATTTCCTTTAGTAAATTCCAAACATCTAAAACTTAATACTCAGAGGCGCCTATTTTAAATTGGCTCTTATCCCTATTTGTGACGACGGCATTCGCTGCCAGTGCGGAATCTATGCAAGAGGTCTCGATGGGGATTCCTTATAAATACGCGCGCAATAAAGCGTTGGTAGAGTATCACGATATTCTGATTCAAGCTTTTTCGGATATTGGTTACAAAGTGGTCTTAACACCCGTTCCGATTCACAGCTCTCACGAAATGCTGAAATCAGGAAGTGTGGACACAGTCGCTTATGATGACTTAGCTGACCAAGATGGCCGCGATACCATCATTACTACTTCATTTCCGGTGGCGCTAACGGAAGGGACCGTCTTTTATTCCAAAGTTCGCCCTATAAAAGAAAAAAAACTCCGCAAATATCGTGGTGCGATCTCTAAAAACAATGCAGCCATCATTCGCGAGGCAAAAAAAAAGAGCTTGAAGTTCATTCAAACTTCAAATCCATTTCACTGCATTCAAACCGTCATCGAAAAAAAGACCGACTATTGTATTACCATCAGAGAGGTCGGCAAAGCTACCGTCAACGCCAATCCCGAAGCAAGGGGCACCATCCTGGCAATGGATAAGCCCTTTGTAAAAGTCCCCGTTTACGTTTCTATGAAAAAGAAATTCGAAAAAGATCTTCCTAAATTCGAAGCGGCACTTAAAGAGCGCCTACACGGTGATCTGAGCAAATATCCCAACATCCGCCCCGCTTTGAATACGAGCCCTTAAAATAAAAAAGCCCCGCTGTTACCAACGAGGCTTTGATTCTTTTGTTAAAAAAAGAACTTAGTAACGGTAGTGGTCTGGTTTAAATGGACCAGATGGATTCATGTGCAAGTACTTAGCTTGTTTTTGCGAAAGCTTCGTCAACTTCACGCCCAATTTACCAAGGTGAAGAGCTGCCACTTTTTCGTCCAAGTGCTTAGGCAAACGGTAAACAGCGATCTCCTGATATTTGTCGCGATTTGTGTAAAGCTCCAACTGAGCCAAAACTTGATTCGTGAATGAATTCGACATTACGAAGCTTGGGTGCCCCGTAGCACAGCCCAAATTCACCAAACGACCTTTTGCAAGGATGATGATTTGGTTGCCGTTTTTCAAAGTGTGGATGTCCACTTGTGGTTTAACTTCGCGGATTTTTGAGTTTTTGTTCATCCAAGCCATATCGATTTCGATGTCGAAGTGACCAATGTTACAAACGATCGCGTTGTTTTTCATTTTAGTGAAGTGCTTTTCAGTGATGATATCGCAGCAACCAGTTGCAGTTACAAAGATATCGCCTAGTGGAGCTGCTTCTTCCATAGTCACAACTTCAAAACCTTCCATAGCTGCTTGTAATGCGCAGATAGGATCGATTTCAGTAATTAGAACGCGAGCACCCAAACCACGCATAGAGTGCGCAGAACCTTTACCTACGTCGCCGTAACCAGCAACCACACACACTTTACCAGCGATCATAACGTCAGTTGCACGCTTGATACCGTCAGCAAGTGATTCGCGGCAACCGTACAAGTTGTCGAATTTAGATTTAGTGACAGAGTCATTGATGTTGATTGCTGGAACTTTCAACTTTCCTGCTTTCAACATAACTTCTAGATTGTGAACACCAGTCGTTGTCTCTTCAGAGATACCGATGATTTTCTTCAATTCTTTTGCGAAGCGTGGTTCATGCATCATGTTCGTCAAATCACCACCGTCGTCCAGGATCAAGTTGAAACCATCTTTACCCCAGCCAGTGATAGTTTGTTCGATACACCAGTTGAACTCAGTCTCAGTCAGACCTTTCCACGCGAATACTGGGATACCCGCAGCAGCAATTGCCACAGCAGCGTGATCTTGAGTAGAGAAGATGTTGCAAGAAGACCAACGGATTTCAGCACCAAGCTCTACAAGTGTTTCGATCAACACGGCAGTTTGGATAGTCATGTGAAGGCAACCAGCAATTTTGGCACCTCTGAATGGTTTTTGTTTTCCGTACTCTTTACGAAGAGCCATCAAACCTGGCATTTCAGTTTCAGCAATAGAGATCTCTTCGCGACCCCACTTAGCAAGCTTAGCGAAAACCTCTGGGTTTTCCATAGCCTCTTTGCAAACCATGAAGTCACGGTTGTTCTTAGAAGTTGTTGTTTTAGAATTCGCCGCTACAGCAGCTTTTGCGTTCTTTTTCATCGCTTTTCCATTCGTCGTTGTAAGAGCCATTTGAAAACGTCCTTTGTTAATTAAAAAAATCTAAATTTAAAATTTATGGAAGAGTCAGGATTTCGTAGCCGGTATCCGTAACAAGCACGGTGTGCTCATACTGAGCCGACAATTTCCCATCCGCCGTGTTGTAGTACTTGATAGAAGAATTCGGAATAGCAAACTCCACCACATCCTCAACACCTTGATTCACCATCGGTTCCACAGTGATACAGTGAAAAGGAACCAGGCGCTCGCCCTTACCCTTTTTACCGAATGCGGGAACAAAAGGTTCATCGTGGAAAGTACGCCCCACGCCATGTCCACCGATCTCTTTAACGACCGTGTAGCCTTTGCGAGTCACATACTTATAAGTTTCAAATCCAATATCACCCGTAAAACCACGAGGAGTGATCGCCTCAATCCCCTTGTCACGAGCCAACTGCGCAGTTTCCACAAGATCGCGTGCTTCATCAGAAACATCACCAATCATGTACATACGCGAAGTATCCCCAAAGAACCCATCAATCCAAGCCGTCACATCCACATTGATGATGTCGCCATCTTTAAGAATTACAGAAGAATCAGGCACCCCATGACAAACAACTTCATTCACAGACGTACAAGTGTACTTAGGGTATCCATGGTAACCAAGACAAGCCGACTTAGCCCCACGAGTTTGCATGAAATCATTAGCAAGCTCATCAATCTCCTGAGTAGAGATTCCAATTTTCACATACTTTTCAAGATAAGTAAGAGTATCAGCCGCAATCCTGCAGGCCACAGTCATTTTTTTGATCTCTTCAAGAGAAAGAGGCTTAATTCCCATAGGAAGAAGGTATAACACACCCCCCTCCCACTTCCAAGCCAAGGATTACCCAAACGAAAGAACCGCAACCCCAGAACCAAAAGCCGAGTCCACCCCAAAAAACTGAGACAAAAACCTGAACAATCAGCGAGTTCCTAAGGAACAAGCTCCCCACTCCCACCCCAAAAGCGGCGCCAAGTCGCCGAAAGGCGACGGCCAGCCAAAACAGCGGCGCCCGAAAGGGCCAGCCAGCCATAGAATACCGTGATCGTAAAACACTGGCCCGAGGGATGGTTCAAAAGTGGTCAGCTGCAAGGCGGAGTGGGCCGCCCGCAGCGCAGGCGTACTCAATGTACGTTGGAGCGAGGACGGCCCGCTCCAACGCAGCAGATGGCCGCTTTTCAACCATCCCGACACGAAGGCAAAAAAAAAGCCCGGTCACCCGGGCTTTTTTCACTCTTAGATAACTAAGATCTATTTAAGATGCTTAGAAACTAGTTTAGTCATGTCGAACATGCTAACTTGAGTTTTGCCGCCGAAAACTTCTTTAAGTTTTGCGTCTGCATTGATGTTACGTTTGTTTTTAGAATCTTGAAGATTGTTCTTCTTGATGTAAGCCCAAAGTTTTTTAACAACTTCAGTACGTGGAAGTGGAGAAGCACCAACAACTGCTGCCAAAGCTGCAGATGGAGTCAAAGCTTTCATGAATGCTGCATTTGGTTTGCGAGCAGATTTAGCTTTAGGAGCTTTTGCTGCTTTAGCTTTAGGAGCTGCTTTTTTAGTAGTAGCTTTTGCTTTTGGAGCAGCTTTTTTAGTAGTTGCTTTTTTAGCTGCAGCTTTTTTTGGAGCAGCTTTCTTAGTAGTAGCTTTTTTAGTAGCTTTTGCCATTGTTAATTCCTCCGTTAGGATTATTGTCTTGTTTATCTCGAATGAGTTAAGTGTGTATCCAAGTCTAGGCGTTTGTCCAAAAAAAAATGCAGGACCCCCATTTTTTTTCGCACCCCCTCTAAAAACCGCATTTTTCCCTCTGAAGACGGCCTTTTCACGTCGAAAAACGCCTGTTTTCCCTCGAGAAACCGCCTTTTCTCGAGGGAAAAAGGTCTAATTTTGATCCACCTCACACCTCTAGACTCCTTGAAAACCATGGTTTTCCGAATAGAAAGGCATGAGTTTTCAGACGAGTTTCAAACAAATTTTGCGCGAAAAGATGGGTGAGACCCCAACGATCCAAGCAAATTACTCTTCTGTCATGGACTCCGATCCGATCCATTTAGCCTATCTTTTAGGTCAGATTAATAAGACAGAACTGCAAACTCCACGTGGACAATATCCTCGCCCAGCAGTTCGTCCACAGCGCAAGCCCCACTCTTTTTCCCCGGCACAAAGCCAAGCTTTTGAGTTTTTCAAATGCTGGATCCATGGTTTGTCAGAGGGTTTTACAGAGACTGAATTGAGAAAAGCCTTTCGTCAGGCAGCTTTAAGACTCCACCCCGACCACGGCGGAAACGCTCAGCAGTTCATGGAGCTAAAGGAACATTTCGAAACTCTAAGATCCATTTTCCAGTCTTAAGAATAACTTACGTTAATCCGAAACTTTAAATACACATGAAGGTATTTACTTCCCTCCCGTTCGAGGACCATCGCAAACGTCTGCTCTATTTGAAGATAATGTACTTCGTGGGCTCCCTCATGTCTTTGTTCTATATATATCGTTTCTCTTACGCATTTGCTGCTCCTCAATATAATCACATCCTGGTGCCGCTATTTGTGACGATCCTGCTGGGCCCACCATTGCTATGGTACCGCTTTAAGCTCTATGCCCATGCAGCTGTTCTGTTATTGCTCTCTTTAGTGTTCGTGATGATCATGCTGATTCATTTGACTGGCGGGCTGTTTGCCCCGGGGATTTATTGGTTGGCAGTGGTTCCACTGGCGACGGCGATTCTATTCGGAACTCGGGGCGCGATCTCGGGATACTTTTGTGTCGCCGCCACCTTCACAGTGTTTTGGCTAAACCACAATATGCAAACGGGCCCCAATCTGATTCCCTCCCCCGAAGTGTTTCGGGAAGAACTGATTTTGAATTTGATCGTCTTTATTGGTTTCACAAGCTTCACTACTCATGTCTATTTGCGTAACGAAGCCGCTTACACCCAGAACCTGCGTGAAAAGCACAACGACGTGGAAAACCTTTTGCGCGTGCTATTGCACGATATCGCCAACACCCTGTCATCCATGACTCTCCAGCTGATTCGCGCCAAAGAAGAGCAGTCTACGGGAGGCAATGAGCTGGAAAAGATGGAACGCGCTGTTCAGGAGATCAACAATCTCCTAAATCAGGTGCGCCACTTAAAATCGGTTAAGGATGGAAAAGCGAAACTCCCCCTGCGCCCGATGTCTTTGGCAAAAATCCTGAACGACATCTATGAAAATGCCGAGGCTTTAGCGGCCCCAAAGGGTATTAAGCTCTCTTTAGATATGTCCCGAGACAAGATGTTGGTGAACGCTGAAAAAACGATTCTAGGGAACGTGGTGCTTTTAAACATCATCAGCAACGCCGTTAAGTTCTCTCATCCAGGTGATCGCATCGATATCCGTGTATTCACCAAGGAACAGGTCGTTTCAATTGTTATTCAGGATTATGGTGTGGGCATCCCACCAGAGATTCTGGAAAATCTGTTCAACATTGCCTGCCAGACCAATCGTGCTGGGACTCATGGCGAAAAAGGCACCGGCTATGGTATGCCTTTGGTGAAGGAATACATTCAAATGCTGGGCGGATCGATCGAAGTCACATCCGCCGAGACCGTGACCGACTCTCACCCGCAAGGAACCAAGGTCACCTTACAGCTACCCCTAGCCGAGTGAGAGCTCCGTTTTTAACTAAACCATCTTAAATCTTATACGTTTTGGCCCTGCATTTTCGCCCAGGCGTTTTTTGCGGTCTTCTTCGTATTCCGTGAAGTTTCCAGGATAGAATTCAATTTTAGAATCCCCTTCGAACGCCATGATGTGAGTGCAGACGCGGTCCAAGAACCAACGATCATGCGAAATCACCACAACAGATCCACCGAACTCCAACAGCGCTTCCTCGAGGGCACGCATTGTGTTTACGTCCAAATCATTCGTTGGCTCATCCAGAAGCAAAAGATTTCCACCCTCTTTAAGGATTTTCGCCATGTTCACACGGTTGCGCTCACCACCTGACAACTGACCGACTTTCTTTTGTTGGTCAGAACCAGAGAAGTTAAACCAGGAAACGTACTGACGAGATGGAATCTCACGTGTACCCAATTGGATCACATCGGCGCCACCAGAAAGCTCTTCAAAGATCGTTTTGTTCGGATCCAAGGTCTCACGTGTTTGATCCACGTATGAAATCTTCACTGTTTCACCGACTTTGAACGTTCCAGAATCTGGAGATTCTTTGCCTGTGATCATACGGAACAAAGTGGATTTACCGACACCATTCGGCCCGATAACACCCACGATCGCACCACGAGGAATCGTAAAGCTGACGTCGTCCAAAAGAACTTTGTGATCATAAGCCTTCGTAATACCTTTGGCTTCAACAACGATATCACCCAAACGAGGCCCTGGTGGGATGTAGATAGACATCTCTTGAATTTTCTCCGGAGATGCTTCCTTCAACAGGTTTTCGTAGTTAGAGATACGCGCTTTAGATTTCGCCTGACGAGCCTTAGCTCCCTGACGAATCCAATCCAACTCTTTTTCCAAAGTTTTAGCTTTGCGAGCCTGATCTTTTTGTTCGTTCGCTGTGCGCTTGTCTTTTTGTTCCAACCAAGAAGTGTAGTTCCCTTTCCAAGGAATACCTTCACCGCGGTCCAATTCCAAAATCCAACCCGCAACGTTATCCAAGAAATAACGGTCATGGGTAACGGCAATAACAGTTCCTGGGAACTTAGAAAGATATTGCTCAAGCCATGCCACAGATTCTGCGTCCAAGTGATTCGTTGGCTCATCCAAAAGCAAGATATCTGGCTCCGACATGATCAAACGAGCCAAAGCCACACGGCGTTTTTCACCACCGGAAAGCTTCGTCACACCCATGTCGCCATCTGGACAACGAAGAGCATCCATCACGATTTCGATCTTTTGATCGACGTCCCATGCGCCCAAAGCATCCAATTTTTCCTGAAGAGCACCCTGCTTATCGATGAGTTTATTCATTTCATCCGGATCCAAATCTGGATCTGCAAACTTATCGTTGATCGCATTGTATTCCGCCATCACCTTAGGAAGCTCGCCCATACCCGCAAAGATGTTTTCTTTAACAGTCAAAGCGTCATCCAGTTGAGGTTCTTGCTCGAAGTAACCCACCTTCATCGTTTTCGAAGGGAAAGCTTCCCCCAAAAAGTCTTTGTCTGTTCCTGCCATGATTCTAAGCAAAGTGGATTTACCAGATCCATTCAGACCCAGAACACCGATTTTAGCTCCGTAGAAGTAAGAAAGGTAAATGTCCTTCAAAACGTAACGATTTGGAGGATATACTTTACTTACACCTTTCATTGTGTAGATAATCTCTTGAGACATGATGTCACCCCGTTTGAAAGCGCCAATTTATTAAGAGTGAAAATGCTTGTCAAATGGAGTTCCTACGATAACACTATCGCCTTCGTGCATGATGCACGTCCGATACATTAAATTTACAGAATTGGTTCATGAGTAACGACATCATTGAAACGGCACGTACGACGCGCGCTAACACAACTGAGAAAGAAGCAACGACTGCTTCCACTGCTAAAGAGACAGGCAAAAAAAGCCTCTTTGGCAATCTCAATGCAGACCTTAAACAGGCTCTGGATTCGTGGGATGTTATCACTGAGACAATGACCAACAAAGTGTCCCCTGAGCAGGAACAGCTGCAGGAAGTCAAAAAACTTCTGGGTGAGTTGAAATCCAAGCTCGCACAATTTGAAGACTAATCGAAGCTGGGGCGGCGCTTAATTTTTAGCACGGTAAAATTTGCGGTTCGCCTTAAGCAGGCTATCAATTTCACTTTTGATTTCAGGGGAA
This sequence comes from Bdellovibrio sp. ZAP7, assembly GCF_006874645.1. Lineage (NCBI taxonomy): Bacteria > Pseudomonadati > Bdellovibrionota > Bdellovibrionia > Bdellovibrionales > Pseudobdellovibrionaceae > Bdellovibrio > Bdellovibrio sp. ZAP7. The sequence continues at coordinate 1,405,261 of NZ_CP030082.1, read as the reverse complement.
AGCTTTTTGCTAAACGCCACGTACACATTGAACATAGGGATATCCGTAATTTCGACACTCTTTAAATTGGGGTACTTGTGTGATTCAACCATTTCCCGAGTCACCGATGAAAGATGAACAAAAACACCATCAATTCGATTCGTTTCCACTAGGTTAGAAAGACGCTCCCCCAGATCAATTCCCGACAATGTGATCGTCTTTATTTTATATTGTTTAAATTCTGGGGGCATTGAGGCACCGGCCATCAGACCCACCGTCTTACCGGCAAAATCACTTATCGACGCAAAGTTTTTACCTTTATGAAAATGTTTAGGTACGATGATTCCAGCGTGCTCAGAAATGAAAGGTTCTGCTGAATAGTCGAAAACCTTTTCTCGTTCCGGAGTCTTGACGATGAAAAATAAAACATCGATTTGATTGTTTTCCAAATCGCGAAGTTCTCTTTTAAAAGGAGAACTTTTCCAAACCACATCGATTTTGAATTTCTTTTTTAACTCCGAAAAAACATACTTAATCATGAAATCCGGGCCCGACCCCTGTGCCGGATTAGCCTCCGCATTCATCACGTGAGGCGGCCCCTGCACGGCAGCCACCCTAAGTGGTTCTATCGCCGGACACGACAGACTGAAAAAAATAAGAAACAGAAACACAAATTTCATCTGGAATATTAGATCAGGAGCGAATGCTATTTGGGAAGTCTTTTGGAACCACCACGACACTCAGGAGAAATAAAATTAAGTGCGTCTTTGTGCATTTCAAACTCTGCAGGGGTTAGGGCCTTTTGCGTCAGGGCATGCAAACCTGCACTAAATTCAGATTTCAAGGCATCATTAACACTGCGCTGACGATCAACACGAGATTTTCCTTCGAACGCAGACGATACGATCAAAACTTTATAGTGCGATTCACTTGCCGGACCGGAGTGCATATGGCTCTCGTTTTCGATTTCCAGAACCGAAGGAGCAAGAGCTTTTGTCAAAGATTCGAAAATACGTGCTTCGCGATTCACTGGGGATTACTGCTTTTTTCGTTTTTCAATTTCAGATTTCACGTAATCCAAACCCATTTTCGCCATGGCAAAGACACCTTTTTCTTCCAGCTTCTTTTCCACTTCTTTCGCTTTACGAAGAGCACGGCCTGCTGCCATCGCAGCCAGGGGATGCCCCACAGGCAGGGATTCAAAGTCGCCGTCTTTTTTCCACTCGTCCACAACCGTGTCAGCTATCTCCATAACTTTTGGAGCTTTCATACGAATGATTTCCGACCCATAAAATTCCACATGGGATTTTTCATGGTGCTCTTCCGTAGGTCCGCCTTCATAGGACATTTCCTCTGGAGCCAATTTATCATCAGCGGAACCCGCATTGAAAGTGCCGCTGTCATGATGTGGTTCGTGAGTTGGATGCGGGACGCCCTCATTTTGGGCTTCTGTATTAATATCGTCAGAAGAGGAAACTGCGATCTCATCGGCTTTGTCGATGGTATTTTCCACGGCAGAATCATACTCCACTTCGGATGGATGCATCTCTTGCCCCACACTGTTTGCCGGTGTCGATGAAGAAGAATTTTTATGCGAAGATTTATGATGATGCTTTTTGGACATAAGTCCTCCTCTGACGTTCCTTAAGCGTAGCGCCTTTTACCAGGGCTTGGGAAGTCCCTGTCACAATTGAAAAGGCGCGTCGCTTGCACTACGAACTCGCTCTGGGTCTAGGCGGGCGACTTCATCAGCCAAATAGGCTCTCATGTCCTCTATATCGTCGTTATACATCCATAGAAGCTCTTCACGAACTCGGGCCAGGCGAAGTTGCTGTTCCCGATTTAAAGGTCTTAAGTTCTCTATAAGACGCATCAGGTGCAAATCCACTTCGCGTTTGAAGTCACCATAGTCCAAATCGTCTTCATTTTTTAAAAACTCTAAAAACACCTCGATATCCGCATTCATGATTCCTCCTGAAGTTTATTTTAAAACTTCAGGGCCCTGGTCTCGAGATTCTCTGGGTAAACTTGCCAAAAATCATCCCAAGCACCTATAATGAGGACTCTTTATTACAAAGGAAAACCATGGCTCCTGAAATGGCAGCAAGCTATATCATCGGAATCTTCCCCTCCTTAGCTACTACGGGTGCGCACTATTGGTTTCATCAAAAGAAAACTAAAAGTTCTGCATTCCAACAACTGCAAAAGAACCTGGCGACGGTGCAAAAGTACTGGTGTGAATCTCAAAGCCGCATTTTGCCCTTAGAAGAAAACTCTCGAGCCCAAGATCACGAGGCTTTTAAAACCAGTTTGTACATCATGGGGTCATTGTTTGCATTTTTAAGCTGGGTGGGATTCATGTTTAACATGATCGTTCTGGCTTCGACTCGCAAACTGGCAATTTCCCGCTTTGAACAAAAGGTTTTCGCTTCTGAACTTTGCACGAAGAATCTTTCTGCTGCAGAAATTGAAATAATCCTAAAGGATTGCGAAGCGTGATATCATTAGAAATTGTCGCACGCGGTGAAGGTTGGCTTCTCATCAACAAGCCTCCAGGAGTTTCTGTTCACAACGACCCCCGCGATGTCGTCCACATTTTAGAAAAGCAATTAATTCCCGGAACTTTCGAGGGCATCCACCCTGTGCACCGCCTGGATAAAGAGACCAGCGGACTGCTGCTATTAGCCTTAAACACACGCATGGCCAAAGAATTGGCCGAGCAGCTTCAAGCCCGCAGCTGTGAAAAGTATTATTTCGCTTTGTTGCGTGGCTCGATGCCGATAACTGAAGAGTGGCAAAACTGGAACACGCCGATTTCAGACAAAGCCGAGGGACGCAACAATCCTCAGGGACTGGCGAAGGACCGCGTGGAAGCGCGCACAGATTTTAAGGTTATTAAATCAGATCAGTATACCTCGTTAATCGAAGTGAAACTATTCACGGGCCGACAACATCAAATTCGTAAACACGCCGCCCTCGCCAAACACGCAATCTTAGGGGATACCCGTTACGGGGACCCAAAATTCAATAAGCGCATCGCGGAGATTTATAAAACCGACAGAATGTTCCTGCACGCCGGAAAATTAAAAATTTCCATCAGCGGAAAAGAACACACCTTCGAAGCTCCCCGCGAATTCTAGCAAAAGAAAAAAGATCTCGAACAAATAAAAAGCCGGAATCTCTTCCGGCTTTTTATTTATTTTCCAATTTTACTATCTAATTTTGATAGGAAGCTTGCGACCAGGTCGTCGCGGGCTTGTCCACTTACCGGGCGTGCGCCCAATGGGTATTCTTTGTAAAGTTCTGTCGGGATTTCCAACAAGAAACGCGAAGGAACTGAAGGACGAACCACACCGTTCTTTTTACGCTGCTGACAACGAGACATCACCAGGCGATTTTTCGCACGTGTGACACCGACATAGAACAAACGACGTTCTTCATCGATATCAGAGCCCAGGTTTTTATGCGGAAGCAAATCTTCCTCGATCCCTGCCAAAATAACGACGGGGAATTCCAATCCTTTTGACGCATGCAATGTCATCAGTTGAACTTTGTTTTGATCTTCTTCTTCGTTGTGATCTTCACGAAGCATCATCGAATCGACGAACGATTTGATGTACTCCACTTCGTGGGCACGACGACCTAAGTAAGCATCCAGAATGCGACCCAAGATTTCGACCACGATCCACTTTTTCTCGGCAGAAGCTGGATCAGCGGCGGTATTCATCACATATTCTTTGTATCCCAATTGATCGAACAACTCGACAAGTTTTCCACCTGGTGACGAGCCGACACTGAAATCCAAAATATGCGTTGGCAGATATTCGATGAAACCTAATAGGTCCTCGATCGCCTCTCCCGTTTTTTCCGGGATTTCGGCGTCCCTCCAAAGACGACAAGCGTCCAGGAAACTGACTCTGCGTTTCTGCGAAAACTCCGTCAGCTTTTCAATTGTCGTATCACCCACCCCGCGGTTGGGAACGTTGATAATACGACGAAGCGAAACTTCATTCGGAGAGAATGACTGTTTTAAATAAGCCATGATGTCTTTGATCTCTTTACGATCAAAGATCGAAGTCCCGCCCGAGATATTGTATTGAATACCGGCGCGACGCAAAGACGCCTCGATCAGACCACCCTGAGTGTTGGAACGATACAAAACTGCAAAGTCTTTCAGCTTGTAACCTTCTTTTAAGAAATGCTGGATTTCCTGTACGACGAATTCACATTCGTCTTCCTCGCGCTCAAGAATAAAGACCTCAGGCAAAACACCTGTGTCTTTGGCGGCTTCGGCGCGCAGAACTTTGCCGTGACGATTTTTATTTTTAGAGATCGCCGCATTGGCAACCGCCAGGATTTCCCCCGACGAACGGTAATTACGCTCAAGCATAATCACTTCACATTTTTTGTGTTCATGCGGAAAATTCAAAATGTTTTTGATCTCAGCTCCACGCCAACCATAAATCGATTGGTCATCGTCGCCCACCACAGTGATATTGCTGTGAGGTTTCACGATTTGCTGGATTAAATCCATTTGCATGCGATTCGTATCCTGGAACTCATCGACCATGACTTGAGAAAACTGACTTTGGACTTTTTCTAAAATTTCCGGATGCTGCTTAAAAAGCTGCAAGGGCTTGATCAACAAACCTTCAAAATCCACCACACCCAGATGCTCCAGACGTTTTTCGAATTTTGGCGCCAGCACTTCCACCATCTCGTGGTATTCGTCAAAACCTTCGTGTGTGTGTGCCACTCCTGTACGACGGTCATTGATCATCGATAAAATCTTATCGATGTCGAATTTGTCTTTGCCCGAATTTGCGATGTTTTTGATGAGCTCTTTCAGAACAGCATTACAGTCCGTTTGATCGACGATACCGAAATGCGGAGAAAGGCCCGCGTGTTTATGAAAGCGACGCAGGATTTGCAAACCGAAGGAGTGGAAGGTACCAGCCCACAAGCCGTCCCCGGCTCCACCCAACTTTTGCTTTACACGATGTTTTAATTCGCGTGCGGCTTTGTTGGTAAAGGTCAAAACGCAGATCTCCGATGATTGCGCCACACGTTCAGAAATCATTCTTCCTGTACGTGAAACCAACACCGTCGTTTTGCCGGAACCCGCCCCTGCCAGAATCAGCAAGGGACCGAAGTTATGTTTAACAGCTTTTTGCTGTTCAGGGTTCAACCCCTTCAACCAATCCATGAAATCCAGTCTATCTTAAAAAAACAAAAACGTCGTACTTCCGTACGACGCATTAGAAAAATAAAGCGTCGCACTTTCATGCGACGCCAATCAATGTTTGCTGTTAAGCGTAACTCACGAAATTCGCTCCTGGAGCTTATTTCGCAGGCAATTGCCTATACGCGGTTGTGGATAAGTGTACGAACCTCATCTTCGAAAACAACTTCGATTTTGTCAGAAGCTGCATCTTTGATGAAACCCAAACCGAATTTAGGATGTTGCAATTTCGTGTTTTTCTCGAATTTGCCCTTCATGTTGTAAGTCGCAGTGGAACCACCGTTCGCCATCAACATTTCGTATTCGTTTTTATGAGATGATTTGCGCGAGTTCAAAGTTTGTTCGCGTTTTTTAGCTGCAGCACCTGTCAAAGGTTTGCCAGTTTTAGTCTGAGCTTTAGGAAGAGAATAAGTTTTTTGAGAACCGCAAATCTCACATTTGATTTTTGCAGAAGTTGCCGACGTGTGTGCCAAAACTACATGGTATCTATCAGCATCACATTTTTTACAGAATGCAAAAAAAGATTTCGCTACTGGCGGCAAAGTATTCATCGTCATTTCTATTCCTATCCTAGTATTGTTGTTTCAATTGATAAATCATTAGCTTGTCCTCTAACTTTTTCTGCGCAATTTCACCGGCGCTTAAAAAGAAAGGACCCTCTTCGCGTTCGATACGTTGTTGGAAGCCCAACATGCTGGTTTCGTCTTTTGGATCAATGAACGTCCCTGTCGGTCCGTAGTGTTCCAAAAACGCCAAGTCTTCCTCTTTATTGAAAAACTTCTCCCAACAATGAGTATTAACTCGAACACGGTAAGTTATAGTTTTAGCATGAGAATGCACCGGAGCGTAAGCCCCAATCACCTCTAAATGTCCATAATGCGAATGAAGCTTCAATGCTGGGCTGCCCCATTGAGTCATCCCAGAGCACTGCTCGACATTGGCATACCACAAACCGAAGGCTTTCGAGAGGAAGCCCAGCCCATAAAACTGCTCTTCCTTCGGTAATAACGAATTAACCGAGCATAGGTTGTGAGCCACCCACTCCCCTTTGTGCATTGTGGGGATAATAATAAACAAAGAAAGTGGGACCCAATCCATCTCGTCAAGGGATTCGATCTCCTTTAAAACTTTGGAAGCTTTGATGGGACTCAGTGACGCGGGGTATTTTTTCGGATCCAAAACCTCGCGAACCAGCTTGGAAAGCACCTTTGGGCGAGCCGCAAATCCCGCAACAAATCCTGGCATCACCGCACAGTCATAGAAAACCCAACGAGGCATCGCCATATTGGAGGGACCAAATGCCCGCTCTTCGATGGATAAAATACGATCAGCAAAAGCAATCTCAGTGATGTCGAGGGGATCTTTAAAGATCGGACTTTGTTTGAACCAATCGAGTTTATGAAAAGAGCCAGGCTGAGCAATTTCATTTTCTTCACGCACGAACACGTAAGGACGGATGTCCTCATTGCTCAACCAACTTGCCTTCTTCAGTAACTCATTAATCAACTACGTACTCCGGTCTTAAGGGGCCTATCGGCCAACCATATCTTCAGGTCTAACTAGTTTATCAAATTCTTCGCCGCTGAGGAGTCCAAGATTGATGGCTTCTTCGCGCAGCGTAGTGCCATTTTTGTGGGCAGTTTTAGCGATTTTCGCCGAATTGTCGTACCCAATCTTAGGATTCAGCGCCGTTACCAGCATCAACGAGTTGTCGAGATGCTTTTTAATTTGCTTCTGATTCGCTTCAATTCCCGACACGCAGTGATCGACAAACGACTCACAGGCATCTGAGATCAAACGTATTGAGTTTAATACGTTAAACACGATCACAGGCTTAAACACATTCAATTCAAAGTGCCCCGTCGCTCCTCCGATAGTCACAGCGACGTGATTTCCCATCACCTGCGCACAGACCATAGTCATAGCCTCGCACTGAGTGGGATTCACTTTGCCCGGCATAATCGAACTGCCCGGCTCGTTTTCTGGTAAATGCAACTCTCCAATACCACAACGTGGTCCAGAACCCAACAAGCGAATGTCATTCGCGATTTTCATCAAAGAAACGGCGATGGTGTTTAATGCCCCGCTGACTTCAACCAAGGCATCGTGACTGGCTAAGGCTTCAAATTTGTTTTCTGCGGATACAAATGGAATTTTTGTCTCGCGTGCGATTTCCGCGGCTGCCTCGACTGCGAATTTTGGATGAGTATTAAGTCCCGTCCCAACGGCAGTTCCACCCAGTGCCAACTCATGAAGATGCGGCAGAGTGTTTTTAATTCGGCGAATGCCATGTTTTACTTGTGTCGAGTAACCTGAAAACTCTTGTCCTAACGTAAGCGGAGTTGCATCCATCAAATGTGTGCGACCGATTTTTACGATATCGTTAAACTCTTTTTGTTTTTCTGAAAGAGCCAGATAAAGTTTTTCCATCATCGGAATCAGACGGTGATAAACCTGTTCGCCGACTGCAATGTGCATCGCCGTCGGGAAAGTATCATTCGAGGACTGGCCTTTGTTCACGTCATCATTCGGATGAATTTCTTTGGAGGGAAGTTTTACGCCCATCATATCCATGGCGCGATTGGCGATAACTTCATTGGCATTCATATTGGTCTGAGTGCCCGAACCTGTTTGCCACACAACCAACGGGAAATGCGCATCAAGTTTTCCAGAGATCACTTCATCGGCGGCTTTGACAATAACGTCGGCTTTTTTCGCATCCAAGATGCCCAGCTTTTGATTTGTCAGGGCCGCACTTTTTTTAAGGATGCCCAAGGCACGAATCATCTCGCGCGGGAATTTATCGCCACCGATTTTGAAATTTTCAGTCGAACGTTGGGTTTGCGCGCCCCAAAATTTATCAGCGGGAACTTGCACATCCCCCATGGTGTCTTTCTCTGTACGGAAACTCATTTACGACCTCCTGTTGACCATTCCAACATGCGCCTGGTCCGTTGGGTAAATCACAAGTTCTTGTATGTTCACATGCGCCGGACGAGCCACGCACCAAGCAATTGTTTCTGCCACGTCCTTGGGTTCAAGTGGCATCATACCTTCGTAAACTTTGTCTGCCTTCTTTTGATCATCAAATCGTACAAATGAAAACTCAGTGTGAACCATGCCGGGCTCAATATTGGTTACGCGGACTTTCGTGCCCAGCAAATCCATACGCAGGCCCTCTGAAAGTGCACGCACGGCAAATTTAGTAGCACAGTACACTCCCCCGCCCGGATAGGTCCATCGGCCCGCAACGGAACCCAAGTTTACGATGTGGCCGGAATTTTTTTTGACCATGTGTTCAACCACTCCGCGAGTGATGAAAAGCAAACCTTTGATGTTCGTATCGATCATCGTCTCCCAGTCATCCAAAGAGCCGTCTTGCATTTTGTCGGTGCCCTTTGCCAGGCCCGCATTATTCACAAGCACTTCCACGTTTGGCAAATCCGCTTGGTGGGCTTTCATAAATTCACTCACTTCAAAACGATCAGAAACGTCAAAGCTGGCTTTGATGACTTTGATCTGAGGGAATTTTTTATGAAGAGTGGCTTCCAATTCATCAAGCCTGTCCATGCGGCGACCTGTGATAATTAATGAAAAATGTTGAGCCGCTAAAGCCTCTGCTGTCGCCCAACCAATACCCGCCGTTGCCCCAGTAATCAGAGCCCATCTTTGCATACGCACCTCACAATGAAATTATTGTAGGGCCTGCCCTCTCAAAAAGGTACGCCGTACCCATTGGGGATGCGCCGCGTTCCCTGCCGAATCTGGACTCCCAAAGAGAGGGCAATTTTGCTTTTGCAGGTGCTTTTTGGGCGCGCACTGTGTTAGGTTGCCTCCCTATGAAATGCCCATGCGGATCCGACAAAAACTATAGTGAATGTTGTGGTGTCTACCACTCTGGAAAAGCGACAGCGCCAACGGCGGAAGCCTTGATGCGTTCTCGTTATGCTGCTTTTGCGAAAAATCAAATGCAGTACTTGCGCGATACAACCGACCCTCAATCTTTGGGCGACATCGATGATGAAGCGAACCAAGAATGGGCCGAGCGCGCTAAATTCTTAAAACTTGAAATTATTAAAGCTGAAGAAAAAGCCAACAAAGGAACTGTTGAATTCAAAGCTTTCTATTCCGTTGATGACGAAGAATACGTTCATCACGAAGTTTCCACTTTCCGCCGTCAAGAGGGCCAATGGTTCTTTAAATCCGGCAAAGTGAAAGAAACTAAAGAGGCGCAGTCATGAAATATTGGTTGATGAAATCTGAGCCTGACGTTTACTCCATCGATCAGTTGAAAAAAGATTCAACGACCTGGTGGGAAGGTGTGCGCAATTACCAAGCTCGCAACTTTATGCAAAAAGATATGCAAGTGGGCGATATGGTTTTGTTCTATCACTCCAATGCCGAACCACCTGGTGTCGCTGGCCTTGCCCGTATTTCTCACGTGGCAGAGCCAGATAAAGCCCAGTTTGATAAAAAATCTGAATACTTTGATGCCAAAGCGACCAAAGAAAAACCCATCTGGTATTGCACGCAAGTGGAATACGTTCAGAAATTTTCTGAGATCGTTTCTTTGCAAGAGCTTCGCGATAACCCGAAATTGTCAGACATGCTGGTTTTGGCCAAAGGTTCCCGCCTTTCCGTGCAGCCTGTGGATAAAAAGCATTTTGATATCGTGAAAAAGATGGGCGGACTCTAGACATGAAGCTTTTCTTGGCTCCGATGGAAGGTGTTGTCGACTGGGTGATGAGAGATACTCTTACTCAGATCGGTGGCGTGGATCAGTGCGTGACAGAATTCTTACGCGTCACCGATCGCCTGCATCCCGAGAGCGTGTTTCTTAAAAACTGTCCTGAACTTCGCACGGGCTCCCGCACACGCTGGGGCACACCGGTGTTCGTACAGCTTTTAGGAGGTCAAGCCGAGCCGTTAGCTTTGAATGCTGAACGTGCCGTCAAACTCGGAGCCTTAGGTATTGATTTGAATTTTGGCTGCCCAGCTAAAACTGTGAACCGTCACGATGGTGGCGCTTCGTTGCTAAAATCCTGCGACCGTGTTCACACGATCGTGGATACAGTTCGTAAGGCTGTACCAGCTCACGTACCAGTGACTGCGAAAATCCGTCTGGGTTTTGACGATCCCACAAAATGTATTGACATTGCGCAAGCAGTTGAAGCAGCGAACGCTTCCTGGCTGACGATCCACTGCCGTACAAAGACAGATGGTTACAAACCACCTGCGTACTGGGAATGGATCCCTCGCATTAAAGAAAAAACTAAGATCAAGATTATCGCGAATGGCGAAATCTGGAATGTTCATGATTTTCACCGCTGCGTGGAAGTCACGGGCTGCGACGATTACATGATTGGCCGTGGAGTGATGAGCAACCCGTTTATTTTTAAACAGATCAAACAAAGCCTCAAACAAGAGACTGTCGAAGAAATGAACTGGCAACGTGCGAAGCCTTTGCTTCCGCAGTTCTTTGCTGCCAGCACTGAGTACATCAATGACTATTTCGCAGTTTCCCGCACGAAACAGTGGTTGAAGGCTTTGTCGTTGAAAAATACCGAGGCAAAAGAAGTTTTCGACCAAATCAAGATCTTAAAAAAACCCCAAGAATTCCACTCCCACCTTCTAAAAGTTACCGAATAGGTACGGACACCATTTGTCCATAAACCGTTCCCGGTAATTAAAAAGAACAATCGGTTATGGACAAAGTGTGTCCGTACCTATTCGTGGCGAAGGGCATCGATCGGATGAAGTTCTGAGGCTTTCTTTGCCGGGTAAAGACCGAAGACGATGCCGATGAAGGCAGAGAAAAAGAAGGACAGGCCCACTGCATTTGCAGAGATGGACATGGGCCAACCCATTGCTGCCGCTAAGCCTGCAGTTACTCCCCAGGCCAGAGCAATCCCCAACAATCCACCGATCACCGAAACCACGACGGATTCTGCCAGGAATTGCATTAAGATATCTATCTTGCGGCCGCCGACGGCTTTGCGCAGACCGATCTCACGAGTTCTTTCTGTGACCGACACCAACATAATGTTCATGATCCCGATACCACCGACCAACAATGAAATAGCGGCGATGGAGCTTAAAAGCATCGACATGGTTTTACTGCTGCTTTCGATCGCTTGCTGAAGGTCCGCCATGTTGAAGATTTGGAACGCATCGCTTTGAGCAGACAAAGGCACCCGATGGCGTTTATTTAAAACTTCCTTCAGTGAGGATTGAGTTTCGTCGATCAATTCTTTTTGCGCAACCTCAACGTCGACAGAGTCCACGTAGTTCTTACCAAACATGCGATACATTGCGGTTTGCACGGGAATGACGATGCGGTCGTCTTGGTCATTCGGACCTTGCGCACCTTTTTCTGGGAGCATTCCGATCACGGTGAAATTGATTTTATTAATTTTGATCACTTCGCCCATCGGGGATTTATCACCGAATAGCTCTCTTGAAACAGTTCTGCCAATGACCGCCACCAAAGCGCGGCGTTGATTTTCGTCATCCGAAAAAAAACGGCCTAACACAGGTTCTGCGTTTCTTACCTCGACAAATGCCGTCGATACCCCTACAACGGAGGTATTCCAGTTTTTATTAAGATAAGTAACTTGGCCCCGTCCATTTACATTTGAAACAATATTTTTAATCGAAGGGATTTGGGCTTTCAAGGCTGCCACGTCATCGGTGGTTATACGAATCCTTACGCCCGACTCCTGGGCAACCCCCGCCACACGCACATTCCCCGCGCGCAAAATTAAAAGATTAGAGCCCATAGATGACAATTGCTTTTCAATCGATTGCTGCGCGCCTGCGCCCAATGCCAGCATAGTGACGACTGCTGCGACACCAATCAAAATACCCAGCATGGAAAGTCCTGAACGAACTTTGTTGGCTGCCAACGTTTTCCAACCTTGGTGGAAGTGCTCAATCAACTCGCCAAAGTGAAAAGCTGAATCCAAGGACTGATCCGATAGCGGGGCGTTGCTTTTATTCAAAGGCACTTTACGCTCGTCACTTTGCACGACGCCGTCACGCATACGGATCAAGCGATTGGCTTGCGCCCCGATTTCTTCTTCGTGGGTGACGATAACGACCGTGATACCTTGAGCATTCAAGGATTTTAGAATATCCATGATCTCTTTTTCACTTTTCGAGTCCAAGTTTCCTGTGGGTTCATCGGCGAAAATGATACGAGGATTATTAATTAAAGACCGTGCGATTGCCACACGTTGCTGCTGACCACCTGATAACTCATTCGGTTTATGATCACCCCGAGTGCCCAAGCCTACTTTTCCCAGAAGCACTTCGGCCTTAGAGAAATCAAATTTCTTTTCAGAATATAAAAGCGGCAAAGACACGTTTTGCCACGCCGGCATTCTTGGCAGCAGATTGAACTGCTGAAAGATAAAACCGATTTCATCGCGGCGTAAGATCGCGAGCTCATCTTCAGAAAGTTTTGAAACCTCGCGACCATGAAGTTTATAGGAGCCCGCTGTCGGCACGTCCAATAAACCCAAGATATGCATCAGCGTCGACTTACCAGAGCCCGAAGGTCCCATGATTGCGACAAAGTCGCCATCTTCAATGGTCAAAGTCACATCTCGAAGGGCCTCGACGATGTTGTCTCCCATTTTATATGATTTTTTTATGCCGCTAATTTCAATCATAATCTGCTCACAATCAAACGTTTAATAACTTAAAACTATCTTGGAGGACCGCCGGCGCCTCCAGATTTACGATTGCTGCCACCCTTGTTGCCGAATGGTGAAAAGGGATTTGAACCTTGTTTGCCACCGGAAGACAATTTCACTTCCTGAACCATGGCAATTTCGCCCTCTTCTGCGCCCTCTAGGATTTCCGTCAATTTTCCGTCAGTGATACCGACTTTAACTTCACGGTTCTGAGGCTTGCCATCAGCACCCTGGATCATCAAGTACGTGGATCCACTTTGCACACGCAGAGCTTCACTGGCTACAACCAGGATATCTTTTTTATTCTTCACATAGAAAGTCACGTTCGCTGTCATCCCCGAGCGCATGAACTCCGGAGTTTTACCTTCCGGTAAAGCATCAACGATATAAGTCGTCACACTGTTGACGGTTTTTGAGTCGAAAGCAATTTGGTCAGCCGTGGCTTTGATTTTCTCGCCGGGATAAGCATCCAAAACGATTTCGGCCTGTTCTTTTAATTTGATTTGGGAAATATCAGTCTCGTCCACTTGGGCTTTGACGGTTAAGCGATCTGACATCGTCAAAATCGCGTCAGCCGTGGTGAAAGTTTGACCGGGTTCAACACTTCTTAAAATGATCGTTCCTGAAATCGGCGCCATGATCGGAGTGGCAAGATAAAGATCCGCCCAACGCTTGTACTCTTCAGCACCTTTCGCTCGGGCTGCATCCAGCATCGCAGCTCTTTCCGTCGAACTCATGATCGCGATGATTTGACCTTTCACGACCTTTTGTCCCTCACGAACCAGGACTTGCTCCATACGCCCCGCCACCGGAGCTTTGATCTCAAGACGGTTTTCGGGTTGCACCGTTCCCGTCGCCAAAATCGTAACTTCGATATTGCCTTTTTTTAGGGGCAGGCGTTTGTATGTCACTTCATTTTGCTTACTTTGATTCCAGGAGTAGTATCCACCACCGCCCAGAACTAACACAGCGACAACGGCCCAGGTGATTTTATTTTTAAATAGATTCTTCATAGCAACGCTCCCACACCTTGAGCTCTTTCCCACGCGGCTTCCGCAACAATGCGATCGCGTTTCGAGGCTAGATACAGTTTGGTTTTATTGATCAGATCGGTTTCAATATTGTCCCAGTCCTCAAAAGACATCAGACCATTGTTGTATTTGGCGCGTGCAATATCAGCACGTGTACGCGCCGCTTGCACAAAAGCTTCATAGACTGACAATTGCTCAACTGCTTCGACATAGTCTTTGTATGCTTTCTTTAAACTGGATAGCAGGGTGCGATCAATACCCGCCAGATTGCTTTTCGCAGCATACAGCTGGGATGTCTGACTTTTGGTCGCATAGTAATCACGGCCACCGTTAAACAAAGGCAAAGTCAAAGTTGCCCCCAACGTCCAACGATCCTGATTGTTGGGATAAAAGTTATTACCGTAATCACCCATTGTTGCTGACAGATCCAAACTTGGGAAAAATCCTGAGCGCGCATTTTTAACCGAAGCCTCTGAAACTTCCACTTGCGCCTGGTAAGTTTGACGGTCCGGCGTTGACGCAGCAATCGATTTGAAATCCGGCTCTTTTGATGGTGGACTCATCAAAGGAATTTCTTCCTTGATGTTCAGTGGTTCGTCGCCATCGAAACCGATTACTTTTTTAAGATCCGCTTCGCTGGTATCACGATCATGCTTGGCTTTCAAGTTATCCAATTGCGCTTGCTTGTAGTTCGCTTGCGATAAAAGCAAGGAACCTTTGTTCTCGCGACCACTTTCATAGCGCAGTTGAACAATACGCAAATTGTCGTTACGGCGCTTTACGATTTCTTCAGAAATCTTAATGGAATCTGTCGCGAAAATGGCAAACGCAAAAGCAGACTTAAGATCATAGCTCACTTGTGAACGTGTCGTGCGCAAGGCGGCGTCTGAAACCTTCATTTGTCCACGAGCTTGTTCGACCTTAGATGAATCCGCAAATCCCTTAAACACATTTTGCGATGCACTTAAATAGGCAGAGTAAGCTCCCCCTGATGAGGAGTCTGCTCCAGTGGTGTTGTCCGTGGTACCCGTTTGCGCATAACCCAGGTTCGCTGAAAGTTGTGGGAAATATCCGCTCTTGTTACTTTCAACGGTGTATTTGCTGGCATTCAAAGACTCTTCAGAAAACTGCAAATCGGCGTTATTCTTTTTAACAAGATTAAGAGCCTCTTGATATGTCAAAGGCTGCTGGGCCCACACAAGTGACGAACAGACCGTCATTGAAATCGTGATGAAAAACACTCTGCAACTACGCATAGCAGATCCTCTTTCCTCTTACCATTAGCTCCGGAATACGAGGGGAAGTCAAACTTCCCGCAGTGTTCCGAAGCTCATATTTAGAGTATAGAAGAATTGTGTAAAGACTAAGGAGACGCCTCGTATCGAGCCGCAGGTCCTTTTTTATAGGCGGTCTTGTTAAATTCAGCGACGGATTGCTTGAATGCTTCTTTGATTCGCTTTTGCTCAAGCTTGGTTAGATAAAGGTCAGGGCTTTGCCCCATCAGGAGTTTTACGGAGCCCTGATTAAGTGTATCCGTACGCATGTCGATACCGAAAGTAACACCCTCGAGCTTATTTGGATCCATGACAGAACCCAAGTTTTTACGCAGAAGCTTTTCAATCGACTCCCCGTGCGTACTTAAAGAGTTTCTAGCCTCCGCTGACTTAACCCCGTCATTAACAAAAGCAAAACGCATTTTAGACGCATACTTGCTATCTGCCACTCGGCTTAGAACTTTGACTTTCTCCTGCTCACTTAAAGGCTTGGTTGCAATCGCCACGCAGTCATCACCTGAACAAACGGATTTGATTTTTCCAGGTTCCACGGATTCAGTCACGACCTTTGTGAAAAACTGCTTTTGAGTGTTTACGTCGTGGGTCACAGTTTTTTCAGCCTTACGAGCCTCGCTTAATGCCATATCTAAATCTTTGGATTTAGCCAAAGCATCAGCGGTGCCTTTCATGTTGGAAGCACCCAACCCAACAAAGTCCATAGTGAAACCACCTTGGGCGGCATCATTCAAATTGGCACTTTCACGCTTGGCGATCATCAGGCCCGGTGAAAATTCATCGCTGGTTTTCACATAGCGCTGCAGATCTTCAACAGTTTTATCGGAAAGAGTTGAAAGCTTATAGCGATTTGACAATGCTGACTTAATCGTCGCAGAGTCGCCCATGTTCTTACGAACGATATCAAAAACCTCGGGCTTAAAGGTATCACCCTCTACCAATTTCGTCTGCCCCAGTTGCTGCTGCAAAGAAACGCGGTCTTGTTCAACGGATTGAATTTTGGCGTTTAAGTCTGATTTCAGTTTTGAATCACTATAGGAAACCAGCTCGCCCGGTTCTGTTTTTCTGGCATAGCGAGCGGCAATTCCCGCCTCATCCGCGGTTTTGCCGAAACCTGCTTTGAAATAGTCCTGCGGCCTATCACTGGAACGCAAAAGGTCGTTGTCCTTCATGTACCTGGAAAACTCGTCATTGGATTCTTTGAAAAGAGTCGCCAGACGCTTTTCCAAATCTTTAGGAACTTTACCCTCAAAAGCAAAGCGCAAAGACTTGAAATCGGAATACTCGGAAATTTTTAAGTCCGGGAATTCCTTTTGCAGGTCTTCCATACGTTTTAAGACGAGGTCTTTGTGATAGTTCGTTAAACTAGTCACAAGGTTCTTGTCTTTCAGATTGTCATTTAAATATTTCATCTGACTGTTTTCGATATTCACGAAATAGGCGTTGGCGTCTTTGCCTTTCTCAGCCAAGGCGATGAATTTTTCATTCTGGGCAACGGTCGTGGGATTATAGTCCACGTACTTTTTGATAAAATCCGTACGCCCCGCGAAAGCACTTACTTTTACAGCTTCCGCATCAAGGGCTTCCATTTTACTCAAGGCTTTAACTGCCCGAGCACCCTTAAAAGCAGCACCCGCCAGCAAAGTAGGATCAATCACCTGCCCCACAGCATAACAAGCCATCTCGGCTTGTGCCTTGGAAGTATAGCAATTGAACTTCTGGTATTCTTTTTTCAACTTCGCTTTGATGATCGCAGACAAATCCGCAAGCTTTGCCTTTTGGGATTCTGTCAGCTCATTGTCCTGCGGATGCATTTCTGGTGGTTTCGTATTCGGCACGCTTCTGTGCATCGATTGCAAATAGGCCTTGCGATCCTGAACTTGAACAAACAAAGCGGTTGCAGAGATCTTTCCTAATGCCTCATCCGACATCGAGGCGTAACGTGGATCATCTTTTACCAGATCCTTTTTGCAGGCCAAGGACTGATTACACTGTGATACAAATTCGGAACGAAGTTTTTCGTTGGTTTTAATATTTTCCCAAGTAGCATCGATCTGATTACCCAGCCCGACGACCATGTCTTTCAAAGCGATACCTGTATCGATTAAAGAGTTTTTGTAACCGCGAAGGCAAGACTTCACTTCATCAGCGGCGGTGTTTTCTTCTGCTTGTGAACATAAACTAGCAACGTCACACTTCGCTATCAAACCAGCATGAGCAGAATTTTCCGACGCCAACTCATCGCACTTTAAAGCTTTACTTTCAATCGCACACTGATTGGCAAATTGTGCAAGGACACTGGACGAAGAGGACTGTGGCGAGCACGCCACGTTTGTGCACGCAGCAAGTACACCCACGTCGGCGACAGCCCACGTATGTTTGCCGAACAGGATTATGAAAATCAGGACCAAAACGCGCACTTGCAATCAACTTCCTTGAATATTTTTTGATTACATATTGATCGGCAATTTGTGAGATGAAATATAGCGATTCTCAGAGGGAAACTGTCAAAACTCTTTGATGCGACTCCAGACATGTGTTCAGAGTGCGGGAATACAATTGAACTTCACTTTTCAGCCTCAATTAGAGACTTCATACTCTGAATTCCAGGAGGTCCTGTATGAAAATGAAACGTTTAGCCACCGCGATCTTAATGGCACTATCATTGGGAATCACATCCCACGCCATGGCCGGCGGCAGTCGCGATCGCGTCGCCGAACTTAAACAACAGATATTGGAAATTTCTCGCGCGGCTCAAGGAGAGTTTGACGGCGACGACAACAGCGCCGATGTGCGCGCGCAATTAAATCCGTTAGTCACCGAACTTGTGAGCCTCGTCCCTGCCCGCACTGAAACAGAAAAACTTCCCCAAGTCGTGGGATCGTGGCAGCAAGTTTGGTCGGACGGCCCCGGTGGCGGAGTGCCTGGCGCCGGAGCTTTAGCCAATGCAGTTTTCCAAGTGGTATTTCCTGATGGTTACTACTGGAATGTGGCAAAGAATAAATTTGCTGGTATTGAAGCCATGGGATTTTTACGAGGAAAGTTTGCTATAGACACTGACAAACTCAATATTGAATTTACAAAATCCGTGGGCGCACCCAACTGGGTTGCCGCAGGAACTGAATCCTATTTGCTGGCAATGCGTGCGGAAGTTGGAACTTATGATAAAATTCCCACACCTGGCCCGATTGGTAAAAAAGGATTTTTAGCTAACACATATGTGGATGAAGATATTCGCATTTGCACAGGTGGCGGCGAAGATTTTGGAACCGGAACCTATTTGTACGTGTTAGAGAGAAAATCGCAGTTCTAGAACTAGCGCTTTTCCCCCTGATGGAAAGCATCGTTACGAGCTTTGCGAAGGCCTTGGCAAGAAGCTGGGGCCGATTTACCATAGCAGACCTTGCTAATCTTTTGGGACATGTCACTCCACTTTTGCAGGCTTTTGCCAGCAGCCAAAATATCATCCTTAGAAATATCGTTCAGCGCAGAAACTTTCGGAATCTCCACAATCAATTTTCCTAAGTAATAAGCCTTTTGTTCTTTGGTGATATTTTTAAACTCATCATAATCCATCACATAAAATGGACCGTCTTCAGGCTCGACACCTTCTTCTTCAGCTGGAGGGGCTGCGTGGGCGATGACACTTAAATTCAAAATCATCATGAGGCTAATAAACTTTTTCATTATTGCACCCCTTGGCCCGAATGAGTTGGAGCCGCATCAGAACCACCGCTTTGAATGATCTCTTCCAGATCCGGGCGCTTCAGTTTGGCGGCTTTCCAGAAAACCTCCATTTTGCGCACAGCTCTTTTATATTCTGGATTGATCACACGGTCTTCTTCTCTCTTTTTCATCTCAGAAGGCTTGTACTTGGGAATTTTCACAAACTTTTTAGCATCGATACAAACTGTCTTATCCACCAACGGAACATCTTGATTTTCGACGTTACCAAAGGAAGTCGCATTGACGGGAGGATTGCCGACAAAGAAATCAAATTTATTGCGACCTTGAACAGCCCCACCCGTGTCTTCGATCAGAAAATATCCTGGATGAGATACGATTTTTCCATTGGGTAGCTTCACTTTTTTTCCGTGCATTGCAGGCATAGAGATCACCGTCCCCATCCTGTTGAAGTCTTCATCCGCAGCAATGGAAATAAACGGAATAATGCAGGTACCAGCTTTACCTCTACCAGTTTTACACCCTTGACGTGAAAGCCCATCCATATTGTACAGAGTTGTGGTCGCGATATTACCCGGGCACAGCGCAAAAGCAGACTCGCCCGCAAGAATAGCAACTAAAATCGTTAGAATGGACTTCATAAGAAATCTTCCCTTTAGCATTCAGAAAAGTACTGCAAGTTAGGGACCCGTCCTACCTGCTCTAGATTGGAGTCAGCTGCGAAGAAACTTTGCAACTGTTGTAAACTCTAGACACTTTTATAGTTTAGCGCGGGTGTATCAGATGGAGAAAATCTAACTGCGCGGAAGAATGGAACTAGACTCGTTTCACAAGGGACTCGTAAGGACTCCCGAGTGAAACCCAGTCTTAAGTAGGATGGAATTAGCCTTTTAACATTTCATCAAGCTTGCCCTCTTCATCGAGAGCTTTCAAATCCGTATAGCCACCAACAAGTTTGCCGTTGATCAGGATGATGGGTACTGTTCTCCAACCTGTTTCGTTTTTGATGCGATCAATTTCTTCAGGTTTGTCAGTGAGGTCGATCACTTCGAAATCGATTCCCTTATTCGTCATAAAAGTCGTTGCGCGATCACAGTAAGGGCATGGATTCTTTTTATACATAAGCACTTTAGCCATGTGACACCTCTTTCCAGTTTCTTTTTGACATAATTTCCAGAAAAGGACAAGGTCTTGGACAGTATGAAGTGTCTACTCTGCGAAAACCCAGATTCAGCCCGTTTCAAGGTCACAAAAAAACCTGAGCGCAGTTATTTTCACTGCGACAATTGTGATTTGATATTTATGGCTCCTGAGGAGCGCATGACCGCGGTCGAGGAAAAAGCGCGCTACGATTTTCATCAAAATGAGGATCAGGCAGGTTATCGGGCCTTTCTTTCCCCACTGATGAAAGATGTTGAAGACTACGCTGCAAAATCAGGAAAAGCTGCGAACGATCTTCAGCTTTTGGATTACGGCTGCGGACCGACGGCTTTCTTGGGGGCGTGCTTCGTCGCCAAGGACTTTCAAGTTACGAACTATGATTTGTATTATCAGCCCGACCAGGATGCTTTAAAGAAATCGTACCACATCGTGACCTCTACCGAAGTGTGGGAGCATTTGCAAAATCCTAAAATCGATATCGAACAGCAACTGCGCATGCTAAAAAACGGCGGCATCTTAGCAGTCATGACTTCCGCTCACAAAGGCGAGGCGCACTTTCATGACTGGCACTACCGCCGTGATCTGACTCACGTGTCGTTCTTTTCTGAAAAGACAATGCAGTGGTTTGCGCAGAAATATAATTTGAAAACAGTGAAGGCCAAGAGCCCTTACTGGGTTTTTAAAAAGTAATTCGACCTCTCAAAAACCCACCAGATTATTTTTTGCAAACCTCAGTTGAAGAGGTCGATGCCGAAACGGAAGTCGCGACGTTTCTTGACGGTTTTGAAGAATCAACCCGCGCAACTAACGCCAGCATGCTGACGAAAAAAATTCCGATATAAAAAAAAGTGAAGTTTTTTGGCTGCATTAATAGCTGAGCCATAGCTCGCGCCTTATCAGCCCAGGAACGGCGCCAATACAGAAGATCTTCTAAAGATACAGTGAACATTCCTAACAGGACGGTGCCCACACAGGCCGCCATGCAAGCAGCCCAAGTTCCTAAAAACACCTTTGCCCAAGTGCACGACGTGAACCGATGCAATTTTTCAACTGTCGCACCGACCGCAAAAGGGAAAATAGTGAAATATAAAATGAAGGCAACCAAGTTAACGAGAAACACCACCGACACCATGCGCGTGAGACTCGTTATTTGCATGGAATACTGCCCTTTCGGGGCGATCTTAGCTTTTGCCTTTTCCAACTCCCGCATCACTTCTGCAGCGTCGATAGAAGGATTGCGATGTAATAGCTCCTGCATAAAGGGAAGCGCTTCTGGGCTATAAAGCATTCGAGCTAACAAGACTTTTTTTCCGTTCTCTAATCTAAATTGAAGATTGGAGCGTTGGAGAAACGAAACTGATTTAATTGAGTGAACTGCAACTGAAAAGCTTTTTAGCCCATGTGCTTGAATATTCAATGTGTCGTTTTCAAAATCAGCGACAGTGGGCTCTAAACCACGCTTCATGACCGCTATGCAAAAAGCAGTCACCAGGAAAAAACCACAGACCACCAAGATGCTCTCAAAATCAGGCTTTTGAATAACCTCGTAAAGAAAAAGAGCCGAGGCATATAAAAGAAAAATGGGTAAAACAGAAATGCCGAAAAAAGCTCTGGCACTGAATAGCGAATCCGACAAAGTGAAACGATTAGATGTCATCAATCCCCCGCTCGATAAGCATAAAAGGGATTTTTATCTTTCACAATTTCAGGGAACGTAAGATCCCAATTTGAGACGAAGTTATTGGCGAAGCTCTGTTCGTAAAGACATCTCATGCGGGACTGCGAAAAACTTTGCGACACCTTCAAGCATTTCGTCAACATTACGTGCCTTCGCACACACCCCGGTTAACGCATTACCAAACGCCAACCACACGCTGGTTGTGCGCACATAGAAGCGCACTTTTCTCATCGCGCGCTCTTCGCCAAAATAATGACGACTGCGTTCGATCAACTTCACTAACACGCGACCGTACTCGGCACCCTCTTCTTCAGCAGTGCGCGGAGCTTTAAGGCCTTCTTTACCAGCGGGAGCTGCAAAACCCAACTCCTCACCCAATTGCCACAACATCCATGGACGAGCGGCCAATGCACGCCCCGACATCGCCATGTCACAGCCGGTTTCAGTTAACATCAAGATTGCGTCTTCGACCGTTTGCACATCGCCGTTCCCGATCACGGGGAAATCCACCGCTGCATGCAAAAGTTTGATTTGCTCCCAGTCCGCCCAGCCACGACGCTTTTGCGCAGCCGTGCGCGGATGCAAGCACACCCACGCAGCACCAGAGTTTCTTAAGCCACCTACAAACGTTAGCAATTCATCCAACTCTTTGGTCGAACCCACTGCACGAAGCTTCACACTAACAGGAACTGTGGAATTTTTGACGGTCATGCGCACGACTTCGGCGGCATAATTTGGATCACCCATCAGGGCCACACCGTAATTATGCTTTAAAGCTTTTTGCACAGGACAACCCATGTTGATGTCGATGGCTTCCGCACCCCACTCGATCAGACGCTTTACGCTGTCTGTGATAGCTTGCTCCTCGTTACCAAGGATTTGCGGAACCAGGCCCGGCTCGTGGGCCGCACGCATGGTTTCAGGAGTCGTTTCAAGATTTTCATCAGGAATACGGCGAGAGTTCAACATTTCAGTCGGCCAGATCGTGTAGGCTCCCTCAGGCAAATACTCGCGCATCACTTCACGTAAAGCCACGTGAGTCAGCCCTACCATCGGTGCCAAACACAGAGGGAAGTTAACTTTGCCATTTAGGATCGGTCTATGCAGACCTAGTTTTACCGAACTCATAACCGCCAGAAACAAAAAGACTCCCAAGCGGGAGTCCTTAAAAAATACTTTAATTTAGATAACTCAGCTTTACGCCAATTTACCCGCTGGAGAGAAAGCGTACTTTTTCACCAACTCATAACCACCGAACATCACCGCAGAGAAGAACAAGTCCCCTGCTACTTGATAACCAAAGAATGGAATCGCAGCGACGTAGCACTCAACCAAACCTTTGAAAGTCGGAGCGTACATGCCATCCATGATCCAAACACCAAGATTTGAAATCAGGAAGAACACCGAGCTTGCAACCAAAGACAAACCACCGATGCGCGCCACTGATTTTTTCTCAGTCAAATACCAGCCCATCATCACGATCAACGCGAAAGCGGCATAGACAAAGAATGTTGTGGAGTGAAAACCACCCAAGAACAAATCGCTCAACATCAACGCTGCCAAGGGAACTGCCATCGACAATCTTTTGTCAGAAAAATAAGCGCCACCGAATAAAGCCATGGCACCAATTGCAGTGAAATTCCACGGGTGCGGGATCATACGAGAAAATGCCGCGCCCAAAACCATTACGATAAGAGTCATCATGCGTGTAGTCATGCCCAGGAACCTATCACTTGTTCATTCGGTTGTCTACAAGCTCCTGAACCACTCCGGGCTCAGAAAGCGTGGTGATGTCACCCAGCTGATCTGGTTGATTTTCCGCGATTTTTCGCAAAATTCGACGCATGATTTTGCCCGAACGGGTCTTTGGCAAACGCGGCGCCCACTGGATTAAATCCGGGGTGGCGATGGGCCCAATCTCTTTACGGACCGTTTGAATCAGCTCTTTACGCAGGTCTTCTGATGGTGTGATTCCCGTTTTCAGGGTCACGAAAGCATAAATCCCCTGCCCTTTGATATCGTGAGGATACCCCACAACAGCAGCCTCTGCGACGTTGTGATTTGCAACCAAGGCCGATTCCACCTCCGCGGTTCCCATGCGATGACCTGAAACATTGATCACGTCGTCAACACGGCCGGTGATCCAGTAATATCCATCGTCATCGCGGCGACATCCATCACCCGTGAAATAGTATCCTGGATAAGCTGAGAAATAAGTTTCTTCAAAACGTTTGTGATCCCCGTAAACCGTGCGCATTTGACCCGGCCAAGAATCAGCGATCGCCAAAACTCCTTCGCCGGCACCGTCAATTTTCTTACCTTCAGGCGTTAGCAAATGAGGCTGCACACCAAAGAACGGCAAAGTTGCTGAACCAGGCTTAAGCGGTGTCGCACCCGGCATCGGCGTGATCATAAAACCACCCGTTTCCGTTTGCCACCAAGTATCCATGATCGGACAACGTTTGTCGCCGACCACTTCGTAATACCAAATCCAAGCTTCAGGATTGATCGGCTCGCCGACAGTTCCCAAAATTCTTAATGAAGAACGATCACAGTCCTTCACCCATTTATCTCCTTCACGCATGAGCGAGCGAAGCGCAGTTGGCGAAGTATAGAACAAATTCACTTTGTGTTTTTCAATGATCTGCCAGAAACGCGACGGTGTTGGATAGTTTGGAACACCTTCAAAGAAAAGTGTCGTCGCGGCATTTGCCAAAGGTCCATACACGATATAACTGTGACCCGTCACCCAACCCACATCGGCCGAGCACCAGTAAATATCTTTATCATGATAGTCGAATACGTATTGGTGAGTCACACTGGCCCACAGCAAGTAGCCACCTGTCGTGTGCAACACACCCTTGGGTTTCCCTGTGGAACCGGACGTATAAAGAATAAACAAAGGATCTTCTGCATCCATTTGTTCAGCTTCACACTGATCACTCACTCCTTGAACCATGTCGTGATACCAAACATCGACAGCATTCATTTGCACTGCAGAGTTGGAGTACTTCACCACCAAAACTTTTTCAACAATGCCAGCTTTTGCCACCGCTTTATCGACGTTGTCTTTTAGGGGAACTGATTTACCACCGCGGCATCCAGAGTCTGCAGTGATGATGAACTTAGATTTACCATCCAACAAGCGATCGCTGATAGAGTCCGGAGCGAACCCACCAAAGACCACCGAGTGAACAGCACCAATACGCGCGCAAGCCAGCATCGCATAAACTGTTTCCAAAATCATCGGCATATAAATTGTCACCACATCGCCTTTTTTCACGCCCATCTTTTTAAGAACGTTGGAAAAACGGCAAACTTCTTGGTGAAGTTGTTTATAGGTGATTTTTTTAGCGGCGGTATTGATATCATCCGCTTCCCAGATCAACGCGACTTTGTCGCCTTTGGTTGCCAGATGACGATCAATACAGTTGTAGGCAACATTCAGTTTCCCACCTTCGAACCATTTAATGCTAACGGGCTTTTTGAAAGAAGTATTTTTAACTTTGTCCCATTTTTTAAACCAGTGCAGACGCTCGGCTTGCTCGGCCCAAAAGCCCTCAGGATCCTGAACGGATTTTTGATACATGCTTTTGTATTTTTCTGGTGTGATGATCGCATTTTTTTCTAAAGAAGGATTGATGGGATAAACTTCATTGTGCATAGAAACCTCTCGAATATTTATCCTATTCCCCTCGAGAGTGAGGTCAATAAGAAAACTGCGACATAAAAATCAACGCACCGACAATAAGAACGAAGTACCCAAAGAGAGGTTTTAATTTTACATCAGAAGTATTTTGTCCCCACTTTAATCCTACGATGATTCCGGCAATTGCCAGGATTGAAATTTTCAATACAAACACAAAATCCATCGCCACACCGCTGATAGCATCGCTTAAGAATCCAAACAGTGAATTGAAGGCGATCACTCCCAACGAAGTACCGACAGCAATCTTCATCGGCAAACGACTCATAACGACCAAAGCTGGCACAATCAGAAATCCCCCCCCGGCCCCCACAAATCCAGTCACCGCCCCGACACCCAAGGCTTTCACAGCGGACAGCCACCACGGATCCTGAAGTTTTTGTTCCACATCTTTCTTACCCGGGCGAATCATGGCAATAGACGCCAACAACATGACCAGCGCAAAGGCCGTCATTATCAAAGTGTCTTTACTGAGAGTCATAAAGCCAAAATCCAAAAAACCCGGCATCAGAGGAAGGAGCACTCGCCGAACTAAAAGAACACCCGCAAGGCTTGGAATCGCAAAACTCATCATTGCAGAGAAACTTACTTGCTTAAGGCGGGCCGCACGCACAAAGCCCACTAAACTTGTCAAACCGACAATAAAAAGAGAGTACAATGTGGCGGTCGCGGCTGGCAGTTTAAAAATATACACTAACAAGGGAACAGCCAAAATCGAGCCCCCGCCCCCAAGAAATCCTAAAGACACCCCAATAAGGGTTGCGCCAAAGTATCCGAGCAGTTCCATGAGGCCTCCCTTAACCTTAAGACTTGATCCAGCGCTGATATCCACGCTGCAAAATCATTCCTAAAAACATAAATACGACAAATAAAATCGCACTGTTCGAGCCAGCACCTAACGAAGTCAAAGCGGGCCCAGGACAATATCCACCGAGGGCCCAACCAAAACCAAACAAGGCACTCCCAAGCATCAACGGTTTGGTGATTTCACGGGAAGTCGGAACATGCCATCGAGTATCTAACAAAGGAGAAGTCTTTCTTCTGACTAAAAAATACACCACGGCATTCACCGGGATCGCTCCCAGCATAACAAACATCAACGAGGGGTCCCAGCCTTGTCCTAACTGAAGAAATCCGATGACCTTTTGAGGTTGAGTCATTCCAGAGATTCCCAATCCCAATGCGAAAATAAATCCGACGATAAGGGAGGCTCCAGCCTGAATATGTTGTCGCTTCACTTTACACCCCCAAGAACGACTTTAAAATCGTCGCCGTGATCATACCCACCAACATAAAAATAATCGTTGCGATCAGGGAGCGTGGGGATAATCTTGAAATTCCACAAACGCCATGCCCGCTGGTGCAGCCGCTTCCCAGCACTGTACCAAATCCCACAATCACTCCGGCGATGGCGATCATCACCTCGGAACGTGCACTCGTGTTCGCAAACATCTCGGCTTGGAAATACGCCAATACTACTCCACCCGCAATCAAACCCACAACAAAGGTGGCTCTCCACAAGTAGTCGCCTTTTTGCAAAGTTAAGAGCCCATTCGCTATGCCACTGATTCCCGTCACGCGGCCATTTAAAACTAGCATCAACGAAGCCGCGAGCCCGATCAAAGCACCGCCCGCAAGTGCCATAAGAATTGATTGCATCATATTATTGATTCTCCTTTTCGTAACCCAGCTCATTCCAGCGGAGCATCCCTCCGACCAGATTATAGGTGTTTCTATAGCCTAACTCTTCACTTGCCAGAGTCGTCTGTCCAGAGCGAGCCCCACTGCGACATACGAAGACCATTTCCTGATCATGTCTTTGGGTCTTTAAAAAGTTCTCCAATGCTGGCCCCAAAGTGACAAGCTCAGAGCCCTTAATATGCCCGAGCTCGCCCCGATACTCCTCGGGTGTACGCACATCGATGATTCTGATCTTTTTGAGCATTTTATGCAGATCCTCACATGTGATTTCGCGCATATTTTTTCTCCTTCACATGTAGACATCCTAAAGCTATTCTTGGCAGACCCATTATGATGACCGACATAACGAACCCCATTCGATTTGGAATATTGTGGGACATGAGCCAAGGCACAAAAAAGGAGTCTCTTTATGAACAAGATCCGTATTCAACACTTCTTTGACTCGGCGACATTTACACTGACCTATGTCGTTCACGACCCAAGCACCCTTGATGCTGTTATTATCGATCCTGTATGGGACTATGATCCTGCAACATCAAAGCTTTCAACTCAATCCATGGATCAGGTCGTCGCTTATATCAAAGAAAATAAGCTGACTCCCCACTTTGTGCTAGAAACACATGCCCACGCGGATCACCTCTCCAGCTCGCAACTGTTTAAAAATATTTTTCCCGGAATCAAAGTAGCGATTGGTGAACGAATCACTGAAGTGCAAAAACTGTTTAAGCCGGTCTTCAACATGCCCAAAGACTTTAACGTCTTTGGGGCCGACTTTGATATCTTGTTGAAAGAAAATGAAGTTCTAAACGCCGGATCGATTCGCATCAAAACATTTTTCACTCCCGGCCACACTCCCGCCTGCGCTTCCTATTTGATAGAAGATGCATTGTTCACGGGAGACGCGATTTTTATGCCGGACTCTGGAACTGGCCGTTGTGACTTCCCCGCCGGAAGTGCCGAGGCTTTGTTTGATTCGATCACTAACAAAATCTATACGTTGCCTGACGAAACCCGCATTTTTGTTTGTCACGACTATCAACCGCAAGGTCGCGAGCTGCAATATCAAACAACCGTGGGTGAGGAAAAGGCTAAGAACATTCAACTGAAAGCAGAGACCACAAAAGATCAGTTTATAGAGTTCAGAACCAAGCGCGACGCCACGTTAAGTGCACCAAAACTATTGCTACCGAGTATTCAAATTAATATTCGCGCAGGTCACTTGCCGGCTCCCGAAGACAACGGAACCAGCTATATCAAGCTACCCTTGAGACAGTAGCTCTTCTTTTTTCAAAATCACAATTTCACGGCCTCGTTGTTCAATGAGGCCGTCTTCCACAAATTTTGCCAGAGTGCGAATGACGGTGGCGACTGTGGTGCCACAGAAGTCCGCGATTTCCTGGCGAGTCCATGAATGCGTGGGATGAAGATCTTTGAAATAGACCACGGACTCCGCAATCCGCGCGGTCACATCTTTTTCAGTCAATACCACTTGCTTTTCTTCAGAACGACGAAGCTCGGTGGCCAGCGTTTGCAACAGCTTCTCGGCCAGATCACAGTTTCCCTTCATACGCACGCGCATCTCATCCTTCGATAAAACCAAGACGGTGGTATCGTCCAGAACTGTCGCAGAGGCATGGTAAGGTTCTTGAGCGAAAAAACTGCGGTGTCCAAAAATCTGATTCTTCTTAAATAAGCGCAGCAAATGATCTTTACCGGACTCACCCCACACGACGAGGCCGACCAACCCTTCTTTCAAAAAATAGATATTTTGGGGATTTTCACCCATCTTATAAATCACATCGCCTCGTTTGAATTTCTCAACACGAGCATCTTGAAAGATCTGAATCAATTCCATAGACCTATTTTAAAAGGTACGGACTTACCTAAGCAAGGAAGGACACATCTTTGCGATGCAACAAGAAACAGGACTTGGCACCCAAAAAAAGCCCCCGGAGTTTCCGCCGGGGGCTTAGTGGTTTTTTACAAGTAATTACGGGAGGAACGATTAGTTCACGTCTTTGTAATCAGCGTCGATCACGTCGTCGCCGTCAGCTTTTTTCTCGCCACCGGCTTCAGCACCTGCTGCACCACCTTGACCAGCGTCACCACCTTGAGCTCCTTGCTTTTTGTAAAGCTCAGAAGTCATTGTGTGAGTCAAAGATTGAAGCTTGTCGAAAGCTGCTTTCAATTCGTCAGCAGATGCACCTTTGTTCTCAAGAACTTTTTTAGCATCGGCGATCGCATCGTTCGCAGTTTTAACTTCAGCCTCTGGCAATTGAGATCCAGAATCCTTGATCAATTTCTCAGTTTGGTAAACCAAGTTGTCCAAGTTGTTTCTGTGAGTCACTGCCTCCGCTTTCTTTTTATCTTCGTCAGCATGACCTTCAGCATCTGCTACGGCCTTTTTGATTTCCTCTTCAGACAAACCACTTTGTGCCGTGATTTTGATCTGCTGAGTTTTACCAGAAGACATGTCTTTCGCAGATACGTGCAAGATACCGTTCGCGTCCATGTCGAATGTTACTTCAACTTGAGGAACGCCACGTGGAGCTGGTGGAATACCCACTAGTTCGAAACGACCTAGCGTTTTATTGTCGCCAGCCATCTTACGCTCACCTTGAAGAACGTGGATGTCCACTGCTGGTTGGTTGTCTGCTGCTGTCGAGAACACTTGTGATTTCTTAGTAGGAATCGCTGTGTTGCGCTCGATAAGCGGAGTCATCACACCACCCAAAGTTTCGATACCAAGTGAAAGCGGAGTTACGTCTAGCAACAATACGTCTTTCACGTCACCGGCAAGGACGCCCCCTTGAACTGCTGCACCGATCGCAACAACTTCGTCTGGGTTCACTGTGCGGTTTGGCTCTTTACCGAAGAAGTCTTTAACTGCTTTTTGGATTGAAGGGATACGTGTTGAACCACCCACCAATACCACTTCGTCGATTTCAGAAGCTTTCAAGCCAGCATCAGCCAAAGCTTTGCGGCAAGGCTCCATAGAGCGTTTTACTAGATCTTCAGTCATTTGATCGAATTTTGCGCGAGACAATTTCGTTTGCAAATGCTTAGGACCTGTTTGATCTGCCGTGATGAACGGCAAGTTAATTTCAGTCTCTTGAGCAGATGAAAGTTCGATTTTTGCTTTCTCAGCTGCTTCTTTCAAACGTTGAAGAGCCATTTTATCGTTTTTCAAATCGATACCTTGGTCTTTTTTGAACTCAGTGATCAACCATTCCAAGATAACTGTATCGAAGTTGTCACCACCCAAGTGAGTGTCACCGTTCGTAGAACGAACTTCAACAACACCGTCACCAACTTCTAGGATGGAGATATCGAATGTACCACCACCGAAGTCGAAGATAGCGATCTTCTCTTCTTTTTTCTTATCCATACCGTACGCCAATGCCGCCGCTGTTGGCTCATTGATGATACGTTTGATTTCAAGACCTGCGATACGACCAGCATCTTTCGTAGCTTGGCGTTGAGAGTCGTTGAAGTAAGCTGGAACAGTCACAACTGCTTCAGTTACCGGCTCGCCCAAATAGTCTTCCGCAACTTTTTTAAGTTTCGCAAGAACTGCGGCACCGATCTCCTCTGGAGATACGTTTTTGCCTTGAACTTTGAATGCACAGTCATTGCCTTTAGCGACAACAGTGTATGGAACAAGTTTGATTTCTTCAGCGATTTCTTCGAAACGACGACCGATGAAACGTTTCGCAGAGTAAATTGTGTTCTCTGGATTCGTCACAGCCTGACGTTTAGCGATTTGACCTACAAGACGGTCACCGTCTTTAGTGTATGCGACAACTGAGGGAGTCGTGCGGGCGCCTTCTTCGTTCACAAGAACTTTGGCTTCTCCGCCTTCCATAATAGCGACGCATGAGTTAGTCGTCCCTAAGTCGATACCAATGATTTTACCCATGTTTGAATCTCCTTGAATAACAGCCTACTTTGGAACTTCTTCTGCTGTAGGCAACCGTGGTTTAAAGCTTGAATAACACAGGATAAATGTGGGTTCGGATGGCATTCCGTCAAGCTGCCCGATTACTTTTTTTCAAGTCTCTGAAGCAGTTATTTTTGCCGTGTATAATCAAGGACTTAGAAAATGCACGTTTAATGCTAGTAGACAGCCCTAGTCACACATCCAGGAATCGAGTCTATCTAACGCAAAACATCATTTCTTCCTGAGAGACCTTGGATCCTTTTTGATACGACGAAACTCAGCAGGTAACTTTTTGGCCAAGCCGGGGGTGATCCACTCCACTCCTTGAATGCGCGCGGAAAGATGCTCTCTCAAATTCGTTTCGAAATAGAAAACACGCCGCTGATAATCAATGCGCAGGTTAGAACGAACCAGCTCACCCCAGTTGCAGGGGATTTTCTTTCCCGGCTTTGCATAGATTGAAAAAATCGCGGCGACTATAGGTTCTTCTACACTCCCGAACTCGTACCAGCTCCTAGAATGCACGAACGACCCTGGCCATATCATCTTTTGACATCAGGGCGTTGCCTGAGTTCACAAACAAAATCACCAAGGTTTTGGTAGGAGCTTGTTTTTCAGACTGGGCCACTGCGACTGCTCCACCAAACATCATCAATAAGCTGAAGATAAATTTTAAAAGCATCGCCAATGTTATCCTGGTGGTTGCGGCGTTATGAAAGCGAATTTGATGACGTATTTTTAATTATATTTGGCAAAATCTTACGGACATTTAACTCGTGTTACCGAACACCTTGAGTAATTATGGTCCTTCGCTCTTCCCTTAAAAATACAAGTTCCTTAAGAACAAGAGTCCCTCTAGGCCCTGGTGAAACCCTTCATTCCCAGGGCCATTTTTTTTGTGGGTTGACGGGTTTTCGGGATGTCACCTTGACGACAAGTTCTGTCATCGTCAGCGTTGAAATGTTTGTACAGGCGTTCACAACGAATCACATTCGATATTTCGCTTTGATGGTCCGCATGTTCACACCTGAGAAATATTCAACCAAAGGAGTTCACCATGAAGTTACTTTTAGTCGTTTTAATGTTCATTGCACCAGTTCTGTCACATGCCGATGATAAATCGAATACGAAGTCATCCTCGGAGCAAACCGCCAATACCAACTCTCCAGCGGAGAGAGAAAACATGCACAACGGAGACGCGACAAAAGAACGCAAAGACCCATCCTCGTCAGCTTTTAAAAAGCACCGAGGCGATGCAAGTCGAGGTAGCCAAACGAAGCCTAAGGGAACAAGCACCGATGAACCTGTATCTCCACCGATGGGGAAATAATTTTCTTATTCTTTCTTTTACGAAGCCAAATCCAACCTTGGCGACAATTTATCTTCTAATAATAGAATCCCCGGCTTCCGTAACCGGGGATTTTAACTCGCGCTACCCAGAAATGCTGCATCAATATTTTGATAGTCTTAGTCTGCGAGCCTCTGACAGATTGTGCGTCCGGCACAAAATACGGAAGTTCTGGATATCATTTGTCCCACCCATTGCCAAAGGTAGCTTGTGATCCACTTGAAGCTGATACTTGCTTAAACAGCGTTGCCCATCCCCATGAACGTATTCACAATGATGATTTGATTTTGCCAAGAGCATGCGACGATTGGTTGTTTTGATGTGCTTGCGTTTATTAATTCTCTCGCCTTCGTTTGCATTTTTCTTAAGAACAAATTCTGCAGATTTTGAATCTTTCGCGGCTACGTCCACTGAAGCGCGTTGCCTATTTTCATTCGCAACATTAGGTTTCACTGAGTTTAGATCCTTGTTATTCTTTTGACCCAGTTTCGTTTGGATTTGCTTTTTCGCCAAATATGCAAATAACTCTGCCCACGTTGGGCTCGGCAATGCGTGCGATAGCAAATCTTTGGCGTGTTCAAGATCCGCCATTTGCTCTGGCGAAAAACTGATCTCCATACGGAGGGAATCATCACGTTGAGATTTGATTGTTTCATGCATTTGAATTGGCTGGTTAAATTCAATTGCTAGAATTTTCTGAGTTTCCATACTGGATTTCTTCTGAATCAACTCAAGCACCTCTTCAGTTTTTTCCAATGAGACTGCATTACCATTTTCCAGCTCTTTGGTTAGGCATTTCTGCACCCGGTGAAGCTGAGTCAAATTAAGATCGCCATTTTCAATCGCTTGATTTAGCTGAGGAACTTTCTTTAAAAGTCGCGCA
Organism: Bdellovibrio sp. ZAP7; assembly: GCF_006874645.1. Lineage (NCBI taxonomy): Bacteria > Pseudomonadati > Bdellovibrionota > Bdellovibrionia > Bdellovibrionales > Pseudobdellovibrionaceae > Bdellovibrio > Bdellovibrio sp. ZAP7. The sequence goes on along the minus strand of NZ_CP030082.1, from coordinate 1,371,922 downwards.
GCCTGAATCCGACGATAGGCCGCGTCTTCGGAGTATTGCAAATGGCTGATCATATATTTAAACAGAGAGGTAAAGCCCAAATCCAAATACAGCCGACGAGTCTCAACCTCAACCAGATGCCTCAAAATCAAATGAGTGATTTTACGCTCAGTCCGCGCCAATTTCTCCACTCGATTTAAAAGCTCCGCATTTGATACCGATGTTAAATCCATACTTCCTCGTTTTGCTTTAGGGTTGGCCATTTGCATTTAGGATTTATAGCATGGGTTTTAAAAACGAATTATTCGGTCAATTGAGTTTGCTGCCCCGGTTTACAAAAGCATTCAAAAGGCGTTCGTATACGTTCTATAAGCCTATCCTGGAATAGAATTTCTGGAATTCACCAAGCTTCTCGCAATAACGATAAAACACTCTGACAAAGCCCATAAGAAATTGCAAAATCACGTCAAATAAATTTTCAATTACATTACTTTTAATGACACATCTTTTCTTGGTAGAGCGGGTAAATTTTAAATCTTACGCCAGCTAGGGGAAGATCTATCTTCCAAATGAGACGACGGATTTTACTAAGCCTGCCCCCCTGGCAGCTGAACTACTCCAAAATCGGATGCTTACCATGAACTTGGTCTTTGGGAAGAGCGTTGAAGTGCCACCACTCGTGCTCCAGAACTTTGAATCCTTGGTCTTCGAGCAAGGTTCGCAGAATCATACGGTTACTGTACTGCAGTTGAGTCAATTCGCCGGACTTCAAAAATTGCGATTCCAATTTGGGCTGAGCAAGATCCCTGAAATCATCAAAGCCAGTGCCCATGTCCAAATAATCTCCGTCACGTTCTTTCAAAGTCAGATCCAGGGCCATGCCAAAATTATGCAAAGAACCTGGAAATGGAGGAGCGACATAATTTTGAAAAGGTGTACCTTCCAGGTGCTTGTAAAACTGCGCCTGAATTGTACGAGGACGAAGAGCATCCCAGATTAAAAACTTCAAGCGTGGATGTTTGCGTTTCAACTCTGCACAAGCCCGCATGAACATTTCATAAGCCAAGGGAGAAACAAAACAGCGATTGAACCCGTGATAGACATCAAAGTTCATAAAGTTATCAACCGTTGCGTACTTAAGCTCCAATGAAACTTGATCAGATTCCTTGATTTCACGAAAGTTTTTTTCAATCCACTCAATTTGTTTCTCAAATGACGTCATACAAACACTTTACAATGAAATCGACTTCATTCAATCATTAAAGAATCTAGAATCCCACTAAAACAGCATTTGAATGCTGGCAAATCAGCTCTAACTCGAAAACGGAGGCCACTATGATTCCTGAATTTGAAGTCTGGATCATCATACAAAAACCTATCCAAGATGTTTTCAATGCCGTTTACGATAACAACCAAATCAGCAAGTACTTCTCCACCGCAGGCGCGTCTGCTCCGCTGAAAGAAGGCACGACGGTGCAATGGGAATTCGCTGACTTCCCAGGGCCTTTTCCAGTTAAATCAAAACAAATCATTACAAACAAATTAATCGTCATTGAATGGGGAAATCCATCGGGCGAGGGCCAAAATACCGTCGAGTTTCGGTTTGAAGCCTTAAACGCCGGCGAAACCAAAGTGAAGGTCTCTGAAACCGGCTGGCAAGAAACCGAAAAAGATATCAAGAATTCCTATGGCAACTGCATGGGCTGGTCACAAATGATCTGTGCTATGAAGGCGTATTTGGAATATGGAATCAATCTAAGAAAAGGCGCCTACAAAACCACGGGCGCCTGAGTTTTACGTTTTTCCCAAAAGCGATAAAGAGCGACGATGTCATTGTTAGTCAGCAGTGGCATCGCTTCCTCCAAGGTTTCTTTTGACCAATCCCACCAATTCATTTCCATCAGCATGGAAATTTCAGGATCCGAGAATCTTTTGCGGACGACCTCTCCCCCACCAACAACAATCGTATAGGGCTCAATATTTTTGGTAACCATAGTCCGAGCACCAATCACGCAACCATTTCCCACTCGAACTCCCGGCATGATCATCGCTTCGGCGCCGATCCACACGTCATGACCGATAACCGTGTCACCGGCAGGACGATAGGAGTTCGCTGCTTTTTGAAACGTGGGATCCTGGGTGATGAAAGCAAAGGGATAGGTTGAAACCCATTCTTTACGATGCCCTTGATTCCCGCCCATCAGAAAGCTGACACCAGAACCAATGGAACAGAACTTCCCGATATAAAGTTTATCCACATCAGAACGATCGTTTGGCAAATACCAAGCACAATCATCAAAAGAATGCCCATGATAATAGCCGGAATAGTAGCTGTACTCGCCAACAATAATATTAGGATTTGTAGTTTGCTCTTTAAGAGATTTGCCTGCAAAAGGGGATGCAAAATAATTATTACTCATGCCTTAAGCGTATGCACTGGCGGAGAGACGCTCAAGAAAACAATATCAAGTCCCGCATAGTACACACTTTGGACTCTTAAGGCCTTGCGAACTTCACCATCTTCTTTACGGCATTTGTTAAAAAATAAACCACAGAGCACGAGGCAAACGCCGCCGCTCCCAAACCTCCCCCGATGCCTTTCGCATAAGGAATGAGGAAAGTGAACACCAGAGAAAAAATCAAACTGGCAATTAGCACTCTTCTCCAGCCCAGGCGGGATCTATCAGTCATGCCGACGAAGGTGGCTCCGAAAAAAGCCGCCTGTAAAGCTCCGTCCCAATTGATACCAGAATGTTGCAAGATCACGACGAATATCAACGTCGGCAAAGCGGAAGCACGCACCGTCGGCCAATGTTTTGTATGAATTAAATAATAAGTAACCTGCGCACTTAAAGACGCAACAGCCATCACACCGAAAAGGGTCATACCATCACCTTTAGCGCGAGTCCCAAAAGCGAAGAGATAAACGCAATCAACCCCAAACGGCCGCCCATGCCTTTGAAATAACGACTCATTGCAAAGTAAATCAAACTGCCCATGGCCGAGACCACAAGGATCTGCCAAAAACCTTGATCCGTAATTTTAGAACCCATCGCCACAAATGCACCCATGTAGATATTGGCGTGCACATGAGTTTTTTCAATGCGCTTGGTTTCTGGAATAAACGTCCCCAGCAGCCCCGTCAAGGCGGCCCCCATTACTGGCGTCATCCCCAGTTGTGCTTGAAAGTAAAAACAGGACATACATCCCAAAAGAAATGTGAAGAATTTCAGCAACCAAAGCTGAAAGTACTGAAGTGGCAAAGTCATGGCATATCCTAGCAAACAAAGTTAAACTCTTACAATGACACTTCCTGATTTTTTAAAGCAGCATCCCCGCCTGACACGGTCTTTTAAAGAGTTCGTGCATGGTTACGAGACTCAGTTGGATGCTGAAACTTTTAAAGCTTTCCTCTTATCCTTGGATAACGAGCTTTCCCGCATCAGAGATGACTTAATGGAAGTGCCAACCGGAAGCTTGCGCGCCCGCGCCCTTCACGCCCTGGTCGAAGAAGAAATTGATTCCGAAAAAGATATTCAAATCAGCTGCCGCAAAGGTTGTTCGGCTTGTTGCCATATGGAAGTGGAAGTGACCAGCCACGAGGCCCGCATCTTGGGAAATTTGGTAAAAGAGGGTCACGCAATTGATCGTGAACGACTAAAAAAGCAAAGCCAGCGCGAACTGCAGGATCCCCAGTGGAAACAAGGAAAGCGCAATCTTGATAACCCTTGTGTATTTTTAAATGGTGAAGGTTCTTGCAGCATCTATGAACATCGTCCGGTGATGTGCCGCAGACATTCAGTGACCACGCCTGCAAAAAATTGCGACACATTGGATGCCAATATTACGGTTCGCTATTTTCCCAAAGTGGATTTATATATCAGCGCAGCCAATGAAGACAGTGATATGACTATCGGACCGATGGCCAAAATGCTTTCCATGGAACTGGCGTAAAACTATTCGTTATATTTTTTGTTAGAGCCTTTAGCCGTTTCAACGGGATATTTCGCCGCATTCTTAGCGAGCTTTTTATTTAAAGCCCCGCCCAAGTCGATTTGATTCATCTGTGCAAAACGCAGGACAAAGAAAAATACGTCCGCCAGTTCGTCAGACACTTTTTCTTTAAACTCCGGCGAACCCATTTTTTCTTGGATTTGAGCTTCGGTTTTAAAACGAAACAGATCCAAAAGCTCGTTGGCTTCCGTAGACATGCCGATCGCTAGATCTTTGGGAGGATGAAATTGATCCCAGTCCCGCTCTTCGCAAAACTTTTGAATCACTTTAATCAAATCTGAAACGGAGTCTTGCTGAGCCATATTTACTTCTTCTTTTTAGGTTTGGCTTTAATTGGCGATTTCGTACCAGCAGGTTTCTTAGCCACCTTGCCGTTCACTTTCATTTCGCGATTCCACATCGGCTTAGCTTTAAGGACTTTTTTGTAAATCTCGCAACTTGGATCGTGGGCTCCGGCCAGGTATCCCGCACTTTGCAGGAATTCATTCACGATTTCGCCGCCGGTGAATTTAAAAGTTTTCTTAAAAAGTTTAACCCATTCTTCCTTAGTTAAAGGATGGTGATGTTCGATCCATTTTTTGAAGGAGCCAAATTCTTTCTGCAGTTCTAGGATCGTCTTGGCATTTTCAATGGCTGCATTGATTTTTAAACGATTGCGAATGATACCGGGATCATTCATCAGGCGCTTGCGGTCGGCAGCTTTATAGCCGGCAACTTTCTTGATATCAAAGTTATGATACGCCTTACGGAAGGTGTCCTGCTTTTTAAGAATTGTTTCCCAGCTAAGGCCTGCTTGGTTGATTTCCAAAATCAAACGACAAAACAATTCGTCGTCCGAATGAATTGGAAAACCATAGGCCTTGTCATGATAAGGTTTGTGAATCGCCTTTTTTTCATCAGACATATGCTTCAGAGCAGAACAGTAAGACATCTAGAACCTCGGATGTTTGTCATCCTACCGTTTTTTTATTAACTTTTACAATGCTAAAAGCCCGGAACACCCGCTACACTTAAAGCAGCAGGAGTTCTTATGGCAGTGCAACTTGAAATGGGCTTGGATACGTTTGGTGATGTCACATTTGATTTAAACGGAAAAAAACTTTCTCAGGCTCAAGTCATTCGTAATGTTGTCGCTGAAGGAGTGTTGGCAGATCAATTGGGTCTGGATTTTTTCGGAGTCGGCGAACATCACCGCGACGACTTTGCAGTTTCCGCTCCCGAAGTTGTCTTAGCAGCCGTCGCGGCACAAACCAGTAGGATTCGCTTGGGTTCAGCGGTAACAGTTTTAAGTTCTGACGATCCTATTCGGGTCTTTCAAAGATTTTCCACCATCGACGCCATTTCAAATGGTCGCGCGGAAGTGATCATGGGACGCGGATCTTTCATCGAATCCTTTCCTCTGTTCGGTTTCGATCTTGAACAGTACGAAGAACTCTTTGAAGAAAAACTGGATTTGTTTGCACAAATTCTTAAAGGCAATCCGGTTAATTGGTCGGGCAACACTCGTGTTCCCGTTGCAGAGCAAAGCGTTTTTCCACAGCCCGAAGGAAAACTTCGCACTTGGATCGGCGTCGGCGGTACACCAAAATCGGTTCTGCGCGCCGCTCACTATGGTTTCCCTCTTATGCTGGCAATCATCGGTGGCGATCCCAAAGGTTTTAAACCCTTCGTAGATCTTTATTATAAGTCCTTGTCGCAGTTTAATCAGCGCACTCAGCCGATTGGGGTGCACTCTCCTGGATTTGTCGCCAACACCGACGAGGAAGCCAAAGAAACCATCTGGCCCCATTATCAAACGATGATGAATCGAATTGGTCGTGACCGTGGTTGGCCGCCAATTTCAAAAGAACAATTTATTCAACAGATAGGTGCCGACGGCTCGTTGTACGTCGGTTCGCCAGAAACTGTAGCAGAAAAAATCGCAACGACTGTGAAGCACCTGGGAGTTTCAAGATTTGATTTGAAATACAGCTTAGGAACACTTCCCCATGAAAATCTAATGAAGTGTATTGAGCTCTATGGCACCAAAGTGGTTCCTTTGGTGCGCGAGAAGCTGGCTCAGAAATAGACACTAAAATCGCAGGCGACCAATCTGCTCATTTTCACCATTATAGATTTTCAAATCCAACTTCGTACCGCCCATAGGCTGTTGGATATCGACGTAAATACTATCACGGAAGCTTTCGTAATTCATTTTGGCGAGGCTTCCACTCAAGTGAGTGGTGTCACGGTAAGTATCCAAAACATCAATGGTACCAAAGCGACTTAGGTACAACGTGAGGGCCTGAAAATATGTGGCCTGAGGATATTTACTTGCCTGCATCACGCTGTAGTACTGGATGATTTGATTGCAGTTTCGAACGTAATCAATTTCAGCGATGCGACTCTTATGGTTCGAAAAATCATGCAAAAACATGCAGTCCAAATATCCAGGGCCGACTAAATCAACCAATCTTACGGTATTCGGGTTTGAGGATGCTACCGGGAAAATTCCCGCTTTATAGTCAAGTGCCATTGTCGCACTCAAAGGCAATGAGCGATCCGAAAATACGTCACTGAGCTTTGTGATCATGCTTAAAAGAGCCTTGGTGTTAGAGTGGTCCTGAAAGTAAGCCTGCGCATCCTGCTCAAGAGATAGGACATCTGTATATTCCAAAGTGGCATTGTAAATCCAAAGCCCTTCGTGCAACAGAATCACCGCCTGCTCAACTTCCTTCAGTTTGTAAAACTCATTCATCAAGACAGTTGTTTTACTTTGAGGAGAGCTGGCCGCAAAGAAGACAACCTTATCTGCAGGAACCCCTAAAATTCTTGCATATTCTGCCGCTACTCTGCGGCGAGTGATTGGGTCGAACTCCCCGCCTTTGATGCGATAATAGTTGCGATCGGCAGTTGGAAAAACCACTTCAAGGAGGCGGCCTTTGGCGTACGCTTTAATTGGTAACGCATCGATCTCAGCGATCAACCGTGCCAAGCCCGGAATTTTCTGCGCATCTTCTGGTTGGTCCTCTAAACGAAAATTGGCCGAAAAAAACGTTTCCAGTTGACCATTGGTATTGACTCCACCGCCGCCGTTTTGCACTTCGCGCACGGCGAACGCATTCAAACCAAGAAATAAAACTAAAACGCCAATCATGTGCCTCATGCTTCATCCCCCTTAAGCTCAAACAATTGAATAGCTAAACTATAAACCTTATCTTTACTGGGCATCCCTGCCAGTTCTTGTGATAGCACGCGACGAAACTCACGAATACGCTCTTTGGCATAAGCCAATTGGGTGGAATCAAGACTGAACACCACCGAGGACAGGTCCCGAGATTCCACGGGATCGACGCTCAGTGAACGACTCGCACGTTCTAACATCTGACGGTGATAATTTTGAATGGCAATCGATGGTACGTCGGCTGTCGTCGTAGAATCAGAATCGGAAACCACCCAGCGGCCTCCTTCTTCTTTCAGCAATCCAACTTTCATCAGGCGAGCTACGGTTGCTTCGGCCTCAGCGACACTGATTCCCAATTTTTTCGCGATCGCGGAAAAGCTGTGAGGTGTGCCTGGAATATCAACCAGTTCCAAAACGGCAAGGTTTTGCCAGTCAGAAATTAAATGGAAATCGTCGTCAGAAATTTTCTTGGCATCCAGAAGGTAAGCCTTCACGCGTTCGCTCGCTGCTTTTTTAGCAAGCTTGCTGCGAGCATGTTCCGCCTGAACCAAATCGATAAAGAATGCTTTTTCCTTACCCTTCAATTGCAGACGGTCCGCTACGATAGTTGCCCTGGAATCTGAAAGTCCTACTTTGGAATTCAACAACTCACTTAAGCGCGATGCTGAAACACCTATGTCGCGTGCGAATGCTCGCATGGAATACGCGGGATTTTTTCTTTGTCGCTTGCGCATTTCTTCAATGAGAATACTTCGGTACGTGCCTGTCATAGTGACTCAGTTGTATCCCATTGGAGCCACGATTTTACAACTTTGTAACACCAAGAACCATTCACCGTTTGGGGAACTTCCGTGAAAAATAACGCACGACTCTAAAACACATTCAACTTTACCGCAAATTTGGTTCAATTTCAGAGGAGAAACAAGTCCCAAACGTCTGAGTTAGACACGTACGTAATCTCCTGGAGCACTCAACATTCATGCAACGGCGCACAACAGAGTTCATTGCAAGAACCTCGGCTAGAGCTCGATTTTCAAATTATTCTTATGCACATTTGTTAATTCATTTTTAACTCGTGAAAAATTTTGAGTGTTTCATATTTCCGAGGAGAAATGATTCCTTAATTTCCTGTAGATTCCACGAACGTTTCGAAGTGAATTCCAGGAAACACCAGAACCCTTCGTCTAGAGTTCGACTTGAATTGAGTCGAATGACAAAGAATTAGTTAATGTTCCTGTCTCCTTCAGTAAAATGGAGTCACTTGATTTATGTTTATTGGGGGATGATTTGAAAAAGGCAATCTTCGCAAAAGCACTGCGAATTGGGGTAAAGCCTTATCTGCTTCTAGCCGCTTCCACGGTAACGATTCTGTCGTTTCAAAACTGTGGAGAGGGTTTTACCGTCATTAGCAATCTGCAAAGTGTCGCTGGGACTAACGAACCAGAGTACATCAATGAGTCCACAGAGTTTGCGCAAGGTCGCGACCTCTATAACCAGAACTGTGCGGGCTGCCACGGAGTTTTTGAAAACTCCACCAAATCCGGTAAGTCATTGATTGATATTAAAACTGCGATCACTAATGTGCCGCAGATGTTTGCGTTCTCTTCATTATCTGAAACACAATTGCAACTGATTGCATTGGCACTGAACCCTGGTTCACCAGGCACAGTGACGCCGACACCATCGCCTTCCGCATCGCCGTCTCCGACCGCCACTGCGACGGCGTCTCCTTCGCCAACGGTTTCTCCTACTGTATCGCCTTCTCCGTCACCAACGGCGACAGCGACAGTGTCCCCGTCTCCGACAGTATCGCCAACGGTGTCTCCATCACCCACGGTGTCGCCTTCTCCGACGGCTCCCGTGGTACCGGCAAATACGTTCTCTTGCCAACCGGGTGAAGATCCTGGTGTCAGAGACTTCCGCCGTCTGTCTCGTCGTGAATATCTACTTTCATTAAAAGTCCTTTCCTATGGCAGAGCGAACATTGATTCCCTGCAAACTGATATCGATAACTTGCCTGCTGACGTAGTAACGGGCGTTTTTGACTCGACTGATATGACGGTTTCAGCGGCCCACGTTGAGGCCTATCTGACCTTAGCTAAAAAAGTTGCGGCCTTGTTCGCGACAAGCTCGACGTGGAGAGCGGCAGCAATGAATAACTGTAATACCAACAGCGGTATGACAGAGACTTGCTGGACTTCGTTCTTTAACGGCTTTGGTCGCTTGGCCTTCCGCCGTCCGATGACAACAGCAGAGCAACAAGTTTATAAAGATCTTTATAACTCTGAATATGGTGGCAATCTAAATGATGGTTTAACGGTTGCGATCATGGCCATGCTTCAATCGCCGAACTTCATTTACAAAATGGAGCTCAACGGTACGCCGGTGAATGGTCGTGAAGACTTAGTTAAGATCACAGATTACGAACTTGCTTCCCGTATCGCCTTTCTGGCAACGGGCCGCGGCCCGGATACGGCTTTGATGAATGATGCTGTCAGCGGAAACTTGTCAACGGTCGAAGGTTATAAAACCGCTGTCAACCGTGTCTTTGCAACAGCTGAATCCAAAGAGCACGTGGCAGAGTTCTATAATCAATGGCTTGGTATCAACCGCATGCCTTCTTCAAATCACTCGGCTTGGTTCTTAGGAAATGTGCCGCGTGCTTCGATTCAACCTGAAGGTATGCAAGAGATGAAGGACTTCACGAATTACTTCACTTACTCTGTTGCCGGCACTTACCGCGACATGATGACTTCACCTATGAGCTTCACTCAAGGTCAGGCATTGACTCTGATTTATGGTGCCGCAAAAGGTGCAGCCCTGCCTGCTGGTGAACGCCCAGGCCTGATGAGTCGTGTGGGCTTTATGTTCAGCCCGACTGATAACACGAGCCTTGTGCACCGTGGTCTGGTGATTCGCAGAAATATTCTTTGCGACTCTATTCCACTTCCCACAATTGCACCGGATGAAAAAGATCTTTTTGCTCCGCCAGTTCCAGATCCAAAACAATCTCAGCGTCAGCAAATTGAAACCCGTACTTCTCCAGTGCGCTGTCAGGCCTGTCACTCCCTGATCAATCCGATGGGCTTTGTGATGGAAAATTACAACGCCTTTGGTAAGTACCGTACGGTTGAAAGTATTTTCGATGCGAACGGGAACATCCTGGCCAACCACCCCGTGAATGCCAAAGTAAAACCAAATATCGATTCCGGCAGTGATCCCGAGGTCAATGGCTTGGCAGAGATGTCATCAGCAATCGCCAACTCTTCCCGGGGACCGGCTTGTATGGTGAAACAATGGGGTACTTATACGTTGGGTCGTGCAATCACGGCGGCGGATAACTGCTCGATGAACACGAGCTTCTCGCAATTAGTCGATCCAGCCAAGGCGAGTTCAAGCGGTGATCAACCAGGTACAATTTTAAATATGATTAAATCGCCAGCGTTTGATGCAAACTTCCGTTTGCGTAAACGTGGGGCGCTGTAAGAGGTTCGTATGCATTGGAATAAGTTATCACGTCGTCAGTTTTTAAGAGGCACCGGTGGTCTTGCACTCGCTTTGCCTTTTCTGCCTTCCATGCTTCCGCAAGCCGAGGCGCAAACCGGGCCGACTATTAAAAAACGTTTTATCGCCATTCATAATGGTCACTGTCAGGCCGTGGAGCATTGGCTTCCCGACCCAGCGAAATTCACGTGGAGTGAAAAGCAAACTTACGCCCGCGAAGTCGCTCTATCCGCGATTCCAAATAATATGTCTCCAGTGCTGGGCAGTCAGTTTGACTCCCTTCGCTCGAAACTTTTGATTCTTTCCCGTCTGGATCCCCTTTCAAAAACTCCGAATCACAATGCCGAGTGTATGCTCACTGGTGGCGTGCTTTCCGAGGCGACCAGCAGTATTGACCAAGTGATTGCAAAATATCTATATGGTGGCTCTCCGCTGAATCTTTACGTTAAATCGGTGGATGACGGAAACTATACCGGTGCTTCGCACGTGAGTGTTTTAAACAAGGCCTATGTGCCTGGTCAGTTCAATCCATCGGCCGTGTTTTCAAGCATGTTTGGTACGGGGACATCAACGACGACACCAAGTGCAGCGGATAAGCTGACTCGTCGTGATATCCTGGTCGTTGATAAAGTTTATGCAGAGTATGTGAACTTACGCTCGAATAAACGTCTTTCCAAGGATGACTTAGCCCGCGTTGAGCAACACATGGCTTTGATCAGTGATCTGCAAAAGAAACTAAACGCCAATGTCACAGCTCCCCCGCCGATGACATGTACTTCACCGACGGGTCCGACGTCGTCACCGACGAAGTCGTCAAATCCTGCAGACTACCAAGTGGTCATTGATCAGATGTTTGACGTGATCGAGGTGGGCGTTAAGTGCGGAAAAATCCAAGTGGCAACTTTGATGATGCACGTTTACGACTATTTCAGTGGTTCGGTAAACTTTGTTCCTGGGATCACGGGTTCAAACCGCTTCCATGAAGACATCAATCACGCTGGCACGGACGAGCTTCGCGCGATGAAACTTGCGATGATGACTTTCTTTGCGAACCGCGTATCACGCTTCTTAACTCGTATGGATGTGGTTGAGGATTCAACGACAGGTACGACGTACTTGGATAATTCCCTGATCATGTGGGGTAATGACCAAGGTACGACGAAAAATACCAATGCCCACAACTCTGTGAATAATCCCGTCTTGCTTGCAGGCAGTGCGGGTGGCTTCTTAAAGCCCGGCCGTCACATTGACTATGGCCCTTCCTATGGAAACTTGCGCCGTCCTATTGGTGGTGACGAAGGCGATTACAAACGCGGTCGTCCTTACAACCAATTGCTGATCACGATCATGCAAGCCATGGGCATGCAACCAGCAGACTACGAGGTAGGAACAACTCAAGGTTATGGTGTGTATGGCACATTGGAATCAAGCTATACGTACTTGGGTGTGAATCACCGACGTGAAATCCTGCCACTGATTAGAGGTTAATATCTTGAACGCGGGCTTAGAACATTAAGCCCGCTCTAAATTCATCCACTGACTGATCGTAATTCACCAAAGTTTCCGCATACCCATGGTAATACTGCACATAAAATGCAGGAACGACTTTTAAGCCACCCACATGGAAATTTAAACTCAGCTGATATCCACCCTTATCAAATTCCGTCGACCACTTGCCGCCCGGATTGATATTAATCACCGCTTCCAATTGATCAAATATCGAATCAAACAGCTGGATAAATTTAACTTCTCCTTCAACCGGCCCCACGTAATCATAGATATCGCGATTGGTTTCGTCGACGCCATAGATGGCTTTTACTTTCGCTGAAAACTGCACCACCCAGCTTTTCGACTCAAAGGCCCAGTTCGCACGCAGATAGCTTTGGTTGTATGAGCGCGACTGATCGCCCGCCTTCCCGTTGGAGTTATGTTCAAAGAGCCCCAGATCCAACGACCGAATTGTCTTTTTATCGTAATCAATGCGATAGAACATCTCAGGATTGTAAGTCGCATCTAAGAAAGGTTTTGACTCCTCTTGCAGCTCCCAAAAGATGATTTGTGTATAGGCGAAATTTAAAGGGAACTTTTCAAAAAGTGGCACCCGGAAACTGTATTGCAATTTGCTGGTCGGCTCGCCATAGGCAAAATAAATCGGTTTGTAATACAAAATGCGCAGCTGTTCTTGTTTTTCCAGCGCTGAAAGTTTCCTTGATTTATTAATCAAGGCATCCTGCCCCATGGATTCTTCTTTTGGGGTGGTCTCGGTGGAGGTTTGCGCCCAGAGATTCAGAGGAAAAAGAAAAAGAATAAAAATCCAAACCTTCATGAAATGTCTCCCCTTTTCATTATGACGAACTTCTCTGAAGCAAAGGACGTGCAAAGATATGAAGTGCTTTAAAACAATTAAATTGATTTAGAAACCCTGCACGCCCGTGATTGAACCATTCCTCCTCGTTAAATGTAGAATTATGCCCCACCTGGCACGGATCTATTTTGGATACTTTCGACGAATTTTGAGCCCAAAGTTGCCCTTTAGGATCAGGAACTGATACCTTAGAAACGCCAGTTGCGAGGCCCTAAAATCCACGGCAAATATGTTTTCAGAAACCTCACCCCTAAAACGGAGGACACTATGAAAGCATTTTTTAATTGGTTATTTGCAACGGGCGTATCGGAAATCGATATGGCACTTTTGGAAAAAGAATTCGGCGCTGGCTACAGAAATTGGAGAAACTGAATCATGGATATTCAAATTCATAAAATTAAAACGGTTCTTAAAGAGCAACTAAAAAAACGTAAGATGACTTACGAAGACTTGGCACAAGAACTTGACGTCTCTGTTCCAACGATCAAACGTTGGATGGGTGATCATGACTTAGGTTTAAATGATCTTTTTAGAATTTGTGAAATTTTGGATTTGAATCTTTCTGATTTGCACGCACTGACCGCCAATGCCAAATCATCCAAGGATGAGGGCACGCTGACGGAAGAACAACAAAAGTTTTTAGCGAAAAACATGAACTACCTGGCATTTTTCCTAAAGATCCACGATGGCAAAACGCCTGAAGAAATTGCCGAGCAATATAAACTTACAAAAATTTCTCTCGACAAGTACCTGGTCAAATTGGAAAACTTGGGGCTGATCAAAGTCACGGGAAATCTGCGCGTGAAATCCACCTATGGCCCCCATGTCGACTTCGGAGACGGCATTCTTGCGAAAACATATTACAAGCGCTGGATTGATGGAACAGCCGGATTTTTTTCGGATGTTATCACCAATGCCCTACTCAGTGAAAAATCTGTCGATCCAAAAACTCGTCAGCAACGAACAGAAGCAACCTATTCGGTTGCGAATATTAAATTGACCAAGGAAAGTTATAAAAAGTGGGCTCTCGAACACGATGCCGCCATCCGACAACTGGAAGCGATCGGCAAAATCGAAGAAAAAGCTTACGATTCAGACAAACTATTTACGGCGGTCATTATCAATGCGCATACGTCCTTGCCTCAAGATTCTAAATTCTTGAAAGCCATCGACGAACTGGCTGGAAAGATCGAAAATATTTAGAACGGAAACGAAAATCCCGCGCTCACCGTCGTTTGCGTGAATTTATCAATATACGTGGGGAAATCATTAAGCGTCGTATCGTTGACGGATTTCCCTTCGTTGTAAGTACGGTAAGCACCTTCAACATTGAACGCCAGATGGCGCGCCAAAATATAGCCAATACCCACACGAATCGCTGTCCCTGTGATTTCATCTTTCTGAGTCGCGTTTAGTGGAGTGACTTTCAATTTATCAGTGAAGTTATACCCCACCCACAAATTCCAACGATCGAGCCATACTCCCAAATCAGCACCGATCGATTCACGTTCAAATTCATCTTCACGGGTGTTGTATTTGATTTTCCCACCGGAGGCCGCCATGTACTCGCCGGCGAACCATACTTGGTTTTTACCAAGCCATCCCAAGCGGGCGCCATAGTTGATCGCACCCATGCTGGTGCCGTTATCGGAGGACACTCCCTTTAGAGCTTTCCCGGCTGTCGTAAAATCCACGGCTGTGGTTCCGGAGGCTTCGTAACTGACCATGGGCTCAAACCAAATCATGGCATTTGCGCTGACAGCGATCAGTGTTACAAGCGTGGCCAATACGTATTTCATAGATTCCCCCGAAGTCTCATTCTGAGACGGAATTCTTAGAATTTCGTCTAAGTTTTTCGCAAATAAGCCTTAGGTCCAGGCCATATTATTCCGATAAATTCTCTAGCTGTTAGTAATGGGATAAGGAACGAAAATGAAAACAATCGCTTTAGCAATTGCGTGTTTGGGTCTGATTGGGTCTTTGATGTCGTTTGCTTCCGTGGGATCCACGGAATTGAAGTTTGAAGTTGGCCAAAAGTCAGCTTTCAAAACGGAAGGTGCTTGTATGTCGCGCCTTCTGGATAAAGCCCCAAGAATGGCATCGAAAGAAAGCTGCCGTCTGGGATAATATCCATGAGTCTAAAAGGTTAGTAATTTTAGGTATCTAGACTCAGCGAACTTTAGTTTAATGCCGATCAGATCTTCGAGGGAAACTTGAAGAAATCACTGTTCGGCATTTTTATTTTCTTAATGGGTCAACTGACGTGGGCTGTCTCCGCTGCTCCCGGCAGTTTATTGACCTATGAAGGTGTCCTGACGGATTCGGGGGGCACTCCGATCACCACTTCTTCTACGGTCACATTTCAAATTCTCACGGGCGCCTGTATCTTATTTGAAGAAACGCAAACCATTACTCCCGGCAGTGTCGGTGAATTTAGCGCCATCGTGGGTATCGGTACACGCACCGATAGCACGGGCAATACAGCAGATCGTATTTTCGCCTCCAGTGGCAGTGTGAATTGTGAGGGAGCTGCCAGCACCACGATCACAGGTTTCACTGTTCGCTCTTTGCATATCAAAGTGAATAGCGTATCGATGAGCCCCGATGTGGTGATCGGGAATATTCCAGTTTCAATCAATGCGATGAAGCTTGCTGATAAAGACGTTACTGATTTTCTTTTAAAAGCGGGACTGCCGACTTGTGCTGCTGGCCAGTATCTAACTTACAACGGAACAACTCTGTCCTGCGCTTCGGTTTCGGCAACGGCTAGTGTAACAAGTGTTTCTTCGGCAAACTCTTATATCACTGTTACAAATGGTACGACGACACCCACCCTGACTTTGAATGCGGGCACAACAACAGGAACTGTTGCCGCCGGGAATGATTCTCGTATCGTCAATGCGATGCAAATCGGTGCGACGGCGGGCGGTGACTTAACGAACAGCTACCCAAACCCAACAGTGGGGGCTTTGCGCGGGACTAATATAGCTGCGGTAACACCAACAACGTCAGGACAAGTACTTCGCTATGATGGCACGCTTTGGACGCCGGGTTTTGTGACGATGACAGATTTACGTTCGATCGTCACAGGAACTGTAAGTTTACCAACTTCTTGTACTGCTAGTCAGACACTGACCTATAACTCCGCGATGGACAACTTGAGCTGCCAAAACATCAGCGTGAGTGGAACTAACTTTGGCACTCAGGCGTCTGCGACTTTTATGGCGGCACCCAGTGGCGCTGCTGGCACTCCCGCTTTTAGAGCAATTGCCTCGGCAGATCTTCCGACGGGAATTTTGTATAATGGTGGTAACTCCTATGGAGTTGCAACTACGGTTGGAACAAACGACGCGAATAATTTCTCTTTGAAAACTGCCGGCACGAATCGTTTGGACATCGATACCAACGGGAATGTCATCGTCGGCTTGGCTACTGGCGCTGGCAGCTTGCAAGTAAAAGGCCCTATCGTCAGCGTTCCTCCAGCAGCCGTGACGGGATCAACTGTGAATCTGGCATTGGGTAATACACAGCTATTAACCGCTGTGGGTGGATCAGTCATAACGTTAAACGGTTTGGTTCATGGTGGTAACTACACGATCGTCGTTCAAGATACAACGTCTCGTACTTATTCATTCTCGGGTTGCACGACTTCCCGTTATTCTCCCCCGATTCAAGCGACGATCTCTGCGACTCATACTGTCTTTTCAATCCTGGCTGTAAATAACGCCGGGAACTTTGATTGCTACATCACTTGGTCAACAGGATTCCAGTAATGAAATGGCTGGCGTTAATTCTTTTAGTTATTAGCGCTGAATCTTTCGCACAAATGAATATGTCATTTGCGATGAGGGGCTACCCCACTCTTCGCTGCCAACCAACGACGCTTTCTTCATGGGTGCCTCAGGCTAACAGTCTTAAGGCAATTTATCATTTGAATGGCACAGGCACGGTTACCAATGGCTCCGTCGTCGCCTCCGAAATTGCAGTCGCGAATGCAACGGCAAGCAGTCCTTCTTCAACCCTGTCCTTTGCGGATCATCCGGGTGCGCCTGCTAGTATCGCTTTTCTTAAGAACTATTTAACCGCCACCGGAAATTCAAATGACTCTATTTCGACGTCGGCGGCATCACTAGCTGATTTGCCGGCGGCTACTTGGAACTTTTGGGTGAATATGGGCATTCCCTCAAGCACCCCGATTCGTCTGTTTTATAAAAGTAATAACGGTACTTCTGCCGGCTACTATTTTACCTTAAGTCCAAGTGGATCATTTGATTTTAGAAAGGTTCACTCGATCACAAATATGGTCGTTCAGACTTGTCCGATTGCGACTTCGTTCAATAATACTTGGCGCATGATTACGGTCACATGGGATGGAACTTCCAATGCGACCGGCGTAAAAATCTATATGAACGGATTTGAGCTTATTACGACAGGATCTGGAAGTGTTTATCTTGCCTCCCCGGGTACTTGTCCGAATGCTGCCACATATGGTGGTTACACGTATCAAATTACAGGTGTAGGCGGATTCACCAGTGACGCCGCTTATCCTTTTTATTTGGTCGGAGCGCCTTCCGGCACCAATACATCGCCGACGTCTATTGCATTCTCAGGCAGCATGGATGAGTTCGCGGTTTGGAACAAAGAACTGACTTCCGCTGAAGTTTTCATGCTTTATCGCAATCAAAAATGTAACTAACTATTTCTTGCGCTCTTGACGATTGATATTCCACTGCGCGGTTAAGCACATCACCAGATCACTCATGACGTTCATCACTGTTGCACCCATATCGACTAAGCGATCAATACCTAAAATCAGTGGCATGCCACTGGGCGGAACCCCTACGCTTCTTAATGTTGAACTTAAAACTCCCAAGCCGGCCCCCGGCACGCCTGGAGTTCCCAGCGAAGCCCCGACCGTCATCAGAATAATTGTGATGACTGTAGGTAAATCAATGTCTCCGCCAAAAGCTTGTGCTAAAAACAACGTCGCCGAAGACATCCACAATGCGGAGCCCGCCATATTCACCGAAGTTCCCAGGGGAATCAGAAAATCTGCAATCTCGGGCTGGATCTTAAACTTATCTTTCGCTGTCTGAATAGTGGTTGGCATTGTGGCGGCGGAGCTTGAAAGAGAAAAAGCTAAAAGCAAAGGCTCTTTACTTTTCTGCAGGAAGATTAAAGGACCGGTTCCGATGCACATCAACCACAACAGATACACCACCGCTAACAACAAGAATGCCAACATCACTGAAAATAAATATCCAGCCATTCCTAACAGAACACTCGCGCCAGAGTTAACGATCGCTCGCACCATCAATCCAAAGATCGCATAAGGCGCAAGTCTTACGGTCCATGTGATAATTTGCATGCACAAAGCCTTGGTACCCACTAAGAATTCCAAAAACGTGCGGGACTTATCGCGGTCCATTCTTGAAAACACCAAACCGAAGACGATCGCGATTAAGATAATCTCTTGCAGATTCCCGCTGATAAGCGAGCCCAGAATATTTTCAGGAATCAGTTTTACGATTGTTTGCGGAGTGATGTTTAGCCCCGGCCTGGCACTGACATCCATTTGACCCATTGATTTCGCGGATTCTTGAATCGCTTCACCGGGTTTTATAATTTCTACGACAGTAATACCGATTGTTGCGGCGATGGCAGTTGAGCACATAATATAAACTACCGCAGTGGTCGCAATTTTCTTAGCCTTCCCACCTTGGGAAATCTGCGACAGAGCCAAAACGATGGATGAGAGAATCAATGGTACGACGACCATCTGAATCACTGTCAGATAGACCGATCCCGGCAACGCCAACCAATCAGCTAATACTGCCACCCATGTTCCAGGATACTTTTCGCTTAAGTTTAAAAGCAGGAATCCCGTCCCCACTCCCAAAGCCATGGCGATTAATAACTTTAACCAAAGATAGGTACGAATTAATTCACGAAGACCAGGCAGAGCTTTTTCGGTGGCGATATCATTTTCAATCATTCTTGAATTATGATTTTGCCCGGTAAATTGAAGAAGGTTTGTGACGAGAGAATGCCGAAAAACAGGGTGCCGACACCGCGCTACCAAGAAATACTCCGTTAACGTCTCATCTCTGACAATTTCGCTCATAAAAAAAGGGACCGCTGGGTCCCTTTGAATTATTTAAATTGAATTGGTTTTGATTTTTCGGTCTTTGCGTCCTCGACCCAGAACTGCACTCCGTGATGGTCTTGGATGTTTTTCATGTATTGCTTCACCATGCGGTCGTTGATTTTAATTCCGTAGTGATGAAGACGCATCACCACAGGTGCAAAGAAGGCGTCAGCGATACAGAAGTCACCAAATAGAAATGGCCCTTCACTGACTTTCAAAGCATCCTTCCACATTTTTAGAAGACGTTCGATGTCACGCGCTGTTGCTTCGGTCATGTGACGAATCGGCTGAGTACGTTTCAAATCCATGCTCAGTTCCGAGCGCAAGCTTTGAAAACCGGAATGCATTTCTGCGGCATAACTTCTGGCCAAGGCACGAGTGCCGGCGTCTTCGGGCCACAATTTTGCTTCTGGCGAAAGTTCGTTCAAATATTCAGCAATCGCGAGTGAATCCCAGATCACACGCTTACCTTGTTTCAATACCGGAATTTTTCCAGAGTCTGTGTGTTTGGCGATTTGTGCCGCCGTGTTTTTTTCGTCAAGCTTGATATTGATTTCTTTAAATGGAAGACCAGATTGAACGGCGACCAACCAGGCACGCATCGACCAAGAAGAATAAGTTTTGTCGCCGATTACTAAGTCAAAATAAGGTTTATCGCTGTGAACATGGTACGCCATGATTGTTTCCTCCGCTGGTCAACGCATTCGTATTGTTAACACTTTCTCTTACGCCTTGGTGCAAAAGTACACCAATTTAATTGGTATACGAGTTGCATTTATGAGTAATTCTCCACGGAGGAGTCCAAAATGAAACCACTAAGTCTGTTTTTAAGTTTTATGCTGTCATTCGGAACAGCACCGGCTTTTGCGTCACGCGTTACATGCAGTACTCGTGATAAAGGCTGGGAAGAACATTGGGGTGGCCATGATAGCTGCGGCTCTTGCCAAGCAAAACATGGTGACTGTGTTGAGACTTGCAACCTTGAGTATGCAACTTGTGACGCTGTCGGAACAGACTATCTAGGAAATCGAATCACAGTAAAAGGTTCTGGCGAAGATCGCTGGAATGCTGAACAAGTTGCAGTGAATCTTTGCCAACGCAACTTCGCAAACTGCACAGTCGTAAACTGCACGACAGAATCAGAAGAAGTTTCTTCTCGTTGGTGCCCAAAACGCCCAGAGCCTCCTGCACCAGCACCTAAACCGCCAGCGCCAGCTCCGAAACCACCAGCGCCAGCGCCGAAGCCACCAGCTCCAGCTCCGAAGCCACCAGCTCCAGCTCCGAAGCCACCAGCTCCAGCTCCGAAACCACCTGCGCCAGCTCCGAAACCACCTGCGCCAGCGCCGAAGCCACCAGCTCCGGCTCCGAAGCCACCAGCTCCAGCGCCTAAACCGCCTGCGCCAGCTCCGAAGCCACCTGCGCCAGCGCCGAAGCCACCAGCTCCGGCTCCGAAGCCACCAGCTCCAGCTCCGAAGCCACCAGCTCCAGCTCCGAAGCCACCAGCTCCAGCTCCGAAGCCACCAGCTCCAGCTCCGAAGCCACCAGCTCCAGCTCCGAAGCCACCAGCTCCGGCACCTAAACCGCCTGCGCCGGCTCCGAAGCCACCGGCTCCAGCGCCTAAACCGCCTGCGCCGAAACCGGGTCCCGGTCCTGGAAGACCTGCGCCTGGTAAACCTGGCAACGGTCCGGGCGGCCCTGGCAAAGGTGGTCCTCGTCATATGAATTTGGAAACTTCTGAATTGATTCAAGCTGAAGGGAACTAAAAATGAACGCACTACGCTCACTCACAATAATTTCATCTGGTGTTTTAGTTTCTGCTATCGCATTTGCAAAACCAGTGACCGTCAAAGACTGGTCATTGAACGATGCCAACGCGACTTGCATCGCCTCCACTTCCCGCACGATTGCGGGAGCTACTTATCGCTTTGAGTTAAGCTTCGATAGATCTGGCACATTCCCGGTCGAGGCGTGGCTTCGTGACAGCTCAGGGGCTGCAAAAGCCTTCCGTCTTTCCACTGAAGTTGCACCAATTCAAAGTTTTGCATTTATCCCAATGCAAGATGCCTCAGGGAATTTGACTTTCTGGCATGTGCCAACAGATTCAAATGCTTTGATTTCTTACATCAAACGCCAAACACGTTTGATGGTTCAAGTCCTTGCACCGAATGAACCAAGCAAAGCCGTAGACTTTTCTTTGCGTGGTTCAAGCGACGTCGTTGACGCATTGATCTCTCAATGTGCGGGTGGTAAATCTCTGCTTTCTTCAGACTTCGAAAAATCTTTCGTACCAGCTCAAACGGCGACGATGGATCCTTTGAAGTTTGATCAAGAGCAAGCCGCTCGCCTTCGTTCTTTGTACCAAGGCTCGGTTGCCGCAAACTCGCAAAAAGCGACCTACCAAAGACAATTGACTGCTCTGAACACGCAGTACGCAAAACAAATTCAAGAACTTGGCTCGGTCACGGGATCTTTGGATCAATTGACAACGAAAGAACTTGTGAACTTGCGTAACCAAAAGTCTGCTTTGGAACAAAAGATTCAAAACTTGGATCAACAAATCGTTACTCAGCAAGCGAGCATCGATGCCAAAGAAGTTGAAGTTGCGGGTGCAAATGCAGTTTACGATGACGCTTGGAAAGTTTTGGCTCCCTATGAAGCGGAATACAAACGCTTGAGCACACTTGTGCAAAACTCGAAAAATGATCTGGCTCGCTATCAAAGTCAGCTATCCAGCATCGATCAAAGCATTCAAAGTAAACAATCCGCTTTGAATGATGCTCAAGATCAGGTGTCAGGCTTAAGCCGTCAACTGTCGCAGCTTGATGGAGAAATCCAAACAGCACGTCAGTACGCGAATGCCACAGATTCTATCTGGAGAAGCTTCGATTACAACCGCGAGCGCTATGACCGTATTCAATGGCACCCGATCACTGAATACTGCCGCCGTGGAGGCAGCGAGCGTTGCGATCGCTTGATGTACAAAGTGCAAAACTATGCTGATAGCGAGACTGCAAATGTGCAAAATCGTCTGACTCAAAACGCCAATGTGACTCGTAGCGATTTGGATCAAAAGATGAAAGCTTACACGAACGTTGCGAATCAAATTAATAACTATCAGCAAAGTGCGATCCCGAATCTGCAAAACCAAATATCTGATCTGCGTAATCAACGCCCTGGCGCTGAAGCTGCTGTTTCCCGCGCTCGTGATGAAGTGACGAACAGAACTGCGGCACTTCAGTCTTATGATCAAAGCGTTGGCTACTCGGCTAAAAAAGCAGACATGAATGCGAAAGCAAACGTTGTCGTTCGATTGCAAAACGAATTGAAAGCATTGGAGCAGACTCAGTCTGGTTACCAAACAGCTCGTTCACAATCGGTTGCCGGACTTTCCGAGACGGACAAAAAGATTCAAAATGTGCTGGCGAAAATTCAAGCCACTCAAGGTCGTGAGTCTGAGCTAAATAAAGCTTTGGTTCCGTACTTTGCAGAAAAAACGCGCATTGAAACTGCGATCACTTCAGCTCTGACGTTGATTGAACAAAACAAAGCTGAATTCGCCACAATTCTTAACTAATTTTAGTATTTAAAAAATACTCTTAAAAGCCACAGCCCTCCTGTGGCTTTTTTGTTTTTATACAGGTCGAGTTCTTGTGCGTGCTCAAACCCCCGTCTGTAAATTGAAATTCTTCTGAAGGACCTGCTACCGCTCGGCAAGATCCCGTGTCTGAATGTCTTCATCAAACACAGGAGGAATAAAATTATGAGTTCACGCAGACAAAGACAATCTCGTTCAGGCTACAACATGGACCGGGGCGGCTACCAAGATTATGGCTATGAATCAAGACCGCGTTCAAATGACTATTACTCTGATGAGCATGAACGTCATAGTTCAGCGTATGGAGAACATCGTCATCCCGCTGACTATTACAGCGGACGCGGAGCTTATGGACAGGATCGTTTTGAAAATGCTTCTCGCAACTCCCGTGAAAATCGCCCGGAAAGATACGGCCGTGAAACACAATATGGCCAGGATTATGGTCGTCAAAATCGTTACGGCAATCAAAACCAATACGGCCAACAAAACCAAAATCAATACAAACATTTCAATCGCAACCGTGACCAACGCTATTTTGATGAAAACTACGAAGGCAGTCGCGGATTTAACCGCAATTACAATATGAATTCTGATGACGACAGATACGGTCGTCAAAATGAAATGCGCAGACCTTACGATGAAGAACATCGTGCTTATGAACGTGATGAAACTCCGCAAAGAATGGGTCAGAGCTGGGAAGGAATGGATTTCGAAAATCCTGACTACCGCTCAATGGACAGCTCTCGCAATCAATATCAAGACGAAAGCTATCGTCGTGGCGGTTCTCGCGGTCGCAGTGGGCGTCAATCTCGCGATATGTACTAAAATAAAAAGGCCCAGCTTAACGGGCTGGGCCTTTCTCATTCTGAAACGGCGCTCTTGGCGCCATTTCTTGTCTCCGCAAACAACCCTAGACATCGTTTCTGATACCACAGTGAACTAATAGTGCCCTGACTGTGGTATGAATCTCGCTTTTCCTCTTGGTATTCGTGGAGGTAGCGAGTGTCTCAATTTGGGAAATTTCATTTGCTGAGTGCGGTGGCTTTGATTGCTGGTATCTACTGGTTTAATCACTCCCATAATGCTGCTGTCATCACCGATGACTCCGTAGCCGCCGACACGGTCGTGAAATCACAGAACTCTGCTATGAAATCTCAGCCATCTCCAATGGCGCAAATTCCTTCAGCGACTATAGCTTCGAATCCTTCCACGCAACCAGCGGCAATGCCTCGCACTCAGTTCTCCCCTCGCCTAGAGCGCCAGGTGAACTATGTGGCGATGATGCTTTCTCGGCCCGATGTGGCACTTCCGCCAGAAGCTTCTAAGGCCGATCATTTAACTTCTGAAGAAATTCAACAATTAGGTTCAGCAGTTATCGATACGAATCAAAATCACTCTGTTCGCCGTGCAAGTATTTATCTGCTATCTAAAGCTGGCGCCAAGGCGATCCCGGCACTTGGCACTATCGTGATGACTAATTTCAAAGCGAGCGCGCAGGAAACTGAAACTCCCCTTCGAGTCACAGCCCTGGAATCATTAGATCGCTTGACGGACAATTCCAAAGAAGTTTTACCGATCCTAGAAAAAACTATCGATGTGCAACAGAATAAGACCCTGACATTCCTTGCTTCCATCAGTGCCGGAGGAATTCGTCACGGAAAACCAGGAAAGCTCACTCGCGCTATCAATATGATGATTCAAGAAAAATTGGCCAGTAAGGATAATGGACAATGAGAATTTTAAAATCTAACACTGTTCTTGGAATTCTCATTTCATCCTTGATTGTTTTCTGTACAGGCGTGGCTCAGGCTGATGACAGTGGCAAAGAATGCATCAATCCAGAACTATTAAGATACGCTTTATCCCAATACCAATTTGAAGACATCAATGGCTTTGGCGAAGTCACTAAGACTTACAATGAAATGGATGTCTGCGATCAGGGTATCTTTAAAGTGGCATTGCAAGGTATCGATTACCTACGCAAAATGCCCAATGGCAAAATCCCTTCTAACTTTCAGACTTTGATTAGCAAAGAAGGTGGGATTAATTTCCTTAAGAAGCGTATTAAAAAAATTCAAATCGAGACGTCAAACGACTCTGACTGCGAAGAAAGCACTGCCGCCAGAGTGTTCTTTTCTGAAGCTGACCAAGGGATTATGCATCTTTGCCCTTCGATGAAAAAAAGTACGCCAAATCAAGCTGCTGGCTTTTTAGTTCACGAGGCACGCCACATTGATGGTTTCGCCCATGTGGACTGCACTCACGGAGTTCTGGAGTCAACCCAAGGAGCTTGTGACAATACTTATCAAGAACAAGGTTCCTATGGCATTTCCCTGGGCTTTCAATTTCAAGTGTATATGACGACAAAAAATGAGGCCGTCAAAGAAGAATCCCGTTCAAACATCGTGCTGGGAGCCTTGAACAATTTCAATAAAGCTCCTCTGGGACTGCAAAAAGGTGGAATTTTCCTGGATGAGGACAATATTCTTGCCTTCTATCAGGGAAATCAAGAATACCGTCTTGCAGAATTCACCGATAAAACCATCGGTCTTACTCTGCACGCGGGATTGCCAACCGTCTTTTTTGAAAACGGAACTGTGACAAAGTATGATTTCACCCGCGAGTGGATCCTTCGCGAGGGAACTTTAATCAACGCTTTCAGCGGTATGTCCCCGTCCGAAAGAGAAGAAATCGAAGACATTTATGCAAATGTCGATAACTGTTTCTTATTTAAAAATGAATTAAAATGCATGGATGGCGATGGGTTCTTAACATATCGTTTTAATGAACTTAAACCCGTGGCTTTTTCAGATCGCTATCAAAGTTGGGACAATTCCCTATCATTGCTAATGGGCGATGGAAAAGTCTACTCCATGCCGAAACCGAAAGACTTCGCAGCAACTCGGGATGCGGATCTTAAAGTTGACGGTAAAGCAAAGACCTATCCAAACATCACATCCTTTGCAGAAATGGAAAATGGCTACATCATGGGTATTTCGAATAAGGGTTTTATGATGGTGAAAAAATCTAAAGACACCCCATGGGTCCGCGCCAAAGAGTTCGGAGATTTTAAGATGAAAAAGATCGTTCCATATTACTGGTCAAAGCGCCTGGAAGATCTGTAAACCTATTTTGCGAGCTGGAACTTTTCAAAACGGTTCAGCTCGCCTTCAATCAATGCTTTATTCGTTTTTGACTTATGCTTCCCAAGCCAGCTCCACTGCTGGATAAGCAATTCCTGATTTTGACGATCTGTTTTTAAATCCAGGACCGCAACAGCCTGATCCCCAATAATCACGGGCAACGTGAAATAGCCATATTTACGTTTTTCCTTCGGCAAGTACGCTTCGAATCTGTGATCATAACCAAAGAACATATTAAAGCGCTTACGCTGAATCACCAATGGATCAAAGGGTGATAAAATATGTGTCAGATCATTCGCTTCGGGAATTTCCGAATCTAAATGTGCTGGATCAATCCAGAACTGAACTTTTTCAGACCCCGTGATTTCTAAAGGCAATAACAATCCCTTGCGAACTCGAGCTTCGATTCGCTTAGAGACTTCCTTTTTAAATGCTGCCTTTTGCATATATGCGATCGACTCTAAGCTTACCACCCCTTGCGACTGCAACGCTCGATCAATATGATAATCAAACACTTCAGCCTGAGTGGCTGCCTTCGGTCGTTTTGCCCAGCCAAAATGGCGATCGGTCAGCTCATATTTTTTAAGCATGCCGATACGTTCGGCGATAACTAAATCCCCACCGTTAAAGGCGCACTGCAAATGTCGCTTGGACGGTTTTTTGCTGGCCCAGGGATGATCTTTTTCCACCAGCTCTTCGTCATTCACGTCACGAATGGAAATCGCACCCTGCTTTTTGACGGTGGCCAATACTTTTTTGACATCAGCTGCCGTCACATCCTTGTACCAGCTTGAAGGATTTTCTTTTCGGCGTTTCATGTCGGGGATGAAGTACTTAAAATCATCGGTCGCAATATACGCTAAGGCATGAGTCCAATACTCAAAAACAGTTTTATCTTTGGTTTGTGCTTGGTGCAGGTTGGATCTTTTATAATCAGGGATTCGCGAATACAAAATATGATGATGCGAACGTTCGATCACATGGATGGTATCGATCTGCACATATCCCAAGTGTTTGATCGCTTTAACGACAGCTTTTGGTCCGCTGCCAAAGGGATGCGCTTCGTGCAATCCTTGAGACTGCAACCAAAGCGCGCGCACTTGTGCTGGGGAAAGTGTAACTTTTGACATTGCACCTTAAACATACCTTAATGGCAGGCGCGCTTCAAATCTTTCCACTCTTCTGAAGTTAAAATCGGTTTATTGTCAGCAGCGATCGAATAAGGCTCAAACATTTCAATGCGGGCTTTACCGGCCGGGTGAGTAGAAATAAATTCTGGAATCTTAGACGCAGGCCCCGTTTCATCAAGGCGTTTAAACAAATCAATGATCCCTTGCGTGGAAACTTTGGACTGACGCAGGCGACTTAAAGCACCTTTGTCAGCGCTTGCTTCCATCTCGCGATCAAAACTCAAAGTAAAGATTTGCGAAGCAGTCTGCGGATCCACCACCAACACGGCCGAAGCATCACCCACTGAAATCGCCATCAACGACGTTAAAAGCGTACTGCGCACGATAGATTCCAAAATATGGCGTTGCTTAACGTGTTCGATCTCATGGGCCAAAACTCCGACAATCTCTTCCGGGCTTTGGGCTTTTTCTAGCAGTCCGCTTAGGATCCAGATCTGTGCCCCAGGAAGTGCGAAGGCATTTACTTGGGCATTCTTAATGATATGAAATTCAATTCCCAGGTCTTTATCGCCTTCTTGAAGCGGATAAACTTTAGAAAGCATTTTTTCAAACGCAATCCCCTGAGAAACCGAAAGTTGACACATCGTGGGTGGTCGTAATTGAGTGATCGCGCCCAGCATCTGTTTTTCACGGGCGTGGCTGATATTTCGTGCAATCATCTTGGTCACGGGTTTTACAGCTAAAAATACCACGCCCACCGCAACAACCAAAGCTGATAACCACAGGGCAACCTGACTTTTCTTAAACTGCAGCGGCTGTTCTTTTTTAAATTTTACTTTTAATTGTGGTTCTTCCAGGAAGTCCTTTTCCAAAATTTCCAGGCGAGCATCGGGCTCCCCTTGGCATAGGATAACGATCACTGAAATATGTACGGGATCACGATGAAGCAATTTAAGCGGCCAGGTATCAAGTAAACGGCCATCCTTGGAGATTTCCAGAACGGCTTCGTTTATTTTTACCAAAACTTCCACTGACGAGGGAGTTTCTCCGTCAAAGTACTTAGCGCGATAAGATCTCATTGATTAGAAACCTAGATCCAGATCGTATTCGGCGACGATATCATCGGCCAAAGCACTGCCATCGCTTTTCATACTATGGACTTGGGCGAAATCAACATCTCCAACAACATGGATATTTTCAACGATTTTACCAAGGCCCCAAGCAAATATCCAAGGCACTGCCAAACCGAAAGAAAAAATTGCGCCCAGGTAAGCAATCAAAGTGCAAAAGAAGATGTCTTTACCAGACATCGTGAATTCCATGCGAGCACCCTGAAATTGTGTGTGCTCCATTTTAAATCTCATGACACTAGCCATGTACCATGGGCCATAGAAACCCAAAGTGATAATGGATAACAAAAGACCTTTGGCATTTAGAACGAAATAATCTTTGTCCGTGCCATCATAAGAGAAATGGACAGTCCCGAAACGCATACGGTTTACCAAGAAAGCTCTTTTTTGATTTTGAAAGTAAGAATAGTAAAAACCCAACGTCAGGATCGAAAACAAAACCCCTTTAGCGTAAAGTCTTAAAAAGGCTTTCGTTTGTTCTTTGTCTTTATCCACACCAAAGCGAACTTGTCTCCAGGTTGTACGCGACAGACGGTATCGAAGACCCGAATACGTCGCTATCGCAAATACGAAAGCCCACAAAAACATACCCGCGATACTTAATGGCACCGACAAAAAAGGCGCCACCACTTTGACGATGTTGCTCACCCCAAAAAGAGCGGCGATGATCGCAAAAAGCTTCAACCAACCGTAAAACAGTTCTTCACCCGTCCCCACGTAAGCGGCACGGTCCCCCATAAACTGCACGTTTTCCCACAAGTAACGACGGAAATTTGTTTTAGCCCAAGGACGATAGATCCCTAAAGTGATGATCGTCAGAAAAAGATTTTTTAGCATGATCAGGGCAAGTTCAGAACCCTTGCCCGTGAATTCCAGACTAAAGCGGCCCGATTGAGAAGATGAAGTGGTCGAAGATGCTGTTTCCACGCGGGAACGCTCCTTGTTAGTGGTCCTAACTCTTCGGCATCCATCCGTGTAAACATTAAAAACTTTATGAGACCGAATCGGGTCTCATTGTGATGCGATACTTTGGTCTTGCTTCGGCTTATCTTAACGTTTGCTGATGAATTTTAAGCGACGGAAATAAAGCATGCGGTTATTGGACGGCATTTCATAGTCTTTGATCAACTCAAAGCCATTCTTAAACATCGCAGCCAGTACATCCTCAAAAGAGCGAATCCCACTTTGTGGATCCTTCTCTTTCAAAGTCTTATCAAACTCTTCGTTGCTAGGAGTTGTGAACTTGCCATTATAGTTAAACGGTCCATAAATCAGAACTTTGCCGCCTTCTTCCAAGCGACCACTGATCAGTTTGATAAAGGACTTACACTCTTTCCAATGCATGATGTGAAAGGTATTCACCGTCAAAACCACGTCATAGGTACGAATCGGAAAATCATCTTCGCCAATTTTAAGACGGTACGGAGTTCTGATATTACGAATCCCCGACTCTTTGATGGCTTCCCTTAGCATCGGCAGGTTTTCACTCGTTTCAGTTGGCTGCCAAGTTGTTTTAGGAAAAAACGGCGCCAAATAAATAGCATGCTGACCCCTCCCCGATCCCACTTCCAACAAAACTTGGTCTTCAGGACGAAGCACTTTCTTAAGCACTTCCAAAATAGGTTCTTTATTACGATCAGCCGCGGGAGAGAAAGGTTTTTCCATAAAGGAAACGTATCATTGATCTCCCTCGATCGCCAGCTATATCCCGGGCTAGAAGCCTTTTAATATTTACCCCCACTTCGACACAACAGCATATTGTTTATTAAGTATTTTATGCATACACTTAGAAAGTGAAATTGAAAGCGTTCATCCCGAGGACTAAGAAATGAATTTGGTTTATGATATCAGTCTGGCCCTGCTCACAGGATTTTTGACGTTTGGATTTTACTGGCTAATGCGAAACACAACTTCGATGGGACCGATCCCAATTGATGAGTCGCAAGTGACAGATGCGCACAGAAATCAGCTAAGCGAAATTTTATTTCTCTCTTTGGCCCTTTATGTGGTGCTTGTGACAATAACAGGTTTTTTACTTGTGTATGTCTTGGGCAACCTTCGGTATGTCTATCTAAGCTTACAGCCAAAATTTTTAGCGATCGACCATGTCGGAGAGATGGCTATTGCAATTCCCGCGTTCTTTTACGCACTTCTTAGCATGCCCTCTTTGGTCGCGATTATCTTACGCAAAAAATATGGTGAACACGACTACCAAATCCTGCGCTATCTTTACGCAAAAAAGCAGGGCTTTGATGAGGAGAAACTTTATCCTTACGCGCTTAAATGGGGCGCAGTCGTCTGCCTTGCAGTCTATATGAATATGCTAAGAGATATTTCCTATCTTCGTGAAGATCGCATTATTCTTAACAGCTTCTTTTCATTTAAATCTCACACATACACTTACGACCAAGTTGAAGAAATCATTGTCGCCGCCAAACAGATCGCTCCGAACCAGTCGGTTTCAAACTATCCGCTCTACGTGATCAAATTCAAAGATGGCTTCTCATGGAAGATCACGAACTATGATCGAAAATCGACAACAATTTTTTTGAGGGTGCTACTTGAGCAAACAGATCTTGAGGAAAAGAAAGTCGAATTCTACGAGTAGATCGCAGCGCTGTTGACTACGTCAGCGTTTTGTTAAGATTTTTAACGCTCATTTGTGTTTTAACGTTAGTTCGGCTCATCTGTTACACAATTGACGCCCATGGCCTTAACAATTTTGAAATGATAGTTGCCTCTTTTTGGATGATGGGACAAACCATTGGGCAAGATAAACCGCATATAAGCGATTAATATGGAATCGCGTATCTACCGGGCACCGTTAAATGCCTGTCTATGGAGGTCCCATGAAAGCAATGCTTTCTTTAGTTCTAGTTGTTTGCTCGATGTTCTTCGCGATCTCGATCAATGCCGCCCCCCTTTCTCACGGAATTTCTTACTACGGTGAAGAATTCTATCAAGATCTTGCTAACGGTGCTTCTAACGAAGCTTTGAAAAGCAGAATCGCTTACATCCTTCGCAACCAACACAAACAAGTTGCAAACGGTTACGACAAAATTTCTGAAAACTGCTCTGGCGAAGGTTGCTACCAACATATCTCTCTTGGTTATGATGGTGCACGCGCTTGGTTGATGGGCACTTACTATTTGACTAAAGTAAACGGCCAATACGCCCTTCCAGACGTTTATTGCCAAGTTTACAGAACTGAATCTGAATTTGCTTCTGGTCGTGGACCAGCTCCAGGTAAATACCCAGATGGCAACATCTTGAACACAGAGCACACATGGCCACAAAGCCGTTTCTCTGGTCAGTTCAACGTGGCAATGCAAAAATCTGATTTGCATCACTTGTACCCAACAGACAACGAAATGAACTCTACTCGTGGTAACTACGAGTTCGGTGAAGTGGAAAAAGATAACAAAACATTGAAATGCCCAGTAGCTCGTTTCGGTAAGCCAAAAGGCGGTGGCGGAGCAGATGTTTTCGAACCACCTCAAGCTCACAAAGGGAACGTAGCTCGTGCATTGTTCTATTTCTCTGTACACTACAGCTTGCCAATCAGCCCACGCCAAGAAGCTTTCTTGCGTAAATGGGATAAAGAAGATCCAGTGGACGAAGAAGAAATGGCTCGCAACAATGCGATCCTAGCTGTTCAAGGTAACAGAAACCCGTTCATCGACTACCCTGAATTGGTTGATAAAATTAATAAGTTCTAATCGCTGAATCGCGAAAAAAGAAAAGCCAGAGGAGACTCTGGCTTTTTTCGTTTTAAGCGGCTTTAGAAATCTCGCCGTCTGTTTTATCTTTGCCTGGGAGGAGTCCTACCAACTCTTTGCAGGACTTTTCGGCGTCATTCACGCTGAAGTAATAGGCCTTCCCATTCTTCAGTTCAATCATCAGACCTTTTTGCCAGAACATTGGGTTCACAAAGAAGTATCTGAAGTTCACTTGCTTGATCCAAAGTTTAAAATTAAAGGCCTTCTTAAAGTAGTTAAAGGACTCAACCTTCGCGATCTGATCCAAAGGAATAACTTTCGAATAGTAAGTTAGACTCTTGATCATCAGCTTACCATCAACCACCATAAGCTTTCTTGGCATCAACGAGAACACACCCTGTGCGACCAGAATCGTCGCAAACATCCACACGGCCCCATACACATATTGTGACAAGAATAAATGCGACTGCACGAACTGCGAGCTCGTGAACAGAGAGCTTAGGAATAGTTGCGTGTGAATAACCCCGTAATACATAACAATCACACCCAGGGCTTCCAAAGCTTTCACTGGAGGATACTTAACTTTACGAATCCATTGCAGGCGATCATGAGCAAAGGGTTTTGTAAACAGTCTACGCAACCCAATGAATGAGCCCACCGCCACCAGGAAATACATCACATAAACGTCGAAGGAGAAAAACATCGCCGGAGTATAAACCACGTCATAGGCATGCTTTTCATCAAACGTTGCTTGCAGGCTCTTATTATAGTCTTCCAAGGTGACATTTTGAAGAATCTCGAATGGCGACTTGAAAGAGCCATACTCGACAAGTTGATTTTCATAATTACCAGCAAGATGCATCATCTTTTCAGCGTCACGACCCATCAGTTGATATTCGGAAAGATACAGAGTGATCGCTTCTTTCATTTGCGCTTCGGTGAATTTTCCGTCACGAGCTTCGTTTTGCAAATATGATTTTGCGATATCGACATTCTCTTGCAGATGCTCCTTAGGAGTTTGGAATTGTAAAGCGCCATATCCATAACCATACGAGTAGTAATCAAAGCTTCTCGCAGAATAAGTCTGGCCTTTGACGTTACGAATTTCCTTCATCAAACGATGCGAAAGAAAGTCCATATAAGAGGCTGCAATAACGATGTCCTTAAATGATCTATTCCAAGCTTTACCACCGATATAGACATACGGCGTGTCTTCCCACAAAATACGGCGAACATAAGGGCGATCTGCGGGTTTTGGTGTTGGTGGAGCTTTTAGCTTTTTGCCTTCTCGGGCTGGCATACTTGCCCACCGTTTATCGATCTCGGCCATAACTTGGGCGCGATCGAATTTACCGGCCACGAAAAGCTTCATGTTTGCCGGGTAATACCAATCAGCATAGTGCGTTTTCAGCTGATCCACTTGCAGACGGCGATTGGAAAGCTGTTCTTCCGTGCGAGTGAATTTATCATCGTTATCAGAGATTCCAAACTCACTCTTCATAAAGCTTGGACCTTTGAAATATGCCGGATAGATATAGTCCATTGGATTAAAACCCAATGTTTCAGAGATAGGACCTGGGCGGCCGATCTCAAGTTCGACCGTACCTTTTTCTTTTTCTACGTATTCAGGAATAATGCTGGGTTCAAGAATCATCTTACCGAAGCTTTCAAGCAACCAAGTGCCCTTTTTTGCAGGAATAGATCCAAAGTAAGCAGTTTGACGAGGCATCGTCGTCCCATTGGCACTGCCACCCGCTTCTTTAATCAACTGCAAATAAGTCATTTCATCTTTAAGCTGCTTATCCCGAAACAAAACGTGCTCAAGCAAGTGCGACATCCCGTACTCACCTTGACGCTCGACTTCCCAACCAACACCAACTTCCAATCGAAGTTCTGTCGTTGTGGCCTCTTCACTAGGAGCCAAGAAAACCTGCATTCCGTTTTTTAAAGTGATGTGCTCGATTTTCCTATAAGGATCTTCGCCAATTTCCGCGGCATAAGAGTGTTGTGCAAGAACGATCACAAACATTGTCATGATTAATTTTTTCATTCCCTCTTTATCGGCATTAGCTGATAAAGTTTTAGAAAAAAATAAACACATTTAAGTTAACATTCCTGGACCTTGGACCGCCAGGAACCGAGACCGAATCTAGCACAAAAGATTTGGTCGGGGATTACCACCATGTTAGTGTGAATCCATGCTAGCAAATGCTCCGTCCAGGATTATTCTTTGTGATGACCACTATATCAGTTTACTGGGTATTGAATCCATCTTGCGTAAAAAGCTACACAATCAAGTCATCATTCAAACTGCCACGACAGGAGAAACAGCCCTTGAACTTTTCAAAGCAAGCCTTCCGGATTTAGTATTTATCGACCTGGGACTTCCGAAAATGCAAGGCTTGGAAGTGATCCAGTCCATTCGTGAGATCAAACCAACCTGCCAAATATTTGTTCTGACAGCGTCAACGGACACTCACTTATTGCAGCAAGCTTTTAAGGCCGGCATCAGCGGCTTGCTTCAAAAAAACAACTCCTCTGCAAATATTGAAAGTGCTCTTGATTTCGTGATGCACTCACCGGGTGCCACTTATATGGACACCGGAATTAAATTACTGCTTGAAGGCCATGGCGGAGCTGCCTTGACCAAACGTGAATACCAAGTTCTGACGTTTATTGTTGAGGGGCTTACCAGTGCGGAAATTGCACTTAAAATGGATTGCTCAATCACGACCATCAAAACCTACCGGGTGCGCATCATGAACAAAAGTGGCGCACGTAACACCGCTGAAATGATCGCGTGGTTTTTAAAGGGGAATTCTAAAAGAAACCTCGGTTCCCACACCTAGATCAGAAGATATCAGAAAAGTTCCACCATGAAGTTTGATAAAGTGACGCACGATCATCAAGCCAATGCCAAATCCCTGCCCTTTCGAATAGTCGTTCAAAGCAAAGGATCCTGAGCTAAACCGCAGGGCCTCCAACTGCTCATTCGTCATTCCTACGCCTTGGTCTTTAACAACCACATCGACTTCACCCTTCACAATCATTAATGACACGAAGATAACACTGCCCTCACTGGAGGCACGTATTGCATTCCACAAAAGATTTCTGACAACAGATGAAAGCATTTCTGAATCCCCGTCCGTAACCAAAGGCCGGCAATTCGATTCAAACGTCAAAACAACTTTTCGCATCTTGGCCTGAGTCGCAACCTGCTCGATGCACTCACTGATAAGCGCGTTCCACTCAAAGGGTCTTTTAATAACTTCAAATGAATTGCCCTGCGTTTTGACCCAACTCATGATGTTATTAACAAATCCTTTTGATGCGAAAGTGGAATCAATCAGCATATCCGTGCGATTACGAAGCTCCAGACTTAAATCATCTTGAATGGATTGGGAAAGCAACATCTGACCTTCCATGTATCCCGAAAGATCATGCGCGATCAGCGCCAACAAGCGAGCCTTAAATTCCATATTCTCGTTTAAGCGAGCTTCTATTCCCTTTTGCACGGTGATTTGGCGAAAAAATAAAATTCGGCCGGATTCGTTGTTCGTCTCATGATCTAAACGTTCAATGCTTAGATTGAAAAAATGAACGTCATCAAATTCGTCAGCGATCGATAACTCACCCGCACTTAAGGAAATCTTTGGCAGAGCATCCTCAATATTTTGCCCCACCACATCTTTCACCAATCCAAAAACACGAAGAGCCGCTTTGTTGGCACCGCGAATAACGTTCAGATTATCAACGACAATAACGGGATCCGGTAGATTTTGAAAAATCCGCATCATTGCAAGTGGCGCCACATTCAACAAACGGTGCGCGAGCACCGCATAGATGATACCTGCCTGACTCAACAAAAATGTTCCACTGGAAATCATCATCCAGCGCAATGGCGAATTTGTTAGAACGCAGTAGATATCAACTGCCGCCGCCAAAATACTTCCCGCCAATAAAACAGAAACTTGCCGACGACGAATTCCACTTTCCTTGACGAAAATATAAATTCCCAAAATCAAAGACGTCATCACTAACGACATGGCCCACACATAATGCAGCATAAACCAGGCGCCGCCACTGTATTGTGCCGTCACTAAGCCATAGGCGGAATACTCTTTAAAGTCAGTAACCACCCAGTCTCTGCAAGGGGGAATCAAAGTAAATAGGAACGTGCAAACGCCTGGCAAAAATACCGCGCCAGTTACCAGCCTTTTTTGCAGCCAGTTCCATCGGCCAAAGACGGTGCTTAAAAATAAGAGCCAGGCCGGGGTCATCAACCCCAGCCCAAAAAATCTGAAACGCGCAAATAAAGTTTTTGTATGAAAGTCATCGCTGACGTAAACGACCAAAGTGCAAAACGAAACCACACAGAATGAAGCACTCAACAGCAGAAGCCAACGAATCGGTGCCATTTTACGGTAAGGAATCACGTACGTGATCGTTACCACTGTCGTCACAAAAATTAAAATATTTAAAAGCACCAAAAGTACCGATACGGCCATAAGGTCAACACTTACCATCAATCACAAGATCTGCAAAGTTAATAGACGTAAACAGCTCCCGCAGCTGACGCTCCATTGGTCTGAGCCCCACCCACTCCCGTGGCCGAACTGTCTTCACCCGTCGCTCCGACACACAGATAATTTCCATTGCCTGACAATGCGATGCTGTATCCAAAATAGTCTTGAGCCTCTGCATTGGGAGCTTTGAAATAGGCTTGTTGACTCCAAGTGGTGCCCGTTCTGGAAAATAAAAATGCTGATCCTGCACTCGTGGCACTGGTGTCAGATTGATTTCCATCAACGCTTGTTCCGGAGCTGTTGTCTTGATAGGCACCCACCGCAAGTTTATTGCCATCGGCAGAAAGAGAAACACTCCAGCCAAATACCAAACTTGCTTTGGTATTGCTGGCTTTAATGTAAGCTTGTTGCGACCACACGGTGCCGTTAAATGAAAATATATAAACCGCCCCCGCAATTGAAAGCGAGTTGTCAGCCTGATTGCCACTGTTAACGCCGGTTGCGTTACTGGCTTCTCCATAAGATCCAACCGCTAAAGTCAGACCGTCATCAGCCAAGCTTAAATTGTTCGCAAAGTTATCATAGGGACTTGGGTTGGAAGCCTTGATATAAGCTTGTTGCGACCAAACCGAGTTTGTTTTTCTAAAGACGTACGCTGCCCCCGACGCTGGTGCAGATTCATTGTTCTGATTTCCACCAACGCCTGTGGCATTACTGGATTCTTGACTTGCACCCACTGCCAACGCAGTTCCATCAGCAGAAATCGACACGGACGCGCCGAAACGATCCCCACTGGTGGGATTCGAAGCTTTGATATAGGCTTCTTGTGACCAGGAAGTCCCTGAGCGAGTGAAAACATAGGCGGCACCAGCGGCGGATGCTGCGTTGCTGGTTTCATCGCCATTAATACCACTGGCAGCACTGTCCTCGGTATAGGCTCCCACCGCTAACGTGGTACCATCTCCGGAAATATCCACGGAGATACCGAACTCATCAGCTGCTTCCGGATTCGAAGCTTTTAGAAAAGCTTGTTGCGCCCACGTCGAGGAAGTTCTTTTGAAAATATAAGCAGCTCCGGAAGTCGCAGCGGTCGTACTTTCCATATTTGCACCGACAGCCAGATAGTCACCATCATCAGACAGGGAAAGTGATTGTCCAAAGTTCATGTTGGATGCCGTGTTGGAAGGCTTTATGTAAGCCATTTGCGCCCACGTACTGCCATCGCGTTTAAAAATATATACGGCACCACTGCCGGATGCGGAGTTGTTGCTCTGCAAGCCACCGACACCTGTCGCGTTGCTGTCCTCTCCGGTCGCTGACACTGCCATATAAGTTCCATTTTTTGAAACTGCAACTTTATAACCAAATGAATCAGAAGCCGCCGAATTGGATGCCTTGAAATATCCAATCGCTGCGGTCATCGGTGCATTGACCGTCACGATGTTAGAATCCGTGCAACCGCCGGTATTGCAGGCCATGATTTTATATTTTGCCCCAATGCGCTCGTTCAACGTCGTATAGATAGAATCTTGATGCATCACCAAGTCCTGTCCTAATGTTGAAAGCTCTGTCCACCCCGAAGATCCCGTGGCATCCATCATAAATTTGTAATTGTCTTCCGAATCAGAATCCGTCCAATCAAAGATCAATTCTTTTACCGGATAGTAGGTCATTGTAAGAACCGGAGCACTTGGCGCCGGAGTTGCGGGCGTGCTTGGAGTTGCCGGGGTTTGGGAACTTGAACCAGAAGATTTACTGTCAAGCCCACGCCCACAGGAAGCCAAGATCAAACTCAAGGTTGCTGCAGTGAAAATCGTTCGTGAATAAATTGAATTTAAAACCATTTCTTCATTCCCACCGTTACATAGTTAGTGACTTCATCATGCTGGACAGAGCCCGCACCGAAAAATAGCTCGCTGAGCCAGTCATTGCCGACCACATAGTTCCCACGAAGACCCAGATCGGCCTTAGCATCCTGCTCTTCCCATTTCTGCATCCCCAGCAATGCCTCAACAGAAAATTTCGTAGCAGGAATTCGATAAACTGGATTTATACGAGCCACGCCGATCGTAAAAGTTTTGTCTGTCGATGAGTCCTTATAGGCGGTCCCACCGATTTGAACATTTAAAGCCCAATTGCCAGACAGCCACAGCCCCCCGTCAAGCATGGGAAGGATCGTGGTGGTCTCGCCGCCAGAACTTTGATTCAGATAAAGAGCTCCGGCCTCCACTCCCCAGTTTGACACTAAGGAATTACTTTCAGCTCGAGCCGTGGTCGCAAACAGAAAAATAATCAGAAAAGATGAGATTGTATGATTCATGACATTCATTAGATCAGAATGTTTGCTATTTTCTGTCCTTCGAAAGGATGACAGACCTCTTTTTATTTGATGGACAAAAGACCAGGCAGTCAGGTTTTCCAAAGCTGTACAGTTCTCTCCGCTTAACGTAAGGTCAATTTATGAAAACACAGTTTTACGGCGCGACAAGTTTGAATGGTTACTTGGCAGATGAAAACAACTCTTTGGATTGGCTCTTTCAATTTAGTGATGGTGAAGTCCCGCCGACTTACGAGAACTTTATCAAGGATGTGGGTGCCATCGCCATGGGTTCACATACTTACGAGTGGCTTTACGAACACCAAGTATCCAAGGCCTCTGACAAAACCGCTGCTTGGCCCTATAAAATGCCATCGTGGATTTTTACCACTCGCAAGCTGCCGGTTATTCCCGGTGTTGATGTGCGCTTTGTTCAAGGTGATGTGCGCCCCGTGCATGAAGCAATGAAAAAGGCCGCCGGTGATAAAAACGTCTGGATTGTTGGCGGAGGAGAGCTGACTGCCAAGTTTTATGATGCTGGGTTGCTGGATGAGATGATCATTCAAGTCGCACCGTTAACCTTATCAGGTGGTGCCCCGCTGTTTCCAAGAAAGATACATCCACCAATGAAGTTGCTATCGGCGACTCCCATCGCAAATCTTTTTGTCGAGCTACACTATCAGGTGAATTATTCCAAATAATCGGGTGACTAACGCACCCAGAACCAACCGGAAACACGCTTCATCAAAAGGAAGGCAAAAACAATTCCCACCAGCGACATCATCGCGCCCACCAATGTTGGAGCCGCATAACTATATCCCATGACCAACGGCAATCCCCCAAGGAATGCTCCCAAAGAATTTCCTATATTAAAACACGCCTGCCCCAAAGAAGAACCCAGCATCTCCCCACCTTGAGAGTTTTGAATTAACAACATTTGCACCGGTGGACATTGCGCCATTGCGAACATTCCCGTTAAGAAAACCATCACGAATGTTGCGACCTGGTACTCGGCTAACAAACTGCTTAAAATTAACATCAACATCATTGCTGTCATCAGTGCGATGGCAGCCTTCAATGCCGAAAAACGATCCGCAAGTTTGCCGCCAAAGATAATTCCCGCCGTCATACCCACGCCGGCTAGAACCATCCACAACGGAATCATTTCAGGCGACACCTTGGTCACATCTGTCAGCAGAGGAGCAATATAACTGATCCACGCAAAGAAGCCGCCAAAGCCAATAGCGGTGATCACGATACAGATCCACAGATTGAAGTTTCTAAATATTTTAAATTCACTTTTGAAACTTGCCGTTGGATTTTTTGGAATTGCGGGAATCCAAGATTTTAAAGCCAATGTTGTGGCCAGTCCCACAATCGCCACCATCACAAAAGCCCATTGCCAACCAAAGCGGACGCCCACATAAGTTCCCAAGGGAACTCCCACGACATTTGCAATCGTAAGACCGGTTAACATGCTGGCCACGGCCGAGGCTTCTTTACCCGGTTTCGCTAAGCGACTGGCAACAACTGCTCCAACTCCAAAATAGGCTCCGTGAGGCAGCCCCGCCATAAAACGGAACAGCATCAACGAATAATAGTCCGTCGCCAACGCCGACACACCGTTAAAAACGGTGAAAAGCGCCATCAAAAATAACAATAAATTTTTGGCAGAATACTTGGCTCCCAGCACTGTCAATAGCGGTGCACCGACCACCACACCCAAGGCATAAGATGAAATCACATGCCCGGCTTCAGGAATCGTGATGTTCAGATGCTGAGCCACATTCGGAAGCAGCCCCATAATCACAAACTCGGTCATCCCGATACCGAAACCACCCATTGCTAACGCCAGAAAACTTTTAGACGTCGCTCCGGGAATTGCCGGAGTAAGAGTCGAGGACGAAGAAGAAGACTGAATCATGACTGTGCCTTGGGGAAGAAGTGATATTTAAGAATATGCGCCTCTGTAAAGAAGCGCACAAGTCTTAAATATTAAGGCTGCCGTACCGACTTAGTTACTGAACATCCCAGAAGAAAATACGGTCGTAAGTACCTTTATTCACAAGCCCAGCAGAAGTCCAAATCATCATTGTGGAAAATGCAGTGGGATCAGGTGAAGTGATAGTTGAAACGATCTTATAGTTATTTGCCGGATCAATCACCACATAGAGTGGATTAAAGGACATATCATAAGCCAAACAAGCAAACTTGCCGCCAGCTAGAGCTTGAATACCACCCGAAGGTAAAACCGCAAAAAGATTTGCCGGAGCGTACTCTGAAGCTCCCATGACCTGGGAAGGATTACCCTGAAGATCAATTGCGTGCAGTGTAAAGTCGCCTGAATCTAAGAAATAAACTTTATCGCCTATGGCTTGGGCGCCCAGCGCTCCTGCCACCCCTAATCCCGCAGGATTAGCAGCGTAATCAAATGAATACGTGATGGTTCCACTCAGATTGGCTCGATAAATCGATCCTCCGTCATCAAACCACATTTGATCTTCAGAATCGATCCCGATAAACCTTGGAGCTGCCAGGTTGTTCGAGAAATAAACGAAGCCAGCACTCTCCTCAACGCCCGTTTTTGAACGGACCTGGAAAAACACTTTTGAGGTATGAACGCCCACGGAAAATTCGTAACCGCCAGTCACCACTTTATCCGTACTGGTTATAGCTACGAAGTGATCGGCCCACCAAGTGATTCCAGCGTTATCGACTGAAAATTCGCGCAAGTATGTACCGGTTTTTGAATAGACCTTCACGCGCTTATTGCCGTTATCATCTATATAGATATTTTCGTCTCGGTCCACAGCAAAGCCCGCGGTGGTATTTGAATTATTAAAATCAGGGGCAGCACTTCCTTTACTCGTTAGGTCTTTCACATATTGATAAGACGATCCGGATAATTGCCATAACTCATCCACTGCGGAGGCCGGGGTCAAGGAGTTGGTGGCGATAATTTTAGTGCCGTCAGGAGAGACACCGAAACGGTACATGGAAATAGGATGCGCAACACTGGTGCGTAAAGTACGGATTAAGACCGGCGTGCCTGAAGAAATGTCATACACATTTAGACCGCGGTCAGGATCGTTGTTCTGGTCGTTTGGATCGCCATAATTTGCGACATACATATAGCCGCTTGAATCAAACTTAACGTCAACCGCATGTTTAAGTGTCGCACTTAAATCAAAGAAGCCATCAGCTGTACCGTCTTCTTGATAAATATACACACGAGTGATCCAGTTATTGGACGACACATAGATTTTCTTAGACGTTGGATGTTGAGCTAAGAAGTAGAGAGTTGTATTCGCAGCCGCCCCATATGAGCGCAAATAAGTTCCATCAAGTGCATAGACTTCAACCGGATTGGGGTTGAAATTTAAATAGGGTGTCAAATGCAGCTCTTCCGTGCCGTTGGTGCGTTTGATCAAAGCAATATCATAAGCACCATTGATAAATTGTCCACCCGCTCCCACAATCGAGAGAGTCGTAAAAGTTCCGTCGGGCGCAATTTTAAGAATACCTTGTGCTCCCCCACTGAAGCTTACTTTGCTGACAACATAAATATTCCCGTTGGAATCTTTGACCATCGGGCTGCGTTCAGTCACCCAGTTAGGGTATGTTGCGTATGATATTGATGCTTTGAAAATTTGGACACCGGTTGAATCGAAAGTATAAACGCCATTATCGCCCACGAAAGTCGTATTCCCGGCATTGTCAATCAAGCCACCGTTAGGACCCTGATACGACCTATCCAAACCGACGTATTGATTTTTACCCACAGCTTTATTGTATGCAAGAGTATGGTGCCCCATCGGCAGAACTGTTGTTGGACCAACAACATTGGTGTTGCCCGAGCTTGGAATCTCTAGCTTAGTGCCTACCAAATTCAGATCTAGGGTACACCCTGAAATGATGAATGAGGTCACCAGCATTGCAAAAACGTACAAGATATTTGCCTTCATATGAATACTTATCGGCAACTTTAGGAATCCACTAGACTCGAAATGTCTCAATTTGAAACGCTAATGCATTTTGGATTGTAAAATCCCGGCAACCACCATGTAAATCCACGAGTTCTTAACAAGAAGAACCGCAAAGATGCGAATTTGTATTTATATTTGTGATTCGCTCCGAGATCAAAATTTCTTGAAGTTATTTTTTAGCGGTAGGAATGAATCTGCTGCCGCTTTTACCTGCGGATTTAGGCTTGCCCTTTTTTTGCTTTTTAGGTTGCAGATCTTCGCCGTCGAAATTGTCATCGTCGTCAAAGTCGGTGTCGTCTTCAAGATCTTGGTGTTTGGGTTTTGCCGCGGCCTTTGGAGCTTTAGCAGCAGCGGCTTTAGCCGGCGCGGGCGTCGCCGCCTTTTCTGTTTTAGCAGGTCTTACAGGGCGTTCTTCGCGCGGTTTGGCTTTTTCGAAAGTCTCGATGTCAGTTAAACGGATCAAAGATACTTTGTTCGCCATGAAGGCCTTAACACC
Source organism: Bdellovibrio sp. ZAP7 (assembly GCF_006874645.1). NCBI lineage: Bacteria > Pseudomonadati > Bdellovibrionota > Bdellovibrionia > Bdellovibrionales > Pseudobdellovibrionaceae > Bdellovibrio > Bdellovibrio sp. ZAP7. Next base: position 1,328,707 of record NZ_CP030082.1, on the reverse strand, counting down.
CTCTTCAGATACACTTTTGATATTCCCCGTGAAACCAAAATGCCCCAAGGCTTTACCCGTGATGCGGAACTTGATTGCCGGTTCTTTTTTAAGAAGTGCATTGATCTCTTTAAGATCAGAAGTTCCAAGTTCGCGGGCGATAGCTTTAGTGATGTCAGTGAGTTTCATCGGGGATCCTTACTTTTTACGGTCAGAGCCTCAACATACTCCTGCTGTTAGATTAGATCAATCTTTGTTAATGGAGATCTAACGGTGAAATGTGCCTTTTGACCATAAACCTCGCGAAGCTCACGTAGTTTTTAATGAAGATGAATCAAGTAGCACACGGCTGCGATGATCAAAATTGAAGTGATTATTTTGAGCTTATGGCTCTCTATTAGATAAGAAATCAGGTACCAAATATCAACATTTATATAGTAGCTATATCCAAACCATGGTCGAACAGGTTGAGAGAATGCTTTACCTAATTTCTCAAGCTGCTCCCAAACGATAAGTTCTTTCTCTCGCTCGCGAAGCGCCCTACCCAATTCCACATAATCATTGCGAAGGTTCGGCTCCAACCCTTTCTTAATTCGGTAAAACAGCTCAATTTCAGTGTTTTTAACTAATCCATCCTGCCGCATCGCCATTTGTACGAAGTTTAAAAGCCGACGACGATCTTCCTCTTCAACGATATCCCTAATGATCTCTTCCAAACTTTGGGAGGAACGTCCATTGAGATATTCACTAAGCTCCAGCTTTTCGCGAAAAGAAACACCATAGTTCCTGCAGATCACAAAGAACCACGCCTTCTCTTTGAGGTGAATTTCTTTGTCCACCGCGAGCATCATCGCAACGATTTTCAAACTTGAAAGAAGACTTGTGCGCATACTGCCTTATTGACCAGGTGTCTTATATTTTTTTCTGCCATTACCTTTAACTAATTCAACCATAGCTTCTTTAGATAATTCGGGATGAGGTGGACATTGCGTCGGTAGCTCCTCTTGATTTCTATCGAATTGTTGTTTGTAAGTGCTTCCCGTTTTAATTGCCCACGCAGAAGAAACCTCAACTCGATCTGAGTATGAAATACAGGATATGAAATAGCTGCCGTCAGGATACTTACAGGCCAAATAAAGTGCTTGCCTCGGAAGCCCAGGAATTTCCTTGCCACCACCTGCGAGCCAACCTTCGCCATAGTCGGCAAAATCACCAGATTGACACAACTTCGCAACGTCATCTGGCAACTCTTTTTTGGAAACAGGCAGGGCGCCAATAAGACGAGCCATGCATTTCTTTTGAACGCAAGATCCTACGTAGTCGTCGGTCGATATTTTCAAATCACGAACAGAGGGCATTCTCTCGCACTCACGACGATGAGTAGAATAGGAAATCACCGTTTTAAAGTCGATGTTGTCTTTTACCTTCATCACACGGCAGCTAAAGTTCAAGCGAGGAAGGATACAATCCTGATCAGATTTGCAGTTATCCCAATCAGGAGTCGGAGTTGATGATGCGAACACCTGAGACACAAAAACGAATAACTTAATTATAGCGACCATCCGCCCTCCTGACCGATACCTTCCTGAAAATCTTCCGGTATAAATAATGTTCTTGTCAAAACAACATACTAAATGACTAAATATTGTTTACAACAATGACAAGGAAGTGAAATGGACTCTTGGGTAATGTGGCTAATTTTGGCCGGATTGGTATTGGGTTTGGAACTGGTTACCGGAACCTTTTATCTCATCATGATTTCAATTGGTCTTGCTGCTGCTGGGATCGCAGCTTTAATGGGTGCCAATTCATCATTGCAGACTATTGTTGCCGCCGTTGTATGGATCACTTCGACTCTGATTCTTAGAAAAACGCGCTTTGGCAAGCCTCACAACGTAAGCAGCGAAAAAGATCCCAACGTGAACATCGATATCGGTCAAACCGTCAAAGTCGACACTTGGATCGATGGAAAAACAGCTCGTGCAAACTATCGCGGCGCCATGTGGGACATTGAGCTAATCCACGGCGAAGCTGTCAGTGGCACATACATTATCCGTGCGATTCGCGGCAGCCGACTTTACGTAGAAAAATTGAATTAAAAGGAGTTATCTTAAATGGAATTAGGATTTTTTATTACAGCTGTCATTCTTATCGTCGCGGTCATTTTCGTCTTTAAGACCGTATACGTGGTTCCCCAGCAACATGCTTGGATCGTCGAACGCTTGGGTAAGTACCATACAACTATGGGACCTGGGCTTCATATGATCGTACCGTTCATTGATCGTTTAGCTTATCGACATGAACTTAAAGAGATTCCTTTGGATGTTCCACCGCAAGTTTGTATCACGAAAGACAATACGCAGTTGCAGGTTGATGGTATCTTGTACTTCCAAGTTACTGATCCAATGCGTGCTTCTTATGGTTCATCAAATTATATCGCTGCGATCACTCAGCTTGCGCAAACGACTTTACGTTCGGTGATCGGTAAAATGGAATTGGATAAGACTTTTGAAGAGCGTGATCACATCAATACGACGATCGTTAATGCGATTGATGAATCTGCTGCTAACTGGGGTGTTAAAGTTCTTCGTTACGAGATCAAGGATTTGACGCCGCCGAAAGAGATTCTGCATGCCATGCAAGCTCAGATCACTGCGGAACGCGAAAAGCGTGCGTTGATTGCTGCATCTGAAGGTCGCAAGCAAGAGCAGATCAATATCGCTGCGGGCGAAAGAGAAGCTTCGATTGCAAAGTCTGAAGGTGAAAAACAAGCGTCCATTAATAAAGCCGAAGGTGAAGCTGCCGCGATTCTAGCTATCGCCCAAGCAAGCGCAGAAGCAATCAGAAAGACCGCTGCCGCAATCCGCGAACCTGGTGGTGCGGATGCTGTTAATTTAAAAGTTGCAGAACAATACGTGAATGCATTTGGAGAACTTGCAAGTAAGAACAACTCAATCATCGTTCCGGCTAACCTAAGTGACATGAGCGGTTTGATCGCAAGTGCGATGCAAATCGTAAAAACCCAGAAATAAATATCTAGAATCGAAGAATTCGTACTAAGGAGTACGAATTCTTCGACACCATCGATACAAACATTAAACTTAAGAGTGACCGAATCTGGTGTTTACAGAAGCGACTTCTACTAGAGCTTCTTTCGAAGTTGTGTCGAAAGTGGCTAATTGTGCAAGCGCAATTGATACTGACTGCTTTGCATTTGCTCTTTTAAAAACAGATTCATGAATCAAAAAGCTGAGACTGCGTAAATCTCTGGGAAAATGCGTCTGGCCCGTCCCATTGAATTTATCAAAAGTAATTTTCGCCGTTGGATCAGGACGTATTTGTAGTGCGGCAACATTAGCTGAATCAAATAGAATCCCAAGCCCTTTTAACTCACCCATCACAAAATCAAGTGAAATATCCGACAACGATGCCGAGGGGTTCCCGCCGCCAACATCTGAATGGGAGCCCGCAAAGAGAATTTGACGCACCCCAGGCCTAACCGTAACTGGCGTAACAGGAAACATGTCACGCATTTCATCACCTGCAATAATGTGGTCGCACCTCTTTACGAATGTTCCAATGTTCGTCTCTTCGAAGTTTGTTCTTTTTGGTTCTTCGCGAATTTGAACTTCAGTTAAAACCGAATAAACTGTGTCGAAAACAAGTAGGTATTCAACCTCAAATTTAGGAATTTTTGACCCAAGATATGCCGCTCCCAACCGAACTGATGCAGCACCTCGACTAAATCCAATGAAAAATACTCGATCACCTTCTTGCCATAACGACTCTATACATTTAAGCGAACGCTCAACACGATCACTGATAGAATGTCCGGTGGCCAATTCCACACCTATTGCTGCTTTACCTGAAATCGAATCTCCCAGTTTTTGAAACCAGGATCTCGTATCCGCTGTTTTATCTTTCGGTTTAAGTGATTCAGTTCCAATCCCACGGATATAAAACGCATGATATGCTTGGTTTTCATCGAATTTGTAGGAATCAGCCTCTTCGTGGGAAATTACTTTCCCAGGAAGTGCATTAAAAATCTTGGCAACATTCGATTGTGCATCAGATTTCAAAGCCTGGCCTGTGCCATCATTAAAAACAAAAATTGTTCTTTTCATAAGACCTCCATCACAAATCTATCATTACATCCTCTTTCAGAATGAAGCCAACGTTTCGCATTGTGACGACGCCTACAACTGCTTCAAATAGTTTCGCTAGGTGTTTCACAGAGCGATCACCAATCCGCAGTTAAAGAACAAACAAACTTTTTCAAAATTGATACAATCAAGGATATTTTCGAACACTTATTTACCAAACATAAATTTATCTACAAAAAAACCGATAAATATACACTCAACGATTTATTAGTTGGGTGGGTCGTTCCGAATCAGAAACCTATCGGAGAATATGACATGACGCTCTTAAATGTGTACTTGTTCAAAAGAAAGCCTGATGACCTTAGAAGTTACATCACAGAGGATTACCGCTCCAGATCCGTATCTTTAAGAATTTCAGGATGCGATCAGGTTATATTTTCATTCAAAGAGCCTGAAGATACAGCACCTCAATGGTACGACTTCCTTAGTTCACATATTGCCAAAGAATCACTACCTCAATCACTCACTTCACCATCTGCCGTACTGATAGTTGAGGTCAACAATTCCATTTTCGCCTTAACTTTCGGACCAGCTGGAAGATACATGGTGGAGCTATCTCACATAGTCAATGATTTCGGCCTCAAAGTTTGCCTAAATAACATAGCCAGCGACAAAATCAAAACCGTCGACAAACGATCCTTGGAACAATTATCAATTCACACAAAACAACAAGCCTCATCTCCCGTTGATTTCAATGCATTTGAAATAGAAATTGATCGCGATCTAATCAAGTCCGTTGAAGGTCATTTAGAAAATAGTTTTGCTAAGTACTTAAAGGGTTCATCGTCATTAACAATTCGCACTGAAAAACCTTTGGAGAAAATCGCTACACTCTGTTCTGAGCTGTTGACCAACTATCGAAAGAAAACTTATCAAGCGGACTTTGGGTGGATCGATAATGTTAAGCTAATAACAGATGACCAAATTACACTTCCGCTTGAAAACCTTTTGATGAACAAACTCAAAAACAGTGACTTTACCGAACTATTTTTAGGCGCGCCTGAAATAATTGACGACGCAAAAGTAGACTCGTATTCGTTCTCCGGCCAGAGAGGGAATTTCGTCAACACATTCCCATCAATTGAATCATACTTCAGTTTCTTCAAAACCAAGAAAGAACAGGAAGAAGCAAAAGGATCGACTTTAGATTTATCGCTCGAAATATTAAAATCACATCGACTTAAAGCCTATGAGCATGAAGCCACCAAACCAGGGAAAAGTCTCAAACGAAATGAAGTCTACTCGTGGACCGTGTTTGAATGTTTAAATGGCGAAGTCATATCGAAAGGTAAAACATACAAACTTCTCGAGGGAAACTGGTATGAAATTGAGCAAAAATACTTGCAAGGGATTGAGACAACAATCAACTCAATAGTCCATTCTAATTTACCGTTGCCAGCAATGGGCTTTACAGAAAAAGAAGGTGCGTATAATGTGCGCGCCTCCGCCGCGCTAAAAGCGGCGTGCATGGACCAACAATTTATAAAAATCGCAGGTAGATCCAAATTTGAATTTTGCGATATTTTCACCAACGACAAGCATTTAATTCACGTGAAAAAACATACCGGCGCATCGTCGATTAGCCATCTACTATACCAGGGACATGTCTCTGGTATGCTTTTTTCTCAAGAACCGAACATACGGACGGAAATTTCAAATCACGGGGTAATTGCCTACCATAAGATGGCAGGAAAAGTTCGTCCCGTTGTTTTTAAGGCATCAGATTATAAAGTCATTTTCGCCATAGCCGTAAAGCAAAAAAAACCACTCTCGAAAATTCTCACTTTTTTTTCGAAAATTAGTCTTGCGCATAAATATAAATCGCTAACTGCTCGCGGATATCAAGTCGAGGTTCAGATTATTCCTATGAAGTAGCTCTAATTCCCAGCCCGCTTAAGCGCATCCATAACCACAAGCTCGCGCTCAATCCTGTAAAAAAGAATCTTCTCTTCCAGCCCATCCGATTCCATCGGTTCGGGTTGTGAGAAGAAGTCGCGCAGGATTTCCATTTTCTTATCGATTGTCACGCGCGTGGATTCTCTGCCGTCGGCAGTTCCTTTTGCGAACGTGAACATCAATTTATAACGGATACCACTGGATGGTGGTTTTGCGACGTCAGGGGGAAGCCAGCCATCAAGACCTTTGATGTATTCGGTTTCGATCACACCGGTGTCTTGGTTTTCTTGGGCGATGGGATATTTGATCACAGCGTGGGCTGCTCTCCACACATTGTCGTAGGGCGCGAAGAACACTCTTTGTTTGTTGAATTTCGCCATTTGTTGGTTGGCGGAAGGTCTTTTATCAAAAAGGCTGCAACCAATAACGGTGCAGCCTGTGATGATCACAAGAGATGCGAAAATAGTTCTAGAAGTTAATCGAGCTGTGTGTGACATGTGTTGCAGCTTCGATCATAGCAGCACCCATTGGTGCTTGTGAAGCCGTTTGTGAGCCTAAAAAGTTCACTTCCCAACGCTTGTTGCCATTCAAAAGCGTGTCGTTCGGGAAAGCTGGGACTTTAAGGTTACTCACCCATTTGTCAGCGTAAACTTCCCACGTTTGGTTCATCAGTTTCACCTTGTCAGCGCCTTGCTGAACTTGGATCTCGTTTGAGAACACAGCGTAAGTTGCTAGGGGGTTCACTCCCGCCACTCCCTGAACCTGCGGCATTGCGATCTCAAGACCACCCGCTCCAACTGTTGGGTTATTGATCAAAGGCAATACCTGTGGAGTCGTTTGTCCTGCCATCGGGATGATCGCAGTCGATACGCGGTCGATGTTGTTACGAAGGTCTTCGGTCTTAGTCAAAACCGCTAAAACATTCGCTTCCATGTTGGGAGCTGTGTTTAAGGCAACTTTTTGACCAGCGTTCAGCTTTTTAACATCTGTTGGAAGCAACAAGCCACCTTGAGCCGACAACCCTGCCGCCATAAACGTCTCATCCGCACGGAACTGAGGAGCCACAACCGTGTTTTTAACCGAGAACTTGATCTCGTCCGTTGGCAAATCCAAAGAAGTGCTTCCTTTAGACAAGTTCACGTCACGGATCGCGCCGCCCGTTAGGTTAAACACGTTTAGCATTTCATAAAGCTTATTACCTGCACGCACGCCGTCGACGACTTGTTTAAACGGGAAAGTCCCACGCGCGACAAACACGCGAGTTACTCCTGGTTGACCGAAATATATACGGTAAGCCGGTTTATCCAAAGTCACCGTGAACAAAGCATACTTCTCGCTTTGTTTTGGCAAAGAAAGATTCGCTGGGATATCCATCTCTTGACCAAGTGCCGAGATCTTATCGTTTTGCGCACTCAATACAGAATCCATATTGAAGGCGAACAGCTGCATTTTGCTAAAGCCCTGCATAACCAAGCCGAAGTCGATGTTGCCATCGCCATTTTTGATCGGAAGACCTTGAGCCGTCCCCTTTACTTCAAATTGGTTCACTGTATTTAAAGGGCGAAGTTTGAAAGTCACCGCCCCTGGGTTTACCGCCATATAAGTTTGGCGAACGTAACCTTTGGCATTGATCGTGACTGGCTGAGTGTCAGTCCAACCCGCTGGGATCTCGATTTGACCATTTGCGTCAGCAGTTAGAAGGTTCCCCTCAAACGGAGAATTCAATGCATCCCCGATCAAAACCTGCGCGTCTGATAAAGGCGTTCCATCAATCGCAGTGATCGTAAGTTGGTTCGCTGACACCTTGATGTCGCGGTTAGAGCCGCCAACCACAGGGCTAAGCGGGTTGTTTTGGGAGTTCGTACAACCTGCCACAATTACCGGCAACAGAGCTGCCATCATTAGTCTTTTCATATAATTATCCCCTCCTTGAGAATGACCATTATGTCCGAGTAATTATTCCATTGTGATATGACAGCACGGTCAAGACCAAAGACCGGGGGCCTTAGGATTTTTGAAAATCTTAAGTTAACGCAAACGCAAGGATTGACAGAAGGACGCAGAACTAATAAAAATTGCGGCTCACGCGAAAGCGTTCGGTTGGTGGGGTAGCTCAGCTGGTTAGAGCAACGGAATCATAATCCGTAGGTCGGCGGTTCAAGTCCGCCTCTCACTACCAATTTTGTTCATCGGATGCGTTCTGATGGAAGTTTCTCCGGAAATGAGCCTCTGAGAGAAATATCAAACCTGCGGAAACGCGGGTTTTTTTTTGCCCAATTCATTCTTAGAAAAGAGCCTCCCATGCAAGAGATCAAATCTGAACTTACAAAGCTTATCAAAACTCATCTGAAAGAAATCAACGCGTCTTCTGACATCTTGGGTGGAGTATTCATCACGGGCGTTGACGGTGCAGTTGCAGTGATCGGTGTTGAAGGTTCTAAAAAGAAAGTGATCTTTAAAACTAGCTTCGTCAGCGACAACGTAGACAAACTTCTTGATGCTCAAGTTGTAGCGCAAGATATTTTGGAAGAAGAAGGTATCGAAGCGATCTCCGAACACGATTTCAATATCGCGCTTGAGGAAATGTAGTTTCCGCTTTCTCACTTAGGCGTTCGTATTCACGAGCGCCGCGAATTTAGAATTAACGATTCGCAATTTCCACCTCCGCTCCGGTAGCTGCACGCGTCGATCTGAAGTCACTTGTTTCCATTTTTTGGGGCAATCACTTCTAGCGATGACTTCAAGATTAAAAGTCCCACACCTATTCCCGCTGCGACTGAGATAAATACTACAGCAGCTGGACCAAAAGAATTTCGTGTGATCGCAACAGCGGTCGCCCCAATGCCAGAACCCATCAGATAGAAACTTATTATATAGAATCCCTTCCAACCGTACTTCAGCCCTTTGCTATTCTTAATTAGAATCTGAATACCAAGCACAAAGCACATGGCGAAAATTCCAAATAAAAAGAGTATTCCAACTGCCTGCCACGTCATTGGAGGGCGACTGGACTCAACCGAATCGAGGGTTTCTGACCCACTCATCAATCCTGCAACAAATACGACAGCAAGCAAGATTTTCGAGTTAAAAATGGCGCTTAATTTTGTCTTATTAATCATCAAACTATTTCATCATCAGATTTACTCGCAAACAATTAAATATTTACACCCTTCACGACCTTACGAATTACCCACTTTACAAAAATCAACTTCGCCTTGGCTATGTTCACTTGGCCTGAACCTCCAATAATGCTTCAATAACTAAATCAACCATGGAGGTTTTTATGAGTCGATACGTTGACGGATATGTGATTCCAATCCCTAAGAAAAATGTAAAGAAATATAAAAAGATGGCTACTCTGGGAATGAAGACCTGGATGAAGCACGGTGCGCTTGATTACTATGAGTGTGTCGGCGACAAGTTGGACGTGCCTTATGGATTGCCGTTCCCAAAACTTTGTAAATTAAAGAAAGAAGAAACGGTGATCTTTGCTTTCGTCGTTTACAAATCCAAAGCTCACAGCCAGCAAGTGAATAAAAAAGTTCACAAGGAATTCGAACAAATGGACAAGAAACAGATGGAAGAGATCTTTTCGTTGAAACGATTCTCTGTCGGTGGGTTTAAAGTTCTGGTTAGCAATAAAAAGTAATACCAGCCACGAAGCTCGGCAAATACCCTGCCGAGCTTGTTCTCAACATTTCAGAAAATCAATATCCACTGCCGCTCCGGTTGCTGTGCGCGTCGTACGACGGAATTCTCATTCTGAGACACTCCCCTGGCACTCACTTTGGAGGTAGTTCTGTATGAACTTGCGGAATCTTGTTTCCCATTTAAATCTAATCTTAAATAGCCTCTATCGCAGACCTGCGATAATGCTGTCGATATTCTTTCTGCTGTTCACACAAAGTGTCACTGCGACTCCAGTTTGTGCGCAGGTATTCACCAACAACCGCGAAGATCAACTGATCAGTGATTTTTCCAAAGGCTCCAAAGATTTTTTCATAGCGCGCCATTTAGCAAAGAAAATCCAAAGCGAAACCGCCGAACAACAGCTTGAAGAGCTAAAAATCATCGGGCAGGCCTATCGCCAAGTTCCTAAGAAAGATCCCAATCCCCTGGCGCCTTGGCATATTGGGGGACGTCGTCTTTTAGACTATACGTTGGCATTGGTTCAACGCCATGATCTTAAATTTGCGGAAGGCCATTCTGCAGGTAAATCTGGTAAAGAGCTTTATCAGGATTTCCAGCTGGAGCAAAAACAGCTTTTCGGCACGCGGTATGACGCTCAAGACGTGATTCGTTATGCCGAATACCTGCAAAGCCAATTGCCTGCTTTGCAGCTCACTCACAGTGGCCCTGCTTTAACGATTATTTTAGGTGGCAGCTTCATTAACGGCAAAGCGCAGTTAAAAACTTCTGACCTAGATATTTCTGTGAACCAGCCGGCCTTGATGAAAATGAAAAGCGCATGGGAACAGAAATTCAACGCTCTATTAAAAGAAAAGAATCCTGAAACGAATATGACCTTAGAAATGCACGGTGAGCCTGCCGGATTCTATGGAAAGATCAATCCCGTAGTTTTTGTGATTACTGCCGAAAAAATCACGGTGCAAGTTTTTGAGCCTGCTCAAATAAGCACTCGTCCCTCCGACCTTCAACCCGGAAAGTCTGCTCATTATCCGCTTTAAACTAAAAGCAGAATGTCCATTCCGCGATTTCCGCCTTCAAAGACATGCGGAAGCCTGTTATCTTTAAAAGATGACTATAGATAATTTCAAAATACTCACTGATCGATTAGAACTAAGGCCCCATCGCCCTGATGACGTCGATTTTATGGTCGAGTTGAATTCTGATCCCGAAATCACGCGCTATGTTCCCGACGGCCCGATCGATGCCGCTCAAGCCAGTAAACTTATAGCTAGCATTCGCTCTCAATTCCTGGATCGCAGCATTGGTCGCTTTGTCGTGATCGAAAAACAAACCCGCAAAAAATTAGGCTGGTGTGGATTAAAGTGGATTGAAGACATTCAGGAAATAGATTTGGGTTATCGCTTCATGAAGTCAGCCTGGGGAAAAGGTTACGCCCGTGAAGCGGCGCAAGCTTGCCTGGACTATGGCTTTAATACTTTGAAATTTGAAAAAATCATCGCCCAAATAATGCCCGCCAATACGGCGTCGGTTGCCCTTGCCAAGCGACTCGGCATGAAAGAAGTCAATCGCGTCATCGAAGATGGCGAGGAGTTCCTTGTTTTCGAAATCCGCTCAACGCTAAAAATACAAAACCCGCCTTAAACAGCGGGTTTTGTATTTTGTGATCAATTTTGTTTTAATTAGCCACTTTCACTTTTTGGCGAGGGCTTTCAACCACAACATCCATGCCGTTTGATTTCACGTGACCCGTGAACCAAATTTCATACTGACCATCCGGAACAAGATTCGTTCTCCAGCCCATCGTCATTCTTGCCGGAACAATCGAAGCCGAGCGAACTTGGTCTTTACCATCTGGACCCACATGGTGGAATTCGATTGAGCTTAGTGGAACTGAGCTAGAAGTTGTTGCCACTTCCACTTGAATACGACCGTTCAAAGCCTTGGATAGATCTGTGCCGTCGTAACCTTTGAAAGTGATACCCACAGAAGGTGCTTGGTTCACAACATAAAAGAAATGTCTTTCGGAAGTTCCAACCTTTTCACCCCGAGTTCCCATCGCGAAAACTTGAACTTCATAGCGACCGTCTGCCAAAGAACTGACATCAAGGTCCTGGGCACAGTCAGCAGTCAGGCAATTCAAATTCGCCACCACTTGGTTTTGACTGTTGTAAATAGCCACTGCCAAAGAATCCGTGGAAGAGTAAGTCGAAGTCGCTTTCACGGGAACCGTTTTCGTAAAGTAAGAATAGTCATTCGGAGACTCTACAGAAACGCCGCCCGCAAGAGGTTGCATTTTGTATAACCATGTATCATCACCCACACCGGATTGATCCGAGTACGCGACATAACCAAAACCTTTTTCACCCCACTCTTCGCCCCAGCTGTTGCGAATGATGAAAGCTTGTTTGGTGTCATCATAACCGATAATAGAAATCGCGTGACCACCCAGGTAGTTGCCATCGACGTGTTTGTAAACGCCACCCGCGTACGCCATAAAGTCAGCATACACTGTCAAAGTCGTGACCAATGGTCCTTTTTGCAGCGCCATTTTCACAGCGTTTAGATCCTGTGAACCTCGAGTCGGCGTGGAATAGCCTGCAAGCTTCACACTTCTTTGCGCTGTATCCGGGCAGCTTGCACGGCAAGCTACGTCTTCCCCGGTCGCACCCGATGCATACGGCATACAAGCTTCGTCGGGAACGCCTGATGCGCTCAAATAACGTGCAGCACTTTCTGGACGCCATCCCCAATCACATTTACCGCCACCGCAAGAGAACAAGTTTTGTGGCGAAAATTTAGCGTTAAAGTTTGGCAGTAAGGAATTAATTTTGTACTGAGTTTCAAAAACTCCGACCGCCGCAAAAGCCACGCAGCTTCCGCAGTTTGCTTGGTCCAAAATTGGAGATACCCAGTTTTGACCGTCTTTATTTCTCCAGTCCAAAACCGGAGGCAATTCGATGCGGTTTGGAGACTCTGGCATCACGAACTCAACATCCGCGGCCTGGTCCAAGCTCAGACCCATGCGATGTTTTGCTTCTGATTTAGAAAGCTTGGTCATGTGGTTGCTTTGCGCCTGCCACTCGCCACCGTTTCTTTGAATTTTCTGATTTAACTGCTGAACATTGATAAGCTCTGCATGTCCTGCCTGGACAAATAAGCATAGAGCTAAAACAAATAATGATCTCATCCGTGGTCCCTCCAACAAATATTATGGAGTTAACATTTGGTAATAAACAACATGTATCGATAAAGCGCTATGTCAATTGCTTGGGCATTTCTCTCTAAGCGCATTTGTGTGTTCCAATAATTAAATGAAACTAAAAAGCACAGCCCGCCTCTTAGCCTTAACATATTCTCTGATCACGCTTTGTAATTTCGCTTTGGCGGAAGAAGCCATTCAGCAAGAAAAAATCAGACCGGGCGAGGTGAAGTTTCTAAAATTCCCTGGCGGAGCCGCTCATCCCAACTTTTCCTGCCGCGATTTGCGTTTACCCATTCAAAATAGCAAGGATGGCTATACTGTCGTTGTTTCTGAAAGTTACTTTTCAAAACTGGAACCGTTTCAATGCGTCTTAAAGGATGACGAAAAGATTCTGACTAAAATTAACTTTACAGTTGAGCCTAAAGAATTCGCTCACGAAAATCTGCATGTCGATTCCACTCGCGTCGTTATTTCTGATGAAATCAAAAAACGTGTGGAAGCAGAGCTGGCTTTAGCTAAACAGGTGTATGCCTCTTCCTTAGATACCCTGCAATTTAAAGAACCATTTATTTCTCCGCTTAAAAGCAAGATCACAAGTCCTTTCGGAATTAAACGAAATTACAACCATGGCAAAAAAATTGGCGAACACTTGGGTATCGATTTCCGCGCGAAAGTCGGTAAGAAAATTCCCGCTGCCAATCGCGGTAAAGTCGTACTATCCCAAGAATTCTATATGTCAGGAAATATCGTGATCATCGATCACGGGATTGGTATCTTTACAGTCTACAATCACCTTTCCAAACGCCTCGTCACCGTTGGTGACATGGTAGAAAAAGGTCAAATCATCGGTCTGGCCGGAAAAACCGGGCGAGTCTCCGGCCCTCACCTTCACTGGGGAGCTAATATCCAAGGAAACTTGGTCGACGGCTTTAATCTGGTCGACGAGAGCTCACGCTATTTTAAACCTTAAGGAAACCTTGGTCCAGATTTGAGGCACTTAAAATCCACCCTGCGTCGACCTTGAAAGCTCGTCTTGTGAAAGGCATAAGAGAGGTCTAAAATACTGAAAACCTCTGTATCCCTGCGAGTGAGGAAGTATGAAAGAGCGTCCGACCGATAATTGCCCCATCTGCTCAAGCCACGAAGAAAAAGTGACTAATCAAGTCCTCAATTTTCTGCAAAAAAAAACCTTTGCTAAAAATACGATGATCTTTGATCAACAGGAAGATGCCCGTGGTCTTTACTTGGTTGCGAAAGGTTCCGTGAAGATTTCTAAAGTTTCCCCGGCTGGGAAGGAAATCGTTTTACAAATTCTAGGTCCGGGCAAAACTTTCGGTGAAGGCAGCATCCTGGGTCAGGATAAAAATGCTGATGCAGCCACGGCATTGGAAGCTTCGGAAGTTTTCTATATCCCTAAAAAAGACTTTCAAACGATTTTGGCGGAAAGCCCTCTACTTTATCAGTCGGTCGTTACGTCTTTGGTACGCTGGATGGATAATCTAAATACGGTTATCGAGAATATCAATACACCGTCTGCGAAAGACCGAGTCTGGATGCATATCTGCCGCTTGGGTGAACAACAGGCAAAGCCCCTGATCAAACTTGATGGCAAAAAGCACGACGTTGCGTTGATGCTAGGACTGCGCCCAGAAACTTTCTCTCGCGCTTTGGCGGAACTGGAAGAAGAAGGTCTGATTCGCATGAACCATAAACAGATCCAGATCATAGAACGCGTCGAATCTAACTAGATAAGGTGATCCAGATCAGGAATTCCCACAATTCCTAGTGCCTTCAAAAAATCGAGCGCTATCCTTTTCATATCGAAGGTAGCGTATGCAGATTTTCAAGTACGACATCGTTTTTCAAGAAGTCCCCCATCACATCTCCCTGGCATTCTATGTTTGTGGCTGCCCGTTAAAATGTCCCGGCTGCCACTCGACGGAATTGTGGAGCGAGAAAAACGGCTACAAACTCGACATCCCACTATTCAATGAAATCATCGACAGATACCACGACCGTATTACCACCGTTCTATTTTTAGGTGGAGAGTGGCGTGAGTCTGAACTTATCGAGTTTCTAAAGACTGCTCGAGAAAGAAACCTATTAACCGCATTTTACACCGGCGCTGCTGACGCCTCCCCCGCTTTAAAGTCACATTTGGATTTTTTAAAAGTCGGCCCCTGGCGCAGAGAACTTGGGGGACTAGATTCCCCTTCAACCAATCAAATCTTTTACGACCTAAAAAACAATCGAATTCTTAATCATCTTTTTCAACGTGAACACAACAAGGAGATCCCCCATGATCCGACTCACCCCTGAGCAAATCGAGAGTAAAATTAAATTCATTGATGGCTATAAATCAGCGCAAAATGCTGCTGAAGGTTCAAAGCTTGATGCGAACGCCAACGTCACCCATAAAAACATCGCAACGTTGGAGGCGGAAATTAATAAAGACATCAATATTCAAATCAACCGCACCCTGGTCGCCAGAAAGATCGCAGAAATCTTTGGATCACCGCTCGCCAAAGAATACATTCGTCAAATCGAAGAGCACGAGATCTACGTGCACGATGAAACGTCGTTAAAACCCTATTGTGCATCGATTTCGATGTATCCCCTGCTGCTAGATGGTCTAAAAAACCTAGGTGGAGAATCCAAAGCCCCCCAACACTTAGAAAGCTTCTGTGGCTGCTTTGTGAATCTAATCTTTGCGATTTCCTCGCAGTTTGCCGGAGCCGTCGCAAGTGTTGAGTGGCTGATGTACTTTGATCACTTTGCGGCCAAGGACTACGGTCCTGACTATTTAAACACGCACAGAAAAATCATTAACAATCATTTACAGCACGTGGTCTATGCAATCAATCAACCGGCTGCGGCGCGGGGATATCAATCCGTCTTCTGGAATATCTCAGTTTACGATGAATACTATTTCAAATCCTTGTTCGGAGATTTTGTTTTCCCAGACGGCACAAAACCCAGCTGGAACCGAGTCGAAAAACTCCAAGGTCATTTCATGAGCTGGTTTAATCAGGAAAGAAAAAATGCGATCCTAACCTTCCCGGTCGTTACCGCTGCAATGTTAACGGATAAAGAAGGCCCTCGGGACCAGGCGTTTGCGAAAATGTGCGCAACCGAATTAAGTCAGGGCAATAGCTTTTTCATGTATATGAGTGAGTCCGCTGACAGCCTGGCCAGCTGTTGCCGCTTACGTAATGAAATTTCAGACAATACCTTTAGCTATTCTTTGGGAGCTGGCGGTGTCGCCACCGGGTCCATCAATGTCATCACCATCAATATGAATCGTTTGGTTCAAAAAAATATCAATCTTAAAACCATGGTTGAAAAAGTTCAAAAGTACCAAGTGGCCTACCGTCGCTTGATGCAAGAGTATTACGAGGCAAACCTGTTAAGTGCTTACTCTGCCGGATTTATTTCCCTGGACAAACAGTTTTTAACTATTGGAATCAATGGGATGGTCGAAGCTGCCGAATACTTTGGCTTAAAAGTTGAAAACGCCCGGGAGTATAAAGACTTCGTTCGTGGACAGTTAAAAGTCATCTATGACGCCAATAAGGAAGCCAAATCAAAATACGGCTATATGTTTAATACTGAATTTGTTCCTGCAGAAAACTTGGGAGTAAAAAACGCCCAATGGGATCGCAAAGACGGCTTATATGTGCCACGCCCTTGCTATAATTCTTATTTTTATGTCGTAGAAAATGAAGATGTAAATGCATTAGACAAAATGACCTTACACGGTCACGAGATGATGCAGTATCTGGACGGAGGATCTGCCCTGCATTTAAATCTGGAAGAAACTCTGACCCCTGAAGGATTTTTGAAGCTGATTCAAGCCGCAGCGAAATCAGGATGCAATTACTGGTGTGTGAATATCAAAATCACGATCTGCAATGAGTGTGAGCATATTGATAAAAGAACTCTTTATGCCTGCTCCTCATGTGGCAGTGAAAATATTGATCACGCCACACGAGTGATTGGGTATTTAAAACGGATCTCTGCATTTAGCTCGGCTCGCCAGAAAGAGGCCGCCCGACGTTTCTATCATGCTACTTCACCCGCACCATCTTTGGCAGGAAAACCCATCCCCAAATCAACAGCCCCAGAATCCATGTATACGCCGCATAGATTAAATGAGACTGATAAAGTGCCGGAGCAATTCCCGCAGATAGGCGTGTAAAACCAGCCAAACACATCAAAAAAGCTCCAAGGGCTAACATCTTGGAGCTTTTTTCTAGGGTCATGTCATGACGCCCGTGGGATAAGCCGACTCGGACTGCAATCATGAAAGTCATAAGTCCCAAACCCGAAACCAAAATCACATGCAGTAAATGCACACGGAAATCCGGCATCGCAACAATACCCCATTGCCCCAGCATCACCAACCAAGCCGAAATCCACAGCCAATAAGTTTGAACGGCGGTACGACTTGGCAAACGATAGATCTTCCACATTCTTAAAAAGATAAAACTAAAGATCAGGGCTCGAGACAATTGCGATAACACCGTAAATCCGAAGGCCTCCAACGCGTAAGTCGCCAAAAATAAAATCGCCAAACACAGATAACGTTTAGGATTAAAAGTTTTCGCCTGTTCCGTTGGCATCGGTGCCCAACCCAAAAGTGCCGGAATCAAGCGACTGCCTACACCCACAACCAGACATAAAATATAAGCTTGCAAGAAAAAGAGCCGTCCCAAATTGTAGAGCTCTCTTGGAACATTAAAAACTTCGGCGGCCACCAAGATTAAGCTGCCCATCAGTCCCGCAGCCAACCCCACTCCCACAAACACAAAAGAATCCGGCGGATTGCTAGAGCGATTTAAAAATCGTCTGACCAGATAACTGATTAAGAAAACAAAAATCAAAACGACAACACCATAAAAGAAAATCTTTGGAGTGGATAAACCTACAAAAAGCAGTGCGATGAGGAAGCAGGAAATCCAATGATCGATTCTTGTAGGCCCGAAAGAACTTGTAAAGCGCGGAGCTGCCGTCATCAAAAAACCACAGACGAAACAAAGGAAAAATCCCCCCGTCATTATTTCTGGATGTGACAATCCCGGGTAAGTAACCAGATTCCATGGAAATAAAATCCATAGAAGTACTCCCCAAATTCCAAGAAGCCAGCCTGCTGGAAAAAAATATCTGTATGCATCGATTTGCTGTTGGTTTTTATTCATAATGACCTACCATCCTCATCCCCAGAATGAGGCGAAATCACTCCTTTTTCCATGATCCAAATCAAAAAGTGCCATTTATTGATTTAGATCATGGAAGTAGATGTGAGCGGCTGCCAATATAAGCCCAGGGTGGCATATGGGTGATTTGGCACATAAATTACATAATTTAGAAATATTCAGCTCGGTGCGCGAGCGCGATTTACAGGAAATGGCTTATTATATGAAGCTACTTCCTTTGCCCAGCCGGGAGCTCGTCTTTGAAAAGGATGATCCCATTCAATATATCTATCTGATCCTTTCGGGATCTGTAAAAATCCAGGAATGCACGGCTGCAGGAGACGTAAAGATCTTTAACTTTCTGGGCCGAGGTGAGTTTCTAGGAATCACCATGGCAAGTTTGCCGTTACCCAAATATCCCGCAACCGTGCGTTGCCAGGAAGATTGCGTACTTGTTCAGATCCCTCTGGATTTCTTTAATCACACGCTTTTGAACATTCCTCGGGTGAAAAGCGAAGTCACAAGACAAATTACGGACCGCTTTTTGGAATTTCAAAATGACCTCTGCAAATCAAGTTGTTTGGTCTCAAACCGCATGGCTGATTTTCTGTTGCGCATGCTGGAAAAGCAGCCCCGCGCTTCGCAAAAGCGTATTCAAATGCCTCTGACCCGCTTTGATATCTCCCTTAAGATCGGTGCTAAAAGTGAAACGGTGATCCGCATCTTAAGCGAATGGACAAAAAAAGGTTGGCTTAAAACCGACGAAAAGCACATCGAAGTCATAGATAAAAAAGCCCTTGAGGAGGTCCGCAATGATCGACCTACTAAAAAAACTTCGCGAAGAGCATCAAATCATACTTCACATGCTTGATCACGAAAGTGATTTCATTAAAATTTTAGACTTTGTTGAAAAGGTCCATCACCCCAAAGAAGAGCAGGAATTGTTTCCCGGGGTTGCACACGAACCCTGGCTTTCCCATGGCGGGCCTTTATGTACTTACTATCGTGGTATTCAGTTGGAATTCAGTCCGATTCAACAAGTAAAAGTAAAGCTGGAAAAGTATTATGCCGACGGGGGCCCCCGCAGTGACGCCTATGCGATCCCCTCTTGGTGCACACCACAAAACCCTTTAAGTATCCCGATGGAAGAGCATGCCTTTGGCCATGAACTTTCCCAGGCGATTCGATATTTAAGCTCGCAGGAGGGTTCTGAAATGTATGCGAAGTATTTTAAAATATTTAAACAGGATTACGAAGATTTCCTGCGCCAGCACATCGCTAAAGAAGACGGTTGTCTTTTTAAAATGTGCGAGCGCAGAGGATGTTAGTTACCACCGCAAAATCCGCAGCAGCCTTCTTTTTTATTTTTCGTTAAACGAACTTTCCAGACTCCGGGACCTGACTGAATGTATTCTTGCTTAAATTCGCTGGCGCGGTTTTGCTCGAAAAATCTGAGCAGTGGCAAAGGATCATGATTGTTCACGATCACGATCGCGTCCCCGCCCTCCAGGTTGTCAAAACTTTCGACAATAAAACTGTGGCGCTGCTGGGGGGAAATTTTCTGGGCTTCGATGATAAATTCAGTCATTGCTATAACCTCCATTTACACCCACTGTAGAGAAAATCTCTCTCCCCCGCCTTGATCTCGATCAAATATTCTAATTATTTCGGTAAGTAACCAACCAAAGTTTCTGTATCCCCTTTGGCACCGACCTGACGGCCTTTGATCACGCCTTCAGAGTCAAGAACCGTGATAACAAAAGAGTGATCGTAATCCCCACCCTCCATTTTTTTATACTTAATCCCTAAAAGATTGGAAATTTCACGTGGTTCCTTGTCACTTGCAGAAGTTAGAAGCTTCCAATTTCCGCTTAAGTTTTTCCTTTGCGCATATGCTTTAAGAATTGTGGGAGTGTCATTCATATAGTCAAAAGTAATCAAAACAAATTGCACGTCTTTTCTGCCAGTTTTCTCGATCGCTTTTTCCACTTGCTGCATTTGAGTTAAAATCATCGGACAAGTGTAAGCACAGCCCGTGTAAGCCATAGAAATCACTACTGGATGACCACGGAACGATTCAAGCTTAATAGCGTTGCCGTTTTGATCTTTAAAACTAGCGTTCGTATTAAACAGCGAGTCTCCCGAAAGCGGAGCGCTGGCCGTTTGCTTTGCGTCCTGTTGGGCATGGCCTTTGTGATCACTGTGATCATGAGTGGCTTGCGCTGTTGAATAAAGTCCGGCCACTAAGAAGCAAAGGGGGATGATTTGTTTTTTCATAAAATTATTCCTTATCTTTTGCACATCTAAAACCTAGATTTTGAATCGTATATTTGGCTTGTAAACTGCTGCGAAATGCATAGCGCATAAAAGCCGCGTAATCCGCTGGATCCGCCGCACCTGAAGCCCCGGCTCCGCAGAACAGGTTCTTATCCAAGGCGCTGTCTGCGCGGGATTCCCCAGTTACCAGCGAAGAATTAAAGTCTTCAACCCATTCCCAAATCAATCCATGCAGATCGTGAAGTCCATAGGAGTTCGCTTCATTTTTTGCGACTTGCGGCAAAGGCCATTCGGAGGTTTTTCCGTACCATTCAAGGATGGTGCCTTGAATAGTTTTTTGTCCTTTGTAAGTACCAAGGCCCACATATTCCCATTCATTCAAGCTCGGAAGACGTTTGCCCTGACTTTCACAATAAGCTCTTGCCGCAAACCAGCTGACCCGAACTACCGGAGCATTTGCCAAGCGCGAGTCTCCAAAGGAAACATCAGAAGGCCAGTACTGCAGGTATTCGGCGTCAGCAAAAATAGTTTTAACCTGGGATTTTTTCCAGTTGGGATTGGATTTTACAAATGCCAAGTACTGCGCATTTGTAACAGCATGTTTATCAAGAAAAAACTCCGCCACTTTGACGGAGGTCTTATTTAAGAGTGCGGGAAACTTAAATTCTCCCGCAGGTATTTTGATTAAAGAATCGTTCGCGAACACAGAGGAACAGAAGCTGGAGATCAATAAACTCGAGATGAGAATTTTCCAACTCCTGCCCATAACTTACTTCGCTTTTCCTTGAGCACGAACCGCTTTAACTTCGTCTGGAGTAACCACTTTTTTGGAGTTGCCCCACATGCTATATACGTAAGTCAAAACATTCGCAGTGTCTTCATCAGTCAAAACTTGTGCTGGCATCACAGAATTAAACTCTTTGCCATTCACTTTCACCGGTCCTTCAAGACCATGGATCACTGCAGAGATTGCTTTCGTTTTGTTGTTATTTAAGAAATCCGATTTTGCCAGTGGAGGGAAAGCTCCTGGCAAACCTTGACCATTCATTTGATGGCAAGCAAAGCAGGAAGTTTCAAAAATACGTTTACCACCAGAAAGACGTTCTTCCAAAGTTTTGGCTGGAATAGGTTTTGGCGCTTCAGCACCCATTTCTTGAATCACGCCACCCTCTGGCAGATAGATACCATCATGAGTTTTACCGGAGTAAACATCTTTATTAGCATCACCCTCAACTTTCAACATCCCCAACGCACCTTTATTAAAGGCACGGAAGATGGAGTGGTCCACCAGGATAAATGTTCCTGTCGTATCCAATTTAAACTCAACGATTGAAGACCCACCCGCTGGGATCAGAGTCGTTTGCACGTTTTCATTTACCAGTTTTCCGCCCTCGACATAGACCTTATCGAAGATCTCACCGATGACGTGGAATGAAGACACCAAGTTCGGTCCACCATTACCCACAAAGAGACGAACTTTCTCGCCCACTTTGGCAGTCAGGGCTTTATCACCTGTCAATGCCCCGACACTCCCGTTGAATAAAACGTAGTCGGCTTTTTCTTCAACCGCTTTCGTCATGCTGAAAGGTTGCAAGCCCGGTGCTCCGTATTTACCTTTCGTATAAATCTCACTTTGCATGACATAGTATTCGCGGTCCACTTTTGGAAGGCCTTCTTTAGGTTCGACCAAAATCAAACCGTACATACCATTTGCGATATGCATCCCAACAGGAGCAGTTGCACAGTGATAAACGTAAAGGCCTGGGTTTAAGGCTTTAAAATTAAAAGTTGAACTGTGGCCGGGCGCTGTGAAGGAACCTTCGGCACCGCCACCTTGTCCAGTCACCCCGTGCAAGTCGATATTGTGCGGAAGCTTGCTGGAAGGATGGTTGTGAAGATGGAACTCCACTTGATCCCCTTCGCGGATACGAATGAACTTACCGGGAACTTTCCCCCCGAATGTCCAAAAAGTGTAATCCACACCTTCGGCCAGTCGCATTTTTACTTCTTTTGTTTCCAGATTAACGATTACTTTCGTTGGATTTTTACGCGTGATCGGAGGAGGAACGAGGGGCGCATCTGTAAGAACGGCAACTTCTTCCCCCTTAACTTCGTCAGCGGCATTTGCTCCGTAAGAAATGAATGATAGCGCCAACATCATCAAGGCGCCGTACTTATTAAAATGACCCATAATTTTGTCTCCCTGTACTATGAGATCCCTGCGTAAACATTCGCATGCCAGATAAACACGGTAAATGATCCAAATCAATTTCTCGAGTTATAAACTGAAACACGACTATGGATTCCACCCGGGTGGGAGAATAAAAAAAACCCCCTGGAAACCAAGGGGCTTTTTTAGAGACGTTCTTGTTTTTACTATTTTCCGGAGGGATGATTTTCCAGTGAAAGGTCCACTGTACCTTTGACCGAAAATCCCACTTTAAGACCGATCACAAACCAGCCCAAAGCCAGAATTCCAACCGTGAAAATCGTGTCCCCGATAACGCGCAACCAGCGCAAAGTATCCATTCCCGGTTGCTGCATAAATTCGGCAGAACGCGCGTACCAAAAACCATGTTGAACACTTGCCAATGTTTGTAGAAAACCAATTGGCAAAACGCTGATCAGAACCATTAAAGCCAGACCGATATTGATCGACCAAAAGGCAAAACGAATCACACCGTCTTTCCAAACATGGCGTGCGGCCATTCCTTTTAAAACGAAGAGCATCAAACCAATACCAAGCATTCCATACACGCCAAACAAAGCCGTATGTCCATGCACCGGCGTGGTGTTCAAACCTTGCATGTAATAGAGTGCAATCGGTGGATTGATCAAGAAACCAAAAATACCGGCACCGACCAAGTTCCAAAACGCCACGGCGATAAAGAAGTAAATTGGCCACTTATAAGCTTCCAACCACTTTGCAGCTTTGCTGACTTTAAAGTGACTGTACCCTTCGATACCTAGCAACACTAATGGAACAACTTCCAAAGCACTGAAGGTCGCACCCAAGGCTAAGACCGCTGTCGGAGTTCCCGTGAAATACAAGTGATGGAAAGTTCCTAAAATACCACCCGCTAAAAATACGATAGTTGAAAACAACACGCTGGTTGTTGCAACTTTCGTATCGATAAGTCCCATGCGCGTGAATAAGAACGCAATCACGACAGTGGCAAAGACTTCAAAGAATCCTTCCACCCAAAGATGCACGACCCACCATCTCCAGTATTCCGCAATAGCCAAGTTGGTATGACGACCCCACATAAAGCCCGCGGCATAAAAGAGTGCGATGGCCGCGGATGCAATCATAAACATCGTCAACAGGTGGCGATTTTCCTCCTGCTTTTTAAATGCGGGCCAAATCGCTCTGGCCATTAAGAAGAGCCACAAGAATAAACCAATAAGCAAGAAAGACTGCCAGAATCTTCCTAAGTCCACATACTCATAACCCTGATGACCAAACCAGAAGTTCATTTCAAAGCCAAGTTTTTGCATCACTGCAAACCACTGACCTGCTAACGACCCCACAACGATGATCAGTAAGCACACCCAAAGGAAGTGCACACCGGCTGCCTGAAATTTTGGTTCATGTCCAGAAACTGCTGGCGCAATAAATAAACCCGTCGCCAGCCACGAAGTCGCAATCCAGAAAATACCGATCTGCACATGCCAGGTACGAGTGAGTGAATAAGGAATCCAATCAGAAAGTGGAATTCCGTAAAGACCATTTCCCTCAACTCCGTAGTGAGCGGTGATCCCGCCCATGATGACTTGCACCACCATCAAAGCACACACCACCCAGAAATATTTCAAGGTCGCTGACATAGAGGGGGTTGGCTGCAAGCCCAACAAAGGATCCAACTTTGGGAGCTTTTCTGCTGGAACTCCTTCTGCTGAAGTCACGGCATGGTGCCAAGCTAACAATGCAATCCCGGCAAGAAGCAAGATCACACTGAAACCTGTCCACAGTAAGAGCGAACCCGTCGCTTCATTTCCGACTAACTTATCTGGAGGCCAGTTGTTGGTATAAGTGATGTCGTGTCCCGGTCTTTCGGTCACACAAGCCCAAGAAGTCCAAAAGAAAAATGCATTCATCATTCCCATGCGATCAGTTGATTTGATCGCGTTTTTAGGAATGGCATAGGCGCCACGAAGTTTATCGCCATCAGGACCATCCATAAAAATTTCTGAATAGTGACGACTGTTTTCACGTATCGCCGCGGCCCGCGCAGGACTGATCGTGAGGACTCCTGTTTCCACATTATAGGAATTTTTACGGATTTCATTTTGGAGTCGTTTTGTTATCGCGGCTTTATCTTCATCACTCAGATCATCAAATTTTTTCTGGTGCTGAGATTGAGCGAGCTCATTTACCATGAAAACGGCTTCGCGATGAAGCCAGTCGGCACTCCAGTCGGGTGCGACATAAGCTCCGTGCCCCCAGATCGAACCTACTTGCTGACCGCCGATGGATTGCCATACATTCTGCCCATCTTTAATTTGCTCAGCCGTAAAAACAACTTCACCTGTGGTTGTTACAACTTGCTTCGGTATGGGTGGGGCCTGCCTGTAAATTTCGCTGCCATAGTATCCCAAGACAGCAAACGATGCCACGACGACGAAAGTAAATAATAACCACAACCGCCTATTACCCATTTTTTTTATCCTCAACTTCCACAACTAAGGGTTTTCAATTACCGCCAACATAAATGAAAAAGATTGTCTCCGTCCCGGTTCAAATCTCGAAACCATGATATAGATCAGTCTATTTTTATGCGTTTTGGCGTTCTTTAAAGACGAAAATGTGGGTTGTAGTTTAAAATCAACAGGTACACGACTTACTTTTAATCTTTTCTTCCCGGGGGATTTGCTGTTAGCATTTTCCTATATGTGGAAAATCAGTTTTAAAAAAGTTTTCGTCCTAGCAAGTGTTCTGTTTCTTCAGCCGACTTTGAATCCCGGTTCTTTTGCCTTCGCAAAAAAGAAGGGCCCACCGAAAGCTTACAGCTTTATCGTTGAAGGCGGAAAAGCCTCCCAAGGTGAATGTGATGGGGAACGCAAAATTCCACGTAAATTGAAACACCTGAAAGAATGGGCCAAGATGAGCTCTTACATGGGCTCCGAGCTTCAGTCTCCAGAGATTAAGGGAAAACCGGGCGAAGAAATGTGGAAGCATTTCTATAGAGCAAAGCCTTCTTGCAATGCGATGCTTGCAAAAACACCTTCAAAACTGGATGCAAGTCTGCAAAACGAGAAAAAAGAACTGCCTCCAGATGATTCTGCAGATTCCGAAGACGACAATGACAATGGCCAAGACAACGGCCAGGGCAATAGCCAAACGGAAGACGCCCCGAACGGAGCTGATCCAGAATAAAGAAAAACCCACCTCCTCGGTGGGTTTTTTATTGGGTTTTACCTGATTCTTTTCTTAAACCGGGCCCGTTCTTTCGCATCGTTGGTTAACTTCTTCCACATCTTGCGATCTTCGGCTGCCAGAACGCGGTCTTGCTTCCGTAAACCTGCGCGCACTTCGGCTTCAAGCTTAAGATAACTGCGCCACTTTTCTTCAGACAGAGTTCCATCTTCCAACGCCGCTTTCACCGCACAACCTGGCTCAGTCTGATGTTGGCAATCGCTGAAACGACAACTGTTAATCAACTCCTCCACTTCAGCGAACTGACTGCTTAACCCTTCAGAATGATCGGATAACTGCAACTCACGCATTCCCGGAGTATCGATAATCAATCCACCGTAACGGCTAATATAAAGATGCCGAGACGTGGTGGTGTGACGACCTTTATCATCATCCTCCCTGATTTCCTGTGTCTTGATGACGTCCTCACCAATCAAGAAGTTCACCAAGGTCGACTTACCCACGCCCGAAGAACCAATAACCACCGAAGTCGTGCCCTTTTTAAGGTATTCCGGCAGGAACTCTGCCTGTTGGAATTCATCCCTGGAAAGGGTATGCACTTTCACTCCCGCAAATTCATTTTGAACCTCGGCCAAAACTTCGTCGATACTTCCCTGAACGGTATCCGCCTTAGTTAAAAGAATGACCGGTACCACCCCCGCATCATAAGCCACCGCCAGGTATCTTTCGATACGACGGTAATTTAGATCCGCGTTCACAGATGAGGTGATAAATGCATAATCCACATTCGTGGAAAGAATCTGCATGTCAGCACTTGATCCCACCTGCTTTCGGTGAACAGTCGATTTTCTGTCGAGCACTCGGTGGATGACCCCGCGGTCGGACTGATGGGGTAGCTCCACTAATACCCAATCCCCCACTGCGGGATATTGGACTCTTGAGGTCGCATTAAACTGCATCTTGCCAGTAACGGACGCCCAAAATACTTGTTCAAATCCCGATTGCACGCGATAGAGATTTCTTTCTTCGCATACAACACGGGCAGGAAATAAAGACGACGACGAATCGCTAGGAACCTGACTTTCAAAAAAGTCGTCCCAACCAAAAAGAAACAAAAATTCCTTATCGGAAATAAACATGAAAACTCCTAAAGTTAATTTCAAAAATTGAAAATGACTAAAGGGCCTTTTCGAAAACCTAAATTGTATTGCTTAGTTCAGGTGCGAATGAAGGCCCTGGTGTACAGATAGAATGTGCATAAGGACCTCCCTTGAGTGATACGTGACTTGATGCCACTTCTTAAATGCTAAATGAATTGGCCGATTTGATCAAGAGCGTTTTTTAACAGTCACTTCTTAAGATCATTTTATAATTTAAAAGGACGATCGCCATGATGATGACCATCGCTCCCAGCCACTGCGTGCTGACGACGGATTCGTTTAATACCAAGAATGAAATCGTCATCGCAAAAGGAAGTTCAACGGCCGAGATAATGCTCCCTAAGCCCACTCCCACGATGGGGAACCCTTTGTTCAACATGATCGGTGGAATCACCGTTCCAAAGATCGCGATGATCAAACCGTAAGACATAAAGATAGAAAAATTAAAGGGCTGATTGCGAATGAACTCTTCGCCGATCAGGCGCACGTTCAGATAATAAGGCCCGAGTTGAGTTAGAAATCCAAACAACCCCACAACAATGCAAGCCCCATACATCATGATCTGACTGCGCTTGATGGGATGTAAATGAGACGCCACACTTTGAGTTGAAGCGAGCGCCCAGCTAAAAGACATCGCCGCCAACACCGCCAGCACCACTCCCCGCATATCCAAATTATGGGAAGCACCAAAAACATTTGTCGCCATCAAGGTGCCAAATAAAATCATCGCCACTGCCAAAACTTTGTCGATGCCAGGAGCACGCTTGCTGCGAATCGTTTCAACCACGATCCCCATCCATACTGATTGCATCAGCAAAACGACAGCGACAGAAGCATCAATATATTTCACGGATAGATAGTAAAGAACACTGGTCAGTCCCACCGGGATCCCAGCAATCATCAATTGACGAGTTTCAATCGTCGTCAATTTTTTAGCGTTCTTATTAAAAAGACCATTCATGATCGTCAAAATCAAAGCGCCCCAGATCACTTGAGAAACCGTGACCTCGGCCGTGGTGAAATTTTGCTTGTAAGCGAGTTTTACGAAAGTGGAAAGCATGCCGTAACTGGAGGAACCCAAGGCAACAAATAAAACACCAGATAAAAGATTATTGAAACGAGAGCTATCGTGAACTTCAAGAGACCCGGATTGATTTATCATAACTACCACTGACTAAAAATTTATGTGTCAGTTAATAATCATTCCGATAGTCAACTTTTTGAGGAAGTTGGTAGAGACATTCAACCAGATCTTGAATTTATAAAGGACGTATTAACGGCGGTGAAAGTAACAGCAGAGTTAAGGATTGGCAATGCACTTTGTCGATAGCGATATTTCCTCAAAAACTGCCTGATAGTAAGCGCCAGTACTTAGAAGTGTTAAATACCCCCATTTCAGCCGCTGTATTTGGTTGCCATTAGGACGCGAACAAGAAATTCTTTTAACGAACAAACTCACAAGAGGGGCACATCATGAACATTAAGAATTTTATTTTCGCGACGAATACAGGAACCACGGGACAAGTTGGCTTGGCCATCTTCCGGATTTTTGTCGGCTTAGTTATGGCATTCGTTCACGGACTGGGTAAGTTCCCCATTTCCGAACAACTGATTCAAGGTGTGGCTTCGGTGGGTTTTCCGATGCCAGTGATGTTCGCCCATGCAGCGGCACTCAGTGAACTGGTCGGCGGAGTTTTATTGGCGTTGGGTTTATTGACTCGCCCGGCGGCGATTTTTATGGCTTTCACGATGTTTGTTGCGGGAACTTTCGTGCATGCAGCCGATCCCTTTAACGTGAAAGAGTTGGCGTTTCTTTACATGTTCGTCTGTATTTTCTTTGCTTGTTATGGTGGCGGTAGATTTTCAATCGATAACAAAATGGGCAGCAAAGTCTAAGAAAAAAAAGGCAGCTTCATCAGCTGCCTTTTTTTTTAGTTTGAAGTTTTAGTTTCTTCTTTTTTCTTAGAGGCTTCCCTTTTCATGGAACCTTTTTTATCCTCTGCCGCTAATTTGGCTGCGGCCGGATCTGCTGGTTTATCAAGTTCTTTCAAAATTGCCGCCATACGGTTCAGATTCGAAGTCCAATCTGTAAAGATGATCTGATTGTTTTTATCGAATGTGTTCATTTCGCCATCTCTAGAAGGCATGATTCGGACACTGCGATTGACTTCAGCAGCTGCGATATTCTTAAAAGTATAAATCCAAGTCGCCATTCTTTCAGGCTTTAATGCCGGAACTTCGGTGCTAACTTCAATCAAATCACGTTGAATGTTGCGAGCAGATTTCACGATCATAGTGTCGCCTTGCTTACTGATCGCAAAACCATTCACGGCCAAAGCTGAAGACAATTGATTGAAGGCTTCTTCAGTCGTAATGGGCTCTTGGACAAAAATGGACGCCTTACCACGAACAGAAGGATCCACGACGAATTTCTGTCCTGTCGATTTCGAATAAGCTTCGATCATTTTGCTAACTTCAGTGTCTAAGAAGTTAAATTTGATTTTATCTGAGGCACTCGCAGCCACAACTGACAAAGACAAAAGGGCTAAGATGATCCATTTCATAGAAACGCTCCTTGTAGCATTGAAAATGCTCCTAATATGTAAGAAGCATCATATATTCGAGTTTTCAGAGATTGAAGTCCTGACATGGAAGGACGGGACCACTTCATGAAGACTTATTGTATTCAGTGTTCCAGGAAATAAAAAAGGCAGCTGGGGCGCTGCCTTTTTTTCTATAGCTTTTCTTTTTTAACGTAGTCTTTCCACAGACTCACGAGTTCGCTTTGCTTAAGCTTGGTTTCCCCGAGCTTAACCCCGGTTAGTTTTTGCAGGCCGCGCACCGCTGGCAGCTGAACTCTTTGGTCATTATCCGTTAAAAGACCCGCGAAAGTCTTCATTTCGCTATCCATTGGTTTTTTCGCTAATTGCTCAACGATCTGATGACGGATCCAAAGGCTTTGTTTGTTTTTAAAGTTATAATCTTTATTCAACTCTTCCCACAAAAGGCCACGAGTCTCATCAGACATATTTTTACCCAAAACCTCAACCGCAGCAGAACGAACCACCAGGGCTTTATCCTTCACCAGCTTTTGCGCCAATTTATCAGCTTGAGTTGGGTTTACTTCAGACAAAGCAATCAAAGCGGCATTTCTCATATACCACTGATCATGGGAGCCGGCTTTCAAAAGATCCGCCGTGGCTTCAAGGCGTTTTGCTTCTGCAGCTCCCATCAAAGCCTTCCAACGAATATTCATCGGCTGCTTGTCACTGAAGGCCAAAGAAATAAAACTGTCATAGAATTTAGGGTTGCCATCGATCGCCATGCGACGATTTTCCCCTGGCAAATTCAGGACTTCCATTGCGGAACTTAAAGTATCAGGTGAAGGAATGTTTTTAGCTGCGAAAGCGCTTGAAGAAAAACCGATAAACAAAACGGGCAACAGGATTTTCGTATTCATGATGACCTAACTTTTCTTGTTAACGAAGTTTTCAAACTCATCCATCAATTGGCTATCTTCAGTGGATTTTCCTGCGGCGGCTTCACCTTTTCCGGCTTTTTCCGCGACGGAATCAAGGTCCTTTTTTTGGTTTTCTACCGCGGCCGCAAACTCTTTCATCAATTCATCATCGATAATAGATTCGGATTCTGCCGATGCGGCTTCCGTTGCCGCAACTTCGGGAGCAGGTTCAGCAGCTGCCGGAGTTGCTTCTGCCTCCGCGGCTGCAATTGCTGCGTCAACATCGGCTTCAGTGATCCCTGGCTCAGCGGCTACTTCAGGAGCTGGAGTCGGTTCCGGAGTTGGCGCAGGAGCCGGAGCAGCTTCAGCAACTGGAGCTGCCGGAGTCGGCGCTGGCGCTGGTGCCGGAGGTGCTTGCTTCAAGCTAGTGAGTTCAGTTTTGAGCTGTTCGTTTTCTTCTTTATAACGAGAAAGATCAGCGATGTCTTCGCTGATAATTTCGTATTCCGCCAAACGAGCTTCAAGATCTTTGATTTTATTGTCAAGTGCAGAAGTATCAACTGCTGCAGCTGGAGCCGCATCTCCACCACCCGCTGGCGGATTCGCCTGCAGTTCGGCAACTTTTTTCTCAGCAATTTGCAGTTCCGCACGGATCACTTCAAGTTCTTTAATGTTTTCCGTGAGACTCAATTTAAGTTGCTGAACCTCTTCAGGGGATTCACCGTGACCGGCCGCGCCGTCTTTAAACGCAGCAGCCAAGGCTTCATCGCCCGTTTTTGGTGCATGACCTTGACTATCCAAAATCTTTTGCAGAGTCTTTTCCAACTGAGCTGAATCTAATCCGCCACCCAGGCCGGAATCAGCATCTTTTTTACCGAAAAATCCGCGATATCCCACGAAAAGACCTAGCAGAATAATCGCTGCTACTAAGCCTTCAATGATGGCTACATTGTGCTGACTGAAAAAATGAAGAATTTGGTCGATTGTCACAATCCAAATTCTCGTCTATCAGCCGTTTGTCGTCAATGCTAGACCTTTGATCCAGTCTGGTGGTACAGTCCCCTCATTGAGGTGTCTATGTACGACATAATAATCAGAGGCGGAACCTGTTTACTTCCCCACCCCTCCAACATCGGTTTGATTGAACAACAGGCCGACATCGGAATTAGCAACGGCCGCATCACTAAGATTCGCGAAAAAATCTTCGACTCTGCACCATGCATGATCGATGCAACTGGACTCCACATCTTGCCTGGCGTGATCGATAGCCAAGTGCATTTCCGCGAACCCGGCTTAACCCACAAGGAAGACCTGGAAACCGGCACCAAAGCAGCCGTTTTGGGTGGAGTGACGAGCATTTTTGAAATGCCCAACACCAACCCTCCCACAACCACGGTCGCTCACTTTCAAGATAAATTGGATATGGCAAAAAACCGTGCGCATGCGAACTATGCGTTCTTTGCCGGAGCTTCTCACGATAATGTGGGTATTTTGCAAAACCTGGAAATCTTGCCCCATTGCTCTGGGATCAAAATCTTCATGGGCAGCTCCACCGGAAGCCTGTTAGTTGAAGACGATGAGACGCTGGAAAATATTTTAAATCAGGGCCATCGTCGAGTCATCGTTCACAGCGAAGACGAGATGCGCCTGCGCGAGCGCCGTCATATCGCAGTTGAAATGGCTGATGTTCACTATCATCCGGTATGGCGAGACGTTGAAACGGCAGTGAACTCAACCCAACGTTTGCTACGTTTGGCTCGCAAAACGGGTCGTAAAATCCACGTTCTGCATGTTTCCACAGCTGAAGAAATGGACATCTTGCAGAATGCAAAAGATATCTCCACTGTCGAAGTTCTGCCTCAGCATTTAACATTATATGCTCCTGATTGTTACGACCGTTTGGGAACATACGCGCAACAAAATCCACCGATCCGTGAAAAACGTCACTTGGATCGTCTGTGGAAGGCCTTGCAAGATGGAACAGTAGATGTGATCGGGTCCGATCATGCGCCTCACACTCGCGAAGAAAAAGACCGTCCTTACCCAGCAAGTCCTTCGGGAGTTCCTGGTGTGCAAACGTTGGTTCCGATTATGCTGAACCACGTCCATGAAGGCCGCTTGTCTTTGCAAAAGTTCGTGGAACTGGTCACTGAAAACCCTTGCCGCGTGTTCAACGTCAAAAACAAAGGACGCCTGCGCGAAGGTTATGATGCCGACATCACGATCGTGGATTTGAAAAAGCAGATGACGATTGATAATTCCTGGATTGCGAGCCGCTGCGGATGGACCCCATTCCATGGCATGCAAGTGACTGGTTGGGTCACTCACACAGTGGTATCTGGAAAATTAGCGCATGCTCACGGTGAAATTGTGGAAGCACATTCTGGAACTGCGGTGAATTTCGAGGGCACTCTTTAATGCAGCAGAATTCTGCCAAATCTAAAGCCATGGCGGTCTTTTTCGCCGGGCTTTTGCCGGTTATTGCCTTTACAGTTATTGAAGATCAGTACGGCACCATCGCGGGTTTGATCGCCGGGATGGTATTTGGTGTGGGCGAAATTTGCTTTGAACTTTATAAGCATAAAAAAGTTCAGAAGATCACTTGGATTGGTAACGGATTGTTATTGGTTTTGGGTGGTGTCTCTTTAATTTCCGACGAAGGCATCTGGTTTAAAATGCAACCCGCGATCATGGAAGCAGCCTTTGCGATTGCTTTGTGGGTTTCGTGGTTTATTAAAAAGCCATTGATTGTGGTATTAGCTGAACAACAAGGACAGAAACTTCCAGAGTTCATGAAAACTCGCATGAGTGGCATGACTTTCCGAATGGGGATCTTTTTTGCCGCGCACGCGGTCCTGGCAACTTGGGCTGCCCTTCACTGGAGCTCGAATGCTTGGGCTCTGCTTAAAGGCGTGGGGCTAACAGTCAGCTTGATCGTCTATATGTTGCTGGAAGTTTTATACATCCGCAGATCCGCGATGAAGGCTTTAACACCTGAACAAATCGCCGAACAAATCAAAAAAATTCAAGAAGAACAGCAAAGTCAATAAAGGACCGCACCGGCCAGTGCGCCTAAGATGACGACGGCCCATGATGGTGCTTTTGCGAACAGCAAAAGAACGAAGCAGATTATGGCTAAAATAAAATCTTTCACTGTGAAAATGGCGCTGGTCCAAACAGGATTGTAAAAAGCTGCGATCAAAAGTCCGACGACGGAGGCATTGATTCCTGCCACTGCGAAGCGCATTTTTTTAATGCGGCGGAGCTTTTCCCAGAACGGCAGCACTCCGAACACTATTAAAAAGGATGGCAAGAAGACGGCAATCAAGCAGGCAGCGGCACCGAATACCCCGGTTAAGTTTGTCGTTAGAATAGCACCTAGATAGGCCGCGAAAGTAAAAAGTGGTCCCGGCACTGCTTGCGCGGCTCCGTATCCCGCCATGAAGGCATCACTACTCACCCATCCGGTATTCACTACTTCCGCTTTCAAAAGGGGCAGTACCACATGACCGCCACCGAAAACCAAAGAGCCCGTGCGATAAAAACTGTCGATGACTTTTGCTGACTCGTTCATGGAACCAAGAAGTGGCAGAACGAAAAGCAATCCCGCAAACAGAACCAATGAAATCACTCCTGCGCGATGACTTAACGGAACTCGAATCGATGTGTGCGGAAGGCTTGAAACATTTTTAACCAAGATCAATCCCAAGATCGCACCCAAAACAATGACTCCGATTTGTACTAACGCCGAAGAAAATGAAAGCGTCAATGCCGCAGCGGTCACTGCAATTGCCGCGCGCTTAAAATCAGGAGTGAGACTTTTGGCCATACCCCAGATGGCTTGCGCGACGACAGCGACTGCGACGACTTTCAAACCATGAAGCCCACCACTTTTTAAACTTCCCCCGTAAGCGGCGACACCAAAAGCAAATGTCATCAACACAATTGCTGACGGCAAAGTAAAGCCCACCCATGCGGCGATCGCTCCGGCAATTCCAGCCCTGGAAAGTCCGATAGAAATTCCCACTTGGCTGCTCGCAGGTCCTGGTAAAAACTGACAAAGGGCTACAATATCCGCATAGGAATGGTCATCAAACCATTTTCTTTTTTCGACAAATTCATCGCGGAAATACCCCAGATGGGCGATCGGCCCACCGAATGAAGTAAGTCCCAAGCGCAGGAAAATCCAGAACACTTCTAATATTTGTCCCAGATGAACTCCGATCCTTAAAAGACTTTTCCAGTCAGCCCCAGTTGTTTTTTAAGATCGCGACTGTATCTAAGATGTCTTGGTTTTGCTTCGCCACTTTTAGCGCACTCGATTTGGCGTTCGACCATTTTATCGAAAACATAAAGCAAGTCATCATGACGACGAGAATGAACATCGAATCCTAACACACCACCGACAAGCTCGATTGTTTGGTGTATCGCTTCAATCGTGGAATAGCAAAAAGACTTAGGCTGCTTGCGCACCCGGAAATTAGAAGGCTTATCCGGAGAAAAACAAATTCTGGGAATCGCCTGCAGATTCGTGCTTTGACGAATGGTTTTTACTGCTGTCGCCCACGTCCCGTCGATGACAAACAAAGTCAGACGCTTTCCAGGGGGCACCAGTTCGGCTTTTTGCGTTTCAGACATTTCACTTAAATTAGCAGAATTCTTTCCCGGATAAAGCATCACGCAATGACGACCGGGATCCTGCAAAAGTTCATTCACTTCAGCATCATTCGAATAATCCTGGCCACGAATCAAGAAGGAGTTATCCAAAACAAGGTACGACATGCGGCCTGTGGCAATTCTGCGCTTCATCTCGATCGGATGAATCAAAATCACCACATCCATTCCTGGATCAAAGGATTTCACATGTTCGCAGTAACAGCTAAAGGAAGGCTGCACGCAAGCATCACACAGCTCCCGATAAACGGGACCCGTGGTTTTTAATTTTTCTTTATTGGATAAATAGGTCTGCAGATCCATCAAAGATTATTTCCCACTGAATTCAGGGGATTTCTTTTCTTTGATAGCTTGCAGAGCGATGAAATGATCTTGGGTTCTTTGCGTGATCCCTTGATAAGCGGCAGCTTGCTCCAAAACGTTATTGGCATCTTGCAAGTAGGCAGCCTTCATCAATTTCTTGGTCATTTGCACGGCTACTGGTGCATTAGCAGCAATTTTCTCCGCCACTTTTTCAGTTTCCGCAACTAAATCTCCAGAAGCGTAATAGTTCAGAAGTCCCCACTTAAAGGCTTCCTCCCCCACAACCAAATCTGCCGTTAAAGACATCTGCATCGCGCGGGAATATCCAATCACTCTTTGCAAAAAGAAGCTGCCCCCATCACCCGGCACCAAACCCAATTTTACAAAAGTTTCGCCGAATTTGGATTTATCAGATCCCACGCGCAGATCACACATCATCGCCAGATCACAGCCTGCCCCAATCGCGGCACCGTTCACCATAGCAATCAGCGGAGTGGATAGTTCCTCGATGCATTTTGGAATTTGCTGAATACCGTGGATATAACGCATGCGAAGTTCGTTGGGCTCCCCCGCGAACATTCCGGTTTTATTTTCCATGGCTTTGACGTCACCACCGGCGCAAAAGTTCGCGCCTTCGCCGGTTAGGACGATCACTCGAACTTCAGAATCAAAATCGGCATGGCGAAGAACTTTGGTCAAAGAATCGATCATCTCGTAAGTGATCGCATTACTTTGTTCAGGATTATCCAAAGTCACCCACAGTTGATGTTTCTTAAAAGACACCTTCAAATGCGGGAAACTTTGCGAATAAAAAGACATGTACTTGGATCCTATTTTTTAGGGAACAAGCCTTCTCGATTTTTGAAGACCTTTTTAAGCCAAACGCCGAAGCTGTCGTCAGGTCCCGGCAAGCGCTCAGGAACCATTTGGCCACGAGAACTTAACTTACTACAAAGTGCCTTCACTTCAGAAGGAGAATCCAACTCTTTATACTGGATGCCGTAACCATCGCCTGTTGCTTTTTTGAAAACTACGGTGCCCAGACCCTTATAAGTGACACCCTCAAATTGCCATTCAAGGTTCACGCTTTGATCTTCAAAAAGATTCAATGACGTGCGAACAAACATACCACCTTTAGAGATATTGCTGATTTCGCCTTCAGAACCGTTCACCATCACTGGATTTTTAAAAACAAAACGAGGTGCTGCTTCCCACCAACGCATTCTTGGGTCGAAGTAAACTTGGCGAACTGCTGGTACCACAAAGTAGGCCACCGCCAAAAGATCCACCACCAAAACACCTAATAAATAGAAGAAGTTCAACCAACTCATGCTGTTAATGAACGCCATCACGTTAGTGATAAAGATAATCAACAAGCAGCCAAGATACGCCCAGTAGGACCAGCGTTTACAAAGGTAGATGAAGATCCCCGCCAAGATTGGCAAAAGGACATAAATAACCATGAACATGGGTGGAAGTACTTTTGTCCAAAAATACCACTGTGCTTCGAAGGTGCGTCCCGCTCGGACCGCATTAAAGA
Organism: Bdellovibrio sp. ZAP7; assembly: GCF_006874645.1. Lineage (NCBI taxonomy): Bacteria > Pseudomonadati > Bdellovibrionota > Bdellovibrionia > Bdellovibrionales > Pseudobdellovibrionaceae > Bdellovibrio > Bdellovibrio sp. ZAP7. The sequence continues at coordinate 1,291,830 of NZ_CP030082.1, read as the reverse complement.
TAAAGCTTCCAAGAGGCGCGATGATGTGAAGAAGTGCGAGTACGATGATGGCCCAAGGTTTTCTTTTCATATGACATTAATTATTAAGAAATATTCGCATTCACACAACAAAAAAGAAAAGGGCTCCTAAATGGAGCCCTTCCTTGGAATCAAACTCTTATGTTTCCCTGAAACTATTGTTTACAGAATGGAAGATCTGGTTTGATTTGGCAGATGATATCGCACATTGACTGATCGCCAATTGGGCAAGAACCATCGCCTGGGTTACCCGGGTTGCCTGGATCAGGATTACCTGGGTTTTGAGAAGCTTTTTTGCCTACATTGATATCCAATGTAGAAGCTGTTTTACCATCAGCATCAGTCACTGTGATTGCAGTTGTCCCGTTAGACGCCGCAGTGATAACACCGCTGTCGTTTACAGATGCAACACCAGAGTTGCTGCTTGTGAATTTGAATGGTGCTTTACCGTTCAAAACAGCCAAGTTCACTGTTTCATTAGCAGCCAAAGTCGCCGCCGCTGGAACAACTACCATTTTCTTAGCCAAAACAGCGTCAACTGCGTTGAATGCATCAACACGGCAGTTACAAGCAGTTTGGATAGAAACTTTAGCACCTGTTGTTTGCAAGATCGCGCGGATCTGAGCACCCGTCAAAGAAGGGTCCTGAGATTTCATAAGAGCCACGATACCAGAAACAAGCGGAGTCGCCATAGAAGTACCAGACAAGTTGCCGTATTTATTTTTCGGCAAAGTGGACATGATGTCTTCACCAGGAGAAGCTACGTGAACAGTTGCTGTACCGTAGTTTGACCAAGATGGTTTAGCATCACTTGGACCAGAAGCTGCAACCGTAATTGAGTTCGGGAAACCGTTGTTTGCTGGGTAAACTTCAGTTGTATCGTTGTTTTTACCGTCATTTGCAGCGGCAGAAACGAAGATAACACCTTTGTCGTCAGCGCGTTTGATAGCTTCAACAAGTGGTTCAGCTTGGTTTCTTGGAATAGTCGCACCCCAAGAAGCAGAAATCACTTGCGCGCCTTTTTCAACAGCGTAGTCGATCGCTTTGATAGCGTCATTCAAATCACCAGAACCGTTTTCGCCCAAAAAGCGAAGTGGCATGATAGAGATGTTTGGAGCAATACCAACGATACCACCATCAACCAAACCAGTCGCACCGATAACACCAGCACAGTGAGTACCGTGACCTGGGTTTTGGTAAGACGTTTTGTCCATTGGGTCGTTGTTTTTATCTTTAAAGTTGTAGCCTGCTACCATATTTGGAGACAAAGCTTCGTGAGTGTAGTCAACACCAGTGTCGATAACTGCTACGATGATGCCTTTGTTACCTTTGTTACCAGCACGTTGCCATGCTTTTTCAGCGTTAACTTTGCCCATCGCCCATTGTTCACGCAATGCAGCCGTGTCAACTGAGTGAGTGAATGCTTTCATTTTTGCATTCGGTACTACGTATTCGATGCCCGGCTGAGACAACAAAGTTGCCAAAACTTGAGCTTCTTGTTTTTTCATGATGTCTACTTTAACCAAGCTTGCGTTTTGATTGTGATCCATCACGTTCAAAGCAGAAGCCGATACCAAAGACATCGAGTTCATCATATTTAGAGCGCTTGTGTTGTTGTACTTAACCAAGTATTCCCCTGCGAATGCTTGAGATCCAACCAACATTGCACCCATTAGTAATGCACGTTTCATTATTCCCTCCGTGGTTATCGAAAATCATATTCGGATTTCTTACGAAAAACAGATTTTTTTTAAACTACAGCTTATTTTAATGACACGTGTGATCGAAAGTTGAACACGGCAATGAAGCTTACAAGAATATTGCGGGCTGATGATCAACATTGAAACTCGAGGCATCCGTGAGCTATTTGCATTCTATTATTTTAGGTATCGTTGAAGGAATCACCGAGTTCCTACCCATCTCATCCACTGGTCACATGATCATCGCAAGCTCGATGATGGGCATTGAGGAAAACACTTTTACCAAAGCTTTTGAGGTCATCATTCAGTTCGGCGCGATTTTGTCAGTACTAGTTTTGTACTGGAAACGCTTCCTACCAAACTGGAGCTTTTATAAAAAATTGTTCGTGGCCTTCCTGCCGACTGCCATCATTGGTTTTTTGGCCAAGGATGTGGTTGAGCACCTTTTGGGTAACGTACAAGTTGTGGCTTGGTCTTTGATTCTGGGGGGATTAGTCCTCGTGTGGTCCGACAAGGCATTTGCACATCTGACAGCAGTGGGTCGCACAACGAACGATCTGAATTATAAAGACTCCGTGAAGCTGGGCTTATTTCAGGCGATCGCGATGATTCCCGGTGTTTCTCGTTCGGGTGCTACGATCATGGGGGGCTTGACGTTAGGAATGAATAAAAAAGAAGCGGCAGAGTTTTCTTTCTTTTTAGCAGTTCCGACGATGGCCGCTGCCACTTTGTACAAGCTTTTGAAAATTTATAAAACAATCGAACCTCAGCAGATCAATATCTTGCTGGTGGGTTTGGTGGTTTCATTTATCGTGGCCATGGTTGCGATTAAGTTCTTCATCGGTGTTGTGAGCCGTTACGGTTTCCGCGGTTTTGGTTATTATCGTATTGTATTAGGTATTGTGATCCTGGTTTTGATCTATACAGGTCATGACCTGCAAATGAACTAATTGAGGTGCACGCATGGAAAAGTTCTTATTTGAAGGTACACAGTGGTTTTCTACCGAGTTCACGTCTTTCTTAAAGCATTCCTATCTGGTGATGCCTAATTGGAAGTGGATTATCCTGATCGGCGGCATTGTTGCCGGTTTTGCACTCCGCCCGATTGTTCAGTGGTGCTTTAAACAATTAAAGATCCATAACCCGATCGCTAAAAAATTCGTTAAAAGTTTTACGGCGTATTTCTTTAGATTTGAAATCGAACGCCCTTTAGCCTGGATTTTTATCATTCTGTTGTGGTTTGCAATTGATGATGCCATCGAAGTCAGCGGTAAGTTTGAAACTTATTACGAGTACATCCTAAAAGGCATGCTGGGCTTCCACGTGATCCGCCTGGTTTATTACTGCGTGGACGCTTTGGGTTTTGTTTTCGCCGATGTGGCAGCAAAAACTGAAAGCAAAATGGATGACAACTTAGTTCCCTTTGCGACAAAAACCATGAAAGCCCTGGTGGTTATCCTGGGTTTCTTGTTGATCCTGCAAAGCTTCGGTTTAAACGTGATGTCTTTGATGGCCGGCCTGGGGCTGGGTGGTTTGGCCTTAGCCCTTGCCGCTCAGGACACGGCTGCCAATCTTTTTGGTTCAGTGACAATCCTGATCGACAACCCTTTCCAATTAGGCGACTGGGTGAAAGTAAAAGACATGGAAGGAACAGTTGAGGAGATCGGTTTCAGATCCACTCGCGTAAGAACTTTCTATAACTCCGTCATCACTATTCCCAATGCGATGATGGCTAAAGAAACCATCGACAATATGGGTGTCCGCCCTTATCGCCGCGTTCGTCAGGTCATCGGAATCGCCTACGAAACACCCCCAGACAGAATTAAAGAATTCTGCGACCGCGTTCGCTACGCAATTCGCCAGGAATCGGTGGTAGTTCCAGACACTGTGACCGTGAATTTTAATGGTTTTGCGGATTCTCAGTTAAACGTTTTGGTACAATTCCATCTTCAAGTCTTCACCGGCGCCGAAGAAATGGAACGCCAGCAAGCGATCTTTATTGAGATCTTAAAAATCGGCGCGGAACTCAAAGTCGATTTCGCCTACCCAACCCAAACGGTTTACTACCGTGGCGGCGGCGGCGACTCCGACCAACAACAGCTCCAACAACCCACTGTTCAGCCCATGTAAAACAAAAAGGGACCTATCAAGGTCCCTTTTTTTTATCCGGCGTTTTTTAAGATTCTTTTCTTTCGTGATTCAATCACTCCGTCAATTAAACCAAGCTCTTTGGCTTCTTGAGCCGTCATGTTGTGATCGCGCTCCATCAGTTTCGTCAGATGTTTGGCGCTTTGACCGGTGTGTTCTGCGTAAAGGTCGATTAATTTCTTTTTCGAGCGCACCAGTTCGCGGGCGTGGATTTCAATATCGCTCACCTGCCCGCCGATGCCGCCATCACCCAAGTGGGGCTGATGAATCAAGATACGACTGTTGGGCATGGAAAATCTTTTTCCGGGCGCCCCTGCTGATAATAGGAAAGAACCCATACTCGCAGCGACACCGATACAATAAGTCGCCACCTCACACTTGATATAATTCATAACATCATAGATCGCGAGTCCCGCCGACACCGAACCCCCGGGCGAGTTAATATACAGATGGATGTCTTTTTCTGGATTGTCTGATTCCAGGAACAACATCTGCGCGATCAAGGCGTTTGCGACCTCATCAGTTACAACGCTACCTAAAATCAGAATGCGGTCTTTTAATAGGCGCGAGTAGACGTCGTATGAGCGTTCGCCGCTTGCGGTGCTTTCGATAACATAGGGAATAGTGGCCATGGTTTCTCTCCTTTGAGTGGACGTGAGTAGGAAGACTTCGTTTGCCTGAAAGATTATGTTGCAATTCGTGTGCGCAGAACGACTCGAGAGAAAAGTGAATCAAGATGATTCACTGAATTTGTTAGCTCCAAACAGAGCGATAGAGACGCCGCAACGATGACTCATGGAATATTGCGGGTCAGACTTTTTGGGGCAGCGACAGAGCCGCGCTTGGGCTCTTTTAAACTGTGGCAACTGGCTTTTGCAGGTTTCGATATTCACCGATAAGTACAGTGTGAAAACCTTCGTGATTTTTTCCATTCTCATTTTGATACAGAGCCAGGCGAGTGCTAAATCAGCACCGTATCCGGTGACCTGTGAAAACCTGGATGCCTGCCCCGAACCCGTGGTGGGACTTATCCAAGATGGAAAATCAGTTTGCACTGGGGTTCTGGTCGCGGAAGATACTATCGCCACAAATCTACACTGTATTCCCGAGGACATTCGTCAAAACGATGCTTCTTGTAAGGGCCGCATCGTGGTCACCTTCCCCGCTTCTCGCAGTCGCGAAGAACAGCATGAAGATTGCGAACAAATCAAATTTGTTTCTTCACCACTGAAAGACACACCACTGACTCCGGACTGGGCGATTTTCAAACTAGCTAAAAAAGCTCCGCGCATGCATGCCCCGATCAATACCAATGGTTTTTCTGATGGCGAGCTCGTGACGATGTTTAAAATCGACCCGACGGATAAGGGCACCGGGATCTTACGCAAAGTCACTTGCCCTGCGATTCAAAACTCTTTGGCAAATCCATTCTTTACGGGAGTAAAAAGCCCAATCATCGCGATGGTTCCTTGCGAAACAATGAAGGGTAATTCCGGCTCCCCTTTGATGACGGCTTCGATGGAAGTAAAAGGACTTTTAAATTCGATGGGTACCGCTGCGGATGTGAACCTAAAAAAGGCGCCTTTTTATCACGTAAGCTTCGGTTCCAACTTTGCGTGCTTAAATATTCCGGGGCTGGCGACAGCAAGCTCTCCACATCCTGATTGCAATAAGACGATAGTTTCCGAAAGCATTCGCGGTGCCACGGCCAGCCTGATCAGTCGCTTCACAGATCCTTTGATGAAGTCATTCAATGCAGATGTGAACGCCGAACTAAATAAGCTTCATGCACAAAGCAAATACGTGGTGTTGTGGGACGTCGATCAAAAGAATAAAGCCTTCGACGGCATTCAAACCCGCGTAAGCGATGTCACATTTAAACCTTCGTGCATCAACTTTAAAAAAGATAAGCTGCGCGCGAAGCAAGGCCTGCAACACGGTCTTGTAACCTATAATTTGGAATACTTGGAATGGGGCTTGGAAATTCATCTGGATAACAGCGGGCGACCTCGCGCTGATCTTGTTCCAAAGAAAACACAATCAAACCTTGTCTTCTCCCCAGCTCACCTAACGACAGGCCAACCGGTGGCATTCAAACACGGCAGCCAGTCTTATACGCTGCCCTTCTGTGAAGATGTTAAAGACAAAAAATAGAGCACACACAATCTGATTAACGCACCTTTTCCGGGTAGCGCGGGAAAGACGATCGCGGAAGACAATGTGTATTTAAAAATAAAAACCCCGGTTCATCACCGGGGTTTTTTATTTCAAATCTTTCGATCTAATTACTTTTTCTTTTTCTTAGTCTCTTTTTTCACTGCTGCTGGAGCCGCATTCAAATCGACACCTGCTGTGCCGGCTCTGATTTTAGCTGCTTCAACTTGCGCTTCAGCTGCTTCAGATTCCGCTTTTACCGTTTCAGCGCGGATCTTTGCGTCTTCTGCTTTGTTTTTTGCATCTTCCATACGAGAAGAAATTTGTTCTAGCTCAGCTTTCGCTTTTTCAGCATTAGCTTTATATTTAGCAAGTTCTGCATCAGCTTGTTTCGCTGCTGCTTCGTTATCTTCGATAGACTTTCTTGCACGAGCCAACTCTTGAGAAGCTTTAGCTTCTTCTGCGCGGTACTTCATGCGGTTGTCTTCAAGATTTTGTTTTGCTTTAGCCGCAGCTTGCTTAACTTTTTCTTCGTCTTTTTTGATGTCGTTCAACTTTTTGCGTTCGTCTTCAGCTTGAGAGTTCAGCTTTTTAGCTTCTTCAGTAGCTGCTTTCAATTCGCCTTCAGTTTTCTCAACCATGGCTTTTGACTGCTCTTGTTGAGCTTTCAAACGAGCCATTTCTGCTTCAGCTTTTGATTTCTCAGCTTCAGCGCGGGCAATGTCTTGTTTCGCTTTAGCATCGCGAGCTTTGCTTTCAGCAACCGCTTTTTCGACCAACAACTTAGTTTTAGCAAGGTTTTGAGCCGCTTTTGCAGATTCAAGTTTAGCGGCATCAGCTTCTCTAGTCGCCTTCATACCCGCTTCAGTGGCGTTAGCCGCCTGCTTCTCAAGATCTTTTGCTTGAGAGTTCATTTCAGACGCTTTCTTTTCTTCCGCTTGTTTATGAGCTACGGCTTCTTCAAGAACCTTTTTTTGCTTTTCAGTTTTTTCCTGAGCGGCTTTGCTGCGAGCGATTGCTTCAGCTTGTTCTTTTTCAGCTTTTTTCTGATCACGGTCGTGACCCGCAATTTCTGCTTTTAGCTTAGCAACATCGCGCTCAGCATTTGCTTGATCTCTTTTAGCTTCCGCTTCTGCGTTACGAGCTTTAGCGATTGCATTTTGCGCTTCAGAGCGTGCCTTATCACGGGCTTTGCGTTCTTCTTCGGCACGGCGTTTCGCTTCAGCAGCTTCAGCCTTTGCGCCTTCAGAATCCGCAATCGCCTCTTCGGCTTCAATTTGTTTGCTGTCGGCTTGTGCCATTGCTCTTGTAGTCGCCGTCGATGTGATCAGTGCTGCAACAAGAAGAATCCCCAGTGATTTAGAATGCATGTCTGTCTCCTATAGATGTTATCTAACAGGAACTTAGGATATATGCATTTTAGGCAAAAAAAAAGCGACCAGGATGGGGGGGGAGGGTCCTGGCCGCAAGGGGGGGTTGCTTTAGTACTAGAGCAATGGAGGTGCCAACCAAAGATTATGTTCAAATCCAATTAAACAGTGCTCGGTTCACTACCAGTGTCGAGGTTTTAGACGAAGAGCGCCCTTTGTCGGCCCAACTCCTAGCCTTCCTACTGGATCAAAAAAATCTCGTGCTGACTGGACTCGACAGAACCGCCGCTGGAATTTCTACTTATAGAAGATGATCTCTCTCAAAACGAAACAGTCTTTCTGTGCTCTGCTGCTGAGTATGTGGGCAACTCCAGCGTTCGCCTCTTTTCATATCGTCATTGACCCAGGTCACGGCGGTGTCGACAAGGGAGCAGTTTACAATTCCATTCGAGAAGCTGAGCTCGTTTTAACAGTCGCTCAAAAACTGCAAACCCTGTTAAGCAAAGATCCAAACTTCCTGGTCACCATGACTCGCGAAAAAGATCGCGCGATTTCCCTACCCGAGCGAGTGAAAACCGCTGAAAAAGCCAATGCAGACTTGTATGTAAGCCTTCACGCCAATGCTGCTTTAGATCAGCGTGCGCGTGGCGTGGAATTTTTCTTTCAAAACAACATGCCTTCTGATGAAGACAGCCTGTTTCTAGCGAACCAGGAAAGTCAGGCCATCATGAATGCCCGCGACCTGCACACTATTTCTGGTGGTGATGAGCTTTCCAAAAAAGGAGATATTGCTGCCATCGTTGAAGACCTGCGCCGTCAAAACCGTATGTTCTCGAGCCTGCGTTTAACGAAGGCTCTCACGACGATTTGGGAGAACGACGAAAACGCCATGCAGGCCACCATAAAACAAGCTCCCTTTTATGTGATCTCAAAGACTTCTATGCCTGCTGTATTAATTGAGATTGGCTTTATTTCGAATCCGCGCGAGGCCAAACGCCTGCAACAAAAGGATTATCAAAAAGATCTCGCCGAAAAAATCTATAACGCCCTCGTCTCATACAAAGAAAAGATGGACAACTCCTCGGCCAAGAACTTAAATTAGGGGCCTCTAACCATTCTATAGAGGCTGATCAAAAACATTCAGATGCAAGGCGGAGGGAGCGAACCGCAGCGCAGGCGCACTCCTGGTGCGTCGGAGCGAGGACCGCACCCGACAACGCAGCAGATGGATATTTTTCACCAGCCGCTTCAAGGAGTACCTATGCGCAGCGACGGCCGTCTTTTCGACCAACTTAGAAATATCAAAATTACACCGAATGTTGCTGAATACGCTGAAGGCTCTGCTTTGGTGGAATTTGGTAAAACAAAAGTTCTTTGCACTGCCAGCTACGAAGCGAAAGCTCCCCAATGGTTGGCAGGCACCGGTGCTGGCTGGGTCACAGCGGAGTACGGCATGCTTCCTCGCGCAACTCACACTCGTAATAAACGCGAAAAATCTTTGAACTCGGGTCGCACTCAAGAAATCTCTCGTTTGATCGGTCGTTCCCTGCGCGCGGCGGTTGATTTGAAACAATTGGGCGAAAAACAAATCATCATCGACTGTGACGTTTTGAATGCTGATGGCGGCACACGCACGGCTTCGGTAACTGGTGGTTACGTTGCTTTGGCGTTGGCTCTTAAAAAGCTTGCAGCAGTGAGCGAGATTAAATCTATGCCTTTGATCAATTATGTTTCTGCGATCAGCGTAGGTCTTCATCAGGACAACATCCTGTTGGATTTGAACTATGACGAAGACAGCGCGATCGGCACTGATATGAATTTTGTCATGACAGACAAAGGAACCTTCATTGAAGTTCAAGGAACAGCGGAACATATGCCATTCACTCGTCAGCAATTGAACAAGATGATGGACGTTGCTGAAAAAGGTTGCCGTGAATTATTCATTCACCAGGCAGCGATCGTTGGCGAAGCTTACCGTTTGGCTGGCGTTTAATTAAAGGAGTTTGTAAATGGAACTTTGGATTGCAACTGGCAATAAAGGCAAACTTACTGAATACCGCATTCTTTTGAACGAAGTGGCGGATTTGAACCTTCATCATCAAGGTGAAATCACGTCATTCACGCCCCGTCCAGAAGACGGAAAAACATTTTTGGACAACGCCCGTATCAAAGCTAAAACTTTGCGCGCCGTTAAAAACAATGTTTGGGTTCTAGGTGAGGACGCCGGACTTGAGGTGGAAGGACTTAACAATCTTCCAGGAATTCACTCTGCTCGCTATGCGGGTCCCAAGGCTTCTGATAGCGAAAACGTTTCGAAGCTTTTGAAAATGATCACTCTGAAACCTATGGCAAATAAGAATGCGAAATTCGTTTGCACGACTGTCGTCTATACGCCAACAGGCGAAGAATGGGTTTTCACAGGCGAGATGAAGGGCACGATTGCAAGTAAACCAGCCGGTCTGCATGGTTTTGGTTATGATCCTGTGTTCATTCCAGAAGGACAAACGCAAACCCTGGCGGAACTTGCGAGCGGATTTAAAGCACAACACTCCCACCGCGCTCAAGCCACGAAACAATTCCTGGCGAAACTTAAAGAGACAGGCAATATCTAAAAAAATAAAAAGCCGATCCACAAGATCGGCTTTTTTTGTTAAACGCGCTAAAAATTTTCGATACGCTCAAGCTGAAACGCGCTGAATCCGGCACGTGCAATTAAATAAAAAAATTAATACTGTCCTGGAGTTGCGACACAACGGAAGCCCACGTTCTGAATGCTGATTCCCCACGACGCAGGAGCCTGCACTTCATTTGCCGTGATGTCGCCGATGTTCGCTGTGAAGATTCCAACGGTGCCGCGATTGTTCACACAGTTTGCTCCGCCGCGAATAACCTTGCCCGAGCTGCCGCCGAATAGATTCCCCATAAAGACATCTTTTTTAGGGGTATCGGTCATGCCCGTGAAATCCAGCATCGCTTTCGAGCCAGGCTTCACGTCCCAATTATTGTTATGATAATTACGTCCATATGGTGATGACAAATCTGGAGAGTAGGAGTTTCCATAAATCGTGTCGCTGACCCACTCCCAGGCATTGCCTCCGAAGTCCCAAATCACGGCTCCGCTTCCAAGAACAAAGGTACGACGTTCTTCGTCTTTGTTTTTTCCCGTTCCATCGTAAGGATTTGCTGTGTTGCTGACGGCAATAGGTTCGCTCCAACCGGAGTAATAACCGGTATAAAGATTTCCGGAAAGCTTTACTCCACCCGACCAATTTTCTCCGCGATTATAAATTTCCAAAGCTGTCGCATTCCACTCGGCATTCGTCGGTAAACGATACGTGATACCAAGTGCAGCACACGCAGCTGCTGCCGTTGCCTTCGTCGCAATCCACGGCTTACCTGAGGCCGTCGATACAGCTGAGCCGGAACTTTGTTTCATTTCAAATTTAGCGATACAGAATGCCGAAGTTCCAAGTGAAGAATTCGCACTCACCATTTCAAAATTCGTCGGGCATTTCATCACCGGTGTTGGTGATGGAGATGGTGATGGTGATGGTGATGGCGACGGATTTGGAGATGGACTTACTGTCGGCGATGGCGTCACCGTTGGCTCTGGAGAAGGACTTGGCGATGCCGTCGGAGACGGGGTCACAGTCGGAGAAGGCGTTACGGTTGGCGACGGAGTGACTGTTGGTTGGGGCGACGGAGCAGGACTCGCTGTCGGAGACGGCGTGACCGTCGGCGCCGGTGAAGGACTCGCCGTAGGAGAAGGAGTAACTGTCGGTGATGGCGAAGCCGTTGGTGACGGAGTGACCGTCGGAGATGGCGTTACAGTAGGAGCCGGTTGCGGAGTCACTGTTGGCTCCGGGGAAGGACTTGCTGTCGGAGCTGGTGAAGCAGTCGGTGCAGGCGAAACAGTCGGCTCCGGCGAAGGAGACGGTGTCGCTGTAGGCGAAACAGTCGGCGATGGCGACGGCGAAGGTTCGGCCGTTGGCGCCACGGTTGGCGACGGGCTCACGGTCGGCTCTGGGGAAGGACTTACAGTTGGCGAAGGTGTCACAGTCGGAGAAGGAGATACCGTTGGCGAGGGAGCTGGTGACTGAGACGATTCATCTGGTGGAGCCGTGACAGCATCGGTGTTCGAATCTCCACCAGAGGAACATGAAATTAGAAAGCTTGTCATTGAGGCGAAGACAAGACTTGTTATCAAACTCTTCATTTCAAAGTTCCTTTACGCGATTCAAGATTTCTTATGGCGTTACGTCTTATTTTTACCGCTTCTTGACATTTTTCAGAGAAAGTTTTGCGTTCCCACACGAAATGTAGACCAAGGCCCTCGGAGATTAGGCTAGTGACCCACTCCCCCGCCTGACGAATGTGAGTCCTCCGCAAGTACGAATTCTTCTTTGCCCGCTGCGGCCAAAACCGCCTAAAACTGCTTATTTCTTCCGCTTTTTAGAATAAAAAACGTTCCTAACTTTACTCCGTAATAACGGTTTGTTAGTGTCCTCCAAACATAAACCCTATTCCGACAATGTCGGGTCAACTCTGGAGACTTGAGTAATGATGAAGGGCCTTAAATTATTTACCGCTAATTCTAACCCTGAGCTGGCTAAGAAGGTGGCTGCGGCTGCCGGTATCGAACTCGGTTACTCCGAGGTCAGCACTTTCGCCGACGGCGAAATCCAAGTAGAAATTCATGAAAGTGTTCGAGGTCAGGATGTCTTTGTAATCCAAAGTACATGCCCTCCCGTGAACCAAAGCTATATGGAGCTTTTCGTGATGCTCGATGCTCTTCGCAGAGCCTCGGCAGCTTCCATTACGGCTGTGATCCCGTACTTCGGGTACGCTCGCCAAGACAGAAAGGTCGCTCCTCGCGCCCCTATCTCTGCGAAACTAATGGCCGATTTGATCACCACGGCCGGTGCAGACCGGGTGGTTTCCGTGGATTTGCATGCGGCTCAAATCCAAGGCTTCTTTAACGTTCCCGTGGACCATTTGTTCGCCATCCCCACCCTGGCTCGTGCTTGGCGCGAATCCCACGGTATTGGATCTGACTTTGTTGCAGTGAGTCCCGATGCCGGGGGAGTGGAAAGAACCCGCGCCTTCGCAAAACGCATCGAATCCTCCATGGCTATCATCGATAAACGCCGTTCCGGCCCAAATGAGGCAAAAGCGCTTCACTTGATCGGGGATGTGACTGGAAAAACTGCCGTGATCGTGGACGATATGATCGATACGGCTGGAACACTTACACAAGCAGTTGACAGTCTCTACAAGAATGGGGCAAAACGTGTGTTCGCTGTTGCAACGCACCCTGTTTTATCAGGCCCTGCCATCGCCCGTTTGAAGGACAGCCCAATCGAAAAAGTTTGGGTGACCGACACGATTCCGTTATCGGAAGCAGCGAAAAACTGCGGGAAAATCGAAGTGGTATCCGTAGCTCCAGTTTTGGCTGAAGCGATCAAGCGTATCCACGGCAATGATTCTGTCAGCAGTTTGTTTGATTAATCCTCCTTCGCCCTTTGGGCTTCGGCGGATGAATTTATTTGAAATTTAAAAGCTCCCACAAGGAGCGAAACAACCAATCCTCTATCGGACTAGAAGGAAGACATTATGAAAAATAGAATCGAACTAAACGTAGAAGCTCGTCAAACTGGTAAAGGTAACAGCCGCGAATTGCGCGTTAACCGCCAAGTTCCTGCAGTTATCTACGGAGCTATCTCTCCAGTTAGCATCTCTGTTGGCGAAAAAGAAATCGTTAAGTACAACGTTCGTGCTTACGAAAATGCTCTTTTCAACTTGAAATCTCCAGTTAAAGAAGCAAACGGTATCGTTGTACTTGTTAAAAAAGTTGACGTTCACCCTGTTACTCGTCGCCCACAACACGTTGATTTCTACGCTTTGGATCTTAAAAAAGCAGTACGCGTTAACGTTGAAGTTCGTCTTGAAGGTAAACCAGTTGGTTTGTCTGAAGGCGGTATGTTGAACGTAGTTAACCGTCAAATCGAGATCGAAGTTCTTCCAACTGAGATCCCTGAATTCTTCACTGCTGACATCTCTAACTTGGCAGTAGGCGACGCTCTTCACGCATCTGACGTGAAAATCACTGGCTCTGCTAAATTGATCTCTTCTGCTGACACAACTATCGCGGTTGTATCTGCTCAAGAAGAAGAAGTTGCTGCAACTCCAGTTGCTGCTGCACCGGCTGCTGCCGCTGCTCCAGCTGCAGGCGCGAAAGCTGCTCCAGCTGCTGCTAAACCAGCTGCTAAAAAATAGTTTTAAACTATTGCACACACAAAAAGGCGGCTCCCTCAAAGGGCTGCCTTTTTTTTTGATTTTGAACGAGGTGCTTTATGTCTTCATGGTTAATCGTAGGTCTTGGAAATCCTGGTGGAGAGTACAAACTTACTCGTCACAATATTGGATTTATGGCTGTCGACTATTTCATGCAAGGCCTGGGCAATCCTTCTATCAAGAATCAATTCAAAGCCGAAGTGGCGCAAGCGACGTGGCAAGGTCACACGCTTTACTTCTGCAAGCCGCAAACGTACATGAATCTTTCTGGCGAATCGGTGCAACCGCTGATGGGCTATTTTAAAATCCCTCTGGATCACCTGATCGTTATCCACGACGACATCGACCAGCCCTTCAATCAAATGAAGATTCATAAAAACCGTGGTCACGGTGGTCACAACGGAATCAAAAGTATCTCGCAATTAATGGGAACTCAGGACTATGCCCGACTTAAACTGGGTGTCGGCCGCCCCGAAAACCCGAACTATCCAGTCGCGGATTACGTTCTGGGGAAATTTACCAAGGAAGAGTTCGATAAAATGCCGGACTTCCTCAACAAAGGTATCGACGCAATTGAGAGCATCATTCTAGATGGCATTCAAAAAGCTTCGACAAAATTCAACGGGTAAGTTACATTTCCCCGTGTTAAAATCAGGTTTTTAAGGAGTTACTAATGGCTTTACAAGTCGGTATCGTCGGTCTTCCGAATGTTGGTAAAAGTACGCTTTTCAATGCGTTGACTTCAGCTAAGGCTGAGGCAGCCAACTACCCTTTCTGTACTATCGATCCAAACGTGGGCGTTGTAACAGTTCCAGATCCTCGTATGGATAAGATCACTTCCTTCATCAAGCCACAAAAAGTAATTCCAACGACAATGGAATTCGTGGATATCGCGGGGATTGTTAAAGGTGCCTCCCAAGGTGAAGGTTTGGGGAATCAATTCCTTTCTCACATCCGTCAAACAGATGCGATCGTTCACGTGGTTCGTTGCTTTGACGACCCAAATATCGTGCACGTTGCGGGCTCTGTAGACCCTATCCGTGACATCGAAATCATCAACACAGAGCTTTTGCTAGCTGATTTGGATTCAGTTGAAAAACGTCTTCAACGTATCGAAAAACAAGCTAAGAACTCCACTGACAAGAAATTGAAAGCGGAAGTTGAAGTCGCTAAGAAAGTTCTAGAAGCTTTGGGTAAAGGTCTTCCAGCTCGCTCAGTCACTTTGGACGATTTCGAGGCTCCCCTTCTTAAAGAAATGCATTTGTTGACTGCTAAACCAGTTCTTTATGCTATGAACGTTTCTGATTCTGACTTCGCAGCTGGTGGCAATGACTGGACTAAATCCGTTATCGCTCGCGCTGCTGAAGAGAACAATAAAACGATCATGATCTGTTCTGCGATGGAAGCAGAGATCGCATTGTTGCCACCGGAAGATCGCGCAGACTTCTTGGCAGCTTTGGGTGCTGAAGAGCCAGGTTTGAATCGTTTGATCCGCGAAGCTTACACTTTGTTGGGCCTTCAAACTTATTTCACAGCGGGCGAAAAAGAAGTTCGTGCTTGGACAATCCGTGCAAACACGAAAGCTCCACAAGCAGCGGGCGTGATCCATACGGACTTCGAAAAAGGTTTCATCCGTGCGGAAACTTATCACTGTGAAGACTTGTTCACTTACAAGTCCGAGCAAGCGGTAAAAGATGCGGGCAAATACCGTGTCGAAGGTAAAGAGTACGTCGTGAAAGACGGCGACGTTTTATTCTTCCGTTTCAATGTTTAGTTGAAACTCAAAAACTTAATTCTTTGAAAAGGCTCTTTTATAAGGGCCTTTTTTTTACATTTGATAACTTTCAAAAGGCGCCTGCCGGTTTTTTGGAATGCAGCGCGGAACCGCAGCGGAAATGAATCTGACAATCTTGACCTCAAGTGCAGGAGCTACTTTACTGAGCTCACTCAAAAACCAGTGAGGAATCATGATTCAGAAAATTTTTAGTACGTTGTTGGTATTGCTTGCTCTCTCCCCTTTGCAAAATGCGTTTGCTGCGAAAATTACGGATGGCGATATTCATAAAGGTGATTACCGCTGGTTGCAGTTCAATCTGATGCAATCTATCGACAACAAGATTCCATTTGAAAATCAGCAGGACACTTATTTTGAGATGGAGTTTGGTGGACGCTCTGGGATCCTGGATCTTTATGGTTACTTGGATATCTTTGATATTTTCAATTCCCCGAACAGCGATCGTCATGGCGACACTTCAACGGCTGCGACTCAAGACGACAACTTCTTCTTTAAATTTGCTCCGCGCTTTTCTTTGGATTTCATGACAGGTCACGATCTGTCTCTGGGTCCTGTACAAGAGTGGTATGTGGCTACTTTGTTCAACGTGGGCGATCGCGCCTTGTTTGAGGAATACATTGGTTTTGGTTCTGACATCCAAATCCCATGGCTTGGGAAATTGGGTGCGAACTTGATGGCTCGTCACGTACGTGAAAATTATGGCGCTTCTGATGAGGGCGAGTGGAATGGTTATATCCTTTCCACCAACTGGTTTAAGCCTTTCGTGGAATTCCAGAATCAATCCTTCATCACTTGGCAGGGATATCTGGATTATAAATTCGGCGCGAACAAAATCGCAGATGATGTAAATCGCACTAGCTGGTCACTTGAGTGGTTCAATGGTATCTACTGGCATTCTAAGCAATATGCTGCTGGTTACGGTTTAAAGTACTATCAGAACATGGCTTTATTCAAAAGTGGTGGCTTCGCTGGGGAAACTTCAGGCTTTGGTCACTACTTGGATCTGACTTATAAATTCTAATTTAGACTTTTCAGATTCCAAAAAAGAAAAGGCCTCTCTTCAGAGGCCTTTTTTATTTATCAGTCTTAATGTTTTGCAATTCCCACCTCCGCAGCGGAGGTGGATATTGCAGTTTAGTTATTTACGCCTTTTTTCTTAGAACCAGAAGTATTTTTTGCAGCCTCTACCGGAACGGCTTTTAGGGTTCTCATCATCCCCATCGGACTCATCGCTTTATCGTACCACTCGTCCGGTGCGCACATGTTCAGTGCTTGCAGCGTCAGAGCAATTGTACTGGTTGGGGCTTCACCCAAGATTGCTAGCTTTTTACTCTCTTTACCCAATTCTTTCGCGCGCGCTTCGTAGGCCTCGGCGGCTTTATCCAACAAAGAATTACATTGGCTGAAAGTCTTTTGATTCATCTGAGAGATAACATCCTTCACAGAATCACAAAACTTTTTATCCTGAATAACAACTTCTGCAGTTGAACCATCTGGAGTTCCCACGACGTTACTGAATTGATCGATCGCGCAGTTGCCGTCGCTCAATTTAGATAGCCTCGCTTTGGTTCCGAATCTTCTCATCGGATCGTACTTTCTAACCCCGGCCCTATCATTTTCATAATTAATGATATAGCCCTGGTCATTCACTTCGTATTTTACAGTTTCTTCGACCGTATCGGTTTTGCCGTTCACGATGATATCTTTTTTAAATGTCACGAAGACGTACTTAGCATCGGTTTTAAAGCTTTTGATACGCTTTGATTCTTTGTTGATTTTCGCGCGACCGTTTTCCACCGTCAGGATCGGATCAAAACCACCCGTCGCCGTCATATTTGCGCCACTGATTAGATTGTTAATCGTGTTATCGCAATTAAAGGAATTGTCGACGGCTGCCAATGGGGCTGCATGGGCCGCACTGACTGTGAACGCCAGGCTCGCGAATACTGTCTTGATCATTTGTTCTCCTGTTCAATCAGTATATGAGGATTATTGGTGTTCACAATATGGCGGCAGATCCCTCAATCCGAAACAAGCCCTTGGTCACTCAAAAAATGGTTACTAAAAGTTTATCAACAGTTGTTCGAAGCGACTACGTCTGCTTTCGGTTATCGATCAGAATGTGGAAGCTCCACACTGTCAGGAACAAGACTAAGCTTGGGAATAAAATCAGATGCGGAAAGCTTGATAGAGTCTTCCATCCTTCGCTTACCAAAATTCCCCAACTTGTATAAGGAGGATGAACACCGATCCCGATAAAGCTCATAAAGCTTTCATACAAAATGTTGGTAGGAATTTGCATCGCCACCAATACCAACAGCGTACTTCCGATATTAGGCAGGATATGACGAAGCAAAATATGCGGACGGTTGCCCCCGACTGCGATCGCGGCCTCCACAAACGGTTTGCGTTTGGTTTCAATCACCATCCCGCGAGTCACACGAGCCATGTTAATCCAATGAGTAAAAGAAATCCCGACACACAACCCAACCAGTGCCGCCCACTGCGGGTCTGCGATTGGCAGAATGACTTGCACACTTAAGCACAGCACCGCCACCAGGATGAAACTTGGAATCGCCATAATGATGTCACAAAAGCGCATCATCATGCGATCAAGGACTCCCTCAAACCATCCGGCGATGGAACCGTAAGTAAAGCCGATCAGGAAAGTCAAAATAGCACAGACGATGCCTACGGTTAACGATACCCGAGCTCCCAACAAAACCCGCGCGAACAAATCACGTCCCAACGAGTCCGTTCCGAACCAGTGCGCCCATGATGGTGCGAGCAAAATCTGATCGACGTTTTGTTCAAAGCCTTGAGTGAATACAAACGGACCGATTAAGACCGCTAAAATCAAAATACTTAAAAAAGAAATGGCCAGAATCACCGAGGGACGTTTCATCACATCTCCTCCTGAATTCTTGGGTCCACAGCGCGCATTAAAATATCAATCACAGAATTTACGATGATCAGCAAAGTTCCGTAAAACAACGTCAGACCCACGATCAACGTATAATCGCGATCACCCAAAGCCATGATGAATTGACCCCCCAAGCCTGGAATTGCAAAAAGCATTTCCACCAGGAAGGAACCCGATAGCAACCCCACCAATAACGGCCCGAGATAACTTAAAAACGGAATCATCGAATTTCGAAGCACGTGATGAAGCAGGACATCGCCTTCTTCAACACCTTTGGCTTTGGCGGTGCGCACGTAATCCAAGCGATAGTTTTCTTTTAAGGACGTCTTAAGCAGGCGAACCAAGGACGCCATAGGGCGCAGACTTAAAGTCAGAACCGGCAAAATGTAATTCACTGGAGAAGTTAAGAATGCCGTCGGCAACAGATTGAAATAAAAACCAAACAGATAAATCAGTAAAGGTCCCCAAAAGAGGCTGGGTAAAGAAATAAACGTGATCATCAATTGATCGACGCTCTTTTCAAACAGGCCCCCGCTATAACGCTGGGAAAGCAACGCCAAGACAAAGGCTCCGACAACCACCAAAACCAAAGAAATCAGATTCAAACTTAACGTATTGCTAAAGCCATTTGCGATCATCGTGGAGATTCGCTGATCTGGATGAGCCATCGACACCCCTAAATCCCCGCGAACCAACGATCCCAAATATTTGGAAACCTGAGAAACCGTGGAATCCTGAAGTCCCCACTGCTCTGCCAAGGCTGCCCGAACCGTCGGATGAAGAGCCGCCTCATTATCAAATGGACCGCCAGGCAAAGCCTTCAGCAACAAAAAACTAAGCGCCACTAGCACCGCCAGTGACGCAATAATCTCGATCGCTTTATTAATCAGAAAACGTACCCAGTTGTTAATCAATGCTGCTCTCTTGGACGAATACTAAATGTCGTCCCAGTTTTCTTTGCCAACCAACTCTGCGTTAACCTTAACGGGCACCGCTTCTGATAGGTATGGGAAAAGATCCTTTTTGTTGCCGTACAATTTTGCATAAACATATGCGTTGGACACAACACGTTTCACATAGTTACGAGTCTCAAGGAACGGAATGTGTTCAATGAATTCATCCGTTTCTAAAGTACCGAAAGACACCAACCAGTTTTTCACACGGTGAGGTCCCGCATTGTAACCTGCAGCAACCAATGGAATCGTGTTATCAAAGCGGTCCATCAAACGTTTCAAGTAACGAGAACCGATTTTTACCGCAACATCAGGCTCAAGCAATTGCGGCGGTTTAAAATCTTTATCGCCCACTAACGTCGCTACTTTATAACCTGTGAACGGCATAACCTGCATCAATCCCAAAGCACCCACCGGAGAAATCGCATCGCGGCGGTAAGAACTCTCCGCTCTCATAATGCCCCAAACAAGTTCTGTCGGAACCGTGAACTGCTTTGTATATTTATCAACAGAATCAGAATATGCACGCGGGTATGCCAGCTCCCACATTGCACGACCGCCCTCAACACCTTGAGAGGCACGCGTCGTACCGAACGTCACCTGCGCGATGTAAGAAGAGCGATTAAAGTGACCCGCTGTTGAGTACTCAGACATCAATGTTTTCAAATAATCGCGATTGCGCGTTTTCTTTTCGATGTCATAAAGGTCCCAACGAGCCCACTCGTTTTCACCAATGATCATCAAATCGCGTGCACGCTCAAAGCGTTTCATTAAAATCGGAGAAGAGAAAGCCACGGATTTATCGCCACCTTCAGCTGCTTCATCGCCTTCAGCCGGAGCACCATCTTCACCTTGCGCAACATCCACAGATTTATTGTCTGGGTTTGCTTCCACGTCGGCTTCTTCATCGCTTTCTTTTTCATCATCAGCAGAGTACTGAGTGATCATCAAGTTCTCTTCGGATTCAGAATCGTCACCACGGAAGCTGATATCATCCACATTCGGCATTAAGAATTCACTCGCAGAAAAGCGAGCGATCATACGTGGAGTCGTGGGCAAATTCGTAGTTGCGACCTTTTGTAAAGGAATCACTTCCATCTTTTTCAATCGAGCCTGAGCTGCGATTGCGTAGTAACCCAAAAGAGGATCTTTAGACAAAGCCGTCATCTTGTTACGGGCTTCAACTATTTTACCTTGGCGGAACAAACTCATCGCCATCCAGTAATTCACGCGATCATTCGGGAAAGTCTTCCACGCACGTTTGTTACTGCGTTTCTCACTTTGCATTTCTGCGAAAGCTTTATAGGCACCGGTATAATCACCTTTAAGATACTTCAACCAAGCCAAGTGCCATTTCGCGTCTTTAGAAAGACCCGATGTCGGATAAAGCTTCATGAACTCTTGGAATCTGCGAGCCGCACCATCATAGTCCTGGAACTGATAACTAAGGAATGCAGATTGATACAATGCCTGACGGCCGGTTTTTGAGCGCGGAGACAATTTGTAAGCGGAGTAATAAGAACCCACCGCCAATTGCACTTCACCGGCACGAGCCGATGCCGATGCAAACAGGATCAAGTAATCGAAGTCGCGTTTTTTCTCTTCATAATAAGGTTTTAAAAGATCAACCGCTTTCCCCAGCTCCCCTTCCTGCATGTAGAACTGAACTTGCAATTTATCTGCAAGATACTTATCGATTTTAGCAAGATTGGTTTTCATGGCATTGATTTCAGTTTGTGCGCGAGAATCAAGACCTGCGAACAGCAAGTATCTGACGCGGGTACGGAAGTCTTCCGTACTAGTCGCACAAGCAGTCTCTTTGCCTTCAAATTTCGAAGACGCCAGGTCCACTTCCCAGTGAGCCACTTTAGAATAGCCCGGGTGTTTTTCGTAGAGTTTCACCAACCACTTACACATTAAAGCACGCTTACCCAGGCCCTGCTCTGCCGCCGCCAGGTTGTAAATAACTTCGGGATAAGATTCGGTATTGCGTGTGCGTTTTTCAAGTTTCGTGAAAATGTCAGCCGCCTGCTTATAATTCTTTTTTTCAAGCGCGATTTGCCCCATCGTCGTTTGCACGTCGATCGTCATTTTCACATTCGGAGAAAGTTTTTGGATTTGCTCCAACTCTTTGTAAGCTTCATCCAATTTGGAAGTTTTTAAGAAAGATTGCGACAAGTAATAACGCGCATACTCTTCCATTTCAGATTTATTTTGAGCAATCGTTTGAAACGTAGGGATGGCTTGCTCGTATTTACCAGATTTAAATTGATCTAAAGCTTTCTTAAAAGAATCCAGCTCGTCTTTATTAGACTGAGCCATCGCCATCGGCGCTGAAAGCATAATAGATAGCAAAACTGCTTTTACAGTAGTGGTCCGCATCCCGTCACTCCCTCGAATCAATGATGGCATCATCCTTGTCACCATCATTTAACAATGATACCGAATATCTATGGCAAAATCGAAAAATAAAACTGTCTATACCTGTCAAAATTGTGGAGCCCAGCGACCTCGCTGGGAAGGTAAGTGCTCGGACTGCGGCGCCTGGAATTCTTTCGTCGAGGAATTGCAGCTGGAGGAGCCTAAAACCAGAGGATGGTCGACAGGAAGTGTCGAAAAAACGAGCACCGCACCTGGTGCAGGAAAACCGGTTTCTCTAGACCAAAGCCTCGAGGCGATTAAATTGGATCGCTTTGATACGGGATTCCAAGAGCTGAATCGCGTGCTGGGCGGCGGTCTCGCGCGTGGAAGCTTCGTGTTATTAGGTGGATCACCGGGAATCGGTAAGTCGACTTTGCTTTTACAAATGGCTGGCGGCTTAGCTTCCGACAAGCGCAAAATCCTCTACATCTCCGGCGAGGAAAGTGTCTCGCAAACAGGATCCCGTGCCCATCGCTTAGGTATTCGCTCCCCTCTCATCGAAGTGGGTGCCGAATCCAACCTTCATAACGTCATGGAATTGGCTCGTCATAAAAAACCAGATGTTTTGGTCGTCGACTCGATTCAAACAATGTATCTGTCTGATTTGCAGGCAGCCCCGGGTTCGGTTTCTCAAGTTCGTGAGTGTGCCGGGCATTTGATGGGTCTGGCAAAACAAGACGGCATCGCCGTGATCCTAATCGGTCACGTCACCAAAGATGGAACCATCGCAGGTCCCAAAGTTTTGGAACATATGGTGGACTGTGTGCTGTCCTTTGATGGCGACACTTCTTATGACTTCCGCTTGCTCAGAACTTTAAAAAATCGTTTCGGCGCCGCTCACGAATTGGGCGTGTTCCAAATGAACTCCAAAGGTTTGGAAGAAGTTTTAAATCCGTCGGAACTTTTCCTGGAGGAACGTGGCGATCAATTGATCGGTTCCGCGGTTTTCGCGTCAATGGAAGGGACGCGCCCGCTTTTATGTGAAGTACAAGCGCTGACTCTTTCCACGAATATGGCCATGCCTCGTCGTACTTCTTTGGGTATTGATGTGAATCGTCTGCATTTATTGACGGCGGTTTTGGATCGTCACTTGGATGTGCGCTTATCCAGTAACGATATTTTCGTCAATGTCGTGGGTGGTCTGAAATTGGTGGAGCCGGCTGCAGATTTAGCGGTGGCCGCTGCCATTTTATCAACGGAAGGTCGTCGTGATCTTGACGCTAAAACGGTTTTCTTTGGCGAGATCGGTTTGACGGGCGAGGTTCGCGGGGTTTCATTCGTTGAAAGCCGTATCAAAGAGGCTGATAAACTCGGCTTCCAACATTTTGTTATTCCGTACTCAAATAAACGCCACTTGGCGGATTTGAAAATTTCTGGTGATAAGAAAATTTCTTACATCAAAAACGTCAAAGATTTGAGCCGTCTGATTTAATCGGAAAATCTAGCGGACGGCGCCTGGTTCAGACGTCGTCCCTGTCGTATCCTCTTCAAGCAAAGGCTGCACCACTTTTTCACGAGCCCGTGAAACTTGAGGCAGCTTTTCTATTTTCGCCACGACTTTCTTACCCCACTCTGCCGAATCCTTAGGTCCGTAGTGAATACCGTCACTTTTTCCGGCAGGATACTTTGTCAGTTCAGAGCTATCGACAAAGGCGCAGTTCGCCTTTTCAACCAACGCTTTGATTTCTTTCACGCCATCAGCAAGATTTAGTTTCAAAGTCTTATTTCCTGTATCCGGCGGCCCGATCCAGATGCACTCGCTATCATTCTTTTTAATGGTGTCGAGCATGGCCTGAATCGATTTCTTTTCGCTTAGAATATTCGTCGGCGTTGACAGTATGTTTGTGCCCAGGGCAATCACCGTCAGATCCGGATGTAAAGCGCTGAGCTCTTTGGAAAAGGAATCCACCTGGTGCTCTTTCACGCGGATTTCCTGGCCTTTGATGTCCCGTCTCCAATAACCGCAGTTGGTGGATTTAAACTTCTTTCCATCCGCCATCCAAGTTGAAGGCGATGATCCACAGCCAGCTATCGACGTAACATTTTTGGAAACACTCCGCAGATATTTATCGATTTCTTCGCCAAACTGCCCATAACTGTGAGAATCACCGACAAACACGGTGTTGAAAGCCTTTGCGGAAGAACTGCCTAATGCGATTAAAATGGGTAAGACGTACTTCATCTTCATGAGTCCATGATAAGACCGCATTCTCGACAAATTCAACCCTCTTGCTTGCAGTCCGCAATTCTGTGTACAATTCTTGTATAAAATCAAAAAAACCAGAGGCGATACGGATGTCAGCACTCGAGCAGTTACACAAACAGGAATATAAGGCCGGCGAATTTATTTTCTTTCAAGGCGACGTGGAAAAGCATTTCTACATCATCGAAACGGGCACAGTTAAAATCTGCACCATGGATCGAGCGGGTAAAGAAGTGGAAATCAACCGGATCGCTGACGGAGAATCCTTTGGCGAGTTCGCACTTCTGGACAATGCTCCCCGCTCTGCTTCCGCGAAGTGTGTAACGGACGTAGTGGTAGTTCGAGTTTCTGAAGACGGATTTCAAGAACTGTTAAATGACCTGCCTGTCTGGGCTAACTGCATGCTGAAATCATTTGTGGGTCGTCTGAAAAAGATCATGGACGAACAAAAAGACCAACAAGTTTAAAAATTAAAAAGCCGCCCCCCAGTGGGCTTTTTTTTTATTCCTGAATCAAGCGCATCAACATATAGATGTTGGCTACAATAATAACAGCACAAATACCCCAGCCCGCCGTCTTAAACTTCGCAGACAATGCCCACTCTTTCATAAGATTTTTTGAACAAGCAAACATCAACAGAGGAACCACAGCAAAAGGCAACTGCAGACTTAAGATCACTTGCGTCCCCACCAGTAATCTCCCGACGGAGTGCTCGCCCATATAGTGCACCCCAATCCAGGCGGGGATGATTGCCAGGACTCGCGCAATCGCGCGACGAATCCAGACTGGCATATGAAAATGCATGAATCCCTCTAAGATCACCTGTCCCGCAATAGCTCCTGTGATCGTTGAACTTTGCCCTGCCGCGAACAATGCCAACGCAAACAAGAAACTCGCAGCACTTGCTCCCAATAGAGGACTTAGCAATTTGTAAGCATCCTGAATCTCTGTGATCTCATAATACCGATTTAAGTGAAAGACCGATGCCGACACAATCAGGATCGCGGAATTAATAAAGAACGCGATTCCCAAACTTAGAATCACTTCCCAGGTGATCATGCGAATCGAATACTTCAGTTCCGCGGGAGTATCCTTGACCACACGACTTTGCACGACGGCTGTATGCAGATACAAATTATGCGGCATCACGGTGGCTCCCATAATCCCGATCGCCACGTACCACGCGTGCGCCGTATTGAAGGAACTGGGTTTTGGAATATATCCCTTTAGAACTTCCAACCACGGCGGCGAGCTTAAGAAAACTTGAACCACAAAGCAAAGCAAGATCATTAAGACAAAGGCGAGGACGATCGCTTCAATCCTGCGCATGCCTTTACCTTGCAATATAAAGATAAAGACCATGTTAAAGGCTGTCAGCAAGATCCCGTTTTCAACTGAAACTCCCAGAATCATATTAAAGGCTAAGGCTGTTCCTAAGACTTCAGCGATATCTGTCGCGATGATTGCGATCTCGGCCAAGACCCATAGGATATTTTTCACCCAGGGACGATATTGATCACGACAAAGTTCGGCGAGATCTTTTCCCGTCACGACACCCACGCGTACGCAGATGGATTGCAATAACATCGCTGCGATAGACGAAAATAAAATCACACAAAGCAGATTAAAACCGAAACGAGAACCCGCTTCAAGGTCAGTGGCCCAATTGCCCGGGTCCATATAACCGACGGCTACCAAAACACCGGGACCGATAAACTGAGTGAATTTTCTTTTCGGAAGGTCGACGTTCATGACTCCATTCTCAGTGCAGTCATGAATCTTGGGTAGAGCTTTTTGGATTTATTTCTGTGACGGATACTTAATGAAAATCTCTCGCTGCAAATCCACCATAAGACTTAGCAGACGGCTTTCCATACGAGTGTCGACGTTTTTAAACTGCATTCCGGCGGTTTGAATTCCATCTTTGCTGGAAGAAAAACGCACTTCCAATTCAAATTCAATCGGACGACGAATTCCCAAGCGCACAGTGCCGCGAATATTATCGCCTTCTTTAAATGCAGGAATGTCATTCGCCATGGCCACACGCACACCACCAGCGCTGATATCCAAAATTTTGCAATCGATGAAAAACTTTTGCGCGTTATGCTGCATAAGATTGAAAACGCCGTCGTATTTCTGCGGAAGATCAATGCGGGCATTGGCGCGCCTTTGTAGTTGAAACAAATCCCCGTCAATTCTTAGGTGCGCCCAACCCGTGGAAAACACCAGATCCGTGCGGAAAAAGTAGCGCTCATTTTTAAACATAAAGTTCACCACAACCGATTGGTTTTTAGTGAACATTTTAGAATTGGAAGTGTGATGACAAAGAAGATCTTCGTCTCTTTCCGTTTGCACGGCGATCAAATTGAAAAACGAATCGTCATCGCCCTTAACGGAGACTTGAATCTTGTCATGAGCCAACTCTCGAAAAAGAAATTTCTTTTCCGAGACTGGAACTTTCTTAAAGATATTTTGACCTAGCTGCATTCTAAACTCTGCTCAATGCCTCTTGCCAACGAACCTTGCGAGCATTGCGTTCTTTGGTAGACATTTTAACTTTAAATTCTTTGTCAGTTGCCCAGATTTTTTTGATCTCTTTAATGTCTTTCCAGAAACCACACCCCAGTCCCGCCATAAAAGCGGCACCCAAGGCTGTTGTTTCCAGATTTTTCGGGCGAATCACATTCACACCGGTATAATCCGCCTGCATCTGCATCAACAGATCATTTGCAGCGGCCCCACCATCCACTCGCACAGAGCGAACTTTTTTACCCAAGTCTTTTTCCATGGTGACTAGGATATCCACATTTTGCAATGCCATAGCTTCCAAAGTCGCCCGCGCAATGTGGGCCTTCGTAGTTCCGCGGGTCAAACCGCAAATCACGCCGCGCGCGTCAGGTTGCCAGTGAGGAGCCCCCAAACCCGTCAAAGCCGGAACGAACTCCACACCATCTGTTGTTTCAACAGTTTTTGCCAACGCCTCAATTTCGGAAGATTGTTGGAACAAACCCAAGCCATCCCGAAGCCACTGAACAGCAGCTCCGCAAACAAAGGCACCGCCTTCAAGGGCATAAGTCATGTCCCCGTCTTTAAGCTTCCAGGCAATCGTCGTCAGCAATCTGTTTTTAGATTTCACAGCCTTTTTACCCGTATTCAGCAAAAGGAAACTGCCCGTACCGAAAGTACATTTAGATTCGCCGACATCATAACAAGCCTGACCAAAAAGAGCTGACTGCTGATCACCCAGGATTCCGCAAATAGGAATTCCATCGGGCATAAAACCCAAACCACGAGTGGTACCGAAATCAGCATTTGAAGGACAAATTTCAGGAAGCATACTTTCTGGCACACCAAAAAGCTTTGTCAGTTCTTCGTCCCACCATCCCGTGTGAATATTCATCAGCATCGTACGGGAAGCGTTGGTGACATCCGTTTTATGGGATTCACCTTGAGTCAAACGCGACAGCAAATACGTATCCACAGTACCCGCCACCAATTCGCCATTGCGAGCACGTTCTTTAGCCCCTTTGACGTTGGCGAGAATCCATTGAATTTTTGTCGCCGAGAAATACGGATCCAGCACCAAACCGGTTTTCGCTGTGATCATTTTCTCTTTTTTGTTTTTCTTTAATTTTTCACACTGCGCTTGAGTGCGGCGACACTGCCAAACGATGGCGTTGTATACGGATTTGCCCGATTTTTTATCCCACACCATCACTGTTTCACGTTGATTGGTGATACCGATGGCTTTGATCGCTGAAGCTTTGATATTCGCTTTTTCAATCGCCAGGCGCATCGATCTTTGTGTCGTAAACCAAATGTCCTCAGGGTCGTGTTCCACCCAACCTGGTTTAGGAAAAATTTGCTTAAAGGTTTCACGAGCCTCAGAAACGAGACCTCCGGCTTGATTGATTATGCAAACCCTGGAGCTGGTTGTTCCTTGATCAATCGCCATGATAAAACTAGAAGACATAAATTCACCTCAAAAACTATCGATGAAGCAACATGGGGCCTGAGAATTATCATGATGAATTTCTTGCAGAAACCCAACGAAAAAATCTTCGGATTGAAGAACCTCGACAAGGACACCTTAATCTTTCGAGTGCTGCCCCGTTTTCTGCTTGAGATCCTTCGCAAATACTTCCGTATGGAAATTTTAGGGGCCGAAAATATTCCCCGCCGTGGTGCCTGCGTGATTGCTCCTAATCACTCGGGATACTCTGGATTCGATGCTTTTTTGCTTGGGCACATCGTGCAACAAGAAGGTAAACGCGTTCCAAGGGTTTTGACTCATCATTTTTGGTTTTTAACAGAAACGACCGCTATCCCCGCTCACAAAATGGGTTTCACGGAAGCGACTTATGAAAACGGCGTGAACTCCCTAAAAAAAGGAAATGCCATCGTTCTTTTTCCGGAGGGCGAAGCCGGAAATTTTAAACCGACTTCGAAACGCTATCAATTGCAGGAGTTCAAACGCGGTTTCGTGCGTATGGCTTTAGAAACCCAAAGCCCCATTGTTCCGGTGGTGATTTTGGGAGCTGAAGAAACTCATATCAATCTTAAGAAGCTTAAATTCACCAAATTCCTAAAAGGCTCGGTGATTCCACTGCCTTTGAATATCATCCCGTTGCCAGCAAAATGGCGCATTCGTTTCTTGGAACCGATTCACCTGCCTTACAAACCGGAAGCGGTTGAAGACGCTGAATTGGTGCATGAAATTGCCCAGGATATTCAGGAGAAAATGCAGGCAGCGATCGAAGAAGAAATCCACAAACGCGGAAATCCATTCCTATAGGTAACAGTTCCCTTTTCGGAATGCGATGCATTCCGAAAAGGGAACTGTTACCTATTTTTTATTGGAATCTGGAATGTCGGCACCAACGGCATTAAGAATCAATTGCCACTGAGCCGTTAAAACGCCTGGCTTGTCAGTGTTACGACTGACAAGTTGACTGACGAGCAAAGCTGCTACGCCCGTTGCAATGACGAGGAGGAGCACGTACTCCACCACGATCTGACCGCGTTTATTCATGTAAATAATGATATCAGAGTTCTTGAATTGCGCTAGGACGAACTAGACTAGCCGGCTGCCAGTTGTTCATCGTCATACGCAATGTATCGACTAATAGATCCAAATTCTCATCTTCGAGCGGTCCACGTAATCCGATGACCACGTCTTCGCCCCATTTTTCGCATTCCAGAGGATTCTCTGTTTTAGCGCTTTCGAAGGAAAGTTGGAAACTGTCGGAAGTTGGGTAAACCATCACCAGGATGTTAGCGCCGGAAGATTTTGCGGCTTCTTTGGCTTTTGCTGTTTCGGCAGACAACTGCTGTTGAATCATAAAATAGATTTTCAAAGCCAAGGCTTCATGAAACTGAGCAAAGTAGATTCGAACGGGCCCATCGAAGATGGCGCTGTTAAACGCAGGATTGAAATACTTCGACTGCATTAATGTCGTGTACGATGATCTCATCTTGTTGCTCCCCCCGGATACACCACAAGACTAGAAAGAAAAGAGCACCTAGTTCAAACAAAAATTTATAATCCATGTAAGATTCTTAAATTTGTGACGCATTGGATTATTTAAGACTGTCGAAAATCTTCTTTCCTCGAGAGAAAACAAGCTTCTTCGGACGTTCACCCACCGAGTAGAACAGGCAATCCCAGCTCTGATCGATGCACAAAACATCAGCAGACTTGCCAACCTCTAATGAACCGATCTCTTTATGCAGATTCAAAGCGTGAGCTGCCCCGACCGTGTATGCCGATAGCACCTGTGGCAGAGTCATCTTCATTTCAAGTCGTGCCAACAACCCCACCAAGTTCAATTCTTGAGTTGGAGAAGTGCCGGGATTAAAATCGGTCGCAAGCGCCACACGGGCCCCTGCCTCGATCAACTCTTTGGCTTTGGGATAATTCGTTTTGGTATAAAGATCCGCTGTCGGAAGCAGCACACAAGTGACATTGGAGTTTGCAAGATTCTTGATTTCTTTGCCTGTGATTTGCAAAAGATGGTCACCTGACAAGGCACCCAGCTTTACAGCAAGATCAGCCCCGCCCGACAATGTCATTTGATCCGCATGAATCAAAACATCAAAGCCCAGCTCTTGAGCTCGGCGTAGGTATTTTTCAGATTCAGCCAAAGGGAAAAATCCCTTTTCAATAAAGACATCCACGCGTGAAGCGAGTTTCTTTTTCTTAACTTCAGGTAAAACCACCTCACCTAGATGCAGCAGATAACTTTCGTAAGTTTTAAACTCCGGAGGCAGCGCATGGGCCCCCAGGAAAGTCGCGACTGTGCGCGCGCCCTCAAGCTTTTGCACACTCTGCAGAACCTTCATTTCATCTTTTAAGTTCAATGCATAACCAGATTTGATTTCCACCGTCGTCACACCTTGAGAAACAAAGTGATCCAGGCGTTCTTGCCCCGTGCGTGCAAGTTCCGCGACAGAAGATTGACGCGTGTTTTTCATCGTCGACAAAATGCCGCCACCCTTGGCAGCAATTTCTTGATAAGAAACCCCATTGTTGCGCAGTTCAAACTCAGCCGCACGATTGCCCGCGTAAATCAAATGCGTGTGGCACTCGATAAAGCCCGGCAACACTGTCAGACCTTTGGCGCTCACTTCTTTGATTTTAGATTTCGCAAACTGTTTTGGAACTTTACCAGAAGGACCGATCCATTGGATCACGCCTTTATCGATTAAGATCGCCTGCTTTTGAGAGATTCCCAAATCAGCTTCGGTCACACGACGACCTTCTTTAGAAGCCGCCCCTGCCATCGTCAGTAAAGTCGAAATGTCGCGAATTAAAATCATGGGACCTAGTAGACCACGAAATCCCGAAAGGTAACAGTTCCCTTTTTGGAATGCGCCGCAGTCGAACTTAGCGCAGCTCTCTAATTACCTTTGCAGGATTTCCCACGGCCAACACATTCGCCGGAAGGCTCTTAGTGACCACAGACCCAGCCCCCACCACGGTGTTATCACCGATAGTGATGCCCGGGCAGATGATGACATTGCCACCTAACCAGACGTTATTCCCAATAGTAATGGGATGCGCTGATTCCAGCCCGCTTTTGCGCGTTTTAGAATCCAACGGATGAGTCGCCGTATAGAATTGCACACCCGGAGCAATCTGACAGTCCTCACCGATGGTGATTTTATTACAGTCCAAAAATACTGCATTGAAATTGATGAAAGTACGAGCCCCGATGGAGGTGTTACTGCCGTAATCCACGTGAAACGGTGGGCGTACAGTCACCCTTTCGCCCACGTCATCAAAGATATCTTGCAAGAGTGCTGTGCGTTTTTCTGTGTCGGCTGGATTTGATTGGTTGTATTCCAAAACTCGTTGTTGTACCAAAACTTGCTCGGCCTGAAGGGCCGCATCCGCGACGTACAACTCACCGGCCAACATTTTATCTTTTTCAGTCATCATTTTTTCCACGGATAAACCTCTATCCTGACTGATATCGCATAAACATCAGCTCGGCATCACTTTATCAGCTCATCTGTGGCAATGCAGAATTGCGAACCTTAGGCCGCTATAGAGACCTTATTTTGCTTCATTTTATTCTTAATTTCATTCTTCAAAAGGACATACAGATTTTGCTCTAAGGATTGAACCAAGGATGTCAGCTTATAATCCTGAATACCCAAAGCTTTTCGCAAAGGATCACTAAATACCGCAACCGCGATACTACAAACCGTCAGCAACACACCCACACCCAATGTAGCTGCCACGACTTGAGTTTGCGTCGGGGCCACCGGAAAAACATTATAAAAAGCGGAGCCTAATTTCTTACCGAAAACAAAGTGATCTGCAGCATCTTTATTAGCGACGTTACGAGCAATTTTTGAGCCCATGCCGGTAACTCCCAAGCCACCATCATTAAAAAACATCTTACCCACGCACAACGAAAGTACCGTAGTAATTAAATCCGTCACCAGCACCTGAGCTGAAGAAAATTTATCGACTTCTTCTTTATAAAGATCCGTAATTTTTCTCTTTATCTGGGTAAGTTCGGCATCAGAAAAGTGCGATTCAAGCTGCAGTTGATTTTGCAGTTTCTGAAACACCTCATCCTGCGAAGAGGCCAGGAGTTCATCCAGCAATATTCTTTCAGAAACCTTCTGATAGCGGGTTTTAAACCCAGCAGGAACTTTTTTAATAAGTGAATTCCCCTGGGACCACCCTAGTTTATCCGCGATCTCGATCCCCTTTTTAGCAGTTAAGAAAGGAATCGCCCAAAGAGCATTTAAGGGATAAAAAATCAAATCCAACAAGACAGATTGTCGTTGGATTTTCAATGCTTCGCCGAGGCTAAAATGACGACTTACAAAAACCGGCACTTCATTCTTTTTCTGCTCGAAATGTTCTTCCAGAATTTCATCGATGGCACCTAGGAAGACATTTTTTTCTGCGTTCTTCATTGCTTCCTCAAAAGCGAGGAGCCAGCACGGAACTGGCTCCGCCGATATATTTTAATA
Organism: Bdellovibrio sp. ZAP7; assembly: GCF_006874645.1. NCBI lineage: Bacteria > Pseudomonadati > Bdellovibrionota > Bdellovibrionia > Bdellovibrionales > Pseudobdellovibrionaceae > Bdellovibrio > Bdellovibrio sp. ZAP7. The sequence continues at coordinate 1,259,358 of NZ_CP030082.1, read as the reverse complement.
CCGAGAAATCTTACAAGTATGGCAACTGACTTTCATCAACGATCGGCTCTTGGCCATCAACCAAGGGGGTGTAATCCCAGCCGTCACCGGAACCATCATTTTCATCCGGAGTTGTGATGATTTCCACTGGCGGTTCCGGAGTTACTGTTGGTGACGGTTCCACAGAAGGAGACGGCGTCACTGTCGGTTGTGGATCTACGACTTCAGGCAGTTGTTGTTTGGTTACAGAAATCAATTTCAACACTGGTTTTAACAAGCAACCACCATTGCCCTGCAAAACGATGGATTTCATCGCATCGAAATCCAAGGTCACATTATATTGTTGGCCAGCTTCAAACTGAACTTTATTAGTTAGGATGATTTTAACACCGGTTTTTTGAGCGCTTGGAGTTTTCAGCTCGCAGATAGAGTCATCACCTTTGATAATATAGTGTCCTGAATCTTTCAAAATCAGACGAATCTGCTGAATTTGCAAACCATTAGGAGCCACGATTTCCTGCAGTGGCAGGCTGATCCCATTTTGCAATTTCAAAAGATCTACCGAACCCAGGCCCTTCGCCAAAATCAAGCGTCCGACCTTACTCGCACCCGCAACCACGACCTCAAGATGGTCGATATCTACGACAACAGATTTAATATCTTTATTAGGCGCATCGACCAATTTGAAATTAACCAGCGCTTCTCTGGATGAATCGATCGAAAGAGACGAGGCGACTTCGGAGTTTAAATTCGTTGCAGATTGTGGACTGCAAGAAGCGATAAAAACCATCCCGGTTGCGATCACAAGTTTATTGAACGATGTATTCATGCACCCTCCTGGCGACTTTCATAAGCACAGGAAACACTGTACCCCAGCTGATTTGGAGTCGCCACAAATGCTCTTCTTGAGTCATTCATTTCGAGAGCGTGACTAAAAGGTAGTCACTTTCAAAAACATTTCCCCTCGGGAAAGGTTGAAAATGCTTAGCTAAAATTTGGGGGTTGATAAGGCAGATTCTCGGAAAGCTTCGAGGCCTATAAATACAAGGTTCGAAGAGGAGAGAGAAAAGAATGTGTGTCGAGGTTGTTCGGGAGGAAAGACATAGAAAGCAAGGCGGCCCCTGGAGGGAAGCTCAAGCATCTGTCTTACCAACCCCAAACTTTAGCTAAGCATCCTTCGCTGAAGCTACGGCTGCCAAAGCCCCGTGGGGACCTGTCCGCCGTAGCCTTGGCGAAGGTGGATTATTGCACTTTGATCGAACGGCTTTTTGCGTTTTCTGCTTTCGGCAGAGTCACTTCAAGCACACCGTCTTTATAAGACGCTTCGATTTTGTCTCCAGCAACATGCACTGGAAGACTGAATGTACGTTGGAATTTGCCCCAAGAACGCTCGGAATATTTTTTATCTCCGGCTTCTTTGATTCTTTCGCCTGAAATAGTCAGAACGTTGTCTGCCATTTCAATTTTAATGTCTTCTTTTTTGAAGCCCGGCAAATCCGTCGTTACGATATATGCATTTTCTTTTTCCTCTATATCTACAGAGGGAGAAAAGTCCATCGTCGAGCGAGCGGCAGGTGTGTACCCGCGATCCAAGTCACCGAAAAACTCTTCGAATTGACTAAAAAGATCGTTTGTTGGACGACGAGCGGACCATGGTGATAATGAACGCATTGACATAAAATCCTCCTATATAAACGTTTAAACTCTGCTGTGCAGAGAATCTACTCCAGCAGGGCTGGAGTGCTTACAGTTCGAGGAAGCTTCCGGATCACTTCTCATAATTAACTATGGAATTGATTTAAAAAGTGTCAAGGCGAGGTCAAAAAAAAGGGAGATTCTTAAAATCTCCCTTTTGAAAACATATGTAATTTGGTCTACTTCGCTTTACCTTGATTCGCGACAGCTTCCATTGCTGCCTTCACTTCTTCAGGATCACCGACAAATTCTTTGCCAATCACCTTAAGATCTTTATCAAGTTCATAGACCAACGGAATACCCGTCGGCATATTCACGCCCATGATTTCATCCGGCGTCATATTTTCCAAATGCTGGATCAAAGCTCGCAAACTGTTCCCGTGGGCAACGATTAGCACTTTTTGGCCAGATTTGATTTTGGGAGCAATAGTTTCGTTCCAAAGTGGAAGGAAGCGAGCCACCGTCTCTTTTAGGGATTCCGTGCTAGGCAAAAGGCTTGCGGGCACATTTTTGTAACGCGGATCGTGCGAAGGATGACGTGGATCATTGTTTTCCATAGCCGGTGGCATAACATCATAGCTACGACGCCAGATCTTAACTTGGTCTTCGCCATGACGGGCCGCAGTCTCAGACTTGTTAAGACCTTGAAGAGCGCCATAGTGGCGTTCATTCAAGCGCCAGTCTTTGTGGACAGGAAGCCACACTTGATCGATCTCGTCCAAAACGAAATTGAGGGTTTTGATAGCTCTTTTTAGAACGCTTGTGTAAGCAACATCAAATTTGAAGCCTTTGTCATTGAGAGATTTGCCTCCTTTTGCAGCTTCGGCACGACCTTTTTCGGAAAGATCAACGTCTTGCCAACCTGTGAAGCGGTTCTCTTGATTCCAAACACTTTCACCGTGTCTAATCAGCACTAACTTATACACGCTTAAACTCCTTCATTTTCAATAAAATAAGAGCTAACATGACCGTGCATCCTTGAATATGAAAACTCTCGATTTTTGCTACGCATTAACACGTTACAAACGCGCGAGTTTTTGGAAAAAACAAGGTCTGCCTAAAGTGAGGAATTTCGTCGTGAACAACAATGGTATCAACAGCTCAAATCTTGAATACATTGAAGCACTGTATGGTGACTTCAAAGCAAAGCCTGAAACACTTGCTCCCGAGTGGAGAAGTTTTTTTGAAGGCGTTGAATTTGCCCAATCTGGCAAATTCGGAATGTCTGACAAGGAGCTTTCAGTTTTCCAGTTGATTCAAGCTTACCGCGCTCAAGGACATCTTGAAGCGGATTTGAACCCACTTTACAAACCGACTGCTAACGAAGCGTTGAATCTTAAAACTTTCGGTTTGAGTGACAAAGACTTGAACGCGAAATTCCAAATCGGTGCGATCGTTGGAAAACAAAATGCTTCTTTGTCTGAGATCATCACTCACTTGCAAAAAGCTTATTGCGGTAAAATCGCTTTGCAAGCGGCGGATGCATCTGCAGCTGAATACAAATGGTTGCAGCAAGAGTTCGAAGGATCTTCTTTCAAACTTACTCCTGAAGAAAAGAAAACTGTTTTGGCTTCTTTGACGAAAGCTGAAACTTTGGAAAAATTCGTTCACACACGTTACGTGGGAACAAAGCGCTTCTCGGTTGAGGGCGCCGACTCAATCCTTCCGATGATGGACACAATCGTGAACCGTGGTTCACAAGCTGGCATCAAAGAACTTCACATGGGTATGGCTCACCGCGGACGCGTGAACATGCTGGTGAATTTCTTCGGTAAGGGCGAAGAATACGTCTTCGGTGATTTCAATGGTCCATTAGAACTTGAGAAAGCCGTCGAAGATTTCGATGGCGACGTAAAATATCACTTGGGTTATAAAACCGAAAAGAAAGCGACTAACGGATCTTCCGTGAAGGCGACTTTGGCTTACAACCCTTCTCACTTGGAAACTGTGAATGCAGTTGCTTTGGGCATTACTCGTGCCGCTCAAGATTTAAACGCGGGCGACAGAAAATCTGCTGTCTGCGTCTTGATTCACGGGGACGCCGCTTTCGCTGGCCAAGGCATTATCCAGGAAACTTTGCAGTTGGCTGCAGTTCAGTCTCATACAACTGGCGGAACAATCCACGTTATCATCGATAATCAAGTGGGCTTCACGACAAGTGCAAAAGATGCGCGCTCCACTCGTTATGCTTCTGATCCAGCGAAAATGACTTTCACACCGGTGATTCATGTAAACGGTGACGATGTTGAATCTTGTGTGCGTGGTATGGATATCGCTATTCGCTACCGTCAACAATTCGGCAAAGACGTTGTGATCAACCTGATCTGTTACCGTAAGTACGGTCACAACGAGGGTGACGAACCTGCATTCACTCAACCCTTGATGTATGATCTGATCAAAGCACACGCGACTGTGCGTGAGCTTTACGCGCAAAAATTGGCGGGTGAAAACAGCGTAGATCAAAAAACGGCTGATGATCTTTACCAACAAGCGATGGATCGTCTGCAAAAAATCTTCGAAGACACTAAGAAAGCTCCACCGAAACTTAAAAACTTTAAGTTCGAGGGCAACTGGTCAGGTCTTCGCAAAGGTGTTGAAGCCGATGCCGACAAACCAGTGAATACATCCTTCGATTTGGCAAAACTAAAACAAATCGGTGAAAAAGCAGCCTCGTACCCAGCAGACTTCACTCCTCATCCAAAACTTTTGAAGCTTTTGGAAAGCCGTAAAAACATGGCTTCTGGAAAAGATCCAGTGGACTGGGGCATGGGCGAGCTTCTGGCATACGGATCTCTTCTTGCCGAAGGTAAGTCTGTGCGTTTGACAGGTGAAGACTGCGTTCGTGGTACGTTCACTCACCGTCACGCCGGCATGTATGATGTAAAAACAAATAAAGCGTTCTTCCCTCTGGCTGATACAAACCCGAAAGCAAAACTTTTGGTGGCAGAGTCGATTCTGTCTGAGTACGGTGTCATGGGTTACGAATACGGTTACACCACTTACGATCCAAACTCTTTGGTGATGTGGGAAGCTCAGTTCGGTGACTTCGTCAATGGCGCGCAAATCGTGATTGACCAATACATCGCTGCGGCTGAATCCAAATGGCAGCAAATGTCTGGTTTGACGTTGTTACTTCCGCATGGTTACGAAGGCCAAGGCCCAGAGCATAGCTCTGCCCGTCTTGAGCGCTTCTTGCAAAGCTGTGCAATGTACAACATGCAAGTGTGCAACCTGACGACACCAGCACAGATCTTCCATGCACTTCGTCGCCAAATGGTTCGTGATTTCAGAAAACCCCTTGTGATCATGACGCCAAAATCATTGTTGAGACATCCAAAAGCTGTTTCTCCAATTGAAGACCTGGCAAATGGTTCTTTCCAACCGGTTCTTGGAGATGCGACTGATAAATCCAAAGTGGATACAGTGGTATTTGTTTCCGGTAAGTTCTATTACGAACTTTTGGAAGAAAGAGAAAAATCTAAAAAGGATAACATCGCGCTTGTTCGTCTTGAGCAGATCTATCCATTCCCGGCTCGCCAAGTGGCAGAAGTTCTTAAGGGCTACCCTAAGGCTAAGACACTTATCTGGGCTCAGGAAGAACCGAAAAACATGGGCGCATTCCAACATGTTTACTTCAAATTTATTGAAGTGGTTCAAAAAGCCGGATTGCAACTTCGTTTTGAGTACGCGGGTCGTCCTGAAAAGGCTTCTCCAGCGGTGGGTTCAGTCCACAGGCACAAAACGGAACAAGCTGACATTATTAAAAGCATCTTTAGCTAAAGGATAAGCAACATGAAACAAGAGATTAAAGTTCCCGCAGTGGGCGAATCTATCACCGAGGCGACAATCGGCAGCTGGACTAAAAAATCCGGCGACTTCGTTAAGCGTAATGAAGTTTTGATGCTTCTTGAAACAGACAAAGCCAGCGTTGAAGTTGTCGCGGAAAATGATGGTGTGTTGACGATCCTTCCAGGCAGTGAAGCTGGTGCAACAGTTTTGATTGGTGCAACAGTTGCGACCCTGGATACTGATGCTAAAGCAAGCGCAGGTGCTCCGGCTCCGGCGGCAGGTGCAGTTCCACCTCCACCACCCGCACAACCAGCAGCTCAAACTTCTGCTTCTCCTGCACAGATGTCTTCTGCTCCGGCAGGATCTGGCGGTTCTAATCCAAATCTTTCACCAGCGGTGCAAAGAATTGTGACTGAAAACCAAATCGATCCTTCTCAAGTTGCGGGCACTGGTAAAGATGGCCGTTTGACGAAAGGTGATGTTCTTGCAGCCACTCCGGGTACAGCAGGAAAAGCGGCCGCTCCAACAGCAGCAGCAGCTCCTTCTGCAGCACCGGCAGCTAAAGCTGCGGCTCCAACTGTTGTTCCAGTAGCTACAGGTCCTTCGAAACAAGGCGATAAAAAACTTGTTCCGATGACAACGATCCGTAAGCGTATTGCTGAAAAATTGAAAGAAGCACAAAACACGGCGGCACTTCTTACGACTTTCAACGAAATCGACATGACGAAAGTGATGGAGCTTCGCGCGAAGTACAAAGATAAATTCAAAGAGAAATTCGGTCTGAACCTTGGTTTCAACGGCTTCTTTGTGAAAGCCTCTGTTGAAGCTTTGAAAGCTTTCCCTGCAGTCAACGCATGGATCGTTGGCACTGATATCGAATACCACAACTACTACAACATCGGTATCGCGGTATCCACTGAAAAAGGCTTGATGGTTCCGAACATCAAAGACGCAGACACATTGTCCTTGGCAGGTGTTGAAGTGGCAGTTCGCGATCTGGCTGCAAAAGGTCGCGATGGCAAGATCTCTCCAAACGATTTGGGTGGCGGGACATTCTCCATCACAAACGGTGGTGTGTTCGGCTCCCTTCTTTCAACTCCGATCGTAAACGCGCCTCAGTCAGCGATCTTGGGTCTTCATAAAATCCAAGACCGCCCAATGGCCATAAACGGTAAAGTTGAAATCCGCCCGATGATGTACGTGGCTTTGACTTACGACCACAGAATCGTGGATGGCAAAGAAGCCGTGAGCTTCCTAGTGAAGATCAAAGAGCTTGTTGAAGATCCTGAAAGACTTCTTCTAGAAATCTAAAACTCTTAAAACCCCGCTCACAAAGCGGGGTTTTTCTTTTCTGACAAAAAGTTCTTCGCTAAATGGAATGCTGGCGAAAGTTCTTTCGAATCTCTCGATGTCAAAGTTAGAAGTTTTAGAAACCCGCGGTTAACAATCGCGGGTTTTTTTATGAGCGGCGCTTGGAAGCGTTGATTACTTTGGATTCCAAGTGGCGATTTTGTCTTCTTCGTTTACAGATCTGCTTCACATCAACACGTTTTAGCCCGTGAAAATTTGCCGCCGTAAAAACTTTCGACACATTCGCCTGGACTAAAGCCGCGAAACAATCGGCCGATAAATTTCCTCGTCTGGGAGGATATATGTTTTTAGATTCAAGAATTCTATTGATGGGATTGGTTATGGGCGGACTTGTGGCTTGCAGCCCTAAGACTACTTACGAGAACTTTATTTCAGATCAAGGTTACATTCCTTTTCAACAACCACTGTCTCAAGTGGGTGTGGGTGCATTGCTGGCAGGCTCTCCTGATCAACTGCGCATCATTTCTCCATCTAAAACGTGCTTCCCTACTTCCTATAACGGAGCAGACACGCAACTTTACCAATCTGTGGATGCTCAGCTGCCAGAGATCTCCAAAAAGATGTCGATCAGCGCGGGGATGGATGCAAACTTCCTAGCAGCAAGTGGTACACCATTATTCAAACTTAAAACCAGCTACACTCAGCTAAAAACATTGGATGTGCACATTGATGGTGCTTCCATTGAATACCTGGATGAAATCGCCTTCGGTATGTGGGTTTATAGTGGCATGTCAGAACCTTGCCGCGCTTATCTACAAAACGGTGGCAGCTTCATCCGCCAAGCATTGCGTGTGGATAAAATGCTTTTCCAGTTTAAAAATTCCAAAGGTGGATTAATTGCGATCAACACGGATAAGATCAAAGAGATCATGGATTTCGAAGTGGATGTGAAATGGGAAATCGTCGACAACTACACAATGTCGATCACATCTCCTAAGTATGTGGGTTATCACTTAGCCAAAGTGAATCCACAATCGCCGGGCTCTATCGCTTACATCGCAAGCGATCTGACTAAAAAGGGTGAGTTCGACTTCAAACCGGTGGAAAGCTATACCAGCTACCAAGGAATGATGTCCTCTTACTAAGAACTATTCCTTTAAAAATTTAGGGAATTCTTTAACGAGCGTGTCCATCAGGGCACGCACTCGTTTTGACATATACCGATTCGACGGCGTCACAATATAAGCATCATGACCTGATTCCAGGCGATCATTCACGACCACCTCCACCAACTCTTTACGACGAAGTGATTCCGCCACATCCCAATGCGAACGAATGGCGATACCTCCCCCCGACTTTGCGACCTCGGTTAGGAACAATCCATTGTTCGAAATGACCGACGAGGAGCTGGCGATCTCATTCAGTGAAAGCCCGCTTTTCATAAACTTTCGGTGGCGATGAATGCCAATCATCAAAAGGGAATGTTCTTTCAGATCTTTCACTGTCTTAGGTGTGCCGTGCTCTTTCAAATAAGCATTACTTGCGACCATCTTTAAATAGTTCGGTCCCAACCTTCTGGCAATCATGGTGGAGTCTTCTAAGGTGGAAAAACGAATCGCCAGATCAAATCCCGCTTCAACCAAGCGTTCATAGGCATCACTGAAATGCACGTCGACTTCGACCTGGGAATGCTGCTTGCGAAACTCTGTCAGAATCTTCGCGACCGGCCCCTGTGATAAACCCCATGGCATCGTCAGATGAATAGGACCTTTAAGTTCATCACTATCAGAAAACTGTTCTTCCATCTCTTTGATGTCACCCAGCAGACGACGAGCCTGCGGCATCAGCGTCTTACCCTCATCTGTCAGGGCCACCGCACGAGTGGAACGTTGAAACAGCCTCACCCCCAGATCGTCTTCTAAACGTGCGACACGCTTACTAAGAATCGAAACCGGGATGTCTACCTTGCGCGAGGCTTGAGTAAAACCCTGCGCATCAGCAACGGATAAAAAGGCCACAATGTCTTCAATATTCTGGATTTTCATTTTTTCTATTTTAGAAACAATGTTTCTCAAAAACAAGGGCTTATCATCGCATCAGAAAAGGTCTAATCTGAGCTCATCAGGACTTTTCACAAAGAAACAGGAGCCCATATGAAACTCAACCACCAGGATTTAGCCATCTCAATTTTGCGTATCGCTTTGGGGATTAACATTTTTCTTCACGGAATTGTGCGCTTTGGACCGAACTATTCCAAGTTCGTTGCTTGGATCACAGAGACATTTAAAGACGCTCCCCTTCCCGCTTGGTCGGTTCAAGCATTTGCTTATGCGATTCCTCCCCTTGAAGCGATCATCGGGTTGCTACTAATCTTGGGGTTGTTCTTAATGCCGACAACCATTGCAGGACTGGCGGTGATGATTATGTTGATGGCTGGAAGCTGCTTGATCCAAAACTGGGAAATCGTCGGCATCCAGATGATTTACATCCTGCTTTACACAGTTGTTTTATTTTTCCTTAACTACAATCACTACTCCGTTGACGTGCTAGTGAGAAAAAAATAGGTGCTCTATGAAAAAAAATAAATTGGCATTAGTCACAGGTTCCACGGCTGGAATTGGTTTCGCCATCGCGCAAAGCCTGACGAAAAAAGGTTTCGATGTGATCATCAACGGTCGCACGGAAGAGCGCGTGAATAACGCCATCAATGAGCTTATCAAATCTGGCGCAAACAAAACCTCCCTTCATGGAGTTGCGGCAGATCTTACAACCACGGCTGGTATTTCCAAAGTGACCGAGCTTTTCCCGGAAGTGGAAGTTTTGGTAAATAACTTTGGTATCTTTGAACCTAAAGAGTTCGCTGATATCAGCGATGAGGACTGGGAAAAAATGTGGAATGGAAACTTCATGTCGGGTGCCCGCCTCTCTCGTCATTATTTCCCGCGCATGATGAAAAAGAACGCGGGTCGTGTGATCTTTATTTCCAGCGAGTCTGCGTTGCAAATTCCAACAGAGATGATTCACTATGGAGTTTCAAAAACCGCGCAAGTGGCTTTAGCCCGTGGCCTTGCTGAAACAGCGGCGCGCACGAATGTAACCGTAAATTCTGTCTTGGTTGGACCAACGAAATCAGAAGGCGTTGGCACATTCCTAAAACAATTAGCCGAGAAAGATCATATCTCTGAACAACAAGTTGAAGAGGGCTTCTTTAAAACCGCTCGTCCAACTTCGATCATTCAGCGCTTTATTCGCCCTGAAGAAATCGGCAATGTCGTGGCTTTCCTTGCGACCGATGAAGCGTCTGCTATCACAGGTTCTGCTATGAGAGTTGAAGGCGGCCTGCTTAAAACAATGGTTTAGATTTTTAGCCCCTTATTGTGCGTGCGGAACCGCATCGGTTCCGCATCGCAGTACAAAAAGGGAACTGTTACCCGATTAAAGCATATCAAAGAAGATTCGCAGAACTGGAATCACTTCGGGGCTGCTTGGCAACTGGATCGCATCTGCAAAAGGAATTGCGGTCGCGCGATCTGAGCTGATGTCATTCATAAAGGCCTGAGTCACTGTATCCGCAAAGCGTTTGCCTTTTACAACCACAGCCATCTCGCCTTCCACCTTTTCAGAACGTGGATGCAAGTTATAAGACATCACCATCGAGTACTCGCCATCGATCACCGCAAGCTTAGAGTGAAGAGTCGCGCCTTTTTTCAAATAAACTTGCGCACCAACTGCTGCCAGATCATGGGCACTTCTTAAGATCGGAAGACTTACGATCGGCTCATCCACAGAGGTGTGAGAGTTCGTAAGAACACGCACACGAACACCGCGCGCCACTGCCGCCTGGATTTCATTTTTCAAAGCCGGGAACATCACGACGTAAGCATTTTCAATATCTACCGTGCTTTTCGCTTCGCGGATACCTTTAAGAAGCGTCATCATAATAGTACTGCCGTTTTGATTTTTTACTGGGTCATGATTCAAAACTGCAACCACATCACCTGTTTCTGGTGCCACTTGTTTGGATTGACGAACTTGAATTGTCTTATAAGACAGGTTCTTTTCTTTTACTTGCTGATTCCAAACGTCAGCGAACAGGCGGCGGCTTTCGTTCACCGACTCACCTTGAACATAAACGTCTGTATCTCTCCAGCGTGGAACATTCATATCTGGATTTTTATGGCTGTACACATCACCAAAATTCAAACCACCAGAAATCACATGCTCCCCATCGATGATCAGCATCTTACGATGTTGACCTTCGAAAACGTGGGAGGGATTCGTCCAACGAACTACTTCAATACCAGCTTGTTCCATTTTTTGAACGACCTCAGTATATCCCGGCTTTTTCGCCACTTGACCGTCCACGATCAAGCGAACTTTCACGCCACTTTTGTGTTTGGCGATCAAAAGATCCGCTGCTTCAAATCCGGTCTTGTCGGAGTAAACAGCCCATGTCATCACATCAATGGACTTTTTGGCTTTACTCATCAAGCTGTCTCGCAAGGCGAATGATTGCTCCCCGTCGATCAAGATTTGAACTTTAGAAGTCTTATGGAATTCAGACTTAGCAAAATGCAAAATATTATCCAGACCCGCTGGAGATTTATCCAAACGCTCCGTCATCGTTTTAGAAAGTGCCGACCACTCGACATATTTAACAGAAGGATTCGTTAATCCACGCAAGGCCAGAACACCTTCGATGTTGCTGACAGCGGTTTCAATCAGATAGGCTTCCTTTTCTTTAGAAAGTCCGATCAATGGATTTGGTTTTCCTCCCAATTCCGGCAGAGCCTTCAACTGCGCCAAAAGCGAAACCAACGAAGAAGTCAGTTTGCCGGAACTAGACAACACAGCTAATTGATTTAAAAGCATCGCCTCTTGTTTGACCGTGCCCAGCTCTGCCAGGTCACGCACATTCAAAGGAGAAATGGATTTCGTTTTAAGAACTTCAGTCGGATCACCCTTTACGATTTGAAAGGCATACTCGCCCAATTGAGCCTGCAGCTGCTGCTTTAAAAGACCCATCAAAATCGCAGGATTTACTGCTGGAGCTGGAGCCTGGGTTTCTGCGGCGAAGATAGCCGAACACTGCTCAGCTGCCATCACCACCGAGGGTGCCAGCGCCGAGGACAATAACAGGCCACTCACTGTCAAAAACTTATGCACCTTAGACATGCCCATAGGGTTCTCCTTGGAATAGAAATTCTTTATTAATCTATGCAAAGAGGTATTTCAGAAGACATGCCAGAGAGGGCAAAAAGACTCGTAAAGTAAACGAAAAAAGGGTTCCGAAGAACCCTTTTTTTACCTGACCGTAGTTGCGATATCGCCCACCCCAGAGGTGGCGCTGATTTCAAACTCTGCGTCAGTTTTTTCCTTATTCAAGAGGGTTCTACTGCCCATTCCCGTTTTATACTTTTCTTTTACAATTTGCCCTTGCGGAAGTTCGACATTGATACTGCCCATGCCAACTTTTAAAGACCATTCTCCCTCATTGATTTTTTCGATGAGTTTTACATCAAGTTTACCAACGCCAAGCTCAATTTTGATTTCTGGAGATGCTCCCGAAATTAAAACGTCGCCTACGCCCACTTCGCCACGAACGCCCCCTTTGCTTTCCGCGATCGTAAGTTTACCAGAACCGATATGAGCCTTAATTTCAGCCTTCATTTTCTCGACTGTCACATCCCCTTGCCCACCAGTGATGTGCAAGTCCACCGACGAAGGAATCTCTGCGATCAAACTTCCTGAACAGCCTTCGCTTTTCTTATCAATTTTTGAAAAGCGAATGGTCAATTCATCCTTACGGCGAGTCACTCGCAACTGGCAGCCCTCTGCCAATTCTTGCGCCGTGAATGTTCCTGCGGCGTCCTTACCCGCGGAAATTTTAACATCGCCATCCGGAACCACCACTTCAACTTCAGTAATTCCCGCCAAAGAAATTTCCAGCGGATTGGTGTTAGAGGCGTTACCGATTTCTTCGGCGTCAGGTCTCAGTTTATAAGCCCAAGAAGTTTTAGAAAAAGCGATTTTCTCAATTTCATCACGTTCTTTTTTACTCCAAGTGGATACAAATGAAGCCGTGGCTCCCAGGCAGATAGCCGCAACAAAGAAACTCGCAATCAAAGAAACGATATAGTACTTTTTCATCTTAGTGACCTCTCGCAAAATCAAGATTCCATTTCAAATATCTAAATGTCATTGCACCCATTAATTGAGTAATTGGTAATAACAAGAGCATAAAGAAAATCCCGAGGGATGCGATCCCCACGCACCCAATCATCAAAACTGGCACCAATAAGCTTGAGAATATTTTAACCAACAATGTAAAGAACATCGCTGCACCCACTAAAAACAGCGAGCCCCCCACAGACCAAAAGGCGACCAGCAAACACATCGTCACCAGGAATGGTCCAATGAAAACCAGGAAGTTCAACGGAGCCAGTGCCATCAATATAAGTGCAGCACGCATGATAGACTTGGCATTACCGGTCTCCCCCGTCACTTGATCGGCCAAAATTTTTTCAATACGGTAGTCCTTTATGATTTGATCCACCGAACCCAGGTCTTTGCAGATCTGATCTTCCGTTTTACCTTTCGCCAAAGCATGATGGAAATGCTCTTCGTACTCCGCCAAAATATCGGCGCGTTCGTCTTTTCTTACTTTTTTCAAACCGTCATTTAGTTGTTCGAAAAACTCTGCCTTCGTCATTTATTCTCCCAAAATCTTTTCAACACTTTTTGAAAACTCGCGCCATTCCTTGCGAAGCTCGTCGAAATACGTCCGACCCTTCGTCGTCATTTGATAGTATTTGCGCGGAGGCCCCTCCGCCGATTCCTGCAGATAGGTTTTGAAATAACCTTCATCGGTCATTCGTTTTAACAAGGGATAGATCGTCCCCTCGGCTATCTCGATGCTTTCTGAGATCGCTTCGACCAGCTCATACCCATAGCGGTCTTTGCGATTCAGCAGCGACAAAACCAAGAGTTCGATCACGCCTTTTTTAAATTGAACATTCATGAGTGCCCCTTACAGCTACAAAGTAATCCATGGTACCTCGGAATGCAAGGTACTAGGTAATATTTCTTAGTGAAGCATGATCTGGATCATAAATAGCTAAATATATTGAGTAATTCTCGCGCCTCAAAATGTGCCGCTAACCAACATCAAATCAAATTCAGCCAAAAGCCTCGCCTAAAACGAACCTTACTTAGTGACCGCGAATGCTAAAATAGCGTATACCAAGAGAGTAATTAAAAACTCCGCCCTGTAGTGCACATCAAAGGAAGTTACGAATGTCAGACAATCAATTTGATCTTATTGTTATCGGTTCCGGTCCCGGTGGTTATGTAGGCGCAATTCGCGCAGCTCAATTGGGATTGAAAACGGCAGTTATTGAAAAAGACAAAACTTACGGTGGCACTTGCTTGAACGTAGGTTGCATCCCTTCCAAAGCTCTTTTGGAAAGTTCTGAACATTACGTAGCGGCTCAACATGATTTCGCTGCTCATGGTATCAAAGTTCCTAAAGTTGAATTGGACTTGGGCACGATGATCGCTCGTAAAGACAAAGTGGTTAAAGCCAACACTGATGGTATTAACTTCCTATTCAAGAAAAACAAAATCACAGGCATCAACGGCTTCGGGAAAATCTTGGGAGCTGGCAAAGTAGAAGTGAAAACAGACGACGGTAATACTCAAGTGTTGACGACTAAAGCGATCGTGATTGCTTCTGGTTCTGTTCCTGTGGAACTTCCATTCCTAAAATACGATGAAAAAAGAATCGTATCCAACACAGGTGCCTTGATCCTGCCACAAGTTCCTAAAACGATGATCGTTGTCGGTGGTGGTGTGATCGGTCTTGAACTGGGTTCTGTATGGCAGCGCCTGGGTGCTGAAGTAACAGTGATCGAGTACACGAACCGCTTGGGCGGCGCTACAGATCAAGACTGCATGAACGTTCTTAAACGTAACTTGGAAAAAGAAGGCATGAAGTTCCTTCTTTCGACGAAAGTAACGGGCTCTAACGTTGTTGCTGACGGCGTTGAAGTGACTTACGAATCTTTGACTGACGGCAAAGCAACAACTGCGAAAGCCGAAGTTGTTCTGGTAGCAACTGGACGCAAACCATTCACAACAGGCTTGGGTCTTGAAGAAACTGGTATCCAAAAGGATCCACAAGGTCGCATCATCGTCGATGCTCACTACCAAACCTCAGTTGCTGGCATCTATGCCATTGGTGACGTTATCGCGGGCCCAATGCTTGCGCACAAAGCGGAAGAAGAAGGCGTAGCAGTTGCTGAAATGCTAGCTGGTGGCGCAGGTCACGTGAACTACAACACAGTTCCAGGCGTGATCTACACTCACCCAGAAGTTGCAACTGTAGGTATCAACGAAGAACAAGCTAAAGAAAAAGGTATCGAAATCAACGTGGGTAAATTCCCATTCCTGGCAAACGGCCGTGCGCGCGCGAAAGGCTTCACTGAAGGTTTCGTAAAAATCATCGCGGATAAGGCCACAGACAAGCTTTTGGGCGCTCACATGGTGGGTCCTGGCGTATCTGAGCTGATCCACGAAGTGATTGTGTGTATGGAGTTCGGTGGCAGCAGTGAAGATCTTGCAAGATCCTTCCACGCCCACCCTACTTTGTCAGAAGTTGTGCGTGAAGCCGCCCTGGCGGTTGAAAAACGCGCTCGTCAGATGTAAGAGAGTTCCAAATCCAAGGCCTCTGGGATTTCCCAGGGGCCTTTTTTATTTTAAGGATCCTGACTTATTAAATCTAAGAACCGCTTTAACAAGGTGAATATCGAGATCAGCAACATCTGCAATCTGCAGTGTAGCTTCTGTCCGCCTGTTGAGCGTGAAAAGAAAATGATGAGCCTGGAGGTTTTCGAATCCGTGATCACGCAAGTGGCCCCGCTGACTGACCAAGTGACTTTACATTTGATGGGCGACCCTTTGGTGCACCCCAAATTGGCAGAGTTCATCAATATCTGCGCGAATCATCAGGTTCCCGTGTTCCTGGTTACCAACGGCGTCTTGATGAATGCGATGAAAGAAGATCTTTTGCTACACCCGATTTTGCGTCAGGTGAATTTCTCTTTGCACAGCTTCCATGACAACTATGGAGACAAAGACCCAACTATCTATTTGAATAAGATCTTTAACTACACTCGCCGAGCAATGGCCGAGCGTCCAGATTTGTATCTGAATTTCCGTCTGTGGAATTTGGACGCCCCGCTGGGCACTGGTGCCCACAATCGCTCGATGCTAGACCGCGTAGGCACTGAGTTTGGTTTTAATTTTAACGAAGCCATCGACGTTCGCAGGAACAAAAGTATTCGCATCCAAGATCGCTTATATTTGCACTTCGATACTGAGTTCACGTGGCCCTCGGTTGACCTGCCCTTACTCGGCACCAAAGGCACTTGTTATGGCCTTTCCAGCCACTTTGGCGTCCTTGCTGATGGAACTTTAGTGCCATGCTGCCTGGACAAAGAAGGCAAAGTTCCACTCGGCAATGTAAAGGACGCCTCCGTTGAATCCATCCTTGGTTCCGACCGCGCTATGAAAATTTTAAAAGGTTTTAAAGACCATAAATTGGTCGAAAACCTCTGCCAACGCTGCCAATACATCACCCGCTTCCAATAGGCGCTATCGGACCTGGCACCTTTCTACTTTTTCGATGAATTCTATCGAATCATTCTAATTTACGCATGGCAGCGATCTGTCTATAACGGCCTCCACGGAGAATGTTATGGAAACTTTAGCGAAACGCCTTAAAAGACTACGCACAGAACAAGACAAATCTGCCCAACAAATCGCAGATCTTACAGGCATCCCTGTAACCACTTACCGTGAGTGGGAAAATGGCCGTCAGATTCTGGGTGAGCCCTATGAAAAGCTCTCAAAAGCATTAGACGTTTCCCTGTTTGAGCTGATGACGGGTCGTAAGCCAAAGCACGCAGATCTATTTATCAAACTTGAAGAAGTAGAAAAGACTTTGTCTGAACTCCGCTCTCAACTTGGCAACTTGCTAACTTAATTTTTCACCAGAATTTATATAGAGAATATTATGAAAAACTTAATCGCAATTTTGGCACTAGTCATTTCAGCTTCTACAGCCTACGCGACAGAAGAAACTATGACTGAAGAATGTATCGCTCAAACTCCAACGGGCCAAACTATCGCCCTTTATCTTTTGCCAGGTGATGCTCGCTCGATCGAATCAGATTCTGAAGAAGAGCAAAGCAAGTGGGTCAATTTTGAAGGCATTTCTTATGGCAACAATATTCCGAAATATGCCGCAATTGTTTTAAACGTTATCCAAGAAACTATTGTCACTCGCGATATTATCGACGACGGCTGCCTTCAAGGTCATAGATGGGACTCGGTTCGACTGGCGAAGGTCACGAAAGTATCTGCTTATTTACCCAAATCAAAAGGCATCAAAGTGGGCCAAACCCTGCGCTTCGCTTGCACTACCACGGTTCAGGCTCCCACAGGCCTAGACTGCCACTAAATTTTAAAAACATAGGAGTATTTATGAAATCTGTATTTGTAACCTTGGCGCTTCTTATTTCTGCTAACCCTGTTTTTGCAGGTGGTGTTTATTTAACTTCTAATTGCACAGCGTATACGATCGACGGCAACCAAGTGAAAATCGGCGTCGCGGGCCGTCCCATGGATGCCTACAGAATTGAATCAGACAAACTTTCTGAAGAAGAAAATCTGGTAACTTGGGATGGCATTGAAAAGGACGAGGATGGCAACATCTTCAATTTAGTTCTAAAGCAAACCAATAGGACAAAATTTGAAGCGAAAAATTATACTGAAGAATGCTTTGAGAATGAAGCCGAAGTCACAGTTGAATACGCTGTCGTAAAAAAGGTTTCTAAGAAAATCTCTCAGACTTTAAATATCAAAAAAGGCCAAAAGCTTGCTTTCGTTTGCCAAAGTGTCGTTACTTACGGCCCGGTCGGCAAATGTAACTAAAAACAGCTGGTTTGAGCCCAATTCGTGGCATTTTTTTAGGGCTCGGACCCCATAAGAGCCCTCAACCTCAAAGAAAATGGACAAATGCGGCCTTCCCGTGGCATCTTTCGGCCTTATTAAATTCGGAGACCCCATGGATGCATACGAAGGCGTAAATCACGTTCCACCACAACCACCTAAATCATTTCGCGTGACGATTGAGCTTCACAAATCAGCCAAACGTTTGGATGTGGTTTTATTAAACGCCCTTCGCAATCAAAAAGAAAACCTGAATCTGTTCAACATCACTCGCACAACTTTCAAACAGTTGTTCTTGGATGGCAGAATTCAAATCAAAGGCCAACGCGCTAAAGTTTCTTCCAGCGTTGCTAAAGGCATTACTTACGTAGATATCCTTGGCTACTAACGACCATCTTAAAGGCTTGCTCTAGCATCGCTAGCAGCAAGTCTTTAAAGTCCCAGCCAATTCCTCGGGCAGCAATAGCAGACAGACTGTCTTGATTATCCCGCCCCGGCCTTCCTGGCCCCGTCATATTCGGTTTCATATTTAAATCAAAAATCAGGTACTTTCCGTCGGAGTTTTGACGGCAATCAATGCGAATCGGCGCATGAATTTCCAAAAGAGTTCCAGCTCGCTCGCAAGCCTGTACCGCACTGTGAATAGCGGCTTCCTGCGCCTCAACTGGCGACAGAAGAACACTATTAGAGGTCACCGCTACGACACCGTTGTAAGGCGCAACCCCTTCGACATGATTCACACGTCGCACCGGAGGCAATGCCCAGGGAGTGTCTTTAACGACGTTCTCCCCTTGAACACGATAAGTCCCTGCCGGCATCACCGTGATCGTTATCTCGTCACCGGGCAAAAACTCTTCGGCCATAAAAGCATCACCAAACTCCCCAGAGGCCTTCCACTTTTCAACCAACGCTTTCAATGCTGGGGATTCCTTGACGACTTCCACACCTTGGCTGCCACGACCACGGATAGGTTTAATCATCATGGGAGCCGTTAAATTTAATGACTGCCAGTTTTCAAGCTTAATAACTTCAGAAAAAGCCACCGGAAGTCCACGCTCTCGCAAAAGCTTATTGGTCGCGAACTTATCGTCAGCCTTTTGCACATCCGCAGGAAGCTGTCCCACGAACTTTACATCAGGATATTTTATTTTCTCAACGGGATGGCCCACGTACAAAACAGTGTTCAGCCAAAAGACTCTGGCACCAGCTTCATAGGCTTTCGCAAAGCCTGATTCGCTATCAGGAAAGACCCAGTCTTTATCATTTTGTGGTTCAGGAAAAGCCACCGGCGTCGCCACAAACTGACCACTTTCCTTAAGGGCATAGGCTATATCAGCGCCGCTATCACTGTAGCCGCCGGGTTTAAAAGGTTTTTTAATTCCATCGATGGCTGGAGGTGGTTCACTTTGAAAAAAGACTGCGACTTTGCTCATGCTCTGATTCTAACGTCGCACTGATTGCTATGGCGAACAAAAATATCAAAATCGCCCTGATAAAAAGAGTTGGGGTCCCAAGTATTGGTAGTTAAACTCCCCCGTCCACTTACTGCCTTGCACGTCAACACCAACATAATACCAGTTCAGTGCAGCACCAGCGCCCACATACTTAGTGAACCACCAATCCGTAGAAATAGTGGCATTCACGACATTACCCTGCATGTCCATATTCGACGCTGAAACTTTATAAGCAAATACCCCCAGATTCGAGCCCACGCTCCAGTTATCAAAGATATAGTATTTTGCATCGATTCCTATTAGGGGGAGCGGCGCATTTGTAGAGGCTGTGGCTTCGCGACTGCCACTCAGCCCACTTAGTGAAGCACTGCCTTCCGCTTTAAAACTAATTTGCGACCACTGCAGACCGGCTCCTGCAGCAACTTCCCAAGTTGAGTTTTTGATAAATGCATAAGACCAAGCGATGGGAATCACCGTGAAATTAAAATTGGTATTCACAGTCGCGCCGACCGGATAAATTTGATCACCAATTTGAATTTGACGGTTGATAACCCGATTGCCCGTTCGATTAAAATTAAATATTCCTAGAGTTAAGCGATTATGCTCTGACTTCCGCCAGAGGGCATCTGCGCGAATGGTCGTTTCTTCAACATCAAGACCCAAATCGTTTTCAAGGTTTACTTCATCCCCGCGGCCGAGAGCCTTATTATCCACGCGCAAAGTTGTATCAAAGGAAGGAAGAAAATATCCCAGATGGAAGATGAACATTTCCGCTCCCGGTTCCGGTTCGGCGTGTGCCGCTTGGAAAGGAAGTTGAAATACCAAAGCCACGAAAACGAGCAAGACCTTAAACGACCGACCAGTCATGGATGTTCCTTGGAAATATTTGTTTTAAATATTTCGACCCAAACTGAAAGTCTGTTCAAGATGTGATTATGCAGGACAAAAAAAGGGACCCATTAGGTCCCTTTTTAAATTTCAACTTTACAATGATAATGGCTACTAGCGAGCCACTTCATCCATTGTCGTGTTGACATAGATTTTTCCACCCTTGATGGCTTCTAAGGAATTTGTCAAAAGCGCGCGATCCATTTTATAGGATTTTGCATTGCAAATACCATGAACCAAATCATCATAGTTTTTGCACGGTTTCGGGAAGCAGGAAAGATTGAAACCTACAGAGCTCACAAAGCTGCTGGCATTTACCGAACTCAACGTTTTCCAAGCATTCGCTTTTTTGTTACGGAAATACGCAGCGATTAGATTTACTTGGTCTGCATTCAGTTGATTGCAATAAAGTTTAGCACCCTCTTGTGTGCGCTCGTTATTGATCACCACAAGTTTCGCGTTAATTGTATCTACCAAAGTATCGACGAATTCTGGCGTGCTAGGGGCTGCAAATGCTGAAGAAGACACCGTCACTGCGATCATCAAAATAAGCTTTTTCACTCTATAACTCCTCGTAGGGCATTAAACATTAATCCCCCGAAGAATTAGCGGATTTGGACTTAAATCACAAGGGCATTATCTACACAGTACGGAGAGGGCAAACCAAGCAGGCTTAACCGCAGGCTCCATTGGCTCTATATCCGCCGTGGGTTCGTATTGATTCAAGATATCGCTTTCGTAGCGTGTGCAGTCACTTTTTTTGAAATTTTTCTCGGTTGGTACGGAATCAAAAACAGCCAACATTAAATCCATGTAGGCCTCATCTGCTGCTGTCTGAGGCATATTATTTTCACGCACGACTTTAATTTCGTCAGTCACCCGGCGAATCGCGCGAAAACGCTCTTTATTATTCTTAGCCAGGCCCATTTCCTTCTGCAGAAGCTCGACATAGCTGTCGACCTGAGCTCGCAGCGTACGGCCGCTCGTGACGGGAATCTCTCGAATGGCCGCGTTTGCTGTCCCCACAAGGAACACAAGACCTAGGACCCACTTCAAGTTGTTCATATCTCCTCCAGAGTGCTGACCGCAAAAGCAACGGCCGACTTCTTTATTCTATGACTCACCAGATGAATTTCAATACGCACTCGCCCGAATTTTATGACACGTCACCTCTAGCTAAAATGGGGCTTGGCCGCAGGGCATTTTGTTTGAATCTTAAAAACCGGCAATGTACCGTTTTCCTCGCGTAATCTGTGGAGTCATCATGCAACGTTTGATTTTGCTTCTTGTGGTTTTGGTTTCTTGTAGTTTTGCCCACGCGGCCGTGTGGACAGAAGTTAACTCTTGGTCACCGGCTTGGGAAGACCGCTTCTCTGAGTGGGTTGAAAACAATTGGCAAATTGATTTCTTTGCCCGCAAAAAGCTTCCGAATGGCCAAAGCAATCCTTATTACGGTCTCCGTACGGACTGCGCCGACACTGTGTATTCCATGCGTTTGATTTTCGCTTACGAAAATAAACTTCCCTTCGTGATTCAAGATCCCACGGCTTATGGTCGCACGATTTCAAATCAAATGAAGCGTTTCGATAAGCAGCGTGAAGAACAACGTGTGAAAAGTTTCCTGCTGTATATCTATGACATGGTCAGCACTAAATCCGTTGCCAATGACACCTACCCTGTTGCGATTTCACGCAACACTGTTCGTGCAGGCTCTTTGATTCTGACAACTGCGGTAAATCACCATTCTTGGACAATCAAAGAAATGCTGCCGATCGGTGTACCTCACTTGGTTTACAACTCCACGGTGGGTCGTACTTCAGGTTCGACTTTGCAAGAGCGCCAATCCTGGCCAAACCCTGAATGGGTTTTTGAAGGCGATCAAACTCCGGCGGGTGGCGCGGGCTTCCGTTACTGGAGACCGGTTGAGTATTTGAACCAACCTGTTTGGAAAGTTCCGGGCTACAGCGAAGAACAATACAAAGTTCCTTTGAAACGCTGGGTGAAATACGCACAAGGCCGTTTGCAACTTCGTCGCGAAACGGATGAGCAAATGATGGCGCGTTTGATGAAAGTAACTTGCCAAGGTTTGGTCGGCCGAGTGAGTGCGGTGAACGATGGTTTGAATGCTTTGCGCTCCACTCGTGGTTGTATGTCGTATGAAGACTATGACACTTACTCCACACCAAGCCGTGACCAACGCGTATTTGATGACTATGTGACTTTGCGCAAAGTTTACCGCGAGTTGGTTCTGGCCAACAATGCATCCGATTTAAGCTTGGACATGCGTGTGCGTCTGAACAAGATTTATCCTTTCATCGAAGAAAGCATGCTCAGCGAAACTCGAAAAATGGCCCCGGTGGGCGTTGACGGAATTTCTGTTTGTACCACTGAATATTCTTCTGGTCAGTACATTGACTTAGCCGAGTTCAAACGCAGATTGTTTGCGGGACTCATTTCAAACAATCCCATGGACGAAGCACAGTACCGTTGGGGTCAGCTCCGTGGACCTTCGCAGCGTGCAAGAAGCTGTAAGTCATGGGATGTTTGGGTTCCGAATCTGAAACAGGATTAAAGGAATTATGAAAGAAATTAAGTTTAGGCATTGGTTTTTTTGGGCTGCAGTACTTTTCATTTTAGGAGTGGCTGCGGATTATTATTTCCTGCATATTCTTTTTCACGAAAAACCAGTTAATAGTGGTGCCAATACGGCCGTGATCTCTGCCGGAGAAAGCGCTTCTGCACCGAATACAGCTGTGACAGGTTCTGAGGCCGGAACTGCAACAGTGGCAAAATCACCGGTGGCAGTTTCTGACAAAGACACATTCAATGACTCTTTGAAAGCCTGTGCTCCCGAAATCGCTGCTCAAGCTGTGGCAACGCCAGAAGCTTTGGTCGAATACTTACGTAAAAGCTTGGGTGTTAAAACTGAAGAAACGACTTTGGAAAACTATCACCTGGACCAACCCGACGGCACAAAACGTCGTGTGCATGTGATCGGTGCTGATAATACGAATGCGAAATCCAAAAAGACTGTAAAGTTCTATAAATTGGATGCGCAAGATCTTCCGGAAGAAATTCCGTTAAAAGTTGACGACACCGTTGAAAAGCTTTTAGCAACTGGAAAAATCACCCGCGTTGAAAAAAAGATGGATTTGAAGCTTAAGGATAATTCTTCCGTGAGCTTGGAAATGCACGACAATAAAGTTTTCCAGTTTCAGTTTAACAATCATGGCAAGGTTCTTTCTTGCCTTGGTACCGACTGCCAATGCGGGCAATAGCCCGCACGAAAATCGTCCGGCCGATGTCCGAAATTCAAGTCTCGGGCACCGGACCAAATTCACTCAGCTCATCTAAAATCGAATTCAAGCTCTAAAGTCACTGGTATCCCCTTTGCTCGATAGCCTCACGTCACTCTGACGAGGGGGCCCCGTGAAGACTTTCTTCATCATCGCACTGGTACTCTTGGCACAGCAAAGCTGGGCTAAATTAGGCGCGTGTCCCACGCATGCTGCGCACAATCCCAAAGATCTGCGCATGATCGAATTTCTTAGAGAAATGGAAGGCCGCTACGACCTCGGTAGCTGCCACATTGAAATTCAGGTCTGCAGAGTCGCAAAATCCTCCCGTGAAATTCATGGTACCATCATCGCCGATATGCTCGTTGTCGACAAAACTGGCTTTGAGCGCTACGTCCCCTTTTATATTCCTGAATTCGACTACTCAAAAACACATCAATTGGAAATCCAAAATTCGAGAATGCTGCATTATCGATTTCGCGACAGAAACTACGACGATGCCACGGGCCGTGATGAACGCTGGGCCGTCGAGTTCGTAAAAACTCCTGATTTAAAAAAATTAGAGTACATCGAAATCGGATACAGCAGTCAAAGCCAACGGGCCAACAAGACCTCCAAGAGATGGATCGTCTGCGGCACACAACGAGAAAAAGAAGTTAAATAATTTCCGAACCTACATAAAGGAGATCTCCATGAAAAATAAATTGCTCGTAGGAACCATCCTGTCATTGAGCATGGTCCAGCCTACTCATGCCGCGCCTGAGGAAAGCCAGTTCGCCGTTCTTAAGCCAGAGAAATCCTGTCAGGTCAAAGCTCCGTCGATGGAAAACCAGGCCCCGATCTATTTTAGCAAAGACTGCAGCACTGCTTATGTATTGCCTCAGAAAACAATTAAGGCGGTTAAAACTTGGGCAAAACTGCCAGGGGCTTCCGATCGTTTTTGTAAGGAAATCCTTAATAAAAAATCCCAATCATTTGACTACGATGCAAAAATCGCCAGCCTGAGTGCAGAACTTGATCAAGTGATCTTGAAAATCACAGAGGCCCCTGCTGACAAGAAAGATCTTTACGAGTTGCAAATCAAAGAGCTCAGAAAGCAAATTGCCTATTACACGAAAAGAAAGAACGATATCTTTGGTATCTACGACCTCATGCCTGCCTTGCGTGTTAAGTACACTCTTGAAGATCGCATCATGCAAAACGTGGAAGCTTACCGTATAGCAAATGCATTGCCTGATGGTTCTAATGGTCCAACGAAGTTCACACCGGCATTAATCACCAGCTCAACTTTGGTTATTTCAAGAAAGTCAGCAAAAACCACAGTCGGAAAAACGATTCTGAATGTCGATTTTCCAAGTTATCGCGTGCCCGCGGCTTCAGGGGTGACTCTGGATTCTGAGGCAACATATGTGGCGATGAACGGTGGACTGACTGGTCTGGTTGATATTTCGACGTCAGCTTATTGTAATACCAAAGACAACCGCGAGGATCTAGATAGACTGATTAGCGAAACTGTCGCACTGAATCTTGCTTATAAGGTTAATGTGCAAACTGGGATCAAGCTGGACGTGAATGCAACTATCAAGACAACGGATTTCCTAAACAACATCGAAAGTTTCATTGAAAGAGGAAAGTACACTCGCAGAGACTTCACCCAAGGCGTGATCGCCGGCGGACTTGACAATTCCCTCAGTATTACTATCGACGACAAAGGTCGCCCTTACAGCTTTGACGACTATATGAAAGGCACCGCTGATGGCGAAGAGCTTTCCCCATTCGCTCGCATTATCAACAAAAGTATTCAACAGTACTTTCTTCGTGCAGAGAACAAGTTAAAGCAGCTGGGTATTTTCAGTGAAGAACCGGTTGCAGGCGCTCCTGAAATTCAACCGGGCACCGATGACGTGGCAACCGGTACAAGACAGGTCTGCTCAAGCAATTCGGGTTTCTTTGGAATCGGGGCATCCAGAAGCTGCAGCACTCAAACGATCTACACAAGAGTAGACCGCAATGGTGTGAGCGAGCTGACTAAAGACATTAAAGATGATTCCTGGATCAGTGAACATATCACTTTGGAAGCAAATCAAACAACGACCGTGGATCACACATCAGGTTTCAATTAATTGGAGAATTATATGAAATTCGCAACATTCATTCTAATAATCGCGGCGACTGCGAACGCTCAGGCAACAGATTGGGGTTCACTTGGAAAGTGGGCTCCCTCCCTTAAAAGCGAAAGTATTTATCTGGATCCTGATACGGGATTGCGCGCTGAAGTTTACAAATTGCCCACAGGTGCTTCTCGCTTTCACCGCCTGTTCGTTAAAAACACACCGATAAAGGTGATTGTCGACGCAAAAAGAAATTCGAAAGCTGGCGATCTTTGTAAATTGTCGATCTTTCTTGGAAAGAGATTTAAAGCGAAACTAGTTATTCCCGGGGATGGAATTTCGGCGGCAGCTCTTGCCAAGTTTTCGACCTTTGAAAACTCTGTCGTGGTAGGTGAACCAAAAATAAACCTGACAAAAAACTATGGCTACTGGATTTCTAACGATACGGAGTACCGCGAAAGCAAAGGATCTTTAGAAAATGAAATTTCCTTGATCGGTGCTAAAGTTCGTGAGTCCGATGGTCGGGAGATTCAAATTGATCTTTCGGATAAGAACGCTTTGGCCTGTGATCTTATGGAGCAAACTGTTCAATTCTCGGTCGTAAGAGATATCACATATGAAAAAGCCCTTCCAGACAAAACCATGTGGATCAAGCAAAGTGCTTATACTTCCATTTACCAACAGTTCTGGAAATTCCAACCCAACGTAGTCAGCAACAAGAACACTCCGAAGCAAAATGAAATTGCAGAGGCCTTCGCATTGGGTGTTGCCGCTCGTTCTGTCGTGGCAACATCAGAAATGCTTAATTCTGCCGAAAGAATTCAAACCTTCTTGAATTCGGTGAAAGCCGATTATGTGACTCTAAATGCCACCCAGAAAGCGACTGCGAAAGACTCTGAGCTTTATAATAATTGGGGAATGAACATTGACTACGTAAAACCTGAAAATCCCAAATACACGTTGAATTGCGTTATTGGGGAAACGTTGGATGTAAATATCGGAGACTAAAATGAAAAACCTGCTCGGACTCATTTGCTTAGTTTCACTGCTAACAGCCTGTGAAAATCCCGGCACTCCCCCGCCTGAAAATAATGGACAGAATACGCCGGGTGTCTCTTCGCAGGTTCAGATGCAAGCGACGATTTTAAGTCAATTGCACAAATCTTGGAGCTCGCAAATGGGCAAAATTCAGTGGCAACAACCTGATCCGAAGTCTTTGACGATCACTCAGGCATATGTCTTGGGCTCAGTGATACTGCAACTGGAGAACCAACCCAAATCAGAAAGCATTCAATTGCTTCTGGAAGACTTTCCTAAAATATCGGACCCAAGAAGTGATTCGTACGAAATGTTGAATCTGGCGAAGGAATTTTTGAAAAAGGAAAATTTATGAAAAAATGGTTCCTCGTCGTATCGATGATTTCAAGCTCGGCATTTGCTATAGGTCCAAGAATTTCCTCATCTTGTGAAGTAGCAAAAAGCATCCGCACGCCACCGAACAGCGGTGGCTATTTTCTAACCGCGGATTGCAAGACGGCTTATGTACTGCCTCCGGCGCAAGCTTCCCGCAAAGTCACAGGAATCACCAGTGGCAACCTGGGCCGCTGCTCAGAGATCAGCTCCTTGAATAAAATGATGGCAGAACTCAACAGACAGACGACAGAAGCTATCAAGGGAAAGGTCAACGAGGAGGCCTTGACCACCATTCGCGAGGCGCGTGAAAAAATTAAATCCGACTATGGCGACTTGGCTTCGGCATTAGGTGCCTCGGTGGAAATGATCTTTGATATGAACATCGAAAAAAATGTTCAACGCTTTCGTCAATACAATACCGCTGTTCCTGTGGCCTTCATGGCGGTCCCGCTGAAAGAAGTTACGCTTGCTTGGAATCAGGCAAAAAACCAAGATCCTGATATGCGTATTGCTTTTAACGAGGACCTGCCGCTTCCCAAGGATAGCAATGTTGGAGCCGGAAGCTACTCTGCCCGATTGGATTTAAGCTTGTTTGGAGCTTGTAAACTTCGGGATCCTTTCACGCGCGAAATTCCTGAGCAAATCGATTCCCAGGTTTTAGCAGGCCTCATCACGCCAACTGCCTTCTACAAATACGAAGTAGGTGCGACATTTGGTTACACTGCCACTTACAATAAAGGATTGTTAGCTAAAAAAATTCGCGAGTCTTCATCCAAAGGTGGATTCTTTAAAACCGCCACGGCCTCTTCACTCATAGAAACTGCCGAAACCTCGGGCTGGTTTTCACTGACGATGAGTTGTAATGACTCTCGCGTTTGTGCAGAAGTCAAAGCCCAGACCGCCTGGGATATTAAACAAAGACTGATGCAGGAAGTTTTAGATGACATTTCCATGGCAAGGCTTGGGGTTTCACTTCCGCCTGTGGAATCAGGAACGCCAGGTAAAAACGGGGCTTCTGCCGCAGCTGAGGGCCTAAGAAAATGTGCTCATCCCTATTGCCAGGCTGGCGCGATTGTGTTGGATATCGCCAACTCAACATTCGGGGGAGCTTCTAAAACAGACTCCTATATTTCAGCGAATAACTCCAAGGCGGAAGAGACGGTCGAAATCACAACGCCTGTCATGTTTAGCGGATCTGTTGGCTTTTCAAAAGACTAAGGAAGATTTATGAAATGGTTTCTTTTGAGTCTTATCTTAATCAGTTCACCGTCCGCCTTCGCCGATCAGTTGGTCGGTGAAATTAAAATTCAAACAGCCCAGGTGCTGAATGAGACCCAGGAACAGACGAGCTGCAGACTGTACCGCAAAAGAATCGATACCTTTCTGCAACGCTCAAATGAAGCGGCCGTCGCTGCGGCGATGAACAAGGGGAACCTAACTCAAGAACACATCAACCGCGTTCTAGACATCATTCAGCGTGGTGATGTTCCCGCTGAAGTGCAAAATGAAAACATTCTTTGGACGTTAGACTTTGATGTTTCAAAAGCCATAGGTTTCCTTAGCCAACCCTTGCATGTGGAGATTGATTCGACCTATTTACAGTTCGAAACGAATCAAAACTATTTTCCCAATCATTTTAATGTGGCGATCAGCGAAGATAAGATGAATGCCAGGATAACTTATAGGATGACTTACGCTGAAGCATGCTTAGCCCCTGTGAAAGTTCGTATCAAGCTCTCGGCTGATGCCGAGAACTCGCTCGAATTGAGTGCACTATTGAATAGGAATTTGATTTAGTCGCCGGTAGAACCGCGAATTTGAGCGTTTTGGAAGCGGTTTTGCTCGGCCATAACCATGTCGCTGATTTCACGTTTAAGGGCATTGAAATCAGTGGCCGCTGGATTTCTTGGACGAGGAAGATCCACAATCAGATCTTTCTTCACAGTTCCTGGTCGGTACGTCATGACCACAATACGGTCGGCGAGATAAATCGCTTCTTCCATACTGTGAGTGACGAAGACCACGGTTTTTTTGGTTTCTTGCCACAGCTTGATCAGCTCGTCTTGCAGACTTCTGCGGGTCAAGGCATCTAACGCTCCAAAGGGCTCATCCATAAGCATAATCGGTGGATCCAAGGCCAAGACGCGCGCGATCGCCACACGTTGGCGCATACCACCGGAAAGATCTTTCGGGAAGCGCTTACGGAACTCTGTTAGCTTCAATTTCTCTAACAATGATTCCAAAGTCTTTTGGATTTGCTCTTCGGGCACATTCTTTTTAATGCGCAGACCGAAAGTAATGTTGTCTTCAACCGACATCCACGGAAACAATGCGTACTCCTGAAAAACCATTCCACGATCTGGTCCTGGCTCTTCGATCATTTTATTCTCGACCAGAACTTGGCCATTCGTGGGCAGCGAGAATCCCGCAATTGCGTTTAACAAAGTGCTCTTACCACAGCCTGACGGCCCCAGCAGGCACAAGAACTGCCCACGGGGAATTTCTAGATTGATGTCTTTCAGAGCGATAACGTCTTTACCCTCTTCGCCACCAACGAAGATTTTATCGACGCCTTGAACTTTGATTTGTGTTTCTGTGTTTGCCATTATTCAAGACCTCGGTGCCAACGGAGCAAGTAGTTGTTCAATTTATCCACCACCGTATCGATCGCAAGCCCCAACAAACCGATCGAGAACATCCCTGCAATAATTTTATCAGACCAGAAATATTCACGAGCTTCCAGAATGCGGTAACCAAGACCGGAGTTTACAGCGATCATTTCTGCAACGATCATACAGATAAATCCCGTTCCGATACCGATACGTATGCCACTTAGAATGTACGGCATGGCTGCAGGTACGATGACTTTTCTAAACATTAAAAAAGATCCCGCACCTAAGTTACGAGCTGCACGGATATAGATAGAATCCACGGCGCGCACTCCCACGATGGTGTTCATTAGAATCGGAAAGAAAGCTCCCAAAGCAATCAGGAATACTGCCGGAGGATTTCCCAAACCGAACCACAAGATCGCAAGCGGAATGTAGGCAATCGGGGGAATAGGACGAAGCACTTGAACCAAAGGATTAAAGTAATCGTAAACCTTTTGGCTTGCTCCCATCAATAGACCCAGTGGCAACGCTAAAACTCCGCCAATCACACATCCCAGGATCACACGATAAAAGCTGGCCCACAAATCGTGAACCAGTTCGCCAGAAAACATCCAGGAAAATCTGGAAACTCCTGAAGCAGGATCATAGGCTTCTTGGGGCATCAGGTATTGGTACCAACGAACGATCACCGCCGAGGGGGCCGGAAGAACTTGCGGGTTCACCCACCCAATACGGACCACCAGCTCCCAAATGGCGATGGCAAGTATTGGCACCCAAATCCCTTTGATACGCGATAGGAAATCTATTTTAGCCTTAGCCATCAACGCCCCTATTTCACACCCAAAGATTTTTTCGCATCTTCCAACAAATCAAGCTTCACCCAGTCCGTTGCTTTCGGGGGATTTTGCATACGACCCACACCGAATTTTTGCATAAAGTCTGTCGTGATTTGAATGTGCTCTGCAGTTAAGTGATACACATAGGGAGAGTTGCCGATAGCATCTTTAAAATCCTGATTTGTGATCTGACCTTTAAACATTTTTTCGACAACGAATTTTTCAGCGATCTCTGGTTTATCCATGAAAAGCTGAGTCACTTCGACAAAGCATTTTACAAATCTTTCAGCGACCGGCTTTTTCTCGTTATACATTTTTTCGGTCATGACCAGCGTACGAATTGGTTTACCCATTTCTGTATCGTAGGGTTTCAACAATTCAGTTCCCCAGCCTTTGTTGATGGCTTGGGAAGACTGCGGCTCACTTTGCGCCATGGCATCGATTTGTTTCGCAGCCAATGCCTGATTCAAATCGGCAAAGGCCATGTAGACAATCGTCACGTCTTTGCCTGGTTTATCGGACCAAGTCAGATTGTTTTTCGCAAGCTCTGCCAAAAGCAATAATTCTTGCGCTCCCCCGCGGGCCACACCGACTTTTTTACCTTTGAAATCTTTGACAGAGGTGATCTTGGAATCTTTACCCGCAACGATACGAGCGCCACCCTCAGCGAATCCTGCAATCGCGTAAATAGGAACTTTGCTAGCACGACCCGCGATGGCAGCATCAGCTGCACTAGCCGCAACATCGATTTCTCCAGCGATAATCGCTGGCATGATATCGATACCTTTTGCAAACACGCGCTCTTGAACTTTCAAATTATATTTACCGCAGTATTCCGACATGTAACTGATGGCACCATAGTGCGCAAATTTCAAATTTCCCACTCGCACCACATCAGGTGCGCCTTTGGCTTGAGCATTTGCGAAACTTAAGGGAGCTAATGAAAGTGAAGCTAAAAGCGTGGTGAAAACAATCTTGTGAGACATCATGAAGACCTCCAGTTTTTTAAACCATCACTTAATGGTCTGACTGATGGCACAAGAATGCAAACAAGAATTAGCTGAGAATAAGCAGCCCTCGGCTGAGAGTGAAATTATCAAGCAGAGACAGCGTTAATGTGAGAAAAAAGGCCGAAGTGTTTTTCACTTCGGCCAGTTAAGTAACAGTCTTTTTGGTAGAATTATGTAACCGCGTTGAGACTACAACCAGCAGCTATTTACGCCGCGCTCTTTTGCAGTTTGTTTTGCAAGATCATAACCAGCATCCAAATGTCTGAAGACACCCATTGCTGGATCCGCAGTTAATACACGCTCAAGTCTGCGAGCGGCTTTTTCAGTGCCGTCTGCCACGATAACTTGGCCCGCATGTTGGCTGTAACCCATGCCTACACCACCACCATGATGCAAGCTCACCCACGTAGCTCCGCAAGCTGTGTTCACCATGGCGTTTAGCAATGCCCAGTCACTGACTGCATCGGAACCGTCTTTCATCGCTTCTGTTTCACGATTTGGTGAAGCCACAGAACCGCAATCCAAGTGATCACGACCGATAACGATCGGGGCTTTCACTTTGCCCTCTGCCACAAGCTGATTCAACATCGCGCCCGCTTTCGCACGCTCGCCGTATTCAAGCCAGCAGATACGCGCCGGAAGGCCTTGGAACGCAATACGCTCTTCAGCCATATCCAACCAACGAAGAAGATCTTTTTTGTGTGGGAATAGCTTTCTCATCGCATCGTCAGTCACTTTGATATCAGCTGGATCACCAGAAAGTGCAACCCAACGGAATGGACCCGAGCCTTTGCAGAACAATGGACGGATGAAAGCAGGAACGAATCCTGGGTAATCAAATGCATTTTCAACACCCGCTTCTTGAGCACGGGCACGTAAGTTATTTCCGTAATCGAAAGTAACAGCTCCCTTGTCTTTCATCGCAAGCATACCGCGAACATGTTTCGCCATGGAATCGTAAGCTGCTTTCAAGTAAGCCGTTTGATCTTTTTCACGGAAAGTTTTTGCTGTCTCGACAGTGTAACCTTCAGGGATATAACCCACCAACGGATCATGCGCAGATGTTTGGTCTGTCAAAAGATCCGGTGTGAAACCTTTGTCGATCAATTGGTGAATGACTGTCGCCATGTTACCAAGAAGAGCTACGGATTTAGCTTCACCCGCTGCGGTGTATTTTTTGATACGAGCAATCGCATCGTCGATATCTGTCGCAACTTCGTCGATGTATTTTGTTTCAAGACGTTTTTGAATACGAGTTGGATCGATTTCAACCGCAAGCACGCAAGCGCCAGCAAACACTCCTGCAAGAGGTTGTGCTCCACCCATACCGCCCAAACCAGCAGTCAGGATCACACGGCCTTTCAAATCGCCATTGAAGTACTGGCGACCAGCTTCAACGAAGGATTCGTAAGTTCCTTGGATGATCCCTTGAGTTCCGATATAGATCCATGAACCCGCCGTCATCTGGCCGTACATCATCAAACCTTTTTTATCCAGTTCGTTGAAGACTTCCCAAGTAGCCCACTTAGGAACAAGGTTCGAGTTCGCAAGCAAAACTCTTGGAGCGTCTTCGTGAGTTTTCAAGATACCGATGGGTTTTCCAGATTGAACCAAAAGAGTTTCGTCGTTTTCCAGTTCTTTAAGTGCTTCCAGAATTTTATCGAAGCATTCCCAGTTACGAGCAGCTTTACCGATACCACCATAAACAACCAAGTTTTCTGGATGTTCAGCGATGCTTGGATCCAAATTGTTTTGGATCATGCGGTAAGCGGCTTCTTGCAACCAGCCTTTACAAACCATCTTGTTACCCGTTGGGGCCTTAACGACGCGAGACATGTGCTCTCCTTTGAAATCTGAAGAGCTAGAACCTAACAAAGGTCGCTGGTATTGACAATTAAGCGCTCTGCATCAATAGTGGGCCCGATGACTCTAGAACGTAAAAGAAAGACCAAAGACCCTTGCCCCGTCTGCTTTTTAAACAAAAGCCGCTGTGTCTGTGCGTTCATTCCTAAATTAGACCTAAAAACCCGCCTTTGCCTGGTCGTACATGCCAAAGAGCTCAAACGCACAACCAACACCGGCAGACTGGCGATTGAAGCCTTGGTGAACAGCGAAATGCGCATTCGCGGAGCCGATCAAAATGCTTTGGACTTGAGTGATTTGCTGACGCCGGAGTATCGCACCGTCATGTTTTATCCTTCAGATGATGCCAGGGAATTGACGGCAGAGTTTGTCGCCGAAGATCCCCGCCCCATTCAATTGATTGTTCCGGATGGAAACTGGCGCCAGGCCAGTAAAGTTCACTATCGTCATCATGAGTTAAAAGATGTCCCGCGAGTGATGATCAAAACACCAAACCAGTCACCAGTACACATGCGCGCAGAAAACACTCCGGAAGGTATGGCGACTTTGCAAGCCATTGCGGAAGCTATCGGAATTATCGAAGGCGAAGCTGCCAAAGAACCTTTGATGAAACTTTACCGCGTAAAACTTGAAGGCACGCTTCAAGGCCGCGGCATAAAGCCTGATCATTTCTGATCAGGCTTTGAATGGAAAATAAGGATTACTTGGCCAAAGCTAACTTATTTTTTTGATATAAAATTGCATCGCGAGATTCTGGTCCAAAAGCCGGTAGTACCAGTCGATTCTTTAGAATTTCTTTTTTCTGAAATCCTGATTTTTCTAGAACCCTTTGCGTCGCAAAATGTTCGACGTCAACAGCAGTCTGAACAAGTTCAATTCCTTTCTGATCAAGCAGCCAAGTTGTAGCTAGATCACAAGCTTCAGATGCGTATCCGTGACCCGCGTGCATTTCTGAGATTCCATAGTGAATTTCAACTTCTTGCATTTTCGGGAATACCAGAAAGATGCCGATGGGTTCCGACGCAACAATATCTGCAATGACCCATGCAAACGGACTCCCAGCCGAACTCCAAGCGTTTTGCGTCCACTGATTTAGAAAATCGTCCACCTGTTCAATGGACTTATAAGGTTGGCGTGCGAGGAATTTAGAGGACGATGTGGAGCCAAAATAGTGATGGAACAACGGAACTGCATCCCCTTTTTTTAAGGAGCGAAGTTGGATTCTGTATCCTTTCAATTCCGTTGGTTTCAATTCAACCATAGTTTCTTATAGCTACGAATCTCTGACAGGTCACTTAGTAAATGCTTTTAAGCCAACTCATGGCTTAAAACGCACAGGCATATTGAATCTATTCATTCCATCCAACCTCTAAACGCAACAAGCCCGTCTTTTTAGGACGGGCTCTGGATTAGAAACAAGAATTTTACTTCACATCAAAATAAGGAATGGCGACTTGTTCACCATTGATCACCACAGACAAATAGCCTTTGGCTTTGCTTGTGTCGACCTGCGAAGCAGTTAGAACTCGCGACGCCATCAACAAATCACCCTGCTCGTTGCCACCGATTCCGGCTTTTCCATTGTGCAAACTAAAGCGCTGAGGAGCTACTAGACTGTTACTCGGAGGAGTTTCAGCTGTCATGACGGCGTCAAAGCGTATGCATTGCCCAGCCATAAAGCGATCCTTACCGTTAGTCTTCATTAACACCATAACAATTGGCGTCCAGTTCGCAATCTTCACGAATACTCTAGTATCTGTAGCAGATCGTTGCACAATTCGCACTTCCTGCACCGGAGAATTTCCTTCTGCTGACCAACTCGCCTCTGCCAACTTATCCGTTTTGTGTTGCATGTGAATGACAGCGCGCCCGCCAGTGGTTTTCCCATTAACCGGATTCATTAGTACCTGAGTGTCACTACCGTTGCCGTACTGTGTTTGACCAAATAATTCAATTTCCCAACTATCTCCCATGTTAGGCGTAAAGAAATTTCCCAACTGAAACCAAGTCGCCTGACCAGTATCGTTGCTAAGTCTAAAACGTGAAGTAAGGAAATTATATTTCAGACTTCCGTCGAAAGCGGCACCAAAGGACTCAACTCTTGATGAACCCATCTCCCAAGCACTCAACCAGCGGCTAGGGTCAGTGCCTTGCATGGAATTGTCAATACTGCTTCCAGATTGCAAATTAATCTGACGCGAATTCAAGCGCGACCAACGCGCATTCAACGGGTTCTCACAGTCTTCAATACTGAATGCATCAAGAATCCATTGTCCGTTGGAGATATCTCCTGGATTAGTACAGTGCTCGATCCACCCATTATAAATTAGCGACTGAGTACAGCGTGGCAAGTTTAAAACCTTGCCGCTTTTACAGTTTTGCAAATTGAAATTGGAAAGTTCAATCGCAGTGCTGTGATCCCAATTTCCAGCTGCTCGCCCTGACCAACGGGCTCTGATCACATCATTTTGACAGGCACTTGCGTAAAATTGGTCAATTTTGCAATCTAGAGTATCCAAAAGACTTATAGAAGCGCCCCCTACTTTATCAAAGCGCAAACAGGAGCCTCGGAAAAACTGTCCACCAGTACAAATATTATCAAAGAACCCTTGGTAATTTGGTTTTGTATCAGCCTGTCCCTTGAAGACCAGATTTGAAAGCTCTACCCTGCGCGCATTTACTTTAATCAAAGAACTCGTAGCTCCATCCGAAAGCAACGTCGTCCCCGCGAAATAACCGAAATTTACGTTCGCTCCCGCCATACGGAAGAATGGTATTTCTGCTGCTCCAAAATTAAAACCTGACATAAAAAACGTGCCCGCAGGAAACTGAATGCCAAGTGTGGGATAGTTAGCTTTTGACCAATCAAACATCGCTCTGACTGCCGGTAATGCATCAGTTTTACCGTCGGCCTTTGCACCAAAATCAAACACCGTCAGATTGTTGGGATCATTGATCACACGACGCCAATAAAAGCCACTGCCAGCAAAGACAGTCCCGCCATCATCTGTTCCACTTGATAAATAACCGATAAAGTCGCCACCACCAACGTTAAGCCCCGAATGATAGCTTCTTACTGTCATCTTAGCGCCATTAGCTGAGGGTTTTGTAGTGCGCAGCTCTGCTACGGACCCGATGTCTCCTTGAGCCAAACTTGGTGGCAAAACTGCTGCCTCAGCAGTTCTGGAAATAGTAGCAAGTGATAGAGCAGTAACCAAAGAGCTGCCAACGGATTGCAAGACTTGTCTTCTTTGCATGAATCATCCTTACGTTAATTGAGACTGCAGAGATCAGCCCCAGAGTTCCTAATCACGAGTGAATAGGATCCGGCTGTGGTCACCAAAGCGCAATAGGAGCTCGGCGTAATCTCCTGGAGCAAACGAGAGCAGAAACTGAATTTTTTTGTAAAACTAAATGACGACGATTAAAACCGCTCCTCACAGCTGAATCCAAATTTTTCCGCCGCTTATTTCAGAGGACACTATTTCATTTTACAGGTCTGGCATGAATCAATTTCGTACGTGGCTTATCGCCATAGGACGGCCTCTAAACGCGACAAAGCCCGTCTTTTTAGGGACAGGCTTTTGATTAGAAACAATAGGTTTAGTCAGTCTACACGAATAATTTTACTTCAAGCTCATAGCCATCAGGATCAATGACAAAAGCTGCGTAGTAGTCTGTTCCGTAATCAGGGCGAGGCCCAGGAGCTCCATTGTCTCGGCCTCCATGCTTCAGAGCCTGTTCATAAAATCGATGAACTTCCTCTTTTTTGTTAGCATGAAAAGCCAAATGAAAACCTTCACTCGGTGCGCTTGCCTTTTCAACGCGTTTTTTGATCTCGAAAAACTCTCTTCCTACAGATCTACCCCAACCTGCCCCTGAAGCAGCGGTATACATTCGTTGATGTCCAAGCTCGCCCAGTACTGCATCGTAAAACGCTAGAGATTTTTGAAAATCTGAGACAGAAAATGATATGTGACCAATAAAATCCATTGCCTACAAGTAGCAACCATAATCAAGCCGATCAAGTATGAAATGGTTTTAAGCCACTAGTCGTATATCAATGCATAGAATTAGCGTTCCCCGAGCGATCGGTCTGAGATGAAACTAAAAGCGACCCGGGTGGGTCGCTTTATCGAAATCTAATTTTATTAAATTTCTTCGTCAGTGCCTTCGAAGAAACCATTTGGTTGCAAACCAAATCCAGGAACGTTGTCATCCACGCGGCAGCTTACACGGCAGCTGGCATTGCAGCTTACCCAAGCGCTATTGCCCGGGGAAATATATCCTGGCGAGCAATGGGATGAACAAGATGGAATTCCCATCGAGACGCCACCCTTGATAGTGCAAGTTGAACTTGCATTGTTTTTCGCGGTGGTTTCAGCGCGAGACTGAAGATTACGTGGGCAGAAAGAATCTCCGCCTTTGCAAGAACCAGAAGCACTGCCAGTGCCAGTCACCCAAATCGTTTTTTTCGCAAACGCGGGAAGAACCAGGAAACTTGTAAGAATCAACGCCGTCAATGCTTTCATATCAACTCCTCTTGATGCCGCCAATCTAGCACCATCTTTGCGAGGGAATCAAAAGAAGCTGTCGAATTTCTGCAAAAGCACAGCAAAACCCTTGTTAGGTTCTGCAGTGCTTCTTATTTAGGAATTTATATTATTAATCTAAAGGAGGCGGATTCGAGATCATTTCCTGCATTGATGAACCATAGCGACCATTAGGCACGATCATAGTTGCTTTTCTCCACTCGGGAGTCGCAATGATAAACCGGCCTTGCCCTACTCCCGGCGCATAGGACCAGGAGTTATTAACGGCTTGAGCGTTCGGCCAATAGTCAGCGCCGACATTCACCAGATAGCGTGCAGAAGCGCGATCATCTGTGCCGGTTGCTTTATCCAATATCAAACGCGTGTCCATCGATACGAACACCGCGCGTACGTCTTGCGGGACGATGGTGTTTTGCGAACCATAACCATGGGCAAATTGCGGGTACTTAGGTTTGAAGGAAACTCCGCCGGTTGTTTCATTACGAGTTCCACCATCGGCTGCGAAATCGAATGGATATTTCCACGTGTCAGTTCCTGGGCCCACATTATTGGACAGAAGCTTCCAAGTGCGAGTGGATTCAGACAGCACGTAAATTTTCAAATTACGATATTGAACGCGCGTGTTCGTTGCTGTGTTGCCTTCGGCTTCAAAAACCTGCATCCAAGAATTTAGCAACGTACACCATGCAGGTTTCGTGTAAGGAAACCAACTTGGAATATCTGCGGCCGCTGGAGACTGCATGATTATTTCCGGCTTTTTTTGCCACTCGTAACGGATATCAGGAATTTTAGCTTCGTGAGATGTCGCCATCTGACTGTTCACGACCTCAGTGATTGTCACCATTGGTGTTGCCGTTGGAGACGGAGTCGCTGACGGCGATGGCGTTGGGCTTGGCGACTGTGACGGCGAAACCGTAGGTGTCGGCGAGACAGTTGGTGTCGGAGTTACCGTTGGAGTTGGCGTTACGGTTGGAGATGGTGTTACTGAAGGCGTCGGACTAACTGTCGGAAATGGAGTTGGTGAAACTGTTGGCGACGGGGTTACCGATGGTTTTGGCGACACTGATGGCGTCGGAGTTGGTTTAACTCCTTGATCGGATTCTTCTGAACTTGATGATTGATCCAATTGCCAGGAATTGCCTGAGGGAGCGCAACTGACAACTAAACTACTCAGAGCGAAAAGCAGGGCTCCGATTTTTGACGGTGCATTCATCATTCATCCCCCGATTACCATTGTAGTCTATAATCGGAAGGAGAAGGTGTAAATTGAACCGCAGGCTGAGCGCTATCTGCCCACGGCTAAATTAGAAGTGATTGACGTAAAAAAACCGCCATCAAATTACAGAGGAATTTGGGAACATTAGGTTATCAGTGTCTCAACCAGAGACACTGTTTTACCACTCTAGTTCACCCACTGTTTTTTCGACGATGTTCATTAGTTCCCCAGAGATCATCATCGCTTTGATAGCTTCAACGTCTTTATGGAAGATACGGTCTTCTTTTGCGAACGGAACTGTTTTTCTGATGTGATCATGCACAGCTTTAACAGCTGCGGATGGTTTTAGTGGAGCGATCAAGTCAATCGCTTGCGCACCAGAAAGCAATTCCATCGCTACCACGTGTTCTGCGTTTCTTAGGATTTGTGCAAATTTTCTTGCTGCAATGGTTCCCATGGAAACGTGGTCTTCTTTTTCAGCAGATGTCGGGATTGAATCCACTGACGCTGGATGTGCCAAAACTTTGTTTTCACTTACCAATGAAGCTGCTGCCACTTGCACGATCATGTGACCGGAATTTAAACCACCGTTTGGTGTTAAGAACGGAGGAAGGTCACTCATTTGTGTCGAGATCAATTTAGAAATACGGCACTCAGAAATGCTTGCTTGAGAAGAAATTACGATACCTGCAAAATCCATCGCGTGTGCCACGGGCATACCGTGGAAGTTACCGCAAGAAAGAACTTTGTTCGCATCAGCGAATACCAACGGATTGTCTGTCGAAGAGTTTGCTTCGATTTCCAAAACTTTAACGGCGTGACGGATACCATCTTTCGCAGCACCGTGAACCGCTGGCATACAACGAAGAGAGTATGCATCCTGAACGCGGTGATCTTGGTGTTCATGCAAATGGCTGTCGCCGATTTCACTCGACTCCCCCATAAGCTTGATAAGATTGCGACCTGTTTTACCTTCACCCGCGTGAGGACGGCTGGCTTGAATCAATGGATCGAAAGGTTTTCTGGAACCTCTCATCCCTTCAACAGTCATGGCTCCCGCAAGGTCCGCGATCCACAACAAGCGGCGCGCTTCCCACAAAGAAAGCAAACCGATGGAAGTCATCACCTGACAACCATTGATCATGGAAAGACCTTCTTTGGCCTTCAATTCAAGAGCTGTGATTTTTTTCTTTTCTAATAATTCTTTCACGTGAACTGGTTTGCCATCAGCTCCCCAAGCCTCACCCTCACCGATGATAGTCAAAGCCAAGTGAGACAGTGGCGCCAAGTCACCCGATGCGCCCACAGAACCCTGAGATGGCACAACCGGGATGATGTCGTTGTTCAAAAATTCCAAAATTTTATCAACAACTGTCGGACGAATACCGCTATGACCCTTAGCCAAAGCATTCGCACGCAAGATCATCATCGCGCGTGTTTCAGTTTTTGTGAAAGGAGCCCCGATCCCCATGGAGTGAGAACGGATCAAGTTTCTTTGCAGTTGTTCAATTTCAGAATCAGAAATGCGCACTGAAGAGAAAGCACCAAAACCAGTGTTCACACCGTACATTACTTCGCCACCGGAAATACGGCCTTCGATATAGTCACGGGACTTTTTCATCGCAGCGCGAGCTGAGTCCGCCAACTCCACTTTCGTGGATGGTGTGTGCGCGGCTTTATAAAGGTTTTCAATAGTGATGTTTTCACCGGTAAGTTGCATGGTGGGGGCCTTTCGGGTTCAGTCTTAAAACGAGGCCCGACTTTACCGATAACGCTGCGCCCAATCAAATAAAAAAGCCGGCTGTGAACCGGCTTTTTTTCTCTCGAATTGTGAGATCAAAATTAGAAGTGAAGA
The DNA here is from genome assembly GCF_006874645.1 of Bdellovibrio sp. ZAP7. Taxonomy (NCBI): domain Bacteria; kingdom Pseudomonadati; phylum Bdellovibrionota; class Bdellovibrionia; order Bdellovibrionales; family Pseudobdellovibrionaceae; genus Bdellovibrio; species Bdellovibrio sp. ZAP7. Next base: position 1,218,464 of record NZ_CP030082.1, on the reverse strand, counting down.
GGCAAGGAAACTGACAACATATAAGAGCTTGCTTTGTTGTCTGGGCTGTTGTCCGTACCACTGTTAGTTTCAACTTTGTTGATGTTTTCGTTGATGTACTCAAGATTTAAAGAAATGAACGGAAGAGCTGTGAAACCCACACCAATTTTGATCGGGTTGCCAGTGTATTTCGCGTTAGAGCCGCCATCCATTTTCAATTCACTCGTTACACCATAACCAACCCAACCTCTAAGCAAGATCGGAAGGTCGATACCAGCCACAGCAAACAATGTATTACGCTTCATTGTTTCGTTAGAACCTGAATCAGGTTTGTAGTTACCGCTCACACCCAAGTTGTAATCCAAACCAAGCCACAACATGACAGGAGTAGTCCAAGCAAGACGCGCCCCCATGTTGACCAACTCTGTTTTTGCATCTGGATTGTTGTCAGTGAATTTACCCATCTCAAAACCCAAATATGGTTCAATCATAACGCCAGCGTGCGCTGTGCCCGATAGTCCCAAGAACAAAGCCAGAACGAGCCACATTTTTTTCATCATCTTCTCCTTTTGTAACAACAAAAATAAAACTACTTGCTCTACAATTCTGGAAGCACCTGAGCTCGAGGTCAAGGAGACCACTATGGCTAGACCCGCCTTTAGAGACGACAAAGAATATTATGAATCACTCCCCGGTAAACGCGTTAGCACCTGTGCCCTGATATTTTATAAAAACCAGCTGCTTTTAGTTCAACCCAGCTATTCTGCGGGATGGATCCTGCCTGGTGGCACGGTTGAGGCCGAGGAATCCCCAATGGATGGACTGATGCGAGAGGTTCGCGAAAATCTGGGAATTAACATCACCCCGACCCATGTCCTGGCGATCGATTACATCTCGAACAAAGACGTAAAAGGTGAATACTTGAGTTTTCTGTTCGGAACGATCGATTTAAGCGAGAAGCAGGCACAAAACGTTGTGGTGTCGATGATGGAAATTAAAAACTTTAAATTCGTCGATATCGACGTGGCTTATTCCATGTTAGTCCCGGCGATTTCTCGCCGGGTTGCCAGTGCACTGAAGGCTGTTTCTGAAAATTACATGATGGTGTATCTGGAGGACGGAAAGATTCCGCCCCGAGATTTACCTCTTTAAAGTGCTGGTTTCAATGGTGGCAGAGTTGCCAAGCCATTTTTCACTGCATCTTTCGTGACGCCAGGAACTTCAGAGATCACTGGCTTCACATATTCTTTCAAGTAACGACCAGGAATATTCGTGGTCGTGTACTTCACATTATACGAAGACATGAACGTGTTGTTGATTGAGTAGTTCATCTCCACACCTGCTCCAGCGATATCCAATACTGTTTGGAACAAGAACGGGCTTCGTAGCATCTCTTTACCGAAATTTGCATACGAATTGGCGAACGCTTTGTCGTTGCGGTTCGCATACATTTCCATATCGCCAACCGCAGAGTACATTTTTTCTGCGGCATCATTGGCACTCCACTTAAGGCGCATATCACAGCTGCTCATGCCTTCGTCTTTACGGCAAAGTTCCCAGGTGTCGGAGTTGCGTGTGTATTCTTCAGCTTTTTTATTTACTAGCGCTTTGAATTGATATTCAGACATAGCAGAAATCTTGTGCATCACTTTTAAAGTCTGTGCTTCATCCAAAGTCGCTGTGAAGTTCACTTTCGCATACTGCAAATCAGTTAACGTCGGCAGATTCACCATCAGGACATTTGCCATGCCCGTCTTTTTAACCAACTCTTTGATCGCAGTGCGAACGTCTTTGTGACTTGAAGATTCATCATCAGCAGTCCAAGTGTATTGTCCGAAAAGTGCCTTTTCAACTCTGCGCTCTTTCAAGTCTTTCACTTTAACGACAGCTCCGTAAAAGGCTTCTGTCATAGACGTATGAGTGTCACCCTGCTTGCTGCGTTTTTCTTTCAAGTAAATTCCGTATTGAACATCGGAGTTAGTTTGATCATAGAACGCTTGAGTGGAAGAAATATCAAAGATTTTACCTGCAGACCACGTTTTGTAAGCCAAAATTGGAATACCAAAGAAAAAGTTATTCAGCTTACCGGTTTGACGTTGATTGATTTTTTCCCACTTAGTCACAGGACCTTGAGGATTTTTAGCCGCATACTTTTGCACGCCCGCGACATTTCCTCTGATCAAATCACTATAAGCTTTAGCACCGTCTGGATCCTGTACGTTAATCTTGTACGAAATGCCATCAGAAACACTTTTGAATTTCGATGTACTCACTGTTGCCAAAGAAACTGACATTTGAGCCTGTAAAGTATCAATTTTTACGTCATCAATACGGACGTAAACATTTTGGCTATCAATTTTTTCAACATAAGTTTGGAAAGTTCCTTGCGCTACGTAAGTTGGACCTGCGCCCACAGAGGCAAAGCCCACTGATGATGAGAAGATAATTCCACCATTCGACGCATATGTTACATTGTCACCAGTCGCCCAAGCATTAAAATCAGAAGCCTTTCCTGGCAAGGACAGAGCTGGAAAGCTACGCGCTTCTGACTGTGTTCTTACGTTACGTGTGGAGACCATGTCGCGACCTTCAAAAGGAATCAAACCAATGCTCCCCCAGAAAGATTGAGCAAGGCCCGTGGCGTTTTCAAAATAGAACATCAAGTTCACGCCGACACCTGCAGCAACACTTTTATATTTCGTCACTTGAAAGCCCCCGGAATAATCACCAGAAAGCAAAGTGTCGTTCGCCGCATTGAAATCTTCTTTCACTGCAGAAGTCAGGGCTTTTGCCAAACGTGGATTATATGCCGTTTTATTGACAACCTGAGTACCCCAGTCGAAGTTCAAGAAAAACGCTGGCAATAATTTTGCCTTCAATTTTCTTTTCGGTTTGTTGTCACGACGTTCTGGAGCTGGAGCAGCTTCATTTGGCTCTTGCTCATTGTTCTGATTATCCGTTTGTGCTGGCTGTTCTTTTGCCGGTTCCTTTGCAGGCTCTTGAGCTGGCTCCTTTGTCGGCTCCGCTGGCTTCACAGGTGGCTTTTCCTCCGGTTTTGCCGGAGGTTGCTGTGGCTTTGGAGTTGCCGATGGAGTTGGCGTCGCCGATGGTTGCGGCGTCGGTTGCGGGTTTGCCGGAACACTTGGTGTTGGCGTCGGCACCGGCGTTACAGGAGTCGGAGAAGGAGTCGGTGTTGGTGTCGTAGGTTTTGGAGGCGTCGGCGGCTTTGGTGGTTTTGGCGGTTTAGGTGGCTTCGGTGGTTTGTGACCACATTTAATGTGATGCTTGTGGCCTTTTACACCACCAGCGTGGGCTTCTTCCTGAAAGCTCAACGACATTCCAAGGACCGTTAAAACTGCAAGTGCTAGTTTCGCGTTCGACACGTTCTTCTCCCGGCAAATAATGGTTATTCAGTTTATTAACTATGCGAACCATTAATAAGACCGTTCCAGAGAAATTCAAAACAGAGTAATTTCGACAGGGAAACACTACTGGAGTCGTAACCGGGTCATACAGTACAAATGCAGCCTTTTCTTAAAGGCGACACTTTTCGGAACCGCGGCGGTTCCGCGCTGCATTCCGAAAAGGGAACTGTTACCTGAGGGAAGCGATGGCTTTTTTGTAGTCTTGACTGAAGACGTAGCTGCCGGCGACGAAGACGTCGGCTTCGTTGCAAAGCTTGGCTGTTTCGGCGTTGATACCACCGTCGACTTCGATCAGGCAGTTTAGGTTTTGTTTGGAAATTTCTTGGCGCAAGCGAGAGATCTTGGCGATCTGCCCGTGCATGAAAGACTGACCACCGAATCCAGGTTCCACCGTCATCACCAAAACCAAATCGCACAGATTTAGCAATGGAATAACCGTATCGATCGAAGTTCCAGGACGCAGAGTGATCCCCGCCTTTGCACCCAACGCCGTGATTTGGCGAAGAACCGATGCGGGATCTTTTGTTGCTTCCACATGGATCGTCAAATAATCAGCGCCGGCTTTGATGAAATCCGCCACGTATTTTTCAGGTTCAGTGATCATCAAATGAACATCTAAAGGAATCGGAGAAACTTTTTTAAGGGCTTTCACAACCGGAATACCGATTGTCAGATTTGGAACGAAGTGACCGTCCATCACATCAACATGGGCCCAGTCTGCTCCGGCAGCGGCGATTGCTTTCACCTCTTTTTCAAGGTTTGCAAAGTCCGCGGACAGAATCGAAGGGGCAACCATTTTAGCCAATGTGATCTCCTGGTTTCAAAGTGTGGCCTTTTAAGAAATCGGCAACTTTCATACGATTGCGGGATTCAGGCTGAACTTCAAGCAATTTCAATAATCCATCACCCGTTGCGACAGTCACAGAGTCTGCGTCAACCGCCGTCACTGTGCCTGGCTTAGCTGAACCCGATGCGGGCAAAGGCCGCACAACATGGAGTTTTAATTTTTTACCATCAATCACTGTGTAAGTACCCGGTCCATAAACGAAACCACGAACTTTACCGTCGATGGACTTCGCTGACTTGCTCCAATCAACCAAAGACTCTGCCTTGTCGATTTTTGGTGCAATCGTCACCAAAGATTCATCTTGAGGAATTGGCGCCAAATTTCCGCGCACATAATCCATCAACTCCACTCGCAATAAATCTGCACCCAAGTCAGCCAGCACATCGTGCAACTGTAAAGCATGCATTTCGGGAGTGATCTTCACGCGACGAATACCAATAATGTCGCCCGCGTCTAATTTCTTTACCATTTTTTGCAAAGCCACGCCGGATTCTTCATCGCCTGCTTCGATCGCACGTTGAATTGGAGCAGCTCCGCGCCAGCGCGGCAGGATCGAACCGTGGACATTCACGCATCCAAAGCGGAATGAATCCATAAAGTCTTGAGTCAGGATTTGACCGAAAGCCACGACAACGCCGACTTCCGCTCCCCAGGAGCGAATTTCAGCGACGGCTTCAGGATCTTTTTTAAGGGATTCAGGGGTTAGAACTTTAAGACCGTGCTCAAGTGCTAGGACTTTTACCGGGCTTGGAGTGAGTTGCATTTTGCGACCCGCAGGACGATCCGGCTGAGTCACAACTCCGACAACTTCAAAATGTTCATCTGCAAGCAAGGCCTTCAAAGATGTGACAGCAAATTCTGGTGTCCCCAGGAAGCAGACGCGGACCTTACTCACGCTCTTCGCCTTCAACTTGTTTTGAACGAGCTTTTTCCAATTCTTCTTTCGTTGGATAGCCGTGCTTTTGAATTTGTTTTTTGATCTTGTTGGATTTTACGAAGCTCAAGTGATCGATGAACAATGTGCCTTCAAGGTGATCCAATTCGTGTTGCATGCAGATCGCAAGCAAACCATCCGTTTTCACGATGAACTCTTTGCCATTCACATCATAGGCTTTCATTTCGATGTAATCGTAACGCTCAACGGTTTCGTAATAACCTGGAACCGACAGGCAACCTTCGTCAAAAGTCGTTTTACCTTCACCTTTAACGATCGTTGGGTTGATCAACACCAAAGGTTGCTCAACTTGTTTTTCCAAATCAGTCATTTCTTGATCTTTATAACGACGGCCCTTTTCGTCTTTGGGGCGAGTGTCGATGACGATCATACGGCGAAGCTCGCCCACTTGGGGAGCTGCTAAACCGATACCGTGAGCATCGTACATAGTTTCAATCATGTCCTCTTGAAGCTTTTTAAGCTCAGGTGTGCCGAACTCAGATAGCGATACAGGGTCTGCGACCTCGCGCAATCTTGGGTCAGGGAAAGTGAGGATTTTCATGATCATAGGGCCTCCAACGAGGCCCCCATTATATCAGCGTTTCAGCCTTTTGAGAAGGACCAAGGCCAATCCGGTCATTAAGATATTCGGGGCCCAAGCGGCTGCCACCGGAGGTATTGACCCATGCTGCCCCAGAGTAATTCCAGAGGAATACATCACGTAATAGGCGAAAACCAGGCCCAGACAGATACCCAGATTGATCATAGTCCCGCCTGAACGGCCTCTCCCCACACTAAAAGGGAGTCCTAAAAGACTCATGACAAGCCCCGCAAAGGCAAAGCTATATTTCGACTGATAGCCCACCTCATAGGCAATAGTATCCAAACCCGCATCTTTATTCTTCATGATGAAATGCTTTAGTTCGCCCTGGGACATCATTTCAGCTGTCTGACCCGCACTTTGCAGATCCTTGGAATCTTCGGCCATCACGATGCTTTTGGTTTTAAAATCTGTGGTCAAAGGGAAGCTGGAATCCTTAGTAAACAAGGTCACCGTCCCCGTATTTAAGAGCCACTGACTGCCTTTAATTTCAACGTCGTGAGCGGTGATCATCTGAATCAAATCCCACTCGTCGCTAAAGAAGTACATCGTCAAACCTTGAGCGCGATCACCCTTGGCACTCAAGGTTTTGATATTGAAAATCGCATCTTTCGTGCGGTACCAAATCTTATTGGTTTTCACCGTCGAAAAGCGATGCGGCTCTTTTTTAAGCTCATAGTACAAGATGTAGTTCTTTTGAGTGTTCGCGCGAGGAACCAGGCGATCGGTCATAAAATAACCACCCAAAGAAATCAGCGTCACCCAGAACAAAACCGGAGTCGCGATACGTAGAAGACTCATCCCTGCCGAAAATAACGCGACGAGTTCATTATTCTTGTTTAAGTTCGTCAGAGTCAGGATTGTGCCCAATAAACAAGCGACCGGAAGAAGTTTCGAAATAATGTCAGGAAACGAGTAAAGGTAGTAAGTGAAAATCGTGGTTGTGCTGACACCTTTGTATTCAGAAATCGTCGACATCGCATCGACAGCCGTGAACAACGTCAGGAAAATCAAAAGGCCACCCAGGAAGTAACCGAAGAAAAGCCAAGATGTGTATCGATCAATTCTGTTCATTCTTAGAGTTTCCTTGACTCAGGTCCAAAATCCTATTTAACTTTGCTTATGGCTTTACGCGTCTTACTTGCAGATGAGAGTTCCACAATCAAAAAGGTAATGCAACTGGCATTGTCCGACTTCGCGGTCGAAGTAAAAGCAGTCCCTGTGGGTCTTGACGTTTTACCTGTCACGAAAAGCTTCAAACCAGATATTATTTTTGCAGACGTACTTTTGACAAAAAGAAACGGCTACGAAGTCAGCCAGGAACTTAAAAACGATCCCGAAACTGCAAATATTCCCGTCGTTTTGATGTGGAGTGGCTTCATGGAAATCGATGAAGGTAAAGTCTCTGAATCCAAAGCCGACGACCGCTTGGAAAAGCCCTTCGATGCAGAGCACCTGCGTGGTTTGGTGAACAAACTCGTTAAAAAAACATCTGAAAATCCCGTTAGCCCATACCTGACATTCCCCGAAATGCCTGAATTTGAAGAAATGCCGGCAGAGAGCGGAGTGCAGATGCCTGCCGAAAACTCTGAGTTAAGTTTAGATGCGATTCCAGAGATCAGCGAAGACGAAGCTTTAAGCTTGGATATACCTGATGAGGAATTCGCTTCTGTTCCTTTGACGACGCCTAAAAGCGAAGAGGAAATGGACGAAAATGGCTGGGCTCATCAGGATTTAACAAAATTTAAATTGAACATCCCTCAGGCCGAAACAGACGATTTTGCGTCTAAGTTTGTAATTCCTCAAGACGAGGATCTTTCAAACGCGCACATCGAAGTTTCTGGAAATTTTGAAGAGATCAGTTTTGAAGAAAACGGTCCCGATCTGACTGACAGACCGACAACTGTGGCAGCGAAGGCTCCCCCACAAGCTTTACCTGAGGATTCTTTCTTAGGAAAAGTCGAAAAATCTGTAAAAGATCAAATGATGGAGACCTTAAACAAAGGTCCTTCTGCAAATAAAGCGCAACCGAGTGCTGCAGGGGCAAAACCCTCACCGGCTAATGCTCAGGGTAAAACCCAATCCAAGGTGGACTTGTCCAACGAAATGATGGAAAAGATTGTTCGTGAGGAAGCTCGCGAAGTGATTGAATCCGTTTGCTGGAAACTCCTTCCCGAGATCGCAGAACGTATCGTTCGCGAAGAGTTGAATAAACTTATGCGCGAAACCGAGAAATCTATCTAGTACCTTCTTTTCCGTTCACCCTCACATCAAGGTACGCCTACATGTGAGGTTCTATGACATTGGTTGAATTAATCCGCGCCGCTATCAAAGAAGACATGCCTAATGGCGATGTCACAACAGAATCACTCGCACTCACTCCAAAAATCGGCAGAGCTCGTTTAAAAGCCAAAGAAGACCTGGTTCTTTCTGGTGCAGCTCCATTTGAGCAAACGATGCAAACCCTTGAACCTAACTGCCGCGTGAAATGGCATTTCGAAGAGGGCGATGAAGTCCTGAATGGCCAAATCATCTGCACGATCGAAGGCGACCTCGTACAAATCTTGAAAGCCGAACGCGTGGCTTTGAATTTCTTAGGTCACTTGTCAGGGATCGCGACGGTCACTCGCCGCTTTGTAAAACAAGTTCAGCATACAAAAACTAAAATCCTGGATACTCGCAAAACCACTCCTGGTTACCGCGAGCTTGAGAAAAAAGCCGTGCTTCATGGTGGTGGCGTCAATCACCGCATGAACTTAAGCACCGCGATTCTTATCAAAGACAACCACATCTCTGTCATGGGTGGAATCACGGCTGCCGTGAACCGCACGCGCGAGCACAGCAATCTTCCGATGGAAGTGGAAACTCGCACGTTGGCAGAAGTGAAAGAAGCTGTTGGCTTGAACGTAAAGCACCTTCTTTTGGATAACATGGATAACGACATGCTAAAGCAAGCTTTGGCATTGGTTCCAGAAGGCGTTCACACAGAGGCCAGCGGCAACATGAATTTGGCGCGCGTTCGCTCCGTGGCAGAACTTGGCGTAAGCTTTATCTCTGTCGGCGCGTTGACTCATTCAGCTCCGGTTGCTGACGTTTCATTGATCTTTGCCTGGGAGGAATAATGACCAACGAAAATCCCATGAGTGAAATTCGCATCGGAGATGTGACCGCCAAGTGGGCTCGTAACAATCACCTGCATGTGGAATACAAACATCAGCAAGAAAGCACGAACCTGACTGCCAAAGAATTGGCATTCGAAGAAGACTTGTTGGAACAACAGCTTTGTCTGTTCGTGACAGATCACCAGACAGCGGGGCGCGGTCGTGGTAAAAACATGTGGACTGATTCTGAGCCGGGCTCTTCCCTATTAAGTTCTTGGTCTTACCTTTTGCCGATGATGCCGCAACCGACAGCTTCATGCCTGGTGGGTTTGGCTGTGTATCGGGCCTGCTCGGCAACTTGGCCGTTTTTGAAATGGAACTTGAAAGCACCGAATGACATTTACATCGGTGACAAAAAAGTGGCGGGTATTCTTTTAGAAAATGTCGCACAAGCGGATGAAGTTCGCTTCATCATCGGTTTGGGTGTCAATATCACGTCATCTCCTAAGTCTGTGGAAACTTCGACAAGCATTTTGGAATCTTTGCCCGAAGGCGCGCCTTTATTAGGTGAAGACTACACAGCGTTCTTGGATCGCTTGATGTTTGAATTAACAGATGCGGCTTCACACTGTGACCAACCTTTAAGCCCGACGGAGCAGTTGTCTTTGCTAACCGCTTTGAACCTACATCCATTACTAAAGGAAAAGTACACGGCGATGGAAGCGGATGGCAGCCTTTACCAAGGCAAAAAAAAGATCAGCTGGGCTGATCTTTAGAGACTCGAAAATCGAAAATGGAGGTTGATTAGATATGGCTACTACGTTTACTCCGTTTCCTGATTTGGGGAATGCCACTCCGGACTTTAAACTTCCGGCAGTTGATGGCAAAACTTACTCATTAAAAGATTTTTCCAATGGAAAACCACTGGTAGTGATGTTTATTTGTGCTCACTGCCCGTATGTTCAAGCTGTTGAGGAACGCTTGATCGCTCTGGGAACTGATCTTAAAAAAGACGGTGTCAATGTCGTGGGAATTTGCTCGAATGATCCCAAAGATCATCCTGAAGATTCCTTTGAAGCCTTGGCAAAACGCTGGAAAGAAAAGAACTACTCTTTCACATATCTGGTCGATGAATCACAGGAAGTGGCGAAGGCTTTCGGCGCCGTTTGTACGCCTGATTTCTTTGTCTATGACGGTGCTTTAAAGCTTACGTACCGTGGTCGCCTGGATAATTCGTGGAAAGATGCCAACAAAGTCACTCAGCGCGAGTTGTATGATGCGGTTCAATCACTTTTAAAAAATCAAAAAGTTACTGAAGAACAAACAGCCTCTATGGGCTGTTCAATTAAATGGAAGTAGTACAATGAGATATATTTTAGTTTTCGTCGTGGTGACGGTTATTTCTTTCGGTGTTTATCTAGCGACTTATTTGGGCGCATTCAAAGGCGTGCAAATTTCTGAAGTTCAACAAGGCCCGTTCAAAACGATTTACATTGAACACGTAGGCCCCTACCACAAAGTGAATAAGGTAATCGAACGCGTTGAAAAATTCATGAAGGAAAAGGGCGTTACTTGCCAACGTACTTTTGGTGAATACCTTGATGATCCTCGCCAAGTTGAAGAAGCCCGTCTGCGCTCTAAAGTTGGGTGCATTATCGAAGCGATGCCAGCAGGAGCGCCAGAAGAAATGAAAGAGGGTGAAATCCCGGCTCATGCCTATGTACAAGCGGTCTTTACCGGCTCACCAGGCATCGGACCTTTGAAAGTATATCCGCGTGTTGAAGCTTATCTTTTAGATAAGAAACTGGAACAAACAGGTGCTGCGGTGGAAATTTACGAGATCCACTCGATCTCGGAAAAAGCCGCCATGACGACGACATACTTGTTCCCAGTAAAAGCCAAATAACGAAAAAGCCGCTTCAAAAGAGCGGCTTTTTTTCTATTTTACCCCGAAAACCACGCCTTCTAAGATATCTACCGACGATTTCAGCTTGGTGGACTGCGAGGAGAGTTCCTCTGCCGAAGCAGCTGCTTCTTCAGAGACTGCGGCGTTTTGTTGAGTGGTTTGATCCAATTGATTCATCGCCTGCCCGATTTGGGCAATGCCTCGACTTTGCTCTTCACTTGATTCAGAGATATTTCCATTCAGCTCCGCCATACGATTGACAGCCTCTAAAATTTCCTCAAACACAGCGCCACCTTTTTGGGCTTGGGCTTCACCGGTTTCAATGCGCGCGGCACTTTCATTGATCAAAGCAGCGATGCCTTTAGCCGCCTCGCCGCTGCGCTGAGCAAGGCCGCGAACAGCATCAGCCACCACGGCAAAGCCTTTCCCCTGCTCACCCGCGCGCGCGGCTTCTACCGCCGCGTTCAAGGCCAAGAGATTTGTTTGAAAAGCGATGTCATCAATCACTGCGGTGATCTCGACGACTTTTTTAGAGTCTGCTGAAATCTGGGTCATAGAATGCACAAGTTCTTGAATCTGCTTGCCCCCAAGGCTTGCCACTTTCGTTGCCGACAATGCCAACGCCGCAGCTTCTTTCGCACTTTCAGAGTTATGCTTTACCATCGAAGACATCTCTTCCATAGTCGCCACTGTTTCCTCTAATGAGGAAGCTTGCACCGTGGAGGCCTTGGAAAGGGAGCTCGAAGATTCAGCTATCTGTTGCGCAGCTTTCTCTACATGTTCACCTGATTCTTTTAAAACTTTTGAAACATCCTGCAACTGCCCCAGCGCTCCCTTTACAAAGAACGCCGCGATCACTAAAGACACCAAACTTCCCGAGAACACGAATATCGCCATAAACGTCGTTGGGGAACTATCACCTTTACTGATTTCCGCCGCTTTGGCTTCCTTCACGTTACTATGAACAGCAAACACACCGTGAAGCTTGCCGTCCTTCCAGTCTTCCATCGGATAGCCCAAAATATCTTTGCCATTTTTCCAGGGACTGGTGGAGGGGTGACCGTGACAAGTCAGACAGCCAAAAGACTCTTTCAAACGCACTGGACGATACACGCTGACTTCATTTTCGGTGTTGATAATAAATTCTTGGAGGTTTTTATCCTGCTCGAATTTTTTAAAGATTTCCATCTCCACCGGGGTTGCAGTATTTTTCTTATCGCGCGGCTCATCAGAGAACACACGGAAGCGATAATGTTCTTTTTCAGATTCGGAAGCACCGATGGCCATTCCCGCATAAATCGGAACTTGCTGCAAAATGATCTTACGATCCTCTTCAGTCAATTGCGAAGAATCTGTATAGAGTTTGGTATAGCGCTCAATCATCGGCTGTAATCCGCCCTGGTTGGCAACGTACCTGGAAGCCGCATTCAACCGGGAGTGGATAGTTCGCGCTTTATCCACGAGACTGGAACGAAACTGAACACCATTGAAATACAATCCTGTGGCCAGAGCGCACATCGCGCAAATCATACAAGACACAATCACCGAGCAAATGAATTTGAATTTCAATCCGCGCCCACTAAACCACTTCACTCTCTTACCTCCACTGAACCAAACAAAAGATGCTTCATTGAAATAATTATGATGGGAAGCACCGGGGGGCTAAGAATGATTTGTATCTTTGACGGATATGATGCAAATCATACGGCGTGGAAATTCCTTATGATAGGGGCTCGTGTTTATGAAGCACTCTTCGAAGCAATGCCAAAACTGTTTTCTTTTAAATCGTAAGCTGAAGCTTAAAGACACAACGGCAACTGCGCTGCTTAAAGCCAAATCCATTCATCAGGTTAATTCTGCAAGCTGCGTGATCAGTCAGGGCTGCTTACCGATGAGTATGTTTTGCGTCGCCGAAGGAAAAATTAACACCATCGAAAGAGATCTCGAAGGTCGGGAGCACTTAGTTTCCAGCTTCACAGCCAATCACCTTTTTCCCCTGACCAGCACCGTCTCAGATGAACCGACAAGGCTGGAATATGTAGCCGAGGGAAAGTCTCGCCTGTGCAGCTTCCCGCTTAAAACTGTGCGCGAACTGATTTCAGTAGATTCCAATCTGGCGTTGCTATTATTGCAAAGCGCTTGTCAGCGTGGAATGGATACTTATGAGCGCGTCGTAATACTGCAATCGAAAAGTGCCGTGGAAAAGGTTCTAAGAACTTTAGAACATTTCAAGGACGAGGACGGCTTCTGTCGCCTGACTCGAAAAGAAATTTCTCTATGGACGAATTTGACTGTGGAAACGGTGATCCGCACGCTGACTTCTTTAGAAAAAAAGAATCGCGTGCGTAAAAGCTCGCAAGGTATTCAAATAACGCCGACTTAAAATCGAGCTCTTAGATCATAATGCCGTTCTTTAACCTTTAAGTATTCGGGCTTTTTAAAAGCCCCGTCGACCTTCATAGTTAAAGATATCTTCATTAACGGATCTTGGACTTTAAAGATCCCGTCTTGATAGAACATATAAATGCCTTGTTCTTTAAAGCGCCAGCCATTTTGCAAAGGGAATTGTTCGTCGGGAATCCTTACTTGAATATCCACATCGCCGCCACCGATGGAATGAACGTCCAAGCGACGATAGTTTTTATCATTATAAGTAAAAGGCTCTGTGATGAAGACACCCATCTCTTGAACTTCACGAGCACCTTCGGCATTGATGACATCTCGGGTGCGACGGCTCTCAATTTCAGTTCTGGTTCCGCGCAAGCCTTCAAATTTTTTTACCAGCTCTGACATCCATTCAACGTCTTCTGGGCTCCATTGAGCTTTATTTTGCGCCAACCGTTGTGGCAAGGTCGCCAAATTTTCAGCGGAGCTACCAATCATCCACCAGTCTTTGTCTCCTTCTTTAATAGGAGCTTCAAAACCAGGGACAGCAGAAAATCCCAGCTTCCCGTACATCTTCACACCCAGGCGATCGGCAGGAGTATAGTACATCATTTTACCCGGCTCATGACCCGGATCCTTCAGTTGTTCACGAGCATGTAAAATCAATTGCGCAAAAATTTCGGAAGTTCCAAGTTTGTTTTGGTCTTTATCCACCACGAAATTTGCGGGCTCGAATTTTTTCCCATTATTGCTGGGCATAGTAACCAAGAAGTCTGCTTCCAGCGGAAGCTTCTTCAGTCGAGTTTCCACCCCGACTTTGACGATCTTCATCGTGCCGATCAATCCCTCAGGAAGGTAAGTATCTTGATTGAGCTTTCTAACTTCGATGTAGGTGCTTTGTTCAGCGTAGTGCTCGGCTTCTTTTTTCAGATGAATACGTAAATCCGGCGACCAGTCACGGCGTTCAGAATAAGTTTGCAAAACAAATTCGATATTCTCGTTCACCAGATCGCGAAATTGACCGTCCTGGCTCATCAGGTTTCCACGCGGTCTGAATTTCGTGATGATCGTGCCATATTCCGAAGAAGCTGAATTAAGAATATCTTGGGTGATAACACCAGAACGAGAGTTAAGACCACTGACGATTTGGGTCGTACGAAACATGGCGATATAGTAAGGGGCCATCGACTCCGCATTGACGCCATAGTCACCTAGCGTTTCCGCAGTGACAAAAATGGATTCACATCTGACTTGGGCAAAGGCAGATGTAGCGGTCCAAAGCGATATAATCGTTGCTAAAAGAAAGGCCAACTTCATATTAAATTAGAGAGCAAAACTCGATCCGATCTCTCACAGAGAAATCTCATTTTGAGACAGCGATCGAAAGGCAGCTTTTCAAGCAATCTTTGCGGAGTTGCAGGGACTCTTTGGAATTGCGATTCTCTGAAAGCAAAACCAGATAACATCCCGTCAGCAACACCTGCACCATTTGAGCATTTGAATCTAAGCTCGGCCCCGCCATTCCGGCCTGAGTCAGTAAAAGCTTGATTCTTTGCCGTCCGAGCGCGCTCAGCTCATCATTCCTTTGGCGCATCTCAATGTTATGAGAAGACAAATTAATAAATAACAAAAGCCCCGTGGCTTCCAGCGAATGCTCTGCGGCCCAATCCAAAGTCGCCTTACAATAAACTTCAAAATGCTTTTCAGTCTTTTTCTCTCGAGAAAGTGCTGTTTGCACTTCGTGCTGGAGATGCAAAGTACTTAAATCCAAAAGTTTATTCGCCAATTCCAATTTGTCTTTAAAGTAATGATGCACAAGAGTGCGTGAAATCTTGCACTTCTTTGCGAGATTCCCGAACTGCAATTGTTCAAAACCGTCTTTCTGAATAAGCTCAAGCGCCGTTTCCAATATTTGAAACTGCCGGTGCTCCGAAACGCCCAGACGCTTATTAAATAATGCTTTCTTAAGGTCGAACTGCAAACTCTTCATGATTCCTAATATATCGGAATAATTAGTTAAAAACTAAAATATTGACACTTTGACAATGCCCATAGCGAGCCTCATTAGACATCTGTATTCTCCCCTCGAACACTGAGTACGAAATCGCTGCTCACGGCAGACAAGAAAGACCGCCAATTGCTGGCGGTGAAATACGTCCAGACAGTAAAGATGAAACCTACTGATTATGAGATGGGATCAGCTTTTGAAATAGGAAAAATGCCATGAAGATACCTGATATTTTTGAATTCCTAAACGTGCACCACTTTCTGAAGCAGATCTACGTTTACCGTAAGTCCGTAGAAAGTGGCTTTTCGTATCAGCGCTGGGCTGACGAGATGGGAATTAAAGATCGCTCTTATCTTCGTCAAATTGTAACCGGCAAACGAAGTGTAAACGCTGAGATAAGCGAGAAACTAGAGTACAACATCAAGTTCACAGATTTAGAGCTCCAATACTTTAGGGCTTTGATCAAATACTCGACTGCTGATAGTAAGAATCAACGGGATGAGTTAGGAAAAAAATTGGTAAGTTTAATTAAACAAAAAGAATCCGTATAACTAACTATAACAAAATCCCAGGAGGATTTATGAAAGTAACCCTAGCAGTTATTTTGACAGTAATTGGTCTTCAAGCACATGCCCAAGGTCAAGCAGCTTACGTAGGCCACGATTCCAAAGGCAATGAATGCTCTGTAACTCTTGATACAAACAACAACATTGTTTCATACCGTTATGTAACTAACGACGGTCATGGTGGATATGGCTTCCGTCTGACTGAAGATTTCAAAAATGCCGTGAAACAGGGACAAAGCCCAATCACTTTGAATGAAGGTGGACTTGGTGGGGCTAATCTAAAAATCTGGATTAACAGTGATGGTTCAATGGATGCAAAGTTCAGCAACTTGATTATTCAAAGATCAAGCTGTGAAGAAATGAACCGCCAATAGTCATCTTCGCCATTTGAGATAAAAAAAGCGTGGTTTTTAAGGCCACGCTTTTTTTTGCCTATTTTGGCTCTTCAGCGATACGCTCGCGGAGTTTAACCGGTTCGGTTTTCTTGGACTTGCGCATTTTAATATTCAGCATTTCGACACCGACCGAGAATGCCATCGCAAAGTACACGTAACCCTTTGGAATATGTACTTCCAAAGATTCCACGATCAATGTGAAACCGATCATCAGCAAGAAGCTTAAAGCCAGGATCTTAAGTGAGGGATGAGAATCCACAAAGTTACTGATGGATTTTGCCGAAACAATCATCACACCTGCAGAGATAACCACGGCTGCGATCATCACGCTGATTTCGCTGACCATGCCCACGGCTGTAATCACAGAGTCCAAAGAGAACACCACGTCCAAAAGCAAAATTTGGAAAATGACGGCGTTAAAGGAATGCGCCACGTGATTAGACTGACTCCCCTCGACACCTTCCAATTTGTGGTGAATCTCCATCGTACTTTTTACGATTAAGAACAAACCACCCAACAGAAGAATCAAATCACGACCGGAGATTTCTTGGCCTAATACCGTGAATAGCGGAGCTGTTAATCCAATAATCCAGCTTAAAGAGAAAAGCAAAATCACACGGGTGATAACGGCAAGGCTTAAACCCATCACACGGGCTTTGTCTTGCTGTTCTTTTGGAAGCTTACCTGCCAGAATGGAAATGAAAATAACGTTGTCGATGCCCAGAACCAGTTCCAAGGCAAACAATGTGAAAAACGCGATCCAGATTTGCGGATTCGAAAGCATTTCGATCATGTGAAAAGCACTCCTTTAGTCGTGTATTTTCAACTTAAAGGAGCTGATATCCTTTGGCCACAGAAATTCCATCACTCAATGCTTCATTTCTATTCAAAAATGTTAAGACTTCTCCTATTAAATTGCTCCCCATAGCCTTTCTTCCATCCGATAATCTAATGATGAAGTACTTACCGCTGTTGTGCCTACCATTTCTATTCCCAAGTATCTCCGTTGCCGAATCGACGACTTGCTCTGACGCCAAAGAACTCTATGAAGGAATTAAAGATTCCTACGACAAGACAATCGTAACCAGAACTGTGCAGATACTAAAAATGTCGGTTAAAGCCTGCGGTCAAACGACGCAGCAACTCTTGGGCGTTGATGACAAGTTTCTCGATGGCATGACCAAGGAATCTCGTAAGCGTGAGTTCCTTAGAGTCAAAGACGATCTAGATACTTCTGCCAAATACGGAAACACCACTCAGTTCGAAAAAGAATTCGCAGACTATTCCAAGGAATTCGGCTTTGCTGACTACAAAAATTATCTGGCAGAGAAAAAGCAGCAAGGCCTAGCCGCTGAAGCAAAGGAGCGCAAAGTCTGCACTTCTGTGGATATGAGCAAAGATATGCCACCAGCACGAAACCAAGATTCCGTCGGTTGGTGCTACGCTTTTACGGCGGCAGATCTGATGTCCTATAAATTGAAAAAAAACATCTCTGCCGTCGACATAGCACTCGCATATCAAGATGACTGGATCTCTGGAATGGATCGCGGAATTTTGGGTACCGCCGCACCTGATATCAGAGGTGGCTTCACTGATAAAGCTCTTCAAATGGCATCCAAGAATGGATTCTGTCTGGAAAGTGAATTACCCAGCGAAGACAACCAAGGTGGTAACTTCGCTGCCAATTTGAAGGAATTAGATATTTATGGGCGCAACCAAATTTTGTCACAAAATTTAGCTTGTAATGATCTTTATACTGAAGCGAAAAAAATGTTCCCAAAAATCAATCTTACTGATGTGCAGGATGTCGTTAATAAAACTGTCGAGGAAGATTTCATTTTAGGTTTACGCAATAAAACCTGTAAAAACCGCATTCAGGCAAAACCGGAAGTCGTGATCGTTCAGCGCAAGGGATTTTTCAATGGCCTTAAAGATACCGTGGACAGCGCCGTAAGTGAAGAAAAATACGCTCAGATCATCGATGAACAATTAAGCGCCAACAATCCCCTGAGTCTTGGGATTGACTCCCATGCAATCTATGATCGCCGTGCTCCTGCCTCGACACCCAGCTCGGCAAGCTTTCACGCTGTCACCTTGGTAGGTCGTCGCTTTAACGAAAAAACTGGTCAGTGCGAATACAAAATTAAAAACTCATGGGGCAAGGGATGCTCTTCCCCAGACAAAAGCTACAACTGTAGCCAGGGACAGTTTTGGATGAGCAAACCTGATCTTTTTCGCCGCACGTGGGATGTGACCTATGTTAAATAGTCTACTGACTTTGGCACTCACATTGTCTTTTGCACAAACTCCCCTGACTTGTGAAAAAGGTTTGCTGCGCGAAACCACTGATGGAAAAACCACAGAAATCAAAGCGACGTATTGTTACAATGAAGACAAGACAATCTTAACTTCCACAAGCTGCCAAAAGCTTGATTGCAAGACAGCGTTTAAATTTAAGTTCATCGACAAAAACAAAGTTCTAAACACCACCAGCAATCCTGGATTTAATATTTGTCGTGAATTAAAAGGAACTCCACAGATTGTGGAGTTTAAGGTGGGCCAAGACTGGCACCGACTGGATCGCTGCACTTTTAAGGATGGCAACTTTGTCAGTACCAGTGAACTTATGGGCTTCTATCTGAAGCCCGAACAAAACTAATTAATTTCGTATTCTGCTGTCACTTCAACGCGGACTTTGATTTGCCCCGCACTTAGTTCGGTCGGAGCAGAATCGGCCATCGCTTTCATCGCAAAATTACGCATCAAGGGAACCGGCGGCTGAGTCGTCTGTGCCCCATGACTGATTCTTGTTACGCCTTTGATTTTAACGCCCGCAGCTTTGGCGATTTCTTCGGCCTTCACTTTTGTTGCACGAACTGCGTCACCCAAAGCTGATGTTTCAGCAGCCGAACGTTTATCTGAATCCCAATTGATAGAATTTACGTTCACACCGGAATCTTTTGTTTGCTTATCTGTGACCAAAGCATCCAAGAATGGTCCCGCTTCATCCACTTTGCGCAAAGTGACAACCAAAGATTGCACCACGCGGAAGCCCACCATTTTATTCGTTTGCGTTTTCTGATCGTAAACGTATTCCGGATTCAGGCTGTAGTTATCCGTTTGAATGTCTTCTTTTTTGATTTTAAAATCGTCAAAGACCTTCTTAACTTGTCTGAATTGGTTGGCCGCTGTCTGTTGCGCCACTTTCGCCGTTTGGGCTTTGCTCCAAACCTCTACAGTCATGCTGACAAGGTTTGGATCCAAGCCTTTTTCAGATGTACCACTAACAATAATCATACGGTCTGCCGCCTGAGCCATCCCGGCCCAAAGTGTGACAACCACTACTAAAGCTTTAATCGCTGTTCTCATAAAAACGCTCCTTCGTATAATTCAAGTAACGACGCTTCTCAGAATAAAACAAAACATATATGAGCTCCAGGGGGATTGACGAATTTCGCGCAGCTTGGCAAACTTTGTCTATTCACAAAAGAATAAATGAAGGAGTTCTATTTATGAAAAAACTGGTTCTTATCGGAACAGCGGTGGCAATGATCGCTACTGGATGCGCAACTGCGAACGAAAATCCAAATGCAGCAAAAGGTGCTGGTATTGGTGCCGCTATTGGTGCGGTTGCTGGTGCTGTTATTGGTCACCAAACTGGTAAACGCAACGAAGGTGCATTGATTGGTGCGGCGTTGGGTGCTGGTATCGGTGGTGGCGTAGGTCACCGCATGGATAAACAGGCTAAAGAGCTTGCCAAAATCGCTGAAACAAAAAGAACTGAGCAAGGTTTGATCACGAAACTTAAATCAGACATTTTGTTCGACTCCGGTAAATCTAACTTGAAACCAGCAGCTCAATCCAGCATCGCTGAACTTGCGCAAATCATGAAAAAGTATCCTGAAAACGTTTTGACTATTCGTGGTTATACAGACGACACAGGGACAGCCATGAAGAACAATCCACTTTCAAAAGATCGCGCAGAATCAGTTCGCGCGCAATTGATCATGGGTGGCGTACCCGCAGACACAATCACATCTGTAGGCATGGGCGCATCAAATCCAGTTGACCCTGCGAAGACGGCTGAAGCTCGCGCGAAAAATCGCCGTGTAGAAATCGAAATCACTGTCGACGAATCAAAAGTACCTAAACAAGCGTCTAATCACTAGTGAGCTAAATTCTAAAAGATCACTCAGGAACCACCAGACGAACCCCTGGTGGTTTTTTTATTTCCCTGACCCAAGTCATAAACAAGACTGGTGTGACGTCGCCCGACGTGATGGGAATCATCTCATATTTCAAACTTCCTTGATAAGATATCCCTGTAGCAAAGAAGAACGTTAAAGCTTGAATGCATTAATTCCGGAGCGTTTTTTCCTGCACGTATTTGAATGCACGTTCGTCAAGAGAAGCGGCTGGAGAACATGGATGTTCCTCTCTCCATCTCGGCAGTGTCTCTGGCCCTCTGTAGAATCTCCAATGCGGAGGGCCTTTTATCAAAAATGAAGGGTGGATCTATTCATAACAAAGTTATCACGTACATCTGCAAATGAATGTGCAACTCGAATAAATTCTCCCGCTCCCACCGCATCAACGGTGGGGGATTTTTGTTTAGAGTTGCAATTGCCTTTTGCGGCCAGATATAGTTTTTCTATCGACGAAGGAGCCCGCGGATGATTCGCAACGCAATTTTAATTTCTCTGACTCTCTCTTCAACTTTTTCTTCTGTGGCCTTCAGCGCACCGAAAGAAGAACTTAAAATCGCTGTGAATGCAGAATTCGACACCATCCATCCGATCGTAAACACGATGGCCGCGGGTGGACTGATTCAAGATGCGATCATGCGTCCTTTGGTTATGATCATGCCCGACGGAAAACCTAAAGCCGTCTTGATCAAAGAGATTCCGACAATTGAAAATAAAAGGGCACAGTTGTTCACAGATAAAACCGGCACTCACTTGAAAGCCGATTTAGAATTTATCGATGCCCAATGGGGTGACGGCAAACCTGTCACTTGCAAAGACTTGGAAGCTGGTTGGAAAATTGGCAGCAACGAATTGGTCGCAACACCCAACCGTGATGACTATGCAAACGTCAAAGACTTGGTTATTGATAAGGCCAATCCTAAAAAGTGTACGATCGTTTTCGATAAACCGGCTTACAATTTTTATGTTTCCTTTCCCCGCCTGATGCCAGCGCATCTGGAAATGCCGGTCTTTGAAAAATACAAAGGAAAAGTTCTAACTTACGAACGTAATTCTCTGTACTCCACTAAAATCACCGAGCCCGGTCTTTACAACGGCCCCTATCGCGTAAGCGAACTGAAGCAAGGCAGCCACGTGGTTTTAGTTCCCAACGAAAAGTTTTATGGGAAAAAGCCGTACTTTAAAAAAGTGATCTTTAAATTTATTTTAAACTCCACATCAATGGAAGCAAATCTGATGAGTGGAAATGTTGATATGACGTCCTCTTCGGGCATGAGCTTCGATCAGACCTTGGCGTTTGATAAGAAAGTAAAGTCGCAGAACTTGCCGTACGAAGTGAAGTACGTTGCAGGCTCCATGTATGCACACATTGAACTTAATCTTGATAATCCCATTCTTAAGGATCTTAAAGTTCGCCAAGCTCTGAACTATGCCTTTAACCGCGCAGAAATGGCGAAATCATTTTTTGATGGCAAGCAACCTCCCGCAATTCACTTCGCCACGCCCTTTGACGAATGGTACACAGCCGATCCAAAAATCGTGACTTTGTATCCTTATAGCCGCATCAAAGCGCAACGCTTGCTAGATGAAGCTGGTTGGAAAATGGGAGCCGATGGCTATCGTTATAAAGACGGCAAGAAGATGTCACTGACGATGACCAATGTCGCCGATAATAAAATGAACGAAATGATTGCGGTCTATTTGCAAAACCAATGGAAGCAATTGGGACTGGAAGTGACTCTAAAAAGCTTCCCAGGTCGCGTGTTCTTTGGAGAAATTCTGCGCCAAAGAAAATTCGAGATGGCGGCTTTAACATGGGTTGAATCGCCGAACATGGTTCCACTGGGCACAATGAGTTCGACAATGGTTCCATCCCAAGAAAATGGCTGGTCAGGACACAATCGTTCCGGCTGGAGAAATAAGGAAGTCGATAAACTTCTAGAACAAGCAACTCAAGAGTTTGATTCTAAAAAACGCACCGCTATCATGCGCAAAATTTTGAAAGCATATACGGACGAGTTGCCCCAGCTCCCAAGCTACTATCGCTCAAACACTTCGATCATTCCCAAAGGCCTCAAGGGCTACGAGATGACCGGTCACAATAACAGCGAATACCTACAAATCGAAAACTGGCATTTCTAAGGTAACAGTTCCCTTTTCGTACTGCTGCGCATGACGAAAAGGGAACTGTTACCTCAAAAAAAAAGCCCGCTTTATCAGCGGGCTTTTTTTTATAAAGATATTAGTTCTTCCACTCTGAGCGACGAAGCTTGGTGAAATCCACCAACTTGCTGACAACTTCTGCAGCTTCTTTTTCATCCAGACTTTTTGCACGAATCAACCAACCCGCTTGTACACGCAGTGCTTGCGCCTCCATTAAACCCGCAGCAATCAAAAGCCTTACTGTTTTAGGGTCTTGGACTTGATTTTGGAAGAAGCCCTCTCCAAACACTTTAATGGGGTTCAAAGATTCCACATAGGCCTTCATGCCACCAAATACAGCCAAATCCGAAGTGATTTTTTTATCACCAGGTGCATCGTAGGAATTGTAGAAGCCAACTTTTCTGGTCGCATAAGGACTCAAGTTCGCCAAGTAGTCCGGCACGACATCATCGACAATCACCAGAGGTTGAGTCTTCTGAGGAGTTGATTCATAGAGATCGTTTACAATTCTTAACGACGGACTAAAGCTAAAGTAATACTGAGCTGCCTTAAAGTCGTCAGACTTTAAGCTGTTAAAACTATACTTCACCGCGCTGACCGTATTTGCGACAATATTCTTAGCCGCGGAGATAACTTTCTCTCTTTCGGCGAAAAAGACGTTAGCATACAAGTCACGACGTTCACACCCCAAGAACCTACGCTCAGCCATGCCCACAGACATGATGTGCTCGTCAGAGCAGTACATATTCGCGGTGCGAGGAGTTTCTTTTCCGTAGTATCCCCACTCGATCGCAGCTTTGTCATAAGGAAGTGAATTGGATTTTGTATAAGCACCCAAAATCGAATAAACCTCTGTCGGAGGATAATCCATGACCGTGGAACTTGCGGCCACCGGCTGAACCGTTCCATCCAATATTATTTTATCTACAGCTTCTTTGATTTCCTGGTCTGACACTGGCGCATTCGCAGTGCCCGCAAAATTATGACGAAGGCCCAAGACATGCCCCACTTCATGAGCCATCACTTCGCCAACGATATTAACCTTATGAATCGAAGATCCATCGATCTCCAAATCACAAAGTCCACGCAAAGAGCTTCCCATGACATCGCCCGATTTCGGTCGACCTTCGACATAGTTCTTATCTGCAGTGAAAGCCGAAGTGATATAAACCATCGCGCGCAAAGACTCCCCGGTTAAAGGATCCGTCTGAATATTTGCGTAGGCCCCATTACCCTCATCCCATTGAATCCAACGAACCACGATCGTTCTATCTGGTTGAATTGCATCAATGGCAGAATCAAACTCGACTTTCAAAACCTCACGACCAAAAATCTTATTCCAATAATTTGCAGAATGATTCACGCCTTCACGCAAATGCGCTGGAAAATTGGGAGCCACCAACATACGAATGGGTCCACGCGATTCCGAAACATCCCAACGGGCGATTTGTCCCAACGGTTCTTTCGTTTCAGTACTGCCTTTTCCGACTTTATTAATAAAGAATCCAAAGCGCTGTTCAGAGTCGTACTTGCGAACGACAAAACTTTCGTTACTTACATAAGGTTTGATCTCGATAGCAAGGGTCGCACCCTGCTCTACCTCCGTGGGGATCCCTCCGATTTCCGCAAGATCCTTTTGAATTTTGGGATCAATCTCCACATAGGGTTTGAAAGGACGAATGACACGCACATCTTGCACCAGCTGGATCGCATTGTTTTTCAAAGCGAGTGATTTAACGAAAGAGTCTTTTACCTTCAAGACGTTCTCAGACTTTGTTTCGATCACTTGGCTTTGTACTGGATAAGTCTCCAATATGACAACATCCAAACCGGGCTGCATATTCAGACTCATAAATCCCTGACCGATATCGAAAGTCACATATTCCTCAGTCTCAGATACGACCTCAAAGGTCTGAATCAAAGCATCCACCACGATGTCGGACTGCGAATTATCTGTGGAGCGATTGTAAACGGCGATACGACTTCCGTTTCTTTCAAAAGAAACCAACAACGATCGCAGATATTCGGGAGCCGCCGCGCGTGAAGCTTTGGTTTGGACCGGCATCAATATGAAGAGCTTACCTAAGGAGGACTTAGCAAAGCTCACTGTGTTCTTTTGAATGGTCGCCGTCGCTTCGATTTTAGCGGGAGGCAAAAGCTTTTCTTCGACTCTGACGGTCTCTTTAGTACAAGCCATCAATAAAGACGAACCCAAGAGCACAGCCACAGACGTACGGTTTAAGAACTGCATGGTCACTCCAAAATACGCGACGGCCCTACTGTCTAAGAATGAGACAGCGAGACCAAATTGGGAGCCCGATCGGGGGCCAGATCCAATTAAGCGTGTTTAAATTTTCAGAATTAGGAGGGTTGCAAAAAGATGACCGAAACAAGCTCTTGGGAAGAGGTACAGAAAAAGAAAGTGTTACCTAAAAAGCAAAAAAAAAGCCCGCTGATAAAGCGGGCTTTTTAACATTTCCAAATTAACTAATTAATTAGTTAACAGATGCGTTGTCGCAAGTTGGAACTGTGTATGATTTAACGAAAGCCAAACGAGCTGGAGCTTCGTTACCAACTTGAGTGTAAACTTTTACGTTAACAGTCATTGGGTATGTGCCAGTGTAAACTACGTCTTTGCAAACTGTTTTGTCACCTTTAGTTTGGTCACAGAAAGATTCTTTGTGAGTGTAGTTGATAGAAGTAGAAAGAACTTCAGAACCAACAACTTTGAATTCAGTGCGACCGTTTTGGTTAGTTGGTTGAACAACTTCAACGATGTCTACTGGTTTTTGAGTGCGAAGAGTGTCACCGTCGCGGCAAACGAAAGTGTAATCAATAGCGCGGCCCATGTATACAGCTGGAGCTACGATTTGATATGGACCTTTAGCTGCGAAGATTTCTTCCCAAGAAGAGTTTGCAGAGATAGCTGCGTTAGCAGTTTGACCAACGATAAGAGCGGCGATAGCAAGGATCATGTTTTTCATTTAGATTCTCCTGTTAATGGATTACGTTTTTGTTGTGGGCCGATAAATGCACCCGATTACGCGCAAAGACAATTCGATTTTAGCCGCCGCGTAAATTTCACCTTATTTATGAAATCTTTGCACTTGGCGATGCGTGTTAATTACACTGATGATATAAAAGTCGTAATAATCACGAGGACTTGTGACTTCAAAAAGATTCTTGGTCATTCTTATTTACATCTTTCTGCCTATAATTTCAGCACGCGCTGAAGACAGCGGAAGACAGATTATTTTAGATATTGGCAATGACTACTTCACGGGACCCGAACACACCGATCGCCATCTCACAAACAACATTTCTCTCGGTGTTATTCGCAGTGGACTCTTTGGATTTACGAGTGGTTTGGCAGATCAATTTTCCGAATCACAAAAACTTTATTCCTCTGTAGCACTCTCGCAATTTATCTATACGCCTGAAGATACCAAGCGCACGATTCCGGATCCTGCGGATCAGCCTTATGCTGGTTGGTTATTTCTAACGACATCATTAGGTGCGCGCGAAAATAATCTCCTCAACACCTATGGTGTTGATATCGGAGTGGTGGGACCTGCTTCACTCGCAGAAGAAACGCAGAACTTCTATCACCGTCTTATTAATGTCCCCGAAGCCAAAGGCTGGGACCAGCAACTTCATAACGAGTTGGGTATCAATTTAAAGATCAAACAAGCTGTGATGCCTTATCGTTACGAAGACAGCTCTGACTTTATATACTTCTATGGTGGGTCGCTGGGGAACGTAGATACGCATCTGGAGGTCGGAGCTATCTTACGCTGGGGTTACAATATTCCGGATGATATGGGCTACAGAGCGATTAATGCGTATGATGGAAACTTCTCTTTATTCTCGGTCTTCCGTATTTATGAAAAGCTGGTGGCGCGCGATATCTTTTTAGATGGGAACTCTGACGGTAATAGCCCCTATGTCGAGAAGCGTCCCTTGGTCACGGCAGGCAGCATGGGCTTCGTCGTCCGTATCGGCGACGTTGAACTGGGTTATAGCTATGAGATGAGCACCAAGCGCTTTAAAACGCAGACCTCAGCCGATGACCGAGGCAATGTGTCTTTAAGTTATCAACGGGGCTTTTAAAAAGAATAGCTGATCGCTAGAACCGTATTCACGGTACCAAGGAACACAAAGATCGGCTTAACGTCACCATTTGTCTCTCGGGAAGCACTATAAAAGTTCGCCACTGCAATCAGGGAGTGAGTCACCACGCGGATCCAGCGGCGGGCCTCGCGTTTATCGTGCTCTTTTTCCAGGTACTTTTGCAGAATGCGATTTTTTTCCTGAACAGAAATGTTAGAATTTTCTAAAGCGTAAAAGAAACTGTCGTATTCATTCCCTGTCCAATAGTGACTTGCACCCAAACCGATGGCGGCGATCCCCACTGTGGACGTCAATGCGTAAACGCTGCGACTTAAAGGGTCGTTAGAAAGATCATATCCAATCACCCCGCCCACAGCAGCGATACCACCTGAAATCATATAGCTCAGTCCCAGGCGCTCATCTTCCTCTTGTTGTTCTTTGATGAACTGACGGAACTCTGACCACTCAGGCAAACCTTGATAGTGATTGTCGTCACTCATGTAAGCGTTCGCCTGCATCGCAAAGCACGTGGTAAGAATCAGGAGCGTTAAGATAAGCGATCTCACAGCGTCACCCCGAAGGAAATATAAACGCCGCTGTCGCGGTCCTGACCCCAGTAAGAAAGACCGCTGGTGATGTTCTTATAGCCAAGCAAAAAGCCAGCGGAGTGATCGCGCTGACCACCGCTGACCGCCAGTTGCAAAATTCCAATTTTATAAGCCATGGCAGCGCGCACGGTTTCTTGCCAGTGCTGCGTATCCGTACCCACCGCCACTTGCGTGCCCACTTCAAATACACCCATACCTACTGGAGGCTTAATCGATGCGCCCAGCATACCTTGGGGTTTTACGGGATACTGTTCAGATTTTTCGTCAGTAAAGCCCCACTGCGAAAACATCGCAGTGACTTGTGGCTTCCACACTTCATCATCCCAAGAGTAAACGAAACCTGGCTCGATATAAAAAAGATCCTGAGTGCGCGCTCTGAAAATTTCTTCGGAATCATCAGCCAAAGCTTCAGTCAGCATGATGTAGTTCCCGACGAATTTCACGTGCGTATAGCGAAGCTGAATACCCGCATAAAAGTTATGGCTTACGTAAGAGGAAAATTGCAGCTTAAGGCTTTTCTCTTCAGCGCCAATGAAGTTCACCGCCGGCAATGACGAATTATGAATGTCGGTGTAAAAAACCAGGCGATATGGTTCAACTGAAAGGCCCCAGGTTCTGGCTTGAAATGCAGCTTCCAGGGAAGCCTCGGCTTGGGATGCATCTCTGCGCGAGAAAATTCTATTCACCTGCTCGGGAGTGGCGTTGCCGTTTACCATGTCATCGACGTCACTTAGGTAATCCATGTTTGTCCCTAAGAACAAATCACTGTCGAAACGTTTTCTATCATTCTTGGCGATAAAGGCAGGATTGCACGGAAGACCGCGCTCGATGCTGTCCATCGAATAACAAGTGGTACCGAATGTTCTAAATAAAAAACGAGTGCCGCCGTCGCGCAAGTAGGCTGGCAAAGGGCCCGCCTGTGCGATAGAAGTTAAAGTAAGCAAGATCAACAACACTCTTAAAAGCATTGCTCACCCACGGGGATCGTCACAGCTTTCATTTGCACTTTGGCTTGAGAAAGCTGTGCACGATATTGCTTCAGATCTTCGCGTTTTTTAGGGAAGGCTTTTTCTAAGTCATTACCCAGGCTATCTAGAGAGCTGATAACTTTCTCGCACCAGCTCCACCACGGGCGAATGTCTTGCACGCAAAGTTTTTTGCCTGTGCTTTGAGTTTCAAGATTCCAGGAGAGGATTCCCTCGCTCACATTGGCTTTCAAAACCACAACGCGCAGGATGGCACTGTAAAGTCTGGCGCCGCCATTGTCGGTCTCAGCCAAAATGCCCACCGCTTTTTCCAGATCTGTGCGTCCTTGGGCGTTCACGTTGGGAACTTGCTCCCACTGGGCCAGGAACTTTTCTAAGTTATGAATCACTTCGTTGGTTTGTTCAGAAAAAGTGAGATTTTCAATTTGAATGCGCATCACCGGGCGGTGCTTAACAACCACGAAGTTATAGATGTTTTCAATGCGGATACCGGCGCGGGCGGCATAGGCCGAGGCCAAGGCCATGCGAACTTGCGGGTGCCCGTCTTCCTTCAAAAGCTTTTGAAAGTACGCAATCGCTTGATCGTAGTTTTGCTGATCGAGGTATTCAAAACCACGATTCATTTTTTGCTCGCGCGTCTCTGGTTTTTCAGAGGAGCACGAAGCCAAAACAGCAATCAAAAGTAAGAGAGGAATCCAACGCATAATGACGCAGATAGTAATCTTTCGCGTCCAAAATTTAAATAAGGCAAAACAGAAATATAGTTATTTCACACTACGTTACAGGGGCGCAACTAGCGTGGGCGAATCATACTTGTGGTGGAGTCAAACAGCGGGGTCGAGCCCGGGAAGTCCTGATATGACAGGCTTTGCATCAGCTTAAAAGCTCCCAGGTTTTTATCGTAGATCACACCCTGCTCGCGGTTTTGGATGAACGATGTAATAGAGCCTTTTAGGAACTTTCCTTGAGGGTCTAATTTCACCAGCAACAGTGGAGCCAATCCCGCTGTGCCTAGGACGTTGATACCTCTTTCGGTTGCGAAATTTCCCAAGCTATATACGACCAGACGACCTTTATAAACTTCTAAGCCGCGAGGCACATGCGGACCATGCATCAGGATCAAGCTTGCCCCCGCATCGATGGCCCCCCGGGCGAAGGCCACAGAGTTTCCGCGATTCTCGCCCATATAGTATTCCGTCGTATTCGGAGTTCTGATGGAATCAGAACCTTCGCTGCCAGCATGAGAAGACACGATCACGACATCGAAACGTTTTTTTAGGTCGCGAATTTCCTGATAAGTTTTCTCCGGAGCAGAAATGCTGCGAGAACCAGGATAGAAATCAGTGGCGATCAAAGCCACACGAATACCGCGCACTAAGAATTGTGCAACTTCCATTCCCTTTTTCGTGGAGTACTGAATCTGATACGACCGCAAAGTTTGTTGAGTCGAGTAAAGACCTTCCGAACCAAAATCCATCGCATGATTATTGGCTAAGCTCACAACATTAAAACCTGCATCAGCAAAGGTGCGCGCAAACTCTGTAGGAGTGCGGAACAAGTGACGATTGGAACCTTCACTTTTCGCTCCAGCGCCTTTGACTCCATCAAACAATGTTCCTTCGAAATTTGCGAAACGGATGTCGCCGGTTTTGATATAGCTTTCGGCATACCTGAAGAGCTTACGACCCTGGTCATTGGGAAGTTTATCTGTGGGATAATCGGTTCCCAGCATCACGTCGCCCACGGCTGAAATAGTCACAAAGGATTCCTCTGCGGCGAAAGTTTTGACTGAAAATACGACGAGAATGAAGAGGAAAAACAGCTTATTCATGGCTGCTAAATTATACTTTATCCTACGAGTGTTAGCTCTTGTGGGATCAGCCGTCGGCATTCTTTTCAGGAGTGTCAAAGGTTTGTTCAATCCTTTGGTTTGGCGCGATGAGGATACCAGATGGCCATATATGTTCTTTGATAAGGAATACGCTCCTCGATATTCCCGTCTTTAACTTCGTCGGTAAATTTCTTGGTAATAACCAGAGGCTGGGTCGCATAACCGCTCGGCGGCTCTCCGGCAAAAGCGCGATTAAGTTCATCAGCGATTTGCCAGCCCTGGGTTTGCAAAGGCTCTGCGACTGTCACCATTTGCGCGGATTTGGAGGAGCCCACGCGACCGATGGCTTCAATGGAGCCATCCCCGGCACCGATGCCCACCACATCATTGCGCTGAATCCCCTTTAAAGCATCAGCCATATAATCAAAATAAAGGTCATTGATCGCTAAGGTATGAGTCCAAGCTTTTCCAAAGCGCTGATTCCAGGATTTCACCAGATGATATATTTCTTTATCTGACTTGGAAATTGCCAAATCTTCCACGGCGAGCAATTTAAAATCCGGCATAGCTTCGACAGCTTTTTTCATCGAAAGAGTTTTTAAGGTCGCAACCGAATAGTCCCGGTCCGTCAGGATGATGACGCCTCCAGGTTTTCTTCCAAATTTTTCCAGCTGATGTGCGGCGGCTTTCGCAACATCCACCGGGTCTGTCGAAATATTGACGAACATGTCCTCCGTGACTCCCGCTTTGGCGGAAGCATGCCACCCAACGACTTTTGCTCCTCGCTTCTGAGCTTTTTTTAAGATTTCCCGAAAGTCAGCTCCGTCAAAACCACCCAGGATTATTCCGTCAGTGGCTTTTGATAGAGAGCTTTTAAGTGCTGCTTGAATGCAGCTTTTCTTTCCCGCGCAGTCAACCAGCAACACTTGCCATTTAAGTTCATCAGCGGCTCGCTGAAATGAATCACTAACAGCCCTCACTCCCCCATTTCTTAAATTGGAAGCGACGAACAGAATTTTTTTATGTGCTTGAGCGGAGGGCCCATTATCCGGAAGCGCGTAGGCCTTGGAGGTAAATGAACAAAAGATCATTCCGACCTTGAAAATGATCTCAAGAAATCTAATGTGTAGATTTACATGTCGGAATACCTTTTTCATATTCTAAATTTTCCAATTTTGCATAGTCCGAATCAAAATCAATCAGAAGTGAATGTAACAGATCAAAGCATCTTTTTAAGTTCAGCCTGATCCTCTTTCGTACCCGGGACCAGCCACTCAGCTGGAACGTGTTCGACAACATAGGCCCAGGACTGCTTCAGCATCGGCTTTGCCAAAGGCTTTTTGTGCAAGTCTTTCAGTAAATGCAGATGACGAAGCAGGATCGTACGTGTGGGTTTATAAAACCCCTCATCATCTTTCCCCGCGTTCGTAATCTCATCCGAATCTTCGGCTTTTTGGATTAGTTCTGAAAAAAATTGCTCTAGGCTCATGGGAACATTCAACTGCAGGGCAGTGAGTCCGTCAATCCCGCTTTATACTTCATTTCGTGTGGCGATGAACACAGACACTGCCAAAAGCACAACCGTCAGAGACACTACTAAATAGGTATTAGGAACTGTCCACCACATAAAGCACAGTGAACACAGGATCATGGTGATTGCGACGACTTTAGTTCTTCTGGAAATGGCCTTATTGCGGTCCCAATCAGTCAGGGCTTTGCCAAACAAGGGCTGACGATATAGCCATGCATGGGCCTTATCTGAACTGCGCAGAAAGCACCAGGCCGATAGCAAAACAAAAGGCGTCGTAGGAAGAACGGGAAGAAAAGCGCCGATAATTCCAAGAATTAAGGACACCGATCCCAGCACCAGAAGGACGTTTCGTAGCACTGGGTTTTTAACGATGCCGGGCATGTGAGATATCCTTATCCTGCTGTTGCAAAAACAGCAGAACACAAAGTAGGCCGTCTCATCAAGTGAGTCTTATAAGCAATGGCCTTAAAGATATCCACGAAGCGATAAGTGACAGCTTTGAACGTACCTTTTAAATCACCCACTTCAATACGCACAAATCCTTTAACCAACGGCGATACTGTCACACGAATTAACGAATGGCGTTCAAACTTATTGGTGAAAGTTAAAAGGTCAGCCAGCGGTGGAGGCGGTAATCCGATGCTGCTGCTGAATCCTGCAGCAAAATATTCTGGCGAGTTCATGCTAAAGCCAGGGATGGCTGGTGGATAAAAAGAGCTGCCTTTAAGAGTTTCGGCACCTTCACGATGACCCATAGTCATACCTACTTTTCCAACAACACCAATGACGGAAATCGCGGCTTTCGTGTTATCAAATCTTTCCGAGTTATGGAAAAGTTCAAAAACGAAAGCCTTCTTGGCTTTGTTCATCGCTAAGCTAAAACCCAACTCCTCAGCTCCGCCGGCGCCCTTTTTCATGACGCCTGTTTCTGCGACAATACCCACAGACACGCTAAGACCAAATTCGTTTGAATCAATAAGAAGTGGCGCCTGAGACCACAATTTATAGTCCATGCCTTTAAGCATGTTCAAAACGGCGCGATCACTTTTTTCTCCGAAAGTTAGCTTCTGTTTTTCTTGGGCAGGAGTGTCTTTACCGAAAACTTTTTTAACTTTCACTTTGATAAAGCTCATGCCATCGCCGACAACACTACCCGCCCCCAAGGCGAACTTAGTTGTCATAAGAATTCTTGCAGCATTCGCTAGGAATTGCTCCCGAGTTTTACGGAATTGCTCTTGTCTGTCGGCGGGCAGTTTTTCGTATGCTTCCAGTGGATTGACGTCTTCAATTTTTCCACCGCGAGCTAAAATTTCAGCGCGCACTTTATCGGGAATAGTCAGTCCCAAAGCTTCCTTCATAGCGTCAACATCTGGATAAGCTTCCAGAGTGAATGTTTTGCCTTTAACCTCGATGACGGTGTGTTCTTTATCCGTGGTTTGTGCAACCTTGGCCGGATCAAGTGTCTCCTCCACTAAAACCGTATCCACGGTCTCACGTGGGCCCTCCTCCACCGCTAGGACATAGCGGGAAGGCATCATCATCAACAAAACGAACAGCATTAATTGAACGGTATTTTTCATAACTCGGCGGTTTAGTGCAAAGCTTAGACCTCGAAAATCGCCAGCTAAGCCTTGGAAACTATGTGTTTTTCATTTGTGAAGAGTGTCTAAGGTGACAATTAAAGGCATTTGTCCGCAAAGACCCACCCCTCTTATGTAGGAATCATTCGCCCCCTGTAATGCTCATGGGTAAACAGGGGTAAAATTATTCGGGTTAAACGCAATTTTGGGCTCATAACACTTTTAATAATGGCGATAAGACAAAAGTAGGCTTCCTTACAACGAGGGATCAATGAGCAAACAAGCGATGAAGCAAGAATTCTTCAGTGTGGTCGCGGATAAACGGAAAAACGTGGTTCGTCAGGATCGCACGCCTTTTGAGCCCGGCCTTTGCCATGTCACGGTCAACGGGTTTCGCTGCGATGTTTTAAATCTAAGCACCTTTGGTTGCGCGATACTTGTTGCGGAAACAGACTATGCAGCTTTCAGGGCAGCCTTTGGTATACACAATCATCCTGAAGCGACTCTGACTTATAAAGACATCAAAACTCAAAGCATTAAACTGCGTTGGGTGCGTAACGAACCCTATGCTCTGTCGGCGTTTTCGCAAATGCTGGTAGCGTTTGAAGTAATGGAAGAGCCTCTACAGATCGAACGCATTCAAGCTTTGCAAGCGACGACATCTGTTATCGAAAAACAAACTGAATATGCCGTGGCTTTGTCTCAACTTTCCGCTGAATTTAAAAACTATGTCTATGAAATGAAAGACTGGTTAGAAAAATTAAAAGCCCAGGTCGACACCTTAGAGGCAAACGCTCCCAAGGATAGTGTTGACGAATGTCAGGAATATAAAGCCACTATCGCAACTCAACTATCACAGTATTTGGGGCATGTGATTCCCAGCTCTTATGCTAAGATCCCAGAACTGATTAAATATCTAACGCCCGAGCAGTTAAAGTGGGCCACGAAATTTGCCCGTGAGCAAGTAGGTCACCTGATCTATGGGGCACCTTTTGCAAGTCGTGCGTACTATAAACCGCGTGGCTATGCGGGTGACTATGAAATGATGAATCATCTTTATCGCAATGAATTGGTCGGCAAAACTCTGTTCGATCAATGCATGCATAAATACTTTATTGATGAGCCTGCCGGTGCTGCGGTGAAAAATCGCGGAACCTACTTGTTCGAAAAGATATCCGAATTGGTGCAAGCATCACCACCTGATAAGCCCCTCAAATTTTTATCAGTTGCCAGCGGCCCTGCGATGGAACAGCAGCTCTTTTTGAAAAACAAAAAAGAATTTTACGGCCGAACGCTAGAGTTCACTTGCCTTGATCAAGACGAGGAATCCCTGAAACACGCTCAGCGCCGTTTACTGACGCTCGAACGCTCAGTAAAGTCAGGATTCAGTTACCGATTTAATAATATGGCCATTAAGAATGTGATTGCCATGGGCTGTCCCGAGCAGGATTACGACATGATTTACTCTGCTGGCTTATTTGACTATTTCACGGAACACGTTGCACACATGGCTGCGAAGCAAATGTTGAACTCAGTGAAAGATGGTGGACACATTATCATTGGCAACTTCAGCAAAACAAATCCTTGTGTTCCATTTATGGAGCTGATACTGGATTGGCACTTAATTTACAGATCGGAAGAAGATCTTCTGCGTATCTTTAACGGACTCGGATCCAAAATCTGGATTGAAAAAGAACCCCTTGGAGTGAACTTATTTGTAGTCATTAAAAAATAGGAACAACCGTGTTTGAAACAGTGATCACTTCATCGCAGATGCGCGAATTTGAAGTGAATGCAGAAATTAGAGCGATCTTAAAGGTGATCTCCAACTGGATGGCCATCCCGCTCTATTTGGTATTCTGGATTGCTGACTGGGCCTATGCTCCGAATCTTAAGTGGGAATTCTTAGCTCTTCGGCTAACAATCATCCCCGTCTGCTTATTTGGCAAAAAAATGATGGAGCACGAACGCTCCGCTGAGTCTGCCCAGTGGATCGCGGCAGCCTATGTCGGCATGGTGGCTCTTCCGATCAATGTGATGATTGGACTTTTGCCAGAAGTGACGACTGTCTATTACGCCGGATTGAATCTGGTGGCGTTGGGTGGCCTTTCTTTTATTCCATTTACCATGGGATTTTTCTGCCTGACGACTGCACTGATTTTTGGGCCTTACTTTGGGATCGTGATTTATGGTGCGCATTCGATGAAGGACTGGTCAGGTCTTTTGATCAATACCTTCTTTATCTTTGGTTCCGTAGTCATTTGCTATTTGATTCGTTTCTTTCACGAACGTCTGCGCTTACGAGAAATCAACTCCCGCATCGCTTTGAAAACTGAGCTCGCCAATCGCGATAATATTGTTAAACGAAAAACTGCCGAAGCGATTCGTCTGAACTCTCTTAAGACTCAATTCAGCCCCAAGATCGCCCAAGCTATTTATGATGGGCGCATGGATCTGGAAAAAAGCATTCGTCAGCTGAAAATCTGCGCGATCTTTATCGACATCGTGGATTCCAGCCAACAAGTCGTGCGTCTGGATTATCGCAAGGTCGACACGGTCCTTGCGCGTTTTATGGATACCGTGGTTTCGATATTCCTAAAGTACGATCTGACGATTGATAAGTTTCAAGGTGATGGCATCATGGCCTTTGCCAACGATGCAGATCACCACGGCGAATTTATCCAAAAAACCTGCCTGGCAGCTTTGGATGTCCGTGAAGCCTTGACGAAGGATCAGGAATTTTATCAATTCAACTGGCAAAAGAAATTGCAGATTCGAATTGGTATCGCTGCTGGGGATGCCAACGTTGGCTTTTACGGAAATTCAAAATACTTCCGCTCGTACACGGCAATTGGCGCTCCATTACCACTGTCATCGCGTTTTGCAGGGTTTGCCTCCCCTGATCAAATCGTGATCGATGCCAATGTCGCAAAGACCTTGGCCATCGACGGATTTGAAATGCACGCGATCGGCAAAATTTCATTGAAAGGTTTCGAGCCCGCAGAACAAAATCTGTACGAGCTTCTACAGGCCCCAGCAAGCACATGGCTCAACTCCGACAAAATTCCCTGCCCTCACTGCGAAAACTCCCACCTGAACGTAGCCACCAACCAATACGGCCACTACGTCCTAACCTGCTTCCAATGCAACTACGAAAAATCCGAACTAGAATCCGTCTAAGACAATTAAAAAACCCACAGCTCATCACTGTGGGTTTTAAAATTTATCTAGAATGAAAGCGATCTTCCGATCGCTCTTTCTTAAAGGCCGCGGATCAAGTTAAGAGCAGAGCCCGCTCTGAACCATTTCAATTGTTCTGCGTTGTATGTATGTTTCGCTTCGATCGTTTCAGTTGATCCATCAGCGTGCTTCAAGATCATTTTCACGTTCTTACCTGGAGCTAGATCTTTAAGATCTACCAAGGAAACTTTGTCCGCTTCTTGAACTTTGTCGTAGTCTTTTGGATTTACGAAAGTCAAAGCCAACACACCTTGTTTTTTCAAGTTTGTTTCGTGAATACGTGCGAATGATTTCGTGATCACTGCAGTCGCGCCAAGGTGTCTTGGGCACATAGCTGCGTGCTCACGAGAAGAACCTTCACCGTAGTTTTCGTCACCAACGATGATCCAGCCTTTGCTAGCTTTTTGGTATTGACGTGCGATCTGAGCGAACTCAACGCCAGTTTCGCCAGTCAGTTGGTTTTTACCTTTACCGATTTCACCTGTGAACGCGTTATCCGCACCCAACAACATGTTGTTAGAGATGTTGTCCAAGTGACCACGGTAGTTCAACCATTTACCACCTGGAGAGATATGATCCGTTGTACATTTGCCTTTTGCTTTCGCAAGAACCAAATTATCAACGAAGTCGTTACCATCCCATTTCGTGAATGGCGAAAGAAGTTGCAAACGATCTGAAGAAGGATTCACAGCCACTTGAGCCGTCGCACCCGCTGGTTTTTGGTAACCTTCAGTGTCCGCGATGAAACCTTTAGCAGGCAACTCTGGCGCCACTGGAGCTTGCAATTTGATAGAACCTTTTGGTCCAACCAATTCATCCGTTTGTGGATTGAAATCCAAACGACCGGCAAGACCCAACGCCATTACGATTTCAGGACTTGCGATGAAAGCTAAAGTTTCTGGATTCGCATCGTTACGTGCGCGGAAGTTACGGTTGAAAGAAGTTACGATTGTATTCTTCTCGCCAGGTTTAATGTCGTCACGTCTCCATTGACCGATGCAAGGACCGCAAGCGTTCGCAAGAACAGTTGCACCCACTTCGTTGAACGTCGCCATTTGACCGTCGCGCTCGATAGTGTTTTGGATTTGTGTAGAACCTGGAGAAACCAAGAATGGAGATTCCATTTTCACGCCGACTTCCATAGCTTGTTTCGCTACGAATGCCGCGCGACCAATATCTTCGTATGAAGAGTTCGTGCAAGAACCGATCAACGCAGAAGAAATCTTAACTGTGTAACCTTTCTCAGCCACTTCTTTTTTAAGTGCAGAGATAGGACGAGCCAAGTCCGGAGTATGAGGACCCACCAAGTGTGGCTCCAAAGCAGACAAATCGATTTCGTAAACTTCGTCGAAGTATTTGCCTGGATTTGCAACAACGTCAGCATCAGCAGACAAAAGATCTTTGTGAGCATCAGCAACTTTAGCTAATTCATCACGGCCAGTTGATTTCAAGTAAGCAGCCATGCGGTCGTCGTACGGGAATACAGAACAAGTTGCACCAAGCTCAGCACCCATGTTTGTGATGGTAGCTTTACCCGTACAAGAGATTGAAGAAGTCCCTTCACCGAAGTACTCAACAACTTTATCCGTACCACCTTTAACAGTTAGCATTCCGCAAAGTTTCAAGATCACGTCTTTGGCAGAAGCCCAGCCGCCAAGTTTTCCTTTAAGGTGAACACCGATCAATTTTGGATTTTTAACTTCCCATGGAAGACCAACCATGACGTCAGAAGCGTCAGATCCACCGACACCTACCGCACACATACCCAAGCCACCCGCATTTGGAGTGTGAGAGTCTGTACCGATCATCAAGCCACCTGGGAAAGCGTAGTTTTCTAGGATGACTTGATGGATGATCCCAGCGCCTGGTTTCCAGAAACCGATGTTGTAACGAGAAGAAGCTGTCGCCAAGAAGTCATAAACTTCTTTGTTGGAAGTGTTAGCAACAGTCATGTCCACGCTTGAACCTTTGTAAGCTTGGATCAAGTGGTCACAGTGAACTGTAGAAGGAACCGCTGCTTCGTCTTTTCCAGCAAGCATGAATTGCAACAAAGCCATTTGCGCTGTCGCATCTTGCATTGCTACACGGTCTGGTCTCAAAAGTAGGAAGCTTTCGCCACGAACTAATTCTTGATTTTGTGGGTCGTCCAAGTGACCGAAAAGGATTTTTTCTCCAAGAGTCAAAGGACGGTTCAAACGCTTACCAACAACTGCGATACGTTCAGCTGTCTTCTTGTAAACGTTCTGCACCATTTCCGGTGTAGTTTCGATTTTAGAAGCCATTGTAATTGCCTTTCTGTAAAGAACGCCACATCCTAATGAAAATCAGTTGAAAGCTCAACGAGTTGGGCATCTTGTCACGAGGCATAATTTTGAACTCACATCTCTTCAAAAACATCGTGATTCTTACTGGGGCCGGCATTTCCGCCGAGTCAGGCATTCGCACGTTTCGCGATCAAGACGGCCTTTGGGAAGAACATCGTATCGAGGACGTTGCCACTCCCGAGGCTTTTCATCGGGACCCGGCTTTGGTTCAACGCTTTTACAATGCGAGACGATCTCAACTGAAAGACCCAAAAGTGGTGCCCAATGCCGCTCATTTCGCTCTGGCAGAGTTGGAAAAGGCCTGGGAGGGCGAATTCCTGCTGGTCACCCAGAATGTCGACAATCTGCATCGAAAAGCGGGCTCCCAAAACCTTCTGCACATGCATGGTCGCTTGGATCAAATCCGCTGCCTGTCTTGCGAAGAAGTGATGCTGTGGGAAGAAGACTTAGAAGTAAATGAGAGTTGCCCTCAATGCGGCATCAAGGGCGCCCTTCGCCCCGACATCGTGTGGTTTGGGGAAATGCCCCACCACATGGACGAGATTTACTACGCCTTGGAAAACGCCGACATTTTTATTTCCATCGGCACCAGCGGCAATGTCTACCCTGCCGCCGGCTTCGTACAACTTGCGTGGAAAGCGCGCAAGATTGAAATCAATGTGAAAGACACGGAAATTTCCCGCGCCTTTGAGGAACATCTGGTGGGACCTGCTTCAGAGGAAGTTCCGAAACTTGTGAAGCAGATCCTGGGCGATTAATTTAAACGTGCGTTTTGTGATTGCGGTGGTTTTTGCTGCGGAGCTGGTGGGATTTTGCAACTTACAGGAACTTGCGTGTAAGTTTGTCCCGTAAAAGTTGTCATGGATTCCACAACGGCGCTTAAACGACCATTGCTGTCGGCAGCGGTTGAATCTAAAGTGATTTGGAAATCAAACGGCGAATCCTCTGCCAACGCTAACCCCGAAATTATATCAGCGGCCTTCGTTGTGGCTGAGACTTCTGAGACAGAGCCCGCAAGTTCCGCATGACCAACTTGTTTGATCGGTTGATTGGAATCATTCAAAGTGTAAGTGTCAGCAGCAATGTGATTGCTGTTATTTCTTTGCAGCAAAAACTTAACGCCGATTTTGGATGTTGGCAGTGAGGAACTTTGGGAATCAGCTGCGGGAGTATAAATACAGCGCAGAACTTCATTCCCCTCCCCGCCGGCACCGGCGGGACCTCTTTGGGGCGGTTGCTCCTGGGCGCCAATCGCAGCGGCCGTGGCCATTGAGACAAGCGAAAACAATACGGCATTCAATATTCTTTCCATAGTTCTGTTCCTCATGGGCTTAAGCTCACAATCAGTTGTGATCTCTTAAGATGAGAATATGAAAACAGCATTGAAGAAATATGGAAGAATACGAAAAAAAGAAATCAAAAGCCGGATTTTAGCCCGGCGTACTTACTTACTTATTTATTACCAAGCTGAATAGCAACGAGCTTCCGTGATCGCTTGGTCAGCGTCACGAACCATGTAGAGGCAGCTGGTTTCAGACATATGCAATTGCACGCGCGTGTATGGAATCACGTCACCATTGATGTTCACGATTTGCGAGGGCATGGCTTCTACACCCAAAACTTTAGGCAAGTTGCACATTTCTTCGAATGTCACTTTTTCACGAGCAGCCACTGTGTGAAGAGCCTTCAACATGCGATCTGATTTGAATGTTGCGCACATGTTTGTGCCAGCGAACGCCGCCGAAGAAAGAACCATAGTTAAAGCCATTGCCAAAATACGCATGAGGAACTCCTTTTTGATATGCGGCGGAACCTACAAGGCCGCTTTCACGGAAACAACGACATCTCCGAAATTCGCCGGAAACGAAAGCTCACTGAGAACTTACCCACAGCTAGCCACCAACGCCGCACCCAGCTACCAAAAACCGGCAGGCGCCTTTTCGAAAAGGCGCCTGCCGGTTTTTGGGGAAGCGGCGCAGCTTGAATTGGTGGGGGTGGGAATTACGATTTATGGATGATCAAAATGATTTTGCTATTTTCACAACTGGTATTTGCGGCGCCTTCGGTTCAAAAGATTGATGGCAATTATGTTAAGGCTTGTCATTTAATGGACGATGATTCCTTGATCACTCACCTTTCGATTCAAGGTCCGCGATGGAATTTTTCTCACGTAGCTTATGAGGATGATAAATGCACCAAGGCTTACTTGGTCTACGCAGAGATTTACAAAGTGAAGTCCGTGGACCGTGAAATTGACATGACGACTGTGGAGGCGACTTACAAAAGCCTAACTGATAAAGTCACGGAAGCTTTAAACATGATCAACTGGTGTGGTTTTTCTGATTGGAAAACAAATCAAGAGCGAGTTGTGACTGGCAAAGTTTGTGATGAATACAAGGTGCCTGGCGAGGGCGATATTCTGTATACGACTTATCAGGTGAAAGTCCAGACTCCGCTGCAAATCTTTATGGGGACCGCCAGCAGTGAATTGGATGGTAAGACTCCCCAGACGCGTTATCAACTGACTGAACGCTTTCCGTTTGTTCAAACAAGATAGTTTTACAACGTCTCAATTTGAAGCAGTCCCATCGACCTCATAAATTACTTTCGTGAAACACGATCGTGGTTTCAATAACTTACCTCATGAATTCATTAAAGGATTTTGGGAAACTCCGATAAGTACTTCATGGAACACTCTTGGACGTCTTTGAAGTCACTGTTTCTGGCTATAAGATACAGCATCCTGCCGCTTCTGCTGGTGGG
Source organism: Bdellovibrio sp. ZAP7 (assembly GCF_006874645.1). Classification (NCBI taxonomy): domain Bacteria; kingdom Pseudomonadati; phylum Bdellovibrionota; class Bdellovibrionia; order Bdellovibrionales; family Pseudobdellovibrionaceae; genus Bdellovibrio; species Bdellovibrio sp. ZAP7. The sequence continues at coordinate 1,176,976 of NZ_CP030082.1, read as the reverse complement.
ATGCTCTATCGAAATGTCTTTGGAAGAACTTTCCAGTAGCGTTGGAACCTCATTGGTGTGGGATCAAAACGCCCTACAAAAGTCTGGGGACCTTCAGGCTAAATGGGAAGCGCCTAAAAACGAAAAAATCGTTCAGCAAGAACTTCTCTATTATAAAGGTGCGAACTGCGAAGACCCTATCTTGCCCACTATTCAATTAGGTGCAGATGCGGCTAATAACACGGCTTCGTTCACTAAAGATGAAGGTGAGCAGTATACATTTCGCGTTTTCTCAATGGACGTCACTGGCAAAGTGAAAGAATCTGACTGCTCTGTTCCGGTGACTTATCAAGATTCGTTTGCGGTTGCGACTTCTGCAGTTGGTGGAAAAATCAATGAAGCCAATGTCGCCACGGCTCCTTTTTATGGTCGTTGTGGGCAAGGTGCGACCATTCAGGTTTCCGCTCCTTCCGTTGCGAACATCACAACATTCACTTGTTCTTCTTCTGGTAACTGGTCCCGCGCCATCGATTTAAGTGCGATGGCGGGAGTTTATGCCGGAGACATTACTTTCACCGTAACTCCACAAGGTGGCGGCACTCCTAAATCATATACGGTCACGGTTGATAAAGACTCTGTACCTCCGACTATTGATATCCCTTCGATTACTGCGATCAATGCGGCTAACCAAGCGGCCTATACGGTTTCTGGTACGTGTTCTGAAAACGGCGAAACTGTGAATATCGCAATTGGGACTATTAATACGACTGCGACTTGTTCGACTGGTACTTTTTCAAAAACTTTGGACGTGACCAGCCTTACCGGAAATACGATTTCGGTTTCAGCAACTCATAAAGACACTTACGACAATACTCGCTCTAAATTCGTGATCACATCTCGTTATGTTTCCGTTCCTACGATCACTTCTGTCGCGCTGAATGCGGGTGCGGCGATCACGAATTCCCTGTCTGCGACTTTGAATATGAACGTCACGGGCGCGACTCAGATGTACATCACAAATACTCCAGGCTGTGCGTCTGGTGGAGCTTGGGAAACTTACGCTTCTTCAAAATCTTGGACGTTACCTTCCGCGAATTCAACAAACACCGTTTACGTTAAATTTAAAGAAAGCCATGACAACGAAACAGCCTGTGTGAGTGATGACATCATTCATGACAACTCAAATCCGACGATTTCAATTACTTCTCCAGTTGCAAGTTCTTACGTGAACGGTGCGAACGTTACCGCATTTACGATCAGTGGTTCCTGTTCTGAAAATGGCCGCTCTATCACAATTACCGGCCCAAGCAGCTTTACGTCGACCACAACTTGCTCGGGTACTACTTTCAGTGCGATTCTTGATTTAACATCATTGGCTCAAGGCAGCTTCCAGCTGGGTGCTTCTATTAATGATGCTGCAGGAAATACAGGATCTGCGACTTCGCCTTCTTATACCAAAGACACTGTTGTTCCAACAGGTTCCGTATCAATCGATGGTGGAGCAGCAAGTACAACAAGTCTCACTGCTACTCTGACTTTATCTTCATCAGACACTGGCGGTCAGATGTATGTCACAAACACTTCTGGTTGTGCGAGTGGCGGTTCCTGGGAAACTTTCGCAGCTTCAAAGTCTTGGAGTTTAGCGACAGCAGATGCGACGAATACCGTTTATTCTAAATTTAAAGATGCTGCGGGCAACGAATCTAGTTGTTATTCAGATACCATCGTTCACACTTCAACAACCCCTACCGTGACGATAGCCTCCCCGGCCTCAGGTTCCTATATTAATATCGCAAATTCGACAGCATTCACCATCTCTGGTGCATGTTCTGAAAACGGTCAAGCTGTGAATATCACTGTTACAGGACTCACCGTGACTGCGCCAACTTGTACTGCCGGTGCCTGGACGAAAACGATTGACGTCTCATCTTTGGCAGATGCTTCGATTTCATTTACAGTAAATCACAGCAGTTCTGGCGGTACCGCTGCGCCGGCGGCGTCACAAAGCTATACCAAAGACACCGTGGCTCCAATCGTTACAACTTTCATCATTAAAAATGATGATGCGTATACGAATCAACTGGGCAACGTCCTTACGATAGCAGCAGCCACTTCTACCGAGATGTACATCACTAACAATGCACTTTGCTTGACGGGTGGTACTTGGGAAACCTATGCAACGTCACAAGCTTGGTGGCTAGCAACTGCAGATGCCTACAACACGGTTTATTTTAAAACTCGTGACATCGCGGGAAATGAATCAAGCTGTGTGTCAGACTCTATCACTCATGATGGTTCCGTTGCCAATGTTGCCTGGGTTTCTCCGGCATCGATGGCATATATTAATATCGCCAATAAATCCGCATTTGATGTTTCGGGGACTTGTTCTATCGATGGCCGACCTGTCTCTGTAGCAGTATATAATGGTGCGACTTACCAAAACATTACCAACACACCAACTTGTACTTCAGGCGCATGGAGCACGACGTTTGACCTCTCTGCCAAATCCGACGCAACATACACACTGCGAGCGACACATACCTCTTTAGGCGGTAGTACGGTCACGCAAAATCGTTCTTTCGTTAAAGACACTGTGGCGCCAGGGGCCGCAACACTGACGGGTTCTCCGACTGGTACAAATACGACGTCAACTTTGAATATCACCGTCTCTGGAACAGGATTGACTCAATACAAATACTTTATCGTACCTCCAAGCAGCTCTGAAGTTTGTACGAACATGGCTGCTTACACAGGTTCTGCAATTGCTTTGGCGACTAAAATCACAGATACACTAACTGAAAATGGCGCATACAAGGTTTGCGTACTGGGTAGCGAAGCTTCAGGGAATGATTCAACGTCATCAACTTCCGCAAGCTGGACTCGTGATACAACAGGCCCGATCCCACAATCTATTACATCCTCGACAGCGGATGGCACCTACGGTTTAAATTCGATCATAAGTATCGAGGTAACATTTAATGAACCAGTCAGTGTCACAGGTACGCCTCGTATTTTAATGGAGACGGGCGGAACTACTCGTTACGCAACATTGTGGTCCGGAAATGGAACGAGTACTCTGACTTTCAGATATACTGTTGCGACCGGAGATTCTTCTGCTGATTTGGACTATGCTTCTGCCGCGGTCATTTCCCTCAATGGCGGAACTATGAAAGACACCCTGGGGAATAACGCCACCCTGACGTTACCTGCAGCGGGTTCAGCGAACTCCCTTGCTGGTCAAAAAAGCATCGTCGTGAATGCACCCTACCCGGTCGCGGTTCTAAGTGGATATCCTACGGGAACTTATACAGGCAGTAGCATTAACGTGACCGTCAGCGGAACAGGACTCGTACAGTACAAATATAATGTTATCTCATCGGGCACTTGCGCTACGACCAGCTATACTTCGGCAATTAGCATCGCGACTGCAATTTCCACTACAGTCTTCTTACATCCGAATGGCCCGGTCACTTTATGCGTGATAGGTTCTGATGCATCGGGAACTTGGCAACCAGTCACCTCTGCTACAAGTGTCACTTGGATCAAAGACGCGATTAACTCCATATCAATCACATCTCCACGCATGAACAGAGTAATGGAAGGCTCAGGCGCTCAGACCGTTACCATCACCATGAACGCTACAAAAACTTACGACGTCGTTGTTAATTACCGTGCTTATGGCGACGCAAGCTATCCTTCGCAGCATGATCTAGTAAATGGTTCTGTGACGATTCCAGCTGGCTCAACAAGTGCAAATGTCACAATCAATTTCCCAGACAATGCGACAACAACGGGTGAAAAGGTTCTTAATTTTGGTCTTTCGCACACAGACAACCCATCGATGGCATATATGACGTCGATTAATACCGCGCAGTTTTACATTGCCGATGATGAAAAAAACCTGACGGTGACGAAAGCTTCCATCGGCAGAAAACACAATTGTGCGATCATGAGCGACAACTCACTACGTTGCTGGGGTCACAATACCTATGGGCAAATTGGTGATGCATCGACCACGTTCCGCTCTGAAGCTGTTATCATCAGCTCCGGCACATCATTTAAAGATGTCGCCGTAGGAAATGAACATACTTGTGCGATTGCTTCTAATGGAGACCTTTATTGCTGGGGTCGCAATGCCAACGGACAAGTTGGTAACAATGGTGCTGGTGTTGATAAGAACTCTCCTCAGCTGATTGATTCAGGTGTCGCTTATAAAGCAATTAGCTCTGGTGAAAATCACAGCTGCGGTATTACGACTGCCAATAAAATCCGCTGCTGGGGACAAGGTATGTACGGAGCTCTTGGTCAGGGTGGTACCGGTAATTTAAATGTTCCGACTGAGATCGACGCAGCAGTTGATTATAAATTCGTGTCAGTGGGAGCAAAATCATCTTGCGCAATCACTTCCGCCAATAAGCTTCGTTGTTGGGGTCACAATGCTGTTAATCAGCTTGGTGACGGTACGACGACAAATGCGACATCTCCAATTGACGTCGACGCAACCTATGACTTCGCAACAGTTGCTATTGGCTCTGGTCATGCCTGCGGAGTCACAACAACGGGTTTAATGAGATGTTGGGGTTATAACGGTACAGGCGCTATCGGCGATGGCACGACAACCGCACGCACGACACCAGTGTCTGTGAATGCGTCTGCGACCTACACTGCTGTGTCTGTAAATGACGATCTTAACGTTGCCGGCGGCAGAACAACAACATGTGCTCTCCTTTCTTCAGGAGCAGCTCAGTGTTGGGGCAGTAACGCCAATGCCCTCCTTGCGAATGGTACGCTTACACAAAGTACAAGCCCGGTAAATGTGGATGCAGGTACAACTTATTCTAGCATCGCGGTGACGGGTTCACGGGCGTGCGGCATCACTTCGGGCTCGGCTGGTGGAGCATTAAAATGTTGGGGTAACTTTACTTATGACTCAACGAAATCTTTGAACCTGTGGGGAGCTGGTTATGCTCCTCACATGGGTAGCTGGAATAAATGGTATACCAATCTAGAACTTCCTCAGTGGGATATCTATACTCCAGCGAACAATTCCGTTTTTGATAACGCCTCCCAAGCGTGCGGCTTGAAATCAGGAAAATTATTCTGTTGGGGTGCGGCCGCAGTCTTTGGGGATGGATCAAGAACAGCGGTCCGTCGTTATGCCCCAGTCGCTATCGACCCGTCCACGACCTATACTGCTATTGCTTCTCATCATGATGCCGACAACTGTGCGATTGATAACGCTGGCAATCTGCTTTGCTGGGGTAAAAATGACTACGGTGAGCTGGGTGCTGCCGTGGCGGTGGGAAGTACGGCCTATGTTCCAACGAACGTTGATCCAGGCACGACGTACAAAGCCGTGTCCGTGAACTATGCAACAATCTGTGCTATTACCACTGCCAACGAATTACGTTGCGCTGGCAGAAATCAAGGTGGACAAGCTGGTGACGGAACATCGAACCCTATAACTGCATTTACCACTATTGACTCTGGCGTAACTTATGCGGAAATTGCCCGCGGTTATTTCCATACTTGTGGTCGCACGATGGCAGGCACAATCAAGTGTTGGGGTGCCAACGGGTTTGGTTCTGTCGGTAACGGCGGCACAACATCCGAGTTAACTCCATTCACTATTGACTCGGGTGCAATCTATAAAAAACTTATTGTGGGGGCATACGCCAGTTGCGGGATCACAGCTACAGACACAGTGAAGTGTTGGGGTGACTCAATGAGTGGTACTGGAGCTAGCTATGCCTACTCCCCAACCGTGATTGACGGTGGCGCGACCTATACTGCGGTATCTATGGGTTATTCCAATGCCTGCGGTATCAAGACAGATGGCACGATGAAATGCTGGGGATATTCTGATGTTTCAAATTTGACGGGCGTAGGTGAAGCAAACTCTCACGGAGTATTCAATGTACCAATCCAAGTTGCAGGTGGAGCTACATTCTCTAAAGTCCAAGTTAACTATTCAAGTATCTGCGCAACGACGACCGGCGGAACGATGATGTGTAGTGGTGCAAGTGTGGGTGGAGAGTGGGGTTACACCGATGCTGGGTTAGACACGGTCATCACGACTAACAATGTGCAGTACTTCTTGCCGTCATTCATTAACAGAGCTTTAAACTTCTAAAAATAAAAAAGGGACCAGTGATGGTCCCTTTTTTTTATTCAGCTATTTCTCTTCTTTCGAGGAAATCAATTCGCTGATGACCTTCTTAGCCCGCTCGATGTTTTGTTTCACCGTGGCTTTTTCTTTTAGGCTTCCGAGCATCTCATCCGGAGCGAAGGACAGAGTTTGGAAAACTTCAAAAGTCTTCGTGATCTCATCCCCATGATCACGTCGTAAGCTTGGGGGGATTTGGGTCATCAGGTCTTCGATTTTTTGCGAAGCTCCGGACTCCCCTGCCACTTGTCCCATCACCATATAAAAGATGTTCGTCATTTCAGCACCGACCGTGCGGTAGTCATCTTTGCCTACCGCTTGATCGACAACTTTATAACGTTTGGCCACCTGTTCTTTCAAAGTTCTACGTCTGCGGCCCCAGCCGAATTCACGTTGGCTCTTAACCAATAAAGCCGTGATGATCCCCGCGTAAATCACAATCCATAACCAGGGACGAGCCATCACTGCTGCTTGCGCTGATGGTTGCCACGCCATGATCACGTCAGGCAGTTTATTTTCCACAACCTTCGCAGCTGCCGGTTGTTGAGCGCCGGAAATTCTTTGTGAAGAGCCCACCGGAGCATTTGGGTTATTTACGATTTTCAAAGTGATCGGTTCAGTTTTCTTCGTGTAGTACTTGCCTGATTTAGGATCAAACATGCTGACACTTAATCCCGGAAAAACCATGTCGCCTTCTTGGCGCGGGATTAAAAGCATCTCAAATTCTTTGTAGCTGCGACCGTTTTTAAAGAACTTGGAATCTGATTTTGTGTCGTACTGCTCAAGTCCCGTCGGCAAAGTCATGGCTGGCAAATCGATCAGCTTCGCATTCCCTGCGCCTTCAAAACGGACTTTAAGGCTTAAGGGTTGATTCACCGGGAAACTTTGACCTTCAATCGTCGCATGCACGTCGAACTGACCAACAGCACCCGAGAAATCAGAAGGACGTCCATCCACTGGCAGTGGTTTTACTTTGATAGGAATGCTGGCTGAGCTTTTTGTGTATTCATAGGGTTTACTCATCATCCCCAATTGACTCAAAGTACGAACACGGGATTTGATTTTATATGAATCAATAGTGGCGGTCCCCGCTTTGATCGGGAAAAGGGCATGGGAAGCAAGCAAAGCCTTTTTCCAAGGGATGCCGCCGACATTTTGTTCATAGAACTGAATAGACGGAACTTCCTCGATGATCTCTTTCCAAAAGCCACGAAGATCTGGGAACTTCAAGCGGTCCAAAGTTTCCATCTGGCCACGAGTATAAATGTACCAGTTCACCGTGACTTGTTCGCCCTCGTACACTTCCGTTTTATCTACTTCGACACCAATAAAAAAAGCATCATTGGGATTTGTCGGCAGACTGCGAAAAGCCGGATTATCAATCGCGCTGGAGGCCCCCATGCCGAACTGTTCGTCTGGCATTCCTGCACCTTGTTGTTGTCTGATCTGCTGTTGCAGACGCTGACGCTGTTGCAAAAGCTGATTAAACATTTCTTCTTCGGCGCGGTCCATCGCTTCAAAGGGATCTTCATTCATGCCGGGGAATTGCGGGGCTTGAGGACGTTGAGGCATTTGACGTGGGTTCGGAGCACCACCGCCTGTGCCGACTTTAATCACGATCGGCTGAGTTCTAAAAACTTTCCCGCCCACCACAACTTCAAATGAAGAAATACTTAAAGTCCCCTGACGCTTTGGAGCCAGGCTATAGCTGTATTCTTTGCGGCGCTGGGTTTCAAACTGCATGCCGCCCGGACCGGGAACAAGTTTTTGCGCAACAGCTGTTGAACTCCAGGTATTTAATAGTTCAAAACCATCAAGCTCTGGAACGCGGGGTTCCTGCATATCCACGTCTTCACTGGAAACTGCGGAAACTGTCACTGTAAAGGTATCACCCAAACGCATTTCATTACGGTCAACGGTTGCATTAACCGTCGTCCCTGCAGCCATAGCCATGACTGCATTTAAAATAAAAGTCAGAAAGATTAGAAATCTACCAATCTTTGTCACGAGGCTGCTCCTTCGTTTCTTTACGATTATAGTCAGCACGGATTTTTCCTTCCTGCTGCTTAATCTCTCCCAGGATTTTCTTTACATCGCCTTCGGAAAGTTCTTTTCCGGCAAAGGGACGAGGCTTGTACTTGGCAGAGTTTTGATACTGCTGCTTTTCTTTTTGGTCCTTGCCGTCTTTTCCGTCCTGGTCTTTTTGGTCTTTGTTTTGATCTTTATCGCCCTTTTGATCCTGCTGCTGCTGCTGTTGTTGGTCTTTACCCTGCTGCTGCTGATCTTTTTTATCTTTATTATCGCCCTGACCGCCGCCACCTTGCTGCGTCTGGATTAATAACTCGATATTGGTTTTCACTTCTTTGCTGGAAGGGACGATTTCCAGCGCTTTTTGATAAAGCTCTAAGGCTTCATCCACTTTTTTAGCTTTTCCTAAAAGTTGGGCCTCATTAAATCGTGCAACGAAAAGCATATCCGCATCTTTCGTTGCTTCCGCCAAGCGGCCAGCTTCGGCATAAGACTGCTGAGCTTTTTCGGCCTGCTGCAAACCTTCAAACGAAAGACCCAAGTTACTATGCACGCGAGACAGATAAGGATTGAATCTTAAAGCCTCGATATACTTTTCATTCGCACCTTGAAAGTTCTGTTTTTCCAAAAGGGCATTCCCCTCGCGGTTCACCTTCAAAGTTCTAAGATCCAGTTGATCTCCACAACCCGTCAGCATCAGTAAAATAGAACAAAGAATCAGCTTTCTCATTCGGCAGGCACCTCAAAGCGACCCTTCCAGAACCGGAAGCCTTTACGTCTTTCGCCGACATAGAGCTCAAACATCGCAAGCAAAATTCCAATTAACAGCAGGATTTGAAAGCGCTCTTCGTACTGAGTCGCCATCGTCGTATCGAATTGCGTTTTCTCAAGATTGTTGATGTCTTCAACCAGGTGCTTAACCTGATCACCACCAACTGTTGCTGTATAGAAGCTGCCTTTACCGGCTTCAGCCAAGGCACGTAAAGCATCACCTTTAACCGTCGTGATCACCGTTTGCCCACCACGATCTTTTTTATAGCCTTTTAGAAAGCCCATGCCATCACGCACTGGGATCGCGCCACCTTTTTCAGTTCCATAAGCGACTGTGAAAATACGTGTGCCATCTTCAGCTAATTTTTTTGCAGCTTCCAAAGCCCCCGGTTCGTGGTCCTCACCGTCAGAGGCGATAATGATCACGCGTGTGACTTTGACGGTATCATCCGTTGAAACACCGCCACGCTCGAAGGCATCTTTCGCGTTAGACAGAGCTTCCTGAAAACTTGTCCCTTGGCTTGAAACTGAATTCGTATCCAAGGCATCGATGTACATTTTCACGGCACCTGGGTCATTTGTCAGAGGTGACAACAAGGCCGCGGATCCGGCAAAGGCCATTACACCAATTTTATTTCCCGGCATCAGATCAACCAAACGGCTTAATTCCGTTTTTGCCTGAGTCAGACGGTTGGGTTTGACGTCCTCAGACATCATACTTTCAGAGACGTCGACGGCAAAGATGATCTCAACACCTTCGCTTTTCACTTCCTGTTTACTTTGACCAAATTGCGGTCGAGCCAATGCCAGAACAAAAAAGAAAACCGCAACCACCTGAAACACAGTTTTAATTCTGCGTTTCTTTTGGGACACGGAACTGGAAAGGAATGGGTACAGGCGGGAACCAATAGCCTTTTCCATCGCTTTTTTGGCTCTGCGATCAAAGAAATAACCAATGATGATGATCGCCGGTATCAACCACAAATAGTTAAAAGCTGCCATGTTTTCAAATCTAAACATTACGGCACCCTCCTTAACCATGTACGACCCAAGAGCAAGCCCACCAAATAAAGAATGATACCGGCCAAAAGATATGGCGGGTATTTCTCAGTGTAGTTCGTAAACTTATTCACATCGATTTTCGTTTTTTCCAACGAGTCGATGTCTTTAAAAACACCTTTCAAAGAGTCTTCCTTGGAAGCACGGTAGTACTTACCACCGGTTTGACTTGCCATCCGACCCAACAGATCTTCGTTCACCGTGGAATCAAAGGGCTGATAGGTTTTAATTTTTTGACCAAAGATATCCCGGGTATAAATTGGAATACGTGTCGGACCATCTTTACCGATACCGATTGAGTAAATCTTGATTCCATAACCCTTCGCGATCTCAAGACCCGTTTCCGGATCGATTGTGCCTGAGTTATTCTCCCCGTCGGTCATAAAGATCACGACGCGGCTTTTTGCCTGGGAATCTTTCAAGCGGCCTGCGGCATTCGCCAATGCCACACCCAACGCCGTTCCGTCTTTGATACGGGCACTAGCCGCGGTCGTGATTTCATCGACGCGGGAAAGAATCAATTGGTAATCCAAAGTTGGCGGCACCAACGTGAATGATTCCCCTGCAAAGATCACCAGACCAATTCTGTCAGAACTACGGCCATTGATAAATTGTTTGATTGTTTCTTTCGCGGCTTCCAAACGATTCAAAGGCTTCATATCTTCGATCAACATGGAATCGGAGATATCCAGAGCAATCACGATATCGATGCCTTCAACGTTCTTTTTGATTTTCGTATTCATTTCCTGCGGTCTTGCCAAAGCAAAGATCGCAAGGGCAATTCCCAGGGCTTTTAAAATCAAAGGAATATTTAACAGTCGCGTACGAATACTTGGAGTCACGGATTTTAAAACTTGCACAGAACCAAACTGCAAAGTGGGAGTTTTAGTTTTCTTTCTCAATAAAACCCAAACGACGATCGCAATCAGGGGTAGCAAAAGCCAGAAAGCTACGGGAGAGTGTATTGTCATGACAATCTCTCCATTTCTTCAACCAGCAAACGCGTACGCTTAGAAAGATTTAAAACATCCGAGCCACTTAATTTGCTTTTATCTTCAACCGCATGCAAAAACTCTTTCACCAGCTTTTCAAGCTCGCTGCCTGTTTCTTGATAAACTTTCGGATGATACTTTTTAAGATCTTTCAAAATTAAACGCGGGCCCCACTCCAGCGCCGGGATTCTGTAGCGACGAGTGATATACAGCTTTAACATGTGGCGTGTTTCATCCAGCGCCAACGGAATATCCTCGGATTTTGGAGTGCCCCCAAAAAAGACCGTGTTTTCACGCTGCATGCGACGGAATTTTTGATGAAATTCCGCCAAAGGTGAAAGAGCTGAATCATGTTCTTTTAAACGCTCGATAATTTTGCGACGCTGCAAAGAACGGAAAATCTTTGTCACGACGAACAAAGCGATAATCCCGATAAAAGCGGCAAGAATTCCCCAATACATCATTGGCACTTGAATGCTCATCGGACCAATCGGACCAAAGGGTTCTTGTTTCGGAGCTTGCTCGCCAGGTTGACTTGGTGGTTTTGGCGGCGGCAACACACTGACGAGCTGATATTGCACGGGTCCCAAATCTAAAGTCGTTGTGCCATCTGTGATTTGCAGATTATCAAACTTTACCCCACCCGCAGTATAAGAAGTGATTTTAATATCAGCTTCGGTGGGAGTACGGAATTCAAAACCCCGTAAAGCAATAGTATACTTTTGTTCCGGCTGCAAAACCAACTGAAGCTTATCTTGCTGCAAAGTTTTCGGAAATTCCCCCTCACAGACCAGCAAGAACTCACGGCCAACCGTCAGCTCCCCGTCTTTGAGTCCATCGACTTTTGGAATTTCAACTTTACACTGAATCGCAGCCATTATTTTCTCTTCTTAAAAAACGCTACCAAAGGATCCACAAAATCTTCGCTGGATTTTACATCCACGCGATCCACTTGGGCTTTACGCAATAACTTATCCCGAGTTTCTTTTCGGGCCTGAACAGCTTGCTCGTATTCTTTTCTAAAGCTTGCAGACGATGTATCGACGGTTAATACTTCACCCGTTTCGGCATCCTGCACTTCAATTACGCCCATACTTGGCAAAGAGTATTCCGCAGCATCGTTCACAACACACGCCACCACATCGTGCTTTCTTCCCAGCAAGCGCAAGCTTTGATCAAAGCCCTCGTCCTGGAAGTCACTGAATACGAAAATAGTCGCACGCTTTTTCAAAGCCCCTTGAAGGAAGCTAAAGCCATTAGAAAGTTTGGTGTTGTGACTTTTTGGTTTGTAGTAATAAAGATCACGCAGCAAACGTTGAACGTGGCCACGGCCTTTTTTCGGCGGAACGAAATGTTCTACCTGATCGCTGAAAAGCAACAAACCAATTTGGTCGTTATTCTTAACTGCCGAAAACGCAAGCAAGGCTGCCATGTGAGTCATCACTTCGCCCTTGAAATAAGGACCCGTTCCGAAATCACTGGAACCGCTGACATCGACCGCGATGATCAACGTCAGTTCACGTTCTTCTTCGAAAGTTTTGATAAAAGTTTTTCCTGTGCGTGCCGTCAGCGGCCAGGAGATCGAACGAACATCGTCACCAGGAACATACTCACGGAAGTCCGCGAAAGTCATACCCTGACCTTTAAAGGCCGTATGGTACTCGCCTGCAAAAAGGTTGTTCACAAGTTTTCTTGTGTTCAACTCTAGCAGTTTAACTTTCTTTAAGACCTCTGGAGGCAATCCCACTATGGAACCTCAACCTGGCTTAGGATTTCTTTGATCACGTCATCAGACTTGATGTTTTCTGCCTCTGCTTCGTAAGTCAGAATCAAACGATGTCTCATCACATGGTAAGCAATCGCTTTTACGTCTTCCGCTGTTACGTAACCGCGACCACGAAGGAACGCATGAGCTTTCGCCGCACGGAACAAGCAGATCGTCGCACGCGGTGAACCACCCACGTTGATAAGATTTGCGATACGGCTTAGACCATATTCCGCTGGCTTTCTGGAAGCCATCACGATCTCGACGATATAGTTTTTGATTTTATTATCTACGTAAATTTGGTCAGCACGTTCCGAAGCACGCAACAGGTCTTCTTTAGAAATCACCGGATTCACGACCGGTTTTTCATTCGTACCCATGCGGTTTAGGATCTCAAGCTCTTCGCCTTTGTGTGGGTAAACCACGTTGATCTTAAACATGAAACGGTCCATTTGGGCTTCTGGAAGTGGATAAGTACCTTCCTGCTCCAATGGATTTTGGGTCGCCAGAACCAAGAATGGATTTGCAAGTTTGTACGATTCGTCACCGATCGTGACTTGTTTTTCTGCCATCGCCTCAAGCAACGCTGATTGCACTTTTGCCGGAGCACGATTGATTTCATCGGCCAAAACGATATTCGTAAAGATTGGGCCTTTACGTGGAGCAAACTCGCCTGATTTGGGATTAAAGATCATGGTACCGATCAAATCCGTTGGCAAAAGATCGGGAGTGAATTGTATGCGTTGGAAATCCAATGAAATGGATTTACAAACTGTGGAAATCGTCAGTGTCTTTGCCAGACCGGGAACACCTTCAAGCAAGATGTGACCGCCCGTCAAAAGACCCATCATGATCCCTTCGACCATTTCCTTTTGACCGACTACAACTTTGTTGATCTCTGTCATCATCTTATCGATGAATTGACTTTCTTGTTTGATCGCGGCGTTTAACGCCATGATATCAACTTCGCTCACCCATTCCTCCTCGGGAAATATCCTTACTATTTCACTCTGTTAGCTTTCCTCCGGCAAGCCTTAACCGAGGCGCTCCAGACCTAAATTTCTCGGGGCGTCGGGCCTAGGAAAACTTGCAATTGTTATGTCACAGTCCTAGCCTTTAGTTTGGACGGGCATGGCGTTACACCAATTGTACGCGTTGAAAAAAACCCGGTTCAATGGGACAAAATCAGTATGACGAATACGAACACGAAAGTTTGGGTTTTCATTCTATCCACATCCTTAGCGCTCCTGATTTTGGGCTACCAATTCGGCGAACGTTTGGGATTGATCATCGGTTTTTTATTAGCCCTGCTTTTAAATTTCATCGTGTTCTTTTATGGTGAAAACCGTGTTCTTTTCAAACTTCGCGCTCAACGTGTAAAAGGCCAGGATGCCTGGGGCGTTCTGGATATGGTGGAGCGCATGTCTCACCAACTGGGCATGCCGGCACCGGCAGTATTTATGACTCCGCACTCTTCCGTGAATGCATTTTGTGTGGGTCATTCCTGGAAAAATGGTTCTTTGGGTTTCACACTGGGTCTTTTGCAAAAGTTAAGTGCCAAGGAGCTTGAAGCAGTTGTAGCCCATCAACTTTGTCACATTCGTCGCTTGGATACTTTTGCCTTCAGCGTCAGCTCGACACTTGCAAACTCCGTTGTGGGCTTGGGACAATTCTTAGATTCATTCCTCCCCTACCGTTTGCAATTCTTCATGCCGCTGTTGTCGCCGATTGGTTGGTTGATTATCAAAGCGGTCGTGGGTGAAAAGTCCTTTTTTGAAAATGACCTCATGGCGTCTGAATTATTAAATAATCGCCATCCTTTGGGAGAAGTTTTGTGGAGACTTGAGGGTCTTGCACAAACTCAACCTTTAGAGATCCCAGCTTGCACCAGCCATTTGTTTATTGTGAATCCCGAGGGTTTTAAGCAAAAGAATTTGTTTTTAAAATCCCATCCGTCGATTGAAACCCGCCTGCAAAAGCTCATGGGTTACTATCCGATCTAACCTTGACATTAAATTTTGTGAACTCATGTTCACTTAAGGGTGTTTTATGCAAGAAAAAATGGAAGCTTCATTATCAGTTCTTATTATGTCCCTGGCCTCTTCTGCCGTCATGGCTATGGGTTTGGCCCCGGATCCACAAACGGGCCAGACTTCTAAAGATAAAAATATGGCTCGATTTAACATCGATCTTTTGGTGGTGCTGCAGCAAAAAACCAAAGGGAACCTAAGTTCTGACGAGGCGCAATTTTTAGATAACCTAATTAACGATCTACAAATGAAGTTTGTTTCAATTTAAAAAAATAAATGCCTAACGCTCAGAATTGACCAGCGACTTAGACTGGCTGAGGTTGGGCATTTCAGTTAGAGTGATAGTTGTTCCGAAACTGTTAGGAGAAAAGTGTTATGAAGAAGTTTTTATTCCTTCTAGTCGCGACCTCCCTGGTGGCAGGTCCCCAATCTCAGGCTCAATCCACAAGCCTTCCCAAAGATCCCCCGAAAATGAATCTGACCGCCCCACTTCCTGCAAATCTTTTTGTGGAATTGGCGAAAGCGATCAATCCTGCAGTCGTGAATATTTCAACGACCGCGATTCCTAAGAACATGCCCCGCGGCGGACGTGATCCAATGTTGGATATGTTAGAGCAACTGTATGGCCTGCGCATGCAACAACCCCAGCAACAACAAAAACCACAAATGATGGGCCTGGGAACTGGGTTCATTATTCGTGAAGACGGTTTGATCGTAACGAACAATCACGTGATCGCAGGTGCTGACCAAATCAAAGTTCAACTGAGCGAAGATTCCAAAGACCTTTACGAAGCAACTTTGATCGGTAGTGACGAGCGCACGGATATCGCTTTGATCAAAATCAAACCAAAAACAAAACTAGCTGTGGCAGTTCTGGGATCA
This sequence comes from Bdellovibrio sp. ZAP7, assembly GCF_006874645.1. NCBI lineage: Bacteria > Pseudomonadati > Bdellovibrionota > Bdellovibrionia > Bdellovibrionales > Pseudobdellovibrionaceae > Bdellovibrio > Bdellovibrio sp. ZAP7. Next base: position 1,161,304 of record NZ_CP030082.1, on the reverse strand, counting down.
TCTAAAGATCTAGAAGTTGGTGAATGGGTTGCCGCTTTCGGTAATCCATTTGGTCACGGTCACTCGATGTCTAAAGGGATTGTTTCCTCAAAAGGTCGCGGCATTGCCGAGATCAATAAGATCCCTCTGATTCAAACAGATGCTTCAATCAACCCTGGTAACTCTGGTGGTCCCCTGGTGAATACCAAAGGCATGGTGGTTGGTGTGAACTCGGCGATCGATGCCCGCGCACAAGGTATCGGTTTTGCGATTCCCATCGACGAAGTGAAAGCTTTGATCCCGCAACTTGAATCCAAAGGTCGCATCGCTCGCGGTTGGATTGGCGCCGCCTTGGGTGATCTGGATCCAGAAGCAGCCGAGTACCTGGGCATGGGCGAGCAAAGTGGTGCGGTGATCACGCAGCTTGATCCACGCGGTCCAGCGACTCGTGCAGGTCTTAGAATTTACGATATCGTGACAGAGTTTAATGGTCGCACGATCGATAGTTCATTAAGCTTGGTGGATGCTGTCAGCGACTCTTCGATTGGCAAACCGACTCAGGCGAAAATTATTCGCGACAGAAAACCCATGACAGTTTCCGTTGTAGTGGGCGAGCGCCCTGACGACAAGGCGAAATTTAAGAAAACCGATGTAAAGAAATACGATGGCCAGAAAGCACCCTTTAACGTGGGCTTTACGATCATCGACCCTACCCCTGCGATCCGCACAGAATGGGGTCTACCAGACGATATGAAGCAACCAATCGTCATTGAGACCACTCGCAACTCGGCAGCAAGCAAAGCCGGCCTGGCGGTAGGAGACGTAATCTTGGATGTGAACAAGCAATCCGTCTCAAATTCAAAAGATGTTTTGAAAAATTTGAAAAAAGGCAGCAACACTTTACGTATTGCTCGCAATTCCAGAATTCAAATCATCAACATGGATACTCCCTAATCCAGAATCCTTCGTAGTATCCTGACAGATCCCCGGCTCCTAAACCGGGGATTTTTTTTATACTTCTCAAAATGCAAGCGCCGCTGAAGCAAACAACCAGGCGACGATTAAAGATAAACACAGCCAGCCCGTGTATTTGATAATTCGTTTCTTAAAGGACCGACTTCCCATCACAATCACGATCGTCATTTTTGCGATATAAGAAGCTAAAATTCCCAAGGCAAATAAATTCCCCGTTGTCGCGGCCGTAACAGTGCCATTTTGTAAAAGCTGCGTATTACCAATGATGGAACCGTGAAGCTCAAACAAACAGGTCAAAAATGTTAAATAGTACTGCCCCACTTCTCCCAGATAAGTCTGCAGCACTTTTGAAAAAACAAGAAACAACATGATAATAAGGCCCAGAGAAAGTACAGATTTCACACTTAAAGTCGGAATGGAATCAGGTTTAAACTGAATCTTTTGAATAGAACGCGCTCGCCACACGACCAGCCACAGGCTCACCACAATCGGCCCAAGAAAGACCCCTTGCAATCTCCAATTGAGCTGATCAGAGCCAATCATAGATAGAACAGCGGCTAAAGCAACCGTTCCCAAAAGAGCACTTAAGTAAGTCAGACTCAGCAGCCGCGCTTCATCTTCGGAACAGTCCTGGCTTTGATTAGAAAGGGAAACCGCCAAGGCGGTGCTGGAAATTAATCCACCCAAAAAACCCAACAACAGGCCGGCATGGTGCCCGCGCAAAAAACTCATCAGTAAGGAACTAAAAACTTGAAGCGCCGTCAGTGCTAATAAAATTCTGATAAGACTATAGGGATTAAATAGACCCCAGGGATCCACCGTGCGGTGAGGAACCACAAAAGATGCTGCTAAGAGCACCGCGATCACTATCAAATAGGGCAACCACTTTTTCATTTAGCCTGAACTCAACTTCGTACTATTTCTATTTTAATAAATCCAACGGGTCCATGTCCAACTGACGTGCAAGTGCCGTGATAGTACTCATACGCACATCTTCGACTTTTCCATTTTCAATTTCAAATACGGTGGAGGTTGCCATCTGTGCCATCGAAGCTAGACTTTGCATAGTAAACCCTAGCCTAGTCCGTTCCCTGTGCAGATTTTTTGACAAATTCTTCACCAGCTTGCCCAACTCTTTGTCTTTAATCCCTTTAACAACACGTCCCATGTATATTGGTTATATACTTTTATCCAGCCTGATCCATAAGTTTAAATCAGTACGGATATATCCTTAACGAAATATAATAATCGACCGATACTCCTCTGACTTGGATTTCAAAACACCGGAGAAAACAAATGCAACAGTTGAGCCTGAAGACTAAATTATTATTGCTAACGACCGCTTTGATTGGGGTCAGTATCGCAGTGGGAGTGACCAGTTATATCTCTCTCACTCGGGTGAGTACTGAGTACAACTGGATCGCCACACGTACCATGCCTAAAATGGAACAATTGGATCAGATGTTTCTGAACTATCGTAAAATTAGAATCAACCTCACTGTTTTGGGGCTTGATGGTTTGCCAAAGGACCAAGCAGAGCAAAGTGTAAATGCAGTCCTCTCTGGTATTCAGGATTATGAAAAATCGAATACGGCCTACACCGACTTGGGATTTATTGAGGGACAAAAAGATCGCTACGAAAAGCTGCAGTCCTCATGGATCGAATTCAAAGATCTAAGCGAAGAGCTCTTAAAGCTCTACAAATCGGGAACTCCCGCAGATCATGCTAAAATGATGACGATGCTCTTTGAGGAAGCTCCCAAAAAAGCCGAGGTCTATACCATCGCTGTGAACACCCTTGCCGATTTCCACAGATTGGCCTCAGACAAAAAGGTCCAATCAGCGATTTCGATTCGTGATTCTTCCAATACTCTGATTATGGTGATCGTTATTGGCGGGACCTTATTTGGTTCGATTTTTGGTTTTCTTTTCTCGAGTGCACTGGCCACAACTTTGAATCGCATCAGCGACGATATCTATGGGGCTGCAGCACAAACAGCTTCGGGGGGCACTCAACTTGCTTCTGCCAGCGTGCAGTTATCAACGGGTGCAACGGAAGCTGCAGCTTCACTGGAAGAAACAGTCGCGTCCATCGAAGAGCTTTCCAGTATGGTGAAACTCAACACGTCCCATGCCCAGGAAGCCAATCAATTATCGCAGTCATCCCGAGACTCGGCCGAAAAAGGTGCCAATGAAATTGAGCAGCTGATCACCGCGATGAATGCGATTGCCGAAGGTTCAAAAAAGATCGAAGAAATCATTCATGTGATCGATGATATCGCTTTTCAAACAAACCTGCTGGCATTGAATGCTGCGGTCGAGGCGGCCCGTGCCGGAGAACAAGGTAAAGGCTTTGCCGTCGTGGCCGAAGCAGTTCGCGCATTAGCACAAAAAAGTGCCGAGTCTGCGAAAGGCATCAACTCTCTTATTAAAGACAACGTGGAAAAAAGCGAAAGAGGTGCAGTTATTGCTGGCAACAGTGGCGCCGTCCTGAAGCAAATTCTGACCTCCGTTAAAAAAGTTGCCGACTTAAACGGCGAGATCTCTGCCGGCAGCCACGAGCAATCCACAGGATTAGAGCAAATAACCAAGGCGATGAATCAGTTGGACCAAGCGACTCAAGGAAATGCGGCTTCATCAGAAGAAGTGGCCGCTTCGTCCGAGGAAATGTCAGCGCAAGCGAACACTTTAAGTTCACTGGTTGGAGAACTCAGATTATTGGTCCACGGCGCAAATAAGGTCGCGACTAAAAAAGAGCACCACGCCGCCCAGCAACTGCGCGAAGCTGCTTAAAGAAATAGGGTTAACAGAGTTAGGTAAAAAAAATCCCCTGCTCTTCACAGGGGATTTTTTCATTTAAAATTGCTTGGATCGGAAAACTAAAAAGGTGCGCAGACGTAAGAAGCTGCAGACCCATCAAAGTATTTCCAAGTCATGTTGCCACCATTTTGGAAGACTCCCAGATCCATGTTAAATTTGATCCCCATTCGACCGCCCTTAACGGCGCCATCTTCAAACAGGCGAACATCGTCGAACTGAACCGTGTTCGCTGGCTCGCGACCCGTTTGTGTTGCGATCACTTCGCGCGGGTCGTTTTCGATATAGAACTTAAGAAGCAATTGGCTGATGCCTTGGGAGTTTGTGTAGATAGAAACGATGTTTGGCAAAGAGCCGTCGTTTGTCGTCGTTTGCATGCAGCTTGCGGCGAAAGTCCACTCCTCAGATCCAGCGGCATGTGACACTGAAGTCAGGGCGGAAACCAAAACGAACATAAAACCCAAAAGTGTTTTCATAGAGTCCTCTTCAAACAAATATTTAATTAAATAAGGACCGATTGTTTCCCATGCCCCCCAACCCGTGTCACGTTACCGCAAGTCATATGAAGTTCTTGCCAGTTGCCCGAACTGCACGCGGATTTGGCCTCAACAACACCTCACCCCAGCGCCCTGCATCCCGACGAAGATGCCCTTGGTTCAAAATCTTGTAAGTGGTGAAGCGTTTCAGATTGGGACAGAATTTATTAAGAGATCAGAATTTAGAACTTTCCTCGACCTAGGTCTTTAGATTTTCTCAGCGACGTCCGAAATAGAGATCGGACCATAGTATGGCTCCATTGGTAGCAACACGATAGGCACCTAGAAAGGGACTCTATGAAAGTCACCGAAGTGAAAGTATTCCCGGTCAATGAGGATCGCCTCAAGGCCTACGTCTCCATCACCCTTGATGGATGTTTCGTAGTCCGCGATCTGAAAGTCATTCAAGGCACCAGCGGCCTCTTCGTCGCGATGCCCTCTAAAAAAAGAAAAGACGGCCAATTCCGCGATATCGCCCATCCTTTGAATCAGGAAACGCGTGCGATGATCGAGGACATGGTTTTTGAAGCTTACGAAAACGAATTAAAGTCCATGGGAGAAACCTTGGTTAACCTGAAACGCCAGAAGGCGCCAGGCAGCGACTACGGTAGCGACGACTACTAGAGGTTCAAAGTATCCTGCTCACGCCAAGTATCAGGTCATTTGTGGAGGCTTGATACCTGAGGCGGCTTTGAAACCCAAGGACAGTTTTGCCCGCTCTTACAGCAAATACCTGTAGTAGCGGGCTTTTTATATGGGTAAATGCTTAATCCGCGATGGAATTCTTAAGCTATCGCTTAATTCGCAGCGCGTCACTGATTGCAATCTTCACGCAATATCCGTAGTTTAGCGGTTCAGCCGTTCAGCTTGTTGGGGTATCGTCAAGTTGGTAAGACAACAGATTTTGATTCTGTCATTCGCAGGTTCGAGTCCTGCTACCCCATCCATTTCCATCATTAAGCAATAATTCAAACGACGGAGTAAAATCAGGCCCGGTGGCCCTAAGAGGCACTGATGGCGAACTGTCGTTATTCATAACTTTGCGCTTAAAGCTCAACAACTTGCCATATTCATAAGACAAAGAGTCATCTTCCGTCTGATTTGGATTTCCAATATCGACGTTGAATGATGTTTCAAGTCCGCGATCAGTTAGAATTAATTCCTTCAAAACCTTCCTCAATAGACGTCTTTTCAAGAATGCATTTGCTTTGGGAAATCCCTTCTTAAAGTCTGCAACTCTATTCTTAATGGCATTCATAACACTGTCAGTGTCAACGACCGTACCTTCTTGATCTTTAAGTTTAGCCAACAAAGTCCCAAGCTGTTTCTTTTTCTGCCCCAGCTCTTCAAGATGTTGAACTGCCAACGAAGCTGCCTCATCCCCCAGAGACGTCTTCATTTGCAATTTGAATGTCGCCTTAATTTCTATTTCGACTTCAGAAAGCGCATTTTTAACATTTCCAATTTGTTCGGAATAGCTTGCCGGAGTCATATTAACTGCCGATTTCAAATTCTCTTCGATCCCACTCATATAGCCCGCGCGAGAGACTACATTCGTTAAATAAGATATGACCACATCTTCGATCTCATCAGCGCGAATTCTCTTTAGGCTACAACTTGATTCAGATCCGCGCTTGTAAGAATGGGAGTAATATCGGTGTACAGCCTTTTCACCATGCGCAGATTGTCCACTTAAAGTCCTACCACACTCTCCGCAGCGAAGAATTCCTGACAGCAGGAATACACGTCTTTCAGCCTCTTCCATTTTTCGGCGCTCCAAAAGAGCGTTTTGCTGCAGAACCTCTTGAACTTGATCAAATACTGCCTTCTCGATGATCCCATCCCATGAAGCTTTAACGACTTGGTAGTGCTGCCACGGCTTTAGTGTCTCGGGGTCCGCTCCTTTATTCTTCTTATTTACTTCTTTCAGTCCCACATAAGCAGGATTAGTGAGAATATCGCGAACCGCTGAGTAGTTCCAACGTGGAGAAATCGAAACACGCTCAACATTCTTAGATGAACGAGGCAGAATTTTTAATGATTCAATTATTGGAAGCGTTTTACCAATGGTACCTTCTTCGAGGAAGATCTCGAAAATCTTTCTGATCTTTTTTGCGTCCATGTCATTGATAACAAGTACACCTGACTTATCTGGATGACGTGAAAAGCCAAGAACTGGTCTTGCTCCATTGACGAACCCTCTCATGGCACGCGAGTTACAATTAATCGCAACTCTCTCGGACGTTTGCTCTCGCTCAAACTGAGCCATATTGACAACCATATTGATCATCAATCGTCCTGCTGGAGTCGTCGTATCAAATTGTTCCTTCATTGAAAGGTAACTCGCATTGTGGTTTTCTAGCTCTCTCAACAGCACGCTAAAGTCATGGACACTTCTTGATAAGCGAGAGATATCGGCCACGAGAATCAAATTGATTTTACCTGAACGAACATCCGCCATCATTTTTTGATATTGTGGACGACGGTCTGTTCCGGCAGAAAGACCTTCATCGACATAGAACTCGACGATTTCTCCCCAGGACTTTTGATCTCTATTTCGAGCATTTACAAACTCAAGCATTCTGTACTTCTGAGTATCCAATGATCCTTCAAATACCTGCACCTGACGATCCGTTGAAACTCGAATGTAGGCACCAATGTTAAGCTGCTTCTTCATATTCATCATCCTTTTGCGAAGGTCGTCCCCTTTTATTTGCAATTAAAATTACTTTAGCAATCATGTCTTTGACTTCCTTAGCCCGCTTCTCAAATTCAATCGAAGGCTCTGGCTGGGGTTTCAAAATGATCCTCAATGGCACAGGTAATTTGTAACTGGGGATTTCTTTGCGACCTCTCTTCAATTATCGCTTCTTTGCAGGGCGACGTGCTTCTTCAAAAGCTCAACGAGTCGCTCAGATTCTTTTCTTGGTAAACTCGCCAAAACTTCCATCACAGCCGACATCAAATTATTTGGACGGCGACCACCGGCCTCGTACCTACTAATAACTGTTTTGTCGGCCACTCCAAGAATGAGGGCTGTATCAGCCTGTGTTAGGTTCAACCCTAAACGAATTTCTCGAAATCTGTCTGGACTCAAGTTGCATCTCCGCTTTCTTCATGTTGACCATTGGTCAACTTACTAGTCAAGCCTCTCTTTGTCTTCTTTGCACCACCAAGACTTATATTGGCCTGCCCCATTAATGCCAACTTCAATTCTTCTGGGACTGAACCACTTTGCTTTGCTTTCTTCAGAATATTCTCCAACAACGCAATTTCATTGAAAAACTCAGACCTGATCTGCTGCACATCACCTTCAACACATGTCTCATTGAATCGTGTCAAAACCCAACTTGCCACATCTTGTCTTGTTACTCTTCCCGCATCAAACCCCTCATTAACACGGGCCACAATTTGACTGACTGCCTCTTCGGCTTGCTTGGTAATAGTGATCTTCGTAACTAATTCTTCTTTCTCTTCCATTTATTTTCCTCCCTGTATTCAAAATCGGGATGCGCCGCCTGTAGCATCCATCATTCGCAGAATCTGAAATTATATGAGGTAGGTAGCCTAACTGTCTAAAGTCGAAGCCCATCAATGACCAAATCTAAAACTGCATTTTTTAATCTCAACTGCACTTCAGCTACCTGCCTCTTATAATTTCAAGTGTTTGTGTTTTGTATCTATCTAAATATTTTCTATCTATCTTTCATATCTTCTTCCTCCCACCTCCATCCCCCGTTTCGTGACCCCTTTCTCTCGTAGGGAGGGAGGGGTCACGAACCGCAGGAGGGGGATGGAGGTGGGAGGAAGTCCCCTGTTTCTCTTCAAACTCCGAATACTTACCCGCATTTCAGCAGCCCGAGTTTTCTTGAAAATCAACCGGAAACATTCCGGTGATTTTCCGGCGTTCTCTTCACTGATGCTGCCAGAGAATTGAAGAACTTCTTCAGAGTGGTTTTCCTCCCTGCAATCCGAAGTTCACAATCCAATTGCCGCTGAGAGAAATTATCCAAATCAAAAAATCCGATCTCTTGGTTCGCCAAGTTCAATCCACCGGTTTTAAATTCTTCCGAAATCACTGTTTCGATTTTCTCGTCTGCCACTCCGAAAAGAACCAAGTCTACGCTTCGTGCTCTTTGATAGGCTCGCCTCATGGTTTTATACCGTGCTTGCGATTTTCTTGTCCGCTCGATCTCGAGAGCGCAACGAATGAAGTTGCTACCCCCCGTTACATCAAAAAGTAAGTCTGGCAGTTTGGAGATAATTCCATCACCCAATCCTTTAACAGCAATAACTCGATCTGATTTTAGTTCAGCCTCAGACCAGCTTTGCCTCAACATCTGTTCATTCTTGAGGTGAAGATAAAACCGCATAACAATCTCATCATGTAGCAAATAGGTTGGAACAATCTGACCGATAGAATCCTGCCCCATTCTTTGCTTCCCCTTTGAACTCAATGAAAGGAAATCAGGAACTCCCGATCCGTTCGAATAAGCTGTAAATAAAGGTGAGTTCTTAAGCTCACTCCAATTCTGATAGCGGACCGACTTTCCTTCTGAGCAGCAGAAATCCCAGAAGACTCCTTTTGAAATGAAGCCAAACTTCTTCGAAAGAAGTAAAGCTTCTTCAATCGAACTACTTCTCACTATTCAAAACTCCAGAACCAATCGGGACCAAAGCAAAATGTCCCAGCTCCAAAACACCATTGTGAAAATTAGTCTCCACCCACTGATAGCTCCACTTCATGTCAGAAGATTTAAAATCTAAAGACTTTGGCAACTCCAACTCTGAACCTATTACCACCTGCCTAACTCGAATCGAACAACCTCTGGCTGAGTCATAGACCGCACCAAATCCGTCCTTGCTATTGGCACAGGTCGGTTTACTCACGCAGCCCATCGTTGCTAATACAAAAAACAAAATTAGTAATCTCAATTGGCCTCCTTTCAGCTTGCCTCCAATATTGAAGATCTATTTTGGGAACCTTTAAGTTCAATGAACTCCACTTTCGCCTTCGCAATCCGAGGAAGCTTTTGTGCTTTTAAATCGGGTTGCATTTGAAACTTCAGACGTTCTGTAAATGCTCCATCATTAAATGGAACGACAATAACTCCGTCCCCCGTTCCAAGTTCTTTTTTGAACGTGTTCGGGTGATAAATGAACTCTTCGACATCACGTACTGACCCATCCCCAGTCCTCTCATTTCCAAACAATCCTTTCTTAGCTCTCTCAGTCATCTTCGTTCCCTCTTTGGTCCCGATGAGTCTTGAGAAATATTCCGCAGTTTCGGGCTCATTGGTTCGCATGAATACTTTCAGGTTTGAATTCGTCTGGATCGTGTTCTTCACCTCCTCACCAAGTGCGCCGAGGTCCCCCTGAGCCTGATGCGCAAAAGTGATTCCGACATTGGCACTTCTAGATTTGTTCAGAAGACTGACAAAACTCGGAATCAGGTACTCGGTGAAGTCATCCAGATAGACTCCGAAAAATGGAAAGCTCTTATCTTCATCCAAATGCCGACTTGATACCGAACTTTGGATACATTGAAGTATTAACTTGGCTGTTGCCTTTCCAAGCGTCGGAGTCTTCAAAACGGGCAATTGGAAATAGACGATAAGCCCTTCACGCATTACATGCTCTATGTCGATCTGTGGCATGTCAGAGTTAAAGAGAATCGCCGTATCTCCCGAAGTGAAATGCCCCAACTGATTAACTAGGCCACTTGTTCTTTTTTCCCGATCTTCTTTTGATAGAGCAACAAAGCGATCCGCCCAGGCCGTTAAACCTGGGTCGTCCGTCGAATTCGCCAAAGACATAAGAACTGATGGATTCGTAATTGCCTGAATCAATTTATTGAAAGTCGGAATGACACCAGCCCGCTCAAACAAGTATAGAGTTTGCTTCAAGACCTCGTACTGAAGATTTTTGTAATATTCATCTTCAAAGGAGAAGGCAGCAAAGATCCGCTCAGTCACTTCATCAGCCGATCCACCTTTCAGCGGATTAATACTCGAGCTTGTTTCCGGGTTTACTAGCGATAACATCCTGAAGTCTTTGGATCGCTTGTACTTCACAGCATAGGCATATAATTTGTCCAACAAGCCCTTATCAGATTTCCCATCAATCAAAATAAGTCCTCGGCCATTCTTAATGTCATCAATTGCCCAGGGCAAAATCACCGACTCTGTTTTTCCCGCATTTGTCGTTCCGACAATCTGCGTGTGCATTCGTCTTGCCGTCAGTGGAATGTAGACTGGATTCTGATCTACCGATGTCCCAAGGAAAATACTATCCTTTGCAGTTACTCGATTAAGGCGAGTTTTGATTTCCTTCGCCTTCGACCTTTCTGCAAACTCAGTTCTAAACTTTGCGAAAAATAACATGACCACAAACGATATGACTGAGGCAGTCATATATCGGTGTCTAACAATGGCACTCAGTATTTGTGGCGCCAAATTATGAAACGCCAGTACAACAAACAGAACAATCAACATAACGATCCCGAATAGCTCTTTGCTATCGTTATTATTCAATTGACGATCCTGACTGTAGATCCATTGCCTCGGACAATTGAGCATCACATTCAGAGTTCGGCTGAAGCTCAATCCACTCACGCTCTGCTTTTAGGTTCTCTCCATAAGATTGAGCCTTACCTCTGGCAGTTTCAGCTACAGCAGTCAGAACCCCATTTCCGATGCCGCCCTGAGATCTACCAAAAATATCTGTCTGTACACTCCCAGCCGCAAGCCCTCCCACGAAAGATGTAATTACTTGCCCCGCTGTATTTTTAGCTCCATCAGAATAGACTCTCCCTTGTAGTCCGGCCTGGCCATCTTTTCCGAGTGCTCTGGCATTGATGGGCTTCAACTGTCCATTTAAGAGAGCGATTTGTTTAAATTGGATTAAGGCCCGATCACTTCCCTTCATAAAAGTGGCCTCTCCATAGAACTTCGTCCCTGCTTGAAGCTTTAAGCCAGATTCCGTCTCACTATCCATAAGAAGCTCTGCAAGAACTGGAACTGATTCTTGCGACACGACGACCTTATCTAAAATCCGCAGAGGCAATCTCACTCCAGGATGAAGTCTCGATTTCGCATTTCCTCCCGATCCAATGATCATTGCCGTATTATAGTCAATTTGTCTGCTGTCGCCTCCTGCTCCAAAGCTTTCTCTCTTTGGGGCTGACCAGAGTTGTTTCGAATCAAATTTGGCCTGGGTATTTCGGGAGCTTTCAATTCCCGGTTCGATTGATGGCTCGATCTTCTCAGAGAACTCTACCGGGAGCTCGTTAGGCATTAACAAAACGACTACTACAAATACCGCCAAACCCACAATCCCCAACCACTTGAATGAAGACAGTTTCAATTCAATCTTTGAACTAAAGCTACCCTTCCGGACGAATATCCCCTTTAGCTTAGCCATTAATTCCATAGGGCCTCTTTTGGAATCTCAATTTTGAGGCTCTTAGAAGGACTTTGAAGTTCCAATATGACAGGTTGATTCTTGAGATCGGCCTTTCTAATTGAAATGCCAATCATAGCTCGTTGGTCTTTTCGCAACTCCTTGCGCGAAAGAAAAAGACTTTGCATTGGCTTCGAGTCCTTTCCTTGCCAAATCCAAAAGTTTCCCGGCATTAGAGTTTGTGAAGTCTTCGCGGTTACCTCAGCATCCAAAAGCACGAAGCCGTCTGATGTAGTGGAGGTCCTCAAAAGCTTCAATGACAGGTCAGGAGTTGAGGCAGTCTTCCCATTGCTTATCCAACGTAGGATCATCCCAGAGTCTCTGTTCTTGATATATACAACGTAGTTAGCCAAGTTTTGAGGAACCACGGCAAGACGAAGTATGTACCTACGAGATTTCGTAAATAGGTACAAATTCGTCTTTGCGCTTCCACGCAACGGCTTAATCGTTACAGCTTGATCTAAATATTCGATGCGATACGCCGATAGGTCTCCCGAAATAGCAGACTGAACAGTTTCAGGCATTTGCACGATAGTTGCGATGCCAAGAGCAGTTTTGATATCAACAATTTCATCAGTCTTTGGTGTCAAAGTTTTGATGTTTGCGAACGAATGACACGTCAGGAAAATAGCCGCCACATGAATTAGGATAGCAACCCTCAACGGATTTCTCCTTCAGTTTCCTTACGAATATAAATCCCCCAAGGATTCAGACTTGTTCGTTCTCCCGACGAAAAATCAAAAACTACCTTCAGTTTTGTTGCCGCACTCAAACTGTCAAATTCGGTAATTCGGTCGGCCAATACGGTGACTTTCATCAGCTTCAAGTCGACTTTGACATCGCTCGGATAGACTCGTTGATTCACCTTCTTCTCTTTAACAAACTTTTGAACATCCACCATTGCCTTTTGAAATGAAGGAATTAGGCTCGGATCAATAAAGACCTCTGCTTTCTTCATCTGAAAAGCAACAGTGTCTGGAGTCCATTTGTAGCGATATGAAAGATACTCTTCAATTGCGGAAGCAATCTGCGCATCTGTAATCTTCAACTCGAGCTTAGCAATAGCCCCAGTCGCATCAAGTGCAATTACCTCGGGGCCTCTCTTGACGAAATATACAATCAGTCCTGACATGACGAAGAGAATTGCCAACAGCGCCGCCGAGAGAACTTTAAGATCGAAGTTCTCCCGTGCAAACTCTTGCACAATCTTCGGATAGTTTTTAATAATCAGTGATTTAGTTTCCATAATTTCTACCTCCTTTTTTATTTCTTAGATGAAAAGTATTTAAAGCTGTTTGAGAGAACCTCCCTCGATGTAGTCGAAACCTTGATAGCCCGAGTTGGAATTGCGATCATGGCGGCCGCAGCAGCAGTGCCCATTGTCGAAGCTGCACTTTGCAAGCCCTCACCAACAATTGATTTTACGAGCATCGGCGTACAGAGCAGACCAATTGCAATGACAAAATTAAGAACCGTCAGAGTGATATACGATCCTTCAGTCTTATAGATATTTCCGACCGACAAGGCCGCAAGCATAGCCGACTGCACGGCCCATATAATTTTCCAAGAGGCGACTTCGATTAATCCACGATACAGTCCCTTCGTGATTCCCGCAGTTGCAGGGAATAAGTAACAAAGGATCAGAATCGGTGAGAGAACCGAAAGCATCACCCAAAAAAAGTAATACAGAGCAATCGTCAAATATCTGGCGACGTAAAGGATCACGTAACTAGCAAAACTCAAAACCGCGATAAACAGATCGTTAAACTTCAGTAGGAGTACACTCTGTGCACCCGCATAGCTTCTCGATTTCTCCTCCGCCATCTTCATGAAAGCATCTAATCCAGCCATTGAATCAATCTTTCCCGCCAGCCCATCACAAATATCCAGAATCCAGCCTGAAACCTCTGGAAATGAAACAAGTAGAAGTGTCGCTATCAATGCTCTTCGAACTATATCCATATAATCAGGGCTTCCACCTTTTACGAAGCTGATGCAAACAGACAGCAATATCGCAACTGGCAGTGCTATATAGAAGAGATTCGCAAGCATGTGATGCAAATCCCGAATCAAAGAACCAAGTACATCCATATTGGGCATCACTGACCACCACCTTGAAGACGTGGCAGAGTAGTTTCCATCGGAAGTTTCTTGAGGCCATCAGACAGGTCTCGATAGTTTTCTTGAAACCCTTTCGTCTGAATCTTCTCTCTGCGATTTTCCATAGCCATGTTTTGAGCAAGAAGCTTTAACATCTGGCTTTGAGTGCGCAGGAGTTGCGTCGTCACGCCAATCAACACTCCCAGAGCCTGATTCTGAAGTTTTCCTGCGCCTTGAGGGCTAACAACTTGTGAATGATATAGTATCCGATCACGCTCTCGATCAACTTCATCGGCATAGTCATAAAGCCTTCTATTCATGGAGATAGTCTCGGCAACACTCTGATCCTGCGAAGTCATGAGATCCTGGTCCATTCCGCGAGGGACTTCCCCATAGACCTCTTGTATCGCACGCAACACCGAATCTGAGTTGTTCAAGTCACCATAGACTCCAGGATTGAATTTCGGATTGATAATTCGAATGACATCAAGGCCGGATCGTACTCCAGAGTTCAAATCCCTCATTAAATTCAAAGTATCCTGCCCATTTGAAAGGATGGACTTCAACTGAATAACCGTTTGAATGGTTTGAACCAAGATTTGTGTTAGGACGACAACATCCCCACCAAAAAGATCGGCCCGCGCAGACATTGGTGCCAGCAGCATCATAGACGACACTAGCAACGCAAAAACCCTCTTCCTCACGCAGCCACCTTCGTCGCCGGTGAATCAACTCCGAAAGGTGCATCTTTCGCAGCTTTCAGAATTGCTTCTTCAAGCGACACGCCACTATCTATAATTCCTTGCAGGTAGCAGTTGTCAGAAGCATCACTCGTTGAAATCCAGTATTCCACTGGTGATGGTTGGATTCGCAGCACTTGCCTTGAGTCTCCATTCATCACAAAAACATCGCTAAAGGCGCCTTTCCTACGATCTAAACTTTCAATTAATCGAACCTCTTGAGAGTTTAAGCGCAGGGCTTCTTTCAATATCTTTGTGTCACCTTGTTGCTGAAGAATCATCTTCGTCGCCGTGTTATTCAAGATCGCCGAACCAATCGCACTTTCTACGATTTCTTCAACTCCCTGAGTAATAAACGTGATTCCTGAGCCAGTCTTCCTGAGAGCTCTCGCTGCATACTCCATGAACGTACTCGCAGCTTTGCTCTGAAGGAATGACCAAGCCTCATCAAGCAGAACCCGCTTCGGTACGTCCTTATTCAATTCCACCTGATCCAAAATGAATCCAGTGAGAATCAAAGTTACGACCGACTGAAGATCAGGATACTGCGCAAGCCCCTTCAAATCGAATGCAACGACAGGACTATCAGCATTGATCTGCCCCTGACAATCAATGAGCTTGCCGTAGGCACTGTTTCCAATCCAAGGATACAAGAGCTTTCCAACACGCTTAAGAGTCTCTTCCTTGGACTTCTCACAGTGTCTGGCGAAGTCAGAAATCTGTGGCGATCTCTGAGGAGTCTTAGTACGAATATCCTCGAATACAGCCGCCAATGCCTCCTCAATCAAGACCCGATCAAAACGCAGAAGCTTCTCCCCTTCATCTACGATCATTTGCTCTATGATATTAACTAGAGCCTTAATACGTTCCGAAGAAACTTTGTCTCCAGGGTTCTGAAGCTGAAAGGGATTAAGAGCGTACTCAGCAGTCAAATTGATTTCAAAGTATTGACCCTTCATAATATTCGTTAGCTTTTTATAACTTCCACCAACGTCAATAACGAAAAGCTTTACTCCTCGAGCTATTTGCTGAAGCATGAAAAAATTGTTGGTAAAACTCTTTCCCGCGCCGCTAGAACCGGTCACTAACGAGTTGTAGTTATTTAGTTTAGAATCATACGAATCTAGCGCATAAAGAGAACCCGACCGCGTATGAGTCAGCACCAATGGTCGGTCATCCCCAACATCACTGCCATACAGGGGAAGAAAGTCAGCCAAGTTGTTTGACTTCATCTTTTTGCCACGAACAAGCTCCATTGGGCTTCCCATAAGCTCACTCGAGAATATCTTCCAGGCTCCAACAGTTTCTTGAATTCCCTCTGCTCCACTGAGCTTCCTGAAGCAAGACAGGATTTCTTTGCTGCGAAGATTAATTCTTTTGTTCCCCTGGGCGGTGTTTTCCTCACGAAGTATTAATAGCAGTTCACCGACAAACACTCTTTGACCAGTATCAATAATCTCCCTAATCAAATCAGTAGTCTGCGCAAGACGCGACTCCCCTTCCAAATCACTCACGCGACCATGGTTATTCGTAGTAAGCGAGTGAGCCATACGCCGCTTCTGCTCCAAGCCTTTCATCTCAGATGCCTGATCTGGAATATAGAAAGAAAAGATCATTTCATATTTGAATGCTACATTTGCAAAGAGGCTCATCATCCCCGCAAATGTTGATTCCGGGAGAGTTTTGAGCGACAAAACTCTTGTAACAGTTCGATCTAAAACAAAGTCCTCTTGATTAAGTATCAAATCGCCGAAGACCAATTGATTTCTCGGGGACTCGTTCTCCAGCGACTCGGGTCTTGCCGCAATTGTCGGAGCATCAATTTCTTGCGCCCTTTTTGGATTTAAGTGTTTGTATGCAAGTGAAATCATTTGTTCACGAAATAGAACTTTGCTCTGGAAGCCCGCTGAACCCAAAATTGATTGAGCATTCTGCAAAGCCTGCATTAAGCTTTGAATCGCTGACGAAATGTCATTTCCGTACGTCACAGCAAACTTCTTTGTTTTCTTCAGTGAGAGTGTAGATGGCTTTTCCGGCGACTCGGTTTTCAGGAAAAAATACACCCTCGGGCGATAAACTTCCTCTCGCTGAACTTGGCCACTTAACTCACTAATGCGATCATCATCCAAAGCCTTTAAGAACTCATTATCCGTAATTCTTAGATTCGAGTGTCTCTCCAGAACATCACCGAATTCAGTCTCTACCTTTACACAAACTTGGGCCGTCATCTTCTCCGGCAAAGAATTAACCAACGTCCTTAGATTCAAAGTGATTTGATTAATGGCAGGAGCATCAAGACAGCCAATATCTTTTGGAACGATTTCGATTCCACTTGATAGCGATCCATCCCAAAGTAAAAGATGAGGGTTTGAACCAGATTCAAACTC
Source organism: Bdellovibrio sp. ZAP7 (assembly GCF_006874645.1). NCBI lineage: Bacteria > Pseudomonadati > Bdellovibrionota > Bdellovibrionia > Bdellovibrionales > Pseudobdellovibrionaceae > Bdellovibrio > Bdellovibrio sp. ZAP7. Next base: position 1,144,309 of record NZ_CP030082.1, on the reverse strand, counting down.
CCAATATGGAAGCGACTCACATAAAGCGCTGCTACTCATTGAATTCCCCCTTCTTGATACGATAGGTTTCATCGGTCGCATTCGCCGAGCGTACAGTTGGAGCAAGCAAATGCTCAAAATAGTGTTGAATATGGTTTTCAGGCTTTCCTTTCTTAAAAAAGAAAAGCATAAGCCCAATAACAGCACTCGTTCCAAAGACCATTGGAATCTTGACCGGAGTGCTCCCGAAAATCAGATTTTGAATCGAAAGATTCAGAAGCAGAATCAGCACATCAGACAATTCAAATCCCATAATTTTGCTTTTTGTTTCGAGGGTTCGCGGCACATTTGAAGTAAGTAATTCATCGTTATTACTCATAGCTACCTGACCGTTTGGGAAATCATGTCTGCAATAGACTGGGCCCCAAATCCAATGGCAGTTCCTATGATCGCATAGATAATATGCTTCTTAGCGTTCTCGTGGCCGGTAATAAAGGAAAGGCCGGCAAGAGCAATTCCAATTACGGAAAGAACAGGCAGGATTACCCTCGTAAGTTTTGTCTGAACTCCCATGAGCGAGGATTCAACACTTGCTTGCGCAACAATAGGAATCATCAAGATGCTCAACATGAGAAGTAAGATAACTAAAGCTACTTTCGCCAAGTCGATTTTCTTGAAGCTCCTAGCTTGCAGCATAAAACTCCTCTGCTTGCTTCTCATCAGGGAAAAGACACAGAAAAACCTCTTCAGACAAAAGATTGAACTTCATCCTGATATGCAATCCGACGAAATCCCCTTTCCCAATGCATTGCCAAGAAGCCTTCTTCTCTTTCAATTGCGATTCAAATTCTTCCAAAGACAAGATTTTGTAAGCCGTGGATTTATCGTTAGAAGGAGAAAGGAAATATTGTTCATTCGGGAACATCCAAAGCTTAATTCGGAATGTTTTGGAGCCCGGCTTTAGATAAGCAACGCCTACTTGCTCGTACTCGATGAGTTCATCATCTGGCCCCATAGTTCCCCGACAGAGGGCAAATTTATCGAGCTTCTTTAAAGGAATAACGTTCTGATTAAAAGTCACTGATACCTCCTCTTTATGCCGCCATTGGATATTCTAATGGTTCAAAATCTTCTTCCAATCCGTTGGCAGGATAAAAATTCCCCCAGCCGCACTTGGAACAAGTAAGAAGTCCTGCTTCAAAATCTGTTGGGAAGTTGCACTCAGGACAAAAATCCAACTCTTCATTTTCTTCATCATCGCCCTCGAGTTTGTTGATCTCGAACTTCTTCGTCCAAAGCATTTGCTTGAACTTCTTCCTCTTCACTTTGACTTCTCGTTTGTCCTTGAAAGTCCGCGACATTAATATTTCCCATCCCAGTAGATTTGATCTTTGTGTTTATTAATTACTTTTTTGCTCTCCATTTTCTCCCACTCCTCTCTCGTCATATCTTTTTGGATTGCAAAAAGACCTGTGACGAAATTCCCCGATTTTTTAAAACTCTCCAGCAACCGCATGAACGATCTCTTCTCAATCACGCGACTCGATTGATGATCAGTATTTGATTTTTTATTTTTCTTAACCTCCTTAGTGTTTGCGGATCTCAGGCAATACAGTGCCGTTGCTGAAAAATCTCATTTTCAACATCCATTCGATCAGTTCAGTTTTTGGAACTGGCGCGGAATGCGCCTGCCTTGTGAGCCTAGTGGTATGGACATTTCAGCCTTAAATAAACCAAGAACTTCGGGAGATTAAAGATACGTCGCCGCGACGATTAAGCGGAGCGTAAAGATTCCGCCATAAGCAAATAAACAGATTTTTGATGGAAATCCGTCGTCACGACGACGAATTCTATTGATATGTGTCATCGGAAGGGCTATTTCGACACTATTCCTGGGGGTTATTTGGATCGTACGAACTTGGTAACTGAAGTTAAGGGTCAGATCGACACTTGGCTATCAGCAAAAGAGAGTCGTAGTGTTACTGCTTTAGCGCGTGCCGCTGGAGTTAGTGAGTCGTGCGTGCGCAGACTGTGCAACGACGACCGTTCGCCACTTCCAGATAATATGCTTAAGATTCTGATGGCTGTTTCACAAAAGTCTTCTATTGAAGATTTGAAGACACATTTTGAATCTTCAAATGGCATTCAAAGATTTCTACTTCACAACTATTCGTTCCTTGAAAAAGCAACGTACATTGATAGCTGCACTCCTTTGCTCGAAAAAGAAAAGAGCATTGATGAGTATCTGCCTTTTGTTGTTTACTTGATGTCTGCGAATCGTACTAGAATTCACAAAAATGAAATCACTCGCTTGCTTGGATTGATGGGAGAAATGGCACTTGATTCACTCGTGTCAGACGGCTTCCTGAAAATTGAAGCCGATGGTATCATTACGGCTCTAGTAACAGATGTTCGTCCATCCAAAGAGCTCATCAGAAAGCATCTTCCAGATCTAACGAAGATGTTTTTCAAACTTGATCACGATTTCAATGGCTTCGCCCTAATGTCAGAATCTGTAAGTAAAAAAGGATATGGCCTAGCTATGGATGTCTACGAGAAATTCCTTGCAGACATGGGGGAGGTCATCCAAAATAATCCAGGTGAAGTTCCATTGATCGTAAGCGGTTTCATGGACACTTTAACAATTGAGCCATACTTCAGAAAGGAGCAGAACTAATGAATAAACTAATGATTTTTGCATTACTTTTGCTTCCTATTAGTACAATTGCTGGCGTTGGTGGCGGTGGTGTTGGACCTCGTCCGACAAATATGATGGCGATAGATATCGTGAAAACTCTTGCAATGAACGATGAGTCCGTTACGTTTCTCTACAAGGCATACGATGAAAATTCAACAATGTCTCAAACAATTCCAATATCTGAAGTAGAACCAGAATACTTAAATGCTCTTACGAGTTCCCGAAAATCTAAATCTTGGGTAAGCGTTACCAAAAAATAAATTTGTATAGATTAATTAACGTACGGGATAGGCAAATATCTTTAGAGTTTCTGCAGCTCATCCCCGAATACGAATACTTCAGGTAGTCATATTCAGTCCCAACCAACCTACTTCTCAAGATCCTCAATGATGGGGCAGTCTGGACGATGATCCCCGTGGCAAGTTCTAGCAAGATGCTTCAAGGTATCAACCATTCCCTGAAGTTCGCTAATTTTCTCTTCTAACTCTTTTACATGAGCAACAGCCAGGGCCTTAACTTCGGAACTCGCGCGCGATCGATTCCGCCATAGGCTGATCAGTTTTTTGATTTCCTTCATGGAGAACCCCAAACTACGACCTCTTTTAATAAACTTCAAAATATGTACATCTGTCTCGCCATATTTTCTATACCCAGACTCGGATCTTGCTGCTTTTGGAATTAGTCCTATAGACTCATAGTGCCGAATCAGTTTGGCATTTACTCCAGATGATTTAGAAAGTTCACCGATATTCATAAAGCCTCTTTTCAATCTTACTATAAACCTTCCAATGAATGGAAGGAAAGAAAACTATCCTTAAAAACTTAGAGTAGCTACTCGTAGCTTTTCTCTGGCCCTAAATTCTCAAAGGGATACTCGTTCTGATTGTTGCTCATAGATACAGTTAAATTTTTTGCACTTTCAGGCTGCCAAGTCTTTAACAGAAGAGCATTGGCAATAACACTGACACTACTGAATGCCATTGCAGCCCCAGCAATAACTGGATTCAAAAGTCCCAATGCAGCAAGGGGTATTCCTACCAAGTTATAAATAAAGGCCCAAAAGAGATTTTGCTTAATTTTTCTATAAGTTCTTCTAGATATGCTAATTGCATCAGGAATTAATAGAGGATTTCCCCGCATCAGCGTGATTCCAGCTGAATGCATTGCTACATCTGTTCCCGTGGACATAGCCATGCCTACATGAGCAGCAGCCAATGCTGGAGCATCGTTGATGCCATCCCCTACCATTGCAACAAAACCACCATTAGATTTTAATTCTTCGATAATATGTGACTTGTCGCTCGGAAGAACTTCAGCCTTGACCTCATCGATATTCAAATACCTCGCAATCTTTTGAGCAGCCCCCCAATTATCACCAGTCAACATGACCGTCCGAATTCCAAGATCGTGAATCTTTTGGATCGCCTCTTTCGATGAGGCCTTTACCTTGTCTTCGAACGCGATATATCCAATCACTTTAGGCAAAAACTCCTTTGCAACAAAAGAAACGGTCGCACCATTGGCTTTTAAAAGATGAACTTTGTTTTCCACATCGGAAATATCAAACCCATTTTCCTGCATGAGTTTTTCAGTTCCTATATAAAACTTCTCACCCTGAATTGTCCCTTCAACACCTCGACCAGGAAGGGATTTAACATCTTTAGCATTCCCCAATTCTAAGCCTCTTTCAGAGGCTTCAATAACAATGGCCTTTGCTAAAGGATGCTCACTTCCATTTTGAATACTTGCAACGAGTTTTAAAAAATCACTCTCAGAATGCTCTAAAGAATACAGTGCCGATATACGAGGTCGACCCTCCGTAAGTGTTCCAGTCTTATCAAAAGCGATTGTTGTGATTGAGTGTGCAATTTCCAGCGCCTCTGCATCCTTAATTAAAATACCAAACTTCGCTGCCAATCCTGTCCCTACCATTATGGATGTAGGAGTAGCCAAACCTAAAGCACATGGACATGCAATAACGAGGACTGAAACGCCGTTAACAATGGCCTGTTCCCAACTACCCGTGAAAATTCCCCATAGAAAAATAGCTAAGAGGGCAATAACAATAACCACATGAACAAATACCGCACTCACTTTATCGACAAGACGCTGAATCGGTGCCTTTCCCGCTTGTGCACTTTCCACTAACCGAATGATTCTTGCTAAAGTTGTCTCAGCTCCAAGAACTGTCGTGCGAACAATAAGTAGGCCTTCAGCGTTAATGGCGCCACCAGTTACTTTATTATTCACCGTTTTTATCACTGGAAGACTTTCTCCGGTAATCAAGCTCTCATCTACCTGACTTGATCCTTCAATCACAACGCCATCAACCGGAATTTTCTCTCCAGGTCTGACGATAACCTCATCTCCTAGCTGAACGTGCGCCATCGAAATTTCCATTTCTTGACCGTGTCTTCGAACTCTAGCAACCTCAGGCTTTAAGGCTTGCAATGCTTTTATTGCTAAGGAAGTTTGTTGTTTAGCTCGCGCTTCAAGATATTTCCCCAGAAGCACAAGAGTAATTATAATTGAAGCTCCCTCAAAATAGAGATGCCCAACTCCCGCATGTCCAGCATGATTCCCATATACATACATATTATAAAGACTCAACCCAAAGGCCGCGGAGGTTCCAAGTGCGACTAGCAAATCCATATTTCCAGTTTTCGCTTTTAGTGCATTCCAAGCAGCTTTATAGAAACGAGCACCTAACCAGAATTGAACAGGTAGCGACAACAACAACTGCGCCCAACTTGGCAGCATGTATTGAATTCCAAAAGTCTCCAAAAGCATAGGAGCGACTAAAGGTGCTGAAAGCAACGCTGCGATAAATACTTTATTGAAATCTCTCTTAATATTTTTTTCTTTTTCTTCATTTTCTTGAGAATGGCTGTTCTCCTCTAAACGTCGAGTAGCTTTATAGCCGGCGTTATTTATCGCCTCAATCATAGCTTCAACAGAAACACTTTCAGCAAAAGTGACACGAGCTCTTTCTGTGGCCAAATTCACTTCCGCCTTATTTACTCCAGTAACGTTACCTAAAGCTTTCTCAACATGCCTTACACAAGAAGCACATGTCATCCCGTCGATATCGAACTCTTCTTCTCGCAATTGAGGATTTGAAATAATTTGGGTTAGACTTGTCGAATCCATGTTTTTGCTCCTAGTTTGATTCTAAAATAGACTAGTCCTTCCAACCATTGGAAGGTCAAGATGCAATTCTCAATCTAAGACAATAAGAAAGCGTTGACCTTCCAACGTTGGGAGGGTTGATCCTACAGCCACTGAAGCTCAATTAAAAGGAGGCTCGCGTGTATGAATTTAAAGTCCAAGGCATGACATGTAAAAATTGCGTAAATAGCGTAAGAAAGGCCATTCAGTCTGTTGACCCAAAGGCAGATCCAGAAATTAACCTTCCAGCTCAGACGATCAAGCTTCAATCGGTTATAGACTTTATTAGCCTCGAAAGTGCTCTTGAAGAGGCCGGATACCCCATCATTGAAAAACTCTAGATCGCCTAAATTATTCGCTGGGAGCCATTCTGTCATGAATCGCTCTCAGCTCTTACACTGCCATCAAAAAAGGTGATCCTTAGCGATGCCTAATGAGAGTGTTCATTCATTTTAGGCATTTCTGAACGAGCAGAAGAAAAATTCCACATTTTCATTCCCTCGAGTTGTAAAAATATTTTGCCACTTAAAGGATCGCCACCATAGGAATCCCTAAAATCTGTTGGTAAAAAATCTTTTGTAAGAGATGCTCCCAGGCCGAATTTCCCGTCTTTCCATTTTAGTAAGTTATAAGTGTAACCCACCGTTAAAGCCGTTACCCAGTGAGGCTCAAATGGAGTTGCGCTTAATATATCCAATTCACTTGAAGTGCGCTGAAGATATTCAATTCGCCCCCAAATGTTGTGCCAATTGCTCGTGAACAAAAATTCTTCTGAGAAAGAATTTAAAGCCCCAGTATTGTCATAGAAATTCACGAGTCCGTAGATAAAGGTATTATAGAAGCGCCAGCCCTCATTAATAACATGTTCATTATAAAAGGACGCGGAGTATCTCCATATATGATCGAGCGTTGGCTCATCTGGCTCAGGTTCTTTAACGTAAGCAGCGGAACCCATAAGATAACTTCTATCGCTAGTTCGGTATATGAAGCGGCCCGCATAAGAATTTAAGGGCCCCAAAGGCAGATCAACAGCCGTAGGGTGCGGTTCTGTACCATTAAATGCTGAAGCCTCAATTGTTGCCCTGCCCACGGCCCACGATACTCCTAATACCGTACTAGTAATATGCCCAACATCCTGACCAATATGATGCCCTAAAGGGGCATCTGGGTTTACCATACCTGTCACCCGATGCATAAAAGCCACGGGGCCATCCGTTGATTGTCCTCTCGGTGCAAAAAATATTTTTAAATAATCTCTGTCGTCACCGAGTGAAATAGTATCACTCAATGTTAAACCCATTATTGGAGAACTGTGCGGATGCTGAGCATCTATGTAGGGCTCGTCATCCTCATTCTTTTCGCCAATCTGCAAAAGTTCAGGATACCCGTCTTTGGGGTACGTCCATTTTTCTACAGTGGCCATGACATCTACATTGAAATAATGATTTTTCACGGACTTGCCGACATCAAACATAAGCATATTGGGAATCGAAAACGCATCACGCCCACGAGGACGTTCTTCATAAGTTTGCACAAAAAAAGCGTTCCCATGAAGCATGACCATGCTCATAGGCATTTCAGACATGGCTCTAGGTGAGCACATCCCCGTACTATAATCCCACACTTCCATATCGCCACATTGACTAGGACCCTTGTAGGTCTCTTGAGAAGATGCTGAGATAGAAATTAATTGAACTGCTAACAAAAAGAAAAACGATTTGTATTCAAGCACACGTTTCCCCAATTCGAGCTACTAATTTAGCAATATATTTAAATTCAGCGACATAACCTGTAAATATTTAAAAGTGCCAAGTGATAACAAACACCCAATGCTGATACTCATGCTTAAATTGTTGAGCTCTTTAGTCTTAACGAATTTCCAATAACAGACACGGAACTTAGACTCATTGCTGCTGCCGCAAACAAAGGACTTAATAAAATTCCAAAAGACGGATACAAAATACCAGCAGCTACCGGGATACCTAACGCATTATAGATAAATGCGAAGAAAAGATTTTGCTTAATGTTTCTCATCGTAATTTCGCTGACCTTGCGAGCCTTGAGAATTCCCCGTAAATCCCCCTTCACCAATGTGACAGAGGAACTATGCATAGCTACATCAGTTCCTGTACCCATTGCTATACCCACATGAGCAAGTGCCAGAGCCGGTGCATCGTTAACACCGTCGCCTGCCATCGCCACTGTCTTTCCTTCATCCTGAAGTTGCTTAATAATTTGAGATTTCTGATCTGGTAATACCTCTGCCTTAATATTACTGATTCCCAGCTTATGGCCAACCACTTCGGCAGTCTTCAGTGCATCTCCAGTCACCATTATAACTTCAATTCCACTTTCATTTAGCGCCTTAAGTGCTTCTGGAGTTGATTCTTTAATGGGATCAGAGACTCCAATTAATCCCAAGAGCCTAGTTTCGTCCGCCAAAAACATCGCAGTCTGACCATCAAGGCGCAACTCATCGGCCACCTCTCTAGCTCTCTGCAAATTCTGATTTATCTTCGACACCAGTTTCAAATTTCCAAGATAGTATTTTTTGCCGCTCAGCCGACCCGAAACACCTTGACCCGTAATTGACTCAAAGCTTTCTGTGGAAATTAAAGATGCTTTCCTATCGACTGCTCCTTGTACGATCGCTGAGGCCAATGGATGCTCACTGCCTTTTTCTAAAGACGCTGCGATTTGAATAATTTCATTTTCGCTTATTTCAGAAACGGTTCTTACCGAAGTTAGTTTAGGCTTTCCAAGCGTCAATGTTCCTGTCTTATCGACAACTAAGGTGTTCACTTTACGCAATTGTTCGATGGCTTCCGCATCCTTAAACAACACGCCTAAAGTTGCTGACTTGCCCGTCGCCACCATTATGGACATGGGGGTTGCAAGCCCCAAGGCACAAGGGCAAGCGATAATCAAAACAGCCACCGCATTAATGATAGCATAAGCCATACGCGGTTCTGGCCCCCATACACCCCAAATAATAGAAGCTAATACCGCTATGCCGACAACTGCAGGTACGAAATATCCTGATACTTGATCAGCTAGCTTTTGTATTGGCGCTCGGCTTCTCTGTGCTTCAGACACCATTCTTACGATCTGCGAAAGCAAGGTATCTTTTCCAACTTTTTCCGCTTTGATGATTAAGCTTCCAGTTCCATTAATCGTTGCACCGATTACTTTTTGGCCGATGCTCTTTTCGACGGGGACTGGCTCGCCTGTGACCATTGCTTCATCAATAGAGGAAGTTCCCTCGATTACTACGCCATCAATTGGAACCTTTTCTCCCGGCCGGACTCGAAGAGAATCTCCGACTTGAATTTCTTCAATCTGAACATCCCTTTCGGAACTATCCGAAAATATTTTTCGCGCAGTCTTAGGCGCTAGACTAAGAAGAGACTTGATTGCGGCCCCCGTTTGCGACCGAGCTCTCAACTCAAGAACTTGGCCTAGCAGCACCAAGACTACAATGACGGCAGCGGGTTCGAAGTAAAGGGCTACACTTCCCGAATGCCCTCTAAAACTCTCAGGAAAAATATGCGGAAAGAAGACAGCTACCAAACTGTAAATATATGCAACCCCCACTCCCAAGCCGATCAGTGTGAACATATTGGGACTTCTGTTGCGAAGTGATTGCCAGAATTTTTTAAAAAACGGCCACCCTCCCCACAAAACTATTGGAGTCGCAATCGCAAGTTCAATCCAATCCAAGGCTCGCAAAGATCGGGCACTCTCGATTAAATGGCGTCCACCCATCGTGATAAATAAAAGTGGCAAAACCAGAACTGCGCTTGCAAAAAATCTTTGAGTCATTTGCTTTAGCTCACTATCTCCATCCAACTCATGAAGAGATATTTCCAGTGGCTCTAATGTCATCCCGCAAATTGGACAATTGCCTGGGCCTTTTTGCCTTACTTGCGGATGCATCGGACAAGTGTAGACAATGTCTTTAGAACTAATTTCAGAAATTGTATTTTTTGATATATGATGCTCTTGATGAGAATGTTCATTTAAACCGTGATTTTCGTGAGCTCGATCATTTTTCATAAAAATCCCTCATAAATAGAAGTGCAACAGTAACCATACAAGATCGGACTTCGCTCTTGTAGCGATGACCTCTTCTTTTTGCCAAGTCGCAATGGCTTCAAGATGCGGTCGTGGAAAAAACTGCATTCCTAATCCATAAGATTGTTGCTCGGTATTAGCATCAACTTGGTTCAAAAACTTTTTGTCGTAAGAAATAAATCCTATTAGCCCCTGAATCCATTCGTAATTCAGTCTACTGCTGGTGACATAACCTTGTTGATTACTTTGAGTAGATTTTAAATCTTTTGACTGCCAGTCGAATTCAGCAAGCAAAAACCATTTTGAAGAAAAAGATAAAATTGCCGACGGACCAAAAACCCATCTACGATTCGTCTCGTCCTCACCATGGTATAAACTGAGACCAACTTTTTCCTTATCTAAGAAGAAATAACTCAGCGATGCAGTCCCGCCTTGCTCTTTCAGCATAGCGTATTTGTCGCGAGTAAGATTTCCATCTGAATAAGTGAAGTAAAAATTCCAGCGATCTCCAAGAAATGACGCTTCGACATTGTAGGTTTCAGTATCAAAACCAAAGTTAAGATCTTTTCTGACATACATGTAGTGATTCGGATCGTTGAGTCCGTAGAAATGCAAAAACTTCCCTACTCTTAGATTCCATTTCTCATCGGGCCTATAAAACAAATAAAAGCGACGACTCACCAACCGCCCCTCTGAACTTTGTCCAGAGCGAATCTCTTGACGCCCTAACGAAGCTGCCACTGCCCATTTCAAGGAATTGTACCCAGCCTCAATATCGGCCTGCATGAGAATGAAACGCGCATCCTTCTTATTTTCATCTTCGCGATAGGCCTGTAATCCTCGAATATAAGCTCCTAAAAGAACATTCTCATCGTGGCTTATTTTTCCATATGCAAAGTACTGCTCGCCGTCTTTTCCCCAGGTACTAAGAACCTCTTTAGAGAGTTCACGCCCATAGGAAGTTAGGAGTCCTCCACCCGATGGACTCAAGTGGCAAGCCGTGCAATTCGTATAACCATGCCTGGATAAGTCAGGGTACGAAAAACTACTTTGTGAGAATAAAATGGCACCTAAAACAACGCCCCAAGCTACAATATTCATCTTCTATTGACTCACCAATTTGCCTTTGAAGTTGACCTCTACATCCACTTTCTCAGCGACAGTAATTCCAGAAAATGACGGAATAGCGATTCCATACTCTGGCAATTGAAGAGTAAATCGAGCAAGTCCCGCAAGACTTTCTTTCGAAGCTTCAGTAAACTCAACGTCACCCGCCACTACTTTTTCAACACCATGAAGTTTCATGCGACCTTTAAAATTTGTCTTCTGTTTAGTAGGATTCTGCCAGAACTTCTGATCTACCTGGAGACTTTCGATCTTTAATTTAGAAACTTTGAACTCAGGCTTCTCAATTTCTAAGTACTTATCTTTCATATGCTTATCGCGAAGACCCATGCCGGTTTCAAGCTGTGAAAGATCCAGAGTAATCTCGCCGTCGAATTGAGATCCGTTTACAATTAATTTTCCTTCGGGTTTCCCATTAGTCCCTCTAATTTTCAAGGCACTAGGCTTCCCGATAGCCAGAAACTCAACCATGCTAGAGTCTTTATCGATCTTAAACTCGGTAATCGCCCACGAAGAATTCGCGAATAACATTAAGCTCAATAGAACAGTTCTAATTTTCATCTTCTTGCTCCCTTTGAAATTTCCACTTAATTACTTGCTCCAGCATTGATCCAGTCACGAAGAACTTGTATTTCCGTTTCTGATAAAAGAGAAAAACCAGTGGGATTTCCCTGTTGATCTTTTAGTGGAGGCATCAACTTGTCTTCAATTGCTCCTGTGACCACCAAAATAAGTCCGCTCTCGTCCGCATTCCCAGGAATCACGATATCGAGAGGCGAATTCAAAAGATCCTGTTTGGAAACTAACGGAATGCGCGCTACGGGTTTCCCTGGAGCATGACACGCGATACACTTTGCTTCTAAAATATGAGTCTTAATGGATTCAAATGTAGGCTCTAAAGATGGTAACGGGGGCTCTGACGGACCTGTACCAAATTCTGGTGCTCCACGCTCTATCCATGCATTTAAGAGGCCGAGCTGATCTTGATCCAGTGCTGGTGTCGGAGACTTCGGCATACTTCTTTTTGCAATTACCGATTCTCGAACTTTATCAATACGGGTCTTAACAGCGGTATAGGATTCTAAGTTAATACCGCCACTATTTCCGTGGCAACCGATACAATTTGGTCTGAGAACCTTATTATATACAGCTGCAAAACTTAATTCACTTTGGCTGTAGTTTGAATTGGATGGGACCAAAGAAAAAGGTGTTTTTTGAATGCTGTAATTGCAAGCACTCAAAAAACAAACCGTTATAAAAAGAAGTATGAATCCCCTGAACATTTATCTTACTTCACTTCGTGTGATACAAATGTGCCGTCAGGTTTCAATATGATTGTCAGGGTCTGTGCAACATCATCTGATTTAACAGTGAACCGAGCTAATAGATTGCCCGAAGCATCATATTCTGGCGTTAAGACGATAGACTGTAAACCTGTATAGAATGGTTTGACATCTGAATTTTGCGCCCAGCCCTCAAGGACAAAGTGAAGCCCCTCTTCCATCAGGCTCGATGCATCTTTAATTGGCCAATTAATTGGACTGGCAGGTTTTAATCCCTCAGTAATCTGATGAGAAAGTGTTTTGCCCTGTGCATCCATCAATAGCGTAATGGTTAGGTAAGTCCCGTCGCTTCCGGCTTCTGTGTATCCGTAAACTTTATATGTAGCGCCACTCTCACTGCTGGACTCAGCTCTAAGAGATGCAAGACCCGATAGAAAAAAAGCATCAATTTTTTTTAAAGTAACGAGGCGTTCAATTCTATGCACACCTAATTCGGTCGCTTTTGAAATAGTAATAGTATTTGCAACTTCGTCATGTGCGAAGGCACCAAGCCCGATCATTAGAATCACAGCCATAGCTAATGTTTTTAATTTCATTTTATTCTCCTATTTATTTGCAAAATTCTGATTTAAACGCGTTGGGATCTTGAGACATTCTTCCAAGGCGAATGCCTTCTGAACGTAGTTTATTCGTACTTACCTTTTCAGAAACTAATAGATCAGAAACAATATCATGAAGCATATGATTGTTATCAAATGCCGAAGGGATGCGTGGAAAAAGACGCGCAAACGTTGGAGCTTCCTTGGCTGTCTCAGGCATCATGTCAAAATCGGCTGAATCCGGAAGGTCTGACAACAGACTCCAAAACTGAGCTACAGTTTCCTTAACGGCAGCGTCTCTTTCCAACATTGTTGGTTTTAGTAAAGCTTCATACAGTCGAATTTGGAACCAGTGATAACTCCAAATCAAAAGATTGAAGCTCGGAAAATTTCGCCGGAAGGCCTTGGAGAAATAATGCCCATCCATGAAGAGCATCGTCTTACACTGGTCCGTGATAACCACAGCACTGTTAGAGTTATATTTAGCATAAAGTTGGTTCACGCGTCCTATCATAACTGGGCCACGGTCTTTAGATGTCGCAAGTACGTCTAAAACATACTGATGAAGCATGTGCGACCAATCAAAAAGATTGATAATTAGCGGAAAAGTATATGTGTACTTTGGCGCAATATCAGTTTCATCCACTTTAACCTTGGGTGGATTACGAAGAATCGGTAAAATTTTAGCTAGAAGATCTTTTTCAAACTTTTCAGGATCTTCAATGTTTCCTCTATCCTGCAAAAGCATTTCATATACTAGCGCATGTCCATAATCAAAGGCGAAAAGCAACTGTTGGGCCTCCGGATATACATCCCCAAATTTATAAGCTTCCGGTGGACTTGGATACCAAACAACTTCCGCTTTTGAATTTTGAGCCATGAGGAAAAATAACGTACTTAAGAAAAGTCTCATACCTACCTCACCAAGACTGCGTGGAACTCGTTCCAGCGATAACGAATTTTCGCTTCAACAGGCAACATGATTGTAGGATCTTTGATCTCAAAGTAGATATATGTATCCCACATTTCAGCTTTACCACCATTTTTAGGAAAGCCAGGATTCAACGGACCTGTGCAGGTATAGTCGTTGGCCACTAGGTAGACCCTCATAATGAATTGTGGGAATCTAGGATCGGTAACTCCAGAGTAGCGATTATCTTGCCCATCAATAAAGACACAAGTAAGAGGAATATCTTCGCCATTAATCACCACATGTGAATTATCATCCAAAAATATGCGATCAAAAAAAGTACGATAACTTTTTTTTGAATCAAGACCTAAACTTGAATCAGAAACAATCGGTTTAGGGTATATAGGCGCTGCCAATTTAAGCTGATAGGTAAAGATCTGCTCCATGCCAATCATTGGCACTTTGAAGGTCGCCTCACTTCGAAGACTATTTGTCAGATCACGGTAATATTTGACGTCCTTGACTGTGACTTTAGCATCAGCAGATAAACTTATAGCCATTAGTAAAACTGAAACAACCAGTCTTTTCATTAGTTCCCCTATTTTAAAAAACCATTTTCATTACTTCTTGAATTTTCTCTTCCGCTGCGAAGGGGTCTTTCGAACTAAAAGCATCTTTGACACATCCACGAAGATGCGATTTAAAAATTTCCGCTTCTACAGCCCTCAAGGCAGCAGAAGCCGCCTTCACCTGATTTATAATGTCTGGACAATATCTTTGGTCCAAAATCATTTTCTCTATGCCCTCAATTTGTCCTTTTACCTTATGAAGGCGCTTAAGATGTATTGAGTGATCAGGATGGTCGTGATGCTCACCGTGATGGTGATGCATCTGCTTTACAGCACTCTTCTTTCCATGAGTTTTTGTTTTTTCCGACACGTCAAATTCCTTTCGATTCAGGATTGACTGATACCCTACGGGGGGTATAGGTTCAAGCAAAATTATAAAATTCCTCGGAGGAATCATGAAAAAATTATTATTGCTTCTTTGCCTAGCACTAGGAGCTCAACTTGCACATGCTCACGGTGAAGAATCGCGAGTTGCGTTAGAAAGTGATCTGGTCAAATCACAAGCTGGTAAAGTGATCTATCAGTTTCAATTAGTAGACACAGCAAGCAACAAACTCATTGCAGATACTGATCTGCAGCTATCTCATGAAAAGAAAATTCATCTTTTAGTATATGATCCCTCTCTAAGAGAATTCCAACACGTTCACCCTGAATTTAAGGATGACGCTTGGAGTGTTGAGTTAAATTTCTCCGTAAATGGGAATTATTGGGTTTGGGCGCAAGGACAACTTGCAGCTGACGGAGAAGAATTTTCTTCTTTCAATAGAATCGAAATAACAGGAGGCGCAGCAGCTTGGCCTGCGCCACCCATTCTTGAAGACGTTCGTTCAGGAACTTCCGGAATCTATAAAGTCGACCTAGGTACAAATAAGATCTCTGCCGGAAAAATGATTATGCTTTCCGTAAAGCTATCTCGCACCGATGGCTCGCAGCCACAAATTGAACCTTACTTAGGTGCTTTTGCTCACGTTGTCGCCGTACCAGAGGATGGGGACAGTCTTTTACATGTTCATCCAATGAATGGATCAAAGCCGAATGAAGGAATGATTCATGCCACATTCCCTCAAGCCGGAAGCTACCGTCTTTGGATACAATATATAGATGGTGGAATTCTCAATACGATACCACTTTCAATCAAAGTTTTTTAATTTCTGTCACATAACGGCGATCGTTCACCTAATAAGGGGTAGGAAACTACCTCTTATTCTCTATTAAGAAAGGCTCTCGGTGAAAAAAATTATTCTGACTATTTCGATTCTCATTGCGTCTAAAGCATTCTCTCACGGCGAAGATAAACCTGGACCAAACGGTGGTTTTATTAGAATGCCTGGGGCATATCACACAGAAGTTGTGGCTGATGGAAACCAACTCAAAGTTTATCTTTTAGATATCAATTGGAAAAATCCTTCCACAAAAAACTCATCAGTTGAAATCGTTTTGCCTGCCGTATCCAAATCGCCACTTAAGTGTCAATCACAAGTAACTTACTTTAGCTGCTCGCTTCCAACGAACATTGACCTTAAGAAAAAAGGACAACTTCTTGTTAATAGCCAGCGCGAAGGGCAAAAAGGAAATCAAGCTTCTTACGAGCTTCCTCTAAAACTTGAAAAAATTGATGACGGACACGGCGGCCATCACTAAATCTGACACAAGGGGCTTGCCATGTTAGATCGAATCATACGTTTTTCACTGACTCACAGATTATTTGTGATTGCATTAGGCATTCTAATTACAGCATACGGGCTCTTTACAGTGAGCCGAATGCCAGTGGACGTATTCCCAGATTTGAATAGGCCGACAGTAAATATCATGACAGAAGCCCCTGGCATGGCCCCTGAGGAAGTCGAAACACTTGTCACGCTTCCATTAGAAACCGTACTTAATGGCTTACCTGGCGTAGAGCGTGTTCGTTCTACCACTGGTATTGGCTTGTCCGTTATTTATGTAGAGTTCGCTTGGGACACCGACATTTACAGAAATCGACAGCTGGTTTCTGAAAAGCTTCAATTAGCAAAAGAGAAACTCCCGCAGGGAGTCACACCCGTAATGGGTCCTATCGCATCTATCATGGGGGAAATTCAACTCATTGGTCTCTCTGCACCCGATGGAAAAGTAAGTCCATTGGACTTGAGAACTTATGCGGACTGGACAATTCGCCCTCGCCTGCTAGCAATTCCGGGTGTAGCACAAGTCATTGGCATTGGTGGTGGTGTAAAACAATATCAAATTTTACTTTCTGCTGAGAAAATTCAAAAGGTTCAAATTCCACTCGAAGAAATCGAAAAATCTCTATCAAAAATTAGCCTTAACACAACTGGTGGCTACATTGATTTAGAGAAAAAGGAATTTTTGATCCGCAACATCGGTACAATTCGCTCAGAGGAAGACATTAAAAATACTGTAGTCGGGCTTCATTTGGGAAAGCCTGTCTTCGTAAAGGATATTGCTGAGGTGAAAATTGGCGCTCAAATAAAACGAGGAGATGGAAGTGTCAACGGCAAGCCTGCCGTCATTCTAAGTGTCCAAAAACAACCGGGCGCAAATACCGTTGAGCTGACTGAAACTGTCGATTCTGCTTTAAAAGAACTCGAAAAATCCCTTCCTCCAGGTGCTGTGCTCACAAAGGATCTTTTCAAGCAAGCGCACTTCATTGAGGCAGCAGTCGATAACGTTAAAGAAGCTTTACGAGATGGTACAATTCTCGTATTTGCAGTTCTTTTCATATTTCTCATGAATTTCCGAACAACGGCGATTACTTTAACAGCAATCCCTCTTTCATTTTTAGTCACAGCAATTGTGTTCCACTATTTAGGTCTATCTGTAAATACGATGACTTTAGGGGGGCTTGCAGTTGCAATTGGAGAGCTTGTTGACGACGCTATAGTTGACGTAGAAAATGTATTCCGTCGACTTAAGGAAAATAAAAGTCTGTCCAATCCGCTGCCTACTTTGCAAGTAGTTTACAATGCTTCATCGGAAGTTAGAAATTCAATCGTCTTTGCTACAATCATCGTGGTTCTCGTGTTCCTGCCGCTCTTTTACATGAGCGGTATCGAAGGTCGCCTTTTTATTCCACTCGGAGTTGCCTATATAGTTTCATTAATTGCTTCTCTATTTGTTTCTCTTACTATTACCCCTGTTCTTTGTTCATTCCTACTCTCTAAGGATAAACTCATTGAGCATGAGGACAGCAAGCTAGTTAAGAAGCTGAAGGACTTGGATCGTAAGCTTCTTGAAAAAGCACTCGATCATCATAAACCTATTATTGCGGGTACTTTGGCTCTTTTTGCAGCATCCCTTCTTTTGATTCCATTCATGGGAAGAGATTTTCTGCCTAAGTTTAACGAAGGTACCGCTACGATCACAGTATTAGCTCAGCCAGGAATTTCTCTTGATGAATCAAATAAAATTGGGACGCAAGTGGAAGAGATCTTCCTTTCGATTCCAGAAATAAAATCAGTAGCAAGAAGAACAGGTCGAGCTGAGTTAGATGAGCACGCAGAAGGCGTCCACTCATCTGAAATCGACGTAGATTTTAAAGCCGGAGGGCGACCTCGCGAGTTAGTCCTTGATGAGATGCGAACAAAAATGAAGCAAGTTGAAGGCGTCTTTGTGAATATAGGCCAGCCTATTTCGCACCGCTTGGACCATCTTCTTTCCGGAGTTCGTGCGCAAATTGCTATTAAAGTTTTTGGAACCGATTTAGGTATTCTGAGAACTAAAGCTTCAGAAATATATAAAGCCTTGGAAGGCACAAAAGGTCTGGTAGATCTTCAAGTCGAACAACAAGTATTGATCCCTCAAGTAAAAATCCAACTTCTAAGAGAAGAGGCAGCTAAATACGGCATCGTCCTTGGTGAACTTTCCGAAACTCTTGAGAAGGCCCTTAACGGAGAAGTCATTAGCCAAGTGCTCGACCAACAAAGAACTTTCAACGTCTATATGAGGTTTGATGACCAATCTAGAGCCAACTTAGACGTCATGAAGAAGACGGCTCTAAAAATCATGCCGGATGGAACGAAAATCACTCTTGAAAAAGTAGCCGATGTCTATGAATCTCAGGGTCCAAACCAAGTCAGCAGAGAAAATGCTCAACGTAGAATTGTTATATCGGCAAACTCATCTGGTCGCGATTTGGATAGCCTCGTTTCCGAAATTCAAAAAAATATAACGTCTAAAGTTCAGCTTCCAGAAGGATACTTTATCCAATATGGCGGTCAATTTGAAAGTCAGCGCTCTGCCAGCAAGTTGATTCTGCTTCTGGGCACTCTGTCATTGATTGGTGTATTTGTTGTTCTTTATGCGCACTTCAAATCATCTTTCATCGCTATTCAAATTATGCTGAATATTCCGATGGCCTTAATCGGCAGTCTCATTGCCATTTACCTTTCAGATAGAACATTTTCAATTGCGACAATGGTGGCATTCATCACGCTTTGCGGAATAGCAAGTCGCAATGGAATTATGATGATCTCGCACTATTTGCACCTTATGAAATATGAAGGCGAAGAGTTTACGAAGGAGATGGTAATTAGAGGTTCATTGGAACGCCTAGTGCCCGTCTTAATGACTGCTTTAACAGCTATCTTGGGTCTTTTGCCCCTCGTCCTTGCTAAAGGTGCTCCAGGTAAAGAAATTCTTCACCCTGTTGCTGTCGTTATCGTAGGAGGTTTGTTAAGCTCAACCTTGCTCGATATGTTTGTTACACCTACAGTCTTCTTTCACTTTGGAAGAAAATCGGCTGAAAAGAATCTAAAATCAAAAGAAGTTGAACTTACACCAACTCATCATTAGGAGAATCAAATGAGAAAATTATTGTTATCAATTAGCGCTGTTTTTCTTATCCAACCTGCATTCGCTCACGAAGGCCACGATCAAGCTCCTGGAATGCTAAAGGCATCTCACGGCGGAACCGTACTTGCTGGAAAAGAAATCAATCTTGAGTATATGGTTTCAGCAGGGGAAGTGAAAATTTATCCAATTACCCATGAAGGAAAAGACGTTCCTTCTGATAAAGTAAAGGTAAATGCTACGGCTAAGGCTCCTAAAGGTAAAGCAGAGGCTTTAAAAGTTATTCAAAAAGACGGAGCTTTTACATCCCAAGTTGATTTCAAGAACGCTTATAGAGTCGAGGTTAATGTCACCACCGAAACTAATGGGAAAAAGGATTCTTTTAAATTTCAGGTAGAAAAATAGTCTTGGCATTCCGGAGTAATTTTATGAAAAAAGGATTTCTTTTGATCGGTTTATTTTTAGGTTTAAATGCCTCCGCCATGGATGGCATTACGAATCTTGAGCAACAGTTGAGTGAAAAAAATAAAACTCTTGAAGCTTTAAAAAATGATCTCCAGGCAAAAGAAAATATTTTGAAATCTTCATACTCCAATTACTACCCTACTCTTAATGCCGTAGGTGGCTGGGGCGAAAATCGTGTTGAGGATCCGGGAGAGAGAGACAAAGGCTATTTTGGATATCTTGATGGCCGCCTAAATCTATTCAATGGCTTTAAAAATGTCTCAATCTCGGAGCAAAGAAAAATCGAAGTTCAGCTTTCGGGCATTGAATATGAAACGACCAGGCGTGAATTGAGACAACAGCTTATCGAAGTTACCAGTGAAATGATTTATCTCCACAAATTACAAGAAATTCTTGTTGAAGAAGAAAAGGTAACTAAGTCTCAAAAGTCATGGGCTGGAAAAAAAGTGACTGCTGGCCTAACAAGTGCTGTCGATAATCTTGAGTTCGATTTAAGAGAGGATGAAATTCGTATTCAGCAAAGACAGATTGATCAACTTCATAAAGAGTCTCATCTTAAGCTTGTTCAATTGTTTGGAGCTGATGTCTCTGACAGTGACCTTAGCAAACTAGCATTCACTGATATTCGCAAACTGACCGAACTGAATCCTTTCACCCCTGAACAAAACCTAGCAAACCAAAAAGCGACTATGCAAGCAAGGCTGGCTGAACTTGACAAGAAAAGCATCAAGGCAGATTTTTTGCCATCCGTAGACTTTGTCTATAGCTTTGGCAGGATCACACCTTCAGAGAATACTCCTATGGACTTCAATGAGACAAAATACGCCCTGCAGGTTATAATACCTCTATTTTCTGGATTTGATACCGTCTACAGATCTCGGTCTGCGAACTCAGGCATATCCTCATCAAAAGCACGTTCAAACCAGACTCATCTGGACTCTCAAAGTCTATTTAATTCTCTTTCAGAGAAGATGAAGGAGTTAAGAGATCTTTACGATATAAATGAACGAAAGCTAGAATCCTCTAGAAAGTACTTTGAGATGACTGTTGGCGAGTACAAACGCGGAATTAAGAATTCACCGGATCTGGTAGGAGCAACAGACCGCTGGTTCTCTTCACAAAAAAGAAAATACGACCTTTTGAAAGACCTGGAGATAACGAGAGTGAAAATTGATAATCTCAATTAAATGCTCTTTGGTGAGAAAGTTTGTTCGTAGCGCCTGCTGTTTACCAACATCATAAATACGAAGCGAGTAATTCAGGGAGACATCAAAACGCGAACGAAGGACGGTCCTTTTGAAGTCAGTTCCTTTCCTGACCGTTCCTCCGCGTATGGATGGGAATGCTTTGATCAAGGGGCGGACAATTATTGCTTATTAGTCGTCTTGGATATCCATTTTTTTCCTTAAACTTTAAGCTTCGACAACTAGAATCTCTAGTAAATCTGAGATTGAGCGGATCCTTTTTGTTCAAAGATCCTAACGTCCAGCCATCATTTCAGCATACATTTTGTAACTGTAATTTTTCATTTCAAGCTGAAACGGAGGAAGCATATGACCATGAACATTCCCATCACATCCCCGCATCAGTGGCCGCTTTAACAAAATAATATTTATTAAAAACCTTGTCACAATGTGGCTTCCGGTTTCTATTACTAAGTATGAGACTACTAACAGGCATTATTAGCATAATCTTAGTCCTTTTCGGCCATGCATCTTTTGCTGCCGATGGTCTACGCCTGCAAGAATTTCTCAAAAGCGTCCAGGCCCAAAATCTCGATCTCAAAATGGAACAGGCTAAGTTGAACGCTGCTGAAGCTGGTAGCTCTGCTGTCAATATTCCTCCTCCCATGGTGAGTTTTTCTAAATTGACAGAAAAAGAAGGCAGCGCGGCTCAAGGATTTGAAATTTCCCAAACTGTTCCCTTCCCGGGAAAAATTGTAAAAAATAAATCTTCAAGAAATCTAGAAGCACAAGCACAAAAGGCTAATGTTTCTGCGAGACAAAATGACATACTCAGCGAAGCCAAACAGGCCTTCTATGAGTACTGGGCGGCGTTCGAAAAAATCCGAATCCTCCGCCAAAAAAAAGATATTTTGTCTAAGCACTTGCAGCTAGCACGGGCAGGAATTCGTTCGGATAGCACAATGAAGCTTCACTATATAAAAACAGAGTCTGACCTAGATCTCTTGGACAATGATTTGGAAGTTGCCAACCAAGTCCTCGAAGAAGGCCGACTTAAGATTTCCTTATTGATGAATCTTCCCTCGGCGACAAAGATCCCTGATCCAGAAGAGCCCACTCTTTCTCCCCTTCCTACAGATACAGACTTTAAAAGCGATCCTCCGCAACTCCAAGCCAGTCAGCTTGAACTCCAAAGCTTTATAGCTCGCGAATCAGCAGCAAAGCAATCTTGGTTCCCCGATTTTACCTTTACCTACAAAGAAATGGGCGCAACTCAAATGATGCCCCAATACTCTGAAATTATGGTTGGCATGACTCTTCCTTTTTTATTCCCATGGGATTCATCATCTGAAGAGAAAAAGAGTTCCTCTGAAAGACTAGAATCTGAATTAAGACTCAAAAAAGCACAGCTGGAAATTAATTTGTCGAAGACCACAAGTTGGACTCGCGCGCGATCCCTTAAAAACCAACTTACAACAATCGAAGAAAAACTTATTCCAAAAGCGCATCGAAGAATGCAGATCGTGCAGAACATTGTTCCTAGAGATATGGAATCCCTTCAGGACCATCGAGAAACGATGGAAGCTCTGAGCGACTTAGAACTAAAAGCTCTGGATCTTCGCCTTGCCTATGAAAAAAGTATTTCCGAACTTGAGAGATGGAAATCCACTGGAGATTCAAATGAGTAAAAAACAACTTTTGACAGTTATAACAATCTTCGCAGTGGTCGGGCTTTGGCTGGGCAAAAAATATTTATCCTCTAAATCTACAGACTCAAAAGGAAAAATTACTCTTGCGGAAGGGACGTCTTACTACACTTGTCCGATGCATCCATTTATTCACATGGACACCCCGGGAAAATGCCCCATCTGCCATATGGACTTGGTCAAGGTAGAAGCCCAAGCCGCCGAAACTCAAACAGCTCAATCTGATGCCACAAAAAACCGTGGCAGCGTTGTTTCTCCTGCAAATCTGTTGTCTCTGGTTGGCGTATCAAAACACAAAGTTGAAAAAATGAATCTTGAAATTAAGATTCCAGTGGCGGGACGCTTCAACTCATCTCACAGTATTTCTTTTCAGGTTTATGAACAGGATCTCAGTCTTTTAAAAACCGGGATCAAGTTTACGGGAAAGTCCCCCGCTCTGCCTGATGAAAGTTTCGAAGGTATTATAACAGGTATCGATAACATTGTTGACCCGACAAGCAGAACAGTTCGGGTTGTGGGACAGCTTAAGAATACCAAACCAATGCCCAGTGAAATGACATTTGAAGGTTCTATTGATATACCTTTAAAAAACAAAATTGCGATTCCAGAGGATGCTGTTCTCCATACCGGAACCGAGGATTTGATTTACTTATTTTCATCAGACAATGTTCTTTCAGCCAAAAGTGTAAAACTCGGAGTTCACACTCAAAATTACTACGAAATAGTCGATGGCCTTCAAGAGGGAGATTTAATCTCCAGCGGACCGAATTTCTTGATTGATTCTGAAAGCAAGATCAGAGGCGTATCAATGCCTAAAGGGGGACCCGAAAGCGCGCCCTCTAAGCCAGCTTGCCCAAAGGGACAACACTGGGATGTCCCGATGGCCATGTGTATGCCGGGTGAGGGTTGAATATGATAAAAAGAATCATATCGTTTTCGGCGCATAATCGTTTCCTAGTTCTTTCAGTTACAGCAGTCTTATTGGTAATTGGCTTTTATTCTCTGAAACGAATTCCTCTGGACGCCATTCCCGATCTTTCAGATACACAAGTAATCATCTACTCCAAATGGGATCGCTCTCCCGACGTCGTTGAAAACCAAGTAACCTACCCGATTGTTTCTTCACTTTTAGGGGCACCTAAAATTAAATCCGTTCGTGGCTTTTCCGACTATGGATATTCCTATGTCTATGTGATCTTTGAAGATGGAACGGATCTGTATTGGGCTCGCAGCCGCGTCCTGGAAAGTCTTAATCGCATCACTTCACAACTTCCTGCCGGAGTTAAAACAGAGCTTGGACCTGATGCTACAAGCGTAGGCTGGGTCTATCAGTATGTCCTTCAAGATCAATCCGGAAAAATGAATTCAGCAGAGCTTCGCAGCCTTCAAGACTGGAACCTACGCTTTCAGCTTCAATCTGTTCCCGGTGTCGCCGAAGTCGCTTCTGTCGGTGGATTTGTGAAACAATACCAGGTGAAAGTTGATCCAAGAAAGCTTGATCTTTACCAAGTGACGTTCTCTCAAGTCATGGATGCCGTAAAAAATGCCAATCAGGAAAGTGGCGCAAGAACCATAGAATACTCCGGCACAGAGGCAATGATTCGAAGTCGCGGTCTTGTTGAGAAAACGACGGACCTTGAAAAAGCTGTTGTCTCTTTTAATTCCAAAAGCAGGGCTCCGGTATTAGTCAAACAAGTAGCGACTGTCTCTGTAGGACCTGAAATGCGTCGTGGAATCACTGACTATAACGGCCTTGGTGATGCTGTAGGAGGCATCATCGTCATGCGCCAGGGGGAAGATGCTCCTGCTGTTATTCAAAAAGTTAAAAATAAAATTTCCGAGATCCAAAAAACGCTACCAGAAGGTGTAAAGATCATTTCAACCTATGATCGCTCTGATCTCATTGAACGAGCGATGGAAACCTTGCGTTCTACTCTGGTCGAAGAGCTTGTCATCGTAAGTATTATTATTCTTTTGTTTCTTTGGCACATTCCTTCTGCTCTCGTCCCTATCATTACTATTCCCGTTTCCGTCCTATTAGCTTTCATTCCCCTTTATCTTATTGGGCAAAGCTCGAACATTATGTCCTTGGCGGGGATCGCAATTTCCATTGGCGTTCTTGTCGACGGTGCCATTGTTGAAGTTGAAAATGCTTACCGCAAAATTCAACATTGGGATGAGAACGGAAGAAAAGAGGACTTCTTTAGTGTGCGTCTTGAAGCCTTAAAGGAAGTGGGACCTTCTGTTTTTTTCTCTCTTTTGGTGATCGCAGTCGCATTTATACCCATCTTTACTCTCGTGGATCAGGAAGGTCGCTTGTTCCGACCCTTGGCGCTTTCCAAAAACTTCGCGATGGCCATTGCCGCTCTATTGGCAATCACTCTTGATCCAGCCATGCGAATGATGTTTGCTCGAGCCGACAAATTTCATGGACCAAATCCATGGTTAAATAAACTTGGCAATGCCACGCTCGTTGGTACTTACTATTCAGAGCACAAACACCCGATTACTCGCCGACTTTTTGCGTGGTATGAACCCGCAATTCGTTGGGTCCTTGAGCATAAAAAAACAACGCTCACGCTGGCCTTTGTTGGAGTCCTGTCGATTATTCCGGGTTTTGCAATGCTTGGCTCTGAGTTCATGCCCACCCTTCATGAGGGAAGCCTTCTTTATATGCCAACGGCTTTACCTGGCCTTTCTGTCGGCGAAGCCCAAAAAGTTCTAACGGTACAGGATCAGATTTTAAAATCTTTTCCTGAAGTAGATACCGTTTTTGGAAAAGCTGGAAGAGCAGAAACCTCGACAGATACGGCACCGATCAGTATGGTGGAGACAACTATTGTTCTAAAGCCAAAATCAGAATGGAGAAAAATAGATCGCTGGTACTCTTTCTTGCCGAACATCTTAAAATCTCCTTTTGAGAGAGTTTGGCCTGAGACTATCAGTGAAGAAAAGCTTGTCGAAGAAATGAATGAGAAGCTTGCTTTTATTGGAATGCCTAATATCTGGACAATGCCTATTAAAAATAGAATCGACATGCTTTCAACAGGTATTCGTAGTGCGATCGGCGTAAAAATCTTTGGCAAAGATTTAAATGAAATTCAAAAAATAGGTCAAGATGTTGAGCGCCTTTTGAAGCCACTTGACGGCACCCGCACCGTCGTTGCAGAAAGAATCGCCAGTGGCTATTTCCTCGATATTGATTTTAATCGAGATTCACTTCAACAGTACGGCCTTTCACTAAAAGATGCCCAAGATCAGGCCATGGCAGCCATCGGTGGCGAGAATGTTTCGCAAACGCTTTCATCCCGCGAACGTTATCCAATACAAGTTCGCTTTGCTCCCGCTTTCCGACAAGATCTTGAAACCATAAAAAGAGTTTTGATATCATCACCAACGGGCGCACAAATCCCTCTTTCTCAAATCGCGAAGGTTCACTATAAGGAAGGCGCCTCGATGATTCGAGATGAAAACGCTCAACTTGTTGGTTATGTATATATCGATATTGATCCTAATAAAGTCGATATCGGTTCTTATGTTGAAGGTGCGAAAAAAGTTCTTTCACAAAAACTCAATGTTCCTGAAGGCTATTTGATCTCGTGGAGTGGACAGTTTGAAAATATGGAGAGGGTGAAAGAACGACTTAAGGTTGTTATTCCTCTAACTCTACTTCTAATCATCTTTCTTCTTCATTTGAACACTAAGTCGTGGCCCAAAACAGGCATTGTCCTTCTGGCCATTCCATTTTCTCTTGTCGGAGCTGTCTGGCTTCTTATTGCACTAGGATACAATATGTCTATCGCAGCTTGGGTCGGAATGATTGCCCTTATGGGTCTTGATGCCGAAACAGGCGTCTTCATGCTGATGTATTTGGACCTTGCCTATGAAGATCGAATTCGTAAAGGACAAATGAATAACACTGAGGATTTAAAAAATGCGATCATCGAAGGTGCTGTTCATAGGGTGCGCCCCAAATTAATGACTGTAGCAGCTCTTTTCATGGGGCTTATCCCTATCATGTGGTCGGTAGGAGCCGGAGCTGACGTAATGAAACGGATCGCAGCACCTATGATCGGAGGCCTCTTGACTTCGTTCGTATTGGAGCTTCTGATTTATCCTGTCATTTATTATATGTGGAAGTACAACGAACGTTTTAAATTAAAATCTAATTTAATAGGAGAAAAAGTATGAAGAAACTATTGCTTCTAACAGCTGTCATTTTGTCGGCACCAAGTCTTTTTGCAAAAGCGGGACATGAAAGCCCCCTTCCCCAAGTCATCGAAATCTCAGTCACTGAAAATGGATTTGAGCCAAGTCAAGTTGACGTTAAAGCAGGAACCCCGGTGATCCTCAAAGTAACCAGAAAAACCGAAGCGACTTGCGCCACTGAATTACAGATACCATCAAAGAAAACGAAGAAGGATCTTCCACTAAATAAGACTGTGACTTTTGATTTGGGGAAACTTGAGAAAGGTGATCTCGCATATTCATGTGGAATGAATATGCTAAATGGAAAGCTGCAAGTAAAATAAGACTTATGCGAGTGAAATATCAGATGGATCTTCACTCGCACAATTTCCTATAATCTATTTACCCCAACAAGGATTCGACGAACTTCATCAATATCCGGCCCTTTGGAAAGTTGCCTACTGCTAGATCAATCTTCAGGTAAGAAGACTGATCTTTCATAAATTTTATCTCCCACTCTTTTGAAACTTAGATTCCTCTACTCCTTCAGCCTTACATTTTTCCGCATTATCTTCACAATGCATTGCAAACTTAAAGTAATAACCTTCCTTGAAAATAATGTCTTTATCCGGCTCTACAACAGAATAGCTTTCTTTAACTTCTTTAACCGTGAGTGTTCCAATGGGATCAAACTTACAAATTGGTACTTTAGGAGTTTCAATGCATTTACGCTCGAGCAGGAAAATCTTATCACTCACGTGCACGTTCTCCTTCGAGCCCAAGGCTACCTTAATAAATCCACTTTTGGCAGACTCAGAATCATACTTCACAACCGATCCAGCGCAACCAACCATAAATGTCGAAATAACTAAAAAAAATCCAACTCTATTTTTCATAAATTCTCTCCAATCTTCTATTGTGAACTAATTTTCAAAAGCCTTAGCGCATTCAAAATCACTACTAGAGTTGCTCCGGTATCAGCAGCAATCGCCATCCACATACTTGAATACCCAAGCAGGGCTAAGATCAGAAATACCGCCTTCAATGCAAGCGCAAACACAATATTAAATCGTATGATGCCCAGGGTTCTTTTCCCCTGAGAAATGGCGATTGAGAGCTGTTCAAGGTCATCTTTCATTAATGCCACATCAGCCGTCTCAATTGCTGCATCTGTACCGATGGCGCCCATTGCAATTCCAATGGAGGCCTGAGCCAACGCTGGAGCATCATTGATACCATCCCCTACCATCCCTACATATTGGTACTTGCTAACAAGCTCCTTCACCTTTTCAACTTTGCCTTCAGGAAGTAACTCACCAAATACCTGATCAATTCCCACTTGTTTTGATATTGTTTCGACAGTTCGGTTGTTGTCTCCGCTCAGCATGACAATAGTTCTACATCCAGCCTGATGTATCTTCTGAATGGCTGCCTTGGCATTTTCTCGAACCTTATCACCTACTCCGAAAACACCAAGCACTTCTCCATCACAATTGTCATGGGGTTGGTGCCCCACCACAATCACCGACAAAGCTTGCTCTTCAAGAGTTCGAAGATACTCCTCCAACTCTTGACTACACACTCCAAGTTCATGTGTAAATCGATGATTACCAAGGAAATAATCGTGTCCATCAAGAGTTGCAAATACTCCTCTACCCTGCACATTTTGTGACTTTTCGATATTATCAGGGGAAACTCCAATTTTTTCAGCATATCGAACTATCGCCTCAGCTAAAGGATGAGAAGAAAGTTTCTCAATTGATACAGCTATTCTAACAATTTCTTTTTCATCAATGCTATTCCACTTCTTAAGTGAAACAACCTGAGGGACACCTTCAGTAATTGTACCCGTTTTATCAACAGCAAGAGCTTTGAGTTTCCCAAGGGTCTCTAAGAATACTCCTCCCTTAACCAAAACTCCTCGGCGCGCCATTGCTGTCAATCCAGAAACAACAGAAACTGGCGTCGAAATCACCAAAGCACAAGGGCAGGCAATCACTAAAAGAACCAGTGCCTTGTAAATCCATTCGTTCCATGCACCGCCAAATAGCAACGGAGGCACAAGACAAATCAATAAGCCTAAGATAAATACAGCAGGTGTATAAATTCTGGCAAACTGATCTACAAATCTTTGAGAAGGTGCTTTACTCTTTTGCGCATCTTCCACCATTCGTATTATTTGCGATACTTTTGAATCTTTGAATCCTTTGATGACTTTTACTTCGGCGACTCCAGAAATATTCACGGTTCCAGCAAATACACTATCTCCCACGGTCTTTTTAATAGGAGTAGATTCGCCCGTTAATGGCGCCTGATTGACCTCGGTTTCACCAACTGCAAGAACGCCATCAATAGGAAAAAGATCGCCTGGCCTAACGACAACCACATCGCCAATCTTCAGAGATTCCACCATCACAGACTGAACGATGCCATCTGCGCTCTTCAGCAAAGCAGTTTTAGGGCTAATATTGATAACTTCTTGAATTGCTTTCCGAGCCCTTACCACACTGATCGTTTCCAAAAGTTCTGAAAAAGCGAACAAGAATACCACGGTGGCTGCTTCAATATAATCGCGAAGATAGATTGCCCCTAAAACTGCGACAGTCATTAAGACATTCATATCTAAATGACCCTGTTTTACAGCTCGGAAAGCTTTTGGAAAAACCAAAATCCCTCCGCAAAGAATTGACGCTAGACTTAGAATAACAACAAACGGGTTCTGAGCGGATAAAGCAAAATTGACCAATATAACCGCACCTACCAAAGTTCCGGACGCTGAAACCAGGGCGACTCTCTGCAAAGGAATTGCCCTTTTCTTCGCATCAGAGGCAATAACCTTCACTCCAGACTTATTGATGAAATTTTGTATCTCACTTCCTTCAAAATCTGGTGAATGCCAGACGTGAACAGTAGAGGACATCAGATTCGCCTCCACCCGAAATACTTTATCTAAATCCAAAGAATTTTTAATCGCCGCAATCTCATCGGCGCAGTCCATTCCGCTAACTTTAAAAACGGATTCTTTAGCATTCGACGGCACATCACCACTTCCATTTATCGGAGTGGTATCAGAACACGTATTCTTTGAACTACAGCAATTAGAGGGTTTATTTTCCATAGCAAATCTCCTTAGTGAGCAACTCTTCCGACAAATTTCTTCTCAAAAATTGAGTAAAGAGTGGGTAAAACAAGAAGAGTCAAAATTGTTGACGAGACAATGCCACCTATGACGACAGACGCTAAAGGCCTTTGAACTTCTGCACCAATGCCAGTCGAGAGCATCATTGGCAAAAAGCCAAAAATAGCCACCAGTGCTGTCATCAGAACAGGACGCAAACGAATCATTGTCCCCTTCATCACAAGATCTTTTCCTGTTTTTCCTTGGTTCTTTAACTGATTGAAGTAATTCACAAGCACAACGCCATTTAAAACTGCAATACCAGACAATGCGATGAATCCAACGCCTGCTGAAATACTAAATGGTAATCCATTAGCAATAAGTCCAACAACTCCGCCGACCAAAGCAAATGGGATGCACGAGAAAATCAATATGGTTTGGCCCACACTTCTAAATGCCGCATAGATCATGAGCAATGCCAACATCAGTGCAATCGGCGTCAGCAATAACAGCCTACTTCTTGCTTCTTGAAGGTTTTTAAAGTTTCCACCCCACTGGACATAATATCCCTGTGGCAATTCAATTTGCTGCTCAACCATTTTTTGCGCTTCATTTACGAAACTCTCTGTATCCCGTCCCCGCAAATTAATAAGTACCGCTGAGCGACGATTCGAATCTTCTCGATTGATTGAACCGAAAGTCTCAGAAAACTTGGATGTCGCTAAATTTGAAAGCGGCGTGGTGACGTTTGTGCCCAATCCTACAGGAAGATTTCTAATTGTCCTTAAATCAGAACGCTCTTCGTCATTAAGACGAACAACAATTGGATACTTTCTTTCATTTTCATAAAGATAACCACTCTCCTGTCCACCCAGTGCGATAGAGATCGTATTAAGTACATCTGAAATATTTGCGCCATATTTTCTGAGTGCCTCTTCATTTGGTTCTATCCGCAAGACTGGACTCGTGCCTGCAAGGTCAACTTCGACATCCCCAGCACCTCTTACTTTGGAAACAATCTCTTGAATCTTTTTCGCTAAATCCATATTTGTCTGAAGATTTGGACCAAAGACTTTCACAGATACGTCGGCCCTGGTTCCTTCTAAAAGCTCATTAAAGCGCATTTGAATTGGCTGAGAAGCCAAATAGCTTTGCCCTGGCAGGCCTTTCTCTAGCCGCGCAACGATAGCACTAACTAACGTTTCGTAAGTATGCTTCTTGTCGCTATTTGTTTTTGGCCAGTCTGACTTGTCCTTTAACATGATATAGGTGTCAGAGATATTTACTCCCATAGGGTCAGTTGCGACCTCACTAGTTCCAATGCGCGCAAAAACTTTGTCTACTTCGGGAAAAGTTTTAATGATTTGATCTGCTTTTAACTGAAAAGCAATGGATTGATCCAAACTTAAATTTACAGGACGAATCATATGAAAAGCGAAAGACCCCTCGCTTAGTTGCGGTAAAAACTCCGCTCCTCTTGTCGCAAATAAAATTGCTCCAGCAATCACAGCTATAAGTGCGGAAGTAAGAGTTGCAACGCGATGCCTAAAGGTCAGATCAAACAGTGGTTTATAAGCTTTGCGTATCCACTCCATAAATTTAGGTTCTTTATCTTCTGCATTTCCCTGAAGAATCAAAGACGCCAATGCCGGTGCCGTTGTAAATGACAAAATCAATGCGGATGCGACAGCGATTGCAAAGGTCGCCGCCATCGGCGCAAACATTTTTCCTTCAACACCAGTAAGCGCAAAAATTGGCAAAAACACGACGACAACTATTAGCTCTCCAAAACCTGCTGCAACACGAACTTCGACTGCAGCTTCATAGACAGCGGCCTGAACCTCAGCTCTGGTTAGCTTTCGATCAAACTCCTTACTTCGTTCATGCACATAGCGGACACAGTTATCAATTAGAATGACCGTTCCATCCACAATGATACCGAAATCAAGAGCACCAAGGCTCATGAGGTTTCCGGAAATCCCAAGTGGTTTCATAATTAGAAATGTAGCTAACAACGATAATGGAATCGTGATGGCAGTAATGACAGCAGCACGGATGTTTCCGATTAGCAGGAATAAAATCACAATTACAAGTGTCGCACCTAAGATCAGATTGTGCTCTACGGTACCAAGAGTCGCATTCACTAAATCCGAACGGTTATACACCGTGGTCATCACGATCCCTGGGGGCAACGTCTTTTTAATCTCATCGACCTTATCTTTGACTCTTGTGGCGACTGTCCTGCTGTTCTCACCCAAAAGCATCATCACAGTACCCAGAACGGTCTCTTGACCATTATAAGTCGCCGCTCCGGTCCTTAGTTCTTTTCCCAACTTCACTTTTGCGATATCACCAACGCGAATGACCCTAAATGAATCCAGTTGCTTCACTGGTACCTTTTCTATGTCCTGTGCATTTTTAAAGAGGCCGACACCTTGTACCAGAAACTGCTCCGCAGTTTGAGCGATGGCTCCACCGCCCACATTCCTGTTCACTTTTTCAAGAGCCTCCACAATTTGTTCGAAGTGAACTCCATAAGATGCCATTTTGCCGATATCGGGCTGCACGTGAAATTGCTTTTCATAACCACCCGTGGTGTTTATTTCAGCTACACCTTCAACAGTTAGAAGTCTTGGCTTGATAAACCAATCTTGTAGAGCTTTAAGCTCCATCAACTGCTTTAAGCGATCCGCTGAATTTTTTGCTGGTTTTTCATAATCGAGTGCATACTGAAAGATCTCTCCAAGCCCAGTAGAAATCGGCCCTAATCTAGCCTCGGCGCCTTTAGGAAGTCCGGCGAGGACTCCTTGAAGTCGCTCCGTCACCATTTGTCGAGCGCGATATACTTCCACTGAGTCCTTGAATACCACGGTTACTTGAGATAGCCCGAAGCGAGTGATAGACCGAACCTCTAGAACCCCGGCAATCCCCCTCATCGAAGACTCTACGGGAAAGGTAATTGATCTTTCAATTTCTTCAGGAGCTAAACCCTCAATGGTAGTATTGATCTGAACTTGATTATTAGTAATATCTGGAACCGCATCAATCGGAAGATGCTGAAACGAATAGATACCCGCTATTGCAAGCATGACGGTAAATAAAAGCACCAGAGCCCTGTTATATACAGAAAAATGTATTATCTTATTAATCATAAATTATCCTTAGTGGCCGTGCTCTTCTGAAGCCCCGCCAGACGCTGCAAGTTCTGCTGTTCTCAAAAAGCCCACACCGCTCGTGACAACGCCGTCACCTTTAGCGAGGTCTTTTGAACTGATTTTCATATGAGTGGCATTTTTTGAAATTAGATCGAAGTCAATGCGCTTGTAAAACCCGTTTCTTACTCGGTAGATATTGATCTCTTCACCTGAGGTAAGAAGGGCACTCACAGGAACTTCCCAAGAAGCGTTCCCTATAAGAGTCATTATCTTCAGTTCAAAATTCTTTTCTGCTTCATCGGAAAGTTTGATGCCGTCATGCTCATCCGCAACAGTGATCCCTTTGTCCGGTCCAACATTAGAACCTTCTTCCTCACGCTCACCATGTCCGTATTCTTCAGCTTTTTCACTGCGGTCAGGCTTCTCATCTTTTTTATCTGCGTCACCGTCATGACTCGAATCATGTTCAGCATGAATTGCCTCGTTCGGAACCTTTTTATTCTTTTCCAAATCGGCAAATGCGCTTGAAATTTTCAATCCTATAATTAAAGCCGCTGCCAAAATAAATATCTTCTTCATAGGCTTAACTCCACTTCCTGACCATCAATAATTTGAATTTCCAGGATCGCCTCTACTGCTTTGATCTCTCGATTATTTCTAGTTTTCTCAAACTCCACTAAAGAGCGGTGGGCCTCGATGACCAATGAACTAGGTACCAAGCCTTTAACAAACAAAGTTTCAACTTTCTTATGCTTACTTTCCAACGTGTGTCCATTAGGAGTTTCCTCCAGAGCTTTCGCAGATTTTTTGTAGATCTCAACTAGAGAGGTCCTGCGAGCAATCAATTCCTTTAGTGCGGTTTCCCGTCTTATTTCCGAGGAACGAACTCCAGCACTCGCCGCCGCCTTCGCTCCTTGATTGAGACTCAACACAGGAAGAGGCATGCTCAAATTTAGTCCCCATTGTTCAAAGCTTTGGCTTCCTTCTTTCGAAAATTTTGCGGAAGGCCCTAAGTTCAATGTGGGCCAAGCATCTCCGAATGTGCGATCCCGTTCCGCGTTTGCAATTTTTATGTCGGCATCTAACAATCCGAGCAGTGGTGATTTATCAACCTCTTTATTTTCACCGGGCACCAGAGGCATGGACGAAATTCGCGGGGGCAGAACCTTACGAACACTTGCTAAGTCTTTTCCGATCACAATTTTAAAAAACGATTCAAGTTGAGCAAGTTCCTCATCATATTCCATTCTCTTAAAGCCATACTCACCCTTTGCTACGCGAAAAACAGTCAGTGTAACCTCTTGCTCCGGACTCAGGGTTGGACGCGACTCATACTGTTTTACTAGCTTGCTAAATGTCTCAGCAGATTCGTCGACCAAATCAAGTTCATGATCAATTTGACGGAGTCTTACGATTTTTAAAAGAACAGACTTTCTTACTTCTGCTTTTGCATTGAAGAGTTCCAGCTCTGCCTTCGAAAGTGCCCCGGTCGCAATGCTTTTTCTTGAGGATCTTTTGCCTCCCAATTCAATTGGGAATGCCAACGATACGTCAGTTTCAGATTTTGTTTCTGACTGCACGGAACCGGATATGGTCTGCATTGACAATTCCGGATTTAAAAGTTGCCCGGCTGCATCCACAGAGGCTTTCCTTTGTTTGACTTCTGATTCAGCTCTGAGAACTTCAGGAGATCGACTTTCTGCACATAAAGTAATTTGCTTATAATTAGATAATACAACACATGGTTCTGACTCTTCCGCTGATGCAAAAGACATAACTAGAATCATGGGTATAACCTTTGCCATAAAAGACATGATTTCACCTTTAATAAAAATATTTCGATTTTAGGGATTTATTGAAAAATAGACTTAGACAAGTCGTGGAGGCTGAAAAGGCCCCTCAAGAAAACGACTTATAAAAAAGAATTCTTTTGAACTGTAAACAATCAAATATGCTAACCGATCAATAGCCTCAGAACTAAGAGGCAACAGAACTACAGCACAGTGCCCCAAGTGACAATGCCCTTGATTGCAAGGGTCAAAATTATGTTCCTGAGTGGAATCTAATTTTGACTTAAGAATCTGCGAATTGTGAGCTGAAATTTTTGGAATATCATCGCTATCAATATGAAAAGACAAATAGTTCCCGACAAGAACGGAAACTAACGAAAGTGCAACTGTCCAAAAAATTAACGCTTTCATATTGTTATACACTCTCAAAATATAGCTCTATCTCAAATCCAATTACAATATCAAAGTTCAAGGCGAACATTAAATTAGATACGAATATTAAAGAACATTCCTTTTTCTCAATTCAATGCAAGTCATTTGCATAGACCCGTAAAAACTACTTCCCCCAAAGTCTATGCAGTCTCGCCTAAAGGCGCAGCCGCAGGTTTCTTTCCCAGACTCCAGATAATGAGCAAAACAGCGGCTATTAAAAGTTGCGCAACTACCGTTTGAATCGAAGGGAAAATACCCAGCAAGTCGACCCTCAAACCAAGACCAATGGACTTAACACCTACAATACCTGCCTCTTGAAGAGAGTGAATTCCTTTTCCAACTAGAATTACGGAGAGAATTCCCATGATCGCAGCGGAAACATTGAATAATTGTTTTATCGGAATCTTCTGACTGTATCTAACGGCATAATATGAAAAGGCAAAAATTAAGATAAACGCAAGAGCAACACCTTCACCGACAGAGGCTCTTCCATCTGCATTCACATCATTCCAAATAGCTCTTAAAAAGAGAACTACCTCGAAGGCCTCTCTAAATACGGCCATAAAAGAAATACTACTAAGAACAATGAGACTTTTCTTTTCAAGAGCTTCCTTTAGAGTTTCTCTTACGAACTTCGTCCATCTGCCAACCTCAGTTTGTCTATGAAGCCAAAATCCAACATACAGAAGTACGACTACGGCAAAGAGAGAAATACTTCCCTCCATGATTTCACGACTTGCGCCGCTCATATTCAAAAGAAGACCAGAAGCGAACCATACGACTGCACCAAGTGCCAAAGCACTGATCCAACCAAAATGAACCCACTTTGCCGCTTCTTTTGCACCAAAGGCTTTTATCACGCCAAGCAAAGTGATAATGATCAGTACTGCTTCAAATCCTTCTCTTAAGAAAATAGCAAAAGCAGCCGTAAACGCTAATTGAGGAGACATCATTTTTGCTTCAGTAACATTTTGAATTTCTGTAAAAGTCGACATTATCGACTGATAATTTTTTGATGCGATATCTTTAGCTGTGGCGGCATTAAGAGAGTTACGATAGGCGCTCATTTGCGCCTCAATTTTTTCAACAAGACCAGCTTGATTGGCTTTAATCTTGGGTTCAATTGGCTCAATTCCCTGCAGATAAGACTTTACAGATTCTGAGGTTGCAAGCTCATATTCACCTCTGTTGAAATGATCATAACTTTGATTTAAATGGGTTCTAGCAATAGCCAAAAACTGCGACCCTTCTTTGGGGGCCGGTTCAAAAGTGCGAATCAACGCTAAAATTTGTTTTCTTTCAACTTCACTACCTGTTAGTGATTTCAGAATTTCTTCATCTTTAAGAGAGGAAACTTGCTTTAACGACAACTCCGTAGACAGCTTGCCTTCTGGCTTTTGATATCCAAGTGATTTCACAAAGAAAGCTAAGGACCAGATCTCTTTGTCAGATAATGACGGGAATGGCGGCATAGCAGTTCCAGGAACTCCCAAACGGATTGTATTAAAATACTGGAAGGGAGAGCTTGCAAATTGTCGCTCTGACTCGTGGAAGTTTGCGGGTTTTGGATTAAGTGCCTGCCCTGCGAGACCATCACCCATTCCAGAACTTCCGTGGCAAGAAGCGCAGTTTTGAGCAAAGATTTTTTGTCCCTCTGAAACTAAAGGATAATCTTGAGGCGCAATTTCTATTTTTGCCAATGAAATTGCATTGGTCTGAAGCTCTCTGGCTAGCTTTGAAACTTCGTCGGCACTTGCCTTATTTTTAATTTTTAAAACTAAGTTATCTACGCCAACAACAAAAGCAACGTCATGTTTGTATTCGTCGTAGGCTCTTGAAGCCTTTCCGACAATTTCAGAGAACTCAACTTGTTCTTGATATTCCGATTTACTTAAGACTTTTCCGTTCCTAACGGCCCCACCGTAATCTTTTGCAAGATAGTCTAGAAGGTGCACAACAATGGAAGGATTTTTCACTTCGTCGGCAACCGCTGCTTTGAGATTGAAGAAACCGAATAACGTGATGAAAACCATCAATGACAAATATTGTTTCATAAATTTCAGGCTCTTACTTTCTTCGTTTTTTTCTGTGGAAAAATTTCGCTCGGAGCAATAATGCATCGTCCACCCTTCCGAGCTGCAATACATTTTTGGAATCGCTTCAAATCTTCGGCAAAAACTCCGCTGGAATCCGGAATTTTAGAAATGAACTTAAACAGAGCCTGAAGGTCTATTTCCGCCGATGGAATACTATGATAAATCCATCGCCCTTCCTTCTCAGCAGATAGAAGACCGCTTTGACGCAATTGTTTTAGGTGGCGTGACAGCTTATATTCTGGCTCCCCCAGACATTGCGAAAGTTCACAAAGACATGCCACTTCCTTAGACGAAGCCAAAAGTCTTACAACTCTTAAACGAGTAAGATCGGAAAGGGATTGGAAAAGTTGGTGAGGCTCAATAGTTATAACATGCATAGTTGCACTTATATGCAAATATGCAGGCAAAATGTCTAGCTTTGTCTAAATATTGAAAGACAAGTGAGAATCTGAAAATTTCAGATCTCGCCTCTTATCTACCAATCTATTGAGATTCGCAGCTTTCAACTTAACAATTCAAGTAAAAATGAACATTCTGGATGTAATTTACTGAGCTTTTCGTTGTTATATTGTGACTGCTGCCATTTTCTTAAGAACCTGATGTCCGAAATTCGTCTCAGATTTCATTAAAACTTGACGTGTGCATACAAATGCACATAATGTTAAGCATGACAGCAACCCAAAAGAAACAAAACGCTTTAAGAGATCTCGTAGAAGTCTTTGACTCTCAATTCTTTAAAGCATTGGCCGAGCCTGTTCGCATAGAAATCCTGAAGTTTCTTTTGATCAATGGAAAATCTGACGTCGCGACAGTTGCAAAAAGTATAAAGAAAGATCGCTCTGTCCTCTCGCGACACCTCCACAACTTGGTGGAAACCGGACTCCTTAAGCACGAAAAGATTTCGCGTAATTCTTATTTTGAAATTGATGCCAATGGTTTCCGCACGAAAGTGTCTGCTCTTTTCCAAAAAGTAGATCGCGCAATTAAAGACTGTTGTCCGTAAAAATTTATCCAAATGCGTGCATATGCCTGCACACAAAGAAGGAGTTCTCATGAATCAAACACTTATGACCGCAAGCTCTTGGATACTATTAGTATTCCTTTTTCTATCAGCCTTCGATGGGATCTACTATCATCTCTGGAAATTTCGGCTGCAAGAACGCAAAGATTCGAAATTCGAACACATCACCCATACTCTTAGAGCTGTACTATTTGTACCCACCATCATTCTTGTATATTGGATTGGACTACAAAGTTACATTCTATGGGTCACCCTAGCCATACTCGCTTTTGACCTAGTAACCGAAGTACTCGATGTTCTGAATGAGAACGAAAGCAGAGCGACCTTGGGTGGCTTGCCATCAAATGAATATCTCGTACACATCACCCTCACAACATTAAGGGTGGCGGCTTTGACTTTGGCATTTGCAGCCTTGCCGAATGAGGCGTGGCACCTGAATGCAGCAATATCTGTTGAGGTTCCTGAACTTTCAAAACTAATTGCAATGCAAGTACTTCCTGGAGCGGTGATCGTCGCCTCCCTTCACGTTTACCTCATATTTGATCCAATGCTCATCACTCGAGCGGAAGCATATCTAAAGAATAAATGCTGTGTTCTAAAGCACAGCTGAACATCCATTATTTCGTTTTGACCAAGTTTTGCTATTAGCCTTGACTCCGTACCATGGTACGGAGTTTAAACTTCTTATATGAAGCAAAACACTATTGGAAAACTAGCAGCTGAAGCCTCTGTAGGAGTAGAAACAATTCGATTCTACGAACGCAAAGGCTTGATTAAAAAACCTTCAGCAAAAACCGGTTTTAGACAGTACCCAACCGAAGATGTGCAGCGCATTCGATTTATCAAACGCGCGCAGGAGCTCGGATTTACCCTTAAAGAAGTTCAAGAGCTTCTACACATAAATACCAATCCCAAAGCAACCTGTGGCGACGTACAAATTTTAGCCGAACTGAAGCTTCAAGAGGTCGAAGAAAAAATAAAAGACTTAGAAAAGATTAGAACTGCGCTGAAAAAAATCGACCGCGCATGTGCCAAGAGTAAAGAAGCCGTGGCTTGCTGTCGCATTACCGATTGTTTTGAGGGAAAATGCTGATGAACCAAAAAAGACTTTCCTTTCTAGATCGTTTTTTAACTCTTTGGATTTTTCTCGCAATGTTCGTAGGAATTGCACTCGGATACTTCGTGCCTGGAGTTGTTCCAACACTAAATCAGATGAGCATCGGAACAACTTCGATTCCAATAGCGATTGGCTTGATCCTTATGATGTATCCCCCTCTGGCCAAAGTTAAATATGAAGAACTAAGTTTTGTCTTTCGAAATAAAAAGATTCTTATGCTTTCACTTCTTCAAAACTGGGTGCTTGGCCCGGCCCTTATGTTTGCGTTAGCAATAATATTCTTGCGTGGCTATCCGGAGTACATGATTGGGCTCATCCTCATTGGCCTTGCCCGCTGTATTGCTATGGTACTTGTATGGAATGATTTAGCTGATGGAAATAGAGAATACTGCGCCGGGCTTGTTGCCTTTAATTCGATTTTTCAAATTATACTGTTTCCGGCATATGCTGTTTTCTTTCTTAAGATTTTGCCGAATTGGTTAGGACTGCAGGAAACCGACATTGATCTTTCCATGACTGAAGTTGCTCACGCTGTTTTATTATATCTTGGCGTGCCTTTCGCTGCCGGCTACTTAACACGAAAGATTTTACGCGGTAAAAAAGGCGATGCCTGGTACGAGAATGTTTTTTTACCTAAAATTAGCCCTGTCACGCTGATTGCTCTTTTAATGACAATTATTTTAATGTTCTCGCTTAAAGGAGAACAAATCATCCGACTACCAATGGATGTAGTTCGTATTGCGATCCCACTGACTGTGTACTTCGTAATAATGTTTTTGTTCTCTTTTATTATGAGCAAAAAATCTGGCGCGGACTATAGTCAATCAGCGACGCTTTCCTTCACGGCGGCCTCTAATAACTTCGAACTCGCAATTGCCATTGCAATCGCTACCTTCGGAATAGGTCATGGCGCTGCATTCGCAGCAGTTATAGGGCCACTCGTTGAGGTTCCTGTATTGATTGGGCTGGTGTCAGTCTCCCTTTGGATAAGAAAACGATATTTCACTCCCCAAAAGGCCTCTAGGAGTACTCAATGAGTAAACAGAACAATTTCCCTGAATATCTCAGCGAAGAGACCTTCAACCTGAAGCCCACCGCTGAGCATTTGTTATCATCA
This sequence comes from Bdellovibrio sp. ZAP7, assembly GCF_006874645.1. NCBI lineage: Bacteria > Pseudomonadati > Bdellovibrionota > Bdellovibrionia > Bdellovibrionales > Pseudobdellovibrionaceae > Bdellovibrio > Bdellovibrio sp. ZAP7. Next base: position 1,103,664 of record NZ_CP030082.1, on the reverse strand, counting down.
AGGCATCCAGACAAAATTCTCATTTTACACGGATCGCTACGAGCAAAATCATTATCTCGTCTTCTGGCAGAAGAGGCAGGAGGAATTCTAACATTGATGGGCGCAGAGGTTCGCTTCTATGACCCGAAAGATCTTCCCGTCTTTGATCAGGAATCACATGAACATCCAAAAGTGGTAGAGCTTAGAGAGCTCAGTCAGTGGTCTGAAGGACAAGTGTGGGTATCGCCAGAAATGCACGGAAATATCTCTGGCGTTATGAAAAATCAAATCGACTGGATTCCGCTCAGCATTGGCGCTGTCAGACCAACGCAGGGACGTACCTTGGCAGTGATGGAAGTTTCTGGCGGCTCACAATCATTTAATGCGGTAAATACTCTTAGAATTCTTGGGCGATGGATGAGAATGCTCACGATTCCCAATCAGTCCTCCGTTGCCCAAGCTGACAATGAGTTTAATGAGAATGGGACAATGAAGCCATCCTCGTATAGAGATCGCGTTGTTGATGTTCTGGAAGAACTAATGCGATTTACTTATCTTACGCGAGACGTTCGGGACTTTTTAGTAGATCGCTATAGCGAAAGACGAGAACAAAAAATTAAAGTGAATCTAGATAAAATCTAGTAGTCAGGAAACTTAAAATGAAAATACTTTTTTTATGTGTAGCGAATTCAGCCCGTAGTCAACTTGCAGAGGGTCTTGCGAAATCTATCTTCGGCGACAAAGCAGAAATCGAAAGTGCAGGGTCTCAACCGAGCGGCAAAGTTCAGCCTTATGCCATTGAAGTTTTAAAAGAAGTCGGCATTGATATTTCAAAAAACTATTCTAAATTTTACGATGAACTGTCTCCAAAGTTTTTTGTCAATTTAGACTATGTCATTACCTTATGCGCAGAAGAGGTGTGTCCAGTGCTGTCCTCCGCGAAAGCTAAAAAACTTCATTGGCCAATTCCCGACCCCGCCTCAGCACCAGAAGATAAAAAATTGGAAGCATTTAGATCAGCAAGAGATTCCATACGCTCTAAGCTGGAGGATTTCTCTAAGCTGCATTTTTAAGATCAGCTTGGCCAACCCAAACAGGGTTGGCCAATAATCAGTTCCTTTTGGGAACCTTTTTTGATTCAGAAACAGAATGACTGTTACTAATTTTTAAGAATTTCGGTGAGCCCCAGGTTTCAGTCCGAGACTCATAAACGAGCCTTGCCTGAGCCTTTAAGATACCACGCTGAATAGTGTCTATGTTCTGCACTCCGGCCAATGCCGTAATAAAACCTGCACTCCAGAGGATGAGATTTGTGAGATTCACAGTTACCTCTTTTTCTTTTTAGTTGATGAATTTTGTTGTGAAGACATTCCCTTTAGAAAGTCCTCTGAAAGAACTAGCTTTCTCGAGCGAAGGACAATTGCACCAGCGTCGATGCGTTTTATGATGGCTTTAATGACGCCATAACTCCAGTCCCTACCCGTTCGAGACTTAAGCCGCTTGACACTTAACGCCGCCAGAATGGACATGATGTCGCTGCCTCTAGTCCATAGGTTATGGATCAAAAGAAGTGTTGGGTACTCATTGGGGTGATGGACCACCTCGCCTTGAAGAAAGCAAAAGCCATAGGGAGGCTTCGCCCCTGTTCGCTTATGACCTTTGCGCCAACGCTCGTAAGGAATTGGGGCTTTTGGATGCAGTTCGTCGCGCTTGCTCTTGAGAGCTTCCCAGATGGCAGTTCTCTTAAGTCCGGTCTCATTTGCGATCTCGGTAATGGAGAGGCCTTTTTGATATAAAGGGGCCGCTACTTCATAAATTGATGGCTTCCAGATTGAAAAAACCTTAATAATATCATGGGCGATGTCGGATTTGCGCATTCCACCGATCAGGCATCCATTTCCATCATTAAGCAATAAATCAAACGACGGAATAAAATCAGACCCAGTAGCCCGAAGGGGCATTTCTGGTGGTCTGTTTTCGATATCAGCCATTACTCTTTTATTTTTAAATTGAAGAAGCTTTCCATGTTCGTAAGACATTGAATCATCCATAACCTGATTCGGATTAGTGAGATCGACATTAAAGGCCGTTTCGAGGCCTTGATCTGTTAGAACAAGTTCTTTGAGAACTTTTCGTAGTAGACGTCTCTTCAGAAACGCGTTTGCTTTAGGAAAGCCCTTTTTGAACTCGGCAACGCGGTTTTGGATCGCTCTTAATATTCCTTTAGTATCAATCACGGTCTCTTCTTGCTCACTGAGGCTACCTAATACAGAGTTCAACTGTTTCTTTTTCTTACCGAGAACTTCTAGATGTTCAACCGCCAACTGAGCCGCCTCGGTACCTGGGGAAGCTTTAAGTTGTAATTTAAATGTCGCCTTGATTTCAGCCTCCACCTCAGCGAGTGCACTTTTGACCTTTGCAATCTGATCCGCAACATTTTCGGGAGTTTCATTCGCGATTGATCTTAGGTTCGCTTCTATACCGTTCATATATCCAGCTCGGGAAATGACATTTGTAAGATAGCTAATCACAACATCCTCGATTTCATCAGCCCTTACTCTTTTAAATGAACACGCATTTGAACTCCCTCTTTTATAAGAATGAGCATAATATCTATGAACTTCCTTTTCTCCATGTGCCGACTGTCCATTAAGAGGCCGTCCGCACTTTCCACAGCGGAGAATTCCAGATAACAGGAAGACACGTCTTTCGGCCTCTTCCAACTTTCTACGTTCAAACTTTGCATTCTCCTCTAGAATCTCTTGAACTTGATCAAAAACTTTCTTTTCGATAATTTCAGGCCAAGAAGCTTTTACCACTTGATATTGCTGCCAAGGCTTTAACATCTCAGGATCTTTGCCCTTGTTCTTTTTATTTACTTCCTTCAGACCAACATACGCTGGGTTTACAAGAATATCGCGAACAGCTGTGTAATTCCATCGACCGGATCTTATCCCGGTTTCCTCAGGGTTATTAGAGCGCGGAAGTATTCCCAGAGCATCAATGATCGGAAGCGTTTTCCCTATAGTCCCTTCTTTAAGGAATACATCAAAAATCTTTCTTACTTACGCTTTGCTTCGAATAAAGATACCGTGGCAGGCTATGCTTAACTTCCAAATTACTAGAGAAGATGGTCAAGCTCCTGAAATTACGCCTTACTTAGGTGCTTTTGCTCACGTTATCGCTGTATCCCCTGACGGCGATGAGCTAACGCATGTTCACCCTATGGAAGGAAGCGCTCCAAATACTGGAATGCTACATGCAACATTTCCAACAGACGGTGATTACAGAGTATGGATTCAGCTCATTGATAAAGGTGAGTTAAAAACCATTCCACTTTCAATTTCGGTATTGAAGTAGGAAAAAAGAGGGTGAAGTTCCACCCTCTTTTTTTTGTCAGATCGAAGTTCGCTTTAATCTAAGAGCGTTTCCAATGACAGATACAGAACTTAATGCCATTGCAGCGCTCGCGAACATAGGACTTAATAGAATTCCTAGAGATGGATACAAAACTCCGGCTGCAATCGGAACACCCGCAAAGTTATAAATAAAGGCAAAAAATAAATTCTCGCGAATATTTTTCATCGTAGCGGAGCTAAGATTTCGGGCCTTTACGATGCCCATCAAATCTCCTTTAATTAAAGTAACGCCGGCACTTTCAATGGCCACGTCAGTACCATGCCCCATTGCTATACCAACATGGGCTTGAGCTAATCCTGGAGCATCGTTTACGCCGTCTCCAGCCATGCCAACAATGCGACCCTGTTTCTGTAGATCTTGAACAATACTTCTTTTTTGATCTGGCAGTACGTCAGAAATAACATTTTTTATTCCAACTTTTTCGGCTACAGCCATAGCAGTCACTTTATTGTCGCCGGTAAGCATAATCACTTCGATACCATTATCTTGAAGTGTTCGAACTGCTTCTGAAGTTGTCACTTTGATTTGATCCACAACAGCAATAAAGCCCAAAACTTCCGTTGCCGACATAAGTACCATGACTGTGTGACCATCTTTTCTAAGCTTCTCAACATCATCATTGTACTTACTCAAATCGAAACCTAATTCTGAAGCCCATTTAATGTTACCGACTGAATACTTTTTCCCCTCTAAATTTCCCGAGATTCCCTTGCCGGTTGTGGAGATGAACTCTTTAACTTCGATATTAAGATTGATTTGTCTCTCTTGAGCACCCTTTGTAATGGCTTGTGCAAGGGGGTGCTCACTGGAGCGCTCGAGAGCAGCTGCGATTTTCAAAACTTCATTTTCAGAAAGGTTCGCGGTAGAAATAACTTTCGATAACGTTGGCTTTCCTTCCGTGAGTGTTCCGGTCTTATCCACAACTAAAGTATTAATCTTCGAGAAAATCTCTAGCGCTTCTGCATCTTTAATAAGAATACCATTCTGCGCACCCCGGCCGACTCCCACCATGATAGATATTGGCGTAGCCAATCCAAGAGCGCAGGGACAAGCTATAATTAAGACAGCAATGGCATTGACCAGGGCATAAGTCATTCTTGGTTCCGGTCCAACAAAATACCAAACAAGATATGCGATGATTGCTATTACAACCACAGCGGGAACAAAATAGCTCGAAGCTATGTCAGCAACTTTCTGGATCGGTGCTCGACTTCGCTGAGCCTCTGAAACCATCTTCACAATTTGCGAAAGTAGTGTTTCTGATCCAACCTTTTCAGCCTTCATAACAAAAGTACCAGTGCCATTGAGTGTTCCCCCTGTTACTTTAGAACCCATTTCTTTTTCCACAGGAATCGGTTCACCAGTAATCATGGATTCATCAATGGAACTTTGCCCTTGCACAACCACGCCATCGACTGGAACTTTTTCTCCAGGCTTAACCTTGAGTAAATCCTCGATTACGATTCGAGACAATTCGACGAATTCTTCTTTATCATCACGAATTCGCAAAGCCATTTTCGGAGCAAGCCCTAATAGAGCTTTAATCGCTCCTGATGTTTGCTTCCTAGCTCTCAGTTCAAGAACCTGTCCTAATAGTACCAGCGTGATGATAGCAGCAGCTGCCTCGAAATAAACGCCAACTTCTCCAGTATGCTGATTCTTCATAACTTCAGGGAATAGCGCTGGCAATAGTGTCGCAACTAAACTGTATACATAGGCAACCGCTGTCCCTAATGCAATGAGAGTAAACATATTGAGTTGCAACGTTTTGAGAGAAATCCAGCCTCGCTGAAATAACGGATATCCAGACCATAGAACTACTGGAGTGGCCAAAATTAATTGAAAGTAATTTAATGAAATAGCACCGGATAGATCATGTATCTTGAATGGCAGAATCATTTCAGCCATAGCAAGTAAAACCAGAGGTATCGTAAAGATTAGAGAAACCTTGAATCGGCGATTCATGTCTGAAAGTTCATGATCTTCGCCTTCTTCAAGTGCAGGTTCTAAAGGTTCAAGACTCATCCCGCAGATTGGACAATTACCAGGCTTATTCTGCCTGATTTGGGGATGCATTGGGCATGTATAAGTGATGTTAGCCTTCGATGAAGTGACATCTGCAATGGAAGGCATATCATTAAGTATCGGCCCTTGGTGATGATGGTGTTGGTGATGATTGTGAGAGTCGCCGTTCTTCATTTTCAACCTCATTTCATATTTTTCTAATAACCGATTCCCCGCTCGACTCATCTGGAATAACTTCTAGAGTTACTCCTCGGCCACTTTTCGAGGTATACGCAATGGTAATACCCTGATCAGGACAAACTCCGAGACAACTTGTCAAAAGCACCAAACATTGCTCGTTATTTTCCTTTGCAAAGTTTTTGATTCTACCCTGCAATTTTTTTGAAGTGTTCCCAGCATCTGCTTCTTCGCCGCAGGAACTACATACTAAAATTATCTTTTCAACATCCACAACACTACTCTGCATTCGCCGTTAATCGAACGCGCTTTAACATTAAAGAATTTGTTAAAACAGATACGGAACTCAATGCCATAGCTCCTCCGGCAATAATGGGGTTCAACATTCCCAGTGCAGCTAAAGGAATTCCAAAAACATTGTAAACAAAAGCAAAGAAAAGATTTTGCCTAATCTTTCTTAAGGTAAATTTTGACAATGAGATTGCGGCAAACACTGATGTTAAATCGTTCTTCATCAAAGTCACATCTGCCGCTTCGATTGCTATGTCTGTCCCCGACGACATAGAGAAACTGACGTCTGCCATTGCAAGAGCGGGCGCATCGTTCACTCCATCCCCGACCATGGCCACAGTCAGCTTCTTCCTTTTCAATGCGACTACGAAGTTAGCTTTATCCGATGGCTTCACGCTATGTTTAAACTCAGCTATACCGACTTCCTTCGCAATTGCTTTTGCCGTACCTTCATTATCGCCCGTCAGCATTACAACACGAATGCCTTGTGAAAGAATTTGCTGAATAGCAACTTTTGAGCTTTCACGAACCTTATCTGCAATAGCAAAGTAGGCGATAACTTCTTGAGATGATGCCAGGACCACAACCGTTTGTCCGCTTGCTTCCATTGAATGCAAAATACTTTTGTCAAGATGGACACTATCGGCAATCCATTCCGGTTTTCCAAGCTTGTAAACCTCAGTCCCAATCTTACCCTGCACTCCTTGTCCAACTACAGATTCAAAAAAATCAACTGGCACAGGATAAATATGATTCTTATTTCCTTCGTCTACAATAGCTCGAGCTAATGGGTGAGAGGAACCTTCCTCAAGACTCATCGCGATCTGCAATGCATTCTCCAATGTCACCATATTACCTATCTTGACGTCGCTTACTGTCGGCTTGCCTTCTGTAATAGTTCCGGTTTTATCAAGGACCAAGACATCTATCTTTTCAGCTACCTCAAGTGCTTTAGCGTCACGAAATAGTACCCCAGCATGGGCTGCCTTTCCCACTCCCACAACGACTGCAGTTGGAGTAGCTAAACCCAATGCACACGGACAGGCGATTACGAGGACTGATACGGCTGCTATGAATGCCGACGCCAGATCACCAGAAATCATCCACGTTAAAAAGAAAGTAAATAAACTGACAGTCACTACTGTTGGAACGAAGATGGCTGATATTTTATCAGCGAGCCGCTGAATAGGCGCTTTAGAACCCTGCGCAATCGATACAATTTTAATAATTTGGGCTAGCTGGGTTCGCGTGCCAACACCAGTGGCCTTCACTCGCAAAGAACCGCTGTGATTGAGCGTCGCTGCAAAAACTTTGTCACCGACATGTTTAGCAACGGGAATACTTTCGCCTGTTAGCATAGACTCATCAACTGATGAACTTCCACCAACAACAACACCGTCAATAGGAATTGCTTCGGCGTTTTTAACAATGACAGTATCCCCAACAATAACATCCTTAACTTCAATCTCTTCAAACTTACCGCTTCTTTCGACGATAGCGGTTTTTGGCTGAAGACGAACAAGGCCCTCAAGGGCATCTGATGTTTTTTTCTTTGCCTTTGACTCCAGGTATTTTCCAGCAAGAACAAGTGTAATAACCATGGTACTTGCTTCGAAATATACATGCTGGTGATGCCAGTTCATTACCGTTACCAGAACACTAAGGACATAAGCCATGGTTGTACCCAAAGCAATTAAGACATCCATGTTTGAACTTTTGGAACGAAGAGCATAGTAGGATCCACGATAAAATCGCCACCCGATCCAAAATTGCACGGGAGTCGCCAAAATCAGTTGTACCCATCTTGGTATTAGCTCCTGATGACCATTCCCACCTAACATATAGAACATCTCGAGAATAAAAGGGCTCGTAAGAATTAGCGCTGCAAAGAAAAGTCTTTGTTCGCGTTCCTTTTCTTTCTGTACTATAATTTTGATATCCCCGGTCTGTGCGTCTTCATCGATTTCAAAAGCCTGAAATCCCAGCTCTTGAATCTTCTCAACAAGTAAATGAGCGCTCCACTGATCTGAAGGAAATGAAACCACGGCCTTGGAAGTCGCAAAATTCACTGATGCATTAACTTGTTCAAAACTATTTAACGTTTTTTCAATCTTTGCGGCGCAGTTAACGCAGGACATCCCAATAAGTTGAAGCTCTATTTCTTTCTCGGATTTTAACGACATAAAAAACCTATCTCTTAACGAGCATCATTATTTCATCAATTTTTTCTGTTACGGCATTTTCATCACGAGATTTAATTGCGGTCTTCACACAACCATGAATATGCTTTTGCATAATTTCCGCCTCGATGGATTCCAGAGCCTTAGCGGCAGCCCGCAGTTGGATTAAAATATCAGGACAATAGCGTCTTTCATCAATCATCTTTTCGATACCATCTATTTGTCCACGGACTCGATTTAAACGTTTCTTGTGAACACCATGATCAGGATGAAGAGATTTGTTGTTTGCTTTTTTCAATTTATACCTCTAAATTTCATATCATACTTACCCCATGGGGGTATAATTAGCAAGGGGTCTTGCAAGGAGAAAATATGAAGAACAATATTTTTTTCCTTGTCACAATTGACTATACCCCCTCCTAGTATATTCGAAAAGAGGACTTATGCTCGATAAAGTCATAAAATATGCCCTGACTCATAGACTGCTTGTTATTGCTTTCACGGCATTAGTTTTGGTGTACGGAGTATGGGCTCTAATAACTCTTCCGGTGGATGTTTTCCCAGATTTAAATAGACCCACAGTAAATATCATGACCGAGGCCCCTGGCCTTGCCCCCGAAGAGGTTGAAACCTTGGTGACGTTTCCCCTTGAAACCGCACTGAATGGTCTTCCCGGGGTACAGCGAGTTCGCTCCAGTTCTGCAGTCGGATTAAGTGTTATTTATATCGAGTTTGACTGGGGAACAGATATCTACCGCAATAGACAAATGGTCCAAGAGAAAATAGCTCTAGCTAAAGAAAAGCTTCCAAAAAATGCGACACCTATTATGGGACCGATCGCCTCGATCATGGGAGAAATACAGCTTATTGGTCTTAGTTCTCCAGATGGCACCGTCAGTCCACTTGAGTTGAGAACGATCGCAGATTGGACATTGCGCCCTCGCCTCATGAGTATCCCAGGAGTTACGCAGGTAATCGCAATTGGCGGAGGCGTGAGACAATTTCAAATTCTTATCTCAGCCGAAAAAATTCAAAAATTTCAGTTAGCCCTAGATGATATCGAACACAATCTTTCAGATCTTAGTATTAATTCCACCGGCGGCTTCATAAATATTGGCGCTCAGGAGTATTTGATTAGAAACCTTGGGGCAGTTCGCAGTCTAGATGACATTCAAAATTCTTTTGTGGGCATGCACCTAGGCAGACCCGTCCGAGTAAAAGATATTGCGGAAGTTCAAGAAGGGCCGCAGGTCAAACGAGGAGATGCCAGTGTAAATGGCAAGGCTTCAGTTATCATGACCATTCAAAAACAACCTGGCGCAAGCACAATTGATTTAACGAAAGATATAGATAAAGCATTAAAGGAACTCTCGATAGGCCTACCCAAAGGAGTCAAAATTGAGCTCGACCTCTTTAAACAATCTCGCTTTATCGAAAACTCGATCCATAACGTTAAAGAGGCTCTTCGTGACGGCGTCATTCTCGTTCTGATTGTGCTTTTATTATTTCTGATGAATTTGCGAACGACGGCTATAACTATGACGGCGATTCCTCTTTCATTTGTTTTAACAGCTATCGTTTTTAAAATATTCGGACTTTCCGTCAACACCATGACACTTGGGGGACTCGCCGTCGCAATTGGCGAGCTCGTTGATGACGCTATCGTTGACGTCGAAAATGTATACCGCAGACTTCGCGAAAATAAGTTGCTCGCAAAACCAAAGAATACGCTCAAAGTTATTTTCGAAGCATCTAGTGAAGTCAGAAATTCAATTGTAATTGCAACTCTTATTGTCTGTTTAGTTTTCGTTCCACTTTTCAGCATGGGAGGAATCGAGGGTCGGCTTTTCGCGCCTCTCGGGATTTCATATATTATTTCACTTCTGGCTTCGATGATCATTTCTCTCACTGTGACGCCAGTTCTGTGTTCATACCTATTATCAAAAGGCGAACTCTTAGAACACAAGGACGGCGCTTTAGTTCGAAAGCTTAAGCAATGGGACACTCAGATTCTTAACCGATCCTTAGCACATCCAAAAATTATTTTAGGCGTAACAACTGCCTTGTTTATTTGCGCAGTTTTTCTAACCACATTCATTGGCAGAGACTTCCTACCTCATTTCAATGAAGGCACGGCGACTATAACAGTAGTTGCTACTCCGGGAATTTCTCTTGAGGAATCAGATCGTCTTGGCAAAAAAGCAGAAGAATTAATCATGAAAAGTCCGGAAGTAACTTCTGTGTCACGTAGAACTGGGCGCGCCGAGCAAGATGAGCACGCAGAGGGCGTTCACTACTCTGAAATTGATGTCGACTTTAAGGAAGAGGGACGCCCCAGAAATCAAGTGCTTACCGAAATTCGTAGAAATTTATCTGAACTTCAAGGCGTTGCGGTTAATGTTGGGCAGCCTATATCTCATCGACTAGATCACCTTTTATCGGGCGTCCGGGCGCAAATCGCTATAAAAATCTTTGGACCAGATCTTTCCACACTTCGCGCAAAGGCCAGCGAAGTTCAACAGTCTTTAAAAGACGTGCCAGGGTTAGTCGATTTACAAATCGAACAGCAGGTTTTAATTCCTCAAGTCAAGGTTCAACTTTTGAGAGATGAAGCCTCTAAGTTTGGTGTTTCTGTAGGAGATTTAGCACAGCTTTTAGAAAAAGCTCTTCAGGGAGAAGTGGTTGGTCAAATTCTCGAGGGGCAAAAGACTGTAGATGCGTTTATGAGATTTGATGAAAAATCTCGATCTAACTTGGATCTTATTAAACGAACCCCTCTTAAAACACTTCCAGATGGAACAAAAGTTCGCGTCGAAATGATAGCGGACGTCTATGAAACTTCAGGTCCAAATATTATTAACAGAGAAAATGCTCAACGGCGTATCGTCGTCCAAGCTAATTCGTCAGGTCGGGATCTGGAAAGCGTTATGGCTGACATTCAATCTAAAATTAAAGATAAAGTTGAAGTCCCATCTGGCTACTTCATTAATTACGGTGGACAATTTGAAAGCCAACAACAAGCATCCCGATTAATGATTCTCTTAGGCTTCCTGTCCGTCATTTCAGTTTTCGTCATTCTGTACGCTCACTTCAAGAGTAGTTTTATCTCTTTTCAAGTTATGTTGAACATTCCAATGGCATTTATTGGTGGCGTGGTAGCTATTTTAATAACCGATGGAACGATCAGCATTGCCAGCTTGGTCGCATTTGTAACTCTTTGCGGAATCGCCTCTAGAAATGGCATAATGATGATCTCTCACTACCTTCACCTTATGAAGCATGAAGGAGAAGGTTTTACCAAGGAAATGGTAATTCGTGGTTCACTTGAAAGACTGGTTCCTGTATTGATGACCGCTCTCACTGCCATTCTTGGCCTACTTCCATTAGTACTTTCGAAAGGCGAACCGGGAAAAGAAATTCTTCATCCCGTCGCTGTCGTTATAGTCGGTGGTTTGATTAGCAGCACATTGCTAGATATGTTTGTCACACCGACCGTTTTTTATCACTTTGGAAAGAAATCAGCTTTTAAATACCTAAAGACAACGGATGAAGTAAGTATATTTGAATCAAAGGAGACTTAAAATGAACAAACAGTTTTTAACGATCGCGCTATCTAGCATTTTATTTTTCGGTGTTAATTCAATCGCGCACGAAGGCCATGACGAAATCCCGGGCCAAATTAAAGCCCAACATGGTGGAATCGTCAAAGCTGGCAAAGAAATTAATATGGAAATGCTGGTTTCCGGAGACTCGATTCAATTCTTTCCGTTAGCGCATTCTGGAGAAGATTTGAAAATTGCAGATGTAAAGTTAACTGGAACTGCAAAAACGCCAAAAGGAAAACCTCAGGCTTTGACGTTCACCAATGACGGTAAAGCATTTGCAACCAAAGTAGATCTTAAGGGTGCCTATCGCGCTGACCTTGATATCAAGGCACAGCACTCGGGCAAAACCGACAGTTTTAAATTTCTTTTGGAGAAGTAATCTATGAGGGTGACGTCGCTTTTAATCTTTACACAATTCATTTTGGTCTTTATTTCTGCATTTGCTAAGGAAGGATCAACTTTGGCTTCCCTTGAAGCCCAAATGCTATCTTCCAATCCGCAAATTCGTTCGCTTGAAGCAACGGTGAAGGCGCAAAAAGCGACGGCACAATCTCAATTTGGAAATTTTCTTCCGCAAATTTCCTTAAATGGTGGATACGCTGAAAATAAAACCATTCAAGAACCTAGCGAAGGATATCTAGGCTACGTGAGCGGTCGATGGAATCTATACCGTGGAGGAGAAGACTCCTCATTGAGGACAATCTCTAATAGCGAGTTCCAAATTGCACAATTAGACCTAGATGTAAAAACCCGCGCCCTTCGTCGTCAGTTACGCGAAACTTACTATAGTCTTCTTGCCAATAAAAAAAACCTGTCTATTCTTGATGAAAAATCTGATTTTTTAAATAAACAACGACAGATGGCACAGAAGAAAATTAATGCAGGACTTACTTCAAACGTCGACAGTATTGAGATTGATCTAGAAGAAAATAATATTTTGAATGAACGCGAATCCATCAAAGCTGAAATAGAACGACTTAACAAAGAGCTTAGTACACTTACAGGATTAAATATCTCTGAAAGTTCAGTTTCAGATCGAGAATCATTTGATATAAATAGTATTGAAATAAATATTGAAACGGCGCTTCAAAACAATCCATCTCTTAAAAAACAAGATCAACTTGAAGAGATATCTCATGCGAAGGTAACTCAGCAACGATCTGAGTTTTTACCGTTCTTAGATCTCGAAGCTAGCTATGGCAGAATAACTCCAGAGTATTCAGATCCATTGAATGGTACAGAATCCAGGTTCGCATTGCTTTTGAGTTGGAATCTTTTTTCTGGCTTTTCAAGCTATTATCGTCATCAAGCAACAAACTATGGAGTTTCAACTCAACAGTTTGACAAAAAGAACACCCGTCTCGAAATAGAAAAAGATTTACGAAACCTGTTAACTACTAGAGAAAGTCTAGCAAAGCTTAAAATACATCAGCAACAAAGACTCATGTTTGCCCAAAAGTATTACGAAATGACACTGTCAGAATATAAGCGCGGAATCAAAAACTCGCCGGATCTTCAAACTGCCACGGTATCTTTATTCGAAGCAAAGCGCAGGATGATCGAGCTGGAACGAGATATCACAATAGTAAATGCGAAAATAACTGAACTTATCTAAAAAGGAGAAATCAATGAACTTTATTCGACACTTAATTCTGACGCTCACCCTGGCTCCTACGTTAGCAAGCGCACATGGTGGAGACAAGCCTGGTCCTCACGGCGGCAAGATTGAAATGCCAGGAGCTTTTCATACAGAACTAGTTTTAGACAAAGATCAGAGTGCACATGTTTATCTTTTAGATATGAATTTTCAGAATTCTACAACAAAAGATTCTAGTGCCAAAGTTTTTGCGCGCGCTAAAAAGGTACAAATTCCTTTTAATTGCACCGTAATGCAAGATCACTTTCATTGTGTTCCGACTAAAAAATATTCGCAAGACAGTGAGATTGTGATCAAAGCAGTTCGCGAAAAAGCGGTGGGTAACGATGCTGTTTATAAACTTCCTCTGAAGTTCGAGAACCAAACAGAAAGCAAAAGCGAACACTCTCACCACTAAATTGAAGTCATTAGGCCATTGAATATGGCCTAATGATGCCTATTGCTTTGTCCAATTGTCTCTCATTTTGCGCATCTCATTTAATTCTTTTTGTTGGGCATTTGATATTTTCTTCCCAAATGCACGAATCTCAGACTTTTCAGATCTTCCTGCAGCTTCTCTTCCTAGAAAAATAGCTCCAGGGTGATGCATAATCATTGTATCTAAAAAAGCTATATCAAATTCTGGTCCACTAAGCTTCTCAAGTTTGGACATATCCATTTCGGCACCCATATAGGTATAACTAGGACTTGATGAATACCAGCGCACTCGCCAATCAGCCATCTTCGCTAATTCTTCTTGCTGGGCTTGCTTCATCATCTTTGCCATTTCTTTTAACTTAGAGTGATAAGCCTTTGATATTGCCATCTCTGCCATTTCTACCCCACCCTCATGGTGTGCGCTCATTTCATCTATAAATTGCACACTATAAGGTCGGGCGTGATATGGCTCAATACTGCGCGAACCAGTTTCTGCACGTGAATGGAAAGCGAATAATATAAATATTCCCGCTAATAGAATTCTTTGAGTCATTTTAACCTCCATTCAGAATTAATAGCTCAAACAAGCTACTCCGTCTTAAAAAAGAGGATAAAACAGGAGAAATACAAACTGATACAAGCTGTCCGGTGACTTAATGTGTAGATATCAACAAACTTTGCGGTCATGGTATCTCTTTATTAATGATTTATATAAAATCAAATAGACAGACCAAGGCCGATTAAAGAATGAACTTGGTTTATTAACTCACTTTGAGCGTCAGTAAAGCTCCGACATTCAACAATTTTAGATTCCAATTCTTGTAGGCTATTTTTATATGAATAGAGATCTGGATGGATAACAATTTTACTGCAAAACTTGGAGGTGCCCACCGACCAAGCCGCAAGATGAGAATAGCTAATTTTGGCCCGCAAAAGATTTAGATCTACAGACTGGGGTACCAATCCAAGACAAAATGTTCCACTTATAGGGAGTGCAAATATCCATTCAAAATAGCCGCCACAATCAACCGGAAACGGAAAGATTCCTGTTTCCGGAAAAAAGAATCTCAAATCATTTGGCAGTCTGAATCCAATTAACTCTCTTGTCTGCTTAGCAGCCAGAGCGAGCGCCTCCAGCTTTTTAGAAGAAAAAATACTTAGGGCAGAGAGATTTTAATGCCCAGTCTGTGCATGACTTACTCTAGCAGCCTGAAAAAGAATCAATAAAAAAAGCGCTTTGTACTCATCCCACGCGGGTTGGGCACCCGCTTCGAGACCAGCGAGAAACGTCGGTGAGAAATTTTCGGTATTGTCTCGCAAAAAATCTTCAATTTGATCTGACCACAGATTTCTTCTTGCGAAGAGTCTGTCGACAGAATGTTTATCGGAGAAATGTTTTTTCTTAAAATCATAATGCCACAAAGGCAACCCTGGGCTGCGCCAGCGTTGTGTCAGAAATTTCGAAATGTAATGATTATTTTTCATGCGCTAGATGCCCGCATTTACTATTTTGCTCCGACGTTTCCAGTTTCCCGTAGTTCCTTATGTTGAACTAGAAATTTAGGAGAACCCCATGTGGCCGTGCGCGATTCATAAATTAACTTTGCCTGAGCACGCAATATGGACTGTTGAATTAAATCAATGTTGCTTACTGCTGACCAGCCCAAAATGATTCCAATACACCAAGAAACGAGATTTGTTAGATTCATGTTAACCTTCCTTATCATTCTTTTTTGAATGGCTTATTTCTACTATTTGTACTAATTCCCTTTAAATATTCATCTGAGAACCAAAGCTTACTTTGCATCATGACCAATTCCTTTGATTCGATTCTTTCGGTTATCGATTGAACAACTCGATAACTCCACTGTTTACCCGTACGCGATCGCAGTCCCTTTTCCCCAAGCAGATTGACGATGGAAGTAACTGATGTCCCCTTGGTCCAAAGACTGAAAATCAAAAGAAGTGTTGGGTACTCTTTTGGGTCACGGACAAGCTCCCCTTCCAAAATACAAAACCCAAATGGTGGTCGAGCCCCTGTGCGCTTCTTACCTTTACGCCATCTGTCATAAGGAACTGAAACTTCAGAGCTGGATTCTTTCTTAAGCTGTTTAAGCGTCTTCCAAACAGTATGTCTCTTAATCCCAGTACGAGCAGATATGTCGGTGATTGACATGCCCTGGCAGTACAAAACCGCAATTTCATCGGAAATTATGGGGTTACCTTTTCGAAAAAACTTAATAATATCAAGGGGCGGCCAATTCCTGCTTATTGATGGGGTTGGACATCCATTTTTAAACCCGCCGCAAGCGGGTTTTTGTTTTTTCAGAGATAGATCTTTAATTTCAACAACATAGATAGCAAAAGGTTTCTGTTAACCACTCCTCGACTTTGTTGTTCCAACTCCACCTATTCGCTCTTGCAAGGGTTTGTAGTGGACGGCTGTAGTGATCATGATTTTTGTAGTGATTGATCACTACAAAGTTTTGCCTTAAGTTTTCAGTTCCATATACAAAGGCCTCTACGACCTTAGTAACACATTAGAGTTTTTCTTCTCCATACCTCACGCAAGGTTTTGTATTCTTTGTGATACGGAGATGCATATATGAAGATGGACGCGTTAATTATTTTAAAAGAACCGCTAGACAAAATCCTATCCGGGAAAAAGACCTGGGAAATTAGAGGTAAGCGCTGCCACAAACGCGGAAAAATCGCTTTGATTGAGTCCAAGTCCGGCACCATTGTCGGAACTGCAGAGTTGGTTGATTGCGTTGGCCCACTGACGGTTGCCGAGTTCAATAAGAATGCGAAGAAGGCAGGAGCCTCCCCATTAAAATCAAAATCAGACTTCTACTATGAAGCCACTTATGCCTGGGTGTTGAAAAACGCCAAGAGATTCAAGAAGCCAATTAAATACAAACACAAACGAGGTGTCGTCATTTGGCATCCGGTAGATATCTAATGTTGATTGCTACTTTTTGGGTTTGATTTTCTCCAGGCTGCATTTGGATTGCCCTTAGTTTGTACCCAGCCAGAGAATTCTTTCATGTCCTTGCGCCACTCTTCTAACTCTGTAGTTTCGTAAGGCTTGAGGTCTACGGGCAGATCACCGTGAAATTTAAATCCTTTAGTAGTTGGCTCCACAAGAAGCGCTCTTACAACCAAACCTTTTCTGCTCGCGATTCTTAGGGCCTTGGCGAATACTGGGTCATGCAAATCACTTGGACGAAATAGTTCAGCGTCATTTCGTTGAACTACCGCAAGTAGCGTCGCTCTATGACCTGAATTGATAATGCGCAGAAGAGCTTTGAGATGAGACTGAGAGCGAAGTACCGTTGAATTTGGAAAATAGCCAACCCCGGAACAAACCTGTTGGACGCTCTTCACCTCAACGAAATGAGATTTTTTTGCTTGTTGAACACAGAAATCAATTCGAGTCTTAGTACCTAATCTAACTTCTTCGCTTATCGTTTTATACTTCTTAAATCCAGAAATAGCTTTAGCATCAAGAAGCGCCTTTACAATCTTGTTGGCCGACCAACTATTGGTACAAATAAGAGTACCCTCAATCTCTATCAGCTCCCAGACCCACTTGAGATTCCTCTTAGGCGATTGTGCATGACTCAACCAGATTCGAGCTCCCGGACGCACTAATCCCTCCATCCGACCGGGATTTATACAATGGGCGACAATCTTTTCTCCGCTATCAAGGAGTACATCCAAAAGGAACCGATGACGGCGCTGCAAAAGTTTTCCGGAAACCAGCTTTCCGGTCCAAGGAACAATGAGCATTTGAAAACCTTAACCTATTCCTCGAAATTAAAATTCTGATACTTCAGCGTCTTACAATTTTCAGTTACAGCTCGTCTCACACTATCAGGAATACCGTCTTGAACATTTACCCTAACTTCAATTGTGATTTCTGCTTCTGCACCATAAATACCAGTAAGAAGAGAGATAATTTCTGCATTTAATGTCCCAGCTTCCTTTAGAAATCTACTTGAATCTTTCACTGGAACTGACGCATAGAATATTTTAGGACTTCCTCCCACGGGAACCGCTTTCGCGGTTGAAACTCTTACGTCAGAACTACGAGTTACCAAAGTTCGACCAGCTTCAGGCTGATCATATTCGCTGTGTCCGTGCTTCAGGAGTATCGCCGAAGCAATATCAGGTTTCACCAATACGGCAAACTCGTTTAACACCGGTTTGATAAGCTTACCAGCATCAAGTCCCTTATATACTTCGCCCTTTGCATCTACTTCGTCTGCATAAGCGAACGTATCAGTTGACCAGGTCACACGACTCAAACCCTGCTCAATCGCGTCGAGCACAACCTGCGAAGATTTCAGTCTAGGCAAATAAAGGTATTGAGCAAAGTATGATGCCAAGTCCTTTATTCGAACGGAATTCCCCTTCCACAAAGGAACTCCATCTAATTCTTTTCGCAAACTGTTTGGACCAAATGAGGTGAGAAGTTGTTCTGTTGAAAGTAGTTTCTTCGAAGCTCTAACGGCAAGAGATTCTTGACCGCTAAGTCTCTCGTCAACCCATTCGATTTTACCTTGTGGTGAAGTTTGCGTCGGATAGAGCATCCACATGAAAGTTTCTGGCAATCTCAGTTCAAATGTTTGCCTAGCCGCCTTTTGTCGCGCTTCGGCCTGCTTTACAACAGACGGACTAAGATCAAACTCCTCTTGCTTTTCTATAATGGTATTCCAGCCGAGAAGCTCAGCTGCAGCTCGCAAAAGATTCTCAAACGCATCCTGATCTGGAGCTAGGAACACAAGTGAATTCTTATTCAATCGTGGGGAATTGCCTCTTGATTCCAACATAGCTTGAGCAGCCCGGAGTGCTGGAGTATTTTTTTGCCGACTTACATGAGACATGCTTGCGCCCAAAATCACTAGGCGAGTTTCTGGCTCATCTGGAATCTCATTCCCATTGCTTGGAATAGCATGAACCCTCACAAACTCACCTCGGCTGTTGGCACCCGAAATATCTTTACGAATCTGATCGTGAATAAACTGAATGACTGGCTCTCTTAGTTCAATAAAATGTTGCGCTCGCTCTTTAGCTTTAGTTGCAATAGTAGCCTGAGTTGAAAACCAGTATCGACCAGAGTCTTCGTTTAAATAGCTAGATCCCTGAGAGATTCTACGTAAAGCATCTCCAAAAACCGCGACTTGCTCACCTGGCTGAAAACATCCTAAAGCAATCTCCTTCGCGGCTATTCCTTTAGTATTTTGTTTCACCATAGGTGCCGAACCCATGAAAATAGTCCTAGCAACTCTTCGACAAGCTGAGAACCTGCCTAAATTGGGATTATCACGATCAAGAGCTACCGGGAATGATCCAGCACCGTCGATATCAGAAGCGAGAACACCTTCCCAGCGGTCGTCTAGTTGTTTTTGTAGTTCTTCTTGAACATTCGGATCGTCCATCGGAACAAAAGCCGGCAGAATCATCAGGTTCTTATCACCACTTCTCCATAGTACGTGAATTACAGTGGCCATGAGTCGAAGAACACCACGTGTCCGCTGAAAACGTTCGAGTGTTGACCAGTATTCAAATAAAAAATCAAACAAAACAGGATGAATTGGATAAGCTGCAATCATTCGATCGCGATATGACATCTCTTTACAGTGCGCAGGAAATTCATGATATTCTGAAGAGTATTTATCAAAAAAAGCTTTAACGACCGCATCTCGATGAACAGCAAGTGATTGATCTTGCACAAAGAGGCGTCGACGAACTATTTCAAAACCTTCTTCTGGAGTGGCTGGTCGCCAAGGTGCCTGCACCCTCCCCAACGCATTCTTCAGTCTACCCAAAGCCTTTTCTCCGATTTGCCCACCTATTTCTTGCTCATCAGATGCAGGGATACTCACAACAAGAAAAGTATCAGGAACAGATTTGGCACATTCACTAAGAGCTTGTGCAAAAGTAAAATGCGTATCAAAGGACCCCGCTGGCAGATCATTCCCATCTCTGAGCTGACGAGCATATGCAACCCACTCATCAATCATTACCAAGCAAGGACTATAGGCCGTGAAGAGTGTCTTCAAAGCCTCCCCAGGATTCGTCCCATTTTTGTCAGAATCAGCAACGATTTTATACCCATTTTTTCCGCCCAATTGCCATGCAATCTCACCCCAAATCGTGCGTACCTGTGTCCCATCAGGCTTCTCATGAATCTTTCCGGGGTCAATTTGAGTTCCGACTATCACGGCTCGATTAACATTCTTGGGAATGTTGACCTTCAAATCTCGCATCAACACATCGACACCTGGCAATTTGGAGGCAAGCGTTCCCCCGAACAAGTGATATAGAGCCAACATCGAATGCGTTTTCCCTCCACCAAAGTTCGTCTGAAGTTCAACTACGGGATCGCCACCCTTACCTGAAAGACGTTCCACTCCGATTTTAAGGAGTTGTTTAAGTCCCTCCGTTAAATACGTTCTCCCAAAAAATTCCACAGGATCTGCATATTCACCCTTCGCTTCTCCTCGGTGTACCTGCCAAAGATCGGCAGCAAATTCGGCAACTTGAAAACGGCCAGTGCATACATCATCATGAGGGGTGGCAACTTCGCGCCAAGGCTTCAGGCCGAGTTCAGGACGGCCTTCGACGGTTGCCCTCTCTGCTTTTTTGCTTTCCTGCCGAGTTTGATCTTCAAATCTATTCCGCATCACTTCATAGTGATGCTTTTCAACCTCGCGAGAATTTTCACTAGAAATCGCCGACAGCAATCGTTGAACTGTATCAAGTGCTCTCAGCGCATCCGCCGTGTTGAATGCTTTTTGATGAGCCCACCGATTTCGAATATCGACAAGCTCTCCCACCATATTTCTGCCATTCTTACCAAGTGTTCCTTCAAATGAAGTAGGCCAGAAATTAATCATCACCTGAAGCAGAAGTTGCGTATCCCATTGTAGCACTTCATTGCGAAAATTAGCGGCTTGATGATCTTTCAACGTGCTTTCAATTGCTTTCAGCCAATCCTTACCCAAGGTGCGCTTCAATTCTCTTTCAAGATAGGGAGCCAGCCCGGAGTTTAGTAGCTCAAGGCACTTTCCAACTCTTTCAACATTACTGATTGCCATAAATTCCTCTATTCAATATTTAAGATGCCTTGAGATAGGTTGCCTTGGTCCATTGCATATGCAGAAATTGAGCTCCATGATGCGACGAGCGAGTTATATGCAATAGCTTCTTGGGCCCATTGCCTCTTTTCACAGATTGCAAAACACCTATATGCAAGATCAAGACAGCTCGACGCCATGGGGCCGAGATTCCTTAATAGAACACCAGCCTCCTGCTCACCGCCTTCATCAAGTCTTTTAATTAACTGCTGCATCGCGAACCAATGGCTGACCGGCTTTTTTGGGTCTGGGTACCAATCATCTTTGAACTTACTACGCTCAACCAAAGCAACTTTGCCACTCTTAGAAGTAACAATTCCAGCTGAAGCAATGGCTTCTACCCCAATATTTTTTGCCTGCGCGAGTTTGTTCGCATCATCAAATAAACCAACTTTAAATCCATTTTGTTCAAACCAAGCTACGGCCCATCTTGAATAAGAATCGAGTTGGCTATCAGATTCAGCCAATATTTCGTCAAGTGCATCATTAATTAAGATCAAAGCTGCGCGAACAGACATTGGCTTGTCGTCCGCTTCAAGTACCCTCTTGAACCTCGTGAAAACGGCCATTCCTGGCCCAATCGCCGACTGAGCCAGGTCAACTGCCGCTATTCCACTCCGTCTTAGGTGTTGAACTGCTTGGGGTAGTTCGCGCCTAAGTTGTGCCACATACTCTCGTCGCGAAATCGATACAGCATTCGGGTCCCTTCTACGACAAACCAGAACTATACTCGATGCTAAAGCATTGGCGTCTTTCCCAATCATGCGATTACTCAGCTCGGTTCGCATCGGCCAAGTACCACCAATAGAAAGACCCGCTCTCATCAACGCCTCCAGAAAAGTCTCCCATCCTGTGGACGCGGACCCATCCTGTTCGGTTTCTGACTGCTTAAATGCATAGTAGATGGTTACGGGAAATTCCGGATGCGCCTGAGAAGAAATATTCTTGAGAGCGTCGGTCATTCCTTCTAGAAAGAATGTTTCTGCAGCTTCTTTCGAACCATGACGGTACCGCGTGGCTACTAACTCCTCAGCTTTAGGGGTTGCAATGGTTGTAAACAGTGTCGGGAAGACATTTCTCAAAGTACGTCTTAACCATACATAGAAAAAATCAGAAAGGTCTGCATAGGGAATATTGTCATAATAGGGCGGATCACATGAGATCACTTTTCCTTTGGAAAGGTTCTGATTTCCTGCATCTTTTTGAATCGTGTGTCCTGAGGCAGCGGCTGGAAGATTGAGAACTGCTTTTGCTACCCAGTCAATGTTATTCATCCAATTTCCGCTTGAATCAGAAAATGGATTCCCCTCGGCAAAATCCCACGTCATCGGAATCGCCTGACGACCGAACGTATTACGTAAAGCTTCCATTTTCGGGCTACTATCCCAAGTGCAAATTGTTGATCCTCTGTCCGCGGAACGACTGAGAGCAAAGGTTAGGTAAACGGCAATAGCTTCACCGTAAGCAGTTGCACCACTGCCCCCATCTTCAAGGGAAATTCCGTCGTCTGATAAACCAGCTTTAATTGCATCGATCTTCGCCTTCTTGATAACTTTCTGAATGAGGCTTGAAATGGACTCTAATACTACCAGCTGTCGATCAGTGAAAATATCGCCATATGTATTCAATCCATAAAGTGGTGGGGAAAATGATCGAGGATTCTCTGGCATCTCGAGATCCGGCCTCCACTTTGGCGATGCACTAGCGGCTATGTCTTCTGCCTCTTTTGATGGTGGTAGATAAATTCTTCCTCGTGGTCCCTCAGCAACTACCGCTAATAGCTTCGAGCCCATTCGGTTCGCCTTGGCTTCACTGTAAATATATTTTGACTCGATCGGCGTACCAGAAAGAATACATTCGAAATTAGCCCCTCTAGAAAGTTTCGTGCCGTTTTTTGCTTTGACTGGAGGCTTTCCTAGCTGAATTTCCAAAGAGTATTTGCTGCCCTTAACAAGAGGCTGAATCCAAGCCTCTTTACCTGGCTTATTTGCTAGAACAAATGTTGATACAAGCGGGACATAAACTTGAGAAAACGCAGGGTTCGGGCTTTTGACGGTTCTAGCCCAAATCCACGCGATCACCTTCAGCTCTTTCGCTTTTAACGCTTTCAGGTCAGGTCGCTCTTTGCACATGGAGGGAGTTAACGTAATCTTAGGAAAAAGGTCGCCAACAGCCTTCCAGGCTTCCTCTTTAACCCAAGCCCCATAGCGACGAATGTCTTCAGAAAGACCACTTGATCCAACCCATTCTTTCGCAAATAGGATAGACTCTTCTTCCACTGGACACACCGGAGGAAGTGAAGCAAAACGCGGCGGTATTTCAACCATAGCCTTATTTATCAAAACGGCTACAGGATTTAGATCGCTCGCGTAAGTCTCTAAACCAAGACGCTGACTCTCCAGTGGAATTGCACCTCCGCCAGCAAACGGATCATGTAGTGCCGGCAATTTGTGCGGATTAAAAAACTCTGCCGCGTTGGCGTCAAGCTTCCTCTCTTCACAAATACTTTCCCATGTCCTTTTGATTTCTAGTTTAGCAGCATTGATGACCTTCTCGTTCTGCAGATTTTCCCACTTCACAAGGTCAGCTATTATTCCAAAAAGTCTTTTTCGCTCTTTGTTTCGTTCGGCATCTGTTCTAAATCTAGGATCGCAGGATGGATCATCCACGAGAGATGCAAAAATCACCGCTCTTGCTGCTGCTAATGGCCGGCGAGCCCACCATAAATGAAGGGTAGATGGGTGGCCATGCCGTATTGATTTCTCCCTGGCGGCTGCGACATTAATTGCCTCAAGCGGCATCGCAACTTCAATTAATTTTTTTCGATAAATGGGTTTCATAAGGGCTCCGTGGCCTTGCTCAAAAGCTTGCCTAGATCAAAATTCACACTAGTTGTTTCGAATTCGGGTTCTTTGGAAAACGGCAAGCGAATATACTTCGGAGGTTTAGCTAGTGAACCCTCAATCTCAACAATGGCGAGAATAAATCGGTCTGGACAATTCAATCCACGAAGAATCTCGTTCTTTGTTACAGTAATCGTCGAGGCTCCAGCAATTCGTCCCTTAACTTCTATGAATCGCAAGTCACCGTTCTTATCCTTGGATTCAATATCATAACCACATTTCTCATGACTGACATCCCTAGGTCTGTTGCCAAGCCCTATTTCAGAGTTCATCACAGCTTTCATTGCCAAGTCTTCAATTCGTTTGGTTTCACGTCGAATATTTTCCGCCTCGGCTGCAGGCTCACCATTGAGGGCCGCGAGCAGTCCGCTAGGAATTACCAATGCACAACCTATTACGACTGGTGACTGAGGAGCTACGGCCTTCTCTTGCTTAAGCTCATCCATTCTTCGTTGATACCTAACTCTCAAATCATCCGCTCTCTGTGTGGCCTTAAGTGAGTTGAGCTTAGGCGTCCTACCGGCAATCTCCTGGAGCTTAATTTGCTCCGCCCGGTGGTCCCAATGAGCAATTTCTTTTGTAAGCCGCTCGTGAACAGCCCGGATTGTCTTTTCAATTCTAATGTCGATCCTAGATCGAACTTCTTGAATGTGCTCTGGAACCAAATGAGTAATCGCATAGCTTATTGCAGATTGCTCAGGAGTTGATAAAGTATTTACGTGTTTCTCAAACCATGGCTGCAATTTGGAAGACTCGACACTGGACAGTGGTCGAAAATCTAGGAATGGTGCAAAACCAGCATTGCGAAATTCTCCGGACGTTGATTCGCCATTTGAATTAATTTCTATCAATGCATCAATAAATTGAAGGCGTCTTGAGCAAATTCTACGACTCCCATTTCGGTCGACCCTACCGTCTTGAATTGAGTGCTCCAAATATATCAATAGCCGCGGCTTAGTTCCAAAATCGTTCTCATCAAATAGCACCGCTCCTTGCTTTAAAAGATCTCGATATTTTTCAAGGATTATGTCCATCGTCGAATCAAGAAGTGCGTGACCAGGACACACAAATTCTGCCCTCGGCTTACCATTGATATTTAGCAATTCCTTGTCGAATGCAACTCGTTCATACTTCTGCAAAACAGCTTGGCCACGGCCAATTACTCGATCTCGTCTTCTGATTTCCGATGGAACATGATTAATCTGGAATCTTCGTGATTCTCGTTCATGAACCTGACCTCCCAGATTCTCAAACGCAGCCAAGAAAAATTCTTCAACAAAATGAGGTTGTAATTTTCTAGCTTCCGCACGCTCCATTTGATCTCGAATATCTCGGACCTTTAAAGAATCCATTGTATCGTGCCCAATCGCACGCTCCTGGAGGAGCTCTTGTAATCTCTCTTTATTTACCGACTTGTCGATTACCTGCGAAAGACGAGCTCTAACCTCTGGTCGGTCACCATACCGAATAGCCTCAATCATTAGATCTTTAAGATTTCTACTGTCAAAAGTGAGCTTACCCAATACATCAAATACTTTTCCCTGTAAGGCCTCTCGAGCATCTTCCAATTTATGCAAAAGCTGCAGATAAACATCCCCTTCACGAGTATCCTTTGCGACTAAGTTCCAGAGATGACAGACTTCTGTTTGACCGATCCTATGGATGCGCCCAAATCTCTGCTCAATACGGTTTGGATTCCATGGCAAATCATAATTTATCATCAGATGCGCTCGCTGGAGATTAACCCCTTCTCCCGCGGCATCCGTAGCAATAAGAATTTTCACATCTGGATCATTCAAAAATCTATTTTCGGCATCTTTTCTTGCTTCGCGAGAAACGCCGCCATGAATAACAACGACTGCTTCAGGTCTACCCAGCAGGGTAGCTATTCTGGTTTGCAAATAATTAAGCGTGTCTCTATGCTCAGTAAAAATGATTATCTTTCGCCAGTTACCGTTAGCATCACGAACCAAAGCGTTCTCTGACAAAATTTTTGAGACTTCATCCCATTTTCTATCTGTTCCACTCCGAATCACTCTCTGAGCAAGCGCCTCGAGGCCTTTCAAAATGTCGATTTCGATTTGCAACTCTGAGACTGTCTTACTAGCGGTTGCCTGATCAACAAATTCGTTCTCTTGAACTTCCAATTCGTCTTCAGGTAATTCATCTAAGTCTTCAAGATCTTCAGTCGAAAAATCGATTAGGTGATTAGAAACATCAGCAACTGAGCCCACTCTCCCCAGAAGACGAATCTCACTCAAACGAGATTCCAACCGTTCTCGTCGACGTCGCAGACTCTCATGAATCGCCGCTGGAGACGAAGCCAACCTTCGCTGAAGAATTGTCAGTGCGAAGCCAACGGTACCTTTCCGTCCATCATTGTGAAGTGCATCTGCGCGATTGAATTCTGTTCTCACATATTCGGTTACTTGAGCGTAGAGCTCCACTTCAAGCTCAGATAACTCATAAGTAACCGTATATGCAATTCTCTCCGGGAATAAGGCCGTCCCTTCAAATGTGACTAACTGCTCTTTAACAAGACGACGCATTAAATCACTGGGATCGCTAGCATGAACACCCTCTCGATGCACGCCTTCAAATCGATCACCGTCAAGAAGTGACAAGAAAAGTTCAAAATCAATTTGCTTACCATTATGAGGCGTGGCCGTCATCAACAAGAAGTGACGGCTTACTTCACTCAAAAGTCGTCCAAGCTGAAATCGCTTGGTGTATTTAACTTCACCGCCAAATTCACTGGCCGACATTTTGTGGGCTTCGTCGCAAACTACTAAATCCCAATCAGTCGCACGCAATTTGTCTTTTAACTCTTCATTTCTACTGAGCTTATCCAAACGACAGATAACAAGATTATTCTCCCCAAACCAATTCCCTGTCCTAGCGGATTCAATTTTATCTGTCGTGAGGATTTCGAAGGCCAATCCAAATTTGGCGTAAAGTTCATCTTGCCATTGCTCAACTAAACTTCCCGGACAAACTATTAGACAGCGCTGCAAATCACCTCGCGCAAGAAGCTCCTTAATAAGAAGTCCCGCCATCACAGTTTTTCCAGCCCCAGGGTCATCGGCCAAAAGAAATCTTAAAGGCTGCCTCGGCAACATCGATTCATAAACAGCACTAATTTGGTGAGGCAGCGGCCTCACTAAAGACGTGTGAACAGCCAAAAGAGGGTCAAATAGGTAGGCCAAACGAATTCGATGTGCTTCTGATGCAAGCTTTAGCAGCGCACCGTCCGCCCTAAAACTCCATGGCTGCCCCGCTGTAACGATATCAATAGTAGATTCCCTATCTCTGAACAAGATTTGAGAATCATGCTTACCGGAGGAGTCACGAAAAACAACCTCAAGCGCGTCGGAGCCATGCCACTTAGTATCTACAATTGAAACCAGCTGCTCAGTGAGTATCCCCTTAACAGCGGCATCCTTTTTGATATCTTCTAGCTTAGCCACACCAGCCCACCTCTATAAAACACTTCGTAACATCTGTTGTTGTTTACATACTTTATTAGACGCCTAGACCAGCAGCAAGCTTTTCACCCACCATTAGTAAGACAAAGGTCCAGTTCTATGCGCCCTCTTGATCAAGCATTTTTCGAGCGGAAGCCTGGATTTTTTTTCCTAGCTTTAAAGAACGAAACTCGGCTAAATGAAAAACACTAAGCACTCTTTTACCAATTTCTTTGCCATAGTCATATCGATCATCTCCATAAGTATATCTAAATACATATGGCTCATCCGCAACTAGAAAGACACCAAGTGAGTGGTCTCCAGAAAGATCAATTTCAGAGTCAAAGCTCTTAAATTCACGAACTGCTTTTATTATTTCCGGACGAACAGGTGACGAAGAAACAACCTCAGAAAGTTCGATTGTAAGCTGCCCCAACGACATCGCCTTTCGAAGGCGATCATTTATCTTTGCAACTGCCTCAGCATTTTCCACTATTGCATCCCACCTTTTTAATGTATAACTTTAAAAGTATAGTTTTTAAGTTATACTTTTAAACTTACATCAAAGAATGACTGAGGCAAGGTTAAAAGTGGCAGAAAAGAAAAAGAAGATAGCGCCAAAAACAAAGCTGCAGTTTTCTGAACTACTAGGCGACCTACCAATCGGAAAGCTCGCACAGGAGATCGGCGTCACCTACACGCAGCTATATCCGTACAAGAAAGCGGGCGCCAACCCAACACTTCTCGTGCTTGAGCAGCTTGCAGAGGGGTTGTCCAAACTTCGAAACGAGAAAGTTTCAGTGATAGACTTAATTCAACCAAAGCAGGAGAAGAGAAAAAAGAAATAGGTGCCGCCAAAGCACCCTAATACTCGAAACAACTACTGGCACACCACTTGGATGCTTCGACGTCAAATACCATGAAGAACTCAATATATTTCGCAAAACGCCACCCTTCCGGCTCAAGGCAGTAAGCAAAAAAAATCAACGAGTTTATAATCGACAGGAACAATAATTTAGCGATTCAAGATCAAAATGCCGGCCACATCCGGAATTCAGACCGAGCTGAGACTTCTGCAAGAAATTTTAGAGAATTGAAGCTTCTCCCAAGGGCGGGACTCTTCGCCAACAACTGAAAGGTGCTTGCGTCTTTCAGTTTGTAGGTGACAACGATTCCTTTCCATCATCAACCTCCAAAGTAAACCATCAACCGCATCACCGCGTGCACCACCATAGTTTGCGACTATGAATTGGGCGTATTCAGTTGTGATCAATTCTAATCCGTCTTCGATGGCTTGCAAGCGTTCTGCAGATATACCAATACGCTGTGCAGCTTGAGGAAGAAGAAGATTGCGAGCTTTTCGCCCTTGTCGAAGAAAGGAGCCTACTAATGACAGTAGTTCTGTTGGTATTTCCTTTGAATTCATTTTTGAAATTCTCCCACCCGTCAATACGTCAACATGAATGAGTTTAACATCACGCAATTATATCTGGCAAGAATTGTGCTTCGTACGAATTGGTGTGATTTGCCGGATTCCGTTCGCATTGCCGCACTTTCGGTCTAACGCATATGTACCTAAACAATTATATAAACCTTATATGTACTGCACCCACAGACTTGCGCGGAGAATTCCGCTGTGATTTTTTTATTTTCATGGAAGACCGCACTAATCAGCTAAATCCTGCCTCGAATAAAATCTCGAAACCCCTCCTTGGGGTTCTGTATATTACGAACTCATTGCCAGGCTTGCGCACAAAGATGTTGCCGCATGTTTGCTTGGAGGAAAGTTCAATAGATTGGCCCTCTATTCTTTCCCAAAATTTTCACAACGAAGAGCTAGCTGCAGTCCACTGGGCGCATTCAATTTGGTTTGGCGAAGCGGCTTCCCGCGATCCATTCGCCTTTAACCACTTCCTAAATGCCGAAACAGCGAAGGCAATTCTTAATGCGCTTATTGTCTCTTGGGGTCTTATTGAGGTAGATCTATGAGTGAATTGAAGAATCCAACCTCAGATATTATTGATCTCCGACGCTATCAAGCTGAGATCAAATCAATCTCAGGTCAAAAAGATCTCTCCCATTTTGACGTATCGAAATATCTACCTCCTGGAATAAAGGTCGACTTCATCGAAAAAGGCGGAGCTCTCTTTGTGCCGCACAGGATTAACGAATTCTCGGTAAAGGTTATTCGTCGGAAAATTGATTTGATCGTGTTTCAGTGTATTCTCCGATATACCCTGGGCTTCCACAGGCCTGCCGCACGACTTTCTAATACCTTCATAGCTACTTGGACAGGATTGCAGCCTCCGAACGTCAGGAAGGCCCTCCGGAGCTTGAAAGAAATGGGTCTTGTAACTATATTAGTTCCTGGAACCGCTTCATCTACCACGCTTTATGATGTTCCCATAGTTCGAGGTTACCTAGAATGGCGAAGAGCAAGGGAAAATGACGCCAAGGTAGGTTCAACTGTATCTCATGAGGGGGATCAATCCGATCCTAGGGGTAGGTTCAACGAGATCTCCAAGAAAGAAAACTTAAATAAAACAGGAAAGAAAACTCCCTCTCCCTCCGAAGCATTACCTCACAAGATTTCCAACTACATTGAATCAGTGCGACCGCATCAAAAACGCGTCGAAGAAGAGTATTATTTGAATCTCTTGCTTCAGGATTATCCCGCAGACGATCTGGGTGAAGCATTAGATCATATTCTCATCCACGGCTCGTTAGAT
This sequence comes from Bdellovibrio sp. ZAP7, assembly GCF_006874645.1. NCBI lineage: Bacteria > Pseudomonadati > Bdellovibrionota > Bdellovibrionia > Bdellovibrionales > Pseudobdellovibrionaceae > Bdellovibrio > Bdellovibrio sp. ZAP7. Next base: position 1,073,672 of record NZ_CP030082.1, on the reverse strand, counting down.
ACTGGGGAAAAGATCCACAGTCCGATGAAATATCTAAGCTATACAGCTGAGGAAGTTATCAGCTCGATCCATCAAAGCAAAGAGAAGGCGTTACGTCGGGAGGAGCTACGCAAAAAGAAAGAGCAGGACCTCCAGATGCAGGATGCCCGAAAGAAAATGGAAGCTGAGGAAATGGCAAAGGCGTTGATTGAGTTCCGAGAACTATCCGCCGAAGACCAATCTCGTCAAACTGAAGAGTATAGAAAGATTCAGTTCGGAGATTATAACCAAATGATGCCTCCTTCTGAAGTAATGCAAAAGTTAGTTGCGGCTCATTGGTATAATGGAAAGAGAAGCCATGGATGAATGCCACTAAAAAGTTAATCGATGTCTTGTCAGATAAACATCAGCTTTACACAAACTATTCAGTAGGAAAATTTATCTATCTAGCGAGTAATTATGATCCTCGTGTTGCATTTGATAAATATATTCAAAACAGCACCACGCATCCGTTGATTGTCATTGGCAGCGTTGGGAGTGGCAAGACTCACCTAGTTGTGGATGGGTTAAGAAGATTAAAAATCGAGTGCCCCAGTTTGTCAGTCGAACGATTTAACAACGACATTCGACGTGCTGGAATAAAGTACGACGAGATCGATATTCATGAAGTCCAAAAAGCTTATCCCGTTCTTTTCCTTGATAGTGCCGACGTTACATTAAAGCGTCGTGAATATCGAGAACATCAAGAAACAATAGACCTATTTGCTTCTCTCACCCGTATCGGTTGCAAAGTCATTCTAACTTCAACAGAACTATACGGTTATCCAACAGAAAAATTCGTGCAGACATCGATAGACCAAATAAGTGACAAAGAAGCTTTCAAATTAGCAAAACACTTTTTTGCCAAAGATTTTGGCTACCTCCCGCAATCGATAGAAGATCTTGAGATTTGCCGTAAAGCCAGATCTGCAATCATTCGAGTAGTGGAAAGAAATATAAAAAGGTACTTCTTAATAAAACAGCTTCGATGATTTGATCTCAAGTTGCCACCTGCAAGACATTCCGCGCTTTTCGTCGTCGCTGCCGAAGTTGGACACGGTTTCGCATAAGGAGTTTATCATGGTTTATGGCATAGTATAATCGAGCAAGTCTGCGAGAACATGCCTTACATTTCGGCTGGAGTTTGTCCCAGCTAGTTCGATCTGCATAAAAGTCTGTCTTCTTTTTCTTGTGCCGACAAACCCGGCAATATTTTTTCGCCATAAATTGAAAATAAGTACCTAGTTTGTCGCAATTATTGTTTTAGACCAAAACAGCATCTTACGTATCGAGCCGAGATGGATGCCGTTTCTGCCTGATACGAATAATTATTTCGACCTATTTCACCGTGATAAAACAGAAATTACTGAAGAGGTGATGATGGAAGATCACAAAGACGTCGAAATCGCTCGCGAAGCACTAAACCTAATTGATAGCCGGATCGAATGGGTTAAGACCAAAAAAGTATATCTGGTTCACATCAATCTCAATTCTTGGAGTGAGGAGATGCAGCTTCACTTAAACCTAGAATTCAGTGATGCCGACGTGGAAGCGATTTTGCGAATGAACATGCGTGGCCGGAATCCAATATCATTCACAGCTGCGTACTCCCACATGCGAATGCGCGGATTTCTACACAAGGAGTTCCTCAACATTTTCGAATATTGCGAAGTACGTAATCTCTACGTCGATTTCAAACCAGGGGAATTGGAAATAAGACCAGGAAGCCTTGATTTAATTGCTAACTAGTTCGAGAAGTACGGCATTTTGTATTTGGTGAACGGCGTAGCGGTCAACGTACGTAATATCGTTTTTCCTGTGTAATGAGATTCACATTTTTCCGATGGGTTCTGAGTATGAAACTAAAAAGCAATCTCAAGCATATTTTAGCAGATCGAGATATGACGGCGGCACAACTGTCCCGCAAAACTGGTGTACCGAAAACCACACTTTCAGAATGGTTATCTGGAGGCAATCCCAGAGACATAAAGAAGGTTAAAATAGTTGCTGATGAACTTGGCATTACTGTCGACGAACTATGTTTTGGTCCATTTGAACGAAAATCTCCACTGAAAGAGATGGAGGACGAAATTTTCGCAGGGAACTTCGACGTCATTCTTCGAAAAGCAAAAAAATGAGAACTTTCTACTGAGGCAACTAACAATCTACATTTATAAAGGATATTCAAATGAATCTTCATAAAATTGTTCTACTAATATTATGCCTTCTATCGTTCGAAGCATATGCCGACGGCGGTGTTAAGAGCAGTAAAATGTATTCAGATTTGCTTATCGGACACCCATTTGCTGAGGCTTCAACAAAGTTTGGAAAATTTGAAAATAATGAAAACTATGTTTGCCGAAATCCGCCTAACTGCGGTTATTCATATATGCGTAAAGAACGATCGGCTTGCGTTCAAACTATTCGATCTGTGTTTGCTAATGGCAAAACTGGTTTAATTGAAGAACACAATGTAAGCATGGCCGGTCAATGCAATATGTATGGCGACCTGCCGAAGGTAAGTGAAATTCTAGGAAAAGATTTTCCTGTTCCAAAATTTGTTCAACTGAATTCTGACCGATCCGGATTAGCTTTATGGTTCGATGGAGACATAGCCATTCAGGTGTTCGCATTTTGCGGAGAAGGCACTGATTATGGTCCAAGAGGACCAACTGTCAAAAAGTTCATTGATTGCCGAGTAAGCAATTACGTAGTTTTGAAAAAAGCGGAGAAAGACTACGCTGATAGGTTCAAGAAAAATAATTTTAAATTTCAATAAGTAGCTTTGGGGTGAGCATGGTCTTTCTGGGGAAAATGCTAGTCATAGGCGTATTTTTTATGCTCACCTCGTGCACCGAACGCGATCTCAAAGTTTATAGCCTTTCTGAGATTGGAGCCATGAAGCACGTTTACCGCTACAGCAACCGGGACTTATCGGCGGGCAATTCCGTGATTGATGCAGGATATCCCGTAAACACTTATATAACTTACTTCAATGTTTCCACACTCAACAACGGCAGTGCTTTTGTTACCATCACAATTACGACCGATACTGCCACTTACACTGCAAATGAGTATATGCTTCTTGGAGATGTTGTTGAAAATGCCATATATCCTGACACAAGTATCGCTGCCTTTTATTACAAAATCGACTTAACTAATACCGCAGCCCCGGCTCTCACTATGCAACCCGATTTCGATGGAAATCTGGCTAACTCCGGAAGCAAAACTGTAATAGCTTTGCTCGTTAAGTAACCGTATCGCCCCGAAACGCAGAAATAGCTTTTCGTTCTAGCTCTTCCATTGAAAATTACGTCGAACACTTCGGTATGATGAAATGGGAAAATGAAACAAGTAACAGAATCTATACGTGAACGTTCACTGCTGAGAGCAGACCGGATATCTAGCCTAATCGAACAATTTATCACGGCCCATGATGTTAAAGATATCTCGCGTGAGGGATATAAAAGACGGCTCAAAGATTTCAGACAGTGGTTACTCAATACCGATTTTAAATCGTTAAATCGTAGAGATTTAATTGAGTACAAACGCTCTCTTAGAAGTCGTAAATTTTCCTCTAACACACAAGCCGCATACATGGTGGCCGTACGCACCTTCTTTGCCTGGTTGGAATCTGAAAAGATATATCCAAATCTTGCAAAGAATATCAAATCAGCAAAAAGAGATAAACGCTTCCGAAAGGACCCTCTTACGATTCCACAAATTTTTCGACTTTTGAATTCAATTGATCGTTCCACCATCAAGGGGAAACGCGACTACGCCCTATTAAACCTCATGATTCGAACTGGCCCCCGCTCAATTGAAATTGCGCGAGCAGATATCGATGACCTACGCCAGGAGGCCGGGCAACCTGTTCTCTGGCTACAAGGCAAAGGTTCAGATTCCAAGGATGCCTATGTTGTCCTCACCGAAACGGCCTTAACTCCAATACTCGAATATCTTGCCGAACGACCAGTTGCAAAAGCAACTGAACCACTTTTTGGGTCAACATCAGATGGAAATCGCCATCAACGCCTTTCTACTCGCTCCATTCGAAGGATAGCCAAGGACAGACTCCGAGCCATCTCTATAGATAATCCCCGCATCTCAACACACTCCTTCCGGCACACGGCAACTACCCTTGCTTTGGTTGCCGGTGCCTCACTCCAGGAGACTCAACTATTTGCGCGACATTCGTCTCCGGCCGTAACAGCCGGGTATGCCCATAACATTGAGCGTGCTTCCGGCATCCCTGAAAAAAAGATTGATGAACTTTTAAAATCTTCGCGATCCAAGGCCGATTGACTTGCTGCTTGTCTTTGGGTAGAAGCCATCTTAATGGCTGCACCGAATGATCCAATACACATTTTTATTGATGAAACTGGAACGTTATCCAACGCTAAGGTCAACGGGCACTATGGAATTGGTTGGGTGTGCCTCCTTGAGTCTCAAGTGGCGGTAGCTGAAAGTCTTCTCAAAAAAGCCGGACTAAGTAATCTTCATATGAAAAAAATCAGAGCGAGCCGAAAACTGAAGGCTGCGCACCAGATCGCCTCAGCAAATCTTATCCAAACAGAATTGATGGGGGGAACGCTAATTCGAAAAGATCCAGATTTCGCCAAAAATTTCGTTGAAAAAAACTTCTATAAAACAGCAATCGAATACCCAGAATGGTTCATAGCCTCTTCTCCAGTTGCAGCCTCAACCACCGAAATTCTAAGTCCGAGTCAACTTTTGCCCGAGCGGTACAAGCAAATGATCAAAGTTATTCGCTTGCAAGAGGCAGCTTTAATTGCAACCAGATACCCATTATTTGCAGCGATTAAAAAATACGGAATCAGAGATATTCATTTCCACCTAAGCGCTGTAATTGATTCCAAAATGCATGGAGAAGCAGTTAACTCAATTCGGAGTAAAATTTTACCAGGATTGAATGAGTTGTTACAATCCTTGGTGAACAGCGGGACTCTCAATTTTATCGGGCCGATAATTCCGGGAGAAATCAGCATCAATGTCGTGAGTAAATCTGACGATTTATTTGTCTTGTCAGATTTTTTTGCATTTATTGGCGATTATACAGTTTCAAGTGATCCCTCAAAGCAAGCCATAGCAGATCAGGCTTATCAACTAACAAAGGATTTGTTTATGCCGAGCCTTGGTATGAATGCTGTAGAATTAAAGCCAGGGATATTTGTGCGCGATTAAGCATTAATAAATCCTTAGAAGTATTAAAAATCAAGATTTTAAAAAATCCCGATATCCGCAAATAACGGCCCTTTTCTTAACTCTTTATTTCATCAACGCCGTACCCGTATGTCCTATCAAAATAGAAAATAGGCCATCGCATAAATACGTGATGGCCTCTGAATACTTGGTTTAGCTTAAAACGGAATCTCGTCATCTCCGTTTTGCATTTTCATGTTCCCACGTGAGATTGGAATTTCTTGAATACAAGAAGCGAGGCTATCGCCATTCCACTCAACACAATAAATGAATGTGTGAAACGCTTCAAATGAGAACCTCAGAGCTTCCAGTGGATTCAGAACTTCACAGATGTCGAACTGGCTACGATCTACGATACAGGTCTCTTTTTTTCTCTTCAATACATCTGCAAAAACAATCTTTCGAAGAATGTATAATCTTACCAAATCAACTTCGGTAGCACCTGAACATTCGTAACCAAAAAAGACATGATTGATAATCGCTTCCGAAGTCGGCCAAGAGGAAGAAAAAACACCATCCTTTCTATGAGCCAACTCATCTACGATCCTCATGATTTCCTCTGCAAACTCCTCGCTAAAATTCCTATAGATATATTTATAATCGAACAACGGTGGATATTTATCCCTCCAACTCATTTCTCACCTCCCGCAAATCAAGAAGATCAAAAAAAACACAATAGACTATTTTGCCTAGCTCCGCCTTTGTGGCATCTGGAATTCCCCAAGGCAACTTACAACGAACAACAGTGTTTTCCCTTAACCAAGTCTCCATCGTCACTCTGTATTCAAAATGAATTTTTTCACAACGATCCAAGATGGTTGTTATTAGATTATCCACAAGCTCCATTTCATCATTCGGCATTGCCTTTGTGTATTTACCTTGCAAAATTGCCACCATCGCATCGACATACTCAGAAATCTCAAATGGATAAACCAAATTACTGTTATTAATTTTCAGATAAACAAAGTCATTCGCCAGCCTCAGAGTAGAAAAATGTTTACCAAGAAAGAGTGGAGTATACATTTTTTCTCCTAATGAAGAACTTTACTATCTTTATGTGCACGCTCTTCATCTTCGTAAGCCTCTTTACCAACCCATTCTTTAGGTTCTTCAAAGTCTTCCGGAAATTCAAAATACGGATAACTGTCGTCCCAGGCCATACATTCAATAAACAAGTTGGGCACTGCACGATATAAATCAATTAGTTCCCCTGCGATTAAAAGTGATTCAATTGAATTGCAGCTTCGAACTTGATCACAGAACTCGTCATTCTTTTTGGCATGGACTTTAAAATAGAAGTCTCGCAACTCTCTACGGAACACCAAATCACTTTCGGTATGGAATAATGGAAGAGCGTCGGAGATGAACCAACTCGTGATAGCCCTTGCGGCTTCCTCGCCAATCGGCGCCAATCTATCTTGCGCGTTAAGATGATCACCCTTAGCCCTCACCACAATACTTGCGGTTCCAGGAAAAAAATTTCGGTAGATAAACTGTATATCAATCTTTGGGAATTTCATTATTGCCTCCATTTAGTATTAAAAAATTTAAGGAACAATCCCATCCAATGTTCGAATGGGACATTTCCTAGAAATAGGATTCTTACTCAAAATCAAACTATACGAATGTCAAAGAGCTATTTTTTTTGACCTAGAATCTATCGTCTCCCTAGGCCAAATTGAGCTACCGTATCCAAGCTCCCTACTGTACCCGCTTCAGTAGATAAAAGTTTTGTTGCTGCCCACCAGATTTCGGAGGACGTTTTTTCTTCTCTAAAATTCCATTACTTGCATCCGAAAGCTTCTTTAACTGGGAATAACCCAAACGCAAATTCGCATCTTTAATTGCACCAGGGTCATATACACCAAATTGAGTTAATTGCCGCACAAGCTCATCAAAGGCCTTCTCCTTTCTCACGCCCCTTAAGCTAAACCCCTCCAACAACAGATAAAGATCCTCCGGAGAGACCTTCTCCGGAGGAGAAATGATTACTTGATCAAGCAGAGCCTCTATTCTTTGAACAACATTTTCATACAATGAAAGAAGCTCTTTCCTTATATCTCCAACTGAACTAAAGCTCGGTCGGAGGGATAAATTCGCAGATTCAATTCGGATTCGATCATATTTTGGATAAACCTTTAAGGTCGCTTTCTCATAACGATTCACCTCTCGATCCGTACGAGCGGGCCAACCAGTGTGAGTCAATTCTTTTGAAGCTTCTGACTTCCGTTCGGTTTTTAGCCCGTAATTTCTTCGAATTACGTCATCAATTCTCTCCCGCATCACCACTAAATCGTCGCTATTATATGGCCCCAGCTCAGTGTAAATTTCGAATCTGTTGATAAAAAAGTCTGAAACTAGAACCTCGGCGTCGGCATCTAGTATCTCACTAGCAAATCTTCTGACTTCCTCGAATCCAGCATTCAAAAGCTGCTGCATCAACTGTATCGAATAGTCAGAAATCGAATCTAACTCTATCAATACCCTCTGCTCTTCAACGGTGAACTGATTGACTCCATCTCTAGTTCGCAGTGGATTTGGCCATCCACGATCCATTCGGATCAAATCATGAAGATTTGCAAAAACAAAATTTTTGTTATCCTTGCGTCTGCCGAGATAAATCTTATTCCTGTCTGTATGCAGATGTACGTCATGAATTACATCAAGAGACACATCCTTTACTGGATACTGCTTTCGAGGCAGCTTTATGGTAGAACTTAAAATAGTTCCACCTATTGGCATAACCGAGAAGGCATCTATGAAGTAATGTCGCTTCTGTACCTCGAAATCACTAAGATACTGGGCTGGTTGACTAAAGGTATTCACTCATAAGTTCCTTTCTAGAATATAGCTTTGTTGGCGAATTCTGGTTGTTCCGCGTTGGAATACTTTTTGTTGATGAAGGTATATGTTGCATAAATAGCTTTTTCCACAGAACTAGACGGTGTCCTAATTCCAGCAATCGCCTTTGCTGACGTTTTTTTTATTTGATAGAATGTTAGAAACTAGGAGTCAGCATGGCAGGCGTTCAAAATCTAGAATGGACAGAGTGGAAAAAACGTATGGATAAGTACCTTCTATCAATTGTAGATGCACCCGACGAAGTTTGGGATAAAGAATACTACGACAAGCATCTGGATTTTTTCTTAGATATAGATAGACAGCGTCACCTAGCCAACTCATGCCTGATACAAGCAAAAATCCAAGACGAAAAAGGCTTGCTTTCCGCGAAGGCTCATCTTGGGCAATTGAAGTCTAGGTCGGAAGTTCAAGTAGACGATGGAATCATCCCGGGAACTCTGACGATCGATGAGTCCCCGGACGATTTCATTCTGGAATTAATTGGGATGGACCTTTTTTGGATATACGATCCTTGCGTAATTCAAAGAATAGCTCAAGCCGATCTGCATAGTGACAAAAGTTTCTTGATTGCGCTCGGCAAACGTATCGGATCTTCCGTGACCAAAACCGCAGACGCACGCGAATTTTCGACGCTAAGACTATTTCTCTCAGAATTAGACCGCCTCGGAATTATTTGCCTCTATCAGCCAAGTGAATGGATGTCCGACGATACCGAGCGACGCATGCTGTTTTCAGATGCCGGAGTCGACAACGAGGAAGACTTTTATTCATCAGAATGGGACAGGGCCTATGAAATAGTTTGTGATCTATTAAATAGCCCGAGTCCATTAGAATCCTTTCTATCGAGGAAGCAATTTACTAACGGGTCAGAATTTAAAAAAGCCTTTTCCAAATTTTTTACGGGAGAAGGTGCTAAACATCTCAACCCAAACCGAAACCATCACGGTCCAGCCGAAAGACAAGCTCTTGATATTATAGATCGCAGAAGGAAATCTCTAGGGAAATAATTCTTCTCCTAGTTCCATATCAATTCAATGAGCGTCGTGAAAGTACTCCGCATCTGGAGGACCACTATGGCGCATTATTCTAACCAAAAAAAAGATTTAAGAATATTTACCAAAGATATATTTCCAAATGATACAAAAACACTTTGTTCTTTGAAAACTGAAGAGGAGTGGTTAACAACGAAAGAAGCAGCTGCGTATCTAAAAATTCCGACATCAACTTTGTGGACTCTATCAAGTAACGGCAAAGTTCCCTATTATAAATTAGGACGGTCGAATCGATACGCGTTAGCTGATTTAAGAAACCTTTTGCTTTCACAAAAAAGAGGAGGTTTTTATGGGAATTAAATTTAGAGACGATATACAAGGCTATGAAGTTACATTTTCGAAGCGACATCCATTAACCAGACAACCAAAGTCACTGAGCCGAACTCGTAATGACAAGGGTGACCTAATCGCCACAGAAATCGAGGCAAAGCGTATTTATAATCAACTTGTTTTACAAGTTGAGACGAGCTTCGAAGAAGGTGCTGGCGGAAAAATGAAGGTAGCGACATTGCGGGAACAGTTCTACGAATCAATGGAAATGCGCGATTTAGCACCTTCTACAGTCGAGAACTATCGCCTGTGTCTTGATGCGCATACACGCCAATGGAACAACCGAACCATTGAGTCAATCCGTACCGAAGAGATACGCGCATTGATTAAGGTCACGCTGGCTGAAAGGTCCCCATCACATCAAAAAAGTATGCTCAAGTTCATCAAAGGGCTTTTTGGATTTGCAGTTGAATGCGGATATCTGCAACGTAATCCCGTTCCGATGCTTCAATTCCGTCTCGGAGACAAAATTAAGAAAGTTCTTACTAGAGAACAGATGAAGCAACTTCTTGAAAAAGCACGGGAGATGAATCATCCATGGTATTCAGTCTGGGCCTTTGCTTTATACACTGGGTGCCGCAATGGCGAACTTTACGCCCTTACAAAAGACAAGATTAGCCTGCACAATAGAACAATCTTGATCTCGTCGGCGTGGGACCATAAGCATGGCTTCAAAGAATTCACCAAATCAAAGCAAGATCGCACTATCGAGGTTGCCCCGCCGCTGATACCCATCATCAAACAGCTCTATGCTGAAAATCCGGACAGCAACTTTGTCCTTCCTCATCACAGGGAATGGACCGAAGGACGGCAGGCCGAGATTTTAAGGGCTTTTCTAATGGGAATTGGGCTGCCTCCTGTAAGGTTTCATGACCTTCGCGCAAGTTGGGCGACAGCCCTTCTAGGGAATGGCGTAGAGCCCGCAAAAGTTATGATTGCTGGTGGATGGTCGGATATCAAAACAATGATGATTTACATGCGTAAGGCAGGTATCAGCATTAAGGGTATGACCGACAACCTACACCTTCATGATCCTGAAACTCCAGTAGGCGAAGTGATCTCTATCTTTGCAAAGCAGGGAGATGGATAGGCGATGCGTCAAATGACTGTTGCCTTTTTAATTGTAGTAGTTTGTAGCGATTTTGTAGTGCTTTGCAAAAATAGCTGGTGTTTTCGGTATCTTAGGAAGTTCAGGAGTAATCCTGCCTTTCCATCCATTTTCTTCAGCAATAAATCGCAATTAAATCCCGAGCAGATTCAGATACTTAAGAATTTAGCTCGATCGAATTACTTTGCTTCTACCGAGCCTTTTCAGAAGTTTCAGCCAGCAACTCTCAAAGATTTTAGCTAGTTATAAACTTGCTTATCACGTAGAGGTCCATTCCAATCATTAAGCAGGAATTCATTCAGTCACTTTTCGTCTGTCGTCTTCATTCCCAAAAGGATTATCTGAGCAATGATATCTCGAACCTCATTTGCTCTTTTCTCAAACTGATCTGAGGGCTCTGGAATTGGCATGAGTTTAATTTTTAATACATCTGGAATTCCAGAAACTGTTCTCGGTCTTCCTCTTTTCCTATTCTTCTTACCTTCGTTTTTTTTAATCATAAGCATTTTCTCCCTCCAGGTAGAGTCACCCTAGATTAATGCTTAAATATAGCGTTGGATCACTTTCAGCTTCTCGTCAGACAATTTTTTAATTGTGTTGGCGAATACAATCTCCTCGGTATTAACCTGCTCTATATGTGGCTTAAGCCACTCGATCTCCTCGAAATCAAAACCATATCGAAGTAGATAGATCTCTATCGAGTCATCGGTTCCGTAACGAATAAAATTAATCAACTTTTTGGCTCTCTCGTCTTTTGACCGTTCGAAATACACCTCAAACACTGCACATAACGGGTCAACCATTGAAAGCGAGATTACTTTATCTAAATAGTCATATGTATCATAAATAACATGATCATAAGACAAGTCCTCTGCAGCTGTTTTTGTAAAAGACCATGATCGGGATAGTCGCTTATCAGGAATCGGCGCCGGAGCGGTTTGAACTCGGGCTTCTAATTTACTTAGCAGCTCCTTGGCTTCGCCTTTCTTGATCTCTTTATTTTTAAGACGCTTCTTAATTATCTTCTGTTCGTCTTTTCTGGATAGATATGCAAATCTCATAGATACAATCTGGCTGAATGATTTACCTTGAATCCTCCAAAGTAGAATTGGTATAGCGGTACTTAAGACTGACTTCTCTGCAGTCGTTAGTTCTTGCCTAATTAAATGGACTGAATACAGTCTGCCTAGAGTTTCCTTAATTTTCTTTCGCCGAGACTCCCCAAGCGCATTGTATTGATTCCCCGTTATTACTTCATTTTGTCCGAAAAAACTGTCTAGCAAAAATGATACATCACCATTGATATCCGCAGCCTTTATTCGATCAACCTGAGATTGAGGCAAAAATAAGTTGTCGTTGAAAGAATTATTTTTTAAGGACTCGACTAGGTCAAATACGTCTTCGTCTTTACCAGTAGATAACAGCTCCAACTGAGATTGTTCTGAAATTTCAAACGCCTGGTTATATTTTTGAAGAAAAAGTTCTCTCTTGTCAGATTCGACAATCGTGTAACCAAAGTCAAAAACATCATTTTTCTGCGACCGTCCAGAACGCCCAATGAGATTCTTTAAATCCAACGGTTTTAAGCGATCTATTCTCGCCAGCCATACGGCATCAAATGGCATATTAATACCTTGATTTAATGTGGACGTCGCAAAACAAATACGTGCGTAACCCGCACGCACAAATTCTTCAATCAAGAGACGTGCTTTAAGTGGAATTGATCCATGATGAATTACAACTCCTTTTCGCATGTACTCAAGGAGATCAGATTTTTTATCTTCACTACTATCAACACCTAGGTATTCGGCCAATTCTGAAATTATTTTTTTGGCTCCATCATCGCGAATTTGGGGGCACGATTTAATATATGGTAAAAACTGCGCATCAAACTCATCTTCATAAAGCTTAGATTTTGCAATGTAAATTAAAACCGAGCCCTTATTTTTAATGATGCTCATCACTGGATCAGTCTTACTAAGAACATCATCACATTCAATATTCGGAGAGAAATATTTGAAACCGTCGGCGCTTCTTTCCAGAAATATTTTTCCGACAGACGCTTGCCTGAAGTTCTCTGACGCCGATTCTTCTTGAATAAAATGCTTCTTCAATTGAGCTTCTGGGTTCTCAACAAACGGATGAGCAAAAACCTTTTTGGCATCCTTGAACTCCTCGCCAATTCTTCGGACAAACCAATCAAATTTTATTCCGCGACTTGGATCTTCAGAAATATGGGCCTCATCCATTAGAAAAAGACCGATAGACAAATGACGGGATATTTTAAAGAGCTCGATCGCTCTTTCCGGGGTCACTATATATATTCGACGCTCTGTCTTTTTTGTGTTTATGTTATCCGCGAACTGCAAAACCAATATTTCATTACTGTCTTCAACAATTTCCATTACCGCTTTGTAGTACTCCGAAATCAAGGCACGCGAAGGAACAACAATTACAATATCCTTTTTTTCTCTCTTGATAAGAGTTCGAAATAAGTATGATTTCCCGGCACTCGTGGGCGCCGAGAATGAGAAATACTTTTTTGCTTTTATCTGCAAATAAATACTCGCTTGTACTGGCGTAAAATACTCATCTAATTCCTTAGAAATTCCCTCTGAATATAGATTATAAACCGTCTCTATAAAACTTCTTGGTTCTAGGGATTTGTAAAATTGGCCCAACACATAAAGCAACTTCGATTCATACTTTGAAAAAACAGGTTGATGAAATTTCTTGGCATAGGACAAAAACTCCAAATCAACCGCATTTACCGGACCTTGAGAATGAATTATTGAAATTCGTCGGCAAATCTCTTCTTCAACACGATCACCAGCAATTATACTATTCAGCACGAACTTCTACTCCTATAATATAGATTTCTGTATGCGTCAGGAGTGACGCCAGAAGGGCACTCTTGATAGCATCCTCAATAGCTTTCTTTTTATTCACGGCATTCAGTGAAAATGCTGCCGCAAAGCCTTTACGACCTTGAAGAAATTCGTCGCAGGCACCCGACTTCGACAATTGCTGTAGCTCCACTAGCTCTCCAGCATCCTTTCCTTCTGCGATAAAATCATTAACCTGTTCTAGAGCATCCTTCCATGGAGATGATCTGGCTTTGTATTTCGCCTCGCCAAAGAGAATAAACTTATTAGGAGACTCCGTATGAAAATCAAATCCGCCATTGCCAAGAAGTCGATTTTTAAAAATATCTGCAATTGGAAACTTTTGGTGAGTGTACTCTATGCAAAGAGATTCTTGTGCCGTAAATGAAACAAGATACTCGCCAAACTCAGAGGTAACTGTATCATCGACCTTACTAAAAATATTTTCAACTAGAGCCTTTATCGTTTTCTCGGCTCTTGATTTGAAAGCTAACTGATTCAAAGGAGTTAATTTTGAAATCCAGCTTGTATCTTGAACAGACTGTATGATCTCTTCCGCCCTAGTCTTTACGTCTGTAACCACAACGTGTATATAATGGACTTCACACGGCACCTTTAGGTCGAATTTTTTCTTATCCTCTATTTTCATCAAATTAATTGTAGTTTATTAGCTTCAACAAGTGAACTATAAGCTTCTAGTACTAAAGACCGGTTTCTTACATGCCCACACCATTATGGACTACTTCTTTCGAAAAACCTCAGCGTCCCACAAGTCTCCATTCTCGACTCATAGATGATCGACGCAATTTACTATCCAACCACAAATAGAGAACTTAAAAATTATACAGAAAATTTCTTCTTCTGTTCTTCAATCCATTGTTCCAATTTTGTGGAAAACAGAAAATCCATACTTGATGGTATCTGATCAACATCCACCACATATTGTGGCTTTAATGTTTTTAAATCGAACTGAACAATTTTACCATGAGCCATTGGAGGAATAGCTTCATCATTTCGCTCCATCCGGCGATAGGTTGCTGTATAAAACCACTTAAAAAGTAATAGCCTCGTAAGTACTGCCTCAATTGGATCGCAAGTATTAAATAAGATCGGCGCGAGCACTCCGTTTTCATATCGACCAACCACCGCAAAGTGAATTGCTTCCGTATCAACAAAGTCTTCATTATTTTTAAAACGCGCTAAATTTTCTAACGTTCGCATGTTTTCAATCAGTTCAACTAAAGAGAGAACATTCGAAACCTCTGATTTGTGACCTACTTGTGACGCCTTCTTTGCCTGTAACATTTCACGAAGAACTTTCGTTTGATTGAAGTCCTGCCAAATCAACCACATCGACCGCGTAGAATTATAAGATACGCCATGATTAGCAGCCACATGGACATCCACCATAAAAGAAGCATATACGTCTCTCGAGATGTCTACTGGCCATTGAACTCTTTGAAGGTGGTCCATTGCTATTCTATTCACAATTATTTTTCTACTATCTCCTGATTGGGTCGCATCTTTTAGTAAATCTCTGAGCCACTCCTTCAATGAATCATCCACATAATTCATTTCACGTCCCACAAGTCGCGAAAGAGTAGCTTTTGAAATATAATTTGATGCGTAGATCTTCTTCTCAAAATGCTCAAAAAGAGTATTTTTGGCAGCTTGCATATTCGAAGCATTGTTCGGAGCATTTCTAATACGCTGAATTGTGGCCTCAAGAACGGCGGGGTCTGCGTCAACGGTGATAGTTCCATATCCCAAGAACTCTGTAATACCTCCTGGAGTGAGAAGAATTAGGGACTTTGTAAAGTCGACCAAACCTCTCTGATTCAACCAAATAACAACATCGTCATATCTCTGGCGTTTTCCAGGTCTCGTCATCTGTTTGATAAGATTCGTGTCAAAGATCCCAGTTCTCATCTTCTGCTCCGTTTAAATACCCGAGGAGTACCCCATGTCGCCGTTCGAGAATTATAAATCAGTTCTGCCCGTGCTTTCAAAAGTGTCCCTTGGATTTTATCTGTATGCGTAACAGTCGACCACATCAAAATTATGCCGATACCCCATTTAATTAACTCACTGAAGTTCATGAACACCTCCTTGAACTCTTCTTATTTTGAGTATTCGCTGATTTATTAGCCTTGGTTTCCTTCAGGTATTTTTCAGAAAACCAAATCCTACCTTTTATCATTTCAAGTTCTTTGGCATCAATTCGCTTGGTGATTGATTGAACAACCCGATAGCTCCACTCCTTACCAGTACGCGATCGCAGTCCTTTTTCCCCAAGTAAATTAACGATGGAAGTAACGGACATCCCCTTGCTCCATAAATCGAAAATCAAAAGAAGCGTTGGGTACTCTTTAGGGTCGCGGACAAGCTCCCCTTCCAAGATACAAAAACCAAACGGCGGCCTTGCCCCAGTCCGCTTCTTTCCTTTGCGCCATCTGTCATAAGGAACTGAAACTTCAGAGTTAGACTCTTTCTTAAGACGTTTAATAGTCTTCCAAACGGTATGCCTTTTAATCCCAGTACGAGCAGAAATGTCAGTAATCGACATACCCTGGCAGTATAAAACGGCAATTTCATCGGAAATTAAGGGGCTGTCTTTTCGAAAAAACTTAATAATATCAAGGGGCGGCCAATTCCTGCTTAATGATGGGGTTGGACATCCATTTTTCTCAAAAAATCCAAAAAAATCTAAGCCAGCTAAATCTCCGCAAGGCATTTGTGCGTCTGCGGGGTAGCAGGACTCGAAGAAGAGAGAGCGTCGTTTCGTCGAATGCTCCGGGGGAGCGTTCGTCGAAAGTGGCAACACGATGGCGTGACAAGTCGGCATTTTTTAGCGAAAGGGCAACGCCGAACGTGAAATTTTGAAATTGGACTGTAGCTTTATTTTGATCTTCTCTAAGGAAGCTGCCTGTAAATCAAATGATGCTTTCGGCCCAACAACGACTTCGTCAAGGAAATGGTGAACAGATGAGATCGACTCATCGACATAAGGAATCAACATTCCCGCTCTTGATCTTACTTTAACTCTTAGATCAATGGATTCAGCTAAAATTACGCATCTCCACTCGGATTCCTCCCTCCAAGCTTTATCTTTAAATCTAAGTGATTGGGTGTAAGCGACCCGAAAAAAGTCCAGCGCGAGTCTACGAACATAAGAAATATTATTAACATTCTGACCTATATTCCTGACGAGATTTACAAACTTCTGAAAAATCGCCCCAACAATCTGCCTCTTCTCACTGTCATCATAAACAATCTTCAAAAGACTCATGTGAAAGGATTTATGGGCTTCTATATCAGAAGTCTTTAAGCCAATTGAAACACCCGATCCAAAATCTCCATATCCTCTCCATTGACTCAACTGATCTTTATTCTCTGTTAAGCAAAAAATATATGGTGCGAGGCTGGGATTTTTACTTTCTTTGGCCATAAATTCCTTCATCCGGTCTATAAAAATCTGTTGGAAATTAAATTGAATTAAGCCGTCCAAACACCCGATGAATAAGTTCATTCCGTGCGAAAACTCTGAAGCATCATTAGTATAATAGGCATGTGTAAGCCACAAAGATTGATTCTTGAGAATATTTAGAAACGTTTCACAACTCGTGTAATGATATAAAACAGAAGGTGAAACAACTGATCCTTCCATGCCACCTTCCATCACAAAACTATTTAGCAACGTCTCAGCTTCCGGCAAAATATCCATTTAATGTAACTCCACTTGATTTTGAAATAAGCAATATTTAGTAGTAATATTTCTTCCGAAGCACTTCAATTGAAGCATTGATATCATAACTCATTTATTAATTTGAGTTAATGAATTCAGCAAACCCTACTCAATCTCGTTTCTGATATATTGACAAGTGGAAGCCCCCACAGCAAATAACTGGGAAAGCTTTTGAAACAGACTTATTCACAACGAAGGCCATCAATAAAATTCATCGCCAACTTCGCTTCCCGCAAAACTCGCGAAGAATCCTTCGAAGTCACCACCCGAAAAGCAAACCCAAGCCTAAGCACCATCACCATCTCCGCAAAAGCGCTCGCCTCCGCCGAACTCATCCCCATAATCTCCATAAGGCTCTTAGAAGTATTCCCAATCCAATACTTCTCATACTTAGCGATCACTTTCCCGATCGCGGTATCAGTCCCACGAAAACGATAATGAAGCTTAATAATAACCGGATTGGCCTGCACCGCTTGGAACACGAACTCAGTGCCCTCTTCCAAACGCTGCATCATCTCCGCACGAGTCTTGGGACGATTCGCCTTCTTGATACGAGCAAAGAATGAAGTAAAAACCTCCCCCGCGTATTCGATCAGGTCCGACTTGTCTTTCCCGATATACTCATAGATCCAAGCACGGGAAACGCCCGATTTGCGAGACACCTTTGAATGAGTCACCCCATTTAAGCCATCCCACTCAATAACCTCTAGAATAGCCAGTGACACCGCCACCTGCTTTTGCTCTTTAGAATCAGCCTTATTCGACATAGATAAATCGTCTCAAAATAGGACCGTGTTTACAAGCTTCAGACCGACAAAAAACCACCTGATCTGTCGGGACCATTCATTCCCATGACCGATACCTCTTGGTAAATTGAAAGCATAGAGACGGAGGCAACATGCTCACGATCACTTTATCAATATTCGTATTCTGCTTTATCCTTGAACGAATCTTTACAGGCTGGAAGCTTCCCGATGTAAAAACCTGGCACATCCGAGTCCTTGCGATCAACATTCTGCAATTAGGTATCGTCACCCTTGCGGGATATACTTGGGAAAAATGGCTTTCCGCGGTTTCTTTATTTAAATTATCAGAACATGTAGGCCCTTGGCTTGGTGGATTCTTGGCCTACTTCTTTGCGACCTTCGTATTTTACTGGTGGCACCGAGTACGCCACACTTCTGACTTCCTATGGAGATACTTTCACCAAATCCATCACAGCCCGCAAAGACTGGAAGTCATCACGTCGTTTTACAAGCACCCTCAAGAGATGCTTGTGAACTCGATACTTGGCAGCTTGATTGTATTTACATTTTTAGGCCTTAGTGTCGAAGCCGGCGCTGTCTATACCCTAATGACAGCACTGGGGGAGTTCTTTTATCACACCAATATCAAAACCCCACAGTGGATCGGATACGTATTCCAGCGCCCTGAAATGCATCGTATCCACCATGAATACAATAAGCATAAGAACAATTATGGCGACTTCGTACTCTGGGACATGATGTTTGGGACTTATGAAAATCCCAAAGAGTGGAATGGCACCTGTGGATTTGATGATGAGAAAGAGCAACGATTGGGTGAGATGTTGTTGCTTCGTGATGTGCATAAATCCAGGACAAAATAAGTGTTGAAGGCCTTTGGTGGTTAACGACCTTTCCAGGAAGTTTACTGTCACACAACATCCTCCACAATTTGTACTGGTTGAACGCGGACCGCGATTTCAATATGGTGGATGGAGGTTTGATGGGACTTAAACTGTTGCAGATCTATAGAAAATTAAAAACCAACCTATCCTTTAGAGCTGGCTTGTATTGCATGGCCGCCATTGCTGCAACATTGTTTTCAGTTTCACTATCCCCCTTGGTGCCCGGCGAACTCTCTGATTTATTAGGGGGTGAGGCTGTTGATCGGATCCTGACAATCATGGCCAGCAGTCTGCTTGCAGTTGTCACATTTTCGTTAGCTACCCTCGTGACCAGTTATGCGAATGTCAACGGAAGCGCTCCCTCGCGAGCAACCGCCCTAGTCATCGGCGATCCCAAGGCACACTCGGCCTTATCAACTTTTTTGGGCGGCTTTATATTTAGTGTGGTTTCGTTGACAGCGTTATCAACTAAATATTATGGCGCCGATGGCAGAGTCATTTTATTTTTTATTACAATCGCCGTCCTCAGCGTGATTATTTGGAAGATTATAACTTGGATCGGTCAACTATCCACTGCGGGACGTCTGGAGCACGTCATGAGGCAAGTTCATGACGTTTCAAAGAAAACAATTCAAGGACAAATAGAATACTTTTCTTGGAATCAAGAGGCATTCAATCCTCCCCCTACCTCATCATTACCGATAGAATCCCCGACAGTAGGATTCGTGCAGACAATTGATTATAAAAAACTCTCGAAAATTGCCGACTCTATAAAAAAACCACTTCACATACTTTTACTTGTGGGAGACTTCGTCACGAAAACCTCCGTGGTTGCAAAAATAGAAACGGATATGATCACAGAGGATATTCAAGAAAAAATTCTCTCCTGCTTTTTATTCGGCTCATCGAGAACATTCGAAGATGATCCACGCTTTGGTCTTATTGTACTTTCTGAGGTGGGATCCCGAGCTCTGTCTCCGGGAATTAACGATCCCGGCACAGCCATACAAGTGCTAGGACACTTAACTCAGCTTCTTTATTTTGCGATAGAGTGTAAATCGGACCATCCTAAAACCATCAGCTCTGATTATTTAAGAATAAGACCTATAACGTGCTCTGAAATATTTGATGACGCCTTCCGCGCGATCGCCAGAGACGGTTCACCCAACTGCGAAGTCAGCATTTTTTTGCAAAAATCATTGGCATCTTTGAGTCACATACCGGAGTATGCGGAAGCTGCCGCGGCCCTGTCGGCGGAAAATATATCTCAGTGCGAAACAAACATGACATCTAGAAACGACATTAAACGTGTGAAGAAAGCGGCCACATCATAGACGTTATGTCTGAAGACAAAAATCCCCAAGATATCCGAATGCGTGGGGATTTTTTCCTCGAATTTTTTTTAGACCAAAACCTAGAACATTCATTCGTTTTCCTGCCGTCGTAAACCACCGAAATAACGTAACTTTTTATTTACGCTCTGCCTCTTCATTTTTCGAGAAATTTTCCCCCATTACGCCCCATTTTTGCATGAAATTAAACCCGTAGGAATGAACTCAATAGTGAGGGTGTAGATTATGAGTACACAGAAGTTAGTACAAACAGGCGTAAATGGTTTGGATGAAGTTTTAAATGGCGGTCTGCCATCAGATCGTCTCTATCTGGTTGATGGGGATCCGGGTGCTGGAAAAACCACATTAGGTCTTCAGTTTCTTATGGCGGGAGTCGCCAATGATGAGAAGGTTCTGTACGTCACACTTTCTGAAACAAAAAAAGAAGTGGAAGCCGTAGCACATTCCCACGGTTGGGATATTTCAAAAATCGCTGTCTTTGAATTACGATCCGCAACTGAGCTGGAAGTCGACAATCAGAATACTTTCTTTCATCCATCAGAAATTGAATTGGGCGAAACGACCAAGGCGATTTTAGATGTTGTTAAAGATATAAATCCAAGCCGTGTTGTTTTTGACTCACTTTCAGAACTTCGCTTGTTGGCACGGGAATCACTGCGCTATCGTCGTCAAATACTTGCTCTCAAACAATATTTCGTCGGAAAAAATACGACGGTTCTTTTACTTGACGATCGAACTTCCGATGTTGGTGATCTTGATTTGCATAGTTTAGTTCATGGTGTGATTCGTCTGGAACAACTTGCACCAGAGTATGGAGCCAATCGACGTCGCATGCGGATTCTTAAGCTGCGAGGAGTATCTTTCCGAGGGGGCTATCATGATTTTGTTCTTAAGCGTGGAGGAATTAACATCTTCCCACGCCTTGTCGCCAGTGACCACGAAACGACAAATGAAACTGGTTTGCTTAAAAGTGGGGTCTCTCAACTTGATCAACTTCTTGGTGGCGGTATAGACCGCGGATCCAGTACGTTACTTATGGGACCTGCTGGAGCCGGAAAATCGACGGTCGCCTTGCAGTACGCCGCTGCCGCCGCAAAAAATGGCGAAAAAGCCGCTCTCTTTTTCTTCGATGAAGGAAAAAGATCACTTCTTAAGCGTGCACAAAGTATGGGAATTGATGTTGCTAGCTATATCGAAAAAGGTACGATCACACTGCAACAAATCGATCCCGCAGAACTTTCTCCCGGAGAATTTGTAAGCCTGGTATGTGATGCCGTCGAAAAACAAAATGCGCGAGTCGTTGTTATCGATAGTTTAAATGGATACATCAATGCCATGCCCGAAGAGCGCTTTCTTATTATTCAAATGCATGAACTGCTAAGCTACTTAAACCAACGTGGCGTCGCTACATTTATGATCGTGGCTCAGCATGGCCTCATTGGCTCCAACATGAACTCCCCCGTCGACGTAAGCTACCTTGCCGATACAGTCCTACTTTTGCGCTTCTTTGAGTCAGGGGGAGAAGTTCACAAAGCCATCTCGACTCTTAAAAGACGCAGTGGCGATCACGAAAAATCTATTCGGGAAATTACCTTCTCACACAAAGGAATTCAGGTTGGAGAGCCTTTAAAACAATTCCGTGGTATTTTAACCGGAGTTCCAGATTTTGTCAGAAACGAATCCCCGGAAAGTCGGCTTTAGATGGCAGCGCTAGAAGAAGGAATTTTAATATTAGCCAGTACGGCAAGAGATTCCGAATCAACTCACAAGATTTTGACTGAGGCGAATCTTTGCCCCTGTATTTGCCGTGATTTTGATGACTTGCTGGTGAAAATCAATGAAGGCGCGGGCGCCCTGCTATTGGCAAAAGAAGTTTTAATTCCACAGAATCAGGAACGCATAAAGAGCTTACTCAGCCTTCAGCCGTCCTGGTCGGATTTGCCTATTATTATATTAGCAAGCGCTGGCGACCTGACCCAAGGAAAGAAAGAAACCCTGGAAGTCTTAAAGTCATTACGAAATGCCACGGTTTTAGAAAGACCTATTCGTGTCGCGACCCTGGTTAATATTCTGGAATCCAGTATTGCCAATAGAAGGCGGCAGTATGAAGTCCGCGACCTTGTAAGCTTACTAGTGGTCGCTCGCCAGGAAGCGGAAGCTGCTAAGGCCGAATCAGATCAAGCCAACAAAGCGAAATCAGAATTCCTGGCAAATATGAGTCATGAAATCAGAACTCCTTTGGGAATTATCATTGGATTTTCAAGTCTTGCCGAAGACGAAAATGCCTCGCCAGAAGAACGACAGACCTATCTCAACACCATTCAACGTAACGGGAATCTTTTACTAGATTTGGTGAACGATATTTTGGACCTTGCAAAAGTCGAAGCCGGCCACATGGCGATCGAGGAAGTCGATACTTCGGTCACGGATATTTTGAACGATATCGTATTGGGTTTAAAACCGAAGGCTGCAGAAAAAAACATTCAACTGATTACAAAGATTCCCGATAACTTTCCGGCCAAACTTAAAACAGATCCCACTCGCGTTCGCCAAATATTTTTGAATGTTATCGGGAACGCAGTTAAATTCACTAAATATGGCAGTGTCACCGCAGAGCTGTCCTTTAAGATCGTCAACAGCAACCATATTGAAGTGAGCTTGCTTGTGACCGATACGGGACTAGGAATCACCGAAGAACAGCGACTGAAACTGTTCAATCCCTTCAGTCAGGCCGACGGGTCAACGACGCGAGAATACGGCGGAACAGGTCTGGGGTTGATCCTTTCCAGAAATCTGGCAAACGCACTGGGTGGAAGCTTAGATCTGGTTGAAAGCCGGCAAAACGTGGGTTCCACATTTAAAATCACGGTCGTCGCAAAACATGCTTTGGACGTACAAAACAGCACCGCAGAAAATGTACCTAAGCCGCAGGCCACATTTAAAGGTTTAGGAATACTTGTGGCTGAGGACTCCCCTGACAATCAGTTTTTGCTTTCAAGACTTCTCAAGCGGGAAGGAATGACCGTCGACTTAGCCAACAACGGACTGGAGGCCATTACCAAGGCTTCAAATAATCAGTACGACGTTATCTTAATGGATATCCAAATGCCAAAAATGGACGGAAACAAAGCCACTTCCTTTTTAAGACAAAGTGGCTACAGTAAACCGATTATCGCTTTAACTGCAAACGCGATTAAAGGAGATAAGGAAAAAGCCCTGGCTTCTGGATTTGATGATTACATAACAAAGCCGATTCAGCGCACCGAACTTTTTGATTCGCTGGAGAAGCTTATGAGAAAAGTAACCCTCTCCTGATAGCTATATAAGTGACAAAACCTCATTGAGCGCAGAGTCATCACCTTTCTTTGACCTTTTACTCTACTCCGGTCAGGCTTATGGGACACGTACGGAGGGGTTTTATGAAAAG
The DNA here is from genome assembly GCF_006874645.1 of Bdellovibrio sp. ZAP7. NCBI lineage: Bacteria > Pseudomonadati > Bdellovibrionota > Bdellovibrionia > Bdellovibrionales > Pseudobdellovibrionaceae > Bdellovibrio > Bdellovibrio sp. ZAP7. The sequence goes on along the minus strand of NZ_CP030082.1, from coordinate 1,050,022 downwards.
TCTGTTTTTGACTGGTGCAATTCTGTTGGCAGGTGGTTTGGCGCAGGCAGCGCAAGTACACTGCGAAGGTTCTTACTACTGGTACAAATTCCAAGCTGATGCAATGACGTCTGGTAACCAAATCGTGGGCGATATCGTAGTCACAGTGAGTGGCGGATCCAGCAAAAGAATCGCAATGCAAGTAACTTCAAGTGATGTTCAAGAGGGCCGTTATATCCGCGCAACAGCTACGGGCGAAGGTGCTGCGGGTCGTTTGGAAACTAAATTTGACGCTTCTTCCAGATCATACTCTGGTACATTGTATGCGAACACTTCTGAAGGTAATGCTGACGTAGACGTTGTTTGCACAATGACTAAAGGTTTGTACCCGCAATTCGATATGTCGGTTGAAGAAGCAAACTTCTTGGGTCTTTACCCAGTTCAGCAACTACCAGCTGAATAAGCTCTACAATCTAAAACAAAAAAGGGAGTCCATGAGACTCCCTTTTTTTTATCCCGCGCGCTTAAAGCCTTTTTTGACAGCCTGATGAACGGTTCGCACAAAATGCTCGTCACGTTTATGATCGATTTTTACCCTGTCATAAACCGGATCAAAAGGAAGATAGTAGTTCTTCTCCCCTGTTGGCGAAACACTGCACTTAATCATCGGATAAGTGCGATTGAACTTCTCTGTTCTGATCTCCACACCTAAAGTACTTGCTGCCTGTTTTGCCAAGCTTGAAAAATTTGAGGTCGAATAAAAGATAGCTCTGGTCGTACGGTTTGGATCTACTGAGGTGAGCTTAAAGTGCGTCATCTTACCAAAGAGCTGATAAATATCGTTGTCATGAACGACACGTCGTCTGCCGAAAGCTCTTGTTTGAATAACCAAAATTTCTTTGGGCGTTTTGACAATAATATCGCGCCCCTGATCCACGTGACCTTTCAGGCCCGCCAGATAAGAAACATCATAACCCTGGTTTTCATACTTATGACCCACATAGCGTTCATAGAAGCGAACTGCCTGACGTGGCGACATCGGCTCATTCAAAAAACGATCGAAGTCTTCTTGAACTTGAGAGTCGTCAGTGGAACTTCGAAATGCAAAAACGGCTATAACCGCGACCAGCAAAATGACGAAGGCGACCAGATGATATTGCATAACCATTCATCGGAATTTTCTCAGTTAAACAAAAGGACATTTCCTTGGTGGCGTGTTCCGTTCTGAAACATTTCCTATGGCCATAGAACCTTCGTCATATGTGATTTGAATCAGTTTGGTTGTCGCGCGTTTCATAGGAAATCTCTGCGTCGAAAGGTTTCAAAACGCCTGACTTTACTACTTTTAAAGGAGTTCGCCCTTTAAAATAAACGAGCTGTTTGGTGGAAATATCAAACTCCAATATCATTGGGTCCACTAACACTGAAATAAAAAAATTCCGTGGCTTCATCTTTAAGACCAGAACTTTTTTATTTTCACGCTCGCTTTCTTTAATCTTTTCAAACTGAAAGTCGATGGTCCTTTCAAGTTCCAAAACGCTGAATGCAGTATGCACAATTTCTGCAGCCATCAATTTTTCCCAATTACGGGAAATAAAATGCTCTATTAAAGGACCATTGATAAACGTATCCACTTCCTGAGTCTTTCCGGACCCCACTTTTAGTTTGCCACCGCCATCAGCAATTTTGTAAGTATCAAACGACGCTTTATTACCTTGCACTTTAAGATCCCAAGCTTCTTTGGACTGCAGTTGTTCAACTGACTGAGAAACCAAAGCGCCATTCCTGACAACGACAGTTTCAGTCATGACGACCTGACCCTTGGTATCTTCAATCTTGGCCTTAGAGACAAAGCTTTCTGAATCTTGAAGCTGAATTTCCGTCGTCTGCACGAACAGGGACTCTTGGTTCATTTTTCCGACTTCATAAATCTTTGAAATTCGCGTTTGGCTTTTGGCCCAAACCAGCGCAGGGAAAATAAAAAGTAAAACGACGAGCGTTTTCATAACTATCTCCGTACTTTTTGAAGATTCTGAAAAACAACTTTTAAAACAAGATAAGCAACAGCGGCAATCACAGGCATAACGAGCAACCAGGCAACCATTCCCCTTAAACCCGCCATTCCATAGTTCACGAAGAAAATACCGGGGGCTGCGAAAAATTCCGCAATGATTGTCTTTGGATTAAATGAAACGGCAGGGACCGAAAAGATCCATGCCCCCATATTAAGAAATACCGGAATAAGCAGGAGCTGAACCGGCGCTAAAAGATAGTTCACCGCCTGCAAAGTTGGTTGGTTCAGCTTCAACACCAAGCCTACCAAAAGGCAAAGCGCCGTCGTCGTGCCCAACGCGGGAAACAAGGCTAAAGCAAAACCGACAGCGCAAGTAAGAGCCAATCCTTCTGCTGAAGCTCCCTGCTTAAGCTGCTGGATCAGAAACTGCCGACTGCGATCAAATGCTTTGCGAAGCCACATGACTAATCTCCCTTTCTGGGAAACCAAGGTATAAACGCCGATGTCCTGGCTTGATAAGCACGATAGGCGTCACCTCGTTTTTGTAAAGCCTGGGCTTCCGATGGAGGAATTCCAGTGACCTTCACCAAAATAAAGAGAATAAACAGCGGGGCAAAAATCGTATAGGCAGCTCCCGGAGTTCCCAAGGCCGCTATATAAAATCCCCACCAGATCATACTCTCAAAGAAATAGTTTGGGTGCCGAGAATACTTCCACAAGCCCACATCACACACTTTGCGTTGATTTTCTGGATTAGACTTAAACTTTTGAGCCTGAGCATCGGCTATGCTTTCACCAACGAGTGAAAGAAGACTTAGCGCAATACCACACCATTCAAGTACTGTGAGACGTGGAGTGGAATTGTTAAGCGGCTCTAAAAATAGCAAACTTAATAAAACGACACTAACCCCCTGATACTGAAAGAACAGGTAAAAGCGCCAGCCCAAATTAGCGCCGTACTCTTTGCGCAAGGTGAGATATCTTGAATCTTCTGCAGGGTGATGGGAGTAGATTCGACGAGTTAAAAAATACGACAGCCGCAAACTCCAGATAGATACCACGGCAAGGATCAGAATTTTTCTAGGCTCCCACCCTTGTGCGAACAAAACATAAAACCCAGTAATAAGGGCGAACGAAAAAGCCCAAACGCTATCAACGATACTAAAATTGTTCCAACGTCTGGCAAACCACCACGTCACTGACATTACGAACGCCATTAACACAAGTCCGCCACAAAGCTGCATCCAAAAGCTTTCCATAACATCTCCTAGCGCGGTCGATTCTTAAAGAGGTAGTGAGAGACACCCCACTCGCGGCCCTTATCGAATCCAAAAAGTTCAGCACAAGACATAAAGAAAACACGCCAACGCTCAAACCATACTTCACTCTCGGAGTTCCCATAGACTTTTGCGAAAATATTTAAGATTTCGTCGCGATGTCGATCCATGTTCTGAAGCCATGCCTCCGACGTCTTCTGATAATGGACACCGTTCCAACTCCATTGCTGTTCCAACAAAAGGTCTTTCTGGAAGTATGTTAGCAATTGGTGACTTGGCATCTGTCCACCCGTGAAAAAATATTTGCCCATCCAATTATCGGCCCCTTCAGTTTCAAAGGGATAAGAGTATCTGCTGTGAGTAAATATATGGACGAATAATTTACCTTGGGGTTTTAGCCATGTGCTCAGACGCTCAAACAAAGCCTCGTAATTTCGAACGTGCTCCAACATCTCAACACTAATGACTCGGTCAAAGCCATTGTTCCAATCCTCAGGTGCGTCGAAGTCACCGATATCCCCTGTCACTATATTGACGTTTGAAAGACCTCGTTTTGAAGCTTGTTCTAAGATATACTCCCGTTGAGATTTAGAATTGGATAATCCCACAATTTGAGAATTCGGAAACTTCTCTGCAAGCTTTAAAGAGACCGATCCCCAACCACAACCCAGGTCAAGAATTCGCATTCCATCTGCAACTTGTGCGCGTTCAATTGTAACGCGCAAAGCAGCTTCTTCAGCTTCATCAAGGCTGGAACAATCTTGCGGCCAATAACCAGAACTGTACTTTTTATTTTTGCCAAGCACTAGATGATAGAAACTTGCCGGCAATTCATAGTGCTGCTGGTTGGCCTTTTCTGTCGCAAATGCAATAGCGGATTTCTTAAGGCCAGTGACATAAGCGGAATTTCTTTCCTGTTCCAATTCCCTATCCGCAACGTCTAAGCTTTTTAGGCGATCACGACACAATTGACGAATTCCCACGCGGACCAGTTTTTCTGGAATCCAACCTTTTTCCATCCAATCAATCAATACTTCTAAAGCCATGATGCTCTCCTTATTTCTGCAAAAGATAATGACCGACGTTGATACGCTCTGCTCTAAAAGCACCTTCACAGTAACTTAAATACAGATCCCAAAGACGCATAAACTTATCATCGAAACCCATCTGGCGAACGTCAGCTTCCACCGCATGGAAATTTTCCTTCCATTTAAGAAGTGTGTCTGCATAAGAAACGCCAAACTCAAAAGGCCTCTCGTTTTTCAAATCAAACTGACTGGCATATCTGTCAAAAACCTGATTCGACAAAAGCATGCCACCAGGGAATACATAGCGTTGGATAAAGTCCGTTTTGCGACGGTACTGTTCAAAGTACTGATCCTGTATCGTGATGGATTGGATCAAAGCGGAACCTTTATCCTTAAGCGAACTGCTGACTTTGTTGAAGAATTCTGGCCAGTACTTTTCACCCACGGCTTCGATCATTTCGATAGAGACAATTTTGTCGTATCGCCCCTCAATCTCACGATAGTCCTGTTGGCGCAGTTCGACCTGATTTCCAAATCCCGATCGAGCAATCAATTCTCGATTGTACTGAGCTTGAGAGGGAGAATTCATAACCGCCGTCACGCGACAGCCGGTTCGTTCAACTGCGCGGGAAAAGAATCCGCCCCAGCCACAGCCGATTTCAAGAACGTGATCGCCGGCGCGAATATCCAGTGCATCGATGATTCGATCGTATTTTTTCATCTGAGCCTGCTGCAGATCCACGGAAGAACTGTCGAAAAGGCCTGCCGAATAAGTCATGCTGGGATCAAGCCACAGACTATAAAACTGATTGCCTAAATCATAATGGGCCATGATATTTTTCTTAGCCCCATTTTTTGTATTGGGATTCATCAAGTGTCGCAGGCGCGCAAACAAAGTTCCATACCAAGTTCCGTGTAGCAGCCGGTTTACTGCATCTTCATTGTCACAAGCCCACTGTACAAGTGCTGCAATATCGTCGACTTCAAGATCTCCGCGAATGATCGCCTCTGCCATACCAAGATCACCCTTGTCGATCAGCTCGTCAAAGACCCGCCAATTATGCGCGCGCACTGAGATGATCGGCTCCCCCGCCCCAAAAGAGTCTTGCGTTCCGTCGGGAAAAGTCACTCGCAAAGTCGCCCCTTTAGAATTCTGCAAAAGCTTCATCAAAAGTTTTGATTTAAATGTCATATTATTCATGTGATCTCCTTTTGAGGGGGCACTGGCTTTTTATAAAAACTAACTCGCTTACTCCACAACTTGAATGCCTGCCAATGTATCCGGATCACCACGAGTGGCGTCATCCATCCATATGTAAGCAGCAGCTTCCAAAAGGATTCTTTTTCAAAGCTTGTAATCGCACCCTCAATCCACGACGAGAATCGTAACTTTTCGTTAGTATCATGATAAAAAATATCCACGCGAGAATGGATATCATCGAGCTGAAACCTGAATTTATAAAAACCATCCACTGGGAAAAACGGACTGACGTGAAAAACTTTATCTGAGCGATAGAATTCAGATGCCTGAATTCCTCCAGGAGGACAAATCCAATAAAAGTGCCGCTCCCCGAAGGTGTTATTTACTTCGCACAAAACAGCCTCTAACACACCCTTGCGTTTGCAATACCAAAAGCTGACTGGATTAAAAGCGTACCCAAACATTCGAGGAAAAGTCTGTAAAATAACCTCTTCCGCCTGATAGTTGCATTCTTGGCTCAAAAAGCCAGTGATCGCCTCATAGAAAGAACTTTTATGCCCATGCAGATAGTCTTCAGATTTCAAAGAAAAGCTACCCTTGGATATTCTTTTTAAAACATTGAGCTGATCGCTCTCTGATCGCAGAGAAAATAACAAAGCAAAGGTCGGATAGCGAAAGCTATGGCGAACCTGATGATTTCTGCTGTGATAAATATTTCCTTTTAAGATCTGAAGGGATGTCATGAGACCTCCCAAGGTGGGCGTATCCCCAGAATCTCTCCGACCCGCACAGCGCTCAGTAATCCGTCCTCATGAAACCCATATCGAGTCCAGGCGCCGGCAAAATAGACACCGCCGGTTCCTTGTATCTTTGGCAGCATCTTTTGTGCGTTAATGGCCGAACGATCAAATTGCGGATGATCGTATTGAAACTCTTGGGCTGCCCGTTGAATAGGCTGCCGAGGATTTAGTGTCACGAAAAAATCTTTCTGCGTTTTTAACGGCTGCAGCTTATTGATGTAATAAGTTAATGATACGTTTTCGTGATTGCTCTTGTCCGGGGAACCAAGAACATTCCAAGAAGACCAACACTTTCTTCTGGTGGGCATCAGCGTCGCATCTGTATGAAGAATTGTTTTATTACTAGAGGTACGGAACGAACTCAGCACCTGTTGTTCAAGGTCTGAAGGGTTTTTCAACATGCGAGCCGTTACTGGAGCATGAGTGGCAAAAACAACTCGGTCAAATTCTAATGTCTCGCCTTTTGCCTGCACCAGGACTTTGCCGTTATTGCGCTCAACAGCGTCGACAGGGGTATTGAGATGAATGAACGGGATCTGTGCTGCAACTTTTTTAACATACTCTATCGAACCACCCTTTACTGTTCTCCACACCGGGCGATTGCTAATTTGCAGCAGACGATGATTGATAAAAAAGGTCAAAAAGGTCTCTGCGGGAAAGGCTTCCATGCCGCGCTCGGGGGTTGACCAAATGGCTGCCCCGATCGGCAAAAGATAATCACGCTTGAACTCATCGCTGTACCCGCGTGCCTGAATCAGTTGCCCCAGACTCCACTCATTTCTTTGTGCTGCCTCGCGATTTTCTTCAGCCTCCCGTTGAAATCGAGTGATATCGTAAAGCATTCTTAAAAAACCGGGACGAAGGACATTTAAACGTTGAGAAAAAACCGTATCCAAGTTGGTGCCAGCCCACTCCAAATTCTTGTGAGGTGCTTTAATAGCTAACGACATGTCGGAGGCGACCGTCTCTACGGCAAGAGTCTTAAAAAAACTTTTCAGGTGCGGATAGGTTAATTCATTGTATACCAGGAAGCCTGTGTCCACTGCGATATCAGAAGCGCCGTCATGAACTTGTACGGTGTGTGCATGACCTCCTAAACGGCCTTCAGACTCAAACAGATGAACTTCATCTGTTTGACTCAAAATCCACGCTGTGCCCAAACCACTGATGCCTGCTCCAATAACTGCTGTCTTCATTTGACACCTCGAACCTGCGGTATGTCTTACTTTTAATTTATTGTATAGTTTTTTCTATACAATTTAAAGAGGCCTGAGTTAAAGTCAATCTAATGGCTAAGATTGAGGCATTTTCCATAAGACAGGTAATAGAGCTGACCGGGATCTCCGAGTTCACCCTGAGGGGCTGGGAAACCCGCTATAAAGCATTTAAGCCAAAAAGAAGCCCCACAGGACGAAGGATCTATTCTCGCCAGGATATTCAGAAGGCCCGCCTCCTCCAGACTCTTTTAGACAAAGGGTATAAGATCGGTAATATAGCCAAACTAGGCCTTACTGATCTGGAAAAGATTTTGCCGCAGCAGGAGGCAGTAAGTTCAAACCTACCCCCAGTTCCCGAAAATTTAAACTTTGTGAATCAGGCCATGGATCTAGCCCATCTTTTCAAATGGAATGAGCTATCTGAAAATCTTCACAAAATGCGCAGCACAATGAAACCCGTTGCTTTCGTCACTGATATTTTAACGCCTCTTGCCGGACAAATGGGTTACCTTGTTGCCGCAGGACAGTTATCAGTGGGCCAAGAACATATTCTGTCGGCGTTTATCAAGGAACAACTCATTCTTATTCAAAGTGCCAAAAAAAATGCCAAATCTAAAGCTCGTCTGGTCATGACAACTCCCGACGGTGACCTTCATGATATGGGAATTGCTTTTGCTTCAAGCCTTAGCAGACTTGAAAAAATTCAAACACTTTTCTTAGGGGCTAGCACACCAAGAAAAGATCTCAGCGAAACCTGCCTTCGGTACAATGCGACTCACTTACTAATTTCCAGCACTGTCTCCGAGGAAGAAGGCGCCAAAGAAAGTCTTTTTAGCTATATCAACTTTTTAGATCGAAACCTGCCAGGCAATGTCGTTTTTCTTTTAGCAGGACGTAACACCATGCAAACAGACATAAATCTGAAACGTCCGTTTGTTATATTTCACTCGATGACTGAATATCACACTTATCTAAAAGATATTTCATAAGAGATTACCAAACCTGCGGAACCTTCTGAATCTTCGAGATATCATAACCAGAAGCTTTAAGTTTTGCGACTAGAGTGTCATACACATCTGAGGGCATGGTCGGCTTTCGCGACATGATCCAAACATAATTACGACTGGGAACACCGATCACGGTATAAGAGTAATCGTCTGCGAGATCGATCACCAAGTAAGCGAACTTAAGCGGCCACCAAGGTTGCACCCGCCATTCGGCATTGGTCTTTTTATCATAGATCCAAGCTTTTTGTGGATACCTTTTTACGGGCCCTGTCGGACTGTCCGCATTGTATCGAAAGTCCACATCAATACGCTCTTCTTTCGAATTCCAAGAGTATGATTCGATGGCATTGTTCGCTCCCTTTTCAACAAAGGTTGGAATATTGGCGATAACATACCAGTCGCCCATAAATCTTGAGACATCCACATAAGATACAGTTGCAAGTTTGTCCTGAGACATCGTCCCGCACCCTCCCAGTAATAACAAAGCTCCAATTACAAAAATTAGTTTCATAAATTAATACTTATCGTAAATAAGGTTATCAGTATCAAAACCGCGATTTTTTAAACTTGTGATGAGCTGCTTTAACACCAGCGGTTCCATGGGGGCCTGTCGTGAAAGAATAAACAGCGACTTCTTTTTAGGTCCACTGACTACCGCCCATTGATAGTTAGGATCTAAATCCACTATCCAATAGTCTCCTTTAGCAAAGATATTAAACTTTACTTTCAGTTTCGCCGGAACTGCAGGATCGACCACGTATGCCTGGCCATGAATATCGGTCGTCGAGCCATTCTCTTTATAACAAGTGTTTTTCACCGAAACAGACTGTGGAGTGAGCACCGCATATTCTGCCGTCGAGCGCACACATCCGCGTTGAAAAAAATTAGGTGCATGAGCCACCTCGTACCAGAATCCGACATACTTACTGAAGTCTACAGATGAGACGACTTCAGGATCCGAAGAATCCTTAGAGGGTCCCCAGCTGAACCCACAAATACTTAAAAGGACAAACAGTGAAAGGATATTTTTCATAGAGTTTTCCTAGCCTATACAAGCTGTTATCTTGTATAGATTATTCTATACATTAAAAAGGGAAATTCCAAGCGTTAATTCGGCAAAGGGAGTTCAATGGTTCCGCATACATAGCGGTTACACCGCATGTGCAATGACAAAGACGGGAATCTGGGCCATCCCACATCGACATCACGTTATGGGGATCAATTAAACGTCTTTAACAACAGTCTTTTTATGAAGCATCGCGATTGCAGATGCGCGACCAAGACATCCACTCTTTTCACTTAACGTGGCCGCCGCAGCAGCCAATCCCCACCTTAAAATGTCAGAGTCTGAGTTATTTCCCATTGCGATCTGTGCACACATCGCTGCCACCATGGAATCTCCCGCCCCCACTGTTGACTTAACTTTTATCTTAGGACTTTGACCATAGTAGCACCCATTCTGGGTAACCAATAATGCCCCACCCTGTACCGATGATACACAGACAAAAGAAACATTTTTTAGCAATTTTACGGCTCTCTTTTTAACTTCCGATATCGACTGGACGCGACTGCCGGTTAGCAAGTGAAACTCTTCTAAGTTTGGCTTGATCAAAAGAATCTTCGTGGACATCAGATGCTTCAGGATCTCTCCCGGGCAATCCACAACCACGGGTATACTCAGATCCTGAGCGGATTTAATAATTCGCAACAGATTACTAATTCCAAAGCGAGGAGGCAACGATCCTCCGATCACAAGCATTTTACAACCTTTAATCATCTTCAGTAGCTTTGCCAAATCATCAATTTCTCTTTCCTGAATACGAGGTCCCGCAAAACTAAGACGAGTCTGACGATGGCTTCTTAAACTAGTTATCGTCATATTGACTCGAGTCGACTCCTTTACCTTCACGAACCGATGTTTTAAGCCCTCGGCATCAAGCAAATGACTCACTTCCCTACCAATACTTCCACCTAAAAAACCCGAAGCGATAACAGGGACATCTAAACGATTTAAAATACGAGCTGCATTTATTCCGTTTCCACCAGCCGCACGTGTTTCATCATGTACGTAGGTCTTCTCATCCGGCTTAACAAGTTCAACTGTTCCGCTAATATCCAATGCAGGGTTTGGGGTGATTGTTAAAATTTTATACTTCATTTGCACTCCACATCTATAAAATCTCACTCTATTATGTTCAGGGTCTTTAAGGATTAGATGGAAGTGTGATCAAACATGTTGCCAGCAAATTGTTTGAGAAGAATAAAACTAACAATGCATAACGAAAAAAAATCCAAATTCCTCAGGACAATAAAAAATTTTGGACCTGGCATGGTGACCGGGGCTGCTGACGACGACCCCTCAGGAGTTGCGACCTATACTATCGCTGGCGCGCTGTATGGCTATAAGTTTCTTTGGACGTCGTGGCTAACCTGGCCTTTGATGGCATGTGTTCAAATGATGTGTGCAGATATCGCGCTAGCTTCGGAAAAAAGTCTTACCGAAGCCATCATCCAAAAATATTCTAGAAGTTTAGCCGCACCCGTAATATTCGCTCTATTCACGGCAAATATTCTGAATGTCGCTGCTGACTTATCCGCTATGGCAGATGCCCTTGCCATCCTTACAGGACACCCCAGTCTTCTCTACTTAGTACTTACGGGTATTATAGTTACCGCTTCAATAATTCTTTTTACTTACAGAACGATAGCCAGAACGTTGACCTGGCTAACATTCTTTTTACTGGCCTACGTTTTCACAGCGATGAAAGTAGAGACAAATTGGGAGCAATTAATTAAGGGTTCCTTTTACTTTAGACCACCTGAAAGTTCCGCAGAGTGGTCAATGATCGTCGCACTGTTAGGCACGACCATAAGTCCTTACTTATTTTTTTGGCAAAGCTCCCAAGAACTGGAGGAGCTTAGAACAAACAAAAATTTCGACTACGCTAATGTGAAGAGATTACGAAAGTGGGACATACTCTTGGGGACGTTTATCTCGAATCTTATTATGTATTTCATCATTTGGACCGCAGCCGGAAGCCTGCATGCAAGCGGGATATTCAACATTGAAAACTCGGCTCAAGCAGCCCGGGCACTCGAACCATTGCTGGGACACGCCTCCCTGGTCGTTTACACCATCGGAATACTCGGAGTGGGAATGCTCGCGATTCCCACTTTAGTTGGATCGTCGTCTCTTGCTGTTGCGGATCTGTTCCGGTGGCAAAGCGGACTGAATAAAAAATGGAATGAGGCACAAGCGTTTTATTCCACCCTGTGCCTGGGAATGTGTATCGCGATAATTTTGAACCTCTTTCAATTTAATCCAATCAAGGCTTTGTTCTATTCAGCCGTCGTAAACGGACTTCTATCACCGGTATTGATTGTATTGTGTCTACTGGTTTCCCGCGATTCAAACATTATGAAAAACCGCCCCCTGGGAAAGCCAACGGCCCTGTTGGCTTCTCTTACCGCACTAGTAATGCTTTGCTCCGCCGTGGGAATGTTCCTATTTTGAAAGATCTAACCCCTTAAATAAGCACCACAAGAAATGGTCCGCTATTAATGAACCTACTTTTCATCGGCGTCCTCTTCGAACACATGATGCGCACCTAACTTTGTGGTCGCTTTTTTGGGCTTGCGCTGACTTTCTTTTCCAAGCTTAGATGCCTTTTTGGTTTCCACAGTTTTATATAATCTCTGATTTTTCATTTGAATCTCCCATACTGTTTTAAGGCTCAACTACGAAATTTGTTACCGCAACTTACACATGCGAAATTTGCTTTCTATACATGTCAAAGATGGATACCGAACACTTTTGTCTGCAATAAGACACCCCTACCAGCAAAATCCTGACAGGGCATTTGAAGCGACATATTCTTGGAGCATGCGAGGTTAATATGAAACCCCATCACGGACAAATTGGCGCAATGAATGAAACCGAAGCTTTGAAGCTTATGGAAGAGAATCGCTTCGCGCACCTTGCATGCCACAACCGAGACGATATTTATTTAGTGCCAATTTCTTATATTTGTACCGACGGATTTATATATAGCCATTCGGAATCCGGAAGAAAAATCGATATTATGCGGAAAAATCCCCACGTCTGTGTCCAGGTGGAAAAAATAGAAGACTATTCTCATTGGAAAAGCGTGATTGCTTGGGGCGATTTCGAAGAGTTACACGGATACGAAGCTAATGAGGCCATGCGCCTGCTGTTAAAAAAAGTAAGCGAAGAGAGCGGGGCTCCCCGACTCTCATCTTTGGGATTAGATATGGCTGCTCAGTTAGAATCGGCGATCATTTACAGAATCAAGATTAAAAAGGTGACCGGTCGTTTCGAAAGCTCAAATCCAACCTCTGTAAATCTTTAAAGGATCTTTCTAGTTCTTTTTCGATTACAGTTTGCATTGCGATGAGACCCGCCTGTACTTTTCGAACAAACGAGACATCGTGGGGAATAAAGATAAAGTTCTCATGCTGAGACCAAAGTTCGCGAAGTTTGATATCCAACTCGACCGCTTCCTTTTCAGTTTCTATCCGTAGTGGATTTCCACTAAGAAACGGGAGGCCACTGACAGCTGCCGTCTCAAAAAAAATGACAGCGTCATAGCGAGCCAATTCCTGTTTTAAAGTAGTGCCCAAACTTTCAAAGAATTCTGAAGAGTTTCCCGGCCAAAATGCACCGCCATCAACGGTACCCCGATCACAAAGTAAGAATTGACTTCGGTATTCAGCAGCCTGAGCTTCCTCAAGGCATAATTGCACGTTATATATTGCTTTCTGGGCTATCTTTCGCACATCGCTGTGCACAGATCGAGGGAATCCTCCAGAATATAACAGAGTGGCAGATTCCGGCACTATCACAATCTGGCGGTTTATTTCTCTACGAAACAACTCGGCAGCCGTCGTTTTTCCACCACCAGGTCCCCCGGTCAAAACTACGCGAAAATCATTTCGACTCACGCTGCCCTCCTATTTAAAAAATTATACGAACAAATGAAGAGCAAAACAAAAGGGAAAGATAAAATCAAAATTCCTTAAAATCTGTTGTTGCAATACACACCGTTAAATTTAACTTTGCACGGCAAAAAATTTGGCCAAAACTGAAAATATCCAAGGAAATAAAATGAATATTACATTCTTAGGCGGAGCCGGCACTGTCACTGGATCAAAATTTCTTGTGACTAGCGGTGATGATCAAATACTCGTGGATTGCGGTCTATTTCAAGGCTTGAAACAACTTCGTCTTCTGAACTGGGAAAAGCTGAATATTGATGTCAAAAAATTAAAAGCCGTGATCTTAACCCACGCACATCTTGACCATTGCGGATACCTCCCTTTGCTGGTCGCACAAGGCTTCACGGGTCCTATATATTGCACACCACCAACCTTGGATATTACTAAAGTCATTCTCGAGGACTCAGCAAAAATTCAGATTGAAGAAGCTGATTTTGCGAATAAAAAACATTTTAGCAAGCACACGCCGGCCAAGCCCCTTTATGACTTAGAAGATGTGAAAAGAACACTGCCCTTACTAAAAGCAATAGATTTCTATTCTAAATTTTCAGTGGGCTCTCTGGAAATTCAATTTCAGTCAAGCGCCCATATTCTGGGGGCGGCTTCGGTATATATATCGAACGAGACCCAACGCCTGCTATTTTCTGGAGATATCGGAAGATATCAAGATCCTCTCATGCCCGCTCCCCTGCCTCCGGGTGAAGCTGATTGCATAATTATGGAATCAACATACGGCGATAGAGTCCACGACAGCGTAACCTCATTCGAACAGCTTAAAAAACTACTTGGCGACTGCTGGCGCAGGAAAAGCGTTCTTTTAATTCCCGCATTCGCATTAGGTCGAGCGCAAAATTTGATTTACGAAATACTCCAACTAAAAAATCTTGGACTTGTGGCTGAAGAACTTCCTATTTATTTTAACACCCCCATGGGGAGCCAAATATGCGAAATTTATTGTAAGTACCCTGACTACTTAAGAATCAATGCCGCAAAATTTGCAGCCGATATTTCCAGGATAAATTTTATCAGAAGTGCTGAGGAATCTCGGTTATTAAATGAAAAACAAGGCCCTATGGTCATCATCGCGGCAAGCGGTATGCTGACCGGCGGAAGAGTTTTACATCATCTAAAAGCATTTGCAGAAAATTCGAATAATACGATATTACTTGCCGGTTTTCAGGCCGTGGGAACTCGAGGATGGTCCATCGCTTCCGGTGCAAAACAGGTAAAGGTACATGGCAATTTTGTAAACGTGAATGCACAAATTATTCAATCAGATTGTTTTTCTGCCCACGCTGACAAACCTGAACTTTTGTTCTGGCTATCACAAGCAGGTCGCAAACCAAAGAAAGTCTTTTTGGTACATGGCGAACCTGCAGCATCTGACGAACTACGAAAATCGATTGAACGAGATTTGAAAATTGAAACGATCGTTCCCCTGCTCAACACCAGCTATAACATTGAGGTTACAACAGGTCCTTAAAATCAAAAGGACAACTTGTCTCATTCAAGCGACGAAATGTCCTAAATTATAATTCTAGCGCACGCTTATTATTAATAGCGAGGCATGCGAGTTGCTTTGTACATGACCAAGGAGTTTCTCATGCTAAAAATTTCCCTTCTGTTATGCCTCATCATTGCCTCGGTAAGTTGTGCGACGACACCACCTCAGCATTCCACCCTCGAGCAAAGGATTCATGCTGAACCTCAAGCCAATAGCCCAGACGAAATCGCCCAACGTGCGGCTGACGTGTTTTCATCTGCGCCAGGTCTAACTGATGATCAAAGAAAAAGACTTCATGCACTCTATTTAAAGACTTATAACGAATCCAGAAACATCAGGAAAGACATAGGTCAGATGAAATCCCTTCTCTTTAAAGAAGCTGCCTATAAAAGATTCAACTCAAAAGACATGGCTGAACTT
Organism: Bdellovibrio sp. ZAP7; assembly: GCF_006874645.1. Classification (NCBI taxonomy): domain Bacteria; kingdom Pseudomonadati; phylum Bdellovibrionota; class Bdellovibrionia; order Bdellovibrionales; family Pseudobdellovibrionaceae; genus Bdellovibrio; species Bdellovibrio sp. ZAP7. Next base: position 1,034,559 of record NZ_CP030082.1, on the reverse strand, counting down.
ACTCGCAGGATCGTGGAAGCCGACCAAAAACGACTTAATCTGATGTTCGCTGCTTTCCAAGAAATGCAGAACATCATCGGTTATGGCGAAGACAAAAAAGATATTTATGACCGCCTTAGAGACTATGACTACCCAGGCAACGCACATCGTTAGGAGTATTCTATGGAGAGACTTGAGAACAGAGTTCAGGCAGGAAAACTTTTAGCAGAGAAATTTTCAAATTTCGAATTATACAATCCCATTGTTCTGGCATTACCAAGAGGTGGCGTGCCGGTTGCGGCAGAAATATCCAGTGTACTACAATGTCCTTTGGATGTTGTAGGAATTAAAAAAATTGGCGCTCCTCAAAATCCTGAATTTGCAATCGGAGCCGTTGGTGAAGACGGTACGGTAATTTTAAATCAGAATACCGTACGCTCGCTTAATGTTGATAGTTCCTATATTAAAAAAACGGCAGCTCTAAAATCCAAGGATCTTAAAGAACAACTAAGAAGATTTCGTGGAAACACGAACCGTCAATCGATGAACGGCCGTGACATTATTGTGGTTGACGATGGACTGGCTACTGGTGCAACCATGACTGTCGCCCTACGCATGCTCCGAAAGCAAAATCCGCGTAAGATTTTCGTGGCACTTCCGGTTGCAGCCCCTGACAGTGTTGCTCAGATCAAAGAACTTGCCGATGAAGTATTCTGTTTAATGACTCCCAAGAATTTTACGTCAGTGGGAATATGGTATGAAGAATTCGATCAAGTCTCGGACGAGGAAGTTATTGCAAAACTTAAGGAATCCAGGAGCAATACGGAATTTATCCGAGAACTAGAACTGACCATTGACGGTGACAATATCTCCTTACCAGGAAATTTGAATCTTGTACCCAACGGAAAAGGTCTCATTATCTTTGCCCACGGAAGTGGTAGCAGTCGTAACAGCCCCAGAAATCAATATGTTGCCACGGAATTGAACAAAGTCGGCTTTAGCACACTATTGTTTGATCTTCTCTCTGACGAAGAGTCCAAAAATCGAGCTAATGTTTTTAATATTCCTCTATTGGCCCAGCGCTTGCTCTTAGCTGTGCGGACTATGAAGGCACTTCCAGAGACTGAAAAACTCTCCATAGGATTTTTTGGTGCCAGTACAGGGGCTGGTGCCGCCCTTCATGCTGCCGCCGAGATCCCAGACAAATTATTTGCAGTTGTTAGCAGAGGTGGACGCCCCGATCTAGCGGATGACATGCTGAAGTTTGTAAAAGCTCCCTGCCTTCTTATTGTGGGTGGAAATGATGAACCAACCTTGTCATTGAATAAAAAAGCACTCACTTCGCTGCAAAGTGCGGAATTGGTAATCGTGCCTGGCGCCACTCATCTTTTCGAGGAAGAAGGTGCGTTGACTGAAGTCGTTGAGGAGGCATCTTCCTGGTTTCAAAAACATTTAACATCCAGTTCAAGGATCACTCCCGAAGAAATGATCGTGACGGAACTCAAGAACAAAGCCGTCCCATTTCACGGAATAGGCAGTCTTGATGAGGTGATAGAGAAAATATCCACATCCAGAATTGTGATGTTAGGTGAAGCAACCCATGGCACCCATGAATTTTATGCTTTACGCCGTATGATCTCCGAACGGCTGATTCAGGATCACGGATTTAATTTTATTGCTGTCGAGGGAGATTGGCCCGATTTTCAACGACTCAATAAATTTATAAACGGAAGTACGTCCTCAGACGCGGATTCAGAGCTTAAGAAATTTTCTCGCTGGCCCACATGGATGTGGGCTAATTCCGAAGTCACCAAACTATTGGAATTTCTAAAGGAGGAGCAAATACCGATCTACGGTCTTGATGTCTATTCTCTTTTTGAATCTATTGATGCTGTTAAAAGTTACGCCCAGGAAAAAGATCTGGATTTGGGCTTGACGGTCGAAATCGCTTATTCGTGCTTTGATGTTTTTCATCAGAATGAAAAAGATTATGCACGTCACCTGACACAGTTTCCCGAGGGATGTCGTAAGGAAGTCCTTTCCATCCTTCGAAAACTTTTACGTCTTCGAATTGATGAAATCCACAATTCGAAATCTGAATTGTCAGATGCACAACAAAATGCTCGCATCGTCGCCCACGCAGAAGACTATTATCGAAAGATGTTGTTCGGTGGCCCCGATTCCTGGAATGTTCGCGATCTTCACATGGCTGAAACCCTCGCAACCCTTTTAAAAAACCATGGGCCCGAAAGCAAGTGCATAGTCTGGGCACACAACAGTCATATCGGTGATTACCATGCTACTGATATGGCCGGCCAAGGATATGTCAATCTGGGAGGTATCGCGAGGGAACAATTTGGTATTCAGGAAGTCTCTTTGGTCGGCTTTGGAACATATCAGGGAAAGGTTATAGCCTCACACTCCTGGGAAGGAAAAGAAACTGAAATGAATCTCCCTCCGGCTCCCGCGTCAACTTTTGAAGACTACTGTCACAAAACCTGCAGCGATCTGAAGAGTTCTGGTTTCAGTATCGTTTTTGAAGCTAACGAGCGTGAGGGCCATCTTGGAAAAAGACAGTATGGTCATCGAGCCGTCGGTGTCGTTTACGATCCTCGTCATGAAAATCGTCGACTGAATTATGTGCCTACGATTCCCGCTCAACGATATGACGCTTTCGTTTTTGTCGACGAAAGTACGGCGGTGCATCCGCTTAAAACTAGAACTAGCGCGCTGGACCTTCCTGAGACTTGGCCTGGAGGGGTATGACCTCTCCGCTATTGTCATGCAACGTTTTGAATAAAGAATACCTAATGGGAGAAGTTCGGGTCCAAGCCCTGCAAGGGGTCAATGTAAGCTTCTCGCCCGGTGAATTTGTTGTTCTTTTGGGCCCCTCTGGAAGTGGCAAATCTACTTTACTAAATATCCTGGGGGGTTTGGATATTCCCACATCGGGTTCAGTAGTATTTCAGAAACAAACCCTCACCGCCGTGAGCCCCGAGGAACTAACGGAATTCCGTCGCAAGTATGTCGGCTTTATTTTTCAGTTTTACAACCTAATTCCCAATCTCACGGCACTGGAAAATATTAAGCTCGTAACTGAAATTGCGGAAGAACCCATGGAGCCCGAAGCAGCATTAAAGCTCGTGGGCCTAGAAGGCAGGCAATATTTCTTTCCCTCCCAACTTTCCGGAGGGGAACAGCAGCGGGTCGCCATAGCTCGTGCCATAGCAAAAAAACCCAAGGTTTTGCTATGCGACGAACCCACGGGAGCTCTGGATTTACAGACGGGAAAGATGGTCCTTTCGGCCATCCAGAAAGTCCATCATGAGCTGGGAACGTTGGTCATCATCATTACTCATAATTCGGCAATAGCGGGACTGGCAGATCGAATTCTTTTTATGGGCGATGGTAAAATAGTTCGTGAAGAGAATAACACCAAGAAAATTTCCATCGAGGAGGTTTTTTGGTGAAGCCACTAAATCAGAAACTCCTACGAGATATGATTTCTTTGAAGTTTCAAATTCTTTCCATGGCCGTGTTGATGGCCTGCGGAACCGCAATACTGATAGCCTCCTGGAGTGCTTACAATTCTCTATTCCGTGCAAAAGAAGACTATTACAAGAGTCACAACTTCGCTGATATATTCATCGACGTCATACGCGCTCCGTATTCAACATTGGATAAAATTCATAATATTGCAGGCATAGAATCTTTGGAAAGCAGGATTATTATGGATGGGGTTATTGATTTAAAAGATCAAACCGAGCCAGCCCTCGCCCGCATAGTTTCCATTACCCCGGACATGAGAATAAATCTACTCCATCTTCGTTCTGGAAGATGGCCAGAGGCCAATCCTGTTCACGAAGTTCTAGTGCACGAAAGTTTTGCCAACGCCCACCACCTTAAACCTGGCGATATATTTTCAGTCACAATTAAATCGCAGAAACGTCGTGTTCAGGTCGCAGGAATCGCTATTTCTCCAGAATATATTTATGCACTGAGCGCCTTTGCACCGTTTCCCGATGATAAACATTTCGGAATAATTTGGATGTTGGAAAATGAATTACAGGACATAAGCGGACTTGAAGGAGCGTTCAATAACATTGTTTTAACAGTCGACGATCCGTCATCTATTCCTCAGATCAAAACTTCACTTGATCATATTTTAAACTCTTTCGGAACCGTGGGAGCATATGGACGGGAGTCCGTTGTCAGTCACATTTTTATTCAGGATGAAATCAGACAACAAAAGTCCATGTCCTATGTCGTTCCAGCGGTGTTTATTTTGGTTGCGATATTTATTCTGCAAACGGTGCTTCATCGTCTTATTCACATGCATCGCGCCCAAATTGCGACGTTAAAATCGCTCGGCTATAGGTCTTGGCCTATATCTTTACATTACCTGAAACTGGTGACGGTCATTTTAATATTGGGTTTAATTCCTGGCAGTCTTATCGCAAACGCTATCGGTCAATGGTATGCCGTCCTTTATAGACAGTTTTATCGGTTTCCAGCAATTCATTTTCAAATTTCGGATTGGTCATTGTTTATCGGATTTGCGGCCACTTTCCTGCCTGGCTGGCTTGTGGCATTCATTTCACTACGAAGTATCTTCAAATTGCAACCCGCCGAAGCCATGCGACCCGCCTTGGCATCAGACGTCTTTAGTCATGGGACATTTACTAATATTAAACCTTCCCGCATGTCGACGAGAGCAACCATGAGCCTTCGCAATATTATCTCTCGCCCCTTAAGGGCGTCGTTTTCCGTCATCGGATTGAGTGCAGCGACCGCAATTCTGATCAACGGCAGTTTTTGGTCGGACGTCGTGAACTACGTTGTCGACATTCAGTTTAGAGAAGCCAACCGCGAAGATATAGAAGTCAGATTTCTGCACCCAAGAAAAGGTGACGTTGCCGCTGAATTACGGCGTCTCCCGGGTGTGCAACTGGTTGAAACTGCAAGAGTTGTAGGAATAAATCTTATCTTACGAAATATCAAAAAAAGTACGGTCGTAATCGGAACTGATAATTCGAGGATGCGACAAATACTAAATTCCCAGAAGGAATTGACTAGCTGGACCGACTCTACACTTCTTGTAAGTCGGTATTTTGAAAAAGAATTCAAAATGCGCGTTGGAGATGAGGTTACCATTGAACTTAGCGACAAATCTCATGGACCTTTTAAGGCTCATATTGGTGCGTTCGCTGACGATTTGGTCGGAGTTTCAGTTTATGCTCATAAGTCACAATTGCACCGATGGCTCAATGAACAACCGTGTAGTGACACTGCCTATCTTAAAATAGATCCTTCACAATCCCAGAAAATCTATCTGGCACTAAAACAGGCGCCTGAAGTTCTTGCCGTTCAAGTGAAAAGACTTCTTTTCGAAAGCTTTAACAAGGTACTGTCGAAAATGATAAAAACTTTTACCATGATGCTTTTCGCTTTTGCACTGACCATTACCATTGCAGTACTTTTTAATCTTTCGAGAATTAGCCTATCCGAACGCGCCTGGGAATTTGCAAGTTTGAAAATCATCGGATTTCACGAGCGTGAGATATTCAATATCCTGTACTCCGAAATGGGGCTTTTATTGATCCTGGCGATTCTTCCGGGTTTTGCATTAGGATATTTCCTTTCATTCCTCAGCACTCATCTTATTCATTCGGAAACCCTAAGCTTCCCTTTGATAGTAAATCCAGAAACATATGCTCTGGCTGCCCTCTCTTTAATTGCATCCTATATCCTCATTGCACGATTCCTCTTGCGAAGCATAAAAAAAATAAACATGACAGAAGCCTTGAAGGCACGGGAATAGCATGAACAAGAAATCAAACTATGTCAGCTTGCTGGTATATACCACTCTCTTGATCATCGCCCTACTTTGCCTGTGGATATTAACTCGAACAAAACCTCTTGAGGTTCATTACCACGTGATCAAAAAAGCGACCTTTCAAGATGTACTGACAATCGACGGGGTGGTGCGTTCCAACGATAAGATTGTCGTCACGGCGTTCGCGAACGGAGACCTTGAACCTATAGTTTTTAATGTCGGTGACCCTGTTAAAAAAAATCAGACTTTAGGTATTCTGAGATGGGACGCAATAAAAGACATTAAAAGCCCCATGGACGGAGTTGTATCAAAAATCTATCGAGACTCCCCTGGCCCCATCAATAGAGGAGAGCCTATCATTGAAATATTAAACCCAGACCGTCTGGAAGTAATGGTTGAAGTATTAACTACAGATGCTGTTCGTATAACCGAAGGGACACCTGCGATCATAGATGGCTTAGGCCAGGATAGAAAATTCGATGCACGAGTTAGTCGCGTTAGCAGAGCAGGATTTGTTAAACTGTCAGCACTGGGAATCGAAGAAGAAAAAACAAACATCTACTTGAAGTTCGTCAATCCTCCGCCTAGAACTCTTGGAAATAACTATCATGTCGAAGTCCGCTTTGTAATATCACAAACAGAAAACTCATTAATCGTTCCCAATTCAGCGCTTTTTAAAGTCGGAGATTCCTGGGCAGTTTACAAAGTTGATAAAGACAAAGCACACATTCAAATTATTCAGATTGATAAAAAATCGTCCACCGAAGCCATCGTTTCAGAAGGATTGGCTGCCGGTGACATTATTGTGGATTTCCCAAATGATCTTGTATCAGAAGGAAAAACTTTAAAGCCATTATCAATTGAGTAGATTGAGACATATCGTCACCGCTTGGTGAGAAAGATTGGCGCATTTACAAACTCGCCTAAGGAAACTTAGTGGCATCAATCTTGCTTTCAATTCAGATTAAAACCCCACATCAGGAGGAAAAAAAATGGCCAGCAATTTACAAAAATGGTTTGAGAACAGAAGTCCCTTTCGTGGTTTGTCGAACATAGACGATTCATTTGACAGATTAATGAATGAATTGATGAATATGAAACGCAATGGCGGTCTTGGGTCTTTCGAGTTTTCCCCTTCTTGCGATCTAGCAGAGGAAGAAAATCAGTATATCATGACTTTCGATCTGCCCGGGGTGAACAAAGACCAGGTAAAAGTTGAAGTAGATAACAATCAAATCACTGTATCTGCCGAGCGCAAAGAAGAAAAGAAAAAGGACACAAAAAGAACGCATCTTTCAGAAATTCACTATGGTTCTTATCAGCGTAGTTTCACAATCCCTGGTACAATAGATGAAAAAAAAATCGATGCAAAATTTGAAAACGGTGTTCTGACATTAATCGTACCAAAAACTGAATCATCGAAGCTCAAACAAATTCCCGTGCATTAACATATAGCCCGCTTTACCTTCCATAAGCGGGCTTGTGTTTCACTTAAGATGTTCGTGTCAAAAGACTCGCTTAGGACAAACAACGATCCGCAGACAAGTCCACATCTCAAATGTAACTCCCAAAGAAGAAGTTACTGTCTTACTATTCTTTCAAATATAAGTTGTAACTTCATGGGATCGGAGGCTGTGTGAACCAACTGTCATCGTCAGATTTTAGATCTCATCATCCCTTGATTCGGGACCTATTAAGATCATTGCCCAGAATAGCTTCCACCGATGCAAATATACTTATCCAAGGTGAAAGTGGTACTGGCAAAGAAATGCTAGCAAGATATATTCATCGATTAAGCCCAAGGGCATCGAAACCCTTACTTGCTATCAATTGTTCCGCAATCCCCGAAGCTCTTCTAGAATCAGAATTTTTTGGCCATCGTAAAGGAGCTTTTACGGGCGCAGTTTGTGATCACAAGGGAATTTTTGAGTCGGTGCGCGGAGGAACGGTTTTTTTGGATGAAATAGGTGACATGCCTTTTCATCTTCAGTCTAAACTCTTACGAGTAATTCAGGAACGAAGCGTACGGCCCATTGGTTCCCCATTTGAACACAAAGTAGACTTCACGATCATCGCTGCCACCCATAAGAATCTAAAGACCGAAATAAAAAATGCCAAGTTTAGGGAGGACCTGTATTATCGGCTTAATGTTATCCCCATTTCTCTCCCCCCGCTGCGTCAGCGCCGAGATGATATTCCGGATTTAATTGAAGGGTTTACTAAAAAGTTTAGCAAAAAATACGCCCTTACGGAGGATCTAAGTTTTAGCGAAAACGCCGTGATCGAATTAAAGTCGCACTCTTGGCCCGGAAACATTCGAGAGCTTGAAAACTTTATCGAACGCACAATCGTGTTCAATCTGAATAAAACAAAAATAGAAAAAGGCGATCTTCCCAGCTTTGAAGAAAGGGAAGATTTTCAACAATTTAATTATTTTAGAAATTTTCCGACCTTATCCGATCTGGAGGAAAATTATATTCGGTATGTATTAGCTTCGGTGAATCTCCACCAAGGCAGAGCGGCAGAAATATTGGGCATCAGTCGCAGAACGATTTCCCGGCTTCTAAATCAAAAGTCTCATGAATTATAGTTCCACGTTTTTATCACTAATTCAGATATTGAGATCGAGAGAATTACCATAAGAGATGCCCTTACCCAGTCAGAAAAACTGAGGACATCTACCGATAGAAATGTTGCAAAATAAGAAACCTGAAAAATCGCAACGGTCACAACACTGTTTAACAAAAAAATACTAAAGCTCGCCCTCGTCGAAAGCCTTGTTTTAAATAGATGATAAGAAATGCCAGCCAATATTAGCACCAGTAAGGCGTTGGCTCTTGCATACCCGACCCCTTTGTTCTCCCCTAGAGCGAGAAAGAAGTTTGAAGACATAAAAACACACACTAGTAATCCCTTAAGGGAAATAGCGAATAGTTGTTTTTTATTGAAAAAGTCACTTTCTTGGAACTTTTTTGATTTAGATACATCCATCTGAAAACCCAACAATGATGTTGGATGAAGGATTAGCTCTAACCAAACTAAATGAACTGGTAAAAAAAGCAGCGGTTGTCCCATCATCGGAATTATCAAAGCGCCGAGCACCAGTGGGACCTGCATCAACAATAAATATTCAAAACTGGAATTCAGGTTTTTTAATAGTTGTTTTCCCTCTTGTATCGCATTAATGATAGTCACGAAGTTGTCATCGGCTAAGACGATAGAGGCCACGTCTCTGGCAGATTGTACGCCCCGTTGGCCCATTGCTATTCCAATATCTGCTTGTTGAATTGCTGGAACATCGTTTACACCATCACCCGTCACCGCTACGACCGAAAAATGCGTCCTGAGAGAACGAACAATCCACAATTTATGAAGTGGATTGCACCTTGCTATGACATCGTATTCTAAAAGCTCGGAGGCCTGGTCGAGTATCCCTTGCTCGCTCCACAACTCAGGACGATCCTCGAAAGTCAGTACTTTGGGGTTTTCGTTTCCCATCCCCGCCTGGGAAGCGATTGCCAAAGCGGTACCTGGGTGATCGCCAGTAAGCATGAGTACCTTGATTCGATTTTTTTGGCAGAATTCGATCGCATTTTTAACACCCGGACGCAAAGGATCAGAAAACCCTAGAATACCCAACAACGAAAATCCATTCACGGGCTCCGTCTCAATCTCTCGATCTGAAACTTTCGCCTTGCGAGCGCAGGCTAGAACTTTCATACCCATATTAGAATATTTGGAAATGAGATTCCGCCAGTACAGTAGATCAGCCTCGGTTAGTTCACACTGTTTAAAGATGACCTCGGGAGCTCCTTTGCTGAAGCCCATGACTTGATCCTCAGCCGATTTACAGATTGCAGTTTCCTTTTTCCGCATTTCTGTAAATGGAAAGACTTTAATTTTTTTTAGGTGATCTTTTCCGAACGCTATTGAAATTACGACATCAACGGGATCCACCGGATGTTCTTCCGACGCGCTCGCCGCAGCTTCTAAAAGTTCCTGTCTCGAAAAACCCTGTGAGGGAACAATCTCGCTGAGTGTCAACTCACCGGAGGTCATTGTTCCGGTTTTGTCGGTACATATACATTGAACTCTACCAATGCTTTCAACGGTGACAGCTCTCTTAACCAAGGCTTTTTTCTTTGCAAGCCGATACACCCCGACTCCTAAAAAAAATGAAAACACGATCGGAAATTCCTCTGGCATCGCAGCCACTGCAAAAATTGCAGCGCTTAGTAAAGCATTGGCTATACTGTCACCTTGAAACAGCCGAATCAAACCAAGAACGACACAACCACATAAGCCCGCTATGGTAAGAACCTTCACCAAATCAGATATACTTTTTTGCAATGCCGTTCGTTCTTTTGGAACGCTCGATAAAGATTGGATGATCATTCCATACTCAGTATGAGAACCAGTTCTATACAACCTTAGGATGCCTTTTCCGCGCATCACCCGTGTCCCGGCATACACAAGGCAAGCAGAATCAATGGACATCTGATCATCGTTCAAAATTGTCGGCAACGTAGGCAACGACACTTTACTAACTGGTAGGGATTCTCCTGTCAGAACCGATTCATTGAGCAGTATACTTTCGGAAGATTCCAGGTATCCGTCCGCTGGTAAAACGTCACCGGTCTTTAATAAAATAAGATCTCCGGGCACTAATTCATCGCAATTAATTTCGCGAGCTTTGTTGTCTCTGATTACCGAAGCAATCTTACCGATTTTATTTTTTAAATCTTCAGTTGATAGTTCAGTACGGCGATGTAAATACAGATCCATCAATAAAAGAGGCAAAATCGCCAAATAAAGAGTGATTGCCTCATGACGATTACCAACCGAAAGAAAAATTGTTCCGGTTACAAACAACAGTAATATCATCGGATCCTTAACTGACCCCCAAAGAATCTGCCACCAACGAGCCTTTGAGCTATTGGTGAATTCGTTCCTTCCAAAGCGGTTCTGTTGTACAATCACCTGATCGCTTCGAAGCCCTTCGCTGGACAATGGCAGTCCTTTTAATGCAATTACAGAAATTACCGTTCTCACGGTCTTCCCAAAGGCAACCAAAATGTAAATGTAGATCCGCGTCCCACACTACTTTCGACGGATATCTGGCCACTGTGTTGCTCTATAATGTTTTTAACAATCGCCAAGCCCAACCCAGAACTTTTCTCGCCTTCGCTGGGCAGGGTGCTGGTCTTTCCAAAATCAGTGAAAAGTTTCGGTAGTTCATCGGTGCGTATTCCCAAACCTTCGTCGGCTATCGAGAAGTAAATTCGGTCATCATGGGACCAAACTGAAAAAGTGATTTTGGTGCCTCTTTTGGAAAATTTGATTGAATTTGTAATCAGATTTTCAAGCACGCGCTGCATTCGATTCCGATCAATCGTGATGACGGGGGGCAAACCTTCGGACAAATCTGTCTCAAACGAAATATCCTTGGTCGCCGCGAGTATTTCGCCAACAGCTGAAATATCAATACAAAAATCATTCAGCGCAACCTCACCTAAACTCAATGGCGTCAGACTACCTTTAGGGATGGATACCAATGAATACTCTCTTAATTCATCCAACAAACTGAGTATGGAACTGGTATTTCGTTTTAAAATTGAGCAAATATCTTTAAACTTTACAGGTAAAGAATCGTACCATTCCTCTTCAGACGCTAATTCAAGATATCCCTCAATAACACTGACGGGGGACCTTATATCATGAATAATTTTGGACAACGCTAGATCACGTTTTCTAATTTCAGTGAAATAGTCCTTTAGCTTCGCCTGCTCCACGACAACGGAAAGCTCATCAGCGATAGATTTGAATACTTGAATATGGGCGTCCCGATAGGTGTCGGGATCGCGACTTGAAAAGAAAACCACTCCAATTGCTTTATTATCGGATCTTAAAGGACAGGTTAAATTGGAAAGCATCCCGTCCTTTAATATCAATTTCGTCGAAGCAGATTGATTATTTACGGCAGCATACTCGCGCAAATCATTTATGATCCGCGGCTCCCCTGTTTCTATAATCCGTTTTAAACTGCTTCCCTCAAGATTAGCCGAGTAGCCCCGCTTGATAGAGTTGACACTTATTCGAGACTTTACCCATTCTAATCGAATCGATTTCGCCTCAGCATCCACCAATGCAATGCCAATTCTATCAAATGGAATTAATATAATGAGTGAATCAAAGAGAGATTCAAGTATTTGATCAAATGGACACCCCGATCCCATTTTAGTATTAATTTCTTGAACTATCTTGCCCAGCAAAATATTCGCACCATTCATACTTTCCACAGCAAGCGGCTCCATAGATCAGCACTCCTTAAAGTTTATTTCTATGATCGACGTCGACAAAGAAATACTTGAATATCAAACCCACCTCAATGGGCACTCGTGTCTGAGAGAATAAATCAACCCAGTTAGACCCGACATAAAAAGACAAGTATGTTGATTCCTGCAGTTTCACTCCCACCTCACTCCCCAAAAGAAATTCAGACTGGTCGTAACCAAGCATATTATTTTCACTTTCGTGAATGAGCACTTCACCAGCCACTAACGCGGAAAAGAAGAAGCGCCGTGAAAACATTAAGTCCATACCGATTGTTCCTTTAATCAACTGGGCAGAAATATTTCCACTTCCTGTATTATAGTTTTGATCATGGTACGAAAAATTCCGTTGCAATAACGAAATACCGGATTTCAAATAAATGGGAAAGGAGCTAGCGAGCAACCCAGAAAACTCATCCGAGGTAAACCCGAGTTCATAAGTTGATGTATTATCGATCAGATAGTTACTTCGAACAATTTCTTCCCGCTTGTACATGCCTAAACTGACGCCCCTGTGACCACAGGCCGTGAGAGAAATTGCAATCAATACCAAAACAATACTATGGCGTACCGGCGGCATCTTGCGACTTCTTGAAGTATACTTGCGCATCTTCATAGCTTCCCAAATTATCTAAATTTTTGAATTTTAAGTCGTGCATTATCATGACGGCCTTTTTTGCACGTTTTCCGCTTTTGCAATAAACTTTATACACATCATTGCGATTCAATTCTGAAACTTTGCTACTAAAGTCCGACTTAAGAACATCAATATTTATGGCATTGGGTATATGCCCTTGAGAAAATTCTTCCGAAGTCCTGACATCCAGGAACACATCTTTTGCAAAAGCAAGATGGGACGTTAGAATGATGGACACCGCAACTCCGGTGACAAATTTTCCAACAAATATATTCTTATATGCCATTTTATAAACCTCATTTCACTGTCAATTAAACCAATTATAGTTCTCTAGCCCCGCGAAGTGGTCTTACTTATTTTTAAAGTGGCCTCCAACATTTATAACAGATAAGACATTCTGTCTCTCAGACCGGGCCAAAATGGCGCAGCCGTTTTCACGAATCTCTCCTGAATTCAATACGAAAGGAATAGTGTTTGCTATAAGAATACCAAGACGACTGATAACTCATGAGATGCTTATGAAACTTGTCTTATCGAAACCTCATTCCAGCTCAAAAAGAAGAGTGCCTAAGCACAAACACAGGAAAAAGATATATATCACACGCTTTACGGCCATGATAAGCCACCCACTGTTCTGGATCCTAACTTTGGCCGGAAATATCATGATAGTACTTGGTGCAGTTCTCATCTACTATTCAGAATCATTCGGCTCAAACCACCCAAATTTTATCGACTGTCTAATGTGGAGTACCAGCATCGTGACAACAATTGGGTTTATTCCGTGGGTTCCAGAGACACAGGTTGGAAAGGTTACAGCAATCGCACTTATGTTTTTTGGTACATTCTTCGTTTGGTCATACATGGCATTTCTAGTAACGACACTTATATCTCCAGCCCTTTCCTCTATTGAAAAAGAAGTTGAAGATGTTGAAAGAGAACTTTCAGAAATTCGAACAAAACAACTATAAATAGATCGTGAGTTTTACCGATTTGATCTTACAACCAGTATTGGCACAGGAGATTCCAGGATAAGTTTTCTTGTAGTGCTTCCGATAAATGCTTTAGTAACTCGAGATCTTGAATGTGAACCGACGACAATCAAGTCAGCCATTTGATCACCATCTGATGCAATCACCCTCTCTAAACTTTTTTGCTGACTCAAAAGAAGTCCTTGAACATTGATTCCCATTTTTTCGGCAGTCTTAACTTTATCGTTCAGCAATTTTTCAATTCTTCTTCTCGTATTCATTGAGTGAATCGCTAACTTCAGATTTGAGAGCTTTCTCGACGCCAAGGCCTCCTTGAGTTCGTACATGCGATGCCCCCAAGAGTAACAGATCGTCAAATCAGCCTTCATTCGTTTTGCAAGAAAATTGGCGTAGTCTTCAGCGCCAGTCGATGCAGGTGAAAGATCGGTGAGCATCAGGATCCTGAGTGGATCCTCAATCGGAATTTCATAATCATTTCTAACCACCTCTGGACCCACGATCAATACTGGGCAGGAAGCTTTCCTCAGGATTTCCTCAGACACACTCCCGATCAATATTTTTTGGATTCCGCGTTTCCATTGAGCCCCGATCACCAGCAGTTCTGTACTTTTAAGATCAGCTCTTTTCAGAATCATTTCCACGGGGTCACCGAGAACGGTATCGACTTTTGTTTTTACGGAATAGTAGGACATTTGTTTTTTTAGCTTTTGTATCGCTTCACGGTCTTGTCGTTTCACTTGAGCAATTAACTGAGGAGAATATTCACCCTGTTTGGATAATGACACGTATACAATACCAAGGGGCAGCCTCAAACGTCTTGCGATTTCAGCAGATAGATCTCTAATTATATCAGAGCGCGTGTTCGACGCTTTTGATCTACTTGAAAGATCATCTGCTGCTAAGATTACTTTGTTCTCCATTTTATCTCAACCAAACTATCGTGCGACGATATTATTAATCATTTTGATATAAGGATATCGTTTTACAAAAATTTATTTTAGTAGATAGGACATGCATTTGAGCATGAGACAAAATGTCATGACAGTTAGTTAAAATTTTATTCAACAGAGAGAAAGAGAGGATGCGGCCCCGCTCCTCTCTCGAATTTTTATTCTTTATACGTGCGATACCAAATTGCATTGTCCGTACCTTTGACAAACACCAGGGATCGCTGGTTACCTGATGAAGTTGCAGAAGGCCCCGAAGTCAGGGTTCCCCCTAAAGAACTCCACGCACTCCAGGAGCCGCTTAAGTAACGACGATAGTAAAGAGAGTTATCCGTCCCCCTGACATAGACATCCAATTGTCCCACTGCCCATGATGACGAACCAGGAGCCGAAGTCAGCACTCCCCCTAAAGACTCCCAAGAAGACCATGTTCCTCCGGAAAACCATTTGTGCCAGAGAGCATTGTCAGTTCCACGAGCAAAAACATCCAAACGAGTGGAGCTCCAAGAAACTGCCGATGGATCGGATGTTAACGTACCACCTAAACTCACCCATGGTCCCCAAGATGTTCCCGAAAATGACCGTTGATAAAGTGAACTATCCGCTCCTGCAACAAAAACGTCCAAGCGATTTCCTGATCTGCTGGCAGAACCAGGTCCCGTTGTTAAATACCCACCCAATGAGTACCATGGTAACCAATGACCTGAACGCCAGCTACGAACCCATAAGGCATTGTCAGTTCCACGCACGAAAACGTCGATACGATTCGCTCCCCAGCATGCAGCCGAAGGAGAAGAAGTTAAAGCTCCCCCCAATGATTCCCAGGCTTCCCAGGAATTACCGTTCCAACGACGATGCCATAAAGCATTATCAGTGCCGCGTACGAAAACCTCAGTGCGAAAGTTATTCCTTGAGCAAGAAGCCGGATCCGATGTTCCCGTGCCTCCTATCGTATCCCATGCAGACCATCCCGGCGGGCGAGGGTCATCATTTTGAATATCGGGACCTTCAAGCGGAGCTCCCTGAGGAGCCTCGGGCATAAAAAAGGCCCAGGTTGAAATACACCAGGTCATCAGTAAAGAAACTATCAGCGCACGTAGGAACGCCATTCCCATACAATCCTCCTTGATCGCTCGGGGTGATTTGTTCTCCTAATGAAAAAATCTAATTAAGGAATCTTCAAGCAGCTAGTGGAATGAGTGACTTAGTTTTAAAAGTCAGCACGGCCAGTGCGAAACAAAACCGGACTGATGTGAAACATTCGATTTTGGGACAGTGTCGATCTGAATTTCTGAGTGTTTATTTTGTTCGGACGATAATCACCGGTACACGCGCAGACAACATCACACGCCGAGTAGTACTACCCAGAAATGCTTTTAAGAATCTTCCCCGGGAGTGAGTTCCCATGACAATAAAATCAGCGTTCTGCCAGTCATTCTTTTTTAGGAACTTAGACACTTCGACTTCTTCATAAGCTATGTGCCCGGTGGCCTTAAGGCCCTGAGCTTTATAAGCTTTGATTTTCCGTGACATCGAAGTTTCGGCAAACTCTTTCATTTCATCAAATAGTGCTTCGACTCCGGCACTTTTTACTCTTTGTGAGTACAGCATATCTTTCATGTGTTTGATTTGATCGCCGACCGAGTGGAACAGTATAATTTCTGCATTTAACTTCTTTGCAAATCTCGCAGCGAACCTTTCAGCGCCACCCGAGGTATCAGACAGATCCGAAATAACCAAAATTTTTAAGGTTTTCTTATTAAGACTGTAGTCTGCTTCGACGGCATGCGAACCAAGAACTAATACAGGCACATCAGCATTGCGCACAATTTCTTCGGCCACACTTCCAAGAAAAGTTCTCTTTACTCCTGAGCGGGCCCGAGTGCCCATAACAAGCATTTCGACATTCGGTTCTTTGGCTTGCTTAAGTATCACCTCAACCGGAAGACCCTTGAGAATTTCAATATCCGATTTTTTATCGGCAGTCGTAATGACTTCTTTGGGAATATCCAGGACGGCAATTGTTCTGACCTTATTTTTCAGTCTCTGAGATAAATCATTAGTCAACTTTTGCAAAACACGAGAGCGTTCTTTAGCTTCCTCTTTTTTTGCGAAAACATCATCACACAGAAGTATCGTCTTAGTGGGCATAGGCCCTCCCCGCTTTTTCAATAGAATACAAGCTGGACTGAGATTTCTTAAGGACGTTTGGAGTGCATTTTCACATGCCCCACCAGGAAGGTCGCGCAGTCACGGATGTTCCATATCCCTATAGCAAGTCGTCAATTAAAGATTTAATCTGCGACAGCATATTAGGTTGGCCTAAAGGTTTACTTCGGGCTTCGCGTTGGGCTTTGGCTTCTTTCACGGCGGCAGCGGCTGCTTCTCCCCGCTGTTGTGGGCGCTTTGATTTTTTTTCGCGCAAAGCATCTGGCTTAAATGTCGGTGCCCATTTGTCAGAAATGATATGACCTGCACGAGCTTTTTGTGTGGCCGAGACGAAAACTTCCTCGCCGCCATTCACCATGACAAAACGATACTGAATTTCATGTTGATATTTAAGCCAAACTTCGGCTGTGTATTTGACAGACTTTTTGGTTTCTTCAGCCTTTAAGGCAAAGCGCTGTTGAAAACCATACTCGTCGCTGACTTCAAAAAATACGGAATCCCCATCGTGAAGCACGATGGATAACAATTCCACATTGGTGACAACTTTATCACCAATGGGTTTTGTTGAATCTACGAATAAGGGATTAAGACTGCCTACGCCCACATTTCCACAGCAAGATTAGCTAAGGCCTGACCCGCAGGATTTCTTGGCGAGTACTGAAGCATCGGTTTGTGATTGTGATGCGCTTCTTCAACCACGATGGAATCCGGGATGTAGTTATTGAATACAGGGATCGTGTAGTTCGTGCGCAGGTCATTGATGACTTTTTCTACGATCTTACGATTGCGGTATTTAGAGATAATGATTCCGCGTACGTCAATTTTATGACCCAAACCTTGATGGATATTTTTTAATGTCTCAAGGATCAGCTCGATACCTTTTAAAGAAAAATACTCGGGGCAAATTGGAATCACGATATCTTTGGAAGCAATCAAGGCATTCACTGTCAAAAGACCCAAAGATGGCGAACAGTCGATCACGATGATGTCGTATTGGTCTTTGATCTCTGCCAAGCCACGCTTCAAAATACTCTCGCGTCCGAATTTGGAAGCCAGGATGATTTCAATACCGCTTAACATGATCTCGGATGGAATGACATCAAAGCCAAAAGTTTCCGAAGGCACCACTGCGTCTTGCGCAGCCAGCTCGCCCGTCAAAACATCATAGATAGTATTTTCAAAATCCAGGTCGCCAAAGATCGAGCGAGTCGCAGACGACTGCGGATCCAAATCAACCAGCAAAACTTTTTTGCCGTTGTGAGCCCATTGTGCAGCTACATTAATTGCTGTCGTAGTTTTAGCGACGCCGCCTTTTTGATTGATGAATGCTACGATTGATCCCATAAAAACACCTCTTAATACGCAGTACTTTAGGCCAGCTTTAAATCAGATTGAAGGACAAGCGATTTGAGGGCTAAATTTCAAGCCCAAGGTCTAGGAGGCCATCGAACCGATTGATGCGCGACGTTACGGCGAAATCGTTAACATTTAGCTCTAGGAAATTAATGTAACGTACCCCAAAGTTAATTGGTCATGCAAATGTGAAACATGTTAGCAATTGTAATATGAAAAGCTTCAGCGAAACGATTCAGACACTCATGAACGAAGTCACCAAAGATGCGCACATCGAATCGGCGTGGCTGACTTCGATGGCGCACATGGAGCATCTTGCGGCGGAAACTATCTTAGGGAATATTTCAAATTCCACTCCCCCTGAGTTTTTGGAAGAGATCAAAGCCCATGCCGGTGATGAACATCGTCACCGTGACGTGATCTTGGCGATCCGCCCTTTTGCTGAACCTGTAAATCAAGCTTACCAGGATCTGCGCACGCGTTTTTGCGATATCATTGAAACCTTCATAATGGGTTACTTTGGTAATCCAGAATTAGTTAAAGCAAACAATCGTTTTGCGGCATACGTTCATGGTGCGATCACGATTGAGCAGTTTCCATTTCAAATTTACTCCGCTTACATCCCGAGCACCGGCTTTGCACATATTCGCGAAGCCATGCAATCGGTTTTAGACGACGAAACCGCACACATTCAGCTGGGCAGAAAATTTCGCAATTCTTTGTCTGAAGCAGATCGCCTGTCGTTGCAAGAGCTGCAAAGTATTGAAAAAGAAATGTGCCTGCTGATGGCAGAGCGTATGACCGATTTAATTCGTGAGTTTCAATCCACTGCGCGTGGTCCCGTTGTATCTGCTAAAGCCAGCGTCCGTTTAGCTTGGCTTTTGGGAGAGCGCCCCGCTGCAACCATCGCGTGGGTGCAAGCCTTGGGGCATAGTGAATCCGCCGCTGCTGAACACATGCAACAAGAATTCACTTCTCGCGGTTTAAATTTGCCTGCACAAATGCCCGAGCACGTGGACGATGAAATGCGCCACGCCCGCATGCTTCACAGAGCTGTTTTGATGGATCGTCGTCGCTTGATGATGGTTGATGGATACAAAGAATTAGATCACCGTTTAAATCGTCAATTGCAGAGATATCTGACTCGATATTTCAGTGCTTTGGTTCGAGAAATCAAAGATGCCGATATGCTTTATCTGTATGGAGCTTGGGGTCTGGAGATGCGCGTATTTAAACACTACAGCGACATCATCAAATGGGCTGACCATGTCGGAGTGGCTCACACGATCACCTCTATCCTTGAAGACGAGGCGGAGCACACGCAAATGGTGAATACGGCGTTAAATGAACAACACCTGTTAAATCCCGAGCTTTTAAAGTTTGTTCGTCAGACCGAAGAAGAAATCTTTGAAAAAGTCGCCGAAAACGCTATTGCGATTTTGCTGGAATTTGATCAAAAGGCAAACTTTACTCCACCGTATAGACATGCTTACGCCACCACGCTGGTTGCGAATATTACAACGTCAAACTCAGAGGCTGAACCCCTGATGGAGTTACAATAATGGCAACGGCATATATTTTCCCAGGCCTGAATGCCTTGATTCGCAAATCAGATCGCAATCGTTTTACTCACCTGCCGGAAGTTCAATCTTATTTCACGAAAGCTGAAGATATCATCGCGAATCGTTTTGGTAAGAAATTTTCTTTTAAAGAATTCCTGGAACTTCCAACAGAAGAAATTTACTCAATCCAAAATATCAGCCTTGCTGCCGTCGCGATCTGTGCAATTCAAGCAGGAGTGGCGGAACGCATGCGTGAACTGCATGGCAGCCCTGACTGGGTGATGGGATGCTCTTTGGGAGATTTAGCCCGGGCGGTGTTTGCCGGGGCTTATACTTTTGAAGACGCCATTTATAATCATATTCATTTCACACAAAGAATCGATGGTATTGATCAAATTGGGCGTAACATCGGAGTGCTTGCACCTAAAGGGGAAACTTTCAGCGAAGAAGACTATAAGTGGTTTGATGAAGTCGCGGTGGATGTATCTTGTTTAACTCCGCGCTTTTTGAATGTCGGTGGCAGATACGCCGATTTAGGCAAAGTGGAAGAGCGTGCAAAAGAGAAAGGCTGGAACACGATGAACATCCTGGATTATCCCGCACACTCTCGTTATATCCTGCCTTACGTGCGCGCGGTGGAGAGTGATTTTGCAGAAGTGCGAACGTACCGCCCGCAGATTCCAGTTTTCTCAAGCTTAAGTGCACAACCTTTAGAAGATCCCACACTCATCAAAGAAGAATTTCTGCTTTCTATTACGCGCACCATTCACTGGTCGCAGGCCGTGCAAAAGCTCGTCAATGAAAAGGGTATTACTCGTTTCATCAACATCGGTCCGTGCCGGTCGCTTTCGGGATTGATGCGTGATATTCCGGTGGATGTGGAAACTAAAGAAGCCTACGAATTAATGAACTAAGGCTCCCTGAAGGAATCTTTGTCATTCGACAGTTGTAAAATTATAGGTATGAAACATTAGGGCCGCCCTATTGATAAGTGCAAACCATATCGATAGCGTTGTCCGCATGACTGATGAAACGACTCTCACGGACTTTGAGAAAGACATCTCCACGCTGGTTTTTAAAGAAAATTACCCTTGTATCGCTGCCCTTAAAACTCTTTCAACCGGACAATACCGCATCGGAATGTTTGGCACACTGGGTGTTGGGAATCACAGCGCTCGTTTGGCGACAGACCTTTTAGCTCTTCGAGATGAACAAAAAAAGACCGGTTCATTGGAGCTTAGTTACTTTGCTGTTTTTCCTGATTTGATCGACATGGATGAGGAAGATTTCGAAAGACGTATGTGGAAAGAGCTTTCTCATCTGACAGAGGTGCCCCATATCGATCAATCATGGGACCCTGCCTTCAGTGATAATCCGGAAGACAAAAACTTTTGCTTTAGCTTGGGGGGGACTGCTTTCTTTGTTGTGGGTATGCACGAGCAAAGCTCTCGCCTGTCGCGCCGAATTCGGTATCCAACGTTGGTGTTTAATGTCTATGAGCAGTTTAAAGAACTGGATCGCAGAAATCGTTATCAACCCATGATTCAAGCCAATCGCAAAAGAGATATTCTATTTCAAGGCGATGTGAATCCGATGAGTGAAAAGTATAACGACAATTGGGAGGCGATTCAGTTTTCCGGCCGGAACAACAGCGCAGATTGGATCTGTCCTTTTCATAAGGGAGCGGGAAAATAAAATTGAATATTATTCCTCCTCAATCAGGAACATCATTTCTTTTGAAAAAGGATCAGTACCTGAAAGTGATTGATCCTTTCGGCGAGCAGGTCGCTGACTTGTTTTGCTTTAATGCCTGTGACCTTTCTGAAAGTCTGTCGTCAGGAAGATCGATTGATTATAATGATCAGATTTTTCTGACTAAGGGGCACAGGCTTTATTCGCAAAGAAGCAATCCCCTGCTGGAAATAATTGAAGATACCTGTGGTCGTCATGACTTCCTAATGACTCCCTGCAGTCTGCGTATGTTTCAAATTGTTGCGGGTAATGACGACTATCACCCGAGTTGCCATGAAAACTTATGTAACGGATTTTCTAAATATGCGATTCATCCAGATCATATCTCAACAACATTCAATATCTTTATGAATGTGACCGTAAGCCCAGAGGGAGCTTTAGAAATTCTTCCTCCGAAATCGAAAGCTGGAGACTATATTGTGTTTAAAGCTTCAACGGATTTGGTCGTGGGCTTAACGGCTTGTTCTCACGAGGGTTCAAACAACGGATCTTTCAAACCCATTCACTATCAAGTCGCCGATATTTTTTCATAAAACTAGGGCGGCGTCGGAAGCAGCCCTGTTTTTAGAATACGCTTTTTACTGGTATCTAACAATAACAGCCCCAATGGCGTTACCGAAAGATTAATCGACCGATAGGTCGCCAGCTGCGACGGTAAAACCCATCCGTCCGTGGAAATTTGCTGAAAGCCTACTGTGGAATGTGCTGCCCACACTTGTGCTACTTGGTTCAGAGTTGAAGATTCAGCCGCTGCAAAGTAACTCCATCCTGTGCTGACATCATAGACTGCATGTGTCCAATAAGAAACTGTCGGAGCTCCTGGAAGAGTGCCAAAGTTTATCACATCATAAATTCTGGGGTTCGCTGATTCGGTGGCGACCGTGATTTTGCGCAGTCTGTTTCCATCAAAAATTAAAAGGTCTCCGTTGGCATCCGGTTGCATTCCATAGATGTCACTTAAATACGATCCCAAAGCCAACTGACCGTGATCAGTCGCCACATAGCTTGCAGCGCCGGCTCCACCAGCGATGGGCTGGATTTTTCCGGTAGTGCTGTCTGATTCAAAGATCCACAAGTCCGTTTGATCGTTCAAACCGGAGGAGCCATAGAAATAAAGTTTTCCATTTGGAAGGAAAGTGCCAAGTTTTCTTGCTGCCATCAAATTATAATTCGTGCCCGTCGCATTAAATAAACCTGCTCCATATGCTGGATAGGCTGATGCGGTCGAAGTCGCCTGATAGTAATAAGGCCCGATCGCCAGAGTCTGCTCGACCGTGGCTCCTCCCCACCCAGAGAGATTGTATGAACTCCACAAGTTCGCAGGAGTTCCTGCAATCTGAGAAAACGCTGCAATACCCGCCGAGGACACGGTCAATGAAGCATACGCAGAACTATTGCCGGCAGATCCATGAAACCCCGTCGAGATAGTGTCAATGTATTCAGATCCCGGTGTCGACGTATTGACATGCAAACGTCGCAAATGTCTTGGGCCCCGCACGTAAAGATTACTGCCTGTCGCTTCGTAAGCTATACTGGATACTTGCGTGAAGGCTGTTTTATTGACGTCAGAACCATTTCCGTAAGTAAAGAATGGTGTACCCGCAATGGCGGAATTGGTAAAGACACCTTGATCATCCACCACTTTATAAAGTTCATTGGTCGTTGTTGAAAAGGCATAAATAAAATCTTTAGCCGCGCCCAGATAATAGATCGTCGACATGTTTTTATAATGCTTGTCCAAATTAAAAGTCGCAGACCAGGTTTCAGTCGTGAGATCAAAGTAAGCAATTTTATTTCCCTCATACTGAGCCCTGATGCAATAAATCTTATTGGGTTCAGATGCCACCTGAAGACAACGATTAAAAAATGTGCCCCAAGTATTTGTGGTCATACCCACTTGTGCGATTTTATATTTGCCGTAAGCGCCCTGCTGTTGCAGCTCGAAAGTACTGCCGTTGATCTGAATCCAAATTTTTTGCAAGTCAGGTCTTACCAGAGTCAAATAAAGATCCGAAGTAGGACATGGGATAGGGGATGCATCCGCCATCGTCCCCACAGCCCCCAGGGTTCCGCATGTGCCCGGATTTCCTAACACTAGGACGGGATCCTTATTTGTAGAATTCAGATCAACCATATAAAAGGCTTCATTCGAAAAATAAAATAAATGCCCGGTCTTCACATACCGCAAAGCAGAGGCTTGTTCTTTATTTAAAACGGCACTGTTTGAAATGATTGTCGGTAGCTGCTTACTCCACAGAACGGTCCTATCAGAAATACGAATACGGGCAACGAGCGAACAAGCAAAACTAAATACCAGCATTTGGTCTGATTCGTTAATATCCAGAATTATGGGAGCCGTGAACTTTCCACTGACGACATCGCAAGAAGCGGAGTAAGGTTCTCCCATCCACGAGGTTACCAGACCTGTTTCGGGATTCACCGTCGAAATACTATTGAACTTAGTGAAATACATTTTATTTTGCGAATCTGCAAAATACCCGAAAGCTCCCAGCGAAACGTTGGCTGTTAAATCCGCAGCATTAATATGAACACCATCATTTAAATTTCCGGGTTCCCCCACAAGGACGGTCCATTTGGAATTCACTGCATTTGAAATTGCGCTGGTGATCACGCTGGCTTCGGAGGAACAACTGACCAAAATTTTTAAAGGCTTGGAAGCTAAGATATTTTGGCCCGTGGGAGTCACAGTTGGCAAATTCCAGGCATAGGAACCAGTCGTGGCACTTAGATTATTGGGAAGGTTTTCCGCGATGATGTGAAAACTGATACCGTCATCAACAGTGTATTTAATCGAACGAATAGGATTTGCCGCCAACGGAATGGGACCAGCACCAGGGCTGCATGACCATTGAATGGGAATTGTGCTGCTGCCCGGAGAATAATTTTGCCCGCCGACTGGAGAAGAAATCGTGATGATCGGAGGATTTCCCAAATCCAGAGTAATAGAATCCGTCAGGGAATTACTGACAGTACCCGCAGCATTTCGAACTTGAGCATAAAGAGTCTTAAGGCCCCCCGGATTCTTCAAAGTGACCGTGCCATTGGCCGAAAAGGGTACCCAGGTCGCATCCGAAAAATCTGCGAGCTCCGAAAATCTCACACCTGTGATTGGGGCAAATGAAGATGTGGCCGTTAATTGGGTTGTTGTATAGGCGAAACCGATGGTGGTCGCGCCATTGGCAATAGAAAAAGACGAAAGCGTCACCACACCGGAGTCCACGATCCAGCTGTATGTCAAAGTACTGATGTTACCGACGGTATCAGAAGCTTTTATGGAAAAACTGTGAGCACCTTGTGAAAGGGAGTTAAATGAAATGCCACTTATGCAAGGGGTATAGGGATCAGAATCAATCTTACACTCGTAACCAACAAAGGCGCCTCCCCCTGTTTCGGTATTCGTAAAATTAAACGTCGCTGAAGTGCTGGTCGTAGCAGCCGCGGGCTTTGCCGTCAGTTGAATTGAAGGTGCTGTTAAATCAACAGTCCAAGAATAAGTAAACACTGCAGAGCGATTTCCCGCAGCATCCACCGCGCGAATTTTATAGGTATGAGTGTCTTGCGTAAGCCCCACCAAAGGGACCAGCGGAGCACAAGCTGCAAACGAACTGGTTGAATTAGTAAGAGTCGTGTGCTCACACTCATAACCTACGATTGTGGATGTGGCGTCAGTAGCCTCAAAGTTAAAAGATGCGCTTGTTAAATTATTAACTGCTGTTGGAGTTAGTGACACAGTTAAAACGGGAAGATCCGTATCCACTGTCCAGGCGACCGAAGATTCTTTATGGGCCTTCCCTGCTGAATCAGTGACCATCACTTTGAACGTATGCAAACCTGAACTCAAACTCGACAACGATACAGGGCTACCACATGAATACCAATCCGAACCGTCTAAAGAGCATTTATAAATTGCCTGCGAAGACAACGAAGAATCAAATTCAAAAACAGCCGTCGTGTTTGCGGAATAGCTCGAGGGCTTCAGGGTGAAAAAAGCCTGGGAAGCGACATCAACTAGCGTCAGTTCCAGTGTACAAGAAGATAGGAAAAGAAACAGCGTGAGCCCCAGATAGGCTAGATACCGTTTTAGCGTTTCAAATACGTACAAATTGGTTAAATGAAACATGTGCTATTAATCGGTATTTCTTGAAAGATATTGAGGATTCTTGATTTGATTGTTCGGTGTTCTTCGGTGAACTTTATGACTTCGACTCAATGCCAAGCAGGTATATGAGTTGAAGAACTAACTGAGACAGTTGAATTCTTCCCGCACTTCATTAAAAACAATACAAACTCAGCTTTGACATCAGACCTATCATCCGCTCGATATGTCCATTCCAGGCATGTCGGGAAAATCTATTTAACTGGCTTCTTGGCAATCGAGAGGAAGTAAGCGTTTTCGCTTTTCTTGGTGGCTCTAATTTTTTTGCCAGATTTTGATTTTGCTTTCGAAGTGTCGCTTTTAACTTTCGGCCCGTCGAATTTAACGGTCAATCCCAGAAGAGGATTGTGTTTTGCGATTTCACGCATCAACTGCTTTACTTGGTCTTCAAAGTCTTCATTCTCGGCCGGGATATATAACCAGTCTTTGTTCGCCGGATGATTTTCCAAGAACAGGTACTTTAGGAAAAACGCATTCTGCGCCTTTTTTTCAACTGGAAAAATCGCGCCATTATAAAGTTCAAAAGGATAGCTGACACCTTTATGTTCATAAAGCCCTTTGCGCTCCACCAGTATCAAGACCAGTTTCATATCCAGGTAATATGCCATTCCCCCATGCTTGGGGGCGGCATCGTATCCGGGAGGTAAAAGCTCCTCGATCCACAGTAAATTATTGAGCGGGCTATCTTCGAACATCATCATCAGTTTAATACATAAGCTTTAAGAATACTGCAATCAAATGAAGACTCAAAGCCCAGCCGGCGATATTTTAATTCCCCGTGGCGATAGACATGCTATCCTTTTAAAAGACCTAAACACGCTGGAGTTCATCTATGAAAACAATCTGGATCTTTGCACTTTTGATCACCCTAACTGGCATCAAATCCTTTGCGGAAGAGACCCCTCAGCAAAATATCAATGCGAAGCCCTCAGTGACTTACGAACAAACTATGAAGAACTATGCGAATAAAACCAAAGAAGTAAAAAAGGATTTGGACAAGGCTTCTCAAGAACGCCAAAAGCAGATGAATGATTTGGACAAAGTTGACGCGGATTCAAAATAAAAAAGGTCTGCAGAGGCAGACCTTTCAACAACTTGGAACCACGGTTTCTCAATCTGAGACGTTAACGTGGAGTTCTAAACAATTAGTTAATAAAAACATCGTCTTTCGTCTGGGAACGCCGATGAGGTAAATGCAGCATCTCGGGAGCTTCATGAGTTTTCTAAAATATGCATTTTATCCACTGACTATCGTGTTATCCTTTGCCTTCTTTGCACAGTCATCCTCTTTTATTCCTTCTCTTCCCGCCAGAACTTTACTGAGTGTCGCATTTGGTTCGTCACTTATTTGGATTGCCGAATACTGGGTACCTTTTAAAAAAGAATGGGTGGGTTTCGATAAGCAGGCAAAGCTTGATGGCATGTACCTATTTGGTGTGCACGCATTTCTGGGCCGCTTGGTGGAAGCGGGTGCATTAGCCTTTATCATATACCTTCAGCAGCAAGGTGTATTTCCCTCGGCTGCATTTTGGCCGAATGAGTGGCCCTTGATCCCACAAGTGATTTGCTTGATCTTCTTAAGCGAATTCTTCCGCTATTGGTTGCACCGTGCCTGTCATGAAATTCCCTTTATGTGGAGTATTCATGCGGTCCATCACAGCCCACTTAAACTTTATTGGTGGAATGTGGGCCGCTTTCATCCGATTGAAAAAGTAGCCCAACTTTGTTTTGAATCGATCTTGTTCTTGTTTTTAGGTGTAAGTCCCCTTGCCATGTCGGTGTATTTTATTTTCTATTCAGTGAATGGATTTTTCCAGCATTGTAATATCGATATTAAGCTTGGCTGGTTAAATCGCCTGATCTCGGGACCAGAGCTTCATCGCTTTCATCATTCTTACGAAATCCATCAGTCAAACAATAACTACGGCAATAAAACCAGCATTTATGATCAGCTCTTTGGGACTTACTATTTACCTGATCTAAAGGGACCCGCGCGCTATGGGTTGCAAAATCCGAACTATCCGCAAAACTTTATGGATCAAATGCGCGCGCCTTTTATCAAAGGCTTGGATAAAAAAGGCTTCATTCGCCGTCCGGCATTCTTGCAGGAACTTTTTCAAGCGTTGATTAGATTTTCAGTTCACCGTCGCGGTAGTAAGTTGCAAAATACATATTTCGCTGCAGGAAAAAACCTACGGCAAACTCAAGAGCAGGTTCTTTTAAAAATTCTTGCTGATAACGGCACGACGGAATTCCTATCTCAGAAAAACGCCGGAGCGATCAAATCGATTGAGGATTTTCAGAAAGCCTTTCCGTTAGCGGAGTATGAGGCCTTCCGTGCTCATTTTGAAAAACAAGATCTACACCGTCAGTGGGGATTGATCACTCCTAAGCCCTTGTTTTATACGCAGACCAGCGGCTCCACGAGCCAGCCAAAGTTAATCCCTATCTTAAGCTCTACCCTTGAGAGTTATCGTAAAACCCAGGCCTTGTGGCTGTATCATGCCCATTTGATGGAGCCGCGGTTTACTGAAGGAAAATTCCTGGTATTCTCGGGCCAGAAGGTTGAAAAAGTTCAGCCCTCGGGATTAGAGGTTGGAGCCACGACCGCGCATATTTACGCGAGTCTGCCCGGCTGGCTTACGAACATGTATGTTGTGCCCTATATGATTTATGGATTGGAAGATCCGACTTTAAAATACTTAAGCATCTTGCGCTTGGTTTTAAGTCAGCGAGACATCACTTTTGTTGCTGCCGCTAATCCCTCCACTCTTTTAAAGATTGAAGAGCTGGCAAACACTCACTTTGATTCATTAGTCACTGACTTGGAAAAAGGTGGTTTTTCAGAGTTGCATAAACTTCCGGCTGCTGAACAAGCAGAAATAGCAGAACGGTGCACGGCAGATTCCGAACGCGCTGCCGTGCTTCGTGAGATCAAAGCCCGCGAAGGAAAAATTCTGCTGAAACATCTATTGCCCAACACTCGCTTGGTCGGCTGCTGGCAAGGTGGTAGCTGCCGCCTTGCCTATGAGAAACTAAAAAAGAGTTTTGCTGAATCAGTTCAGTATAAAGATGTTGGGTATGTAGCCTCCGAAGGCCGCATGGCAGTGCCGATGCCCCATGATGAAGGCGAACTGCCTTCACTCTTTGAATACTTCTTCGAGTTTCAAGAGGTCGACTCTGATGGCGATGCGAAGCCCGAAATCTTAACTCTGGATCAACTGCAGGTCGGAAAAGAGTATCTGATTATCATCACGACTCCGGCGGGCCTTTATCGCTATCATATGAATGACATCATTGCCGTCACGGGCATGCATGAAGGCATTCCTTTGATCAAATTTAAACGTAAAGGTTCCGGGGTTACGAGCATTACGGGCGAAAAGCTTTACGAGAATCAATTTCTGGAAGCCGTTTCTTTGATTAATAAAAAGTATCATCTGCATTTAGAAATGATGATGATCGCCCACGAAGAAAAAGCGCACTATATCGTTTTCTGCGAGTCCGAACTGGGCCGTGAACGCCTGCAGGAAATTGAAAAAGCCCTGGATGAGGCCTTGTGTGCCCAGAATATGGAATATCAGACGAAAAGGGAATCTTTGCGACTGGGGCCTTGCCAAATTCGCTCGATGAAAAAAGGCTTTTTCCATGAGTTTGGACATCAGGAAATCACTTTAAAGAATATCCGCGAAGCGCAGTGGAAACTAAAGGCTTTAAACACTTTTACGAACTTCATCAAGATCCTGCCGAACTGGCAAGAGTGGCAGCGCCATGACTAGAGAATTGAAATTTGCGATGGACGAAATTCCATTTAAAATCAAATTCTCGCACGCCACGTTCGAGCGCGAGGCTTCCAGCACCCTGTGGGTGACTTTGAAATCAAACAGCTTAGAAGGCCTGGGAGAGTCTTGCCCCCGTCCCTATGTCACGGGTGAAACCAAAGAAAGTGTTGCGAAGTTCTTAAGCGATCCTCGCGTGCAGAAATTTGCTGAGGCTGGTTCGCCTGAAGAATTAAGCCGCTTGATTGCAGAAGACCGCACTTGGCTTGATCAAAATCCCAGTGCATTTTGTGCCCTGGAACTTGCGTGGTGGGATCTTTACGGAAAAATTAAAAACCAATCCGTGGAAAATATTTTCTCTGGCAGCATTCAACACCAAAGACCGCCGAACACTATGGTCATCGGTTTAGGTACTCCCAAAAAAATGCTTAAGACCTATTTGCGCGGATTATTCCTAGGGTTTCGTGATTTTAAAATCAAGGTCTCCCCTGAATCTGCTAAGGAACTCATTCGGTTTTTGAACCATCCAGCGGTCGCAGCAACGAAGCTCTTGAAACCTAAAATCCGTCTGGATGCGAATAACTCCTTTGCTAATTTTCAGGATCTGCAGGCCGTCCTCAATCAAATACCTTTTGCCGTTTGGGCGATTGAAGAACCCTTTGCGGTCGACAATCACCAGGCGCAAACCGAGTTTTTAGAAAACTCCAAAAGTCTTTTGATCTTGGATGAATCTTTCATCACCGTGGCGGGCCTGGAGAAATATCAAAAACATTTCTCACGCATTTGTTTAAACGTTCGTATCTCAAAACTGGGTGGACTGGTAAGAACACAGGAAGCTTTGGTCTTTGCTGAAAAGAATAATATTCTTTGGGGATTAGGCTGTCAGGTGGGCGAAACGTCGCTCTTGGCCCGCGCAGGGCTTTTAATCCTGCATAAGAATTCCCATCGTCCCCTGTTCTGGGAAGGGGCCTTCTCGGATCATCTGTTAAGTTATGATCCCATCACTCCTAAAATTAAATTAGGACCCTGGGGTAATCTTTCCGGTGAAGCCAAACTAAAAGGGCCCGGCTTAAGCCTGACCCCTCTTAAAGAACACTTTAATAAAATCTTTGGTTAATTAGCGGCGATCTACCAATTTCAAAAGCGGCCCGGTCATGAAAGTTGTCACCAGGGCCATAATCACCAGCATCGTGAACAGAGTCGGTGTCAAAACTCCGATGGAAAGACCGATGTTCAAAACGATCAGCTCCACCAAGCCCCGCGTGTTCATCAACAGCCCCAAGACCGTTGCATCCTTGGTGGAGTTACCAGATATTTTTGCCGCAGCAAATGCTCCCCCAAATTTTCCAAAAATCGCAAGTGCGGTGATCGTCAGGCACAACAACCAGTGGTCTGTTCCAGAAATAAGGCCTAGCTGGGTTTTTACACCCGTCAAGGCAAAAAACGCCGGCAAAAATAAAATAGCCACGAAGTCTTGCAGACGATCCGTGGTGTCTTTTGCAATCAAGCTGTTATGCGGAATGATCGCACCAAACATAAAAGCGCCAAAGAAAGCGTGAATACCGATGAGATCCGTCAAAGTTGCTGAACCCATCGCACCCAAAACTGCCACAGCTAACAACGCTTGAGGCAATCGTTCCGAGGACTTTTCCAAACGAGGCAAAAACTTTTCAATCAAAGGACGAACCACCCAGATCATCGCTACAACATAGATGACGGTAAGGACAATCGTGATTGCGGCTCCGCCCATTGAGGATCCTAAAAGTCCTGTGACCACCGCGACCAAACACCACGCGGTGATATCGTCAATCGCTGCACAGGTCAGGGCCAGATCGCCTAAGCGAGTTTTATGTAAGTGAGAATCAGCTAAAATTCTTGCGAGCACCGGAAAGGCTGTGATCGACAAAGAAACGCCAATAAAAAGAGAAAACTCGAGATGACCGATACCTGCTGGTGCGTACCCAGAATAGATTTGATAGGCCAGCGCCAGTCCCAAGGCAAAAGGCAGGATGATGCTCATTTGTGAAATCAACACTGCGGATTTAGCGGACTGCCGTAAGCGGGGCAGATCCATTTCAAGCCCCATCACAAACAGATAAAGCGTGATCCCGACTTCTGCGATATTTTTTAGGAACACCATGGCTTCGGGATGAAAAACTGAAGCGGTAAATCCCGGGAAAAAGTAGCCCACTACGGAAGGGCCCAAAACAATCCCACCCAGAACTTCGCCCATCACCGAGGGTTGACCCATTCTGCGAAAGAGCATCCCAAAGAAACGCGCAACTGAGATAACAATCACAAGGGTCAAAAAGCTTGGTACTAAATGTGGCATGGCTGGATAGTACATGTTAGTGTTTAGAAATGCTAGACATCTATATCGACGCTGACGGCTGCCCTGTAAAAGACGAAACCTATAAGGTAGCGGAACGCTATCAACTGAAAGTGTTTGTAGTTGCGAATAAATATCTTAATGTTCCGCAGGATTCTCGTGTGCAAATGATCGTGGCCTCGACTGATTTTGATGCCGCTGATGACTGGATTGTGGAGCATGCACAAAAAGGCGATATCGTGATCACCGCCGACATTTTGCTGGCTGAACGCTGCGTAAAAAAACAGGTGCGCGCCATTGGATCAAAAGGCATTGAGTTTACAGAAGACAGTATCGGCTCTGCCGTCGCCACCCGCGAGCTTATGCAGAATTTAAGACATATGGGTGAAGTACGCGGCGGTCCTGCCCCGATGGATAAAAAGGACCGTTCAAAGTTTTTGAGCACCTTGGATCAGGTGATTCAACAGTTGAAACGTTCTTAAACTAAAAAAGGCGCCTCCCGGGCGCCTTTCTTTTTCAAAGTCTTAGTTACAGTATTTACCCCAAGTGTTCGCCATTTTATCGCCGACACCGATATGAAGTGAAGCACTTCCATAATGGCCAATCGCACGCAGACGACCTGCTTTACGCATTTTGCAAAGTTCTTTGAACGCAACATTTGCCATCGAGTTGCTGGAGAAACGAACGTCCACAGAAGTTCCATAAGGATGTCTGCCAGCTGCACCACCTACGTTTTTATTGTAGGGTTCCGGTCTCCACCAGTTATAGATCATCGCAACTGAAATACCTTTAGCTTCAAGATCTTTAATAATCTTCACGGCTTCAATAGGAAATTGCCAAGTCCATTCATCTGGATGAACCAAAACGTGTTCTTGTTCAGAACCATAAGTGCAAGAAAACTTGTTGTAGCTGCTTGGATTAGGACGAACCAATTGGTTACACCAAGCAGAGTTCCCCGTTTTTTCCGCACATTGAGCAAGGAATTGATCTTTCTTTGTTAAACCAAGCTCTACTGCACTCTCTTGCTTCGTCGTCGCTTTCACACAACCAAGCTCTTGAATGTCTGTATTGATAGTTCCATATTCTTCGTGAATATGTTCAACGATATCTTCGGAATCGGATTCGGCAGTTTCAGAATTTTGGGAAGTATTTTGGGAATCGCCGTCTGAGCTTAAAGATTGCTCTGTGTATGCTGGATCACCTTCGGCTTTAGAACAAGAAATGGTAGCAAGACCAACGGTGGAGATCATCATCAGTGTTAATACGAAATTTTTAGTCATCGACCCTCACAGTGTTGCGGTTGATTTGTGCAACTACAGCAGGGTGCCTTGCGACAGTGTAATATTGGGAAAATTGTGTCGTTTAACCGCTAGATCTAGAGGTTGGTTTTATAAACACACGTAAGAATTAAGGATGAAGGTATTGAGTAATTTGAGAAGGAATCACTTAAAAATAAAAAGGCGCACCCAGATATAGATGCGCCTCACTTTGTTTTGAAAGCAAAAACCCTAGCGGTCGATACGTTTTTGTAAATGCTCCGGATATCGTGCGCCTTGAGCTTTTAAGTGCGAAGCTCCCTGTTCAATTCTTTGGAGTTCACTTGCCGACAACTGAATATCGGCCGCTAAAGAGTTTTCCTTCATGCGTTCCACTTTGGTTGTGCCAGGAATAGGAACAATCCAAGGTTTTTGCGCTAAGATCCATGCTAAAGCAATCTGTCCTGTCGTTGCATTCTTTTCTTTCGCAATCGAAGTTAGCAGATCCACAAAGGCTTGATTGGCTTTAAGATTTTCTTCGCTAAAGCGAGGAACAATATTTCTAAAATCCCCTTCACCGAATTTTGTATCGGCATTGATCTTGCCTGTTAGAAAACCTTTGCCCAAAGGACTGAAAGGAACGAAACCAATTCCCAGTTCTTCAAGAGTCGGGATGATTTGATCTTCAGGTTCTCTCCACCACAAAGAATATTCACTTTGCAAAGCTGTCACGGGTTGAACTGCGTGGGCTTTACGAATATTCGCGACGCCAGCTTCAGACAAGCCAAAGTGTTTTACTTTACCTTCTTTGATAAGGTCTTTAACTGTGCCTGCGACATCTTCCATAGGAACGCTGGGGTCAACTCTGTGCTGATAAAATAAATCGATGTAATCGGTTTTTAGGCGTTTCAGTGATGCTTCACAGACTTCGCGAATATGCTCAGGACGACTATCAAGTTCTGTCCAGGCACCCGTTTTAAAACCGAACTTAGTCGCAATCACGACTTTATCGCGAATCGGCTTTAAGGCCTCACCCACGACTTCTTCGTTTGTATAAGGGCCATAAACTTCCGCTGTATCAAAGAATGTAACGCCTTGCTCGGCAGTTGCTTGCACAACCTTAACGGCGTCACTGTGGCTTAGCTTATTTGCATAGCCAAAACTTAAACCCATACAGCCAAAACCAATGGCTGATACTTCTAATCCGCTTTTTCCTAATTGACGTTTTTTCATTTCAAACTCCCCTTACTTAGATTTTTCCCATATCCAGAACAAAGCGATAGCGCACATCACTTTTTAGGACTCGCTCGTAGGCTTCATTCACCAGAGATGGATTGATAACTTCGATCTCTGGAGTGATGTTGTGCTTCGCACAGAAGTCCAGCATCTCTTGTGTCTCTTTGATCCCACCGATTGCCGAACCCGCATAAGATCTGCGCATCATGATCAACGGAAAGACATTTATGGATAAAGGTTTTTCCGGTGCCCCTACAGAGACCATAGTTCCATCTAATTTCAATAAATTGAAATAGCTAGTCATATCGATATCTGCCGAAGAGACCGTGTTGATGATCAAATCAAATTTTGCGGCATTTTGCTGAAAGACGTCCTGTGTTTTTGCAACCAGGAAGTGATGCGCACCCAGCTTCAGCGCGTCTTCACGTTTTTTTTCCGAATGACTTAGTACTGTGACTTCAGCTCCCATCGCTCGTGCGATTTTCACTCCCATATGACCTAAACCACCAAGACCCATGATGGCGACCTTTTTGCCCGGGCCCACTTTCCAGTGATTGAGTGGAGAGTAAAGAGTAATACCTGCACACAGAAGTGGAGCTGCTTTATCCAGTGGAAGCGATTTTGGAATCTGCAAAACGAAGTCGTCTTTAACGACGATCACATTCGAATATCCGCCTTGAGTGACTGCAGAGCCGTCACGCTCCATCGCGCCATAGGTTCCCGTTTGTCCTTCAACGCAGTATTGTTCAAGGTCTTGCTTGCAATGCGCACAATCTGCACAAGAGTCGACCAAGCAACCGACACCGACGTGATCACCGACTTTGTGCTTTGTTACTTTGCTGCCGACCGCACGAACGACGCCTGCGATCTCGTGCCCTGGAACCATGGGAAAGGGAGATCCTGCTCCCCATTCCTCTCGGGTCATATGAATATCGGAATGGCAAATGCCACAGTACTTGATGTCGATAACAACGTCGTGCTCTTTAGGCTCGCGTCTTTCGAATGAGTATGGAACCAACGCTTCTTTAGCAGCCATGGCTGCCATGCCTTTTGCTTGAATCATCTATTTCTCCCTGATTTATGAGATAACCTTTGCCAAAAGAATAGCCCTGATGTTCATTAAGAAAAATAGGGGTTTGCTTCACGTGCTGTTAAGGAGTGCTTCATAATGGATAAGAACAGATTAGATGGCCTGCTGGCTTTGAAATTGGTCGCAGAGAAGCGTAACTTCACCGCAGCAGCCTCAGAGCTCGACGTCTCCCCCTCCGCCATCAGTCAGATGATTCGCCAACTTGAGACACGACTGGGAGTGACTCTATTGACGCGTACGACCCGCGCAACTTCTTTAACGGAGGCAGGTCAGCGTTTTCTGTCTGAAGCCGGGCCTGCACTCGATCAAATTCTAAATGCGATGGATAGCGTTGGAACTTTAGGGACCAAACCCTCGGGCTTGTTGCGCCTAAATATGCCACGCTCGCTTTATCATTCTTTTATGGAACCCATCGTTTCTAGCTTTATCAAAAAGTATCCGGAGGTCACTGTAGAGCTTTATTTGGAAGACTATGCGAGCGACATTTTTGAAAGCGGCTTTGATGCTGGCGTTAGACTGTCAGATATCTTGGCAAAGGATGTGATCGCTACGAAACTTTATGGCCCAGTTCGCTTTGTGGTTGCAGGATCTCCAAAATATTTCGACAGACATGGCCGCCCTAAAAAACCGCGCGATCTTTTATCCCACAACTGCATTCTGATTCGCCTGGGCGGAGGCTTGTATGATCGCTGGGAGTTCCAAGAGCGCGGCAAAGACTTTCAAGTGCACGTCAAAGGCAATTTGATCTTTAGTGATTCAAACTTGATGCTAGATGCCGCTACAGCGGGTCACGGTTTAGTTTATGCTGCTGAAGAAAACATCAAAGAAAAAGTAAAATCCGGAAAACTTGAGATCGCTTTGGCAAGCTATGCAGCAGAGAGCGAAGGATTTTACTTATACTATCCAAGCCGCTCACAAATCCTACCCAAGCTTCGTGCGTTCATTGACCATGTGAAAGCATATATTAAAAAGTAAGGACGTAAGCGATGTCTTGCGTGCTGTTAAAGCCCCATGGGCCGGCAGAGATGAAAAGTTTTTTGGCGGACAAATCAAATGCGAGGAGCTGGCTGAAGTCGGCGTAGGCACCAGTATTCCACAATCGCTGGTGGAATTTTGCCACTTCAATTCCTTGTTGGTTTGTGATCGTCAACACTCGGTGGCCAAAGTAATGTGTTTGAGTTCCCCAGCCTTTGTTGTCTCCGAAGCCGCTGATATTCAAAAATTTTGGGATGGGTTTTGCGAATTGCGAACCCTCGAAAGACATCACAAGTTTCAAACCGGCTTCTGGGATCTCACAGCTTCCAGTAAAGCCCACACACCTTAAAGATAGCTGCATTTCCTCGCGAGAGCGTGGTGATAGCGCGATGTTTTCTCTTTTCAGCGTCGCTGATTCAAAGGGCTGATTTATACTGAAAAACCACGCGACACCAAGAATGAAAATGCTGATGAGGAAAGAGAGAATTTTAGAAATCTTCATGCTCCTTAGTATAAGTAATTATTGTTTTGTGAGGCAAACTAAATGGTTCTTTATGACCCCAGAAAGAATAGGCATGGTCCTCGCAATAAGGATTCTCGAAACGACGTTATCGTCAGAAAGACACCACTTACAAAGGAAGATGATATGAAAAGAATGATTCTATCTGTGATTGCACTTTGCGCACTGGCTCACACGGCACATGCTTATGATTTTGATTATGCTGACAGTGAAGAGATCTCTGCTCCTCGCCGCCCAGGATTTGATGATCGTCGTGGTGGTGGTGACCGCCGTAGTGATGACCGTGATGATCGTCGTGGCGGCCACGGTCGCGATGACCGTGGTCCTCGTCCAAATCCAGGATACCCTGGCAATCCTGGCCATGGTGGTCCATACAACCCGCCTCGTCCACCTAGCCAACCACGTATTGAATACGTGACTTGTGAATCTCAAGGCAACCGTTACAACACTTGCTACGTTGATCCATATGGCATCCGCAATTTCTATTTGGCAAAGCAACGTTCTAACACTCGTTGTGAACAAAATAGAAACTTTGGTCTCACTGGAAATTATATCTGGGTCGACAAAGGTTGCCGCGCAGTATTTGCGATCGAGCGCTACTAATTGAAAAACAAAAAACCGGAAGCTTATCAGGCTTCCGGTTTTTCTTT
Organism: Bdellovibrio sp. ZAP7; assembly: GCF_006874645.1. NCBI lineage: Bacteria > Pseudomonadati > Bdellovibrionota > Bdellovibrionia > Bdellovibrionales > Pseudobdellovibrionaceae > Bdellovibrio > Bdellovibrio sp. ZAP7. The sequence goes on along the minus strand of NZ_CP030082.1, from coordinate 996,994 downwards.
TTAAAGTGAAACTAAAATCTATTTCTCAACCACACCGCGCACATAATGCACCACGATTGAGTAATTCCCAACCTGAGATAAGAGCGAAGAATTCAATGTGATCGTGTTACCACTCACCGAGAAATCTTTGTCTGCGACAAGTTTGGAACCGTTAAGCTCAACGTAATCAATACCTAGGAACGAATCGTCCGCCACCACGTAGGTGTTTTTAGCAAAATCCATCACACGAGATGTCAGAGTACTGAACGCTGAACTCCAGTCAGAGTTACAGATATTAAAGTGCGCCCCACCGGAACTTTTAATCAAAGACTGATAGTTTACACTTGGACGAGCCAAGCAAGGGCTGGTGGCTTTATCGTAGGCTAGGAAACCAAAGCTTTTAACTGCTGTGGCGCTGCCGAACGCTTTCGTCATACGCGCCTGGAAAGTGGCTGGCGTGATATAGTCCACGTTTTCTGTCAAAGAAGACACTTTGATATTATCATAGCTTTTGGGATCCGTACCCGAGTCATACTGAATGCTGGTATTCGCAGACACGTTGCTTGAGTCGTCGTCTGAAACAAAGACAAAGACTTTCTGTGAACCACTTCTAAAGAACGAGTTTAAAGAGCCATAAGCATCCGCATAGCGGCTGTTACCTTTTAGAGTCGAGCAAAGCACATCGCTTTTGTCTGGCGAAGCTGGGCACGTTGAAAGGGCTGCCACCAGCATCGGGTTATAACTATGCACCATGAAATGAACTTGCTTACCATTCGATGTATAGTCAGCCAATGCGATTTGCGTGTTGATACTAGACGCCTCAGAACGAGAAATCAAAGCAACACGGATATCAATCTTACTATCCAGGTTTTCAACGAAGGCTTTGAAGTTCGCTTTCACGCGATTCACATTCTGCACCATTGATACGGAGTTATCGATCACCCAAACCATATCAATAGATTTAGCTGTGGATTGTGAAGCAAAGCTTTGGCTTTTGGATTCAGTTGCTGGAGTGACTCCAGCGCTCGAGGTGCCGTCAGTCTCAGCAAAATTATAGCTTTGCTCAGCGCAATTCTGAAAACCCACTATTGTCAGTAGAGCTGAAACTATAAGTACTAATTTTCTCACATGGCCCCCCACGTACTTGATGATTAAAGCAAGATGCGTTCCCGACAGATCGATTCAATTCACTATCGGCAGGGATCAGGTGTAGTTTAATTTTTGTGAGAATGATTTTTTAAATAAAAAAAGCACCCGATTCCGGGTACTTGAAGCGATAATGATAACTTTTGAGCATGTACCGGATATGAACATGCTCCAAAACTGACTCCAACTTAGTATTTGAAAATGTTCTGTAAGCGTCCTTGAAACGCAGGTACCTGAAAGAATCCGCAGTGGCCACCGAATGGCAAAACAAAAGCGCGGTCTCCGAATTGAGTCTTCATCCATGCGATATCTTCAGTCTTAGAAACCAGGTCATCCGCACTGTCGATGAAGTACAGATTTTGGTTCTCGCGGATATAATCAGCGAATTGATAGATGCTGGCGTCGTGATTCAATTGTTCAACCGAATAGTCCGCACCTTGAGTGCGTTTCAAATTGGGAAGAAGGAACTGATTCATATAGCGCACGAAAGGCACAGCGCGAGCTTCAGCATTGCGAGCGTTGCGTTTGTATTTACTTACCGGGCTTTTCAAAATACCCAGATCATGAACCTGCTGGGAAGCAAAGACCAAGTCACCCAGGCTGTCGCGGAACTCTTTGCCGATCAGGTAAGCCATTTCAACATCAGTGAAGGCTTCTTGCTTAAACACCTGATCAATTTGACGAGGGTTCTTAAGATCAATCTTATTGCCCATCACCAAATCAGTCACACGCTGAACTTTGAAACCAACATTTTGTTTTTCAGTTTTTGTCAGCTTTTGCTCAAGCTCTGCCAAGCGATCCAATTTTTGAATTGCGAAAAGTAAGTCAGCCGGAGGATTGATCGTTAAAACTTTCGCGAATTTGAAATTGCCTGCCTGGTCGTCATGCTTTTTCATGAAAAGCGCCTGCAAGCCACCGATAGAATAACCGATCAAGTTAAAGCTGCGGGGTTTGATACCGTGATCAGCCTTAAGTGCTTTCGTCGTTTTCAAAAGAGCTGCATAAAGATCTGCTGAATCGCGAGGAGTAAAACCAGGCAAACCGCTTTTGCTGCCAGCAACTGTGAACTTCCAAGAGAATGGATTATCCACCGTCACAACGTGATAACCGATTTTAAACATTTGCTCAGCCAGCACTAAAGCTGCTGCGGATTCTGCAGTTCCACCCGTTCCTGGAATGATGAACACAAGCGGAGCCGTGTGATCTGCGCGCAGGCGATAGTTGTAATTGAAATCAGAAACTCGTTCCATCAAAGGAACCGTTTTACGAGACGGCATAACCGTCACTGATCCGCGAATAATGGCTTTATTGCTTTCAGGAAGAATAAGTGTGGAAGTGATTGTCGCAGCAAACGGATTTTTTAGAAAATCAGGAATTTCAGCGGCAAATACATTCAGAGCAAATACAGAAACTAGAACGAAAGAAACGAACGACATATCAAAAAACTTTCTTAACGGCGCCTAGGGCCGGCGCACTTTTTAAGAAAGTTTACTAAAATAGGCAAGAAGTTACTGATTAGGCCCCCTTATACAAGGGGACTGAGGCCTTAAGGCAACAGTGCTTGATGGAACTCTTTGTACGACAAATCAGGCTTTTTATCGACGTTCACACGATCAAACTCGCGGTCTAAACGATTAAACAGCTCATCCAGAGTGATAATGCCGTCTTTATTGGTATCTGCACCCTCACAAAACTTGGGAGCCAGGATCCCTGGGCAAAGCTTTTTTGCCGGCACTCGGCCGGTATCCCCCGCATCAATTTGACTGTAGCGGCCCTGGAAATACATTTTAAATTCGTTGCGGGAGATGGATTTAGAGTTATCCAGGTCGGCCGTATTGATGGAGTTGATAATATAACGTGAACTTGGTGGTTTTGAACTGCAACCCACCATCAAAGTGAGAACTGCGAAAATAGCTAGAATGAACTTCACTGAAGGATCCCCCGGTGCACTTATTCTCCCTTAGTTTTCTCTGGAGTCAAAGGCTCACCGTCCTTGCTGAGGCTAAGAACCAGTGTTACCCTTCAAACAATGATCAATTTAGGAAAAAAGTTCGCGTTCAAGCTATTAACGATTGCTCTGATTTTCACAGCGGGGGTTCTGACGGCCTGGGCTTTTTGGTTAGAACCTAGATCATTGACGGTGCAAAACTATGTCCTGCAATTCTCTCATGAAAAGTCATTGCCGGCTTTGCGTATCGGTGTGGTTTCGGATGTTCATTTGGGAAGATATTTTAGCGATGAAGCTCGCCTAGAGCGCATTGTCGGTATGCTTTTAAAAGAAGAACCCGACATGATCGTGTTTCTGGGTGATTTTGTTGCACAAAGAAATGCCGATGCCTTTTTGAAAGCCGCTCACCAAATGAAAAAATTAAAAGCCCCTTTGGGTGTGTATAGCATCTTAGGAAATCATGACTGGTGGGCGAACAAAGAACAAATTTCTGAAGCCTTGAAATCCAATGGCGTGCGCTTGATCGATAATCAGGTGGTTGAGCTTACGTGGAAAGATCATCCCTTTCATCTGGTGGGTTTTGGTGATTTTTGGGAAGACAAAGAACTTTTGGATTTTATCGCGAGTTATAAAAAATCTGATCTGCCCACAATTGGGCTGACTCACAATCCCGACGTTTTTCCGGAAACCAAAAAAGACATTTCCTTGATGCTGGCAGGACATACTCACGGTGGCCAGGTGAACTTTCCCATTGTCGGCGCACCGATCATACCTTCTCGATATGGTGATCGCTATCGCTATGGACTTATCAGCGAAAAGGATCATCACATCTTGGTGACCAGTGGAACTGGCAACAGCATTCTCCCCGTTCGCTTCAGAGTGCCACCAGAGATCGTCGTCGTCGAAGTGGGTTTCAAAGCTAACTGAGTGATGACGAGCTGCAGAATTTCATACTTCTGCAGTGAGCAATACCCGCTAAGTTGACCAACCCTCTGGGGTTTATTACTTCAGGGCCATGAAGTTTGTTTGCTCAGCAATTTTGCGTACGTTTTTAATCACGATTTCTGTGATTTTCATGTCTGCATTGGCTTTTGCGCAAACGAAGCCTGTCGCAGGTCTTCACCTGATGACTTACCAGTCCTGGGGTTTCACCGTTGATTCCTCGGCCCAAGGCGAGCGCGTTCGCTCGATTTTAAATTCTGCCAAAGAGTTGGGATTTAAATCCGTCATTTTAAATTTTCGCGCCCACATGATCACCGGAGTCAGTTCAGATATCCGTCCCGTGGTTCCGGTTAAAGAACAAGCGATGGAAGAAAAACTGGTTTTACAAACCGTCGCTTACGCAAAGTCCCTGGGCTTAAGCGTTTCTTTCCGTCCTATTCTGTTGGTGGTCGGTCCTAAGGGAGAATTCCCCTACGTTGAAAAGAAAAATATTTACTGGTGGCACGGAAATATCCAACCAAAAAATCCCGATGCGTGGTTTGAGAGTTATTATAAATATCAAGAACGCTATTTGAAACTGGCTGCGAAAGCAGGTGCCGAAATGTACTCGATCGGCGCCGAGATGAATTCCATGACATCCGGCTTGGGAGATAGAGAGCCCACGTGGCGCTTGGGTTATCCAGGCAAGTGGGTCGAGATGATTCGTAAGGCCCGTGAAATCTTGGGACCAGAAACTAAAATCACTTACGGAATAAACTACACCGATCAGTATGTTCAAGTCGGAGGTCAAAAGATCGTTGGCGGCGAAATTGAACAGTGGAAGTTTTATCTGACTGAAAACTTTGAAAAGCCTGCAAATCAAAAACACCAAAAGGATCTGCAGGAGTTATGGAACTCCCTAGATGTGGTGGGTTTTGATTACTACCGAGCTTTAGCCAGTTCCCATGAAAAGTTCTCGACCGACTACTCCACTTTGCTTCGTCAACTGGAAGCGCGTCCCCAGTCTCATGCGTCACAATTAGATACCGTCCTTACAGAAATCGCACTGACCTTGGGTGCCGAAAAGCCCGCCTACATTCAAGAGGTCGGTTACGCGAGTGTGGAAAATTGTTTTCTGGAGCCCGCCGCCTATGAAAGCAGCAAAGGAAAATTAAATCTCGCTCACCAGTCAGCCGCATGGGAGTCTTTTTTGAAAGCCTTCTGGGAGCCGCAATGGCCGTGGATGAGTGGTTTTGGGATGTGGCAGGTTTTAGTGGATGAAGATACCACTGAAAACGACAAGGGTTTTACTCCCCTGCACAAAAAATCCATGCGCGATGTTTTAAAAAAGTATCTGAACTAGGTTTTTTCTTTCAGAAATCCAAAAGTTTTATCGACCATGAAATCCGGTTCCATCACGGCGCCACATTTTGCGCAAATAACCTCCGGCAAGTTCACTTCATGAGGAAGCTGATTTTGCGCGTATTTGTAGTGTACACCATTTTCCAGTTTCAAAACCTGCTCATGAGAGCAGGCATCACATAAAAATGGCGCAAAGAAAGAAGTGATAACAGAGTTTTTAGGAACGAACCCGTGAACGATGTTCACCTGATTTACGATCACGTAAGGGCATTCTTCCAGAGTCAGTTTCGCTCCCGTCGCCATTCGCGTGGTCCACGAGATCCAGTTCTTTACCCCAATGGAATTGATAAAGGTCACCTTGGCCATGTTCAATTTAATATCTTTGAAATTTTGAATTTTAATATCAAAGATTTCCGTTTTCTCGCTGATAGGACCCTCGAGAATAACTTCAATGGCATCACCGTTGGCTTTTTGAATCATGAGATCATATTGAGAGAATACGCAGGGCTAGGCAAGGGCTTTTGACTGCCGACAATACCTTTTTGGAGTCAAAATTGGAGTCTGGTAAATTCAGATCTGTTTTTTTTAACTACGAACTAATGCAAATGCTAGTCTCTAAGAGTCAGCCCTTCGATTTTCAAAAGAGCTTTCTTAACCTCAATACCACCTGCGTATCCGGCAAGTTTTCCACTAGCCGCAATCACCCGGTGACAAGGGACGATAATGCTCACTGGATTTCTGCCATTCGCTGTTCCTACCGCACGACAGGCATTGGCATCTTTAAGAGCCGTGGCAATCTGCTTATAGGATTTGGTTTCGCCGTAAGGAATCTTTGCGAGCTCATTCCAAACTCGTTTTTGAAATTCAGTGCCTTCCACATCCAAAGGAATCGAAAAAGACTTTCGACTTCCTGAAAGATACTCTGCGATTTCTTGCTCGACCTTTAAAAGCAAGGCTTCCATTTTCGCCGTCCCCGGAATCATGGGGACGTTTTGCTTTCTCCAGAGCAAGCCCCTAAGGCCATTCTCTGATACGACCAAAAACATGGGACCGATTTTGGTTTCAAGTTTTTTTTGAATCAGTGTCATGGGGACTTCCTTTTCTTTTTCTTACTGAGATTTTCTGAATATGTCCTCCAAAAAAGTGCTGCGACATAGCCGCGCCAAGGACTCATTTGCGATATAACTTCTTGAGAGTGATGTTGCAAAGCCCGGTTTAAAATAAGATCACTTGCCGGGAAAGTATCCGTACTGCGTAAAGCTTTAAGAGCAATATAGTGTGCCGTCCAGGGTCCAATCCCTCGAATTGCCAAGACTGACTTTTGGAACTGCTCAATATCCTGAGTAGAGTCTAGTGATAGTCGCCCCTCTACGACGGCTTTGGAAAATTCTTTAAGTGTTTGCTTGCGAATCCCCGTCGTTTTGAGTGCTGACAGATCGGCCTCTAATATTTGAGCGGGTGTGGGGAAAAGCTTAATCGTTTTGCCGTCACGCTCTAGCCCCGAATCACTGCCGGCAATCTCAATCAGGTCATGAACCAAGGTACGACCGAACTCGATACTGACCAATTGGCCCAATATTGCACCGATTGAAATCTCAAAGGCATCCCAACCCGAGAACATTCGAATTCCCGGATAACTCTTTAACATCCTTTTAATTTTACTATCGCGTTCAAGAGCATTGGCAATCATCACGGGATCAGAATCCAGATCAAACATACTGCGCACCCGATGCAGAATAGAGTGAATCGCGCTGGTATCGGGAAAATCAATCTCGACTAAAAGAGATGATTTTTCCGGAATATTAGAAATACTAATCTGCCCGACCTGCTTTCCGAATGAAACCACTCGAGTCATTTTATCGCCATCAAACCATTCCAAATTACCGATACGATGATTGCGATAGGTATTTAACAATCCTTCATAATCAAACGGTGGACGATACGGCAAAGAGATCTGCAAACCGTTCTTTTCGAACGTACGATTGCGGCGAATTTCCCGCGGAGCTTTTTTAAAGCGTTCTTTAAAAGCGTCATTAAAACGGCGAATTGAACCAAAGCCTACAGCGAACGCAACTTCAGTAATGGGCAAGCTGGTTTCAACAATCAACTTGCGAGAAAGATTGAGTCGGTTTTCGAAAGCGAGCTGCTTTGGCGTCTTCCCTATCTCATCAATAAAGAGACGGCGTAAATGACGAGCGGAAACTCCAAATTTTTCGGCAAAGTCGTCTTCGTTGAATTCAAGAACTTCTGAAGAGTTTAAAACCTTCAGTGCTCTTTGCACGGTGGCAGATTTCCCCATCCAAGCTGGTGACTGCGGAGCACTTTCCGGACGACAGCGCAAACAAGGACGATAGCCTGCGGCCTCGGCGAGATGTGAATTCGCAAAAAATTCGGTATTCTCACGCTTAGGCTTTGCCGGGCAAATAGGACGACAATAGATCCCCGTGGTTTTTACTCCCACAAAGAACTTCCCATCAAACCGTGGGTCGCGCGCCAGCATTGCTTGGTAATAGATATCATCCCGTTTCATACAGACCACCATAGCACATATAAATACGAATGAGTGGCCGTTTTCGGACATTGTCGGCAATATGATTGATTGCAATGTCCCAAAAGTACTCTGGCCAATTATAACGTTGAATAATCAAATTGGAATCACGGAGGTATTTATGCCAAGAGGTTCAAAAGAAAGCTATTCACCAAAACAAAAGAGAATGGCTGAGCATATTGAAGAAAGCGAAAAGAAACAGGGCCGTTCTGCCAAGTCAGCGGCGCGCATCGGTTGGGCCACGGTAAATAAAAAGACTGGTGGAGCTAAAGGAAAAAAGTCGAGCTCGACTGCCAAAAAAACTGCATCCAAACGTACAAAGCACTAGGAACCGGGAGGTGCGCCATCCCGCACCTCCTACAATCTTAGGCCCTTCACGGCACCCGTATTCACCTTCATCAAATCCTTCATCTGTTTTAAGGCAAAATCATTTTCTTTTTTAGTGTTGGAAGCGATACAGTCACAGGGAACTATAATCTTGAAATCATTCATATAGGCATCGTTCACCGTAAAAAGTACGCAGATATTTCCTGCAACTCCAGTAACAATCAGTTTCTTAGTACCCAGATCTTCCAGAAGAACCGGCAGATTAGTATTAAAAAAACCCGAATGCCGCGGTTTTAAAATAAAATAGTCTTTTTCAGTGGGTTGCAATAACTCTGATATTTTTCGACCTGTGGATTTTGGTTCAGAACAAAATCTGTAAACTTCCTGCCAACTGGAACGCCACAATTTGAAGTTGTCATTGACATAAATAACAGGAATTCCTTTTTTGTAAGCTCTTTGTTTTAAAGATAAGATCTTACCCGCCACTGGCAGAGAAGAAGCGGCAAGCTTCTCTCCTCCAGGGAAATCAAAGTTATTGATCATATCAATAATCAATAACGCCGTAGTATTGCGCTGGCGAATCTCATTTGGCTTCATCGTTTGTCAGGTGAATCAGGTTTTGACATTCGGCCATGCATTTTGGCGGCAACCTTTTGAGGCATAAACTTCGCGGCCGCTGTTTGTACCTTGTTCATAAACGAACCCGCAATCACCATGTCTTTACCTGCCATAAGTGCTTCATAACCCATCTCTGCTACTTCTGCTGCATCATCTTTTTCAGCGTGACCAACTTTAGTTTCATCCATTCCGGCACGATGGAAGAAATTGGTTTCAGTTGGACCTGGCAGAAGCGCAGTCACCGTGATGCCTTTATCGATATTCTCTGCCCGCAAAGCTTCCGCGAAAAATTGTACAAATGCTTTTGTACCGGCATACACCGCTTCATAAGGCCCCGGCATAATCGCTGCCACTGATGAGGTTATCAAAATTCTCCCGTGCCCGACTTTAAGCATATCTCTTAATATGAGTTTTGCGAGATGTACGGTTGAAATCACGTTCAGATTCAGCATTTTTATTTCTTGATCCAACGAGGTTTTGTCAAAGCTTGCTCCACCGACTCCGACGCCTGCATTCAAAGCAATCGAATCCACAGGGCAATTGATTGAAATGATCTTCTGATAAGCTTGCTCGACCCCAGATCTATCAGCAAGATCCGCTTGCAGCACGTGGACCAAATTTCCGTGCTCTCTAAAAGCATCAGCTGCGGTATGAATTCCCTCATCCTCAGCGATGACCACAAGATCATAACCATTTTTAGCAAACTGGTGTGCCAGGTGAAATCCGATACCACTGGAAGCTCCTGTTACGACGGCAAGCTTTTTTCCTGATCCTATATTTTCCATGGTGTTGATCCTCCTCTTCAGACTTTTCTATTTTGCGAAATTTCAAAGCGCCTGCGGAATATTTTTGAAGAAATCAGTCAAACCACACATCCACGATCTTACTCTGGTCGAAATCGTGTCTTAATTGAAAGAATCCTTAGCCTTTTCCAGTCTTTTTCATTCAGGGAAACAGGCGGAGGATAGTAATTAACCAAGGAGGTATTTATGGCTAACCAAAACCAACAAAATCAAAACAGCGGCCGCTCTCAGCAAAATCAACAGCAGACGGGCCAATCTCAGAATACGTGGGATAAAGGCCAAAAAGGCGAAAGCTCTCGCACAAGCCAGCAATCCACCAACACTTCTAAAAATTCCCAACAACGCTAAAGTATAGATTATTACAGCTGGCTCTGATTTTTGTCAGGGCCAGTCACTTGTAATGTATTACAAACTTTAGTTCCTCTTCGAAGTTCAGCATAATTGAATCTCCGGGGAGGTTTAATGACACTGAAACAGCAGATGTGGCTTTTGGTTTTGGGATTTACAGTAATATTGATGTCAGTCGGAATTCTGTCATTTGTAAACTCCTCCACTTTGATGCGCAATTTCGACAATGTCGCGCAGATTCAACTCCCCGCTGTTCGCTATATGACCCTGGCTGATATGATGCATGATGGACTTCGTGCGGTCGCGAGAGGTGCATTGCTCTCTGCCAAGATCAATGACAAACCTGGATTGGACGAAGCACAGACCGAAGTCAAAGAGATGGCTGGTAATTTTAAAACCTATATTGAGAAGCTCACCTCCCTTCAACTCCAGTCTGAAACCAAAGCGGCCCTCTCCAGCGTCATGCCTGCGATGAACTCTTACATTGAGCAATCTGAAACTCTTGTCGGCCTTTCTGCCAACCAAGGGTTTGATGTGGCGATTTTAAAACTTCCAGATTTTGAAAAGTCTTTTAAAGTCCTGGAACAAGAAATGGAAAAACTGGGCGAACTCATTGAAAAGGACGCCGGTGCCGTTCACAATTCGGGCGCAAGTCTGCGCACTATTAATTTGACGACGGCGATTGTGGGCGCACTTCTGTGTGTGCTGTTCGGTGCAGTGATCATTCACAAGCTGAGTCAAAGAATTAGTGAGATTGCTCGTGGTGTCCAGCAAACTGGCGGCGAACTGGATGAATCCAGTCGTGCATTAACGGAAACCTCGACGATGCTTGCTTCTGGAGCGACACAATCTGCGGCTTCTCTAGAGGAGACCGCAGCCTCGCTGGAAGATATTACGAATGCTTTTAAGATCACTTCGAACTCGGCCATTTCTGCCGCTGAGGTGTCAGGAAAAACTCTGCAGGCTTCTTTAAAAAGTACCGAAGCTACTCAGCATTTGATTCAGTCCATGCAAAGCCTGGAGTCCTCGGCTACAAAGATGGTTGATATCATTCAAGCAATTGATGATATCGCTTTTCAAACAAACTTGCTGGCGCTAAATGCTTCGGTCGAAGCCGCCCGTGCCGGAGAATTGGGTAAAGGTTTCGCGGTGGTTGCTGAAGCCGTGCGCAGTCTTTCCCAACGAAGTGCGGGTTCTGCCAAAGATATCTCGCAGATGATTGAAAGCAATCGGCTGCAGATAATCGAAGGTGCGCGAATTGCGAAGGAAAGTGAGCAGTTCATGTCAGAGGTGCTTGAGTCCGTTAAAAAAGTTTCCAGTATTAATGCCGAGATTTCCGAATCATCACATCAACAGTCTTCGTCGATTCAGCAGATTAGCCTGGCATTTGGAAAAATTGATCAGACTTCTCAAGAAAATGCCAAGGTCGCCCAGGTGGTCTCTGAAATGTCAGAAAGAATCTCCCAAGCCTCGCACAATGTGGGTGGCATCTTGCAGACTCTTTCAAAGCTTACTGGCAAAGCCGAAGATCAAAACAGTCTGCTATAATTATTTTTTAGAAGCGGATTTATCATCGAAGGCGTAGATCTTAACTTTCTTGCCTTCTTCCACTCTCATCACTTCAGCACAATTGCTTTGTCGTGAGACTGCCGACATCTTTTCCGCGGCTTCAGAGGACTTTACGGTTTTAATATCGCACAGAAGTTCTGATTTATACTTCAAGCAGAGTTGATTGAACTTTACATCAAAGTCCTTGTATTTCTTATTCATGAAGGCAGCGACCATGTCTCTGCGCTCCTGCTGGTTGATTTTTTCAAAGCATTTGGTTGATTCAGCCAAGGCAGAGTTTGCGAACAGAATGACTACAACACAAGTCTTGAGTACGTTCATAATTTCTCCTCGAACATAAAGCCTATCGGGAGGGGAAAGTTTGTCAACTTCTTAACAAATACTTCGGCTATAGAGAGTTCTCACAAAGACGGGAACAAAATATTGTTATTTTCTCGATAGGGAACATAAACTTTTTTAATACCCAGCCGATAAGACAGGAGCATAGCTCTAACTGTACGTTTTTTCCAGGAGTGATGTATCAAAAAGAGACGATCTAACGACATCATTGTCGTCATAATATTGTTGTGCGCTGTTGGCTTTATCTTCTTTATGAAGGATTTCATTTCCAAAGACCGTTGTGAGGAAAGACGTGGCTGTTGGGATGAAGTAGAGAATACTTGCCGTAAAGATGAACCGAACGCGGAATATCTTTGCTCACGCAAAAAAAATTAATTCCAGACACGGGCCTAATGGATGTTTCCAGAACTCCAGGATGGCGGGTCACTTGCTGGGAATGAATCGTCGATAGTCATGTCGACATCTTCCTCGCGAGAAGGTTTGGTCCCGACAACCGGAACTTCCCGTTGAGTTTGAATTAGTCTATTAATCAGGTAGCCTAACGCCACGGCACCGACCGCTGTTAAAATCACATTTCTCGTTTGCATCGTGAACTCCTTTTTTGGAGGGTAAAAAAAAGGAGCCCAGTTTACGACGGCTCCTTTTTATTTTTTTTAGAAACCTATTCATCATCTTCCATCATTGAAGATTGGTTTCTGGATGAGCGCGAACTGCCGCCCGAGCTGCTGCCGCGCGAAGAGCTTGATGATGATTTGCCAGAGCTTGAACGGCCCTGAGAACTTGCTTTCGTACTCGAACTTTTACGACTGTTTTTATTGGTAGCCATGTGGCACCTCCTTTTACTCTTGAGTGTGACTATAAGGGAATTTTCAGTGAGTAATAGGACTGGTGTTTAAAATCAGTAGTTATTTTGAGAATGAGAAACGCGAGTAGTTCAAACTCCTAAGCAGAATTTCTCTCGTAAAACACACTCAAAAACATGAACTGGAGTCACTGATCAAAATTTATTGATGATTTACCCGCTGTGTATATTCAGCGAACTTTCCTATTTACCGATTAATTACATATGCACGTACGGGGAACACGCGAATTTAGTCTCAAAACTGGACTGTCTCAGATAGCTAGATATCTGGGAATTTGCGCCCTATCATTTCTTTCAGCCTGCAGTCTGGATTTAAATATCTGGTCTGAACACGGCAACACTTTGACCGGCAAAGTGCAAATGACCGGCATAACCTCGTCTGCTGCCTGCGCTGCAGGTGACAAAAAAGCCTATCTTCATCAGCTTAACAACGATGGCTCGGTCGACGAAAATCCCTTGGCGTCTGTCGATTTAGATTTTGATTATAGTTTCCAATTCACAAACTTGTTCACTATTGCTCCGACTGCGAAATATTTCATTAAGGTCGATGCCTGTGGAAAAAAATTAAGCCGTCCTGTGACAGGTATGGAAAATCAAATCGTCAATTACACGACGAGCTTGGTCGGCTTAGTTCCGTATGTGCAAGTGAATGGTGTTAAAAAACTTCAGGATCTTAGCAGCGCTGAGCTTGAAGCTGTGATATCCACAATCGCCAACACTCCGAACGTGGCTACTTCTGAATCGATGAGCGAAGTTTATGACAGCTTGACTGCCGGCAGTGGGGCTACACAAAGTGCTCAGGTTGTCTCGACTTTCGGTTTAAATGCAATTACAGATTTCGTATCCATGGTGCCACCTTACATTGACACCCTGACAGCACCAACGGCGTACAACGAGATGAGTTCTGCGAGTCATACCGTAACAGCAGCTCACTGGTACGGCAGTTACTCTGCTGCCTATGAGTGGATCCTAAATGGAAACTCTGATGGCAATTCTGCGACCTACGCTTTTACTCCGACAAAAAATTCACAAGGGATGAATATCCTTCGTTTGAAAATCGGTACGGATGACGGCGGTGGTTTGATTGACTCGAACTATGCTGTGTTCGATCAAGAATATTCAGTGAATATTTTAAATACGTTCCCGGCGATTGCGCCAACTTTAAGCTTAACTTCTGCGGCAGTCACCAACTCGACCGCCACCACGGTGAGTATCGCAACCGGGGCCCTTCTCGCCAACTGCGACACCTTTTCAACTTTCGCGCTTTCTGAAAGTGCAACTTCAAGCGGAGTTGCATTTTCTGATTTTACACGCAGCTGCACCACAGCCGCGGCCCAACCTGAAAGCTACACATTATCCATGGGCGATGGAATTAAAACTGTTTACCTTTGGGCAAAAGATGGCGCTGGAAATATTTCAACAACTGCGACTTCGATTAACGTCACATATGATACGACTCCTCCGGTTTTATCTTTGACTGTTCCGACGGCAACTCAAGCCTCCTCAGCTATGAGTCTGGCTTTTACTGCATCAGATGTAACTTCCAGTGTCGCCGTTTTGAAACTGCAGTACTCGTTAGATAACACGACTTATTCAGATGTTGCGATCTTGACGGCCGCGACTTCACCCTATACTGGCTACACTCCAGCGGCTTCCGGATATTTGCGCCTGTATAGTGAAGATGCTGCGGGAAATTCAACAACGACAACTCCAGCGGCTTTCGTATTTGATAACACTCCACCGAATGCTCCGGTGGCCACTTTAACGACTGCCACCTTAACTAATAATCCTGTTGTTGCTTTGACGGTTGCAGACTGTACCGATACCGCGACATTGCTAATAACTGAAACTGCTGGGGCGCCATCTGCGAGCAATCCTGCTTGGGCTGCCTGCGCAGCGACTCCGGTCGTTCATAACTATACGGTCGTGGGTGAAGGCACTCACACTCTTTATATTTGGGCTAAAGATGTCGCCGGAAATATCTCTGCCACATCTGATAGCAAATCTATCGTTCTGGACACGACTCCCCCGGTTATTACATGGGTGACTCCGACGACGGACCAAAAAACAAGTGTCGCTGCCACAGTTACATGGCGTGTGACTGATATTCATACGTCTACCTCGCAAAATACCGTTCTTGAATATAGCGAGAACGCGGGTGCGAACTATTCCGTAATTTCAACGCAGGCCTTACCCGCAGGCAGTGCAACAAACCAAACCTACAATGCGACTTGGAATACTGCTGCAACTTTGAAAACAGTTAAACTCAAAGTCACCGTAACGGATGCTGCAGCAAACCAAACTGTCTATATTAAAGACCTTATTGTGGAATCAGAGCGACCGGTAATCAACACACTGACAATTGCAGATGGTGCGGCTGTTGTGGGTCTGGCCTCAGTGAATGCACAATTGGCTGTCACGCCTTCGACTTCAGCGACTTCTTATATGCGTATTTCTGAAACTGACTTTGATGTGAATACTGATAATGATGTCGGGTGGATGCCGTTTTCGAGTGATAAATTCAGTTTCTCGATGGCAAACACACCAGGCACGCACACGGTGTATGCGCAAATTAAAAACAATGCGGGGATCATGTCCCTGACTAAGTCTGTAACTTTAAAACTGGATACCGGCAACCCGCCAAGTATCAAAGTCACGTCACCTTCGGGCTCCGGCACTTATTTGCCTGGTAACGTAATGCCAATCACTTGGCAGTGTACAAGTAACAGTGCCGATATCGGTCTGGCAACAAAACCAATCTCCAGTATTCAATACACCATTGATGACGGTTTAAGTTATTTTACGATCGTTGATGACACAACTTCGAATCTGCCAGCCTCAGGCACATATAATTGGACGATTCCGGCAACAACACCGGCGGGTGCTACGATTTCTGCATCGACTCCGATCCGTGTTCTGGTGGCATGTAAAACAGCGGGCGGTGTGATCACGACGTCCCTTTCTGCGATTCAAAACTCAGCTTGGCAAATTCTGGTGGGTGACCCGGGGAATTTGGAAACTGGAGTGCATATCAGTGCCGCAGATATTTCAAATTCCAGTGGTGTCTTTGGGGATGCGCAAAACAACTTATACTCAGGCTCTCGTCTGCGCCATGCCATCACGAAAATTGACCGTCAAACGGGTTTGATCACGGAATGGCTCGGTGACATGTTCGTTGAGGGCTGCCCGACAAATTCTGTGGCGAAATTTATCACGCCACGAATTATCGACATTACTGGTGATACGATGACCATCGTGTCAACGCCTTGTCATACCATCACCCGGATTAAAATTTCCGACAAGAGCATCATCTGGAACAGAACAGTGCCATTGTTGACCGGTGATGATCGCTTGGCAAATTCAGGTCCAAGTTTTGACCAGTATTTAAAATCTGGTTACTATTACTTCCCGTCTCTTTATTCAGATAATATCTCTGCAAATGGTTTCTATGAGCTTGATTTGAACAATACTTCAAGTACGCCAAAACTGATTATCGGCAATACTGCCATGTGTACGGACTATACTCCGACAGTCAGCGCATCCGTATTCACGGACGATCTTTCTTTGCCATGTAAGTTTGTAACGTCACCAACTTCCCGTGGTGCGTTTATTACCGTTATGCCTGACAGAAGTAAAATCTTTGTATGGTGGAGAACCGCTGCCAATCAGGCAAGTAAGCTTACTTTAATCCAAGACTCTGCGACTCAACGTTATAATATTTCCGCTGTGACTGGATCCGCTTCGGATGGCGATGCGAGCTATTGTTCTCGCGGTGTATTTATGGGCAGCGACACCTCAAAAATATTCTGTATGCAAAATGCACGTAGTGGTCGTGATGTGACGTACATGAACACCTCGACTGGCACTACTGCCGGGGTAAAGACAACACTTGCAACCGACACTATTGATACGATCCAAGTATCCGTGGGCTCTTCAGACAAGGCTGTTTACATTGTTTCCAGAGAAACGAATGAACTTTTTGAAGTAAAATTCAATACAACCCTGTCTTCTACAAAAATCGGTGGTAACTCTTTCCTAACATTCGGAAACGGTACAGACCCATCACAGGTGGCGTTTACATCTATTGCGGGACTTGGCTATGAGTACGACAGCGGCACCAAAGTGGGCTACCTTTATACTCGTGGTATTCGCCATTTACGACGCATAAAACTAAGTGTGCCATCAGGTGGCACAGATGTCGCCGTCACGCGTGTTGATACGGCCTATAGTTCTTCCCTGAACGCGACCCTGAACACGTTTGGTACGATCCATGTCGCTCCAGACCGCAGCCTGGCGTACAATGGCTTAGATGGCAGCAGCAGGTACACTTGGGCGACTCACGATATGAGTGCCTGGAGTGTGACCGGAAATGCCAACTATGGTATTTCAAGCACTATTTATACAGGGACGATGTATGACTGGGGCTGGACAGGGACTTATCTTCCAGACAATAGTTTTTACTTCACGGCGTATTCCGATACAAATTTGTCGGCGAATTTGAAAATCTTTAAAGCCAATGGTGGCGGCGCAGGAACTGTTGCTGCCGGCAATGGTACGATCGGCACTTCGACTGTCTCCAGCGCTACGGATGCGACGACAGTTCCTTTAAAACGTATCTATGGCATGCAGCCGGATAAAGACGGCAATCTATTGGTATTCGACGCCGATAAAATTCGCAAAATCGTTCCAGGCAGCCCGGCTACGATCATTGACGTGATGGACCTGACTGCTCAAACAAATTATCCAACCGGAAGAGTCTGGATTGATGCCGTTTACAACAATGACAACGATGATTTCTACATGGTGGCTAATAATATCGCGACCGGCATCACCGAAGTCTTTAGCTTCCGCCCTGGCGTAGGCTTCCAATCGATTTCTGTCTCTGGGTTGAATCTGCCGGGTACTTTACCAGGCAGCAGAGGTAAAGCTTTTGTACTAAAAATCACTCCGATGGGTCTGGTGATGCAAGACTCGTATAAACGTCGCATTCTGGTGACACCGTTACTTCCATAATCGCAATTACACTTTGCGGCTTCCAGCTTTTTCATTGCCGTTTGTACTCAACGAAATATAGTTAACACCGAAATTTATTAACTCGATTCCGAGGTCATAATGCGGTTCTTATTCGTTGTTTTTGCGTTCTTGCTGAACTCCCTGGTAGCAAATGCCCAAGTCTCTATCATTGATCAAAGCCCCTCCTCCACTCAATGGAAGACAATTGAGAATGATTTTGTGAAAGTGATCTATCCAGAAACTTTCAAAAGTCGCGCGATATACGTCGCCAACATGATTGAGCATTACTCTCAAGTCGTGGGTCTTTCCTACGGAATTAAAACTCCAAAAAAAGTCACATTGATCATTCGTGACCAGATGGCAGAGCCCAACGGATTCGTTACTCTGATGCCACGCCGTACGGAGTGGTACGGTTCAACGACGTTCTCGCCGATCGTGGGTTCGACAGAATGGTATCAAACACTTTCCATCCATGAATACCGTCACGTTCAACAGTTCGATGCTTTTAGCCACAACACAGTTGATTATTTCAATTGGTTGTTCGGTGACTTGGGTATCGCCCTTGCTGACTCTTTAGTTAATAAGTCCTGGATGAAGGAAGGCGACGCCGTTTATGCGGAAACGAAATTCACAGATGCAGGCCGTGGCCGCTCCCCGCGTTTCTTGGCCCGTCTCAAAGCCCTTCTTATGGGCCGCGCGACACCGACTTACGATCAATTCATCAGTGGTACCTACCAAGACAGTCTGGTTAACCAATACGTCTATGGATACATTCTGATTTCCCGTGCTTATCAAAAGTACGGCGATGATTTCTGGGAAAAGATTAACGAAAAAAACAGTCGTGGTCCTCATCCTTGGAGATTTGAAAACGCGTTCAAAGATATTTCGGGCACTTCGTTCAGAAAATTCTATTACGAATCCTTTGATGAGCTTCGTAAACAATGGGCCAAGGATTCATTCCCGGGCCTTGAAAAAACGGAGTTCTCGGTTGCGACAGATCCTAAATTCCAAGATGGCGCGACTTACTTTATTCAATATGACTTAAACAAGGTTCCAGCTCTTTATAAAAAAACTGCGAATGAAACAGAAAAAGTAGTCGAAATTCCTTACACGGGTGACTTAGGTCGTCTGGACTATTCTGCAGACCACGCTGTTTATAGCGATTTCTTGCCGCATCCTCGTTATGGCTTTCAAGGCTATTCAGATCTGGTTCTGGTGAATCTAAAGTCTGGCTCTCATAAATACATGACGTCAGATTTGCGCGTTTACAACCCGCACTTCGGTCACGATGGTAAAACAGTGTTGGCGACGGAGTACCTGCAAGATCAAACTTGGCAGATCGTTGAGTTTGATCTAACTGGCAAGCGCTTACGCTCCTTGAAACTTGCGAATTTGAATTTGGTTGAAGCCGTTGCTTTGGACAAAGATAAAGTCGTGGTTTTTGCTTTGGATAAAGCCGGCTATCGCTCGATGATCCAGGCAAGCTTTGGGTCTGACAAATTCACAACGATTTTGCCGGGTTCTCGCAACAACATGTTCTCTTTGCACAGCAATGGAAATGGTGATGTTTTATTCGAGGCCCAATACAAGGGTGTCATCGAAATTCTGAAACTGAATTCAGCCACCATGACCTTCTCGCAGTGTACACAAAGTAAGATTGCCTCTTACTCCCCAACATTTGCAGGTTCTGAATTTTACTATTCTGAGCAATTCCCTTACGGAAACCGTATTCAAAAAGGTTCTTTGAACGATTGTAAGCCAATCGCTAAAACGGAACTGGTTGATTCCAAATATCTTGGCGACGACCCAAGTGATGCCTACAACAAATTTCCTGAAGTTAAAATCGCAGATCAATTGAACTACGACACTAAAAATGCTTCCAAGTATCATGAAGAAGATTACAGCGGCTTTGATGCCCGGGCCTTTACACCGCACACCTGGAGCTTCTTTGCTTCTCGGGGATTCGGTCTGACGGTTATGACCGACAACTACCTACGTGATTTCGGCGCCACTGTTTCTTTGGGTAGCGATGGCGAAGAAAACGTTCCGTATACGTCCTTGCAAGTTGATTTCAAACGCTACTGGCCAGTCTTGAGTCTTTTGGGTGATATCCGCAATCGTAAGACGAATGTGATGAACTCTGACCCCGAACAAGACTTAACTTGGCGTGAGGGTTCTTACGGTGTGGGGATGTTGCTTCCCTACCAGTTTAAGCATCATATGTATTCTGGATTCATGGGCTTGGGCTACTCCGCAAAAATCCTGCGCACGGAAAGCTACCGTGTTGATGATGTGGGCGTCCCAGGCACCGGATCTTCGCAATACGTTGATCAAACTGTGAACTTCCAATTCTCTTACGCAAAAGAAGCTCAGACACGTGCGATTCTTTCTCCGTGGAGCATTACTTTGCTTGCTGAATACGAAGATGCTTCGACAATGAACGAAGATTCTGTACCGGGATCCTACCGTACATATGGCAGCCTGGCTTTGACGACTCCGGGGATCTTCAGGAACAACAGCATCCTACTGGCCTTCAGCGGCCAACAAGGGGAAGAAGGAACGGGACATTATTTGTTCGCGCCACCGGTTATCAATCCAGTGGGCTACGTTTACTCTCGTGGTTTCGATTACAAAACCTCTGATAAATTTGCGAAGGCAAGTTTCAATTACATGTTCCCGATCGCTTATCCGGATTGGAATGCGGGCCTGTGGATTTACGTAAACCGCATTTACGCAAATTTGTTCCTGGATAACACGAAATACACAGCTGAAGGTATCGACCACAACCTGAAGAGCTCGGGTGCAGAGTTGATCTTGCAATCGAAACTCTTCCGCGTCCTGCCTCTAAGCTGGGGTGTTCGTTACATCCATAAAGCAGATCCTGATCAGGACGACGTGGAACTATACGTGGGCACTCAGCTGACACTGTTCTAATCCCTTGCTCCTTGGTGCAAGACCTGCTACCAAGGAGCCATGCCAACTCCTAAAAAGATCCCAAAAAAATATCAGCCCAAAGGCTTCGAAATCCTGCACGAGGATTTGGATATCATCGTGGGTAACAAATCCCCAGGGATCTTAACTGTCGCAGCCAAATGGGAACGCGAGAACACCGTCCACGGCCTTTTGAATCAATGGGTTCGTAAGGGCAATCCCCGCTCTACAAAAGTAGTCCATGTGGTGCACCGGCTGGATCAGGCGACTTCTGGCGTTTTGGTTTTTGCCAAAACCGAAGAGGTCATGAATTACCTAAAGGACAATTGGAAGTCCTTTAACAAAACGTACTATGCCATCGTTCATGGCAAGCTTGAGAAAAAAAGCGGCACCATCCAAAGCTATTTAAGCGAAGACGAAGATTACGTGGTTCATTCCAGCCAGGATTCTGATAAAGGCAAGCTTGCCATCACTGAATACACGGTTTTAAAAGAAACTGATAAATTCAGTCTTTTAAAAATCAATCTGCTAACAGGTAAGAAAAATCAGATTCGCGTGCATCTGTCAGGTGAAGGTCACCCAATCGTGGGTGATACCAAATACGGAAAGCCGAACTCACCATTTAAGAACTTGTTCCTGCACTCAGCAGAGCTTGAAATCAATCATCCGCACAACAAAAAGCGTATGCAATTTAAAGCACGCGTTCCCGCGTACTTTAAAACTTTGATCGACTTTGAATACTAATTTTGATTTTGAAAATTAGGCCTGAATTTCGGAAACAGCCCACAGACTGATCAGATCACCAAGACCCGCATTCACACGTCTGATGATTTGTTCCGCCGTGCCTTCGTGCGAAGGATAAGTGCTGTGAGTATCACTGACCAGGGTTACACCATAACCCAATTCACAGGCTTTTCTGCAAGTGGCATCAATGCAGTACTCTGATTGAAGACCCGCAATGATAAGTTTGTGAATACCTTTTTTCTTAAGGGTCGAATGAAGTTCTGAATCCGTAAATGGATCGGGATGATGCTTCTGTACTATTAAATCGCCATTTTCAATGACTAGATCGGAATGCAGCATCCAACCCTCGGTGCGAGTTTCATCGGGCTCCCCTGGCTGTCCGTTGTTTTGCACAAAGATCACCTGTGTGCCAGAGGCTCGCGCCAATTCCAAAAGTTTTTGGACGTTTTCAATCAACGCTTCAGCTTCAAAAACGGGATTAAAAGGGGCAAACATATTTGCCTGGACATCGACTAACATTAGAGCAGTGTTCAAGTTCATAGGAGCTAGAATATCTCATCCTGGCCCAATAGACCACCTCTCTCCTCGCATCCGGCACAAAGACTTGCTTAGCCCCACGATTCATCTAGAATAAAGAGAAATGTTTGAATTCAATCGCAAGACATTTACTATCGGCGCCCTGATCCTGGCAGCTATCCTGTATTGGAGAGCTCGTCCTGTGACTGTCGCTGACGGAGTGTTGATCCCTGAAGACCCCCTTCAAGAAGAACTAACTGACGGCGATAAAAAGCCGATCCGAATTGATGTCGGTGTTGCCGAACCATTAGCGCGATATAAAATTCGCGCCCGCGTGCTTTCAACGAATCGATATTACTTTGATCCGGGTTCGGGTATCTCTCCGATTGATCTTGCCCTGGGTTGGGGACCGATGTCGGATTCAAAAGTTTTAAATGAGCTAAGCATCGGTCAGTCACTTCGTTACTATCACGTGCGCTGGAAAAATCCGCCGATCTCGGAACAAGAAATTATGCGCCATAGTGCTAACGTGCACATTATCCCCGCAAATAAAATCATCCGCGATGTTGTCGTGGGTCTTCGCGAAGGTAATTTGATCGAACTTACCGGAAGTTTAGTTATGGTGAGCACCAAAGAAGGTGGCGAATGGAGAAGTTCCTTAAGTCGCGATGACACCGGTGCTGGCGCTTGTGAATTGATGCATGTGACGTCAATTCGTGTCCTTAATTAACTTTTGTAAACGTCAAACGGCAAAACGCAACCAAGATGAAAAGCCATTGAAAACCAAAGGGATTATTTTCGTCGTCTGCTTGACCCTTTTACGGAAACGTTCGTAGAACAACTCCACGATTAATAAAAATCCGATGGAGGATATCACATGAAATCAGTTCTAGTTTTGCTAGCTACTTTGTCTCTTTCTTCAGCTTTCGCTGCACCAAACGAAGATTTGACTCTTCCAGGTGAGCGTTGGATGTCTAAATTCACAGCTTACGTTTGCGACGATGGCAACACTCAAACGCAAACAGTTCCTGCTGACTTCGCAGCTTTGAACGTTCAGTTAGCAACTGCTACCACGGACTACTCTTTGGACAACCTTTTAATCAAAGGTACATTCTCTGAAGAAGGTTCTGTTTGTAAATACTCAGCTCTAGTATTCGCTGACAACACTGCAAAAACTGCTCAACTTGTTGATTCTCGTGCTTACGCTATCGAAGGAACTTCTGCTTGCGCAGCTGGTAAAGCCTTCCTTGATGCAGCCTTGAAGTTCAATAACTACAAATACCTTCACGGCCGCGCTGCGATCTACGTTCCAGTTTCAGATGCTGCTGCTCAATGCGGTGCGGGTGCATCCACTGTAGGTTTGCACTTCCAAGTTACTGGAAAAATCCAACAGTAATTTTTAAAAGTTTATTCTTTGAAATAAGCCGTTGAGTGAAAATTCAGCGGCTTTTTTTTACTCAACAGTCAAAAATTTTGTCGGATCCCAAAAAGTCCCATCGGGACTCATGCTACACCGTCTGTCGTAAAGTCCTTAAGTACATTGGCATTAGCTTGCGAAGGCATCATCAAAGCGACCAAAATATAGAAAGTGAGCCCATTACGCAAGCTCTCCAACCCTGCCAGTCCGGGAGGGAAAATAACATTTTGCCTACGAACTTTGAGTTGCCGATGATGAGGAAAAAAAGGGGGTCTCAGTGAAATCGCTTTTGTTTTTAGCAACTGCTTTTCTGATCAGTGTTCCCGTTTTTGCCCATGAATCTTCTGAGGAAATTTCGACGGATACCGAGGAGTACACAATCACAGTGAACGAAGATTCCGTGAGTGTTCAAGAATCCTATAACTATAATTTTGGTTTTGTGAAGAAGGGGAAATCTGAAACAGCACGCTTTCGTCTTCGCAACAACGGCAATTATCCGTTTTATATAAACGAGATCGATACTTCGGGAAAAGCCTTCAGTCATAAAGAAAACTGTGGCGGTGTTTTATGGCCCGGTCAATCTTGCAGAGCCACTGTGAAATTCGCACCAAAAGAAGTTGGACAGTACAATGGCAGTTTGCATTTTGATTTGATCGGACGATCTGATATTTGGGTTTACCTGCGCGGTTGGGGTTACAACTACTAGGTAGAATTTTTTGAAATAGTGGCGGTGAAATTCTAAATTCGCCGCCTTGTTAGCTTCTCGAAATTGAATTGGACCACAAAGAAAAAGATCTCCATTGGCGACTCCATATTGCGATTCCTTCAAACTTATCCTCTCTTATTGGTGACTTGTTAAAACTATTTTACAAGCTACACTTGCACACCGAGTCGTAGAGGACAAAATTCACCAAAACCCACGACTCGTTCTTGGCGATCGGCGCGCAGTTAGTTACAAGGGCGCTATGAAACAATTCACGAATCGAAGCGTAACTGGATTAAATTCAGCATTCCTACTCATTGTCGCGATCATGGTTTTGAATTCCGTTTTCCTGTACACGGCTTTTGAATCCGTAAAAAAAGACGAACAACGAGTTCTGCACTCGAACCAAGTCGTCATTGAAATTGAAAGCGTCATCTCTTTTGCCAAGGATGCTGAGACCGGTATGCGAGGCTTCCTGCTTACAGGTAACAAAGAATATCTTGAGCCCTATTATGCCGGAATCGCAAACTCTGAAGCGGCGATTGCACGACTGTCGAGTTTAATTCTCGACAATCCAAACCAAGTCGCTTTACTAAAAAGTCTCGAGAGTGTTTTAAAATCTCGTTTTGAGGTTCTGGAAGAAAACGTTCAGCATTTTCAGAAATCGGGACCGATGTCTCGCAAAAGCACTTTGAATGAAGGTAAGATCCTAATGGATCAAGCCCGTAGCTTTGTGACGAAAATGCACGCCGAAGAAAAACGAATTTTGGATACAAGACTTGCGGATGCAAATAAATCCCAGATCTATGTGGTTATTTCTTTGATCGGTTCCTGCCTATTGAACATCATTTTGGCAGCCACTGCTTACTACATCATCCGTCGTCGTCAAATTCTGCAATCCATCGAAGCCCAGGCTCGCGAGCGAGAACTGGCACTTAAAACTCGACTGGCCGAGATTTCCCAAATCGTCGCGATGGACTATGACTCCGCGACTATTTCGAAAAAAGTATTAGCCTTCGTCGCAGATGAACTTCGCATCCCGGCGGGCAGTATGTATGCGCACCGTGGAGATCATTTGGAAAGCACCGCGCACTTTGCCCGTGTCACAGACAATTCAGCGGCCGCTCCCCTGCAACAAGTCCCACTGAACGTCGGCTTGGTGGGCGAAGCATTCCGCAAAAATGAAATCGTCGAAATCGACAACATTCCTGCAAATTACTTCTGGGTAGGTTCAGGCTTAGGCAAAGCTCAACCGACATCCCTCGTACTGGTTCCACTTTTTGCCCTGAACAAACCTGTGGGTATCATGGAGCTCGCCTTCTTCCAACCTTTGAATGACCGTCAGCGCGACTTCTTACTTCAGTCGTCAGATTTGATCGCGACGGGCCTCGCTTCTGCTGAAAGCCGTGGGCACTTAGAGAATCTTTTAGACACGACTCAACTTCAGGCTCAAGAGTTGCAAACTCAACAAGAAGAGTTGCGTTCTGCCAATGAAGATCTGGAAGAGCAAGCCCGCATGTTGGAACGACAACAAGATGTTGTGAACACCCGCAACTCCGAGCTTGAAAAAATCAATCAATACAAATCAGACTTCCTGGCAAAGATGTCCCATGAACTTCGCACACCATTGAACAGTCTTTTGATTCTGTCCACTCTGCTTCGTGAAAACAAAGAAGGTAACCTGTCAGAGCAGCAGAAAAACTTTGCGGGAACCATCTATGATGCCGGCAATGATTTGCTAAATCTGATCAATGATATCTTGGATCTTTCCAAAATCGAGGCGCGAAAACTGGTTGTCCGCTCTGAGCGTTTTTCTTTGAAAAGCATGACGGATCAACTGCTCTCGACCTTTAAACCTCAGGCCGAGAAAAAAGGTCTATCGATTCGGGTGATCTTGGATTCCCAAGTGGAAGACCTGGTTATGGAAACCGATGCACAGCGCTTGGGGCAAATCTTGCGTAACTTCATGTCGAACGCCGTAAAGTTCACAGATATGGGAGCGGTTGAAATCAAGGGCCACAATTTCAAAAATGGTTTCGTTGATATCACCGTCAAAGACACCGGAATCGGTATCAAACCAGAACAACGCCTCACGATCTTTGAAGCTTTTGAACAAGGCAATAACCAGATCAGCCGCAAATACGGCGGCACCGGTCTGGGCCTGACAATTTCCAAAGAACTGTCTGAACTCTTAGGTGGTCAGATCGTGGTGCAATCCGAGGAAGGCAAAGGCAGCGAGTTTACCATCCGATTACCCATCGTCCTTCCCGCCGAGTTGACGTCGCCGCCGAAGACGCAAATGGACATCAATATATCCAAGGGCATTAGCTTTGATCAAGAGCTGCGCTCGGCTCCTTCCGAGGAAGTTGATAAAATCCTGAAATCTGTGAATGGCGAAAAAAGAACACTTTTGATTGTTGAAGACGATGAAAAGTTTAGCGACTTAGTGGCAGAGGCTGCCAAAGATCACGGGTTCAAGCCGGTTCAAGTTCATTCGGGAGAGCTTGCTTTGCAACTTCTGGATAAATTCATTCCGACTGCAATCATGCTGGATATTAAACTTCCTGGCGTCAGTGGATTTGGGGTTTTGGAATCTCTTAAAAAGATTCCACAACTACGCCACGTCCCGGTGCACATGATTTCTGCTTTGGACTATCCACAGCAGACTTTGCGTATGGGTGCAATGGGATACCTGGGGAAGCCGGTAACCATGGATCAGATTCATAGCGCAGTGGCGCAGCTTAAAACAGTCGC
This sequence comes from Bdellovibrio sp. ZAP7, assembly GCF_006874645.1. Lineage (NCBI taxonomy): Bacteria > Pseudomonadati > Bdellovibrionota > Bdellovibrionia > Bdellovibrionales > Pseudobdellovibrionaceae > Bdellovibrio > Bdellovibrio sp. ZAP7. Next base: position 970,146 of record NZ_CP030082.1, on the reverse strand, counting down.
CGCAGAATCGACAAAAAAACTTTTGGTAGTCGAAGATAATCAGATCCAAAGAGAAGCGATCGTAGCGTTACTGCAGGCACCAGATATTGAACTGACATCGGTTGCCACCGGTGCAGAAGCCCTGAAAGAAGTTTTGGCACGTCATTTTGATTGTCTGGTTTTGGATTTGTCATTGCCAGACATGACCGGCAATGACTTTCTGGAAAAACTGAATGAACTGGATCACCCGCTTCCTCCAGTCATTGTCTATACTGCCAAACAAGTCAGCAAACGCGAGGAAGAATATCTGCGTAAATATTCTGAAAGCATCATTCTAAAAGGAGCACGCTCTCCAGAACGTCTTTTAGATGAAGTAAGTCTTTTCCTTCACCGCGTATCTGACACTTTGCCGTTGCAGCAGCAGCAGATTTTATCCGGCTTAAATGGCGAACAGAATTTCGACGGCCGCAAACTTTTGATCGTCGATGACGACATGAGAAATATCTTTGCGCTGACTCACGTCTTAGAAAGCAAAGGCTTTAAAGTCGATGCCGCTCGGGATGGTCAGGAAGCTTTGGATATGGCCGGCAAAGACGGAACCTATGATGCGATCTTGATGGATTTAATGATGCCGCGTATGGATGGATTTGAGTCTATGGAGCGTATTCGTGGACTGGTTGACCATAAAGACACTCCGATCATCGCATTAACTGCCAAGGCGATGAAGGGCGACCACGAAAAAGCTCTGGCATCCGGTGCGAATGACTATCTGTCTAAACCCATCAATATTGGAAATTTAGTTTCCGTATTGCGAGTGTGGTTGCACGAAAGAGATATGTTCTAGATGACAACTGCAAGCGTCCAACGTCACTTATTGCTAGAGGGAATTTTTTTGAAGTACGGATTCGACTTTAGAAAATACACGGAAGCGTCTGTGACTCGACGTATAGAGGTTATTCTAGGCAAGCATGCCATCCCCACGGAAGCGGACCTTTTGGCGCGCCTTCTGAACGACGAAGATTTTTTTCGCAAGATCATGCCTCTTTTCACGGTGAACACTAGTGAGATGTTTCGTGATCCCACTTTTTTTAAGGCACTGCGAACTCAGGTTATCCCCGTCCTCCGCACTTATCCAAATTTAAATATTTGGGTCGCAGGATGCAGTACCGGAGAGGAAGTTTATAGTTTGCAGATTTTGTTGCACGAAGAAGGACTTCTGGAAAGAAGCACCATCTATGCAACGGACATCAACCCCCTGGCGCTTAAAAAAGCCCAGGATGGTGTCTATGACCTGGAAGGCATTCGCGTGTTCACCAAGAACTATGTGGAGTCCGGTGGGATCAAATCCCCTTCTGACTACTACACAGTTCATTATAACCGCGCTCGAATGATTCCGGAGCTACGTGAACGAGTTGTGTTTTCAGAACATAACATGGCCACGGGCGAAGGCTTCGTCGAAGCCCATTTGATTTTATGTCGGAACGTGTTGATTTACTTTAACCGCGAACTTCAAGAGAGAGTGTTCAAACTCTTTTACGAATCACTCGCGTCCCGTGCTTTCCTGGGATTGGGAAGCAAAGAGAGCATTCGATTCTCCGCCTGTGCGGAAGGATTTGATGAGCTTAATAAGGATGACAAAATTTATCAGAAGGCGCGGACACCGCTCACCTTTTATAAATGATGTTAGATTGCATTTTAGTAACGATAAAATGCTAGAAAACAAACGGAAGTTGGTCGTTAATTATTCAACATGAAAATTCTGAAAGTAAGTGCCGTGAGGGCAGAATTCAGAGTGAAGGGGTAACGTGGACAAAACGAAGATTCTTATTGTGGATGACAACCCCGAGAACATCTTTGCGCTGAGCGAATTGATCAAAGCGGATGATCTGGATCTTATTACCGCAAACAAGCCCGAGCAGGCATTGTCGTTACTTTTAGACCACGATTTTGCACTGGCATTACTCGATGTTCAGATGCCTGACATGAGCGGGTTTGAACTTGCGCAATTTATTCGCGGTATTCAAAAAACTCGTCACTTGCCGATTATTTTTGTAACGGCCCAACAGCAGGATCAAAACATTATCTTTAAGGGCTACGAGAGTGGCGCCGTGGATTTGATGTTTAAACCGTTGGATCCATATATCGTGCGCTCCAAAGTTCAAACTTTTATTTCCTTGGATCGCCAGAACAAACTTTTGAAGGCTAAGATGGAAGAGGTCGAATTCCTGCGCAAACGTGCGGAACAAGCGAACCTTTCAAAGTCTCAATTCCTGGCCAATATGTCCCACGAAATCCGCACGCCCCTGGCTTCGGTTTTGGGTTTTTCAGATGTTTTGGTTCAAGAAGATTTAGGCGAGGCTGAAAAGCAGGACTCCCTGGCGGCGATCCGCCGGAACGGAGAATTATTACTGCGTCTGATAGATGATATTTTGGATCTATCAAAAATTGAAGCGAACCAGCTTCATTTTATGAAAGCGTCTTTTAACTTTGATGATTTGCTAAAAGATATTGCAACGACTTTAGGTCTTAAGGCTTCTGATAAAGGCATCACTCTTGAAGTGGACGCTAAAAATCCACCGGGGCTTTGCTATAACTCTGACCTTGAGCGCATTAAGCAAATTCTTTTAAACGTCACTGGCAACGCAATTAAGTTCACGGCCCAAGGCTCGGTTAAAATTCATTGCTACATCCAACCCGATCGTAATCATCACGACCGCGTGGTTTTTGAAATCCGTGACACGGGTATTGGTATCTCTGAAGAGGAATCCAAAAAACTTTTCCAACCCTTTAGCCAAGCCGATATCTCAACTCGCAAACGCTACGGCGGTACAGGCTTGGGATTAGTTATTTCCCGTGAACTTGCAAAATCCATGGGTGGAGATTTAAAACTTATTTCATCTGCACCGAATGTCGGTTCGTTCTTTGAAGTTTCGATGCTTTTGGAAAAATCTCAAGTCATCAACCAAACCATCGAGCAAAAGGTGGAAGCTTTAAGCAAAGACGTTGATTTGAAAGGTGCAAAAATCCTGGTGGTCGACGACGTCAGTGACAATCGCCTGTTGATTGATCGCTACATGCGCAACACGCACTCAGAAATCCTGCAGGCGGCAAATGGTCTCGAGGCAATTGCAATCATGGAAGGACACAATCCTGACTTGATCTTGATGGACATTCAAATGCCTATCATGGACGGGTACGAAACGGTTCGCCGCATCCGCGCTGCTGGTTACACCAAACCCATCATTGCTTTAACTGCCCATGCGATGAAGGAAGAGGGTCAAAAATGTATGGACGCTGGTTGTGACGGAGTTCTTACCAAACCAGCACGCCGCAAGGAGCTTTTGGGTAAGATTCAGGACGTTCTTGTAACTTAGTTCACGGATCTGCATGAAGCCAGAAGGCCATAGCCTGCTATTCCGTCGACACACCATCCGTGGTTCACGGTCGCCGGCTTTGCCGGTTCGCGCATCCTGCGCCGACGGAGGTCGACTGCATAGCAGGCTATGGCCTTCTGGCTTCATACAGACGCGAACTAACTTTCATTCGTTGTATTTTATTGATGCTCTATGCGGCTTTAGAATCTTGTAGGGAACTTAGCCAGTGGTTGAGTTCTTTTTTTTGTGCGCTGGAGATTGCGGTGTAATCGAAGAAATAGATTTCTTCGTTTTTCATAGTGAATTTAGTTCTGAGTTTTAGGTCCTTCGCCAGAAAGAGATCTATTTCTTTCTCTGTTATATCTGACGGCGGCGTTTTGAGGCCTTTGATTTGGATTCCCTTGCTTGAAATGGATACTAGCTGGCCCCAAGGATTTTGACCTTCGAATTGGAATAGAATCTTTTTTCTGATGCTTTGAATTTTGCGGGTAGCGGTCGGCTTTGAGTTTGGTTTTGCTTGAATTTTAGGCTGCAGGACAACTACTTTGCCTGGTGTTTTTGGCAATTCTGTTGGTTTTAGTTTCCTTACGACGTCTTTTCCTGCATTGGCTTTTGGGGCCTGTGCTTTTGCAGCTACTGGGGGTGCGGTCGTTACGGCACTTGCCGTAGCCAGTTGGGCTTGTGCTTTCTCTTTGGGCTTTGAAGATGGCTTCGTGTTTTCTACTTTAAACACCAATTGATCGGCGATGAACATGAAGACTGCGATGTTCGTCAGGAAGAATGTCCATGTAAGGCCGCTGGATTTTACGTGTTTGAAGTCTGAAACTTGAAGTGCAATATAGCCACCTAATAGCGCTAGCGCGAATTTCCACACGGACTTTGAGCCTCTTAGCATTAAAAAGCCTATGGCTATGGTGGCTACATAGAGGATTTGATTAAAAACTGAGCCTGCAGCGATTACTTTTTTGAACATTTCGAATGTCCATTGGCCGTAGACACCGTCAAGAGTCGACATTTTTGCTAGAGTGTTACCGATGGGAGCAAAGACTAAAGCTGCGCCGAAAGTTTGGATGACGGCTTTTTTTTCTAGGACTCGGGTTAGAAACATTGTCTACCCCGCGGCCTCTTTGTCGTCGACAAAGCGCATTTCCACCACTTCAGCATTGTCGCCTGTGGGAATCGGTTCAGAATCAGTCTGAGGGGGTTGATCCTTTTCTTCGCGGCGTGATTGCAAAGCACCGCTGGTCGCGATGACCAGACAGATCGCCAACGGGTCAAATACCGAGACAAAAAGCATGATCAAGTATTTTACAACCGTATCAATTTCTAAATTAAAAGCTTTGGCGATGAACACCAGAGGACCGACTTTTTTATTCAGCTCGATCACATGCAAATCACTTTGCGTGATCTGTACTTGCAAGCTTTCGATTTGCTTCGTCAGTGCTGCGATGCCTGGTTCGATTTCTTTGCGGGTTTCGATTCTTTTCGTTACACGCGTAACCGGGATTTCATCAACGGCTTTATTTAGGCGATCAATTTCCGCGCGAGCACTTGCCTGCTGAGTTTTCAAAGAACTCACTTTGATCGCTTCTGCAGTTAAAGCAGTACTGGCTGATTGATATGCATCAGAAAGAAAACCAAAAATACCAAGTGATGTAATTGCACTTAAGATCACTACGGAACTGACTAGGTACGTTTTAAGAAAGGCATTCAGATGATTCCAACGTTGATGCAGATAAGCTGCTAAGACAAATTTAGAAAGCTCTAGCGATCCCGCCATCAACATGACGGCTGTCGCTGCACCGGAAAACAATGCTGCAAGACCGACAATTGAAAATGCCGCCCCCAACATCGAAACCGATATGGCAGAAAGAATCAGACCTATCACACACCAAAGAGCAATCATGACTTTCTCTTCGGAATTGTGAGGTTCTTGCTTGATCAAACTTTGATGAATTCAGGCTATCGTCGAGGTCCTGGTTTGGATTCATTCCTTAGTCCAGGATGTCCGCTGTTTACTAAAGGAACACTCTGAATAAACCGATTGGTGATTAAGAAAATAAAGGAACTAAAGCTATGAAATTCATCCTCAGTACATTCCTTATCTTGTTGAGCGCACAGGCTTTTGCGCAAACCACTTATCGTGCCATTCAACCCCTCGGCGCCATTTCTAAAGGCTCGCAAATCTCAGTTAAATCGGTGGGGAATAAAAATACTTTCTTTAATCCCAACCAGACCGACTCCACAACCGAGTCCGGCTTTAAAACAGTTTCCAACGATTCACTGTATGAAGTTAAATCCATTAAAAACAATGCTACCTCTGCCGATTCCACGACTTTAAAATCACTCGCAAAGAGCGGAGATTTAGTATTGAACAAATCCTCACTGAATTCGGCCGATCAAAGCTGCGTCACTAAAGGAACTTGTACTTTGACTTACGATGCGCCGGTGTATCAATCCAGTAAGTTTAACTTTTTCGATTGGTTCCTAAATCTATTCGGTATGGGTGATAAACCTAAATCGTTAGTTACGCCAACAGACATCACGGATCCAAAATCTTCTGCCGCAGCAGCGTCAACGGCGTTGGTAACAAATACCAATCGCACCTTATCTGGCCAGGACAATGTGTGTGCAGACCTTCCTGATTCAGTTAAGAACGATCCCACATTCAAATGCGGTCTTGAGATGGCCTTAGAGGCTTACAAGAAAAACAAAGCTTCCGGAAAAGTTACATCCGACACTTTCATTTTCAATGACTTCGCCGACGGTGAGATGACCGGAAAAATGTATTTCTTTAATTCTCAAGGTCAAGTGGCTCAAGTTCTCGATAAAAATCCCATTCCCGTCTCCCGCGGGGCCGGCGGTTTCGGAGCTGGCGCAAGCTCCCAAAAGACACCTAATGGAGCTGTCGTTACGCGCAGATATGCCCCACCTCGCTCCGCAAACATCAAAGACGGCATTGAGCTGGATGGTCTGGAAGCAGGTAATAAAGACATACATGGCCGTGGCGTTCTGCTTCATGGATGGAACCCCTACACTTTTACCGCTGGATGCTTAGGTGTTCAGGGAACATTTGAATCCCGAAAACTTGGCTATGCCGACGAAATGGGCGGCCGTCCACTTTATCTGGATCAATTGAAATCAGGATTACTTAAGGACGGCGGAGTTATGATCTATAACTTCACTCCGAATAAAGTTCGCGAAGGACTTTGCCGAAACCGCCGATAGCTTGATTTTAACTGTCCCTGGTAAGTAAATGCCAAGTACATCGGCTTTCTGATTTCAATTTTGCTTTGGATCCTGAATTTAGATTCTGTTGTCTTTTTCCGGCGACCTGATAGTTTCCGCTCCACTATGTCACCAGCATTACTTTCCGTTCGCCAACCTGTCTTTATCTTATCAATCGTTATTCTGATGCTTACGCTAGGCTTGATCTCATTAAAAGGTCTTCCTATCGATTTGTTTCCAGACGTCACCTTCCCTACAGTTGTTGTACAAACGACTTATGGTGGTGCGGGTCCTCAGGAAATCGAAACCGAAGTCACCAAGGTTTTAGAAGATGAGCTTGCCACAATCTCTGGCGTGCAAAAAGTTTCTTCGCAAAACATGGACTCCGTTTCTGTGGTGATGGTTGAGTTCTCTTTGAAAACAAATTTGAACTTTGCAGAACAAGAAGTCCGCGCGAAAGTTCAAAACGTCATGCGCGAACTTCCCGACGATATCGACCAACCGGTTATCCGTAAGGTCTCCCCTTCCGATGCACCGATCATGTACATCACGCTTCTTTCAGATATGGAAGATGGCAAACTCTATGACTTAGCTAAAGAGGTCATCTCTCCACAGTTCGAGCAAGTCCCACAAGTGGGTCAGGTCGAGATCCTGGGGGGCCGTAAGCGTGAAATCCACGTGAGTCTTGATTACAATAAATTGAATGCAGCCGACGTTTCCGCAACCAGCATCAATGGAGCTTTGCAATCCGGTGGACGTAACGTTCCTGCAGGTAAAATCGACGAAGGCAATACGCAGTACTCTTTCCGGACGATTGCTCAATATCAGTCTATTGAAGAAATCGGAAATACAGTTCTGCGCTTGGCTGACGTCTATCACCCGGTATCAATTAGCACCTTGGGTAAAATCACCGACACTCTTCAAGACGAGTCCACTCGCACACGTTTGAACGGAAAAAAATCTGTGAACTTTGCGATCTATCGTCAATCCGGTGCGAACTCCGTAAAAGTGGCCGATGATATCCGCGCCAAAGTAACAAAAATCAATCAACAGCTGACGGATCAAAACATTGCAGCTTCGATGAAAATCACACAAGATACGAGCAAGAAAATCCGTGATAACGTTTATGACGTTTACGAATCGATTTTGTTCGGAATTATCCTGACGATCATCGTGGTTTATTTTTTCTTGGGCTCGATGAAATCCACGTTGATCACGGGCTTCGCTTTGCCGAACTCCCTGTTGGGTGCGTGTATCGTGATGGGTATCTTCGGATTCTCGATCAACATCATGAGCTTGCTTGCGATGTCGTTGGTGGTAGGTCTTCTGGTGGATGATGCCATCGTCGTGCGGGAAAACATCTTCCGTAAACTGGAAGCGGGTATGTCCCCCAAAAAAGCTGCTGTTGTGGGTACCCAAGAGGTAACTCTTGCGGTTATCGCGACAACTCTAACGATCCTTGCGGTATTCGGTCCGATCGGAAACTTGGAAGGTATCGTTGGTCAGTTCTTTAAACAGTTCGGTCTGACCATCTGTTTTGCGATGATCGTATCCTTGTTTGACGGTTTGTTTGTAGCCCCGGCTTTGTCAGCATACGTTGCAGGTTCTCACTCACATGCAGAGCCGACTTCCAAATTTGGTATTTGGAACAAAAGAGCTTTGAAAGCTTTTGACCGCTTCCAATCTCGTTTGGAAGAAAAGTACGTAAAATCACTTAAATGGTCCTTGGCTCACCCCATGAAAACTATCTTGGGGGCTGTCGGAATCTTTATTTTCTCGATCTTTATCGCCCGCTTTGTTCCATTCACGTTCTTGCCACCGCAGGATAACGGTGAATTCTTTGTGATGTTCGAACTCCCTCCTGGTGCCAGCCTTGATGGTACGGATGAAGTCGCCAGAACTCTTGAGGACCGACTGAAAAAACACAAAGAGATCGAAGATGTCCTAACCCAAATTGGTTCTTCCAACGGTGAAGCCCACAAAGGGAACTTGTATATCCGCCTGGTGCCCTCTAAGCAGCGTAAGAAAAATACGACACAAATGAAGGAAGTCCTGCGTACGGAGTACAAAGACTTGCTTGCGAAATATAACATCATCGTGACCGACAATCCGGGTCAGCAAAACAGCCGTCAGTTCAATGTGAACATCGTCGGTCAGGATATGAATGCTTTGATCGAATACTCGAACAAAGTCTTAGCTAAACTGAAAGAGAACCCAAGTTTGTCCCAACCGGATACTTCATTCCGCGTGGGTAAACCAGAGTTCCAAATTAAAATGAAGCCCGATATCGCCAGAATGTCCGGTGTGACTTTAACCAGTATCGGTAATGAGCTTCGTACGTTGATCGAAGGCCTGACACCTGCGATCTACCGTGAAAACGGTGTTAGCTACGACGTACGTGTTCGCCTGCAACCAGATCAACGTGACCTGCGAAAAGAGTACGGAAACCTGAAAGTTCCGAACTTGAATAATCGCTTGGTACCATTGGCGAACGTCGCGGAAGTGAAAGCGTCCCAAGGTCCGTCCCAAATCTTGCGTGAAAACCGGAATCGTTACATCCAGCTTTCTGCCGACATCACTCCAGGTGGTAAAGGTATCGGTGGCGTGATGACGGAACTAACAGCCTTGACGAAGGGTGAATTAAAACCACCAGCAGGCGTGACTTTCAGTTTCGTGGGTGAAGCAGAACGTTTTGCGGAGCTTATGCAAAACATCCTGGTCTCTATGGGCTTGGGTGTGATGTTTATCTATCTGGTTCTGGCAAGCTTGTACGGATCGTTCATCACTCCGTTTACGATCATGGCCGTAATTCCTTTGGCGGCCTGCGGAGCCTTCCTAAGTCTGTTCATCACGCGTTCAAGCTTTGACTTGTTCTCGATGATTGGTTGCGTGATGTTGATGGGTCTGGCGACGAAAAACTCGATCTTGTTGATCGACTCGACGATGGAGCAACAAAAAGAAGGTAAAACTCCAAAAGATGCCTTAGTGCATGCGGGCTTTACCCGTCTTCGTCCGATCATCATGACGTCTTTGGCTTTGATTGCGGGTATGATCCCTGTCGCGATCGGCCTGAATGAGGCTTCTAAATCTCGTACTAGCTTAGGTATCGTTGTTATCGGCGGTACGATCAGTTCGACGTTGCTGACACTATATGTGATCCCGGCGCTTCACTTGTACGTTCACAGATTTTCGGTTTGGTTCATGGCGAAGTATTACAGAATATTCGGCCACGACGCGACCGAGGTTTAATTTCGACAAAAAAAGGGAGCCATTACGAGCTCCCTTTTTTTTGATAAAGGTACGGACTTACCTTGAACCAGCCTCTGTGTGTTTAAGCCAATTCTTTTTATCAGCTGCACGATAAAGCACCGGCAAAACAATCAATGTTAAAAGCGTTGAACTGATAATTCCACCAATGATGACTGATGCCAGAGGTTTTTGAACTTCCGCTCCCATGCTGGACGAAACTGCCATCGGCAAGAATCCAAAGATATCCACCAGAGCCGTCATCAAGACAGGTCTTAAGCGAAGGGAGGCACCTTTTTTAACCAGGTTCTCCCCACTTTCGCCTTTCTTACGAAGTTCATTAAAGTAGCTGACCAATACCACACCGTTCAATACAGCGATTCCTGAGAGGGCTATAAAACCAACCCCCGCGGAAATACTGAATGGCAAACCTGCGATCAGTAGTCCAAGCACCCCACCGATCAGGGCAAGTGGTATACACAGGAAGATCAACGCCGTTTCAATCCAGTTTTTGAACGCGGCAAAGATCATCAAGACGACCAATAACAAGGCCAATGGTCCCAACAAGAGCAACCTGGATTTAGCTTCCTGCAGGTTTTTAAAGTTCCCACCCCATTGCACATAGTAACCTGTCGGAAGTTTGACGGCTTCTGCGACTTTGATTTGCGCTTCTTTGACGAAGCCCTCGGTGTCGCGACCTCGGGGATTAATTAAAATCGCCAATCGACGCTGTGTCTGTTCACGACTGAAAGAACTGTGGGACTCCTTAAACCCAATGTTAGCCACCGTATGCAGTGGTTTCGTTAAGTTCGTTCCCACCCCCACTGGCAAAGACTTAATCGCATTTAAATCCTGCCGATGTTCTTCATCCAATCGAAGCACCAGCGGCACCTGACGAGCTCCCTCATAGAAAACTCCCAACTTCTCACCGCCCATGGCAAGACTCACCGTCTGCATGACTTCCGCAGATGAGAGTCCAAGCTTACGTAAAGCTTGGCGATCCGGAGTAACTTCCAGAACATTGACCATTCCTTTGCCTTCAAGTTCGACATCGCCGGAACCTTCGATCTTTTCCAGAATCTCCACAATCTCCTGTGCTTTTTGTTGAAGCACTTCCTGGTCTTCGCCAAAGATTTTCAAAGATACATCGGCGCGAGTTCCTTCCATCAATTCGTTAAACCGTAATTGAATGGGTTGGCTCATCAAAATAGTTTGGCCAGGTGTTTTCTCTTGCAACTCTTTTTGTATGGCCGCGACCAATTCATCTTTGGTGCGCTTTTTACCGTCAATACGTGGCCACTCTTTGACTGGTTTTAACATCACAAATGTGTCGGCGATATTGGGTCCCATTGGGTCCATCGAAATCTCGGCGGTCCCTATACGTGCGAACACGTCTTTGACTTCGGGGAAAGACTGAATGATTTCATGGGATTTTTCTTCCATCGCAACAGAATGAGAAAGTCCCACCGATACCGGACGAATTAATTGCACCGCCAAAGAGCCTTCATTCAACTGAGGCAAGAACTCCCCTCCCAGTTTCGAGAAAAGCACGCCCCCTAAAACAACCGCAATAATAGCACCCGCCACAATCGCACGTTGAGTTTTCAAACTCCAGGCAAGAGCGGGCTCATACCAGGTATAAAGCTTGCGCATGATCCATGGTTCTTTGTCTTCAACTTTGCCTTTTAATAGCAAAGTTGCCAGAGCGGGAACGAAAGTGAAGGACATAATCAAAGCACCTAAGATCGCAAAGATAAATGTCGATGCCATTGGAATGAACATCTTACCTTCGATACCCACAAAGGCAAAGACCGGTAAAAAGACCACAACTACAATAAGCTCGCCAAACCCTGCACTGGTGCGAATTTCTGTTGTCGCTTCGTGAATGGTGTCATCCAACTCGGATTGAGTCAGGCTTCGTTTCAATACTTGAGTTTTATCGTGAACATGGCGAACACAGTTATCCAAAACAATAACCGCTCCATCGACGATAATCCCAAAATCCAAGGCCCCTAAGGATACCAGATTTCCCGAGATTCCAAATCGCCGCATTAGGATAAATGTGAAAAGCAAAGACAGAGGAATGACGATCGCGGTGATGAGAGCTGCGCGGAAATTTCCCACCAAAATGAAAAGCACCAGAATCACCAAAAAAGCACCCATCAAAAGATTATGCTCCACAGTGCTTAAGGTCGCATTCACCAACTCCGAGCGATTGTAAACGACTTCAATTTTATAACCTTCGGGCAAAGACTTTTTCACTTGCTCCATTTGCTCAGAAACACGCAAAGCTACCGTGCGGCTGTTTTCCCCCAACAGCATCAACACTGTGCCTACAACAACTTCCCGACCATTATGTAGAGACGCCCCAGTGCGAAGCTCTTTGCCAATACCCACGGATGCCACATCATGAACAGTGATAACCCGTCCATTTTCAAGGGTCTTAACCGTCACATCTTCAATATCAGCCAAAGACTTAAAAATACCAATTCCTTGAATCAGAAATTGGTCGCCCGTCTGCTCGACATATCCGCCCCCAACATTTTGATTAATGTTGGCAAAAGCATCTTTAAAATCGTCAAAGTGCAGACCATACGCCGCCATCTTTTGCGGATTCGGCGAAATCACAAACTGTTTTTCATAGCCGCCGATGGAATTCACCTCGGCAACACCTTTAACATTTAAAAGTCGCGGTTTGATGTACCAATCTTGTAAAGCCCGAAGCTCCATCAATTGCTTGATACGACGTTCCCCCGTCTCAACTTTTTCAGCCTCAATGACATAGTGATAAATTTCTCCCAGACCCGAAGTCACGGGGCCCATTTCCACTTTGGACCCTTTGGGCAATTTATCAGTCACACTTTGCAATCTTTCAGCGACCCATTGGCGGGCGCGATAGATGTCCGTGCGATCTTCAAAAACCACTGTCACTTGAGAAAGTCCAAAGCGAGTCAAGGAACGGACTTCCGTCACCCCTGGAATTCCATTCAACGCCGTTTCAACGGGGCGGGTTACAACACGTTCAATTTCTTCCGGTCCCAGTGCTTCGACTTGGGTATTAACCTGCACCTGAGTGTTAGTAATATCTGGAACCGCATCAATCGGAAGCTTGGTAAATGAATACCAGCCAAAAACGCCCACGATGACCGTAATCAAGATCACCAACCAGCGATAGGAAATCGACAGACGAATCAATTTTGAAATCATACTGTCTCCTAGTGGCCGTGACCTGCGGGTTCAGAGTTAAGCTCTGACTCGATGATTCGGATAAATTGAGTTCCCTGAACGACCACCGCATCCCCTGTATGAAGATCTATGGTGGTAAAGGTGATTTTCTCTTTATCGGACTTTACCAATTGAATTTCCACAAACTCCAAAGTGTCACCGTGTTTTTTGTAAATTCCAGAGCGATCTTTCACCTGAACCAGGGCTGTACGCGGCAGTGTCCAGGGACTTTTGCCAACGACATTCGTGAATTCAATCTTTAAATGAGATTTCGCCTTTTCAGAAATTTTCAAAGACTTTTCTTTTTCCTCGTGACCATGTTCGTCGTGATGTTCTTCATGTTCTTTTTCTGCGCTTTTATTGGTGTTATATGCCAAAGCAGAATTCACCGAGAAAATTAAAATAGCTGATAATAGCAGTGTAAATGATTTCATTATAAACTCTCCGTCATAATACGACCGTCTAACTTATAGATGGTCCAAAGTGCTTGCAGGGTTTTTAGTTCTCTTTCCTGCAAAGTTTTAAGCAACTCCGCATTGGAGCGCTGGGCTTCGATAGCAAGACTGGCGGGAATCAACCCGCTGCCGGCAAGCTTTTGATTTTTTCGATTTTCTTCATCAATGTCCGTAAACTGGGGGCTTTCTTTCAGAGCTTTTAGACTGTCTTCATAGTTGTGCAAAATCTCTTCTCGTTCATGAGACTCAACACGTTCTGTGATCTTCAAAATTTCCTGGGAACGCTGCACATTCAATTGCGCAGCTTTGCGACCTCCACCATTCACATTAAACAGAGGCAAGGGAAAACTTAGCTGCAGACCATAGAGATTGGCCTTGTCACTGCCCTCTTCTTCCATTTGCACCATCGGGCCAATCGCCAACACTGGCCATGAATTGGCTTGTTCTTGGCTTAACTGCGCTTCGGCCGCCATTTTCCCGGCAAGGGCTTTCGCTTTGGCGGGAGATCTAATTTCCGCAGATTCTGTCAAGGTGGGCCACTTATACTGGCTTGGCAATACCCCCTTGATTTCGTCATAGGAATTTCCTGTCGCCATATGGAAATAGTGAGACAAGGATCGCTGTTCTTCGGTGATCGAAAGCCTGCGCAGTTTCGCCTCTGATAAGGCCATTTGAAAAACAGAGAGAGAAACTTTCTGCTCTGGCGAAAGTGCTGCGCGCCGCTTTAAGGATGAGATACTACCTTGATAAGCTTGTATCGTGCGTTCGCTGCTTTCGGCCTGAAGTTTCAATTGCGATAATCGATAAAGATTTATTACCGTTTCAATCATAACATCGGCACGGACCTCTTCGAATTCCGCACGACTCAAAAAAGTATTTGCCTTGGCAAGATCGATTCGCGCTCCGCGCGCGCCACCAATTTCCAATGGCTGTATCAGGGATATTTTGGTTTCTTTGCGAGAGACATTTCCCATATCTCCGGACACAGATTCCAGGTTTAAGCTGGGATTGGAAATTTGCCCTTCTTTTTTTTCAACTCCGCTTTGCACCTGTTCATTCAGTTGGGCTGCGCGGATCTTGGGGTGATTTTCGCTGGCACACTTTAGAATATCTGTCGCAGATTGAGGAATGGGACATTCTGGATGACTGCCATGCTGATGGTGGCCGGCCTCTTTCTGCTCGTTCGCAGAATAGGCACGAACATCCATTAAAACAAGGGCTACAAATAAGGCCACCACGAGAGGCCTTTTAACAAGGAATATCATTATATAACTCCAGAAATCTGACGTTTATAAACGCAGACTGAATACTGTTTAAATTATGAGGAAATAAAACGGCCGAAAAAGCCGCGAGTAGAGCTATGCTCGGGGAGGTTCTTTCAGAACCGTTGGATCAATATCAGAGTAGGAATGAATAAACTTAACATCATGGGACTGTGCGAGGTCGAATCCGAACTCTGGCGTCACAAAGGTAACTACACCGTGTTGATTACATTGGCTCTGGCAGATAACACAGTCATCGCAACGGGCGGCACAATCATCAGGATGAGCAGCAATAGTTGCAACTGCTTTGCTTTTAGTTTCAGAAACATGAGATTCAGTGGACTGCGACAGTCGCTCGATGCAACAGTCATCAATTTGAGACGCGTAGCCGACACTCCAAGCACTGAAGAGGCTGATTAAAATCATCAACTGAATGGATAAAGCGCGAATCATTATTCCAATCTATGTCGTTTCTTAAGTGTTGTAAACCCATTACCGCAATGCACACTGGACAGCGACTCAGACAGAGAATAGCCTTGAAATATGAGTTTTACAGCCCTTCAAACAGTCGCTATTGCAGCCCTTGTGGTCTATTTTGGTCGCTATTTAAAAGCCAAGTTCCACTTTATAGATGAGTACAATCTGCCGTCTCCGGTGATTGGTGGCTTGCTAGTGGCACTAGTCATTTCATTTTTAAAGTCTCAGAACTTATTTTCCATCGAGTTCGATAAAACTTTTGAGACAACCCTGATGATCGCCTTCTTTGCCTCTGTCGGTTATGCCGCTTCTTTTAAGTTACTCAAGAAAGGGGGCCGCGGTGTTCTGTATTTTCTGTTATTGGCCGTGGGCGGGTTGGCCTTACAAATCATTGCCGGAATGAGTGCCGCAAAAATCATGGGCCTGAATCCTCTGGTGGGAGTTTTGACAGGCCCCGTGGCTTTAACAGGTGGCCCGGGGACGGCATTGGCATTTGCACCTTCGTTTGCAGCGCTTGGAATTGAAAACGCATCGGTGATTGGCCTTACCACAGCTATGGGCGGAATTGTCTTGGGTGGGCTGGTGGGCGCGCCCTTGGCGACCTATCTGATCAACAAAAGAAATTTAGAAAGCAACAAATCGACCGAAGATGTTAAAGTCGATGAATCCCAACTTTTAAAGTTTGTACCGGGTCGCGACCTTTTATTCCATGCTTTGGGTCTTTGTCTTATCCTGGGATTAGGTACAACTCTCAGCTCTTGGATCAGTTCTTGGGGCGTGACCTTGCCTATCTACATCGGTTCAATGGTGATCGCCGCTGTATTTAGAAATATTGAAGATGCAACATCGTTTTTCAAAATCAAATCAGAATGGATCGAGGAAATCGGTTCGGTTTCTCTGACCCTGTTTATCGCGATGGCCATCATGAGCTTAAGACTGGAAGAGTTGCAAAATGCAGCAGGCCCCATCCTGATATTCTTAATTGTACAAACTCTGTTAGTCGTATTGACGGCATTGGGTCCCGTCATGTGGATTGCCGGAAATAATTATGAATCTGCGGTGATAGCGGCTGGCTATACTGGATTTATGATGGGCACGACCGCAAATGCGATGGCCAATATGCAATCTCTTACTCAGAAATACGGACCCGCACCAAAAGCATTTCTTATCGTACCCTTGGTGGGATCCTGCTTTATTGACTTCATTAATGCCGGGGCCATCACTTTCTGCCTTAACGTCTTTCGATAAGTTTACCGTTAATAAAGACTGAGTGAATCTTTTGAGTGTTAGCGATGTCTTCCGAAGGATCCGCATCCAAAATCAAAAGGTTCGCCTTCATTCCTTCTGCGATTCCCGCATAATCTTTGGCAATTCCTAAAATGTTGGCGTTATTAACAGTGGCGACGCGAATGGCTTCTACCGGAGTCATCCCCGCCTCTACCAACAATTGCAACTCCCGGTGTTCAGAAAATCCTTGAATGCGTTGCAAGTTAGCGCCGGAATCAGTTCCAAGACCTACAACGATGCCAGATTTAAATAGAGTCATCACGTTTTTCATCGCCATTTTTAGATCTTCACGAGACGTGGCTTTGGATTTGTAGTTTTTCGCGATCCAATCCTCTACACCGGGATCCAAGGCCGCGCGGAAAAATTCATCTTTCATCCAGACTGGCTTTTCTGCGAATACATATCCCGCTTCATCCAGCGCGAGAGTGGGAATGTAAGCAATATTGTGCAACTTCATCAAAGACATCAGCTCCATGTCGACAGGTTGGTCACGAATGCTGTGTCCAAAGACATCGACTCCCGCTTGAGCCAGCAGCTTTGCATCCTCCAGATAATAAACGTGGGCAACGACCGGAATTTTAGCGGCATGCGCTTCTTGAATAATAGCCTGATAGATTTGCGGATCCATTTTCTTTTTCATAGAATGATCAAAGTCATCTACCCAGATTTTGATTACGTTGGGCTTTTTAAGCGCAAGCTCCTTAACTTGCTTACGTGCTTCCGAGACATTTTTAGGTCGATATACCTGATCGATACCCATCGCCGCTGGTGGCGCCCCCGCAGGAACTCCAAAACCACGTCCCGCAGTTAAAACCAAAGGCAATGTGCTGTCAGTTTTTTGACTGTTCGCGCGGATATTATAAATCACATCCAAGTCTGTTCCCATGGAAAGAACAGTCCCCACTCCGTATTTTGAAAACTTATAAAGCTGACGAAGATCGTTCACCTCATTGATTTGGCGCGACCCCGACTGCACTCCGTTTGTCATTCCTAAATGGACGTGTGAGGACATGAGGGTCGGCATGATCGTCTTACCCTCTAACTCAAACACTTTGGTTCGCGTTGGGAGTGGTTCTTTCGCATCCAAGATGGCTTTAATTCGATCTTCCTTTAAGATGATATTCACATTATAACGGGCGGGTGTTCCCATCCCGTCAATCAGTCGCGCACCTTTAAGAATGGTTAAATTCTCTCCAAAGAATTGTCTGGGCTCAGATTTATGGGAGCAAGCCGCAAAAAAAATCGCCAAAAATAGAACCGTGACCTTCAAGCGCATGGGAATCCCCTTTCATACAAAAGTTAATTATAAAAGAAGAGTGAAAAGACCTGTATCCCTGCTGTTGAAAGTTTTAAAAGACAAGTTTTGCTTCGTACTTCACATAAAACAGAATACAATTGACCCATGTGGCTCCTACTTAAACTTTTTTTTAGCGCTGTGACGTTTGCGATCCGCTATAGCAATCGCAGAATCAAAGTCGTGGCAGACAATAAATCTATGCATGATGGCATAGAACTCTTCACCAATGTGATGACGAATAAAAGTGGCACAGTCCAAGCCACATCCTGGAATCGCGTTTTCCCGAGCAAAGTCATCTTTAAGCTCACTCGGGAATCCAAGATGGACCGCTTTTTTAAAAACTGGGGGCTGGCTGACGAAATCCAGACGCAGGACTTAACTTTCGATGACTTGGTTTACATTGCCTCCGACAGCTCTTCCTTTATGCGCAAGATTCAGCAAGACCGTGAAGCACGTCGTCTGATTCTGGAGCTGTTTAATAATGGCTGTGAATATATTTTTGGCGATGGAAATCTTTTGCGAGTCCACTTCCGAGGCGACCACCGTGTGGATGTGAACTCGGCGAATCTCCTGGCTGCTCTTTCTAAACAGCTTGAAGAAATTCAAAAACAACCTAAAGAATTTGACCCGTTTTTTATCAAAGCTCTTATATCAGAAGCCTTGATCTGGGGTTTCGCAGGATACAGCTTATCTAGCCTATTACAATGGACGACACTTCATGAAGACGTTTATTTAAACACCAATGCGATGGCAAAAGTGGCTTTGCTATTCACAGGATTTTTATCTCTCAGTCTGATCGTTTTGATTCTTTCAGTTTTTAAAGGATCTTCACGTGGACATAGAATCATTATTGAAGGTGTATTGATTTTAGCTTTCAGCATTCCCATCGGCGGCATTGCCCTTTTCTCTGACATCAATATTCATATGGATCGCTCAGCCAGCACAACGATTGAAGCTTCCGTCGAAGGACACTATACGCAGATGCATCGTCGCCGGCGCGGCAGGCATTACATCACCTATCACATTCAAATTTCTCCGACCAATCCTCCACAAGAACTTCCGCTCCCCCTGGATATTACGATTTCTTCGGAACTATATGATCAGTTGCAACTGGGCAGTAAAGTTCGCATCGAAATTGGTCGCGGAAAATTACGTCAGCCCTGGATTCGCAATATCATTGCTATCTAGCATTTGCGATTTCTTCAAATCTCCAAGGGAATCGCTGTATTTGAACAACCGGAATTGGCAGATAGAATCTTGAGGTAGATCTTAGATACTCCAACAAAAAAGGAGTATTTATGCACAATAAATCAAATAGAAATGAAAGCCGCCGCCCTTATTCTTCACAAGGATCCTATTCTTCCCGAAATGAATCCCGTTGGAGTGGCGACAGAGATTCACAACGTGGCAACTTCTCAAGCTACAATGAAGATGAAAGTGCCCGCGACTATAATATGGAAGGCTCCAGCAGCCGTCGCGACTGGGACTTTGAAGGCGGTACACGCGGCGCTTATGGCCGTGGCAGCAATCGCGGCGACATTCGTTACGGGACCGACCGTTATAGCTCAAACGAAGATCGCTATTCCAACAACTGGCAAGCAACCAGTGATTATGACACCAACGCCAACATCAGCCGCGATTACAATAATCGCAACCGCATGAGTGGATCTAGCCGTGATTCTCGTACAGATCGTGGTGACTATCGCAGCGACCGCGGATGGGATCGCAATAACATGGACCGTAATGAAAGTTCACGCTTCGGCAGCAATGAAGACAGAGAGTCGGATTCTTCACCAAGCTATGGCAGCTATGGCAGAGACTATAGTTCTCAAAGTTATTCAGACCGTGACTATTCCGGCTCCCAATCCTATTCCGGCCGGGGCGATCGTCTACGTGAAGACAGCTATGGATCTTCTCGTGGTGGACAAGACCGCGATGAGGCGCGCCGCAGCTCAAGCAGCGCAAGCTTTGAAGGACGTGGCCCAAAATCTTATACTCGTTCAGACGACCGCATCAAAGAAGATGTGTGTGAGATGCTGACTCGTCACTCTGAAATCGATGCCAATGACATCGAAGTTGAAGTTAAAAATGGCGAAGTCACCTTGTCAGGAACTGTAAATGAACGTCGTATGAAACACATGGCTGAAGATTTGGCAGAACGTGTGTCATCGGTGAAAGAAGTCACGAACAACATCCGCGTACAAAAAGAATCCACTCATGACTGGTCTTCATCTTCTTCACAAAGTGAATCCAGCACAGACGGAGGCACATCTTCGACTAAGGGGTCTTCCTCGGGAAAGCGCGCAGGCTCTAGCGCGAGCAGCACAACTCAAAATCCGAACCACTAAGTTCAACTCGGGTCCCGCATAAAAGCGGGACCGTTTTATATAGGAGTGCCTATGAAAACCTTAGCTCTAATTTCTGCTCTGACTGTAATGGCCAATTGCGCGTGGGCTCAGACTTCTCAAAACGATCCCTACAGAACTCAGCAACAACAACAGATGGCAAACCCCAGCACTTATCAGGGTACCAATCCAAATCCGAGTCAAACTAATCCGGGCCTGACTCAACCAAATCCTATGAGCGGCAGTGCTTCTGCCCCCACCAACACCAATACGGACACAATGAGAGACTCGCAGAACATCAACTCCAATCCTTCGAATCGCAATTGGAATACGAACTCATCGCCCTCATCGAATAACATGCCAAATACAAATCAGCTGCCAGGCAGCGGAACTTCGATCTCTCCGGGATCTCCCAACCCAAGCTCACCTCCTCCAGGTCGCTAAAATAAAAAACCCCGGTGCAGACCGGGGTTTTGTTTCTACAAGAGCGCTCTTTAATCAGCGTTTGATCGTTTCAACTGAAACAGCCAATGCTTCTGTGTACTTCGCTTCGATTTGATCGCCCTTTTTCAATTCATCAAGGACGCTTTGATCTTTTACGTGGAAGCTAATAGTACGCCGCGGCCCCTTAACCGTTACTTCCTGTTTCTTTTTGTCAACTTTCGTCACTGTGCCCGTTGCAGTAAGCTGCTGCACAACTTGACCACCTGGTTTTTCACCCGGCGCAGAACGAACAATATCTGTTGAAGCAACAACGCCGTTGTCCGCTTTTACTTTTTTCTTAAGTTCTAGCACCAACGATTCCATGTAGTTCACTTTAAGTGTGTCGCCTTTTTTAATTTGATCAAAATTTCTGATTTCAGGCCCTGCAACAACCGTTACGTTTTGGCCGTCCTCCGTCTTGAAAGTAATCTCGCGAGATTTTTTATCGATCTTAACTACCTGCGCGCGTGCCTCTACAGAGCCCATTCTTTCAAGAGTGTTAGGCCCCGTTTTTTGCATTTCATTAGCTGCAGAATCAGAGTAGTCGGCGGCGGCATGAGCCACATGCGAAATCGCGGCAGACGCAAGAATACTAAGAGCTAGTTTGAAAACCTTCATTTCAATCTCCTTTGATTGTTTGTCCTAAAATCGACTTCACTATCTTATTTTGATTACTAATCAAAATCCTCTAAGCTCCCAAGGGGTTGCTTAAAAACAGGAAACGTCGATCTTCTATTCAAATCTCGACATGTTTCCCAAAATGCAAATTTAGTTTGAGAACACATCCGACATATTCTTGCGCGCAAAACAAGAGTCCTGTCGTTAAACAACCGATATTTATACAGGAGGTTTTCGAATGGATAAGAGATATTGGCTTTACACAAGACTTGGAACATCGACCTTACTTCTCGCCGCCATAAGTGGCTGCAGCCCTGCTGATACGCGTTCCCCCCAGGCAGACTCATCAGCGGTTAATTTGGAAGCTTCAAGATCACGAAACTGGTATCGAAAACCTACACCTACCGCAACACCGTCGCCTTCCGCGACACCAAAACCATCTCCTTCACCTTCAGCATCTCCTACTCCGTCGGTAACGCCGAAACCTTCGCCTACGCCGTCAGTAACACCGTCTCCGTCCCCGTCGCCTACGGCATCAGCTTCACCAGCCCAGGCGATAGTTGATATCGTAAATGGTCAGCTCGCGACTTCGCACGAAGCTAAGATTCCAGATATTCGTTACGAATGGCAAAAGTATCCTATGATAATCATGCAATCACCTTCGGGCGCGGATATTCCAAGTTGGTTTGAGTACAGCAAGCCGACATGGTGCTATACGCTGAATTCTTGGCTGCAAGTATTTGAAGCCGAAGGCAATAAAGCCACCAACACCCGTGTGCAGTTTAGAAATCTGAAGATCTATGTTCTTTCCGAAGCAACCCGCACCTGGAAACTTTTGATCACTGATAAGGCTCCTTATACGGATACCTGGAGATATCCTTTCGTGTTCGCCGCAGATAAAGGCACACGAGTGGAAGCAAGTGGTGGACTTTCATTTTTGCCTAAGTATCCGCAATTTGCCCATGGCTATGGAACGCAAAATACCATCGTGCCCGAGGATGTACGCGCCGTTTTTGTGAGCATGGAGACCGCTCTGATACTGGACAATGCGAGCGGAACAGACGATCGATCTGTGGCGAAGTACTTAGTCAATGTGGGTGCCGATTACTGGCCGAATGCGGCTGCCGTGAACAAGACTTGGGGTTATGCTCCGGGTGTGGGTCAAGGCCGCTTTATTCTGGCCACGACGTCTTGGAGAAAAGCGACAATGATAGTTCCCAATGGCCGATATGGTTCATCAATGAAGGAAATGATCGAAAAATATCCCCCACCATTGGAATAAACGTGCAGTCAGGGCTCGCGGAAACGCGGGCCCTTTTTTTTATATCCCTAACTCGGAAACCGGGACAAATTGAATGTTTAAATTATAAACTTCCGTGGTTTGCTCTTTAGTCATCAACGCGGTGACTTTGCTTTTAAACTCCCGGATCAGAGCTTTCACTTCGGGAATTTTCTCCATATCTACCGGAAGAGTTAAGGATGACACGTCTCTTTTCATCACATCAATTTTGTCCAAATTTTCAATGGCCTGACGAATACACTCGATATTGGCTTTCCGCACGACCTCTGACGGTATGTCTATTAAGGTGGTCATCGATGTATAAGTGTTCTTAAACTCACCCTTCTCACTGACGTTCAACAGTCCTTGCTTTAGCAAATGTTCAACCACCTCTGTAGCGCGTGCCTCGGGAATGGATAATTTCCTTGCAAGCCAGGGAATCTCTGAACGAAAGGTGGCCGTTTCCGCGAGTGCCATCAAAGCAAAGTATTCCCAATCACTAACGATGGAAAACTCCTCTTCAGATAAAAGGCGGGTACTTTTAGGGCGCACTCTTTTACGGCCATCGGCACGAAGATAAGCTTCGCTTTCAACCAACCGCAAAAAATAGGCAGCTTTACTTTCTTCCAGGTTTAACTTCGCAATTAATTTTTTCGCCATTTTCAAAGTGATAGGATGACGCCCATTCATGATCTCATGAAGGCGCCCACTGGAAATGCCCAACAAGGCCGCAAACGCACGGCGCGAGAACCGCTTATTCTTACTTTGCCGAGACTCATACTCAGCCAAAAGAATTTGATAAGAGTTGATTCTTGCCATTAGCTATTACCGCGATTGAATCCTGAAGTTTCTGATTTCATACATACGATTTCAGAGGAAAGATTTTATCGCAGCAACGAAATTCAATTTTACCGACGACAGTCAACAGCCATACTGTTCCAGTTTTTGGGAACGACTTAGGGAGCAACATCTCGGGGAACAGATACTAATTTACGTCGAGGCGGTGAACCATGATTCAACAGAGCCTTCACTGCTGCGGCTGTTGGAACGATATCGATAGCGCGACTGCCGCTATAATCGAGAGCATTGACATCGGCACCAAGTTTTACAAGACGATCCACACAACCTTCAGAACGACAAAAGTAAATCGCGCTACGGCCGTACTTATCGACGGCAGACACGGAAGCTCCATGCTTAATTAGCAAGTCCACCAATTCCGAATTCTCCACCGCTCTTGAAAGAGTGGTCCGACCAAAGCTGATACTATTGGAGTCTGCACCCAGTTCCAA
This sequence comes from Bdellovibrio sp. ZAP7, assembly GCF_006874645.1. Lineage (NCBI taxonomy): Bacteria > Pseudomonadati > Bdellovibrionota > Bdellovibrionia > Bdellovibrionales > Pseudobdellovibrionaceae > Bdellovibrio > Bdellovibrio sp. ZAP7. The sequence continues at coordinate 946,302 of NZ_CP030082.1, read as the reverse complement.
CAATGTTTCCACCGTTCGATAAACACGAGCGACGGGATATGACTTCTCTTCCAGATTCGTCAATGCGGCGTCCACCGGACTGAAACATTTTCCATTCACTGGCTTCAGATCTGCACCTCTTGTCACGAGAGCTTTGATGGACTCGATGTTGCCAGCCTTCGACGCGATAGAAAGAGGATAATGCACTCCCTGAAGGAAATTAACATTGAAGCCCGCATCCAGCAGAATATTGAGCACATCGACACGTCCCAAAATCGCAGCAAAAGAAACCGGCGGCAAAATAAACCAATTTTCATTCGGTAGTTCTTTAATCAAAGGATCATAGCGGTAGGTCAAGACTTGCTCAAGGTATCCCAACTGCGACGCCAACATGCGAACACAATCTAATTTGTTTTCATAAATAGCCGTTGCCATCCTGTCTGAAACAGATCTTAACGGATCCAACGAACATTTTGGTGCCGGAGCATTATCCAGTTTATTCGCACCGTCCGCTCGGTAATAATCTGCGATCTGCATCGAGATACGATAGTCAGATTTTTCTCCGTCATTGATCTCGAAATGCGCTAACCCCGCATACTCGTGATGAATCAAAACATACTGATCCGAGCCCTTCGCATTCATGAAGCGCTCCACATTGCAAAGGATACGAGGCACGTCCTGACCGTCGCGGAAGTTCAGACAAGTTTTTTCTGCAGCTCCCACCTTCAGAATGGTTTCCGTGCAACTGACAGATGCATTGGCCATTTGCTCCAACATGGCTCTGTAATATTGATCGTGCGTGATTCCCAACGGCAGTTGCAAAGTGGCAGAACCGCCTTTGATAATCCATTTTTCAAAATCACCGCGGATTTCGCCAATACGCATTTCACACTGATCGCCGCCGTTACCACGATCTTGACCGTCAATAAACTGCCCATAAGCAAGCGAAGACAAGAAACTAAAGGCTATTATCAAAACAAATTTCATAAAGTCCTTCTTGTGGAAACAGGTACCAGCTGAATGTTCAGATTATACACTTCGGTTTGATTCCCAGACTCCATCACGTCAGCCATTTTGTGCCGGAACTCTTGGATGATCTTTTTTGCTATGGGTAACTTCTTTAGATCGATAGCCATCGTGATGCTGGAGATATCGCGCAGGTCCACCGGTGTTTCATTCAGTGAAATCACTGCCTGCTCGATACTTTGGCGATGAGAAATTCGCAACGCCTGGGAGTCTAAGCCGTTTCCAGCTCGCACGCTTTTATTGGTCTTGGTCATTTTGCTGCCACTTAATTTAATGGCGCCGACTTTCCGAAGACGGGCCAGGGCTTCCGTGGCTTCAAGAATAGAAATCCCCAGACGTTTTGCAATCCATTTGGGATCTGCTTTAAAATCGGCAGTATCTGCCAAGGACAAAATAGCAAAGTGATACCAATCAGCCAGAACCGTAAATGCATCGTTTGAAAGAAAGTGATAATCCGTACGATCCGAAAAAGTCAGATTTTGAGGCTGCGTCTCGAGAAGCTCATTCATCTCCGATAACCCCAGACGTTCGGAAATTTTGATTTTCATCTTTTTGCTAAGGGAACGTTTGCCTGAAAGAAGCTCGGAAAGACGGCCTGGAGAGATTTCCAGGAAATCCGCAAAAGCGCGCAACGAGTAGCTCTTATTGTCTCTCTTGCGACGTAACAATTCTGTTTTGATGATCTCAACCATGTCCGTTCCCGCTTTAAAGAAGGGACATAGCCGGAGAATGCGATAGAATCAATGGTTTTGAAACATAGTGTTCCCATTTTCGGGATCACTTTGTTTATCAGCTCAAAACCATTGAATTCGTTTCAATTCATTCTGCCTCTAAGCAGGATCTCAACCACGATACTTAGGGCCATTTCATCAGCATTGCGAGCGCCGATATCTACACCCGCTGGAAGATAAACGGGCTCTTTAGCCATCTTCTCCTCGGAGCGGTTTAAATGTCTGATAATACTTTGCGCACGCTTTTCATCCCCCACAATTGCCACATGCGAAGAACGAGCGATAACGGCACAGGCCACCAAATCCAGGTCTCTTGGCGTTTGAGTCGCTACAATTACGATCTCATCGGCGCGAAACACCAAGCTGTCAAAATCAGTTTCAATACGCGGTTGAAAATCCAAAAGCATTAAATGCCTTTCCAGACTTTCCGTCACGCGCGACCGACCATACAAAACGCATTTCTTAGATTTCAAAGGTGGCTGTTCGATCCATGGAGTTCCAGGAGCCAGGATTTCGCGAAGACTGCGCATGTTAGTCCCTCGGGCCTGAGCAATTTCCGCCGCCATCTGAATCAGGACATCCGCGAATTCAATGCCCTCCATTTCCGTCGTATCGTTAATGTGCAAGCGCCATCCATAAGTCGCTGCCAGCCCACTTGCCGCAGCGGCAAACTTTAATGGAATGTCGACTTGAATGGTTTCACCGACGGGGACTCTTTCAATGCCGAGGCTAAAGAAATCCTCACCCATGTTGCGACACCAATGTGATAGAGAAGTCATCAGAGGGGCCGATGTCCGTCAGATAATTGTCGGCGACCGCCAAAGGTGCGACACGCACAGGGTAGCGTTTCAACAGATAAGAGCAATCATGGTCCCCATCTTCGTATTGCAAAATGTCGGGAACAAATTCACGAGGGATCAGCATCGGTTGAAGATTCAAAGATCGACCCGCCTGATGCACAATACTTTTACCCATTTGGGCTCTGAAAAGGCAAACCATGTCCTGCAGAATATCCACGTCTTGATTAACGTCATCAGCACGCAAAACCAGAACCCCGTCATAGTATTTGCGTAAATGAGTCAAACCGTTGCGGATGGAACTATGTTGTCCCAAGGCGAATTCAGAATTGTAAGTGACCTTTAACGGAAGATCGCGAAGAGCCTGACAATAGGCCTCAGTATCCTGCTCCGTGACGGCTATAACTTCTTCGAATGGAATATTTAAAATATCCAGAATGTTTTCACGAATAAGGGATTTTCCCACGACCGGTGAAAAACTTCCTGCAGCTATCAGTACGCATGAAATTCGGCTCATATCCAGTTCCTTTTTTTAGAACCTAGGATACGTTCGCGGCCAGAGAATATCTAAGAAGACCTGCGGGGACTGTTAAAAGTCCTAGTGGGCTTCTCCGCCGCCTCCACCTTTCACTTTATCGCACAATAAAATTAAAACAGAGCTGGCGATCAAGGCGATAGCGACTGTTTTAAAGCAATCATTGAAACTCAGTAAGTTTGCCTGTTTGCGAACCAACATATCAACAGTCGCAATGGCTTTCTGATGAGCTGTCGTGACATCAACCCCACTGCTCATAAAAAAATTCTGCAGATCAGAAATGCGCTGCTGAGTATTTTTATGAAATAGACTGACACCTTCAGTAAGCATGGCCGAGTGGAATTTCTCGCGGTGACTCATCATTGTCCCTAAAAGGGCAATCCCAACAGAGCCGCCCAAATTTCGCAACATATTAAATAAACCCGAGGCCGAGCCTACGTCCTGAGGAGCGACCAAGCCCGTGGTAATCGTCGAAAGTGGAATCATCAGCAAAGGTTGCCCCATAGCTCTGACAATCTGGGACCACATCAGTTGATCATATCCCACGTCAGCAGTTAGATGACTGTTCATCAAACAGCTGATACCAAAAATGTTAATTCCCACAAACGCCAGCCAACGCGCATCCACGCGGGCCAGTATCTTAGGCACAAAAGGCAGGATCAAAAGCTGCGGAATCCCCGCCCACATCATGGTACGCCCGATATCTATCGAGTTATAACCTTGAATGGTCGCAAGATAGAGTGGGAGCAAGTAAAGCGCCCCATACATCGCCAGTCCTACCACAAAGTTCACCAGACATCCGAAACCAAAATTTTTCTGCATGAGCAGACGCAAATTGATAAAAGGATTCTTAATTCGCAATTCAATCACCAGAAAGGCGATCAGGAAAACCACAGATAAAATCGCCAACCACACGATCGTCGTAGAATTAAACCAGTCTTTGCGCTCGCCCTCTTCCAGAAAAATCGTCAGCGAGGAAAGTCCCACCGCCATAGTAATAATACCCCAGCGATCGATCTGCTTTAAAAGTTCCAGTTGCTTGGGTGCTTTCTCGATTCCAAAATAGATCGCTGCCATCAAAAAGATGCCCGGAATCAAATTCATATAAAACACGACCGACCAGTGAAACATCTGAGTCAAATAACCACCAACTGTGGGACCGATCGCTGGCGCAAAGGTCGCGGTGATGGCAAACATCGCCATCCCAACATTGCGTTTGGAAGGTGGCATTCTTAAGATTACCTGAAATGCCAGAGGAATTAAGGCTCCGCCTGTCGCCCCTTGCAAGGCACGAAAGACAATCATCGATTCCAAATTCCACGCCAGACCACAAGCCACCGAGAAAATTAAAAACAGGATAGATGTCCAAGTCAGATAAGTGCGTAGGGAAAAAACTCGGGTCAACCAACCGCTGATCGGAATGATCACGATTTCTGCAACTAGATAGGAAGTGGAAATCCAGGAACCCTCTTCGAGGGTCGCGCCTAATCCGCCCGTGATGTCACGAATAGAAGCATTGGTGATTTGAATATCGAGGATCGCCATAAAGGCGCCCAGCACCGCACCGAAAACCGCGAGCCAGGCTTTGAAATCCATTTTAGGTTCAGCGCTTGAACCATGAGCTACCGCTGTAGACATTAGTGAATTCTGACGGAGACTTCGGTGGACATGCCAGAGATCAGTTTATCTTCGTAGCCTTTCATATCTTCTTTATCGAAAACTATTTTAACAGGAATACGTTGCACGATCTTGGTGAAGTTTCCAGTGGCGTTATCGGGAGGCAACAACGAGAACGTAGAACCCGACCCCGGAGACACGCTGTCTAAGCGACCCAAGAACGATTTACCCGGAATCGCATCAACTTTAATTTCAACTTTTTGTCCTGGCTTAAAATGGCGAATCTGATTTTCTTTAAAGTTTGCTTCGATCCAAGGGTCCTCCTCGATCAATGCCATCAAGGGTTGTCCCGGTTGCACCAGCTCTCCGGTTTCGACATTTCTTTTACCGATTTTTCCGTCTTCAGGAGCGACAATCGTCGTGTATTCCAATTGCAGTTGAGCTTTTTGAAGCTCGGCCTCTGTGACTAAAGCATCCGATTGATATTGATCAAATACCGGGCGCTCTGAAGGGCCCAGATTTTCAAATCCCTTAAAGCGTCCCAGATCGCGGTGCGATTTTCCGTAGCGAGCTTGCGCGGCTTTGACTTGAACTTCATAATCACGTTTATCCAGACGAACTAAGACATCGCCTTTTTTAACATGCTGGTTGTCCTGCACCATCACTTCCACCACCGTTCCGATAATGCGTGGGCTGACGGTGTGTAAGTGCGCTTTCACGAAAGCATCATCGGTGCTTTCAAAGAAAAAGATATTGTAGCTTGCGATGGAAATCAGAAGCAAAGCGGCGATACCACCCCACTTGGCGATCTTTTTCTGCTTGGGATTCAAATTGATTTTACCCAGAGGACTCTGCTTAATTTTTTCTTTAAAAGCCGGAGAAATAAGTTTGTCGGAAAGAGAACGAAACGTTTGCGCCCATTGCGGCGTTGCTACTGAAGACATAGAGAACACTCCATCTGGAATGCTCTTGGTTTAACAAATGTCATTTACTAAGGCAACTAAGCTTCTCGATTTATTTACCGAGCCCCCAATAGTATCATGATGTTAGGGCCCAGAAGTTCCCTCGAGAATGGCTAGGCGGCGCTCCCGTTCGGATTCAGAAGCTTATTCAGAACTTCAGGCATGTCGAGCACCATGAAGATTTTCTTTTTCCCTGAGAGGTCGGGCATCTCGATCACTTCTTGAATGTCACCCCGAAGTGCGGTGATGGCATCTTTGGCAAACAAGCTTGGGATCTTAATCTTTTTAGCTTCATCAACGGTATCAATCGACTCTACGGAGTCTACTAGCAAACCAATTTTGCCCTGAGCTCCGCGCACGATCAGAATGCGCGAGTTCGAGTAGTCACCGGTATAGGTCATCCCGTAATACATTCTCAAATCCACCAACGTCACCACTTCGCCGCGCATGTGTTGAACACCAACAACATAATCGGGATAACCCGGAGGCTTCACCATGTCTTCAGTCAGATTTGCAATCTCATCCACGCTGCTTAAGCGAGTGGAAAGCATATATTCGAGTTTAAAGGAGATATACGGATGGCGCTCCCCCGCAGTTTCTTTCTCCAACGCTTTGGCGTTTTCTTTAGAATAGAGTGCACTGTGACCCCGGGTAAATTCGTGAATCTCGCCTTCACTGAAAAGCTGATCTTCTGCTAGGAGAAGGACATTGCAAGTTTCAGAAACGGCCAGCATCCCTCGCATCATATTGACCTTTTCCTGCTTGAACATCGGAATCGGCAATAGATCTTCTTCAAAATAAGTTTTGATACTGTCGACAGAGTCCACCAAGAAGCCAACATAGAAGTCTTGAATTTTAAGAATGATAATTCGCTGCGCTTCCGCGTCGAGTGACGGACCGACCTCTTCGACATGCAGAAACTTTTTAAAATCCAGGACAGGAATCACAACTCCACGCAAGCTGACCACCCCCAGGGAGTAATTTACTTGCATCGAGCTTCTTTTAATTTCAGGTACGCGGATGATTTCCCGGATGGCCGACAAATTCATTCCGAAATCGCGAGTGCCAGATTTAAACGTGATGCACTGACGACGAGTAAACTTCTTTTTCTTGGTCTCATCAGCGCCATTTTGCGAAGTTGTAGCAAGACTCGCGATATTTTCAATTTTTAGAAGGGAGGCGGGTTCAATCACTTCCACCAAGCGCTCACCGTTGTTCAATTTTAAAACTGATTTTACGACAGAGCGAACACCTTCAGGATTGTCATTAAAATGGCAAACTGAATCCACCGGAACATTTAGAATTTCCGAAGTGGAATCAAAGTACAAACCGATCTTCACACCCTCAGCGACCACCACGGCAATTTTGCCGACCGCACCCTCCAAGTGGTTTAGATCGAGTAAAGTCCCCATGTCGACTACAGGAATAACTGTGCCGCGCAGATTAAAAATGCCCTTGAGGTAAGAGGGTGCCAAGGGCACCGGACTGATTGCATCCGGTACGTTGACGACTTCCTGCAAAGACACGACAGAAATCGCAAGCTCGGTCGTGCCCAACTTAAAGGAGGCAAACATTTGCAGTTTATTTAATGCTTTCTTTCCACTCACAGCACTCATCACGCGGCTCTCTTGTAAATTAGGGGCTTGGAGTATTCAAAAGACGTTTTCAAGCGGGCCAGGGATTCAGCTTCCCCAATAATCAGCACCCCTTCAGGTTTCAGGCTTGCATATATATTGCGTAGAACCAATTCCTGATCCGGCTCATTAAAATAGATCAGAACATTTCGTAAAAATACGATATCGAAAAAAACTGTGCGCGTACCGCGAGAATGCAGATTGTGCACGAAGTATTCGATATTCCCCAAGACCGACTCGCACAGGTGCGGATCGGCTTTGGTACTATTGATAAAATAACGATGAAACAACTGCGGCACGCGGGAACGAATATCGTCGATACTGCGAGCTTTATAAACACCTTTGCGGGCGTTATCCAAAACATCGGTATCAATGTCAGAGGCATAAATCTTATACTGGAAACCGGGTGTGGAGCGTTTATGTTCCTCGCACATCATTCCAATACTGGCGGATTCTTCCCCCGTCGAGGAAGCGGCTGACCAAACGCGCAGAATTTCGCCGGGATTATTTTTACTCCAGTTTTTCAGGAACTCGTTTCCAAAGTAATCCCAAATCACCGGTGTTCGAAAGAAGATAGTTTCATTCGTGGTAATTGTATTTACGAACTTTTGAATCTCTTCTTTGTGGGATTCCAAATAGTCAATATAGGCTTCAGCTGTCGTAAGGCTCAGTTCTTTCATACGCGGGCGAATACGAGAGAACAAGAGTTCCCGCTTGCGCTCCTCCATAGTGATGCCCGTATGTTGTTTTACCAGACTGATCAGCCGGCGCAATGCCGGCCCACTCAAAGTACGTTCAGCTTCGGTCGACATATATTAAACCACGAATCTAGAAACAGTTTTGTTCAAGTCTTCCGCTCCACTCACCAGAGATTTCGTCGCACTGGCAATGTTCTCTGACGCTTGAGCTGATCTTGTCGCTTCGTTGGCAATGTACTGAATCGCCTGGCTGATGCCTTTTGCGGATTCAGATTGCTCCTCGGCGGCTACGTTAACCTCAGCAATGGACTGGGTCGTTTTCTCGATACCAGAGACGATCTTACTGAAAGCCTCGCCTGCTTGTTTGGAAATAGCACTGCCCTGCTCAACACGTTTTACGGATTCGTTGATCAGTTTAGAGATCTCTTTAGTCGCCTGAGATGAACGCTCTGCCAGTTTACGAACTTCATCCGCCACAACCGAGAATCCTAAACCATGCTCGCCTGCACGCGCCGCTTCGATCGCCGCATTAAAGGCTAACAAATTTGTTTGGCTGGCGATCTCGCTGATCACTTTGATGATCTCGCTGATATCTTCAGATGATTTATTGATCAGCTCCATCGCTTCAATTGACTTCGAAATGGATTGGCTGCCTGTTTCCGCTTCCTTATGAGTGACTTTGGCTAGCTCGTTGGCTTTTTTTGTATTGTCAGCAATGGAAGCAATCGACGCTGTAAACTCCTCGATCGAGGCGTTCATCTCTTCAACCGTTGCGCCCAGACTGTGGGCACCGCCGGCTACGTTATTTGATTGATCCGCGATGGATTTGGAAGATGTCCCGAAACCACTCGCTGATTCGACCACTTTACCGATAACGCCGCGAAGGTCGCGCATCATCGTCGAGATACCTGCCGCCAACTGTCCCAAAGCATCTGTACCTTCCACAGTAATCTCTGTACTCAAATCACCAGCTGCAGCGCGGTTCACGACCGTCAAAAGTTGATCGACTTTCTTTTGGTCGTCTTCCGCTTTACGTTTGATGGATTGCTCAAGCTCATACTGTTCAGTGATATCTGATGCGAATTTCACAACCTTATAAGGCTTGCCACTTGCATCCATAATAGGATTATAAGTTGCTTGAATCCAAATCGTGCGATCGCCAGAACCCTTGCGCATATAGCGACCGGAATCAAATTCGCCACGGTTCAACTTCTTCCAGAAGCTTTCATACTCTGACGACCGAATATACTCAGAATCACAAAACATGCGGTGATGCTTACCCTGGATTTCCGACAGACTATAGCCTAATGTCTTAAGAAAGTTTTCATTGGCATTGATAACCGTGCCATCGAGATTAAACTCGATGACAGCTTGAGCCTTGCTGATCGCAGAAATTTTACCCTCGTCTTCAGCGCTTTTCATTTTAGCCGCTGTGACGTCGGTGGCGAATTTTACAACTTTATAAGGTTTACCTTCGCTGTTTAAGACTGGATTGTAGGATGCATTGATCCAAACTGCACGACCATCTTTGCTGATGCGCTTGAACTCACCGGAAGCAAATTCGCCTCTGGCCAAAGCCTGCCAGAATTTTTTATAATCGATACTGCGAGAATATTCCACATCACAAAACATTGAGTGATGTTGCGCTTGGATTTCATCCAAGGAATACCCCAACGTCTTTAAGAAATTTTCATTCGCTGTAACAATCGTACCATCAAGATTAAACTCGATGATGGCTTGTACTTTGTGAAGGGCCTCAAGGGTTTGCCTTATCTGACTCACTTCATCTGACTCTGTCGCTGATGTTTCAATAAGACGTGCAGTTGACATTCTTTCTCTCCTTAATAAATACTCGATGTTCCCTATTTCGGCATAAAAAATATGAGGTATGAACTTTTGTATTACGATATCGGAAACTTAATTATTCTGTTCCAGTCCGATCCGAATAAAGTTTCTTGATAACTCTCAAGCAAGCCAAATAATAACCAATTCTGATTTGTTTAGAGTTTACTCACATCTACGTACCGCAATCGTGAATAACTAAACTATACGACATTTGCTTTTATATACCGAATTAAGTTTATGGTTTTCTCGAAAATAGATTCTCGTGAAAACGTTTTGAAAATGGAATCTGCAATGCTGGTGTATCGAAAATGAAAAAAGCAGTCGGAAGACGACTGCTTTTCTTGATCACTTAGAGTGACAGCTATTATGATAGGGTAAATTAGTGATTCGCACCCAAAATTTGCGGCTTCACCAAAATCGACTGATAGATCTTATAGTTTCTTTTTACCAGGCGAACGTATTCGCGTGTTTCCGTGTACGGAATCATTTCAACGAACAAATCGATGTTCTCAGTAGGATAACGCTTTTGCCACTGGCGCACCATCGCAGGTCCCGCGTTGTAAGCTGCGAGAGCCAACTCTACAGAGCCAAAATCAGCGATCAATTGAGCCAGGAACTCAGACCCTGCATGGATATTCGTCTCCGGATTTAACAGTTGCACGGGCTTTTTAACGCCAAAGTGCTTAGCTGTCGGATAAATCAACTGCATAAGACCTGCAGCACGAGCACGGCTGCGCGCGGCCTTGTTAAAAGCGCTTTCTTGACGAATAAGAGCTTTCACCAGGATTGGATCCGCACTCTTGCTGTTTTCAACGATCTCTTTCCAATAACGAATTGGGAAAAGAAGATTTGCTACAGATGTCGTTAAGGAATCTGGATGATCTGCCAAATACTTATGAAGAGCCTGGAACACCGATAAGTCAGCACCATTGGCACTCATCAATACCAGCATAGAAGTCTGAAACGGCTGAGGCAAAGAACGAAATTTTTCCAAGTTCATTTTACCAGCCAAGTATTGAACTGTCTCAGGGCGCTCTTCATGAGTCAACCGAACCATGGAAGCAAGTAAGCGATCCCATTCCGGATCACCACTCTCCACACCCAGATACCATTGTGAAGGGGCTGCTGGCGATTGGAATGTGCTTACCAAAATACCATAGCCGCCCAAGGGATTTGCCTGTTTGCTTTCAGCATTGACTGCGCAAAAGCTTTTTAGGTAAGCCTGACGGTCACGCATACCACGCTCCATAGGAGCTGGGTATTTATCCAAATAATCTACCGCGCGAGGGCATTCATTTTGTTGAATTGCGAAAACCGCCAAACGGAAAACGCTTTCCGTCTTAGAGATATTATCGCACGTCAAAACTTTTTCATGCAGTTGCTTGGAAGTATCGCGAGCTGCTTGCTCGGGGAAATCCAACTCCAGGGAGTATCCTAAAGCCTGGCTTTCCAGTGCTTTATCACAATTGAAGTCTGCGACTAGCTCTTCACCATGAGTCACCCGTTTCTTAGGGCTCCAACCGCGAAACTTTTTAAGGAAAGCAGATTGCTGCTTTTTATCCGGGTTATCGTTTTTAATGCGCTCAGCCCTAACGGAAGTCGCCATATCAGCGGCTGGATCTCTGGAATCCAAGCTACCATAAGGTTGTGCCTTCAGTTGTGATTTTAAATATTCGATCGTGGCATCCTGGCCTTGAGCCAATGCTTGATCCAATGTCAATGCACCTGCAGGAGCTGGTATTTGGACCACCTCTGCTACCGCCGTCGGCTGACGGGATTTAGAGGCACAGGCTGCTAAAAATACGAATGAAATAAGAACTAGTTTGCGCATATAAACTTATCGGATTTTTGCCCGATTTTCCGTGGCCCAGTTTGAGCATATTTAAAAAAAATATAGCGATAATGTTCTGGAAATTGTAGATCCAGGATTCATTCTGGGCCAGCTGGACTTTTCTCAATTTGAAACAACTGGACCGCCTAAATATTCAAGATGGCTGCAAGAAATGGAACGATTTCGAAAAAGCCACAGTTCTTCACTGTACGATGATCCGCTGTCAAACTGGGTCGGATTTTCTGGATTACGAATTCGTGACTATGTATCTTCTCCGCACCACTTCATTTGCTGGCCGCGAACCGATGCCATGTGCCAATGATTTCAAAACCTGCGGAAGTCGCAGCAGCTATTCTGACCGCCGCGGAATTAATGCCGGTGAAAAATACTAAATAAAGACTTCGCCCTGGAATAAAGGACGAGCCGTTCTATAAAAACTGCCACTGCGAACACTCCAGTGGCCATTTTTATTTTCCACTTCGGCGTCCAATTGCAAAACTCCAGAAGGCATTCCGATGCGAACCTGCTTAAGACTGCGACCATGAACGGCTTCGTGAATAACACTCCCCGGAAGTTTGGCGGTCACAGCAGAACACAAAGAAACGGTCAAGGGCAAGGCCTTGTGAGGCTGACCACTTGCGATCACGCGCATTTCAAAATCCATGTCCTCGTTTGTGGCAGGACTGATGATGCCAATATAAGGAATCGCGATATAATTTTTTGCATCTTCAAGATCTTTGGAAATTCCCATCGCCACAGATGCATGACGACGAACCAGATCTAATTTTTTTAATAAATCTTTGGCTTGCTCAAGCTCAATCGGCATTTCTTTGCCAGTCATACCCACATCCTGTGCTCGCACGAAAACGCAGGCGTTGGCAGCATCGACCATCGAAACTTCAATCGGACCGACCCCTTGGACTTGCAAAGTTTCGCAGATCTTTCCCGTCGGCAAAAGTTTTCCCGTGGAGGCACCGCCGGGTTCTTGAAACTCCAAACGAATGGGAGCCCCAGTTCCTGACACTCCAGGAATTTCAAATTTCCCCGTGAATTCAGGTTGACCATTTTTCACCGGGAAATATGAATGAATTATCTTTTGTGTATTGGTATTAAAGATGCGCACACAGGCCTCATTCCCCGTGACTTCACACAGTCCCTGCATAACTGCAAAAGGCCCGATTGCAGAGCTGATATTGCCGCAATTTCCTTTGTAATCAACCCTGGCTTCAGTGACAGATACTTGGGCGAATGTATAATCCACATCCGCATCAGGATGCTTTGAAGATCGCACGATAGCGACTTTGCTAAGTGAGGAGATTCCTCCACCCATTCCGTCCAACTGTCGCCCATAACTGTCAGGGCTTCCCAGAGCGCGCAAAAATAATGCGTCCCAGGATTTACGATCCGCCGGCAAATCGGTTTCAATAAAAATGAGGGCACGGCTAGTGCCACCTCTCATGTAGAGTGCGCGATATGAAGTCATGTTATCAAACATCATAAACCCATTTGTCTTAAAAAACCAACGGCGTAGTCTTGGGGCTGTTAGAAGGAGGCATGTATGAAGCTCGTCGTATTATTTGCCATCGTTCTTTGTGGAGTCGCCCTGCAAACTTTTGCCTGAAAGCTTAAAAACTTTCATAAGGTAAAAAAGGCTGGGAAATATCAAAGCACTGCCTATGCACAGTGCATAGGTTAACTGGCGCAACGTGGCCTCAGGTGCCACAGCTTCGTAAAATGACAAAGGTCCTTGGGTGGTTATCAAGGCCGCCGGGGCAATAGCGAAAAACCAGCCCAAAATAATCAATGACACTTGCGCTGCCGCCGTTAATCGAACCAAAAACGGCTGATTGCGTTTTAGTAGCTGCCATAAAAGAAGAAACAGCAAAGTGGCCAACACCACACAAGCGATGGATAAAGGATGCTGCAAAAACGCCTTTAAAAAAGCACTTTGCTCAAAATAAGCGGCCGCAAAAACACATCCTCCTGACAAGATCACCGCAATATTCAAAACGAATCCGCGCTTCCAAAAATACTTTTTAAGCTCGCTGTCCTTAGTTTCGCCGACTAAATAAACGGCTGCTAAAAAAGCGCAAATACAAACTGTGAAACATCCCATCGCAATCGGTACCAATCCCGACCATGGGGCCACATAGGCGTCAGTAAAGTTTGTCGCCTGAGGATCAAGGCGTCCTTGCCAAAGGCTGCCAGCCAATATTCCCAACCAAAACGTGGTCCACAGACTGGAGAGACTGAATATCAACGAATACACGCGTTGAGATTTCGCATCGTGAATCGCATCGTAATGCCGAAAGGTAAAAGCCGTTCCGCGAGCGACAATCCCCACCAGCAGAGCCACCATAGGTATATGCAGATGCACCATCACCATCGTAAAAACTGTCGGAAAACCCATGAACAAGATAACCACAATTAAAATCAGCCACATATGATTGGCTTCCCAAACAGGCCCCATGGCATCGTTCACGACCGCCCGCTGCTTAATTTGCAATTGGGGCAAAGGAATCAACTCTAAAATCCCCGCCCCATAATCAGCGCCGCCCAAAACCACATACAAAAGGATTGAGGCCGCCATAAAAAATAAAAGAACTTCAATCATCTTGGACCTCCCGATTCCATGTTACGTTCCGCAACCTGCAGTTGACGACGGAACAGCCACGCCGTCACAAAAGATAAAAAGAAATAGAGCACAAGAAAAAGATAGAAATGGAATTGAACTCCGGGCATCGGCGTTACCGCATCCTTCGTTTTCATAATTCCATAAATGATCCAAGGCTGTCGTCCCACTTCTGTCACAACCCAACCCGCCTCAATCGCAATAAAACCCAATGGAGCGGCAGCCATCAGAACTTTCAAAAACCAATCCGGCAGAGCATTTTTTCGCACAAGCAGCAGATACAAAAGCCCCAGTCCAATCATCAATGTGCCAAGACCGACCATTATTTGAAAAGCAAAGTGCGTAACCATGACCGGAGGCCACTCCTCCCTTGGAAAGTCATTCAAGCCCTTCACCGTCGCATTGAAATCATTGAAGGCCAGGAAGCTCAGCATACCAGGAATTTTAACAGCGCCATGGACTTCACCCGTTTCCACATCTGGAATTCCACCAATAATTAAGGAAGCCCGTGGTTCGGTATGAAAATGCGCCTCCATGGCTGCCAATTTTGCCGGCTGATATTCGGCAACTTTCTGTGCTGCAAAGTGACCGACCATCGGTTGGATCAAAGAAGCCACCGTCGCAAACGTCATGGCGATTTTCAAGGCACGCAGGTGCAACGTTGAGTGTTTTCGCTTTAGCAAAAGAAAGGCGTGCATTCCCGCAACAGCAAAGCCCACAGCTTGGACAGCGGCGACTTGCATATGCAGAGTTTGGTGCAGCCACGCGCGATTAAACATCGCCGCTATGGGATCGATATTAATCGCTTGTCCATTCACCCACTCGAACCCGGCTGGTGAATTCATCCAACTGTTTGCGGCCACCACAAAAACTCCGGAAGCAAATCCAGAAATTCCCACAATCAGTCCCGCCGTCCAGTGCACCCAACGATTCATGCGATTCCAACCATACAGGTAAAGTCCGATCGCGATCGCCTCAAGAAAAAAGGCGGTTCCTTCCCAGGAAAAGGGCATACCGATAATCGCGCCGGCATGTTTCATAAATCCAGGCCACAGCAAACCCAGTTCAAACGACAGAACCGTCCCAGAGACAGCGCCCACCGCGAAAAGAATCGCCACGCCCTTCATCCACAACTTCGTGAGTTCTAGATCTTCAGCGCGATTTTTTTTAAGATACAGAAAATGGGCCACCGCCATAAAGAAAGGCATCACCATGCCTATGGCAGCGAAAATAATATGAAAGCCCAACGAGAAAGCCATCGTTGAGCGCGCGGCAAGTAAATCGTCCATACTTGAAACCCTCAGTTCGGGGCGAGTATGGCCCTAGATATAAAGATTGAAAATACGAATGTTAAAAGTGCAACCCTATGTTGCCATCACTTAATACGGCGTGACCTTGTCCATATCCATATTTCTTAAGGCTGGAGACCTCCATGCGATCACACTCACGGTCACTAAACACATCACAGCACCAAAACACGCTGCGGGGACCGTACCAAGAAACTTCGCCGCCACACCGGACTCAAATTCACCGACTTCATTAGACGAGCCAATGAACATCGAATTAACAGATGATATTCTTCCACGCATATGATCCGGAGAAGCCAATTGCACAGCGGTACTTCTGACCACCACGCTGACGCTATCAAAGATTCCGCTAAAGCCCAGAGCAAATAAGGACAGATAAAAATTCTTGCTGACGGCGAAAACTAAAATGCTCAAACCAAATCCAAAAACGGCAGTGAGCAAATACTTACCCGCATTTTTGCGAATAGCGACGCGAGTAAGAATAAAGCCCATCACCATGGCACCAACTGCCGGTGCGGCTCGTAAAATTCCTAAACCACGGGGACCCACAGCCAAAATTTCTTTCGCATAGATAGGCATCAACGCTGTCACTCCGCCGAATAATACGGAAATCATATCCAGTGAAAGTGCTGGCAACAAAATCGGATGACCAAAAACAAAGCGCACGCCTGATTTCAATTCTTCCATCATCGCACGGGATTCTCCGGTACTAGCGGGAGCTTCGATCTGCATTTGAATTTTATAAGTCGCTAACAAAGCACCAATCAAAAGTACGAAAATCACCGAGTACGCAACTTCCAATCCCAGGAAGCCAAAAATCAAACCGCCCAATGCGGGCCCCGACACCCGGGCTGTTTGCATCGCTGTACTCATCCAGGCCAAAGCTTTGGATAAACCTTCTCGCTTGGTCATTTTAGGAAGAATGGCATACATCGAGGGCTGCGAAAACGCGCGAGCCGCTCCAGAAAAAATCGAAGACAGATAAAGGGCAACGATCTGCCAGTGATCCGACAAACGAGCTCCATAGAATCCTGCGATCAGCAGAATTCCGGCAGAAATCAAACTGCCTTCAAGCACCCAACGATAAACTTTGATAGGACGAGAACGATCGACGATATAGCCTGCATACAATGCCAGGCCCAGGGCGGGAATGGCTTCCGCTAGTCCGATGAATCCCAGCGACAAAGGATCTTGAGTGAGTTCGTAAATTCTCCACCCAACAACCACCGCCTGCATTTGCACAGCCAAGGTAAAGAGAAATCTTGCGGAGATAAGCTTTTTAAAATCAGAAAGGGCCGAGGACGGTTGCATAGGTGACTATACATACGCCCACTCCGCCCTCTTGCGCAATTCGCTTTATCAAACAAAGAAGATCCAGACTATGGCTCCGATTAGCAATGCCGAAGCCAAACAGATTCCGACGACTCCCGAAAAGACTTTCAAGGGACTTGATTCCAAGTCATGAGTTCTGTGAGGTCGTTCTGTCATCCCCTCGACTTCTTCGGGACCCTCATCATCATCTTCCGCAAATCTTTGCTCCCGAATTCTTCTTTGCTCTTTGCGAATTTCCGGTTCGATATCCATCATAACCACCTCACTCGACAGTATAAAAATCCGTCTCTATCAGGTTGAAACTTTCGGGAATTGAACTCAAGGAGGAGGATACTGATTTTGGGCAAAAAAAAACCCTTGGTACAAGACCAAGGGTTTGAAGACTTAATTAAGTCAGCTAGGAACTAGCGAGGACCGCGGTTACCACCGCCGAAACCACCACGTCCGCCGCCGCCACGGCCGCCACCGAAGCCGCCACCACGGTTCTCACGAGGAGCCATTGGTTTTGCTTCAGAAACGTTCATTGCACGGCCAGAAAGTTCAGCGCCGTTCAATTTAGCGATTGCTGTAGCAGCTTCATCATCAGTAGACATTTCTACGAATGCGAAACCTTTGCTACGGCCTGTTTCACGATCAGTTACGATACGTGCAGATTCAACGTTACCGAATTCAGCAAAAGCGTCTGCAAGAGTTTGTTCGTCTAGTTGGTAAGAAAGATTTCCTACGTAGATTTTTTTACCCATTTTAATACCTCCTAAAATGGCATTTGGTAGCCCACTGTTGAGGAGATGGCATAATTGCCTCGAACTCAAAGAGAGACCTGTTATTCTGTTAATAGCTAAACTATAATTCATGAAAACCGAAGCACTAAACCAAAAAAAAGTTCAAAAAGTGCTTTTTTATGCATATTGACACCCTGCATCACATGGAACACCAGGGTCTTGGGGTGATGACTTTCGTGATTTCATTTGCCCGCATGTATAAGAACTCATTTTTGTAGGATATGCGGACCCTTTCGCGCTTTTGAGACCGAGGCGATAAAGCGACGATTTGGCCATACCCTAAACCGTCAGTTTGATACTCTCCCTGAACGTTTTTTAGACTCCAGCGGATCGTTTGTCCTGCAATCGGCGTGACATCTGATTCAGTCAGCACAGTCGAAATAGTTCCTTCGGTATCACGACACAACAGTCGCACATTAAGCACCGTCATATACATCGTTCGACAATCTTTATTGCGCGAATATCCGTAACCCATTTCACATGAGTTGAAACTTTTCTCTTCAACTCCGAGTTGTTCAACATTGCGATCCAGATGAAGGGCTCTTTGAATTGCGACGGGGTCGACAGGACTGCTTTCTTGTCCAACTTCAGTCGCCATTGGGGGAGTTTTTGAAGGCGTCGGCTTGGTCGGCGACGTCGTACAAGCAGTCAATGCCAACAAAGCGGCCAGTAAAAGTAAATTCATGCATTCTCCTCCGAATCCCCATTATAGAGAATATGCGAGAACACATGCAACCGTGGAGCCCGAAGGCCCAGTCCAGCATTTATTTAAATTCATCTGTTTGAGTAGAGGCCATGCGATCCAGCTCTAGAGCCTGTTTATTCAGGCTGGCTTGCATCGCCTGCTTTTGATCATAACTTAACGTGCTCCAAAACTTGTTCAAAAATCCCTTCAGCTTGCCTTCATATTTTTGCATGGCATGAGCATATTCAGGAGTGCGCAAGGAATCATAGTCTTCCAAAAATTTTTCCGTCATCGTGCGAAGCTTTACGGGATCTTTACGTTGCGCCATAAAGTTATTCAAAATACTTTCGCGGTTGTCGATACGTTCTTTCCAAGGAAAGGGTTCATTTGCTATAAAATGTTGAATCGCTTGATTCTGATGAATGCTGGTCGGTCCCACCCAATAAGTGATCTGCTTGCGGAATCTTTGCAGCAACTCCTCATTCTTACTTTCCAGGCCTTGCTCTCGGGATTCGGTTATTTCTTTGCGGACTCTCTTTTCAAAATAAAGAAACTGCTCTTCTCTTAACGACGAAACCATCTTCCATGCGGAATTTTTGAAATAGCTGGCAGAGCGGTCATATTCTTTCTCAAGCACATCGAAGGTTTCACTGAGAATTTCGGAATTCACTTTCTCTGTGGGAATGCGCTGATCAATTTCGCGTATGGAGGTGGCGAACTTTTGCATCTGCTCCTGTTTTAAACGCGCCAGATCCTGCTGCAGATTTTTCTCAAAGTCCTTTTCCTGCTTTTGATCCAAATTAAAATAACTCTCGACCTTGGTGACGGACATACCACCCAAAAATGCATCCATGAAGGGACTTGAGCTGCCGCACCCACTGCAAATCAATAAAATCGATATCGCAAATAGCTTCCATTTTTTTGTTTTCATTAACTCAGGTTAGGGATTTTCATCTGCGTTTCCCAGACAACAGTCATAAATACACAAGCCTTATGTTGAGGGATATATGAGTACTTTCAATCTTAACGACGGATGTTCGTCCTATTTTTATAACTCCCGTAATGTATTTTTCCGCACCGTAATTTTCTCGGCTAGTCTTTGTTGACGCACATGAATGTGTAATTCCGCACAGGAGGAAACGATGCTTGTTAAAAAGCAAAATTCTTCTGTACGTTCTAGAGCCACGCTGTTTTTCGCCGCAACTTTATTAACCCTGGGTATCGCAGCAAATGCTAAAGCCCAAACAGAACCCACTCTTCCGGATGATCCAGCGGAAGAGCAAGTAGGTGCCACACCAGCAGCTGAACCAATGCTGAGAACCATGGCAGCTCCAGATCTTTCGATCTCGGCCTACGATAAAGAAACAATCTTGATGAAGTACGATCATGTTGACCCTACTAACATTGTTCCTACTCAAGCTTTGGTTGATGCTTTGATTTACTTTGAAAAAAATAAATCATCTTTCAAAAATCAAAACTACATCTCGATCATCAATTTCTCGCAAAGCTCCAAAACACCGCGCTTCTATATCGTTGACCTGAACACCGGTGGAGTTTGGCCGATTCACGTAGCCCACGGTAAAAACTCTGATCCTAACCATGACGGTTTCGCGACTTCGTTCTCGAACAGTTCAGGTTCCAATAAGTCTTCTTTGGGATTCTACCGTACTGCTGAAACATATTCAGGCAGCCATGGTCTTTCCCTTCGCCTGGATGGTCTTTCTTCAACAAACTCGAATGCCCGTTCACGTGCTATCGTGATCCATGGTGCTTCTTATGTTCAGGAAAAATCTGTGATTCAAGGTCGCTCTTGGGGTTGCCCAGCTGTCGACATGAGCATCCGTACACAAGTTATCAACGCCCTTAAAGGTGGATCTTTGATCTACGCGGTTCTTGATAAAGGTGGTACAGGTCTTCCGTCGCCAACTAACCCGACACCAACTCCGACTCCGTCACCAACACCTATTGAAACACCGACACCCGCTCCATCTCCATCACCAGCTCCAGGTTACAAAATGGCTCCCCTTGCTTGGGAAACATCTGCTCACCCGGAACGCAAACAGTGGTCTGAATATTTGCAAACACTTTTGTTGGGCGAATGGAACAGCCTTCTTAAGGGTGCTAGCGACATGAAAAACTTCTGTCCTAAGTATTCAAGCTTGAACAACAACCAAAAAGCAAATGCCTGGGCACAATTGTTCGTGGCAGTTGCCCGCTATGAAAGTGCTTACAACCCACTTTCTCGTATGCACGAAACAACAATGGGTACTGATGCTATCACTAAGAAGCCAGTTTACTCTGAAGGTTTGTTGCAGTTGTCTTACCAAGACATCCAATGGGACAAATGGTGTAAGTTTGACTGGAGCAAAGATAAAAACTTGAGCTCTACAAGCGCTAAGAAAACTATCCTTGATCCATACATCAACCTTCATTGTGGTGTAGGTATCATGGCGAAACAGATCAAAAACAAAAATGCGATCGCGATTACTTCAGGAGTTTACTGGTCAACTCTTAAACCAGGCGGCAAATACAATCAGCTGACTTCAATCAAATCAATGGTTAAGTCTCTTCCGTTCTGCCAGTAATGGAAATTGGAAACTAGAGATTAGAAATTAGAAGCACTTAAAGCCGGGGTTGTTGACAACATATTAGGTCAACAGCCCCGCACTAGTTTTTAAGAACCAGCTTTTAGCTGGCTTTGCTTTGTTTGGCGCGAATGAATAGGCGCAGTGGAGTTAGTTCTTTTTCTGCGATACCTACGAAGTGGCCGTGGATTTTCCAGGCGTTTTCGATGGGATTTAAGTCTTCACAGGAATCAATACGGATGGCCACGGGATCGATACCGATCTCGTTAAAGATCGTGCTCTTGATTCTTAGAATCTTTCCAATGGGCATTGGAACTGATGAATGCAGAGTGAATCCCAGTTCAGAAACGGCGACGATTTCATTTTTAATTTCCCACTCCGCTTTGATCGAAACTGCAGCTTCGCTGAATGCCGTCCCTTGATTTGCATCCACGGAAACAATCGTGCGTACTTTTGCCAGTAACATGTCGGGATCAATGGGTTTAATGATGTAGTCGTTTACGCCTGCTTCCAAACCTTTTTCCACGTCGCTTTTTTCACGCTTACCCGTTAGCAAAATCACCGGTAACTTAACCAGTTGAGGTTGTTTCCGGATCGTGCGTGTCAAAGCATATCCATCGCTGCCGCCCGGCATGATAGCATCGGTAATAACCAGATCGAATTTTTCTTGGGTCAAATGATGAACGGCATCGATGGCGTTCGTTGCCTGCACGACAGAGTGTCCGTCGGAGCTGAGTAAAGCTTCGAGAGTCATCAGAATACTTTTTTGATCATCTACGATAAGTATATTGGCCATAATTACCTTCCTTAGGCAGCCCCTTTGTCGCCGATGTAGTTTTTCAGATCCTGCAAACTGCGAATATATTCTGATTCAATTTGCGCGACCCACTTGTTAATGTGCTCTGGATTTGTCTCTGCTTCAAGATTTTGGCACAGTTCTGCCAAAATTTTTGCTCCAAGAGTGGCAGCTGTCGACTTCAAAGCATGGGCTGCTTCGCTGAAGTCAGGTGTTCTCATTGCCAGAATTAGTTCCGGAGCAGATTTTTCGAATTCCTCAATCAAAGCTGCGACTAAATCGTTATCTTTCGTTGCGTATTTCTGCAGTTTTTGCAGAGCTGCCATGTCAATCACTGCGGCCTCCCCGACTTTAACGTACTTCTGCAAAGCCTCCACCAAACGCGGAAGCTCGATAGGCTTAGATAAATAGTCATCCATTCCGGCATTCATATACGGAGCCTTGTCAGCAATGGTGCCTTCTGCTGTCAAAGCGACGATTGGAATATGGCGGCTGGTATTCGATCGGCGCTCTTCCTCGCGAATACGTTTTGTCGCATCAAACCCGTTTAAGACCGGCATTTGACAATCCATAAAGATCAAATCGTATTTCCCGGTGCGAGCCATCTCAACTGCGATACGACCGTTGGGTGCGATGTCAACTTGCAGACCCATCTTTTGCAGATAGCTTTGCGCCACACGCTGATTGACCACTTGGTCTTCCGCTACCAGGATGTTTCCTTTAAAAAGAGCCGTGAAGTTATTGTCTGTCGTAGCCTTAGGTACTTCGTCTGCACTGCACACCGGAAGCTGCAACGTGAACCAGAATGTCGAGCCCAGACCAAAAGTACTTTCCACACCCATCTGGCCACCCATCAGATCCACGAGCTGCTTACAGATCGACAGACCCAATCCCGTGCCGCCGAATTTTTTACCGGCTGTTGCTTGGAAATATTTTTGGAAGAGGGCTTTGCGTTCATCTTCACGTAAACCCAATCCCGTATCGCGAATTTGGAATTTTAAAAGCGAAGGCCCCGTCGCGGAATCCAACACGGAAACATCAAGCCCGACCGTCCCCTGGCTGGTAAATTTCACGGCATTCCCCATCAGATTCACCAGAATTTGGCGAATACGCCCCTGATCTCCGCGGAAATACATATGAGCTCGTTGCGAGATGTTGAAATCCATTTCCAGATTTTTCTCGCTCACGGTCGGACGGAACATCTCGACCACATCACGAGTCAGGAAACCTAAATCAAACGGCTGAGGATCCAAGCTGATTTTGCCAGCTTCGATTTTTGAATAGTCCAGGATATCATTGATAAGCATCAACAAAGATTCCGCGGAACGTTTGATCGTGCCCACATATTCTTTTTGTTCTGGCAACAGCGGAGTATCTGCCAGCAGCGTACTCATCCCGATCACACCATTCATCGGTGTACGGATTTCGTGGCTCATAGCTGCCAGGAAATCTGATTTCTTAAGAGAAGCTTCAACGGCCAATTCGCGGGCTTTGGCATATTCCAGCTCTACTTGTTTTCTGCGACTGATATCGCGGAAGACCACCAGTGCACCAGAAATACCACCATCGATATCTTTGATCGAACGACTGCTTAACAGAATAAACGTGCCCTCAGGGTGAGTGGCGTTTTGTACAAAGATCTCAAGCTCATCGACTTCCACACCATATAGCGCGCGATGAAATGGCAGATCTTTGGCTGAAAGCAATTTCTGATTTTCATCGTGGAAACCTAATTCACGGGCACCGGTTTCAGTTCCGACCTCTTTGACTTTGGTTCCGACGATTCTTTGAGCAGCGGCGTTGTACTGAGTAAAATGACCATGGCTGTTCACCACAATCATGCCCTCACTCATACTCCCCAGGATCGTATCCAAAAGTAATGAACGTGTTTGCAGGCCCGTCGCGATCTCACGCTGTTCGCGCAGATCATTGTACTGCCAATAACGGCTTAGCATAATCACCAAACCAAACATGCCCATGATCGCGAAAAGCAATTCGCTTCTGAGAAAACTGTATTCACCAATCTGCACGAAGTCCTGTTGGGCCTTACGGTGAGATTGCAACATCTCTAAAACTTTTTGCTGATTGAAGTCTTCGGTGTTGGACGGCTTACGTGCCTTTTGGTTTTGCTTGATTTCCATCGTCGCCGTTTCAAACTGCTTGTGCAGATTTTGATTCAGCTGATAGACCTGCATTTGCAGCTCATAGCGACCATTGACGGATTTATAAAGCTTGCCCAATTCATCATTGATTTTATTAACTTGAAAATTAAAGGCCGCCAGTTTTTCCGGCGTGCTGTCTTGGAAATATTCTTTCTTGGCACGATCTACGTCATTTAAAATTCCGGCTATGTTCTGCAATGAATTCACCGACTCCGTTGGCAGCAAAGCTTTTTGCAACGAATGATGCTCTTGGAACATAGAATAACCCACCACTACCAGCACCAGCAGGCAGAGCTCCACCCCAAAACGGGAGACGAGGGTTTTAAATAAAGACACAGATTTCATGTATTTCTATTCGGTGTTTCAATTCGAGAAGTGAAGTGTCTCACTGGTGATCTAGACCCCAAGCTAAGTGTTTGGATTCTCATAACTGGAACACTTGTTTAAAAGATTAACGGTTTTATTGAGACGACGTCTTGTGGGTCTAGTTAATGGGACCTATCCTAGACCTACTACTAATGAGGGACGTATATGGAAAACAATAGACACTTTCGCCGCTGCCACCACTGCGACACTGTTCACAGTAAACATGACCAAGGATTGTTCGTCTGCACGGAGTGTGGACACGAGCTGGCTCCGCTCTATTACAGCCAGCTGATTACGATCATCCAGGAAGAAGCCGTTTACTTCTCCGATGTCCTAAAGGGCAGTACGGTTATGCAAGAACGGCCTTTGATCGGGCTCACTGTGGATTGGGATGCAAACCTTGAAGCCACTCACATGGCGAAGGACGTTTAGCTCTTTCGCCTTGCTGTTAAACAAATTTAGAACATCACTCATTGTTATATAATGAGGGCGTAGCAATATTTCAGGAGGTCATCATGGCTACTCCCAATGCGAACCCCTCATTTTCTGGTCTTCACCGTGGTGAAGCGACAAATAATCACACCGATGAAAACGAAATCCTGGTCGATAAAGATCAAACTTCCAAAGTGGAAGTTAAGGATCTGAAAAAAGCCATGAAAAACACCGACCGTTCTTTCGATACTCTTGAAGATCTTCCATCCGATTTTATGCGCGGAGAAATTGATGTGCTGGAACAGATGAATCTGGCTGCAGATGCTTTGGATTCATCGTTGCGCGGAATTCCAGATCGCAGTTCTGAAGACAGTCCCCGCGGAGAACTGGGTTCCTCGTTTAAAAATACTCTGGGTGGAATCGAAGAAGTGGAAGCGAAGACCGACGAGTATTTGGCTTCCCATGGCTTGAAGAAAAAAAATCGCCGCTCTCACTAGTCACTCTTTAAAGCTGACGCGTTCCGCGTCAGCGCATCTTCCTCTCCAGCTACGGTGGATTCACTCACCGATTTGCCTCTTTTTTCATCAGAAAGTGTATTTCAGCACTTGACCCCGTGGGTAAGGGTTTCTAGTATCGGGGCATTAATTCAGGAGAAACTATGAAGCAAAAACCAGCATTTATGAACTTTGCTGTGGACCACATGACAATGTTGTTCCATCCAAATCTTTACAAACTTTCTTATGTTGTTTTCCGCAATATTTTTGGAACAACTCCTGACGACCTTTTGTATGAAAAAAAGCGCAAAGGTAAAGACGGCGCTAAAGACGTTTCTATGACTTACGCAACTCGCGTGGGCACGTGGGAATCAAAAGCCAATGATCCGTTGCCGACTATCTTTGCATTGGTTCAACCTTCTGAACCTAAAGATCAACCATCACACGTTCGTCAAATGTTGGATGGCCACGAAAACACAGCACATCTTCAGCACGTGGCTTTGCGTACTCCAGATTTGATCGCTTTCCATAAACACATGGTTGAGCGTGGTGTTCAGTTCGTGACTCCTATCCTGAAAGACGATCACGAAAACTTGATCCAAGTATTCTCTGGCGAGTGGTACTTGCCAGGTGCTAAACCATCAGGCTTCTTCTTTGAATTCTTGCAACGTGATCCGTCCGACGACGAATTGGCAACAATCCAAAAAGCAAACAAACAAAGCTGGTTCCGTGACGAAACGTTCTTGGGTCTTTACGACGAAAAAGAGCGCGAGTACCAATCCGGCAACGTCCTTTCATTCCTTCCAAAAAATGTTATGGAAGCGCTACTAAAATATCTTGAAGGCAAAGAAGTTTACGAAATAACTGAAGCTGACTTGGAAGCATGTGATAAAATCATGATCGACATGGCTGCTAAAGCTCAAGGTAAGTAGTTTTAAAATTTAAAGTTAGATTTTAGAAAAATCCCGCTCACAAGGCGGGATTTTTTATTTTCTCAATCTCGAAAATAGTCCGACTTATTTCTTCGATAAGGTTTACGCCGAGTTTAATTTAAATCCGAGATTCTTTGCTTAACTTCTGTCGCAGCGACTTCGTCTTCAGCTTGAGTGAAGAACTTTAAACTTTCTTCGTATGCCGTTTTGGCGATAGTTTTGTCAGTGGATTTAAAAAGGTCGCCTTTCAATCTGAAAAAGCATCCGCGTTCGATCAAATCAAACTCGCCCATTTTCAAATTTTCATAAAGGCTGAACATCTCATGGGCTCGGCGCTGGTATCCCAAAAGAATATGACTGTATGTCTGTTCGTAAAGGTTTACAGCCAGTGATTGCTTATCTGTTTGTGCGATCAGGGCATACTCTTGATTGAACACGTTGACCGCCATTGGCAAGTTACCAGCGGATCTGTGGACATATCCGATTTGATGCAGGGCTTTGTGATCATGTGTTCGATCAAAGATCTCCTGCCAGATCTCAAGAGCCTCGGGAAACTCTTTCATCTCAACCAGTGCAAAGGCTCTGGCCCAATTGATGGAATCCTTTTCCTCTTGAGAATGAACCGACTGCAAAAGGAGCAATGCCATCTTATTCGCCTCTTCAGGCGACGCCACCAGCATTTCATAGATCTCTTCAGTCATCTTCATTACCAAATCATTGTACCCACCATCAATCGGGTCAAGGATTAGATGGGAACAATCAATATTCTATCTAGGTGCAAACTAAAAACCCGTCGGACACGTGCCTTGCTTGCAAATACGGAGTTTCCCGGAAAAATTCACCTGGCTGGCGTTGATGTTCCTGCCCAGGCTTTTTCCGGAAAGTTCTTTGAACTTAAACTCAAACACGCAGAAGCGCGGAACTTGCGAAGCTGATGAATTCAAGGACAACGCACGCTGCAGGAAGTTCACGGAGCCAGGGCGAGATCCTGGTGAATTACCAAAGATCGTGTAACTCGCACTATCGTCCTTTTCCACAACTCCCTTAGAGGGGCCTTGCTCGTTTTTCTTACGTGGGCCGGATTGATTCCCGCGATAACGATAATCACACTGATAGGAAAAACCCACCGTATCGAGGGATTGATTGTAATTCGAACCCGCCAAAGAAACGTCGACGAAGTACTTTCCTTCGGTCAAATCTGTGGTGGTGGTCCCCTGTCTTTGCAAAACTTCCTGGGGTCCCAAGTAACAAAAACGCACTGAGTACTCGGCACCCAAGTTTTCACTTCCTAAAGAAATATCCAACCGTGCTAATTTATTGGCGAAAGAGTCTTGTGTAGAAAACAAGCTCATCCAATCATTAGACCCAATCACGACGGCATAATCTTCATCTTTGTTCCAGCCGATGATCTGATCCCCGTAATTAGTTTTGGCGCGACAGACACAAGCACCTTTTTTGGAATCGCTATCCAAGGGAGAACAAACTTCCCCAGTAGAGAGATTCAAGCACTCCTGCTCCGCCGGCAAGGTCGGATGCCGAAGGCTGGCGTTGCAGAGATAAAGTTCCTCTGCCGTGGTATTGTCGACCGCGGTTTGAATCGCTACATCTGCGCGCGCCACAACACTACCCAGAATAAAAACCATAAGCAGCAGAGCTTGTTTCATTTCCTAGCCTCCACACTGCAATTTGATAAATTCTGACTTCTGCATCGGATAGCTATCAAATACCGGAGAAATTTTCTGCATACGCACGTCTTTAATTTTTACTTCATCGTCACCGATTTCAGGTTTTTCGACCGTGAATTCCAAAACCAAGCGTTGATGAAACTTGCGTTTCGCGAATTTCGTGCATTTTTCATTATCACAAATAGATTCGTAATATGGAGGCCACACCGTCGAAGCGATGATTTCCTCTAAGCCTTTAAGGGTCTGAGATAAATCCACGCTTTGATTGTTTTGATTTAAAACTCGAGTGCCATTGAATCCGGGAATAGCTCCCAGGGTAGATAACGTTGAAATAGCAGGCAAAGTATCAATTCCCACTGTAGCGCCATCGACATCGTACATGCGCAACAACATCTGACGAAGACCGTTCAAGAAAATCGCATAATCATCGGTAGGATCCTGGAATGTCGCGACCATACGGTAACGTCCCCCTGCCTCAACCACTTTATCTGGAACACGATACTGAATACCCTTAACGAAGCCCTGCCAGTTGGGCGGGACAAGTCCGCCGTCCCACCATTCTTCAACTAACTTTGGCGGACGACCGTTTGAAAGTTTAAATAATTCAACCTGGCCCACGAAAGGTTGAGTGAAATTTGAGGAGCTGGAGCATTCTCCGCCCAGACACTTTTCATTAGTCATGTTAGCAACAAAAAACGAAAGACCGATTTCGGTTTTATTCTCGAAGTCGGTGTGGATTTTAAGATCTCCCCAATCCGCATTGATATTATAGCTGGTAGTAAATCGGGGAACGCTGGTTCCGTAGTTTTCAGATAGATTTAATAGTTTAGAATTCGGCGTGATGCTAACATGCATGGCACGGCTGCCGATGTTATCGACATCTTCACTGTAGCCCGAATCGTCTCCTGTGGTCAGAATATTCAAGTTTGCATAAATATCTTGAGCCTGAACACCGATTGAGCGCAAATATTCTGGATCAGCACATTTGTCCTTAAGGATTGGTTGCACTGCGAAGTTACTTTGAGCGCGAATTTTTAAGAAACACATATCACCGCGAAGGATAACAGCGCCATCAGAGGTTCTTTCAATTTTGCAGTAATCCTGATCTTCTTTGGCGATGATTTGGGCTCCGCCCACATCCACCACACGCAGATCAAAACAGCTTCTGATAAATTTGTACTGGCGACTGAAATTAGCTTTTGTACGCTCCGGTGTGTAAGCGGCAAAAGATCTTGAATTATTAATTGAACAGTTTGGCGGCTCGTACGTATCGAACATATAAGTGTCTTTAACGTCCGTGGAATCGCTCCATTGTGTTGCGCCCAGGGAGAGCATCAAGTAGCGGCCCACATCCTGTTCGCATTTATAAACGCGGGAAGCCGTGATCAAACGGTTTCCATTATAATCCCCCCAAGACTGAGTCTCGGGGGAAATATTTAGTTCGATTCTTTCGTCGTTATCAACAACACAAGCTGCAGATACTAAAGATGCATTTGCGGTTAACAACGAACCAAGAAGAAGAGACCAGAGCCTGCCGCCTCTAAGAACGGAATGTGCATTCAAATTAACTTTAGACATAGGATCTCCCCTTCCCTGCACTCCAACTCCGTCGGAGTAACTTTTCAAATCATCGAATTAGTGTTTGTGGCCGCCACCACAGTTTGTGCATTCGCCCATAGATGCCATTTCCACTTTCGTGTGAGTGCAAATATTTGCGCCATGTTTTTGCCATTTTCTGTGTTTCGCTTTGTCTTTATCCAAACCATTTGTTTCGGAGTATACGTAGCGGATTTTACAGAATTTAGCTGCTGCGTGGTTACCAAGATCTTCATACTTGTTGTCGATCAACTGTGTGAAAGAACCTTTTGCTGGCACCCAGTTAGATTTGTCAGAGTAATTGAATTTACCTTGACCTAAGTAGTCCAAGAAAGAGTTATTGAATTGAGCCACTTGCGCGCCGTCGATAGCTGTATCGTAGTCGTTGCAATTGCCGTGTTCACAAGTCTTATTTTGGGTTGTACAGATCACGTAAGCTTTCATTTCCAGATCTGAAAGCTTGCTGTAACCTTGACCACCAGGTGCGAAACCGAAGTCAGTTACCGCAGTCTCAGCCAAGATATTCCAAGATGTGTTGATCGTGCCGTAGTCAATTTGTGAACCACGGTAGCAGATATCCACGAAATATTTCGCAGTATACAATTCGCTGCCTAGGTTGAAGGCCAAAGTTTGCAATACATTTTTGTATGGTGTTACTTCGTCATTGAATAGTTTAGCAAACTGATTGCCTTGACCAGAGATCACGTCTTTGTGTGGATCGTTGTTTTCGCCCCATGGAGTGTATGTCGCATGCAGGTAGTTACCATTTTTACGACCGTACGCTGTTGTACACTCGCAGGCATTTTTTCTCGGTGGTTGATGACTTGGTGGTTGGTGGTGATCGCCCCCAAACAACTCCATCGCTGCGAAATGTGGATGTGGGTTTGGACCTGGCAATTCAGGACCAGGTTTGCCGTTGTCGTTACCTTGGCAGTCTACACCCACACAATCAGGACTACAGACTTCATGAGTATCCGCTGTATAACAAATTGCTTTGTCACCTTCGTATGGATTCTCAGTCAATAGACCCGCGTTACACGGATAGATACTTGGACCAGAGCTGTTCACTCTGAATGTATAAGTAACTTGCACGGCGTTCGCTTGCATCGCCATGAAGGTCACGGCTGCTGTAGCCAAACCTTTTACAAAACGCTTCATGTTGTTCTCCTTTTCCCCTGTAAGGGAGTTGTTGTAATAAACTGAAAGACTCAGTTTAAATTAAAAAATATTTCTGTTTTCAATTGCTGCTGAATACCTGGAGTTCTGGGTGCCACTTCAAAAGCTGCGGTCTGCCCCGCGCCATCCGGACATAAAATATAATTCAACGATGCTGGTTGATGAACTTCATCCAAACGCACCACCAACAAGGCGGAATCCGCACGGTCCCCACAGAAGTTAACCAGTTCATTCAAAAAGGGCTCACCGCCGACCGGCGTATAGTAGTTAAAAACGCTGTTTAAATCCAATAGGACATAGTCTTCTTCTGCCAGAAACTTCACCAAAGGGGATAGCTCCGTCAGCTGCGACTTCACCGTGTACAGGTGAGATAATTCAGTAAAGAGCTGGCGCAATAGCGGCGAAGATGTTCCCGCACAATTGCGGCAATAAGGCTCACGACGCTGACACAGAATGGGATTGTTGCAGATTTGCGTGCAGTGATTCGCCGAAGCCTCGTCACAGCTCACTTTCGTGGTCTTTACATATTGCCCAGTAATAGTTTGAATATATTCAGACTCGATTTTTAAAGCCCAGGCATTCACCGAGCTCACCACCAATAAAAGTCCCAATACGATCGCTTTCATCAATGCCCCCAGAAATTCTGCCCAATGGCATCACGACACTCTTTGGTACGGCCATACAACCCACCGAAGCGCTCATATGTTGAAAACTTTTTGCCATCGTCTGTGCAATTAAACTTCATCAGAACTTCGCCATCACAAAGAGCCGATTTAATAGAGATCGTTTTGGTGATGGAGGAACTTGTTGGCCCAGAGTTAGAAGTATTCACATCAATCACCTTTTTGCCGGTGTATTTTTCAAATGCATCCACAGCTTTAGCCATACAGATATTTTGGTAACAGCCCACGCCTGCACCCAACTGCTCCACGCAGTGCTCAGGGATATATCCGCCGTACTTTTGATAAGTCTCTGCAACCTTTTGCAGATTCACGTCTGAAGACATCGGAATATTCACTTTGTCTTTTTTAGCGTCCACAAACCGTTGAATAGAACGGAAGAAATAGATCCCCAACTTGATCGGATTGATCGGCAAGGCATTCGCCGTCGCCATCGCTGCACCAGAGGTCACACCGACAAAGTTGATCGAACAGCCGCCGCAGTAAGATCGTGCCTTAGGCACTTTGTTATCAACGGAGCCGTTCTCTCCACCAATCGCCGTTCCATCAGAACGGGATTTGCAGTAATTCATCGTAATTCCATTGAAGGCATAAAAATTAAAGGCCTTGGCACTGTTCGGCGCTATGGATACCGCACATGGAGCACCCACCAGAGGACCAAAATCCGCCAAAACGGAGTACTGCATTTTGGATTTTTGAATTGCAGGATCAAATTTTACGGTGCCGTTTTCAATCAGTTGTTGAAGGCTGGTCACCTTTGGTGCTGTGAAATCCACATCTATATAAAGAGGCAAAGCATTCCAACCGAACAACACCGTGCTGGTTAAGTCTGCAAAAAGGCGCTTGTTCGCACGACGAGTTTGGAACCAAGGATCATAGATTTTGCAGGCTTTCAGATCCGCATAGGGATTAAAGATATCCGGAGAAGCCACAGTCGATGACACGGGCAAGAACGCATCCGCATATTTTGAAACCGCATAAAGGTCCACCATAGCCTTGGTCAATTTACGGGCACAGTCCATTCCCGTCTGACAAATCACGTTGGAAGAATTTAGCGGCTTCGTTTTATCCCAAACCAATAAAGGAGCACCAAAAGACATCGGTTGAAATTCTGTCGTCACGGTATCTTTATCGCGTGGAATATTCAGGATCTCTTTGGCCCAGCGGTTAAATCCTGCTTTATTCACAGTATAACCATCAACATTCCAAATATTTTGCTTTTCTAAAGTGTCGCAGTAGCTGATGAGACCGATTGCCGACGAATCAAAGTATTGCGACATCTGATCCAACGTTTTCGCTGAACCCTCAAAGGCTTTTTGCATCACAGACAACTGCTTAACGCGGTCAATCCCCGTGCGCATGAAATCCAGGCGTTTATCGCCTGCCAAGCGAGCTTCGGTACACATATAATAAAGTTCATCACGATGTGCCGCCGTATAGTTACCGGCAAAGGCCATCGGTTTTACAAATTCATTTAATTCTTCGGCCGTCATCGCTCCAGAAATGACATTCAGGAACTGAATGGCACTTTGCAGGCGATTTTTCATCGAACCACGATTTTGAACGAAGTTTTTTCGGAAGTTTTCCACCCAGTCGGAAGCTTCCTCGTAGCCGCGAGTTCCCAGGAAATCATCATTCACAGAGCGGGTTCCATTATTGACTGCGCCCTTATCCGGGCCGTCTGGATTTTCTTTAAATGAATCTGCTGGATTTTGCCCGGGCTTTGCCAGTTCACGAATTGAATTCAACGACAGGGTTTCAGCATCACAAGAAGGCTTTTCGATGCTCTTACACCCGTTTGGTACCAGCATAATGGATTCTTCAAGCGCGATGGATTTAAAGAGTTCGCCCATATGCGGGCTGACTTGCGCCGGAAGATTGGAATATCTCCAGGCGAAAGAAAGATAGATTTTCAAACTGTTCCAAAAATCAAAGCCATAGGCATTAAAGTCGCCCGCACCATCCAATTTTAGATTCAACTGAATCATGGCATTGCGCGAATCAAGAGTGGCATCGCGGTCTTCGCAAACCGTGATGTTTTTATCCGACTTCAAATAGGATTGGGCCATGTCCTGTAAAGAAGCTGCATCCAACTCGGTGGTGTGCAGATTACCCTGAAGCCCGGAGAATTTTTTAATGTAGTAACACCCGACTCTGTCGGATTTCTTAGCTTTCAGAAATTGTGTGGCACTAAAGTTATCAATATTCGTCCAAGGAACGCCTGCGCCCTCGGAATTATCCCAAATTTTTGCGAGATAAGTATTCAGTTCAGGACAGTAGGTTTTCTTCTCGCACTTTGCAGCCAGCTCATTGTATTTGGCAAGCTTGGAAGTTTTTAAATTCAGCGGAAGCATGGGTAAAGCACCCGCAAAAAGTTTGTTTACGATATTTTTGGTAAGTAAAGAAACGGCAATGCGGAAATCCTGCATACCTTCGGTACTCATTTGGGTAACATCGGCTCCGATGTTTTTTGCCAGGGAATAGGAAAGTTTCCCGGCATTGTAGCCATCCACTACTATGAATGCGGTATCTGTTGGCAACTCGGAATCCACCGCACATTGTGCTCTGTTCGCGATTCTTAAATTATTCAACTGAAGATTCGGCACTGATGTCGTCGCAGCCGCCGCTTGCGCCTGAACACCATAGGTGCTCAGGACAGACATCAATACAACCAATGCACGAATAGATCCGATGATGCTCATAAAAGCTCCTAATTAACCACGCCGCCCATGCCGCACGCGCTGACCTTGTTCAACATTGTCGTGTAAAACAAAATCACAGTCTGATCTGCCGGAGAGAAGTTTCTCTTCACAGAGCCATCCGAATTCACCATGTTGTAAAGGTAAGTATTCACGAAACGATACACTGCTGGTGTGACCAAAAGATTCGAATGACATTTGAAGTTTCTGTAAGTCACAGTCACGCTGGCATAACCATTGTTATTGCCGTTGTTATTGTTCCCACCGATATAGATCGTATCGCCGTTGCCATTGTTATTGTTATTGCCGTACCCAACTTGAAACTGCACGGTCCAACCAGATCCCTGATTGTCCTGACCTACGACCTTGCACAGATTTCCAGAACAAGCGATGGCCATCTCGTTCTCGATTTTCTTCTGAATATCCGCTTCGCTATATCCTGGTCTTGCCGGAGCATCGAACTCCCCCGATCCTTCATCGAACTCATTTGCATGAGAGGCGTAACTTAGAAATAGCGATGCCAACACGATTAGTACGCGTTTAACGTTCATATTCTGTTCTCCAAATAGTCTGCGCATCCTCAGGCGTAAGTGCCAACGTTCGAATAAGCCTTAAAGATGCAGTTGTGTGTTGGAATAAATTCGTATCGCTGTGGTGGCTGCATTGGATATGAATATTTTTGTAATGAACAGTCGCCGAACACGTTCTGCTTGATCCCTGAGGTCATTCATGAGAACGGAAATTTAACATTTTCATTCGAGAAAAATGCGATAAACAAAAAATGTGTGAAGAAAAATTCTCAGAAATTAAGTATTAGAAATGAATTTACGCAACGAGTGAATTACTGAATTGTTAATCAGAAGCTTCGTCTGATTCAAATTTTAGATCTAAGAAATCCAAAAACGAAGCGCGCTCTTCACGAGGAAATGGCGGACTCACACGATAAAGAATGCGTTGCTGACGACGAACAACATAGTTGGAGGGACGATCAATACGGAAACGACGTGGGTTCGGCAAAACAGCAGCAATCAAACTTGCTTGAGTTGCAGAAATATTTTTTGCACTTCTTTTAAAATATTTTTGCGAGGCTGCTTCAACGCCGTAAACGCCCGGCCCCATTTCGATCACGTTCAGATAAACTTCCATGATGCGCTCTTTTGGCCAAGTGAACTCGATCAATACGGTGAAGTACGCTTCCATACCTTTACGAAACCAATCGCGTGTCGGCCACAGAAAAACGTTTTTTGCCGTTTGCTGTGAAATCGTGCTCGCGCCGCGACTGCGTTTGTGGGTCTTATTGTACTTCATGGCTTTTTCGATCGCATCGAAATCAAAACCATTGTGATCAAAGAAGCGATAGTCTTCGGCTTTCAATACAGCTTTTTGCATAGCTGGTGAAATCTGTTCCAAAGGAACCCACTCATGATTGATGCCTACGAATTTATCAGAAAAAACAGATTGAGCGGAGCGGATCACCATCAAAGGTGTCACATAGACAGGAACAAAACGGTACAAAAGAACGAAACCAATACTGGTTACAGCGAAAAGCAGAACAGCTTTAAAAAGAACTTTTCTAAGTTTGATCAGGACTGCTTTCAAAACGTTCACTCTTTAAATTTCAAAGTCCTCGCATCGGAGGACTTTGAGTTAGTAAATACTAAAGTGGTGGCGGTTCAACCACACCCACTGCATCGCCTGCAGCTGGTGCCGGCGCTGAAGGAGCCTGAGCTGACATATCAGCAGATTCAGACTTTTTCTTTTTCGCCTTTTTAGCGTGTTTGCCACCTTTTTTCTTTTTAGAAACTTGTGAGTGGCTTGTTTTAGCTTTTTTGCCGCTTTTCTTTTTCGCCTCAGCAGCGAATGGCATTGAAAGTGTTAAAACCATCAAAGCAGCAGCTAAAACTGTAAATACATTCTTCCCTAATTTCATTCTTCCTCCAGAGCCCATTGTGGGGTAACAATTGTTAATGTTAGCACTGAAAAAAGACTGTCGCCAAGTCCAATAGCGTTTAGGTGACACGTTTCGTTTTGCCAAGTCTATTGTCTGATTTTGGAAAAAAAGGGATGCTGTAAAACCGAGGTAAGAAATGAATCAGTCTCGACTCTTTAGCCCGCTTAAACTTCGTTCAATTGAATTTAAAAATCGCATCGCAGTTTCTCCTATGTGCATGTACTCGGCTGTAAACGGCCTGCCCAATGAATGGCATATGGTTCACCTGGGTTCGCGTGCCGTCGGCGGAGCGGGTCTGGTTATCGTAGAAGCAACGGGAGTTCGTCCAGACGGCCGTATTTCTCCGGGCTGTCTAGGTCTTTGGAACCAGGAACAGCTGGAAAAGTTTAAACCGATCGTTCAGTTTATAAAAAACCAAGGCACTGTGGCGGGAATACAACTAGCCCATGCCGGCCGCAAATCTTCCACCGATCTTGCCTGGAAAGGCGGCAAACCTCTGACTCCAGAACAAGGAGCTTGGACCACCGTCGGCCCCAGCGCCCTCCCGTTCTCCGAAGGTTGGCATACTCCCCATGCCTTGACTGTCCCAGAAATTAAGCAATTGCTTCAAGACTTCGTGCACTCGGCGGACCTCGCTTTACAGGCCGGCTTTCAACTGATCGAGCTGCACA
This sequence comes from Bdellovibrio sp. ZAP7, assembly GCF_006874645.1. Taxonomy (NCBI): domain Bacteria; kingdom Pseudomonadati; phylum Bdellovibrionota; class Bdellovibrionia; order Bdellovibrionales; family Pseudobdellovibrionaceae; genus Bdellovibrio; species Bdellovibrio sp. ZAP7. The sequence continues at coordinate 909,684 of NZ_CP030082.1, read as the reverse complement.
TGGCCCATGGTTATTTGATGCATGAGTTTTTGTCTCCCCTCTCCAATCACCGCACCGACAATTACGGTGGGAATTTGGAAAATCGCATGCGCTTTCCTTTGGAAGTCGCGGCAGCGGTTCGCAAATTTTGGCCGGCAGAACTTCCTTTATTTGTCAGAATTTCTGCCACGGACTGGGTAGAAGATGGTTGGGATCTTGAACAGAGTATTGTCTTTGCCAAAGAACTTAAGAATTTAGGTGTAGATCTAATCGATTGCTCAACGGGTGGAAGTGTACCAAAAGCCAAGATTCCGGTGGGCCCGGGTTACCAGGTTCCGTTCGCAGAGGGTGTCCGTAAGGGAGCCGACATCGCTACCGGAGCCGTGGGAATGATTACAGATCCTTACAATGCCGAAGAAATTCTGCAATCCGGGAAGGCTGACTTAATTTTAATGGCCCGTGAGATGCTCCGTGACCCTTATTGGCCGTTACACGCTGCCAAAAAGCTGGGCGTCGATGTGACATGGCCCAAGCAATACGGTAGGGTAAACACATGACCAAATCATCACACCACTCCCATGCCATGTTAGTTCGCCAAGCTCTTTGGGCTTTGCAAAAAGAAGTTTTGAATTCCTTGAAAGAGCAATTCGATAGCGAAGTGGGTTATGAGGCACAACCCAATGAATGGTTCAATGTTCTGCTAACGGCTGAACGTTATAAATGGTTGCGCGAATTGACATCCTTGATGGCTGACATCGACATCATGACGGAGCTTGAGATGATTTCTGAAGAACACGGCGAAACGGCGCGTGCGGAAATTGAACGGCTATTGTTTGAAGAAAATCCAGAACCAGACAGTTTCACAAAACAGTACCGCAATCTTTTGTTGTCTGGCGTAAGCTTGATGCCATTGCATTCTCAATTGAAAGCCTCTTTACAGAATCTGCCAAAATCAGAAAAAGCAAAAGAGCATCACCACACTCAAAGAAAAGCATGGCACGAAGAGCATCGCTCTCAGGCTCGCAAAAAGCGCAACTAGTTCCCTAACCTTTCAGTGACGACAGCTAAAAGACAAGTGCCCTCGTAACTCAGATCACGTTAACCTGAAGTTCAAGGGCCTAGGATGGGCCTTTATTTTTTGCCCCATTGGGACATCTGATTTTCTTCAGCACCGTTTTTTTGAAATCCAATTCAAAACAATTCTCCACCACTCGAGCCCCGGAACAGATTCCTGTTGTCGACAGCACCTGAACTTTTTTACGCTCGGGTTTACCGATAAAAGAAAACGAGACATTGGGAGTTTTCGGCTCAAGTGCCAGCTCTTTGCCCTTTTCCGCATCAAACAACAGAAAGCCTCGACCACAGTCTTCTTCCTGATTCTGAAGCGCATATCTGTTATCCAACCATGAAAGTTCTCCGCGACTGGTGGTGGCATTTACCCACTTTGAACCTGGCGCCAACGAACGCACCTGATTATATAGCTGCACAGTTTTTTCATCAGGCGACCATTTCAATCTGCTAAAAGCGCGCTCGAAATGAGGAATGCCTGCAACGGTGTCAGGTGACTGCAAACTCGCCGTGTGGCCATCGCGTTTGAACGAATATGTGTACAGGATATGAAACTCATTTCCGCTGGTTATTTTCTTTTCGGCCTTTACGACAACTTCGACGGCACCTGATGGCGACTTAAAATTTTTCTCTGCAGGGACGTCGCTCCAACTTGCGCAACGAATGGAACGCAGAAAATCATAGTAGTGTTGTGGTGGCGCACCGGAAGACTTGATGTCGGCCCGCTTAGTTTTATCCGGTTTGGGATAGTAATCAAAGGTGACAATCAGCATATGCCCGTTACAAAATCCGCGAGCCTTCCAGGTGAAATTAGAATCACTGGATTCAAAGTTAGGATGAGATTCTGGCAGAGCCTGCAAAAAAACGTCAAACACCAGATGACCCTGCAGGCGTTCCAAATGAAAAATCTCGTAGTCATACTTTTTTCGGTCATCCAGATATTCTTTGGTGGAACTGGTGGACAGCGAACCACCATAGACTATTTCAACAAACCCCGCAGGGCTGGCTTTGGCGTTCAAATTCAAAATCGGACTGCCATCTTTTTCAACATCATCGCAATCGACACAGCTCAGATCGCCGAACTGCTCTTCAGAATAATCAAACGAAAATCCCAAACCAGCGTTGTATGTTTTATTTTTTTTGGGACGGACGTCACTATCCCCAGAATAAGAATTCACACCAAATGAAATAATAAAAGCAACCAACAAGATCCGCAGAAGAAAATTCATTAAACTATATTATGTTTTTATTGCAATTCTGACAATTTCAAAAAATCTTTTCTGCTCCGATATTCCTGCAGAAAGCAAAATACCCCGCGACTCCAATGAACAAATGTTTGAAGTCACTTATGGGTATCGGTCAGCCACTGTTACATTACAACTGTCTACACTCTCGCCATCACGCACGCCTCTGCCTCCATCTCCATCACTCTCACCCTAGTATCAGCACTTAGCGCCGATCATCAACCGTCCTCAACATCTTGGGGTATCGGTCACGCGAAAACATCCGCGCGACCTGTACATCTCATCCGAAACTCGAAAGGACTCGCGCGGTATTTCGCTCAGATCTGGTGTAAGGCGCGCCCGTCTTTTGCTTCGTACGTGCTCAATCCCTAATGGGGGGGTATCGGTCAATCAACACCGCATTCGAAAGTGCCATATATGAAGCAACAAACATTTCTACCTCTGAAAACTCATTGGAAACATCGCCATTGTCACGGTGGCATTCTTAGAAAATCATCGAAGGGTCGCGGCGCACGTCCTTTGTCGACGAAGGATCCAATACATCTGGTATTCAAAGTAAATAAAACGGCCGTCAAAAAGGGACTTCGGCATCCACGGAATTTTTTAGTGCTTACGCGGGTGTTAAGAAAGTATGCGTTCAAATTTTATGTAAAGGTTGAGCAGTTTTCTGTGCAGCATGACCATATTCATTTGCTAGTTCGCGGCGGACATCGGTCGCAGCTGCAGAGTTTTTTGCGGGTGTTGGCCGGACAGTTTGCGCAGAGGTTGACCGATACCTTCGATACGAAGAACGACGGGCCGAAGGTTTGGAGGTATCGGCCGTTTAGCCGCGTGGTAAAAGGGTACAAAGCATATCGGATCGTGCGGGACTATATTCAGCTGAATGAGTGCGAGGCGAACGGCAGACCTTATTCGAAAACCCGTCTGCGCGGACTTAGTCAGGAACAACTGATAGAGTTATGGGCGTGATTTAGTTTCCAGCGCAGACCACTCATAGGCGAGCTCCGTCAGGTCGACGCCGCCGGTTTCTTCGATTTTTGTCAGCCCAGAAAACTTGGCACCATTTTTTTCGTAAAAAGCAGTCGTGGAATTGCCATCCAAAACCCAGCAGTAAGATTTCTGATAGCCGAGGGATTTCATGAAATCAAAACCAGTGGAAAGAAGCGCGTGACCGATACCCCCCAGAGTGGTGGGATTTCAGAACGTAGATCGCGCCTAATTCGATGTAAGTGTCGCGGTTTTCATCGCGTGGAGGGCCGAACAGGATAAAGCCGACGATGGAGCCGTTCACGACGACCACCCAAGCCCAACGCTTGGGGTTCGCGAGGATGTTTTGCCACATCTCGACTCTTTCGGCGAGTTCATCACTGAGGGAATTTAAATAGGAATCAGGAACCAAGCCCGGGTAAGTTTCCTGCCAAGCTTGGATGTGAACTTTCGCGAGGTACGGCTCATCACCGTGAGCCGCTCGGCGAATTTCGAAATCAACCATTAGTGCTTTTTGCCCATGTACTTCGGATTCAACAAATTCTCAGTCGAGAAGATTTCGTCCAATTGGGCTTGCGTGACGACTCCGCGCTCGAGTGCGACTTCGGCGACGTTTTTGCCGGTTTGCGCGCAGATTTTTCCGATCAGGTCACCTTCGGCGTGACCGATGATGGGATCCAGGTATGTTACGATACCGATGGAGTTCATCACATTTTCGCGGCAGCGATCGGCATTAGCCGTAATGCCGTCGACACATTTGTTTTTCAAAGTGTAACAAGCTTGAGTCAGCAGCTGGATCGACTCAAACATGCTGGAAGCGATCACTGGCTCCATCACGTTTAATTGCAATTGCCCCGCTTCTGCCGCCAAGGTCACCGTCAAGTCATTGCCGATCACTTTGAACGCCACTTGATTCACAACTTCAGGAATCACCGGATTTACTTTAGCTGGCATGATCGAAGAACCCGCTTGCAACTCTGGCAAATTGATTTCTTTCAAGCCCGCGCGCGGACCTGAGCTTAGCAAACGCAGGTCATTGCAGATTTTAGAAAGCTTCACAGCCGTACGTTTCAATGCCGCCGAGATGATCACGTAAGCACCACAGTCACTTGTCGCCTCAATCAAGTCTTCGGAAATAACGAATGGATAACCTGTCACTTCTGCCAACTTTTTGACTGCCAAGGCAGAGTAGCCCTCTGGTGCATTGACACCGGTTCCGATCGCCGTCGCCCCCAGGTTCACTTCCAAGATTAATTTTTGCACTGTCTTCAAAAGACGGCTGTCTTCTTTCAACAACGTCGCAAAGGCATTGAACTCTTGCCCCAAAGACATCGGAACTGCATCTTGCAATTGAGTACGACCCATTTTCAATACTTTTGAGAACTCTTTGCTTTTCTTCTCGAACGACTCTGCCAAAACATCGACGGATTTCACCGCGACACTGATGTGCTCATACAAAGCCACGCGGAACGCCGTTGGATAAGCGTCATTCGTCGATTGGCATTTGTTCACGTGATCATTAGGGTGAATGGTTTTGTAATCACCCTTAGGCAAGCCACGAAGTTCCAGCGCCACATTGGCGATCACTTCATTGGCGTTCATGTTCACAGAAGTCCCCGCTCCGCCCTGGAAAACATCCGAAGGAAATTGCGGCCCCCATTTTACAGGGTCTTTCAAAATAACATCACAAGCTTCAACAATAGTTTTTGAAACGTCTTTAGGAATAGTGCCAAGCTCGCCGTTCGCCATTGCCGTTGCTTTTTTAACCAAGGCCAACGCTCGCACGAAAAGCTCATCCTGCCCGATTTTCAATCCAGAGATTTCAAAATTTTCCATCGCGCGCAAAGTGTGAATGCCATAGTATGCATTCGCAGGAACTTGCTTTTCGCCCAAAAGATCATGTTCAATTCTGTACTGACTCATTTTTAAATCCCCTGTTCACAACGGCGTCTTCAAACTGGAAGGTCTCGCCACGTTTCATCACCGGAAAGACCGAAGGAGGAAGTTTTGCTTTCTGCAAAGATTCCCGCAATTTTTCCGGAGGTTCAGTCATCAACTCGTCACTGAGTTTAAAAGTACCCCAGTGAACCGGCAGCGACACCTTGGCATGCAAATCCCGATGAATCTGTACCGCTTCATCGGTGTCGACGTGCAGCCGCTTCATGAACCAGCGAGGAGAATAGGCACCAATTGGAATAAGAGCAACATCCACCGCACCTAGGCGCTGATAGATGTCCTGAAAATCTTTAGAATAGCCCGTATCTCCCGTATAGAGCACCTGACGCGAGGGTCCCGCGATCATCCATCCTCCCCAAAGGGTCTCATTACGATCAAAAAGCGAGCGAGCAGACCAATGCTGCGCCGGAGTGAACGTCACCTTCAGTATCCCTACCTGGAGACTCTCCCACCAATCCATTTCCTGCACATTGCGAATGCCTTTGCTTTCTAGCAAGGCTTTGTTTCCTAAGGGAACCAAGAAACGCGTGCGCCCGCCATTCAAATCGAAAATTGTTCTTAGAGAAGTTAAATCCAGATGATCGTAATGCCCGTGAGAAACAACAACGACGTCGATCGCTGGAAGCTCATTGACGGCCAACGGCAAATTCCCATAGCGCTTCGGACCGGCAAAACTCACGGGAGAAGCTCTCTCCGAAAATGCGGGATCTGTCAGAATATTCATGCCATCCATTTGTATGAGCACCGAAGAATGCCCCAACCATGTGAGCGACAATCCCCGAGGATTTTTCAAAGTCTCAAGATTGACCGGTACCATTGGGGCTCCGGCAGGGTCCTCCTCGGGAAAGTCCGTGGTCCATCGTTGCCAATACCACTTCATCACGCTGGGCTTCGGCGAGTTATCGTAATTATTTAAAAATCCGGTCTTCCCATGGTGAGGAAGATTTGGATCGTAGTACTTAAAAGTTCCTGCGCAGCCCACAAGAAATCCCACAAAAAAACCCAGGTTAAGAAGCCATAAAAACGTTCTGATTCTCATGCCATGAAGATAGCACTTTACACGCAGCTTCATCGAGGGGAATTATTGCCATGACCCACGCCGAAGGGCTACGACAGATGTTTAACAAAATGACTTCCGTAAAACCTGGAGAGTAACTCTGTGATTGCTGAATATTGGAAGCAAAGATCCACTCAACAAAAAGTTCTGATCCTTTTCATTCTGACTCTGTTTTTCAGGGCTTTCTTTAGCCTGAGCATTGGCTTGATCGATGATGAGGCTTACCACTGGTCTTGGGCTAAAGATTTGCAGCTATCCTATTTCGATCATCCGGGAATGATAGCGTGGCTAGAGGCGATCACGACATCGTTGTTTGGCGATAACCAACTGGGCGTAAGGCTGCCAGGCTTCTTGTGCTTCACTGCAACCATCGTTCTTTTGTACAAACTCACTCGCGATCTTTTCGATGACTGGGCTGCGATCTTTGTCGGCTTTGTAATGCTATGGTCCCCGTTCTGGGGCTTTGGTGGTTATGTAGCTTCTCCCGAGCCTCCATTCGCTTTAGCGTTCGTTGCTGCCGCTTACGTATTCTGGCAAGGCGTGCGCGAGGATGGTCAACGTTGGTCCACGAAAAAAACTTGGCTGTGGCTGGGCGTGATCATGGGCTTGGGGTTAAATTCCAAATTCATCATCGCTTTGATTGCACCAGGTTTTGGTTTGTATTTGCTGATGACGCCAAATCGCCGCAAAGACCTGCTTTCTCCATGGCCATGGGTGGGCTTTTTAATTGCGACTGTTCTGTGTACACCGATTTTCTGGTGGAATCATCTGCATGACTGGCCGGGTTTCCGTTATCAATTCCATGATCGTCACAGTGGCGACACCTTTAAAGTAAGCCGTTGGGGCGGCTGGTTTGCGGCTCAACTTTTATTCTGCACGCCGTTCTTGTATGTGCTGATCGTGATGGCTTTTATCAACTCCATCATCAAACGCGCAGAAGCTCGCTGGAGATTTCTGTTCTGCATGACGGTGCCATCGATCGCCGTGTTTTATCCGCAACCGTTCTTTGCTGACTACAAACCGCACTGGCCGGGAGCCGCCTACACTTTGCTTTTGATGGGTGCCGGCTTTATCTGGTCCCAAGGCCTTATGTGGGGTCAAAAACAGATCATCAAAACTCGTAGCAAAGTTTTCACATACGGAATCTTGGCATTCTTTATTCCGTTGGCGCTGATCGCCTACACTCCATTCGCCTATCCATGGGTACCGAAAGCGTTCCACTTCTTTGCTCCAAAAGCAGAATGGCAGACCACTTACGATTTCTCGAACGAGTTTACGGGATGGGAAGACCTAGGTCGCTTCATCAACCGCCGTCAGCGCGAAATTCATGCCGAATCAGGACATCGTCCGTTCCTGGCCGCTCTTCGTTACGAAACGACAGCGCAGACCACTTGGGGCTCGAAAGAAAAGATCTACATGTTGAATTCAACAGTCAGCAATTACACGGTGATGCAGTCTGTGGAAGAAATGAAAAACATGGAAGGCCAAGACGCGATTGTTGTGACTACTGAAAAGTACGACCGCGATCCGTTAGAGTACGCAAAGTTCGACAGCTGCAACCGCGATAAGCTGATGACCTTCCGTCATGGCATTCACGCGCGCACATTCTACGTCTACTTGTGCAAAAACTTCCAGGGCATAATCTATGGGCCCGGAGAACTTCCGCCCTCAGCGCGCCGCTAAAACGCGCGTTTTAGCGAATGACAGTTTGAACGGGAACCGTGAGATTTTTTAGCTCGATCCCGTTCAAATGAACTGGCAACTCGCCTTTGAATCTGCGATCGATGACTTTGATCAGATAAAAACCTTTTGGAATATGTCCCGAAAGCTGAAAAGAACCATCAGAGGCTGCACGCCCGCGAGCATAAATCGTGGCATCGCGATCAATCAGATGCACGACAACACCGTTCATATATTTTTGATTCACGCCACGGACTTTAAGCATGCCGTTCAATACAACCTGCTCCGTGATGCCGTTAACGCCGGAAGAGCGCACCAATTTGTCGTCTCCACCTTGCTGGGAAACTTCAAAATGATCGGTCGCAAGATCCTGAGGCTTTTGCTCGTCTTCGTGAGCACAAGATCCCAAGATCATCGCAACTGTAAGGCTCAAAAATAAATAAACACAGTTCTTCATAGATCTATCTTATGGTACGGACACACTTTTGGTAGCAATAGCGCGTCACGGTTAGTTATTTAACGGGCGTTGCTTGAATAGTGATCTCTTGCTCGTAACGATTTACGTATACGCGAGTGGCACCTTTGAATTTCTTAGAAGTGATTTCCACAACGTAGTGACCGTTAAAGAAAATACCTGAAAGAACGAACGCGCCTTTGATATCAGACGTCGCATTGGCAATCGTCACACCATCATCATCCAGCAATCTGACGGAAATAAACTTAACGGGAGTGGCAGTCACACCCTCACCTTGAAGAATCACACCATGGATGCGTGTGACTTTATTTTTAGTGCCAGTGACTGGCACCCCACCGAGTTCAGAGTCTTCACGGGCGTTGTAGGTTTTGCCGTTCAAAACCTCGAGCGGATTTTTCAATTCCTGCTTTTCCTGGTTCGAAGCGCAAGCGCCCAACATCAAAAACAGTCCCAGCAAAAAGTAAATTTTAAGTTTCATAGTCCCTCCGCCTGATATTTTAGACCAAGGGAACACATTGGGTAGTGATGCTGCATCACTCTAGCGAATTTTTAATTCCTCGCGAATGCGCTCGAGTAAAAGACCCAGTTTGTTCTTACCCGTACGATCGCCACAGTCACCCCAATAACAATCATTCTTGGTGTGTTCATAAAGTCGAGCTTCGCCCGTGGAAAGTAAAAGAACTTTCAATTCCTCATGACGAGTGAACTTATCCTGAACGGCTTTCTCCATGAACTCGTCTTTGCGCTGATCCCAATCGGCGCGCTTAGGAACAGTTCCATCGCGACCGCGCTTGGCCGCTTCCATTGGAGTTTCTGCATCTTGGACCCATTTGATCAACTCTGGTTTTTCATACTTGTGTGCTTGGTAATAATGCTCAGAAGTCTTCCACCACTCCCCATCCACAAAAACCGGATACTCCGCAAAATTAGAAAACTCTCCGTAAGGGTTTTTCGTCGAATAGAAGTCCAAGATTTCACCCTCATAGGGAACCGGTGGAGTCTTGGCAAGATCTTGAGATTGATGAGCGCATGCAATCTGCGAACCGAGCATTAGACAAGCAATTAAGGTACGAAACATCTCTCTTCTCCATGAAGGTTAGACTTCGTCATTCGAATTCGCTGGGAAGCCTAGCTGGCTTCGTGCGAGTTCCGCAGCCAACCCAGAAAAACTTAACACAAAAAAGAAATCATCGAACCCTGAAAAAACAAAATCCCCGCCCAATAAAAAGAGCGAGGACTGAATTTGTTTTAAATGTAACGAGGTCTAAACGTAAGATCCTCTTTTGATTTTTTCCAGGATCAGTTTTTCTGTCTTGATTGGATCTTTTGGATCGACAGAGAAGAACGATTGTTGCTCGCAACGAATCTTTTCCTTGATCAACCAGCGCAAAATGTCCGCCAGTGATTTATTCTTTTTATCCAAAAAGAACGGATCGTTTTCCAAAGCATCTTTGGCTTTTTTCAAAGCGCGGGCTTCAGCTGGATCAGACTCTTTCACTTTGTAGTGAGGAAGATCATACTTTTTCACATCTTCAGGCAATACGCCCAAGAATCTAACATTCGGTGCAGAGAAATGAGAGTTACGGATCAAAGATGCCGCAGAACCCGCCTTCAAAGTACGGAAGATATTTTGCATTGTGTACGCATCGAGATCTCCGAAGAAGTACATCGGAACATCCAGTTCGTCTTGAATCAATTTTGACCAACCACGAACACCGTTCGATGGAACCCCTTGGGCACCCATGACGATACAGTTGTTACGTTTTGTGAAACCCATGGATACCAAAGTATTGGCAGTACCTTCAGATTCAACGATCAAGCAGAAGTCGATTTTCTTTTTCGCCTTCAATTTCAAAGCTTGTGGTTTATTTTTTGGTTGAAACGGTGAAGTCCCAAGAGTCGAAAGATCGACAACTGCTTTATCGCCATCGTTCAATGTTTCAGTTACAACCAATTGTTGCGAGTAAGTTTGTCCACCACGGTCATTGGCGAAACAGTTCAGCTCCTCACGATAAACTTCCAGCATGTCCCCGATAAAATCGATGATAGAATCTGATTCAGATTGATCATCGAAATCCAACGGTTTCAAACGAGAGTTTCCTTTGATCAAACCTTTGCACATGTAATAAAGCTCACGTTTTGTATTTACAGAGCCAATTTCCAAATTGCCCAAAAGAATTTCCAAAACAAAAACCACACGAGCCAATTTTTGTACTGACGAAACATTCAATTCCGTACGGACAACTTTATCTCCCGGAGTTAAGTATCCCACCTTGGCATTGTACAAAGAGTTATCCAATGAAGTCTTCACCGCTTCCAAAACAGGACGTTTTGAAGACTCAAGGTCCTTCAACATCTTGTCTGCCAAGATGCGGGCTTCCTTAGGAATATCAATTTTAAGTTCGCGAACGCTAAGTAATTTTGCCATTACGCTTTTTTCCCAGTCGTTTTCTTAGTCGTAGCCGTGGCTTTTTGAGTGCCAACCGCTTTTTTCGTCGTAGATTTTTTAGTGCCTTGAGCGGCTTCCTCATGGATGTCTTCAGCGGAAATCACATCGATTTCCTCTTCGTCACCATGATCGATGCCTTTTTTCTTTTCGCGCTGTTTTTGCGCCAAAAGTTTGGATTCTGCTGCTTCAAGATCTGCAATCGCCTCTTCAGAATCGCGGCCCAAAAGTTTTTTCAAACCTTCTTCAGCTTTTTTCTTACGAGACTCTGGCGCATTGATGATTCGTGCCAACCCTTCAACCAGGATCGGACCGAATTGCTCGATGTGAGCCAATTTTCTTTCCAGGTCAGCTTCCTTCACTTCTTTTTTGATGTGACGAGAAAGTTTTTGACCTGCTTGGATCAACGCCAAGCGAATCTCTGCCACCAACTCTTCAGATGCATCGATAGTTTCCTTCGAGGCATTTTTAAATTTGATAAACGGAGATACGATAGAAATCGCAAAGATGTAAGGACCTAGTGGCAAAGAGTCTTTAGGTTGACCCAAGCCATAAGTTTTCCAGTTCACAGATTCAATCGCCCACGTGATCGCACAGCCCGATTTATCGAACTGAAGTGGTACACGGTTGGCGAAGCGAAGAAGTGTTACCGGAGAATCGTTTTGTTGATTGCGATCTTTGAAACGGGCCAATGCGACTTCGACAACCACGGGTTTAAAGTCACAAATAGTCGGTTTACGAGTCACAACTGCAAAGAAGTCGATCTCACCCAAACGAGTGATAGATTTAGAAAGTGCTTCTTCACCTACAGTCAAAACTGACTTAGTGGAAGGAGCCATCAAATCTGTGTTTTGAACAGCTTGGAATACTTTCTTGAAGTCCTCTTCAGACAATACTGTCAAAGGCTTTTCAAGAAGGTTTTTCGGAAGACCTTTTTTCACGAAATCAGAGATCGATTGATCAGAAATACGAGAGAAACCGGTCTTCAAGAACTTAGACAAAGTCGTTTTACCGAACAACGTAGAATGAGTGATAAACTCACCCAGTTTAAACGTGTGCGGATGTGGCAAAGAAGCCTCTGGAACTTTAGGAACTTCATTGCTTACACGAGTCACAGTAACGAAGTCGGCATCGTTTAGTTTATATGTGATTGTCATATGAGGATTCACAAGAATTGTGCCCTCGATATAAGTCAAAATACCACCATCACCGTTCAATTGAATACGTCCATCAAGGATGAATTCAACACGTGTACCGTGTTCGCGATCCCAATCCATCGATTCTTTGTTTTTCACAAGACCCGTATTGGACTTGATGTCGACATCCACCTGAGCCGATATCGCTTTACGCATTTTTTTAGTTTTAGAAACAACGCTCACACCCCGAGCATTTGTCATCTGCGCCCATGTCGTGGCAGCAGAAATACCGATACCTTGTTGACCGCGAGAACATTGACCGCGGCCGAACTTAGAAGATGCAAGATATTCCCCGTACACCTTGGCAAGATCTTCGCCTTCGATTCCGGGACCGTTGTCTTCGACAACGATGCGAATTAAATCAGTATTTTTAGTTGAACCAGATCCAACTTTCGAAATTTCTACTAACAAATCAGGCAAAATGCCGGATGATTCACAGGCATCCAACGAGTTGTCTACGGCTTCTTTCAAAGTCGTCAAAACGGCTTTTAAAGGAGACGAGAACCCGACTTGCTGGAGGTTTTTAGCAAAATATTCAGCTGTACTACTTTTGGTAATTTTGCTCACAGTCGCTTAGTCCTTATAACGATGTTAACGAATTTTAATGCAATGACTTTGATAGCTTAGTCTCAACGCGGGTGGACAAATCAAGACCAAAGGCTCAACACTGCGCGACGTAGTTTTAAATGCGAGGCGAACATATGTAATAGGCCTTGATTGAATACATGACCGCCTCTATTAACATTCGTTTACTTGTGCAACTCGGGTACGTTTTTGGAATGCAGGCATTTATGACAAGCAGCGACTCTCCTTTAGCCGTCTTTAAACGGCTAGCGGAATCATTTTCTGAATTGATTGAGGATGAGGGGGTTTTTATCCGTCCTTATGCAAATCCCAATCTTATTCACTTCAGTCGTCTGACTCGTGATGAACAATTCGACGTTATCGCCCGCGTGAAACTTTACGTGCTGGCCTGCGTAAAAGTGAAAGAGCACCACCGCACGCTCACCGACAATCGCCTGATGGTTGAGACTTTTTTAAACGTTTCCGGGATGAACGCCCATCCCCAGGATTTAAACCTTATTGAAGATAAACATTTTATCGAGATTTATAATAAAAACGGAATGCATTTATTCCGATCTTTAAACATCTTTGAATCCAGCAGTTACACTTTTGAAGATCTGTGTTGCCGTCAGTGGTACCATCTTTATGAACGCCCGACGGAAGCTCACGATAAAATAATTCAGGCAGCGACCGAGTTCTTTCTGCAAACAGAACCCGTTCGTAAACCAGCAGATGCCGGTCCGATGAGAATTGTCGAGAAAGACACCTTAGAGCATCTTATTTATCTAACCGAAACAAAGTGGTTGATTCCGGTCTTTAAAAACCAATCTCTGGACGCGGTTTTAACTATAGTGATTAATTGGAATCCTGATTCCATTCCCCAGTTTGTAAAGCCATAATATTTCCATGAGCTCTACAGCGCTATTTCGCTACTATTCCCAGATAATCTCTGAGTTGATTGAGGGTGAAGGCATTCTTTTTCGTGCCTATGCCGACCCTCAACTTCCCCACTTCACGCAGCTCTCGAATGAAGAGCAAATGTCCGTGATTGAGAATCTGCGTCTGTATTCAGAAATCTGCTCGCGCGTTCACGCTCAGGATGGTTCTTTATACGACAATCGTCTGATGGTGATAACCGCGCTGGATGTGTTGGGAATGACCATAACTCCCGAAGACCTGGCCTTAATTGATAACGCTCCTGATTTGATGATTGAAATGTACTCGTTAAATCACGTGCAACTGTTCCGTACTTTTAATCTTTTGGAGACCACCACCTATACGTTCGAGGATTTGTGCTCCCGCAAGTGGTATCACCTGTATGAAAGAGCTCCTGGAGAGCATGAAAAAATGGTGGAAAAAGTGATGGAATTCTATGGGCAAAAACAGCCTGTTCGCATGGCGCCCGGCCTTGGAACGAATATTATTAAGGAAAAAGCGACGTTGGAAAAGCTGGTTTGCATCGCCGAAATGGAATGGCTGATTCCGCTATGGAAAAAGGGCGTTTTCGCAGGTGCAATGACCTTGATCCGAAACAAAAATCCCGAGACCGTAAAAAGATAGATTTATTCTTCAGATTCAGAGGTTTCTGCTGCCGCAGGAACGACTTCCTCTGCAGAAGCCTCGGCCGGTTGAGAAGAAGCTTTTAACTCTTCCATAGCCATTTCGGCACGGGTTTTATAGCCCTTCTTGCTGTTGCAATCCTTGCATGATGGAACACAGTTATTTTTAGTGGATTTCCCACCACGAGCGATAGGAATCAAATGATCCATCGTGAGCTCTGCGGCCTTGAATTTTTTCCCGCAGTGATAGCAAAGGCCTTTACCCAACTCTTGACGCCACCATTGGCTTTGGCGAAGCTCGCGAGCTTTCGCTTTTTCCTTTTTTTGGTGGGCCTCGGGGGCCGCGCTAAAGAAGTATTCCATGGAGGCATTTATAGCGGAAACCGTGTCTGACAGCAACCCAGCAGGGCTTTTTCCTTATAGATCCTATAAATTTTCTGATCTCGACAGACACGAGAGGCCTTCTTATATTTTGCGGTGGAGGACCTTAATGAAGCTAACTACTCTTTTAGCCCTGTTTTGCCTGATGTTTTCCCTCTCGGCCCACTCTGAAGAAGTCATTCCCATGATCAATGACGACCCGTCTACCGATAAAATCTTGGATCGCGAAATGTTCGATTTCGTCTCTAAAACCCTGGGAAATCAGCTGGCCTCCCATCTCTATTGCACCTTGAAAGTCCGTCCTGGCAGAGAGGTTCGCAAGTTTTCCAGCGGTTCAGAATGGGTCGAATTTATCGAAGTCGACTATGACTCTTCAAAATTGGGCGGCAGAATCACGCATTTTAAGATCCCAATGGGTGCGAAATATGGCCTAAAAAAGGTCGAAAATGAGTGGTCTGGGATAGGTGAAGACATCAAAATTCAGCTTTCAGATCGCTTAAGTCACTGGATTCGCTTCGTCCATGATGGTCGAGGGCAAATCGTTATGCTTCAATTAGGGAACGATCTGATGACCAATCCCTGTGCGCGATCATTGCGCTAGAAACTGGACCAAAGCCACTCCTTAGTTGCCTCAATTTATGGGCTTTTTAAACCGATAACTTTTTTGAGAAAACTTTTTGAGGAGTGAGCTATGTCCGTAAAAAGCTTTAAAAAAGGCGAAGTCATCTTTAAGGATGGCGACAAAATCACATCGGTTTACCTGATTCAATCAGGCGGTGCTTCGCAATGCTTGATCCGTGGAAAAAAGAACGTGGAGTTCTTCCAATTGGGTCCTTCTCACTTCCTGGGCGACCAGGTTATTTTGGGTGCGCAAACTCATCCAACTGCAGCCATTGCTACGGCTGAAACGAAAGTTTTAGAAATCCCGGTTGATACTTTAAAGCAACTTTATGAAGGTGCTCCGCAAATGTTGAAAGTGATCATCAAATCACTGGCAGAGCGTTTGCGCATGGGCGTGAATGAAGTGCGTTCTTCAAAGCTTGAAAAAGACTCTTCGCCATGTCCTGAGGACCAAGTGGCGAAAGCCTTCGGTGCGGTTTTCCATACGGCAAATCATAAAGGTGATAAAAACGTCCTGCCCGGCCGTGTGGTTGTGGAATGGATGATGATGAAACAATACGCTCAGCGCGTATTTGCAGAAAGCCCAAAGCGCGTCGAGCAAGTGATCAATATTTTGGTAAAGCAAAAACTGGCTTTGTATGAAATGGGTAAACCTGCTGACAATCCAGAGGGCGCTGACGAAATCCAAAAAGTTCACTTTTTGGATTTGGGCCTGGTAGAAGCTTTCTTTGAATTCTTTCAATACTACTATTTCAAAGGTGCTGGTAAGTCTGAGCTTCTTCGTGTGGACGAAGTGTGTTTGAACTTGCTAGATGGTCTTTTGAAAGTGACTGGCGATTCCCCTGAAGTCGACCGTTTCGGCGTGACCAGTGTAGAGTTCGCTAAATTTTCTGAATACTGCACTAACGAATTGGGCTTTGCTTTGAATAACGATCACTTCACTCGCCTGGAAGGCAAAGGGATCTTTATGAAGCGCCGTACGGTGGGCGCAGGCGTACTTTTGCAATTCGAAATCAAAGAATTCCGTTCCATGTTGCAAAGCTGGAAAATGCTTCGCGAGATCGATAAATGGAATGAACGTGGTTACGTTGATTTGAACGAAAAAGAAGAAAAACCTAAGAAAAAATCCAACGGCCCTGAGTGCCCTCAATGTAAATCTGAGGTTGTCGCCGGAGCTAAATTCTGTGGAGAGTGCGGCCATAAACTGGTCAGCGCGGCATAGTCATGGGACCAGTGGTTATTTTTAAAGCCGTCAATAATCAGGAGCAGCGAAAATATCTTTTCGAGCAACTGACTGCTATCGAAGGAGATATCCTTTTGAAAGGCAACGAGGACGAGTCTGAACACGTTCATGCCATTTCCATGAATGACTTAGGCCAGATCCAATGCATTTTAACGGATGGCGGGAGTTTCAAATTCTCCTTTAACAAAGTTCTGACGTGCTATTTCCGCGTGAACAATGACAAGTACATGTTCGAAGCCACGGCGATTCCTTTCGAGGGCGGCGTGAACCTAACGATTAAAGACTTGTTTCATTTGCAAAGAAGAAAAAACTTCCGCTACACCCTGCCGACGGGTTTCCAAGCGGATTGTTTGATTGCGACTTTGAATCAACAGCAATCAAACACGACATGCCGTCTGTTGGATGTATCCACTGAGGGCTGTGCTGTGCTGTTGACGGCAGATATGCCGACATTGCGTTTGGATGACCGCGTAGAAGCCGTGATCTTTATCGGCGAACGTGATCCCATTCCAGTACAGGGCTTCGTCAAAAACTTGCGCGTGCAAGGCGACGATATGGTCATTGGCTTGGAGTTCAATCACATCGCCAACGCCAGCGAATTCGCCATCATGAGCGCCATCGTCGAGATGCAACGCTCGGTCTATCAAAAGAAATCCGCATAATCGATTACACAAAATCGTTCAAAAAGGTTCAGCCGCAAGGCGGAGGACATTCCCCGCAGTGAAGGCGTGAACCTATCGGGCAGGAGTGGGATAATATAGTTTGTTGTCCCACATGCCTTCGTTGAAATACTGAATATTCGCTTTGAGTTTTTGAATCAGTTCGGCCTTGCGGGCTGCGGGCTCAGTCAGGACGTTATCGCCGTTTCTGTCGTTGATGCTAAACATCTCGGGCTCACTGCTACCCACAACCCAGCGCAAGCGGTAATCGTTTGCTAAAAGCTGATAAATGCCGTCGTTGAACGTCACCGCAACCTTGTCGCCCTTAACAAAGATCGAGCTTCCCATATAGTTCGTTTCTTTTTGGGGGATTTTTAAGAAATCCAAAATCGTCGGCAAAATATCAATCTGCTGCACGACCATGTTGGTGTCGACCTTGGGGAACTTGTATGTTGGATGATAAAAGAACAACGGAACTTTGTAATCCCCGACTTCATTCGTGTATTCCGGACGGTAATGCAAAGAGGTGTGATCCGCAGTGATCACGAACAAAGTGTTTTTAAACCAAGGCTGCTTTTCCGCTTCCTTGAAAAACTTTTCCAACGCCATATCCGTATAGGAAATAGTTTTCAAAATTGGCATTCGACCTTCTTTAAACGTCTCCACATATTTCTCTGGAACTTTAAACGGTTGATGCGAACTCAACGTGAAAACCGAGGTCATAAATGGCTGCTGAAAACCATTAACTTTGGTCAGCATCCACTGCAAGAACGGCTCATCCCAAATACCCCACACGCCATCATCATCGGCAGAGTTTCCGTATTCGGTTGAACCATAGTATTTTTCAACACCGGCACTTTGCATGAAAGAATCAAAGTACATCGTTCCATTATGTCCACCGTGAAAAAAGCTGGTGGAGTATTTTTTATCCGCGAGCAAAGTTCCCAGTCCCAGGAAATAATTCGAAGTAAATGGAGACGAAATAAAGGGCTCGCTCATCAAAGCGGGAATGCCCGCCATCACGGCTGCTACACCTTCGATCGAGCGACGACCATTGGCATAGGCGTGTTCAAACACCAGGGACTTTTTCATCAAAGAATCCAGGTACGGTGTACGCGTTTCTCCATCCACAGGACCCAGATATTCCGAACCAAAACTTTCCAGCATAATGATGACGATATTTTGCGGAGCCGCCGGTCTCCCCTGTTTATCCAGACTGGAACCAACCCGGGAACCATTCAAAAGCTTCAGCATGTCTTCGCGATTGGCAAAATACTTTTCATGTTTAATTTTTTTGGCACCATAGCTTTTGATAAACGTGAAGGTAGAATTTAAAACCAGATTATTCAAAAGTGGTGCTGTGAACACATTGGCATTCACAAAGTTGATGGGCTTCCGTTGAAATCCTCCGCGAATTCCGATCACGGCAAAAGCGAGGGCGATAAAAACCATCGCGCCGTGCGCACTCCATGCCTGCCAATGACTTTGCCAATGAACCTTTCCCGAACGATGCACAAGTTTCCATGCAAGGAACATAAAGGCCGCGACAATTAACGTATTGATCAAAAACAGAAGCCAATAGCTGCCAACAAAGTTAAGCATCTTACCTTGGGCTTCATTCAAAATAAAAATCGTGTCGTAAGTAAAGCGGCGACCGACAAAGTTAATAAACTCTGTATCCACCAAATTCAGAATCAAAAACGGAACATTGATCAGACAGAAAATTCCCCAAGTCATCTTCTCCCAGTAAGGATTCCAGCGAGCAGGCCAAGGAAAGAAACTTAAAAACAAAACCGGTGCGACACCACAAAACGCCGCCGACAAATCAAAACGCATTCCCACAAAGAACGCCCAAAAAATGTCCCCGAACGACTTAGAATGAAATAAATTCCAATTCCAAACCAAAAACTCTGCTCGCGCCAAAGCATAAAAAAGCATCGTAAGCAGAATCAAAGAAAAGATCTTAATAAGCCTCTGAGAATGTCCAAACATAGCCCCAGATCCTACACCGCCGCACTAAGTCAAACAAGACCCACCGCCACACCCAAATAAACCAAAACAAACCCACTCCCCTTGGCCCCCGCCCCCAATCCCAAACCCCAAACCCAAAAACCACATGCGCACAGCAAGATCGGTTGGATCAAGGCGCGCCGAGGAAGGCGTACTCCTCGTACGCCGACGAGAAGCAACGAAGAGCCAACCGATCTGGCGAAGCGCCACTGGACTTGGAAGGAAGCCTCTGGTAGGTTCCCCCCTATGACTCAAGAACAAATGCAAAAACGCCTGGAAGAGACTTACCCTAACTGTAAGATTGAGATTTTCGATCTGACTGGAACTCAAGATCATTGGGAAGTTTATGTGGAAAGCTCAAAATTCGCGGGCTTAACAAGAATCCAGCAGCACCAACAAGTGATGGCTTGCTTTGGACCAGAATTGAAAACTGGTGAAGTGCACGCACTCTCCATCAAAACAAAAATCGTTTAAGATAATTATTCAATAAGAGGATTTTATGTCTCCAACTCTACAAAAAATTGACGGTATCGTTAAAGGTAACAAAGTTGTGCTTTTCATGAAAGGCACTCAACAATTTCCAATGTGCGGCTTCTCGGCACGTGCATGCGCGATTCTTCAAGACATCGGCGTACAATTTCACGATGTGAACGTCCTTGAAGACGAAGAAATTCGTTCTGGTATTAAAGAGTACGGCAACTGGCCAACCATCCCTCAATTGTATATCAACCACCAACTTGTTGGCGGTTCTGACATCATGATGGAAATGTACCAATCTGGCGAATTGCAGGATCTACTTAAGTAGTCCCTGTCCCGCCGAAGCCTAAGGCAAAGGAGAGCTCAACATGAGATGTAATGTCGCTGTCTGGGATCGAGTCCTTAGGTTTCTAATTGGCGTGGGTTTGACCGCCTACGCTTTCGCCGGTGGTCCTTTCTGGACTTACATCGGTATCTACGGTCTATTCACTGCGGCTTGGGGCTTGTGTCCTATCTACGCATTCTTTAGAATAAGAACACTGAAAGATTTTTACCGACCCGTTCACGACCAGGAATAGGATTACAGCATGTCACCAGCTCTCCTCGAACTTGATAGCTTTCTAAAAAAAGACCAAATCAAAACTGACGAGGAAAGTTTAAAATACTGGGGCAAGGACTGGACGACTTATTTCGACATCAAGGCTACTGCCATCGTATTTCCTCACACTACTGAAGATGTGGCGTCTCTGGTAAAATGGGCACGCAAAAATAAAATCGCGTTGGTTCCATCAGGAGGTCGCACAGGTTTATCTGGTGCTGCTGTGGCAACTCAAGGCGAAGTGGTTGTTTCCTTTGATCAAATGAACAAGATCATGGACTTCAGCGCTGTGGATCAAACAGTCGTAATCCAAGCGGGTGTGGTGACGGAAACTCTGCAAGAGTTCGCCCATTCCAAAAATCTTTTCTATCCGGTGGATTTCGCAGCAACAGGTTCTTCGCAAATGGGCGGGAACATTTCTACCAATGCCGGCGGCATCAAAGTTGTACGCTACGGTTTGACTCGCGACTGGGTGGCTGGTCTTAAAGTTGTGACTGGCACGGGTGAAATCTTGGAGCTGAATAATGGTTTGGTAAAAAATGCGACTGGTTATGACCTTCGCCATTTGTTCATCGGCGCGGAAGGAACTCTGGGCTTTATCACCGAGGCGACAATTCGCCTGGCCCCTGCTCCCCCACCAATGAAAGTTTTGGTGATGGCCGTTAGCGGCCTTGAAGCTGTGATGAAAATTTTCGGTAAATTTAAAACTCAAACCTCACTTGTGGCATTTGAGATGTTTTCGGACAAAGCATTGGCAAAGGTTCTGGCGAACACAGGTTTACCAGCACCGCTTGAGACCTCTGCTTCATTCTATGTTTTGGCAGAAGTGGAAATCCGCTCTGAAGCAGACGAAGAAAAAGCATTGGAAGTATTCGGCCAATGCGCTGAAGACGGCTGGGTTATTGACGGCGTGATTTCTCAATCAGACACGCAGGCGACGACATTCTGGAGATATCGTGAAGATATCTCTGAGTCCTTGGCTAAATATTCTCCTTATAAAAACGATATCTCTGTGGCTATCTCCAAAGTTCCGCCATTCATGGTGGACTTGGATAAAGTTTTAGCAAGCGCTTACCCAACATGGGAAGTCGTGTGGTTCGGCCATATCGGTGATGGCAACTTGCACATCAATATCTTGCGCCCGGATGGCATGAGCAAAGAAGACTTCGTCAAAGAATGTCGCAAGGTCGACGTGATGGTTTTTGATGCGGTTAAAAAGTATCAGGGCTCAATCAGTGCCGAGCATGGTGTGGGTCTGACCAAGAAGTCATTCTTAAATTACACACGCTCTAATGCCGAAATTGAATTGATGAAAGGGATCAAAAAAGTATTTGATCCTGATAACATCATGAATCCCGGCAAAGTAATTTAGTATTCAAATTCTGACCAATCATTCAGATTGTATCTGATTAAGATCTTATGAAGCTTGTCAGAGCTTCGTGCATCGGCGAACCACTTCTGCAACCTGATGGGCAAATCTGCATGCGCCGTTTCGCCGGCATTTGAAACCAGACTTAACGTATTAAACCCCGTCAGCGATGTCGCCTGCAGCTCTAAATTCAACAACTGACGGCGCAACAAAGTGTAACGAATCACATTGTAATCACCCAAAGCCACATCCACGCGACGCTCACCTATCACTTTGATGACTTTATCAGCGACCTCCACACCTTCAAGTTTGATCGACTTTTTATACTCTTCTGGATCCAGACTGAAATCTGATTCCTGTCCGAGAGTGGCAAAGGCCACACGCATATTTTCCAAAGAGTTCTTATCCACCAGTCGCACTTTTACGCCTGGAGTAAAAAGAGCACCGGTATAGCTCACACCCAATTTGGTCAGAGCAATTTCAAATCCCGGCTGATAGCGAACCAGATAACTTGGTAAAACCGCAAAGTCTACCTTCTTGTCTTTCAAAGCCATGGTAAGATCCTTGTTGCGGAGATTCACGATTTTAAGTTGGAACTTATTCTTGGTGGCGAGGTCTTTCAGAATATCATACACATACCCTGTCCATTGATCCGCCCCTTTATCGCAAAGATAAGGACAGTGAGCTGCCATCCCGATACGTATCGTGACATTGCCCATGTCCTTAGCCAACGAAGCCGTCGGTTCAATAGAACGCGGATCAGAAAAACTTTTAGGTGGAGCAATCGGGACCGACAACCAACCTTTAAACTGAGAGAGAGTTTCCCGAGTCACTGGAAAAGTCGGAATTAATAATTTCGGCACCACAGGCTTTGTAGAAAAATACGCAATGACCTGTCGGGCAATTTCTCGCCCCATCTCTCCACAAAATTGAGCCGAGTCGATAACCGTCAAACGGTGGTCCCTGATATTGCCAACCGCCACCGGGTCCCCGTCTATGGTTGCATGCAAAATTTCTTTTCTGCCTTTATTCCAAAGTTTTTCAACGACCGTATTTCCGGCACCATCATTGATCGTGAAAACTAAATCGATGCTGCGCTTTTTAGGAAAATCTTTCAGCATAGAGGCCACGGCGTCGGTGGCACTTAAAGGGTCCACGGACTCGTAGCGTTTTAGCACTACGAACTTTCGATTGCGACTGCGAAGAGCATCAAAAAATCCATCGATACGATTGATCGCAGCGGAAACGCGCGTGTATTCGAACATCACGATCTTGATTTCTTGTCCCCTGGGGAAAAGACTTTCGACGTAAATACCATTATTCCATCCCGCCTGATAATTATCACTCGATACATAGGATTGAACTTTTGCATTTAAAATAAACTGATCAAAGGTAAAGACGGGGATTTTTTTTAGTCCCGCATCTTGAACTGCGCGACTGACCGTGGATATATCTGTGGGCTGAACGATCAACGCATCAGGATTTGATTCAATGGCACTTTCCAATTGATGAATTTGATTGGAAACTCCCAATCGCCCTTCTCCCGCCACATGGGGAATCAGATTGATATTTCGGGCACCGGTTTGATTGTATTTTTTGATTTCTTCCTCGAGGCCCCGGCGCATGGAAACTTGGGCTTCAATACGCGAACTCCAATAAAAAACATGGACGTCTAAATCCTTGGCAACGGCCGTAAGACTCGTTAGGGACAACAGCAAGAAGGGAATCGCGCTATGAAATTTCACCCCTCTATCTTAACAACAAAATGATTAAATCTCCCCTTAATGCGTATTTCAACTGTGAAACGACACATTGGCTCATTACATGGAGTCGCGAGCTCAAAATGGAAATGCAAACCCAAATTCATTTAGAACAACATTGCTCATCACCTTAAAATCAATTCGGAAGTCGCGGGACTTAAAAATCGCTGTAGAAAAGTGAAAAAAGGGTGTCGGAATAATGTCCACAGAGTGGCCACTCACTGAAGTCAAAAACTTCATGCGATAGCCATCAATGTCATAACATTCCGTGGTGCTTTGACGTCCGTTCGAACTCGTTGAACAGCGAGTCGGCGTTTGACGAGCATAAACTCCAAATGTGAGTCCCCACTGCGTTCTATCGGAAACTTGAAACATCTCACCGATCTGCAATGTGCCAGCAAGGTTGTCATAGCAATCTTTCACCACAGCGCCCAACAACATCAATCCGTCCTGGTCGACATATTCCAAGCCAAATCCTGGAGTGATCACCGTGCTACCATTGCCATCCATTTTGCGTGGCATATTAGCGGAGGCCTCTTCTGAAGGCTTCACGCCGTGAACCACGAATCCTGGAACTACCAAACTCAGTCCCTTCAATGGATTTTTCTTCACTGCCAATTTTTCAGAATAAGTTGAAGATTGATATTGAACAGCCCATGCTTGGGAACCTACAAACAACAGGAACAGCGAAATCCATTTCGCGGTTTTCATTCAAACCCCCTGATCTTGTGACACAACTCACAAGAACTCGGGTGCATGGAAATCTTTTCACTGAATTGTCACTAATTTATTAGAGGAGCTACACAACGGAAGCCATGTGCACCGTCCGTGTAAGCACGATTGTAGTCATAATCGATCGCAAAAACACCGGCTTCGCGACCATTGCTGGCACTACCGCCACGGAAGATCGCACTCGCTGGGCGAGCATTGGAAAGATAAGCGTAACCGAAACCACAGCGTTCGGTTGCATTCGAGGGATCCGCACAAGTTTTGCCTTGCGCCCCCAATAGCATCTTAAAGAAAGTTCCATCCGTCATCGCGGATAAAAAAGCATCCGTCGATGCATAAGTATCCGGATAAGTGTCTTTCACACCCTCCCAAGATCCTCCCGATAGATCCCACAGTACAGAACCGTTACTTAGTTTATGAGTGCGACGGAAGTTACGCCAAACTGTATCTGAACATGTCGCAGAGGCCGCAGGATAAGTGAATCCTGATAAGTTTACACAAGCTTCGGCATCATTTACGGAGGCTTCTTCTTGTGAAGAGTTGGAACGATTGCCTTGGTTCAGCTGGCCTGTGCCGACAATTCCGGAGCTCCAGTTGCTTGCTTGAGCCGAGATATTTCGAGCCACAGTATTCCACTGTGTATTGCTGATCAGGTCATAGCCGGCACCCAAAGCCTGACAGCTCGTGATCATTTGATCCACATTCAAAAGACGCCACGGAGTTCCGCTCGCGCGGGACTCCGCCACAAAACTGACATTGTAAGCTTGATAACCATCTGCATCGCCGGCGATTTTCATTTCATACTTAGCAAGACAGAACTCGCCCTGACGAGTTCCATTTTCACCGGGAACCAGAACGTAATTGGCAGGACACAAATCCGTCGTCGAAATTTTCCAAGTCGTCGCGTAAGAACCTGCAGTGACCGTGGAGGTCAAAGTGCCTGATGCCGGCGAAAAGGCCTTCAGTGAAAGAGTATCGCCTACGGTCGCTGTCACATTCCCACCCGCAGCAGCCCAATTCGCGCAAGGACTGATACAAACTTTTGCACCATTGGTGACGGTGACATTCACACTGCCAGCTCCACCCGTTAGCGTAAACGAATCACTTTCAAACTCGGTTGATGGTGTCGCATTTTGCAAGGACTTTACATAGAACGGCACGAGTGAACTTGTCCAAGTCACTGATGATACTGCAGATACATTCCCTGCTTTGTCTCGCGAGCGAATATCCAAACGATAAGCCGTTGCATCTGCCAAAGTTAAACCTGTGAGCTGCAACAGGGGACCTGCACCCACCGATGTCCATGTCTGCGCCTCCACCGAATCACTGACCCGTACTACACGAGCTTGATAATCTAGAAAGCCACTATGGGTTGCATCGGCCACTTCGTTTGCCGCTACGTTTTTCACAAATACTTTTGGCGAAACAGAAATCGATCCGACACCTTCGGCGCCTTCAACTTGGGCGATTGTAGGAACCACACTGGCTGTGGAATCCAGCACCACATCCACGGTCACGCAACTTGACTCATGTGAAAATCGATCCCGGTATTTGACCGAAATGCTTTTAAGACCTTCACTCGCCGTCAATGGCCAAGCCTTGGTCGCCGCATAATCTTCGTAAGTTCCCGATGCACACGTCGCCGAATTAGAAAGCTGCATTTGGTAAAGAGTCGCGTCCACCGCACTTAGATTGAAAGTCGGCGAAGCACTCTTTACAAAGTTCACCGAACTGCCATCGGTATAATCCGCGACCACCGCCAACGTGGGACTGGTCGGCGTCGACGTATCCAAAACAATGTGAGTACTCACACATGAAGTCACGGTTCCCTCTGCATTTTTGAACTGTACCGAAATATCTTTTGCCCCATCCGAAGCCGTCAGTGCATACCCCGTGAGTGTTGCGGCATAGGCGACCCACGAACCACCACTGCAGGTTGCATTGTTGGTAACTTTCATTTCTGTGGGATTGATCGAAGAAACAGAGAAAGTTAAATTGGGAGTGGCATCATCAGTGAATTGCAAACTGGAAACGGTCAAAGTTCCATCAACAGAAATGCTTTCCGGGGCCAAGGAACTGCCACCTTCAAGTTGCGTCAACGACAAATCCATCGTGCAGGCAGAAAGCCCCACAGCAAATACAATCGCTATGACGAAATATCGGATAAAAAGTTTCACAGATACGACCCCAAAGTATGAGGTACTAATCGGCTTTTTATGAGGCTCTCTGTATCGAGATTCTTAAAATGAAACGGCCTTTTTTATCGAAATTTTACAGAAACAAAAACAGGCTCATTTTTGAATTTCAGCTCTAGGGCTAATAAGACACACAAATAAAAAAGGCTCCGATCTACGGAGCCTTTTAAAGCCAAATTCAGCTTAGGAAACAGACTAGCGGCAAAGAGCCGTTACGCGAGAACGGAAACCATCAGTCACAGTCGTCGTGATGCAAGTAAGTTCTTTGCTGTTACAGTCATCAACAGTCACAATTTGACCGCCACGAACCATCAATACAGAGTTATTTTTTTTATCACACCAAGAGATGAATTCTGTAGGACCAGATTGAGGCTCATCACCATTGCCTTCGTATGGCATAACTTGGAATGCAAAGGCTGGTGCGGCGACAAGGATAGAAAGCGCAATCAATAGTGATTTCAAAAGGACCCCCAATTTTTTCGAGGTCCCGGATGTATCACGGGCACCGGATATGGACAACCCGGCTTGCAAAAATGTTATGGATGTAACGCTTAACTTTAGTAAACGACGCGGGTGCGGATTGAGCGCTCCAATTTTCCAATTTGCTCCGCCAAAGACTGAACCTGCGTGGCGTGGACATCCATCACCAGGTATCCGATTTCAGGGTCCGTGGAAAGATACTGCCCTTCGATATTTGCCCCTGCTTTCGAGATGATACCGTTGATTTCACCCAAAACCCCGGGCTCATTTCTGTGCACGTTCAATAGGCGCGAAGTTCCCTGTTTGACGGGCAAATCCACGTTTGGAAAGTTCACGGCACCCGATGTGGAACCGATGCGCAAATAGCGGCGGAAGCTTTCCGCAACCTCTAAACCGATCGCATATTGAGCCTCTTCCGTACTCCCCCCGATATGTGGAGTCAAAATCACATTTGGAATTCCTTGGAGTGGCGATGTAAACTTAACCTTGTTGGACGCAGGTTCTTCCGGAAACACGTCGATGGCGCAACCTGCGATGTGTTTTTCTTTAAGCGCTGCCACTAAATCCTCAATCACCACCACGGTCCCGCGGCTGGCATTGATCAGGTGCGCTCCCTTTTTCATCCAAGCCAGTTCCACTTTCGTGATCATGTCTTTGGTTTCTGCGGTTTCAGGAACATGCAATGTAACAAAGTCAGACTCGGCCAGCAGTTCCCCCAACGTCGCTTTGCCAACGGCATTGCCCAAAGGAAGTTTTTTAACGATGTCATAGAAAATCACACGAAGGCCCATCGACTCCGCCAAGACACTCACCTGACTGCCGATATGACCGTAGCCGACGATACCCAAAGTTTTGCCACGAACCTCATGGGCACCTTCTGCTGACTTCACCCAACCACCCAGATGCGCTTGCGTGTTGCGATCACCCAATTGACGAGCCAAAGAAATCATTTCAGCAATAACTAACTCGGCCACAGAACGCGTATTGGAGTGAGGTGCATTGAAAACAGGAACGCCCCATTTTCTGGCAGCAGGCAAATCTACTTGATTGGTACCGATGCAAAAACAACCAATCGTAAGAAGATGTTTGTTGGCTTCCAAAACTTTTTTCGTGATTTCAGTTTTTGAACGGATACCCAGCACCTGATAGTCCGGAAGAATTTTTAATAACTCTTCTTCAGATGGAGAGTGCGAGATCAAATCCACTTTGAAACCTTCATCGGAAAGTCTTTCTTTCGCGACGGCGTGGATGTTTTCAGTCAGAAGAATCTTAAGCTCGCTCATGCAGCCTCCATTACACGTCATTTTAGAGCTAAAACCTGACGGTCGTCACTACTGACCATGGGCATTAAGGGTGGTCAAAGGACCTTCGACGGGCCATCCTATATCCTATGGCAAAAACTCGAGTATTTTCCCTACTTATCGTTGATGATGATCCACTCATTCACCAATCGCTCAAGATGAGCCTGCCTTCTTACTGGAAGGTCTTTTCAGCGCAAAAGCTGGAAGCTGTTCAGTTTGAACGTTTTTACCATGCAGCTTTCGTAGACATGCACTTGGAGCCTAATAAACCAGCAGTCGGCCCCCAGGTGATCGAAAAACTTATGAAACACAATCCACAACTGGAAGTCGTCGCGATGTCGGGCGATTTAAGCCGCGAGTTGATGGAGTCTTGCCTTAAGGCTGGGGCGCAACGTTTCCTAGCAAAACCATTGATGCCTGAAGAGATCGCCATGGTGCTCGAAAAAATCGAAGCGCTTTGGGATCTGCGTACGGTCGATCCACATTCAGACCGTAACTCCACTCGCTGGGTGGGACAAAGCAAAGAATCTCAAACGATCAAAAAACGTCTGGCGGATTTGCGCGGTGAAAGCAAGCCCGTCTTGATCGAAGGCGAAACAGGTTGTGGTAAAGAAGTCGTCGCAAAACTCTTGCACGAACAAGAAGGCGAAAGACCGTTCATCGCCGTCAACATCGCTAGCATCCCTGATAATTTATTTGAATCCGAAATGTTTGGTCATGTGAAAGGTGCCTTCACCGGAGCTGATCAAAATAAAATCGGACTTGCCGAAGCTGCCAACGGTGGCGATTTATTCCTGGATGAAATCGAAGCCCTGCCCCTAACTCAACAAGCGAAGCTTTTGCGCTTTTTAGAAAGCGGCGAAGTTCGCAAGGTCGGCGCGAAAGAATCCATCACGGTGAAAGCCCGTGTGATTGTCGCTTCCAATAAGCCACTGGATAAAATGGTGGCTGCAGGCGAATTCCGCGAAGACCTTTTATACCGTCTTGCCTCTCAACGGGTTCAACTGCCACCTTTACGTGACCGCTTGGCCGACATTGATGAATTGGCTCAGCACTTTTTGGCAATGGAACGACCTCGTCGTAACAAGCAGTTTACAGAAGATGGTTTGGCGGCACTTAAAACTTACAACTGGCCGGGCAACGTGCGCGAACTAAAACGCGTGTGTGAGCAACTCAGTCTGACATCGCCCTTGCCGTTTATTCGCGCAGAGGATGTCAACCAGTGGTTAACACCAGCCGCCACTCCAGCTAAAGCTCCCTCTTACACTGTGATTGATTTCGCAAAAGGGCTAAATACTTTAGTTGATGAGTTCGAGGCGCATGTGATACGCACGGCGATGAAACAAACAAAGAGTATCGAAGAAGCTTCACAGCTTTTGCAGGTCTCCAGATCGAATCTTTATAAAAAGATCAGCGATTACAACATCCAAGAGGACTAAGATTCATGGATTTTCAACTTCCCATCACATTGAATATTCCGGCTGCATGGGAGTCGCACATTTACCGTCAGACCGTGATGATCGTTCTTTCGATCATCTTCGGTTCCGGCGCGATCGTCTTTTTCTTCCGTAACAAGAACTATTACTTTGTCCAATCCTGGGCCAGCATCAAAAGCTGGTTGATAGCAGCTCCCATCATGTTCATCGTTATGGGTTTGCCGACACCGTGGCCCTTGATTTGTTTAACGTGCCTGGCAATTCTGGGAGCCAAGATCTTTTTCCAAATCATGGGTATGTTCCAGCGAAGCAATTTCGTTTTGATCTGCTATGCGGGCATCATCGGTTTGGCGGCTTGTATTTATTTTGATCGTGAAGATATCTATAATGTGATGCCGATGATCGTGTTGGGCGTCGCCTGTTTGGTTCCGCTGATCCGAAACTCTTACAAGCGCATGATTCAGTACATGTCTTTAACGTTACTGGCGTTCATCTTTTTGGGATGGTCGTTCATGCACTTGGGTTTGATCATGAAGTTCCCGAACGGAATTTATCAGTTGATGTATTTGATAATCCTGACAGAGTTCTGTGACAACACGAACTTGGCCGTCGGTCGTTATATCGGTGGCTGGAGACTTTTCCCATCTATCAATCCCCGCCGTACTGTGGGAAGTACCGCTGTTTCCATTTTCCTGACATTGTTCCTGGCTGGCAGCATGCGCTTCTTGCTTCCGGATGGTTCGGATAAGTACTGGTTGGCTTCGGGCTTGATTGCCTCTCTGGGCGGTTTCTTGGGTGACCTGGTCATGACGGTGGTTCGCCGTGATGCTGGTATGAAGACTGTGGGTCCTTTTATCATCGGCCGAGGTGATTTCCTTCACCGTGTGGACCGTTTGATTTTTGTCGCTCCGATTTATTATTACGTGATGACGGTTCTGTTATGAAGGATTGGGACTACGAAAACGAGCAGTGGACGAAACTGCCGACTTATTTAAAACATTTGCCGCTTTTTACCCGCCACATTGATTTCTTCAGCGTGTGCATGCGTTTTTTGTGGTCCTTGATTCTTAAGAATATCATCTTTAAATTTTACATCCGCCTGAAAGTCACAGGCGTGCCGTTTAAAACGGTTTACGAAAAACATCCCAAGCTGATCATCATCAGCAATCACGCAAGTCACTTGGATGCGGTTTCGATCGCCGCCTCTATCCCGCGCCGTTACTGGTTGAGCGTTTACATCGCTGCGGCAAAGGATTATTTTTTCTCAAATCCCCTGTTCATGTTTTTCTCTCAACACTGTCTGGGCGCGATTCCTATCGATCGCAAGGATCGCAAGGGTGAAGCTGTCAATTTGATCCTAAAACTATTGACCGAACTTCCGCGCATGTGGCTGATCATTTTCCCCGAGGGCACTCGTTCCCAAACAGGGAAAGTGCAGGAATTCAAACGTGGTGTTTCCATTTTCTCGGAAAAAACACAGACACCGATTTTGTTCACGTACCTAGAGGGAAATGCGGACCTATGGCCAAAAGGTCAGTTCTTTGCCAAACCAGGTCGCTTGGTTTTGCACGTTGGTCCCGTTCATCCTCCCGGCCCCATTCAAGAGGTGTATGCTGCTTATAAGAGCTGGGTGATGAGTTTCTCACCAGAAGCCTTCCCTGCCGAAACACCAACCAGCTCGCCTGAAATCAAGGAGACTTCCGATGACAGTTCAGCAGAATAAATTTGAAGTTGAAAAAGCTCACTTGAAAATCGGTCCCTATGAAGTGTGCCCGGTTCCTACGGGAATCTTTGGCTTGGACGGCGGAGCGATGTTTGGAACAGTTCCCAAAGTTTTGTGGGAAAAAACCAATCCCACTGACGACAAGAACCGCATTCAGATGGAAGCCCGTGGTTTACTTTTAAAATCCCCTGGCTGCAACGTTCTGATCGATACGGGCAACGGAGCTGACTTCGTTGCGAAGTACGGCGACAAGCTCGGTAATAAGTTTGCGGAAATGTACGGAATGGATCAAAGCGGGCCGACACTGATGAAGTCCCTTAAAGCCCATGGTTTAAATCCTGAAGACATCCATCATGTGATTATCACCCACTTCCATTTTGACCATGCCGGCGGTGGCGTGACGGAAAAAGATGGCAAGCTTGTTCCAACTTTCCCCAAAGCCACTTATTGGGCGCAAAAAGGAAACCTCGAGGTTGCCAGCCACCCAAACCTGCGTGAAAAAGCCAGCTACTATGCAGCGAATTTTCAACCGCTGATCGATGCGGGAGTCTTAAAACTTTTGGATGGTCCAACTCAGAATTTCATTCCTGGAATCTCCTGCATTATTTCAAATGGTCACACTCAGTCCCAACAAATTATCCAAGTTACTGACGGCCAAAACGGCCTGATGTATTGCGCCGACATGGTTCCTACCAGCACTCACGTGAAAATACCGTGGTTGATGGGATATGATTTGCAGCCCCTGGTTTTGATGGAAGAAAAAACCCACTATCTGGGCGAAGCTGCGGATAAAAAGTGGTATCTCTTTTTTGAGCATGATCCCTACTGTGATGCTGCCTTGATTGAACGAAATGGCCATGATTTTGCGGTCCAAAAACGATTCTGGTTATAACTGACGAACTTTTTACCTCTTTTCCAACAGTGTTCATAAGCGCCCCAAATGGGAACGCTCTATTTTGAGAACACTGTTTTGTTTATCAAAGTTCCCGCCGATAGTGTTGTTATGCTGATAACATTTACGAGAGGGACACCATGAGAAATTTACTAGTTCTAGCAACACTCAGTTCATTTATGATTTCCTGCGCGACGATGAAATCCTGGATGGGATCTAGCGAAGCTCCTGCAACACAAGAACAGCCAAAACCAACAGACCCATTGGATCTGTCTGATCCAGATGCCGCCAGAGAAACTCCTGCTGCTGGTGGCGAACAAGCCGCTGCGGAACCTGCTCAAGAAGGCGCAGAGCTTTCTAACCATGCCGACCCGTATGTTGCAGAAGCGGCAAGCGATATTGCTGCTAAAACTCAAGGCCCCGCTGACAACTCAGCTGGTGACTCTCAAAACCTGCCACAAAAAACTGTGAACGAAGAAATGGAACGTGCCGCTCCAAGCTGGCAAGGTGAACCGACACCGGCTATCGCCAACGTTGCACCGGAAGAACCACAGGTTTATGGCTCTTCTTCATTTGATTCGCCCCGCAAGAGCTCCAAACTGCCAGCAAAAAAAATGGCCGCAACTAAAAGCAAAAAAGAAGTCGCTAAAAAGCCTAAAGTGGATTGCAAAAAGGTAGCGAAGGCTGGCAAGAAAGCTAAGAAAAATGACGTAGCTTTCTGTAAAGCCGAGAAAAAAGCTCTGGCAAAAGCGAATGCTAAGAAGCCAAAA
Source organism: Bdellovibrio sp. ZAP7 (assembly GCF_006874645.1). Lineage (NCBI taxonomy): Bacteria > Pseudomonadati > Bdellovibrionota > Bdellovibrionia > Bdellovibrionales > Pseudobdellovibrionaceae > Bdellovibrio > Bdellovibrio sp. ZAP7. The sequence goes on along the minus strand of NZ_CP030082.1, from coordinate 876,829 downwards.
GTGGACTGCAAAAAAGTCGCGAAGCTTGGCAAAAAAGCCAAAAAACCAGATGTAGCTTTCTGTAAGGCAGAGAAAAAGAAAAAAGGCTCAAAAAGCCGCGTGGCTAGCAAAAACTAATCACGACAGTTAACAAATAAGTTTCCAAAAGGGATGCCAGACCGGCATCCCTTTTTTAATGCCCTTTTTCAGATTTAGCCGTTATGGTGAAGTAAGGAATGGCAGCAATGATCGGCAAAGTTAAATCGAATTTTAAAAACTTTTGGGGCGTCATCAAAGACACTGTCCAACAAATGCGGGATGGTGAACTTGCATTGGTGGCAAGCTCCCTTTCGTTTTCTACGATCCTGGGTATGGTGCCTTTTCTTGCGGTCGTGACGGCGACCTTTCAGTCTATCGGTGGCTTTGAAGCTCTCTATCCCAAAGTTGAATTCTTTTTGCTAATGAACCTGCGTGAAGCGGCCGGCAGTGATTTGACAAAATATCTGCGCATCTTTTTAAAAAACATCAATGCCGGGAAAGTCGGAACAACAGGGGCCGTGTTTTTGTTCATCACGTCTTTGCGCCTGCTGCACGATATGGAAGTCGGCATTCACCGCGTATGGAACCAGAAAAACACCCGTCCCTTTTACAAGCGTTTGATCTATCAATGGGTGTTGATCCTTTTGATTCCCGTTTTCCTGGCGATCTATGTGGGCTTTAATACCTTGGATCAATTCCAGGTGGTTCGTAAGCTTTTACCGACAGGATTCATGAACGGCATGGTCTTGGTTGGAAGCTTGTTCCTGATCTACAAATTAGTCCCCGATCTTCCCGTGCACTGGCGCTCGGCCTTTGTAAGTTCCCTGTTGGGTGCTGCTGGAATGTTCGGAGTGCACAAAGGCTTCTCCTATCTGACCTTAGGAGTATTTAACTACAATAAAATCTATGGCTCCTTTGCCGCGATCCCGATCCTGACCTTGTGGATTCTTTCACTATGGTACGTGATCTTAGGCGGCGTCGCCCTTTGCGCAAGCCTACAAAAACGTCACATCACTTAGTAAGTGACCCGCGGCACTTAAGTTTCAATTCTTAGTGGAGCCGAAACAGTTGGGTAAATTCCCGTCGCGGTTGCGCAGGACACTTCCAGCTGCATCGCTTTTGCTTCGATTCGTGGCTTCACGATGAAGAAGTTCGATTCGCCATAATAAAACAGCTGCCCGACTTCTTGAGATCTGCGCAACCACTCCCCCACTGACGAGCTGTGAATCGCACTGGAAGTCAGCTCATACGTGTTCAATCCGAAATACTCTTTCGAAAGATATTGTATCTGGGAGTAATGAACATCGCCCGTCACAAAAACGACTGGCTTCATGTTTGCTTTGATGACGTTTCTTAAGCGTTGCAAAGATGGGAGCCCTCCCCTTTGAACACTTTCGCCAACGGGAGCGTATTGTACAAACTGAACACCGTTCATGATCCACGCGGGATTTGAACTTGCAAGATAGTCTTTAAAGAACCAGTCTTCCTGTTGCTCGCCCCACTGAGTGACTTGATTTACAAGGAAGCTGCGATCATCCAAGAAGTGGAAATCAATTCCGAAAGCTCTTAAGCGAAACGAAACACCCGGGCCATAGCTTAAACGCTCATGCACCTCTGGCATCGGATAGAAGGATCTAAAGATCGCCTTCATCTGGTCGCGGTAAGGATTGGTCGCATCCCCATTATTCTGACCGTAATCGTGATCATCCCACATAGCCAACGTTGGAACCAAGGGCTCCATCTGATAAAGATCCACGGTTCTCCACGTTTCCACATAGCGAGCCAGAGCCGAACTTGGTTCCTCAGGAGTTTTGAAAACAGAACCCACACGTGAATTGCTATAGACGATGTCCCCGATAAAGAAAATCGCATCGGTCTTAGCTTCGTGAAAACGAGGGTAGATGTATTCTTGTCCTTCGGTTTTACGGAAGTTCGCGCAAGATGCGACAGCCAGATTCGGAGAGGCTTGAGTCATATCAAGGCCCTTCAACGAACGCACATCCACCAGACGGTTTTGATTGTAGACACCGATCTGACTGTAAGCCGTTGGGGAAAGACCCGTAACTTGCAGGCGATACAAAGTGAATTGGCTGCCAAGATCATCAGCGCGCATAAGTTGCACCGTTAAGCCCGCGTTGTTTTGCGAATCAAACGTAAGGCCCTTCGGTCCCATCACGACAACTAAAGCGCTCGTTTCATCAGCCCATGTCTGCAACATCGGCATTTTTCTGCCGGCAGCGAGCTGTCGCGCTGTCGAGGTGACGTCGCCAGAATCATTCGCTGTCAGGGCTTGGGCTTTCGCAAGCCAGGCAGCCGGAGCGATGGCAGCCAAGTATTGAAGAAACTTACGACGAGGAAGATTTGCTTTGATGAATTTCATAGCTGTCGACTTGACCAACGATTCCCAGGGCTGGCAACACATTTAGCTTTACGAATGCTCAACCTTGGAAACCGCCGGTTTACATTCCTGCTTGCAACCCCAAGGCACTTCAAGCGGCTTTAAAGCTGCAACTCCATCCGAAGGCCTGCGGTTTTTGATTCAGTAGACGGCACCAATTAGAAATCAAATGGGTCCACCATGCTCCGATGCAACGCATTATGAGTGAAAAAGTGCGGTCATGGGCTTGGAATTTGGGAATCAATTTGCTAGTTTGTGCCCCTTCGGCGATATTAACGCCAAGTGGTTCCGTAGCTCAGCTGGATAGAGCATCTCCCTTCTAAGGAGAGGGTCGTACGTTCGAGTCGTACCGGAATCACCATTTTCCTCTCTGCCGCTTCGGTCAGTCCTCGCTCTTTTCTTTCCTTGTTAGTTAAGTTTGTATTTCGGTTCGATCTTTTTTCGTGCCCTTCGTTTTCTCTTTCGGTTGGCTGTGGAGCTTGCGGCAGAGAGGAAAATGGTGAACGCGTGTTTTCTGTTGGGCTGGCCTTCGGCGCCGCCCTTGGGGTATATTGGGTTTATGAAACTAATTATCACCGTCCTTCTTACTTTGGCTGCTTCATTTTCTTTTGCTGCTCCTGGGGAGACGGATGTTGATCCTGATTCACTTTCTCAGGATGCTGATGGGAATTTTGTGGTTTGTACGCTGACAGATGGTAGGGCGTTTCAGGCTACTACCTGGCTGGTGATGGTTGATAATTTGATTCTTTCTAAGGAGCCGGTGCGGGCTTATTTGACTGCGACTTCGGAAAATTTGGAGTTTAAGAATTGGAGTTATCGAGTTTTGGTCACAAAACAACGTGCGGCGGCTGGGGGAGTTCAGTCCGCTCGTATCGAACATTTGAAGCCTTCGGCGCCGACTGAGAATGTTGAGTGCATCGAGAAAAATACAGCTACAAAATAAACACTTCCTTGTCATAAATTAGTTCTGGGACCTAGTTAAATATCAGCTTGTCTTTTTTTAAAGTGTGCTCATTATTGTTACTAATTATGATCACATTTGGAAAGGATCCGTTATGAACCGTCCTCTTTTTGAACCTGTACAATTAGGCCGTATTAAACTGCAAAATCGACTGGCAATGGCACCGATGACCCGCTCCCGTGCGATTGGAAATTTAGCAAATGATATGATCGCTAAATATTATGCTGACCGCGCCTCTGCTGGGTTGATTATTTCTGAAGGAATTTCTCCGTCACCAAACGGTTTGGGCTATGCCCGTATCCCGGGACTGTTTAATCAAGAGCAAGCTGCCAGCTGGAAAAAAGTCACTGACGCTGTTCACGCCAAAGGCGGACATATCTTTGCACAGCTAATGCACACGGGCCGCGCTTCTCATCCTGACAATTTGCCTCCTGGTGCTAAAATGGTAGCGCCATCAGCGATTGCCTTGTCTGGAAAAATTTGGACCGACACGAAGCAAGAGCAGCCCTACACAACTCCCCATGAAATGACGACCGAGGAAGTCAAAGCCACGATTCAAGAATACATCAAGAGTGCGGAGCTTGCGATTCAAGCAGGTTTTGACGGCGTAGAACTTCACGGTGCCAATGGCTACTTGATTGAGCAATTCTTAAATCCTAAATCGAACAAGCGCACAGATATGTATGGTGGTTCCGATGAAAATCGCATGCGTTTTGTTTTGGAAATCGCCAAAGGCACAGTGGAAAAAATTGGTGGCGACCGTTTAGGTATTCGCGTTTCTCCATATGGCGTTTTCAACGATACAGGTCCTTTTGAAGGCATCGAGAAGTTCTATTCTACACTTGCCCAAAAACTGTCCGACTTAGGATTGGTTTATATTCACGTCGTTGATCACAGTGCGATGGGTGCTCCTCCCGTTAATCCCGAAATCAAAAAACTGATTCAGCAAAATTTCAAAGGCCTTTACATCACGTCCGGCGGTTATGATGAAAAAAGAGCTGAGCAAGATCTGATGGATAAAAAAGGTGACCTGGTGGCTATCGGTCGTCCATTTATTTCAAATCCCGATCTTGTGGCGAAATTGAAAGAGGGAAAACCCCTAACACCGTACGACCCCACGACCTTCTACACTCCCGGTGAAAAAGGTTACAACGACTACAAATAAAAAAAGGTCCCCTTGAGGGACCTTTTTCTTTTCTATTTTTCGTAAAGTCGGATCAATTTTCCGACGTCATAAATAAACAACTTAGCCCCGATCAGCGCGCCGGAAATAAGTGTATTTCCGTCTGGAGTGATATCCAAAGCCGTGGGTTGAGCTCCCCCGACCAAGGTAAAAACGACCGCACCATTTTGAGTATCAATGATGTCCACCTTGCCCATGATTCCGGCATTCACTTCCGAATCACCTTCAGTCGATGTCGTTCTGGAAGACACATACAGATAGCGATTCTGAACCGGATCTAAAACAATCGTGTTCGGGTGAGCCAAAGGCCATTTTTTATTCGGGAAGTTAGGATGATCTTTTGGATAGTCCTCTAGCACCAGAATGTTTTTTGGACCCGTCGCTGTTGCAAATGGAACGAAAAGCTCCTGCCACAATGTCGCTGGCAAAACGACGTTCGGTCCTTTTTCTGGCAAAGCCTCCACCACAGACATAAGCCTGCGCAAATCAATTCGCGAAACAGCGTTACCACGCATATGACTTAAATAAGCATAATTTCCGTCTCGTGAAATCACGATATGGCGAAGATTTAGATCTCTGCCGGCGGCGTCTCTACTGATCGGAGCCAACTCCGCAACCTGTTTGTGTTCAATAGAATCCACAACGAACAGACTTCCTGTTTCTGTGGCGAGAACAAACGCGTACTTACCATCTGGAGAAAAAGCAATTCCCCTTGGCGCAATTTGATAGCCGTGATTCACAGGTGGTTTAAAGTGTGAATTCAAATCAATCTTTTTAACAAAGTACGAATCCCCTTTCAAAACGCCGTCGTCCTTCAGATTGGTGATATCCAAAACACTGATGTCATCAGAAAAATAATTGGCAACATAGATAATCTGCTGAGGATTTCTGATGCGGGATAAGACTGGACGAGTGGCAATAATTTTTGCCCCCTGTCCATATACGGGAATATACTTTGCGATCTTTTGAGTCTGCGTATTGACGACCGTAACCAAGCCCTGGTCTTTATAAATTTGTGACTCAGAATTGCCCTCCGCCCGCGCAATCAGAGCCCACTTGCCGTCATAGGAAAAGTCCACTTCGGTATTCGCCAAAATACCTTTACGAATGCCCACTGGCGTGATCAATGTTTTAGACAGGGTCATTTTTTCAAGGTCATAAATCGAAGCAGTAGGAACTCTTTTCTTGGTTTTGGGATCGGTCTTTCCACACATTTCTGCCAAGTAAAGGTAACGCCCATCGGGAGCAACCTTCGCGCCTTTCGGCTGACAGCCGGTGGGAAGGGTCATTTTAAAGAAATCTTTGGTGCTAAAGGCGTTTAAATCGCTCGCCGAGGCTCCAGCCACGCAAGAATATAAAGCCAAGGCCACAGTAAAAATCTGCCGCTTCATGGGATTCTCCTTTGAAAGTAAGCCAGGTTTATTGCGAGATCGGCTCGGTCTCAATTGACCATCTTGTAACGTGCTAAATGCCAACAAAGTCTTAACCAAAGGTCACCTTGCCTTCGGATAATGGCTTTGTTAATTTGACCGCAATGAAAGCAATCCTTCTGATATTCGCATTCTTAATGGTCCCTGGAGTTCCAGCTCATTCGGAAAACTACGCAACAGTTATGGGAGCTGAGTGGCACCATGAATCAGGACTGTTTAATGCTTTCCGCGCGAACGCACCTCATTACTGGAATTGGTTGAAACAGCAAAGTTCTGCAATGTTGGCAGTTCAAGGAGTTGTGGTCGGTGACCCGCACATTCAAAATTTTGGTGACGTGCAGTTGGCAGACGGCGGCCGTGAATTTACTTTGATTGACATTGATGATGGCGGAGGCAACGCACCCTTCGCTGGCGATTTGATTCGCTATGCAGCGGGCAACCAAGTTTCTCCTTTTAAAATTCCACTGTCACAAATCTTTGAGGCTTATCTCAGCGGACTTCAAGGACAAGCCTTAGAAGAGCCCGAAGTCCTTCAAGAGTCCATCGCTCACACGGATGCAGATTATTTTAAACGTCAGGCTAAGTATCTGAATAAAATGACCGAGCAGAATCATTTTTCGTCGAAAGCGAAATTGACTCCCGTGAATCAAGCGCCGGATTCTGTTCAAAAGTTATTTCAAAACTCCCAAGCAGTCTTTGAGTCCGCAATGAGTGGTTATCAGATTTTGGATACTGGTTACAAAACTAAGTTCAGCGGCGGAAGCCAGGGACTGCCACGCTTTTGGTATCTGATTCAAAGAAATCAAGAACGCTATATCGTCGAGTTTAAACTTGAAGCTCAGGCGGCAACGTCTTTTTATTCTAATCAGGGTGAACCGGAACAACGCTTTCCGTATGTGGCTCAAGTGTATCGCCCCACTCGTGCAGTCTATGGTCCCTATAAAATCGTGACGACTCCTGGGGGCCAGTTCTTAATGCGTGCCCGCTTTGACGCTTACTTGGATTTCGAAGCTGCCGATGACGAGCACAGCATTCAGGATGGGGAAAAGATGTCTTTATACATCGCAAACCGTCTGGGACGCTGGCACGGACAGCAGGCCAGTGCGGCGGCTCTGGTACAGGTTTTAAATTTTAATGAATTCAAAATTTTTGTGAACAACTACGTCAACCTTATGACGAAAGAGAACAACTAATGAACGGTCCTACTTGGAACATTGAATCAGTTTATCCGACCCTCACTTCTCCCGAATTCCAAAAAGACTGGGATCACGTGACCGGCGAGCTTGAATCTTTACAACAGAAGATTGCCGAGATCAAAGCGGACTTGCAAAATCCGACTGATAAAACCATCACGCAAATTCAAAATATTCTGTTGGCTTACGAAAAATGCGTGATCACAGCGGCCACAATGTCGACTTACGTGAACTGCCTTCTGTCTGTGAACTCCACCAATACAGAGGCGAAAACCAAAGAATCTGAAATCCAGATTTTCTTTTCCAAATTATCTCAAGCGATCATTCCACTGAATTTGATGATTCAAAAATGTGATGACAGCACTTTCAATAAAATCCTCAATCATGACCACATCAAATCCTATCGCTTTAGCTATGAGGAAAAGCGAAAAAAAGTGGCGCATGCTTTGTCAGAACCAGAAGAGCTTCTGATGACCAGCCTAGAGGTTTCGGGTCATACCGCTTGGGGCAACCTTTACGACGAACTCAGTGGCAATATGCGCGTGCATTTGAAGTATGCCGATCGTACGGAAACGGTGGGTCTTGCCAAAGCCAGCGCCTTGACGAAAACCGCGAACGAAGCGGACCGCAAAGCTGCCTGGATCGGTATTCAAGAAGCTTGGGCTGAGCACCAACACAGTGCTGCTGCCATCGTGAATGCCCTGGCTGGCTGGCGCATCGAGGACGCGCAAAAGCGTTCTCATACTAAAGCCATGTCTTTCATGGATAACCCTTTGAATGACAACCGCATCACTCAAAAAACTTTGGATGCGATGATCACGGCTTGCCGTAACAACACCAAAGATATTCAAAAAGCTGGTTTGTTGATGGCGAAGGTGATGAAGAAAAATAAATTGGAATTGTGGGACCTGATGGCTCCAAGCCCCATCGCCGCCTCCGCAGACGCCGTGCCCTTTGAACAAGGCGCTAAAATCGTGAAAGACGCCTTTGCCAACGTCTCCCCTGAAATGGCGGACTTTGTGCAAATGATGGTTGATAACAACTGGATCGAGGGACGTGTATTGCCGAACAAGCGCACCGGCGCCTATTGCACAGGCTTCCTGGCAAAACGCGAACCTCGCGTTTATATGACTTACATGGGTTCGAACAGCGACATCGGAACATTGGCTCATGAATTGGGTCATGGCTTTCACTCCTGGGTGATGCGCGATATGTCTTTAGGCGAGATGGATTACCCTATGACTTTGGCAGAGACTGCCAGTGTTTTTGCCGAAACAGTTTTGGGCGACGCTTTGATGAGCACTTCGGGTTCCCGCGAACAAAAAATTGAAAATGCCTGGGGTGACCTGGAAAGCGCCATGGCCTTTTTAATCAACATCCCGGTTCGTTATGAATTTGAACGTAAATTCTATGAAGCCCGCAAAGAGCGTACATTGAGTGCCGACGAGCTTCGCAGCCTGATGGGCAGCGTGTGGAAAGAATGGTATGGCGACAGCACTGAAAAAGCAGATGAGCTTTTCTGGGCACACAAACTTCATTTCCATATCGCGGGCTTAAGTTTCTATAACTTCCCTTACACGTTTGGATATTTGTTCTCTTTAAGCATTTATGCCCGCCGCAAAGAATTGGGCGCAGATTTCATGCCGAAATATAAAGCAATCTTACGTGATACGGGCAGAATGTCAGCGGAAGATTTGATTCAAAAGCACCTGGGTGAGGACATCACCCAGCCGGCTTTCTGGCAAAAATCAATTGATGTCGTGAAAGCAAAAATCAATCATTTCGAAACTTTGATTTCAAATTAAGAAAACTAAAAAAGGCGCCGGATAAACCTGCGCCTTTTCTTTTCACTAATTATGATTTGCGTGAAGAGTTTCTAATAATCGCTGACTGACTTTTGAGAAATCGTATTCACTCAGGGCCTTTTCCCGCCCGTTATGAGCGATCTTGGCGCGCAGATCCCGGTTTTTTGAAAGAGTTAAAATCTTTTGCGCCAGCTCCACATGATTACCGGGCTCAAACATAAACCCGGTCTGCCCTTCATCAATAATATCGACAACTCCGCCTGCTTTGGAAGCGATCACCGCCACCTCTGAGGCCATGCCCTCGATAATCACTCGACCAAAGGTTTCCGCATCCGAGCTCATCACCAAAATATCCAAAGAAGCGGCAATTTGCGGAATATCGCTGCGAAAGCCTGTGAAGATAACGTGTTCTTCTAAACCCAGCTCGTGACATTGAGTCTTTAGATCACTCAGAGCACCGGGTTCGTTCAACGTTTCCTCGCCGACTAGAATGATTTTGAAATTGGAGATGTCTGCCTTAAGATCAGCCGCTGCTTTTAATAAAACGCTCTGTCCCTTAGCCTTATCCAGGCGCCCAATCAAACCAATCAGCAAAGTCTGATCATCGTTGCCCCATTGCTTACGAAGCAAGGAATCGCGGCGAAGCGGATTGAACCACTTCGTGTCCACCGAGTTCGGAATCACCACAATCTTTTCAGGTGCGATCGGAAGATGCTTGATAAGGTTCTGGCGATGCACTGGTGTCAGTGCAATCATGTGTTGAATACGATTGTACACCCAGCGGTGATAGCAGTCTTTTTTTGAAATACCCACAAACGTGTGGGAAACGCCGACGACTTTGATATTAGCAAAACCCAGGAGCGCGATGCGAACCGCAAACAAATCCCTAAGTTGTTGCACCAACACCGTCGAAACAGCGTGGTGTTTTAAAAAACGTCTTAGCGTTGTTAAATTTCGAAGGCTTTCTGAAATGCCCGGTGAACATTCTAAAACTTCACAGCCGATTTTTTTCAGTCGCAGCGCCAATGGACTACCCACAGTAACCAATGTCACACATTTTAAATTTTTATTTTGAAGCAACTCCGCTGTCTCATAGGCGACCATTTCCTGACCACCCCATGAAGCTGACATACAGACTTGCAAGATCACTGCTGACATCTCACTCCCGAAAGATACAGCCTAAACTACTTTTTCGGTTTTACGAAGCGATACATGAACTGATCTGTTTTTCCCTCTTAAAAGCTTTGCTTCGCCTTCCATAGCAAATCCCGCAGCCTCCGCGGTAAGATCTGAGTTCTCTCCACATCCTCCCCTCTGAAAGACCAGTAGTTTATTAAAAATCCCCCAGGAATTTACTGCTATTCTACAATGAAAACTCACCTCACTCTTGGGAGAAGGCACAGCCATGCAGTTTCTAACGACAATTAAAGAAACCGTTCTGAAATATTATGAATTCATCAAGGAAATGGACGAATTGATGATCAGTCGTTTGCGTGGTGAAGATGAATTCGATAGACCAAAAAAAACGGAGCACAAACGTGCTCCGCGTAAGAATCATGTCAGCGTCGAAGACCTTCGACCGCAGAAGAAGTCCGAAGAAGCTTCTTAGTGATGAAGCTGGCAACCAGCTACGTTTACATCTAGTTCATTGTACTGATTCAAGCACGAATAAACCCAGAAAGTTTGCTCGCCGTAAGAGTAACCACGGTAAGCTTTTTTATTACCGTTCTGATCGATCTCACACGGATTATTCATTGTGCACATTTCACCAGAATCGCTGCCTGTGTTGTTAACACCAATAACTGTGCGAGTGTCTTTTTGTACGATTGGAGAACCCGAAGTTCCACCGATCACTTGGCAACCCGGGCGTGAGTAACGGATAGAATCCTGCCAAGTGAAGCCTGCTTCTTCCAAGTAAGGAATGAAAGCTTCAATTTCACAAGAGTAACCACGTTTCCAATAACCAGAGATCACTTCAATTTGCGTTTTTTCAACGGGACGTTGAGAAGCAAGCAACAATGGATTCACAGCATATTTAGATTTAATTTCAGCGTATGTCTCTGCCAATTTGTAAATCGTCATGTCTGTTTTAGTCATTGAAGAGTAAACGATAGTCGTTGCGTTCAGACGACCGACAACTTCCATCCCCGCGTTGAACAGCCTGAAAGTACGACGGCTGGGTTTACCGTAAACATAAGTTCCTGGTTTTGGAAATCCAGTTTCCAAGCAGTGACCATTCGTCAAAACCAACGCGTTGTCTGTGTCACGTGAATTTTCCAAACGAATCAAAGATCCAGAACAGTTATCCAATCCAACAATCCCCTCGAAGTTGTATTGGGCTGTGAAATTTTCCGGCAAAGACACCATTTGGTGTGCGTTCGGAAGTGGCAATGCATGGGCAGTTGCCGCTACTGTCATTACAGCTAGTAAAGAAATAATAAGTTTCATGTGTTCCCCCCGGCTCAAAAGCCTATCGATAAGCCCCCGAAGTCACAACGGAAACATCAAAAACGCGGCGCATATACTGCAATTTAAAGGATTTTTTTTGGATTCAATAACCCACCGTTTCCCGGAAGAAATGGGTGCTTTTATAGACGACATAAAATAGAAGCCAAGACCTCAAACACCCTAGGAGATATTATGAAGTTCGTTATCGCATTTATGCTTTTGGTTCCAGGCTTGGCGTTCGCTTATGGCGAAACGATTTTGAACCGCACAATTAATCCTTACGTTCCGAAACAAGGATCATTCACGAAACAAGCGATTTGCTATAAACCAGAAGCAAACGCCTTCAAAGTTTACGTACCCGCTCATAAAGCCGTGATTTGCAAATCCTACCGTTGGGATCACTCTGATTCTCACTACCCTAAAAAAGTTTGTGTCGGTCCAAAAGTCGTTGCCTACCCAGCAAAGTACATCACTGCTTCACGTGATTATGTTCAAGAGGTTTGTATTAAATGGAACCGTGACGATTCCACTCGTCCTCGCTGTGTAAAATCAGTTCAGCAAACTAAAAAATATCCACTGGAATATACTCAATCAGTTTACGAAATGTCAGACTACCGCCACGAGCGCCCACTTTCTTCGAAAGTAAAAACCATCGCGAACTGCGACTAAGCCGTTAACATTTCATACTTAAAAAGTAAAAAGCCGGGTTGAGTCCCGGCTTTTCACTTTATTCGATCGTCACTTTTGCTGGCTTAGAAATGGTAATCTTGTAAGGACTTTCATCGTCCATCGACGCCCTGATAGAAGCCTTCAAGTATCCCATGGGGAAAGTGTTGCTCTTATAACCAGCGCGAATCACGATCAAGTAATTGACTTCAAAAACACCACCGCTTTGACCCGACTCAATAACGAAAATATCTTCCATTTCAATTTTGTCGGCGATGAAGTAATCCGGATTTTCATTTTTAATCGAAGTCACATATTTATAAAGTGGCGAACTCGCCTTCTGCACTTCTTCGGCATAAAGATCTTTAAGACCCTGTTCGTAGTTCACACTTCCAGAAACCACTTTTTCAGCGAAATTTGCAGCGTTCGCGCTTGCCGTGATACCCAAAACCGTTGCGATTGCGATTAATATTCTCTTCATAAAATTCCCCTATAAGATTCGTTATGGGTCGTTTATATGCAAAGCTCCGCTCGTCGTAAATTAGAACGATTCGACGTCAATGATGCAAATTTTAGAAGGATAAAAAAGCCCCGTGTACCTTGCGATACCGGGGCTTAAGACTCTTTAATTTGAATAAGGCAAACTAGAAGCTTTTCTTAACCACGTCGACAACGTATTGAAGTTCTTCTGGAGTGATGTAAGCAAAACATGGAAGGTTCAATACAGCTTGAGAGATGTAGTGAGCGTTGCCATTGTCAATTTTACCTGCCAAGTGGTTTTGAGCACCGGATTGCATGCTCATCGCGCCTGGGTAAATAGTCCCGTAACCTACGTTGGCTTTTTTCAAGTTCTCGATCAAAGCCGGACGAAGTTTAGGATCGATCATGGCTACTGCACAGTAACCGTTCTCTGTCACAGTGGAAGCTGCGCGAACTGGTTTTAATGGCAAGCCTTTCAAAGACTCTTCATAGAATTTAACTGCGTTCATACGAGATTTGATACGAGCATCGATGTGTTTCAAAGACATGTTCAGGAACAATGATTCGTAAGCGCCGATACGGGAATTCCAACCGATCATACCGTGAGAGTAGTGATCCGTACGACCGTGGTTGATCAAAGTGCGACAGTTTTTAGCGTAAGTGTCGTTTGCTGTGAAGATTGCGCCCGCATCACCTGAAGCACCCAAAACTTTTGCTGGATAAAAACTTGTCGTGGAAATTTCAGCAGTTCCCAAAACAGATTGGCCAGAAATTTCTGTACCAAAACACTGAGCACCGTCTTCGATCAAAACAACGCCATTGTCTTTAGCGAATTTTCTGATTTCTAAAGTTTCAGGAGTAACCCAACCATAAAGATGAACCATGATGGCAGCTTTAGGTTTGAATTGCTCAACAGCTTTTTTGAAAGTCGCTAGATCCCAGTGGCAGAATTCTTTGTTCACGTCCACAGTCACAGGGTTAGCACCGACGTTCACAACTGCTTCAAAAGTTGCCCAGAAAGTCATATCTGGAACCAGAACTTTATCGTTCTTTTCAACACCTACGGCGCGAAGGGCGATTTGAATCGCGTCTGTTCCGTTAGCGCAACCGATAGCGTGTTTTGATTTAGTGTAAGTCGCAAGATTTGCTTCCATTTCGCCAACAATTGGACCGCCTACGAATTGAGTTTTATCAAAAAGATTGGCAACGCCTGCCAAAAACTCATCGCGGAAACCAGGTTCAAAACGGTTCAAAGTAATAAATGGAACTTGTTGAATGCTCATAAGTACTCTCTCATCCAAGGTTAAAAAATAAGTCTTATGAAGATATTTTCCGCTAAGATTTTAATTTGTGCAATCAAGGGCTGTGCGTCGCGTGGCTGAAGCACTGTAGCTTTCTCCACACGAGTGGTGCTTATAGACAACACAGAGGAGGATTTTAGAACCAATTACGAGGAGCACTTCCCTTAGGCAATGGTCCAGGCATTAAAAACAACAAGAAACATGATGAGGCCCTTGCTCCCCCGAGGGAGAATCAAGTAGAACGCCGGGGATGCCGAGGAGAAGATATGCAAAGATTCTCGCGCCTTTACATTCCTCTTTTGATTCTGGGATTTGGCCTCCCAAGTTGCGCGAGCGCTCTGCACACAGGCAGTACCGCTAAAGGCAAGGCCTCCTGGTATGGCGAAAGCCATCAGGGCAACCGCACTGCCAGCGGCGAGAAATTTGACCTAAATCAGCTGACTGCGGCCCATCGTACATTGCCAATGGGCTCGATGGTGAAAGTCACCAGTCTTAGCACCGGTAAATCGGTCACCGTTCGCATCAATGACCGCGGCCCTTTCACCAAAGGGCGCATCCTTGACGTCTCACAGGCCGCAGCTCAAAAGCTTGGCTTTATTCAAAAAGGCACGGACCACATCAAGATGGAAGTTGTTTCCATCCCTGGCCAATAAATTATTTCAAAGCCGTATCCACACCTTTCAAACAAGCGACTTCCACCATCAATGGATCCAGGAACAATTGCACGTTGTGAGGATTGTGCCCGATATTGACGACTTCGATGCAGTGATCGATCAGGTCATTGATAATTTGCCCATGAGCGATTTTGCACTCAGCAGGTGTTGGGTTCGGGTTTCCCGGGATGACCTCTTTGCAGATTCTCCAGTTCGCATTGCGCATTTGCACCGCTCGATCACGGATTGAGACCTGCAACTCTCCACGTTTTTTTTCCAACTGACACATCTGAATCGCATAAGGACGAATTTGATCATCCGGCCAATCAACAACTTCACGAAGTTTTGGAATATAAACATCGTTGATAACTTTGTTCGTACAGCTGAGAGCTGGCTCGATAGGGGTTTGATTGGACGAGCTAGTGGCTGCCTGAGAAGCCATTGAAATCAAGAATACACAAATGGCAGAGAGCATTGCTTTTTCCATAGGGGACTCCTTTGACTCCATACTGTCCCTTTCCAAGAGAGTTTTCCCCCAGCCCCTGGTCTAGAAATTGACTACCTGACAGACACTGTCGAATAAACTAAACGCCGTGAACACCAAGTTCGTTTTAAGCTGGTAACAATATTGCAAACGACAATGTATTGAAACCAGCGGAATCCAGACGTTGCGGGGGAAAACTGTATGAAAATGAGACTTCTTGGTTTAGCCATCACGAGTGCAGCACTCATCGTTACATTCCAGAACTGTGCACCGAATGCTCACTTCTCAAGCGCTGTGAATGCTAGCCTCAGCGGTGGCGGTGGCAACGCCGAAGCCAAAGTTATTCCCGACATGCTTTTAGAAACTAAAATGAATACCGCAATCGATTTTCAAGCCGACCCAACTCGCGCCCCGATCGCTGACAAAATCTCGTTCATCGCTGCCAACCAGGGTGCCGCTTTGAACGGCAAAATCGAAGTGACTGACAAAGGCACTTATAAATTTAAATACACTCCAAACTATGGCTTCCGCGGTAACGACAATATCATTGTGGCTGTTACAGATAAAGATGGCGCGACAATCCAGTTTACAGTGAAGGTCAGCGTCGGCAACAGCTTCACCACATTCCAACCAGCTTTAGCGATCCGCGGGATGGGTTGTATCCAATGTCACGCGCAAGTGGCGTCTAATATCATCACTGATTTTGGTTACGGCTCAAGCTACTTTATGGGTCAAGGCTCTCCAAGCAATATAACTTGGACAAGCGGTTCCGTTTACGGAGACCACGGTAACAGCTTTAACACGATCTCCATGCCAGCTGATAAAAACGTGATCGTGCCACAGGCCAATTTACCTGCAGCCATCGCGACAGCTGCTAATGCGACGACGTTAAGCGCTTACATCAAAGCTCAGCTGGCGAGTTCCCCCTATGCCACAACTAAAGGTGCGCAAGTTCTGACTAAGAAAAGCGTCTATATCGGTGCGCCGACAGATGCCAATATCACAACTGCTTTCCAAATGGCGGCTTCTGAGCGCATCAAGTATTTCAAAGACGCTGCGGATTCTGTTGCTTTGTCAGGTTTGAAAGACCAAGGTACCTTCTTCCAAAACAGTGGTGAGCTGGCGTGTGAAGGTGACGTGGCGATTCGCGGTCCATTGCTTTTGGATAACGTGACGATTAAATCCCGCACGGGTTGTCGCCTGTATGTGGTGGGATCCGTCTTCATGTACGGCGCTATCAATTATTCAAACAACGACACGACTCGCAACTTACAAATTACTAGCAGCAAATCTATCAGCATGGGGTTGGGCACAGTGAAAAAGAATGGCAGCTTCTGCGACCCATCTGATCGCTATGCAACCAACACGGCAAGCTATGGTACTTCTTCTTTGGTGAATCGTTATTCAACATTCTGGACAGTGCCTGGAAACTTCGTCAGAAACTCGACAAGTCCGAAAGCGACAGGCGATGCCGTGGTGGCTGAGGCCGCTTTGATCGAAGCTAAAAACGGTCCTTTGTACGATGCGGTTTGCCGCACGGAAGGTCGTAATGTGTCCTTTGAAAGAATCCTTTTGAATGCGCCACTTATCCACAGCCGTTACGAAGGTAACGTATCAGGAACAGTGATCGCAGAGATCTCGATCATGAGCTTAAATATGTTTAAGTTCTCATATGACGAAGTATTCAACTCTGTACCAGTCTTCCCTTTCCTGGATAAGTCCGTGTATCTGGATATCGTCGACTAGGGCTGTCTAAAATCCTGACGTTCACGCATTCTTTTCCAAAGGAGGAGTTCACATAGGCTCCTCCTCCAGGTCTTGATACAAAGACCGCTATGAAATCACTTCGCTATTTTTTATCGTTTCTCGTTTTCTTTCCTACCCTTGTTTTAGCCTACACTCTGCACGGCACTGTGGTTAACGTCCATGACGGTGACACGTTGACTGTTCAGTCTGGTAGCGATCGCTTTAAGGTGCGCTTCCTGGGCGTGGATACGCCGGAAGTAGACTATTTCGGTAATACCCAAGGTGAGCCAGCTGACGTGGCCCGTGATTTCGTAGCAGGCCTGGTACCAGTGGGAAGCAATATCACAGTTATTTATGATGAAAACGGCCACGACAAACACAATCGCATCCTGGGTCGAGTGATCTATAACGATGTTGAAGTGAACCTGGAAATCCTGAAAGAGGGCTGGGGCTATATGTACTTCATCTACCCTTTTGAAAAGGGTTTGATCACGGCGTACAGCCAAGCTTCCAAGTTCGCAGTGGATAACCAAAGAGGTTTGTTTTCTGCGCGCTATGCAAACGTTCTGGCACCTTATGATTTCCGTATGAAGTCACGCAATCTGACAGGAACTAATTTTGTCGGAGATATCGAAACTAAAATGCTTTACTATCCGGAAGACAGTCACAAGATTCCGGTTTGGCGCAGAGCCTTTTTCTCGGATAAGAACCTGGCTTACAGCAACGGTTACAAGTTCTTCTAAATAAAAAAGCCATCCGCAGGGATGGCTTTTTTCGTTTTAGCACCAATCAGGGTCTTACTCCTTAGGACCAATCGTTTCTTTTACTTTGATGGTCTTTTTAATCTTGGCATCTGATGACAATGAAAGGTCTTTAGCTGTCAGAACCTTTTTGTTTTTAGGACTGAATAGCTCCAAACTCTCCCATTTGCCCACAGAGCCACCCAACAGGTTAAAGCTAATATTCCCCTGGCGGTCGCGTTCTAAAGGCAATGTTGCCTTAACCTGAGCTTTTGATGTGAAGTCCAAGACCATCTTCACCGTACCGACGATACGCCCGTCTTTAGACTCATCAGAACAGTCCACACGCAGCTCCGACTTTTCAATTTCGATCTGTTTAAAGGACAGGCAGTTCAACTCGCCTGCCGCCATCCAGATTTTAGAACTTCGGACATACTCATGAACTCGAGGCTTTCTGTCTTCGCCAGCGGATTTAGAAACAACCACCACGTACTCTGGCAAAGACAAGACCGCAGAGATCTCCTCAGAAACTAGGTCATTGGGAAATCCCAGGGATTCTTTTTTACCAGTGCGGGAATCAACTTGCATGAACACACGTTTATCAGGATCTGTGTCTTCAACAGCGACAACCACTTTACCTTCATGAATGTTTGAAGCGGCTTGAATTACCGCAGTTGCTTTCGCCTGTAGACCTATCAATAGAACAAACATACTAGATAATAGAATTCTCATCAGTCGACCCCACGTGGTTTGAGATTTTTTATGAACTCCTAGTGTGGCAGACTCCCCCAAGTTGATCAAGATGCCTTGAATTTTCCTATACCTAAAGATCCCTGCGACCTAACAGAGGTCGCGTGACTATGTTTTCTGGGCACTGGACTGAACGGCATAAGGTATCGATGCTAATAATTTTGTATTCAAAGGAGAGCTTTATGCTGAAAAAATCCGTACTAACTGCAATCGGTATTCTGTATTTCGCGCACTATGCTTCCGCTGCGTGCGGAGACCTGTCCAAAAGAGAGTTCAAAGGAGACGAAGCCGTCACCCTTGGCTACATCCTTAAAAATTCAAACATCGCGACCAAAACATATAATGGTGACGACACCACTTGGACCATCACCGATCTGCAGTGTGTGCAAACCAATCGAGGCATTTTGCCTGATACGATGCCTGCCTATAAATGCACTCCCCCTGCCGGTGTAGGTCCTATTACGGCGAAAGCCTTATTCGACGCCTTATCAGAAATGGGAGTAATGCCTGACGGAACCACAGGCCACGTGACTGAGGTCGCTAAAGAAGTAAAATGTACGATTAATAAAAACGGCACCGGCGGTACAGACGTCAATCCGACTTGCTCGATGAAAGCAGCCTGGGGAGATGAGTGCGGTTAGTTCTTTTTAGTGTGTGGTAATTGGGGATCGTTCTCGGTCCCCTCTTCGTTGATCATAGAAAATAGTGAGTTCTGGAAGCAAACCAATTGATCCGCCTCTTCACTATCAAACTCTGCAATAAACTCTTTTTGAAAAGCACGCAATTTCGCTATCGCCTCTTCCATACGCTCGGCCTTCATACGCAGAAAGGTCGCAGAGTACTGGCGTTTTGCCTTAGGGACGACGTCATAGGAACGCTCCAGAATCTTTACGACTTCCAAATGCATGGCTTTCGCATCAGGAGCGTCTGGAGTACGAGCCTCTAAAGCGATCAAATCCCCCGCGCTCATCCCCAGAATCGGAGATAGGGCCGCCACCAGCTGCGCGCGATTTTCGAACTTTTGCAGCTTATTACCTTCGTTCAAGACGAAGCGTGCGATGGCATTATTCTTTTCACCCTGAAGCTCATTCAAAACCATGATACGCAAATGATTGCTATCGATGGACTTTTCATACTTCACCAGGTTTGAAAAGTGTGCCTTTTCATTTTCATTAAATTCAAAATAGTCTGAAATGGAATCCGCAAGCTTATCGCCGATATGGCGCTTGCGATTAAGAATCATAGACAATGCCGAGGGATGAGAAAGCCCCAGTTGACGGGTCCATACCGTCAAACTCCACCCTACTTTATTCTGACTTTTCCAGGCGTTGTAGTCTGCGAGAAACTGCCTGTAGTCTTTGTATTTTAGGATTTCAGCCTTTGTCATATGGGCCTTATATATACCTTAAAAATCGAGACCTTCCCTAATTTTGCTGGGCTTTCACAAACCTTGTGAAAGCTTTTCCTGAACCGTCTCTTGTTTGGTCACCTCTTTTGTGTCAAAACTATCCCACTCTCACCACCTTAAAGGGGGCTTACAATGAAGCTGTTGCTGTCTATATTGCTTATGGCGCCATTTTTCGCGTCAGCTGCAACTGAAATCATTTATAACCGCTCAGCCAACCCCTATGTCCCCGAGCGCGGCTATGTTACCCGTGATCAGGTTTGCATTGATGAAGACAACAATACGGTTGAGGCTTCTTTACCGGGTCAGGCTCCAGTTAAAGCTTCTTTAACGGCAACTCGTGAAGTGTGTGTTGAATGGAACCGCTCAGATTCCGCTCATCCTGTCTGCACTAAGAAAGCAAATCAAGAAGTTCAATTGGCTGATAGCTATACTCAATATTTGTACGATGCTTCTGATTACCGCAAAGAGCGTCCGAATGTTCGTATCAAACGCATCGAAGCTTGCATTAAGTAATTCCAAATCCGAAATTATTCCATAATCTAAAAGGCACTGATACTCTCAGTGCCTTTTTTATTCTTGCCAGGCGGTCCAGAATGTATCGATCCGGGAATTTATTTTCGTTGCGATTCCTCAGATTTATTTTGAAAAGTGTCGGAATGTAGAAACAAACTGAAAAAAGAAAAAACATCTTTTTCGTTTCTTGATATTACTGTGAACAGATTAGACAAAAACAAAATCTGTTTTTGTCGCCAGATTTTACAGGACCATTTTTCCGCCACTCCCCCCATTTTTATTTTCGGTGATCCCCACTATTCTGTTTCAGGACCGAATAACCGGAGGAAAAATGAAACTACTTACTTCGTTACTTGCACTAACCTTGACAACAAGCTTGATAGGTTGTGGCAGTAACTTTCAAACTGCTGAACGTTCCTCTACCGATGAATCATCGTCTTTAAGCGCGCCAACTGTTTCTGAACCTAAAATGGCTTCCCAAGCTATGTTGAGTGATCTTAGCGAACAACTGTCAGTTCAATCGACAAACAAGCTTTCCGCAGCACAAATCAGTGCGATTGTGGCCAGCGCACAAATGGCGTTAGAATCCGCCAACCTGGGTAAAAGCAATGACCTGGCAGCCATCATCCCCGTTATCATTCAAGGAGCAACAACTGGTGTTGGTACTTTGAATATTGCTGATCTCGTTAAAAAGTCGAATCTTTTGGCTTTGATCGGCGACAGCACTTTGAACTCTCTTGTAAATCTTTCCCAAGATGAAGTTTCCACCAACCTTATTCAAACGGTGACTTCGGCTTTGTTTGCAAATTTAAAACTTGCTGGAGTTTCTTCGGGAAGCCAGGCAACTGCAGCTAACACCATCATCCAAGCGCTTATTGGTAAACTGAGCGGCAAAGATTTTGATGTCAGCAGCCTTGCTACTGTGATCGAGAGCCTTGCGAAAGGTTCCGTGTTGGGCTTGGGTAAATTGGGCAACTCTTCAACTGTTTTGCAAACCATCCTTAGCAGCTTGGGTTCGGGTTCTTTGCCAGGTTTGAATCAATTGATCTCTCAATTGGGTTCTTCAAACAATGCATCGACGACTCTGCAAAACTTGATTGCAGCTTTCACTTCTGGATCTAATTCTGGTTTGGGCGCGATCGTGGGCAGCGGTTCCGGCTCATCGACTTTGGCGAAAACACTTTTGACAGCACTTATGGGTGGTATCAAAATCGCTGGAGCAACTTCACCAACAGCTTCTGTAGTCACTTCCATCGTAGGCTCTTTGTTGGGATCCTTCCTGTCAAAAATCTAAATCACAAAATATGACAAACAACACAGCCCCCGTATCTTAGGATACGGGGGCTTTTTGCTTTATGACACTGGCTCTGCGGAGACCTTCACCCTTCCTCTAAAATAACCTTATAAAGAACATGGAAGAGAGGTACTTCATGAGCTCACTTACACGAACACTCTTCAAAAGAATCGGTTGGGGATTCTTAGCCGGATATGGTTACTCGCTGATCCGCGATCAATTGCGCTATCGATCTCTTAAAAATGCAGTGGTCGTGATCTCCGGCGGCTCCCGGGGTTTAGGACTGGTGATGGCTAAAGAGTTTGCCCGCCAAGGAGCCTCCCTGGCTCTCCTCGCAAGAGACAAGGAAGAACTGGAACGCGGTCAGAAAATTGTCGAGTTGGCGGCGCCGGGGGCGAATGTTTTGATCCTGGAATGTGATTGCACGAAGCCAAACCAAGTCGACGATGCGATCAGTGAAGTGATGAAAACCTTTGGACAGATTGATGTTGTCGTCAATAATGCGGGAGTTATCTCGACTGCCCCCTTAGAAAATACCACTAAAAAGGATTTCGAAGATTCACTGGATACCCATTTCTGGGCGCCTTTCTATATGAACAGGGCCTGCCTTCCCCATCTAAAAGCTGGCGCTCGTATCGTGAATATTTCTTCTGTCGGAGGATTGATTCCTATTCCGCATCTTGCCGCTTATTGCACGGGCAAATTTGCTCTGCGTGGCTATTCGCAAAGTCTGCGACTGGAACTGATGAAAAAGGGCATTTACGTCACGACTGTGTGCCCGGGGCTTATGCGCACAGGATCAGCCCGCAATGCGCGGGTAAAGGGTCAATTTAAAAAAGAACATGCCTGGTTCTCTTTGATGGCTTCAGCACCACTTATAACCATCAGTGCCGAGAGAGCCGCAAAGCGAATCGTATCAGCGACTAAAACAGGGCAAGCCGAAATCAATGTCTCGATGACTTCCAGACTTGGATCCTTAATGAACGCCCACTTCCCAGGCATATACGCAGACCTGGGATCGTTGGCGAATCTCCTGCTACCAAATCCCACAGACGACTTAAGAACAACCAAGGATGGCAAGGATGCGGAGTCCTTTATCACGACTTCATTTTTGACATCAATGGGAGAGCGGGCTGCCGAACAGAATAATGAAATTCCTCCGCAAACAGATCAGTTGCATTGAAGCGAGTTGACTGATGTCGGCCTCATATAAAGAAGAACGTTGTAAAATCTGTGGCGAGCCTCTTTCCCTCTCTGGGAAAGAGCACTTCGTCATTTGCGAACAATGCGGAACCATGAATCGTCTTTCAAAATTTTCTTCACCTGAAGTCAGTATGGCGTTCGCCTTGTCTGCTTTAATTCTGTATATTCCCGCGAACATCTTTCCATTCATGACTTTAGAGGTCTACGGAAACAAAAATACGGCAACAATCTGGGAGGGAATTGTAACGATGAGTGACACCGGTTCTTGGGGTATCGCCATCATCATATTCCTGGCCAGCATGGTCATTCCACTCGCGAAACTTTTGATTTTATTTTATCTGGGACTGACCGCAAAAAGCTCTGCTCACCGAAAGTTACGAACGCGTTTATATAATACGGTGGAGGCCATTGGGCGATGGTCGATGCTGGATATCTATCTTTTGGCGGTGCTAGTCGCCATCATGAAGATGGGCCCCTGGGCTCATGCCGAACCCGGCCTGGGTTCCTGGATGTTTGCACTTGTGGTGATCTTTACGATGATCTCTTCTGCCTACTTTGATCCTTCAACAATATGGAACGATTCGTATGATGAAAAATCTTAAAGCTACTTGGTTCGTTTGGTTATTTCCTCTATTTGCTGTCATCTTGGCTGGATACTTATTGTTTCAATTCTATCAACATCGCGGTCCGGAGGTGACAATCACCTTTGAAGAAGGCTCACGCATTCGTCCTGACAAAACAGAGATTCGCTTTCGAGGTGTCCGTGTCGGAGTGGTCACAAGTTTACGCATTTCCGATGATCAAAAGAATGTCGAGGTAAATGCTCGGCTGGAAAAATTTGCTTCGGATTTTGCCAATGAAGGAACCAAATATTGGTTAGAAAGCCCGCGTATCAGCTTTGAGGAGATTCGCGGTCTGGATACGTTGGTGGAAGGAAGTTATATTTCCGCGGTCCCTGGCAACGGTACTAGAACAAAAAAGTTCGTCGGCAGATCTGGGACGGAATTAAAAAATCCTCTGGAAGAGACAGCATTGTTTAAATTGGAAACGCGAACTTTGGATTCTGTCAGTGACGGTGACACGATTTTCTATCGTGGCATGAATGTGGGTTCCGTCACCAAATTGGCTCTCTCAAAAACCGGGCAAACTATCAGCGTTCACTTTCGTATTCCGTGGGAGTATGCCCGTCTCGTGCGCACCAACACAGTATTTTGGCGTAAAGCGGGATTCCAAGCAAAGTTAGGACTGTTCAACTCTTTTGTGAAAATGAATTCCGTGGATGCTCTCTTACGGGGCGGAATCGAGCTTGCAACGCCCACCAATGCAGGGCCCAAAGCCAAGCCTGGTACGACATTCGCGCTGGTGGGTGAAGCTCCTAAAGAAGTCGATAAATGGAATCCTGTCCTGGAGTGACGTTAATCAACACTGGGCTATGAATGAGTCCAGTTTATGAACCCTAACAGTTCACTCAAGGTTTTCTAGATCTTGCTTAGAAAATTGATAATCATAGCAACAAGGCCTAATCGATTACCAAGGAGGGTGCAATGGCTGAAACATCAAGAGACGTTATGAATGATATCAAATCCACGGGCAGACAAGCAGTTGAAACAGGGAAAAGCCTCTACGGAGATGCAAAATCCGAAGTGAAATCTCAGATCAACGAAGCAAAATCTGAGTTGAAAAGCGAGTGGGGCGATCGCTATGAAACAATCAAAGCCAAAGCTCAAGATGCTTATGAAACTTCAGAAGACTGGGTGAAGGATCATCCACTCGCAACAGTCCTAGGCGCTTGCGCTGTGGGATTTGTGGCGGGCTTGATCGCACGTCGTCGTCACTAAGAAAAAGGGCGGATGCACTCCGCCCTTTTTTGTTTTTAAATTGGAGGAGGATGGTATGGCACAACCACATACAGATCATCAACTAACCGAACAAAATTGGAATCAGGTTACCCAGGAAGTCCGTAAAAAATGGGCTGCGCTGAACGAGTCTGATTTGAGTCGTATCGATCATGACTTCGATTCCCTGACTGATTTGGTTTCATTAAAGACAGGACTGACTCACGAAGAAACAGAACAGCGCCTGGATGACATTATTGCCCGATGGAAACGTTCGCCTTCGTCAAGCTCATCTCAAAAAGCCGGTACTCAAGATACCGGAACTATTGAAGATGATAGCGAAGAGCAAGCTCCTTAAATGAACCCAATAATACTTTTTGATACAGAAATTCCTGCAAGGACTGGGGTTTGAATAATTTCATTCGCTCCAGCTCTTGTGCATACCCTTCTTTAGACACACTAAATCCTGTCAGCAACGACCTAATCAATTCGGGTTTGGTCTTTTCTTTCAAGTTCAATAGCGCTCCCTGCAGCTTTTCTTCAGCCGGAGTAAAATCGCTGCCAAACGGAAACACTTTAAATAGTCCCTTGCCTTTGGCAAAGCGGGTGAACTCTTGCAGCTTTTCAGGAGTGTTGTTTCGCGCAACCGGTGGAATCTTCCAGTGCGGATCTATCTTCTTATTTTTCTGAGCGATAGCCAAAAGCTCATCTTGAAATTGAGCATCGGTAATCATAATCAGACGTTTAATGCACTCAGAATCACTCTGCCCTTTAAGGAATGCGATGCCGTATTCGGTAATAACGACGTCTCGCAAATGTCGAGAAATCGTCAATTGTGGTGGACTCCAAACGATGTTGGATTGCCTCCGCCCCTTTTTTTTCCGAATACTTTTCATCATCAAAACTGAATATGAATCCGGAAGTTCATGAGACATCGCCACAAAATTGTATTGACCGCCGACCCCGCTCACGACATTGCCGTTCTCCAAAGTTTCGGAAGCAGCTCCGCCCAAAAGGCTCATTTGCATACAAGTATTAAAAAAGCGTGCGTTTTTGCGCTGCTTACGCAAAGCCAACTCATGCGGATCATATAAATCGTTCACCTTGGAAACTCGGGTCATAGAAAGTCCATCAAAGTCCGTATCCGAAAGTTCCCTTAACCAACTATAAAAAGACTTAGATCCTAAAAAGAAAGCGCCATGCAAGTAACGAAGGGCCTTTTCCTCGTGCTCTTGGATCGACCGATTCAGAATCCCAGCATTACGCAGATGCATGAAGCCATCCATAATCATTTCACTGGTGCCGTAAAGACCTTTGGTAAATACGTGGTCATGAATATCCTTAGAAGACGGTGGAGTAAAATTTCGATCCAGCTCTGCAAGGACCTCTTTGTACAAAGAGTTATTTTGATGACGCAACAAAGTCGAGGCCGTCAACGCATCCGAAAGGGAACCAATTCCGATTTGAAGTGTGCCATCATCCTTGAGCAGGCGACTGGCATGAAGCCCAATCATGTGCTCAGTATCATCAATGGCATTTTTTGGCGGAGCAAATAATTGATGTCGAACTTCTGGGGATTCAACAATGCCCTCAAAAAAATCAGCAGGAACTTCGGCGTCGCCTCCCAAAAATGGAAGATCAGGATGGACCACCCCGATCACCATAAATGGTTTGCCCTTGGCACGATAAAGATCCACGACATCCAGGGTCAGATCGGGATTGCAACTTAGACTGTAACGCCCATCCTTTGACTTTGCGATCAACTGAATCACGCCATCTAACTTCATTTCCAAAATACTTTGCGCGACGTGGGTGTAGTTCAAACTGATGTAATTGCTTTGCGCATGCAGATTCCCCAAAGCCGTGCCCGCCTGAAAGTAAAATTCATGCAGAGAGATATTTTCCGGCACCTGATTTTTATGGAGGTCCTGCAAATACGCCAAACGCGGATAGTCGTCACCAAAATGGCGTGAGAAAAAAGGACCGGTGAAGCGCGATTCCAATTCCGTTTTCGCTTGGGGAATATCCAAAGACAAGGCTGTAAAAAACGTCAGCTTCAAATCTTTTTGCTGTTTTGCGCGCTCATACAGAGCATTCACCAACTGATTCGGCTTGCCCAGGCCCAAAGGAATGGCAAATCGCAATTCTTTGCCTGCTTTAGCGACGATGTATTCTTCAGCCTGCTTAATACTTGCAAAAGGTTTCATAAAAGTCATCATCGCGGCCAGTGCTCACGCAAGTCAAGACAGGCTGCTTATTGATCAATGACATAGGACGTTTACGAATAAGTAAATCAGGCAGAAAATATAACCTCAAGGAGGAGCCATGGCTCATAAAAATAAAAAACCATCGAAAACTTCCCGGAAGTCCTCTTCGAAAAATTCCAAGGACACTGTGAAGCGCCCACAACGCCATTGGGATCAAGAAACATCTGCGGATATTCCCTATGATGATTCGGTGGAATCTCCTCGCAGCCGCAGCACTCCGTCCATGTACTGATAACAGGAAGTGAAAATGAGTTTAGTGAAATACAATCAAAAGCGCGATTTCAAAATAACCAAAGAGCCTCCTGGCAAGCTTAAGAAGTCCGGCAAGGGAGCTCTTTCGTTCGTTGTTCAGGAACATCACGCGAGCCATCTTCACTGGGACTTTCGCTTGGAATGGGAGGGCGTCTTAAAAAGTTGGGCTGTTCCGAAAGGTCCCAGCATGGACCCTCACATAAAACGCCTGGCTGTTGAAACCGAAGACCATCCCCTCTCCTATGGATCATTTCATGGCACTATTCCAGAAGATCAATACGGGGGCGGTGAAGTTTATATTTGGGACAAAGGAACTTGGGAGCCAGAAGAAGACGCTGCCAAGGGGTTTAAAAAAGGCCATCTCGTATTTTCCCTGAAAGGAAAAAAACTGAAAGGCGTATTTCACTTAGTTCGAACCCGCACCCCAGGTCGTACCAGCCAATGGCTCTTAATGAAAAAGAATGACGCTTTTGCCGAAGCTGTTCCCGAAATCAAGCCCGTGGCTGAGGCCAAACACACTCCACGCCGTGCCGTTGCTAAAAAAGTGGTTAAAAAAAAAGTCTCCAGAAAATCGGCAAAGGTCGCAAAGCTTCCCTTCGTGACTCCGGAGCTAGCTCTGCTGGTCGACGAGCCTCCTGAAGGCAAAGAGTGGCTGCATGAATTAAAATTCGACGGCTATCGTGTCCAAGCGCACGTAAACGGAGACGAAGTCAAACTCTTCACTCGCTCAGGACAAGATTGGACGGCGAAATTTCCGGTGATTGCAAGAGATCTGCAAAAACTTGATGTCGAAGGTGCCGTCATCGACGGTGAAATTGTGATCCTTGATAAATCCGGTCGCAGCGATTTCCAACTTTTACAGAATGCCCTGAAAAGCAACCAGGCTCAGAATATGTATCTTTATGCCTTTGATCTGTTAGCCGTCAATGGAAAGGATCTGCGCACACGACCTCTGGAACAACGTCGCGATGAGCTAGTAAAAATATTTAAAAAATCTGCGGGCCGCATTCGCTATAGCGAAGAATACCAGGGGACCGGGAAAAGTCTTTTAGCCCAGGCAAAAAAACACGGGCTGGAAGGAATTATCTCCAAAAAACGAAACAGTCCTTATCGATCCGAACGAAATTCCAATTGGCTTAAAATAAAATGCAGCGAACAACAGGAGTTCGTTATCGGCGGCTATACTTTAGGAAAAGGCAGCCGTGATCACTTTGGTGCTCTCCTTCTGGGAGTTTACAAAAAAGATAAACTGCAATATGTCGGTAAAGTCGGTACAGGTTTTACGCAACAATCTTTACGAGATGTCTTTAAAACTTTGAAGCCCTTGGAAACCCAACAATCCCCTTTTGATATTAAATCCCCTAAAGGTCGCGATATCCACTGGTTAAAACCCAAATACAGTGCCCAGATCACTTTTTCCAATTGGACTCATGAAGAAATCCTGCGCGTCCCCGTTTTTAATGGACTGCGGGAGGACAAACCTACGAAACAAATTAAAAAGGAGACGCCAGTGGCCCTTAAATCCAGTGAAGAATGGCCTATCTCTAGTCCTGACAAAATTCTATTCGCCAAAGAAAAAATCACTAAGCGTCAGGTTGCAAACTTTTATACCAAAGTAGCTGAACATATTTTACCTCTTATCACGGACCGTCCGCTGTCATTAGTGCGCTGCCCGAATGGCACTGGCAAACAGTGCTTCTTTCAAAAACACCAAGCCAAGATCCCAGAATCCATGACCCCTGTTAAAATGAAAGAGCACGGAGGTTATGGTACCTACATGAGTGTTCATGATGATGCGGGGCTTGCGGCACTGGTGCAAATGAACGCCTTTGAAATTCATTGTTCCAACTCCCGCCATCCTGAAACCGATGTTCCCGATCAATTTGTCATGGATTTCGATCCTGGGCCCGGAGTCGGCTGGAAAACGGTCGTGGATGCTGCTTTCAATCTAAAAAAGCTCTTGGAAGGACTCGGTTTAAAAAGCTTCGTCAAACTTAGCGGAGGAAAAGGTGTTCACGTCCACGTTCCCGTGGCTCCGATCTATACATTTGATCAAATCAATAGTTTTACCCACGCGTTAGCTTTGCAGATGGAACAACAAGATCCGGATCTTTTCGTTTCAAAGATGTCTAAAAAAATTCGCGAAGGTCGAATCTTTGTCGATTACCTTAGAAACTCTCAAGGAGCCACGGCTGTTGCGCCATATTCACTTCGCGCTCGAGCGATCAGTGCTGTAGCCATGCCTGTGACGTGGAATGATCTAAAAAAGATTCCCGGCGGAGATTACTATGATTTGAAAAAAGCCCTAGCTCACCTTCAACGGCGGCGCAGTGATCCATGGCAAGGTTATTTAAAACTTCAACAACGAATTGCACTCTTGGAAAAAGCGACCACTAAAAAAAGCTCTACCAGGTCTCAAGCGCATTTATGAAAGCGTGGACAAGTTACCGCCCAAAACCCGTAATCGGCGTGGATGAAGTGGGACGCGGCAGTCTGGCGGGTCCCGTCTTTGCGGCGGCTGTGGTTCTGAAACATGAGCGCTTACCGAAGTTTTTAAAAGATTCAAAACTTCTTTCGCGCAAGCAACGCATTGATGTGTTTCGGGAGATCTGTCGTGAACACCGGGTCGCGATTGGAATCGCCACTGTCGAGGAGATCGCCCTGCTCAATATCGTTTACGCTTCGACGTTGGCGATGAAAAGAGCCGTCTCGGGTCTCAAACTTAAAAAGGGGCACGTGCTTGTGGATGGGCGTTTACGCATTCCTGTACTGCCTAAGGAATTTCAACAAACTCCCGTGGTGAAAGGAGATCTATTATTCGCCCCCGTCTCCGCCGCCTCGATCATAGCCAAGGTCGCCCGCGACGAGTTGATGGCGGAACTGGGAAAAGAATTTCCCCAATATGGGTGGCAACACAATGCAGGTTACGCAACCGCTTCACATATTAAGGCTCTGCGTGAATATGGCCCCTGTCGCCTGCATCGCAAATCGTTTTCACAAGTCAGTCTTCCATTTATTTTCTAACAAGGAGTGTTTATGACCAACATGCATAACAAAAGAAAACCACGTCCCCCCTTTAAAGAACACCAACAAAAATCACCAGGTATAGAAAAGAAAATGAACATCGCCCCAAAATATCGAGCGCCCATGTATAAGGCCGCGGGGAAACTTATTGGTAAAAAGGCATTAATCACAGGCGGAGATTCAGGTATTGGCCGTGCCGTTGCGTTACTTTATGCCCGTGAAGGAGCTTCCGTCGTCATCACTTATCTACCCGTCGAACGCGTAGACGCAGAACAAACCAAACGTGAAATCGAGGAACTGGGTGGCACCTGTATACTTTTATCTGGTGATCTTACGAAAGAAACCTTCTGCAAAAAAGCCGTCGCTGAAACCGTTAAAAGACTGGGCGGAATCGACATCCTTGTCAGCAATGCCGCTCACCAAATGCGCAAAGATGATATCACCGAAATCACGACCGAAGAATTCGATAGAACATTTAAAACCAACGTCTATGCCTATTTTCATCTTGCCAAGGCCGCTGTGCCTCACATGAAACCCGGCTCTTGCATCATTGCGACAACGTCTGAAACTTCGACGCGGGCACCAGCCCAGCTATTAGATTACTCCTCTACTAAAGGAGCCATTAACACTTTCACAAAATCTTTGGCGCAAATGCTGATTAAAAAGGGAATTCGTGTAAATGCAGTCGCCCCAGGGCCGGTGTGGACTCCGCTGAACCCTTCTGACGAAGGAACCAAGAAAAGCAAAGTTCAACAATTCGGGAAAGACCAACCCATCGGTCGGCCAGGTCAGCCCGAGGAAATTGCCCCGGCCTATGTGTTCCTGGCATCTGAAGCAGACTCAAGCTATATCAGTGGCGCGATTCTTCCACAGATGGGTGCAGAGCCCATGTAGACTAAGCAGGCTTGCTGCGAGCTCTCGGTTTTGAGGGAGCTTTCTTTTTGGCGGTCTTACGGGCCGCCAAACTTTTTTGCAAAAGTGGCATAAGATCGACGACATTGTCTGTTGTTTCCACGTCCTCTTCTTTAATCGGTGCCACTTTATGACCCTTGCCACCTTTGATTTTTCGATCGATGACTTTCATGACTTCTTGATAGTAGGTGTCCTTGTACTGTTCAGGTTTCCATTTACTGGTCATACCTTCGATCAGATCCTCGGCCATTTTCAATTCCCGAGGATTGTAGTTCGCGGTTTTGGTGACATCTTTCATATAGTGAACTTGTTTTTCGGTTTTAACTTCATGTCCAAAGCGCAAAAGCTCCAGCATCAGATAGTCGCCTTTAGGCATAATCATCGCCAAGTGCTGCTTGATTCGAATCACTATTTTAGAAACAGCCACACGACCGGATTTGGCCAAAGCATCTCGAAGCAGGTAATATCCCTTCTCGGCACCTTTTTGCGGAACCAGATAGTAAGGGCGCTCGAAATACATCGGATCAATTTCTTCTAAGGACACGATGTCTTCGATATCAATTGTCTGCGAAGCCTTCACATTCGATTTTCTGATTTCATCCTCCGTGACCAAGACGTAACGGCCCGAGGTATACTCGTAGCCCTTGACGATATTTTCGTAAGGCACTTCTTTCCCGGTTTTTGCGTTGATTTTTTTATACTGAATTCGCGACAGATCTTTTTTGTCGAGCATGGAGAAAGAAATTTCTTTCTCTGATTGAGCACCTTGCAAGGTCACTGGAATATTCAACAGTCCAAAACTAATGGAGCCTTTCCAAATGCTAGCCATGAAACCTCCCGCGCATCCCTTCCAGCTAAAACCATCGGCATGTTCTTTTGAAGACCAGACTCACATTTGTTGCCAAATTGCTTTTGAAGCCACGGATGATCGACCAGAATTTTCCCCGAACTTATGTAGTTACACACTTCTTCAATTTACTCGCATCCAGATAGGTATAATAGAAGGTGAAACGATATCACAGGATATGCGCAGCCTAAGAGGAATCTTGAAAAGGAGAAATCTGAATCTGGCAAAAAACCTGCTAAACATTGATATCGTAAGAAGTAGGGTCAGCTTAGTCTGGCCCTCTTCCATTTCGGACATCCCATTCCAAAATCAAAGAAAAATCCCCGTCTAAAACCTGCGCATCCCCCTTAAAATCGATCTGAGGTTCGAAATCCGTTGGCAAGCCCGTTGCTTTATGTCCGGTCAAAACAGTTCAAAACACTTTAAGGATATAAAATGAACAAACTTTCCCTACTTCTTGTGACATCTCTTTTAGGCCTTGCAGCCTGCTCCCCTTCAAAAAAAGCCGCTTCCGCAAATGTCGAAATCGACAACGCCTGCTCTTCCGGCATTATCAATGGTAAGTCCGTTAAAAAAGAAGACCCCCTTGCTAAAAAAGTCGTTCTGTTAATGATGGCAGACAAAAACAAAAACTATTCAACTTGCACAGGTACACCTATTTCTGAGGATGTGATCATAACGGCTGCACACTGTGTGAAAGATGCCGTCGTCGTCAGCGCGATCTTCAGAACTGCACTCTGCGAAAATGATCAACCTAAGAAAGAAGAATTCATCATCGCTTCAGATTGGAAAAGTCACGATGATTACACGGGTGTGGGTGCTGACGACGTTGCCGTAGTAAAACTAAGCCGTTCGATTCCAGCGGATTACCAAGTTAGTAAAATTTTTGACGGTAAATCTGAAATCACATCTAACACATTAACGTTGGTAGGTTTCGGTCGTACATCTGAAGAAGACCAAGGCCTTCCACGACTCCGCAAAACGTCTAAAATTCTGAAGCAAGAAGTAGGTCTTATTAACGAACCTGGTAGTGACATCCTATTGATCGATCAACCAACGACTGGTATTTGTAACGGCGACTCTGGTGGCCCGGTATTTATCGAGGTAAATTACGAGTTGCAAGTTCTGGGCGTAAACTCATTCGTATCGAACCCTGATGACCCAAGCAAAGTCTGCCATAACTTCGGCGGCGCGACTTTCATGCCGCCTCACCTTAATTGGTTAGGTAAAGTGACGGGCTTGAGCTTCAACTAACTAAGACTTCTTTTGAATGGCGGACTTCCAGTCTTTTTTAAGATCTTTCAGGGAGTCCGCAGTTTTATTTCCCGCATAAACCTTTTGATCATAGTAAGCACTCATCCGCGCCAGCACGTCTTGCAATTGCGGAAACTGACGACCCACGCGACTGAAATACTGCAGTGGGGGCTCACTGGAAGGTCGAACCAAATGATGCTGAGTTCCCCACTCCTGTAC
This sequence comes from Bdellovibrio sp. ZAP7, assembly GCF_006874645.1. NCBI lineage: Bacteria > Pseudomonadati > Bdellovibrionota > Bdellovibrionia > Bdellovibrionales > Pseudobdellovibrionaceae > Bdellovibrio > Bdellovibrio sp. ZAP7. The sequence continues at coordinate 843,545 of NZ_CP030082.1, read as the reverse complement.
TGTCTTTAACAGCTCCTGCTCCTCAGTGATAACGACACGGGTTTTAAACAGGTTTTGCACCAGGAAGAAAAAGATAATTAAAGCAAAACTGATTCCGACAATACTCAACAGTTTATACTGTCCCAGCAAAGCAAAGAACGAATCCTGAGAGCTTCGGTCAAACTCCATCAAAAAATAGCTCCAACGATAATTCAGATCTTCCATTAGAAAAGTCGCGCGATCCCAAAGTAACGAGGTATTTCTTTCCGGCGGACGCCAGTCTATCTGTTGCGCAAAAGCCTGCTGATCTGACTCGGACAATGCAAAGAAATCTTCGCCACCAATTTCAAATCGTAATGGAGCAATCCACGCAGTGGGATCCACCCTTCTCCAAGCTTTATCGATAAATACTTCTGTCCATGCATGAGCATCCCTTTGCGAGATTCTCCAAAAGTCCCCTATGGGATTAAATCTGCCGCCTTGATACCCGACAACCACACGCGCAGGAATTCCCAAACCACGGGCCAATGTTGCATAAGATCCCGCGAAATGTTCACAGAAACCTTTGCGACGTTCGAACAGAAATTCCTCAAGGTCATTCGCACCGTAAATTCCCGGATTCAAAGTGTAAGCGAATTTATTTTCAGTAAAAAACTTTTTTAAAAGCTCCAGGCGTGCCTCGGGAGTCGCTGCCGCTTTGTTTGTCGCCGTGACCCATTCTAAAACTCGGCCTTTAAACTCTGGCGTCTTAAGATCATTCGGCGAGGGCAGCGTCATGTCCTTGAAATAGGGAGACCACCATCCCTGATAAACTGTCGTCGCGACAATGGGACGGCTCGTTCGATAGACCGAATTGTTAAGAGTCGTTACTCGCCCGGATTCCAGACTCAGCATCTGCGTGCCCTCTAAAGCGAACAGGAAATTTTGTGACGTGGGCTCAATCGCGACCTCATAAGGATTCAATCCTCGTCCACGAATGTTCTCGCCAGGATTCGGCATGGAAGGAACAACCCGCCACACCAGTCCTCGAGAAAATGACAGAACGGAACCTCGCCAATAGAGATCCTTTGATTGTTTCACTGGCAGACGGTCGATCTTGGCACGAAATGCCAACTGCGAACTGCCAGCGATCTCTGCGACTCGGCCAGGATTCATGTCTTCGGTAAAACCAATCTGACCATAGGTACTTCCGCGAGACATCGCCCACGGAATGACTACACGTGGGAACGCAAAAAACAGAATGACCGCCATGGGAATTGACAGCAAAAAGATCTTCCACAAGGTTTTACCCTTAGAGGGCGTTTGCGCAGGAAGAAGCGAATACCAGATTCCCCAAAACGCAAAGGCCGAGGGCAAGACCCAATAGATATCAATGCTAAAAAGGGCTTTCACTGAAATCAGGACAAAACCCAGCAGAGCCACGAATTTGTGATCTCGCTCGGTTGAATAATCCATCACACGCAACGCCGATAGTCCCAATAGCAAAGTGTACGAGGGATCCTGACCCACAATAGTGCGATATTGAAAAAGCACCTGGCCTAAAAGTAGAACGCTCAGAAATCCTGTAAATCGGCGAGACATTCCCTGCCAATGGTATTTTTCTGTGCCCCACTTCCAAACCAACAACCCCATCCCCAGGAATGCCACCCACGGCGTGACTTCAACTGCGACCATAATCATGGCGGTCACAACAGAAAGACTGAAATAGGGCTGAGCAAAAAATTCTTTTCTCACGAAAGCTCCGAGACTTTGGCCATTGCCAGAATTTCCAAACAGCGGCGCCAATGCTCTCGTCCCTTAGCGGAAGGAGTTTGCACGGCACCCAAGCGCATTGAATACACATAGTTCTGAGCCTCAGCCAAATCAATCCACAGCGCCAATTGTGACAGGCGCAACTCAGGATCGCGCAAGGACTCTGTTTGTTCCCAGGAAAAATTCAATGCTGGCTTTTCGGGCTCTTCAAATTTTTTAATTAAGACTTCGCTGCGGCGAGCGCTCGCCTTCCAGTCGATTCTGCGAACTGGATCCCCTGATTGATAAACTTTGTGATTTAAAAACAACCCTACCGACTCTGCGACTGAATCAGCACCAGAACTCATCGGAAATTCAGTGTCGCCGATTCGAGCCGGATAAACTAGGACCGAGCCTGGTTCTTTGATGACTTTCCAGGCCTGCAAAAGTCCAAAGGGATAAGCACCTTGAATTCTTAAACTGGGAAAGGGTTGCAGACCGCGTTTTACGGGCGTCCACATCACCACTGCAATGTTTTCTTCTTCGGGCATCACTTTATATTTAGGTGCGTCTTTGGTTTTACGATCCAGAACCACTTCGATTTCCTGGCTTGGATTCACCGTATCGTTTGTCAGCTGCACACGAAGTTTTCCAGGCTCGCCAGCAAAAGCATCGGCGGGTAACAGTCGCATAAAACGCACAGCCTGTACGTTTCGATTCGTCGTAATCATTCCTGTGAAAGCAACCGACGTCAGAAAGAAAAAGAAAATATAGATAAGGTTATTCGCATAACCGACGGCCATGAAAAATAAGACCAGATTCATCAGGCCAAAAGCCAAACCGAATCCCGTCGGCAAAATATAGGTGCGTGACTTTTTAGACTGGGACTGGCGTCGCTTTTTTAAGAACTGCAGCCCACTCTCGACCACGTTTGATGCCATGATTGCCCCCCAGGCGATGACCTAATACGGGAATTAAAACGTGCTGCACATCTTCGGGACGAACATAGTCACGATCATCCAAGAATGCCCACGCCTTTGCCGCTCGAGCCAAAGAGATTCCACAACGGGTTGATAAAGGTGCCCCCTCAAATCCTTCACGCCGAGAACCTTCCAAAACATTGGCGATATAGGTGGCAACTGTTTCCGACAATTTTACTTTTTCAATATTTTTAACGGCAGCTTCAAACTCACCTTCTGCAAAAAGCGAAGACATACGTTTGACTACGGAGCGAGGATCTTCCCCTTGTAAGATACGCACTTCAGTACCTTTAGATGCATAATTCAGCTCAAGACTCATTAAAAAACGATCGAGCTGGCTTTCAGGCAATGGAAAAGTTCCTGTTTGCTGATGTGGATTTTGTGTGGCGATAACGTAAAACGGACGAGGCAATTCCCACGTCATTCCATCAACGGAAACTTCTCCTTCCTCCATCGCTTGCAGTAACGCACTTTGCGTACGGGGACTCGCCCGATTGAGTTCATCGGCCATCACCAGCTGAGCAAAGATCGGTCCCGAGTGAAATGAAAATTTATGTTCTTGAGGATTAAAAATCTGACTTCCCAAAACATCTGCAGGCAACAAATCGATCGTGAATTGAATACGCTGAGTTTTCAATCCAGTCAGTTTTCCCAGAGTCTGCACCAGCGTTGTCTTACCCACGCCCGGCATATCTTCAATCAAGAGGTGACCACCCGCCAGCAAGCAGGTGATCGCCAAGCGCACTTCTGTATCTTTATCCAAAACAACTTTGGATGCTTCCGCGATCAACTCATGAAATCTTTTGCTCATGAATCAAGGGTACATCAAAGATTTCTTTGTTAAAACACCTGAATGATAGAATCACCGGATTCTTTCGAGAGGATTTTGCCTTCTTCGGGATGCTTTCTAAACCAACGTGCTACATAGGGGCAGGAGTCGATGATCTGGACCTTGTCTTCTTTTGCCACTCGAATGGCTTCGCGAACCAATTGATCCGCAATTTTCTGGTCCCGTGACTCCGTAGGAACATAAGTCGCATAGAGGTCATATGCATTGTTCGGACCTCGACGATAGAGAATGTGCGCGTCTCCACCTTTCACATTGGTTACAAAGCGTTGCCCGCCCTTATCATGACGAATGTTCATTTCAATACTCCTTCAGAACTTTCATATTGCTAAACCCAGACTTTGCTTAGCAAATTTCTTTTGGAGTCCTTGTCAAATATCCCGAAGCTGGATTGTTTCTCGCATGCAGAATCTGCTATTCTTAACATATGTCAAAGGCAGTTGTTTGCCTCCCGGGCTTTCTATGTGACGAACGATTGTGGACTTACCAAAAAGATCTTTTGGCCGAGATCGATTGCTCTTTTGCGGATTTGCGAAAGGCATCCAATTTAAATCAGATGTTAGATACCATTGATAAAAGTTTTCCAGGTCCCATGACCTTGCTAGGATTTTCAATGGGTGGGTACGTCGCCCAGGTCTTTGCGACTCAGTTTCCTCATCGTGTAGCCGAACTTATTTTGATCGGTACAACAGGGTCTCCCCTAACGGATGTGGAAGTTAAGATCCGTATTCAGACCCGAAATCTTTTAAAGAAAGTCGCCTTTGGCGGAATCGCCAGCTCACAGTTAAAGCATTATCTTCATCCCGATGCTTTGGAAAATAGTGAAATCCGCCAGCTGATCTTGGACATGGCGGCGAGCAACAATACCGAAATGTATCTGAATCAAATGAACGCGACTCTGGATCGTCGTGATTTGAAAATGAACTTAAATTCTTTAAAAATTCCGATCACTTTGATCGGCGGAGTGGATGATCAAATTGCTCCGAAAGAAAAGATGGAAGCCTTTAGCCGCGCCATCCCCCGCGCACGTTTACATATGATCGAGGGAGCTGGGCACTTTATTCCGCTGGAAAAACCCGATGAACTGAACGCGATCTTAAAGACCGCGTTTCAAATGGATTAAACTTTATACACTCGCGCCTCAAACGGACGAAGATTCAAAGAGTTCGTCGCAGCCTTGTCTGAAACTTCCATATTAGCCATCAAAAGACCTTCTGGACGAACCTGCACGGAACCCAAGTCCACAGTCACCACCTTTTTAGTCAGGTTCGTGATCACAGCATATTTCTCGGCACCATGAGTGCGCGTGTAAGCAAAAACTTCCTGATGATCAGGAGCGATCAAATCAAAGCTGCCATAGATAAATCCTGGATGCTGCTTACGCAAACGAATCATGCGGCGATAGTAGTTCAAGATGGATTCTGGATCTTCCATTTGCGCCGCCACATTGATCTGCTTATAGTTCGGATTCACTTTCAACCAAGGAGTTCCCGTACCGAATCCCGCGTTGGCAGAGGCATCCCACTGCATTGGTGTACGAGCATTGTCACGAGACGTGTGATTTAACTCCGCCGTGATTTGTGCATCGGTGAAGCCTTCTTTACGTTTATTTACAAAATAATTTTTCGCAGAAACGTCGTTAAAGTCTTGTGGGCCATCGAATTTGGAATTCGTCATTCCAATTTCCTGACCTTGATAGATATACGGAGTTCCTTGCATCAGGAAATACATCGTGGCAATTGCAGTGCTGCTCTCGCGCCAAAATTGAGTCGTATCACCCCACTTAGAGTTAATACGAGGCACGTCGTGATTTTCCACGAACAAGGCATTCCAGCCCTTGCCATCCAATCCTTTTTGCCAGCGCGTGAAAACGTTTTTAAGGGCCTTCATGTTAAAGCGCTGATCTGGGTTCGTATCCCATAAACCTACGTGTTCAAACTGAATCACCATGTTAAAGCGCTTTTTGTCTTCACCCACCCACTCGTCCGCGTGTTCGGCATTCACACCATTCGCTTCACACACCGTCATGATGTCGTAGTGAACAAACGTGTTTTTACAAAGATCTTCCACGTAATTCAAAATACCCGGAACGTTCATGTGCTTGTCATAAGAAGGCACCCACTCCAGGTTTTTAGGATTTGGCATATCTGCCAAACCTGGCTCTTTACGAGCATGAGAAAACGCATCGATACGGAAACCATCGATACCACGATCCAACCACCAGCGGATCATATCATAGACTGACTTTCTCATGTCCAGATTTTCCCAATTCAGATCAGGCTGCTTGGCAGAGAAAAGATGCATGAAGTACTGACCGGTTTTTTCGTCCAACTTCCACGCGGAACCACCAAAGATACTTTCCCAGTTGTTCGGCTCTTTGCCATTTTTAGGATCGCGCCAGATATACCAGTCGCGTTTTGCATTGTCTTTCGAAGAGGCGGACTCGATAAACCAAGGATGTTCATCGCTGGTGTGGTTGATCACCAGATCGATCACCAAACGGATGCCACGAGCTTTACACTCTTTCATCAATTGATCGAAGTCTTCCATCGTCCCGAATTCGTCGTGGATGGCCTGGTAGTCACTGATGTCATAACCATTGTCATCCATCGGGGATTTATACATAGGACAAATCCAGATCACATCGATGCCCAAGTGTTTTAAATAATCGAGTTTGGAAATAAGTCCCTGCAAATCCCCCATTCCGTCGCCGTTGGAATCTTTAAATGAGCGTGGGTAAACTTGATATACGACGGATTCTTTCCACCAGATTTTTTTAGGCTGTACAGCAGATGTCATCGACAAGTCCTTGTTCTATGTAAGTTACAAGGACTAGTTATAATTTTATTTTACGACGATGTCCAAACGAATGCGGCGAATTAGTCTGCGTCTTCCGGGCAGAAGTTATAAAGCAGACTGCCGCCTTGCACGCGGGGTTTCAGCTTATAATAGTCTTCCTTGGTCAACTGAGTACAACCTTCGCTGAGGTCGATAAAACCATACTCACGCAGGATGCGAGCTCGTTCCGCGGCGGATTTATTGGGATGAAACACCACAGCGCGCTCACGAGAATTGCTGTTTCGTGACTCCAGGCTGTCCATATAAAGGGCCGAGCCAAAGGAAGAATTGCGGTTTTCGTTTTGAACTAACATAAAACCTGGCGGAGTCGCTTTGGACCCCTCGGTGTTTGAACACTTGTAAACGTGAGGGCCTTCGCCACTTCCGATTCCGTGGGCAACCTTATAACGCTCTACCTTACCCAGATAAACATAGATCACGAACATGCGATCCCGTGTGCTCTCTTCAGTAAAGTCATTGATGATCACAACACTTTTATTGTTAATCCGGCTTTCCAGACGGGAACGATTTGAATTCAAAAACTGGACTGTTCTTTCGATGGCCGCTTTAGGAATTGCGCGCTCGCTGGAAGCGACTTGCTCAACTCTCGCAACATAGGCATTCCAACGGTCATCCTTTTTAGAAAAGAATCCCGCGAAAGCCGCAGCCGGTGCCCCACAACTCCAAAGAAGTAGAAAAGAAATCACTTTTTTTGACATGCGGATCTCTTACTGAGCGCAGGTAATAAATACAAGAGAACTCGGATGCTGCGGCGCACTTTTAATTTTACGGACTAATTCCTTGAACATACGGTGGGGGTCGGCGATCACAGGGACCTCTTGGAGGGGTTATGAAACTATCTGTATTCGTCAGTGCCTTATTGTTCTCGCTTAATCTTTTTGCTGCTAATTGGGCTGAAGATTTTGAAGCTCTTAAAAGCGTTCCCCGCAGCTATGAAGACTCCGGCGCAATCTGTGAAGAAGTAGCGCGTTTGGACGTGAGAAAGCAATTCCCAGCTCCTCAATACCACGTTGAAGTGGGCATCGCTTATGGCGACGGCCACAGAACTATTGGTGAACTTGACATCATCGTTTTTGATTTGAACTTGCAAAGAGTTGTTCGCATTGGCGAAGTAAAATGCTGGAAAAGCTTCAGCGGTGGTTTGAATAAAGCCCGTGACCAGCGTGGCCGCTTCCTAAAAACAATTCGCTCTAACGGCCACGTGTTTTTCAAAAACACTTCGACCGGCCAAATGTACGATCAAGCGTGGTTTGAAGGTATCAATGACTTCATCACAATCGGTCAGGCAGGTGCTGTTGCCAACGGTTACGATCAAGAACTTGGTTATACTTTGAATGAGCTTCACCAACATACGGGTGATATGCTTCGCTGCCAAAAACAAGGCGAATGCGCTAAACCGTAATTGATGAATTATCTTAGATAAAAAAAGCGCACTCTTCGGTGCGCTTTTTTTTTGCCTTAAACCCGGCGGTGGGCAAAGACGACTTCTTTCAACGCAGCAAAAACTTGCTTGTTGAAAGGTTGCCCCAGAGTCGTCTCCATATAATAGATCGCCTCATCCGGCGTCTTAGCCTGCATCTCCCCAGTTGGATCATGCAGCAGCTCCATAAAATAATTTGCGACTGCTACGATTCTCGCCAAAGGATTCATTTTCACATCACGTATGCGGCGCGGATATCCCATGCCAATCGCATTTTCATGATGCTCCAAAATAATTGCCAATACATCTGACGGAATTTCGCGAAGTTCCTGCAGCATCTCTACACCTCTCATTGTATGAGATTCGTAGTGAGTTGTTTCTTCAACAGTGCGATCGGCACGAGGTTTTTTCAGAATTGTATCTGGAATTTCTTTAAGGCCAATATCGTGCAGAAGTGCACCCAAGGCCACCTTTTCCAAAGTCGGCTTCGATTGAATTTCCATCTGTTCACAAATCAACAAAGAGATCGCTGCCGTTGCCATCCCATGGGAGGCACTGTCTTTTGGAAGCTTGCTTAACAGATCCAAAAGTTTATCAACATCGGAAACTTGCGCGACTGTGTCTTTGATAAAGCCCGAAAGCTGTTTTACGCGTTCATAAGAACCAGCCATGATTTTGCGGTCCACCAGATCATTGATCGCGGAATCAGCCAGTCCCGTAATCAGATTTAATTTTAGGTTTGTGGGAATCTCGGTCTTGCTGACAGCTGTTTTAGCTAATGCTAAATTGAACTGAATCACAACGTCATAATCAGCACCACGCACATAAAGCTCAGCTTTTTTCTGAGCTGTCATATGCAGGCTTTGAAAATTACTTTTCTCGCCTTTTTTACCCACCAAAAGATATTGGCCCGAAGGTAATCGAGTATAAACGTCTGCAGGAAGTGGGAAGTTCTCTGTAAAGAGTTCCACACCAACCATGATCATCTTGGGTTGTGGATCTGTCATAAGACAATTGTAGCCTGGTCGCTAGGGAATGAACACATGTGAGAATATTTGACCCGACCAAAGCCACGTAAATTCTTAAAATGAAACGGGCCAGAATCAGGCCCATAATTATTAGAATCCGTCTCGGTTCCCTATTTTCGCCCTGGGTTCATCATCAAAAGGAATTGTCTCTTCTGCAACACGTGCCATTTTGACCGACTTTTTCATCGGGATGACTGTCGCTGAGGGTTCAACAGCGAATTTATCCTTCGTCGAACTTTTTGTATCCAACTCATGATGAGCAGCAGTGCCCGTCACAACTGTATTCAATTCGCCAGTCAGATCTTGGGAAGTCTGTGCAAGTCTGTTCAATTCCGTCGTCGTAGCTGCAATTTCTTCTGCCGAAGCTGCATTCGACTGTGCCGATTGATCCAACTGATTCATCGCACGACTGATTTGCTGAATTCCCGTCGTCTGCTCCGTACTTGCCGCTGAAATCTCATTATTAAGATCAGATACTTTTTTAATCGAAGCCACGATGTTAGCAAGGACCACTCCACTGGAGTTCGCAACTTTGCTACCGTTATCAACTTGTTGAACGGAGACTTTGATCAGACTTTCGATGTCTTTAGCAGAAGAAGCACTTCTTTGCGCCAATGCACGAACCGCTTCCGCAACCACGGCAAAGCCTTTACCTTGCTCACCTGCGCGAGCCGCCTCCACAGCTGCATTTAAAGCCAACAAATTTGTTTGAAAGGCTATATCATCGATCACAGAGATAATCTCTTCGATTTTTTTAGAAGAAGACGAAATCTCCCCCATGGATTTAATAAGGGCACTGATCTCTTGCTCGCCATGCTCAGCAGCATCACGAGAACTGACTGCCAAAGAGGCCGCCTGCTTGGCATTGTCTGAATTCATTTGCACCATGGACGTTAACTCTTCCAAGGCCGCCACAGTTTCTTCCAATGAAGCCGCTGCCTCTGTGGAGTTTTGTGACAAAGCATTTCCAGCCGCTGCCAATTGCTCAACTGAATGAACGACTTTGGAATTCGCCTCACCCAATTTATCCGCTACGTTTCCAGTGACATTTGAAATTTTCGCAGCTTGCATTAACTGAAGAGCCAAAATCAACAATCCAGCACACAAAGTAACCAGGATAATGATGTTCGTGATTTGTGCACGAGAAGCTGCGAACTCCTTATTTTCAGCAATAGCTCGTCCTGTATAAAGATCATTCACCTGCACGCAAAACTCTTCGATTTTTCCCGAATAAATGTGCAAGGTCTCATCCAGATCTTTGCGGGCTTGAGCCACGGATTCATCACTACCTTTTTCCAGGTTACTTAAGATTGAATGCGCCAAGGATTTATATTGAGGGAAGTACTGCTTGTAGTTCTCATGCATTTTCAGTTCTTCACCGTCGAAATGATTTTCAGTGTAGTCCTTGTAGGCTTTCTCGAACTTCGTCAAAGTTTCTTCGGCCTGTTTTACAGACTCGGCACGATCTTCTGGATTGATGATGCCTTCCCAAACGCGATAACCAAATCGGTTTTGTGCGATACGCATGTCACCGAGGTCATTCAAATTTGGTATAATTTGGTTGTGTGCACTATTTAAAAGACTTCCCAGATGATCAAGGCCTTTATAGGTAAAACCAAATATGGTGGCAAACGCGATGAACGGAAACACCGCCACCATCAACATGCGACCTTTAATTCCCTTGAACCATGAGCTTTTTTTACTCTGCATAATTACCCCGAAAAATTTAGGACTCTTGATCTTAATCGGTTTCTTGACAGGCAGGTTGAGCAGTATTGAGACGAACTAGCCTAACATCCGGAGTATTAAAATATTTTCGCCCCCTTAATGTGAGCTCGGAAACCCCCGATAAAAGTCTCAATGAAAAAGACAACGGCGATATTAACCACATTTTGTTTGATCATGCCATTCGCTGCTAAAGCTGAAGAAGTACTTTCCGGGATTACTGCTCAAGGTGAAGCTGATTTTGAGTACAACTTTTTATCCTCAGGAAAAAACGCCTACCCGGCATCTTCCGGAGCGCTCGATGAACAGTATCGATTTAATAGTGCCCAAGTGATCTTGAAGAAAGAAACACAGGACTTATCATTTTTTGCCCGTCTAATGTATATGCCGATTGAGCTGACGACTCCGTCCGGTACGACGAAAAGCAATTTTGGCACTTTGGACCAATTGGAGATCTATTACAAAATAGATCCTGCCTGGTCTGTTGGTTTTGGTCGCCTGTGTTCAACTTTGGGTTTTGAATCCGCGATGAAGGTGGAAAACATTCTTTACGGAAACACAGTCGCTTACCAAGGTATCGTTCCTGGATACAACGAAGGTGCTCGTTTAAAATTCAACCCTGGTGAATGGTTGGCAGTCACACTAAGCAGTTACAACCGCAGCGCCTACAATCAATTTGGCGACGACTTGGTTTCTACGAAAACGACGGAACTGTCTGTCACCGGTATTTCGGGACGCTTTTTATGGTTTGCGGGATACTACGCAGGGAAAGACGCCTCCACCACAGTCACAGGTTCTGCCGTTGAAAAATCAACCACGAATATCTGGACAACTTATAAGTTCAGTGATGATTTCAGCTGGTCGATTTCTTATGACAACCGCACGCAAACACCCGACGGTGGCACTTTGACCTTTGCACAATCCTTGTCCACACAAATGGGATACACGATGGGCAAACACACCTTGGGAGTACGCTACGAAAATATTCTGGGTGCCGGTGAACTCGACGGAATTAATGGTACTTTAGGGGCTTATTATTCGGGTGCTGATAAAGTGGAAGTTTGGACGGTGGGAGACAAGTACAACCTGTCTGAGCATCTGAAGCTTTATTTGGAATTCCGCCAGGATAAAGCGGATCAGGAAGTTATGACGAACAGTGAAGGCACCCCAACGGATCATTTGTATTTGATCACGTTAGGCGCCATCGCTCATTTCTAAAAACTATTGCTTTTCGATTAAAAGACCGTCTTTCAAAGGTTGTTGGCCTTCGACTTTGATTTCAGAAGTCTCAGAGTCGATAACCTTAGAAACAGTCGCCACGCCGACTTTTTCAGTGCGGCACAATTTCACTTTCGGTCCTTCGCACACTTCTTCCAGCAAAGTGACTTTATCACCCGCCTTTACACCGCGAAGTTCGATCTGTGCTTTTTGCGCATCGATCTTAGTGGTGATACGACCTTGAACTCCGGCCATAGCTGTTGCGCTCATTAAACAAACTGCGATTGATAGTTTCACTAATTTCATAAATCCTCACAACTTAATTCTGTAATTCACTATTTACAGTTTGCAAGGAGCTTGCCCACCCCAGGATGAATAAAGGGGCCATTGAAGCCCCTTATCGCTGCCAACTTCTCGACAGCTGCCATATTTTACCAGTCACGTCTCAGAACGAGACTGTATTTTTAGTGTGTTTTTTGACCTATTTCAGGCTTTGAATTGCAGGTCCCAACCAGTCTTTCAATTTCAAGGCGATCGTGTAAACACCCACTTCGTTACAGAAAAGGCTGCCTCTGCTAGTCACACCAAAGAATAAGAATTTGCCATCAACCACGACGAACGCGGGTCCACCCGAATCGCCACCGCATGTACCAGAAAGCTTTTCGTCCAAACGAAGCTCCGTGTTTTCAACCGTAGAAATTGGCGCCATCGTCCAACGTAAAGTTCCATCCCCTGAGAATTTCAAAGCGATGCAACCCTTGTCATCACAAAGAGTTTCCTCATCGAAGCCCACGACTTCGTCTTTCGCAACTTCACGAGAGCTAGCTTGGTTAACACCATAACCCGCAACGTAAGCCATCACGCCCGGCTGCAGAATACCTAAGTCATTTTCTTGAAGAAATTCTGCTGGAGTGAATTCTTCTGGATAAGCTCCACGGAACCTCAAAACAGCCAAGTCATGCCAGTCTGATGCTTTCTCTTGGTTCTTTTCAAAGTTCCATTGCGGGTGGACTTTCACGTCACTCACCGTGTGCAGGTAAAGATCTTTGATATCTGGTTCGCGAGCATAAAGAATTTCGTCGATGTTCAGACCGAATACCACCCGAAGATTTGAAGTTTTAGTAGAGATACAATGAGCCGCCGTTAATACCGTGTTCGGGCCGATCAACGTGCCTGTGCAGATGCCGACAGAGCCATCTTCGTTTTCTGCGTAAACAGAAACCAAGTGCTTATAAATGCTGTCAGATTCCTGGACTTCAGTCCCATTAATTATGCGTGAGCCGGAAGTGGCCGCAGTGTTGTTGCTTGCTTTAGGTGTACAAGCGGCGATTGCCAAAAGTGATAAGCCCAATAGTAGTTTACGTGACACGGCCCCTCCAGAATGAGTGTTGGCCCTGTATATGTACTGCAAGGACAAACGGCAATTATTTTCTGAAAAAAACAGACCCAATAACGACTGTTGGTTGTGCCTCTCGCCAGAGAAGCCTACACTTAAACCATGAAAAACTTTTATCAAGACGGGCCAAGCCTCACGAACACGTTTCAGTCAGATGCTTCACTTCAAAAACTCTTGAAAAAAATTCTGCCACCAGAATGTCAGAAGCAAGCATTGCCTCATTTGGATCATTTGGGTCAAAGAGCTGCTTCAGATATGCTGGAGTGGGCGCTGGAGGCCGAAACCTACCCTCCGGTGCATGTGCCCTTCGACCCTTGGGGGCGCCGTATAGATGATATTCGCGTCTCTTCGGGCTGGAAAAATCTTGAAAAAATGGCGGCAGAAGAAGGCATCGTTGCCACGGCCTACGAAAGAAAATACGGAGCATTCTCACGTGTTTATCAAATGGCTCTGCTTTATTTGTATTCTCCCAGCTCGGCAATTTTTTCATGCCCTTTGGCGATGACAGATGGCGCAGCCCGCGCACTTGAGCTTTACGGAACACCTGATTTAAAAAATCGCGCACTCCCCCATTTGACCAGCCGGGATCCAAAAACATTCTGGACGGCGGGACAATGGATGACAGAACGAACTGGGGGCTCGGATGTCAGCGGCACCTCAACAGATGCACACGCGTTCACGGGTGAAAGCGCTTTTGGGGCGACTCATTCTTTACATGGAACAAAGTGGTTTACTTCCGCGACGACCTCACAAATGGCTCTGACGTTGGCTCGCCCGGATGGCGCTGCTGCAGGATCCAAAGGTTTAAGCCTTTTTTATTTGGAACTTCGTAACGCCGAAAACCAGTTAAACCATATTCAGATCCATCGGTTGAAAGATAAATTGGGCACAAAGGCTTTGCCGACTGCTGAATTGAGTCTGCAAGGGACTCCGGCCCGCTTAGTGGGAGGCGAAGGTGATGGCATTAAAAAGATCGCCAGCGTTCTGAACATCACGCGCATATATAATTCGATGTGTGCTGTCGGACACGCCCGTCGTGCTTTGGACTTAGCACAAAACTATTCCCACAAACGTAAAGCCTTCGGTAAACTTTTGATCGATCATCCCCTTCATCAGGAAACTTTGCGCTGGCTCGAAGAAGACTTCCGTCGCTCATTTGTATTTTGTTTTCACATCGCTCACCTTCTGGGCAAAGAAGAAGTCGGTGAAATCAGCGCGAAAGAACGTACTTTGCTTCGCACATTGACGCCGGTTCTTAAACTTTATACAGCGAAAAAAGCCATTACGATTTCAAGTGAAGTTGTCGAGATGTTCGGGGGCGCGGGTTACGTCGAAGACACGGGCTTACCGCGTTTGATTCGCGATGCTCAAGTATTCTCGATCTGGGAAGGTACAACCAACGTTCTTTCCTTAGATATGTTACGTGCATTTGAAAAAGAACAATCATTGCCCGTGGTGATCGAATACTTCAAATCGACAACGGCATACAAAAACAATGCACCGGCATTTATGAAAAAATGGAACGAGTTTGAACAACTGATCGGCAAATTACAAAAGTCTGCCCCGGAAGAATGGGAACGCAACGCCCGATACCTGGCGCTTTTGACTGGAGATCTGATCAGTGATGCCTTACTGATCGAGCACGAACTTTAAAAACTGATTTTTTTCAAATAAAAAAGGCCGTTGATTTCTCAACGGCCTTTTTCTTTTTCTGATGCTATTGGAACGCTACTGGCTGCATCAACGGAATCGTATCATGAGGCATGATATCTCCCGGATTGTTGCCAATAATGATACCACGGATTTTCGAGTGGCGAGTTCTTGGATCAAACTTCGGAATCAAATCTGAATCCGGCATTTTCTCCGCAGGAACCCACATACCGTCTGCATCCGTCACCCACTGTTTGTAGAACATGGAAATTCTTGTTCCTTCCACAAGGAAGTCGATAAGAACTCCTGGTCCCGCCATTGCAACTGCCGATTGGAACGTGAATGGATTTGTAGACATTCCCTCACCAAACTGCCCGTAAGCTGTTGCAAATGCACGTGGATCGCCCGTCATCGTTTTGCTCATGACTTGAAGTGCGCGCCACATTTTCGACATACCCGAAATTGTCGCTTTACGCTGCTTCATTTCACAACCTGGCAGTTTGCAGATATCCCAAGGATCGCCGCCCTTGTTGAAATAGATTTCATGCAATGCCAAACCGCGTGCCGTGAACTGATCTTCAGACATTCTTTGAGCGAGTGTCATCAGACGCATTGTGTTCTCTTCACCCATTTTCGCGTTGAACTCAACACCTGTATAACCCAATGCCGAGTTATCCGGGATATTGATCATCAAACGTTTCAAACCGGTTTTACGAACTAGTTCTTTCAAACCTTTTCTTAGTCTGTCGTCGTTACTTGCTTCATGTCGGAACGCGAAGCTGTATGTACCAAACATACCTGTCACGCGCTCTTTGTTGTCCCAGTTTTCAAGCGAGTATTTCGCGCCTGTGAACATGAAGTCCTCTTCTCTGTGTTTAAACCAGAAACGAGAATCATCAGATTCATTAAAGACACCATAGTGTACACGTGCTGTGTTTCTTTCGATGTGCAAATCAGATGTTGTAAATGACTGTACACGACCTTTACTAAACACACGGTCCCAGATAATTGGAATCGCGAACGCCTTGCTGACAGTTTGACCTGTCGACACAGTTCTAAAAGTCATAACTTTCGTCACTGGCGCAAGCTCAACCAGATTCAAAGGTTTTTTCGTCGCAAGCTGTTCAGATGCGTACGAGTTACCACGAATCATATCTTCGTAAGCTTTACGACCTGTCTCTGTGCTCAAATCAAAAAGATAGGAGAATCCATCATCCGCAGAGTTGAACCAGTTTTTACCGATCGACATAATGGAAACACTCGTGAATATCGACAAGTTATCAAGTTTACCACTTGTCATTTTCACGTAAGCCATATGATCGCCGACTTTTTCCACGTAAGTTTCCCAGGAACCGCGAGCTAATTTCGCAGTACCGATACCTACCGGACCAAATCCAGCATTCGCCAAGAAGATCACGCCACCGTAACTGACGTACGTGATACTGTCGCCAGCATCCCATTTATCAAGATCGGTTGCATCTTTTGGAACAGACCAACGACCACCCATGGCGCGTGCTTTATCTAAAGTGCTCGCATAACGTGTCGAAGCTGTTTCTTTACCTACAACTGGCAAGACACCCACGAAGCCCCAGAAGTAATCCAGCAGGCCTGTCGCATTGTCGAACCAGAAACGAACTTGCGCCCCGATACCCACTTCGATACTGCCATAGACAGTTTTTTGGAAGCCGTCACGATAGTCGCCCGTTTTCAACGTCTGCTGAGATGGCGGATCATAAGATACACCCACCGCTGCTGGTTGCGGAACATCATGCGGAGTCAAATTCACGATGTAAGAACCAAAGTCGAAAGCCAAGTGGAACAATGGTTCCAATTTTGCTCTGAATCTGTTCTTTTTCTCTTCTTTCTTACCACCAGTAGAGCTAGAGCTGCTTTCACTTGTAGAAGTGGAAGTGCTTTCCGTCGATGATGAGGAAGATGAAGAACTTGAGCTGGAAGAGCTTGAACTTGTCGAAGTACTCGTTTCACGAGGACCTGTGGAAGTATCAGGATTTCCAGTTGAAGTAGTTACAGTCGACGTACTTGTGTCACCATAAGTAGATGACGTTCCATAAGTACTGGTATCACCGTACGTTGAAGTTCCATAAGATGTTGAGCTTCCGTATGAAGTTGAAGTTCCGTACGAAGAAGATCCGCAACGATGACCACACTCACCTTTTTCGCCGTGATCGCCTTTGTCGCCTTTGGAGCCATGATCGCCGTAGTTGCCTTTTTCGCCGCGCTCGCCACGATCACCTTTATCTCCTTTGGATCCATGTTCGCCATAGTTGCCGCGTTCTCCGCGATCGCCTTTGTCGCCCTTGTCACCTTTAGAGCCGTGCTCGCCGTAGCTGCCTTTTTCACCGCGTTCGCCGCGATCACCATGATCGCCTTTTGAGCCTTTACTATCAAAGCCGCCATGCTCACCACGGTCACCTTTATCTCCTTTGGAACCACGATCGCCGTAGTCACCTTTAGAAGAGCTGTTACCGCGATTGCCATAATCGCCTTTGTCGCCTTTATTACCGTGGTCACCATAATCACCCTTTGAAGTGCTATTGCCGCGATTGCCGTAATCACCTTTGCTACCGCTGTTACCGCGATCGCCATAGTCACCTTTAGAACCGCTATTACCACGATTCCCTAAGTCACCTTTGCTACCGCTATTACCGTGGTCACCATAGTCACCTTTTGAAGTGCTATTGCCACGATTGCCGTAGTCGCCTTTGCTACCGCTGTTTCCACGATCGCCATAGTCACCTTTGGAACCGCTGTTGCCACGATTCCCTAGATCACCT
This sequence comes from Bdellovibrio sp. ZAP7, assembly GCF_006874645.1. Classification (NCBI taxonomy): domain Bacteria; kingdom Pseudomonadati; phylum Bdellovibrionota; class Bdellovibrionia; order Bdellovibrionales; family Pseudobdellovibrionaceae; genus Bdellovibrio; species Bdellovibrio sp. ZAP7. The sequence goes on along the minus strand of NZ_CP030082.1, from coordinate 825,917 downwards.
TTGGAACCACCAGTTCCATGATTTCCATAATCCCCTTTGTCACCAAAGGAACCTTTTGAACCTTTGCTATCAAAGCCACCGTGTTCGCCCGAAGAACCTTTATCTCCGTAGGAACCGAATCCACCGCGTTCACTTCCTCCGCCGTATGATCCTTTCGATCCTGAACTTCCTTTATTGTCGAAGCCTCCCTTCGAGCCGCCACTCGAATTTCCGCTAAACTCTTCTTCTTGAACACCGATGCGAATTTTTCCATCAGGTGTTACTCCGACAACTTTGTCCGATCCTGTCTTGTCTTTGGAAACTTTGTTCTCTTTCAACACACCCTGTTTTATTTTTGGAGCCGTGATTGGCGGAGTTTGTAACTGCGCCATTTGTGCCCAAGTAGGATTCGCCAAAAGGGAAATTCCCGCAGCAAGAACTAACTTCTTACGCGATCTCATCCATCCTCCATTTAAGTTCTTTGTTCTCTCTTCTCTCTATTTTTCACTCACAAAATCGCGTCAACTCTGCATCAAATGACTCACATAGTTTCCGTGAATATTCGGCGTGTCCCACAAGATTCTGCAAATTTCCTGAAAAGTTTTATTTGGAGGCCATATCGTTGGATAGAAACTTATCTGTAATTTTCCACCATTTAATTAATTGCGGAACTTTCAGGAACAGCTTCAGCTTTGGATTTCATGAAAAAAAAGACCAAACATTTCTGCTTGGTCTTTTTATTTAATAAATATTTTTTCTAGGTAGTTTCTAACTTACCGAAACGATATCGAATTCTTGAAAGCCCCATTCGCAATCTACTTTCGATCTTTATTACATCCCATGGATCTACTAATGAAAGCATTGTCACCACCATCACCCATTCGAACATTGGTATACTCATCACAAGTTCAATGCCAATATGCAAACCTATGCCAGCCAACAAAACCCAATAACGCAAATCTTTAAACCAAACCAGCGTTCCCATCGCCAGTTCAACAAGCAAAGTTGACCACGTCATAAACTTGATCACGGCAAGATTGTTCAACAATGGAAATGGAACACGAACAAACTCCTCCAAGCGCGTGGCAATGTACACAGCCGTGCCATCCACCCAATGCGTGCCTTTGATTTTAAATAAGACCGTGGCGATATAGATCACACAAAATTGGATCTGAATCATACGTAAAGCCCACGGTCGCTCCATAAGCGGTTCCTGCGATTTACCAAAGCGCAGATTATAAAACCAGCGATCCAATGAATAAGCTTTCCCTGCCGCAGAGAACATCATGAAAAACAAAATATTCCGAAGAACGATATCCCCACTGTTCAGAATAAAATCGTTTCTATTTTGGAAAGACAACAACGTCATAAACGCCAACACCATCGAGGTGCGAGTAAAGATCCCTAAGGTCACTCCCACGGCTGCGACCAGATTCACCAGGGCAAGCAAGGCCGGCACGCGGGGATCATTCGGCATGAAATCAAACAGGCTGAAACGAATAGATGAGCCGTACTCCATTGAGGTTTTCAGACTGATCAAGCCATTCACTCCCCAGAACACATCCAGATAGCTCCAAATCATGTACCAGTTGAACAGCAACAGCAGCCCGAACAACACCCGCATCAAACCTAAGTTATCCACAGGCTGAGGCTTAAAAAAGAAATCCCAGATACTTTTAATTATTGTTGCTGACTTCATATTTTCCCTTTTTTGCTGGATAGAAATAGAACACGCTTTCTTTTTTGTATTCGCCCGCTTTTTCACCGTGGCGAACAAAGAATTTCCGTGGGTCTTCAACATAGTTGTAATAGCGGAAGAATTGCAGCTTCTCGATCTCACGTTTGCGCCCTGTCGCCTCGATCTTGTTCACGTGACGAGTCACATAGCGAGCGACATCAAACCAGATCTCTTCGTTTTTTTCCGGCATCAAATACTCTTGAGTGAATTTGCGATAGCGGTCGCCGCCGATCACTTTATCCGCGCCATTCATTTGCGTGGGGCGGGGCAAAGACCACTTTTCTTTACTGCCATCAGTAAAATGAATTTCCGCTTCGACATATGAATTTAAAGACATGGGATTCGGAGCGAACATACTCCAAGGCTGCTCCAGTCCAACGAAGTCAAAGTAGTCGCCGAAGGTTCGCAGAATCAGACGCCCCAGCTCACTGCGATCCGGAAAAGAAGCTGTTAAAATTAACATTAAGTGAAAGGCGATAAAGACAGATATCGCAAATAATTTTGCACGCTCATAAGTCCGCACCATAAGCTCCCCTTGTGTTTTAGCATGTGGAACTTAATGGGACAGAAGCATTCGATCAAATGGCAATCCTGAAAGCTCAATTACATTTAAGCCATCGGAAAATAAAAAAGGATCGCCTTTGACCGCGATCCTTCAATTTATCTCTATATATGTAAAGAGATTATTTCTTTTTCGGAGCTTTCACATCAACGTTTGCTGCGGACATTGTGTACTCGATAGTCACTTTCTCGCCCACTTTCAAATCGCCAGTCACTTTCGTTGCTGCTGTTCTTTCAATTTCCCATTTGTCTTTGCCTTTTTCGACGACGATTTTGGAATCAGTGACTTCCAATACCGGACCAGTTACTTGGTAAGTTTTTGCAGCGAAACTGTAAGAAGCACCCAACAAAACCAAAGACGCTAGAATCATTTTCATAAAAACTCCTTTTCTTATAAACGAAATCTCAGCAGATTCGTTTTTCAATGTCACTTTCTTTGATAATCATCCTGATAGCGAACAATATCGTCTTCGCCAAAATACGATCCCAGCTGAACTTCCACGAATTCCAACATCTCGTCCGAAGTATTACGCATGCGATGTTTTGCACCCAATGGAATGTGGACATGAGATCCTGCTTTCACTGGAATCACCTCATCGTTCAAAACCACTTCACCGCTTCCGCGAGTGATCGTCCAATGCTCTTCGCGCTTGGCGTGACTTTGATAAGAAAGTTGCGAGTGCGGATTCACGCGAATCACTTTGGATTTGAAGGCATCTGTGTCTTTTAGAATTTCAAAATATCCCCAAGGGCGATATTCATAAACGTGATCTTTCACCAACGAAGATTTTTGCTGTGCCAAACCTTCAACTACATAGCGAACATCCTGAGAATGACCTTTTTTAACCAACATCAAGGCGTCTTTTGTGTCCACAATAATCACGTCATCAATACCAACTGTGGAGTAGTGTTTACCGGAATCACCGAAGACAAAGTTATCCTGCCCTTTGACATTCAAAACATCCTGACCCTTTTGCAAAGTGGCCACAGCATCCCAAGAACCCACATCACTCCAGCCAAACTCGGATGGAATACAAGCAAGCTCTTCACTGCCTAATTTTTCCATGATCGCATAGTCGATAGAGATGCTTTGAACTTTGGAATAAATGTCATCCAAGTTAGAAGCGTCAGCCTTCAACGCAGACACCGAAGCCCACAATTCAGGTTGATGTTTTTCGAACAAAGAAATCATATGAGAAACTTTGAAAACAAAGATTCCCGCATTCCAACTAAAGCTTCCTTGGGCCAAAAACTCCTTCGCTTTTTCAAGTGCAGGTTTTTCGTGAAACTTAACAACTGAATATGCTTTGAAGCCATTGGACTCAGCCAGGCTCACAGCCTTGGTTTGAATATAGCCATAACCCGTCTCCGGATAGGAAGGCGTAATTCCTAAAGTAACAACTTTGTTAGTTTCCGCAACTGACGTTGCAAACTTAACAACGTTCAAGAACGCCTGTTCTTTGGAAATCAAATGATCCGAAGGGAAAATGCCGACGATCTCCTTAGCCAAACCTTTAAGATCTAAAAGTTTGCAAAGGACCGCAATCGCTGGAGCCGTGTTTTTACCATAGGGCTCATAGATCGCCTGAACGTCATTCATCTGACTATCTTTTAGATTAATTTCTGTCAGAGATTGCAAAGCCTTGGAGGTCACAATCCAGGGAGAGCCCATTTTATGACATCTCTCTAAAGTCATTGTCTGCAATGGCTTTTCAAAAATTGTACAGAATTGCTTTGGCATGTGTTGGCGCGAAACCGGCCACAATCTTGTGCCGCTACCACCCGATAATACTACAGGAATCACACTATCCTCCAGGTCAGGAAGCTATCCTAGCACCGCCTCCCTAAACTGGGTATTTTCAAGCACACATTTGGCTCGGCAGGTCAAAACTTCTTCTATCTCCAGGTAGAGTTTGAGCGGGTTTTAAAGTAAGAATGACTCATGGTTAAAAAGACAAAAAAGATTGCGGTTCAATTGCTTAAGATCATCTTTGCGGTGGGAATTATCTACTGGTTAGTTCAATCAGGAAAACTGAACTTTTCTGCCCTTCGCAATCTTCTTACACCCGGTATCCTTTTGTTAGCCGTTACCATCACAGTTCTAAATTTCTTTTTGGCAAGTGAACGCTGGCGCGTCCTGGTTAAATCCCAAGGAATTCCTGCCAAAGTTTGGTCCTCATTCAAACTGACATTGATCGGCCAGTTCTTTAACTTTGCGATGCCCGGCGGAGTGGGTGGCGACGTCATCAAAGCATACTACTTCACCCGCGAATTCCCAGGCACTAAAGTCGTCGCCGCCACCAGCGTTTTGATGGACCGAGTCCTGGGACTTTACGCTATGATCTTTTTGGCATTGGCTGTAATGATTTACGACTTCAGCCACGTAAGCCATGTGGCAACACTGATGACTTTATTTTATTTTATCATCGCCCTGTTCGTCGTTTTCACTGTGGCGTTGAGTTTGATTTTCTCGTCGAAAATTTACAAAACGCAGATCTTAAAACGCGTGATCAATAAACTTCCGTTAGCTGAAAAATTTATGAAGATCTATGAAAGTCTGCACCTGTACGGCAACAGCATTCCGCGTATCGCACAGGTCATCGGCATCAGCTTGATTGCCCAATCGACTGCGATTCTGTTTTTGTACATGGTAGGCGTTGTCTCTGGATACACAGACATTCCGGCAAAAACATATTTCTTAGTCGCACCACTGGGCTTTATGGCCACAGCGATCCCCATCTCCCCTGCTGGCGTGGGAGTGGGTCAAGCGGCATTTTATTTCCTATTTAACATCTACACAGGTCACTCCAGTGAAGTCGGCCCCACCACAATCACAGCCTTTCAGGTGTGCTCGTTCGTGGTAAGCCTTTCTGGAGCCTTCTTTTACATGCGCTATAAACGCCCAAATGATATGTCAGCTGCCGCTGATATGGCTTGATACGAAAATTTAGAATTTTCTGCGCGGAACTTTTCAAGAGTTTCGCGTTCTTTGTCCAACTTCTCTGATCTAAATAAATAACAAGAGCCAATTCCCGCGGAATAAGCAGCCATCAAATCCGTCGCACTGTCACCGACCATGATGGAATTCTTCATATCGATTTTCAATTTATCCTTCACCATCTGAAACATCCCCACACGTGGTTTTCTTAAACCGGCAAGCAAGCGTCCCTCAGGTACGGATTCATTTTCAATATATGAAGACCAAACACATTCGTCGATCCAGGCGCCTTCATTCGCCAGCAGCTTCAGCATACGTTGATGTACTTGCTTATACTCCTGCCACGAAATTCTGCCACGACCAATTCCCGATTGATTGGTGACCAAAGCCACCCAATAGCCTTCAGCATGAGCTTTATGAATCAGCTCCACCACTTCGGGAATCAATTCGACCTGATGAGGATCTTTATTATAGGGAACGTTTTTAACCACGACATCGTCGCGATCTAAAAACAAGCACGGAGCGTGATCCATCTCGGGACTGTTCCAGTTTTCAATCAGCGAATCAAATTGCGGCACGAGACTGCTCCAGAATGCCACCCACGCTGAAACGTCTTCAGTGGTCCACAGATAATCCACTGTTGCCGGAGAGGTATTTCCGGGAGCAATCCAGACGCGTTGTCCTTGCACATGGGCATCAAGCCCTGCAAGCACCGCCTCTTGCCCTTCAAAAAAGAAAATCAAATCATGGATGCCCGTTTGATAGCGGCCGCTCACAAAATCACTTTTGTTACGAACAGTGAACGGAATCTTCATAGCGAAAGACTGCGACAAGGGCTCTAACCACTGTTGGAAATCCTGCGGCGCCTGGTCCTTGATAAACACCAAAACCCCACCCATTCGAACTGTATCTGCAACTAACTGAGCCCATGATTTCATATACCTAAAAACATACGACAATCCCCCTGTACTGTCCTCGCTTTTCACTTGCCGCCACGCATTTTTGTCATAAACTTTAAAGAGTTTCGAATTCGACCTTCCATCGCGAGGATATCTATGACATTGCTATTAAAACAGCTCTACAATTTCATTAAACTGCTGAATTCCGACACCGACACAATGCCATTAGCATTCGGACTGGCACTGGGACTGCTCCTGGGGTTCGCGCCTTTCTTCTCAATTCAAACAGCGATCGTTTTGTTGATCGTGTTTGTATTCAGAGTGCAACTGGGAGCCGCTTTTCTTTCTGCATTCTTTTTTAAATTCGTAGCATTTCTTTTCGACACCCCGGCACATCACTTGGGCAAAGCGGTTTTGGAAATGGAAAGCCTGCGCCCTTTGTTTGTCAGCATGTACAACATGCCCTTCGTCCCGATGACTCGCTTTAACAACAGCATCATTATGGGCTCCATGATTGTATCGGTGATTTTATTTCCATTCGCCTACTATGGCTTTAAATCTTTGATCCTGGCATACCGCGCGACAGTCGTTGCGCGCATCCGAGACACCAAAGTCTGGAAGGCACTCAAAGCCACAAAGTTTTACGACTGGTATAGCAAATACAACGATCTTTACGGCCGATAGGAATTAGCATCATGGCAAACATTCAAAAAAATCCCGAAGTAAAAAAGAAAAAAGGCATCATTCGCTGGGGTGCCCTGGTTCCTTTCGTTGTTATCTGTTTGTTGATCGGACTTTATTTCCATTTCTTCTTTGACGGACACTTGCGCCGAGCTATGGAATGGGGCGGTTACAAAGCCCTGGGCGCCGAAGTTAATATCGCTGATTTAAAGACCAGCTTTTTTAACGCCGATATCAGCATCAAAGGCATCGAACTGACTGACGCAGAAAAACCAACTCACGATTCTATTAAAATCGGCGAAATCCGTTTCGGCATGTTGTGGGACGCACTTCTTCGTGTGAAGTTCGTGATCAACGAAGCTGTTGTCGAACAAATCGAATTCGGTGTGAAAAGAGCTTACCCGGGTAAAGTCGCTCCTCCGCCGCCGATCTCAAATGAACCAGGCATGCTCGCAGCTGAAGGCGGCAAACTAAAATCCCAAGCCGAAAAAGAATTGCAAGATCGCTATGGCGAAAATGTTTTGGGCGATGTGATTAATATGCTCGGTGGAGCCGATCCGAATGCCCAATTGCAACAGCTGCAGTCTTCACTGCCAAGCAAAGCGATGATCGAAAAGTTCCAGCAAGACTTGAATACAAAACAAAAAGTCTGGGACGAGCGTTTAAAAACACTGCCACAAGGAAAAGAAATTCAATCCTTGGGTGATCGCCTGAACAAGATCCAGTATAAAGATTTTAAAAACCCTCAGGAATTGCAAACGGCCTTACAACAGTTAGACGCCGTTTACAAAGATGCTGATGGCAAATATAAACAGATCCAAACCGTCAGCAATGATTTGAATAACGATCTAAAAGCTTTGCAAACTCAGTACGGCGAAATTGAAAAGCAGGTGAAGGTCGACGTCAAGTCCCTGGAACAACACTTCCGCATTCCTCAAGTGGATGCGAAAGCTCTTACGATGGCTGTCTTTATTCGCTATCTGGAGCCATATAAGGCAAAGTTCTTCCGCTATAAAGCCTTGGCCGAAAAATACATTCCACCAAAGTATTTGAAAAAAGGCCAAGCCAAATCCGAAGAGGAAGAAGTTGCCATTCAACCGCATCCTCGTGAAAAAGGAATTACGTACGAGTTTGGGCGTCCTAATTCCTACCCGATGTTCTGGGTGAAACGAACGGCTGTCAGCTCTCAAGCAGGACTGACTCCGAACTCTGGCAACGTTAAAGGTGAAATCCTGGATATCACTTCCAACCAACGCCTGGTCGGCCGTCCAACGATCGCCACATTGGCAGGTGATTTCCCAGCGATGGATATTCTAGGATTTTTGTTAAAGCTTTCTATCGATAACCGCAAGGACGATTCCGTGATCGACTATCAGTTCAAAGTTGATCAATACGCCATCGAAGGCAAAGACCTGGTTAACAGTCCGGAAGTTAAAATCGCCTTCAGCAAAGCTCATGGAGCTATGGGCATTCAAGGTTCGCTGGTGGGTTTGAAAAACCTCGCGGTGGACTTCGACAACAAATTCACAAAAATCGACTACGCGGTTTCATCGACAAATCAAATTGCTGATGAAATTTTGAAAGCCGTTTTTGCAGGAATTCCCGTGGTGACTTTGACTGCGAAAGGTCAAGGCGATTTGCCGAACATACCCCTTTCGATCAACTCGAACTTGGGACCAGAGCTTTCCAAAGGTTTTGAAAAGCAGATCCAAGCCAAAGTCGAAGAAGCTCGTAAAAAAATTCAAGCTTACGTAGATCAGGAAATCGGCAAACAAAAGGCGCAAGTGGAAGCACAAATCAACCAGTTGAAGGGCCAATTCGACAAAGAAGTCAAAAAAGCCCAAGAACAGTTAGAGGCGCAAAAAAAACAAGTCGAAGCGAAAGTCGAAACAGCGAAAAAAGACGCAGAAAACCAAGGGCGCAAGCAACTTGAAAAAGAAGGTCAAAAAGCTGTCGAAGATTTGAAAAAGAAATTTGGGTTTTAAGAACCTACTCCGACATTGTCGGAGTGCCTCCAGCTACGCTCGGATCAAAATGTCCTTCAATAGATTGATATCAACGGGTTTGCTCAAATACGCATCAAACCCGTTGCTTCGAGAATCCATTCTGCCCTCAGCCGTCGCCTGAGCCGTCACGGCCACAATCAAACCGACATATCCTTTTTCACGCAGCAACGCAGCCGCCTGATAACCATCCATCACCGGCATTTTGATATCCATTAAGATCACATCAAAGTTTTTAGTTAAAGCCCGATCCACACCCGCTTGACCATTTTCACTGGTTTCAACAATGGCACCTTCACGCATCAGATATCGCGCCATCAAGGCACGTAAATCATCCGAGTCATCAACCACCAAAATCTCGCGATCTTTCAAATGATTCGTTTCTTGGGGCACCAGAATCTGCTCTCGAGTTCCGTAACGAGCTTCATGGGGCGAGACCATTTTTAGCTCTGACGCCTTACCAACCGGCAGTACGAATTCAAAAGTACTCCCATCCCCCAACATTGAGCGAACCAGGCGCAAATCCCCGCCCATTCCACGAGCCAGCTGGCGACTTAGCGCCAATCCCAGCCCCGAACCAGGCACTCGTTGAACCTCGGGGTTTTCTCCACGCATGAAAGGCTCAAACAGATGTCGTTGCACATGATAGTCCATGCCCATGCCAGTATCGGAAACCATCAGACTGATGAATCCTTCTCCTTCGATATTGGAATAGAAACGAGCCTGAACCTTTACATTCCCTTGTTCAGTGTATTTGACTGCATTGGAAAGAAGATTGATCACCACCTGACGGAAGCGCACCGGATCAGAAGAAATCACCGCAGGGAAATGAGTTTCAAAGTTTATTTCTAAATTATGTTTTGAACTATCCAACGTCGAACGGATCATCGCCACGGAATCTTCCAACTCCAAGGCCGGGTTCATCGAGCACGATTGAAAATACAAACCCTTGGATTCAATTTTGGAAAGATCCAAAAGATCATTCACCAAGGTCACCATGAACTTACCTTGACGGTGAATCGCCTCCACATCTTGGCGGTTCTGTTTATCCAAAGCCGGACTCCCCAGTAACGTTTCCGAATAACCTAAGATCGAAGCAATCGGCGTGCGAATCTCGTGGCTGGCGTTCGCCAACAAAACCGACTTCCCACGATTGGCAGCTTCATGAACATCACGTTCCCGGCGGAGCAGGTCTTCGTTCTTTTTCGTCGTGATATCCCAGGCGATTCCCGTCATACGATAGGTCGTTTTAGGATCTTTTGAAATTTTACCTTTAATAGCGATATGTCGAGATTGTAAGTTTTGATCCAGGCATTCAATTTCTGTATCCAGATCTCCTGGCGTAACGAAATGCTTTTTCAAAATATCCTGCAGCTGCTCCAGACCTTCCGGAAACAGTTCAATATTTCCATTGTATTCCAGATGATTCGATTCCACATACCAGTCCCAAGACAGGGCATTGCTGGAAGCCATCGCCATACGCAGATGCTCCTCGTTCTTCTTAAGCTGATAATCCAAAGAGATCATCCGCAAGATCGCGCGATTCAAATTGCGACCGATAAAGGACAGCAAAATCAAATAGAACAAAATCAAAATACCCAAAAGATGATGATGAGGCACTTCTGACAACAGCAGATAACCAAAGCTCCATCCTATCAAAGCCGGTGCCGTCAGACAGGCCATCGCCTTTTTTGAAGACACGTAGTAGATCAAAGGACCCGCGGTCATAGAGGCGATAATTAAAGACGCCAGAATCTGCAAAGAGATATCCGTAGTAGAAGCCGCCATGACTCCCACGGCTCCCCAGCCTAAGCCCGAAATCAAAAGTTGGGAGTAAAGCAAGTACTCCCAGAAGCGCAGGGCTCGTCTATTCGTTACGGCCTGTTTCTTTTTGTTCCATTGCCACAGCGAGATCATACGAATGGTCACAGTTGTAACCATCGCACTCATCCATATTTCCAAAATCAGATGAGGAACCAGATCCCAAGCCACCCACAGAAACGCCAACCCGTTACCCAATATCGCAAAAGCACCTTTAAGATGCTCTTGATAAATCAAATCCAGTTTTCTGATTTTGAAATCAAGGCTCTCGGTATTGGTTTTTCTAGAGAGGAGGGTGAATGAAGATAGCTTCGCCATGGCAGCGATGATGTATCAACTCACTTCTGGATTTTCAATGGGGTCACGCAATTGTAATGAAGAGACTGCTCGGGCAACTCCAAACTTCATTTGAGTTGATATGAGTTCATTCCGCATCTTTTGAAAGTGACGTAATTTGTGTTTATCTTAAGCACCCTTGTTTTTATTTCAGAAAGTTTCGTCGACGTTGTTTGCAGGACCTGTAAAGGAGTTCGTCACAATCTCGTAAATTACTAGAATCATTAGCTATTTTGGCTCGCATTTGTAGTTTTCCCTTTTTTTGATGTCATCGTGAGTGCTAGGCTTTTAAGTGAGGTAGTAAATATATGAAAACGATGAAACTAAAAAATCTGCTGATCCTAAGTGTGATGACAAGCATGACTGCAGCCTGCTCAAAAATGGAATTCGCACCAGTACAAACAGAATTGGCTTCATCCGCACCTACTAATTCAGTAAGTTTCTCTCAAGTGGTCGGATACGGAAATAAACAGGTCGACTTCTTGATCGTGTTTGACGACTCGAACTCGATGCTTCCCGATCTTAAAAAGCTCGCAGCAAGTCTTGGCGACTTTGTTGGCGGCCTTGAGACTTCTGGCATTGACTGGCAAATGTGTATGACTACGACACGCGCCATGAACAATGTATGGGGCTTTTCAGCCGATTTCGTAGGTTACTCCCCTGCCGGCGGAACGCCTGCGTATCTTTTGAAAAAAGGAACACCGAACTTAACAACTATTTTTGAAAACACTGTGAATGCCATGACTATTGGCGGATCTGGCTCGGCCGACGAACGCGGCCTGAAGGCGACTTACAATCACTTCGCTTTAGCTGGATCAAATGGTTGTTACCGTGCAGGAGCTGCGGTATCGGTCATTATCGTATCGAATGAAGACGAACGCTCTGTGGGCGGTGATGCTTCTAAAATGAAATCCACTGATGCTGCCGGAAGCCTTTTGCCATTGGAAGCTGAAGACATGCCCGCTAACGTGGTTGCGATGGCGAAACAAAAATTCGGTAGCGACGTTCGCTTTACATTCAACAGCATCATCGTAAAACCAGGCGATAAATCTTGCGAGGCGATGCAAGACGCCGCATCCGCTTCTCCAAGCCATGAAGGTGTTGTCTACGACAATCTTTCTATGATGACGGACGGCGGAGTGGGTAGCATTTGTGACTCCAGCTTCGTTAACAACTTAAACACTTTCCGCGATAAGATCGTGAACTCGATGACTCACATGACCCTACAATGTGCTCCAGTGGCGAATTCCGTGAAAATCGGCATCAACGGAGCAAACTTCACTCAATTTAAAGTTGAAGGTAACATCCTGAAATTCAATTCACCATTGATCGAAGGAACTAAAATCGACCTGGCATTCGACTGCCCGTAATTTTTAGCGGCAAGAAATTGCGTCTAAGAATCTAAAAACTAACCTCGTGAGCTTGCTAGAGACATAGGACATGTCTCTAGCATTTTCTGTTCCCGAATAAGCAGAAGTTCGACGGCTATTTTGTTTTCCCCAAAAGAGAATCCATATATTCCAAAGAATCTTTGGTATGCCAATCGATAGAACCGACCAGCTTTTTCACCAGCTTCTGATCTTTATTCAGAATCAATGACTCAGGCAAACGCGCCACTTCGAACATCTTCATCAAACTGCGATCTTGATCATAAACGATCTTAATATTCTCGCCCTTGAGTTCTGGAAAGGATTTAAGGAAGACATGGATATCGGCTTCATTGCTATCACCCGAAACCGCGATCAATTGAATTTCGCCTTTGTATTCTTTGATAAGTTTGATCAATGAAGGCACTTCCTCAACACAAGGACCGCACCAGGAAGCCCAAAAGTTCAGGATGACTACTTTACCCTTCATTTGATTTAGATCAAAGGATTGGCCCTCCAGCGCTTTAGAAGTGAAATTAGGAACGCCTTCAGTTTCCATTTTCTCGATAGCAGAGATATTCGATGGCGACTGCGACACTTTACTCATAAAAAAGTGATTGAACGCCCAAACAGCCAAACCACCTACGACTAAAACCAGAACTAAAGCTTTCAGATGTTGTTTCATCGATGCGCCTCCAGATGTGAAAATACCAAAAAAAAACCCAGGTTGCCCCGGGTTTTTTGAAAATCAATTTTGATCCTCGAAATTAAGCGCGAGATTTCGCACGTGCTTTCTTTTGAGTCTTTTTAACAGTTTTCTTTTTAGCAGCTACAGTTTTAGTAGTCGCTTTTTTTGCTTTCGCAGCAGTTTTCTTAGCTGGTTTTTCTGATGCTTTAGCAGATTTCTCTTCTTTAGCTGCAGTTTTTGCTTCGAAATCGTAGTCTACGAACTCAAGGAAAGCCATCTCAGCAGTGTCACCAGGGCGACGACCGATTTTGATGATACGAGTGTAACCACCTGGACGAGAAGCAAAACGAGGAGACAAGTCCTTCATGATGATGCTTACAACGTTTTTATTTGGGTAGCGAGACAACAACAAACGAGTTGTGTTCAAGTCACCTTTTTTACCAAGAGTGATAGCGCGCTCAACGTGACGGCGAGTTTCTTTCGCACGGTCAACAGTTGTAGTGATACGGCCGTGCTCAACTAGAGACTCAACCAAACCACGCAACAACGCTTTTCTTGGGCCAGATTTACGATCGAAATGCTTAACTCTTCTTCTGTGTGAACTCATTTTGTTCTCCGGTTAAAACGTGCGGACCGTATCAGGTATCCTCACGATAGAACTCTCAAGCGTAATTGCTTAGAGTTACTTTTGTCGGGCTCCAGCCCTCACCAACTCCCCTCGAGGAGTTGATGCCATCACATACTTGTGATTACTGTTGTGTTTCTCTTTTTACTGGCGGTTGAGAAGGATCCCAACCTGGAGGCGGCCAACCTTCGATTTTCATACCGAGGCCAAGACCCATCTCGCCCAAGATCTCTTTGATCTCGTTCAAAGACTTGCGTCCAAAGTTTTTAGTTTTAAGCATCTCTGCTTCAGAACGAACAACCAACTCACCGATGTAACGGATATTGGCGTTTTTCAAGCAGTTCGCAGAGCGAACAGAAAGCTCAAGGTCATCAACTGAACGGAACAAGTTCTCATTCAATGAAGGTGAACCAAGCTCACGAGATTCTTCAACTGGCTCCATGCTTTCATCGAAAGTAAGGAAGATTTGAAGTTGTTCTTTCATGATTTTAGATGAAAGAGCAACAGCTTCGTCCGGCTTCAATGAACCATCAGTCCAAACTTCCAAAGTCAAAGCATCATAGTCAGTTCTTTGACCAACGCGTGCATTTGAAACATTGTAGTTAACTTTACGGATTGGGCTGTAAAGAGCGTCAACACCGATAAAGCCAACTGGAAGATCAGTTTCTCTGTTTTCAACTGGTACGTAACCGCGACCGAAACTTACAACGATTTCCGCGCTGAAGTTAGCATTCGCACCCAAAGTAGCGATATGGTGATCTGGGTTTAGAACCTCGATCTTATCAGAAACTTGGATATCCGCTGCAGTCACTTTGCCTGGACCTTTTTTGGAGATCTTCAATGTCAAAGAGTCTGAAGTGTACTGTTTGAAACGTACTTCTTTAAGGTTCAAGATGATGTCAGTAACATCTTCAAGAACGTCTGGGATCGTCGTGAACTCGTGCAATACGCCTTCGAATTTAACCGCAGTAATTGCAGAACCCATCATTGAACTAAGAAGAATTCTTCTTAGGGAGTTACCAAGAGTAACCCCGAAACCTCTTTCGAGGGGACGGATAATGAATTTTGCGTAGTCATCACGAAGAGTATCACGATCAACCTCGAATCCCTTCGGTTTGATCATCTCTCTCCAAAACTTATAATAATGCTCTTGCATGGATCCCCCGAGAAGTTAAATTATCTTGAGTAGTATTCAACAATCATGTTTTCTTCAACTGCAACTGTTACGTCTTCACGGTTAGGAAGATCTTTAACAGTACCTTTGAAGGCACCATGATCGGCTTCAAGCCATGCTGGAACAGAACGTCTAGCAACGGATTGAATAGCAGCTTGAACTTTAGCCATTTCACGGCTTGATTCAGCTACTGTGATAACATCGCCCTTGTTAACAAGGATGCTTGGGATGTTAGCTCTCTTACCATTCAACAAGAAATGGTTGTGCTTAACAAGCTGTCTTGCTTCGCGGCGAGAGTTAGCGAAACCCAATGCGTATACAACGTTATCAAATCTCGTCTCAAGAGATTTAAGAAGCTCAGTACCAGTCAATCCTTTTGAACGGCTAGCTTCGTGTACGTATTGTACGAATTGTTTCTCAGAAACACCGTAGTATCTCTTAGCTTTTTGTTTTTCACGCAATTGAAGTGCGAATTCAGAGAACTTCAAACGAGACTGACCATGTTGTCCTGGTGGATAAGGTCTTCTTTCAAAAGAACACTTATCAGTATAACAACGGTCACCCTTCAAGAAAAGTTTTACGTTTTCGCGACGGCAAAGTCTACATACGCTTTCGTTAATGCAGCTCACGATATATCTCCTTAGATTCTTCTACGCTTAGGTGGACGGCAACCGTTGTGGGGAACAGGAGTGATATCTTTAAGAGTCAAGATTCTCATACCTGTTGCAGCCAACGCACGAATTGCAGGTTCACGACCAGCGCCTGGGCCTTTTAGATAAACGTCCACAGATTTCATGCCTGCTTCCATAGCTTTTTTTGCAGCGTCTTCTGCCGCGACTTGAGCTGCAAATGGAGTACCTTTACGGCTTCCTTTGAAACCGAGGTGACCTGCTGAGGACCAGGACACAGTAGCACCGTTTGGATCTGTCATCGTTACGATAACATTACCAAAATTAGCTTGGATGTAGCAGTTCCCTTGTGGAACGTTTCTTTTTACTTTTTTCTTAGCAACTGTCTTGTTTTTATTTTCAGTATTCATCGTTAAGATCCTTTAACTACACGGCTTTTTTCTTGTTAGCTACCGTCTTCTTAGGACCTTTACGAGTACGTGCATTAGAACGAGTGTTCTGACCACGAACTGGTAAGCCTTTGCGATGGCGAATGCCACGGTAACAGTTAAGATCCATCAAACGTTTAATAGATTGGCCAACTTCACGACGAAGATCACCCTCTACTTTGAAATTTTGTTCGATGATGCCACGGATTTTAGCGATGTGCTCGTCAGTCAAACCTTCAGTTCTTAGAGTTGAAGGAATGCCTACTTGCTTGCAAATCATAGCTGCACGAGGACGTCCAATGCCATAGATGTATGTCAACGCGATTTCAACGCGCTTATTTCTAGGTAAGTCGACACCAAGAATACGTGCCATGATTAACCCTGCCTTTGCTTATGTTTAGGGTTTTCGCAAATAACGCGAATAACGCCTTTTCTTTTAATAACTTTGCATTTGTTACAAATTGCTTTTACTGATGGTCTTACTTTCATAAATGTCTTCCCATACTTGCTAGTGTTTTTTAGCCCCAAAATGGGCCAAAAATAACAGCAAAAATACAAACGAGGAGTCGGACGCTATCACCGAGCTTCATTAAAGTCTAGAGATAAAATAACAATAGTGGTTAGCTTATTATTTTTTCGATCTCATTATAGACAAGCTCAGTGTCCCTATTACCGTCGACCTGGATGTACTTTCCTGATTTTTTATAAAATTCTTTTAGTGGGCTTGTGAACTCCTGGTAGGCCTTGAGACGCGTCCCAATAACCTCAGCTTTGTCATCGTTACGTTGAACGACTTCGCCGCCGCAGTTGTCACATTTACCTTCCGTCTTGGTAGGCTTGCTGACGATGTGGTAGACTGCCCCGCAATTTTTACATACGCGTCTACCAGTTAAACGATCCATCAAAATTTCCATTGGAACTTCCAAAAAAATGGCTTTCCCAATAGAAAGTGTCATCTTATTCAAAAGGCTGTCCAATGCTTCGGCTTGCGCCACAGTTCTTGGAAAACCGTCCAGGATAAAGTTTTTTACGCCTTTTTGAAGTACTTCCTCAACCATACCGATAACAATGCTATCTGGTACCAATTGACCTTTATCCATGTACTCTTGGGCTTTTTTACCAAGGTCCGTTTGGCCCTTGATTGCTGCTCTGAATAAATCCCCAGTGCTGATCTGAGTCATGCCTAAGCGTTTGATTAACAGCTCAGATTGCGTACCTTTACCAGCCCCCGGGGCTCCAAACAGAATCAGGTTCATTAAAATTGAACCCTTCTGCTGCGGATTTTAGCACCCTTCATGAAACCTTCGTATTTTTGAGTGATCATGTGAGATTGGATTTGCTGAGCAGTATCCAAAGCAACACCGACCAAGATCAAAAGTGACGTACCACCGAAGTAGAACGGAAGACTCATTTGAGAAGCCAAGATACCTGGCATCACGCAGATCGCAGAAAGATAGATACAACCCAAAACGTTCACGCGCTCAAGAACTTTTTGGATGTAATCAGCCGTGCTTTTACCAGCACGAACCCCAGGAATAAAACCGCCGTACTTTTTCAAGTTGTCAGCTACTTCATTCGGGTTGAACACGATTTCAGTATAGAAGAAAGAGAAGAATACGATCAAAGCCACAAACATGATGTTGAAGATTGTGCCTGAAGGATTCAAAGAATCTTGAAGCGCTTTCAACCATGGAGTGTGTACGAACTGAGCCATTGTCGCAGGGAACATTAGCAAAGAACTCGCGAAGATCGGCGGGATAACCCCAGAGAAGTTGATTTTAATTGGAAGATGACTTGTAGGAGTCTGCATAGACTGCATACCGCCGCCACCCGCACGTTGAGAATACTGAACAGTAATTCTACGTTGAGCGACTTCCATGTAGATAACCGCAGCGATGATTGCAACCATTAGAACCAATAGAAGCAATACTACAGCGAATTTCATTTCGCCAGAAGCAACAAGTTCCCAAAGACGTTGACCGCCTTGTGGAATAGCAGCTGCGATACCAGTAAAGATGATTAAAGAAGAACCGTTACCGATACCTCTTTCAGTGATTTGCTCACCCAACCACATGATGAAGCAAGTACCTGCTGTCAACGTGATGATTGTCATCAATTGGAAAGGAAGGAATGCCACAGTCGGTGCGATCACAAGAGAACGACCATCTGGGCTTGTGGAGTTCATCAACCAAGTTGAGATACCGTAACCTTGTACGATAGCCAAAGCTACAGTCGCATAGCGAGTGTATTGGTTGATTTTGCGACGACCAGCTTCACCTTCTTTTTTCAAAGATTCCAACATTGGAACCGCTGAAGTCAGAAGTTGGAAAATGATCGAAGCAGAGATGTAAGGCATGATTCCCAGTGCAAACACGCTGAACTGGGAAAGTGCGCCACCCGTGAAGGTATTAAATAGGCCGAAAATTCCATGCGCTTGCGCTTGGAAAAATGAAAGCACCGCAGTTCCATCCACGCCAGGCGTTGGAACGTGAACTCCGATTCTGTAGACGGCCAATAAGGCCAACGTGAAGAATATACGTTTACGAAGATCCGAATTCTTTGCGATGCTTTCAATTGCAGACACTACTTAATTACCTCGACTTTGCCGCCAGCAGCTTCAATAGCTTTCTTAGCGCTTTCTGAAAATTTGTGAGCTTTTACAGTCAAAGCTGTTTTTAGCTCGCCATTCCCCAAAATCTTAACCGCGCCCTTGTTAACAAGTCCAGCAGTGAAAAGAGTTTCGGGAGTTACTTCTCCAGAAAATTTAGCAAGTTGTCCGATATTAACAATCTCAAAGTTGTTAGCGAACGCGACGTTGCTAAAACCAAATTTAGGCAAACGACGGTGCATAGGTGTTTGACCACCCTCGAAACCACGACGCACAGTACCGCCAGTACGAGCCAATTGACCCTTGTGACCTTTAGTAGATGTGCCACCCATACCAGAACCGATACCGCGACCGATTCTTTTTGGAGCGTGTTTTGATCCAGCTTTAGGAGCTAGTTGATTAAGCAAGCTCATGGATTACCCCTTAACTTCAACATTTACTAGATGTTGAACTTTCATGATTTGGCCACGGTTTGCAGGAGTGTCATTCACTTGTGCAGTAGAATTAACTTTCTTCAAACCAAGGCAACGAACTGCATCTTTTTGTTCTTGAGTGCAGCCGATAGTCGATTTTTTCAATTTTACGATAAATGTTTTAGCCATGATCGCCTCCGATTATTTGCTCAACTCTTTAAGTTGATTCAAACCATCGATTGTTGCTCTTACTGCATTGTGCGGGTTACGAGTACCAACACATTTAGTAAGAATGTCTTTTACGCCAACTGACTCAAGAACGGCACGAACTGCACCACCCGCGATCACACCAGTACCTGGAGCTGCTGGTTTCATGATAACCTTAGCAGCACCGAATTTACCGATAACTTCGTGAGGGATTGTGCGACCTTCTTTAAGAGTCACAGATTTAGCTGATTTTTTAGCAGATCTGCTAGCTTTACCGATAGCTTCAGGAACTTCGCCTGCTTTACCGGAACCAAAACCAACATCTCCAGCTTTATTACCAACAACTACTAGAGCTGCGAAAGAGAAGCGACGACCACCCTTAACAACTTTTGTTACACGGTTGATCGCTACTACGCGCTCTTCTAATTCAGCTGCTTGAGCTTGAACTTTCTCCACATTCACTCCTTAGAAATTGAGGCCGCCCTCACGAGCGCCATCAGCTAGAGATTTAACACGCCCGTGGTACAAGTAACCATTACGGTCAAAAACCACGCTCTTAATGTTCTTTGCAGTTGCAGCTTTCGCTACTTCTACGCCAACAAGCTTAGCCATCTCAACACCAGATTTGTCCTCTTTACCAAGAGAAGAAACGGACACAAGAGTGTGACCAGTAACGTCGTTGATAACGCTTGCGTACATATGCTTACCGCTTCTGTAAACGCAAAGACGAGGTCTTTCATCAGTACCGCTAACAGTTTTGCGGATTCTGATTTTCTTTTTGAGGCGATTAACTTTTCTATCGCTTGTATGTTTGCTCATTTTTAATTTCATACATTACCTCTATTTACCAGCAGACTTACCGGCTTTACGACGGATGTGCTCACCAGCGTAACGAACACCTTTACCCAAGTATGGCTCTGGTGGACGGAATGAACGGATTTTAGCAGCTACTTGACCAACAAGTTCTCTGCTAGCGCCAGTGATTGAAAGTGCTGTTTGTTTTTCAACTTTAATTTCGATGCCTTCAGGGATATCGAAAACTACAGGGTGAGAGAAGCCCAAAGAAAGCTCCAACTTTTTACCTGCAACGTTTGCACGATAACCTACACCTTGAAGCTCAAGACCTTTAGTGAAGCCTTTAGTAACGCCAGTTACTGCGTTTTGAACCAAAGCTCTGTAAAGGCCGTGCAATGCACGAGCATCTTTAGTGTCGTCTTTACGAGTCAACACTACTTTGTTGCCATCAACTTTAGCTGTAACTTGAGGCTGCATAGCAATCTTCAAAGAAGATTTAGCGCCTTTAATCACAACTTCGTTAGCAGGTGTAACATCTACTTTTACTGTGTTATCAAAAATAACGGGTGCTTTACCAATACGAGACATAAATCACCTACCAAAGTGTCGCAAGCAATTCGCCGCCGAGATTTTGCTCAGCTGCTTGCTTACCGCTCATGATCCCTTTGCTTGTGCTGATGATGGACATACCCATACCAGAACGAACTTGAGGAATTTTATCTGATTTAACATAAACGCGACGGCCCGGACGGCTTACACGGTCGATAGAGTTGATGGCATGGCCACCAGCTTCATCGTACTTCAAGTAAACACGCATGATGCCTTGCTTAGAATCTTTAGCAACTTTGAAGCTGCGGATAAGACCTTCATTAACAAGGATCGTTGCGATACCAGCGCGAACTTTAGAAGCAGGCAAATCAACTTTTTCGTGTTTTGCTGCTCCCGCATTTCTAATAATTGTAAGGAACTGAGAAATTGTATCCATAGTTTTCCTCTTACCAGCTAGCTTTCGTTACGCCAGGTAGTTTACCGTCAAGCGCAAGTTGTCTGAAGGCGATACGAGACAAACCGAATTTTCTGTAGTTACCACGAGGGCGACCAGAAAGTTCACAACGTGTGATAACACGGTTGATGTTTGTCTTTTGAGGAAGAGCTTGAAGCTTTTTACGAGCTTCTGCTCTTTCGTCATCAGAAAGTTTCATGTCAACGGCCTTATTTCTAAGCTCTGTTCTGTATTCAGTGTAGCGCTTAGCAATTGCTTTTCTTTTATTGTTTTTAACAATACTTGATTTACGTGCCATCGTTCATCCTACTTTCTGAAAGGCATGCCAAGTGCTTCAAGAAGCGCTCTGCCTTCAGTATCGTTTTTAGCTGTTGTACAGATTGTGATGTTCATACCACGAGTTTTATCAACTTTATCGAAGTTGATCTCAGGGAACACGATTTGTTCCTTAAGACCCATGTTGTAGTTACCACGGCCGTCGAAACCCTTGTTCGGCAAACCACGGAAGTCACGTACGCGAGGTAGTGCCAAAGTGTTTAGACGATCAAGGAATGACCACATTCTCTCTTTTCTCAAAGTCACGCGAACACCCAATGGGATGCCAGCACGCAATTTGAAGTTAGAGATAGCTTTTTTAGCTTTAGTGATAACTGCTTTTTGACCAGAGATCGCTGTGATCTCGTCAACAACAGTGTTCAAAATTTTTGGATTTTGAACTGCTTCGCTCAAGCACACGCTAAGAGTGATTTTCTCCAAGCGAGGAACTTGCATTACGTTTTTAACTCCCAATTGTTTTTGAAGAGCAGGAGCGATCTCTTTATTGTATTTAGCTTTTAAGCGATTCATCTCATACCCCTTACAGAACTTCCGGAGCCAAAGATACGATCTTAACGAACGACTTCGCTCTCAACTCTCTGGCAACTGGGCCAAAGATACGAGTTCCAATTGGTTCTTTATTGGCGTTGATCAAAACAGCAGAGTTATCATCGAAACGGATGTAAGAACCGTCTGGACGACGAAGTTTTTGAACAGTTCTAACTACTACTGCTTTCGCAACGTCACCTTTTTTAACTTTAGCGTTTGGCAAAGCTTCTTTGATAGAAACAACGATAACATCACCGATAGATGCTACACGACGTTTAGAACCACCAAGGACCTTTACGCACATAACTTCTTTTGCGCCAGAGTTGTCAGCTACATTTAGTCTAGTTTGCATTTGAATCATGACAACACCCCTATGCTTTCGCCGTCTCTACGACTTCAGACAAAGCCCAACGTTTAGTTTTGGAAAGAGGACGTGTTTCACGGATCTTAACGATATCACCAATTTTTGCTTGGTTTTTTTCGTCATGAGCTTTGAACACAGAAGTCTTCTTAACATACTTACCGTATTTAGCGTGTTTAACCATGCGGTAGATTAGGACAGAGATAGTTTTATCCATCTTGTCACTGATAACCTCACCAACTACTTCGATTTTACGACCACGAGTATTTGTTTCAGTTGTCATTTACTACCTCGCTACTTTCTTTACGATTGCTGTATTGATTTTCGCGATAGAACGACGAAGATCACGAATTTCAATTGGATTAGAAAGTTGACCAATTGAGTTCTTGATACGAGCTTGGAACAACTCTTCAGAAAGAGCTGCTCTTTTCTTTTTCAATTCAGTTACAGAAAGATCTTTAATCTCTACGAACTTCATAACTACTCCCTAACCAAGAAACGAGTTTTGAAAGGAAGTTTGTGAGCTGCGCGTTCGAAAGCTTCTTTAGCTTGTTCACGAGTCACACCGTTCATTTCGAAAAGAACTTTTCCAGGAAGAACACGGGCTACCCATAGCTCCGGGTTACCTTTACCGCTACCCATACGAGTTTCAGCTGGTTTTTTTGTTACCGGTGTATTTGGGAATACACGGCACCAGATTTTACCACCACGCTTAACTGAACGGGAGATAGCAATACGACCTGCTTCCAACTGACGTGCTGTAAGACGTCCTTCCTCAACTGCTTGAAGACCGAAATCTCCAAAATCAAGGTTAGAACCTCTGTACGCAAAACCAGTTGCGCGGCCTACAAATTGTTTACGCCATTTTACTCTTTTAGGACTTAACACGACCTGCCTCCTCAACTTCGCGAGCAGATAAGATATCGCCTTTATAGATCCATACTTTCAATCCGATGATACCGTATGCAGTTAGAGCTTCAGCAGTACCGTAGTCGATATCTGCACGCAATGTATGAAGAGGAACGCTCTTCTCATTGTACCACTCTGAACGAGCAATCTCTGCACCATCAAGACGACCGGAAACACGGATCTTGATACCTCTCACGCCGCCTTTGATCGCAGCTGCAATAGATTTTTTAAGAGCTCTTCTCCAAGAGATACGTTTCTCAAGTTGTTGAGCAATGCTCTCAGCGACGAGCTGAGCATCGAGGTCTGGCTTGCGCACTTCTTGGATGCTCAAGAAAACTTCGTTGGGTGTAAGTTTTTGAACTTCCGCTTTAAGAGCGTCAATACCAGTACCTTTTTTACCAATAACAACACCTGGGCGAGCAGTCGAGATGATGATTTTAATCTTCTTCGCTGCACGTTCCATTTCGATTTTAGCTACACCAGCATGCTTAAGTTTACCTTTTAGGTATTTTCTTAGGCGGATGTCTTCATGTAGATTTTCGAAATATTGGTTACCCTTCGCATACCAGCGAGAGTCCCAAGTTCTAATAACACCAACGCGTAAACCAATTGGATGAACCTTTTGTCCCACGATTATTTCTCCTCAAGTACTACGTTGATGTGGCTTGTTTTCTTACGAACACCGAATGCACGGCCTTGAGCGCGTGGACGGAATCTCTTAAGAACCGGACCTTGATCAACCCAGATGGCTTTAACAACCAAGTTATCTACGTCCATAACTTTTTTGTATTCAGCGTTAGCAACAGCAGATTCGATAAGTTTCTTTACCATACCTGCAGTTTTTTTGTTCAAGAAAGTAAGAGTTTTAACAGCTTCGTTCACGTCTTTACCGCGAACTAGGTCTGCAACAAGTCTTGCCTTTTGGGCACCTACTCTTGCGTATTTTAGGCTAGCTTTAACTTCCATTATAAACCTCTACTACTTCTTAGCAGCAGCTGGAGCTGCGGCTTTCTTCTCAGCGTGGCCTTGGAAAGTTCTTGTTGGAGCAAACTCACCGAGTTTGTGACCAATCATGTTCTCAGTGATGTAAACTGGAACAAACTTTCTACCGTTGTGAACTGCGAACGTAAGTCCGATAGTTTCTGGAAGAATTGTTGAGCGACGAGACCAAGTTTTAATAACTTTTTTGTCGTTTTTTGCGATCGCATTGTCGATTTTCTTTTGTACAGACAAATCAACGAATGGACCTTTTTTAATTGAGCGTGCCACAGTCTACTCCTACTTACGTCTCTTGATGATTGAAGAGTCAGTTCTCTTATTATGTCTTGTCTTGTAACCTTTACATGGTTGACCCCATGGAGTTACAGGATGATGACCTTTACCCACACCTTCACCACCACCCAATGGATGGTCTACTGGATTCATGTGCATACCACGAACTGAAGGACGGATACCTCTCCAACGAGAGCGACCTGCTTTACCAAGATTGATATTTTCATTGTCAGTATTTCCAACTTGACCGATAGAAGCGCGGCATACTGAAAGAACCTGCTTCAACTCACCAGATGGCATACGTACTTGGCAGTACATATCACCTTTACCAGCCAAAGTCGCGCTCGCACCTGCACCTCTGCAAATTTGACCACCTTTACCTGGGCGCAATTCGATATTGTGAATTACTGTACCAACAGGGATAGCTGACAAAGACAAAGAGTTACCTGGTTTGATGTCGGCTTTGTCTGAAGAAAGTACAGTGTCGCCTACATTCAAGCCAACTGGCGCGATGATGTATGCTTTCTGACCGTCTACATAGTTAAGAAGAGCGATACGGCAAGTTCTGTTTGGATCGTACTCGATCGCAGCAACTTTCGCTGGCACTTCTAGTTTCATACGTTTGAAATCAATCAAACGGTACTTACGTTTATGACCGCCACCTTGGTGACGAATAGTAATTTGACCGTGATTGTTACGAGCTGCTTGTTTCTTAAGAGGAGCAAGCAAAGACTTCTCTGGAGTTGTCTTTGTGATTTCTTTGAAATCGAAACCAGTCATTCCTCTACGACCATGAGAGCGCGGGGCGAACGTCTTGATACCCATCTCTATACTCCCTCAAAAAGAGCGATCTTCTCACCTTCAACAAGCTTAACGTAAGCTTTTTTCCAGTAAGGGACCTTTGTTGCACCAAACTTCGAGTTTTTAGAGTGACCGCGGCAAACGCTAGTTCTTACGCTGTCTACTTTAACTTTGAAGTTCTTTTCTACTGCTGCTTTTACTTCTGTTTTAGTAGATTTCATATCTACTTCGAACACGTAAACGCCAGCTGCGTTGTGGTATGTGTTTTTCTCCGTGATTAGTGGAGTTTTAATTACTTGTTTCATCTTACGCTTTCTCCATTGAGCAGCGATCTACGATTTTTGCTACAGAATCTTTAGTGATGATTGCAGCATCGTATTTCAAAAGATCAAACACGTTCAAACCTTCAACTGGGAAGTATTTGAATGTTGGAAGATTTTTTGAAGCTTGATTGAACTTGTCGTTAACATTTGCATCGATCAAAACTGCTTTTTTCAAGCCGAACGCTTTAAGACGTTTGCTCAATTCAGCTGTTTTACCTTCAGATTGCATGCTGTCTACTACGAACAACTTGCCTTCTTTTTGAAGGTGAGAAAGTGCCATGCTCAAACCTAAGCGACGAACTTTTTTAGGAAGTACGAACGCGTAGCTGCGAGGTTGAGGACCGAAAGCGGTACCACCACCAGGCATCAAGATAGAACGGCTAGAACCTTGACGAGCTCCACCAGTACCTTTTTGTTTGAAAGGCTTCTTACCACCACCGCTCACTAGACCTTTTGTTTTAGTCATGTGAGTACCTTGGCGACGGCTAGCCAATTGCCATTGAACTACTGTGTGCAAAACTTCTTTTTTGATAGGAGTTTCGAAAACATCAGAAGCAAGATCGATAGATCCAACTTTTTCTTTTTTCCAGTTTAGTACATTTACTGTTGCCATATTACACTCTCACCAATTTCACCAAAGTGTTTTTCGCACCTGGAACTGGGCCCTTAACCAAAACAACGTTTTCAGCGTGGATGATCTCTACGATTTCAACGTTCTTTACAGTTACTGTTTCGTTACCAAGATGACCTGGGAATTTCTTACCTGGCATTACGCGACCTGGCCATGTTCTGTTACCAGAAGAACCCGGACGACGGTGGAATTTAGAACCGTGTGAACCAGGTCCACCGGCGAAGTTCCAACGTTTCATAACGCCCGCGAAACCTTTACCTTTAGATTTCGCTGTCATTTTAACAGTGTCACCTTTAGCCAAAGAGTCGATAGATACTTGGGCGCCTACTGTAAGACCTTCTGGAATAGCTTGACGAATTTCTTTTACGAATCTCGCGCCATTTTCGAAGCCAGCACCTTTAAGGTGGCCTTGTTCAGCTTTGTTTGAATTTTTAGCTTTTTTAGGCTCGCAAGCTACTTGGATAGCTTCGTAACCATCAGCTTCGTTAGTTTTGATTTGAGAAACAAACCAAGGCTCATAACGAAGAACTGTAACAGGAATGGCTTCACCTTGTTCATTATAGATGGTAGCCATACCTTCTTTAAATGCGAACAAGCCATCAAGTTTTAGGCCTGCTGCAGACGTTTGTGTGTTTTCTGTAGTTTCGCTCACGTCTTACTCCTAAACCGCTGAAAGTTTGATCTCGACGTCAACACCAGCAGAAAGATCCAATTTCATCAATTGGTCTACTGTTTGTTGAGTAGGTTCAAGGATATCAAGCATACGCTTGTGAGTTCTTACTTCGAATTGTTCACGAGATTTTTTATCTACGTGCGGAGAACGAAGTACTGTGTAGCGGTTGATGCGAGTAGGCAAGGGAATTGGACCCGCAACTTTTGCGCCTGTGCGACGAGCAGTCTCAACGATTTCTTTCGTCGACTGATCAAGCAATTTATGATCGAATGCCTTCAATCTGATTCTAATCTTCTGACTTTGCATAAGGACACTTCTCTTCTTTTGTAAGGTAGCGTAATTACTAGCAAAAATGTTAATAACTGAACATCCAATCCCATCGAAAACTTGCCCCGAATTAGCCCTTGCGGCCTAGATAAGTCCACCAAACGCGGGGGGTTTTTTGTAAATATAGATGTCACGAGTGCGCGAGTATGCGCATTTTAAAAAATAATGTCAAAGGGAAAAAATTAAATAATTAATATCTTCCCATTTTATGTAGAATTTCCGTTTTCACCTTTGGAGGGACCACGGCGTATTCTAGGAATTCCATGCTGAAACTTGCTCTACCCTGGCTCAAACTGCGCACATCAGTCGCATAACCGAATAGAGTGGCCAATGGAGCCTCGGCAAAGATAACCTGCCCGCCCCCTGGCTTCACGTTCATCGTGAGAATTTTTCCACGACGAGAGTTCAAGTCGCCCACGATATTGCCCACGAAATCATCAGGACAAGTAACCTCAAGCTTAAAGATTGGCTCCATAAGCTCTACTTGGGCTTTTTTAACGGCATCTCTGAACGCCAATGAGGTCGCGGCTTTGAAAGCCATCTCAGTGGACGTCTCCGGACGAACTTCAACAGCTGTTAAAGTGCCCTTAATACCTAGCATAGAATAGCTCGCTAAAGGACCCACCTCAGCCGCTTCACGGAAGCCGCTTTCGATAGCCTTTAAGAACGGAGCTGTAAACTCTTTAGACAATGAGACTTTGCTAACGAATTGGATGTGATCTGCCTGAGAGATCGGTTCAATCGTTATGCTCACAGAAGCGAAATTCATATCGCCGGCAATTTCGCGCTCATATACATGAGTCTCGGAAGCCGCCGTCGTGATGGTTTCGCGGTAAGATACTTGAGGCTTACCAACATTCGCCTGCACTTTGTGCTCGCGAAGAAGGCGGTCCACTAGGATATCCAGATGAAGCTCACCCATACCAGACAGAAGGATTTGCCCTGTTTCAGGGTCATTTCTCAACTTACAAGATGGATCTTCTTTTTGAAGTTTCTCAAGGCCCGCCAACATCTTCTCTTGATCAGCAGAGGATTTAGCTTCAATCGCCACGGCAATTACTGGCTCTGGGAAAGTAATAGATTCAAGAACAACTGCATGGGAAGTTTCGCAAAGAGTATCCCCCGTACCTGTGAACTTAAGGCCCACAACTGCACCGATATCACCAGCCTTCAAACTAGCTACTTCTTCACGGGAGTTAGCATGCATTTTTACCAGCTTTTGAATACGCTCTTTTTTCTGAGTACGTGGATTCAAAAGTTGATCACCCATTTTAACTTCACCGGAATAAACACGGATGTAAGTCAAAGAACCTGCGAACGGATCATTGGCAATTTTGAATGCCAACGCCGCCACATGGGCGTCGAAATCAGTTTTGCATAGGATTTCTTTTTCAGGACGTTCTGGATCGTGACCCACGATATCCGGAACTTCGATAGGTGATGGAAGGTAATCAATCACACCATCAAGCAAAGGCTGAATACCTTTGTTTTTGAAGGCAGCTCCACAGAATACCGGGAACGCTTTCAATTCAAGAGTGCCTTTGCGAAGAGCTGCTTTAAGCTCTGCCACAGTCACTTCTTCTCCATTGAGATATTTCTCAAGAAGAACATCGTCAAACTCAACGATCTTCTCAACGACTTCTGTACGGAAGCGATTGATCTCTTCCTTCATGTCGTTAGGAACATCGGTAATTTCGAAATTGTCACCCATACCGGATGTCGTCCAAACATAGGCGCGATTTTCTAACAAATCGACAACACCACGGAACGTATCTTCCATACCGATTGGAACTTGAACTGGGATTGGATTCGCCTGAAGACGCTCTTTGATTGTCCCGTAAGACATCACAAAATCAGCGCCCACGCGGTCCATTTTATTGATAAAACAGATTCTTGGCACTTTGTACTTGTCAGCTTGTTTCCAAACAGTTTCAGACTGAGGCTCAACACCGTTAACGCCGTCGAATACTGCTACCGCACCATCAAGAACGCGCAAAGAACGCTCAACTTCAATAGTGAAGTCAACGTGTCCCGGAGTATCGATAATGTTAATACGGTGGTCTTTCCAGAATGCCATAGTGGCAGCAGAGGTAATTGTAATACCACGCTCTTGTTCTTGAACCATCCAGTCCATAGTGGCCTGGCCGTCGTGAACTTCACCAATTTTATGACTTTTTCCAGTGTAGTAAAGGATGCGCTCGGTGGTCGTCGTTTTACCGGCATCAATGTGCGCCATGATGCCGATATTACGAGTATACTTGAGATCAGCTACAACTTTTGGATCTTTAGCTGACATGTAAACAGATTACCAATTGTAGTGAGAGAAAGCCTTATTAGCTTCAGCCATACGGTGAACTTCATCTTTCTTCTTAATAGAGTTACCTCTATTGTTGTAAGCATCGATGAATTCGCCAGCCAAACGCTTAGCGTAGTCTTTTTCGCCACGTTCACGAGAGTATTCTACCAACCAACGCATAGCCAAAGCCAAACGACGAGTTGGACGAACATCAACTGGAACTTGGTATGTCGCTCCACCTACACGGCGAGAACGAACTTCGATAGAAGGTTTGCAGTTTTCAAGGGCTTTTTTGAATACAGCCATTGGCTCTTCGCCAGCAACTTTACCTTCAAGCTCTTTCAATGCCCCGTAGAAAAGCTTCTGTGCAGTAGCTTTTTTACCTTGGATCATCATTTTATTAACGAATTTAGCAATAACTAGATCTTTAAAAACTGGATCTGGAATTACTTCTCTTTTAAAGGTCTTTTTACGACGTGACATGTGTCAATTCCTTATTATTTCTTAGGTCTCTTAGTACCGTATTTAGAACGGCTGCGTAGGCGACCGTTAACACCTTGAAGATCCAATACACCGCGAACGATATGGTAACGAACGCCCGGCAAGTCCTTCACACGACCACCACGGATCAAGACAACGCTATGCTCTTGAAGATTGTGACCGATACCAGGAATGTAAGAGATAACTTCAAAACCATTAGAAAGACGTACTTTCGCTACTTTACGAAGAGCGGAGTTCGGTTTCTTTGGAGTTGTTGTATAAACACGAGTACAAACACCACGACGCTGAGGGCATGACACCAAAGCAGGTGATTTAGTTTGGTTTTTTTGAACTTTACGCTCACTTTTGATGAGCTGGTTAATTGTAGGCACTTATAAACCCCTTAAACAATTTATTCGAATTCAAGACGCTGGAACTTACATTGTCGCAAGCGTCCGGGTCAAGACATTGTTATTAATTTTAGTTTCCAAAATCCGGCGTGAGTTCCGCTTTTGGAGTTTTTACATTTTTCTTACGAGATCCGAGGCTTTAGGCCCTCAAAACCGCCAGTGAAGCGGCTTTGAGGATTCATGAAGCGCTGCGACTCTACTAACCTTGGTGAGGCTGAGTTGAAGGCGACATACCTGGCAAAGATGCCACGTAATTTACATCGTCGTCTTCCGCTACAGACACTTTCCAGCGTTTGTAAGAAGTTAAGCCAGTACCTGCAGGGATCAAACGACCCATGATGATATTCTCTTTCAAACCACGCAAATGGTCTGTGCGAGAATTAATCGCCGCTTCTGTAAGTACTTTTGTTGTTTCTTGGAATGACGCTGCTGAGATCCAGCTATCAGTGCTCAAAGAAACTTTCGTGATACCAAGAAGAAGTGGATTGCATGTAGCAAGTTGTCCACCTTCACGGCTCAAACGAGCATTTTCTTCGTCGAAAGCGTATCTTTCAGCTTGTTCACCAGCCAAGAAGCGGCTGTCTCCAGCGTCCTTGATTTCTACTTTACGTAGCATTTGGCGAACGATCACTTCGATATGCTTATCATTGATAGCAACACCTTGAAGTCGGTAAACTTCTTGGATTTCATCAACAAGGTATGCAGATAGGGCTTTAGCACCTAGAACCGCCAGAATGTCATGAGGATTTGTTGGACCGTCCATCAACGCCTCACCGGCTCTTACGTACTCACCTTCTCTTACAGCAACGTGCTTACCTTTAGGGATAAGATATTCTTTTTGCTCACCCACTTCAGGAGTTACGATTACACGTTGTTTACCTTTAACGTCTTTACCGAATGTCACATAACCATCAATTTCAGAGATGATTGCTGCTTCTTTCGGTTTACGAGCTTCAAACAATTCAGCAACGCGCGGAAGACCGCCCGTGATATCCTTCGTTTTCGAAGTCTCACGATGCATTTTCGCAATAACGTCACCGGCATGAATTTCTTGACCGTCAGCTGCTAGAAGCTGAGCACCCACTGGGATCAAATATCTCGCAGGGATGTCACGACCAGGAAGATTCAATGTCTTACCATTGCCATCAACTAGGAACACAGTCGGTTTGATGTCAGAAGATTTGGATTCCATGATAACTTTAGTCGCGAAACCAGTTACCGCATCCACTTGCTCCTGCATTGTAGAACCTTCTTCGATATCCTGATATTGGATCTTCGCAGAAACCTCTGCGATGATTGGATTCGAGTACGGATCCCACTCAACAACTGTTTGCCCTTTGGCAACTTTGTCACCTTCTTTAAAGTTCAATACAGCACCGTAAACAAGCTTGAAGTTTTCACGCTCGCGGCCTGCCTCGTCGATAACAAGTGCAGATCCGTTACGATTCATAACTGTCAACTTGCCGTTACGGTTAGTAACTGCATGTACGTTTTGAAGTTTAAGAACACCATCATAACGAGATGTATGAACTGATTGCTCAACTGAACGAGAAGCGGCACCACCCAAGTGGAACGTACGCATCGTCAACTGAGTACCCGGCTCACCGATAGATTGTGCTGCGATGATACCAACTGTTTCACCAAGGTTCACAGTCGCACCACGAGACAAGTCGCGGCCGTAACATTTCACACACACGCCACGTTTAGATTGGCACACTAGGGCTGAACGGATGTCGACTTTATCGATACCCAAGCCTTCGATAGTTTTAACGTCAGTCTCTGTGATCTCTTGGTTCGCTCTAACAACTACGTTGTTAGTTTGAGGATCAACAACATCTCTCAATGTTGTACGACCAAGGATACGATCACCGATGTTTTGGATGATCTCACCAGCTTCGTAAACTGGAGTGATTTCCAAACCGTCGTCAATTCCGCAATCCAATTCAGAAACTACTACGTCTTGAGCAACGTCAACCAAACGACGAGTCAAGTAACCAGAGTTCGCTGTTTTCAATGCTGTATCGGCCAAACCTTTACGAGCACCATGCGTAGAGATGAAGTACTGAATAACTGTCAAACCTTCACGGAAGTTTGCAGTGATCGGCGTTTCGATGATCTCACCAGAAGGTTTCGCCATCAAACCACGCATACCACCCAACTGACGGATCTGAGTCGCGGAACCACGGGCTCCGGATTCAGCCATGATGTAGATAGGATTGAATGAAGGTCCAA
Source organism: Bdellovibrio sp. ZAP7 (assembly GCF_006874645.1). Classification (NCBI taxonomy): domain Bacteria; kingdom Pseudomonadati; phylum Bdellovibrionota; class Bdellovibrionia; order Bdellovibrionales; family Pseudobdellovibrionaceae; genus Bdellovibrio; species Bdellovibrio sp. ZAP7. The sequence continues at coordinate 793,445 of NZ_CP030082.1, read as the reverse complement.
CTACTTCTTTGCCATCAATTACGAATGTTTGTTTTTCGATCGCGTTCATACCTTCTTTAGCGATCTTATCAGCAGTTTGCGCCCAGATATCCACTACCTTATTGTAGCGCTCACCATCTGTGATCAAACCTTCATCGTACTGAGTTTGGATTTCAGTAACTTGTTTTTCAGCGTCAGCGATCATCGGAGCTTTGGCAGCTGGGATAACCATGTCATCGATACCGATAGACATACCTGCAGACGTTGAATATTTGAAACCAAGTTCCATGATTTTATCAGCCAAGATACAAGTCGCTTTTGCACCAGCAAGACGGAAAGTCTTGTCGATCAAAGCTGCGATTTGTTTCTTAGTCATGATTACGTTCACGTCGTTGAAAGGAACTTCTTTAGGAACGCTATCAGAAAGAATCGCGCGACCTACAGTTGTTTCTTGCAACTTACCGTTGATACGAACTTTACAAGTCGCTTGCAAGTCCACCAAACCTGTTTCGTAAGCGTATTGAGCTTCTTGAACCGTTGAGAAGATTTTGCCAGTTCCTTTTGCGCCCAAACGGTTACGAGTCAACCAGTACAAGCCCAACACGATATCTTGTGATGGATTGATGATTGGCTTACCAGAAGCTGGAGAAAGAACGTTGTTTGTAGACATCATCAAAACACGAGCTTCAACTTGGGATTCCACAGAAAGTGGAACGTGAACCGCCATTTGGTCACCGTCGAAGTCGGCATTGAAGGCACCGCACACTAGTGGATGCAATTGGATCGCTTTACCTTCGTGAAGTACAGGTTCGAAGGCTTGGATACCAAGTCTGTGAAGAGTTGGCGCACGGTTTAGAAGAACTGGATGTTCTTTAACCACGTCAGCCAGGATATCCCAAACTTCAACTGTCTCTTGCTCAACCAATTTCTTAGCTTGCTTGATAGTTGCCGCTAGGCCTTTTTCTTCAAGTTTGTTGTAAACGAATGGTTTGAATAGCTCCAAAGCCATTTTCTTAGGAAGACCGCATTGGTGCAATTTCAACGTCGGGCCTACAACGATAACGGAACGACCAGAGTAGTCCACACGTTTACCAAGTAGATTTTGACGGAAACGACCTTGCTTACCTTTCAACATATCTGAAAGGGAGCGAAGAGGACGTTTATTTGGACCAGTGAATGTCTTACCGCGACGACCGTTATCCAACAATGCGTCTACTGCTTCTTGCAACATACGTTTTTCATTGCGGATGATGATGTCTGGAGCGTTAAGCTCTTGAAGACGTTTCAAACGGTTATTACGGTTGATCACACGACGGTAAAGATCATTTAGATCTGAAGTCGCGAAACGACCGCCATCTAGTGGAACTAGAGGACGTAGATCTGGTGGCAACACTGGAAGTGCTTCCAACATCATCCATTCAGGTTTGTTGATAGAGCCTTTGAAAGCCTCAACAACCTTAAGACGTTTAGTGATCTTTTTCATGCCCGCTTCAGACTTAACGTCTTTAGCTTCCATACGAAGCTTGCGAGACAAGTATTCAGGATCGATTTTTCTCAAAAGGTCACGAACAGCTTCGCCGCCCATGCCGTATTTGAATGAAGGACCGAATTCGTTCAAAGCTGCGTTCAAAGCTTCTTCAGTCAATACTTGGCCTTCTTCCAATGTTGTTTCCATTGGATCGATAACCACGTGTGCTTCACAATACAAAACTTTCTCAACATCTTTCAAAGAAAGGTTAAGCAAGTTACCGATACGGGAAGGCAATGAGCGCAAGAACCAGATATGTGCAACTGGAGTCGCAAGCTCAATGTGACCTAGACGTTCACGGCGAACTTTAGTTTGTGTAACTTCAACGCCGCACTTTTCACAGACGACGCCACGGTACTTCATACGTTTATACTTACCGCACAAGCACTCGTAATCCTTAATAGGACCGAAGATTTTCGCACAGAACAAGCCATCACGTTCAGGCTTGAATGTACGATAGTTAATAGTTTCCGGCTTCTTAACTTCACCAAATGACCAATCACGAATCATTTCAGGTGACGCCAACGATACTCGTACGGCGTCAAACGAAAGTGGATCTTTTGGTTTATCGAAAAAATTCAACAAGTCTCTCAAAGAACACCCCTGTTGTTAAAGTATTAATTAGTGCTGCTCTGGCTCAGTAGGAGCCACAACAGTTGCTTCAATAACATCGCCACCGCCATCAAGATCTTCATCTTGATCACGAAGGATGTCGGACTCCATCAACTCAACATTCAATGCAAGAGACTGAAGCTCTTTCACTAGAACGTTGAACGATTCAGGAAGACCCGGCTCAAGGATGTTTTCACCCTTAACGATACTTTCGTACATACGTGTTCTACCTGCTACGTCATCTGACTTAACAGTTAAGAACTCTTGTAGAGAGTATGCGGCACCGTATGCTTCGATCGCCCAAACTTCCATCTCCCCTAGACGCTGACCACCGAATTGAGCTTTACCGCCCAAAGGTTGTTGCGAAACGAGAGAATAAGGTCCGATAGAACGAGCATGGATCTTCTCTTCAACCAGATGGTGAAGTTTAAGCATGTACATGATACCCACAGTAACTGGGTTCGTGAACGGCTCGCCAGTACGACCATCGAATAGGATGGACTTACCAGAAAGTGGAACTTCTGCTTTCGCAAGCAAGTTCTTAACGTCTGATTCACGAGCACCGTCGAATACCGGTGTTCCAACGTGGATACCGTTCTTCATACGAGTTACCATTGATTTCAAAGAAGCTTCATCAGCACCATCAAGTTTTGTGCTGATATCAGAATCATTGAAGATATCTTTCATTTCTTTACGTGCGTTTTCTGCATTCCACTTATCAAGGTGGGCGCCGATTTGTTTACCCAAGTTGTGCGCTGCCCAACCCAAGTGAACCTCAAGGACCTGACCAATGTTCATACGTGAAGGTACGCCCAGTGGATTCAGAACCATGTCAACCGGAGAACCGTCTGCTAGGTATGGCATGTCTTCAACAGGCAATACTTTAGAAACGACACCTTTATTTCCGTGACGGCCGGCAAATTTATCGCCGACTTGCATTTTACGTTTAATCGCAACGTAAACTTTAACCATTTTGATAACGCCTGGAGGAAGTTCGTCACCTTTACGAAGGCGATCGATCTTCTCGTTGAATACCAATTTAACTGCGTCAAGTTGGTTACGGGCGTTGTCGATGATTTTGTTAACTTGGAACTCAAGATCTTGCTCAAGAGGGATATAGTTCAACAATTCGAATGGAATTGTTTCGATATCCGCGATCGTGATTGATTGACCTTTGTTCAAAAGTTTTTGAGATCCATCTTCATTCAACAATACGCCAGTAGTGATTTTGCCTACCAAGATATCGCGAAGTTTCGTGATGGAGTTATTTTTGATAACGTTTTGCTCAACAGCCAAGTCTTTTTCAAGCTTGCGTTTTTTCTCTTCGATGATTGAAGACAAACGCTCATCGCGGTCTGCGCCTTCACGAGAGTATACTTGAGCGTCGATAACTGTACCGTAAACGCCAGATGGAGCGCGAAGTGATGTATCACGTACGTCACCAGCTTTTTCACCGAAGATCGCTCTCAAAAGTTTTTCTTCAGGAGAAAGTTGAGTTTCACCCTTAGGAGTAACTTTACCAACCAAGATGAAGCCAGGGCGAACTTCCGCACCGATGCGGATGATACCAGAGCTGTCTAGGTCTTTAAGTGCTTCTTCACCTACGTTTGCGATATCGCGAGTGATCTCTTCTTTACCCAGTTTCGTGTCACGCGCTACGCACTCGAACTCTTCGATGTGGATAGATGTGTAAACGTCGTCTTTCAACAAACGCTCAGAAATAAGGATGGAGTCCTCGAAGTTGTAACCTTGCCAAGGAGTGAACGCCACTAGGATGTTTTGACCCAGAGCCAACTCACCAAGCTCAGTGGAAGGACCATCGGCAACGATGTCGCCTTTAGAAACCTTGTCACCAACAGTTACGATTGGTTTTTGATTGAAACATGTGTTTTGGTTCGTACGTTGGTACTTAGTCAAATTGTAGATATCAACGTTCGCACCCAACTCGCCGCCTTTAGCGAAACGACGGATAACGATACGAGATGCATCTACTTCTTCAACGATACCGTCGTTTTGAACAACGACAGATGTACCAGAGTCACGAGCAACCAAACGCTCTACGCCTGTACCAACTAGTGGTGCGCGAGAACGCAACAATGGAACCGCTTGACGTTGCATGTTCGAACCCATCAGGGCACGGTTGGCATCGTCATGCTCTAGGAACGGAATCAAAGATGCCGCGATAGAAACCAGCTGCGACGGAGAAACGTCCATCAATGCAACTTTGTCTTTATCTACGATTTCATACTCACCGTCACGACGAGTGATTGTCGTAGCAGTTTGGATGGCTTTGTTTCCAGCTTCGTCACGAGCCGCAGGAGCGATATAGTGACCCGCTTCTTCCAATGCAGACAAGTAGTTGATGTCTTTAGAAACTGCGCCTTGTTCAACTTTACGGTACGGAGTCTCGATGAAACCGTAGTTGTTGATACGAGCGTAAGTTGCCAAAGAGGCGATCAAACCGATGTTTGGACCCTCTGGAGTTTCGATTGGACAGATACGACCGTAATGCGTTGGATGTACGTCGCGCACTTCGAAACCGGCACGATCACGAGTCAAACCACCAGGCCCAAGAGCTGACAAACGACGTTTGTGAGTGATCTCTGACAATGGATTTGTTTGGTCCATGAACTGTGACAATTGAGAAGAACCGAAGAATTCTTTAACAACTGCATTTACTGGTTTAGCGTTCACCAGATCGTGAGGCATCATTGTTTCTACGTCTTGTAGAGACATACGTTCACGGATAGCGCGCTCCATACGAACCAAACCGATACGGTATTGGTTTTCTAGCAACTCACCTACTGAACGAACACGACGGTTACCCAAGTGATCGATATCGTCGATAACACCACGACCATTTTTAAGATCGATAAGCGTTTTGATAGTGCTCAAGATATCTTTGTGAGTCAGTGTTCTGTGAGACGGTGGGCACTCTTCCATAGAGATACCGAATCTGTGATTGATCTTGATACGACCAACTTCAGAAAGATCATAAGTCTCTGGATCGAAGAACAAACGACCGAAGAATGTCGTAGCAGCTTCCAAAGTTGGAGGCTCACCAGGACGAAGGCGTTTGTAGATCTCAACCAATGATTCGTCTTTGTTAGAAACTTTATCAACCAACAACGTGTTGCGAAGGTAAGGTCCAACAGTCAAACCGTCGAAGAAGATCATGTAGAAGCTTTCGATGCCAGATTCGATCGCGCGTTTGATGATTGCAGCATTCAACTCTGCATTCGCATCCGCGATGATCTCACCAGTGGATTCATCGATAAGAGGTTTCGCCAAAACTTTACCATCAAGGTCTTTTGGCTCAACTTCTAGCTCAGTGATATTAAGATCTTTGATTTTCTTAACGATCGCACGAGTGATACGACGACCAGCCTTAACTAGTGCTTCGCCACCTTTTGGATCAAGGATATCAGTCAAAGCTCTTTGGCCTGACATTCTTTCGATATCCAACTTACGGAACAACTTGCCGCCTTTAACGTAAACTTCGTCAAGGTCGTAGAAGTATTCAAGAAGTTGTTCAGCGTTGTAACCCAATGCTTTCAAAAGAATTGTAACTGGGAATTTACGACGACGATCGATACGAACGTGGATCAAATCTTTTTGGTCAAATTCAGCATCCAACCAAGAACCACGGTATGGAATCACACGTGCAGAGTAGATCAATTTACCAGAAGCATTGTTTTTACCACCGTCGTGATCGAAGAACACGCCCGGAGAACGATGCAACTGAGATACAACAACGCGCTCAGTACCATTGATGATGAAAGAACCGTTTGCAGTCATCAATGGGATTTCGCCCAAGTAAACTTCTTGTTCTTTTACGTCACGGATAGAACGTGCTTCAGTTTCTTCATCAACATCAAACACGATTAGACGAAGAGTAACTTTGATCGGAGCAGCGAAAGTCATTCCGCGCTGACGACACTCATCTACGTCGTATTTTGCTGGCTCAAGAGTGTAAGATACGAACTCTAGGCTTGCAGTGTTGTTGAAATCTGTGATTGGGAAAACAGATTTGAAAACGCCATTGAGACCAGCTTCGCCGCGGCGATCTGGATCCATATCTTTTTGAATGAAAGCTTCGTAAGAAGACTTCTGCAACTCAATCAAATTTGGAATATCAATGACTTGCTTATTTTTCGCGAAAGACTTTCTAACTCGAATGTTAGAAGCCGTAACTGGAGTTTTTTCCAATGTACTCTCCGTGATAAGAAAATCGAAACTTCACTTCGGGCGGAAGAATCAAGAACCACATTAAATAAAATCAAAACGCAAGGAACCAAACTACTTCCGGGTTTTCGGAAAAGCAAGGAATTATAAGTACTTTCGGTTCTTTACCTTCTTACAAAACTCCGTGGGTTTTCGGCTTCGGACTCCGCATTTTGGGGAGGGGGCAGGGACGTATATTTTGGGCACGGGCTTCCGGCCCTCACCGCCCCTTGGTACCGCGTCGTGCGGGGGCGGAGGCCTCAAAATATACGTCCCTGCCCCTCCCCAAAACGCGGGTTCGATGGAAAAAAAGAAGTTTTGTAAGAAGATAAAGAACCGAAATTGGAGAAAAACCTGATTTCTTGGTTACGCGAAGTAGTTTTTCTGCGGAAATTTTTATTTTTTGAACGTGATTCCCCGATTTGGAGATCTAAGAAACGCGGGGCCTGTTGTTTTTAAGTCGCATGATTTGATGCGTCAGTCATGATTTTCGGAAAGCTGGGGGCTGCCTCTGGTGTTTTCCGACCTCCCGGCCCGCAGGATGCGGTACCCAAGCCGGGTGAGCGCTGGATGCGCGTGTCGGAAAATACCGGAGGTAGTCCACAGATTTCCGAAAGGCATGGCGGTCGACTTTATTACGAGGGCGAAAAAAGCAAAAAGCCCCGTGTTTCCACGAGGCTTTCGGCAATTTTCAAAACCAATAAGGTCAGAAAGACTACTTAACAGTAACTTTCGCGCCTGCAGCTTCAAGAGCTTTTTTGATTTTTTCAGCGTCTTCTTTAGTCGCGCCTTCTTTAACTGCTTTGCCACCAGCTTCAACTAGTGCTTTAGCTTCAGCAAGACCCAAACCAGTCAAACCACGTACTTCTTTGATTACGTTGATTTTGTTCGCGCCAGCATCAACCAAGATTACGTCGAATGCAGTTTTTTCTTCAACAGCAGCAGCAGGACCAGCTGCAGCAGCTACAGGAGCAGCAGCAGAAACGCCCCATTTTTCTTCAAGCATTTTTACAAGTTCAGCGATTTCAAGAACTGTTTTCGCAGACAATGCGTCAACAAGTTGATCGTTAGTTAGAGACATTTAATCCTCCAGGGATTTAAAAAAATTATTTAAAAATTCAAAAATACAGCACCATTAACTCCGAATAGCCGGAGCTCAAGCATTATGCTTGTGGAGCAGCTTCAGTACCAGCTTCAGCGCCGCCACCAAGTTTTTCAGCGTATACGTTCAAGCATCTAGCAAGTGTAGTTGCTGGAGCAAGAAGTGTAGCCAAGAACATAGCACGGAGTTGGTCTTTACCTGGAAGAGTCGCCAAGAATTTAATCTTTGCGTCGTCCAAAGCTTCGCCATCCATTACACCAGACTTGATTTGAAGAACTTCTACGTCCTTAGCGAAATCAGCCAATGTTTTAGCAGTCGCGTTCACTTCACCGTATGAGAATACGATGGCGTTAGTACCCTTCATTGAATTAGTAAATGCTTTTTCAATAGCTGGGTGATCTTTGAACGCTCTTTTTGCTAGAGTATTACGGACAACTTTCATCTCTGAATCAGCAGCATTCAATTTTTTACGCAAGTTAGTTACTTGCTCAACCTTGATGCCTTTGAAGTCAACGATGAAAGCTCCTTTAGCTTTACCGAATTTATCAGTAATAACCTTAATCTCTTGCTCTTTATCTGCGCGAGTGATCATAAGTGAGCCTCCTTTCATTAGACTCCCTTCTTGCGAAGGGGTGAGTGCGAATCAGGGTCTTATCTCGGTAGGCCCCACACAGTCGTGGGATTACATCTGAAAAAAGAAACCTACTGTCTCTGATCGCTTAAAATATTAGAAACAAATTTATCTAGAAGCCCAAATAACCACTCCGGCGCGAGCCGGAGTGCAATTAAACTAAGCTAGAGCGCCAGTTGCAGCTGCTGCTGCATTTGGCTCGATCTTCACGCCAGGACCCATAGTAGATGCTACGGAGATAGAGCGAAGATAGATACCTTTAGAAGATGCTGGTTTCGCTTTAACTAGAGCGGCCAAAAGGACCATGAAGTTATCACGAAGTTTAGCATCGCCCATAGATTTCTTACCGATACCAGCATGTACGATACCTGCTTTATCAACGCGGAAATCCAACTTACCTTTTTTCTCGGCAGTTACGGCTTCGCCAACGTTCATAGTTACAGTACCGATTTTTGGATTCGGCATCAAACCACGAGGCCCTAGAATTTTAGCAACTTTAGAAACAGTCGCCATCATGTCTGGAGTCGCGATACATTTATCGAAATCCAACCAGCCACCTTGGATTTTAGCCACAAGGTCGTCAGCGCCAACAAAGTCTGCGCCAGCGTTTTTCGCTTCAGTCTCTTTAGGACCTTTTGCGAAAACAACTACTTTTACTTCTTTACCCAAACCGTGAGGCAATGCGATTGCGCCACGAACTTGTTGATCAGATTGCTTAGGGTCGATACCCAAACGCAATGCTACGTCGATTGATTCATCAAATTTAGCTGGAGCGGACTCAACAACTAGTTTGAATGCTTCATCAACAGTGTATTTTTTTGCAGAATCAACCTTCTTAGAGGCTGCTGCGAACTTTTTACCTGCCATTGTTCACTCCTACGCGATGTCGATGCCCATGCTCTTAGCTGTACCAGCGACTTGTGCCATTGCTGATTCAACTTTCAAGCAGTTCAAGTCAGGCAATTTCGTTGTAGCGATTTGCTTGATTTGATCGTTATTGATTTTACCAACTTTGTCTTTTTGAGGCATTTTGGAACCAGATTCCAATTTCAACGCCTTTTTAATCAAAGAAGACACCGGTGGTGTTTTTGTGATGAAAGTAAACGATCTGTCCTGATAAACAGTGATGATGATAGGGATGATGCTATCACCCAACGCTTGTGTACGAGCGTTGAACTGCTTACAGAATTCCATGATGTTTACCCCGTGCTGTCCAAGTGCCGGTCCAACGGGAGGAGCTGGATTAGCTTTCCCTGCCGGTATTTGCAGCTTGATCATTCCTGTAACTTTTTTTGCCATGACCCACTCCTGCAAGAGGTGTATTTAAAAGTCCGAAGTCCGCCCCATGCGGGCTTCAGATTTAAGCTTTATCTACTTGAATGTAGTCCAACTCAACTGGAGTTGGTCTACCGAAGATGCTCACAAGAACCTTAAGCTTAGCTTTGTCCTCGTTAATTTCTTCTACAGTTCCTTGGAAGTTAGCAAATGGACCGTCAACAACAGTCACATTTTCACCTACAGAGAACTTAACCTTCATTTTAGGTTTTTCTGCAACGCCAGCCATTTGCTGAGTTACGCGGAAAACCTCTGCTTCAGGTACTTCTGGGGGACGAGTTTTAGTGCCACCCACAAAGCCTGTTACTTTTGACGCATTTCTCACCAAATGCCAAGTCTCATCATTCAAAAACATTTGAACGAAGATATAACCCGGGAAAAATTTACGCGATTTAGTTTGTTTTTGGCCTTTTACAAGCTCCACAACGTTTTCAGCTGGGATCAGAATTTCGCCAAACATTTCTTCCATCTTGGAAGTTTTGATCTTTTCCTCGATGGCTTTTTTAGCCGTATTTTCACAACTTGTCTGAACGTTTACGATGTACCACTTTTTGTCCATGGTCCGATCCTTACTTCATTAGGAAGTTGATAAAGAAGCCTGAAATCAAATCGAATGAGCTGATGATCACGCTTGAGATAAGAACCATTACTACGCAAACGATAGTCATTGCTGTCGTATCTTTGCGGGAAGGCCATACAACCTTACGGATTTCAGAAACTACTTCTTCCCCCCAAGCTAGTACGCGTGGGTTGAACTGAAGTGCTGCAAACAAAACGATACCTGTTGCAACCGGAAGACCGTGTTTGAACAAGTCGTTGTCAGCCAATTTTGCAACAACACCAAAAGCACCCGAAAATGCTTTGATAAGGAAGTGCACGGTCAATCCAACCAAAGCACCCGCAATTGCAAAACTAAGAGTCATAATCTTAGAGTTAGTTTTTTCCACGATACCTCATTCCTGTTGAAATATTTGTGTAGAAATTGGCAGGGGCGGAGGGATTCGAACCCACGACCTAACGATTTGGAGTCGTTCGCTCTACCGCTGGAGCTACACCCCTGCACGATCTTTTTAATGATAATTTACCGCTCCCTGCGTTGCTTCGTCGTCGGCCTACCTGTGTGTAGGGCCTTCTCCTTGCGTCTTGTGATCGATAAATTCTCATTAAAAATCTCCCAAAAAGGGAGATTACAGAAACATTTTTAGCATTGCCAAGAAACACCGAGGGGGACCCTTTTGTCAAGGAGTCCCCCGGGTGATTTTTATTTCAGCCTATGCTGCGTTAATCCTACTCAAGGATGTCGATAACAACGCCGGCGCCAACTGTACGGCCACCTTCGCGGATCGCGAAACGCAATTCTTTTTCCATTGCGATCGGAGCGATCAATTCAACAGACAATTCAACGCGGTCACCTGGCATAACCATTTCAGTGCCAGCTTTCAAAGTACAAACACCAGTTACGTCAGTTGTACGGAAGTAGAACTGTGGACGGTAACCGTTGAAGAATGGAGTATGACGTCCGCCTTCTTCTTTAGTAAGGATGTACGCTTCTGCTTTGAATTTTTTGTGAGGTTTAACTGAACCTGGTTTAGCCAAAACTTGACCACGTTCAACGTCTTCTTTTTTAGTACCACGAAGAAGAACACCACAGTTGTCCCCTGCTTGACCTTCATCAAGAAGTTTACGGAACATTTCGATACCAGTAACTGTAGTTTTTTGAGTTGGACGGATACCGATGATTTCGATCTCGTCACCAACTTTAACGATACCACGCTCAACACGGCCAGTAACAACTGTACCACGACCAGAGATAGAGAACACGTCCTCTACTGGCATCAAGAAAGTTTTGTCAGTAGCACGAGCTGGTTGTGGAATGTAAGCGTCGCAAGCTTCCATCAATTTCATGATAGATGGACGACCGATTTCAGATTGGTCACCTTCCAAAGCTTTCAAAGCAGAACCTTTTACTACAGGGATATCATCGCCTGGGTATTCGTACTTAGAAAGAAGTTCGCGGATTTCAAGCTCAACAAGCTCAAGAAGTTCTTTATCGTCAACCATGTCAACTTTGTTCATGAAAACAACCATTGCTGGGATACCAACTTGGCGACCCAAAAGGATGTGTTCACGAGTTTGTGGCATAGGACCGTCAGCAGAAGAAACTACTAGGATCGCGCCGTCCATTTGAGCAGCACCAGTGATCATGTTTTTTACGTAGTCAGCATGTCCTGGGCAGTCAACGTGTGCGTAGTGGCGGTTTTCAGTTTCGTACTCAACGTGAGTAGTGGAGATAGTGATACCACGCTCGCGCTCTTCTGGAGACTTATCGATTTGGTCGTAAGACATCGCTTGAGCTTTACCAGCCGCTGCAAGAGTAGTAGTGATAGCAGCAGTCAAAGTTGTTTTACCATGGTCGACGTGACCGATTGTACCGATGTTAACATGCGGTTTCGTACGGGTGAATTTCTCTTTAGACATTAGTCCTCCTGCAGAGATTTTTTATTTTTATCTAACTTAAAGCCAAATTTTTTAAATTCAAGTGTAAAACTAAGTGGAGCCCATGATCGGAGCCGAACCGACGACCTCACCCTTACCAAGGGTGTGCTCTACCACTGAGCTACATGGGCGTCTGAAATTTGGAGCGGGAAACGGGTCTCGAACCCGCAACCCTCTGCTTGGAAGGCAGATACTCTAGCCAATTGAGCTATTCCCGCCCATTAACAGAAACCCTAATTTCACCGAGAAAATATTTAAAAAAATGGTGGGCAGGGAAGGATTCGAACCTTCGTAAGCGCAAGCTAACGGATTTACAGTCCGTCCCCTTTAGCCACTCGGGCACCTACCCATTTTTTTTAAATACTTACTCAGAGAAATTTGGAGCTGGTTATGGGACTCGAACCCGCAACCTGCTGATTACAAATCAGCTGCTCTACCAATTGAGCTAAACCAGCATCACTGAGATAACCGAAAGAGTTATAGTGGAAAAAATCTACATTCGTCAAAGATAATTATCTGTCAGACTGCGATTTTTTAGACTTTCCGCGCTGCGCGTGCTGCCTTAGTGTTTCTGTCAGAGCCATTGCTGTCGCGACAGACGCATTATAAGAGGCTGATGCACTCGTTTGCGGAATGAAAACTAATTCATCACACAGACGCTCTGTTGTCACTCTCAAACCTTTATCTTCTGCCCCAATTGCCCAAATTACTTTTTCTGGCAAATCGAGCTCAAATATAGATTTTTTTCCGCGAGGACTTAGGCCATAAATCCAATAGCCTTTTTCTTTTAGTGTTTCCGCGTACTTACTAAAGTTCGTCGTGGATTCAACGGCAACATGCTCGACGCCGCCGCAGGCGACTTTATGAACCGTAGGGGTTAGACCCACCGCGCGATCCTCTGGAATTAATACACCTTTAACATTGGTTAACCAGGAAGTTCTTAGAATCGCGCCCAAATTATGGGGATCTTCGATACCGTCCAACATCAAAACAATAGATGTCTCCAGATTTCCCAAATGGTCTAGGTCCATCCCTGGCGCACCTTCAACAAAAAGTGCTGCACCCTGATGAGACGAGCCAAATTTATCGATAACAGCTTCTTGGCGAATTTCTGGAGTGATGTGGTGCTTGCGAGCCATCTCCTCTAGATCACGCAAATCCACAGAAGACTCCCAGCCATTTTTCAACCACATGCCTTTAACTTTTTTAGGGCGCATATAGAGAGCTTCTTTGATTGCGTGATTACCCACCACGATTCTCCACTCTCTGGGAATGGCATTTTCAGAGCGAGATCCTTGCTGAGGACGACCGCCTGGAGAGCGACTTTGCGGGGGACGAGATCCCTGCGGGCGAGATGAGCCCTGAGAAGATCTTTGAGAGTTGTTTTTTGCACCGGAACGGAAATTATTTTTCTTCATACTACATCGCCATCACAAACTGATTCGCAGCTTCTTTAATATCTTTTGCTTCTAAAATGGGGCGACCTACCACCAATGCGGAAGCGCCTTTTTCGAGTGCTTCTTGGGGGCCCATGATTCGCTTTTGGTCGCCAGAGTCGTTTATACTAAAGCGAATTCCCGGCGTGACAAGATAGAGACCCTGATTTTGTAAAAGGTCCAGCTCGTGGGGCGAGCAAACGACCCCTGACAGACCTGATTTTTGAACTAAACTCGCCAATTCAGTCACGTGCTGAGCAATCGGCTGAGGATTCATCACCGGAGGCAATGAGCTCTGATCCCAGGAAGTTAATATGGTCACAGCGAGAATGCGGAACGGGCGAATTTTACTAAGTTCAGCCTCTGCCTTGGCCATTCTTTGCAAAGCCTCTGCACCACTCAGAGCGTGAACAGTGACTAACGAGGCACCCGCGTCGAAGCTGGCGCGAACAGCGGCTTCCATCGTTGAGGGAATATCGAAGTGTTTATTATCCAAAAAGATGGGAGCTCTTTGCGACATCTCCTGCACGAACTCCATGCCGTACCGAAGGCAAAGACGTGGACCGAGTTTGATTCCCCCGACGATATCCCCGATTTGATCGGCGATTTTCAAAGCTTGATCTCTGGTGTCGACATCAAGAGCGAGGATTAAGGGATTTCTCATGGGATGGGCGCGCAGGTTTTTATTCATGGAATAACTCCTGCGCTCCACACTCTCATAAACTGGCAATCAGGTCATTTATTTTCGACGATAATGAGCGTGTTCCAACCCATGACACGGATGGGATTTCCATTCACGTCACGAGCAACCCGGCCATTCTCGTTGAATAAAGGCACTAACTTTTGGGGCTGAGATGAAACTTTATTCCAAAGAATGATGGCGTTGTCTTTGTGGACACGAACGCATCCTCCAGAAGCGCGTCTGCCGAGTTCTTTGTAGTGATCTGGAGTCGTGGCATGAACGGCGACTCCCCCATTAAAGAACATTGCATACTCCATGTGGGCTTTCCAGGTGTAGGAGTAATGATCGCGCACTAATTTATAGGGCGAAAAAGTTCCAACCGGAGTAGTCGTCCAATACCAGCGACCGCTTTTCGCTTTTTCGTATTGTTCTCGGCCGGTAGACACCAGATATGTTGCCGTTGGCATTCCGTTTTCCATCACTTGCATTTGCTGCGCAGATGGACCGATCGGAGCTTTGTTGATTCTTAAAACGATCGCGTATTCGCGATAGACATCTATGCCATCCTGAGCGGCGATGATTTCCGGATTGATCACAGCAGCACGCATTTCAGTGCGAGGAGCGCCGATTTCATTGGCGAGCTCGTCCGTTGTCATCAGATCATCTAAAGATTCATTGTTGGGCAGGGTTTCATTATCAGGTGGAGTATTCGGCGTATCGGTTGCCGGCGACGTCGTCAGAGAGAATTCTTTATCAGCGAAGGAAGTTAAGGAAAATACCGAAACGAGCAACAACAAGGTAAAGATTAAGGCTTTCATATAAACCCTCCTGTTATTGACACTTATAGATCCCTAGTTTTAAGAATCTGCGCCGTTTTCCCGTCGGTCAAAGACAATAAAAAAACGGAGAGAAATTCCCTCCGTTCGACAAATTCATAAGCAATTTGAAATCAACTCTGTCAGACCAAGGGCTTTACATTTCCGAGGGAATTCAACATCCCGCTCAACCCACCTCAAATCCCCTCCCCGAGCCCCTCCCCGAGCCCATCCCCGAGCCCTCCCAACGTCGCAAATCGAAAATTTCTAGCTAGGACGCTGGAAGATTGGATTTATCAAGGCGCGAGGCGGAAGCTGTACTAACAGTACAGCGACAACGAAGCAACGCAGAGAAATCCAATATACCGGCGTCCTCTGGGACTAGTAAGATTTCGCGAACAATACCCACTTGGTTGCGGGTTTACCGGAGAAGATACAGTTTCCGCTGATGGGCTCTTGTTTCAATGGAGCGCAACGAGGAGTTACTTTTAATTGGGCTAACAAATCGTGACCGATGCCTTCTTCACACCATGGAACCAATGCGAAACCTGGGGCAGAGTTTTCTTCGCCTTTAAAGTACGCTTCGAATTCTTTAAGATCAGTGATTTTTTTGATGTTGCTGTCACGGAAAGCTTTCGCTCTTTCGAACAAACCGTCTTGGATTTCTTGCAACAAAGCACTGATACCTTGAACGAAAGCATCACGGGCTTGGCCGGATTTTTCTTTGGGGCCTTTGTCACGACGGCCGACGAAAACTTCGCCTTTAGCCATGTCACGAGGACCTACTTCAACACGCACTGGAACACCCTGTTTGATGTATTGCCATGCTTTATCGCCACCACGGATATCGCGGTCGTCGACTTTCACGCGTACTGAGCCACCGTTGAAAGTTTGAGATTTAACTTCTTTCGCCAGGCTGTTCACGTATTCCAGAACTTGCGCTTTTTCAGCGTCGTTACGATAGATAGGTACGATCACAACGTGCAAGGGAGCGATTCGTGGCGGCACTACGAAACCATTATCGTCTGAATGAGTCATGATCAAACCACCGATAAGGCGAGTTGAAACACCCCATGATGTTGTCCATGCTGTCTCTTCTTTACCTTCAGCGCTTAGGTATTTGATGCCGGAAGCTTTAGCGAAGTTTTGACCCAAGAAATGAGACGTTCCTGCCTGAAGTGCTTTTTTATCCTGCATAAGAGCTTCGATAGTGTAAGTATCAACCGCACCTGGGAAACGCTCGTCAGAAGTTTTCATTCCTTTGATCACAGGCATTGCCATGTAGTTTTCAGCGAAGTCTGCATAACAGTCCAACATCTGCAAAGTCTCTTCTTGAGCTTCCTTTGCAGTCGCGTGAACCGTATGACCTTCTTGCCACAAAAACTCTGCCGTCCTTAGGAACATACGCGTGCGCATTTCCCATCTCATCACGTTACACCATTGGTTAATCAAAACAGGAAGGTCACGGTAAGACTTAACCCATTTTGCGAATTGATGGCCGATGATTGTTTCTGAAGTTGGACGGATAATAAGTGGCTCTTCAAGTTCGCCGTCTGGAACGAGCTTGCCATTGCCATCACCTTTCAAACGGTGATGAGTCACGACGGCGCATTCTTTTGCGAAGCCTTCAACGTGTTCTGCTTCTTTTTCCAGGAAGCTTAGTGGAATTAGCAATGGGAAGTATGCGTTCACGTGGCCCGTATCTTTAAACATGCGATCCAGAACGGCTTGCATGTTTTCCCAGACAGCGTAGCCCCAAGGCTTGATAACCATGCAACCACGAACCGGAGAATTTTCAGCCATATCAGCTGCCGTGATGACTTGTTGGTACCACTCTGGGTAGTTTTCAGAACGTGTTGGTTTAATTGCTGTATCTGACATTTCGCTATTCCTTAAATATCTTTAGTAACTGGTCAGTGGGACACTAGATGTCTTTAGTGTCTATACCGTAAGCTTTAATTTTTCTGTGAAGGTAACTTCTTTCCAGGCCGATCACTTCGGCGGTTTTTGAAATATTACCGCCGTTTTCGTTGATCTTGCGAAGAAGGTATTCTTTTTCGAACTGCGCACGAGCATCGCGGAACGTGGAGAGGTCTTGCATCTCAAAACCTTTTTCGTCGTCTTTGTCGATCAAACCTGCAAAACGCAAGTCATGAACGTCAACGAATTCGCCTGGGGTCAGGATGTATACGCGTTCGATAAAGTTTTTAAGTTCGCGTACGTTCCCCGTCCATTGGTGAGAAAGCATTTTGTTCATAGCTTGTTCACTGATGGCTTTTTTAGGGAAACCGCTTTCGCGAGCGACGTTATCGGAGAAGAAAGAAACCAGAACCGGGATATCTTCCGGATGCTCGCGAAGAGCTGGTACGCGGAATGGAATTACGTTCAAGCGATAGTAAAGATCTTCGCGGAAGCGGCCTTCTTTAACTTCTTTATCCAGGTCTTTTGAAGACGCTGCGATCACGCGCACGTCATTTTCAATCGTTTCAGACCCACCGACACGGCGGTATTTTTTGTCATCAAGATAAGTCAAAAGTTTCGCTTGAGCATCTTTGTTCATTTCGCTGATTTCCGCGATGTACAAAGTTCCACCTTGAGCGAGGTCCAATTTACCTTTTTTTGCACGGTCCACACCTGGCATTGCGCCTTTTTCAATACCGAAGATTTCTGATTCCAAAAGATCTTCAGGAATGCCACCGCAGTTGATTTCAACAAATGGACGGCTGGCACGAGCGCTTAGGTAGTGGATGTTTTGTGCGACAAGTTCTTTGCCAGTTCCCGCTTCACCTTGGATCAAAACCCAAGAGTTTGTCGGTGCCACGCGGGCAATCACTTGTTTGGTTGCTACGATCGAAGGCGCCTCGCCCACAAGAGCGATGGATTTACGAAGCTTGTTCAACAAAAGCGATTTCTCTTCTTTAGCTTGCTGGAAGCTCAGGATGTTTGAAATCACGATCAGGATTTTATCCATTGAAAGCGGCTTTTCGATGAAATCCCATGCGCCCAGCTTAGTTGCTTTAACCGCTGTTTCGATAGTTCCATGGCCAGAGATCATCACGAACTCAACATTCGGGAATTCTTTGCGAGCACGAGTTAAAACTTCGATACCATCGAATTTACCCGGCATCCAGATGTCTTGGAAGACTACGTCTGGCTGAACGTCTTTGATCGCTTGCAGACCCGACTCACCGTCGTGGGCAAGAAATACTTGATAGCCTTCATCCTTCAAAGAGGCTGAAAGCACATCACGAATCGGTGCTTCGTCGTCAATAATCAGAATTTTAGTCGATAGAGCCGTCATCACGGACCTTCTTTCTATTCTTCAGAGGGCTTCCAAGCGCCCACTTCGTTTACAGGGATCTCGATCACCAGTTTCAGACCTTTAGGTTCATTGGCTGTCGCACGAATGAATCCATTATGGTCTTCGATGATTCTTTTTACGATAGGTAAGCCTAAACCAGTTCCGCCCTCTTTTGTAGAGTAGTACGGTTCAAAAATGCGGTTTCTTTGCTCTGCTGACACTCCGTCTCCATTGTCAGCCACTGTCATTCGCATGGTTTTAATATCTTTTGAATAAAGTGTGGCTATTTGGACAGTTGGTTGTGGTTCTTTAGCCACAGCAGCCACAGCGTTATCCACAAGGTTCACCAGAACACGGCGGAATTGATCGGGGTCGAATTTGAATTCTGGCAATTCCCTATCAGGTTTGAAATCAAAACTTATATTTGGATGAGCCTGACGATAAAGGCCGAGGGATTCCTCAACCACGCTGTTGAAATTCGCAACCACGGGACGAGCCTGCGGAAGACGAGCAAAGTTACTGAACTCGTTCACCAGATTTTTTAGACCATCCACTTGTTTTACGATCATTGTCGTACATTCACTGAATGCCGGATCCGTGATCGAAGCACCGAACTTTCTTTGCAGGCGTTCTGCGGAAAGTTTGATTGGTGTCAGGGGATTTTTAATCTCATGGGCGATACGACGGGCCACTTCTGTCCAAGCGGCAGAACGTTGAGCGTTCACGATTGGAGTCATATCATCGAATACCAAGACTTTACCGACAGCTTCGCCTTTTTCATCTTTAAGGATGGAAAGACTCATCAACAGAGGCACGGCTTCCCCTTGAACGTTCAAGCGGAATTCCTTTTGAATACTTTCGATTTTATGATCCTGCATGGTTTTAAGCAGGTCTGCGAAAGTACGGAAATACTCTAGTGTCAAAAGCTCGCGCACAGACTTACCGATGTAGCGCTCAGGATCTATTTTCAACAACTGAGCTGCGTGACGATTGATCGTGGAAACGCGACCGGCCTGATCGACCGAGATCACGCCCGTGTTCACGTTACGAAGAACTGTATCTGTGTAGCGCGCGTGCTGATCGAGCTCTTCCAGTGTATTTTCAAGAGTCACAGTCATTTGATTGAAACTTGAAATCAGGTCGGTGATTTCCTCGGAACCGGATTTAATTTCCAGCGGAGTGTAATCCCCTCCCGCAATCCTGCGAGTCGCGCGCCCCAACTGCACGATCGGAATCGAGAGCTGTCGGGCCAAATAGAACCCAAACCAGGTCGCCGCCAACAAGATAACGAAGGTCATCAATACCAGGATGATCAGATAAATAGATTTCAAAGGGTATTCGAGCGGATTGATATCACGGAACTCGTCATAGGCCGTTGAGATATCATCCATTTTGCTTACGAGTGATAGTGGCAAGAAGCTGGAAACAACGATGGCACCTTTGTCAGCGCCCTCTTTGACCGGAACGATCACGCGCACCAGATTTCCATCCCCGAATTGATGGATGATGGAGGCTTCGGCTTGAACCTTGATACCTTTTTGCAGGAACTCAAGAGAGACCGCTGGCACCGTTGGAACGGTGTCGTCTTCTGCGGAAACGACAACTCGCTTACCAAAAAGTGACGGATAATACTCCACTGCATCCAAACTGAATTCTTTGCGAAGTTGCTCGACTTTGCGTTTGATGTCGTTGGAATTGCTTAACGGCCGAACGGAATCCGCAATCTGATGAGCGAAGTGGTAGTTCTTTTTCTTGGCATTGAAATAGTAGGCATTGGTGACTTCGATGGAGCTTTTAAGAACTCCCGCCATTTTGGCGCTAAACCACTTATCAAAGCTCGAGTTAATATAAAATACGGAGATGATAAACATCAGCACAGTCGGAATAAAGCTGAACGCGACGAACGCGGCGACAAGTTTTGCTTTAAGACTGCTACCGAAGATTTTACCTTGGCGCTCGACGAAGACCTTCACGATGTTTCGGAAGATCATGAACAACAATAACAACAACAGAACGATGTTAAAGTTTACGAGACCAAAGAAGAAGATACTGTGAACGAATGGAAGTTGCTGGCTTGTCGCGAACAATCTGATTTCAAACCAGGTCAACAGAACGAACATCAAAGAGACGACCAGAACGATAAAGATCTCTCGTCTTCTCTTTTTTAACTCCTGCGGACCATGTGGTAGAAACTCATCTCGGTCAGACACCCAGCACCCTTCGTTAGGCTTATAATGCTAAATTACTTTTTAGCTTTTTTCGCGGCTTTTTTTGCTTTAGCCGGAGCTTTCTTTGCTGCTTTAGCTGCCTTTGGAGCTTTTCCCTTTGCTGCAGCTTTTGGAGCCGGTTGAGCCGCCAACATCTTAGCAGTTTTCATCGTCGCTGGGATTTCCCCCACCAAACCGATCATTTCCATAACAACTTGAGCTGCTTCTTCACCCTTGTTCATGTGTTCAGCGCTGCCTGTGCGAGCAATCGCTTGCTCTTCGTTTTCAGTTGTCAAAATACCGAAACCGATTGGTTTTTTATAATCAAGCATCAAGCGAGTGATACCGTCAGTTACGGAGTTGCAGACATAATCATAGTGAGAAGTTTCCCCACGAATAACAGCACCCAAAGCAACCACACCGTCACAACCTGCATCCAAGAAAGCTTGGCAAGCAAGAGGTACTTCAACTGCGCCTGGAACCAAGGCCGCGTAAATTTCAACTCCCTCACAAGACTCAAGATAAGAGATTGCTCCCTCTTCAAGTTTTTGAGTGATTTCAGAATTCCAGCGTGCAGTTACAACGCCAACTTTGATGCTTGCCATTAGTGAGCCCCTTTTAAATTTTCAATTGCCACAATTTCAACGATTTCCAAATCAAATGCTTTCAAACCGACTTTCTTTTCCGGTTTGTTAGTGATCAGGCGAATTTTATTCGCACCGATCTCGCGCAAAATTTGCGCGCCGATACCGTAGTCACGCTCGTCCATCAACGGAGTCGATGGACGCAGATCTTCCATACCCATCAAAGCTTGAAGTTCTTGAGTCAAACCTTGCGTACGGTTGTTCCCGCGCAGAAGAACGAAAGCACCGTGACCAGCATCTTCAATCATTTTTAGACTTTCGACAACTGACGAAGCGCCTCTTTGCACAACAGCCATGAAATCACGAGTGAAATTGTCCACGTGAACACGGATCAATGCAGCTTCGTCTTTTTTGATTTCACCTTTTTGGATCACCAAGTGTTCAAGTCCGTCCACTGTGGAACGGAATACACGGGCTTTGTAACCTTCACCGAAAGAAGCTGGCAAAGGAATGTTCGCCAACTCTTCGACCAAAGTTTCATTTGCCAAACGGTAAGCGATCAAGTCCACGATCGTACCGATTTTGATTCCGTGCTTTTTTGCGAATTCTTTCAAATCCGGAACGCGCGCCATGGAACCATCTGGATTCATCACTTCGCAAATAACCGCTGCTGGATTCAAGCCTGCCAAACGAGCCAGATCCACAGAAGCTTCTGTATGTCCTGCACGTTTTAATACACCACCGTGTTGCGCACGGATGGGGAAGATATGACCTGGCATGTGAACGTCAGCCGGTTTTGCGTGAGGATTTGCTGCCACTTTACACGTGTGAGCACGATCTGCGGCAGAGATACCTGTAGAGATTCCTTCAGCGGCTTCGATGGAAACTGTGAAGGCTGTTTTATTCGGAGCATAGTTGTACTCGTCACGAACCATTAAAGGCAGTTGCAAGCGATCCATTTGTTGAGGAGTCATGCACAGACAAACCAGACCACGAGCTTCAGAGATCATAAAGTTGATCGCCTGCGCATTCACGTGATCTGTCGCAAGAATCAGATCACCTTCATTTTCACGGTCTTCGTCGTCCACCAGGATAACGACTTTACCCGCTCTTACATCATCAAGAATTTCTGGGATCGTATTGAATGCCATCGAGTTAATCCTTTTTTACTTCCAAAGAACGTTGAATCGCGCGCGCCATATAATCCGGCTCCACATTGATTTTGCTGCCAACCTTCATTTCGCCCAAGTTTGTGCGTTTGAGGGTTTCCGGAATCAGGCAGACAGAGACTGTGTTTTTATCAAGCTCGTTAACCGTAAGACTTACGCCGTTTAGCGTGATGCTCCCCTTTTTCCAAACATAAGGCAGGATTGTGTCCTGAACCTTTACGTCCAAAAAGAAGGATTCGCCGATCAGCTCGGATCTTGTCACGGAGCCCAAACTATCAACGTGGCCCGTCACCAAATGACCATGAATTCGGTCACCAAATCGCAAAGATCTCTCTAAATTGACCTTTTTGCCGATCCAACTGCTTGGGTTCCAATCAAGGACCTTGATGGTTTCCGCTGCCAGAGCGAAAGTCATTTGCTTCTCATCAAAGGCTTCCACGGTCAGGCAAACACCATCACAAGCGATGCTATCCCCGAGCTTTAAATCATTGAATTCAGAAGGTTTTTTAATTTTAATGCGATAGGCATTTTGAAGCTCTTCCGAGCTTTCAATTGGCATAACGGATTCGACGATTCCAGAAAACATAAGGGCCTCTGCTTGAATGGGCTGGAAACTACACTTTCACAGGGAGATTGGCAAGGAAAGCCACCCTATTTTCACTGTGTTGAAAGCCCGAACCTTCCCTAAATTCATTGACCTGGCTGAGTCGGATTCAGAAGATGAAATTATGAAAAAACTAATTGGTGTTTTATTGATTCTTGGCGGCCTTTTTTCGAACTCAGCCCTGGGGCAAACCTCTAGTCAAAATCTGTCCTATGACCTCAGCGGTGGTATCGGAACATATAATGGAAACAGCTATACGGAAATCGATCTGGGGCTCAATTGGTATTTGAAAGATTGGCTGAACTGGCGCAATTCCATTTTCACTCAATTCGGCTCTAGCATTAACACTACTTACGGTTTGGACACGGCAGCGATTTTTGGAACGGGTTTTTACTCTTCTCCAAAATTTGGTGTTGAGGTCTTTGCCGGTCCCGGTTTGCGATTTGCCAACGAAGATGCCAGTGGTTATTTCGGAAAAGCCGGTTTGATTTTTGCCATTGGTCCAATACGAATTGGTGGCGGCGCCCAAGTCACGAAGTACTATGATACCCGCCGAGACAAATATGGATTCAAAATGCCCGACGAGGAAGTTCAATACTTTATTGTTCTTTCAGGCGGAGGCAATTTATAGGGAGAAACCAGAATGGAAAGCGGAGACATCATAGCAGAAAGTCCCGCTTTTATTTCTGCCTTGTCGTTAGCTCGCAAAGTTGCTGAAAGTTGCTCCAATGTTCTGATCACAGGCGAAAGTGGCACCGGCAAAGAAGTCATTGCCAAATTTATTCACTCCCAAAGCCCACGAAACTCGCGAAGCTTCGTCGCGCTGAATTGCGCAGCCATCCCTGACAATTTATTAGAATCAGAACTTTTCGGTTATGCTCGCGGAGCCTTCACGGGTGCACATAACAGCAAGGCGGGATTACTGGAAGAAGCCGAAGGCGGCACTCTGTTTCTAGACGAGATTGCCGACTTAGATATCAGTTTGCAAGCGAAGCTCTTGCGAGTTTTGCAGGAACGCAAAATTAAACGTCTGGGAGAGAACACACTTCGGCCCATCAACATTCGTGTGATTGCAGCGACTCATGAAAATCTGAACCGGGCCGTACAAACTAAAAAGTTCCGCGAAGATCTTTTCTTTCGTTTAAACGTGATCAGCATCAATGTCCCTTCGCTGCGGGAACGACGCGAAGATATTTTGCCCCTTGCCACACATTTTCTAAGAAAGTTTTCAACTATCAATGCTAAGAATATATTAGGATTGACCCCCGCTGCGAATGAATTTTTACTGCAGGAGTCGTGGCAGGGAAATGTGCGGGAACTGGAAAACCGCATCGAACGCGCCGTGGTTTTAGCTCTGAATTCACATATCGAAGTCGAGGATTTGCATCCGCAAGCCAGCACCTTCACTCAACAAAAGCAGAACACGATTAGTTTTTTACGAGATAAAGTAAATGAATGTCCTTCCAAGATCCTAACCATCGACGATATGAATCAGCTTTATATCGAATACGCCTTGTCCCTTAACAATGGCGCAAAAGAAAAGACCGCCCGCGATTTAGGCATCGATCGCAAGACTCTGTATCGCAAACTTGGGAAACGACACCCCACTTTGTGATAGTTGGCATCCGCTTTGCTTAACCAAATATCAGTAACACCACTGAGGAGGTCTGCATGTTACGGGCTGCAATCGCATTTTTTATTTTAGCCATCGTAGCGTTTGTTTTAGGCGCTAATGGCGTGGCGGGAATATCAATGGAAGTCGGAAGACTGCTGTTGATCGTGTTCTTAGTACTGGCTGTTATCAGCTTCTTCGTCAATATGATTGGCCGAAGAGGACCAAGGTAAGAATTCCTACGAGTCAATTTGCCCCGTAACTAGGGAAAGTTTCCCCGGGGCAGTTTGACTCCTCCCAACTTTTCTTGAAGGCCCTTTTTGCAAAAAAAGAAGGGCTTCCATTCTAGAAGCCCATCTTGACATTAAACTATCAGGTCACTATTTTTTCAGATTATCTTCTGCCTGAAGAAGAGTTTCTGTCAGTAGAAGATTGGGAGCCTCTTTGAGAATCTTTGTTAGAGCCGCTTTCGTTGCGGTTTGAAGAATTTGAAGACTCTCTTCTTTGATCTTCAGATCTGTTGCCTGAACGGTCCGTAGAAGAAGAATTTGAAGACGACTTATTCATATTGTTGTTACCCATGTTGGTACTCCTGTAAAGATAGGCAAGCATCATTGCCTGCCTATCCGAGGAGTTAGCCAAAGTCGTGCCAACTTTTAGAATGTCAAATGATTGGAATCCGCTTTCACTTCAACTGTGTCACCTGCTTTTACACCGCCACTGATGATCTGTTTCGAGAGTGGATTTAACAACTCTGTTTGGATCACGCGCTTCAAAGGACGAGCCCCATAAATTGGGTCGTAGCCTTTGCGAGCCAGGAACTCCACAGCTTCTTTGCTGAATGAGATACCGATCTTTTTGCCTTTCAATCTTTGCGCAACCAGATCCAACTGCACCTGCACAATGCCGGCAATTTGATCCTGACCCAAAGAATGATAGATCACAACTTCATCAATACGATTCAAAAACTCTGGGCGGAAATGTTCGCGCAAGGCTTCTGTCACCGCTTTCTGTTTTGCATCGTCGTTCATTTTTGGATCTAAAATCGATTGCGAACCCACATTCGAAGTCATGATCAAAACTGTGTTTTTAAAATCCACCGTGCGACCTTGACCATCTGTCAATCGACCGTCGTCCAAAACCTGCAACAGGATATTGAACACATCCGGATGAGCCTTCTCGACTTCGTCCAACAAAACGACGCTGTAAGGTCTGCGACGAACGGCCTCAGTCAATTGACCACCCTCTTCGTAGCCCACATATCCCGGAGGCGCTCCCACCAAACGAGACACGGCGTGTTTTTCCATGTATTCACTCATGTCGATACGAACAACTGCTTGCTCATCATCGAACATGAATTCAGCCAAGGCCTTAACGGTTTCAGTTTTACCCACCCCCGTTGGCCCCAAGAACATGAATGTTCCAATAGGTCGATTTGGATCGGAGATCTCTGCACGTGCTCTGCGAATGGCATCTGCCACTACCGTTAATGCATGGTCCTGACCGACAACGCGTTTTTTAAGCTCATCTTCCATGTGCAAAAGTTTTTGGCTTTCACTTTCAAGCATTTTGCTAACTGGAACACCCGTCCATTTCGCGACAACTTCTGCCACGTCTTCAGGCCCCACTTCTTCTTTCAGCATGCGGTTTTCATTGCCGTTTTGCTCTTTGCTACGTTCTTCCATGGCTTTAAGTTTGTTCTCGGTCTCTGGAAGTTTTCCGTATTTTAGCTCTGCGGCTTTGCCCAAATCGCCTTCACGCTCGGCTTTGGAAATTGCGACCTTGAGGTCTTCAATATCCGCCTTGAGTTTTTTGATCTGAGTGATACCACCCTTTTCAAATTCCCATTGCTCGCGCAAAAGCTGGTTCTTGGCACTTAGACCTGCGATCTCTTTATCGATCACAGTGATGCGTTCCTTCGCACCTTCTTCTTTTTCTTTTTTCAAAGCTTCTTTTTCAATTCGCAGCTGCATTAACTCGCGCTCAATTTTATCCACTTCTTCAGGGACAGAGCGAGTCTCGATACCCAACTTACTTGCCGCTTCGTCGATCAAGTCGATCGCCTTGTCGGGCAAGAAACGATTGGTGATATAACGACGAGAAAGTTTCACCGCCGAAACCAAGGCCGAATCAGTGATACGAATCCCGTGATGCACTTCGTATTTTTCTTTCAAGCCACGAAGGATCGTGATCGCATCTTCTTCACTAGGTTCTTCGACCATGACCGTCTGGAAACGACGCTCAAGGGCCGCATCCTTTTCGATGTACTTGCGATACTCATCCAACGTGGTGGCACCGATACAGCGAAGTTCGCCACGGGCCAAAGCTGGTTTTAACAATTGACCAGCATCCATTGCCCCATCTGTCTTCCCAGCACCAACAAGTGTATGAAGTTCGTCGATGAATAGAATAATCTGACCTTCGCTGGACGTGACTTCTTTGATGACCGCTTTCAAACGATCTTCAAATTCACCGCGGTATTTTGCACCTGCGATCAAAGCCCCCATATCCAAGGACATCAATTTTTTACCAATCAAATTATCCGGCACGTCGTGCTTCAAGATACGAATCGCCAAACCCTCGGCGATTGCGGTTTTACCCACACCGGGTTCCCCGATCAAAACAGGATTATTTTTTGTACGACGCGACAACACCTGCACCACGCGACGAATCTCTTCATCCCGACCGACCACAGGGTCTAGTTTACCTTCGGCGGCTAAAGCCGTCAGATCACGTGCGTACTTGGTCAAAACCTCGTACTTGTTTTCTGGATCGTCATCAGTGACTTTTTGATTGCCACGCATTTCTCTTAAAGAATTTTTAACTTTATCTGGGTTCAGGTTGAACTTTTTAAAGAATGCATTCAACTCTCCATCAGTTCCTTTTAGCATCGCTAAAAAGAAGTGTTCAGTTGAAATATAGGCATCGCCCCACTCGTCGGCCTCAATCTCCGCCCCGCGGAAAATTTTCTCCAGGCGTGGACTGGCAAATTGTTTTTGCCCGCCACCCGTGACAGTCGGAAAGCGATCGACTTTTTTACGAAGTTCACTCAAGAAGTCCGCTTGAGCGACATTTAGTTTGTCTAGAAGACGAGGGATAATTCCCTCACTTTGCTGTACCAGCTCTAACAAAAGATGTTCTGGCTCAACAGATGGGTTTGACTTGCGTTCAGCCAGCTTTGCAGCAGCCTGCATTGCCTCTTGGCTTTTTCGCGTCATTTTTTCAATATCGTTGCTCATAGCACCTCCATCTGCTTAAAGGATGAGGTCTATTTCGCCATTGTCAACTCTAAGGAATCGATAAAATGCCAGGTATTGTTAATCCTAAAGGAAAGGGAAAATCTCAGCCCCGCATCCGTCCCTCGATGCATAAGGACAGAGTGAATCCTAGCGACTTTATGAAGTATGACACCCGCTTTTCGTGCGAAGACTGCACCCATTTTGATGGCGAAAAAACTTGTACCATTGGGTACGACACCCGCCACCATCTTAAAGCCGTTCAAAATCACCAGTATGAATTGGCAGGAAACATGGCTTTCTGCCGTTTTATTGAAATCGTTTAGTTCACTTTTTGAATTAAAAAAAATTATTATCGCGAATCTTTCTCTAACCATCGTCGCAATGGAAACTTTGACATTATCTTAGTCGAGGACACCGCCCGTTTTCCCTCTGAAAGTATTGTATCTTAGTGATTCAGGACAATCCTACGTCTGGAATCCAGGATCCGGCCTTTGACTAGTATTGTTTAAAAAAGACAAAACCCGCCTCTCGTCCTGTCAAGGCAACCCTACAAATCCCGATCTT
The DNA here is from genome assembly GCF_006874645.1 of Bdellovibrio sp. ZAP7. Taxonomy (NCBI): domain Bacteria; kingdom Pseudomonadati; phylum Bdellovibrionota; class Bdellovibrionia; order Bdellovibrionales; family Pseudobdellovibrionaceae; genus Bdellovibrio; species Bdellovibrio sp. ZAP7. The sequence continues at coordinate 765,325 of NZ_CP030082.1, read as the reverse complement.
AATCACATCAAAGATTCACTCAGAAGGAGTCAAGAGAGAAGGTCACTCTCTTGCTAATACCGAAAGGAGGGCCTTCAAGGATGAAATAATAATGAACAACAGATTGTTCAAAGCTGTGCGCTGGAACAAGAGGTTGAGAAACCTGAATGAACATAAAGCACAGCATGGTCCCAAAGGCTAAAAGGCTAAAGCACAGACTCGGATGTCAGTGCCGGGAAAGCAGAGTAGGTTCTGCAATCCCAAAACAACAATCAAGGAAGGTTATGTATATGAAAAACAAATATTAACGGAGGAATTTAAAATGGGAATGAGAGTAACAACAAACATGGCTGCTATTAACGCTCAAAGAAACTTGGTTGGTTCACAAAGAACTATCAACGATTCAATGGCGAAATTGGCTTCTGGTTCACGTATCAATAAAGCTGCTGACGATGCTGCAGGTTTGGCGATTTCTGAAAGCTTCAAAGCTCAGATCCGCTCTGCTAACCAAGCTCAGCGCAATGCGAACGATGGTATCTCTATGGTTCAAACTGCTGAGGGTGGCTTGAATGAAATCGGTAACATCATCGTACGTCTACGTGAGCTAGGTATCCAGGCTTCTTCTGACACTATCGGTGACAAAGAGCGTGGCATGTTGAACAAAGAGGTTGTTCAGCTTAAAGACGAAATGCAACGTATCGCTAACGTTACAACTTGGGGTACTACGAAATTGTTGGATGGTTCTTCACCAAGCTTCGATTTCCAAGTAGGTATCCATAATAACTCTGAAGAAGATCGTATCTCCTTCAAAGCGCAAGAAAACGTAGCTACTTTGGATTCTTTGGGTCTTGCTGGTATCGACTTCTCTTCTAAAGAAGGTGCTCAAGAGTCTTTGAACAAACTTGATGACGCTCAAACTTCAGTGAACGGTACACGCGCTAACTTGGGTGCCCTTCAAAATCGTTTGACTTCAACAGTAGACAACTTGGGTGTAACAGTTGAGAACATGTCTGCAGCTAACTCACGTATCCGTGACACAGACGTTGCTCAAGCTTCTTCAGAGATGACTCGTAACAACATCTTGTTGCAAGCTGGTACTTCAACTTTGGCTCAAGCGAACCAAACTAACCAATTGGCTTTGAAACTAATCGGTTAATTTCGGCTCAACGGACTGAACGAAGTTACTTAAAGAACTTAAACCCGGTAAGGAAACTTGCCGGGTTTTTTATTTTACGCATTAAAATCAAACACTTAGATGTCCTTACCATCTCACCCCCACCCGGTTCTACCGCTGATGACTTCAATGAGGTGGGTCCCTTGAGTAAAAACTTTTGTTCGCCCTTTTATTTCCGTAATGAAAGGCGTTTCCCCTCTGAGCCAGACTAAATGTTGAAATTCTATTTTGAATTGCCTCACCTGCCAAACCTCGTTAGTCTATGAGGGCATTGGATTTTTACATACGACTACCTCGAGGGAGCAACGCCATGGCAAAGAAAAAAGCAAAAGCAAAACCTGCAAAAAAAGTAACTAAAAAGGCTGCAAAGCCAGCAAAAAAAGCAGTTAAAAAAGCTGCGAAACCTGCGAAAAAAGCAGCTCCTAAAAAAGCCGCTAAAAAAGTAACTAAGAAAGCCGCTAAGCCAGCTAAAAAGGCTGCTCCTAAAAAAGCTGCTGCAAAGAAGGCCGCTCCTAAAAAAGCCGCTAAAAAACCTGCAGCGAAAAAAGCAGCTCCTAAAAAAGCCGCTGCTCCGAAAGCTTCAAAAGCACCTAAAGCTGAAAAAGAAGTAAAAGCAACAGTAGCGCCAGTAGAAATCGCTTCTGATTTCGACGACGAAACTGAAATGGATGCAATTGTTGATATCGAAGAAGAATCTGTATCTTCTGATGACGAATGGAACGACGAAGAATCTGAAGAAGGTGAATCTTCTGACGACTCTTTCGAAGACCTGGAAGACGAAGAATCTGAGGACGATCTGCAAGAAAAGTCTGATGATGAAGACGACGAAGACGATGAAGATGAAGAAGGCGACGACGAAGGTTACTTCTAATCTTAAAATTGCATAGTGCGATTAAAAAAAGGGAGTCAACGACTCCCTTTTTTATTATCATCGCCTCATGTACAAACATCTGTATCAAAGATTTCTGAAAGCGAACCCTGCCCAACTTCACTTTGCCTGCCACAGTCATCATTACTGGCCGGATGTCACACGTGATGCCCAACTGCAATACTGGGACGATACGACCAAATATGTCGATGGAAAATGGGAGCACATTTTTTCAGTGAAGGTACCTCAGGGACAAAAGCTGATTGCAGAAGTTTTGAATCTTTCCGACCCTGAGCAAATCGTCTTTGCGCCGAATACCCATGAGTTTGTATTCCGTCTGTTAAGCTCCCTGGATTGGGGAAATAAAATTCGCGTGCTAACGACAGATTCGGAGTTTTATTCTTTTGATCGTCAAATCAACCGACTATCCGAACTTCCTCAATTTGAAGTTGTGAAAGTACCGACGCAACCCTTTGACTCTTTCCACGAGCGCTTTGAACAAGCTATGGAAGCTGCTGACTGGAATCTAATTTTTGTCAGTCATGTGTTCTTTAACTCCGGTCTTGTTTGTGATGTTGAACGCCTGGTGAAAGATGCCCCATCAGAATGCCCTTTCATCATTGATGGCTATCATTCCTTTATGGCGGTTCCTTTGAATTTGAAACCGATCCAGGACAAAGCTTTCTATTTGGGTGGATCGTATAAATATGCTCAAGGTGGCGAAGGCTGTTGTTTCCTTTATGTTCCACCAGCGACCCGCCACCGTCCGATGTACACAGGATGGTTTGCGGAGCTTTCGAAACTTTCGGCTATTGGCGATGAAGTCGGTTATCCGGTGGATGCCCTTCAATATGCAGGAAGCACCATGGACTTTACAGCGTTGTATCGTTTGATTGCGACTTTGGAGAAGTTCAAAGACGAAGGCCTGACGGTTACAAAGATTCATCAGATCGTTCAACAAAATCAGCAGTTATTTTTAGAAGAACTGGAAAAGGCGAATCACCCCTTGGTGAATCGCGGAAGCTTGCTGGTTTCTGATTTGAAAAACCACGGCCACTTTTTAACTTTCGACCTACCGTCGACAGAAGCGACTTCCGACCTGGTTAAAAAAATGAAAACCCGGGGTCTTTATACGGACTCCCGGGGCTCACGTTTAAGATTCGGTTTTGGGCTTTATCACGATGCCGCCGACATTAAAGCGGCGGTCGGGAAAATCTAACTACTCAACTTCTGGAAGATCAGACATTGAGCTCGAAGTATCCTCTGTTTGTGCAGAAGGTTGGTATTGGTGAACTGGGGCTGGTGCTTGACGGCGGTATTCTTGACGACCGCTCGTGTAAGTACCGTTTTCGCGGGCTGTAAGCTCTTGGATCGCTTGTTGACGAGCAGCTTCTTCACTCATTGGAACGAAGATATCGCCATTCGTGAACTGACTTTGCGGTTTGTAGATACCTGGAACAACTAGAGCACAACGACGAGCTGATTCTTCAGCAGACATCGATTTTTTCGCATCATAAACGCAGTTTAAGAAATCTGTTTCTTGTTGAGCAGATCTTCTGCTCGCACAAACTTCTGTCGCCGTGATTGATTTTGGGCTTTGAGCTTGAGCAATACCCATTGGCAAACCAACGTAGTTCATGTTCGCCATACAAGTTGCGAAGGCTGCACCATCTTCACGAGTGCCTGAGTTACAAGAGATATAAGCTTGTGATTGATCAACCTGATTCAAACGGAAGTTCACCAGGGATTGAACACACACATTAACTTGATCAGGTCTTTGAGACATAGTCGCTAAGCCTACTGAAGCACTCAAAGTGACTACTGCTGTTGCGATAAAAACTTTAAATGATTTCATAATTCCGCCTCGTACGCCCACTGATGGGCAAAAGTTAGTTTTTCAACACCAACTATCAAAGCACGATCCAGACCACCCTCTAATTGAAATAAACACAGGCCCAGGTGTAAACGTATTAAACAGAGACAATCCCCGCCGCGCCAATATGCGCAGTCCCTTCAAGAATTTCCACGATAGAGGGCCCGATCGATCGGAGCAAAAAAAAGCCCTGTGAGGGGAAGAGAGAGGAACCCCCACAGGGCTTAAGAACGTTATTCAATTTTCGAAAAGTCGCTCCGACAGGGCCGGAGCGTAAGAAGACTACTTAGCTGGCTTCGTGTGAACTGCGAATTTTTCGAACTCGCCGTACTCGTGAAGTTTGTTATAAAGAGTCTTGATCGTGATACCCAAGTTGTTAGCCGCTTGAGTTTTGTTACCACCGAAGTGCTGAAGAGCCTTCAAGATGTAACGTTTTTCAAGATCGTGCAAAGTCATGTTTGGATCGTATTCGATCACGTCTTTTTGAGTCTCAGGGTTTCTGATGTTCTCTGGAAGATCGTTCAACATGATCATGTGACCATCAGACAAGATCTGAAGGCGCTCACATACGTTTTGAAGTTCACGGATGTTACCTGGCCACTCGTACTTCATCAAAATTTTCATCGCATCGTCAGAAACCGTACGACCACGGTTCAAGTATGCGTGTTGAGAGTTGTTAAGGAAGTGATTTACCAATGAAGGGATATCTTCCTTACGACGACGAAGTGGTGGAGCACTTACTACGATCGTATTGATACGATAGAACAAGTCTTCACGGAAATTACCGCGAACAACTTCTTGGTCTAACTCACGGTTCGTAGCACAGATCAAACGGATATCTACTTTGATAGGGTCTTTGCCACCTACGCGGAACATTTCGCCTTCTTGGATGAAGCGCAAAAGTTTAGCTTGGATAGCTGGATCCAATTCACCGATTTCGTCCAGGAACAATGTTCCGCCGTTAGCAGCTTCAGCCAAACCGATTTTACGGTTGTAAGCGCCAGTGAAAGAACCTTTTTCGTGACCGAACAATTCAGACTCAAGCAATGTTTCACGAAGAGCACCGCAGTTGATAGCAACGAAAGGTTTGTTTTTGCGGCTTGAGCGATCATGGATAGAGCGAGCGATCAACTCTTTACCTGTCCCTGATTCACCAAGAACCAGGATGTTTGCACCTGATGGAGCTACGCGGTCGATCATTTTCATCAGGTTGCCCATAACTTCGGAAGTGTAGACAATGGTCTTGTTTTCCATCACTTTGGAAGTTGTGTTTGTATTCCACATAACTTGGTTAGCATTCTGAGAAGAGGGCAGGATCGTAGAATTGTTATCGTTCATGGCTCCACCTTTCGGTAACGTTCTTCATAAGAGTTTTGGTCGCTGTCTCACTTTGAATGACTCAGTGTGAGACGCTTCCGACGCATTGAGTTATAACCTTAGTCCTGTACCTTTTTCAATAAAAAAAATGCATGGCGTTAGAATTTTTTTATCCCCCATGCCCGGAGCCGATACTTTAGGGTGCTTATGAGCAAGGCTTTTCAGCTCTCTCAAAACATAGATAAATACCTGAAATACATGACTTTTATTAAGTCAGCGTCCCCCCTTACAATTAAGCACTACACTCTCGATTTGCAGCAGGCGTTCGAATTAGACAAATCCTCACAATCAAATAAAAACTCATATACTGAGGCCGAATTGATGGCTGCGGTGAGGGCCGCTTTCAACCGCTGGGCCCCCCTTTCTCTGGCTTCCAGGAACCGGAAAGCTGCGACTTTGAAGAGCTTCTTCCATTGGGCCTATGTGATTGAGAGCCTGTTAGAGAGAGATCTCTCCTTACAGGTCACCTGTCCCAAAGTCCCACGGAAACTTCCCCATTTCCTCAGTGTAGATGAGGCGTTGGCCGTCCTTCATTCCTTCGATGGAAAACACCAAGTTTCCTTGCGGGAAAAGGTCTTGTTCCTGCTGCTTTATGGTGGAGGTTTGCGGATCAGCGAAGCCTGCAATTTACGTTGGGACTCAGTTCAGCTTTCGCAGAAAACTTTGCGCGTGATGGGTAAAGGCAATAAAGAACGCGTGGTTGCTTTGCCAAGCATGACGGTTCAGGCCTTGCAGAAATGGAAAAAGGAATCAGGCTTCAACGATTATGTTTTCGGTGAAGAGCCGCTGGTACAAAGAACAGCTTACGAAATGGTTCGCCAAAGCGGCCAACGCGCAGGACTTTTAAAACCACTGCACCCCCACGCTTTAAGACACAGCTTCGCCACTCACCTACTATCCAGCGGAGCGAACCTGCGCACTCTCCAGGAAATGCTCGGTCACGAAAGCCTGCAAGCAACAGAAAAGTACACGCACTTAGGAATCGACCAACTCGCAAGAACAATGGAAGCCCTTCACCCTCTCGGTAAAGGCAAATAATTAATCGCGAACCACTGAACCGAGGCTGGTCAAAAAGGTCCATATGCAAGGCGGAGGAGCTCCCGCAGCGCAGGCGTACTCAATGTACGCTGGAGCGAGGACAGCGAACGACAACGCAGCAGATGGGCCTTTTTCACCAGCCGTTAGATCACGGCGTGGGCTATATAGTGTCTCACCATATTTTCGACGTTGTTTAATTCTTCGTCGACGACTTGGCGGTGACTGATCAGGGTATTTGAGTCCGCGAGGTTCGTGCGCAAGAATGGCGCCATCCAGGGTTCTGGTTGAATCACACCTTGCTGTAGCAAGAAACGCAGATAGAAATGCATCTTTAAAACTAAAACGTCTTGGGCGATTTCAATAGACTTTAAGGTGTGACCTAGAAGATTGAACAAAAAGTCGGAATGTTTATCCCCTTCCTGCGAAACCTTACCCACACAGTCTAAAACATGCAGAGCAAATTCCAGATGATCGTAGTCTTGGCGAATGCCGGGGAAATCATTGATCAAGGAAGCTTCCTGCAAGGTGTGCAGCTTTCCCTCTTCCGAACTCTCTTTGTAAGTAAAGGATACAAAGTGCGTGGGTTCAAGAATCCCACCGCCGAAACGCTTTTTACTTTTTAAAGCGCCACGAGCAATAAAAGATAACTTCTCTCCTTGCGGAGAAATTGCGTGCAAAATCAAGTCGGACTCGCCGTACTTCATTTTACGCAAAATAATGAATTTATCTTTGAGCAGGGACATTTCCCATGTTTAGACCGTCCAAGTCTGCTCTTCAAGCAGTTCTTGATAACTTTCGCGAAGGAAAGTCGCAAATTGAGGATTCTCCAGAATTAAGGGGCTAAAGATCAGCAAACCTCGCAGCATTTCATTGGAGGGAGATGGCTCCCACCAATGCGAGAACATTTTTACGCCCGACCAGTGACACATATTGGTGCTATCTAATTGCAACCAGCCTTCTTCAACCGAAATTCCCAGTTTGGCAAAGACCTTTTCCGCCAATGCTTCAGCACTGGTATTTTTAAAGATAAGGACCGCACGATCATACAGGCGTGCCTGCTCCGAGTTAAAGTACGGCTTGGCGATGTCTTGGAAAGATCCTTCAAACGAGCCAATCAAAGTCGGATTTAATTTTCGTCCCTCACTTGCCAAAAGCGCTTCCTGCAAAACATCCGCGAGATTCCAGTCCATGTTTTGAACCATCATCGGTGGGCAGCGGAATCTCTCACCCAAAATTGCAAGCGATAGGTTTCCAGTGTAAGAACAAAGACGAACCGAGTAAGGGCGCAACGTCTCTGTCTTTTCGTGAAAATGTTTGAAATGGGAAATACGGAAAGAATAGATACGTTTTTCGTTCAGAATTTTATCGAGCTCATCTACGAAGGGATAAGTCTCCCCGGTTACGGGATGATCCTCTGCAAAGACCACGAAATTAGTTTCTTTTTTTAAGCCGTCCGCCCACGTTTTCACGTCCTGCAATTGCAGATGGGAGAGGATGTTTACTTCATAAGTTTCTTTATAGTAGTACGGCAGCAGATTTTCAAAAGCTGGTGTTTGACCTTTGATGAAACCGATCGCTTTTTTATGCGCTAGGAATTGAGCACTGCCTTGAGTAATCTCGAACACGGCATGAGCCAAGCCTTTATAGGCACGAGCCCGCAACGGATCTGGCAATCCCATTTGCGTTTTTAACGAGTCATTGAGCTCATCCCAGGTTTCCGGTCGGACAACATCGATGTACATATCATGACGCTAACATCTATTTTGCCAAATGACTTTGGGATAAAAGTCCGGTTTCCCACGTTGTTTACGAAAAATAATTATCTTTCATCTCCACCTGACGTCGAACGTAGCAGAGTACAAGTTTAACAAGCCGCTCCAACCCAGTCCTAAAGGTGCTTCAGGACGCGACACTTATTGGCGCTGGGGTGAATTATGTATCGAAAAGATTGCCCGTCTGTTAGATTTTTAGTGAGAGGTACAAATGACAAAGAAAAGAATTGAATGGCCAGTGGCGCTTTTCCTTACGCTAAACCCGCTGATCACGTTCATCCTCATGCCGATTTACTTCTATATGCACGGCTTTGAATGGGGAATCGCACTTTTTGCGCTTATTTTCGCAGCTGCTACAAATTTAAGCATTACTGCTGGTTATCACCGTTTATTTTCACACAAAAGCTATGATGCACATCCAGTGGCTAAGGCTATCTTTTTGCTAATTGGTGCCTCTGCATTCCAAGGATCTGCATTGAAATGGTCTTCTGATCACCGTCGTCACCATACGCATATCGACGGCGAAAAAGATCCTTACAACATCAACGAAGGCTTCTGGTACGCACACATGGGCTGGATGTTCTTTAAGGACTCCGTAGACCAAAAAATTCAAGCTCCGGATCTTGAAAAAGATTGGATGGTCAATTTCCAACACAAATACTATGGCTATGTAGCGATCGTTACGGGCTTTGTCGTTCCCACTTTGATTGGTGCGGCTATGGGTTCTTGGTTGGGCGGCTTGGTTATCGCTGGTGGCCTAAGAATTTTCCTTACTCAGCAATCAACCTTCTTTGTGAATTCGTTGTGCCATACATTGGGCAAACAAACTTATTCCAAAGAGATCTCTGCACGTGACTCATGGTTCGTAGCGGTTCTGACTCATGGTGAAGGTTACCATAACTTCCACCATAAATTCCAAATCGACTACCGCAACGGTATCAAATGGTATCACTGGGATCCGACTAAATGGGTTATCAACACTTTGAACTACATGGGCCTAGCTTACAAACTTCGTCAGATTTCAAATGTTGAGATTTTGAAAGCCCGCTTGCAAGCAGAGGCGACTGAACTTAAAAAGGTTGGTTTCGCCGATGAGCAATTGGTAGCGATGAAAGAAAAAATCATCGAAGCCCAAGCGAAAATCAAAAAGCTTCGTGAAGACTATGAGCAATTCAAAGCCGATGCTGTTCGCAAACGTGAAGAATTGAAAGAGGCTTACGATCACAAGCTGGCGGAATTGAAACGCGAATTGGAAGTAGCTCACCTGGAATTCCAAATGGGAATGAAGTTGTGGAAGCTGCACCTTAGATCTATTTAAGAAATCTTGATTACAAATCTTATAAAAGCCCGCTCTTGAGCGGGCTTTTTTTATTCCCTCCTACAAAACATGCATAGATTTATGTCCAGACTGTGCAAGCTAGAGTCGAACTAATCGGATTTTTATTTAACATCCGAAAAATCCTCCCGATAAGAAATTATTGTTATTTCGAGGAGGAACATTCATGGGCGAAAAAGCATTAAAACAAGAAGGTTTTAGCGTAGAGAAAAAGGCGCAGATGCGTTCGATCAGACAGGATCGCAGTGCTGTTACACCTCACTCGTGCTTTTTATCTTTTGGCGGTTATAAAGCCCCTGTTCACGACGTCAGTATCTTTGGCTGCTCGGTAATGGTTACACCTGAAGAGCTGCCTCAGGTTCAACAATACTTCAAAGCCAACATTACTACCGAGTGTGATGTCCTATTCAAAGAAATTCCTCTTCAAAAAATGCATGTTCGTTGGGCCCAATCAGAGCGTCTGGCAGATGGTAAAAATGGCGAGATCATTATCGGTCTGGACATCATGAACGAACCGTTGAATATCGAGCTTATAAAGGCCCATGAGGCGGCTCATATCGCTATGGAAGAACAAAGCGCCTATGCCCGTGGTGTCGCGCAATTGCCGGTGGCTTTCAAAGTCTTTGTCTATGAGCTTCGCGATTTCTTGGCCACATTAAAACCCAAGATCGATCGCATCGAAGAACAAAAGCCACTGAACGACTTTCACAAAGAACTGGAATTCCGTAAGGCCGTGGCTGAATCATTCGCGAAATATATGAATGCCGCATTAAGCCCGTCCTACCCGCTTATCCCGACTCTTTTAACGGGTATGAACCAGTTTGAACTAAAATGGGCGATGACCTTTGCTCGCGAGCAAATGGGACCTTTTCTATGGGGTGCTCCGTTTGCTCACCGTGCTTATCACAAGCCCCGCGGCTATGCTGGTGACTATGAGATGATGAATCAGCTTTATCGCGATGAAGTGGTGGGCAAAACACTTTACGATCAATGTATTCATAAATACTTTGTCGAAGACGCCTCAGGTACAGCGGTTCGTAATCGTGGTGAGTACTTGGCTAAGAAAATCAAAGAGCTTTTTCAAGCGACCAAACCAGATCAGAATTTGAAATTGATGTCCATCGCCAGCGGACCTGCGAAAGAACAGCAAATCTTTTTACAAAATGCAGCACCTTTTGTGGGACGTAATGCAGAGTTCGTATGCGTGGACCAGGATGAAGAATCCCTGAAACATGCTCATCGTCAATTAAATACCATTGAGCGCAAGGTTCAGTCTGGCTTTAATTTCCGGTTTAGCAACTTGGCGATTCGAAATATCATCGCTCAGGGATTTCCGGAAAAAGACTATGACATGATTTATACTGCAGGTCTTTTTGACTATTTCACCGAGCCTATCGCTCGCCGTACAGCGGAGCGCATGTTAGACGCCGTGAAACCCGGTGGAAAAATCATCATCGGAAACTTCTGTGCTGATAACTATAAATACGGTCCTTTCCTGGAGCTCTTTTTGGATTGGCATTTGATCTATCGTACCGAGGCAGATTTGATGCGCGTATTTAACGGACTGGGCAGCAAAATGTGGGTGGAAAAAGAGCCTCTTGGTGTGAACCTTTTCATCGTTATTCAAAAGTAAAAAATAATCGCGTTGCGAACGTCAGGTGTTCTGATTCTGTCGATGACAGAACACTTTACGTCACCTTCCCTTCGAGTCTCAAAGTGAGACGCATCTTTAGAGCATAAGTTACTGAAAATACACACCGGGTTCTGGCAGCCATCTTGCTCCTCCAAAAAGGTGAGGAGAATCATGCCTATGAACTGGTCTGCTAATCTATTGAAATTCAGCTTGATCGCCACGTGCGGTGCCATGATGTTGACGACCTCGGATACAGCTTTATTTGAGATGCACGATATGGCCTCTTCGGCGCCGAAAAAGACTGTGGTTAAGGCAGCTCCTAAATCAGCAGCAAAACCAGCCGCAAAGACAACTGCGAAATCTGCCGCTAAATCAGATGACTATGTTGAGAAAATTCATCCATTGCCAATCGTTGTGCGCAGTAAATCTACAACTCCAAAAGCCAATTTAAAAACGACGCTTCCCGTGCAAAAGGCAACGGTATCGAAAGACGCTGAAAAATCCATCTCCGAAAATGCCGTTAAAAAAGTTGATAAAATGAATAAAATTGGCGAATTACTTGCTGTAGGTAATGGCGATAACAATTCAAATGCAAATTGCACAAACTGCTCCCTTGCCGGCCAAGTCGCTGAACTGAAATATAACGAGTGTTCCGCTAAAGATAACTATTTGGAAAAAGATCTGGAAGCCAAAGAGAAAAGTAAATCCTATATTGGCACTCTAATCCGCAGTGATATGAACAAAAAACCAATGATCCGTCCGGTTTGTATTGAAACCGCGATGTTTTTGCAAAGCTCTCAGTCCGGACCGGTTGTAAACTATAAAACATGTGAATCGGGTGTTGCGAAAAATGCCCCTGCCCGTCCATGTGTGAGCGAAAGATATTTCACTCTGGTGAACAACAGCTTTGAAGTTGTGTCCCAATGTATGAAAGCTTACATCGGCGAAGGTGAATCTGCTGTCGCCCAAAAACAGAATATCCGCGAAGTCTTTGGTATGATCACCGTTGAATCTGGCTTCCACATCAACATCACCAGCAAAACAGGTGCTGGCGGCATTGGTCAGTTCACTTCTCCAGCAATCAATGCAGTTAACAAAGTGATTTCTGAAACAGAATCTTACCTGGCAAATCACTCTGATGTCCGTTGCCAAAAGCTTGCGGCAGAATTCCTGGGCGAGAAAAACCTGATGAAGACCAATGCAACTTGCGATCGCGTTTCTATTAAAGAAGGCAACCCGGTCACAAACATGATCTATACATATGCAGCTTTGAAAGAAGCTAAGGACTATTTCGACGACAATGTATTTAATGATGCAAAAATCAAAACGAAGTTCGCTTTGTCATCGAATGATCTTGCAAAAGTGAAACGTGCGACTATGATTTGGTCCCACAATACAGGTTTCGCGGGTCTGAAAACACCGCTGACGAAATTGTTAACGACTAAATATGCGAAAAAGAAAGTTACGAACGCAGACACTTTCCTGGCGGAACTGAAGCAATATGCAGCTTCCTATCCAAACAAAGGAAATGCCGGTTCAAAAGCTCGTATCAAAGAAACTGCTAACTATTACGCGAAAATCCAACACAAAATCGACCTTGTTGAGGAAGGTGCTGCGGGGGGCTCATGCTTAAACTAATTGCGACTGTTCTTACATCCCTATTACTATTGCCGTCGTTGTCTTGGGCTTTGCAGGATTCTTATTCTTTGAACTTGGTAGAGAAGTCTATGACATCGATTGAAAACTCCTCTGATAAACGCCAACAAATGGCTTTAGCTGCGGAATTTAAATCTCTGGTTCTGTCTCGAGCAGATCAGATCGGAGCAATGTCTGAAACCAACAAATCTTATGATGCAGAATCATCGGATTTAGTGGATCTGGTTGTGGCCTTGGATCGCGCAACGATTAAAAAGTCCACGCCGGCAGAATGTAAAAAGGCTTTGAATGGCTTGCTTGAAGATGCGGGCGTTGAGAATGTGGAAGAAGTTGAATCCCAATCCTGGAATCAATTGAAATTCACTCTGCAAAGCAAATTATCAACTCACGAATATACTGCATTCAGAATTTTAAAAGCTATCTGCGAATAGTTAGCTTAATGAAAATTCCTTCATCACCTGGGCTGCAATTGGATTTTCAATCTTCCGATTGGCAGCCATCAGCCAAATTTCCTCATAGACGCCTTTCATAGTGCCTAAAACGATCAGCTTGCCTTCTTTTGTAAGCTTTTTCGCCACCGCATCCGCGACGGGAATCAACCCCACCCCCTCTGAACCCAACAGCGTCTGTAAGCTGGTATCTTGAATCTCGGCGACTTGATCTACTTTGATTCCATTCACTTGAAAATAATGATCGATCTCTCGACGAAGCTTACTGTGGACCGTAGGAATCACGAAGGGCTGCCCTTCCAGGCTTTGCGGAAAATTCTTTTTCAGATGTTTGAATTTTTCAGAGGCACAAACCACCACCGGAAGTTTCGCGATGGATTTAGCGTAAACTGATTGGAAGTCCACAGATGGAGCATAGTTTGAAAGCAGCAAATCGACGTGATGATTTTCAAGTTCTCTTAGCAACTGATCACCCGAGCCTTCCACCACTGAAATGTTACAGTTACCCGCTTTATAGGCCTGCATGATCACTTTATGTGTAATGTCCTTTGGCACGCTATCAAGGGCCCCGATTTGAACATGCATGCGATTGTTTTGCAGACGATCTTGCAGTACTTCGACCATTTCTGATCCCAAATTGAAAACTTGCTGAGCGTATTCGAAAGCAATACGTCCCGCTTCTGTCAAATGCAGGCGTTGTTTGCTTCTTTCAAAAAGAGGCTTCCCTAAAGACTCTTCCAACTGTTTCAATTGAGTACTAAGAGTGGGCTGCCCGATATTAAGTTTCTCTGCGGCCTTAGCGATACTTCCTTCCTGCGCAATCGTGTAGAAATAATGCAGGTGGTGATAGTTAAGCCATTGAAAGTTCTGAGTGGTTTTGACCGCCATTTAGGACCTCTTTGTTTAAAGCGAATAACTTATTAAAGTTTATCGATTTTTCAGAAGAATGAAAGTCCTATAGAGTAATATTTATCGGAGGCTTTTTGGATCAAACGTTATTATTCCCCTTTGCAGATTATTGGTGGTTTTACCTCGCATTTTTGGGGTTCGTCGTAGGAATGCTGGCCCTGGATTTAGGGGTCTTTCATAAAAAATCCCATACTGTGGGCTTTAAAGAGGCGACTCTGTGGTCGATTGCGTGGATCTCGCTTGCGATGATCTTCAATGGGATACTTTACGGCTACACATTATACAAATTCGGCGACCAAGCTATCGCCAATCAGGTCGGACTCGAGTTTCTAACCGGGTATGTGATCGAAAAATCACTCTCGGTGGATAATATCTTTGTCTTTGTTGTGGTTTTTGGTTTCTTTGCAATCCCCGCTCAATTTCAACATCGGGTTTTATTCTTTGGTATCATCGGTGCTTTGATCTTCCGTGCGATTTTTATCGCTTTAGGCTCCGTATTGATGCAGTACCAAGCTGTGGTGCTGATCTTTGGCGTGTTCTTAATCATCACTGGTTTCAAGATGATGTTCCAAAGCGAACACTCCATTGATCCCTCCCACAACTGGTTGATTAAGTTCATGCGCAAGCATATCCGTGTGACTGATAAAATGCATGGAGACCATTTCTTCGTAAAACAAAATGGTGTGCACTTCGCCACACCATTGTTCGTAGCCTTGGTCTTTATGGAGTTCACAGACGTGATCTTTGCCGTGGATAGCGTGCCCGCGATTTTTGCGGTTACGAAAGAACCATTGATCGTGTTCACTTCGAATATTTTTGCGATCCTGGGTCTGCGTTCCCTGTACTTCCTTTTGGCAGGTGTAGTTGATAAGTTCCACTTGTTAAAGTATGGCCTGGCGCTGACTTTAATTTTCGTGGGCTTGAAAATGACTTGGTTGAATAAAATGTTTAACGGCCACTTCCCAATTGGTGTTTCCCTAGGCCTAATTGCGTTCTTTATCGGAGGATCTATGGTGCTTTCACTTCTGATCCCCGCAAAAAAGAAAAACGATACGAATCCCTCTTAAAGAGTCATCGGCTGCCCACCACGCGATTCATACGTCGTGATGGTGGGTGGAATGACTGCAAACTGGGGGAGCTTGGCAAAGAATTCCTTGGTATAGTCCTTTTCCAAGTGCGCATTCAGATCTTCCCAGCTTCTCCAGGTTTCAATGATCATAAATACACCAGGCTCGAGCGGATCTTCAAAGAACTCATAGCTCATACAGCCTTTGTCAGCTCGCGCAGGATTGACAACGATCGCAGCCAGACCAACGAACTCTCTTTCTCGTTCAGCTTTCACTTGTATCTTGGAAGTCATCACAATCATGGCTTATCTCCCCGTTTTGTTAGTTTATCAGGAGTTTGAATAATACGTCTTGGTGAACCCGAAATATCTGCTAAAATGAAAGCATGAATAAACGCCTGTTCTTTGCTTTGAACGCGACGAATCCACTTTCGACAACTTTCTTGCCGACCTACAAAAAATTGAAAATCAATGCGGATCAAAAAGAACTAGTGATCAAATGGGTTCCGCCTGAAAACTTTCACGTCACTGTAACTTTTCTGGGGGAAACGCCGGAAGACAGCATCCCGGCTTTGAGTCAGGCCCTGCAGGATGCCTGTGAACAGACAAAACCCTTCGATTTAAAAGTCGACGACATCAGTGCGTTTTCCTCGGAGCACGATGCGCGCACATTATGGTTAGGCGTTCAGAACAAAAAAGCTCTGGGTGAGTTTAAAGATCGCTTGGATGAGATCTTGAAAGAAAGAAATCTGCTGAGGTTTATTGATAAACGCGATTTCACGCCTCACCTGACGATCGCGCGCCTGCGCAATCCGAAAAGTGTCAAAGATATGATTTCACCGTTCAAGCGTAAGAGCTTTGGGAAAATTCACGTCTCCGAAATTGTTTTGTATGAATCAAAACTTGCGGGAGCTTTTCCGGTATACAAACCCGTGTTTCGCGCGACTTTAATTGGCAAAGACCAAGACGAAAATTCCATCGCCACTGAAGAATAGTTTCAAAATCTGAAATCCGAGTAAACTAGCAGTAGGACTGCGATCTCTAGGACTAAAGAACAATAATTAACATTTGTTAAGGAAAACTCCACGCATCTTGATATGATTCAACCTATTCCTAGGAGGATCGATGAAGCTAATCCTTTGTCTATATCTTTGCGTTGTCTGCCTGAGTGCCTGCGCCCCACTTGAAATGCTTGGAGCTCCCACTTCAAATAATTCGTCATCCTCAAACAGTTCGCAGAGTATCGATTCTCCTCCTGCAAATAATGCTTTAGAAATTTTGAATCAGAACTGTGCTTCTTGCCATGGACAAAACTCAGGGTCCGCGGGCGTCTATGGGCTGCAGGATATCAATCATATGATTAGTGCCGGTCTTATTGTCCCTGGCTCTCCGGCACAATCTCTGTTGTACAATGAGATCTCAAGTGGCTCTATGCCACCATCTCACCCCTTGACCCCAGCACAACAATCCACCGTCGAACAGTGGATTGTGTCTATCTCTGTTCACACGGCGCCAGTCCCAACACCCACACCCACACCGAGTCCAACAAATCCCGCGCCGCCGGTGGCAAGTTATACTTCTATACAACAGGATATTTTGAATCCCAAATGCGTCGGTTGTCATTCCAGTTCGCACGGGGGTGGGGGGGTATCGATTCGACAGTTATGCGAATGTGATGAAGGCGGTAAATTTAAAAAATCCAGCCGCAAGCAAGTTGTACTCTATCACTCATAGCGGACAAATGCCTCCGAGCTCAAGCCAACGCTTAAACTCGGATCAAGAAAATACAATTCTACAATGGATAGAAAACGGCGCCCTCAATAACTAAATTCCTCGCCCCGCAAGATTAACAATCGAACGACCGTGAGCGAATACCATATATAAGCGACCCGAATATAATTTCTTTTCACGAGGCCAGAAGAAAGTGCGAACCGTGCACTTCTGACCGACAGGTAAAGAATCTGGGCAATTTGTTTGAGCATCAAAAACAAACCCACCGGCAATCGCAAGTTTCTTAAGCTCAAGAGGCTCATCCCCCACAGACGTCACAGTGAAGTCGACATACTTGCGAGAGTTCACGAAAGTAGAACCAAAATTATAATTGTAGTACTGATCGCCCGCAGGCTCGATCATTTCAAATTCGGCGTGCGCCTGGGCCAACGAAGCCAGAGGAAGAAGACTTAGCAAGAGACCAACAAACATGCTTTTCATGGAACCCCCTGTTTCAAGCGTACCGCTTGAAACGAAAATAGAAAATCGAAAATGGAGGTTTCGGAGGAGGTTATCTCCGCTTCGGTAACCGCTGGCGTTGATGCGGATTATACCTCCGGATAAAAAAAAGGACCGAGTCTGCTCAGTCCTTTCAAAAAATCTATTTCATTTCCCATCCGCAAAACCGAAAACCAAGGTTGATCAAAAGTAGTCGGATGCAAGGCGGAGGGTTGATTCCAGCGCGGAGGCGTACTGCAGGTACGTCGCAGCGATGGGAGCAGCCCGACAACGAAGTCAGCCGGCTGCTTTTCATCAACCGACCGTTAGATACCTTGCTTGTGGCGTTCTTCGTCATCCACATGCGTTTGGATACCACCCTTTAGATTCGGACGGTACGCCAAGTGGTTGATGTCGTAAATGAACTGACCACCATTCACCGCTGGAGTTTGCCATTCAGGTCCCAAGCGGATCGCGTCTACAGGGCAAGCTTCTTCACAGAAACCGCAGAATACGCAACGAAGGATATCAATTTCATAAGCGATCGGAAATTTTTCAACAGCTGGATCGTTATGTTCTGCTGCAACGATTTTGATACATTCAGCAGGACAGTTCGTCGCGCACAACATACAAGCTGTGCAACGAAGAGATCCGTCTTTTTTAACTGTCAAAACGTGATTACCTTTGAAACGCGGAGAGTAATCGTACTTCTCTTCCGGATAGTTCAAAGTCATCATTTTTTTGCGGTTCAAAAGATTCGTAACCATGTGTTTCATAGTTACGGACAAGCCACCTAATACGCCCGGCAAGTACCACTTGGACTTTTCCGAGTTATTTTGCATTACGCTCATAGGCTACCTCTTCTGAATACAAACTCATTCTTCTTACGGTGTTCCAACTCAACTTGGTCAGGACGTTGATTTGTTGGCATGAAAGGCGCCGTCATCGGCATTGCCAAGTTTTTACCAGCCAACAACAAAGCCGCCTCTGTCAAAGTCAGAGCTTCAGAAACAACAGTTGTTACTTTTTTGATCTTTTGTTCAAGACCAGAGTAGTTGATGAATGTACCGTCTTTTTCAACGAATGTTTTCATTGGAATGATCCAAACATTACCCGTCAAAGCAGACAAAGCTTCATTCTTACCTGATTGCATCCAGATCAAGTTTTGAGCTTTAGAAAGCTCTTTCAATCTTTCAGCGTATTCAGGGAATACTACTTGGTTCTCTGGACCCGCTACCACAACAGTTTTGATAGAACCGTTTGCAAGACCTGCAGACAAGTCATTCCAAGTCGCAGTGATGCCGTGTTTTTCCATCACTTTCAGCAAACCTTTCGTGTTTGGATTTTTGTCTCCGCGAGACAACAAACCGTCAAAGCTGTCGAAAGTTTCTTTGTTGTTAATCCAGAAGAATACTTTTTTAGTTTTGAACTCTTCAACGAACGTTTTGATAATCGCTTCGTACTCTTCCAGAGTGTACTGCGCTGTCAAAACCAAAGCGATCGCATCGCCCGCCGTGTTTTTCAAAACTTCGTTAGCATTCTTAGCTGCGGCACCTGGAGCCATTTCCACGCCACGAGCCACACCTTTAAGAAGACGAGCTTCGCGGTTCACGAATTTATAGGCATTACGACCGCTGTCGCACATCCAGTGACCGTTTACTTTTTCATTGTAAACTGGCTTGATACGGAAAAGGCCTTCCTTGTTGTAGTATACTTTGATGTTACAACCAGTAGAGCAACCGTTACAAACGCTGTCGCCGTCTTTTAGATACCAAACGCGCTGACGGAAACGGAAGTCTTTGGAAGTCAACGCACCCACTGGGCAGATGTCGACTGTGTTCAAAGAGTAGTTGTTATCCAAAGGCATGCCATCGTGAGTACCGATTTCAGTACGGTCACCACGGTTGAACAGACCCAACTCGTTTGTTTTAGAAACTTCTTCAGTGAAACGAACGCAACGAGAGCACAAGATACAACGTTCAGAATCCAGAACCACTGTAGGTCCCAAATCCACAACTTTGTGTTTCTTAACTTTCGCTTCGGCCATTTCTGGATCGTACTTACCGTACTCCATGTATTGATCTTGCAAACCGCACTCACCAGCTTGGTCACAGATCGGGCAATCCAAAGGATGGTTGATCAAGTGGAAGTCTAGACCCCACTTAACAGTGTCTTTAACTTTTTCAGACGTGTTATTGATCTTCATGCCCTCGGTAACCATCGTGTTACACGCGATCTGAACACGTGGATTTCCTTCGATCTCCACAACACACAGACGACAAACACCTGCTACGCTCAATCCTGGATGCCAGCAATAGTGAGCGATACGATCGCCCGATACCTGCATGGCTTCGATGATCGACGAGCCTTCTTTTACTTCGACTTCTTTGCCATTAATGGTGCATTTCGGCATATGTCGTTCCTTTTACTTTCGAACGTCCTTCACGAACGTAGAATTCAAATTCATCTCTAAATTTAGTTACAAAGCTAAGAACCGGCAAAGCAGCAGCGTCTGAAAGAGCGCAGATTGTTTTACCTTTCATGTTGTCAGCAACTTTCACCAACAAATCGATATCTTGAAGACGGCCACGGCCTTCCAAGATCGAATGAAGGATCTTGTTCAGCCAACCAGTCCCTTCACGGCATGGAGTACATTGACCACATGATTCATGAGCGTAGAAGTGAGTCAAAACACCCAACATATCAACCATACATTGAGAGTCATCCATCACGATCACTGCACCAGAACCAAGCATTGTGCCTAAGCCCGCAAGTGATTCGTAATCAAGATTCGCTTTCGCACATTCTTCAGCTGTCAAAACCGGAGCAGAAGATCCGCCCGGGATGATCGCTTTCAATTTACGACCTGGTTTCATACCACCGCACTCTTTGTTGATAAGATCCAACAAAGGGTAACCCAGTGGAACTTCATAGTTACCAGGCTTAGCCACGTTACCAGATACAGAGAACAATTTAGTTCCTGCTGATTTCTCAGTCCCGTGTTTGCGGTAAGTTTGAGCGCCATCTTTTACGATGTAAGTTACTGCTGCCAAAGTTTCTACGTTGTTCACGATAGTTGGTTTGCGCAAGTAACCTTGAACTGCTGGGAATGGAGGTTTCAATTTTGGTTGGCCTTTAAGACCTTCCAAAGAAGAAATCATACCAGTTTCTTCACCGCAGATATACGCGCCGGCACCACGGTACACGTCCAGGTCAAAGTCGAAACCAGAACCCAGGATGTTTTTACCAAGAAGACCTGCATCGTATGCTTCTTTGATCGCTTTATTCAGACATTCGATTGGGAATACATATTCACCACGAACGTAGATATAACCTTTGTGTGAACCAACCGCGAAAGCAGAGATAATCATACCTTCGATCAATTGATGAGGAGCACGCTCCATCATCATACGGTCTTTAAATGTTCCCGGCTCACCTTCATCGGCATTGCAAAGTAGGTAACGAGGTTCGCCATTTTTTGGCAAGAAGCCCCATTTCATACCCGTCGGGAAACCCGCACCACCACGACCACGAAGACCAGAAGCCTTCACTTCGTCGATGATTGCTTGAGGTTGCATTTTCAAAGCTTTCGGCAAAGTTTCGTAACCGCCTTTAGCTTTGTAACCTGCAAGAGTTTGATACTCTGGCAAATGATAGAATTCTGTAAGAACTTTTGTTTCAGACATTATCTCATACCTCTCAACAAGTTCATCGCTGATTCAGGAGTTAGCTTCTCGTGATAAGTGTCGTTCACTTGCATCATTGGAGCTGTTCCGCAGGAACCCAGGCACTCAACTTTGGATACTGTGAAGCGGCCATCAGCTGTCACTTCGTTAAGCTTAACGCCCAACTCTTTACAGATGTGGCTGGCCATTTCACGACCACCCTCAAGAGCACAAGAAATATTCGTGCAAACTTGAACGTGGTATTTACCAACAGGCTCCTGGTTAAACATTGTATAGAATTTGAAAACTTCATTGATACGCGCTTCAGGAATATCCATTACTTGAGACAAGTGACGGATAATGTCTGGCGTGATGAAGCCACTGTTTTCTTTTTGTGCAATATAAAGACTTGGAATAATCGCAGACTCTTTCGCTTCATAGCGAGCAAGTTCTTTTTTAACGTTAGCCAAGCCTTGTTCAGAAAGTTTAAACATCGTTATTCCCTCTAAATTAGCGATCTAGTTCGCCGGCGATAAGATTCATCGAAGCGACTGTCGCAATCGCATCCGCCAACATCGCGCCCTTAACCACAGTCGGGAAAGACTGGTAAATAGCGAAACATGGTGGACGAACTTTCAAACGGTACGGATTCGCAGAGCCGTCAGATACAAGGTAGAAGCCCAACTCACCGTTAGCAGCTTCCGTTGCATCGTAAACTTCGCCAACCGGTGGACGAAGACCTTTGATCACCAACATAAAGTGGTTCATCAAACCTTCGATGTTTCCGTAAACGTCTTTTTTCTCTGGAAGAACGATACCTTTATCGCGGATCGTGTAATCGCCCGCTGGTACGTTTTTACAAACTTGCTCGATGATACGGATAGATTGGCGCATTTCTTCGAAACGAACCAAGTAACGGTCGTAAATATCGCCCGTTGTGCCCACTGGAATATCAAAATCCAATTGGTCATATCCATAATATGGAGTGGCTTTACGCAAATCCAAGTTCACGCCGGAAGCACGAAGCAAAGGACCTGTGTAACCCCATTGAATCGCGTCTGCTGCAGAAACTGCGCAAACATTGCGAGTACGTTGGATGAAGATTTTATTGTCGACAACCATTCCCGCCATTTCATCAGTTCCACGGCGAAGCTCTTTACAAAGAGCCAAAACTTCGTCGAACCAACCTTCGGGAGCGTCCTGAGCCATACCACCTACGCGAGTCATAGAAACCGTAAGACGAGCACCGCACAGTTTTTCGAACAATGTATAAACTTGTTCACGCAAACCGAACATATAGAAGAATGAAGTCAAAGCACCCAAGTCCATCGCGCCAGTTCCGATTGCAATCGTATGGTCGATAACACGGGAAAGCTCCGCAAGAATGATACGCATTGCTTGGGCTTTTGGTGGGATTTCAACGCCCAACAAACGCTCCACTGCTTTACAGTAACCAATATTGTTCATTGGAGCCGAGCAGTAGTTCAAACGGTCCGTGTATGGAATCACCTGATTGTACGGGTGAGTCTCGGCCATTTTTTCGAAGCAACGGTGAAGGTAACCGATTTCGTTATTACAACGAACGATTGTTTCGCCGTCCATCTCAGCCATCACACGAAGTGTTCCGTGCATTGCTGTATGGGCAGGACCGATGTTCAAAGGAACATATTTATCATTCAAAACATCCCCAGGAGAACCCGGTTCGTTGTTGAAGTGAATTGGCAAAGAAGCCGTACAAGATTGTTGGTGATCAGCATCGTAGTCTTTACGAAGCGGATGGCCCACGAATTGGTGGTGAGTCAAAATTCTGCGCAGGTTTTGATGACCTTCGAATTTGATACCGAACATGTCGTATGCTTCGCGTTCAAACCAGTCTGCACCACGGTAAGCTGGAATCGCTGTACCGATAGACTCGCCCTCGCCCACTTGCGCTTTGATACGCAAACGAGAGTTGTCTTTGGAAGAGAACAAGTTGTAGACAACGTCGAAACGTTTTTCACGAGTTGGGTAGTCCACTCCGCAAACGTCCATCAAGAAATCGAATGAACCTGATTCTCTCAAGTACATCAAAAGTTTTGGCACGTCTTCTTTTGGAGCTTCGATAACATCATCGCCAACAGCGCTGATGAATTTGAAGTTCGCTGTGTTAAAGCGGCCCGCTAGGTTTTGTTTTAGTGTATCAAGCTTGCTCATATGGGCTCTTCCAGTTGTCTTTCCACGGACGTGGAGTGTGATCTGCGATCATTTTTTGCAAAGCCATAATACCGTCCATCACCGCTTCTGGGGTTGGAGGGCAACCTGGGATGTACACGTCGACAGGGATGACTTTATCAACGCCTTGTAGAACGTGGTACGCACGATAGAAACCACCAGAGCTTGCACATGCGCCCATGGAGATTACGTATTTTGGCTCAAGCATTTGTTGGTAGATACGAACGATGACGGGAGCCATCTTTTCAGTGATCGTACCTGCAACCACAAGTAAGTCTGCTTGACGAGGAGAGAAACGTGCAACCTCAGCTCCGAAACGAGCTAGGTCATATTTCGGTCCCATCACCGACATGAATTCAATACCGCAACAAGCAGTACCGTACGGCATTGGCCACAATGAGTTTTTGCGTCCCCAAGCAACGATATGATCAAGCTTTGTCGTGAACGCAACATCGCGCGACTGATCGTCTGCTGCTTGAGTCCCGAGCGCGGAACCTTGCACTTCATCTTTGTGCATAAATACACCTCTGCAATTTCAATTAGCTATCATTAAGTAACTAACGAAAAACCGTAGTCCTGACAACTAGATACTCATCGTAAACCTCTCTGCGCGCAACTTCAACGCACCCTAGCAAAACCCATAGTCGTCGCAAATGAAATTGATTCTCCTCTCGATTGAACACAGACTTAAATTTCGACTCAAACATCAGTTTAGAAATCGAACTGTGTAACCACATAACAAGGATTGTTTTGAAAGGAGTTTTCATGACTAAGATGGCTGTGTTCACATCTGCCGCCGTTCTTGCATTCGCTTTGGGCGCTCAAGCTCAGCATAAAACGCAAGATTTGCTTATTAAACTAGCACCTGGCTACGAAGATGTAGAAATCCAAGGGGCAAAAACAGAGAAAATCACGGAAAGTCTAGTTCGTGTTCAAGCTCCAAAATCCATGAGTTTAAACACTTTGGTGAAAAATCCAGCGGTTGAGTACGTTCAACCGAACTATCCAATTCATTTGATGGAAGACTATCGCATCCAAGATCCATTGCGCAGAGCTGCTTTGGCAAAAATGTTGCGTCGCAACCCAGAGCCACAAGTTTTGGCGATCAAAGACAACCCAGAAATTCCTAACGCTCCGCAATCAACTCCGGGCGCGGATCCAATGTTCGATAAACAATGGGGTATGAACAACATCGGTGTCGTTGAAGCTTGGAAAGTCACTCAAGGTTCACCAGACATGGTTGTAGCCGTGATCGACACTGGCGTGGACTATACTCACGAAGATCTTTTGCCGAACCTTTGGAGAAATCCAAAAGAGATCGCTAACAACGGTATCGACGATGATGGCAACGGCTATATCGACGACACTATTGGTTGGGACTTTGTTTCTAACGATAACAAACCTTACGACCTTTCTATGGAGCCACTGGATATCCTTTTCAAAGGTGGTAACCCAGGTCACGGCACTCACTGCGCTGGTAACGTTGCCGCTCGCAACAACAACAGCAAAGGTATCGCCGGCGTTGCACCTAATGTAAAAATCATGTCTTTGCGTTTCATCTCTGAAAAAGGTCAAGGCACCACTGCTGACGCTATCAAAGCGATCAACTATGCAGTTAACAACGGCGCAAAAATCATGAGCAACTCATGGGGCTCTGAAGGCGAAGATCCAAACGCAGGCCAAGAAAACAAAGCTCTTCGCGATGCAGTTCAATTCGCCCAAGATAAAGGTGTCTTGTTCATCGCAGCGGCTGGTAACGGCCACAAAGGCGTTGGCTACGATAACGACAACGACGCGGCCCCTGCTTACCCTTCAAGCTACCCACACGACATCATCATCTCTGTGGCAGCAATCGACGCCAAAGACCAATTGGGTTCATTCTCCAACTGGGGCAACCGTTCAGTAGACATCGGCGCACCAGGCGTCGTTGTGTTCTCAACAACTGTATTCAACAACTACTCTGACATCGTAATCGATAAATACGGTTTCAAAGCAACATGGGATGGCACATCTATGGCCACTCCACACGTAGCCGGCGCAGCGGCCCTTTACTGGTCAGCTCACCCAGAAAAATCATGGCAGGATGTTAAAGCAGCGGTTCTTGGTTCTGCAAAACCAATCCCAGCCCTCAACGGCAAAGTAACATCCAACGGCAAACTAGACGTAGGCGCTCTTCTGAAATTCTAATTTCAAAAGACCCAACAAAAAAAGGGAGCTAACCAAGCTCCCTTTTTTTATCCAAAATCCCAAATCTAAAAAAAGGAAGGCTCAACGCCTTCCTTTTTTTATTCTCTCCACTCCAAAAAATTCCAGAGCAACGGATTGTGAATTAAAGCCTGTTCACCACGGTCGGCAGTTTTAAAGCTGCTGGGCGCATGCCCGCACGAAGTCGGCCTCCGTGGGCGCCACGATGGCGCGCACTCGCCGCAGGCGAGCCACGGTTGAGCCCGGACGGCGTGCCGACGAAGCTGCGGGTGTGCGACCAGCAGATTTAAAACTGCCGATCGTGGTGTAGCAATGACTGTGTAATTCAGCATTCCAGAAAGCGTTTTCAGAACCGTAATTTGCCTCTAATCACTGTCCGAAAAACGATTAATACCAGCAAAAAAAACCAAAAAAGCGAGGTACTTCATGCGTCCACAGAGAATAGCCACTTCCCTGTTACTAACTGCATTTTTCGCAACTTCGGCCCAAGCTGCCAAATTCCAAATCGACCCAGCCCACACCAGCATCACTTTCAAAGTCCCCCACATGGTGATCTCGAAAGTAAAAGGCCGCTTTGAAAAATTTGAAGGCAGCTTTGATTTCGACGAAAAATCTCAAAAACTCGACAATGTTGTTGTTAAAATTCAGGCTGATTCCATCAACACGAATCAAGCCGATCGCGATAAGCATTTAAAGAGTCCCGACTTTCTGGACGTAGCGAAATTTCCAACGATCGATTTTAAAGGAACTAAGGTGATCTATGACACCGCCAAACCGAAAGAGGTTCAAGGCAAACTTACGATCCACGGAATAACGAAAGACGCGACCTTGGAAGTTGAATACAAAGGTGCGGTGACAGATCCAATGGGAGTTCGCCGCATAGGGTTCGAAATCGAAACAAAACTGAATCGCAAAGACTTCGGTTTGATCTGGAATAAAGCCTTGGAAACTGGGGGCGTTGTCGTTGGCGACAACATCGAAGTTGAAATCGAAGGAGAAGCGATCCTCCCAGGTAAAGCAAAATGAGATATCAAACTCCAAACTTTAAAGTGGGGATGGGCTTACACCCTTCTCACTTTTCATATTTAGAACATCAACCCCTGACCGACGTCGCGTGGTTTGAAGCCGCCACCGAGGATTACATGAATCCCCTATGTCGTTCGATGGAAGTCTTGGAGAACTTGCGCCACGACTATCCCATCGCCCTTCATGGTTCGCATTTGAATATCGGCAACGCGGAAGGCGTGGATTCAAATTACTTGCGGGAACTTCGAAACCTAATCGAGCGCGCGGAACCTTTTTTGGTTTCAGATCATTTGGCCTGGACCGGAGGAAGCCGCGAAAACCTGCATGGACTATTTCCCCTTCCGCTCAATCAGGAAAGTCTGCAAATTGTTTGCAACAATATCGATTCCGTACAAAGCCAGCTTAAGATGGTGATCGCCTTAGAAAATATCGCGACCTATGTGGATTTCGCGAAAAACGACAAAAGCGAAGCGGAATTTTTAGCCGAAGTTGCAAAAAGAACAGGATGTGGTTTGGTTTTGGATTTGGGCGCTCTTTTCGTGAACTCACAAAACCATGGATTTAATCCCCACAAATATTTGCAAAACCTTCCGCTGAATCAAGTCGTGCAAGTTCACCTGTCTGGTCCCACAGAAACTGAATCCTATTGGCTGGACAGAAAGGCGTCGGAAATCACACGCCCTGTATGGGATTTATTTAAGCTCCTGGCGCCACATATTCGCCACTTGCCGATCGCAATTGAAAGACATCGCAATGTTCCTGAATTCAGCGAACTGGAAATGGAAGTGATCAAAGCTTCTTTTATATTGGAGAACAACAATGAGCTTGAGCGAAGCACAGCATCTGTTTAAAAAAAATGTTCTGAACGGAGAAGTGGACAATCCATCGCTGGAGCAACTGCGACCCGCGGGAAATCTGCCTCTGAATCTGGGATTCGAAATCTATCACGACATTTATTATTCGAAACTTGCAGGTGCGTTGGCGAAAACCTATGAAACCGTGGCTTGGGTTTTGGGCCCCGAGCTGTTTCATGATATCACGGCTCGTTACATCGCTTCGCAACCAACTGTTCCTTATCGACTGACGGATTATGGAGCGAACTTTTGCGAGTACCTGTCTTTGACTTCCAAAACCCGGGGGATTCCATTTTTGCAGGATCTGGCACAATTCGAATGGCTTCTTAAGGAAGTTCAAAATGCGGCCACTCCAAATCCCCTACCTCAGGACGACATCAAACGTTTTGAACATTCAAATAACTTTCGCATCAGCTTTATCGCTGCGATGAGAGTTTTTCAAAGCATGTATTCGACTACTGAACTGTGGAAGCGCCGCAAAGAGCCGCGGTACGCCTATGAGGAAATCAATTGGAATCAGCCAGAGAGTGTTTTGATCTATAAAAAAGAGGGGCAACTATTGGTGGAAGCCCTTGATCCGACTCACGCTGAAATTATTTTGGATCTGCAGGAAGGCAAAAATATTTCGGAAGCGCTTTCGGGCTTCTCGGAAGTCATCTCGCCTGCTGACAACACCAAATTATTCAGCACATTGATGAGAGCAGGCATTATTGACGACATTGAGGAATTATAAACGAGTCGAAGGAAGGGGGCTGCGAAGATCTTTCGCGGTTCCTTTCATTTGCACCGTCATGCCTGCCATTCCTCGGCAAGTTTCCGAACAGTAACGACAAGTTTCCGCACATCGAGCCATGAGTTCGTCATCATAGGAGGCGCAGATCGCCGCACACGCTGTCGAAAGTTCAAAAGAAAGTTCACATGCTTGATGATGAAACTCTAAATCCGCCAACATCATTTTTGAAGAAAGCTGACAGGCCTCTGTACACATTTGCAACATCGCTATTTGCTTTCCAGACACACCTTGCTGCAGCAGATAGTGAAGAGCTTCCATACATGCCTTTGTACAATTCATGCACGCTTTAATACATTTCGCCATGTCGCTGTCTTGCATTGGAATCGACGCCATAACACACCTCCCGATCAAGATTAAAGGTCTCACCTTTATTCTATGGGAAAAGCGTCAGGCTATTGGGATTTTGTTAGATTGCAACAAGGCCCCGTGTTTCCTATCAGGGCCTTGTTAGCTAGGACTAACCTTCAGTCCCGAGGACTTCGGTTTTTTTGATCATTTCTTCGAGAGTCGCTTTGAAGGCAACTAATTGTTCTTGGGAGAACTGTTGCGCCCAAAACTCTTTCAAGCGTGGATACCACTGTGGGAAAATCTCTTTCAAAGTGCTGTCGCCTTTTGGTGTCAATTTGATCACAAAAGAACGACCGTCCTTTACATGTGTTTCGCGCACGATCAATTCATTCTTCTCCATATTGTTCAACAAGCCCGAAATCGTTGCTTGCGTCACTCCTGCTTTAGAAGCGAGTGCAGAAGGGCTTAGTCCCTCTGGTGCGTTTCTTAGCATGTAAAGAAGTGTGAATCGTCCGCTGGAAAGACTGTATTTGGATAGTACACCTTCAAGGTGATTGTCCAACTCATTTGCCACCTTCATGAAAAGAAGGTTCGAGTGAAGAATTCCTGCATCCACCTCTTCCGTGTGCAGATCTCCGCAAGAAGCTTTTAACTCTTGTTCCGTCGGCAAGTCCTGAATAAATAATTTCGCCATTTTTGTCTCCTGGGTAGTTATTTTGCTTCTATTATTGTTACAATTAAGATTCTGTTCAGTTTTTGTTAAATTTTAGTTCTTCAATTTCCAATCTCTTGAAGTAATTAGACGTGCCCCGCGTTTGGAGAAGATGTAACTCCACGTCCACTCTGCCATGACAGAGATTCTGTTCTTGAATCCGATCAGGTATAAAACGTGAACGAATAACCAAGCTAACCAAGCGATGACTCCAGTCATTCTCAGTGAGTTATACTGAGCAATCGCTTTTCTTTTTCCGATAGTGGCCATTTGGCCCTTATCAAGATACTTAAAGGAGCTTCGCGCTTTCCCTTTGATACTTTGTAGTACCACATTACTTACAAATTTACCAGCTTGCATTGCCGCAGGAGCTAATCCTGGCAAAGATCTATTTTCTTCGATTTCGAAATGGGCCATGTCACCAATAACAAAAGTGTCTTTAAAATTCTCAATTGAGAAGTCATCTCGAACAATAACTCTACCCGCGCGATCCTTAGCAACATCTGGAGTGAATTTCATTCGAGAAGCTTGCACACCTGCCGCCCAAAAAACAG
This sequence comes from Bdellovibrio sp. ZAP7, assembly GCF_006874645.1. NCBI lineage: Bacteria > Pseudomonadati > Bdellovibrionota > Bdellovibrionia > Bdellovibrionales > Pseudobdellovibrionaceae > Bdellovibrio > Bdellovibrio sp. ZAP7. The sequence goes on along the minus strand of NZ_CP030082.1, from coordinate 735,679 downwards.
AGCGAGAGGGTATAAATTCACCGGCGATTATCACTCCGTTTTCATCTATCTTTTCAACGCGAGAGGAAACACGCACTTCCACACCGATGTCTTTCAAATCCTGCAGCGCGTGTTCCGAGAGTTTTTCGTGAAACGAAGCTAAAATTTTAGGACCTGCTTCCACGAGCAGCACGCGCGCATTCGCAGGATTTATATGATTGAAATCTTTTACCAACACTGTGCGAGCGATGTCAGCAATGGCACCTGCGAGCTCCACTCCTGTGGGCCCAGCTCCCACCACGACGAAATTTAGCAGCGCCTTTTGTTTTTCTGGATCCATTTCATTTTCGGCAGCCTCAAACGCAGAAAGAATGCGACGACGAATTTCTGTGGCCTGCTCCACAGTTTTTAATCCAGGGGCATGCTCTTCCCATTCGGGATTTCCAAAATAGCTGTGCTGAGCACCGGCTGCGACAATGAGGTAGTCATAGGAAAGTTCAACACCGTCAGTGATAACGAACTTTTTTTCCAGATTTACACTTTCGACACGACCCATGTGAATTTCTACATTTTCAACTTTAGAAAATTGGGCGCGAATGGGAACGGCAATATCAGAAGGATTTAATCCGGCCGTTGCAACTTGATACAATAGAGGTTGGAACAGATGATGGTTGCGCTGATCAATTAAAACAACGTGGACTTGGTCCTTGTTGGCCAAAGATTTCGCGGCATTTAATCCCGCGAAACCTCCACCGATAATTACGACTAACTTTTTCTCACTATTTTTCGGGTGCTGTAACGGCATAATCACTGACTCCACTTTCGCGTGGTGCGCCAGCCGTGGCTTCCTCGTGAGACGTTTCTTCTTTTGTAGCAGAAGTCATTTTACTGCCCAGTTTATTTGCCCAAACTCTGAAACGATCGACATACGTGAATACGGCAGGTACCACAATCAGGGTTAGAATTGTCGATGAAATCATACCACCGATAATCGCCACCCCCATAGATGTACGAGTTTTAGATGCCGCATTCATGCCGATTGCCACTGGCAATGTACCAGCGATCAAGGCGAATGAAGTCATCAAGATTGGACGAAGACGCGTTTTACCCGCTTGCACCAGGGCATCTGCACGTGTTTTACCTTCGGCCATTAATTGGTTCGTCGTATCTACCAACAAGATACCATTCTTACCCGCCACCCCGATCAACATAAAGAAGCCGAAAATCGCGAACATTGAAAGCATCTGATTCGCAAGATACAGACCCAAGAAAGCTCCACACAATGCAAGCGGCAAGGCCACCATGATTGTAATCGGCGTAATGAAAGACTCATAAAGTGACGCCAGGATCAAGTAGATGAACATCACCGCGAAACCTAAGGCCATCATTGTAGAACCCGCAAGTTCTTGCTGGTTCTCGGCATCACCACCGAAGTTGTAGCGAACGCTTGAAGGGAATGCTGTTTGGCCCCCCTCGGCAGTCCATTTTGCTACGTCAGCGATAACTGTACTTACACCAACACCTTGAGCAAGCCCCGCAGTGATCTGGATGTAACGACCACGATCCATACGATCAATCGATGCCGGACCGGAGGAAAGATCACCGTTCGCAACATCTTTCAGGCGAACCAACTTGCGATTCACGTTCGGAACGTAGACATCATTGAACGTCTGTTTCAAGTCACGTTGGTTTTCAATCAACCGCACACGAACTTCATACTCACGTCCTTTTTCACGGAATTTCGCTGGCGTCATTCCCTCAACTTGTGCACGAAGCTCGGCACCCATTGTTGACGTATTGATACCGTATGCTTTTGCCGCACCGGGCTTCAGCTCGACCTGCATCTCCGGCTTACCAGGACGATAGTTCGAGTCCACGTCCTTAAAGCGTGGATCTTTTTTCAAAGCATCCAACAATTTCGTCGCTGATGACTCTAGATCTTTTGGATCTGGAGAGATGATGTTCATCACAAAGGGCTGCTGAGCCATACCACCCGTAGAGTCGTATTTCTTAACAACTGGATTTGCGAAAGCGAAGTCTGCGAACTTTTGACGTAAATGATCACGGAAAGCCTCCGTTTTCATTCTGCCTTTTACGTCTTTCATTCTAACGTAGAAGCTCGCCTTGTTTGATTCACCATAGATATTACCAACGATCATAGTTGTGTAATCGATAGCTGGGTCTGCGTGCATAATCTTATCGATCTTGTTAGAGACTTCCTGCATACCATCCAAGCTTGTACCCGGAGTCATCTCAAGAGTTACTGTGATCTCGCCCGAGTCGTCATCCGGGATGAATGTTCCCGGAACTTTCGTCACCGTATAGATCGACAGGAAGAAGATCATCAATGTCGCCACGATCGTCATAATTGGATGGCGCAAAGTTACACGCAGAAGTCTTTCGTAATATCTTTCAAGCATCGATTGGAAGCGGTCGAAGCCACGCACTAAACGGCCCAATGTTTTGTCATAGATACTTGTAGGTTTAAAGTCTTCGTGAGAACCCCCATGGCCTCCGTGACCTTCACCCGCAAAGTAAGCTGTCAGCATCGGAATGATTGTCATCGCAACGAACCAAGAAATGATCATCGAGAATACAATCGTGAAACCGAACTGCTTTAAGAACTGACCGATTGTACCGGACATCGTACCTACTGGAACGAATACCGCGATAACAACCAGAGAAATCGCCATAACGGCCATTTGAATCTCTGTCGTACCTTTTTCCGCAGCCACCAGGGAATTCTCACCCAATTGCATACGACGATAGATATTTTCCACGACGACGATCGCATCGTCGACCAGAAGACCAACCGCAAGGGTCAAGGCCAACATCGATACGATATTCAAAGAGAAACCCGCAAGCTTCATCAACATAAAGGCACCGATCAAAGATACAGGCAATGAAACCGCCGTAATCAAAGTCGTACGCACGCTACCCAAGAAGAAGAACACTGTGATAACTGTCAAAAGAATCGCGATGATGATCGTCTCGTTCACGTCATAAAGATTGTCTTTAATTTTTTGCGAAGCATTCGTCACCAGTTTGATTTGTGGCGCACCTTCCATTTTTTCCAGCTCTGGACGGATTTTCTCCATTTGTTTGATAACGTCATCGGCCACCTTCACAGTGTTGGAACCGGATTGACGATAGACTTGCAAGAAGATCGCTTTTTCGCCATTTACAAAGGCGCGAGACGCTTCGTCTTCCAATGTGTCTTTAACAACACCCAAATCAGAAACACGCGTTGGAACTTCATTTCCGTAAAGATTTACCAAAGTATCTGCAACGTCAGCTGTATTTCTAAACTCTCCCAAACCACGGAATACCAGCTCTTTACCACCTTGGTTTACTTTACCCGATGGAATGTTCTGCCCCATGGCGCCTACTTGACCTGCCACTTGGGTAACGGAGATCTCGCGGTTTTTAAGTTTGTTGCGATCTAAAAGAACATGAATTTCTCTTTTACGACCACCCAGGATATCGATCGCACCCACGTTGTTCACTTGTTCCAAGCGAGGTTTGATCATTTGATCGGCGATGTCATAAAGAGCCGCGTCCCCGATGTTTCCTTTTGAAGACAATGCGATCATCAAGATAGGCGTATCAGACGGGTCGAATTTTTTGATAACTGGGTCATCAACTTCATCTGGAAGTTTCGGCTTAGCGATATTTACTTTATCACGTACTTGTTGTTCCGCGTATTTCGAGTCCACTGACGAAACGAACTCGACGATAACTTGCGAAACACCTTCCATATTTTTGGAAGTCATACGTTTGATACCGGAAATTGTACTGACTTCGTCTTCGATAGGACGAGATACCAGAGTTTCAATTTCGGAAGGACCTGCACCTTTATAAGTCGTCTGTACAGTTACAACCGGAACGGATACGTCAGGAAATAAGTCGACCGGCATGGATTTGTATCCGGCCCAACCGACAACAACGATCGCAATGGTTACGCAGGTAATAAAAATCGGTCTGCTGATGGAAATCTTTGGTAAGCTCATGACTATTTCCCTTCCTCAGGAGAGGCTTGGTAAAGTTTGATTTGTGTTTGCAGTGCCAGGATATTCGCTGCAGACTTCACGCGGTTCAAAGCGGAAGCTGAGTAATCTTGTTCGAACAACAATACTTGGTACGTTGTTGTTCGACCCTGACGAAGACGTGTTCTTTCCACGTCCAATTTAGTCTTTTGCGCTTGTTCAATTTTACCCAACAAAACCAAGTTGTCGCGCGCATCAGTAATATTTTGAGTTAAATTGATCCAGTCTTGTTCTTGCGCATACAACGCGTACTCCCGATTGTATTCTGCTGCTCTGACGTTTTTATCCGCACCAGCTTTGGTGTCGCCTGCTGCACCAATATTCAAAGGCATGTTGAAGCGCATGCCAATATAGCCCGTGTCCGTGTCCGTATAACCTGCGTTTTTCATCGCTTGGTTATAATCATCATCACGGCCATTCAAAGCGTAAGTTGTATAAATATCTAAGGTTGGACGGTTACGTTCTTTCACGACTACAGCATTGGCTTTCGCTGTTTGTAGTTGAGCCTGCGTTGCTTTCACATCGTAACGTTCGCCAGGGCGAGCCGTCGGTACAGTGATTTTTTCCAGCTCTGCATAAGGAACTGTTTCAAGACTGTCCACTGGAGCTGTCGCTGGTCTATTTAAAAATTTGTTGAAGGTACGAAGAGCCTCACGTTGTTCATTGCGAGCCACTTGCAACTCCAAACCACGAGCTTCAACCAAGGCCCGAGCTTGAACCACGTCGGCTTGCTCCCCTAGGTTCATACTGCGCTTGCGACTTACGTAGCTCATGATATCGTTCGCTGATTTAGAAGCGGCTTCTTGAATTTTAACAACGTCAGACCACGCAGAAAGTTTCCAGTAAGCAGCTTCAGCTTGCGCCAAGTAAGCTGTTGACTGGTAGGAAGCCTGATATTGCTCGGCATAGTTACTTTGACGAAGCAAATCCGCGTTCGCACGAGCGGTACTACCGAAACCACCGCCCCACACTGGCATTGTCAATTCGATCTTAGGAGTCGCATCCCAATATTTAGACATTGTGAATGCAGATCCTGCATTGTCGAAGGTTGTCTTTTGCATTGTATAGTACAACTTACTTTGCAAACCAAAATCGAATTGTTGCTGAATGCCCAAAGAGTATGTCTCAGTATTCACGCGATCATACATTTTCGGCTGACTTGGTTTACCGTCATGACCCGTATTGAATTCAGCAAAAAGTTTTGGGGTGAAAATCAAATCTGCTTCGCGAGCCTCAAGGTTGTTACCTTCTGCTTGCGTAGTAGTTCCTTTATAACTGTTACTGTCGGTCTGCACTTGCTCGAGATATTGAGTCAACGTGACACCTTGAGCTTTCGTTGCAGCTATTCCTATTAAAAGGAAAGCCATAGCAGCTCGCAGTACAAAACATCTGTCGTTTTTAGCTCCACCCTGGTTCATCATGGGTCCATCTCCTGATTCACTAATAAGTAATCACTTACTTACATACTTTTACGGCATTTTTACGAAGTACTCAAGCAATTACTTACTTGTGGACATTCTTATTTTATGATACATTTACTATTAATAAGTACTTTCAAGTGCTTATGTGCTTTAAAAAAGATAACCCAGGAGCTCAATATGGGAGACACCTCTCAACCTTTATCGAAGAATACGGATCAAAAAGAGACCGCTTCTCGATCTAAGACTAAAAAAAGAGATAGATCCGCATCCGAAGAACGCCTGCTTCAGGCCGCCGAGGATATCTTTGCAAAACACGGCTTTAATGGCGCCACAACCCGCATGATCGCCGACAAAGCCAAGGTCAACGAATCACTTATAGGCCGCTATTTCGACGGCAAAATGGGGCTGTTGCTTGCGGTGTGTGAAACACATATCAAAGATAAAGTTCAACAAGATACGCTTATGTACCCAGCGCAAGCAACAGTGCACGAAGAGTTAACTTCATTGGTGGACTCTATGTTCGAACATCATTGCAAAAAGGACGAGGAGTTTTTTAAAATCGTGCTGGGCCAATGTCTTGTGGATGCGAAGTTTTTGAAACGCATTCGCGAAATCGCTCCCATCAGTCTTTATATTAATCAGGTTATTGAGCGCCTCGAAGTACTTCGCACGGAAGGAAAAGTGAAAAAGGACGTCGATTTAAGACAGGCGATGGAAATTTTTGATACATATTTTCATGGCTCTATGTTTTTTGATAGGATCTTACTTGGCACCGACGTGGAGAGCATCCAAGCGAAATTGAAAATCTTCATCACTGGTTTGGCCGAGTCTTTAAGCACCCACAAGTGATTTCATGTATTCCGAGCTGTCGGCGGGAGGGATAGGATCCACTTGTTCCTCAGGAGTGATGCGAATGTTCACTCCAGGAGGCACGACCTCATTGCCCATCACCTCTTGCTCCGTAGGATACTGGCGCGCATATTTCCAAAGATCCTTGTGATAGGACAAAAGCAAACTACCATTTTGCAAAGAGTTTAGCAGCACTGGCAAAACCTCGAGTGCAACTGCGAAGCAACCTTGACTCCAACCGAGGCGACCATTGCGTTGAATAAAATCATCGCTGACATACTTTGCTCCGTGCAAAACGATCAAGCGATCCTTGGCATTGTCATTGGAGCGATCAATCCCCTCGAGCTTTAAGGAGGGGCCATTCTTGGCACTGTTATAGGTGCCTTTTGCATAGTAAAATCCAATGGAACTTTTCCAGGAATCCATTAGATTTGAAAAGCTGCGCGTTTCTAAAACGCCAGAATTAATTCCATGAGACACATAGAATCTTTCCACCACACCCGTATCCAGATGCAGGAAATACAGGCGCTTTTCAACGGAAATCAGGGAGTAGTCCACGATCACTGCAGTCTTAGTATTCGCAATTCGACCCGCATTATAATCGAACATGCGAAATAAAAGATTCACGGGCTCTTCCGCGACTCCTTGAGACAAAACGGTTTGATAAAGATTTTGCCCCGTCGTTGTTTTGCGATTGAACATAGAGTTCGGCGCGTTCACCGCCAAAGATAAAACTGAAGACAACAAGATAACAATGCTGCTTAGGCATGACAAAAGCGTGATTCTCATATCATCAAGATTCGCAAAGGAGTGGTGGCACTGCAACCAGGGAACTGCAACACACCACCGCTCCTGAGATAAAACAAATTTTCTGGAGATCTATTCTTTTTTCTTGATTGCGCCCATGTAGGAATATGTCCAAGGTCGGTAAGCCATCAACACACCAGCATCCACTGTGGCCGTGTTATGCTCAGCATCGAAGCGAGAATCTTCCTGCATTTCCATCGCCAGCTTTTCCATTTTCCCTTTGTACTTCGCTAATGTCGAGGGACTGATTTTGATTAACGTAAAGCGCACGAAATCCTCGGGCTTGAAATCGTACATCAAATAAGTCGTCTTCATTTGTTCAAAAAGGGCTTTACCAATGGGCCCATCTCTGCGGAAACGCAAAAATCCATGACGTTTGAATTTTACTTTGTCGCGCGGATGAAGTTCGATCAAATTCAATCGATCCAGCTGAAAAAGATACTTTTGGGCCTCCGCTTTGGGAATTTGGTATTCTTTTTCGATCTTTTGCGGAGTGCGCTCGTCATGAAGCAACATATAGTAATGCAGCAGACGTGTGTTTTCGGCCAAGGCGCGCTCTTGCTCATCCGTCAGAAGATAAATTTGCGTTCCGTCTTCCAGATTTGCGGACTTAACCACTTCTGAAAAACTAAGATCCGCCACACGACAGATTTCTTCTAAACGCTCTAAGCTCAGGCTTTTACTGGAAAGAATACGTTTCACGCTGGATTCGCTGAGGTTTAGCGCTTTAGCCAAATCCCTGTAGAGTACGTTCTTTGCTTTCAAAGCGCGTTTCAACGACGCCAAAAACTGATCTATTTGCGACATACCAGCCTCCACTTAGCAGAGTACTGTATATTAGTACCTGACGCAATTCCCTTGTCGGATTTCCTTATATTCATTAGAGTTGTCCACGATGCAGCCCTCAGAAAACGCTCTTCTTTTTAAACGCCCTCTTTTATTTTATATAAAAAACAATCCCCGCGCTTTTAGTTTAGGGATGTTGTTTTTGCTTTTCACGAATGCGCTGGACGGGATTTATCCGTTGGTGATGAAACAAATCATCGACAGCATTGAAGCCCGCGCACCGATGAGTGAAGTCACCAAGACCTGCATGATCTTTGCCTTGGTCATGGCAAGCCTCGCAGCCACTCGCCTGGGCTGGCGTGCGTTTTTTGGTAAATTCCATACTTATGCGGCAGAAGATATTCGCCGTCGTATTTTCAACCATCTAACTTCACTGGGTCCCAATTTTTTCCACAAGAATCAGGTGGGCGAGTTAATGAGTCTTTTGACGAATGACGTGCAGTCTTTCCGTCAGGCCATCGGACCGGGCCTTTTGATTCTGGCAGATGGCGTGATCATCATTGCGATCGTATTTCCGATCATGGTGATGATGAACTGGTCTTGGACTTGGAAGGTTTTGATCTTTCTGCCACTAGTTCCCTTGATGATCTGGAAAGTGATGAAACTGATTCACACGAATTACAAAATTCAACAAGATCGCTTCTCCGAACTTACTGGCGTTGCCCAGGAAACTGTCGGTGGCATCCGCGTGATCAAAAGTTTTTCCCAGGAACACAACCGTACGCAATTATTTAACGGTGTCAGTGCTGCTTTTGAGAAAGCTTGCAACAAAGTAGCCAAAGTGGACTCGCTGTTCGTTCCGGTTATGGAGTTCGGCGTGACATCGGGAAGCGTGATCCTGCTCTTTGTCGCGAAAGACGACTTGTATGCCGGTACGGTCACAATCGGGACGTTCTTTGCATTTCATCGCTATATTCAAAAAATGGTCTGGCCGATGACAGCATTGGGCATGGGCTTTTCGATGATGCAAAAAGGCTATGCCTCCTTTGAACGTATCAAAGATGTTTTGAAAACGGATACCGACATCCCTGATAACGGAAAAATTGAAATCACACGTTTTGAGAAATTGGAATTCAGAAATGTTTCCTACAAACATCAAAGCAGTACCGTTTACGCTTTAAAGAATGTTTCTTTCACGCTTAAAGCGGGAGAAAGCCTGGGCATCATGGGCCCGGTGGGAGCTGGTAAAACAACTTTGTTGCACTTGCTGACACGTCTATACCCATTAACCGAGGGTGAGATCTTGGTGAATGGTCATGCGATTGAAGACATCACACAGGAATCTTTGCGTAAGACATTCCTGTTGGTTCCTCAAGAGGCCTTCCTATTCAGCGAAAGCATTTCAGAAAACGTTAGCTTCGGCTTAACCGAGCGCGCATCAGACCAGGATATCCTGCGTATGACCGAAACCGTGGATTTAACCCGCGAGATTCAATCACTCCCCCATCAGTTTGAATCCCAATTGGGCGAGCGTGGAGTGAATTTATCTGGTGGCCAAAAACAGCGTCTGACAATTGCCCGGGGATTGATTATGAAAACCCCCGTTTTGATTTTGGATGATTCGCTAAGCGCCGTGGACACCCGCACAGAAAAAGCGATCGAAAATGAACTTGGTAAAGACAAGGGTTCCATGAGTCGAATCATCGTGGCTCATCGCCTGTCTTCGCTTAAAACTGTGGATCGCCTGTTAATCCTTCGTGATGGTGAAGTGGAGGCGCTGGGAACTTACCAGGAAGTTCTAAAAGCAAGCCCGACATTCCAAAAAACCGTTAGCATTCAAGGCCAGGAGGTGAATCATGAGTAATGATAACTTCATGAATGAAGACTTGGTTAAAACCAAAGTCACTTATCCGGTTTTATTTAAAAGATTGTGGCCCTATGCCCGTCGTGAAAAGGTTTTGCTATTTGCTGCCATCTTTGCAGTCTTTGGTGGAGCTTTGGTCGCCCGTCTGGTGCCAGCCTTGATCGGATATGCGATCGATCACGGTGTGAAGGGTAAGAACTATGAGCTTTTCACACAGGTAGCCTTTGCCTATCTGGGACTTGAAATCTTGCGCACATGCTTTTCATTTTCTAACAATATGCTTTTTCAGTTGTTTGGGAATCGCATGTTGTTTCATTTGCGCGAAGACTTGATGAACCACGTGCAAAGATTGCCTCTGCAATTCTTTAATAAGACTCCCACTGGGCGCATTGTCACTCGTCTTACGAATGACGTCGCCTCTTTAGGTGAGCTTTTCACGGAAGGCGTGATCACGGTCTTCACACAGTTCGTAGTGATTTGTTCGGTGGTTGTGGCGTTGGCGCTGATTTCCTGGAAACTGACTTTGATTTCCTTGTTGTTAGCTCCGGTGTTTATCGCGGCTTCGTTTTACCTAAGCAATAAAATCCGCGATATCTTGCACGAACAGAAAAAAAAGCTTTCAGTGATTAATGCCTTTTTAGCGGAAAATCTGAACGGGATCAAAGTTGTACAGTTGTACAACCGCATCCGTCGTAACCGCGATCGCTTCTCGAACCTGTCCACAGATTATCGCGATACGAATATGCGCTCGATCTATGCCTATGCAATGATGCAACCGATTATGAATCTGTTCAATGCGGTTACGATCACATCAGCCCTATATTTCGGGGGCTTGATGAGCGCCGAAAATTCCATCGCGATTGGCTCCTTGGTGGCCTTTCTGATGAACATTCAAGATTTCATCCCACCTTTACGCGAAATCCTGGAGAAATATCAACAGTTCCAAAATTCACTTACCAGCGCCGAACGAATTTTCACGCTGATGGATGAGCACAAAGAGTATGAATTGGATTCTTTGCAGAAAACAGAAATGGTTCGTGGTGACATTGAAATTCGCAATTTGAATTTCCGCTATGAAGAAAATCTGCCGTTGGTACTTAAAAATGTGAACCTGCACTTCCAGCCCGGGGAATCTATTGCTTTGGTGGGTCGTACGGGAAGTGGAAAATCCACGTTTATTTCCCTGCTTCAGCGTTTCTATGATGCGCCTGAAAAATCGATCTTTATCGATGGCCTGCCGATCGAAAAAATCGCACGCGAAGAAATTCGCCATCACGTCGGCGTCGTACAGCAGGACAACTTTATTTTCCGCGGGACTATTCGCGGTAACATTGGCCTGGGGGATCCAAAGGTCTCTGACGAGCAAATACTAAAAGCCTGCGAGAAAACCGGCTATATGGGGCTATTGACTCGTACAGGACGCGATTTAAACAGTCCCGTCGATGAACGCGGCGCCAATCTTTCCGTGGGCGAACGTCAGCTGATCGCATTTGCGCGCATCTTGGCTTTCAACCCTGACATTTTGATATTGGATGAGGCGACAGCGAATATCGATTCCGAAAGCGAGCACATTATCCAGGAAGCCACTCGCGAGATCACCAAAGGTCGTACCAGCATCATCATTGCTCACCGCCTGTCGACAATTGAACAGTGCGATCGCATCGTTGTCTTGAACCAGGGGGAAGTAATGGAAGTGGGTTCTCATCAGGAATTGATGGCCGCTCAAGGTATGTACTATCAATTTGCTTCAGCTGGGGCCAAATCACCTTTGATCGATGATTCCGAAGTCCCTAAAATGGAAGTGGCAGAAAAGTCTTAGACCTTCTGCCACTATTAAAATCTTTTCTGTAAATAATCTTAAGCTGCTTTGGGTGTCGTGAAGTTTTTGATACTTTCACGAACTGATTGGCTCACTGTCGTAAACTTCACGCCGTATCTTACCGCGTCCGTTCCTCTTGGCGCCATCTCTTTGATGAACTGTTTGCTAACGATTTGGCAGACAGCATTGAACGGCGGCACGCCATCACCTGGTTGAAAGTGAAGGAACAACGATTGACCCGGTTGTAAATTCGGATTGTCAATCAAGACACCCGCTCCACCAGCGCTGATCTCAAGCGCCTGTCCACGGAAAACTGTTTTGTTATTATGAACAATCAGGCTTGCACCGTAAGCTGCGCGCGCATGACGACGGCGGAAGAAGATCTCTGCCAAACCAGTGTCAGAGGATTGCTTCATCGCACGGATTTTGTCTGGTGCGAATTCTTCAACTTCAGCTACACGGCTCCAATTTGCCATGCGTGCATGCCAAATATAGTCGTATTCAAAAAGAGTTTTCTCCTGAAGCATTTGCACAACTTCAACGGGCGAAAAAGGTCCGTAGTTATTTCCCTCTTTAAGGATGAACCACTCTTTATCTTTCATTGTCTCTGCAACTTCTTCTGGTTTGCCGGGAGCGGACTCTGGACGAGCTGCAGGTTTTGATGTGACCTTCGCTGAAAACTCAGGATGCTCCATCAACATAATCCAGTCACCGATTGATTCATCATAAACATAATCTGTCCATTGGTGCTCATGGGATTCAACTTTTTGTAGGACGACTTCAAAAGTGTAAGGTCCAATATGAGTCCCATTATTTGAAAGATAATATTGTTTTCCCATTTGTTCAGTGCTCCTTGGGAATAACTATCGGTGCAAAATCCAGTCGACTTAACTGTCGGATATTAGACATTTTAAGCTAAAATGTTCCACGATTTTTCGTCAAACTTTTAAGCATTCTCCACTGAGCTGCAAATAAGCCTAAACAGGGATTCATGTTCTCCAAATGAAACACCAGACCCGCTCTTAGGACCAGTCCTGTGTCTTAGCCCCCTCGACCGCGGTAAATACATACACTCGTTCGTTTACTACCAAAAGCGATTCCCTAGGATAAAAGAAATAAAGCTACAACCGACCAGGTCGGGCATTCGTGGGGGATGTTGAAATGAGAAACGCGTTTTTTCTCGGCCTCTTTTCTTTCCTTATTCTTCTATTTTCTCTGGATTTATTTGCCGGCAACTGTCCACCCCTGATGAGGGGAAGCGACTCGCGAACGCTGTGGCGCCTTTCTGCTTATCAGCCTGCCAAAGGCGTAGCATTGGTGGTGCATGGACTGAATAACAATCCGGCGCGAATGGTGTCGATTGAAAATGCATTACGCGAAAACAGCATCGACGTTCTGCGCCTGTCGCTCTCGGGACACAATAATAATTTGAACATTTTTAAACATGTCACGGCAGAGATGTGGGAGCGCGATGCCCTTCGCGCTTACTGCCAGGCCAACGAACGAGCCGGGAAATATGGAATGCCTATATACTATGTCGGATATTCTTTGGGTGGGGTGATCGGCGTCACTGTTTCGAGTAAGTACAAGCAAGTTCACTTTGATAAAATGGTTCTGTTTGCTCCCGCAGTGGCGATTCGCAGAACCGCATTTATTATGCGCATTTTAAGAACCCTGAATCCGCTTACCGTCATTCCCAATCTATTCAATCGAGAAAACTATTTTGCAAACTCCACTGGGACACCGGTCTCGGCCTATCGAGCGACATTTGAACTGGCAAACTTCGCTAATCGACATCCCAACCGCCAGGCAATCAATGTGCCGACACTTTTATTTATTGATCCATTAGATGAGTTGGTCAGCCCTTCTGGCATCAGGTCTTTTATTGCAAACTATCGCTTAGATGAATGGAAGACGTTTGTTGTTCACAAACGTCCCTTTAGCTGGCAGTCGATCTTTCATCATTTGATGATTGATGCAGCCTCGGTTGGACAAAGAAGATGGCAGGAAATGAAAAGTGCCATGATCGATCACCTGGAAGGCAAAAATCTTATTCAAGACCACAGGCTTTCCTCCACTCCGGAGTGGGGAGAATCATTTTACGAGCTTTCAAATCAAATAATCCAAAGGTAAACACGGCTTCACTGGCAACCGTGCCATCATCTTTGATCATTTGTTGTTTCATGTGACCGATTTTACCTTCGTAGTCCATGATGCTGGAAACGATCGTGATGTTTTCACGCAGCTTAATTTCTTTTAGAAATTTGATATTCACTTCCAAAATAACAGGGCCTTGTTGCAGACGATGAATGTCGTTAAAGCCAAAGCCTCGCGGTGTGATCGCCTCCCAACGAGCTTCCTCGTACAAAGACAAATAAGTTGCATTATTCACGTGACCATAAGAATCGATATGTGTTTCGCGAATCAAAAGTTTATAATTACCAAATTCACTCATGGTGCTCCTCTTTCTATTTTAGGGCTTCGCGGATATGCGCAGAGGCAAGATCCAAAGCCCACACAACAACGGCGATCACGACGATAATGCATCCCACTTCGCGCCACATGGCTTGGCCTTGATATTGAATCAGCATGGTTCCAATACCACCACCGCCCACCAAGCCAATCACTGTTGCCATCCTTACGTTAATGTCCCAGCGATAGACCGTAAATGAAATATAAGGCAGAACCACCTGAGGGACAATCGCATACCAGATGGTTTGCACCTTGTTAGCTCCTGTTGATTCGATGGCTTCAATCGGACCATCTTCGACCGCCTCTACCATTTCAGAATACTGTTTTGCTAAGGAGGCCACAGAATGAATCATGAGTGCGAGCATCCCCGCGAAAGGACCAATCCCCACCCACACCGAGAAAATAATGGCCCAGATCAATGCTTCAATAGAACGAGTCACATTCAGGAAGGTTCGCAAAGCCAGATAGATCGGATAGGCCACCGGACCCCGCATAATATTTTTGGCGCAGAAAAAACTTAAGCCGAATGCAAAAGGAATGGCAATGCTGGTAGCAAGAAAGGCCATGAAGATTGTTTCAATAATATTTAAAACGGCTCGAGGCAGAACCTCCCAGTTCGGATTAAAGAGCCCTTTGAAAAGACGAACGGCCCCGGCAAAACCATTCTGGTCGAGTAACTCAATCAAGGAAAACTCCGTCTTAACTAAGGCCACCACAAAAGAAACTACCAGCAATGTAACAAACTGCCAGCCCCAGAAGGAGCGATACCACGGAACAGGCTCCGTCGCAGGATGCAGATCAAATAAAGCACCACCCAAGGTGCGCACTTTCATATTTCGCAAGGCCCAAGCGACAACAACCCCAATCAACATAAAGACGGCGACAAATAGTACATCTTTGGTTAAATCCAAAAGCTGCTCTTCGCTGGTCACGAACAATGCAACGGCCGTGCAGCTTAGTAAGAATGCGACACTCAAGGCATCAAAAAATATCCGGCGCAACATCCTGAGTCCCTTCTCCGTAAATTTTTTGAAACCATTCCTGCGTGATCTCTTCAGGTTTTCCCGTGAAAACGATCTGCCCCTCTTTCAAAGCAACGACTCGAGTCGCATACTTTCGCACCAAAGACAGAAAATGCAGATTCGCGACGACGGTAATGCCGAGCTCTTGATTGATTTTTTTCAGGTAGTCCATCACCACATGACAGGTTGCCGGGTCCAATGAAGCCACCGGCTCATCTGCGAGCAACAGCGTGGGATTTTGCATCAGGGCTCGTGCGATGGCCACCCGTTGCTTTTGCCCGCCGGACAGTTGATCAGCGCGCAAATGTGCTTTTTCGGAGATTCCTACGAGTTTTAAATTTTTTAAGGCCTCGTCTTTTTCCTGGGACGAAAACATGCCACAAAGACTGGGCAAAGTTTTTTTAACACCCAAAGCGCCCATCAATACGTTTTTAATCACACTTTGACGGGGAATCAGATTGAAGTGCTGAAAGATCATTCCCATCTTACGACGAAGGGAGCGCACTTGATCCGGGCGTTGAAGTTTACCGATATCCGAACCTTCGAAGATAATTTCACCACTGCTGGGAGTTTGCAGGCGGTTCAGACAACGCATCAGGGTGGACTTTCCAGAACCACTGAGCCCGATCACCACCAAGAACTCGCCCTTTTGCACATCAAAGCTGACGTCGCGCAAAGCTTGCACACCGTTAGGAAAAGTCTTGTTTAGGTTTTTCACCGACAAAAATGGTGTGCTCATTTATTTTCCTGCCGGAAGCATTTGTTTTAACATTTCGCGAACGCTTTCATAATCGGCATCCGTGGATCTTTTCAAATTGGTCGCTCCCAACATCAGATCCAAAGATTTTTTTCCCTCAGGTGTCGCCACCCATTCCAATAGCACATCGCAGATCTTTTCTTTCATTTCCTCAGGCATGTCTTTGCGAAAAACAATGGGATCGTTGGGAATGGGTTCAGATAGCTCGACGATTTTTACTTTTTGTTCAACATCAGGATATTGCAGCTTCACCAGACGACGGGCATCTTCGATCTGACCATTTTGCGGCGGACTGTAGTAAGTCGCTCCCCCGTCCACCTGACCCTGATAAATCATCGACACCACAGCATCATGATTCATAGCAAAGACAGTTTCCTTCGGCTCAATTTTTTTATCTTTCATGGTCTTTAATGGAAGCAAGTAACCCGACATAGACGCTGGATCAACGAAAGCCATTTTTTTGCCGTTAAAGTCTTTCAATGATTTGATACCACTGGAACTGCGGGCCAGAAACTGTGACTGATAAGTTCCCAATCCATAGCGAATCACCGTTAAGCGCGCTTGCACACCATAAGACTTATTCGCCATATAATAACCATAGGTATTGATCGCTGCGACATCAGCTCTGTTCGTGCCAAATGATTCCACGACCGCTACGAAGGATTGGGGAATTGTGATCTGAAACTTATAAGGTGTGGATTTTTCCAGATACTCTTTCAACAGCTTCGAGTTATCCGCAAGAACTTTGGCATCCACGGAGGGCACCAGATGAAATTTAATTGGATTTTCTGCAGTACCTAATGCGGCTTTTTTAAAATTGCAGCTGGAAATACTGAAGACGCACAAAAGTAAAGCGCAGTTCAAAAGAAGCTTCATGAAAACCCCCACGAATATTCTATAAAAGGACCGAGCCTCTGTTAACAAAGTCTTTGCCTTAACTGGACCCTAAACGCTACGATGGCCCCATGATCGATCAAATCCTTGTCAATATTCACACCTTGGTTACCGAGGGAAAAAAATGCCTCGTGGTTTTCGACTTGGATTCGACCCTCTTTGACGTCAGTCCCCGTATCGAAAAAATCCTGATGGATTTTGCTTTGGACCCTGAGAATATCAAACGCTTTCCCGAACAAGTTGCCTGCTTTTCAAAAATAAAAACAGAACACACGGATTGGGGTTTTACCAATGCTTTGCAAAGAGCCGGGCTGGATGGTCACCATCCAGAGTTTCAAGAAGCCGTCTCCTTGTACTGGCGTAAGCATTTTTTCTCGAACGACTATTTAAAATTCGATACACCCAACGAGGGGGCCCTGGAATACGTTCACGAAGTGATGAAAGCCGGGGCTGAGGTCGCTTACCTTACAGGTCGTGACCTGCATCGCATGGAGCCTGGTACGACACACCAATTACAGCAATGGAATTTTCCGTTAAATGATAAAGCCGTCCTTTTCGTAAAGCCCGATAAATCCATGGACGATGCGGAATACAAAACAGACTGGTTTCTAGCCAAGGACCGACAGGGATATGACAAAGTTTACTTCTTTGACAATGAACCCGTTATTTTAAACCTTATGGGAGCGAAATGCCCCCGTGTCGAAAGTATTTTTTTTGACAGCACCCACTCGGGCAAGGCAGAACCACCTCCTGACCTTCCACGAATTATGAATTTTGTCCTGAATCAAAGGAACTCTTAATGTTGTACCTAGTGGCAACTCCGATCGGTGATACCAGCGAGATTTCGCTACGTGCTTTGCAAATTCTGAAAGATTGCGAAGTGGTGATCTGTGAAAGTACGAAAGAAGCTTCTAAATTATTACGCGTTCACGGCATCTCTGGAAAAACCTATGAGATCCTGGACGAGCATTCTACTCCGGATGATAAAGCTGCTTTGGTGCCTTTGTGTGAAAAGAAAATGGTGGCGTTGGTGACTGATTGCGGAACCCCGGGGTTCTGTGATCCAGGTGCAGATTTGGTTCGCCTGTGTCGTCAAAAAAATATTCCTGTAAAATCTGTTTTGGGTGCTTCGGCTTTGATGGGCCTGCTGTCCTTAAGTGGTCAGCGCATTGATGAGTTCTTATTCCGCGGATTTGTTCCTGCAGAAACAGAAGCGCGGGCTAAAGCTTTGCGTGAGCTGACCAAAGAAAAGCGCGCCATCATTTTGATGGATACGCCTTATCGCCTGAAAAAAATGTTGGGCGATATGAAAGATCACTTTCCAAATCGTCGCATGCTTTTGTCTTTGAATCTTTCTCAGGAAGATGAATTGAATCTGGAAGGCACGATTGACCAAATCGCCAAGAAAGTTCCTTTTGAAAAAGCAGAGTTCATGCTGCTTCTTTATCCTGCATGATTCATCTTCCTGTCGATGATTTCACACCTTCCATCAAAGAACAGATGCTACAAGGGCAGAATCTGGTTCTGACTGCGGCACCCGGCGCGGGTAAAACAACTCGCCTGCCTCCTGCCTTACTGGATGTGGTTAAAAATAAAATCATCGTTCTAGAACCCCGAAGAATGGCCGCGATCGCTGCCGCACATCGTATCGCCGACGAAAATGGTTGGACCATTGGGGAAGAAGTCGGCTACCAAGTTCGTTTTGCCAATAAAACTTCTGCAAAAACACGCCTTATATTTATGACCGAGGCTTTGCTTGCCCGTCAGATGTTGGATGACCCGGAGTTATCCGATGTCGACCTGGTTATTCTGGATGAATTCCATGAACGCTCTTTGCACGTAGACTTGGCCCTGGGCCTTATCCGCGAACTGCAAGAACTTGGTCGCGATATCAAACTTTTGGTGATGTCAGCAACTCTTGAAGCTGAAAAGATCTCAAGCTACTTGGGAAATGCTCCCGTCGTCAGTGTTCCAGGTAAACTCTATGACCTGGAAGTTATCTATCAAAAAAACTCCCAGATTGTTCAAACCTTTCCGTCATTCTTTGATAATCTCGCGCAGCTTGTACGTGAAGCTGCTGGAAAAACTTCGAAAGATATTTTGGTTTTCCTACCTGGCGTGGGAGAGATTGAACGCGCCAAGAATACCCTGGAAGATTGGGCAAATGGTAAAGGGATCGATCTTATTCCCTTGCATGGCTCTTTGAATTTAGAAGATCAAAGACGTGCCTTACAAAAAGGTGCGCGCCAAAGAATTATACTTTCGACTAACATCGCTGAATCCTCTGTCACACTGGATGGCGTGAATACCGTTATCGATTCGGGTCTTGCGAAAAACATGAAGCAGGATTATCGCACAGGATTTTCCCGACTGGAATTGGGCCGTATCAGTCTGTCCAGCGCCATTCAACGTGCGGGCCGAGCCGCCCGTCAGTTCCCCGGCTTTGCCTACAAAATGTGGAATAAACTTGATGAGCATTCATTTTCAAAAAGCGAGATCGCAGAAATTCAGCGTATTGATTTGACAGAAAGCCTTCTGTTTCTTGCCGCCCAAGGTGTTAGTGATTTCCACAAGTTTTCGTGGTTTGAAAAGCCGGCAAATGTTGCCATCGATAAAGCTGCCCAATATCTGAAACTTGCTGGTGCCATTGACGACACTAATAAAATTACTAATCTGGGGCGTAAGATCTTGCACTTCCCATTGCCTGTACGTTTGGCAAAATTGATGTTGGTGGCTGGCGACAGAAATTCTTTGGAATTGGGCTCTGAACTTGCAGCGATACTGCAAGAGCGGGATTTCTTACGCCGTGAATTCGTCAGTTCCTTTTTAGGTGATAAAACGGAATGCGATCTTACGGTACGATTGGATCTTTTACAGCAGTTTAAAAAATCCGGCAAAGCTCCCCGTGAAGCAGGCTTCCTGGCTTTACAGACTGTCTCTCAATCTGCAAATCAGATTCTGGCACTGGCCAAAAAATTAGGCGGGGTTAAAAACATCCAGGCCGAATCGCAAGATTTAGAAATGCGCACTCTCTTACTTCGCGCGTTTCCGGATCGCCTGTGCCGTCGTCGTGGTCAATCCGATCGAGCTTTGATGGTCGGCGGTCGCGGTGTAAAGCTGCAGCAGGACTCCTTGGTTAAGACATCGGATTTCTTTGTCGCCTTAAGTGGTGTTGAGGGCAGCAGCGATGCTGAAACCATTGTCAGTCTGGCTTGTGGCTTTACGAAAGAATTCATCCTTTCGCACTTTAAAGACGAAATTCAAAAGATTCGTGATCTGACATTTATTGAAGAAAAAGGTCAGTTTTTTATTCGCGAGTATAAATCTCTGTTCGGTCTGCCACTCGAGGAGCCGTCGCTGTTGCCCGCCTCTCCAGATGAAGTGGAAGCCAAGTTGCCCCAAGTCCTGGTGGAAAAATGGCCCTTAGTTTTAAAGAACAATGAAAAGCTTTCGGAGTGGTGGGAGCGACTGGAATTCTGGCGACGCCATATCGACAATGGCACTCTTGACACCGAATTTTCATTTAGCCACGAACAACTTGAGGATTTAAAGCTTGAGGCCTTTTCCCAAGCCAGCATGGGTGAAAAGAAACTGCAGAGTGTTTTCGAAAAAGACCTGGTGTTCTTTATTGAAAACGTTTTCCCTGCGGACTTCATTAGAGCTTTCAATAAAGAATTACCTGCACGAATCACCGTACCCAGTGGCAGTCACATCAAAGTAACTTATCCATCCGACAAAGCTCCTTACCTGGAAGTTCGCATCCAGGAAGTTTTCGGCATGATGGAAACTCCCAAAGTTCTTTCGGGCAAAGTGCCTTTGACGTTTCATTTATTGGGACCTAATTTCCGCCCGGTTCAGGTGACTTCGAATCTGGAAAGCTTCTGGAAAAACGGCTATCCCGAGGTTCGCAAAGAACTTCGAATCAAGTACCCCAAACACCAATGGCCTGAAGATCCTGCCGATGGAACTCCAGAAGCCAAGGGCCGCCGTCGATTCTAAATTGGCTTGCGGATTGCTCTAATAAAACCATAGAAATTCTTGAGTTTTCAGACGGCAAACCCTTCGATTTGAGGTGGTTTTGCTGTCTAACGCGTGGACAGCAGTCCCGCAAAACGGAGCTATCGTGCGCTTACTGAGAAAGAACATCATTTCATGGACCTTGACCCTTTCGGGCCTGATTTCCATTCTCAGCTCCCCCGCCTATGCGAACAGTACCTGCGAAAATGTCTTCAACGAAGTTCCCGAATTTGAAATCAAGTACGCCGAAGTCAGTCCCGGACTGAACATTGAATATCGCCGCGTGCACCACCCTAAAAGAGAGTTCACGGTAAAGGATGTTCTGGGAAAAACCGATGACTTACTTTTGGGAATCGCTCCCTTTGGCCACGCCTATTTGGTCAGTGGCAGCGTTCGCCTGGACGGAAATGTTTTGGGTAAAAAAACGACGGTCTATGATCACATGGCGGAACTCGAAGCCGGCATCGTCATCAAAATTAAAAAATCGGACGTCGATAAATCCCGCCTGCAGAAATTTGATGGCACTCATGGCATCAGCTGCGGAAAAACCGCCTGCGCAGCAATGGAAAAAGCCGCGGATATTTATGTTGGGGCGAACCAATCCAAATTCTACTCCCCTTATGAAATGATCCAAGCGATCTTCAAAGAAGGCATTCGTGACGGAGCGGGGAATCCAGTTCCATTTGAAGTTTATTATATAGGGAAGTTTGATCTTCCGAACACCATGACTCGCGTTCGCGAATCCAGCAACAGAATTAAAAAAGACGTGATCACCAAATACGGTGTGATCGGTACCGGTTTAACGGCGATCACGGGTTCCTTGCTTTACTTCCTAGGCGTCTTTGATGACGACTCCCAAAAAAACTCAGTGTTACAGCAATAAAAAAAGGGAGCTCGAAAGCTCCCTTTTCAGTGATTCTCTTTAATTGGATTAGTGAAGATTACCGCAGCACTCAGCACAAGCCAGCTCGCCCTCGTTAGCCGCTTCTTCCTCGCGGCTTTCGATTTTGGCAAGCATTTCGGCAAATCGGAAAGACATGTCGTACAAAGTATCCACGTCGATCACGAACTTTTCGTCTGCCAATTTAACAGTGACGAATTCGCCGTTTACTTCATCAAGAGAAATTTCCTCAGCTTCGAGGAATTTAGCGTTTTTCATTGCGCCCTCTTTAATTACCCACGCAACGAGTAGTAACTGATCACAAGACCTGGGTCGAATGAGAAAGGTACTGCTTCGATGTTTGGTTCGTCGATCAAGCGACCAGACTCTTCGCCCGCTTTTTCTTCTTTAGTCATGAAAGGAGGAAGTGGAAGACGAGGAGCTTGTTTCGCCGCCAAGTAAACTTGGTTTTGGTAGGCTTCAGGTTTCAAAGAAACAATGTCGCCAACTTTGATGATTTGCGATGGAATGTTTACTTTTTTTCCGTTCAACAAAACTTTGCCGTGAGAAACCAATTGTTTTGCGGCTGGGATAGAAGTTGCGAATCCAAGACGGAATACAACGTTATCCAAACGCTTTTCAAGAAGGTTTACCAAAGAATCAACCCAGTTAGTGTTGGATGATTTTTGAGCCATACCGATGATACGACGGAATTGTTCTTCACGGATTCCGTAGTGAACGCGGATTTTTTGTTTTTCTTCAAGTTGCAAACCGAACTCAGAGTATTTACGACGGCGTTGACCGTGTTGACCTGGAGGATACGGTCTTCTTTCCAAAGCACCGGCTTTACCCAAGCCTGGTAGCTCAGTTAATAGACGTCTTTGTTTTTTAAAACGAGGTGTTTTACCTTTTCTTTTCATATCAATAAGTCCTTTATAAGCGAGCTACCGTGATAAAGGCTTGCCTGCGTCTTGAACAGATATTCCTTTTTTAAAGGCACAACTGAAAGCCGACTGAAAGTAAGGTGATAGCAACTTGAGAATGAAAACAAGCTGACAACCCCTTGAGGACGATTTTCAAATTAATTTAGCTCCCCAAACCCTGTTCTTATTTCCATATGTCACGATTTTCACTCAACAACTCGAGCCCCATTTGCTATTCCACACCACATGAAGCGCATCAACCTGACACTGATTTCAATTCTCACTCTCCCTGCCCTCAGTCAGGCAAAAACAAAAACGCTCCTATACTGCAAAGACATCAACCAACCCGATCTAAAAAGCATAACGATCCAAGAAAACACATCAATCCAACAAGAAGGCCTACTAGAGCTGATCGAAGACCACAAAGACGGCAGCAAAAAAGAACTCTACACAATGGATACGTCTCTAAGCGAAGGCTGGATCCCAATGTCATCACTAAACGGCATTCAAAGAGTCTTAGTAAAAAAAGAAGGCAAATGGTCAGTCGCCGAAAATAAAGGCGACTACAGAATCTTCAACGACACCAACTGCGTAAAACAATAAACCGAACTGAACTCCCCGCGCCCCTTCTCAAAAAACAGTCCCGTCACTGAAAGCGTCGATCGCGAAAGCGATCCAGCGAGTTGAGTTCTATAAGCAGAAAGCTTTCCATTCAGCTTCTCTTCTTTGTTTTAAAAGGAAAAGTCGTGCGCGCGGTGGGCAGAGGCTGAAGCCCTGCCTGGAGTGCTTTCGCCGGGCCTTCAGCGGCGCAGGATGCGCGAACCCGCCAAAGGCGGGCGCTGACGAGCCATGGATGGCGTGCCCAAGAAAGCAGTCCAGGCAGGGCTTCAGCCTCTGACCACCGCGCGAAACCGAATACAAAAATTTAAAAAAGAAAGAAGAGAAGATGAATGGGAAGCCCTCCAAGAGAGGAGGGCCCCGGATGCTACCCTACCAAGCGGCAAGGCGGCGGCGACGGTTTTTCTTACGGACCGGAGTAGCAGTACTTGTACTTTCAAGTTGTGTATTGGTCGTAGGAGCCGTTTCTAGTTCTACCTGTTTCATAGCCGAACTCCTTTCGTGCTAGTTTCAATCACTCAGACCGAATTGGTCCTTGTGGTTTAGGTACTCCCCCATTATCTCAGAGCTGCGTAGCGTCAAGCGACAGTTTTAAAATTAGTTTCCGGTCATGAAACCGTAATGCAAATAGAAGTGCGGGGGATGCAACAGGGGCGCGACTGGGTGCATAAAAATAACTCGAGGTTACTGCTGAGTCCTAAAAAAAACGTCCTTTAGAACCCAAAGAGGCCCAATAAATAGGAATTGAAGATCTTTAAGAAAAGACGGTCTTTTTCCCTCGAGTTTATGCCCATAGAACTGACCAATCCAAGCGATCACAAAAAGAATCACTAACAACAACCAAAGCGGCTGAACGAAATGCCCCAGGAAATATAAAAGCACATAACTGATCGCTAACTGGCCAAGCATAATTACGAATGGTTTTGCTCCCAGAGTGGCGTACCAACCCAGAGCACAAGCAATCAGCAACTCACCCAGACGAATGGGACCCATTTGCACCGGAATCTGCAGCAGCAAACCCACCACAGTAAAGAAGATCACGGGCACGCAGATTTTATGGATGATTCTGTTCTGAGGGTTTTGATGACCTTCGCTGTATTCAGCAAACCAAGATTCCAATGTTCTCATTCGAGCTCCTTGAATGCGGTGCATACGTAAACAGGACCTGGCACCTATTTTTGCTGCGAGATGGGGCCGATCATTGTTGCGCCTGCTGGAACATCTTTAACGACGACGGCGTTAGCGCCGATCAAAGCGCCGTCACCTACAGTGATCGGGCCTAAAACTTTTGCGCCTGTTCCGATCATCACTCTGTTTCCTACAGTGGGATGGCGTTTGACGGGATCAAATTTGATTCCACCTAACGTAACTCCGTGAAAGATAATGCAGTCGTCACCGACAATCGCAGTTTCACCGATCACCACGCCAAAGCCGTGGTCGATAACCAAACGATGACCCAGCGTTGCTCCAGGATGAATTTCAATACCCGTCAACCAGCGAGAAATTTCTGCGACCAAGCGAGCGATGAAATAAAAATGAGCTTTATAAAAGAGATGCGCCACTCGGTGCATGATTAATGCTTTGGGGCCCGGATACAGCAAAGCAATCTCCCAAAGGGACTTCGCTGCAGGATCATAAGCTTTGTACGTATTTAACAGCGTCTTAAAGCGCTTCCACAAACCAAACATCAATACTTCTCATTCAAATCATCAAGGAGGAAGTAACGGTCAAACAGTTCATTATATCGAGACCATTTCTCGCCCGAACCGCGTTCTCCATCCACGATTGTTTTCAATGTTGCGACCTTGCTATCAAGATCATCAACCATCGCAATCAACATTGCTTCCATAAATTTTGGACGCTTGGGAGAACCGTACTCCAGTTTACCATGATGACTCAAGATTATATGTTTACAAATATCGCGGAGCTCTTCGCTGAAGCCGAGGATACGAGCCGATTTTTTATCTATAAGTTCACAAGCGATTTGCATGTGTCCTAACAGACGGCCGCGATCGGTATAGGAAACGCCATTATCGTAGGAAAGCTCCCAAATTTTTCCGATGTCGTGAAAGATTGCTCCGAAAAGAAGCAAGTCACGATTCAAGAACGGATAGTGAGAGCCCATAAAGTCCATAATTTTACAGATCGAAAGGATGTGTTCAAGCAATCCACCCACCCACGCATGGTGGATGGATTTAGCTGCGGGTGCACGTAAAACGCGAGGACGAATCTCAGGATCTTCTAAGGTGTCCAATACCAATTGTCTTAAATGATCATTACGCATGCTGCGCACAAGCTGAATCAGCTCGGCCATCATGTCTTCAGAATTTTTTGAAGACTTTGGAATGAAGTCTTCAAAGTTCACTTCAGAATTTTCAACGCGTTCAAGTTTATGGATAACCAGCTGTTTACGGTTCTGGAATAATTGAACCTGCCCCTTAACTTTAAGGACATCCCCTGTTTCAAACAAACGGGATAACTCTTCAACGCGATCCCAAAGGCGCGCATCGATAGTTCCTGTGGCATCGCCCAACTGCAGGCCCATAAAAGCCCGGCCGTTTTTACCAACGCCGACGTTTTTTTCCTTAACCAGGAATAAAGAATCAACTGCGTCTTTGTCCTGTAGACTTTGAACCGTCTTTTTTTCCATCAGGGTGCCTCGCAGAAAAGATTTGTATGCTCAGGATCCACAAAGGAAACCTGTGCCACATAGATGGTGTCGCCTTTTTCAGCAGAGAACAAGAAAGTTCCGCCTAGAACGCTGATATGTCTTTCGCGAGTGGTGTTGACCTTAAGGCCCTCACCTTGCATCGCCAGATTGAATTTCGTCGTGATATCTAAAATTTGATTACAACCGGCACCATACACCGACTCACCTAATTTGCGTTTGCGGGCATGGCTGATGAACAAAACCTTGCTTTGCTTGGCTTCAGTGAAAGAGGGAAATTCAAAGCCCACGTAAAAAGAGCCTTGGCGGTTGTTTAAATACTGAGATAAGTCAATTTCACCACCGCCGCGAGGCAGTTCAAACTTCAAAGCTTCGTCTTTAAGAATGCCAGGATTTTTATCGACTAAGAAAACGGAAACATCGGCAAATACGATCTCTTTATTGCCGGATTCTTTTTTTCCTTCGCCTTCGCCACCACCATGGCCACCTTCACCACCTGCTGCCGCATGTTCTCCATGCGCACCTTCGATAGCTTTAAAGGACAGCATGTCCCAAGCTTTCGTGGGAATTTTCAAATCGGGCGGAACATCCTCAAACTTAATGGTTTTATATTCTTCACGGTGATAGCCCGGAGTCTTCGTGCAACCACTGACGAACACCAAAGCACTGAGGATGAAAAGCACAAAAGGCTGATTCATTAATCAGCCTCCAGTTGATCCCTCATCTCTAACAGAGGTATGAAAGTTGGTTCAGATTGCAATCCCGCCCGCACATAGTTATAGGCAGAGTTCCGGTCTTTACGTTTAATCACAACCCAGGCCAAGCCATACAAAGCCGCCGCACTGGTGTTATTTCTTTCGTACATTTTCGTGAAGGCCGCTTGGGCACAGTTCACGTCATGAGTGGACATACAAATATCACCCACCAAACGATCACGAACTGGCAAACTCATCACTTCAGGCATTTTCAAAACGGCCAAAGCTTCAGGTGCACGACCCGTTTTTTTCAAATAAGCGGCTTGAGCAGCCAGAACATAAGGATCTTTAGGTCCTTCGGAAACGGCTTCACGCAAAAGTTTATCCGCATCCGTATCGCGATTCACTTCCATCAAGCACAAAGCGCGAACTGCTTTCAATTCTGCTGAAGGAACGCTTTTGTTGTAAACTTCAGAACAATATTTTTCCAGGTAATCCCACTGAGTAAAACGCCAATCGACGCTTAAAGAATGAGTGTACAAATTAGAAATACCCGGAGTCTCATTTAAGAATTTCACAATCGCCTGGTTCATGGCATCCACGTCACCCAGCAAGTTGTAAGAGTAGATCAAGAACAGACTCAACTCCTGACGAAGCAAGTTTGTTTTCTTAAGCACAGTTTGCAGGTCAGTCACCAACGGTTTTAAGAAGCTTAAATCAGAAGAAGTTTTAGCGACTTCCATGGCAGCCATGGAGCGACCATATAAAGCCATCACGTTCGTGGGATCTTTAGAAAGCACGTGCTCAAACTTGTGCATGGCTTCTTTGTAGTTCCCTTTTTTCATTTCCACGATGGCCAAGTTCAATCGAGCGGCAATATTGAACGGCTCGTGGCCGATGGCTTTTTGTAACGTGTTTTCCGCCTCTTTCAAATCGCCGTCCATCATATAAGAGACTGCAATTCCCAGATAAGCATCCACCAGCTCTGAACGCTGACGGTTTTCCTGAACGATGGCTTTTTCCAAAATACGTCGGCCTTGCAAAGTTTGACGGTCTTCAGAAATCAGAACCGGCGCCATTTGAATCTGCGTATCTAAATCAGGTTCTTTGATAGAGCTTGCCGCTTTATAGGCCTGCAAAGATTTATCGTAAAGTCCCACGCTCTTATAGCGAATCGCGCGGGAAATCAGTTCATCGTAATTTACATTATGAGTGGAATCGCGTTGCCCCAAAGTCACATAGATTGCCAGGACTGCAATCGCAGCCACGCCAATCACGGCCCAACGAAGAACATTGCTTTGCTGGCGAATTTTATTCTGAACTCGAGCATCGTTGGAAGTTCCATAGCTAACACCGGATGCCGGCATAGCGGATTTATTCACTGCTCGTTCAGAGGCAAATGAAACGTCCTTCATTTGCGGCGAATGATTCGGAACCGGAGTCAATGTTTGCTCATCCGGATCAACCGTCGGTTCGGTTTTAGTGAACGTCGTGTTGTGCGGAATAGACTGAGTCATCGTGTTTTCAGGAGCATTGTCCTGCTCTTCACGAATGCTGCGAACGATATCCATGAAACGTTGATTTTCGCGGATATAACTCCAACGACCTGAAGGCAGACGAATTTCATCGATGATCGAAACTTGTCGAGATTTTAAAAGCGTTGCGACTTCATCAACAGAGAATGGCCCCAGGATCCTGGTTGAGGATTTAATCAGCCATACTTTATCTGTATTTGAAACCTCAACCGCCATATATTAAAGCCCCTTCGTTAAGAGGAGCTTTAAATCGTCGTTGGTCAGATATAGACCGCCACCGATGAAGCTGGAGCTTGCATCGTTTTTATTGAAAGCATCGTTCCAACCGGCATTGATATAAAGACCACGATAGAAGAAATAACTCAAAGAACCGCGAAGGTTCGTGCGTGTGAAATCGAAGGCCTCAACTGTCGCGCGCATTTTGCGGCGGAAGAAGTAATAATCCACACCAAAACCACCGCCATTTTCGATCACGCCCCCTTTAAGAGTGACGTCCCAGAAATTTTTGGCGAATAGCAAAGTGAATTTCAGTTTGTTTTCGTAAGTTTTCTTTTCAGAGTACTCTGCAGAACCTTGTGGAGGTGTGCCGGAGTATGAATAACGAGTTGTTTCCACCACACCCACGGGATCGTCGATGATAGCTAGGTAGTAATAACGATCCAAGCCCGGCTGAATTTTCACACCGACTGTGGTTTTCCAGTTTCCAACTTCGCCCAGATAATCCGTTTTGAAATCAAACGCTGTTTCGATTTTGCTGGCAGAGCCGACCATGTCGCTCAAACCATCGATCGCGCTGTCCACTTTTTCAGCCGTTGCTTCGTCGCTGATAAGTTTACCGATAGTACCTTCACCACGGTTGATTTTACCCGTGATCTCGTCCAGGTTTTTCATCGTTTGTGACAAGCGAGCCCATGTTTTCTTAATACCGGTATCGCTATTGTCATTCATCACTTCACGCAAACTTGATGTGATGTCGTGAACTTCGTCCACGATATCGCCAATTTTATCTTTGTTTTCAGTAGTAACTTGAGCCAGGTCTTTTGTGATCGTTTCAACATTCTTGATGATACGACCCAAGACGTGATTACGAGTGCCGTCTTGTGACGTCGCCTCTTCCAGGTTTTTTGCGACGACTTTCAAAGAAGCCGTTACTTCACCCACCTGCGTCATCAGGTTTTCCAAAGACCCACCAGCTTTCACCGTCAGGATTTGTGCATTATCAGGAAGTGGAGGATCTGTCGGAGAACCAGGATAAACTTCGATATGAGCATCACCCAAGATACCTTGAGCTTTGATTTCGATGGCTGCGGACGTCGTCATCGGCACATCAGATTTCACCGTGATATCCACGCGAGCCTGACCATCTTGCAAGCGAATGTCTTTGATCACGCCGACAGGAATACCAGCAGAACGGATTGCTGAATTTTTAACCAAGCCACCCGCATTTGGTAATAGGAACCAGGCTTTTTTGGAACGACCAAGGTAGGAAGGATCTTCGCTGACCTGCATGGACATAACGGCAATCAATGATCCAACTACGATCACTAATAGACCTACTTTAAACTCTGCAGCGCGAAGCCAATTCATTGGTGTTTCATCCCTTTATTCACGAACCTCTTAACCAATTCAATATCGGTGTTGAAGAAGTCCTCTGGAGTCCCGAATAGCAAAACCTTGCCACTATCTAACATCGCGATATGATCCGCAATCCTAAACGCGGCGGACAAATCGTGCGAAACCATGATCGAGGTCAGTTGTCCATTCCTGCTCTTATGAGTCTCCAGAATTAAATTATCTACCATTTCAGTCAGAATGGGATCTAAACCCGTGGTCGGCTCATCATAGATCAGGATTTCTGGATCTAGGGCGAGAGCTCGCGCCAGACCCGTTCTTTTCTGCATACCACCCGAAATCTGACTTGGAAGTTTTTTGTAGTGCTTAGGGTCCAGGCCGACCTGGTGAAGTTTGTCTTCGGCTATACGAAGGACTTGAGACTCCTTAAGATCGCGACGATGTTCAAATAGTGGAAAACATACGTTTTCTAAAACAGACATATCATCAAAAAGGGCCGCAGACTGAAAAAGAACGCCGAACTTTTGGCGAAACTTTGTCAGCTCGTCTTCATTCATTTGACTCAGATCCTGCCCCAAAACTTCGATGCTTCCCGAAGTCGGTTTATATAAACCCAGCAAATGCTTTAACACCACCGATTTTCCGGTTCCCGAAAAGCCGATGATTGCCGTCAAACTCCCACGGGGAATTTCCAAATCAACTCCCTTAAGAACGAAGTCAACCCCATCAAAAGTTTTTTTCAGATCACGAATTTGAACTGCCGACTGTTGTTTAAACATTAAGAAATCCCCGACAGACTGTAATACACGCGAATCAAATTCGTCAGGAAATAATCCAGAATAATAATCATAACCATGCTTTGAACCACGCCTTGATTCGTGGCTTCCCCAACACCTTTGGCTCCGCCCGTGGTGTTGAAACCGCGGTAAGTACAAATCAAAGCAAAAAAGATTCCAAAGACAGCGCCTTTGAAAAGACCTTCGTTGATATGTTTAACTTCGATCATGTCGCGAATTTTTTGCCAGAAGATCGCCTCATCCAGTTGCACCAGGCGCACACACAAAAACCAGCTGCCCATCATCGCCACGAAATCGAAGACCGCTGTCAAAAGAGGCATACAAATGAAGGCCGCCACCATTCTCGGAGAGATAAGGTATTGCTTAGTATTAACGCCCATTACTTCCAGAGCATCGATTTGTTCATTTACGCGCATGGTACCGAGACGTGCAGCCATGGCCCCTCCGGCACGAGCGGCAACAATTAATCCCGTCAACACCGGACCCAACTCACGAGTAATCCCCAGAGCCACAACCGGCCCCACCATGTTCACGGCATTAAACATTTTAAAGCCCAGGTAAATTTGAAACGACAAGGCAAGGCCCGTGAATCCACCTGTCAAACAAATGATCCAAATGGACTGATTTCCGATGAACTCCATGTGCTTGATAATTTCTGGAAAACGCGAAGGCTTGGCGAAAATCAAACGCACGCTTTCGTTGAAAAAAATCATCATCTTACCCGTGGCCTCTATGAAGCCGCGGAAAAATTGGATCACCGAGGAGCCGACCCAGGAAATCGCAAAGGCAGTTTTTTGCACCAGCGTTTGTGAACTCATCCGATCTCCTTACCGACATAAACGCGAGGCACTCGCGCACCCACGCTGGTCAGCATTTCGTAAGAAATGGTATGGGCCTTTTTGGCAATTTCATCGGCAGACAACAAATGACCCGCTTGATCCCAGCCAAACAAAATCACTTCCTGGTCCATCAAGTTCGCAAGATCTTTACCTTGTACGATGTCTGTTACGTCAACCATCAAATAATCCATGCACACAGTTCCTGTGATCGGAGCTTTTTGTCCGTTAAACAAAACGTGCGTCTGATTGGTTAGCAGACGGTGATAACCATCACCATAACCAATCGAGATCACCGCGATCACCGAATCACGTGAAGCTGTCCATCTGGCACCGTAAGAAACAGTTTCACCTTTTTTGACCTGACGGAAATTATTCACCACCGACTTTAAAGTCATCACCGGTTTTAAGTCACCCACATCCGGGCGCCCTAAAGAACTGTAACCATAAATCATCAAACCGGGACGAATCCCCCAGTTTTGCATCAACAGCGGATGCTTGGAATCATTCGCTCCGTCTTTCATCAGCTGCATCAGATTCAAAATTCCAGAACTATTCAAAGCATGGCAGAACACGTTCATAGACTTAAAAATTTCAGAAACCTTGTTTAACTTTTGCAATTGATGAGCACTGGTTTGATCCCGCTCATCAGCATTTTCGCCAATGTAAAGATGCGTGCACAACGCCTTCACTTCAATTTTCGCATGCCCATTCAGACGCGCAAAAACCTTTTCCGCCTCTTCTGTACGGAATCCCAGACGATTCATGCCCGTATCAAACTTCACATGCACACTGACTTTTTTATCAGCGACTTGCTCCAAAGCCTCAATTTGATCCCAGGAACTCACCACGGGAGTCATATTGTTATCAAGGATGGCTTTCGCACCTTTTTTATCAAAGCCGCGGAAAACGAGAATATTTGTTTTCACACCAGACTGACGAAGCAATAGTCCTTCTTCGATCAAGCACACGCCCAGGTTTTGAATGCCGAGCTTTTCCAGATGCAGGGCTAACTTTACGTCACCGTGACCATAAGCATTCGCCTTTACCATGGGACAAAGGAATCTTTGCGGAAACGCTTTCTGCAAGACACGAATGTTGTGTGTCAGGTTGTCTAAATTAATTTCCGCAAAAGTTTTTCGAAACATTTCCATTAAAAACACTAATCCTATTCAGCCGGAACTTCGAATTCAGGCTTGTGACTTTCAGGGGCTTTATACAAACAGATTTTGTTTCCGCCCTTATCTGCAATATGCGCCAGAGCTTTGGCTGCAGTTTCATCCAAAGTCTTGGCAGAGTCGCACAAGGAAGGATATTCACTGACACCCAGGCTGATAGAAATTTTCATTCCTTTGTCCAGGAACGAACTGCCCTCGACTACACGACGAACACGCTCCGCTCTTAAGGCTGCGCCTTTTTTAGAACAGTGAGGCAACACCATCGTCAACTCATTCGCGGCAGTTCTGTAATTCGTATCGTTCGTACGGCTTGATTTTGCTATGACCGTTGCGAGAGATTTAAGCAACTCATCTCTCACTGCTTCACCCAAAGATGATTCAATCTCATAAAAATCATCCATGGAAATCTTCACAATAGCTAACGGCTGCTTCAAACGACGCGCACGGGCTACTTCTTCTTCCATGATCTTAACGTAGTGATTGCGATTATAAAGCTCTGTTACGAAATCTTGGACTTCTAGCGCGTCGACCTTCTTTTCCAAAACAAAGTTGGAATAGCACAGATTAAATAATGTGTATTCATCCGTCAGCTGGGCCACAGCCTTGCTATCCATGCTACCAGAATAAACGAAAAGCCCTTCCAACTGGCTATTCCCATAAAGTGGAATCGCTTTCGGAGGATTCAAATGAAAGGCTTCAACCAACATCGACGAGAATTTAGCCGGCAACAATCCCATCGCCAATAATGAACCCAGGTCCTTCATTTCCTCGGTCGTCAATTGTGAGCCCACACCTTGAATTTGTGCGGCGTCAATGCCATTCGCGTGAGTCGCGACGAAGCTGCGAACTGAAGGAAGAAATTTAAAGAACAAGCAACGGGAACCGGAGATCCCGTTCAAAAATCTCTGAATCATGTCTTCCTTGCTTTGCGCAGAACGGTACTCAGCAATTCGCATTGGGAAAGAAGGACGTGCGGCTTCCTCTTCTTGGTGCTGCATGGTCTTTACGGCTGCGGCATGAACATCTTCCAGTTGTTTCTTGGTCGATTCCAAGTCTTCAAAAAGTTGTTCATTTTGGAAAGACAGATACATTTTTTCGCAGGCACGATCCACTGCCCACAATACGCGCGACTCAATCGCAGCGGCCTCGTCTGAAATTACATCCATGAAGCCGAAGCTCTCATACTGCTTTAAAATTTCAAACTGGCTTAATGAAGAAATAGCGATAAAGCGAATCTCGTCGTTGATCTTTTGGACGTGCACGACAAAGTCACTTAGCGCTCCCGCCAAAGTCGCCGTCGAGAAAACCAAAAGATGCGGAGGTGTATCATTTAATCGTTGTTCAAGTTGTTCGGGATCATGAATGAAGTACGCATCATAGCCAGCCTGTGAAAGATGAACTTTCATGGCAGCGCCCTGATCCACATCAGATGTGAATACATAAACGGTAAACTGAGAACTATGATCACGTATTTCCAATTACGTCCTCTTTCCAGGTCTGCGAATTTCGACCTGATAACCATCAACTTTGGATTTCTTTGTCGGCGCCGGTGTACTTGGCGCGTTCACCAGGCTGACCGGAGTAAACTCATCATCAACCGGAGCTGACGATGCGATCACAGTGCGTTCTTCAGAAGAGTTGTCGACAAAATCCAGATCCGGAGCTTGTGGCTTAGAACCATTTTCTTCAGTCGGTTTTACCGCTTCAGTTTCATCTGTCTGTTCCGTGGATCCGGCCACCACTGTTGGCTCATCAGGCATTTCAAAAAGCTTATCGAGATTCACGTCCAATGGAGAATGAGTGCCAACAGATGATTGCATTTTAGCCTCCAGGAATTCAGTCTCCGCTTCTTCGCGGTGAGGAGACTCTTCTTTCAATTGCAGCACTTCGCCTTGAATTTGGATTTTCTCAACCACGGGTGCGACTGGCGCCACCGGGAGAGGCGTCACTTCATCAGCCTTCATCGTCGGCGCCTTGATCACGCTGACTGATTGCTGTTTTTTAAACGTGATCATCACCTTGGCACCAAAGCCACGCTGGGAAGTAACTTTGACTTCTGCATTGTGCTCTTTCAAAACACCAAAGGCCGCGGACAATCCCAAGCCCATGTGATTTTTGAAAGAGCGCGTGGTAAAGAACGGATCGAAAATCTTGGATAGATTTGCAGAATCGATTCCCTCGCCAGAATCTTCGAAGGAAAGATGAATTCCGGAAGCGTCTTCGAAAAGTTCAATCTTGATTTCTTTTTTCGGCATGCGCTCCATCGCCTCGATGGAATTCGTCAGAATGTTTTCAAATGCTTTGGTCAAAGCATCGGCATGCAAATCCACCGCTGCTGTCTCCTGGATATTGCGAACCAGTTTCACGCCTTTGTTCTGCAACTCCCCTTCCAAGTTTTTCAAAGCACGAGCCAAAGGACCTTCCACTTTCATGGAATTTTTTTCTTTGATCTCTTCGCCAGCGTATCCCAAAAGTTTATTGATGATTTCGCGGGCTGCACGAGTTTCGCGTAAGATCGAATCGGTGTTGTCGACGATCTCGCCCTCTGGATGCTTCGCCAAAATCATTTGCGAGTAACCCAGGATGGAACTTAGCGGCCCACGCATTTCATGCGCCAAAGCGGAAGCCACGCGCATGGAAGTTTGTACTTTTTCATTTTGTGCCGTCTCGGGATCAGCGATCACCGTTTTTTCAACCGCAGGTGCTGCCGCGGCTTTCTTTTGTGCTGCGACCAGATCTGATTCTAACTTTTCAATTTTATTTTCTGCAGGCGCCACCACCCACAATACAGCAGCAAGTCCCACCAACACCAGACCCAAGCCCATCAGTGCAAACTGCCACCATAAACCGGTGCGACCTTTTAACGCTTCGGCCATCGGTGCTGAACTTAGCACCCACAGATTACTTTGTGGAACTTGTTCGAACATGCCGTAAAGTTTTTGTTTCGCATTTACATCAACAACACCGCCCCCATGAGTGGCGCCACTTTTTGCGATCTCGCGGAACATTGGATCGTCGCGCATCACCGTTCCCAGATATTCAGGAATCGTGTGCCCCACCGTTAGACCGTTTGT
Source organism: Bdellovibrio sp. ZAP7 (assembly GCF_006874645.1). Lineage (NCBI taxonomy): Bacteria > Pseudomonadati > Bdellovibrionota > Bdellovibrionia > Bdellovibrionales > Pseudobdellovibrionaceae > Bdellovibrio > Bdellovibrio sp. ZAP7. The sequence continues at coordinate 700,170 of NZ_CP030082.1, read as the reverse complement.
TGTAACGATAGAGAAAGAACTTAAGCTTCCACGTTCAGAATCAATTTGCGATTGGAAAATTTCACCGGAACTAAAAAGCGCGTAACCACGATTACCTTCAATCAACACCACCGCTACGTAACGTCCACGGTTCGTGTCCTGGAATGGCTTGATAAAGAATTTTAAATCGTTTGTGCGGTTATCAATTTTTCCCAAGGCCGCTTTGACGAAAGCATTATTCCAGTTCGCTGCTTTAGAATTATCTTTGGTCAGTAAAACTTGCGGCTCGATATCAGAACCATTCACCGCGACTGATGCTACTGCATAGTACGGCGCAATCGTTGACCAGTTGATTCTGTTTTTTTGAAAGTTGTCCGTATTGAAAGTAGCTGTCAGTCTTTGCAAGGACTTCAGTTCGCCCCCCAAAGAACGGGAGATAGAACTAATCTGTGTGCGTGTCTGTGCCTCAACCCAATTCATGCGATCGCCGTAAACGAAGCTATCTGTTCGCCACAAGACCGCGCCAATAAATAGCGCCGCCACTGCGATCAACACTGCTAGGAGTTTCACTTTCATCAGAGCTGTTCCTTCCTGTCACAACCTATACTCACCGCGTAGCTATTTCACATGTGAGTCTTTGATTTCATTGTAGATTTATTAATTGGCAAGAATCAAGCAAGACTCCTTTGCCAAAGGCACTAAAAGGCACTAGAAAGGCAGCATTATGAGTACCCATCGCAGTGACGTTTTAATTATTGGTTCTGGTTCCGCCGGTCTCGCTTTAGCTTTGAAAATGGCTTCGCATGGTAAGGTGATCGTGCTTGCTAAAGAAAAAATGACCGATACCAACTCCTCGATGGCTCAAGGTGGAATCGCAGCTGTGATGTCGGAGGAAGACAGTTTTGAGGCCCACATCCAGGACACATTGGTGGCGGGAGCGGGTCTTTGTAGAGAAACCGTGGTCTATAATTACATCCACCAAGCCCCTGATCGTATTGAGGATTTAATAAACTGGGGTGTTCATTTCGACCTTCGAAAAAAAGGCGGAGAAGAAACAGATCAAATCGATTTGACGCGCGAGGGCGGACACAGCTTTCGCCGCATTTTGCACTTCGAAGATCAAACGGGTTTAGAAATTCACCGCACACTTTTGGCGCGAGTTCGTGAACACGATAATATCACTCTCCTGGAGCGCTTTAACGCCATCGATTTGATCGTGAACAAAGAAGTCGATCCAACAGACATGACTCCGGTGACTTGCATCGGCGCCTATGCGTTGGATAAAAACACAGGCGAAGTGCACACTTTTGTAGCAAAAAACACAGCCCTTGCAACCGGTGGCGCCGGGAAAGTCTACCTTTACACTTCCAATTGGAGTGGTGCGACCGGCGACGGCATCGCCATGGCTTACCGCGTGGGCGCGCGAATCGCGAATTTGGAGTTCATGCAATTTCACCCGACGTGTCTGTTTCACCCAAGCTCTCGCAACTTTTTGATTTCAGAAGCTTTGCGTGGTGAAGGTGGAGTTTTGATCGATGCGAAGGGCGAACCCTTTATGCACAAATATCACAAACTTGCCTCACTGGCTCCGAGGGACGTGGTGGCTCGCTCCATCGATAAAGAAATGAAACGCACCGGAGCCGAATGCGTTTATCTGGACATGACCAAGTTGGATGCAGAATTTTTGAAACAACGATTCCCCACAATTTATGCAAAGTGCATGGAACTGGGAATCGATATGACGAAGCAACCAATCCCCGTTGTTCCCGCCGCCCATTACCTTTGCGGTGGTGTTTTGACGGATGAAAATGGTCGCACCGATATACCGGGTTTGTGGGCAATTGGTGAAACAGCTTGCACGGGATTGCATGGCGCAAATCGTTTGGCCTCGAACTCACTTCTTGAGTGTTTGACGACAGCTCACAACTGTTCTGAACAACTCAAAGCACAAGGGGATTCGATTAAACTTTTCCCGATGGAACCCAAAGCCTGGACCCATCCCGAGGAATCCAATGACGATGAGATGATCGTCATCACTCACATGTGGGAGGAAATCCGTCGCCTGATGTGGAACTATATGGGGATTGTTCGCTCCAACAAACGCTTGGAGCGCGCACAACACCGTTTGGAAAATATTCTTTCCGAGCTTAAAGGTTATTATTCCAATATGAAAATCCACTCTGACATCCTGGAACTTCGTAATATTGCGATTGTTGCAAATCTGTCAGTGGAGTGTGCTCTTCGCCGCGAGGAAAGCCGTGGCATTCACTACAATATCGATTTTCCAGAACAACAAGACCCTGCACACGACACTATTGTGGTGCGAGGTTTGATCTAGACCTAAAACCGGGCCACGAAGCTGAAAAGAAACCTTGTTTTCATTCGGGGCAAGCGGCAATCTAAATTTATATGCTCAAAAGAGAAGAAGGCTTTTTTAAAGGTTTCGACAACACCAATCTGTTCTTTCAAGTTTGGGACAATCCCAACTCGAAGGGCACGATCATTCTAACGCATGGACATGGTGAGCACTCAGAGTGTTATCATCGCCTCTTTGAAGCTTTCAAAGACGATCAATGGTCATTCTATGCCTGGGATCTTCGTGGACATGGTCGCTCGGAAGGTCGTCGCGGATACGGTGTTCATTTCGATGATTACTGCCGCGATCATAAAATCTTTTTGGACAAAGTTCTTTCCATCGAAAAAGTGAAAAAAGGCCCGGTTGTACTTTACAGTCACTCGATGGGTTCCTTGGTGGAGTTAAAAACTCTTTTGCAAAATCCCGACATCAGACATGATGCCTTGGTTATCAGCGCACCCCTTTTGGGATTATCCATGGAAGTTCCTTTGGTGAAATCTTCAGCCGCATTTTTGCTGAATAAGATTTTACCGAAACTGACTTTGGGGAATGAATTATCCAACAAATCACTAACCAGTGACCCTGACGTCATTCGCGAGTACGAAAACGATCCTCTTCGTCATACGAAAATGTCTCCTGGAGTTTTTGTGGGCATGTTGGAAAATTGGGAGTACGTCAGACCTCGTGCCAATGAAATCAAAAAGCCTGCTTTGTTTTTGCTTCCTGAAAAGGATCCTGTTTGCAGCACACCAGAAGCTTTGAAGTTTTATGAGCGCCTGGGCAGCAAACGCAAAGAAATCAAGGTGTACCCTAATGCTAAGCATGAAATCATCAACGATGTGATGCGCGAAACAGCTTTTGCTGATATTAAAAGATTTCTGGATAGTATTTTGGAGTCTCGTTAATGAAATATATTTTGGTTTTAACATTGTTAATCGCAGGTTGCGCCTCTTATGAAGTGACACAAACAGGTCGCGCCCTACGCACCGAGAATCAGTATTTTGAAACGGTCGAGAAGTTCTCGGACCGTACGACAAAGTACTCGGGACTTTACAATGTTTTAGAAATGCAGGCGACTTTGTTGAATTCCGAAGTAACGGAAGCTCAATTAGATCAACTGACTCGTTTTTATCTTTGGGAAGATTCTAAATTTGCATCTGAAAAAGCGAAACGCGAAACTAAGCTCAGCACTGAGACAGAATTCTTTTTAAGCTTCTATACTCCAGAAAGAAAGAACGACGATCTTCAGAAGGACACGACTTTGTGGAGAACGTTTCTGGATGTAGAGGGCAAACGCTATGAAGGCAAAGTCACCCGCAATAAAGCGGCGCTGGCGGAGCTGGTAAGCCTTTACCCTACTCACAATCGCTTTTATACCGCGTACAACTTGAACTTCCCGGTTCCTATTAAAACCATCGAAGGCAAAGAGATGAAGGTGACAATCACCGGGCCTTTGGGATCAGGGACTTTACACTTCAATAAAACAAAATAATCACAGGGGACCATAAGTCCCCTTTTTTATTAGCGGCGGAAGCGACGACCCACTTCAAAATCAAACAGCGGCTTTGCAAACTTCGCGGCTTTCAGCGCCCAGCCTGTTAAGCCCGATGGCTCCAAGACATCGATATCATGCAAAATCGCCTCACGGATCATCTTAACGTATTGAGCCGGCGAAATAGTATCATTCGGAACTTCCATGTTTTTACTGAAAACATCAACAACCTTATCAAACATTCGAGTCTTAATTCCCGGCGTGATCAAAAGCAAAGTCGAAACACCCGTGTCTTTTAACTCGGCATGCAAGCATTGAGTAAAGGCCACGACAGCTGACTTGGATGCCGCATACGTGGAGTTTGAAGGGAAATACATGTAGGCAGCAACGCTTGAGTTGTTGATGATCTTACCGCGTTTGCGAGCAAGCATTCCTGGCAACAAGCCGTGAGTCAGCTGAATCAGGCTGTTCACATTCACTTGCAACATCTCATAGATTTCATCCATGGATTGTGTTTCCAACAACCCACCTGTCAATTGACCGGCATTATTGAACAGAATATCGATCTGCACATCTTGAAGTTTTTTAATTAACTCCGAAACGGCAGCACGGTCGGAGAGATTCGCAATCCAAACCGTGACGGACTTGGCTCCAGCGGAATTCAGCTCTTCCACCAGCTCGGGATCTTCTTTACGAATCACCAAGTGAACATTGGCTTTATCTTCCGCACACATTTTTGCGAAAGCACGACCGATACCTCGGTTTGCGCCTGTAATCAGAATATGTCGTCCTGTAATTTCCATAGACTATCCTTCTTTGATCGGTGTGCTGACTGGCAGGCCCCAGGATTTTAGAATTTCTAATTCATCCTGTGCCGAGGTGGATTTTTTAAATTTTGCACCGGACTTACCACTCACACGTTTTTGGCAAGATGGCCAATCACGATGACGATACACCAGTCCACCGATACTGCTTAAATAACTGAACGCTGCTTTTTTCTCTGTCGGAGATTTCATCTCTGGCAAAGAATGATCCGCAGGGACTTCCAAAATATTGATAGGGTAATTTTTAAGACTTCCGGAATATAAATCGATGTAATCATTTTTTGAAAAGGCGACGGCGATCTGATCGCAGCGCTCATTCCCCGGAATACCGACGTGACCACGGCTATAGCGCCAATCGACTTTATTGCTGGGCCCACGGGCTTGTACAACTTGGCTTAACTCTTCCCACAAATCACGATTGGAAACTTCAGCACCTTCAGCGGTTTTCCAACCACGTTTTTTCCAACCAAAAACCCATTGGGTAATTCCGCGAATAACGTAGGTGGAGTCTGTATAAAAATGCACAGGACCTGGAACTTCTGCGACGAACTTTAAGGCTTCGATTGTGGCCTTCATTTCCATACGATTGTTCGTCGTTGCGCGATCCCCGGCACCTAATTCCGTAACAGTGTCATCGGGTAACAAAACGACCGACGCCCAGCCACCAGGACCGGGATTTCCAGAACAAGCACCATCAGAAAAAATTTGGATATAACCGCGATTGTTTTTCACACCCTGATCGTGACGACGAGCCCTCACAGAGTCAACTGCTGGACGGCCGCTTCATATCGTCGCGCGGCCCTTAAGGGCGCTTATTATCAGGTTGCTTAATATACTCAGCAATCTGCGACTTCATACGCGTGTTCAGCTCTGTCAGCTGCGGAATTTCCTTGATCTTCACGATTTCATCCATCGGATAAACCACCGCCAATTTCACGGATTTCACCCGATCCAGATACTTCATGCGATACAAAGCCCAGGCATAGGCTTCCAATTGTTTAAACGCAGTTTCTGAATAACGTTGCGAGCCCGTTTTGTAATCCACCAACCAAACGGTATCATCAACGATGCCCCACAAGTCGATCTGACCTTGCATTAAAGCATTTTGTTCCATCAAAGCAAACCCCCACTCCACAAAACCATTTTCAATGATTTTCAAAAGCGGGAGTTGTTCCGTTTCTGCCAGGAAAGTCAGAGGCGCTTTCAAATCTTCATCAGAGATCTTTAACAGGTCTTCATAAGATGTGAATTTCAAGGATTCAAACAGGCGATGAGCCATTGTTCCTTGCTGAGCACGTGCCAATCCCGGTGCCAATTGCGCAACCGTTTGCACGTATTCACTTCCCGAGACAGCTTCAGGCGCAACTAACTCTGTTACAGAAATATACTTACGCTTTTCTTCTTTATGGTTTACGGACCAAGGTGCACGCAATTCTTTGTGTTCAAGCTCTTGATCCGCCATTTTTACCGGATGTGGATTTTCACGGCGTACGACATAAGAAAAATCAGTCTCTTCGTGGAATCCTTCTTCGATATTCAAAGGACACAAAGCCGCCCAGGATTTTTTCCCGATCTTTTTCTCGTCCCATTGCAAAGTCACACCGGATTTCGCACGCGTTAAGGCCACATAAAGCACGCGATGGAACTCGTCACCCTCACGGCGACGAAGCTCTTCCATGATTTGATCGGCCAGAATACTGCCCGCCAACATCTGTGTGTCTTCATCACGAACTTTCAAAGTCCATTGACCTGTTTTTTCATGGAAAGAAATTACCGGAGCAAAGCTTGCGCGCGGATCTTTACCCATTCCTGGCAAAATCACGTGTTCAAACTGCAAACCTTTGGAGGCATGCACGGTCATGAAGTTCACCCGCTTTGGTTCAATCACGGGGGTTGCATCTGAATCTTCGCCACCCTCATCCGTCGACAAAGAATCCAGACTGCTATCCAGGAAATCCAGAAAGTTAAAACCAGGACGACGTTCTTCTTCGCTTAATAGCGATACGACTTTCCACAAATTTGCCTCGCGACGGCCTGTGGAATCAATGCGTGCGGAATAATCAAATAGACCCAAATCAATCAAAGCACTTTTCAGAGTGAATGACAGACCTTTTTCTTCACTGGTGTCCAGCAACGTTTTTAAAATCGAAATCGGATGCTGGGCGGATCTGCCTTCAAGAGTTTTTAGAGCTTCTCTCCAGAAAGAGTGTTTGAAGCTATGACAAAGATCCATGATTTCGGTATCGGTCATGGCCAGCCACGGTGAACGCAGGAGGGCCACGAAATTCGCATTGTCGTGCGGATTCACCAGGAACTTTAAAATCGATAGTGCATCCAAAACTTCGCGGCGTTCATAAAAGCCACTGCCGCTGTGAAGTTGCAAAGGAACACCGTAATCTTGTGCCACTTTCGCAATATCAGACAAAACTTTATGTGTTCTGGAAAGAACACAGATTTGCTCTGGCGATACACCCTCATTCAATAGTTCTTGAATGCGCGACACCGTGCCCAGGTATTCTTTAGAAACTTCGTCTTCAGCTGTGGTTTCAGTCACTAAAACTTGAACCACGGGATCCGCCGGTCCCTTTTTTTCTTTTTCAGGATGCGGAGTCATGGAAGCAAATTGCTTTTTATCCAAGCGAGTGAAGTAGTGATTAAAAAATTCCAAAACTTCCGGCGTGGAACGATAGTTCACCAGTTTTTCCTGAACGTCGCCTTCTTGCAGGGAAATCTCATTCACCTTTTCTTGGAAAACTTCAGAGCGGGCACCACGGAACAAGTAAATACTTTGTTGAGGGTCACCCACCACGAAATGAAGCTTGCTGCCAATCAGGCTGCGCAAGATTTCCACTTGAATCGGGCTGGTGTCTTGATACTCGTCGACCATCCAGAAATCCCACTCTTGCGAGAAGTTTTCTGCAGATTCCGGAGACTCTTTGATAATTTTATAACTTAACGTTTCCAAATCAGACATGGAAAGCAAACCGCTTTCCAGTTTTTGCTGCATCAAATCCTGACAGAAAAGTCGTGCCAGTGTTTCGAACTGCTCACAGTTCTTTTGATGCTTCATCCAATAGTCAGGACGATAGCGGGAGGCTTCTAACAATTTGTCGATACGATCACGCAACTCTTCAAGCTCATCGTTCAAACTGCCACTAAATGGCGGAGATGCCTTGCGATACTGGGGCTTTGTAATCCCATCCCACATCCCCTGCAACATTCCAAAGAACTGGCCTAAATCCTGCGCATCCCAGTTAAAGGACCACAGACTCGCGACGTACTCTTTCCATTTTTCGTTATCAGTTTCCTGATCGATTTCAAGACAGACGCGTTTTAAACGACCACCGATGTCTTTGATGACCTTGCGAGTTTCAATTTCTTGCTCTTCAGCCGAAATAAAATGCAATTGCGGAAAGACGATTCTTTCCGAGAAATATTGTAAAAGTGCACTTTCGATGACGCTGAATTCGTACTCTTCCAAAAGTTCCTGAAGATTTGGATTTTCCAGGATGTGCTTACGCATGATTTTACGCGCACCACGACGAATTTCACTGTCACTCATGATTTTATAATCCGGAGTTAAACCGATGGCAGAGCCATAGCGGGATAAAAACAGACTTAAAACTCCGTGGATCGTGGAAATCTGAACCTGTGACCGAGAATTCGCATAATGGAAAAGCTCGTCGCTTTTACGCTTTAAGGCTTCTGCGGAAAGACGCTCTTTTAATTCTTGTGTGGCTTTACGAGTGAACGTTGTCACCACGATGCGTGGCAACTTGCCATGCATGGTTTTAAAGTAAGCGGCATAATCCAGGAACAACTCGGTCAAACGAGTGGTCTTACCGGCTCCCGCACCCGCGCGAAGAATCGTGTTTTTTAATTGAGGTGCGGTGCTCGACACTGTCTTCTCCATTCACACGAGGTACAAATTTGCGTATCTACCGGTGCGGGACGAATCTCGCCCAGACGAATACGTTCCAAGGTTGCCAGCAAAATTTTCGAGAACTCTGTTAGGTAAAGTTCCTTCGCTTCCAAAGTGGCATTTTTGTCTTTGGTGCGAGTCGCAGGATACAAACGGCCCGCTTTGTCGTTTACGCGGAAACCTTTGCGATCAAAAGTACGGAAAATATAATAAAACAAGCCAATGACTTCGCCCTTCATTTCCTCCATCAGGGATTTTTCAATCACCCACATGTAAAACAAAAGTTGCAGTTCATGGTTTTTAAGCCATGAACCGTGGGCTGAAATACCGCCGGCGGAGCTTTTATAATCCAGCAATACCAAGTGGCCGTCTTGGTCAGTATCCACACGGTCAATGGAACCCGAGATACGAAAAGCACCATCGCTTGCCTCTTTACTGAGGGTTTCACTTTTTGGATCCAGGTAAAATTCAAAACGCTTTTCTCGCGCCAGAGTTTTGGTCAGGTTATATTCCTGGCGCCAAGTTTTTTCAAAATCCAGGAATCTTTGTGCTAACTGCACATGCTTTTTACGTAGAGGCAGCCACAACCGCTCGTCTGCAAACAGCATGTTTTTGTCTTTGCGGACGGATTCCAAAATTTCTTCGATCTCAGCGGATTGCCAATCAAAGCGCATGGGTTCTTGAGTGAGTTTTTCAAACAAGGCATGGGCTAACTGCCCGCGAGTGCGGTGATCCACATCCAGATCCACCTCGGGCAGATCTTTAAGCTTAAAGTATCTTTGGGCCGCGAAAATAAACGGACATTCCAAATAGCTTTCAATCGCAGAGGCAGAAATGCTTGGGAGCTTCTTAAGTTCCACTAAAGGCAAATCTGCTTTTCCAAGATCCAGTTGAATTTTGTGCTCGATTTCGGCTTTACGACTATCGATCCAAGTTCTGTTTGCACCCTGCTTGGAATACTGAATTTCATCCCAGCGAGTTTCCATAGGAACAGTCAGCGTTTCGTGGGCATGACCTTCATTTAAACTCATCCAAAAAGTGGATGGTGAACAAAGAGTGCCTGAAAGGTCTGTTCCCCCGAAACAATAGATGTCGTGGACAGAATCAGCTTCCGCTAAAAGTCTCAACTCAAAAGCCAAATCGCTTTGATCGGGATTATCCAGATAAAAACCGATATCTTTGGCAAGATCAAAATAATCAGAGCCCGACAGCTGAGTTTTATTGCGAGACTTCAAAGACTCATCTGTCAGTCCCACGAATATACGATAGCGGGCTTTTTCGCTGTACGCAGACATCAGCTTTGTGACCAGAACACCAGAACTCTCGCCTTTTTCCAGACTGTATTCTTTGGCCGCGACGATACTTTCAAGATAGCTAAGCCATTCTTTCCAGATCAATTTGGTATTGGCCGTCGCATTCTGCAAAAGTTCGCGCAACACGATTTGCACGACTTCCGTATCAGAGGAACTCCAAAAACTTAAGGCCTTCCCAACAAATTCATCGCGTACCACAGGGCCGCTTAAATCAATCTGCTCGAAATAAATTTTATGTATCAGTTCATTACGGGCCAGATCCTCATTCACGTACAGACTTTTAAATAAAGCTTTGAAGTCTTCGTAGCGAAGCGCTTGGGATTCATGTTTTTCAAAAAACGAGATTTCCAAATCTGATGAGGACAGGCGCCCACTCTTTGCACGCAACGTTGCCAGCCAGCGAGTCGCCGAAGGCAAACTTTGGATTTTGTGAGTAATATCTTTTTGAACAGGAATGCCTTCTTCTTTGAGGAAAGCTTGCAGCACGGGCCAGTATTGCTCGATATCAGGAGCAATCACTGCAATGTTGTCAGCAGGAATCCCCGCCTCGAGCCATTTACGAACCTGGCCCACAGAATTTTTGATTTCAGCCAGCATCCCCGAGAAGCGCAGAACTTCTTTGGTCTTAGTTACGGGAGCCGCAGGCTGAAGCTTTTTAATGGACGAACTTTGCCCACGCAAATCTTCATAGGGTCGCAACAGGTATTTAAATTCATCACGCCATGTTGGCGTTGGTTCCAACACCACAACGTCAATGGTGCGCGACAGAGTTCTTAGAATCTCGGCCTCGACGCGGGAGATCTCGCCACTTAAATCCACGATCAATGGAATATCCCAAACTCTTTCAAGGTCATTGAAATTTTGAAGATAAGACGTGATCCAACCCGCCGTGATGATGTTGTATTTTTCTAAAAGCTGAATCGCGCAGAAACGGGCACGCAGATACCAGGCGCCCCAACGATTTTTGGCTTCAGGATGTTCATCGAACCAATCGTTGAGCTTTTGCGTTCCCTCGGGATGGAAAATGATTGCTGCTAATTGATCAATATACGAAAAGACCGTGTCTTCCGCGGAAGAGTTCACTCCCAAGGCTTCGGCGTTTTCATCCAAAATTGTACGTAAGATGGAACGCGCGAAGGGATTACTCACCAAACGCAGGCGCGGCTCCAGACGTTTTAACAACAGCTTCCACAAATCGCTGGCACGCAGAACCGATTCGTCCACGTACTGGCCGTCACGAGCTAAGATTTTTTGCTGCAATTCGAATTTGGTGCGCAAATCCGAAACCAGCCACGACTGTTCTCGTGGATTGTATTTGGCAAATAGCTCGTTGATCTGCGAGCGATTTTCGATTGGGACAATTTGTAGCATCAAGGTTTACCGGCGTTGTTTTAGTTTCCGTCTTTTACCCTGATTATCTGTGAATTTAAAGTCTGCATCAAAGCCTAAATCGATGCCAACGCTGATCATATAACGATTATCCGCTGCTTGGCCCGGATAGGCCCCAAGTTCCTCGGTGTAACTTACAGCATCAATGTGAAGAATAAATAAATTTATGCCTACGCCATAGCTTAAATAGCCCTGACTGTAACCTGCGCGCAAATCAAAGACAGGTAAAGAAATCTCAGCTCCAAGGTGGAGCTTTTTACCAGCTTCAATGTCGGGCTCGAGCAAATGGCGCACTTCACCGCCCGCAGAAATGTCCAAACCAGGTAAATCCAGAGTGACGCCGCCACCCAAAATCAAATTTTGTGTAATATGAGGAGGAGCTTCACTTCCCGCGGTTTTTCTAAACGCGGTGTTACCCATATCCTGCCACACCAATGCTAGAGTCGGTTTTAACAATGGCAAATCAATCGTCGTCGCCAAAGCCATATCAATCCCGTATGCCTGCCCCTTGTCATCGAAGAAAGCTCCGATGTCGTTAAATCCGCTGGCGTTAGAAACGTCGGTCATACTGAGTTCTTGTTTAACCCCGCCCCAACGATCCACTCTTTTAACAGAAGTTCCCAGATAAGTTCCCGGTGCAATATTGATCGCGTAGCCAAGATAATATCCAACATCTTGTCGGAAGTAAGTTTCGAATTGCGGGTAAGATGGATTATGAAGTTCCAAGGACGTTTCGATATCGTTCAAATATCCAATTGCAAAGTTACCGACTGCAATCGCTGATTTTCCAGTCGCCTGAACCCAAACACGCTTACCGAATAACGAGTTATAAGTGCTGGAATCATTTGGATCGAAGTTTTGCAGTGATTCGATGTCTTCTTTGGACAAAGAGTTCAGGCTCACACCGATCTCGGCGGCCTTGATATCAAGACCCTGCACCTTACCCAGCGCTGCTGGATTGTAAAACACAGCGTCGGCTCCATTCACGAAGGGAACGTAAACTCCCCCCATTCCCAGGGATCGAGCATTGCGGGCAAATTCCGTCAATGACTGAGCGAAGGAGACAGTTGAAATCATAAAAGTGAAAATCAGAATTAAGGCGCGCAACATCTAAGGCGCTCCTGGGATCGAAGTCGTAGGACAGCACAAATCAGCCGGAACTGGTGGAGTGAATGTCGCAAAATTGCTGATAAACGTAACTGAATTCGCAATACTGCAAGTTCCAAAACCGAACTCTGCCGAATCCATCATGAATCGCATCGCATACACCATCTCAGGGCTGACCGCTGCAGGAGTGGTCATGGTCGCACAACTTGTAGCGACCCCTGTGATAGCTGACATTGCATTATCACAGGCATCACTTAAATCGCCAAGCGCACCAATGGTTGTACCGCCACCCAAGGCATCCGTTAAAGAGGCCATGTTTTCCAAAATCAAACCTAGGCCCGAAGCCACACGTTTAATATTTGTCGTGCTCATATATTTGGTTTTTCCCGCTGGGGGCAAACCGAAAGTCGTGCGATAGTAATTTGCACCAGGAATCGGATCCGGAGCATCTTTCCATTTAGTCAAAGTGCCGGTGCCATCTTCGTGGCACACAGTCGCATCAGCATCCATAGCTCCATTGTGATCGCCAGAATCAAGTTGTGCCGAAAGGTTTGTACCGATACGGGCGACACCCAACAATGCCAAGAATAGATTTTCATTTGTTGTTCTTTGAGCGGCAGTACCAATACCCTGCAAGACTCCGATCGCCAACTCACAAGAATCTGGATCGACAGTTTTCCCTCCCCAGATTCCCATAAAGTATTTGAACATTTCGGTCGCGGAGTTATTGGTCATCCCTTGAATAAGGTCAAAGAACAGCAATCCGCATTTTCCCGCATATGCGGAAGCAAGAATCATTTTAACATCACGACGAGATTGATAACCGGAAGACATTTTTCCGGTTACGATACTGATCGTGGAATCCCACTCCATATCGTCAAGGTCGCTTTTAGCATCGATCAAATACGCTTCATCAGTTTCCTTGTTGGAAACTTCAGATAATACGTTCGGGCTATCACAAGAACTTGTGATCGCTAACGTAGTTATTAGAATAAAGATGCGCGTAAAAATACTCATGCCCTTCCTTAGAACCTGAATGAGAACTTCGAGTTATATCTGCGGTCTTCTTTAGGTGAACTTGCTGTGCCGATTTCTTCGCCGTAGCTGGTGAACTGCCATTGCCAACGTTCTGATGCGATTTCAATTCCTGCGGTCCAATACCTTTGATTATAACCTGCACGAGCAAAGAACACATCGCCGAAGTTCAATTCGAACCCGGCATGGATCAATTTGGACTTATCGTCTTCCTGACCTGATGTTAATAAGCCACGGTATTCAACTGTCCATGATGAACGTAAGTAATTTGTGTGTATCGGAAATAACGCCGCTGCAATGTCCAGATCCTGCTCTACCAATTTGGGACGTTCGGAAGTGGCCGACGTCGACTGGCGGAATGAATCTGTTTGATTGAAACTAGTACCGCCCACATCATGCAAAACCGCTGTTACCGTGGGAAGATACTGCCATGGAGCGGACAACATCAGGCCCACATCGGTCGATAAACCCACTCCGGAATTTGCGATATCTGAATAAGTCATCGAACCTGCTGAGCTCAGTGTTCTGTTATCAACTTCGATACGATCGATCAGTTTTGTATTGAAACCCAACTTCACACGACCATCGAAAAAGCGGAAGTTAAAACCTAACACCAGGGCCAAGTCGCTTCGATAATAGGTATCGATGGTGCTGCCATCCGTACTCATCTGCGCATCTAAAAGATAGTTATTATAAAGACCGATACCGAAGTTTCTCATCACCAGAGAGGGAAAAACCTGCCCTTTAGCGTGATAATATTTATCGCGGTTCGCATTCAAGGCATCTTTTACGTCAGAAAGACTAAAGGGATTTGAATAAGCGCTATCAGAATACATAGCCATCGCATTTGAATTCAGTTCCAACTCGGGATCGAAAATAGTTCCATAAGTATCACGCAGTTTACCAAGGGCTGCCGGATTCACAATCAATGCTGTTTCGTCATTCACCACTGCCAGGCACGCACCACCCATCGCTTGGCAGCGAGTTCCTGAATAGAAACTACGGCGTTCCGCCGCGTTCACATCAAAGGCGAAGGCGATCATCAAGACTATTTGAATGAGGGCGATCCACAAAATCCGTTTCATAGTTCCATCCACTCGTTAAACTCGCGAAAAATTAATATTTTTCGTCAAAGTTCTTATCGGTCGGGTTCAGCCTCACATTGAGACGTCTCACTTAAATACGGAGTAAGGTCCAGTGTTAAGCGCCCCGCTGAAAGTCCGATAAGTAATCATAAGCAAATAATTAGGTCTACGTCCGAGGAGTTTTTGCGATGGTTCATTCAAAGTTTACAGCGCTTGTTGCTGGTCTTGGTCTTGTTGCCACACTTACAGGTTGTGAGGGTGCTCAATCTGATAAAGATAAAATTATGGAAGCACAATACTGCCTCGACAAAGCCGATGCCTCAAGCGTCGATTCATGTCTAGGAGGTATCAGCTCACTCACTTCTACAAATGCATATTCGATTCGTTGTTCAGCTGGTTTCCTAAAATCTGGTGTTACTTCATCCCAAAACATGGCTGAGGCAATCACTGCGATTCAGAACAATGGTGGTGCAGCGACGATGCTTTCCATCCTAAATTTTGATGGCTCCACTTCTCTTGCAAACTGGACTGCGGACCAATGTGCGCAATCTGGTTCAACGGGTTTGGCTCTCTTGGGTGCGATGGCAAAAAGTGCTACGGCGCTCGCATCAGCAGTAAATGACTTTCCATCCTGCTCAAATACTGGTGGTACGATTACGTGCGACCAAGCGCAAATGGATCAATTGTTAGCTGATATGGAAAGTGCATTGCAGTCGGGTTCTCCCGGCCAAGCAGCATATGATACTGCTATCGAAACTGTGACATCTGTCGTGGAATCAGTACAAGCGGTTTACGCGGTATCGTGTGCCACGGCAAGCGCAAATAAGGATCTGTGCGGACCGATTGACGATGCACTTGCAAGTGCGAACCTAACACCAGCGGATCTGGCGGGATTGACTTCCGCACAGATTAAAGATCTGGGAACGCAGCTACTGGCACAATGGCAACAATAAAAAAACTCCTCGAAAGAGGAGTTTTTAGTTTAGAAATCAAGATTCAATCTTGTCGCGTAAACACGGCTTTCGACAGCCGTGTTTCTTGATCCGACATCGTCTGCGTAGCTCACGACATCCAAGTTAAAGATGCCCAGTTCTGCAGACAGACCCGCCGTCCAGTATCCCTGGCTCATGCCCACGCGGTAATGCCCCTTCCACCAGTTATAAACGAACCAGTCGAATTCAAGGCCGGCATGTACTCCCCGACGCCAGTTAAAGTCAGGATGACCCAAATCGCGAATATCTAAAACGCCGCGACCACCGAAGATCCAAGCGCGCGGATACTCCCAACGAGTCCCCAAATCATAAACGCGGTAGTTTTTTTCAGGATGCAGGTTTTCAGTTGTTTGGTCCTTGTTTACCAATTTCAAAGAATTGTTGAATCCAGTCTCTGCAACGTTTCTTACGACAGCTCCAAATGTTGGACGAACCAGCTGCATCCAGCTCCAGAACCCAGTCCCTGGAATTTCCGGAGTCCACAACATGCCGATATCACCATCAATCGTATAACCTTCTGCCAAGTCTTCTTTTCGAACGATTTGATCACTATTTGCCAGATCAATCGCCTGAAGTTTTTTACTTAAAAATCCACGATTGATGAATTTAGCCGTAATACCCATTGAAAAACGACCATTGGAAAACCAGTTAAAATCATCACCATAAGAAAGGGCTAATGTTGTATCTGCATACACTTTGGTATCAATGGCAGCAGGTACACTACGATGCATTTGCAATTCAACCGTAAGATCCATTGGAATCAGCGCAACACCCCATTTAGGTCGAACCCAAACACCTTCCATTGGTGTTGTACGAATTGAATACACGTCTCCGAAATGGGCTGTAATCAAATCGATGTAAGCTTGTTGTTTAGCCGAATCACTCAAAGCAGCATTATCTTCGATCGCCTTGTATTCATCATAAAAGTCTTTGGCGCCCGGAGTTCCCGCGAAGCTCATTGATAAGTTCACTTGTCCATTTTCAAGACGAGCCAGACCTGCTGGATTATAGAAAATGGCAGTGTAGTCATCAGCCACCGCGACAAAGGCATCGCCCATCCCCAACGCACGCGGCGACTGGTATTGATGGTGAATCGTTGTGCTGATACTTTCATCCGCTCGTGCAGAGTTCATTAAAAGAAATGTGCAGAGTGTGGCCGAGAGGAGAACAGATCCTCTTTTAAACATATTTTGTCTCCAATTTACTTTTACAAAGATTGTAGACGTAAATTATACTTTTGCTTATGAAGGTTTATATCCCTATCCTTTTTTTGACCTTAGTCTTGTTGTGTAATGTGAGCCATGCAGCCCCTACGGCTACAACCACGTTAGACTCTGCGCCACTTTCTGGTGAAGATGATGCTTACCTTTCAAGTAAGGCAGCCCCTTTGCGTACACCTGCTCCAACTTGGAAGCTGGGAATTCTGGCGGGATTTGCTGGGGGTAACTTTTTAGAGAGTGATGAATGGCCACAGGGACCCAATTTTGGTTTGCGTTTCGCAAATATCGAACACGAACGCGCGGTTTGGGATCTGCATCTCTCATTAGAAAAAGATAATATCATCGGCGTCTTTGCTGCCCGTCGCTGGCATATCGAAAATGATCGCTTTAACCCCTATGCTCGCGTGGCATTGGGGACTTATTTGGATCCCGATGCAGAGCTTGCCAACCTCGTTGAAATCAAGCGTTTCCGCCTCCGTGGAGGAGTTGGTTTCGGCGATCCGTTCTTTTTTGAGTTTGGTGCGGGTATCGCTGTCGTCGGCCCCGACCTTTATGCGTTACTAGGATATAATTTTAACTTCTGACTGCTTGCTTCATAGGCAGGACTTTATTGCCTCCTGGCCTGTCCGTTGATAATCCTTGGCCTGCGTTTACAGCAAAGGATTTGAAATGAAACACATCGTTTTTGCACTCTCCATGATCGTCGGCTTTTCTGCTATGGCTTCAGGTTTGGGCGAGCTTCGCGGCTTGGGCACACTGACGGCTTCTTACGATCAATTCAATGGTAAAAAAACTGTTCGTAAATACGAAAACTGCAAAATGGCGATGAATCTAAAACGTTCAGCGACATCTTTGACGATGGACTTCGCGGTGATCGATTGCTTGGCGACGAATGATTTCTTTGGCACTTACATCATTAAAGGCAATCAACTGGTTGATGAAAAAGGCAAAGTGAAAGGCCAAGTTCTTGCTGATGGCACTTTCCAAGTCACAGAAAAATCATCTCGTATTATTAAAGGCACAATGACTGAATACCAATTCGGTGGCGGCTTTCCTCCAGAGCCAGGAGCTCCCGGCAATGGCGGTAACTTCCCGGACCCAAGAAATCCAAATCGCTGTGTTCCAATTGTTCGCAAAAACAACGTAGAGCTGATCAAGGTTGTGACTTACAAAATCAAACAACTTGAAGACCGCACTTGGAAAGTTCAACGTGCCACAAGCGAAGACCAACTTGCTTGGGGCAGCAAATCAGGCCGCGGCGGCTGCCCAGGGACTACTTATAAAACTAAATTGGGATCAACGACAGACATCAACGTGATTCTAAAATAAATAAAAAAGGGAGACTTAGATCTCCCTTTTTTATTCCAAGCTATTCAAATCCAATTTTAAAGCGATTTCAACCACTGGTCCAAACGCTCGACTTCTTTCAACAAGTGCTGCTCGTCTCGATTGTTCTGCAAAACGAAATCGGCCTCTGACTCTTTGCTCGCAATTGGAATTTGTGAAGCTATACGCATTTCGATTTCTGATTCCGTCAGCTGATTTCGGCGCAGCAAACGTTCCTTCTGCTGACTTCGAGTGCAAGACACCACCACGATTTTATCGAAGTTCTTCTGAGCATGAGTTTCAAATAAAAGAGGAATGTCGTAAATCGCAATCGGCGTGTTCATGTCTTCTAATGTCTGACGACGACGGGCGATTTCTTTTCTGATCAAGGGATGAGTGATGGCTTCCAAAGTTTGCAGACGATCCGGGTTTCCGAAAACCATTTGCCCCAGCTTTCTGCGGTCTAGGTCCCCGTCCGGCAACAGCACATCACCGAATTCCTGGACTATAGCCTTAAGTCCAGAAGTGCCACCGCGAACCACTTCGCGCGCAACTTCGTCGGCGTCTATTACGTTATAACCGCGATCACGGAGCATGCGACTGACTGTGCTCTTGCCACAACCTATACCTCCGGTCAGTCCTATCCATTTCATAGCCAAAACTCCTTTAGCTGACTATTTATTTTACCGATACTCCATGCAAAGGGGAACATGATTTCATGTCTCAAGCTGTAGAACAATTCGGTAAATACATTCTGTTAGAGAGAGTTGCCGCAGGCGGTATGGCCGAGGTGTATCTTTCTAAGTCTACTGGCGCTGTAGGCGTAAATAAGTTTGTAGCTATCAAACGCATCCTCCCCCAGTACTCTGATCACCAAGAATTCATTGAGATGTTTAAGGAAGAGGCGAAAATCGCCGTCAACCTGAATCATGGTAACGTTGTCTCAATTTATGACTTCGGTGTCGAGAGAAACCAATTCTTCCTCGTAATGGAATTCGTTGAAGGTCGCAACCTTCGCCAAATTCTAAATGAACTTAAAAAAACTACGACATCTTTTACGATCGAACAGATAGTCTACATGATGAAGGAAGTGGCTGCAGGTCTTGACCATGCTCACCGTTGCATTGACGGAACAACAGGTCGCCCTTTAAATATCGTTCACCGCGATATGAGTCCACAAAACATCATGGTCAGCTTTGAAGGCGAAGTTAAAATCATCGACTTCGGTATCGCTAAAGCTGAAACGCAGCTTGAAGCAACTAAAGCAGGTACTCTTAAAGGAAAATACGGCTATATGAGCCCTGAGCAAGCGGACGGTCAAAACATCGACCCGCGCACAGATATTTTCTCGATGGGTATCGTATTGTGGGAGCTTTTGGCGAACGACCGCTTGTTCACTTCTAACAGTGAAGCAGCAATCTTGCGTAAAATCCGCGAGTGTCAAATCCCAAGCATCCGCAAAATCAATCCTTCCGTTCCTCCAGAATTGGAAAGAATTGTTAATAAAGCTTTGGCTAAAGACCGCAGCCTTCGTTATCAAACAGCTGCATCTTTGCACCGTGATTTGAACAGATTTTTGAATACACAGTATCCAGAGTTTTCTCCTCAGGACTTCTCTGTTTTCATGAAAAATGCTTTTTCGGCTGCGTTCCTTGAACAACGTCGTAAGCAAGTTGAATTTGCTAAAATCCAAGCGCAACCTACTGAAGACAAAACAGTGGTTACGCAAACGGATACACGTATCCCACCTCAGAATGTCCCGACTCCCCCAACGCTTGCGAAGGACGAGGACGGCAATCTGGATATCGATACGTCCACTGACATCCGTGTCTCTTTGAGCGAACTTAAAACTCCGCCAAAGCCAAACACTCACAGTGGCCATACGCAAACTCGCACCAGCACTTTGACTCGCGGTCCGAACTCCGCCACTGCTGCAGGTCGTGCCGGTACGAATTCCAACATTCCATATCGCAAATCCACGAACGTAACTGCGTGGGCATTGCGTGGTGCGATTGGTATTGCTCTTTTGGTCATTGGTTATTTTGGTTTGCAGAATTTCTCGGCTAAAAATCCAGTGTCTGAGCAATCAGGTATGCGCCCTATTCAAACTCCTCCAACTCCTCCGGTTCTGCCGCCAACGACTAATGGTGTGCATGTCAGTGAACCGGCATCGACGATTCCAGACTATACTGTGTCGATCTACAGCAATCCTCCAAAGGCGCGCATCGTGATCGATGGCGAAGACACGGGTGAATTCACTCCGCACAGCATGCGCAAAAAAGGCAATACTCCTTTCAGTCTGCGCTTAGTGAAAGAGGGATATACAGATCTAGTAACGACGGTAACTCCGACTTACGAGGCGTATTCATTTACTGGTACTTTACAAGTTCTTCCAAGAGTGGCATCCGTGTTCATCAATATCGTGAATGGTGGAGCTAACTCAGAATTAAGAATTGCGGGAGTTCCAGTAGCGATTCGCCCTTCAAGCGAAGGCTACACAATTCAAGCGGAAGTCGGCGTTAAGATCCAGGCTTATAACAAAGTCACAGGTCTTTCTGCTGAAAAAACTGTAACCATTCCGAATAATCAAAAGCAGACGGTTGAGCTTTACCTGAAATAAAGTTCTCAAACCAGAGATAAGCAACTGAGGAGCATTTCATCATGAAGACGAATTCTCTGACCTTGGGTCAATCGATTTTGACAATGACGTCACGCGATCCACAACAAGCGGCTGTGAAATTTAAATCCGGCAACAAGTGGATCGAAAAATCCTGGAAAGAATATTACCAAGACATCGAAACACTGGGCGCAGCCCTTCTCTCTTTAGGTATTAAGGCTGGGGACCGTGTGGCAATCATGGCCAACACTCGTTATGAGTGGTCTGTCAGTGATTACGCAATCTTTGGTATCAAGGCGATCACTGTTCCTATCTATCAAAACAACATCGCTGAAGACGTTGAGTATATTTTGAATAACTCAAAAGCCCGCTTCCTTATTTGCGAAAGCCGTGGCCCTTTGAAAACGTTTGAATCCATCCGTGCGAAATGCCCGCATGTTGAAAAAATCCTGTTGATGGATAGCAGCTCTACAGAGAGCCAAAACATCTCTTGGACCCAATTGATGAAATTCGGTCAGGATTACTTAGCGAAACATCCAACTTGCTATAAAGATCTTTGCTCGACTTTGAAACCCGATGAAATGGCGACGATTCTTTATACTTCAGGCACAACTGGCTTGCCTAAAGGTGTGGTTCTGACTCACCTTCAAGCATTCAATGAAGTGAGTGAAGCCTTCCCGTTCGCAGGCGCCGTTCCTGGTGACACGTCTTTGACGTTCCTGCCTTACGCCCACATCCTGGGCCGTATTGAACACTGGGGCCACTTGTATATTGGTTTCACGATGGCTTATGCAGAATCCCTGGAGAAAGTTCGTAACAACCTTGCCGATATTCGCCCGACGATTCTGGTTTCTGTGCCTCGTATTTTTGAAAAAATCCATAGCGCCATCCTGGCACAAATCCAAACTCAGCCTTTGAAATTAAAACTTTTCAATTGGGCCGTAGAAGTGGGTCGTGAAGTTGGCGAATATAAACTTTCTGGTGAGATCCTGCCACTTAGCTTGCTGGCTAAGTACGAACTGGCGAAAAAATTGGTTCTGGGTAAAATCACTGAAGCTTTTGGTGGTCGCCTGCGTTTTGCGATCAGCGGTGGCGCTCCGATTTCAAAAGAAATCGCGATGTTCTTTCACTCGGCCGGTATTTTGATTTTGGAAGGCTATGGCCTGACGGAAACCACAGCGGCTATCACCGTGAACACTCCATTTAACTATCGTTTTGGCAGCGTCGGCCGCCCTATCGGCGATGTTGAATTGAAAGTCGCGGCCGATGGCGAAATCCTGGTGAAATCTGCGAAAGTGATGAAAGAATACTATCAAAATCCGGAAGCGACTAAAGAAGCCTTCACGGATGGATGGTTCCATACGGGCGATATCGGTGAAATCACCAAGAGTGGTGATTTGCGCATCACAGATCGCAAAAAAGATCTTATCAAAACCGCGGGTGGTAAATACGTGGCTCCTCAACGTTTGGAAACGTTGTTGGTACTCTCCCCTTATATTTCTCATGCGTTAATCCACGGCGATCAGAAAAAGTATATCGTGGCTTTGATCTTCCCAGATCAAGCAGCGGTAAAAATGCTGGCCCAGGAAAAAGGCATCAAATTTAATGACTGGAATGATTTGGTAACAAGCCCATTCGTTGAAGAATTGATTCGCAATGCAGTCGCAGAAACAAACGCGCAGCTTGCAAGCTATGAGAGCATTAAAAAGCACATTATCATGCATAACGAGCTGTCAGTGGAAAATGGAGAGCTAACTCCTTCGTTGAAACTGAAACGCAAAAAGCTGGATCAAAAGTTCACAGCCGAAATCGAAAAAATGTATGCTTAATAAAAAAACCCGGATCGCTCCGGGTTTTTCTATTTTCATCTCCGCTTCGGCAACTGAATGCTTCAGTTGATTTCAGCAACGTAATTTACACTGCCGGAGCGGTTGCTGCATGCGTCACCGCTTCAGTTCGTCGCCAAGATTAAAATTTAATTTCTCCGCTTTGCAGTTGATCCCAACCCGCGAAGGCTTGCTTCAAAGTGTCACTGAATACTGTTGAGCGCCCCTCGGCTACATCATAAGTTTTGCAAGGAACAGAGAATACGACTTTGAAGGCTTTGCATTTAACTTTGGTATTGCAACTCGTATTGCCGCAAGAGATAGAAGTGCCCTCAAAGAAGCTCAAGTAAGGTTTAGAACGAAAATCTTCATTTGCGATCGCTGCTTTACATGCATTGTACTTCGCTAAGGAACGATCTGAAGGACACATCCAATCAGCCAAGGCCTTAACAAACTCATCCCGAGAAGATGTTGGCGTTGCCGCTGTGCTGGTAGGATACAACATCGTCAAGTGCACTAATGCTCTTGAAATCATCGAAGAATCTGGTGCAAACACTTTATAGAAACCCAAACCACGGCTGAAGTTACCGAATGAATCGTGATACGGAATATTCACTGGCTTCAAACGCACGCAGCGACCATCAGCACAGCTGATCGTGTTTTTAGTCAACTGAGACGTACTGTCCTTCCATGACATGTTGTTTGGATAAAACCCTGGATCGTTGTAGTACCAGTGCCCATCACTTTTCAAATTTTGAAAGTTAGATCCCGCGAAAGAACCAAACACCGGACGATTCCACAGACGAGCCGCTGTCGGCGCCAAGAACCAAGCCGAGTTGCAAGAGTGAATCACGGCAAAGCCGTCCGTTCTGATAAAGCGCCCCAAAGCTGCGAAGGATTCATCATCGTGATCCAGGCGTTTGTATTTCGTTTGCAAACGGAAGCCATTGTAAGTGTTCGCATGACCATAGAATTGCATCGAGCTTGCACGAACACCCAAGCTATTCAAAGTTGCTACCAGACGTTCCCCTGTCAGACTGTCTTTGTCGGCGCGACGAAGATTTAAGCCACCTTTTTCAAGCAAGCCGCCTTCGTACCCGGCGCCATCGTTGACTGCTGCGATAATCACGCGCTGTCTTTGCGGAAAACGATCACGAGAAATTTTTGCTCCCAATACGGCTGAGTGAGTAAATTGATTGCCCTGATCTCCACCAAAACCCGCGATGAAAACATCGGTAGCTACGTTAGGATTTAAACGAGCAGGCTCTGTCGCGACCAAATAAGCGGAAGCAGATTGCGCTGTGAAAACAAGACCCAAAGACAATAAAGAGAACATCCATTTCTTAAACATAGCTGTGGCTCCATTTCTAAAAAGGAGATTTGCTATAGCATGGGGTTTTGGCGATGCCAAAGATGAATGACCTTATACCTTTGCAATCTAAACAAAAAACTTAAGACGGTTCAAAAGTGCCCAGGAGCAAGGCGGAAGCGACTGCCCGCAACGCAGGCGTACTTTTAGTACGCCGAAGAGAGGACAGTTGTTTCCAACGCAGCGATGGGCGCTTTTCAACCGTCTTACATATAGAAGCGAAAGCCGAGTGACAGGAAGCCCCCCGACAGATCTAGCACACGATTCGATGCGCCATTGTGCACGGACCCGCCGCTGGAAACCGTGCCATTAAAGGTGTTGTAGTCTTTAGAGTATTTTAGATTATCGACTTTTAACTGACGATAACCGAATTGAAACGCGTAGGTCACGGTATCGGATAAAATGCCTTCATATCCCAGGCCCGCAGAAAGTTCGGTTGCGTTTCCTTTGGACTCAATAGTTGTATCCACTCCTGGATAGGCAGAAGTTCCAGCCGCGGTCATTGTATAGGAATTTTTTAAAGAGACTGTGGCATACCCCAAACCCACAGCAACAAACGAGCGGGACACATTGTCGCCGTGAAGATTAAATTCCAACGTTACTTTCGGAGCGTACCCCAGAACCTCGCTGGTCGCGGAGTAAAGCTGAGTACCGCCACTGTTCGTACCAGAAATATTATCCACCACACCTGGCTTCAAAAATTCAATCCCGAAAGCGAGATTCATCGGCTTAGTAGAAACCAGAAATCCAAACTCCCCACCATAAGTGTATTTGGAATCTCCAGAAACATTCACGCCCGTGGCTTCATTTTCATATCCTGATTTTCCTACCGCTGAAGGACCGCCTGTTAAACTGAAATAGGGCGCCACCGTGTCTCTGTTAATATCAAAGACACGGGCTTCAGCAGCTGAAAAGAAAAACAGAATTGCGAAAAACGAAACCAGCTTCATGACGAAATTACTCCGCCAGCAAATCAACTACGACTTTCGAAGTCGATTTTTTACCAGCCACTTGGTAAACGCGCACTTTCGTGTTTTGTTTCAAATCCATCGTCAGGTTCAATGAACTGTCGACCGGATCCAAGCTCATCGCCGTCGCTTTGATTGCGTAGGAATCTTTCATACGGTGATTCAGAGCGATCGTGTTCACCAAAGACACCGGCATTTGCGAGAACGATAAAACCAGGCGTTGCGGTTTCTCTTTAAGTTCAGCATGGAAGTATCCAGGCCAGCCCTTCATTTTGCCACCGTTTGCATCACCCACGTCGAATACCAGACGTTCTACTTTTTTGCCTTTATCAGCCGTTCTTCTTACGTCCAATAAAGTAAATGCCGTCCCTGACAAGCCACCATAAAGCTCACCTTTTCCCGAAAGAATTTTTGGGCCGGTTGGATTTGATTTTTTTGCTGGAATTGCAGCGCCCGCAGGAAGGGCTAACAGAAGAGACAGTAAACATCCCATGTATTTCACTTATCGACTCCTTTCGATATTAATGACTCTTTAATGCTGCCATTCAAAACCTCCCCTGCCTACTCTTTTGCGGCGCAAGGTGCCCAAAAGGGGCATCTCCCCTGCAATTTCTGCCAGTCAGATCGAATTTAAGAGGGTTTCAAGATGAGACACCAAGGGCACACCTCTTGAAATACAAGGCGATGTTGATGCTTTTAATTTTTAAGGAGTTCCTATGAAAAGGCTCTTCGTTACATTGATGACTTTATTGGTAGTAGCCTGCGGCGATTCTGGCGGCGGTGGAGGCGGCGGTGGTGCCGTTGCGACGACCCCTGTTCAAGGCGATGCTCGCTGTATCACTTCCAGCACTTTGTGTAATAACGGTGTTTATGGATCTTATAATGGTTGGCAGCCTTATGCGTTCCCTTACGGTGGTACGAACTACAACTATCAAACATACTTTCAATCATATGGTGTTTGCGGATGCCCACTGGGTTTTGCTCCGGCATATAACTCTGTGATGGGGATGGGTTGTTACCGTGTTCAAACGGGCTTTAACTGGAATGTGATTTATTCATTCACCTACAACACATCAAATTATGGCGCTCCTCAATCTGGTTACAACTTCCAACAAGTTTCAGGAGTTCGTAACGGGAATGGCGCGAACTGCACCGGCCGAGTAGCAACTAGCTGCTTGATCGACCAAGTGAACTCTTGCGGTACAGGTGCGACTTGCCAATCTATCGGTACATCTAACTTAGGTATCTGTGTGAACGGTTACGCTAACGGTTACAACCCTGGTTATGGTTACGGATACGGATACAACACAGGTTACGGTTACTCCGGATACCCATACGGTGGCTACCCTTACGGTGGCGGCGGTGTTGGTGTAGGTTTCGGAGTTGGTATCGGCATCGGTTTCGGCGTAGGCGGCGGTTACGGTTACTAATCTTGAATAAGTAAATAAGAGGAGTGCGGCGCTCCTCACCGGTTCTAACCGGTTTATATGCCGCAACATTCATGGGCTCTTAGCGGAACTACCTCTAAGAGCCCTTTCTTATTGGGGTGCGGCATTTGCGTCCTTAAGTATCATCCAAAAGCACCAAATTTTAATTAAAATACACAGCCCTTAACACGGGCTTTTTTGCTTTATTTTGCGCTATTCTCAAGGGATAACCGTTTCACTTGTGCGGTGTCAGAAGAGTTTATTCACAAAGAAGAAACTCTTCTGCCAGCGCACCCCCGAACAGGAGAAATTATGAGTTCGAACAATCCGTTGTTGAGTCCTTTCACTGCCAAAGATCAGGCTGTGCCTTTTGACCAAATCAAAGTTGAGCATTACTTGCCGGCTTTGGATGAGGCGGTGAAATCCACAAAAGCAAATATTGAAAAAATCAAAAACAATTCAGCAGCACCTGATTTCGAAAACACGATCGTAGCTTTGGAAACAGCTTCTGAAATGGCTGATCGTATAGCTGGCATTTACGGCAACTTGGAATCTGCTCACTCGGACGAAGCCTTCCAAGCTTTGGCAAAAGAGATCTATCCAAAACTAACAGCCTTGAGCTCTGATATCGCTTTGGATGAAGTGATCTTCAAAAAAGTAAAAGCCGTGTATGATAACCGCGCGAGCATGAAACTTTCCGTTGAGCAAAACCGCCTGCTTGAAAAAACATATTTGTCATTCGCTCGTAACGGCGCTTTGTTGTCTGATAAAGACAAAGAAACTCTTCGTCAAATCGACCAAGAGATGTCTGTCCTGGGTCCGAAATATTCTGAGAACGTTTTGAAAGCGACAAACGCCTTTGAAATGGTTTTGGAGAACCACAAAGATGTTGCCGGTATTCCGGAAGGCATCCTTGAGGGAGCCGCTGCTGCGGCGGAAGCGAAAGGAAAAAAAGGCTGGTTGTTCAACCTGCAAATTCCTTCTTACCTTCCATTCATGACTTACGCGAACAACCGCGATTTGCGTGAAAAAATGTCGAAAGCTTATGCTTCACGCGCCTTCGGTGGTGAGTTCGACAACCAAGAGATCGTTAAAAAGATCGTTACTCTTCGTGCAAAACGCGCCAACCTTCTGGGCTTCAAAACTCATGCGGAATTCGTATTGGCAGAGCGTATGGCGAAAGATCCAAAAACAGTTGGCACTTTCTTGCACAAACTTTTGGATGCGTCCAAAGCTGCTGGTCAGCGTGACGTTTCTGAAGTGGCAGCCTTTGCCGGCCAATTGGATGCAATCCCTGAATTGAAACCTTGGGACTTTGGTTATTACTCTGAAAAGTTGAAAGAAGAAAAATACGCTTTCAACGAAGAAGACCTACGTCCGTACTTTAAACTAGAAAACGTGGTCGAGGGTGTCTTCGCCCATGCGAAACAACTTTACGGTTTGACGTTCAAAGAAAACAAAGACATCCCAGTTTATCATCCCGAAGTAAAAGTTTACGAAATCTATGATGATAAAAACACATACATGGGCTTGTTCTACACGGACTTCTTCCCGCGCGAGACTAAAAAAGGTGGCGCATGGATGACTCAGTTCCGGGGTCAAGGCTTGATGGGTGGCAAATTGGTTCGTCCACACGTTTCTATCGTGTGCAACTTCACGAAACCAACTCCGACAAAACCTTCATTGCTGACTTACGATGAAGTTCGTACTTTGTTCCATGAGTTCGGCCATGCTTTGCATGGAATGCTTTCAGATGTGACCTACCAATCATTGAGCGGTCCAAATGTTTACTGGGATTTCGTGGAGCTTCCTTCACAGATCATGGAAAACTGGGCTGGAGAAAAAGAAGGTCTGGATTTGTTTGCCCGTCACTATGAGACCAACGAACCAATGCCTTTGGAATTGATCAACAAGCTTAAAGCGTCGCAAAAATTCCAAGCAGGTTATGCTTCTTGCCGTCAGTTGCAATTCGGTATGATGGATATGGCTTGGCACACAGCGGATCCTTCATTGATCAAAGATGTGGACGCATTCGAGGAGCAGGCAACGGCCGAAACTCGTTTATTCCCTAAGGTCCCTGGCACAAATAACTCTTGCAGCTTCAGCCACATCTTTGCAGGTGGGTACTCTGCCGGATACTACTCTTACAAATGGGCGGAAGTTTTGGATGCGGATGCATTTGAATACTTCAAAGAGGAAGGTTTGTTCTCTCCTGAAGTCGCTCGTAAGTTTAAAGAATTTATCTTGAGCAAGGGTGGAACTGAGCATCCAATGGATCTTTACAAAAAGTTCCGTGGTCGCGAACCAGATCCAAATGCATTGCTAAGACGTGATGGATTGATTTAATGAAGAAAACCGCGATGAGATCGAACAGTCAGTTGGTTATTCCAGGTAAAAGCAATATCGCTTTGGTTTATCGCCTGGAAACTGCACGCGCAGTGGCTCTTGCAAAACGCGTGGCCGAGTTTTTAAAAAAACAAGGCCACCAGGTCTTCACAGCTCCAGGACAAAAATTGGTGGCGGGGACTAAACTTGCATCGACTAAAAAACAACTGGATTCCTTGTCGCTGGTTATCGTTCTGGGTGGCGACGGAACTTACCTTCGCGCCGTGCGCATTCTTGAGGGCCGTGATGTTCCGATCTTGGGCTTCAACATGGGCTCGCTGGGTTTCTTGACTGCACACAATGCGGACTCGGCCATTGAAGTTATCGAAGATACATTGATGGGCGAGATGGAACTTCGTCCACGTTCGATGATTTACGCAAAAATCCTGCGTAAAGGAAAATCGCGCGCGGAATTCCACGCCCTGAACGACATGGTGATTGAAAGAGGTTCTTTGAGCCAATTGATCAACACTGCCATTTACTCTGATAAACACCTGGTAAGCGAAGTGAAGGCCGATGGTTTCATCGTGTCCTCTCCTTCTGGTTCTACGGCTTACAATTTGGCGGCTGGTGGACCGATTCTGCATCCTGAGGCGCAAGTCTTGGTGGTGACACCGGTGGCTCCGCACAGTTTGACGTCTCGTCCTTTGATCGTGCCGGATAAAAATCAATTGTCCTTTAAGCTTGATGGAAAAACGCAGAAAGCGCACTTCATCGTGGATGGACAAAAGATGACCGAGATCACAGCGGATGACGAAGTGATCCTGACTCGCTCTCAATACGATCACTGGATGGTGAGACATCCTGATCACAATTACTTCCACTTGCTTCGTGAAAAACTTAAATTTGGAGACCGGACTTAGTTATGCTTCTTGAGCTTAAAGTTTCGAATTTTGCGATCATCGAAAATCTGCATATCGTTTTCAAAGATGGATTAAACATCCTTTCCGGTGAAACGGGGGCGGGTAAATCTGTTCTTTTGAAAAGCTTGTCATTGCTGATGGGTGGTAAAGGTTCCAGCGACACTATTCGCACGGGCTCCACTCAAGCGACGATCGAGGGTTCATTTGATATCAGCAAACGCCATGATATTTTGAACAACCTAAAAGAAATGGGCATCGATGCCGACGAAGACATCCTGATCGTTCGACGCGTGCTCAGCACGGGTGATAAATCCAAGGTGTATCTGAATGGCAGCCTTAGTACTTTGAACAGCTTGCGCGACATCGTGGCTCCCCTGGTGGAGCTCGCGGGCCATTCTGCTCCCCTGATCGAAATGACTGGTCAGCACGAAAACCGCAACTTGATGTCTAAAGCCTACCACCTGGATTTGCTTGATCAATATGCGGGTACTTGGGATAAGCGTCTGCTTTTCACTGAAAAGTACAATCGCTACCACAGCATTTTTGAAGAAATCAAAAAACTTGAAAGCGATGCCAAACAAAAAGCGCAACGCCTGGATTTCTTGATTTACCAGCGCGATGAGATCGCAAATTTGGATCTGTCACCAGGTGAAGACATCGAACTTGAAACTGAAGTTAAAAAACTTAAAAACTCCAGCCGTATTGGTTCCTTCGTGGATCAGGCGGAATCAGTACTTTACACAGACGATGATTCGGCGATCAGCCGCTTGAAAGCTGTGATGAAGAAAGGTTTGGAAGTTTCCGGCGTTGATCCGCAAATCGCGGCGAAACTGGAACTTTTGGAGCAAGCTCAAGCATTGATCGACGAAAGCGTGTACGAGCTTCGTAATTACGCGAATAAGATCGATGCCGACCCTCAACGTCTGGAAGAAGTTGAAGGCCGCCTCAGCGATCTACGCAAGCTACAAAAGAAATACGGATCATCTGTGAACGATATCCTGAAAGCTTTGATGGAGATGGAAATTGAAATCTCCAACTTGCAAAACTCGGATGTAAAAATTGAATCCCTTCGCAAAGAAGCTGCAGTTCTGTTTAAAGAACTGGATACTTTGGGTCAGGATCTTCACAAACGTCGCTTGAAAGGCTCTGACCTTTTGGCTGACAGCGTGAATGCGGAACTTTTGGATTTGAATATGAAGGGTGTCACTTTCCACGTTCAAATCGAGAAGCTGACAGACCTAAGTGCAACGGGTCTGAGTGATGTGGAATTCCTAAGTCAAACGTCTTCAAAAGATGTGAAACGTCCTTTGGCAAAATTCGCCTCGGGTGGTGAGCTATCCCGTATCTTGCTTTCTTTGAAACGAGTTGTGGGCTCCAGCAATCAACCGCGCACTTATCTGTTCGATGAAGTCGATACAGGTGTGTCTGGTGAAACGGCTGAAAAAGTGGGTCGCAAACTTAAGACCATCGCTAAAGGCCAGCAAGTTATCTGTGTCACTCACTTGCCACAGGTCGCAGCATTTGGCGACGCACACTTCTTTATCCAAAAATCTCCGCAAAAAGACTCCGTGGCTATGCTGGTTTCTGAGTTGAAGCAAAAAGACCGCGTGCAGGAAATTGCTCGCCTGATCAGCGGCGAAAAAATCTCTAAAACATCTCTGGCACACGCCGAACAACTTTTGGTCGAGGCTAAGTAATTAAGGTACGGACACACTTTCTCCATGCTGACATCCGTCGCATGGAGAAAGTGTGTCCGTACCTGTGTAAATATACACACCCCCCAAAGCTCCCCATTCTCGCAAGACACTCTTAGAATTTAAGTATTCATAAAAGGGGGCTGCAATGATTCTCGTAATGGGTGCTACTGGGCATGTGGGTTCTAAAATTGCCACGGAATTACTGTCTCAAGGACATGATGTTCGCGTTCTGGCTCGCCATATTCCTGATCCCGAAAAATTCTATGGTGCAGATATCATCGAAGGTGACGCCAACAGTGTCGACACCATGATGCACGCGTTGAAGGGATGCTCTGCCGCTTTCGTGATGATTCCCCCGAACGCTAAAACTATCGAACAACGTTATTACGCCAACAAAATCGGCGAAGTGATTGCCGAAGCCATCGAAGAAGTCGGCATTAAACACATCGTGAACCTTAGCAGCGCCGGCGCTGATTTGGAAAGCGGTACAGGCCCCGTTCTGGGACTGCATGATCAAGAGTCGCGCCTAAACGATATCGCGGGCCTTAACATCGTCCACTTGCGACCGGCTTTTTATATGGAAAACCTGATTCTGGAAATTCCGACCATCATCGCGATGGATAAAATCTTTGGAATTATTCCTGAAGATGCCCCCGTGGATATGGTGGCGACCAAAGATATCGCGGCCCGCGCGGTATTTTTACTGACCAATCCGACCTTCCGTTCCCACAACGTAGAATATCTTTTGGGTGAGCGAACACTTACGTACCGCGAAATCGCCCGTGTTCTGGGTCAAACCATCAGTAAGCCCACTTTGGAGTATGCAGAAGTCCCTGACGTCGAGTTAAAGAACTATATGATCGGCGCAGGCATGTCAGAAAACATGGCTGACGCACTCTTGGAACTGGATCATGCTGCCAGCAGCGGTTTATTGGCCGCGAGCTACGCCCGCAACAAAGAAAATTCTACCGTTACCTCGATTGAAAAGTTCGCCCGAACGACGTTTTTGGACGCCTATAACCAGGCGTTAACAGCTCAAAATTCGCGTCGTTCCAGCTCCAGCTCATTTGAGGCGCATCCTTAACAAAAATCCCCTGTTTCTAAGCCGAAACAGGGATTTCTGTGTTGCCTTTCACTTCGCTTTCATTCAGAACCTTACTCCAATATCAGTTTTTGGATAAGGAACACGATGAAGGCGTTGCCCTGTTTGATCATCATTTTGATTTTTACATCCCTGAGCTTCGCCCGCGAACCTCAGGATTGGTGGTCTGTTTCTCCAGAACAAGTTGCCGAGGCTCCTTGCAAGAATCACAGAGCTCCTTCCGACGCCGAGATGTTGCAGGCTTTGCAACCCTCAAGCCTCACAAAGAAATCTGAAACTATTTATGGCGTCAGCTTTAAAGACGAAGACCCGGAGCTTTTGCAGCTGTTCCGCGATCTGCATTTTTACGATATCAGTATGGTGAATGCTAAACCGCTGCTTTTGAAATCTCCGTGCAACAAAGTACTTTGTTCAGTTCAGGCCATCTATGGCACTCGCGTGGGAATTCAAATTCTTTACATGCTAAAACGTTTTGGATTCAACGGTTCACACCTGCGCACAGCCAACGCTTCGTTGTGGCGTGCGGATGAGCTGGAAGATATTTTAACGGCTCTTTCCGACTATCCGAATGAACTTTATCCTTTGGATTACAATCGTAAACTTGTTCACGTTAAACGCGGCAATCGTATGAAATTGCCTGTGGGTGAAAGTGTTGCGAACTCCACGATGGAAATTTACGACATGTGGAATGATCTGACTCAGGCTGAACGCCAGCAAAGTCTTTTGCATGAACTTGGTCACGTGGTTGCCCGTAAAGATGACGTGGATGATTCGGCAGCGTGGTTGAAAACTGCAGGCTGGCAAGTCACCGGTCGTACAGCCCGACTGATAGATCCAAGTAAAGCTGTTTCATTGTACGGCAAAACCAATCCTCACGAAGATTTCGCTGAAAGCGTTGTTGCCTACCGTTTTGGTGGAGCAAAACTAAAGCAAGATCAAGGTGGGAAATACGAATTCCTAAAGGCTCGCGTTTTTGATGGTAAAGAGTATTTGAGTGCTCAAGCCTGCATGACTTCCAAGTCTCAGACTGAAGTTAAAAAAGAAGCTAATAATAAAGCTTTCGCTGCAGCCGTGGAAAAAGCCAAAAGAAATGCCGATAACTTAGATAGCGCATTCATTGGTAAGGCTCAAAGCATCTGCCAGGCCGCTTTGGTTAAAGTGATGGTGAACGAATTAGGCAGCGCTCAAAATTGCACCAGCCGGGCCCTGCAACGTCTGCAATTGGAAAAATACGGTAAAGGCAAAAAGCTGGTGGGGGCTTTATTAAGTGAAGCCCAATTGAATGCCATCGCCTTTAAAGGTGATACGGAGTTTGACTTCAGCCGCCGTGTACGCAACAAGTTTGCAACGGACGTTAGCAAAAGCTTTAGCTCTGACTTCCGCGAGGCTGTAAATCGTGGTTCCTGCGCGGCTTGGGCCAGTGCTGCGCAAATGTTCTTTACTTCTGGTCCTATGGTGGCTGAAGTGCTCTCCAGTGACCGTCAATACTTCTATAAAAATCGTCGCTACGAACAAGTGACAGAGTTCTTTACTCGCGTTTGCCAAAGTGTTCGTCAAAACGCAGGACGACTTGATTCAGGGATTCTCCAAAACTTACCATAATCGGATGAAGAAGTATCTTTGTCCCCTATTGGTATTGTTTGGAGTTTCCTGTATGCATAAATATCCGCAAGACTTCCCTAAAGCCACGAAAAATCCCCACATCATGGAAAAATTCGGTGATCGTCGCACCGATAACTATTTCTGGTTGCGGGATCGTGAAAATCCTCAAGTCATTGATTATCTGAAACAAGAAAACGCCTACACTGAAAAAGTCATGGCTCCTGTAAAAGAACTGCAAGAGCAGATCTTTCAAGAGATGAAAAGTCGTATCAAAGAAGACGACTCCAGCTACCCCGCGAAAATGGGACCTTACACGTACTCCACCCGCTTCGAAAAAGGCGCGCAGTATCCTTTGTTCGTGCGCACTAAAATCGGCAGCGATAAAGAAGAAATCCTGTTAAACGAGCCTGAACTTTCAAAAGGTCATACATACTACGACACGACGGGCCCGCGCATCAGTCCGAATGACATGATGATGGCATACGGTGAAGATACTGTAGGTCGCAGATTCTATGACATTCACTTTGTTGATTTAAAAACAGGCAAGAAACTTCCGAATGTGATCGAAAAGGCCACGGGCAATCTGGTGTGGGCTGATGACAACGAGACAGTGTTCTTCGCTCAGCAAAATCCTGAAACCCTGCGCTCTGAAAAAATCTATCGTTATAATTTGAAAACGCAGAAAAAAGAACTCGTCTATCACGAGAAAGACGAAACATTCAGCTGCTATGTTCTAAAGTCCTTAAGCCGCAAATATATCTACATCACTTCGCAAGCGACTCTTACAAGTGAAGTTCATTACTTGCCTGCGAATAAGCCCCAAGATGCTTTTAAAGTCTTTGCTCCCCGTCAGCGCGAGCTTGAATATGCTGTGAACGATGACGGTCAGCAGTTCTATATCACAACCAACAAGGATGCTAAGAACTACCGCGTGATGACAGCAAAACCTGGCCACACGGCAGTTGCAGATTGGAAGGAATTGATCGCTCATCGTCAGGATACTTATATTTCTGACGTCACAGTGTTTAAGCATTACTTGGTTTTGGATATTCGCCGCAATGGCCTGACGGAAATTGAAATTCGCGATATTCATGGCAACAATCCCTTTACCATTCCATTTTCAGATCAAAGCTTTATGGCGGGCGTTGGCGACAACCGTGAGTTCGATACAGAATGGCTTCGCTACGAATACGAATCCATGCGCTTGCCTCCGAGTGTTTACGATTTCAACCTGAAGTCTCACGAGCAGATTTTGCGAAAAACTCGCGAGGTTCCAAATTTTGATCCGAACAAGTACCGTACAGAGCGCGTCTTCATCACAGCTCGCGATGGAGTGAAGGTTCCTGTTTCCTTGCTGATGAAAAAGGATTTCCGTGCCGATGCCACAGCCCCCATGCTGGTTTACGGTTACGGCTCTTACGGTGCGAACATGGACCCGTGGTTCAGTTCTTCATTCTTTAGCTTAGTGGATCGTGGATTCGTGTTTGCAAAAGCCCACATTCGTGGTGGCTCTGAAATGGGTCGCGAGTGGTATGACACCGGTCGCACCAAAAAGAAAATGAACACGTTCTATGACTTTATCGATGTGACGGAAGGGCTTTTAAAACAGCAGTATGCTAAAAAAGGCCATGTGTATGCGATGGGTGGCAGTGCTGGCGGCTTGTTGATGGGTGCCGTGATGAACTTGCGTCCTGAACTTTATAACGGCGTTGTGGCCCAAGTTCCTTTTGTCGATGTAATTACAACGATGCTTGATGAATCCATTCCATTGACGACGGGCGAATATGACGAGTGGGGAAATCCCAACGAGCAAGAGGCTTATGATTACATCCGTACGTACTCTCCGTATGACAATGTAAAGGATCAAAAGTATCCGAATGTTTTGGTCACCACAGGTTTGCATGACTCCCAGGTCCAGTATTGGGAGCCGGCAAAATGGGTGTCAAAACTAAGGGACCATAACAAAGGTGACTCCGTGATCCTGCTTAAAACCGATATGGAAGCAGGACATGGTGGAGCCTCTGGCCGTTTTGACGCCTTAAAAGACACTTCCATCGAATTTGCGTTCATTTTACAAATGGACGATAGGAAGTAATTTCCTGGTCTGGAATTCACCAATTCCAGGCCACTTCGATAGACGAAATTTCCCAAAAATTTTAGACTTAGAGTTATGAATAAGACGTTTTTAACTCTAAGTCTCATCCTTGGCTTTCAGGCTCACGCGCAAAAAGACAGCACTTGTTCCGATTTCGCGGCCTATACCTGCTCCAGCATTGGTGCTGCTGATGGAACTTCTGTCGGCAACGCAAAATCCAGCAAAGCCGAATTCACTGATAAATTAAAATCAGATACTTTTCCGACCGTGCAAAAAGCATTCGTTAAAAAGATCGCTTCTTTGCCTATCGATGAAAAAGCTCGCACGACATTACTGGCAAAATTCACCAACATGAAGTTCTCGACGGAATGTGAACAGCTGGGTGCAAGTTTGGACGAGTCACTTTGGCCGAATTCCTTTTACACTCACTCGGACAATACTTTCTATCTTTGCAAGGCAACACCAGGCATGTCTGAATTTATTGTCTCTAAGATGATCGCTTCTGAACTATCCGAAATGATCAATCCTTGCGGAATTAACAGCATCATCCAGCGTCCCAAAGAGAAAGTTCAATCTTTGGAGCAAAGTGAAAAGGACTATCCGGTCAAAGGAATCATCTCGTGCCTGCGCTCGGAGAAATCTGCCGGAGCAAAACGTAATAACAGCACGCCTTTCAAAGAATCAGGATTCTGCACGGGTGATCAGATCACTCGTGCATTCTCTGACTGGATGACGAGCGAAGTTGTAACAGATTATATTTCGCAAAAGTATTCGGATCTTTCCTCGTCTCAATGGCGTCAGGGTATTGCGAATGCCTATCGTGACGAGTGTTCTTTCGGCAGACCTGACGACGGCTTTACCGAAGAACCTGAATTTCAATTGCGCATAGATGGCATCGTCACAGCGAATCCTTCCCTTAGAAAAAAACTTGGCTGCTATGATAAGTCGAAATACCTGTATTGCGATGCTCATAGTCCCGATGCCATGGCTAAGGCGATTGGCGCACCGAAAGCGGCTTCTCCTGGCAGCGCAACTCCGTCCACTCCGGCAACAAATATTGAAGGGATTAAATAATGAAATACCTAATCTCTCTTTTGATTTTGATTCCGGCATTGGCTTGGTCCGCTCCGCAAAAGGGCGTTCAACGCAGAGCTGCTGCACCGAAGGCCTCACCTAAAAAAGCGGCGTCCTTTAACGGCTTCCGCGTTGTGGTGGTCTTTGGCCAACAGAAATCTCATTTCACTGTGTGGCAAGATCAACGCGGAAAATTCTATGCGGTTACCAAAGGTGGTGCACCCACGATTGGAACGATGTCGGATATGAACTTTTCATTCTTAAGCGCACAGACACGTGAGATTGCTTCACTGAAGGGCGCAAACGTGCAAACCTGCCCCCGCGCGAACATTCAATTGTATCAAGGAAATCGCTACGTCCAAGGCACCTGCATTGGTTTGAAAAACCAAACAGCCGCCCGCATGACTGAGCTTGCGAATGCTCTAGCGACGCTGCAATAACCTGAGATTTTTTGGTAACGTCCCCTTAACTTCTATCTGAAAAAATAAAAAGGCACAGTTGTTCAACGTGCCTTTTTCATACCGCATGCGTAGATTTAAAATCTGTGCCTTTCATCCTGAAAGTTTCTTTGATACCGCCTCAAGTGCCCGTATAGAACCAATGCCAAGGTTCATAGATGATTCCGTGTGGATTATCTTTGGGATAGCTTAGCCGGAAATTGAATTTAGCAGCATTCCCCTGAAGCCATTTAAATGATTCACTTAGTTCAAAAGCTTCTTCCAGCGAAGGTTTCCCT
The DNA here is from genome assembly GCF_006874645.1 of Bdellovibrio sp. ZAP7. Taxonomy (NCBI): domain Bacteria; kingdom Pseudomonadati; phylum Bdellovibrionota; class Bdellovibrionia; order Bdellovibrionales; family Pseudobdellovibrionaceae; genus Bdellovibrio; species Bdellovibrio sp. ZAP7. Next base: position 662,369 of record NZ_CP030082.1, on the reverse strand, counting down.
GGCTCGTGAATATCAATCGCTCTGCCGGAATGATGTTCACTGAAACCTGGAATCGCCACGTGGGTCAGAATCTTTTCAAGTTCTTTACCCTCTTTCAAACGCTGCTCAATTAATTTCATCTGATAAACGTAGGAACGAAATCCCGAGAATGGCAAAAGCACGATGCCGTCGACAGCTGCTTCTTTCTTCATTTCAAGCCACGCCTTGGCTGCCGAGCGAAGCAGAATAAAGGGCTTCCCCCCGCAATCGACATCAACAACTTGGAGCATTTCCAACGGCGGCTGCAAATGCATACGGAGCTTATTCGTCAGAAGATGTGTTTCATTAATACCAAGGGCGTCGTGAAGTTCTTTTAAGACCTGATCCATCTAAAAAGTATAATGCTGAATTCCACTCGGTCCTAGTCCGAATCAATACAATAGCTCGGTTCGCTTTCCGGATTGCTACCTGGTCTCTGCCATCATGCTCATTTCCAACCACGCCCCCTGTTTGCACTCTTCCTTGTCAGGACATGGGGTACCGGTCAAACCGGTTTTGATAAACCAAAACGCGAAAATGGAGACAGCGAAAATCATGAATCAGCAGACATTTTCTTCACTTAAAATTCCCTCGAAACATCGCTATTGCCATGGAGGGATTCTTCGTCGCTCTTCTAAGGGCCGCGGAGCACGGCCACTTTCACACAAAGATCCGATTCATTTGTTATTTAAGGTCAATAAAATCGCCGTGAAAGGTGGACTTCGCAGTTTGCGGAGTTTTTCCCTGATGAATCGTGTGTTGAAACGATATTCAGCAAAATTCTATGTGAAGGTGGAGCAATTTTCGGTGCAGATGGATCACGTCCATATGTTGGTGCGTGGCAGTCGGCGTTCGAATTTGCAGAGTTTTATGCGGGTGTTGGCGGGACAGTTCGCGCAAACCTTGACCGATACCCATTCCCTGAAACATGAGGGCCCGAAGGTTTGGAAGTATCGACCGTTTTCGCGGGTGATTAAGGGATTTAGGCCGTATCAAACCGTTCGTAATTATATTCAGTTGAATGAACTCGAAGCATTGGGCCGGCCTTATTCTAAAACTCGACTGCGTGGGCTAAGTCAGGAACAGTTGGTGGAATTATGGGAGTGAAGCACCCGAGATTAAAACACGACATCGGAAGCGGTAACTTTTCGGCGGATGACTAAAACGTGTGCTTCAGATGTCGAGTCGTTTCTTAAGAAGTGGTGTAGGCCTGATTGGCGCTCGAACATAATGGAATCGCCCTGCTCTACCAAGATCTCTTCATTCCCTTCGATCGCCTTCAAGGTGCCATTTAAAACGTAAATGATTTCATTAGTTTCGTTGTGAAAGTGCGGCGCCGAAGTTCGGGAGTTAGGACGAATAACTTCGTGGGAAAGAAAGATATCGTCCGAACGCAATGAATCCGAAATCACGTTGGAGAGAGAATACTCTTCCCCGGTCTTTTGAGATTTCAATTGTTGATATTGGCGCTCGGATTTTTTCTGTAGCTTCATGGAAAAAAGCCTATGACCGATACCCCTACTGGTCAATATACGACAGTCCGTACCGATACCCCGTCGGGTCACGGGCCGCCGCCGTCACCAAGGACGCCGACGTCAGCAATTCCGTTACTTCATGAAGTAAGTGAAAAGAACGAAGTAGATTGCGATCGCGCCCAAGAAGGAAAAGAAATAGAGGTTCCAGTAGCTCCAGCGCTTCCATTTTTTCAGGATCAGCCAGACGATCGCGTAGATCAGTGTTGGCAGCACATAAGCCTTCATTACATCGCCGCTTTGCGCGTGCTCAACGCCTAAAAATCTTTTGCCAGTGTAGTGACTATACAGAGCAATCAAATTAAAGGGATTAAAAATAACAAGAACAAATGTCCAAATAAGCTCACGCACTAAAATCTGACGTTCTGTTTGCATGGAATTAGTCTACTCTACGACGATTCGGGCCAGCAACTTTAACTCCGATATAGGAGGAAATCATGACTCCAATCCCGTACATCGTCGCCGTCGAATCGAAGGCATCAATGACACTCCAAAAGAACATGAATCCGCAATAACAGCTTGCTAAAAAAGCTGTCGACATGATCCACACCTCAATACTCCCCGGTCGATTACGTGCTGGCATATCCCGAGGATACATCAAATTTGGTGGACTTTAAAACATCGAACTGTTTATACAGGACTAATATCCATTCCCTAGATACCGTTTTCGTTTTGATTGGGAGAAACAGAAGGCAATCTAAATATATCAGCGAGCACCAAAGAAACTATAAATCCCGCCACATAGATCGCAGAGACAAGACTTGAATCAATCGCGGACTGATACACAAACAGTCCCAAAAAAATAAATGATAGCAGAGAAAAAATTTGAACCAGAAGACGTTTGCGTCGGTTCTGTTTCGCGCTGGCCGGCAAAAGCGGATGAGGAGGTGGTACGATATACATTTCTTAAGTATACCGCGAAATCGATTCTTCTAAAACACCAAATAGTTTATGAGAACTATTTACTGATCGCCTTTAAAAGAGCGCATGGATTCTTAACGGTTTTTAATGCAGCTTTGTAAGCATCCGGTTTTAGATCCATGAGATTTTTATCTAAAACTATTTTAAGTGGCTCCACTTGTTGTTCGATTTCCGGAGCAACCTTAACAGATGTGATAAAGCTATCATACACTTCGCAAGTTAATCGACTCGAACAGTTGTGAATCGCTTTACTTAACAAGGCGATATCAGTTTTCCCAACGGTTTGCTTGCTCCAGCTTTTTTTCGCGTTGTCTTTCGCATGTTGCAGCTTCTCTTCCAAGCCTTCAGTTTTTATGTTGCATTTTTTTATCGCGGGATTGCCAGGATCGTTTATAGCCACTCTAGCAGCGATAACGATTTGCTTAAGACTGTCTAATTCATTCAATGGCATTTTGGCTAGAGCTGTTTGAGATAGAACGAATGTATTTATGAAGATCAAAAATGCTTTCAAGCTGTAACTCCGTTTACAACTTTATTGTCTCCGATATCCCTAGGGCTCACAAAATGAAAACTGGACAGGAATTTAAAAAATTTAAATGCCTGTCCAGAACTTGTACAAAAAATCGAAAACTACATTAGTTTTCTAAGAACGTAGTGCAAGATACCGCCGTTTTTCAAGTACTCCAATTCAACCGCTGTATCGACACGGGACTTCACTTTCACTTCTTCGGTTTTGCCGTTGGAGCGCGTGATTCGCACCGTAATATCCTGTTGTGGTTTCATAGTCTCAATACCCACGATATCCAAAACTTCAGACCCATCCAGTTGCAGAGTTTTGCGATCCATTCCTGCGTGGAACTGCAAAGGCAACACGCCCATTCCCACCAAATTAGATCTGTGAATGCGCTCAAAGCTTTCCGCAATCACTACTCGAATACCCAAAAGAGTTGTTCCTTTGGCTGCCCAGTCACGGGAAGAACCTGTTCCGTACTCTTTACCAGCCACAACCACCAAGGGTGTTTTGTCGGCTTGATATTTTACGGAAGCATCAAAGATCGACATTTGCTCGCCTGAAGGGATGTACTTGGTCATTCCACCTTCCACACCTTGCAGCATTTCATTTTTGATGCGGATGTTGGCGAAAGTTCCGCGCACCATTACTTCATCATTTCCACGACGTGAACCATAGGAATTGAAATCAACTGGTTGCACACCTTTACTGATCAAGTATTTTCCGGCTGGAGAATCTTTTTTAAAGCTTCCTGCAGGAGAGATATGATCCGTCGTAATGGAGTCCCCAAGGATCGCCAATATTCTTGCCCCTTTGACATCAGACAATTTCTCTGGTGATTTCTTCATACCCATAAAGTATGGAGGGTTCTTGATATAGGTACTGTCATCCCAAGCATATGTTTGCGACGGAGTTGTTTGGATTTTTTGCCAGTCTTCAGTTCCCGCGAACACATTGCCATAACGGTTTTTAAACATCTTCGTTTCAACCGTTTGATTGACGATATCGTAAACTTCTTTATTCGTGGGCCAGATGTCTTTCAAGAAGACTGGCTTACCTTGAGCGTCTTCACCAATTGGATCTTTCATGACATCCAATTGCATCGTTCCCGCCAAGGCATATGCCACGACAAGCATCGGTGACGCCAGATAATTTGCTTTCACATGAGGATTGATACGACCTTCGAAATTACGATTCCCTGAAAGAACCGAGGCCACAACCAGATTTCCTTTTTCCACCGCATGCGCGATGTGTTCCGGAAGTGGACCCGAGTTACCGATACAAGTCGTGCAACCATACCCCACAAGGTTAAAGCCCAAATGATCCAAATATTTTTGCAGCCCAGAATTCTCAAGATAATCAGTCACAACCTGCGAACCTGGTGCTAACGAAGTTTTCACCCAAGGTTTAACTTTCAATCCTTTTTCCGCTGCTTTTTTTGCAACCAAGCCCGCCCCCATCATAACGGATGGATTGGACGTATTTGTACAGCTGGTGATCGCAGCAATAACCACGTCGCCGTGGCCCAATTTATAATTCTGACCTTCAACATCGGCTGAGAATTTGTCTTTCGCGGATTTATCAGCTGCCACACTGAAACCTGAAGTCAGCTGTGTACTGAAATCACTGGCCGCTTTATCCAATAACACGCGGTCCTGAGGACGCTTAGGCCCCGCCAACGAAGGCACCACTTCAGACATATTTAATTTCAAAGTATCGTGAAAGAAGAAATGCTCATCGTCACTGGTACGCCACATTCCAGTTTCCTTGGCATAAGCTTCTACCAACGCGATCGTTTCATCATCACGCCCCGAAATGCGCAAGTACTTCATGGTCTCTTCATCGATTGGGAAGAAACCACAAGTCGCACCATACTCTGGCGCCATGTTTGCGATCGTCGCACGGTCTGCCAGCGAAAGACCTTCTAAGCCTGGGCCATAAAATTCAACAAACTTACCGACAACGCCTTTTTTACGAAGCATTTGAGTCACAGTTAGAACCAGATCGGTGGCAGTTGTGCCTTCTTTCAGCTTGCCTTCCAAACGGAAGCCAATCACTTCAGGAATCAGCATGCTTAAAGGCTGCCCCAGCATCACGGCTTCCGCCTCAATGCCACCGACACCCCAGCCAAGCGCCGCTAAACCGTTTACCATAGTCGTATGGGAATCAGTTCCCACCAACGTATCGGGGAAAGCGTATTCGCCGTGTTGGCCTTTTGCATTCCAGATCGTTTTACCCAAGTATTCCAAATTCACCTGATGGCAAATACCTGTACCTGGGGGAACCACACGGAAATTTTGGAAAGCACGCTGCCCCCATTTCAAGAACACATAGCGCTCATGATTGCGCTGAAATTCCATATTCACGTTTTCTTGAAAACTTGAAGGAGTTCCAAAGGAATCGACCATCACCGAGTGGTCAATCACCAGATCCACTGGGACCAGCGGATTGATTTTCGTCGGATCTCCACCTAACGATTTCATCGCATCACGCATTGCTGCCAAGTCCACCACGGCAGGAACGCCGGTGAAGTCTTGCATCAAAACGCGCGCCGGGAAAAACGAAATTTCTCGCGACAAAGATTCTTTGTTAAGACTAAGAAGTGAATCGATATCTTCTTTCGTGACATGCACACCGTCTTCGTGACGCAGAAGATTTTCCAAAAGAACTCGCAGCGAGTTCGGCAGGCGTTTTAGGTTTGGGTGCGAAATCTTTTTCAGATTGAAGATCGTGTATTCTTTCGCACCGACTTTAAGTTTATCTTTAGTTTTGAAGCTGTCTTTTGACTGTACCAACATGAGGGGATCCTCCCTCTCAATTCCACTCCTCGCGCAGAATTTTATCAAGCCAAAAGGCGCCTATCTGGGTTTTTACATCAGTTAATTTACCCTCTTGAATAAGCATCATCAGATCCTTGGGAGCGACTTCCACCACTTCCAAAAATTCACCGTGATCCAGACGTTGCTCGGTCTTGCTAAGGTCCTTTGCCAAATACAGATCGATCTGCTCGTTGGAATAGCCAATGACCGGATGAATGGGAGTCAAAAATTTCCACTCGTTTGCGGAATATCCAGTTTCTTCGATAAGTTCGCGCTTAGCCGTGACCAAACTGTCCTCGCCCTTATCGCGTTTGCCCGCGGGGAACTCGAGCATCACCTGCTTCACAGCATGACGATACTGATGAACCATGATCACGTTCCCGTTTGGCAGCATCGGAATCATCATGGCCGCGCCGGGATGAATAATGTACTCGCGATGATAGATCTTCCCATCAGGAGCCTGAACCTGGTCCTGCTCCACTTTCAAAAATCTGCCTTGGAATATACGTTTGGATGAGAGAGTTTTTTCTTCGAGATGCTTCATAGGTAAAGGATCTCACGCTCGACTTTAGTCAGTCACGGGCTTTATCGAAAATAAAAAGGCCTCCGTGTTGGAGGCCTTTGCTTGAAACTATTTTGTCACTTCGTTCTTTACCGGAGCATCACATGGCATTTTGGGATCCTCTAGCGAACAAACGAAATTCGTTTGCCCTTCGTAACCCTTGACCGTACCGATCCATTTTCCTTGAGTATCCTTTTCCAAAACCATGTAGCCGTGATTGGATGGAAGCACTGTGAAACCTGCAGGAATCAATCTGCGAGTAGCAGCATCGTAATAATCCAGAGCAGTACCACCCTCTCCCATAACGATGTGGACGGGATGATTTCCGGTTGAGATCTGCGTGTTATGAATGTGACCCGCAAAAACGAATTTTACCTTTTTAGGTAAAGGCATTTCTTTCGTCAGTGTTTGCATGTTCAAATTCACCGGCAAGACAGCGGCAGGTCCATTCCAGTTAGGAGCTAAGCCCCAGATCGGACGATGCACCATCAACCACACTTCAGTTTCGGGACGAGAGTTGATCATGTTCACCATCTTGCGATAGTGCGCACGCCATACTGCCATCTCTGGACTTTTTGGATCTAACTTCTGATCTGACAAAGTGGAATTATCGAAATTCACCATCAACATATTACCGAAGCTTGTATAACGAGTTTCTTGGAATTGCGAACAGGAATTTTCACCCAGCGGAGTTAGGAGTTTACTGAAGCCCTCGTGAGCACGCTGGCAATCTTCGTGATTTCCGCGAACAAAGACAAAAGGTTTTGCTTGCAACAAAGACGTCGCTGGAGCGATGAAATCAGCCTCCCAGGCGCGATATCCGTAACCCAAAGTATCCTTAAAGGGAGCACACTTTACAGGATCATTGCAGGATTCACGGTAATGATAGTCACCCACATGAACAATCAGATCAGCATTTTCTTTGTCGATCGCTTTCACGATACGGGCAAAGGGCCACTCTTTCGGATTGTTGCAATCCTGGAAGTAATTTCCTTTAAGTCGGCAGCCCGTATCTCCAAAGATGATGATACGTTTTGGAGATTCAGGAATTGCAATCTGACGCTCGCCCACGATGACTGTCTTCGTTCCCTCAGGAATATTCGCCTCACATAAAGTTGCCGTATCGAACTTCGCTTCTTGAGTCGGCAAGACTTCGATTTCGCCAGGGCCTTTTGCGAATTGCACCGTTGGACATTTACCGTCTTTTGGCGCAATCGTTCTTACAAATGAAGTTTTGGAATCAGCTAAGCCAACGTAGGTCAGGTTTTCCGCTTTGTCAGAAGGCTTGTGTGCACAAGCCGCAAGAAATACCAATGAGATTAAAGCGGAAGATTTACTCAAACGCATTCTTAAGTCCCTTCAACTTTGCTTTTCGCTTTTTGCTGTTTCAACTCAAGCTCACACATTTTTACTTTTGTTTCGTATTCATCCTGACGTTTCAACAGAACTTCTTTGTAGCCTTTAAAACGATCGATTCGATCACGAAGTCCTTCTTCAGTGACACCCACGATGTCTTTTTTATTTTCCACACCGATTTTTGAGAAGTCTTCCTCGGAGGTCACGTAAGTGCGAGCTTCCGTCCAACGCATTTTTCCGTCGCCAGCGTTATCCGTATCGCCCATCTGAATGCGGCAATCACGAAGCACACCATACAAACCGCGATTATCCAGATAGCGAGAGCCACCAAAGACGCGCGCTTCAAGATCGTAAACTTCATTTTCCAAAGTGCGCAGTTGTTCATTCATTGCGACTTTACGTTGATAAACCATATCGCCATCTTTGATGCCGATACTTCCGCTGCCCACAGGAGCAGGGTTTTCAAGTTTCGTATCGATTTTTTCAGCTTTATTGCGGTTGGTAGAGCAAGCGGCGAAAGACAAAGACAGAACTACGATCATTAGGTAACGCATAGGATTTTCCTCCATCAGAAGGAAACTTTAAAAGCGAACCGAACTCGGGTCAATGACCGGACCTAGGAAATCGTGACCCAGTCGCAAATGCCATCTTTGATACGGAATACTTTGATGTGTTCTTCGAACCACGAACCCAAATTCACAGAGCGGACATTTCGGCCATGAGTCTCGACCATAGAGTCATCAAACACATGCATATGGCCCGAGATAATCACGTCAAACGGCCCCTCATCGTAGGCACGGTGAGTATGGTTACGGATCATCGTCACCAGTTGCTCTTCATTACGGTGGCGATAATGACCACTGCGTTCACGGCTTTTTTTACTCGCCCGATTGCCGATATAGTCCCAGAAACGTCCAGGGAAAACGTCTTTCAATGGCTTCACCCAGGGATTGCGAATGATGGCGCGATATTTCAAGTATTTGATGTCATTCAGATTGATCAGATCTCCGTGTTCGACTCGCACGTTTAGACCATCGATTTTGTAGTATTGAGCTTCGACAAAAACTTCGACGCCCAATTTTTTCTTAAAGTAACCTTCGACGTGAACATCGTGATTACCTTCAATATAGGTGATGCCTGCACCAGCCTCTCTCAATTCTTTCAGCGCATCCATCAAAGGCTGGAACTTACGCCCAAAGAATTCAGAGCCACCGATCCAAAGATCAAAAATATCTCCCAACATGAAAAGGTGAACTTTAGACGGATCACCCTGTCGCAAAGAACGCAAAAAGCGCAACAGGATTTGCCCGTTGCGCTCTTCAGCGGATTTCAAGTGGATGTCGGATATGAACCAGGCTTCCACTAGTCTTGTTTCAAATCAAAACCTTGTTTCTTGCGGATGAAAGCAGGAACTTCCAAGTTTTGAGAAGAGAATGGAGAGCTCAACACTTCACGTGCCATACGACGAGCTTCTTCCAATGATTGTTGTTCGTGGTCTACGTTCATAGACAACTGCTCTGGATTTGCATGACGGTTTTTAAGGTCTTGGCTTTCTTTGAAAGCGCGAGCCTTAGCCAACAACAAATCACGAGGAGAAACACCTTCAACTTGTGGTTGGATTGGTGTTGCCATCTCTGGAGCCGGTTGAGTCTGAACCGGAGCTTGCTGCATAACTTGCGGCTGAGCTTGTGGAGGCAATTGTGCTGCCACAGACTGAGCTGCTTGTTGTGCAACTTGCGGAGTTACTTGTGCTACCGGCGGAACTGTTACAGTTTCAGTTACCGGTTGCTGGGGTAACCCCGGAGTGACCGGAACTTCCACTTGCTGCTGGTAAGTGTAGTTCATCACTTGGGACTGCACTGCTGCGATAGGCGGCAGTTCAACTGGTGTAGCTTGTTGAGGCATCACCGGCATAGTTGGCATTGTAGGCATAACAGGCATTTGATTCATGTTAGGCATTTGTGGCATTTGGAACTGAGGCATTTGCGGCATGTTCGGCATTTGTGGCATTTGCATGCCCATGTTCATACCCATGTTGTTGTTCATACCGAATTGAGCCGTTTGTTGGTTCAAGAAGTTTTGCATTTGGTTTACTTGAGCCATGTCGTTCACAAGTTTCACTTCGTGAGAATCGAAACCAGTTGCGATCACAGTCACACGTACTTCTTCACCCATTGTTTCATCGATAACCGCACCGAAGATAATTTCTGCATCTTCATGAGCTGCCTCAGTGATCAAAGTTGTCGCTTCGTTCACTTCGTACAATGAAAGTTCAGAACCACCAGTGATGTTAACGATGATGCCAGTTGCACCATCGATTTTAACATTTTCAAGAAGTGGAGAAGAGATCGCTGCCGTTGCTGCTTCTACTGCGCGGTTTTCACCTTTAGCAGAACCAGTACCCATGATCGCGATACCTTTAGAAGACATAACAGTGCGAATATCGGCGAAGTCCAAGTTGATCAAACCACGGATGTTGATCAAGTCAGAGATACCTTTAACCGCTTGCAAAAGAACTTCGTCAGCTTTTTTGAAAGTATCCAATAGAGGAGTTTTTTCAGCTGCGATAGTCAAAAGTTTTTGGTTCGGGATAACGATCAATGTATCAACATTGTCTTTAAGTTCTTGAAGACCAGAATCCGCGTGCTTGCCGCGTTTTTTACCTTCGAACAAGAATGGCTTAGTCACAACACCGATAGTTAGAGCACCCAATTCGCGAGCAATTTTCGCCACGATTGGAGCACCACCCGTACCCGTACCACCGCCCATACCGGCAGTTACGAATACCATGTCAGAGCCTTCAAGTTTTTCTACGATTTCATTGTAAGATTCGATCGCAGCACGACGACCTACGTCCGGATTTGCGCCAGCGCCCAAACCTTTTGTCAAATCGATACCCAATTGGATTTTGTTAGATGCTTTGTGTGAGTTCAAAGCTTGGATATCTGTGTTTGCCACGATGAATTCAACGCCGCCCATTTCAGAAGCGATCATTGTAGATACTGCGTTGCTCCCGCCACCGCCGACACCTACAACTTTGATATTCGCACCGATATTGATATTTTCTTCTAATTCAAACATGTTGTCCCTCCCGACGATGCTTAAAAGATCCAGAGGCCTCCAGCCTCCACCGAGTAAATTTAAAAACTAAAATACTTTCTCAAACATTTCCTTAAGACGTTTCGTCAAGCCGTTGATCGACTCACCGATATTGATCTCAAGTTCCTGTGTATGCTGGCTCATCAACAAATCTTTACGTTGTGACAAACCATACTGTAACAATCCAACTGCTGCCGAGAACTCACCAGACTTCACTACATCAGTCAGACCTCCGATTTCCAAAGGAGCCCCTCTGCGAACCGGAATATCAAAAATAAACTCACCCATTTCAATCAGGCCATCCAACTGACTTGCGCCGCCAGTAAGAACAATACCTGAACCCAACATTGGCATCACACCGCTCATACGAATATCGTTAGCGATCAGATTCAATGTTTCTTCAGCGCGGGCTTCAATCACATCTGCAAGATCCTTACGAGGGATCACGCGAGCTTTACGACCGCCAACGCCTTCTACTTCAATTGTTTCATTGTCGTTCACCATGGATGCCATAGCGCACCCGTATTTTTTCTTCAAAACTTCCGCCGCGAACTGAGGAGTTCTAAGTCCTACAGCGACGTCATGAGTAAAGTGAGAACCACCGACTGGAATAATAGAAGAGTGAGCCACGCTGCCATTAACGAAGTACAAGTTGTTACAAGTACCGCCGCCCATATCGACCACGACTACGCCCAGATTTTTTTCATCATTAGAAATGACAGCTGTTGCAGAAGCCAGTTGGCTTAAAACCAAACCAGCGATTTTCAGTCCCGCTTTTTCAACACATTTAACTGTGTTTTGAATTGCGGATTGGCTGCCTGTTACGATGTGAACATTCGCTTCCAAACGGATACCTGACATACCCACTGGATCAGTGATTCCGTCTTGGCCGTCGACTTTGAATTCTCTAGGAAGGATGTGCAAAACAGTACGGTCTGTGGGAACGGCTACGGCTTTCGCAGCTTCAATCACGCGATCAATTTCGGAAGGTGTCACTTCACGATTTTTGATTGCGACCATACCTTTAGAATCGAAAGAAGAGATATGGGTGCCAGAAACGCCAACCCATACTTCGCCGACGCTGTAACCAGACATCAACTCTGCTTCTTCTTTTGCTTTTTTAATTGAATCGGTTGTTGCCTCAATATTAACGACAACACCCTGGCGGATGCCTGTATTAGGAGCAGTGCCTACTCCCGCGACTTCGATTTTCCCTTCGGGATTGACGGTTCCGATGACGAAACATACTTTGGTCGAACCAATATCCAAACCAGCCAATACCGGAGCTTTCGGTTTTGATGTACTCATCCCTAAGTCCTCGTATATGACACCCTATTTGGGCGTCTTTGTTTGAGAGACCGACGAATAAAATCATTTTATTCGATTTGAGCCGAACCTGAGCTCGACTTTAGATGGTCTTCCAGACTTAAGCTTAGGGATCCTTACGCAACCTGACAAGGACTTTCTTCGACAGATCCGCGTCTATGACGCGAGCGTCAAACTGCTTGGTTTCGAGGTAATCTACGACGCGAGAAACGCGCGCTGCCTTTAGTGCCACTTGCTCTTCACCGATTTTCACTTGCGTTCCGGATTTGATCAAGGTCATCCAAAAACCTTCTTTATTATCGTAACGAACTTCAGAAATTGTTTTTCTGCTGAACGATCCTTGAGCAGGAATTTGCTCGATCACATCAACAGCTTTTTTACGAAGTTCCTTTTTCTTAGCGAAAGCATCGCCATCCAAAATCGCAACATCCGGAGCTTGCTTGGCTTCAATCGCATCCAAGAAATCACCGTTCTTGATGATCGGCACAAGTTTTCCACCTTTAGCCATATAGAGGAGCTTTACTTCATAAGGACGAACGCGCAAAGAAAGTGTCGCTGGCCACGAACGGGAGATTTGTGTGCTTTCAATCCACTCTTGCTTTTTCAATTCAGTTGAAACGGATTTCAATTTGATGTTCCAAAGAGACTCGCCTTTGTATTTCGCAAGCAGCTCTTCCAACGCATCAACGTTTGGTTTTAAAAACTGCTCTTGTCCTTGTGGAGGATTTTCTAAAACGACTTCAACTTTTTCAATATTGAAAAAGCCATGCTCATTCAAATAATAGAACGTTCCTACCAAAGCCGCTGGTATAACAATGAATCCCAAAATTAATTTCAGTACCAACTTCTTCACCAGAACTCTCCAAACGAATGGCTTTGTGAAACCAGATTAGCAATTTTCACTCGACCTTGTTACCACTCTAAGGACCCACAAATATAAACGCGACCAAAGAAGAGGTCACAGAATTCCTACCGAAAATGGTTGAACTCCAACGGAGTGGGAGAGAAATCCTCACAAACTCGACCAAGGTTTTATTCTTAAATTTTGTTAAGAATTACACGAACTTCTCTCCATATAGTGAATGACTCCATCGCCGATATTACAATCATGAAATTCGGATCAAAGATCATTATCAATATCGCCGCATCTAGCTTGGTATGCTCACTCGCTGCCGTTGCTATTTCATCTTCTAAAATTCACAACCAAGGCCAGGATCAGCTTGTGGAAAAATCCCGGGCAATCTTATCACGCCTTGAAGCGATCCGTAGCTACGTCGCCACCCAAGGGGGGCTGGACGAAGACATCAAACATGCGGTGGTAAGTCACCCAGATGGAAAACTTCCTGAAGAAGTGCAACAACGCATTCTGCACAAAGTGCCAATCTTTGCTTCCATCAAAGTTGGATTCGAAAACGCTGATAAAGATTTTTATACTTTCCGCGTGTTTGCAGAAAATCCCCGTCGCAAAGAAAACACGCCAACGGTTTCCGAAATGGAAATCATCAAACGCTTTGAATCCAATATCGATTTGAAAGAATACGTAGAAAACAAAGATGGTGCGATTACAGTTTATCGCCCCGTCCGCTTGTCCGAACAACAAGGTTGCCTGCTATGCCACGGCCATCCGTCAACTTCTCCTTGGGGCAATGGCAAAGACATTCTGGGTTTCCCGATGGAAGACTGGAAAGACGGAAAACTTCATGGCATCTTTGCCGTGAAATCATCAACAGACCAAGTGACCGCTGCAGCTAACAGTGCTTCGATCTCTATCTTGTGGTGGACGTCGTTGATTTCTGCATTGATCTTGGTGATCTCCTATCTGTTAATTCGTAAACCTTTGGGCCGCCTAGTTGAGTCGATTTCAAAACTCAATGAAGCAGGCGCGCAGGTATCCACTTCCAGTAACGAGATTCTGGCTTCCAGCCAAACAGTAACACAGTCATCCGTAAAAGCAGCTGCATCGATTGAAGAAACATCTGCATCCACAGAAGAAATCTCCAGCATGGTCAAACGCAATAGCGAACACGCCAGCGAAGCCAAGAATCTAGCTTTCCAAGCTTCTCAAAAAGCTCACACCGGCGAACAAGAAGTACGCAAGCTGACTTCATCGATGGAAGACATCTCCGCAAGCTCGAAAAAAATTGAAGAGATCATCACCGTAATCGACGACATCGCCTTCCAGACAAATTTACTGGCTTTGAATGCTTCCGTAGAGGCCGCTCGTGCCGGGGAACATGGCAAAGGCTTCGCGGTTGTGGCAGATGCGGTTCGCAGTCTTGCACAAAGAAGTGCCACCTCCGCAAAAGAGATTTCGACTTTGATCAACGAAAGTGCGAAAAAAGTTGAACACGGCCACGCGGTTGTTCGCGCCAGCGAATCCTCTTTGAAAGAAATTGTAAGCTCCATTGAAAAGCTCTCAAGTTTGAATGTAGAGATCTCAACCGCGAGTGCCGAGCAAGAGCTGGGCATAGCACAGATCAACCAGGCTTTGACTGATATGGAAAAAATCACACTTTCCAACAGCACTTCGGCGCAAGAATGTTCCAATGCTTCGCAAGAATTAAACACTCAAGCCGAAGTCATGAAAAACGTCGTCGATGATTTGACTAAGTTAATGGCTGGTTAATCTAAAAGCCCCAAGCACCACCGGCCTGGATATAGAACACTGTTTCTTCTGGGCCGCGGGCGATGTCCGCGCCCATTTGAAATCCTAAAAGGCGCGCCATCATATACCGAAATCCTGCACCATATGCCGACGCCGTGTCGGCATTATTCATATTGCTGAGGGAATCTGTCGCCCTCCCTGCTCCACCAAAAATCGAGAGCTCCCACCGGGGATGTGGGTTGTAGCGTACTTCTCCTTCAAGAGACGATGCTATATCGCCTTGATAGCGCAGTTTTGGAATTCCACGTAAATTAATAAATGGCTTGGCGTAAAAAGGCGCATCACTATCTGCCCATCTTGAGATCCATCGTCCGGCGAAACCCCATTGTTCACTTGCCCGGGTGAAACCTTGCAGATCCAGAGCTTGTACGTGGTAATCAAGATCCCCACCTAAGTTTTCACTGAAAATATAATAACGATACTCTGCCAAAAGCCCCTGTTGCGGCGACATGGTGTTATTACGACTGTCATAGCTTAATAAGACCGAAATCCCGCCATTGCGATTATCGACGCCTTCGCCTTGCAGAACTGGTGGCAATGCACCCGTTTTAAAATCGACACTGATATCTGTATAAATATAGCGTCCGCCAATAAAGAAATTACTGTCGTCGATACGCGCCCTAAGATCGTTATAAATTCCGCCGCCTTTCAAATTATATTGAAGATGAATATCATCGGCACTATTGAATCCCCCCAAACCATAGAAATCCAAATTAGCAGAAGCCGCCATCACGAAACCCAGGTAACGCCAGCGATCGCGATTCCAGTTGGTGACATAGAATGCGCCACCTAATCTTGTTCCATTATCAGTACCCGCGGCCAAGACACCCGTCACGGTAGGAGGAATAAAGCGCTTGTGAGCTTCTGAAGCACGAGCCTCGCGGGCACCATCACTGTCACTCATGAACAGCAGCGCCACGCCGCCACCGGTCCCCACCGCTGGTTCCGTAATAATAATGGGGACTGGTAAGAAGCCGCGATGTTTCAGCAGCCATTCACTGGCATCAAGGTAATGATCTTCGGGATCAAAGAATATCGATGAGGTTGATGCCATGGCGTTGCCAACACTCATGGCGATGGAAGCACAAAGAGCCATAAACACATTTTTCATTACAGTAGTTTATGGGTAATTTCATATTCACAAACGTACTCATGCGATGCTTCTTAACAGTTAAGATTCGTGTGATAGCCTTGTGGCAATTTTAGTAAACGTTGACAAAACGTACATTACTATCGCGCCACACATGGTGAGTGTTTTATCCATTGCAAAACTGTCGCTAGACATTTTCCCGCATTCTCAATATAGACATGGCCTTTAAAGCAGAGGAATAAATCATGACGAAAGCCATTTTGATAATCGCCGTCTCACTTGTCTCCGCATCTTTTTCTCACGCCGCGTACACAGACACCAACGCCAAGCGCATTTGCGATGACCTCTCTAGCAACATCGCCAGCGTTGAGTGTAATAGAGCCATCGAAGGCGAGGCGATCTCTTTGGGAGTCATTAAACTTTGTGGTCAGTTGAGTTTCGGAACTTATGTCGCTGAATGCTTTAAAGTTGGCGCCGGAAATGACTATTCCGATGCGGTTTTGAACTACTGCTCGGCTAAAGCAGACGAGTATGATCGTATCACGTGCTTGAAAACAGCGACAGGTAATGCCCGCAAACTTCCAAAACCAACCCCCGCCTGTATCCAGGTTGTATCAACTCATTCCTTGGAAGGACTTCAGGAAAGAGCTGAAAATATCTACAATAGTGTCAACGGGGGAAATAAAGCCAAAGCCCTGGAACAACTTGAAGATCTTTACAACCGCATCGAAGATCTAAAGAAAAAGCTGAAGAACTAAAGTGAAATAAAAAAAGAGGATGATAAACTCATCCTCTTTTTTATTTCAAAGCCTGACCTGGGGGAACAGACTTTTAGTATTTGTTAATAATCGATTTCGTTTCTTTGACTGCTTTTGCAGAAGCTTTCACCAGTGCGATTCGGCTATGAACGGCGCGAAGACTTCCGATCTCGCCTCCGACTACGATCACGCGATCTTGAATGGCCTTAATGGTATCGATCGTTTTGAACCCACACAAAATAATCAATGAGTGATTGGTATTGCTGACCGATTCAATCGTTCCGCTTTGATCCGCGGCACGCAGAATAATATCACCATGATTCCCCGAAAGAGATCTTACCGAGTATGCATCCATTCGAATGACTTCGTGATTATATTTCACAACCAGGTTCGTGGCCGGAGCCGAAAAGACCTCTTTGCTTTCACAAGCCTTCACGGCATTGGCCACTTCAACGTCAGTTATATCAACCGGATCATCACCATCTATAACTTCCATTTCTGATTCTGGATCGGCATCCACAGGAGCCGAGGGAGAATTTAGGGGCTGAGCCTGGGACTGAAGAGCACCGTCCTGGACCGAGCTCAAGGCCACCTTAGCACAGTTTTGATATCCCAATAAAAGCGTCGGAACACCAACCAAGATAATGAGCTGTCTCACACGCACATTCATTCAAACCCCCGGTAAATTATAGAAGCTTACAAATGCAAGTCTCGTACTCGTATGAATCCAGCCTTGAGCTGGAAGGTATTTGCTGAGGACTGTTTAAAAGACCTTCATGATGAAAAGTTCTACGTCCTAATATTTCCAGACGCTAATTCTCGTGTCTCATTCCGATCTGAAAGAGATGTCTTCCTCATTCTCTCAATGGAAAAAGCAATTTCAGGTTCATTATATGGGGGAACATCGAGCACTGGTGACGATGAAACATGCATGATTTCGTCTCACTTAAGGAAAGATCATTCTCATTATGTTGCCCGTGCACATTCTGTTTCTGCAACTGAAAGCACCTCTGGCACACCTCTAGCAAAGCCAGCTCTTCGAATAAACTGGATTGCGGTTAATTTAGATGTCTCGAGATTCCATGGCCCTCGAGGCTTTAAAGTGCTCGCAATTTGGCAAGTTTGACTAACAACTAATCAGGAGAAAACGATGAAAAAAATGATCTTAATGTTAACGATGTCTTTGGTTACTGCATCTTTCGCGCAAGCGGCTTACAAAGATGCCAATGCAAAACGTGTTTGCGACAGTCTTTCCAACTCCTCTGCTAGCGTAGAGTGTAACAAAGCGATTGATGGTGAATCCATCTCCCTTGGCGTAACAAAAATCTGTAGCCAATTGAGCTTTGGTTCTTATGTGGCTGATTGCTACAAAGCCGGTGCGGGTTCTGATTATTCAGACGCGGTACTTAACTATTGCGGCAATAAAGCTGACGAGTATGACCGTGTGACATGCTTGAAAATGGCTGCTGGCAATGCTCCAAGACTTCCAAAACCAGCTCCGGTATGTAAAGAAACTGTTGTGGTAAAAATCCAAGAGACAGTTTCTCTTCAAGCTCTGCAAGGTCTTGAAACAAGAACATCTAATATCTATGAAAGCCTTCGCAGCGGTAGAACCGACAAAGCGTTGGACCAAGTTGTTGATTTGTTCAAACGTATCAATGAACTTCAGGAACAAGTAAAAGAACTAAGAAAATAGTTCTGAAAAATAAAAATGCCGGGGTTATGCCCGGCTTTTTTTTTGGATAAAGTGTGTCTTTAGCTCTGTACTAATTTTGGATCTTATCTAAAACATCCAAGCCTAATTTCCAACCATCGCCCGCACCCAAAGTGATGAAAACATCTCCGTCTTTAAGCATCGATACTATTTTTTGCGATGACTTATCATCACGCAAGAAATACTGCGCATGTTCATGCTTCATTTCCTGGGCAAGCTTTTCAGAACTGATCCCTGGAATTGGAGCTTCACCCGCAGGATAAATATCAGTTAGCAAGATCTGATCAGCCTCCATAAACGCGGTCGTAAAATCGTGCCAGCAGTGCTGAGTACGAGAGAAACGATGCGGTTGGAAATAAACGACCAAACGGTTGTTCGGATACTTTTCACGGAAAGCTTGAAGAACCGCGCGCACCTCTGTTGGATGGTGACCGTAGTCATCATAAACTTTGATACCGCTTTTTTCGCCTTTGAAGTGGAATCTGCGATCAACACCATCAAAACGTTGCAGACCCGCTGCACACACTTCAAATGGAATCCCCGCTGCCAACCCAGCACAGATCGCTGCCACAGCATTCAAGGCATTGTGGCGCCCCGGAACATTAAGCTTAAACTTACCCACCAAGTGGCGGGTCCCCAGCAGACGATCGCTGCGATACAAAGAATAATTTCCTTGCTCGCCCGCTAAAACCAAATCGTTCTTTTCATCAAAACCATAGAACAAAATACGTTTTGGGAAGTTTTCAAAAATTTGACGAACGATAGGATCATCACCGCACGCGATAATTTTTCCATAGAACGGAACCTTCAAGGCAAAGTCATAGAAGTTCTTTTGCAAGTTCTCGAAAGTTTTATAGTGATCCAAATGATCAGAATCGATATTCGTGATGATAGCGATTTCAGGCGTCAGCTTGTTAAAGCTTCCGTCTGATTCATCGGCCTCTGCCACCAACCATTCACCTTCACCCAAAAGGGCTGTGGATTTGATCATTTCAAAACGACCACCCACCACGATAGTTGGTTTCATGTTACCTTCAAGGAAGATCGCCGACGTCATTGATGTCGTCGTTGTTTTCCCGTGCGTGCCAGCAACAGCGATACCGCGTTTCAAACGCATGATCTCTGCCAAGGCCTCTGCGCGTGGGATCAACGGGATCTGACGAGCACGAGCTTCATAAATTTCTGGATTGCCGTATTGAATAGCGGAAGAGTAAACCACAACATCAGCATCACCGATGTTTGAGGCCGTGTGGCCTTTATAAACTTTCACACCCATTTCGCGCAGACGTTCTGTATTCGCATTGTCTGCAATGTCAGAACCTGAAACCTTCGCTCCCATGTTGTGCAAAAGTTCCGCGAGCCCACACATACCGATGCCGCCGACACCTACGAAGTGGAATTTGGCGTGTTGTAATTTCATTGCAAGATTTCCTTTGCGATGGTTGTTGCTGCCTGGGGAACATAAAGATCTTTTATATTCCTAACCATTTGCTCACGCAAAGCTTTATCTTGGCGAAGAGATTGTACTTCTGAAATCAATCTTTCAGGCGTTAAATCTTTCTGCAAAATCATGCGACCCGCATTTCGGGCGACAAGGCTCTCTGCATTTTTTTGCTGATGATCATCCGCAGCTCCTGGTAATGGCACAATAATAGGAATTATACCAAATGCTGCCGCCTCCGCAATGGAACTGGCCCCACCACGGCTAACAATAATATCTGCCCACTGATAATACTTTGGCATATCGAAGATATACTCATGATAATCCACATTGGCGCCAGAATTTTGATATTTGACAGAAACCAGAGGAAAATCCGCGCTTCCCAACTGATGAACGACAGATAAATCCTTGGTCCAATCTCCCCCGCCAATGATCGCGTCGCTAAGGCAGGTGTTAATAACTCGGGAGCCCTGGCTTCCCCCGAAAGCTAAAAGATGAAACTTCTCATCTTTGTGCGCAGTATGAATGGCTTTTTCGATTTCTTCTCGAACCGGCATCCCCGCTTGGATCACTTCTTTGTTTTTCAAAAATTTTCGGGACTCTTCAAACACCACGAAACATTTATCAACAAAGCGAGACAAGAAACGATTCGCCATTCCTGGCATCACGTTGGGCTCCCACACGGCCGTATTAAAGCCAATAATGCTGGCAGCAAGAACGAAAGGCCCTGAAGCATAACCGCCCACACCGATCACATAGAGAGGTTTTAACTGCATCAACAAACGGAAGGACTGCCACAAGCCTAAAGGCATGCGCAGAACCGTCTTCAATTTTTTAATGGGACTTTTCACATTCAGCTGACCGGATTCGATCAAGTGCAGAGGAAAACCTTCACGAGGAACAATTTTTGATTCCATACCGCGCGCGGTTCCAACGAAGTGAACATCCACGGAGGGATCCAACTTCTGAATAGCGCGCGCAATAGCGATCCCAGGGTAAATGTGGCCACCAGTGCCACCCCCAGCGATCACAACAGTTCTTTTAGTCATGTGCTTTCACTTTCGATGCGTTCCAACGAGATGAACCGAAACGTTTAGAGAATTTATCCTCTTCGAAGGAATTTTCAATGTTCAAAATCAATCCGAACATAAAACACAAAGCGACAAGGGAACTGCCACCGTAGCTTAAGAAGGGCAGCGTCAGCCCCTTTGTTGGCAAAAGACCCATCACCACACCTGCGTTGATGAACACACTTAAACCGAAAGTCATGGAAAGCCCCAAAGCCAATGCTCTTTTAAAAGGTTCTTCAGCTTTGATAGCGATTTGAATTCCGCGGAAAACCACAAAACCATAAAGAGCCATGATGGCAACGAACCCGACAAAGCCCATTTCCTCGCCCAAAACTGCCAAAGTAAAATCCGTGTGGGCCTCCGGCAAGAAGAATAGCTTCCCTTGGCCTTGCCCCAAACCCGCACCCGTCAAACCACCCGAGTGGAAGCTCAACATACTTTGAATCACTTGAAAGCCTTTTTGTGCAGGATCAGACCAGGGATCCAAGAACGCCAGAACGCGGGCACGACGGTAAGGAACCAACATCACCAGGAAATAAAATGCCGGTAACATCACAGCCATGGAAGCCACGATGTATTTCCATTGCAAACCAAAAGCGAAAAGCAAACTTACTGCAACCATCAGGATAATCGCAAAACTTCCGAAGTCAGGTTGGCGCAGCAACAGAAACAACGGAACAATCAAAGCCAGCGCCAACCACCACCACTTCACGTGGCCCAAAATGTTATCGCGACGACACAGCAGACTTGCGAACCAAACCGAGAAAGCGATTTTCAAAAGCTCCGCTGGTTCAAAGCGAATACCGAAGGGCAGCTGAATCCAACGAATCGCTCCCCCCACACGCACACCCAAACCAGGAACGAACGTCGCCAGGACTCCGACGGCAGCAGCAAACCACAACATCCATCCGTGCTTTTCAATAACTCGGAAAGGAATATGAACTGTGCCGACCAGAACACAGGCAGCGATCAGGGCAAAAAGTAATTGGCGTTTGAAAAAGAAAAGACCGTCTCCATAAGACTCGATCGCGAAGATAAAACTGGAAGAGTAAACTTGCACCAGGCCGATGCCTAAAAGTGTGATGATTGCCAGAAATAAGCTGCTTGATAAATATCTAAACATGATGGACTCCCAAAGGCGCAAAGGAAGACTAGCTTCCCGCCTTTATTTTAATCAGAAGTCCATTTGTACGTCTAGGAATGGTGCCAAGACTGGACCCTGTCAAAACAGAGCCCATCGGCCCTTACATTGGCGCTTCGATCACTTCCGCACCAGAGTCATTTTTCTTCTCTGATTTCACGTCAGTGCCAGTTGTCGTCATTGACGAACGCTTGTTCACGATGGTTTGTGCACGACCCGACATAGAGCAGCAGTACACAATGCCGTTTTCGTTCGAAGCTGTTTTATAATTAGTGATAGAGAAGGCGCGTGAGGAATCACAGCGTTTTGCCATTTCCATGCTGAGTTCAACCTCAACGTCAGGAAAGACTTCGCCGCTTACGAAATTACAGTACATGCCTGTGTTCGCAGCCAATTTATCACGTTGTTCCTGGCGTGCCTTAAATGTCCCAGATGCGCA
Source organism: Bdellovibrio sp. ZAP7 (assembly GCF_006874645.1). NCBI lineage: Bacteria > Pseudomonadati > Bdellovibrionota > Bdellovibrionia > Bdellovibrionales > Pseudobdellovibrionaceae > Bdellovibrio > Bdellovibrio sp. ZAP7. The sequence goes on along the minus strand of NZ_CP030082.1, from coordinate 639,907 downwards.
GGCAGACAACAAGAAGAGTGAAGACAAAGAAACAACGAGAAGACGAATCACAAAGCCCTCCTAGCTTTATCAAAGAAAAGGCCCTCATCCAATGAGAGCCTTTGTGTTTTGTCATTCTGTAGACAAACAACTCAGTGAAATTTTCTCACGATCTCTTTAAAGTATTCACCACGCTCTTCAAAACTGTCAAACATGTCAAAACTTGAGCAGCCCGGAGAAAGCAGGACAATGTCCCCAATTCTGGACTTTTGGTAAGCGATCAAAACCGCCTCCTCAAACGTACCGATCAGGAAGGTCTCAGAGAAGTCACCAAGGTCGCGATTAATACGCTCTTTAGCTTCCCCGACCAAAATCAGAGTCTTCACTTTGCGTTTTACCGACGTACGAAGAGGTTCATAGTTCAAATTCGTGTCTTTACCACCCGCGATCAAAATCACGTTTTCATCAAAAGTGTCCAAAGCGCGAAGAACCGCATGAACGTTTGTAGCTTTAGAGTCGTTGTAGAACAAGACGCCGCCAACTTTACGCACGTACTCAATACGGTGAGGAAGACCATTGAATGTCTCGATCACTTTTTGAACCGCTTCACGAGTTGCACCGTGTTCGCGAGACGCCAAAATAGCTGCCATCACGTTTTCGATAGAGTGCTTACCGCGCATTTTCATGTTTTTGATATTGAATGTTTCAATCTCAGGACCTGTGCGCACGCGAATTTCGTCGCCGATATTCACGGCACCACCGATGTTCATGATTTGTGGTTCCAAAGCTGGTTTACGAGAGAAGTAGAAAATACGTCCACGTTGAACCGCTGGATCACGCGCAAGCTCTACAACGGCGTTGTCGTCTGCATTCAAGATGCTTGTTGTCGCTTGATTTGTGTTTTTGAAAACACGGCGTTTCGCGTTTACGTACTCTTCCATTGAACGGTAACGATCCAAGTGATTTTCAGCCAAGTTCGTGAAGACCACGTTGCCGGGATTGAACGTGTCACAGTGTTCAAGCATGAAGCTGGAAACCTCTGCGATCACCACTTGCGCTTTGTCATCAAGGCGAAGGTAATCAACCAATGGTTTTTCATTCGCGCCACCCACCCAAGTTTTAACACCTGATTGAGTCAAGATCGCCTCAGTGATGCGTGCTACAGTCGTTTTACCGTTTGTACCCGTGATACCGATGATAGGTTCTTTGATAAAACCCGCAGAGAACTCGAACTCCCCCGTGATCTTGATACCTTGAGATCTTGCGTAATCGAAGATTTTCAAAGTAGAAGGCACGCCTGGAGACAAGATAACCAAATCCTGAGCGATGAAAGTTTTCGGACTGTGACCACCCAATTCATACTTAATTGGAAGATCGCCCAATTGCTCAAGTTGCACAGAAAGTTCCGGTTTAGATTTGTGATCTGTTACCGTCACCTGAGCGCCGTGCTTGGTCAAGAAATGCGCCAAAGACACACCCGTTTTACCAAGACCGACCACTAGGATTCTTTTGTCTTTTAATTCACTAAACTCTTTATACATTCTTCTACCTCAATTTGAGAGTCGCTAGACTTAAAACAGCCAATAAAATCGAAATAATCCAGAAACGAACAATAATCTTCGTTTCAGTTAAACCGCCCAATTCAAAGTGGTGATGAATCGGCGCCATTTTGAACACACGTTTTCCCGTCAGTTTGAAAGAGATCACTTGAGTGATTACCGACAATGCTTCCACCACGAAGACACCGCCCAGAATCACCATCAACAACTCATTTTGAGTGATAACGGCCATAGAGCCCAAGAATCCACCAAGGGACAAAGAACCCACGTCGCCCATGAAGACCTGCGCGGGATACGCGTTAAACCACAAGAAACCCATTCCCGCAGCAACAATCGTTGCCGCGACCGGAGTTAACTCACCTGCTCCGACCACGTGTGGGATTTGCAGGTAATTCGCGATAGAGTAGTGACCTGTTACATAGGCAAACAAACCCAAAGTCGCTGCCGAGATCATCACTGGAACAATCGCCAAGCCGTCCAAACCATCTGTCAAATTCACAGCATTCGCAGTTCCTACGACAACCAAAGCCGCAAACACGATGTATGCGTAACCAAGATCAAAACCGAATGATTTTACAAAGGGAATGTAAACTGTTGTGCCCAAATCGTGGAAGTGAACCAGATAAGCTACCACCAAGCCTGCGATCAAGAACTCACCCAACAAACGAATTTTTCCAGAAAGACCTTTGGAATTCTTTTTGCTTACTTTCAACCAGTCATCCATGTAACCGATCATTCCAAAGCCCCAAGTGATAAGCAGAACTGACCAAACCAATGGGTTTGTCATATCCACCCACAACAAGCATGGGATCAAAGTTGAAAGAAGAATCAATCCGCCACCCATAGTCGGCGTGCCAGCTTTCTTTTTATGAGATTGAGGGCCGTCATCACGAATCGATTGACCAAAATGCTTTAGCTGCAGGCGTTTAATGAAGTAAGGGCCCCACATCCAGCACAGCAGGAAAGATGTAAAAAACGCGATGAATGTACGAACCGTGATGTAACGAAAGACATTCAATGGAGAAAAGTATTCCGACATTGAATAGAGCCACTGATAAAGCATGATGTGCGATTCCCCTATATCCTTGGAAATTGATTTTTGCTTGGAACTTTAAGGGTTTAGCACATCGGTGCTTTAAATTGCAATGGGAAATTTATAACTACATGATATTGCTGGATATTTTGTAATTCACCCACGCCCCCCAGAGAGCAAACTTCATGGAATGCATGTAAGATTCCAAAGGTACGGCCTTACTTGCCAAGGTAAGGCCGTACCTAAAAAAGTAAGTCCGTACCTTTTTGGGTACGGACTTACCGTGTGGGTCTGTGGGGAAAATTCTAGATATATATTAGTGTTGCACTACCACTGCTGAGTTGCTGCCGCCAGATTGAATGATTGTTGCCGAGCTACCGTTACCTGTTTGAGATACGGAGGCGCTGTTTGATGAGCCCGTTTGCTGCACGTTTGCTTTGTTGTTGTCGCCGACTTGCACCACGCAGGCCGTGTTGCTGTCACCTTTTTGGTATATCAAAGCTGAGTTGTTAGCGCCCGTTTGAGAAACGCCTGCGATGTTTGTGCTGCCTTCTTGTTTCAGGATCAGATTGGCTTCTGCCTGAGTTTTTGCATCACAAGCTGGAACCACCACCTCACCGTCTCCATCGACAATGCTGCCGTCATCATCAATCACTTCACCAGGATTCAGTGGAACTTCGTCTATTATTTCTGGAGAACCTGTATCTGGAGCACCACTATCAGTAGTTCCTTGTGGCTCTTCACCATCTACGACGGGAATAATAGCTTCTGCACTTCTAAAGCTACCGAACTGAACATCAGTTCCTAATTGCGAACATGCCGTCATAAATAAAGGTGCTGTCGCCAACAAAACTAACATCGATGCAGATTTCATGGTTCCTCCAAATTGTTTTCACAAAGGAGTAGAGCAAAACGCATGCACAGGGCTTTTGATGGATCAGATGGAATTAAAAGGATCAGCGGGTGTTTGAAAACTGACGATGCAAAAGTTTTGGTCGAAGTGTGTGAGGATTCCCTAACATACGTTTCAAGGGAACTTGTCAGGAGCCGGGGAAATTCGCCTCTGAGCGAGACAGTTCTATGAAAATACCCCGCGATAAAATGTGAGCGGAAAATTCCACCAAGAAACTGATGGAAGAAACATCACAATCAGAGACAGTTAGCACGAGGTGTTTTAAATGAAACGGCCAGTGCTTCGACAACTGAGAACTTCACCGACGGCGAAAAGATAGTAAATTTAATTGGAGAAAGTAAGGCCGTACCTTTTAACCTTCGTCGTCCAGATAGGCTTTTAATTCCTGCATGTGATACTTCCAACCCAGTTGAAAGTCTTTTTGAAGTTTCGCACTCAGCTTATCGGGAAACACTTCCCAGCCCTTATGAGTAACAGTCATTGTGCGAGTTTTACCCTTGTCTTCGATCACGTAAGAGCATTCCGTGGAGGCTTTCGCATCCCAGTTTTTCTCACGCCACGTAAAGGTAATGGATTTGTTGGGAACAAGAGAAAGGACTTTGCCGGAAGCGAGTTGCTCGTTGCCCTCGTCGTCTTCCCAGGCTTCGCGGAATTTTCCGCCGACTTTTGGTTCAAGGGAGACGTCGTCTCCCCACCAATTTTCCAGATCGTCAGTATCAGTCAGCGCACGCCAGATTTCCGCTGCCGTGGCCTTCACCGTAATAGTGATATTGATTTCCTGAGAGTCAGACTCCCCGCCGCTTTGGCGAGGAGGAATGAATTTCGATCCAGACATATTTATTAGAACAAGTTGATGTTCGTAGAAAGAGCCACGTTCGTTCTGTCGTCGCGGATATCTTTCGGAGTGAACTGGATGTTCGGGTACAAGTAGATGTCACGAGTTACAGAGATACCGAAACCAACTGATTGATATGGCTCGATTTGAACCCAACGATCATTAAGTTCGTATTTATAGAACTGGAAGTATCCAAAAACAGTTCTGAATGAGTACGTGTCATTGAACGAGTATTGAAGAAACGGAAACAGACCTGCATTAAGATCGGTACGCATGAAAGTCCCTTTGTCTTGCGCTTTCTTGTACTTCGCATCTTCAAGGTCACCTTTATAAAGAGTCTTACCACCACTGATGCTCACGCCGCCATTCCATTTGGAAGTACCGAAATTCGCAAGGATCGTTTGACTAAAGCTCACACCGCCCAAAAGATTTTTTCTTCCAGAAACAGAGTCAGTATAGTGACCATAGGTAACACTAGATACCATTTGTGTGCCCATAGCTTTATAACCACGGCTCCAAGAAATTGATGGAGTCGAGAATTCGTAGCGAGGCATTACTTCACCACCACCCATTGCAGTTTCATCGGTGGCTGGCTTTGTGATGTCACCATGCAAAGGATCATTAATAGTCATACCTGTAGAGAAGGAGACGTTATCACGATCTGTGGCGCGAAGGTTGATACCGATATCACCAGAAAGATAAGCCATAACTTCATCAGTTGAGGAAGTACGATACGCCGGGCGCACCGAAGAAAGAGGCTCACGCACGGAACCACCGGAATAACCTAGTGAAGACTTAAAAGACCATTTGGATTTAGAACCCAATGTTGCACGCAAACGAGCGTCCGTAATTTCATCATCAACGTCTTTAAGCTTTTCAGTCGGCTTTTTAAGGTCTTCGATTTTTGAAGTCGAAGTGTTTGTTGAAGATGCGGCACCAATCTTTGCAGAACTTGATTGAGCTCCGGCTTGCATCGCAGAGAAAGTTAGAGCTGCGATAAGTAGAGAAAGATTTTGTTTCATTAGTCCTCCTAATAACGAGGACTGTTATAGGACATCAAGCCGGATTACTCCAGCCTGAATTTTAGTCAACACTACGATTTTTCTGAAAAATCCAGGGGCTCACACGGATAAACGAAACGCTCAAGCTTCGTGCCACGGGAGGCTTTTACGACGGCAATGTCGCCACTATGAAGGAAAGTGGCTAAATCTTTGCCAGCGTTTTCTGTAAAATCTTTTTGGATCAGGCTTTCCTTAGAGAATTGAGCCTTTTGCAGACCCTTAGTAAACGCGTCGAAATCTTCGCCAACGAAGTAAACTTTTTCAAAGCCGGCTTTGCCCACACGCTCGCCCAATTCCTCATGCAATTCTGCTGAGGCTGAACCCATTTCTCTCATCTGCCCAAAGACCCCCACTTTTCGTCCGCTTACTGTTAACAATTGCACATTTTCCAGTAAAGCTTTCATACTGTCGGGATTGGCATTATAGGCATCAAAGATCATTTGAGCGCCGGATTTAAGGTGAACCAGCTGGTTACGCCCCCAGTTTGTCTTACATGCTGGCAAGCCCATCCAGATCTGCGCCGGAGACATACCTACCGAAAGACCCAGGGCTGCTGCTGCCATCAAATTCGTCAGATTTTGTGCCCCAAAGACCTGCACAGTTGCAGTCCCAAGAACACCTTTGATGCTTCCTTTTAGAACCAATTGGCTCATGTTCATGGAAGCAATCATTAAATGCACATCGGCACGGGGATCTTCGCTAGAGAACGTGATGACTTTATCCTGCGGGAATTTGTCGTGGCCACGAACAAACATATTATGTGTTTGTTCATTGTCCAAATTGTAGATACGGATCGCGTTTTTCTTAGCAGCATTATAGATCTCTTCTTTAGCTTCGGCGACCTTTTCGATCGTGCCAAAGAATTCCATGTGCGCGCGCCCTACCATCGTGCAAACCACAACATCCGGTTCTGCGATTTGAACTAGCTCGGTAATTTCACCAGCGTGATTCATACCCATTTCAATCACAGCCACTTCTTTTTTAGGATCCAATTGCAGCAGAGTGAATGGCACTCCCCAGTGATTGTTAAAGCTGCCTTTGTTGTAGTGAACATTTTTGGCAGTACCGATTAAGGCTGCCGTGAATTCTTTTGTCGTGGTCTTACCGTTGGAGCCTGTGATGGCTACGATCGTACCTTGAGATTGGTGACGAGCCCAGTTGCCCAGCTGTTGCAGGGCTTTCAAAGTGTCAGGAACTTTTAGGACTGTGACTTTGTTTTTCAACGAGTTCACTTGCTCATTTACTTCGTGAACTAACAGAACCGTCGCACCTTGAGCAACGGCTTTATCCAGAAACTCGTGGGCATCAAAAGCTTCACCTTTAAGCGCGATAAACATTTGTCCCTTAAGATCTGCACGGGTGTCGGTACCGATTCCTGTAAATGCGTCAGCGTGTTGGCTGACCACTTGCGCGTTTGTAGCTTTGACGACGGTTTGCACATCCATGGCTCTCATTACACTCTCCCCTGCAGCGCCTGCTCGGCGACCTGCACATCACTGAATGGAAACTTCGTGCTTCCAATAATCTGATAGTCTTCGTGACCTTTACCTGCGATCAAAATCACATCGCCCTCTTGAGCTTTGCTGATGGTCGCATGAATGGCTTCCTTACGATCCGCCAAAACGATCACACGGTTTTTATCCTGGGCAGTCACGCCCTTTAAAATATCTTCGATAATAGACTGTGGCTCCTCGGTGCGTGGATTGTCTGAAGTGACCACCACGGCATCAGAGAATTTCAAGGCCATTTCGGCCATCAAGGGACGTTTGCCTTTGTCGCGATCGCCACCACAACCAAAGATTGTCCAGATCTTGGCGTTGGACTTAAGACTTTCGCGCACTTTCGTCAATGCTGTCAGAACGTTTTCTAAAGCATCTGGCGAATGGGCATAATCCACAAATACAGAAAGGTTTTTATTATTCGGTACGGCCTGCAATCTGCCCGGCACACCGGTGAAACTTGCGATCGCTGCTTTACAAACTTCCAATGGAATTCCTGCAGATAGACCTGCACCCATTGCGGCTACTGCATTCATCACGTTGTGAGTTCCTGACATCGGCAATTCTACTTCGGTAGTGCCAACAGGGGTTTTCAAATCAAAGACCGTCAGGGCAAAATCCATGCTTTTGATTTTGAAACTAAGGTCGGCGGATTTATCAGCTCCGTACGTCCAAAGAACTGCTGGATCTGCCACGTGCATGCGACGGCCATATTTATCATCGATATTGATGATCGCAAAACAGGGAAGCTTTTCCGTCTTCCACAACAAATCTGTGAACAGACGTTGCTTGGACTCGAAGTATTTTTCCATCGTTTCGTGATAATCCAAATGATCACGGGTCAGGTTCGTAAAGATCACCGTATTGAATGGCACGCTATCCACACGGTGCTGATCCAAAGCGTGCGAGGAAACTTCCATTGCCACAGCCTTGGCGCCAGCGTCTTTGAATTCACGCAGGCGTTTCTGCAGATTGATTGGATCTGGCGTCGTCATGTCTGACGGCCATACTTTTTCCAGCAGATGATGGTTCACGGTTCCGATAACACCGGTTGGGTTTTGAGAGTGATTAAAAATCGCCTCAACCATGTAGGTCACTGAAGTTTTACCGTTAGTACCTGTCACACCCACGCAGAACATTTCCTCTGCGGGGTCGCCGTGATAGTGGCTGGCTAAAACATCTAGGGCTTCGCGAGTGTTTTCCACGCGCAAAACGAAACCTTTAAAGCTATTGGGAACTTGATTGGGATCTTCGACCACCAAAACGGCTGCACCGTTATTGATAGCGTCAGGAATGAAACTGTGGCCGTCGACTTTGACACCACGAATGGCAACGAATAGTCCATCGCTCACCACCTTACGCGCATCATTGAAAATCCCAGAGACTTCGATGTCTGGCAAAACATGGCCGGCGATTCCTGGAATTGTTGAAAAAAGATGCTGTAGTTTCATGGGATCAGTATATTATGCTCAAGCTATGAGACAACTCGGAAAAATACATTGCCAAGAAATTAATCAAGACGATAACGCACCCTGGATCATCTTCTTCCATGGTTATGGCGCAGATGCCAATGACTTGTTCTCGTTGGGACAGATGATTCCGACGAAACAAACGTACAATTGGCTTTTTCCGAATGGAATTCTGGAAGTACCTATTGGCCCCGCATGGACAGGCCGTGCTTGGTGGCCGATTGATATGATGGCCATTCAACGCGCTCAGGAAACGGGCGTGCCCCGAGATTTCAGCGGTGAAATCCCCAAAGGCCTGGAAAAAGCCCGCGACATGGCGATGGAAATGATCCGTCAACTGCGCGTGCCTTGGAACCAAATCATCCTGGGAGGTTTTTCTCAAGGAGCGATGCTGGCAACCGAACTTTATCTGCGCGCCCCTGAAACCCCTCGCGGCTTGGTGTTGATGTCAGGCACATTGCTTTGCCAGGACGAATGGAAACCTTTGATCGCAAACCGCCAAGGGCAAAAGTTTTATCAAAGCCATGGGCAAATGGATCAGGTTTTGGGCTTTAAACAGGCACAAAAACTTGAAACCCTGCTTACTCAAAACGGCATGAAGGGATCCCTGGTTGGATTCCGCGGTGGTCACGAGATCCCCGCGCAAGTCCTGCAGGGTATCGGTCAATACGTTAACTCGTTGTAGCCCCCAGAGAGCGGCTACAAAAAAACGGCGTTCTGTCTAGGTACTAGTCATCTAAATCAAATATACGAATCCCCAAAAGGGCGCTGAATTTGCATTCTTGGACGACAGAGGAATCCATGTCGTTTTTGAAGTCCCTGCGTATTTTATTAATTCTGATGACCAGCATCGCGCCAATCACCACGTTCGCGGCGAAAACCCATTGTATTTGCCAGACCGGTACTGAACCGGCATCGCAGATTCCGTTCTTTAAAATCGGTTGCAAAATGTGGCTCTCGGAACAAACCAGCTGCGCTTCCAAAGAGGTTGTAGCTGTTGCACCTTCGAACACATGGTCGCCCTTGAAAATTGAAAATACCTCGCCTGGAGACACCCTCCGCATCGGCTTCGTCGGCCATTGGGAAAATGATATGACGGCACCCTACTTGGGGAACTCAATCATTCCCACAATGCGCGACTATGACGTGAATATTCAATTAGATAATACTGCCTGCATGGGACTTCAACAGCCTTTGAAAGCAAAGGAAATTGCCGAATTTGAAGTCCTCTTCCCCCGTAACAGAACTATTACCTTTAAAGCTAACCAAGCGATCAGCGTGGGTATTTGGAATCGCATTTTGCCCCTACCCACAGCAAACTTTTGGTCTGTCCTGATGCTGCCATCCGGAAAAGTCGTATTTCCTCATTGCGAAGACTTTGAAAATAAGAGCTGCGTGGGCGCCTATCAAAAAAATCAATATGGCCGCTGCGTAGATCGCAATGCTCGTGTTAAGCCTCTGATTTGCCTTCCCTATTCAGAGGAAAAGACCGACAAACGTGGAACACGCACCGAGACTTCGTGGCGCTGGCAGAATTTCGGGTAGTTCTTACTGTACAGAATCCTGACAGGCGGTAACGCCTAGTTCTTGTGCTATAGTCCCGCAACTTTATAAAAGGGGTACCCATGAAAAAGTTGATGGTTCTAGCTTCCGCTCTTCTTGTGAATTTGGTTGCGGTCCAAGCCAACGCAGGTGTTTACACTGTTCCTGTTGATCAAACTGTTGAACGCGAAGGTCTTCTTGGAGCTACAGTATTTGAATCAAACTATAAGATCTTGGTTTTGATCCAAGGTCGCGAAATCAAATCTTTGAAGCAGTTGCACGCCGTGATTGCCGATGGTTTAAGACTTCCTAAATCATACGGTGCAAACCTTGATGCCTTGTATGACGTTTTGACGGATCCTTCTGTGATTTCAAAAAACTGGGACATTACTATTATTGGTGGTAAAGACCTGGTTGAGAATTTGGGTGAAGTAAAAGTTCAAGCCGTGATCGACACGTTGAACGATGCTCAGAAAGAAAATCCAGTAAATACATTTATGTACTGGTTGTAGTTTTAAATCTTAAGAGTGAAACGAAAAAGGCACCGAAGGGTGCCTTTTTTTATTCGTACATGTAAGAGAATTCCGGATCGATATCTTTCTTAAGAAGAGGCTGCCCCAGAGCATCGTATTCAAACTTGACCGGTACCATCGCTGTGATGCGACCGTATTCTGGAAAGTCTTGGGCAGAGGGCCAACCCTCTACCGGCGCTCCTTGAGGAATACTGTCTTTAGGGACAAAGTGAAATAGCAACCACAGGCGACCTTGAGGATCGTAATTTAATTGCGGCCTCCCCACCCAAGTTGCATTCATCATTTCACGAAGATTTAGTGTAGTAGCGAAGTCGACCATCTCACCACGACTGTCGACGACGTTTTTGTAGGGGCCCACTGCGTCTGCGCCAGGTGGGCGATAATCAAGATAAATACCGTATTTTCGGACGTAGTCATTGGCACTCCCTGCTTTTACAAATTGTTTGTTTTTATGTTCTTTCAAAACATTGTCACCTTCACGCAAATAGCCCGCAGTGTAGTGCTCGTCACCACGGCGAAGGGCTTCAAATAATTTCCCTGTCAGTGGATTGTTTAAATTGGTGACGGCGATCTCAGGGCCGACCGTGGTTTTTAGTGAAGGATCCATCTCGCGCATAAAAGTTGTCGTCACCCACGGCATTCCGTGCTGCTCTTCCGTTACACGCTCATACATCAACGTATAATTTCCATTTTTATTTTTGATCGGCTCATGAATACCGATTTTAGGATTAAACTCTGTGACTAAAGTTCCGCCATAGCCATGATATTCCCATCCCTGATGTTTTGAACGATTGAAATCATGGATCGGCTCTTGCCACACGATGTGTTCTTCATAAACGCCAGGCTTTACTTCAACGTGGGAAACTTTGCCCCACCAACGAGATCGGGTGCGATTGTCTTGTGCAACATTCGGAAGTTTTCCCGCCGTCCCTTGCTCCATCACTCCGCCTAAAGCGATCTGTTCACCGGCTTCGTTCTTATAAATCACCACATCCCAAGCCCAAGCCTCGTTATGATAGGCACCCGTCATCTCCGTACCGTCTTTATAGAAGCCACGAGACCGTTGAACCTTTTTTATGCCACCTTTGAACAACTCTATCGGAGTATTGGCTTCGATATAACGAAGGCCAGAAAAGTTAATACGATACTTCGTTACACCATTTGGATAAGTAATCGGCATCACCAGTGAGGGATCCGCGGTATCAACTTTAATATCGGCTGCATCGATATCTTTGGAGGCATCTTGTCTTAAACCTGATGTTTTAACGATCGGTCGGCGTTGAACGACATTCGAGGAAGAATACATTTGTTGTTTTCTAAGGAAATTCTTTTGCTCTATAGAAAGCTTAGACCACTTAGCTTGAAGTTCAGAAAGGCCTGAAGAGAAAATAGAACTACAGGTCCCGGCTGATTGAGCACTCGCGATGTGTGTGAATGCTAGCACACTTGTAATAATCAAAATGGATGAGCTTTTCATAGTTACCTCACCAGTAAACTACTTCAAAACCCATGCGAACGAATATCGAGTTTATCTGGAATATAAGCACGCGGAAACCCAAAAGTATGTGAGAAAACTAACCGGTAACATTTTGTGCTCGACACTGAAGTTCATCGATCTTTTTTTGAGACACAGAATCAGAGTGACTCCTTAAAACTTGAGTGGAGCAATGGAGTCTTTGCCTTTGATGCGGGAATCGATTTCGTGTTTTAGGCGGTAGCGGTCGCCGGCTTCACCTTGGGCTTCGATCATTTCCTGGTATGGTGGAAAGTGGCCTTCGACCTTTTCAATTTTTGCTGGCAGCAAAATTGTGCGGCTATCTTTTAGGACTAAACTTAAGCTGAAACTGGATTCAGTGTATTCAGCGCATAAGAGCTCAGAATACGGGATGGCTTGCACGTGATCACGCAGAGGGTATTCCAATTCGATGCAATTTTCTAACAACACCACATTCATGACTTTGGCTCTGCGAATTGCGAACAGCAGAACACAGATACCGACAAGGATCGCCAGCAGCCACAAATCGAAATTAGGATCGACGTTATTTTGCCACCAAGTGAACAAGGGAATCAACATCGCGAGACCCGCGACGTACATCAGTTTTAAAAGTCCATTGTATTCTTTTTCGTTCGAAAAAACGATCTTACTTTGCACCGATCTCTCCAAATAAAGTAAGCGCTGAAAGCACTCCCCAAGGGATATTCTTACTCACGGGATTTTTCCAAACAAAATAAAATTTAGAATTTTTGACCAAGGTCGGAGGTTTTGGATTCAGATTCTCAAATAAAAAAGGCACCTTGCGGGTGCCTTATCCTATTTAAGTATGACGGTGATATTTTTATCTTCCGGCAAGGTCGATCCCGCTGCGGGGATCATTTCGCTTACCAAACTTCCCGATCCGACAAATTTGACTTTCAGATTCTGTCCACTTACTTGGCGAAGAACTTCGCGAGTTGTTAACTTCATCAAGTTCGGAACTGTTTCTCCGGTTTTTACTTCCGCAGCTTTATCCAGTTCCTGTGCCGTCACGATTGCGGGTTCTGCTTTCGTCTCTGGTTTTGCCGGCTCTTTCGATTCAGTGGCTATTTCACGCGCCAATTTTTCAAAAGCCGCCTTTTGACCCATCGCTGTTTTGATGGAATTCAAATTCTTGCTGTTTGTTTCTGCCAAAGTTCCTGGAAGTGGTGCGATACCTTCTTTACGAACAGCATAGGAGGCAATTCTTGAGAACACCGGAGCTGCCACTTTCGCACCGTAATAGGATTTACGAGGAGAATCCACCGCCACGTAAATTACAAACTTTGGGTCATTCGCAGGAATGAAACCCGCGAAACTGGAAATGTAAGCACCTTTAAGATAGCCACGTCCATTTGGATTTACTTTTTGCGCCGTCCCCGTCTTACCCGCAACCAGGAATCCATCAACTCGAGCATTGGCACCCGAACCGATTTTTAAAGTCGTGACACCCAAGAGCATCGCGCGCATTTGGGCTGCCTGCTCGGGAGTTAGAACACGACGGATGGGCTTTACTTTCGTTTCCGTCAACTCGCCCGTTTCTGAATCACGAACCGATTGAACGATATAAGGTGTATTCAGAACCCCACCGTTCGCAATCGCTGCATATGCATTTGCCATTTGAATCGGAGTTGTCGAAATACCGTGACCGAAAGAAATATTACTTAAAGCAATTGGTTTCCACGGAAGACCTTGAACGATACCACGGGATTCACCTGGAAGGTCCACTCCCAATTTTTGCCCCAAACCGAAATCCAAAAGACCCTGACGAAGTTTATCCTGGCCCAATTTGAAAGCGATCTTAGTTGTTCCGATATTTGAGGATACTGCCAAAATTTCTGCCGCTGTAATGTCGCCGAACTTCTCGTGAGCTTCCGCTTCCTTGATCACTTTGTCGCCAACGCGGAAAGCACCATTTTCACAGAAGAACTTGGTATTCGGCTGCAATGCACCTTCACGAAGTGCTGATGCAATCACCAAAGTTTTTAATGTCGAACCCGGCTCGAACGCATCCGTCACTGATTTATTGCGACGAGAGTCTGCAGAAGCTTTTTGTGCTTTATTCAAATCGAATGTTGGAGCAGAAGCCAAAGCAACGACCGCTGAAGTTTTCGCATCCAAAACCACACCGACAGCGTGATCTGCATCGAAAGTTTGTACGGCATTCGCAAGTTCAGATTCCAACGCGTATTGAAGTTCCGAATCCACCGTCAAACGAAGTTCGTTACCATCTGGATTTTCGATGAACATCAAACCGTCATTAATCAACGGACGACCACGAGCATCTCTTTTAACCATGACTTTCTTTTGATTGCCACGAAGAGATTGATCGTACCCCAGCTCCAGACCTTCAAGTCCCTGACCTTCAATTCCCAAGAATCCTAAAGTTTGTGCTAGCAAAGTTTCGTTTGGATAAACACGGCGCCATTCTTCAACGAAAGAAAGACCGCGGATATCAAACTTTTTAATCTCATCCGCTTTGTCTTGCTCAAGCATACGTTGAATCCAAACGAAGCGTTTGTTGCCGTCTTTGATTTTCGCATAAACGGATTCATAAGACTGACCCAAAACTTTTGAAATCTTTTTCGCAGCTGCTTTACGGTTATCGATAATTTTTGGATCTGCATACAATGAGTAAGCTGTCGCAGACATGGCAAGATCACGACCATTACGATCCACGATCGCACCGCGACGGGCTTGCAAGGTTACTTTGGTTTGAAACTGGCGATTTTGCAGGGAATTCAATCGATCATTTGGCAAGAACTGCAGGTACGCTGCTCTCATCATCAGCAACGACCACAAACCGATAATACCGATAAAGATAAAAACAATACGTGATTTCAACTACAGATCCTTTTTCGCAATTTTCTTATCGATCGCTTTGGCTACCGGAATATCAGCCACATCCGTCAGGTGAATGATTTGATTAGCCTGAACTTTTTTAAGAGTGAATTTTTGCTGAGCCACGTGATCCAAAAGTTGGGGACGTGTGATCTTTGCCAAAGAAATTTCTTTAGTGCGCTTTTCTTCCAAAACTTTTTTGTGCTGGCGTGTGAGTTTAAGAACCACATAGCCCATGCGGCGTTCTTCCATTTGCAGGAAGACGATAGAGAACAAAGTAAAGATGACCAAAAGGATGCTAAAAAATGGTTTCAGTTGTCTAAAGTTTTCCTTGCTCATCCTGAGCACTCCTCTCGAAAACTCTCAATTTCGCGGAACGCGATCGAGAGTTCAAATCCAGCTCTTCCTGAGATGGAACGACTACTTTTTTATAAACAGATCTGCCGAATTCTTCTGAATCACGGAAGATATTTTTAACAATTCTATCTTCTAAAGAATGGAACGTGATCACCGCCAAACGACCACCCGGCTTCAATGCCTGGATCATTTGCGGAATCGTTTCACCGACTACTTCCAGCTCTGAATTCACTGCTAAGCGCAGAGCCATAAAGTACTTGGTCGCAGGATGATGGCCTTTGACTTGCCAACCATCCACACGTTCGATCAAACCTGCAAGTTGTGCGGTTGTTTGAAATGCTTTTGTTTTACGATCATTCACGATCGCACGGACAACGCGAGAGGGGCGATACACTTCGCCGTACTCTTTAAAGATTCGAATGAGATCTTCCTCTGTTGCCGTATTCACAAGCACCTCAGCCGTCAAACCTTGCTGCTGATTCATTCTCATATCTAGTGGACCATCGTGGTAAAAACTAAAGCCTCGTTCGGCCTGGTCTAACTGCGGTGAGCTCACGCCTAGATCTAAGAGCATCATATCAAAGTTTTTCAGATTGTGATCTGAAAATTGCGAGAAATTTCCATGGATTATGCGAAGGGTACCGTTCTCGACTTCCGTCTTGAAGCGTTCATTTCCATATTTCACTGCAGCTAGATCTTGGTCCATGACCGTGGCCTTCATCGCAGGAACGGTATACTTCACCGCCATGTAGTGGCCACCGCGACCGAAAGTTCCATCGAAATAAGAAACGTCTTTTTTCTCTCTGTACGGATAGAAAGCCGCAAGCACTTCTTGCAACATTACCGGGTAATGTTCCGGAGAAAATTCGACGGGAAGCTCGACCTTTGGCGGGATAAATTCCTCTGTACGTTCGATTTTTTCACCAGTGCCGGGCTTATATTTTTTCATCGTTATCTTCCTAGAATTTCAAGGTATGAACAATTCGGTGGACCGTCAAGAAGCTTTGAATTAGCCTGTTTATAAGGCTTTTTCTAATTAACAACAGGAAAAAATTTTCGATGCTGGTAACGTGTCCTCGCTGTGGCTTTCAACAACCTGAAGATAAATATTGCGCTCAATGTGGCGTCGATATGGAAAGCTATAAACCACAAGCAGCGCCTTGGTATCAAACAGTCTTTAAAAATCCAGTTGTTCATGTTGCGTTGCTAGCAGCGCTTGTTGGTGGTGGTGGTTTTTATCTTTATCAAAACAACCAATCCAACACGATGAACGTTGCCAGCAAGGCTCGCCCGATGGTTCAGGTGAATTCTTCTAAGAATCTTCCACCTCCACCTCCCCCGGCTCCGGAACCACAAGTCGCGATGGTCGCAGGCAGCGTTACGGAAACGTCAGCAGACGGTGCAACAACAGTTACCAGCACTGATGGCAACGACGCCGATATTAGTAAAAAATTGGCGGCGGCCCGAGCTTTTGCACAAACAGCAGCGGTTAAAGATGAGACTAAAAAAGACAACAGCACAGCTGCAACCAAAGGCACAGGTCCCCACTTGACGGTGATCTATGCAGAAGTTGCGCGCCCGGCACTGGGTCGTTTGATGGATGTAAGCCGTGGCACAGGTCAATTTATGAACTTTGCCGATTACTCGGCCGGCATCATCCCTGGACTTAGCAAGCGTCTGCAAGCTCCAGGTATAAAGGTTCTTCATAAAGAAGAGCGAAACTTGGACAGCAATAAAACTTTGCAGTGGTCCTATGGTTTAAAAGACCGCTCCAACCCTTCCGTTGAAATCGGTCACACGACATTCTTTGAAATTGCGGACATGGATGGCGCGAACCTGCGCGGTAATTTAGAAATCCAAAGAACCTGGAGAGAAGCTGGTCCAACGGGCGCGTTAGAGATTCAAAGAAAGTCCTTCCCCGCTATATTCGAGATCGGCGCAGAAACCGGGTTTTTCATGGCCGGTGTTATGCCCACTCAGTCAAATCTTGAAAATGATGACGAGCTGGCTGGGATTGATGTATACAAAATTCTGCGTTCTCCTCAATTCAGAGCAGGCGAAAGCGAATTCGTGATCTTCGTCGAATACGACAACAAATAGTCCTCGACCCGAAGACCTTTCATCCGAGTTCGCGTGAAAGGTACCATGGCTCAATTTCAACAAGAATTAGAACACAATTACGGTCCCCGCGTTCACTTGATCGACAGCCCGTTTTTAAGTGGCTTGTTGGCCAAAGCCTGCTCTCCTGATTGCTTTCAACCTGAAATCAACCGCATCGTGGAAGTCCTTTACACTCACTTGATTTCAATCACAGTTAACAATGAATTTGATCGTGAAGCTTTCACGCAGCCGACACGCATGACGGAAGCACATCCCGACAAACTGTTGCATGGTCATCGCATTGCTCAACCCCAAAAGGCTGTCAGTGTGAATCTGGCCCGCGCGGGAACTTATCCAAGCCATATCTGTTATAACTTTCTGCACTTCGCCCTGCCGGCTAAAAATGTTCGCCAAGACCACATCTTTTCAGCTCGTATGACAGACAGCAAACACACGGTGACGGGAGCAGAGTTTGGGGGCATGAAGATCGGTGGCGACGTAAAGGATGCCTGCGTGATTCTGCCAGACCCAATGGGTGCGACGGGCAACACGATGATCCATGCCATTAATCACTATAAGCAGCATATTGAAGGCCCGGCTAAAAAATTTATCGCCTTAAACCTGATCATAACCCCTGAGTACTTGAAGAATTTGTTGGGATCTCATCCAGAGGTCGTAATCTATGCCTTAAGACTTGACCGTGGCCTATCCCCTCAGGCAGTTTTAGATTCAAAACCGGGCCAATTCTGGGATCAGGAGCGCGGCCTGAACGATCATCAATACATCGTTCCTGGCGGCGGTGGTTTCGGCGAGATCATGAATAATTCATTTGTTTAGGAGTTCCCCATGACGAATTTAACTTTGAAGCCTTATATCTCTGAAGAAAAAATCCAACTCAAAGTTAAAGAGCTGGGCGAAATCTTAACGAAACAATTCAAAAACGAAAAGGTCATCGCGATCTGCGTTTTGAAGGGTTCATTCATGTTCTACTCTGACTTGATCAGATCCATCAATGCAGACATCACTTGCGAATTCTTTGGTGTGGCTTCTTATCACGGTGGCACTTCTTCTTCTGGCGAAGTGAAAGTGACTTTGGATTTGGCTTCCCCGATTGAAAATCAACACGTGATTCTGGTTGAAGACATCGTAGATACGGGTCTTACAATGAACTACTTGAAAAACTCTATCATGTCTCGCAAACCAAAATCTTTGACGACCATCGCTTTGCTTGAAAAGCCAGACGCTTTGAAAGTGAAATGTGACGTTGACCACGTTGGTTTCAAAATCCCGAACGACTTCGTAGTTGGATACGGTTTGGACTACCAAGGTTACTACCGCAATCTTCCCTACATCGCTCAAGTTCAAAACTTCCAATAAATTCGCACCGAAGGTACGGACACACTTTCTCCATCCAAAGAGAGTAAAACAAAAAAACCACAGCCAAAGAAGCTGTGGTTTTTTTATTTCAGGGAAAGGGATGGAGAAAGTGTGTTCGTACCTTAGAGTTTGAAGGTTAGACCTAAGCTTACGCCGGCGCCCATGTTGTAGACGTCTTTACCAGACAAAAATTTATCTGTGTTCACTTTGGATACACTTTGTTGGATTTCGGCTTGAGCCACGAAACCTACACGACGAGAAAATTTCCAATCGTAACCCGCGCCCAACACACCACGAACATCTGTTGAGTTAAAAAGATCTTTACCGTCTTGATACAGAGATTGGCTTGAAAGACCATAAGCTGACATAGATGTTTGCTCTCCGTCTGCCCAGGCTGTATCCAAAATACCAACAACAAGACCTCCGCGGAAAAAGAAATGCGATCGAGAAGAATGCATCAAAGACAAACGCGCCACCAACGGAATATCGAAATAGTGAGCCTTAATATCCCAATTTGCGGTCCTAGTGCCATAGGAAGTTGTTTCTGTCAGGTTCGTCAATTTTCCACCACGTGTTGAATACATCAAACCCGTTTCGAATTGCCACATACCGCGACCGATTAAAACTCCAACGCCCGTTTGCATGCGTTCTGCGAAATCGACTGAAGCGCCACCGACACCTTCGATACCATTAAATGTGGAACTGATATAACCAACTGTAGGTTCAAGCGTAACCCAAGGATTTGGAATCGTGCGCGGAGATAAAACTTCCATGCGTTGAGACATTGTCGTTTCGGACGACATTTCATTTGCAGCTTGGACTTCGTCCTGTGCGTAAGAAGGAGTGAATTTCGTTCGAGCTCCACTCTGACCATGAGCTGACATGGTGAAACCCAGAATTAGTGCTGCGAAATAATAAGAAACTTTGTTCATAAAATCTCCCTCTATGCCAGATCATAATGCAAAGGGAGTACCAGCAGAGTGACCAACAACCGACCCTCAACTGCGGATATTTTTTAGCTGAAATTAAGATTCTCAGAATGAGACAGGCCTTATTGTCGTGGCCCGAGAACGGTGCCACTTCTTGCTTTAAACTGTCAAAGACAGGACATTTTACAAAGTTTTGAGATCTTTACCGCAATCACAGCAGAACAGGCTGCCTTGTTTGCGTCGCTCAAGATGTTTGCTGCGATCGCACGAGCGAATCGCTCCTGCCTTAAACTTTTCACCGCAATTTGGACAATAACTGACGGGAGGATTTGATTTGCCGTGATTCATATTACGGCAATTTTTCTTCACCTGACTCACTTAAACTCTGAATCTGTGGGTGATTAATCCATGAGTTGGATCATAGGGAGATACACTGACAGTCACGCGGTCACCCACGACGACTTTAATATTAAATCTTTTCATTTTTCCACAAAGCTTAGCTTTGATATCAATCCCATTTTCCAAAGTGATGAAGTAAACGCCGCCACCCTTAAGATCGGATACCTTACCTTCGATCATTAACAAATCATCTTTAGCCATTGATACCCCTTTAAAAAAAAACGCAGACCCACCCCCGCGGGATAGGTCTGCAGTAACAACAACTAACAATTAGTATGAACGACGAGAACCAGAACCGAAACCACCGCGAGAGTTGCCGCCACCGCGGAAACCACCGCCACCACCGCCAGTGCGAGGAGCTTGAGGTTTTGCTTCAGAAATATTCATGGCACGACCAGAAAGATCCATACCATTCAATTTTTCGATAGCAGCAGTTGCTTCAGAGTCCGTGGACATTTCAACAAATGCGAAACCTTTGCTGCGACCTGTGTCACGATCCGTGATGATGTTTGCAGATTCAACCGTACCAAACGCAGCGAATGTGCTCGCCAATTGATCGGAATCCACATTAAAACCTAGATTTCCTACGTATATTTTTTTTCCCATTTTTGCCTCCTTATAAAGCTAGGGGCCATTCAGAAAGGACAAAAGGGAATCTAATGAACTAAGAGAACGACGAAATAGTAGGTTCAGTAGACCACATATAAAATGAACTAGATACCGCCGACTCTGTAATAAACCGAATTGCGCCATTTATTTGTGTCAGATCGATCACCACCGATGTGAGCTGTAATAATCTCCTTATTTTCTAGCCCTTAGGCGTTGTAAACAAGGAGATTAGAATCCAGCATAGTTAGCTTAGAAGAATCCCGACACCGAAGGCGACGTAGATCAATGCCGACACAATATGAACCCACTTCATAGAGATTTTACGGAGTAACTTCTCTCCAAAAAAAACTGCCAAACCGTCAGAGAACAACATTCCCAATGTTGTTCCGAACGTAACCAACCAAATGTTTTGATACTTTGCTGCCAGAGCCACTGTGGACAATTGCGTTTTGTCGCCGACCTCTGCAACGAAAAAGAGAATCAAAGTTGTGAGAAAAGGATTCGCGCGCATTTTATTTTCGTCGCTGTCGTCCTTATCTGGAATTAAAATCCAAATCGCAAAACCAAAAAATGTAATCGCCAGGATCCACTTCAAAATTTCAGGAGAAACAAAAGAAGCGATCGCCTCGCCCGCCCAGGCTGCGAATAAGTGGTTGGCTATGGTCGCCACCAAAATCCCCGCCATGATCGTCCACGGCTTTTTAAAGCGCATTGCAAGGACTAATGCGAGCAATTGGGTTTTGTCACCCATCTCGGTTGCGGCCACTAACAAGAATGAATTGATGATTGCTTCCATGAAGCCCTCCAGTTTTAAAACCGGTGGCTCGTTAAACGAAAAAACGAGACCACACGGTGTTGCTGCTCCGATAAATTTCGGAATGCAGTAGCACTCGTGTCAGTCTCGTTAACTTAGATCCTTAGCACTTCGGCGTTGCCGAAGCAGTTCTGATCTTTGCGCTTAAACCGGAGTCTGCCTTAATTCAGGATCAGATCTCAGTATGTCGGCTTAAGCCTTTGCCTTAGTTTAGAACTAAAACAAACCAACTACTCCCTAACAGATACTGTGTGTTGTACTTGGTCTCTCAATTGGTTGTCAACAATGGCAGAGGATTTTCCGTGAAAATATCCCATTCCTAAACACATCAAAACAAAAAGAGTATAAGCAATTTTCACTTTCATTATTGATCTCCAGCAGATGCGACTGTTTGATTCAGCCAGTGTGACAGTTTTCCGGGTTGACCGTGAGTGATCCCGTTCAAGCTGATTTGCGCGTAGTTTTTAAGCTGAGGACTTGCCGGCGACTTCATCACGATCTTCATCGTTTTTTGAAGCTGTGCCGGATTTAGGAATGCCATTTGATCCAGAGCTTGAAGAGCTCTTACTCGCAAAGACATTTCATCTTGAGAGAACTTCATTTTTGCGGCGGCCGCTTTGGGAGCAGAGAATGGCGTTTTGACGATATCAAACAAAGCATTGTGAGCACGAAGCCCCGCAAGACTTAAAAGATACACACTCATTTGGCGCTCGCTCATGTTTGCAGATGTATCAACAGCTTTTGCTGCCAATGTTGTCAACTCCGCCATAGACAGATTTTCCATTTGCGCACGAACAACAGGCTCGCGTTGTTTCCAATCGCGACGACCTTTGTAAAGGCCTTCAACTTCCTGATCTAATAAAACTAAGGCAGGATCAAAACCTACAGCGCCTTTTTTAGCGGCGTGTGGTTTTAAAAGAGATGAAGTTTTTGATTGAGAGAATTGCACGGCTTCGACTTTCGCGGCAATTGCCACGGGACCCGTCGCGGGACCTTTGGTCTTTTCCGCAATCAAGATAATGCCTGCCACGAAGGCAATCGTTATCGTATATACCAGGGGTTCATGATAGCGAGACATCGGGGTTCTCCTTCACCTGCGATATCCTTTACAACTCCCGTGCCCTCGCTGAACTGCAAATCCTTCGTGCTGGGAACTGCTCACCTGTAAAAAACATAGGCAATGGCCCCTCCACGGCTGTTCCAGCGCCTTCGTTCCACGAAACAAAAGGACACCTTACTCATGTTATGCCTGTAGTCATTGCCAACATTATCCGTTGCTGCGATGTGCACCGCTAGACAAAAAACCCCAGCACTTTAAACTGAAAACAACCTTGCAGAGGCAGATCAAAAAGACCCAAATGCAAGGCGGAGGGACATCCCCGCAGCCAGGCGTACTCTAGGTACGCTGAAGCGAGGAGATGCCCCGACAACGCAGCAGTTGGGCCTTTTTCACCTGCCGGATCGATCGGAGCACCTATGAAGCAGTATCATGATTTAATGAAATTCGTTTTAGAGAACGGAACCAAGAAAGAAGACCGTACCGGTACAGGTACGATTTCGACATTCGGTTATCAGATGCGCTTCGATTTGCAAAAAGGCTTTCCTCTTTTGACGACAAAAAAGCTGCATACACGTTCGATCTTTCACGAGCTTTTGTGGTTCCTAAAAGGTGAAACAAACATTCAATATCTAAAAGACAATAAAGTAACAATCTGGGACGAGTGGGCTGATGAAAATGGCAACTTGGGTCCGGTGTATGGCAAGCAATGGAGATCTTGGGAAACTGCTGATGGTCGTACAATCGATCAGATCACGAACGTGGTTGAGCAAATCAAAAAGAATCCTGACTCTCGCCGCCTGTTGGTGATCGCTTTCAATCCTGGTGATGTTGAAAAAATGGCCTTGCCACCGTGTCATGCGTTCTTCCAATTTTACGTGGCGAACGGAAAACTTTCTTGTCAGCTTTACCAACGAAGTGCCGACATTTTCTTAGGCGTCCCATTCAATATCGCAAGCTACGCTTTGCTGGTGCATATGATTGCACAAGTTTGCAATTTGCAAGTGGGCGACTTTGTTCACACCCTTGGTGATGCGCATATTTATTCCAACCACTTGGAACAAGTTCAATTGCAACTGTCCCGCGAAGAAAGACCTTTGCCACAATTGAAACTTAATCCTGACGTAAAAAATCTTTTCGATTTCAAATACGAAGATATCGAAATCGTTGGTTACGATCCGCACCCTGCAATCAAAGCCCCGGTGGCAGTATGATTTTAACCCATATCGTTGCTTGCTCTGAAAATCGCGTGATTGGAACTCAAGGTGGACTCCCATGGGATCTGCCCGAGGATATGAAGTTTTTCAGAGACACTACGAAGGGTCACATTATGATCATGGGTCGCAAGACCTTTGATTCTTTCAATGGCAAAGCGTTGCCGAATCGCTACCACATTGTGGTGACTCGCGATCCCTCCAAACAGTCATTTCAGTCCACTGAAAAAAGCCCGGTGGTTTTTGTATCGAGCCTTGAAGAGGCGGTCGCTCACGCGCGTCCTCTGACAGCACAATGGGGCGATGAAGTTTTCATCATCGGTGGTGGTGAAATCTACAAACAAGCATTTGCTAAAAATCTTACGGATAAAGTCTATCTAACCCTGATCCACCGCGAGTTTCCGGGAGATACTTATTATCCAGAAATTGACCAAAATCTTTTCAATCTCACTGAACGTCGAGACGTGGAATTGCCTATTCCTTTTTCGTTTCTTACGTACCTGAAAAAGTAGGGACCAGTTTGTAATCTCATAATGAGATTGCAAGCTTTTTCCCTTAGAGAAATCTTCAAAGCATCCGAGAATAGTAGTAGGCACTCCTGCTTCGCAGGTCCCAGTCTTTTCGAGGTGGATGAATGAGCTCCAAACGCTTTCAAACGAAAGAACAAGCCAAGCTTGAGGTTTACGGTCACATCGGTAAATCCGGTGCGCAGATGCGAAACCTGTCGGCTACGGGAGCTTATCTCGAAGTTAAAACCGGTGATTATGTTCCGCAGAAAGGCGACCTGCTAAACCTTACTGTTGAGTTAGAATCATTAAAACGCGTTTATAATGTCGCGGCAGAAGTCGTTTGGAGCAAAGGTTTGGGACTTGGCATATGTTTCATTCACAAAGACGACATCCTGGAAAGAATGATGGCCAAGGCTGGCGTTTTTTAATATAGTTTCCGTCAATGCAACTTCACGCACAACATGATCTCAGTACGTTAAACACCCTGGGTTTAAAATCCACGGCGGAGCTCTATACAGAGTTGCATTCCATTATCGATGTCCACGCACTCCTTAAAGACGAACCTTTAAAAAAAATCACCTGGCGCATCCTGGGTGGCGGTTCGAATTTAGTTCTGCCAGCCAAAGTCGGCGGTCTAACAATTCGCTTAGCCAACAAGGGCCGTGAATTAGTTCACGAAGATGAAAGTGCCTGGTTCGTCAAAGCTCAAGCCGGAGAAATCTGGAATGACTTTGTTCGATGGACCTTGGACATGGGTTTTTGGGGTTTGGAAAATCTATCATTGATTCCGGGCACGGTAGGCGCCTCTCCGATTCAAAACATCGGTGCTTACGGAGTGGAAGTAAAAGACTCCATTTTCGAAGTAACGTGTGTGGAACTGGCTACGGGCGAGCTTAAATATTTCAGTAATTCAGAATGCCGTTTTTCTTACCGCGACAGTTTCTTTAAACAAGAAGGCGCCGGGAAGTATTTAATTTGGGAAGTAACGTTCCGCCTGCCTAAGCAGAATAAATTAAATTTGGAATACGGTGACGTTCGCAAAGAATTGGAACGTCAGGGTTTGGAAGCAAATCCACGCAACGTCTCTAAGGTCGTTTGTGAAATCAGATCCAGCAAACTCCCTGATCCCGAAGTGATCGGCAACGCTGGAAGCTTTTTTAAAAATCCTATCGTTCCTGTAGCCGTTCGCGATCAGTTGATTCAGAAATATCCAACTCTGGTGAGCTTTCCTTATGCCGATGGCAAAGTGAAATTAGCAGCGGGTTGGTTGATTGATCAAGCTGGCTGGAAGGGCAAACAAATTGGCCCGGTAGGTATGTTTGAAAAGCAGGCGCTGGTATTGGTCAATCACGGTGGTGCAAATGCCGATGACGTTTGGACCACAGCGACCCAAGTCTGCGCGGACGTAAAAGCCCGCTTCGGAGTCGAACTGGAACCTGAACCTATTCGTTGGTAGTTCAGGTTCCCTGTTAAAAAATTACCACTCTAAATCGTCAGCAGAATAATCGCGGCAATATACGTTCTTTTTATTGTAGTACTTGTACTTGGCGTTACATGGATCGTAGTTAGCAAACGCCCACTCCTCGCCCTGCCATACTTTTTCAATAAAATAGCGTTTCGCTGGTTTGAATTTCTCAACGTGGTGGTATTTAAAAGTAAGCTGCTTCAAAGCTTCTTCCTTGCTCTTACCTTGATAAATCATCTGATAAAGCGCACTCGCCTCACCCGAACGATCCGCGCCCCCTTGGCAATGAATCAAAATTGGACGAGGAGCCATGTTCAACAAATCCAAAAGCTTCAAAAGATTCTTACGGTGAGGAATCTCCTCTGCCGTCATCGGGATATCATAGTGAATGACCCCGAACTCTCTGCTGACAGCCAGCTCTTGCTGCCACCACAAAGAAAGAGGCTCCGCGCCACGCAAATTGATGATGGATTGGATCTTGTACTTTTTAATGTAGTGTTTGAATTCCAAAGGATCCAACTGAGCCGAACGATAAAGGTTTCCTTTATCAACCTCATGGAAGTTAGGACCCAGAATATCAGAGGCAAAAGCCGGCGCGAAAACCATCAAAGAGAACAAGAAGATAAATACATTTTTCATAAGGCGTTGGGCTTACCAACACCTGCGCTGCATTAACCAGACTTTTCCCCCACTTTAGAAAAAGTGACCTACCTTTAATCCCCCCCAAAAAGGCGCCTGCCGGTTTTTTGCAACTCACGTCGTCGCAAAAAACCGGCAGGCGCCTTCGGCCCCGAAAGCGGCGCTGAATGTTGCTTGTCACATTCTTAGACAAGGATTTGCAGCTCATCTGAAATATAAGCTAGTTTAACGAGGCTTTTAATTTGCA
Organism: Bdellovibrio sp. ZAP7; assembly: GCF_006874645.1. Classification (NCBI taxonomy): domain Bacteria; kingdom Pseudomonadati; phylum Bdellovibrionota; class Bdellovibrionia; order Bdellovibrionales; family Pseudobdellovibrionaceae; genus Bdellovibrio; species Bdellovibrio sp. ZAP7. Next base: position 613,414 of record NZ_CP030082.1, on the reverse strand, counting down.
AAAGGACCTCGCCATGGATTCACGTTGGTTGAAAATAGTTTTCTCAGTCCTAACAGTCATGTCTATCTACGCCATTGATGCCGGCGCCGCCGTAAGCGCAGCCACATCGTGCGAACCCTCAAAGGGTTCGGGCTTAGCCATGGATCAAAGAGACGACTACCGTCTAAAATGCCTCAAGAAAAAGAAAAACCAGTTGTCGGTAAGCCAATGCCTATCGCTAGCCAAATCCATGGAATACTCCAACAACTCCGAAGACGCCCGCATGGTCTGCCTTTATGACCTACAAAAAGTAAGTCTAAAAGAGTGCGCCCAAATAGCCAAAAACATGGAATACGCCGACAGCGGCGACGAAACCAAATGGCACTGCATCCGCGAATTCAACAAAACCATCAGCAAAAAACAATGCCTAGCCCTAGGCAAATCCATGAGCTACCCAGCCAACTCCGACCGAGCCCAACAATACTGCGAAAACGAATTACAATAGAAAGCAGCAAAGCAGGGCTCTCCCCAAAGGGAGCTACGCTCCCCCAAAAAGCGGCGAGCCCCCGGAAGGGAGGCTCCAGCCAGAACTGGTCTACTCCGAATAAGAGAAATGTTCGAAACTAGGTAAAGACACAGGCTACCAGCTAAGCCGGGAGGGGTAGACTTTTGCAAAAAGCGACCTCCATCGGCCCGGGACGGGCGAACCGGCGAAGCCGGCGATGGCGAGGCACGACGCCGTGTCGCGTTTGCAAAAGTCTACCCCTCCCGGCTTAGCGGGTTCCCGGTAACTAGACCAAAGTCCCGAACATTACCCATTCATTACAGGTTTGTAAAAAACCAGACTTGCCTCCCGCGTCCAGCTCGACCTATTCTGTCCTCAGAGGACTCTCGTCCACAAGGAAAGGGAGAATCATTCGAATGATTCAGTCTATGGAAAAAGAAAAAGCGAAGAAAACTAAGATCATAGTGAAGGCGCCCACTCAAGAACGTTCCCGTCAGACAGTATCAACTATTCTGGACGCATGTTCTCGCTTGTTGGTTTCCGAAGGATTCTACTCAATTACAACTGACAAAATTGCGAAAGAAGCCGGCGTCAGTATCGGTTCCTTGTACCAATTCTTTGGCAACAAAGAGTCCGTCGTTCAAGCAGTAGTTAAAAACTTGATGGAAGAAGATAAAAGAATCTTGAGCGAAAAAATGCGCTCTATCTTCCCTCTGCCACCTGAACAAAGAGTTCGTGCCATGTTGGAATTGGCATTTGAAACATACCGCCGCCAATACGAATTGCGCGCGAAACTAACAACGATTCAATATTACGTAGCAGATGCTGCCTATATTTCTGAATCGATCCGATTCTTCCAAGAAACTATCAAATACAATCTTCCGCAAGTTCCGGGAAAAGACATGGAGAAAATCTCCTACATCATCGTGAATGCCTTCATCGGTTTGGCAAACACCATGGCGATCGATAATCCAAACTACATCAACGACCCGTCTATCCTGAGTGAAATGACCAAGTTGTTCATGAAATACCTGGATCTTTCCGTCGAAAACCAAGGCTAAGAAAATAAAAAACCCGGTAGAGATACCGGGTTTTTTATTTTAATCTTCATTACACAAACTAGTTTTTGTCGGAAGCGATCGTACGACCCTTGTGGGCGAGCGAGATCAAAGCAATGTTATATTTATCTTTTGGAAGAGCGACGATAGTTTTCGTCGGAATCGCCATCCCCTTCTTAATTACTTGATAAGTTAAATGTGGATTGAACACTTGGGCCTTTTGGTGATCGCCATCGAACCACTTCACCAGATCTTTATATTTGATCGCTTTGGGAAGTTTCAGATCTTGGGAATCCAATTGTTTCGACCACAGTACTCCACCGAAATAGGTGTTCGCATTTCTTTCAACTTCCAAAGCCGCCAAGAAGCAGGCATAGAAATTTCGAGAGGCGAAACCGAAGCTTTGACGGGAAGAAACATTATCCACCAAATATGATAAATCTCGGGACTTATACTTCTTTGTCATCTTAGCCACACCCGTCGGACCGTGATTGTAACCAGTCACTGCCAGCGGCCAAGACTCTAGCATGTTGTAATTTGAGCGTAAAAGTCGTGCCGCAAATTTAGTGGCTTCCATCGGATGATTTCTTTTATCCACAGACGAAGAAATCATGCGATAAGGGCGAGCTGTGTATGGCATAATTTGCCACATTCCACTGGCACCAACTTTGGATCTTGCATTGATGTTGAAAGAGCTTTCAACAAAGACCAGGCGAACCAATTCCACTGGCAGCTTGTTTTCGCGGAAAATCTTTTCCATGTCTTCAATATAACGACCCGAATAAAAAATCGCCGTTTGCATGCGATCCTTTTGACCCAATTGAAAGCGCAGATTACTGCGTTGCTCTTTATTGAGGTTCAATTTCTCGCTGATTTCTTTTTTAACAATATCGATTTTCTTTTGTCTTTCGCGATCTGTTTTCAAACCCTTCAAATCAACGATCTGATAGATTTTTTCGACATTATCGGAATCATGCAGAATCCCCTGCTCGGACGTATATTTAGAATAAACGTCGACCCAGAACTGCACCTGTTTTTCCATTCCTTTAGGAGTAGCGAAAGCTTTGGAACTATAACCGAGGGCATTATCCTGATTCTTATAAACTGGAGGTCGCCAAGTGCGACTTTCTGGCAAAACTTGGGGAACCATGTTTGGAATGATGTCGCCCACATCCTGCGCATAAGCAGCAGGTGCTATTAAAGCGGTGGCTAATAATAAAACGACAAAGTTCTTCACGAGAATGATCCCCTCTGGTGTTCTCTTCTTAATCATTTTATCAAACTTTTCAGAAGATTATCAAAATATTGTCGAACCATCGCCTCATCCGTTGCGCCATTGTATATAAAGGAGAACGTAATAACTGTGCCATCCTCTAGACCAGCGTAACCCGCTAGAGAAACCACATTATTTATGTATCCCGTTTTAGCACGTACCCAGCGCTCCGCATTTGTTCCCTTCATTCTTTTTTTGAGGGTTCCATCTATTCCCGCAATGGGAAGACTTTGAAGAAATTCAGGTTGCACGCGGAAGTCGTTGCGCAAATGCTGAAGTACTTTCCACATCGCAAATGAAGACATTTTATTTTCACGCGTCAGCCCCGACGGACTCTCTAAGTGGTATTGATCTTTAGGGATTTGCAAAGCTTGCATGTGTTCTTGAATCGCCACCATGCCGTCAGCTAACGTCACACCTTTTTCTTTTTTTAGTGTGCCCATGTTTTTCGTCAGCATCTCGGCCACATAGTTATTCGAAAATTTATTCATATCTGCGACGATGCCTTCGATCGCTTTGCTTTCGGATTCTGCAGCAAGTGTCGCCGTTGCCGGAGTGACGCCGGATTTCACTGCCCCCGTCACGTTGACGTTTCTTTGAGCCAAGAAGGACTTCAAATTATAACCTGACCAAAGGTCTGGCTGGGTGATGTTCTTAAACACCGTGATCTCTTTGTTGTTCTTACCGATACTGCCGCCCACATGCAAAAGATCGCCATCGAATTTAGGATCTTCCTTGCGATCTGCGAGCAATTTGTTATCAGAACCGCCTGTGGTTTTGGCTTTTGAAACCAAGCGGATGTATTCGTTTTCTGGATCGGCATAAACGCGAGCATCGTCACCAGCTTTATCCCCAGGACGAACGAAAATATTCACCGAGTTCCAGTTGAAAGACATCGCTCCAACTGGAGCATCATAGGCGCGATCAACACGTTCTTTTTGGCGGCTGTTATCGTAGCGCATTTTATCAAAAAGCGAGTCATCGACGATGATGTCTCCCTCAACCCTTTTAATATCGTTACGCAAGAACGCATTCACCAAAAACCACATGTTTTCAGAAACGAAAGAGGGGTCTCCGCCGCCTTTCAAATAGACATTCCCTTTAAGAATGCCTTTTTTATCAATATCACCTGTGGTCCAAATCTGAGTTTTAAATTTGTGGCCCGGAGGAAAATTTGCCAAAACCGCAGAAGCTGTCGCGACTTTCGTGATCGAGGCCGGAATCATCATTTTGGTGCCATTGTTGTCGAGCAGAACCTTCAAGTTCTCACCTTCACCAACAGAGGCATATATACCCACATCTGACAGCTGGACCTTGTGCTTCTTGGCCAAACTTTGCATCTCTTCCGCAGCACTTTTCGCATCCAAAGCAGCATGTGCCGAAAAATTAAACAAAACAGCCGCAGCAAAAATCAAATGTCGCATCCTAATTCCTCCGTGAACTATTTCAAGAAGCTTAAGCGTGAATTTTGCCAACGCCGGAAAAATTCACGATCAAGCTTCAGCCTAGACGATAGTAGCGATCGATAAATCAGTTCGCAACAAATTCAGTCTGTCTTGTTAGACTGTGGTGAATGAAAAAGCGCGAATGGCTCATTGTTATACTTCCACTTGTTGTGACCTGGTTGGTCGACCGCGTAACTAAATTGTGGGCGACGGATATCACGTCCGTGAAATCCCATGGCCCACTACATTTTGTATTGCACCACAATCACGGCGCAATGCTAGGCCTGTTTTCAGATTTGCCTTCAGTTTTGCGTATCGTTTCTCTTTCAACGGGTGGCGCATTTCTTTTGTGTACCTATGCTCTTATCCAGTACATGTTACCAATTAAGTCCCTGACTTTGCGTTGTGGTCTTTCGATTCTGATCGGTGGGATTTTAGGGAACGTCGCGGATCGTATCGTGTGGGGTTATGTTGTCGACTTTATCGTTGTAGGTACACCTACTCTTTCCAGTCCGGCATTCAATATCGCAGATGCCTTGCAATGGGTCGGTTACGCGCTGATTGTGTTTGCGATCATTCGTGAAGGTGAATTGTTGTGGCCGGAAAACAATTCGCGCAAGAAGTTCTGGGTGAATCTTTCGTTCCAGTTGAAATATTGCATCCTGATGATGGCCGTGGGTTTAAGTCTTACGCTGATCAGCCTGGTGTTCTCTTATACCTATCTGCGAGTGACGATTCAGGAGCTTGTGGGTAATAACCAGTTCCTTTTAAATAAATTCCTGGTCCCTTACGTGATTACGTTCATCATCATCTGCGTGGCGTTCTGTGCTATCACTTTCGCAGTCGGTAAAGTGCTCTCTCACCGTATTGCAGGGCCGATCTATGCCTTTGAAAGATATCTGTACGGCATTATGAGAGGCGAAAACATCCCGCTTTTGAAAGTTCGTAAAGGCGACGAGTTCAAAGAACTTGAAGCCCTGGCCGAAGAAATCACCAAGCGCTTAAACGTCATCAAAGCCGAGCGCACCGTTAATGTCGTAGAATTCAACGACGGCATAAATCCCGACGACAAGCCAAGACAATAAAATCGCGACGACAAGGTACGGACACACATTATCCACACCAAAAAAAGCCACAGACAAAATCTGTGGCTTTTTTCGTTTATGAAGTAAGTGCAAAAAAGGTACGGCCTTACCTGGGAAGGTAAGGCCGTACCTTTTAGTTTAGGGCTCTGGGGAATAAGGGCGTTGTGTTGTTCGCACTCATTTTGTAAGCCGGGAAGTCAATTTCCAAAGCGATCTTCAATAGATCATTTACGTTATCGACGAAGTGGAATTGCATCGTTGATTTGATCTCTTGAGGAACCTCGCGTAAGTCTTTTTCATTTTTCTTACACAAGATCACTTCAGTCACTCCTGCGCGATGAGCAGCAATGATTTTTTCTTTGATTCCGCCGACTGGTAAAACACTTCCGCGAAGGGAGATTTCACCTGTCATCGCCAGTTTTGGATTCACCGGTTTCTTCAACATTTTCGAAGCGATCGACGTCAACATTGTTACTCCGGCAGAAGGACCATCTTTCGGGATGGCGCCCGCAGGAACGTGGACGTGAACTTCTTTTTTAGTGAAATCCACCGTTGGGTCCATCAAAGGCAAACGCGCCTTCAATAAACTCATCGCGATCTTCGCGGATTCCTGCATCACTTCACCCAGTTGCCCGGTCAGCAACAACTGTCCCGTGCCCGGCATTTCTTCCGTTTCTATGAACAGGATATCCCCGCCCACTGGAGTCCATGCAAGTCCCGTCACCACACCTGGAGGCAAAGCCGTTTCCGTAAGATCCGCTGAGAATCTTTCCGCACCAAAGATGTCATCCAGATCATTGATATCAACAATCAATTTTGCACCTTCAGATTTCAAGATCTTCAAGCTCATAAATTTACAAATTGTCGCGATTTTACGTTGCAGCTCACGCACACCCGCTTCACGAGTGTAATCGGTGATCATTTTCGTCAAGGCACCTTCAGTGATCTCCAATTGGGATTCATCGATACCATGCTCTTTTAACTGCTTCGGCCACAAGTGGCGTTTCGCGATATTTTTCTTCTCATCAATTGTATAGCCCGTGAGTTCAATCACTTCCATACGATCCAAAAGAGGACCCGGAATTGTATCGAGGGCATTCGCTGTGGCAATAAATAGCACCTTTGAAAGATCGTATGCCGTATCCAGGTAGTGATCTTGGAAAGTATTATTCTGCTCAGGGTCCAAAGTTTCCAACAGGGCACTAGCAGGGTCGCCATTAAAGCTGCGCGATAATTTATCGATCTCATCCAGTACAAATACAGGATCGTTTTCACCGGCTTTCTTAATTCCAGAAATAATTCGACCCGGCATTGCGCCAATATAAGTGCGACGGTGACCGCGGATTTCCGCATCATCACGAACACCACCCAAGGCGACACGCACATATTTTTTATTCAGTGCGCGCGCAATACTCTTACCGAGTGAAGTTTTACCTACTCCCGGAGGGCCTACGAATAACAGAATCGAACCCTGATGCGATTTACGCAGCTTCATCACCGCCAAATGCTGCAGGATTCTTTTTTTAATTTTATCCATGCCGAAGTGATCCTCGTTCAGAATCGTTTCGGCTTTCTCCAGATCAATTTCTTGATCCGCCGAAGATTTACTCCACGGTAAATCGGTCATCAAATCCAGATGCGTACGGATGATTTGATACTCAGGCGATGCTGAGTTCATATTTTCCAAGCGCTTCAACTGGGAATTCGCTAACGCCAAGGCCTCGTCGGGCATTCCCGCCGCAAGAATTTTTTTACGGAAGTTATCCGCAACATCGTTATTGTCTTCGTCACCCAACTGTTCGCGAATGACCCGCATTTGCTCGCGCAAAATGCTTTCTTTCTGGCTTTGATTGATGTTCTCACTTAATTTTTGACGGATATCGATCTGAATTTTCAGACGTTCTTTTTGTTCCTTCATCAGGTCCAGAATCTTCAACGCACGTTCGCGTACATCTGAGGTTTCCAGAATCCCCTGCTTTTCAGCAAGGGTGAAATCTGCATGAGCCGCACAAACATTGGTAAGGAGGGACAACTCCTCGATCTCTGCGATCCATTCTTTTACCCGGCGCATGTGTTTGCCCAGCAAATCAACGGTGTCGTAAGCGATCTGTTTGAGGCTTTCAAGCAAGGCTTCCTCGGTCTTCTGATCAGCAACCAGAATATCTTCAATTCCTTCCGTCAAAGTCTCATAGATTCCGTTTTCAAATCTCATTTCACGCGCGCGAATGCGCTGATGAGCATTGACGAATATCGTAAAGCTTCCATCATCTTCTTTTTTATGGGATTCAATTTTACAAAGAGTACCGACAGTATGCATATCCTCTGGCTTTTCCACAGTGCCGTCAGGATTTTTCTGCGTCAGTAAAACGATCCACTTTTGATTGGTTAGGGCTTTTTGCAAAGCTTGAATACTGCGGTCTCTTCCAACCCGCAAAGGCATGCTGACACCGGGAAACAGAACGGCATTTCTTAGCGGAATAACTGGAAGGTAGCCAGATACGAATGACATGGTCTCACCTTTCCCCTGCTGTGAGTGCAGGGTCATAAGTTAATCATGTATCCGATTTAGAATGCGTCAAGGTGAGGGTTAATAAACAATCCCCACATCTTTGATGCGAGACAGATAATATCGTTTATTGGTATTTTCTCTCTGACAAAGGGCCATAAGATAGTCGCCATCTGGATTACGAACGATTCCAATCGGGCTCACACGGCGCGTTTCACCCTTAGCTGAGCCTCCATCATATACGAGGTCCAAATCTTTTTTGGTGTGAATGGATTCGATCATCGTCTTTAGGTTGGTGTCATTTACGGTGTGCATAGCATAATCTTTCCACCATAACTTCTTACCCTGACTTTTGATAGCTTGTTCAAGAGTGGCACCATCACCCATTTTTTTGAAACATTCCAAGCCCACGTACAGACAAGCTTTCGCATCATCGTAGGCACGATGTGCCTGACCACCATCAATGTTCAAATGCTTGATCAATGTTTGCAGTTTGTGATTTTCAACACCATGAATCCATTTACGCGAAAGAAGGCTGGTGCAAAGAGCGGGTTCTGTCGGCAAAGACAAACCTGCTTTTTCAAAATCAATAGAAAGAAATCCCAAATCAAAAGGAGCATGGTGAGCCATGACCACAGAGCCCTTAAAGAACTCGTGGATTTGATGAATTTTATCACCCATCAGTGGTGCATCCGCCACCATCATATTAGTGATACCGTGAATGCCAATGATATAGTCGCTCATCAATTCGCGGGGTTTCAAAAGAAACTGTAGGCGATCCACTTCCTGACCTTTAAAGTACTTAACCGCTCCGAACTCGACGATGTCATAGCCTACTGGGTAAGCCCCGCTAGTTTCAGTGTCGAAAGCGATATACGTGTACTCATCTAAAGGAAGTTCTAAATTCATAGGGCTTTCATACCCCGTTCCTAGGCTTTTGGTCTAGCTCCACGACGGCTTTTCTTTTATTTTGTACTTTCTTCGTTCACAATGAAACCCACTATCTATGCGAAGATACATCAGTTTTATCATTATACTCATGGGTCTGAATTCGGCGGCTTTGGCTGCGGAAAACACTCCAACCTTTAAAATGACCGGTGACGTGTCACTGCTGTCTCAATACGTTGAATACGGGTTGAACCAATCAGACGGCTCGCCCGCCTTGCAAGGTTCCTTCTGGTTTAACTTTGGACCTCAGTTCCGAATGGGACTTTGGGGTTCAAACACGAACTTTAAAAACAGTGATGATCACTTCAACCTTCGCGCCAATGCCGATATCAAAATCGATTTCAGCCAGGAGTCGAATGCCGTGATTATGTATTCCTATAGCACGTACTATAAAGAAGGTGCTCGCAACGGGAACATCCTGGGACTTCATTTAAACTTTGGAACTTACCGTGTAACTTTAGACAACTTAAGTAACTGGGAAGGCACAAAGAAACGTTCGATGCGAATTGGGTTCGGCAAAGTCACCACTGTTTTCACAGACTGGAAATGGGATAACGAAGCGGGATATAACACTCCTGACGTGGATTCCATCAGCAGCTATTTTGATCTTAGAACGGCTTTGGGATTTCAGTGGAGAGCGATATTCTTTGAAGGTGCCGTGACCGGCACCTCTGCAGCCGGTGACCTGGATGGCACCGGAGAAATTTACTTTATTCTGTCAGCGAAGACGGGCTTTTAGCTGCTTCGTTTAATTCATCGTTCACTTGTTCGCGAAGAGGCTTTTTCTGATGAGCTTCTTCTTTACGACGTGTGGACACCTGCTGCACGAAATTATCATACACCGACATATCTACGTTCTTAGAACCAAACATCGATTCCAACTTACGTTGCTTACGACCGTCTGAAGTCAGCTCTTTTTGGGCGATCTTAACTTTGATAAAACCCACCAGCTTTTTAGGATCCACTTCACCGCGTTTCTCTTTCACGCTGATGGCACCGTTGACGTTCACAGTGCTGCTTTCCAGGGAGGCCGCAATTTTATTACGAACGATATCCAGACGTTGAGAAGCCACACGATTCGCCGTCATCAAAGCACCATCTGGTACAGATTGAACGAACAAACCCGAAGTTAATTTGATCTCGGCATCTTTCAACCCCGCCGTCACACCTTTGATTTTATCCATCACCTGGACAAAATTAGCATTCGGTTGGGAAGATCCGCGTTCAAACAACATATAGTCAGGGATATCGAAATCAAAACCCTCGGGAGTGACCACTACGTTTTTAGCGACATCATTCATCTGGTCAGCCATATACGCAGCCACTACTTTTGCAGAACCCATATCCAACAGATTTGGAGTTTTATCCATTGGCTCCATGAAACTTTGGAACGCCTTTAACGGTTCGTTCAAAAGATCCAGGAAAAGTTTTTCAAGAGTCAGCTCAACCCCGAAGTTTTGGAAATTATATTCAATAACTGAAGGCGTGGAGAAATAATCTGAAACCGCTTTTTTAGTCTGATCAGATTGACCCACGATCCACATAACCAGGAAGAAGGCCATCAAGGCCGTCATAAAGTCAGCAAGGGCAACCTTCCAGGAGCCCCCGTGTCCACCGCCGCCTTGGACGATGATCTTTTTGATGACGATTGTCTGTTTCTTCTCTGCCATTGTTCTTCCTTAATCCAGAGGGAGCCGTAATCCTGGCTCCCGCTCTGTTCACATTACGCAGCTTTCTTGATTTCTTTTGTAGCTTTGTCGACTTCGTTAAATGTCGGTCTTTCTTCCGGCATGATCGAACGACGAGCGTACTCTACACACACGATCGGAGGAGCACCACGTTGCAAAGCTACCAGTGCCGCTTTTATACAACCCAAGTAACGACCTTCCGCTTCGATATCCGCTGCCATTTTAGTTGCAGTCGGCTCGATCAAACCGTAAGCACAGAAAACCCCTAACATCGTTCCCACGAGGGCATGGGCAACGTACTCACCGATTACCTCTGTACCTGCCGTCAAGACACCCATGGTCTTAACGATACCAAGTACGGCGGCAACGATCCCTAGTCCCGGGAAACCACCGGCGACGGCGGCGACGGCATGTTGTGCTAGATGTTCTTCGGCATGGATACCTTTGATATCCGCATCCAAAAGATCATCAACGTCATAAGGAGAAAGTTCAGATGACAATGTCACCTTCATCGTGTCGCAAAGAAAATCTACGGCATGATGGTTGTGCATAAAGCTTGGGTACGCTTTAAAGATGTCAGACTTTTCCGGTTCCTCGATATGTTTCTCGATACCTTGAGGACCTTCTTTTCTGAAGACTTGGAAAAGTTGAAAAAGCATTTGCAAAAGTTCAACATAGTCTGACTTTTGTGGACCCTTGGAAGTCATCGCTTTGATGGAAAGTTTAATCCCCATCTTTACGATTTTCATTGGGTTGGCAATAACGTATGCACCGAAGGCAGCTCCCCCGATGATAACCATCTCAAGACCCGCAGCTTCGATGATGACGCCCATCTTACCGTGACCGGCAATATAGCCCCCGAAAACTGTCGCGAAAACTATCAATATACCTACAAAACCCATAGAATATGACCTCTTCAGTTTCTCTATCGGTTTGATACATGTTAGAATTGAGTCATCGGCAAATAATCTTGCCCATAGTCGGGAGAGGGACTAAGACAAATATATGAAAGCAACAATGCAGAACCTTTTCCTTATCGTTTCTTTCCTGCTCTTGGGACTTACGTCCTGGGCACAGACAACTGCTTCTGAGAACGACCCACTTTTGGTCGAGACTCAGGTCCTTCCCTATGAGTGGAGTCCCGGCCAGGGAGGTTCCCTCACTTTCAAATTAAAGCTTCCTGAGAACTTCCACGCTTACGAGGATCAATTCAAAGTAGTTATCTATGAACCAGATGGATTCAAAGTGGCGCCATTTAAATTGGAGCCCGTAACGAAGTGGTATGATAAATTCTCAAAACGCGAACGCACCGGTTTGGTGGGTGAAGGAACTCTGACCGCTCATATTGAAGCACCGACTCGCTTCTTAAAAAAACATGAAAAGATGAAACTGGAACTGACTTATCAAGCATGCTCCGATCAGTTCTGCCTGTTCCCGACGACGAAAACTTTGGAAGTGCCAATTATCACCCCGATGGTTGAGGGTGGAGCTCAGATTCAAAATATGCCAACCGTTCACGAAAAGACCAATGGCTTTTTCGACAGCAGCAATTTTGCTAAATACTTGGGTTCAAGTATGGTGGCGGGATTGGTCTTTGTTTTCTTTGCGGGAATTTTCACAAGCTTTACTCCGTGTATCTTCCCGATGATCCCAATTACTTTGGCGGTTTTGGGGAACCACGCCGAACAGCGTTCACGCTTACAAAACTTTTTCACATCCTGTGTGTACGTGTTGGGTATTGCCACGACCTACTCCCTTTTGGGATTAGCTGCTGCCACGAGTGGCAATGTGTTCGGGGCTTCTTTAGGCAACCCTTACGTACTTTCTGTTGTCTGTGTGATTTTCCTGGCAATGGCACTATCGATGTACGGCTTATATGACTTGCAAGTTCCCGCTTTCTTAAGAAATCGTCTGGGCGCAACAAAGCAAAAGCAAAGTATCTTGGGAATTTATCTGACGGGATTGTTTGCCGGTATCGTGGCAAGCCCCTGCGTGGGACCTGTCTTGGTCGCGATTCTGACCTATGTTGCTTCCACCAAAAACATGCTCTATGGGTTCTTGTTCTTGTTTGTCTATGCACTGGGCTTGGGTTTAATCTTTATCGCTTTAGGTCTTTCCAATCAGTTGGTTAAAAAACTTCCACGTTCCGGTCCCTGGATGGTTTGGTTCAAATTCATTCTTGGGACGTTGATGCTTTCTGCGTTCTATTACTACTTAGAGTTGTTACTTCCAGTGCGTTGGTTCGATGGCTCCCTGGGTTTAGGCTTAGTGATCCTGGCCAGCGTTTACGGAGCTTTCCTGCCGACAAAGGGTGGCGGCGGCGGCCCCCGTCAACATATCCAAAAAGGCATTATGCAGGCTGTTTTGATCGTGGGTATCGGCTATATTGGATTGTCTGTTTTTGATTTGCGCCCTTATATTCGTGGTCGTGTCATGGCTGATAACTCGATCAACCAAATTCAAACTTTGAATTGGCAACCGTATACGGATGAAGCTTTGGCAAAAGCCGTTAAGGAGGGGCGCCCTGTGATCATCGACTTCTGGGCTGAGTGGTGTGCTGCTTGTCACGAACTTGCAGAAAACACATTCACTGATCCACGGGTTCGCGCCATGGGTGGTAACTTCGTGCTATTAAAATACGACGCCACGAAAGAATCTGCTGCATTAAAGGTTCTAAAAAAGAAATACAACATTCAGGGATTACCAACGGTGATTTTCTATAATGCCAAAGGGGTATGGATCGATGGCCTGACATTGACCCAGTTCGAAAATGCAGAAAAGTTCCTGCAGAGAATGGAAAAAGCCAGTAAGTAAAAGCGAGCTTTAAAAAGGCAAAAGGCGCAAAGCAGAGAATGCTTGCGCCTTTTTTTATTCTTTAAACAAACCTAAACACTCAGTTGGCAAGAGAAGTTCACCACGTTTCGCGCGGAACAGCTGTAAACATTCGCAGTGAAAGTGCCCGCCTGATGAATGGAATCCACCAAGATGTAATTTGGCATCGTCGTCGACATCATTCGCCGCGGATGTTTAGAGATTTTGTCCAATCCCGGGAAGCATTTGCTATGAACCGCACTTGAAGTCACTTCGTACGTTTGATAACCCAACATCGCCGATTCAATTTTAGAGATCTCACTGAAGTGTACATCCCCGGAAGCAAAGATCACTTTGCGAGGAATTCGCTTCAATGCACCCATAAATCCGTTAAATTGTCCCCTATGTTTGGACATCGATTCTTTATAAACCATCTCTGGAAAAATCTGGCTGCCATTCATGATCCACGTCGTGCCCTCAAAGCCAGCGATCATCTCTAAGGCCCATTCTTCCTGCTGCTGACCCCAGTGAGCATAACGAGCGCTGGATGTTTTTTCCAAACGCCAGCTGCGATCGTCCATTAATAAAAACTGGTGCTGTCCTGCTCGCAAAACAGAACTGATCCCGGGTCCATGGAAATAACCCTCGGTATAATTATCAGCCTGGGCAAAGAAAGCGCGGAAGTTCGCCTGAGATTCCGCCACGTGATGCCAGTTTGTTGTGTTCACGTCGTCAGATCCGAAATCATGATCATCCCACGTTGCAAAAATAGGAATCAGGCGTTTTGAATAATAGATTTCCAAAGTTCTGCGTGCTTGCACATAGCGAGACCACAAACGGCGCGTGTCCCCGTCGGGAAACTCGCATTCACCTTTATCGCAATATGTGGAGTCCCCGATAAAGAAAATCACGTCAGGATTTTGGCCAACAAGATTTTGCCAGATTTTAGGTTCGTGGCGCCCTTCATCCATGCAAGAGCAAAGCGCATACCGAAGTGTCGACTTATTTAAATCCAGCATTCCGAACTCGCGGCGCTCGATCACTTCATCTTTCGCGCCCAAAAGATCCAGGAAAAACAATTCGCCCAGGTTCAACCCGGCAAAATACACCTTGGTGATCTGAAACTCACTGAAAGGTTGCTGAAGAATTTCAATTTTCTCGGGTTGCCAAATTTGTCCCGCAGAATTACGAACGACCGTATTAAACTGCTGCTTACTTAGATGAAGAATAGAAAATTGTGTGCGAGTCGCATCTGTCGCGCCCTGCAAAATCGACGGCGAAAGTCTTTGCGCCGTTTGAAATGGCAAACCATCAGCACTACGTCCATCCTGTTCCGTAGCTGCAAATGCGGGTACACCCACTGCAGAAACAATAGCTTGCGTCAGCCCCAACTTTAAAAAGTCGCGACGAAGAAATCCCATATAGCCTCCATGACATATGACAGATTTTTTTGTACTTAAATTTCATCAGGGGTCTACGTTAAAGACAAGATTTCATTCGTCATGAATATGTCAGGAACCTATTTGGTTTCGGTTTTTACCGGGTGATCGGTCGTTTTTTGAATGGCTTCATTGATTTTTCGGATCATTTCATCGGGAACTTTTTTACTGCAAATGAAGTAACGGGGACTTGAATGAGCAACATCAGCTGGCTGAAAGAGAATAAAGTCACTCGCGGCCCATTTAAATCGTTTCAATACATAATCCAGCTCCAGACCTGAAACAAAAGTATAATCCACTCTCCCCGCATGAATCATTTCAAACATCTGCGGAGTGATTTCAGCATTTTCAATATAAGTGATATTTGTATTATAACGTTTTGCCAAAGTGTCGACCTGCGCACCAAAAGAATAGTGCCGACGGTTGATAAGCTTCAGTCGACGATTCTTTAAAAGGTCATCAATCTTATTTATCGATTTGTCGAAACTGCCTTTGTGGCCGACCACAAACCAAGCACCGTCATCACAAACCGGATCTGAATACTTATAAATTTTTTCCCGGTCTGGAACTTTTAACCAGCCAACAGCGCAGTCATATCCTTCCCCCGACTGTATGAGCGCCAATTGACGAAATGGTGGGCTTTCCACCAACGAATAGGAAATGCCAGCACGCTCCAGAGCACGCACTGCAGGAGTACCGCAAAATCCCGTTAAATTGCCGCCTTCCACTTCCAGTAAGGGAGGACGTGGGTGATATCGCAATTGCAAAGTGATCGCTTCATCCGACGCATAGACAACAGATAAAAATGCAAAGATAACCACAGCTGTGCTGAGGAGAAATGTCCAAACCAATGTTTTCATCGTTTGGAAATGTTAAGCACCGAAAATGGACTTAACAATGGACCTTGTCGGTAATCATCAGATTAATTCGCGAGACCGTAAACTGTCCGTGGCAAAATGACCGAATTCGCAACACCCAACATGCGATCCGTGCGATTCCCCCAGCAATACAGTTTATCGTTTGCGATAGCACAAGTATTTAAAGCGCCAGCAGAGACATCTTGCACACCTGAGGCAATAGGACTGATCTTATCCGCAAACGCACGATCCGTAAGAGTTCCATCGCCCAGGCGCCCGTTCACGTTGGATCCCCAACAGAACAGTTGTCTTGCGGCCCCTTGGATCACACACATATGAACGCTTCCGATACTGACTTTTTCAATATCAGTCATAGTAGGTGTTGTTGGAGGAGTTAACGAGCTTGTGCCCATGTTGGTGCCTGTATTGCCCCAGCAGAACATTTCTTTGTCTTTGTTAATCGCGCAGACACGAGACGCGGAGCCACCATCTTGACCGATCTCAACTGTGCTAATGTTTGTCATGATCGGGGTCGTCGGAATAGTCAGGCGATTTGTCGTATCACCCAAACCAAGACTTCCCATTTGATTTAAACCCCAGCAGAAAAGTTCATCTGATGTGGAAATATAACAGGTTGTACCTGATTGCGTGACAACATCACGCACCCCACTGGATTTCACTTGCACTGGCACGGCCTGACTACTTCCACCTGGATAAATTTGTTTATAACTATTCAGCCCCCAACACCATAACGACCCATTGGTTTTAACCGCACAACCATTGCTTTCATCCAAGCTGATTTTTGTAACGTCCTTGGCAAAAAGAACCTTAGGAGAGTTAAAATTAGCACCGGTACTCATACCGATTGCGCCATATAAATCCGATCCCCAACAACGAACTTCTCCATATGTCGAAAGAGAGCATGTCGCGTGACGATCAGCAACGACTGTCGCTTGATTTCTGGAAAGTGCTTCCGTCGGAACGACACGACTAATATTAGTACGATCACCAATCTGTCCTTTAATATTTTTACCCCAACATTGAGTCGCACCCGCCTTTGTCACCAAGCACGCATGTTGATCCAGGGAATTTAAGGCCAAGGAAACTTGTGCGACACCATCTTGCACAAATAGCGGCGTTACTTGAGATTGGGATTCCGTCGCTACCCCCCAACACTGTACATCTCCTTCAGTCATCAAAGCACAGGCGGCACTCGACTGATAATCCATCGGTAAAAGTTTTGCCACACCACCAGGGATATACATCGCGCTACCGCGCCCGTGTCCTGCACCTTCTGTCGCCGGCAAACTATTTTTATCACCCCAACACCAAACACTGCTATCTGACGCTTTTAAACCACAAGTATAATCATCGTAAATTGCGATATCTTTATAAATACTGGAAACCAAGGTCGAAGAACTGAATAACGTCGACATATTCGCTTGATCCAACTGGCCATAGTAGTTGTCACCCCAGCAGTACGTTTCAGTTGTTCCCGCGTTGTCCTTTAAGACACACGCACGGCCCGAAAAATAACTGACGGACGCACCGATCACTCCGGTTTCCACTGGTGTCGCTGGGAATGTCAGTTGCTGAGTGACGTTACCCATGGGTTTACCAACGGCGTTTAACTGACCCCAACAATAAAAGTCCTTGTTTGTCTTGGTCGCACAGATAATCAAACTCCCCGTCGTTCTGATAAAGATATCTGAAATGTCCGTCGCGATTTTCACACGTTGGGCATAGGTTTTGGTTACGTTTGTCACACCCGTCGCAAAGGATCCTGAAAAGTCTCGTCCCCAGGCCCAAAGCTCCCCAATATCGCTGATATAAAAGATCGCAGTCGCAGTGACTTTGACTTTTACGGCACCGGAAGCAACCACTTTTTTAGGGGTCAGAATATAAGCTCCACTGGAGCCATTAATAAATCCATCATTGTCATAACCCCAACACCACATTTCTTTAGAGGTATTGATCGCGCAAACGGCGTAGCCTCCAGCTAAACTAAAGCTTTCCACGTTCGTGAAGGTCGGAGTGGCAGGTGGAGCAAAAGTGTCATTGGTCGTGCCATCACCTAACTGGCCCCGATCATTTTTACCCCAGCATTTTAAATTCTTATCATCAAACAAAGCACACCAAACATTGTAGCCGGCTTGGAAGTCTACGACTTTAGGTACTGCCGCTCCGTCGTCGTCCTTGATATGAATTTCATAGAACGAGCGCACGCCACCGGAACCTAACGAGTTCTTCGTCAAAACCAGACGCAAGCGCTTTTCCGGCTCTGCAAGTGTGTCATTCAAAATCTTCACGTGAATGGTTTTGGATTGCTCTCCGATGGCGAATTGCAATTCAGGTGTTACCAACTCAAAATCACTACTCGTCGCTTCTCCTGAGGTTTGAATGGAAACTTTAAATGGAATCGGTGCCGGAGCACTTAGTTGGACTGGAATATAGATATCGCCTGCAGATTCCGTAACAACTTGCGAGCTACTTAAAAACTCTGCCGTTAATGCAGACGTGTAAGTTAAGACACCCGTCGTATTTTTTGTTGGCAGACTGGTGACGGCCGCTTCATTCGCCGGATTCACGATTGTTGCGCCTGTCATCGTAATGGCAGCAGGCATCGCAACACCATCCGTGTCGTCGTCTCCCAAAATAATTTCATAACGGAATAAAAGTTCCGAAGCCGACACCTGGGCAATGTAACTTGCCACGCGGCTATTGGATCCGACTTGAACTGTAATTGATGGCGAGCCTGTGACTGTTACAGGCTGGTCGTATTTAACGACCACCTCTAAACCCGTACCGTCTAAATAGACATCCGTATCGGGAGTCTTAAGTTCTTTCACTTCAGGAATAGTTTTGACTAATATCGGTGTCGTATCGGCCAAAGAGTTATCCGCGCCGGGTGCAGGCAATTTCAAAAGATTTGCCACCTCGTCTGCCGTACCTGTTGCGCCATTTGCAGGTGTGATCGCACCACCATTTAAATCAAGTGCTGCCACTCCTGTATAATCCAAAGTGGCCGTGGAGTCCCCAGCGACAACCGCATACTCAAACACTAGTGTGTTCGTACCTGATCCAGAGGCATAATTGGCTTTACGCTTTACCGTTCCTGTTTCTAATTCCAAAGTAGGAGTGCCGGTAACATCCACTGGACCACTGAAGTGAACCGAGATTGGAACGACTTGCGCCGTCGTGAATCGAGGTAACGAAAATACGCCGACTCCACTAGCACTCGTGACGTCAGCATCGACCGAAAGAATCTTCGGATATGCGGCAACAGAAGGCAGACCGAGATCTGCGGAACCACCCAGGAGACGCGCATCCAACTGCCCGCAACCAGTGGCAAATATAGAAATCAAAATAAGAGTGACCAAAAACGATCTAAACACTCTGTACTCCAAAAAGATGCGAAACCTTCTAGAATATTAATCGGCTTAGGAAACGGATGACTACAGATGTGGGCAGTGGATATTTGGAACTTTTCAGCTAGGCTTGTTCTGGTTTGATACGAAAACGAGAGGCAGGCCTCGCCTTGCACTCCAAATTGTTCGAAATTTTACAGCGAATAGGGTCTGGTCGTCGTAACGACTTTTATTCGAAAGGTGACTTGCGCCACTGGGTCCAGCCATTTTGAGTCATCTTGTGACTGAGGAATATGAAAACCGGCAAACTAATTACCAATGACATAAAGGTATCTGCCAAAGCCATCTGCAAGTAATCTCGCAAAAAGTCTGCTTGAAAAAAAATTCCATCTAACGTCAGCACGGCCATTAAAACATAACTGCCAATAAAATTTGGAATCACAAAAGCCATCATCCAAAAATAGAAAAGCCTTCCGGCGTTTTTCAGGTTCATTCGATCGAATTTTAGATATTTCCAGAACAGCCATCCCAGATAGACTTTCAAGCCCTCACTGCCAGCAAATAAAATGATTCCCCACGGTGAAAGGTGTGTACCACTAAGGGATCCCAAAAGACTTGCGATAGCCACCGCAAGAACAACTCGCGGCCCCCACCACAAAATCAATACGGAACCAATAAGATAAGGAAGATAAACGAGATAAAATCCCGGTTGAATAAAAACAAATGGCCCGGTGAACCGAGCCACTATCTGAATGAGAATTGCAACAACCCAAGTCCACCATGGAATGTGGCGATTGAGTTCTTGTTCCATACTACAGACGCTTCAAACGCGAGATTTCCATTTTGGCTTCGTTCAAAGCCGTTTGGCAGGAAATCATTTGCGCTTCTTTTTCAGCCAAAAGTTTTTGCAGGTGGTTCATACGCACTTCAAAACTTTTGATGATGTTGTTGTGGCGATCCACCATTTCCTGAACTTTCAAATCCAGGCTTTTGCGCTCGTTCACGCGTTGAGAAAGTTGAGTGATTTTCTGACCAGCCTCAGTTGCTAAACCATTGTGGCTTTGCTCCAGACGAGTCAAAAGCTGCTGGTTGCGATCGAACTTGATATTGGAGCTTTTGATCAGCTCATTCACCGTTCCCACAATCTTGTTCATTTGATCGGCCAAGGCTTGGTTTTGAGCCTTAAGCTCGAAAATCTGGCGGTCGGTATTCAGATAATTGGAACTTGTGGAACCCATGGAGGACGCAGTTTCCAGGCCGGAGCTCTTGCTGATCTTCTTTTCACCGAATAGTTCAGGATTTAATTCTTTGTGCATGCTCCGACCCTCCCTTGGGTACTGATGTGACGCTCTTAGAAACATCATATTTTTTCTGGACAGAAAATTCAAATGTTCATACGTTAGGGCCATGTTAAAAGTCGGTCAGTTGCTGAAGTTCGTTTCAGATCTAAATCCTCAAAATACGCCCACGCGCCTGTCATTCTATAATTTCCTTAGAGGGTTTCCTCATGCGGATGACTCGTTGACGCCTGAGTTGATCGAAATGTTCTTCAATTACTGCATGGATTATCCACACTGGGCCTCCAATAAGCAGCAATTAGGCCACGAAGTTCAGTTTTTGCTCGAGAACTTCAACAGCTTTTATCAGCAAAAATTCGACCTTTCCCCGATCCGTTTCCCACAAAACATGCAGATCATTGAGATTGAACACTTCTCCGACCTAATTGACGCGGTGAGTTCATATGTTAAGTCGCAATGCGAGGAAGGCGACAAGTTCCGCATCCTCCCAGATCAAAACAAACGAGTGGTGGCTATCGTCCTTCGCGCCGACAAATCTTTAGAGGTTCGTACTTTCGATCGTAAATTCACGATCCGCAATGGCGCCTTGGAACCTTTACGCAAAGACCTGGTTCTTTACTACAACCCTGAATTGGAATTGAGCTCTCATCACGATCACAAAATCGAGGTGGCTCCTTACATCACGGCCCAATTCCGTGTGATTAAAGACAAAGTTTCCGGCGTTTTGATGCGTGGATATGTTTTCCAAAAGCTTTTAGATGTTAAGAACGAGGCTTTGCAGGATCAAACCCGCATCCTTTTCCCTATCAAACGTTTGGAACAATTCTTCATTGATCGCAGAACAGACCCCTACTATCAGGATCTAATCAGCCAGCTGGAAAGAACATGTAATTTGGTTCAACAAGGTGATGCAGAAGCCACAAAATGGTCTTCCATCGTCCTCGGGAAAGCCGATACAGCCCTGGAAAACGTGTTTTTAGGGGATAAATTACTCACTTTGTTGGCTCGAGACCTCCGTCACGCCCTAATGGAGGCCAATCGCAAGAATAACTCCTCATCCGCGCTCAGCAGTGATATATTGATCACTCAACAATTACCTGAGGCCGATGAAGAATGTCTGAAGATAGCACCTCTCAAAGAGTTAGACTTAATAAACTAATTGCCGACAGTGGTTTGGCTTCCCGCCGCCACGCCGACAAAATGATCGAAGAAGGCATGGTCACTGTTAATGGCAAGCGCGTATACGAGCTTGGCGTGAAAGTAGACCCTCAGCACGATAAAATCCTGGTTGAAGGCAAAGTTCTTCGCAAACCACTTTCTCAAAAACTTTATTTGATCTTCAATAAGCCAGCGGGCGTTTTGACGACGATGGACGATCCAGAAGGTCGCCCAACGATCGCTGAATACCTTGGCGATGTTCCTTCACGTGTATTCCCTGTGGGTCGTCTGGACTGGGACTCTGAAGGTATGATCCTTTTGACGAATGATGGTGATTACGCCAACAAAGTTGCGCATCCAAAAGAAGAAGTAACCAAAACGTACTTGGTTAAATTGGATGGCAAACCAGAACCTCGCCACCTGCAAAAATTGAAAGATGGCGTATCCATCGTTGGTGGTAAAGTTTCTGCTCGTCACATCGAAAAGATCAAAAAATCTGGCGACAATAAATCGGAAAAGTACGAATGGTACAAAATCGTGATCACAGAGGGTAAAAACCGTCAGATCCGTCAGATGTTCGCTAAAATCGGTTTCGACGTTATGAGACTCCAACGTGTGGCGATTGGTCGCTTGCGTATGGGTGCGATGAAAGCTGGCGAGTTGATGTTTATCAATGACGTCGCTGCAAACCGTGTATTCTTGGCGGATGATCCAGAAGACTTAAAAGTTAAAAAGAATTCGTACAAAGGCCGCGCTCCTGCTCAAAAAGCTGCTGCTGACTCTAAAAAATCAGCTGCTGAAAAAGAAAAAGCTAGAGAGAAAAAAATGAGTGCCGGTAAGAAAAAATATGCGGGCGGTAAATTGATCGCTCCTAAAGGTCCAAAAAGAAAATAACTTATGAAACTAAACCCACGACTGCGCGGAACAATCGAGATTTCCATCGGCAGTGTGGGTTTTGGTTTTTTAGGGATCTTTGGTAAGACCGCATTTAACTCCGGCCTCTCGGTTGGAGAATTCCTGACTTACAGATTCACTTTGGCTGCGATGCTTATCTGGATCTTTCTGCTTCTCTTCCGTCCTCAATGGATTCGCCTTTCTAAAAAGCAAATTTTCATCGCCGCCTTGTTGGGGATTTTTGGTTACGGCCTGTTCTCGACTCTTTATTTCACGGCGATTGATGGGCTTAGCATTACACTCGCGGCACTCCTGCTTTATACATATCCATTCTGGGTGAATGTGTTCTCGCACTTTTTTACTCACGATAAGATCTCCCGCAACGAAGCTTTGTGCCTGGTCGGCGCTTCAACAGGATTGGTGATGCTGTTGTGGGGCCATATCGAAGTTCGCAATGCCTGGGCGGTTTTAGCAGGATTACTTTCGGGAATCAGTTACGCGATTTATGTTATCGTTTCCGGTCGAGTACAAAAAAATGTACGACCCATCACTTCCAGTCTTTATGTCATTACTTTTGGTGCTTTGGCCTTGGCACTTTTCCATCATCCGCACTTTGAAAATATCCCACACCTTTCAGCGACTCAGGCTTCTTGCATTTTTGGCATAGCGATCATAAGTACGATCATACCTTTGACTATGGAGCTGGCTGCTTTACAAAAGTTAAAAAGTTCTGAAGTTGCGTTGCTGATGATGATCGAACCCATCACCGCAGCACTACTTGGAGTATTGGTATTTAAAGAATCACTCACGTGGTTGCAAATTGCAGGCGCACTCATTATCGCATTCGCGCTCGTTGTTAATACGCGGTTAAAATCTTTTGATAGTGTTTCAGCCTAGTCCATAATTGTTAACATATTGATATAATCACTCGTTTTAGTGTCTCAAAGCCTATCGTGATTTCGTAAGTAATCCGAATAGGCTCACATGAGATTTTGGTCGTCTTTGTTTCTCATAGTGGTGTTCCTTATGAACATCAATGCGCATGCATCCCCTGACTCCTTTGTCTATCAGGGGCGAATCGTCAAACCTGACGGTACGGCACTCGAGTATAATAATGTCAGCTTTGCTTTCGCCTTCACAAATGCCGCGGGTAATTGTGTGTTTTACCGCGAACAAAAAGACAACGTCGATATGCAAGGCTCGGGCGGCATGTTTGACGTGCCAATTGGTTCTGGTACTCGCCTTTTCCCAACAGGCCCTACCGCTGATATTCGTGATGCGTTTAAAAACTCAGTTTCACTGCCTTGTGAAGGTGGAGGAAATTATACTCCTTCTGAAACTGAAGTTCGTCTTTTGAAAGTACAATTTCATGATGGAGTTGGCTGGAATGCAATTACGCCCTATAGCACGATTCGTTCGGTCCCATTTTCGACTTTCTCTTATTCTGCAGGTCGCCTGGGTAATAATGTTGCCGGAGATTTTGTTTTAAAATCTTCGATCGCCACTTGTTCCGTTGGTCAGTATCTGACTTTCGATGGAACTAACTTTGCCTGTCAGAATGACTCTGGTGGTACCGGAACTGTTAGTGACGTGAATGTTTCATCGCCCCTTACTAAAGGTGGTACGCCTGCTATTCCAACGATCGGTATCAATGTTGGAACGACGGCAGGCACAGTGGCCGCGGGAAACGATATTCGTTTTGGAAATGCCACTAAAATTCAAGGCACTGCGGTCGATGCGACGGCACCGACGTTGGCGCAAGTTTTAAGATATGATGGCTCAAGCTCTTGGGTTCCATCGACGCTGGCGATTTCTGATATCTCAGGTCTTTCCACGCAGCTGGCTAATAAAATTAATGCGACGATGTTTCCGACAAGTTGTACAGCGGGACAGTCGCTTGTGTTTGTCTCTCCGGCTAACAAATTTGACTGTTATGACATCTCGATCACAGCTTCGCAAATTTCTGGAACAATTCCATTTTCTAAACTAGCCAGTCTTCCCACGACATTATCGGGTTATGGAATTACGGATGCGGTAAAAAATAATGGTGGCACGCCGGGATTTAAATCTGGAACGAATGCGACTAAAGGTGCTGCTGGAACTGCTGGCAATATTTATATCTCGACAGATACTAAAGAGATCTATCGCGACAACGGGACGACTTGGGATTTAATTGGTTCAGCAACTGGAACTGGCGGAACGATTACAGGAGTCACAGCTGGCACGGGCCTTACGGGCGGAGGCACCACGGGAGCAGTGACATTAAATGTGAATGTCGGCACGGGCGCCAGTCAGATTGTGCAATTAGATACATCATCGAAACTTCCCGCTGTGGATGGATCGGCTTTAACAAACTTAAATCCTTCGGCACTTTCAGCGGTGGTTCCACTTACTAAAGGTGGCACCGGTCAGACGACGGCATTGGCTAGCTTTAATGCCTTAAGCCCCCTGACGGCGAAAGGCGACATTCATACTCGTGACAGTACAAACAATATCCGCTTGGCGGTGGGAACTGATGGGCAAGTTCTTTCTGCAGATAGTGCACAAACCAGCGGACTTAAATGGATCACTCCAAATGCGGGCACTGTTACAAGTGTTACTGCAAGCTCACCACTCGCTGTTGCAACAGGAACAACGACTCCTGCGATCTCCATTTCTGCAGGAACCGGCTCCGCGCAAGTTCTGCGTTGGAACACGAGTGCGTGGGCTGCCTCTTACTTTAATTTTGCTGATTTAAAATCAGCAGCAGGAACACAGCAGATTCCGAACAACTGTACATCGACGCAAACCCTGGTATGGCAGTCAGGCTCTGACACTTTTGCCTGTGTGACCATTTCCGTGACGGGAGCCAATTTTGGTTCTCAATCTGCAAATCTGGTTTTTGCAGGACCAACTTCGGGAAGTGCTGCACCGACATTCCGCTCATTGGCTTCATCGGATCTTCCGGCAACGGGAGCAACGGGTGTTTTCTTGAATGGCGGTAACAGTTTCGGCACCGGCGCCACTGTCGGTACGAATGATGCCAACAACTTCTCACTGAAAGCTGGTGGTAGTTCTGCAGCAACCATAACACCGGCAGGACTATTTGGTATTGGGATCACTCCCACTTACAATTTCCATATTCAGAAAAATCAAAACTCGATCACCGAAGGCCGCATTGAAAACTTGATCGCTTCAGGCAACACCAGCGCCGGCGCAAGATTTCAGGTAGTGGGAAATGATGTCAGCGGTATGCTCGCTGCCTATCCTGGTGATTATTCCGTAGCGGCTTATCAAGACAGATTTATTGTCGCAGCAAATTCGACAGCATCGAATGGACTGCTGTTAACTACAAATACGACATCACCGATTGATCTCGCAGCAAATGGTGCGACGACGCCCGCCCTGCGTGTGACTTCGACGAATCAAATTGCTATCGGGCAAACTTCAGTTACCGGACGCTTAAGTACAACTCCGACCAATTATGGCGACCTTGCCGTTGGAATGACTTACAACTCTCTAAATTGGTACCAACCTGATGCGACTGGATGGGCGGGATCATTTGCCTCGGCGGGTGAACAAGGGTTGGTCGTTGCGACTGATACAACGACAGGTACAGTTTTCCAAGCTTCGTCGGGAGCTTATAACGTCGGTACTGCCAGACGTGCGAATCCATTATTAACTGTAAAGGGTACGGGTTTTGTCGGCATCAATACTTCGACTCCAGTGTCGGCTTTGAATATCGTGGCTGACAACAAAAGTGCTGACACCTATGACGACCTGAACATTCATACTTACCATGCCACGTACACGCCCGGAATCATATTAACCCGGGGGCGTGGCACCGAAGCGTCGCCCACTCCACTACTCATAAATGATTTATTAGGAAGCTATAATTTCCGTGGTTGGTCTACGTCTACAACTGTGGGTTCGGGTGCTAGCATTCAGGCTGTGGCCGAAGACAATTGGGCTTCTGGTGATACTCCCACTAACATGCGTTTTTTAACCAATAGTGGCGCCTCTATCGCGGAAAGAATGCGCATCGCTGCCAATGGCTATGTGGGCATAGGCACAACGACCCCGACTTCAACTTTGGATGTCAATGGATCTATTATTGCAAATAACGGAGCCAACATCGCGATGAAAGCATCTACAGCCACCGTCTATGATTCCGGAGATATAGTTTGGTTTAATAGTGATAACACTGAGAAAGCCCGTATCAACGCCGGGACAGGGTCAGCAGGTATACTGTATTTTTCCGTCGGCACCCCCACCTCTACGAAAATGACGATTCAAAACGATGGAAATGTTGGGATCGGAACGGTCACACCATCCTATAAATTGCATGTCATCGGCACAGCAGGCCTGTCGACAGGGACAGCTTGGACAAATGCCTCCGATGCTCGACTTAAAGATATCCACGGAGACTACGAATACGGTCTGAACGAAGTTTTGCAACTTCATACGGTTCGCTATTCCTACAAAAAAGACAATCCTTTGAAACTACCTTCTGATTATCAGAAAACTGGTTTCATCGCACAAGAAGTTCAAAAAGTAATTCCCGATGCTGTGACAAAACGTTCTGATGGATATTTGGAATTGAACGTCGATCCGATTCACTGGGCCGTCGTGAATGCAGTTAAAGATCTTTATCACAGATGGTTTGATGACTCACAAATCATTCATGAAAAGATCTCTGAACAAGACAGAAAAATCGCCTCTATCGAGAGTGAAAATCAGATCTTAAAAGAAGAAAACAAGAAGCTACAAAAAGAGCACCAAGACATAAAATACTGGATCTGCAAACATGATCCGGATCATACGATGTGCCATTAATTCTGCCGATGAGATTAAAAGATGATGAAACATGGAACGTATCTTCTGTCATTACTATTGCTTGCGGACTTGGCCATGGCTGTGCCGAATTCGCTTTCGTATCAAGGACGAATCGTTCGACCTGATGGCACCGCATTTGAAGCGGCCAACGTCAGCTTTCTTTTTGAAATCACCAATCCCTCCGGAAATTGCGTTATCTATCGCGAACAAAAATCCGGCGTGAATATGACAAACTCCAATGGTATCTTTGATGTTCCGATTGGAACTGGCAGCAAACTATTCCCAGCCTCCCCGACGAAAACTCTTTTAAGCATTTTTGATAACTCCCAAGATTTGGATTGTGGAGATGCGAGCAATAACGTAGCGAGTTCATATACACCCTCAATAAATCATTCGCGGCTGCTTCGAGTGCAGTTTCATGATGGTACCGGTTGGCAGTTAATCACCCCTGATACGGAAATCCGTTCCGTTCCTTATGCGGCATATGCTTCCGGTGCCGATACAGCCCAATCTTTGAATGGTAAATCTGTCAGTGATTTCATTTTGAAAGCCAGCATTCCTACTTGTGGTGCCAATAGCTTTCTTTCTTGGAATGGTTCGGTGCTCGCATGCACCAGCATTTCCTCTCTGACATTAGTTGGTGATGTGAATGGATCCTCTACAGCAACGTCGGTAGACAAAATTAAAGGCGTCGCGATCGACACGACGGCACCGACAACTGGACAAGTGCTAAAGTTCGACGGCAGTAAATGGGCTCCCGCAACAATCTCTGCTGGCGGAAGTGGCACAGTTACATCTGTCACCGGAACTGCAGGTCAAATCACTGTTTCAAATGGAACTACGACTCCGGTGCTTACCTTGGACAATGTGGGAACTGCCGGAACTTACTATAAAGTAACGACTGATATTCAGGGCCGAGTTACAAGCGGTGTCGCCACTCTTTCTCCCGCAGATATTCCCTCGTTGGATTATTCAAAAATCACGACTGGTGTACCAAACACATTAAGTGGTTACGGGATTACGGATGCAGTTCGCAATCAAGGTGGCACTCCCGGAATAAAATCCGGATTGAATGCTTCCAAATCAGCGGGTACTGCTGGCAATTTATATATCTCGACTGATACCAAAGAAATCTATCGCGATAACGGTACGACATGGGATCTATTGGGCGCCTCTGGTGGAGGCGGTGGTACTTTATCAGGCGTCTCCGCAGGAACGGGTCTTACGGGTGGTGGCAGCTCTGGCACCGTCACAATAAGTGCAGATGTTGGAACAGGCCCCGGTCAAATTGTGCAGTTAGATGGGACTTCAAAACTGCCAGCAGTTGATGGTTCTGCACTGACAAATCTAAATCCTGCAGGACTTTCAGCAGTGGTACCCATCGCCAAAGGTGGCACCGGGCAGTCTTCAGCAACTGCGGGATTCAACGCTTTAAGCCCTCTCAGCTCAAAAGGTGATTTGCTAACTCGTGATAGCTCGAACAATGTTCGGTTGCCAGCGGGAACTGATGGACAAGTTCTTTCTTCGGATAGCTCACAAACAGCGGGCCTTAAATGGATCACACCCAATGCGGGTACTGTGACAAATGTGACGGCGACGGCTCCCCTGTCGGTGGCAACGGGTGGAACAACTCCCGCAATTTCCATTTCATCAGGGTCTGGAAATGCTCAGGTGCTTCGTTGGAATACTACAAACTGGTCAGCATCCTATTTTAACTTTACGGATTTGAAATCGGTCGCGGGTTTAACGCAAATTCCAAATAACTGTACGAACTCACAAACGCTGGTATGGCAAACCTTGACCGATACCTTTGTCTGCGCGGATATCTTAGTCAGCGGAGCAAACTTTTCAAATCAAGCCGCAGGATTGATCTTTGCCGGTCCGACTTCCGGTACAGCAGCGCCTACTTTCCGCGCTCTCGCTTCGACGGATTTACCCAGCGGAACTATTTCGGGACCTGGAACAGCCGGCTACCTTCCTTATTATAATGCGGCCTCAACACTGGCAAATTCGCCGCTTTATACTTCATCTAGTAACGTGGGCTTGGGTACGAGTTCTCCCACTTCAATTCTGCACGTAAGCAATTTGCTCCCAAATGGTGCAGCACCACTGGTCTTGTTAGAAAATACCAACGCCTCAATTTCAGGACTGACCACTTTTGCGGCGACCTCTCCAAATATCGGAGATACCTATAGCAAAACAAACATCATCGTTGGAAAAGCTTATTCAAATTATCAAGCTGGTATCATCGAATACAATTATAACTCATCTGATTCTACTCAACGCCGTTTAAGCCTGGGTCACAAAGGGTACACACCAAATTTTCATATAACTGAACCCGGTAAAGTTGGCATAGGCACAACTTCGCCAACATCTCCACTCACTGTTTTCGGTGGCGCATTGTTCGGAGATAAATCAACTTTCCCCACTGATTTCAATTCAATTGAAACCAATACTTATAGCAATTCACTTTATAACAACACTGCCACTTCAGGCACTTTTGGTTCTTTCGGCAGCTGGATGCGGGTTACACCTGCAGCAAACTCTACGCTGGCTTCTCAAGCAGTATCCGCAGGCCTTTCATTCAATGTGCCAGCGGGTGTAACAGTCAATTCAAGCTCTGATGCTTTGTGGGTCAATGCCGCCCGCAATCGTTATACAGGCAGTACCGACAACGGAACGGTGAACTCTATGAGAGGCATCACCATTACATACGGACACGAAAACGCCATACCAGCAAACACTCCCGTAACCAATACCGCAATTGGGCTGTTAGTTAATCCGTACACAGCGACAGGTACGATCACCGACATGTACGATATCTACTTAGGCAGTCGTGGCACCGGCGCGACAGTCACGAACAGATATGGTATTTACCAAATGGATGCGGCCGCCAAGAATTACTTTAACGGTTACGTTGGGATCGGAACTTCCAGTCCAACGTATCCGTTAACTATCTCAGGAAATGTTTGGGCGAACTCTAGCATCAAATTGCATCGTACGGATGGCACCACTGGACTGGGCGCCGGAATTACCATGAGTACTTCAAACGGAGCGATGGGCGTGGCTTCATCGCAAACACTGATCAACAATCCACTCGGCCAAATTAATTTCAATGGCACCGACCAAACAGGGGCCTACACCAACGCCAATTCAGCTGGTATTCGCGCTTATGCTGCCGAAAACTTCACAAACACCGCTGGTGGAGGACACTTAACCTTCGTAACAGTTCCAAAGTTAAGTCAAACTGAAGCAGAAAGAATGCGCATCACTTCTGAAGGCTTCGTGGGTATCGGCACTACCACTCCGAATGAAGTACTGGAAGTTCGCGGCAACATTATAGTAAATAGCGGATCGAATTTTTCACATCTGCGATTAGGTCAAGAATTGAATGATACGATAGTTGCCGACAACACCGCCGGGAAAACCTATGGAGGTGGCTATTGGTTCCGCGTTCATGATGCTACTCAAGGTTCTCTTTATCGTGATGTGATGTACATGAACGACAATGGACGAATCGGTATTGGCGTGGTTCTTCCCTCTTACACTTTACACGTCAATGGCTCAGTGGCCGGCACTTCAGCCTATAACAACTTATCTGATAGCCGCCTAAAAAAAGAGGTCTACACTATACCCGATGCCCTAGAGAAAATCGAAAACTTGCGTGGCGTCAGCTATCAATGGAATCACAGTGTTCATCCGGAAATTAACTTGAGCGACCGTCGGGAGTTGGGAGTCATCGCCCAAGAAGTCGAAAAGATTTTCCCAGAGGCCGTCAGCGAAGATCACAACACTGGAATTAAATCGGTGGCATACTCGATGTTAATAGGCCCCCTCATTGAGGCCGTAAAAGAGCTTCATGCAAAATGGGCTGCGGATTCACAAGGAATTCACTCTGAATTAGAAAAACAGAATCGCGAAATCGCATCTTTGAAAGAAGAGAATTCTCGATTGAAAAACAACGAGCAATCCCAAGAGTCTCGACTGCGCGCGCTCGAACAGCGCTTGAATGCTTTGGAAAAAGCAGCCGCGAAATAACTCTAGGAAACATCATTAGTTAGACTTGATTTGTCTCAGAATGAGATTGCTTAATGATCCGCTGGAAAACTCCGATAAGTATTTAAGACAGTTCGTTTTTTAAGGAGGTTTGAAATGAAAAAGCTGGTGTTGCTTGCCGTGATGGTGATGGCTTCTGGTTGTTCATTGGAAGCTTCTCTTGAAGACTTGAATGCTGTCATTTCGGCAAAGGCCCCATCTAAAGCTACGGGTCTGGTCTCTGGTTCTACTCAGGACGGTTCAACGGCTTCCGGTTATAAAGTGCAAAGCTCCGTGGGTAACTATCTTTCTGAAATCGAGCAGACAACTGATACGGGTAAATACAAAGTATACTCGTCCATTCAAGGTGCCATCGTTTCTCAATAGCTTCGCTTTGCTGGCAGTTAGTCCAGCTCTCGCAAGCTCATTTAAGTTTCAAAATAAGACGCCCGATAAGCCATGAAGAAACCATGGAAGGGTTCAATTATGTTGCTAGCTTTACTACTCTCTAGCCTGCTTCACACAGCACCTGCTCGCGCAGCCAGTGCTTCACTGACAATCGTTGATGTTCGTCGCAATATCACCTTGGCCAATGATGAAGAGCCTTACAAAGATTTTTACATAGCCGCCGATGCAAGCTCGGGCCTTAAGAAAAACATGGTCGTCACCGCTGTTCGCAAAATCAATGTGCGCGATGCCTCAGGGGCAAATGCTGTTGGCGAAATCCTGGTGCCTGTGGGCCAGCTAAAAATCATCGCTATTTACGACAAAGTTGCTGTGGCTCGTGAATTCACTTTGCTTTCCAGAGATGACCTTCCGATGCTTGAGCAAGTGGGAATTATGACCGGGGATCGTATTGAAACCCGTGGTTCCTTTATTGACAATTCGAAACCTAAAAGAAAAAAAGTAGCTGAAGTCCCTCCCGTTCAATCAGCTACAATGACGACGGTGGCCGTAGCGGTAACCGCTCCTGCTGCCGCGCCTGTCGGCCTAGCGACTGCCCCAGCAGCTCCAGCTGCGAAGGAATTACAGGCTCCTATGGCATTGACTGCACCAGAAAAGGCCCTTGCTCAAGCTCCGGTTAATACAGGGGAAAAGCTTGAAAAAGTGGCGGATTCTGGTAACAACTCAGGGCATGAGTGACAATAAATATTTCCGTGTTCGCCTAAGCCAGGTTCCTGCAGATCTTGAAGACGTTATTACTACACACAGTTTCAGTTGTGGCGCCTCCGGCGTCACTGAAGCTTTGGTCTTCACCCAACCCGATCTTACTTACGATCCGACCCTGGTAAACGTTCCGACTCACGAGTTGGACGTATTCTTCCCACAGAATCCTGATCAAGATTTCTTCAAAGGCCTGACTGAATTCAGCGCCATGATCAAATGGCAAATCTTTGAAGAAGAAAACAAAGACTGGTTAGAAGAGTGGAAAAAAGGATTCGTACCTTTCCGCTTGATCGGTGATTTCTGGGTTGTGCCGTCTTGGTTGACTCCCCCACCTGAATGTAAACATGCGATCTATATCGATCCAGGAATGGCGTTCGGTACTGGTACTCACGCGACAACCCAGATGATGGCTTTCTTCATCAACAAATTGGCAGAAAAACACAAAGCGAATCTGGCTGACTGGGCCTTGCTTGATGTCGGCACGGGTACTGCGATCCTGGCGATGCTTGCACAAATGAGCGGCATGGGCTTGGTAACAGGTATCGAAATCGATCCCGAAGCTCGTCGCGTAGCTCGTGACAATGTGAAATTAAATAAGCTGCCACAAATTGATATTCCGGAAACACAATTGGATGAAATCCGCGGACCTTACGATGTTGTTGTCGCCAACATCATCGATGGCGTTTTGATCAATATCAAAAAAGATCTTTTACGCGTTCTAAAACCGGGCGGGCACATTTTGCTAACAGGTATTTTGGAAGAGCGTGACAACCACTTCTTTGAAAAATTCTTTGAAGGAACAAACCTTGAGGTTGTTCGTCGTCTTGAAAAAGATGAATGGGTTGGTTACTGGGCTAAATCTACAGAAAACGCATAAGGTATCTTTCGATGAGACGCTATTGGATCGAAAAAAAAGATCTGTTCGGTGATCAGGTTAATTTCTCTGGAGATGTGTTTCATCACATCTTCGATGTTTGCCGTCAGGATGTCGGTTCCAAATTCGAAGTTCTTACAGAAGACAGCAAAGCATACTTTGTCGAAGTCACTCAAGTTTCCAAAAAATCCGCGACCGCTCAAGTGATTGAAGAACGGGACATTCCACCTTTGAAAACTCCCCATGTCCATTTAGCTCTTTCTATTTCGCGCTTCCCTGTGATGGATGCGGTGATGGAAAAAGCTGTGGAAATGGGCGTAAAAAGCATCCAGCCTTTTTTCTCTGAATTCAGCTTTGTCCGTTCGGGCGAAAAAATCTCTGATAACAAAACAGAGCGCTGGGATAAAATCGTGAAGTCAGCGACCCAACAATCCGGTCGTGGTGATTTGATGAAAGTTCCAGCCGCCGTGAACTTTGATAAGCTTGCGGGCCTCATTAACCAAAATGACTCTTCCGTGGGTCTATTTGCATATGAAGGCCCATCAACGCTAAGCATTAAAGAATACGTCAGCAAAGTAAAAGCGTCTCACCCTGCCGGTATCACGAACATTTGGATTATCGTGGGCAGCGAAGGCGGCTTTTCCCATTCCGAAGTTCAGAAATTCCAGGACCTAGGCCTTCATCCAGTCACCTTGGGACCCCAGGTTTTGCGAGTCGAAACGGCTTGCATGGCCCTGGTATCAGTCCTAAAGTATGACTTTGATCTGATGGTTTAAGGAGAAGGAATGGATCCTTTCGAAGAGTTTGAATTTAAGCCCCTGACGGATGGTCTAGGTTTCCATAAAAAGAAAGCTGCGGCCGCTAAATTTGAAACGGAAGCTGATTCTTTTTCGGCTTCTCCGTCACCTGCTCTTTTGAAAAACCAGGGTTTGGAATTGATCGAAGAAAATTCGGTTGATCCACTTCGCCCACCACTTCCTCGCAAAAAGTCCAGCCCAGCAACTTCATCTGTTCCTTCTGCTCCAGGTTACCTCACAGAAGTGGGCGGCGAAGCAAATCCTTCAAGCTCGACAGCGGCGGTTGATGAGATTCTTAAAACTCTTCAAAAAAATCGCCGTTTGGAATTTGATGAGAAATCAAAAACCAAGATCATTGCGCAAACTAAAGAAGAATACAAATCGACTGTTTTCAGTTTTTCTGCAGGTCTATTGGATGGAATGCTTGTTATGGCAGCCAGCCTTCTGTGCCTGATTTTGTTGGTGTCTATCGCAAGAATTGATCTTGTGGCAAACTTGACTCAACCGGATGAGAACTACTTCGTTTACCTGGCGATCGTATCCATCTTTGCTTGTGTGTCTTTCGTTTATCTTTCTTTGAATCGCATCTTTATGGGTGCAACTCCGGGTGAATGGGCTTTCGATCAACGTGTAGGTACGCCAGCTGATCTTGCATCTGGTATGTTCTGCCTTAAAGTTGCTGCTCGCAGCGCTTTGGTGATCGCTACGGGTTTCATTGTATTCCCGATTTTGTCCGCTCTGATGAATAAAGACTACGCCGGTCAAATCACTGGCGCTCGTCTGCTTAAGAAAGTATAGGTTCCCCATGGGCCAAGTTCGCAAGTTCGATGATATCGCTGAAGCCTTGGCTCCGCTTCGTTCCGAAGGTAAAAAAATCGTATTCACAAATGGCTGTTTCGATCTTCTGCATGTGGGACATGTTCGCTACTTGCAGGAAGCTCGTTCATTGGGTGACGTGTTGGTTGTAGGAGTAAACTCCGACGCCAGCGTAAAACGCCTTAAAGGCCCGACTCGTCCTGTACAAATTGAAAACGATCGTGCAGAAATCCTGGCAGCTTTGGGTTGCGTGGGTTTTTCCGTGATCTTTACTGAAGACACTCCAGAAAATCTGATCAAAAAAGTAAAACCCGACATCTTGGTTAAAGGTGGCGACTGGAAAATCGAACAAATCGTTGGTGGAACTTTCGTTACAAGCTATGGCGGTCAGGTGATGTCTTTGCAGTTCATCGATGGCAAATCCACGACGAAACTGATCGAAAAAGCGCAACAGAATTAGAATCTGTAGCCTAATTTTCCGCTGTAAACTGAATCAGTATAACGGTCGACTTCCAAAGCAATAAAGGC
The DNA here is from genome assembly GCF_006874645.1 of Bdellovibrio sp. ZAP7. Classification (NCBI taxonomy): domain Bacteria; kingdom Pseudomonadati; phylum Bdellovibrionota; class Bdellovibrionia; order Bdellovibrionales; family Pseudobdellovibrionaceae; genus Bdellovibrio; species Bdellovibrio sp. ZAP7. The sequence continues at coordinate 578,070 of NZ_CP030082.1, read as the reverse complement.
TTTGGATATTTCCACATTTACGCCAAAGAAGGTGTGATCTTCAGAGATATTTTGAGATTCGGTATCTCCCGAAGCCGTGATACCCCCGGAACCACCAATGAAGGTTCCTTGTGCACGAATACGTCCCCAGCCGAAATACAAAGCGACGTTTTCCATGTTCACAGTCCCTATTAAATCCCACCCAATTGTTGAGATATTCACCAGGTTTTGAATATTGGCTCCGCCCGCGTATAAAAGGGCTGAAAAAGAAATCGGGAAAAAGGGCGCTTCATAAAATCCCCAACGGAATTGGCCGCCGAAGTTTTGCATCTCTTCATTCTGAATGGATGGAGAGAAATACACGAAGGTATCAATGTTATAAAAAAGGCCTTTTCCCAAACTCAAAGTGGAATAGGAAAGCTCCCCTTTATCTTCCGTACCCGAGCCCATGCTGGCTAAATCGCCCACAGGAATAAACTGAGTCGCAAGACCAATCTCAACCCCAGAATACCCGCCCAATGGATATGGATCGCCTAGGATTTTGGCGGCTGAACCATAGCCCAAAATCTCTAGCATACGGATTTGATCTGGCGTGGAAAGATTGCGGGGAAGATCGGTCATCGCATGCGCTTGCGCACAGATAAGTGTGAATAAGAAAATTAAAAAGCGATGACCCAGTTTCATGGAACTATTGTCATCGCAAATGCCTTAGGCTGTCCAGCTCTTATAGAGTTGCAACACCGGATTGAATTTGACTCAAAGCAGTTCCCGCCAAAGAAGCGATCTCTGAGTTAGTGCTACCTTGAAGTTCTTTAAAGATCGCCACGAATTGAGTGTAGTTTTTCAGTGAATTTTCAAATGCGTCACCACGTGAACGGTTCCCTTGGCTGGAAACTGTTCCTTCTTTTGCTGAATTATATCCCTTAACAACAACTTCTGCTGCCAAAGAAACTACTTCTTCGTCCGAGCTTTTTAGTGAAGAAGCTAAAGCGCTTAGGCGACCTGCGTTCGCAAAGCCCAACAAGTAAGCCATTGCCTTCGTTTGGTTTTCAGCCGTATAGGATTTGTAACCAGATGCCACCGTATTAAAAGCCGTGGAACTATAGAATGAGCTAGCTGCTGACAAACCCAAAGCTTGAGTTTCAGCGTTGCTGTTTTGCAAAAGCTCTTTCACGATCCCGTAGAACTCAGCATCGTTAAGCTCTTTATCCATATAAGCCACAACCATTTTATTCACGTTTTCTTTAGTCGGTTGACCCAATACCAGATTGCGCCATTGAGCCGCCGTCATGGAGTCTTTATCTGTGCCCGCTTTTTTTCCATCATTTGCTGCCGCACCAGCACCTGTTGCTACAGATCCACCAGCGCCGTTACCTGTGGAGATATCATCCGCGCCAGCTTTGAATGCGGGGTTGCCATCAACAACTCGAACTGAAACTTCTGGTTTCTTATCTTGGTCTTTTTTATCTTCAGCTTTTTTCTGAGCGGTTTTAGTAGTTACTGCGGCGGCTGCTTTAGTTTTATCTTCCGTGTTTGGAGTAGTTTTAGCAGCTTCTGTCGGCTTCTTGTTACCAAATGGATTTACGTAGCTGCGAGAAACCTCGCGGCCGCCCAGATCGAAGAGAGCTGCCAAAATTGATTTGGGACGAATCATCTCGAAGCTTAATTCTGAGTTCTGAAGTGCCCTTTGGACAGGTGCTTTAAACAGATTGCCAACACCACCAATCAAAACGATTGCTACGGCTATGATTGCAATTTCTAGTTTATTATCTTTAAGGCTCATAAAAAGCCCTCCTGTCTTACTGTTCTAAGAGCAGGCCTTATGCCACTTGGGGAACCCCTATATTCGTTTAAAAGTTGGTCAATTTGAGACAGTGCCGGCCTTAGGCTTTCCGCTGTCTAAACTTTTTACGTTTTCCCTCTGACGGGGCTCTCGGGCATAGCTGGCAATTCCGCACCCGCCTGTGTCCTACCCTCACTCCGTCGACACGCCATCCGGGCTCACCGTCGCCCGCCTTTGGCGGGTTCGCGCATCCTGCGCCGACGGAGGTCGACGGCGTGAGGGCATGCCTCAGTCGTGCCCGAACCTCCCAGCTATGAACGAGTGTTTCGTAGAGGGAAAAGTATGGCGTTTTGTCAGCTTGTACTTAAGGTGTCTCATTCTGAAATTGTCGAATTTTGAATGAATACAGGGGCCGCACAATTGGGGTTTGCTTCTCTTTTTCCAGTTGGAGAAATGGGGTTCAATGTGAATTCTGGGTTGGGTTATTTGGATTTTGGGCCTACGGGGCAGTAGCCTGGACGGGGGCCTATTTTTGGGAATTCTCGGCAGGTGTCTGGGCGTTTTTCGTAGACTGTGCAGAGGCGCGTGATTGGGTGTAAATAGAGGCAGTCTCCGTTGGGGCGGGAGCTTAGCATGAAGAATTCGGTGCCGCTTCTGTAGGAGATAATTATTTTTTCTTTGATCAGGCGTTTCGAAAGTTTTTTTACGCCAGCCGCAGCCTCGTCTTCGTCAGTGACGCCAAGACGGATTAAGTCAGACAGTTTAATTTCCACAGGCATAGTACAACAATGCCCATGGCACCCATTGCACATTCCATCAGAATATTTCCGCCAAGTAGACGGTCTGTCTTTATCCGTTTTCAAACTGCATCCACCCAAACAAGCTCAGCTTCCTAGGCGCCTAATATTGATTTTAACAAGGCGCCAGGAGGAAGGCGTACTACCAGTACGCCGACGACGCAGCAACGCAGCTTAAAATCAATAGTAGGCCTAGGGTAAGGGCTTCTTGACTAGCTTGCTGTTATACCGCGCAGTTGCGTCCGTGGGTTGGAGTAATACAACACTGAAGCCTCGGTTGTAAAGCTCGGCTAATAGTTGCGGTAGGACCTCTGCAGTTCTTCTATGGATGTCGTGCATGAGGAGGATGCCTTTACCTTTTTTGTCGATGGTTTCTAGAGTATGTCTCAGAAGTTCTTCGTTGGTTTGGGCTTTCCAGTCTTCGCTGTCGATGTTCCAGTTAAACTCTGCGACTGAATTCTGATTTAGGAAGTTGCGCAGCTCTGGGTCGACTTCTCCGTAAGGAAAACGAAAGAAGGGTTCGACGAAGCCCAACGTATCGAATGCTGCCTGATGGCCACCTTTGATTTCTGCGACGGCTTCGGTAAAGGACAGGGCCTTATACATCAAACGCTCGCAGGTCGGTGTATTTGCCAGGCAGGAATGAGTCATGGAGTGAGTTCCCACAGCGTGACCATCAGCTGCTACGGCTTTTGTGACATCGAAATTCTGGCGGATGTTTTTTCCAAGTTGAAAAAAATGCGCCTTGGCGTTGACCTCTTTTAAGGATCTTAAAACCGACGGAGTGTAAATTGCGCTGGGGCCGTCATCGAAAGTGATCACGATTTCTTTTGGTCCAACATCCCCCGCTCTGGCGTAATATCCTTTAGAAACATCACGGTATTGAACGTTTTCGGGAAACTGAAAGTTATTTCCGGAAGGCTGCTGGCTCAAGGCATTCACGCGGATTTTCAAAGTCGCGCGTTCGGCGGCATAATGTCTTTCTAGCTGAGCCAGTAAATCTTTACGACAGGGCATTACCAGCGGCTTGTTGAATTCATTGCGAATTTCATTCTCAAAGATCGTTAGCGACAAACCATCCAGATCTTTAAGCTTACTGCAAATCTGAGAACTTAGTTTTTCCTGCTCATCCAGATTCTTCGCTTCTTGACGCCACTGAACAAACAAGTTTTCAGGATTAGAAGGAGATGCCGACCATTCCGCCAACGAAGTGGCATTTCTATTTACCTGAATTGTATTTTGAATCTGTTGACCAACACCATTCCCGCAAGATGACAAAAGAAAAGTAGCTGCCACATAAGTAAAAGATTTTTTCACTGAACTCATATCACATTCACCGTCTCGTCCTTGTCGGGCTGTTTAAGATTCAATTTAATTTTAGAATTTTCAATGATCACTCGCGGATCCAGTGAATGGCCATCCCACACCACTAAGTTGCGAGTGGCTTCAGCTGTGACCACATTTGGATTCCATAGATAACGGAAATAGATAATCAACGAGCCCACGAACTGACTGATAAGAATACTTAGCAACGCCAGCGCCACCAACCCAATTTGCGGAACCGTGGTTTCCCAGCGAGCGGACTCAAGAATATCAAAGCGTCGCCCAATGGAAAGCTTCAATGATTCCAATTTAGCCAACGCCGAGCTGACTTCTTTATAGCGATTAAACTCGAGTTCAGATTTCTTTTTCAAATCTTCGGCCATTTGCGCCTGGAACGGAAGCTCGCGGGATTCCGCTTTTAGACTTTCAATGGAAGCTTGAACCTGCGACAGTTGGTCCTTCAAAATATCGTTTTGATTTTTCAGATTCTCGATCTGCCCACCCACTCCATACATAGAGTTATCCGCTCCCGGAGTGCGATCCTTGTTCAGATAAGAAATCATTTTGGAATTCTGACTGATTTTAAGTTTCAATTCGTTCGAGCGCACCAAAAGTTCGCTGACGTAATCTCCGATTTTATCCTTAGAACCCAATGGCAGCATGCTCTTGTCGCGATTCTGCAGCTCTGCCAGTTCCTTACCGATGGTCACCAATTTTTCATCAGCATCTTTCTTCTGCTCGGCCATGAATTTTTCAACGCGACCGATTTCATCAAGCTCACGCTGTCTTAAAAGCGCATCCGCAGTCTGCACAACCGTATTCACAAGGAATAAAGACATCGCACGATCTGGAGTGGCAGCGACGATTTTGATTTCAAAATCAGAATCCAACTGCGCCTTTGTCCAACGATCGAGTTTTTGCAAAACTGCTATTTTGTTTTCAGGAGCACTATCAATTTCCGCTAAATACTTATCGCGGAATGTTTCAAAACCTTTGCGTTCCTCCAGAGAAATCTGTCCGGATTCACCACGTTCTGGAATTTTCGCCAAGACAGCTTCAAAGAATTCGCGCGTTTTTAAATACTCGATATGTTTGGAAAGAAGACTGCTGCCTTTTTTTGATTCTTGCAGAGATTTGTTCAAACCAAAGAACTGTGTGGAAAAGGCTTGGACTGCAGAATTTTGGGAGTCATTAAAGATAATGGAGGTCGTCGCCACGTAGGGAATTTTGACGACGTAAACGATCACGCTAAGCGTGAAGAGGACCGCAGTAAAAACCGCGAACATCCGCCAGTGTGACAAATATAATTTTAAGATTTCGCCAACGCTGAGTTCTGGCTCTAAATGTGGATCGTTCATAACCCCAAAATCCCCCGACGTAATAGTTTTGCCACCCTTTCACAAGGATGGCCTGTGTCTATTATGTAATGAGGATTAAGATCCTGAAATTTCCTTACGGAGCAGGATTGACTGGGACTGTCATTGCTTTCTTAGGCTTCAAAAGAACAATTTTGTAACCGCCGCTATAAAGCTGGCTCAAAATTTCTGGAAGTGCTTCCGCAGTTCTTTGATGAATATCGTGGAAAAGGATAATGCCTTTGCCTGCCGCTTTCACTTGGTTCATCGTATTTTTAATCAAATTCGATGGAGTCTGTGATTTCCAGTCATTGGAATCGATTCTCCAATAGAAGTTACCGATGCCTTTGTTATTCAAATAAGCCGTTAAAGATTTATCGTACTCCCCATATGGGAATCTAAAGAATGGATCGACCCAACCAAGAGTGTTTTTAATCGCATTCATACTGCCCGCGATTTCTTCTGTGGCTTGTTTAAACGACAGCGCCTTACCACCATTGTTTTTTGCACAGATCGTTTTATTCGCAAGACATCTATGAGACATCGAGTGACCACCAATGGAGTGGCCGTCAGCTGCAACCATTTTCACGATGTTTGGATTCGCATTCACGTTCTTACCCAAGTGGAAGAAAATAGCCTTCGCATTCATTTGCTTCAAAGTTTTCAAAATAATCTGCGTATATTTTTCAGAAGGACCGTCGTCAAACGTCAAAATAACTTCGCCTGGAGCCACATCCGCATTAACGGCATAGTAACCATTCGACATATCCCGAATCTGAACATTGTCTGGGAATTTTCGAGGAGTTACGGGACGATAGTCTCTGGGTGTCGTCTGATCACCAAAGAAGTTTTCCAGGTTCATAGTCAAATTATCGCGATCATCTTCATAAAACTTTTGAACTTTTGCCAAAAGATCAGCTTTACAGCCTTTAAGCATTTCCGCATTTTCCGCGCGCTCAATCTCCGGTGCCATCAATGAAAGAGTTGGGCCATCGGCCTCAAGTAAAGCCTGACAGACTTCTTCCGCCTTAAGTGATTTAGCTTTGATTTCAGATTGCCATTTTTCAAAAACACGATCGGGATGATTTTCAGAACCTTCCCATGCTGCTATTGAAACTGCAGCCTGGTTATCACTCAAAGACAATTGTAGATCCTGTTTAGCAACATCAAAACCGCTATTACAAGCAGTCAAAGACAGCATACCCGCAGTCACAACTAATACGATTCCTGATTTCATTTCGCATCCTTTTTAGAAAGGGACTTCATCGCTCGAGAGTGGAGCATTTTTTGTACCGACCTCAGGTGCAAGTCAAGACGGAATCACGCGGAATGGCCGTCTAAGACTTAGACAGTAGCCCCAGTTCGGCACTTATGGTTTCCTTTGTAGAACTTGCCGAGCGAATTCGCACCTCTTCAAAAACGGCCGCAGCAACGAAGCCAAAGACCATCCAGTAAAGGCGATCCGCCATACCACCAATAGACAAGTGAATATGATAAATCACTAAAATTGGTATATGGGCGAGCAAATAAATAGAGATCTGGCGTTTCGCGATGCTAAATGATTTCAATGCCTTTAGCGCGCCGATCGTCATGAAACCGAGCGCTATCGCTGCCAGTATCAACAGAGGCCATCCTCCCACAACACCTGCCGAGACAAAAATGTTGTGCGGATCTTTAAAAGAATTGTAGTTCGAAACGTCCACATCATTTCCGGAAGCAAACTTAGACATCAAACCATGGCCTAACCACGGTTCCTGTTTAAAGATTTCACTGCCACGCTCGACTTCTTCCATTCGCGAGGCAATTCCATCCTGTGCCTGTCGACCACCCAGCGAAGAGTGTCCCGTTGCGATGTCATGGGCGAGCTCGTAACTTTGCATACCAAAGAACAGCGTAAAGGTTGTGAGAAATGAAACCACACCGAATTTAAACATGCGACCCTTAGTCGTTCTTGTTTCGTGTAAAATCAGGGTCAGTAAAAACGCAAACATCGCCGCTGCCGCCGAAGAACGTGTTCCCGTTAATATGATCGCGATGAAGCTCACAAATAAAATCAGCGAATTCCAAATCTTATGTTTCAGTTTATGCTCAAGCAGAAAAGTACCTAATGAAAAAACAAAAGCGGTTGTTGCACAGGTGACCATGTGAGGGATGTGTTTAAAGACCCCAATAAAGCGGCCACCTTTAAATGTAGACCCCGGATGCAGAACCAGAACCACCAGCGAGAGTAAAACTAAAGCCCCCGTCCAGCGCTGCACAAACCTTAGAAAGTCTTGAGCATTCCACAAACTCGGAATGATCAAACCATAAATGCCCACCATGAAAAGCGAAACCAGCATCGCCCCGATCTGCATGATCGCGGATTCATCGGGATTAACGTAATAAACCTGCAGCAAAGTCTGCACCGCCAAAACAATCATTAAAAAGAAAACAAATAACTTATAGAAGCCACTAAGGTGCTGGCGAGCGCGAACTCGCAGCCACAAAAGAACTAACGGCCCCCCAAACAGAAACGTCAAAAGGACATTGATATAAGGATGCATCCCCTGCTGAAAAATTAAATACGGAACTTCCCGCGGAATAGGGAGTATTCCGCCTAACGAAACCTTGCAAAGAAACGTCAACGCCACCAAGCATTTTATCAAAAATAAAATACGCGCGTCCTTTGCGTGAACCATGTTAGTGAGCCCCGTTATGTCCCGAATTTTTGTCAATCAGCAGTGCCGTCAAGGCAATTCCCAAAACTAAAGAGACAACTGTGATAGTACGAGTGGCATCGCTACTGACCATATATGATTTGGAAGGAACATAAATGAAATCATCCTGAGCGAGCTTTAATTGTTTGGCTCCCCCGTATTTGATGACTTTTTCAGCATCGACTTCGTAGGCACCTTGATATTCACTGACGGCTTTAGATTTAATTTCTGCCCAAGATTTTGGTTCCAGTTTTCTTACCGTAATTTCAGACATATCTCCAGTGCTACCAGCGCCGCCTGCCAGAGTGATCAGCTTCAACAAATCCGTGGATGGAGGAACATAGTAAATCCCGGGTCTAGTGACGGCCCCCAAAAGCTGCACACTGATCAACGACTCTTTAGGTGATGAGCGGAAAATATATTCAGAGGCCTGCTGAGGTTGTTTGATATCACTGCCTAACGAATCCGGTGATTGCGCAAATGCAACGGAATTGAGAGTGAAAACCAGAGCAATGACATATCGGGAACACTTAGAAACAAACATCTACAACCTCCACACTGGACCTAAATCGAGAGCCATAAGTCTTGTCAATAATTTTCAATGACGGACTTCGGTCCATAGACCAGAATAAAGTCTATGACAAATCCTTCCGTTCCAGAGCATGAAAAACTATTCGATGAAATTTGTAATAAATTGAATGAGCTTAGCACGACAGCTGACACGGATGAGAATCATCCAACTCAGCCAAAGTACGAGCAAATGCAAGAGCAGATGAAGAAATTCAATTCTGACTTGAAAGGTTCGCAAGAGGAATTGCGCGAGAAAATTAAATCTCTCGAGAGCGTTTCTTACGGATCTGAAACGTTGGATGCTCAGACAAAATTGTTGGCTGATCAACTCAGCGCAGAACGCGCAACGAATGCCAAGATGTCCTCGGATCTTGCAAAATCGTTAGAATTGAGTTTGCAGCTGCAACTTGAGATTCAAGGTTTGAAGGCTCGCGCCCTCCAAATTCAAAGCGAAGAGAAAAAATATTCTCAGTCGATGTTTGAAAGAAATAAAATTCTTCAACGTGATCTGGATCTGACTCGTGCTTTGAAGGACGAAACGGCAATGGAATTCGCCAAAGCAAAAAGTGCTTGGGCTCGCGAGCAAGACTTGTGGGAACAACAGTACGAAAAAATGCAGGCCGAGATCCAAAAGTTCAAACAAGACCAAGCTGAACTTGAACAAGCCAACGCAGATTTAATGGCCACGATTGAAGAGCGCGATAACACGATCAAATCACTGAACGAAGAGATTGAAAAAATCAGCACTTCTTTCAGTGAAGTCGAGGCTTCAGCTCATCAGCAAAATGAAGTCCTGAAAAATCTGACTTCGGTGGCAGAGACTAAGATCGTTGAAATGAAAATGGCATTGGATAAAAAATCCCTGGAAGCACAAGACTACTTCAGTCACCTGCAACAGGCACTCAGCCAATCTGTAATCTTGAAACAAGAAAACATGTCTTTGAAAGAGTACGTAGCGAAACTGAACTACTATCACCAACAAGCGCAGCATGCGCAAAATGTGGTGAACCAACAGCAGCTTCAGCAAATTCACGCCGCTCAACAAGGACAACAGGTAGCACAACCACAACCGGTCGCAGCGCCAACTGTTCAAGCTTAAGATCTAAAATACAAGTTTCCTCCGTGGGCTCAGAGGTTCCCTCCTTCTGAGCCCATTTTTTATTTTCCCCAGTGTTTCGACTCGGGTAAAAAATAAAACATTATCTTATGAAACCAAGAGCCAGGTATTATCCGTCTTAATATTCCAAAGACAATCGCGTCCAAGGTCACCTTGGTTCGCAAAGGTGGATTGTTCTTTTCGATCAGCTTCATAATTCTGTTTGCCACAGCTTCGGGACGACTGAACGAATACCCCATTAACTTTTCAATAAAGGGAGCCATTGAATCATAGTATTCAGAATGAGGCCCACGGAGCTCGTAACTTAAACGGGCCTTCGGTGATAAGACGACATTTTTGAACGAAGCCGAATTAATAAAGCCTGGCTGCACGATGCTGACATGAATGCCATAGGGTCTGCATTCATACCACAAAGCCTCGCTCACCCCTTCCAGAGCATGCTTGGAGGCACTGTATGAAGCCATGGTGGGCATCGACACCATCCCACTGACAGAAGAGATATTAACGATATGCCCCTTGCGCTGTTCACGCATAATAGGCAAAACAGATTTCATTAAATTAACCGGTCCAAAAAAATTAGTGCGCATCTGCAAGTCTTCAGCACTGACATCCATATGCTCGACCACAGAGCGAAAACAAACGCCCGCGTTGTTAATCAAAACGTCAATTCGCTCCCAACGTCGGCAGATTTCATTCACCGCGACGGAAATTTCCGCATCTTGCGTCACATCCAAGGGCAGAAGCATAGTGTTTTCATTTTCAGGAAAGATCGACGCCAGCTTTTCGAAAGAAGGGGCCCTGGCGGTAACCACGACACGATAGCGATCAGAACGAATTAGCTTTTCAGCAATCGCTTTACCCAAGCCCGAAGTGCAGCCGGTAATTAATATAACTTTGCGAAAGACGGATAGGGTTTGCATTTTGCCTCCTACCTAGAGGGAGCAATATCAACTCCAAAGATTTTATCTAAAGCGCGATCACATTGCGGAACACTGATGGGCTTAGTCAGGACCTGCATATTATGCAGGAGCTCGCCGTACTTGGTGCGCAACGCGACTTCGTCGACAATAGATACCAGAATAATAGGGCTGGATTTTACGGCGCGCGCCAGGAAGCGGACCAGGTCTAAGCCCGTGCCCGCTCCTGAAAGGAATACGTCCGTCACAATCAGAGAATACGGTGATTCATGAACGATCGAGGAACTGACAAGTTTTTGCGCTTCTTCGCAGCTCACCGCCCAGTCCAAGTGATAGTCAGTGAACTGCCGGCGCAAAATATGCTCCCAAATCGGCTTGAGGGCTAAATCATCTTCAACAACCAAAATTCTATTTTTCATGACGCTTCCTTGTTCATGATCTGGTGTCGCGACAGGTGCTTACTGAACCGATGCTGGCATCGTCTCCACTAAGCGCGTTGCGGACCATTTCTTGATTCGGTCAGATACTTCTTTATTGGCTTTCTCAAGGGCCATAAAAGGACTTTTTGCGTCTGCGACGACGGAGAATTGCATTTCTCCCGATACCAATTCGACATCGACGACAAAGTCGTCGCCGTCATGATCAACAGCCAATTTCAATCGGCTGTCAGACGGTGCATTCGCAGCAAGTCTTTCTAAAACGCGGCCACATGAGATAAGCAATTGTTCTCTTTCGGAAAGGGCGATATTTTCAGTTCTTAGTTCTACATTATTCATGCTGTTTCTCCTGTGGTTAATCGTTTTTTCTGTCTTATAAAAGCGCTTGAATTATTTCCTTACATTTCTGCACCTGCAGCGGCTTCTGCAGATAAAATGGCAGGTTGTCTGTTGTATTGCGGGCGGAATGCACCAACGCATCAAAGTTCGAAAGACTCATACTGCTAACGAAGACGAAGTGATCAGACACTTCACCGTATCTAGACCATAAATCAATACCGGTGTCCTCGCCGTCAAGAAATACGTCTGAAATAACTAAATCGTAAGGTTTCTCTGTATGAAATGAATGTCTCAAAAGGGCTTCAGCACCAGCTTCTGAGGTCTCCCAATCAATATGTGCATTCGGAAAAGCAGATCGAATTATATTTTCCCACAGAGGCCATTGGCCCATGTCATCTTCTACTATTAAAAAACGGTATGGCTCAGTATCTAACATCATATTAGATAGAACCGCGCTGGTAATTTGATTCTCGAGCGCCAGTGATGTATCCATGGCTACCTCCTACAACTTTGTTAATCATCGGTGCTGCACTTGGGTTTCGTGCTAAAATGATTTGATGATTTCGCAAAACACTGCTTAAATTCATTTTGTATGGCAAAAATTCTCTGCGTCGAAGACAGCTCTGAGTTCTTTATCTATCTGACTTCGGTACTGAAAGATCACAGTCTTACCCAAGCCGAATCTATTGCTGAGGCATTTAATATCGTGCAAACGGGTCGCGATAGTTTCGATATGGTACTGCTTGATATCTCACTTCCAGACGGAAATGGAATGAAGATACTTCCGGATCTTAAAGATTCCTTTAAAGCAAAGCCTGTTCCGATTATCATTCTGAGCACGGATGACGACATCATCAGTAAAGTTGCAGCATTTGGTATTGGTGCGGATGATTATATTTCCAAGCCACCAAATTCAAGTGAACTGCGTGCCCGCGTCGATGCACGTTTACGTGCCGTAAAATCTTATCAGCAAAATACGCAACAAGTTCAGCTGGGGGATTTGTTTATTGATTCAAATCGTATGTGCGTGGAAGTTCGCAATCAAAAAGGTTCGGTACAAGTTGAGCTCACACCATTTGAATTTAAAATTCTAAAAATTCTTTGCAGTCGACCAGGGCAAGTGTTCAGCCGTGAACAGTTGATCGATCAGGTTTGGGGCATCGGAAAATACGTCACAGAAAGAACCGTAGACGCTCACGTCAGCCACTTGCGCAAAAAGATCAGCGATAGCTCCGTCAAAGTGGAAACGGTTTTAAGCGCGGGCTACAAAGCCACTATTAAAGATAGCGCTTCTGATTAGGAAATACGGCCTCTAGATGTATAGCCAACTGGCGCGCCTGAGCCACATAAAGAGTTACATCTTCTAAATTTTCCCCGATATGTTCCGACTGTTTCAGCTGCCAACTAAGGTCTTTAGATCTTTTACCGAACTCTTTGAAACCCAGCATTTCTGCGGACCCGGCTAGTTTATGCGCAGCCTTCCAAACCACCTCAGACTCACCTGAAATGCTACCGCGCTCCAAAGCCGGGATGCATTCATTCAATGACACACAAAACCGCGCCAAAATACGTAATACGGTATTGGCCGTCGTATCCTCTAATAAATGATTAAACGCATGTGAATCGAAGCCCGAAAGCGCTCTAAGCTGCTTGCTGACGCCCACCAAGTCACTATCTATTTCCACCTTGCTGCTCCTTCATTTGCATTAATCTACCAATAGGATTATACGCTGAAATTAAATTGGTTTGAAGAAACCTTCAAACCCAATTAACATTGTTCACATTCCGGTTTGTGAGAGTGGGTTTGATGAAGCGTAACGGTGGCCTTAAAATCATTCTAAAAAAAGCCAGAAGATTTTTTCTGTGGATCCCCGTTCTGACGCTGATTTGCGGCCTCTCTCTTTCGTTCTATATTCATAAACGAATGTTAGATCGAGAACAAGCCGATCAGCGTGCTGAGTCCATCAAACGCTCTCGCGAGATCATTCAATCTTTAGATCTCCTCTTATCAAATAGTATTCTAAGAATTCAGTCCTATGAAGAATATATTGGCAGCCGTCCTGCTGACTATTACCGTGACATGGCCTTTCTGGGGCAATCATTGCGATATACCGTGTTTCAGCGCTTTTCAATTTATCAGATTTCGGGCAAACGCAATGCCTCCCCTCCTAAGCTAAAGCTGATTTCACGTATTAATACCCCGAACTCGGGAGTTCCTGAGATTAAAAGCAAGACTATGACCTCCCCTGCGGTCATTAAGGGCATTGAAGAAATCATCAGAAATAAAGAATACAGCCGGGCCGTTTTGCACGAACGAAACGGTGTTCCTTTGATTACTTATGTTCTGCAATCAAGAAGTCGTGAAAACATTTATTTCATTTTTACGGCACCTTTGGTTTCCTTGTTTGAAAAAATCGACCTTCGCACCAGCGAATCCCTGGAAATTGAAGACATTAAGAATCAGAATTCCTGGATCATCACATCAGATAACAATTCCAAGTCAATTCGGGAGGGTAACATCTCTCGCCAAATCGGCCGCGACGACAGCCTGTTGCAAACTTTGCGCTTGGGAGAGCCTCAGCAAACAACGCTGAAAGTGCACTTCCATTTTAACTTTCAAAAATCTCAGGGTCTGAACGCCTCAACCATCACGGGAATCATGAGTATCTTGATCACTTTGATCATTTCCTATTTATTCTGGGTCTTGGTTCAGCAAAACCGTCGCGTGGGTCGCTTGGTTATTGATAAGACGCACGACCTAGAACGCGCCCATCAAGAATTGCAAGAAGCCCTGGTTGCAAAAAGCCGCTTCCTGGGAAATATCTCTCACGAAATCCGCACACCTTTGAATTTGATTTTAGGGATGGTCGATCTCTGTGAGGAAAAGGATACCGATAAAAAGATTCACGACTATCTTAGCAGCATGCGCTCCTCTGGTAACCATCTGTTGTCGATGATCGAGGATTTGTTAGATCTAGCCAAAGCCGACACGAACGAATTGCAAGTCCAACCCAAGCGCATGCATCTGATTAACTTCCTTACGGATATTGCAAAAATTTCCGGTAGAGATTGTGCCAAAAAGAATCTGCAGCTTTATTCCCAGTTTGCCTTTGATTTACCGGCTTCAGTGAATTTCGATCCAAGCCGCCTTCGCCAGATTTTATTAAACCTTTTGCGTAACGCCTGCAAATACACGAACGAAGGCCACATCATACTCCGCGTGACCAAACTCCAGCAGCTGCCAGGTCATACGATGACCCTGCGTTTTGAAGTCGAGGATACTGGCGTTGGCATTCAAGACGATAAGATTCACAAAGTTTTTGATGCATTCTTTCAGGTTGAAAACTCTTACGCGTTCTCGGAAGGCGGGGTGGGCTTGGGCCTAGCCATCGTGAAAGAGTTGGTTAACAAGTTAAATGGTCGACTGCATGTGGAATCCGCGCCTAAAAAAGGAACTTTGTTCCGCGTGGATTTAGATATGGAAGTTTTGGATGGTTCTAATTGGGTGGAGACATTCCGCTCCCCAGATGATCAGGTCAAAGAATTCGTTTTGATTTCCGAAGATATCAATATGCAGCTGGCAGCAGAACCTCTCGCCATGCATCCGGCGATCATTTATTCCAAGCTTGATTATATCAGCGAGATTCGCAATTCGAAACCATCGTCTTTGCCGATGAATAAATGGATTCTGCTGGATGCGACTGCAGGAAATGTCGCTGCAAGCGAGATGGAATTACTGCACAAGCACGGACACGTTATCTTGTTGGGTAAAAAAGACGAGATCCTGGTTAAATATCCTGGTCTGACAGATCCTGTTTTGGATTCTTCGCCGTTATCTTTAGCGGATGTTTTCCTGACAACTGGATTTTACGGTAAGAACACTCGCCGTACTGAAACACGGGATCTTAGCAAACCCAAAGTGGAAGCCGTACGCAAAATCATTCCTGATGGTTTGAACTTGTTGGTGGCTGACGACGACATGGGAAATCAAGAACTCTATATGGCATACTTTGATGGCAAGCCTTGGAATATCAAATATACGCAAAACGGCAAAGAGGCCCTGGAGGCTTACATCGCGAATCCCAGCGACGTTGTCGTTTTAGATGTGCGTATGCCGTTGATGGATGGTTTTGAAGCGGCTGAAAAAATGCGGGCGTTTGAAAAAGAACGGGGACTTCCGCAACGTCCAATTCTTTTGGTCACCGCCGATGCTTTAGAAGAAACCATGAAGCGCGCCCAAAAAATCCCCAATACCAGCTTCCTGACGAAGCCTATTCGCAAAAAAACTTTGATGGATGCGATCACTCAAAATATTAAGTAACTTGCGGCTCTATGGCCTTTTTCTGAGGTTTTTGAGGTTTGCCTGAAGGAGAACGTTTACCTTTAGGCTTCGCTTCAGCCTTTTCTTCACCCTTGGCTGAATTGTCATCATTAGAGCTGACCCTACCACCACAAGCACCAAATTGACTGATCAGGGCTTTGGTTTTTTGAACCGAGTCGCCGTTTCTTCCACACTCTTTGGCATTACCTTCACAAATTGCTGCCCAGTTGGTATTGCCATTTTTACCGGTTGCTGTACTCGCAATCAATGTTTTGCGTTCGGCTAATTCGGAAGCCAATTTACGGACCGCACATTTCGTATTCTCAACTTTGTCTTTAAGATCAGCGCCATCGCATTGATCTTTTCCAAGCTGGAACAAACCATAAGCCGTGCCATGAGGTGCATCTTTATTCTCGGCACCCGGATCACAGGATGATTCAACTTTCGCGATCGACATCATTGTCCAAACCCAGAACAAGTTCTTTTTCTCTTCACTCATTTTGGAATAATTTGGACAAAGCTTCGCAATGTCTTTCAGTCTTTTCCCATCGAACGCAGATTTATTTTCCCTGACTTCCGCAAGCACAACCGCTCCGGCCGAGCCCGTCTCCCCACCATCTTTCATGAAGATTTCACAGGCCTTGCCTAGGTCAGCGCTCTGTTTATCCTGGGCAATCTCTTGCTTGCCATTTTGACTGATGGACGGATCTTTGGATTTGGCATCATCCGCTTGTTCAGCTGCTTTTTTACCGATATCCGCGATTCCCTTACGGGCTTTTTGTGCGTTGGATTCTTGCAAGAACGGACAATACTTAAAAGCCAACTGCATGCCAGCCGCGAGCTTTTGGGCATTGGCTTGAGCCTCGGCTTCCGCTTCCGCTTGCTTCGCGATAGCTGCCTGCTCTGCTGCCATTTGGGCATAGAAAACGTCAAACACAGTTTGCGTTGAAGTCGTAGTCGTAGTTGTCGTCGTCGATGTTGCAGTTACAACAGGCGACGCTGCCGTTGTCGGGATTACTTCCGTTGTTGCAAGAGGTGTGACAGATTGGGCATGACCCGTCACCGATACACCAAACAACATGCTAAAAATAATAAGATTACGAATCGACTGTTTCATCCCTGAACTTATCGGGGATTCGACACTCAAGCCTTAGGAAATATTGGGAAAATTGAGCTTCGCCAGACGAACCAGAAGGGCCGAAGCAGCCCTTGGTCCAGCGAAGCCTCTAAGAACGGTTATACGATGTAATGAACGTACATTTTTAGATAGAAACCCTCAGGAAATTGCATCAAAGTTGGATGGTCTGCCGCATGGCCACCACGCAAAACACTGCGCACTTCGGAGTAATTTCTTAATGAAGCTTTACGAATGGCATCGCGGAATTCTTCTTCCTCCAGCAAACCAGAGCACGAACAAGACGCCACAAAACCGTTCTTTTTGGCCAAACGGAAAGCATGCGTGTTCATTTTGATGTAAGCCGCTTTACCAACGTGGATGTCTTTTTTTGCTTTAATAAATGCTGGCGGATCCGCAATCACGATGTCGTACTGTTGAGTCGGCAGATTTGTCAGACCTTCCAAAACATCCATTTCGTGAACGATGACTTTCGCCCCTTCACGCTCGGCATTTTCTTTAGCAAATGCCAAAGCTGTTTTAGAAACGTCCACCAAGGAAACTTCCACATCAAACCCCTCGGCTTTTAAAGCACGTGTGATTTGCGTCGACCAGTGACCCACATAACAGCACAAATCCAAAATGCGGATGGATTTGGTATTTTGTTGTTTTGCCCAGTTCTTAAATAAATTAATCGCCAGGTAAATATTGTGCGTTTGATCCAGGAAGAAACCAGTTTTTTGACCTTCACGAAGATCACAACTCATTTTGATAACGCCGGCGTCTGCTGCCGCATTCAAAAGAATTTCGACATGGTCCAATTTGAAATCAGGAAGATCTTTGATCACTTTTGCTTCGTTGCCCGTCAAGCCTTCAAGCTTACGCACGCTCACGTCGTTACGAATGACCACAGCAGTTTGTGACCAATCGAATTCAGAAAGACCTTGCTCTTTGGCTTTTTCAGTCAGGCCATGAAAGAATGCTTCGGTATTTTGCAAAGCTTGATCCATACCCGCAGTCACCAATTGAGCGACGAATACTTGAGCACGCTTTCCGCCCTGATCGATCACATAGTAATCTAAAACCAAACCGGGAATATAATCTGATTCACCGAAAGCCAAACGGAAGCTGCCGCGGAAACCCGCAGCCTTACGAACTTTCCAGGAATTTAAAACTTTATCATGAAGGAAGTTGAAACCAGTCGGTTCTTTGTCCTGTGAATTGAAAGTCAAAGCACGAAACGCAATCAAGGAATGAGGATTGCCGTAGCCGCGCGCCAGGAACTGGCCTTTGGCATCTTGAAGCTCCACAGGTGTCCCCGGAGGTAATCCTTTGGGGCTCACTGACAGTTCATTAGAAAACACCCAAGGATGTCCACTGCGAATGCGTTTATCAGCGCCAGTACGAAGTCTCCAAACTGTCATCGTCATTTCTTATTCACCTTCAATTGCAAAAACCAGAAGCTCAGTCACTTCGTTCTTGGAAAAATTATTATCCGACATCACCAGCAATGTACGACGTCCATCTGGCAAATTCGGTCCGAATGCCAGGGCTTCGAAATTTTGCACGTCTTTTTTGCCACGCTCTTTGGTCAGATCGGTTTCAAAATCCACCAGCTTCACTTTTTCAGCAAGTGTGTATTTGTGGTCTGCAAGCTTTACCATAGCCAACGTATCCGTGGCCTTGCTTACGTCTGCCAAATACAAGCCCACCGTGGATTTCCAGCCCTTACCGTAAATACGTGCTCCACGCTCCAGAACGATTATTTTCGATTCTGACAAAGCCAGAATCTCGGAAACGCCCCGGAAAATCTCGCGCCCGATTTGATTGTCATGGAAGGCGTCGATTTTATACGTGAACTCTGCAGCTGGCGTAAAATAGCCACGCTGAGCTCCGCGATCCTCGAACTTCAAAATACGAATGATGGGACCATTCGCCTCGGTTTCCATATCGATATCTTGAGTCAGTGGGGCTTCCAGTGAAGTAAAAACGAATTTACCGTCACGAGTGGCTGTTAACCCCTCAAAGGCGCCGTTATTTTGAATGCCCTTGGATTGCTGTCCTGTGCGCTCTGGAAGATACTTATCAGGAATCGTAATATCGTATTTCCATTTGCCATCAGCGGCGACACGAAACACGCGCGGCATAGAACGAGGTTTTAAATCGTTATTACCTTCAGAGGAAATCAGGAAATCCCCATCAGGCATGGCTACCAAACCTTCCAAATCCAAAAAGGCTTTGCGAGAGCCCTCTTTTTTCAAACCATTTACGAATTTTACGGATTTGGGAACAAGAGTGACACCTTTGCCGTCAATCTTAAGATCGAACTGATAAAAACGGGGTTCCCCCCAACGGCCTTTATCATCACTGACGGCATTTAAAATCCCGTCAGCATAAGTAATACCTGAAAGACCACCGATAGTGGTTTCATCAAATTTGGCTCCGGTGACGATGGAGGTCTCGCCCACGTATTTCAAACTCAGGGCTTGGGCCTGACAAGTAAGACCCGTTGCCAGAACCAAGCTCCAAAAAATTTTATGCATTCTTAGCTTCTCCAGCGAAGTTCCGTTTGTTTTACCGGATTCACGAAAGGACGCTTTTCTTCCAAGGCGTTGTGATATTCCGTCTTTAAAGAATAATACCACTTTGCCTGGGTGTCAGCGTCCTTGATCAGCATGAGACTTGGGTCGTATTTCAAACCCTCTTGTTGCTTAGTAACAGCATCCATGTCCTGTCCCAGGAAGACTTTACCGAATTTATCGACTGCAGGTTTGAACAAAGACAACCATGGGATATCCCAGACTGCCAATTGAGTGACACGCGTGTTCTTTTCATCTACCGGAGTCAATGCCGTATAAGAATAGAACTTACGCTCCCCGACCTGAATATGTTCAACACGAACACATGGCAGAGTGAAAGTAATTTCCGTCGTCGGTACTCCACCCAATAATTTATAGGCCTTGGAATTTGAAGATGGTTTATGACGAATCATCTGGAAGCCGAAGTCCACGGGGCCGAAAAGTTTTTTCTTTTCGAGCATGGTTTTTTCAGAACGCCAGAACCAGCTTTTATGAACATAAGGTCCGTGAGCTGGGTCCATCAAGCCAATCACGGCGTGATCGACGTGACATGGGAAATTCACCACGTAAGTAAGATTTGGTTTTTTACCTTCAGGGAATCCCTGCATCACGGGTGGTTGCGGAACCTTTGTCAGATCGAAATCTTTATCGCCCATGAAAACCCAGATCAAACCTTGGGCTTCATGCACGGGATAGCTGCGCACTTTGATTTTGTTAGGATTCAAATCCTGATCCGGGCACAAAGAAGGAATCTCCGTGCACATACCAGTGCCATCGAATTTCCAACCGTGGTAAGGACACTCAAGATTATCGTTAACTACTCGTCCATAGCTTAACGGAATCCCACGATGGGGGCAGATGTCGCGCATTGCTGACACTTTGCCTTTTGAATCACGATAAAACACCACCGGCTCATTCAAAATTTTGCGCGCAGTTGCTTTATTGATTGCGAGTTCCGAACTTGGCAAACCCACGTACCATACGTTTTTCAAAAATCCTGTGAACATTGTGAACCTCGAAATATAGGAACTAGTCAGACTCTTTTTTCAGCCAAGAGACAAGTGTTTTCAAGGAGCGTTGTAATAGTCATGGGGCCAACTCCGCCAGGAACTGGGGTTGCAGCCTTAGCCCACCCCTCCAGCTCTGAAAATCTGACGTCACCACATAATTTTCCACCCTGGCCGGAGCCGTGCATGCCGACATCCACCACGATAGCGTCTTTCTTGAAATCATCTTTACCCAGAAGCTGGGCTTTGCCGGCGGCCACAACAACTAAGTCTGCATTTTTCGTAAATTGCGCCAGATTCTTAGTTTTAGAGTGACACAAAGTCACCGTTGCGTTGGCTTCGGTCAGTAACATCGCCATTGGTTTTCCCACGATATTACTGCGACCCACGACAACCGCATTCATGCCTTCAACATTGATGTTGTAATGCTTAAGGATCGTCATCACTCCCTTAGGAGTGCACGGGCTGACCAGAGGTTGTCCTGCAAAGAAATACCCCAGAGATTTGTACGTCAAACCGTCTGCGTCTTTCAAAGGCGAAACCGTCTGCAAAACTTCATGAGAACTTAAATGTTTTGGTAAAGGAAATTGCACCAAAATACCGTCAACGCCTTCATCGGCATTGAGTGTTTCGATCATTTCCGTCAGCTCTTCCTGAGTGATGTCTGCGCGCAAAGCGTGAATCGTCGAAGTCATGCCGACTTTCTCGCAGGCCGCTTTCTTGTTTCTGACATAAACCTGGCTGGCTGGGTCTTCCCCGCAAATGACCACCGCTAAATGGGGCGCGCGGCCAGTTTTGTTTTTAAAGGCTGCAATTCGGGGAATCAGGGAGGCGCGAACGTGATTTGATACTTCTTTGCCATCTAAAATGAGCACTGAAAACCCTCCCCGGTGATGAGCACCCAATTTCCTGCATTTATCAAAGAAATTCAATGGTTTAGTTAATCTAAACGGAAATAAAACAGACCGCTGCAGGGCATTTAATGCTTGATTCGAAGCTTTGATTTAATGTACAAGTTCTTAAAAACACTAGGGGATTTAAAGATGGCAGATAAAGTTAAGCTCTCAAAAGACGGTAGCTCCATTGATTTCGTACAGTCTGAAAGCTTGCCCACATCACTAAAAAAGTTCCGTCAAAGCCCTGAGATCGAAGGTTTCTACCGTTTCGTTTTCGAAAACGATCTTCAAAAAGAATCTTACGACATTTTGGATCGCATTATCCAGCAACGTAAGGCTAAAAAAGCTGGAGCGAAAAAAGAAGCTGCTGCTGCTGCTAAAGAAGAAAAGGCCGCTGCTAAAAAAGTCGAAGCAAAAGGCAAAAAGAAATAGTCTGTTCCAACAGATTGCATCGAAACGGCTGATCATGGATCAGCCTTTTTTATTTGTATCGTCAGTTACTCCCATGCCATCCTTGGATTTTGCGGAGGTTCCATGTTTCAATTGTTGAAAATTTCTATCGCTCTTATTTTAGCATCAGTCGTTGTTAGCTGCGGTGGCACTACGGATGAACATGGTGGCGGATTCGCTCCTAAGAACAGACTCAAATGGTCATCTATTCCTTCGGAATTCAATCCCCGCGTTGAAGATGTTTCTTTGAACACTCAAGGTTTAGACGCGATCAAAATGAACATTTTTGGTTTCACGGCTGACGTGGAAGTTGCTTACTCTGCAGATATTCCAGCGGGAGAAGGCTATCTTCGCCTGTTCACAGTTTCTAAAAACGGCGGCTCTTTTGGCAACATCAGTCACCAAAATAATGGCAGCACTTTAAGCTTAACTAGCTATGGTTCTTATTCTTGCTCTATCAAAATCAAAGATGGCGCGATTACTTCGCTTGATGGTGGCTGCTATGTGCGCATGCAAGTTTACTTGCCTAAAGGCGCAGAGATTGAAGTTTACAACGTAGGACAATTGATCTCGAAACGCTTTCAACCAATGTCGCTTTCTGATTTTCTGACAGCGATTGATAAAGCCAGCTTTGACAGCGACAAGTTCCCGTTGATCGAAGACTTCCTAAACTCATACGTGCAAACAGGGAAAAAACCTTCGATGACTTGCCAACAATTGGGTGGAGTGGTGAAGGATTTTATGCGAACAGAAGCCAAGTACACAGCTTTACGTAAACTGCATTTCGCAGTCAGCGATCGCGAGAACCTTGCCGCCATGATTGATGATGTTTTCAATTATTTCGACCGCCCCAAAGCACGCACCATCGTAGGACTGCCAAATTAAGAATAAAAAAAAGCCCGGGAGACCGGGCTTTTTTTTTTTTTTAGAATCTGTTTGGAGCGAAGATTTCAAGATCGACGAATGGAGTTTTCTTGTCGATCAAATCCGCAACCAGCAAGCCTGTGCCGGCTCCGGATTGAAGACCCAACATCTGATGGCCTACGGCCAACATCAAATTCGGGATCTTATCGTGGTAACCAATCAAAGGCACACCGTCTGGAGTACATGGACGAAGACCTGCCCACAATTCTTGAACTTCCAATTGCTCTGGAAGATACAACAATTCAGCTGCGCCACGTTTGATGTTGTTCACACGGCGTTCAGTGACAGAGAAATCCTGATCCACAAGTTCCAAAGTACCCGCGATACGCAAAGAGTTCTCACGCGGAGTGATTGCAATTTTGTTTTCGATAAACATGATCGGATACTTAGGTTGTTTTTCAAGTTTAGGTACGATCATTGCGTAACCTTTACCGCCCAAGATAGGAATTCTTAGACGCAAAAGTTTCGCCAAATCTTTTGACCAGCTACCCGTCGCAACCACGATTTCTTTGAATTTGAATTCGCCTTGAGAAGTAAGGGCTTTGGTAACTTTACCACCCGAGATTTCAAGATCGATCAATTCGCAGTTTTCGATGATCTCGCCACCGTTTTTACGAATCTCTTCAGCCATTGCCTGAACCACTTGGAACGGCTCTGCCATAGCTTCCTGATCGAAGTACACACCACCCAACATTGGCGGACGGAATGCAGGTTCGAAAGCCATAAGCTCTTCACCGGTCATTTGTTTGCCGGTAACGCCAACGCCTTTAACGTATTCAAGTTCTTCAACAGCTGCTGCCACACCTTCTTTAGTGCGGGAAACCATCAAAAGACCTTTTTGCTCGAAACGAGTTTTTGGATATTTGTCGCCCAGTTTTTTGTATTCAACCAAGGATTTTTGCGAAAGAACAACCAAGCCTTCAACCGCGCGACGCGCTTGAGTTTCGTTCATCGCTTTCATGAAGTGGAACAACCAAGCAGCCAAATCCAAAGATAGGGACGGCTTGATATGCAATGGACTGTTAGGATTTGCCAGCCACTTCATAGATTTCAGGAACATACCAGGCATTGGCAACGGCATCGAAAAGCAAGGAGTCATCCAGCCTGCATTTCCGTAAGAGCAACCGCGACCTACGGTTCCTTTATCGATCACACAAACTTTGTAACCACGACGAGAAAGTTCAGCACCCACGGAAGTACCGATAATGCCGGCACCGACTATTAAAATATCGAATTCTTTGTTTTGCATAGGATAAGAAATGTGCCTTTTTTAGGGAAAAAGCAAGCCCTGCGAAACGGCGCTATTTGGCATAAAAAAACCCGTGGCTTTTTTACCACGGGCTTCGTTTAAATTGAGTTTAAAGCTCAGATTTATTCAGCGATTGTCGTGTTAATCCACTCAATTGCCGCATTGACTTTGGAATAAACGCCTGGGTAACCCGCGCGTGCACAACCTTTACCCCAGCTTACTACGCCGATAAGGTAAGTGTGACCGTCGTCAGCTTTAGAAACCAATGGACCACCAGAGTCACCTTGGCAAGAATCTTTACCACCAGAAGTATAACCAGCGCAGATCATACGATCTGTGATTTTACCAGCGTAGGCCTTGTTACACTCAGCTTGAGTAACCAATGGTACGTCAACTTTTTGCAATTTGTCTGGAAGACCATAGCTGCCTTCTTTAGTTGCGCCCCAACCAGCAGTTGTAGACATAACTTGAGTACCGTCCTCTGGAATCGCGATTTCAGCTGTATTCAAATCAACTGGAGTGTAAGCAGAGTTGCCTTCCAATTGGATCAAAGCAAAGTCCCAATCAGTGCCAGGGCCTGGGTAACCCGGGTTCGCAACGATTTTAACTGGTTTGAATGTTTCAACATTCGTCGTGTCCTTTTGGCTCAAAAGACCGATTTTGATAGCTTTGATTGTAGAACCTTTCACACAGTGAGCAGCTGTCAAAACCCAGTTAGGCTTGATCAAAGAACCACCACAAAAATGGCCACCATATGAACCTTGAAGAGAAACGATATATGGGAATTCGCCCGCAGCTGCTTCCTCGCCGCCAACGATTTTCGCGCCAACTTTTTGCGCTGCCGTGGAAACTGCACCTGTAAATACTAGACCTGCTACTAATAGGTAGTTCAAAACTTTCATGTCCGTGTCCTCTCTCTTTTTGAATCCTTCAAAAATAAATGTGCTTAGACATTGTTCATTGTTTTTCCAGGGGGCTCAAAGGCTAGTTCCAATTTGGGTATTTTCTGTCTTTAGGTCCAGCGGCACTGGACTAAGGTTTAGGAGCAGGCTCCTCTCCTGCCATAGTTTGCTTAATCCATTCGGTCACAGAGTTTACTTTTGCATATACACCCGGGTAATTCGGTTCGCCACAACCCATGCCCCAGCTTACGATACCTGCCAATAAAACTTTCTCTTCTGATTTAACCACCAACGGTCCGCCACTATCACCCTGACAAGAATCTTTCCCACCCGCTTCCAGGCCCGCGCACAGCATGCGATCCGTTACGTCATATCCAAAGGGTGAATAGACCTTGTTGCACGGTTCAGCTGGCGACAATGGCACATCGACTTTATTTAAAATGTCAGGCGTTTCACCGTTTGATCGTAAAGTGCCCCAACCGGCAACCGTCGACATGATTTTAGGTGCTTTAGGATCTGTCGGAATTTGAATTTCCTGGGAGTTCATTTCAACCGGCGTGATATTCGAAGGCTCTTTCAGTTCAATCAACGCGAAATCATAATCGTTCGAGAAATATTTTTTGCCCGGATGAACGATGATGCGACCGGGAGCATGAACTTCAGCACCCGTTTCGTTGGTCATTTGATAAAGTCCCACGATCACTAAATCTGGCACCTTCTTCACACAGTGGGCAGCCGTCAGCACCCATTTTTTATCAATCAGACTGCCACCGCAGTAGGCCCAACCTTCTTTATCCTGAAGCGAAACAATCCACGGGAATTCACCGCGCTCGGCTTGCACGCCGCCAACGATGTCATGATTTATTTTTAGTTGAGATGGTGAAGACAAAGCCGCTTGGCTTGCTACCAATAGAACGGAAAATAGAAGACCCTGGAACGCTCGCATATCTTTCCCCTAGCTTCGTGGTGATATTGAACGGTAATTACAGTCTTCCGCTGAGCCCTTAAACTCGCAAACAAGTCAGGGTCTTGGATTTCAAATTACACGTTCAAACTTTATTGTGTTGGGATCAAAAATTTGAAATTCGAGGGGATCGGCGCACTTTACTTGCACACGAACGGATTGGCCTTTTTCCATCGGTTGGCCGGAACGATTGGCGATTCTTAAAAGGTTCCCATTAAAATTACAAAGGACGTCTGCGCCCGATTGTTTTTCCTCAACAATCGAGTGAAGAATCTGCCCTTTGGTCAGGGATTTCAAGAACGCGGAATTGGCCACTGATTATTCCAGATCTTTCACAAGATCGATGCGGCGGAATTCAACAGGACGGATATTGGGACCTGTCGCTGCTTGCTTAGCCGCAGCCGGCTTGTTCGCAGCCGCTGGTTTTTTCTCTGTAACAACCGCAGTGGGAGTTGCAGCCATGGGTTTTTCACCCAGGAAATTTTGTGCAATATTGTGTGTGACATCAAAGATGCTTGGAGCTTTTTCCGCGGCCGCTTCTTCCTCTTCGACTTCTTGGCAAGCGGCTTTGAAAGCGTCCCCCAGTTTTTTCATCGCATCGTTTTCAGTTTTTGGAACTTCGAAAACGTCGCTGATATCAGAGCCTGGTCTTTGCAAGGGCTGCAAGAAACTCATGTTATCCACGTCACTGAAATCTTGTGACGAAGATGCAGATGTTTCATCGGCTTCTTCGTTCGCCCATTCAGGAAGGCTGTCTTCACAGAACATCAGTTGGTCTTTATTCACTTTGGCGATGAATTCAATTTCGCCACGTGAAAGATCCACTTGTTTTGCGATCTCATCAGCGCTTAAACCCTGGTGAGCCAAACGAGCGGCTTTGACATATTTAATAGTGTTCTGGCGTTCCACGATTTCTTCATGCGGGATACGGTCTTGGAAGATCTTTGCCACTTCCATGCTTTTTTGCATGCTTTGATCGATCTTCGCGATCTGTTTTTCAGAGGCTTGAATTTTGGATTGGATGTCTTTTACTTTTTGCTCCAGCAAAGCTGTTAGCTGATTTACTTGAGTCTCCGTACGATCCGACAGATCTTCCAATACGGCGATTTTACTTTGCAGAAGTTGGAGGCCTTTGCTCAAGCGGGGGTCATCCTTAGCCGGGCGATTCATGCGTACCCATACGCCAACTACTCCAGCCAAAAGAATAACGTTCACCAACAATTGAGTTAAAAACCAAAAGCTCACCATGCCTCCTGATAAAGCGGTCGCGGCAACATCTATTGATTCTAGTATTCCCTGGACGGTTCCCACAATGAGACGAAGGTCTGGATTGTCTCAAACCCAGACTGGACTTGGTAAATTTTGAGACGAAGTCGCTTCCTATGCTATTCTGGGCCAAAGGGGAAATGGAAGTATGTTTTTGTCTCTACATAAAAAGGCCTTGTTGCCAATAGTGATGTTGGGCCTTGCGGCTTGCAGCCCGGTGCAATTCGAATCACCTTCTGTGAAAACTTCTAGCACACCGACTGAGTCGCCAACTCCGACGACTACGCCCACGACGTCGCCTACGACTTCTCCGACAACGTCACCGACGACGAGTCCTACAACAAGTCCAACGACCTCACCTACTACGTCTCCAACAACAAGTCCTACGACTTCGCCAACGACAAGTCCGACGACAACTCCAACTACGACGCCGACACCCACTCGTGATGTGACTTACAGTAGCACGGTCGAAGCTTCGAACAATAAATTGGACATCGTATTGGTACTGGACGATTCCAACTCCATGCTTGCAGACAATCAAAAGTTAGCAGCGAAACTTTCAAGCTTTGTATCCACTTTGCAATCGACTAAAAATCTTGATTGGCAAATGTGTGTGACGGTCACTCGTGCTCTTCCGACGGGCGCTAGCACGACAGCTTGGGGTGCTTCGGTTTACTGGCAAACTAACAGCGCCTCCCCGAATACAAGCCTGGGCTTGGTGTTGAAACGTGGCACAGCAAATCTTTCAACCATCTTTGCGCAAACCATCAACTATGTGGGCGCGGGATATGTTAACTCGAATGACGAGCGCGCGATCAAAGCGGCTTATCACCACGTTTACAATGGTGACTATCACTACTCTGGCGTCAGCGGTTGCTACCGTGCCGATGCAGCGATTGCATACATCATTATCTCTGACGAAGACGAACGCAGTATCGGTGGCGATGTTTCTCAGCAGTACTATAAAGACGAATACTTTGCTTTGGAAAACGAAGACAAACCACAAGTGTTCGTGGATTACGTAAAGTCGACGTTCGGTGCTAAAAAACGTTTCACGGTGAATTCAATCATCGTGAAACCAGGCGATGCAGCTTGTATGAAAACTCAGGACGCTGCGGGTTCTAAGAGCCACTATGGTGTTCAGTACGCTGCCCTTTCAGGTCTGACAGGTGGTGGTATCGGTAGCATCTGTGAAGCTGATTTCGGAACGAACATGAATTTGTTCGTGGATAAAATCGTTGATTCATTGGGTTCTGTGAATTTGGAATGTACCCCAGTTGGTACGCCGGTGGTTAAAATCACTCCGGCAATGGCGTCTTTAAGCTACCGCACGGTGGGTATGAGTATCGTGTTTGATACGCCAGTTCCAGCCGGCAGCAAAATCGACATCTCTTATAAGTGTGATGCGACTCGCTCACCAAGTTCGATCGACGCTCCGAAAGCTGAGATGGGTTTCTTTGATAAAGTGAAAAGTTTCTTCAAGAACTTGTTCTAAGAAATTTTAAAAGCTTCAAACTAAAAACCCCGCTTTATCAGCGGGGTTTTTTATTTTATTCACACTTTAATGCTTTGATCAGATCTCCGGCCTCAACATAAGCCATGTCTTCTTCACCGCCAAAGAATGCCGTGCTGTAGATCGCATTCACCACAAGTTTGGTCAGAACATCTTTATTGTTAACCAAGCCATCAACTGTTGTACCCTTGATGTCGTAAACCTCACCCTCTTGAAAAGAGATTGTCAGACCTGGAAACTGCTTGCCGTACTTACTTAGATCACGAGGATTCATTGAATAAAGAACGCCGACAGAGTCCTCTTTTTGAACGATTTTAAGGTTCATGCGCTCTGTTACTGCGACACACTTTGTCGCTGCAGAAGCTGCTGTGGAAGCCAAAAGAACTAAACCCAGTGCCAACGTTTTCATCGAATTCTCCTTTAAAAATCCGAAGTTAGCGTCGTTGGGTTTTATCATCAAGTGAACAGCCAGCAATGTAGAAATTTCACGGTACATTAAGTTTAGATTAATTCTCAGATTAACCGATTCCGGCATAGACAAAGCTCTAATCCTTTGGGATACGTCACGAACTTTAAAGCAGGGGAAAATTTACATGAGAATTTGGGGCTTCTTAGTAATTGCGATCTGTGCACTACAGGTTCATGCAGCTAATGATTGTTCAACCGTTGATGTGCGCGAAAGCCTTCCTGCGGATGTAAAAACCTTTATGACCACTCCTTCTGATCAGGGTGATATCGGTTGGTGCTATGGCTACACAGCTGCCGATATCGTGAGCCAAGCGGTAGGCACCCCTATTTCTGCTCTTCATTTGTCAGCCTACTATTCAAGCCAAGTGACTTTGCTGGGAAAAATCGGACGTGGCGTTGTGAACAAAACCACAACTCCTGAAGGCGGCATGGTTAGCATCGCCGTTAAGAAAATGAATGAGTTGGGACATGTTTGCAGAGAAAGTGACATTCCATCTCAAGGAACTAAAGAAGTTCACATCACTTCCAGAACCACTGTTCATAATGGTATGGCTTATTTGATGAACCGTATGAAGGACGTTCGCAAAGGCACTTGCAACGATCTTTGCCAAAAATCTTTTGATCAATTGGTTGAGGGTTTCTTCCCGGCGACTCCTCCAGCGACGATCAAAAAATATCTTTTGAACAATCGTAGTGTGAGCCTTGAAGACGTGGTGTTTTACTTCCTGGACAGTTCTTGCCGTTCTAAATCCATCGCTCTTCGCAACGAGTTGGATTACAAAAGCTGGGGCAAGAAAACTCACCCGTTTGAATCTATCAATGATCAAATCGATTGGTTGCTAAACCGTCGTAAACTTATTTCATTGGAATACGACGCCTCTGAAATCACAGATGTCGGCGGAATCTTTGGTGCGGGTCACGCGTCAACGATCGTAGGCCGTAAGAAAATCGGCAATGCTTGTTACTATATGGTTCGCAACTCTTGGGGCACTTCTTGCGACTACCGCAAAGGTATCATTTGCTTGAAGGATCAGGGTTCTTACCTGGTTCACGAAAACACAATGAAGGACATGGCTAAAAAATTGGTTTGGATCGACTAATCTGCAGTACCACACAGCCGAGCCACACATTGTCCTTTTGGAGTTACCGGTATGGACCGAAGAACTTAAATTCCCAATTGTTTCATCAGAAATTGAACTGGGGGACTGAAGATCGTAAACTTGGTGCCCATAGGTGAACATATACGGTCCATCCCCTTGCTCACGACCCCCACCACAACTAGTTGTCCATTGATTTCGCGCAAAAGAGGGCCGCCCGAATCGCCAAAACAAGTGTCCTGCCAACCGCCAGATGGCATCTGGATATCTGAAAGGTTCTTACGACCTCGTCCGTCCCACGCGGAAACATAATAGCCGGAACCAAGATCAGCATGGGCAATAATCGAATCCAAATCTTCAGCTTCGAGAGATTGTGGATGAAACTGCTCAATATATGCACCCAGATTTTGAGAATTACCAAAGAGTTTTAAAAGTGCATTTCCTTCATTAGCGGTCACTGTCAACATTGCCTGCTGACGTTTATCCGAAAGCGGTGATGGCCGAGAGGAAAAAGCCTCGTTAACGCCGTATCCGACGTGGATATAAGAGCTTTGCATGTCCGTTGAATCCCATTTCAAAGACCATGCAGGAACGACTGATAAATGTAAATCACTGACAGGAGCCGGGCTGGACAATTCACCGAAGGCGATGTCTAAAGTTTGCCCGTCAACTTCAGGGCCAGCTACCCAACGTTTGATTTTTATTTTAGAGACAGGTTTTTTAAAGTCATTGCCTAGACGGAACTCGTATCCTTCAGGAGGCAGTGGATTACCTCCTTCTTCTTCGCCACCATCTGTTGCGTGAATACAGTGATCAGCCGTTACGATCCAGTTCGGTGCGATCAGGGTCGCTGTGCACCCGACGCTCCTGTTATCGCCTATTTTAAGCGCACCCACAGCGTTAAAACGATTCTCATTTGCTGCGCCTCCATTGATTACAGCAAACGACAAACTTGAAGAGAATAATGCAACAATAGTAAATGTGCCCTGAATAATACTTGATCGAATGTGACAAAATAGGTTTGGAGTTTTAACTTTAAACATCATTGCTTCCCTTCTATTGCGTATAACGGCACTTTTCTATCTCGACAATTTTTGTCAGCAAATAACAAACCACATTGCTTAGAAGCCCACCGAGGTGGTCTCCCTTTTCCGCAGAAGTTGGAAAAAGACTCTTGCTAATTGAAATTCAGGCCGACTTTTTTCATTTGAGGCAGAGCCGGTACTTTTTTGCCGTTCACATAAAAGGATAGATAGCAGGCTGACTTCTCAATTTTATCACCCTTTGCGCAAACGAACTCAGTAGAAAGTTTTAGCCCAGGAACGAGTTCAAACGCATCTTCCATCCCATTGTAGATCTTCATTGCGTCTGCACCGACAATCCAAATAACAAAAGTCGCCTTATCGGTGTCGAACTGTGAAGTTACCGCGATCTCAGAATCTTCCATCGAAGTAATTTCTGTAAGCACCGTAATACACTTCATGCCAACGGACGAGTTTCCACAAACGAAACGATCGATTGCTTTGATATGCGGGTTACCCTCAAGGCTTCGACCATTGTCATACAGAGATTGTGCTAAATCTCCTGTGATTGAAGCGAAGGCCCCAGATTTATCAGCATAAAAAATAGTGACTGTTCCTGACGGCGTTTGAACACTGGCAAGCGATACCTGGGAGGCGAAAACTAGGGCGACTGATAAAATTATTTTTTTCATTGTTGTCTCCATTGACGTTGTCTATTGTTGTTGATTTAAAAAACTCATTTGTAGAGGTTTTAGTTATTGGCGGGGTTCCCCACAAACTTTTGACATCGAGCTATAGAATTTTTGACCGATAGCTCTTTTTGACAGACTGAAACCGCTTTTTTCTCGGCGTTAAGAAGCGAACTAATATCAATCAAATTCAATCCTGCAGATGGAGAGCTGTCATTTTCACCTTCAAAACACTGACACTTCCAATAATGAAGTTCAGTCGGCTCAGATAAATTACCGAAGTTGTCCACCTCGTTGAGTCGATATATCATGACCGACAGCTGGTAGATGTCGTCAATAGAGCGCCCCTCACGGTTCGTTACACCAGAAGCTCGAAATAACTCATGAATGACGATATAGGCGACAGAACGCTTCTCGGCTATGGCACGTGCCCAAGAGTCTTCACCGTCTTTAAACTCTTTTAATTGAATGAGGCCCTTATAAGTATATGCCAACATTTGACTTTGCTCGGGCACAGCGTTCCCCTTTGCATCCGTCAACGTTTTAACACTCACAATGCGACTTGAAAGGAGCGCCTTTTTTAACAAATTTCTGTCTGCGGAAGAAAAGGAGACTTTGTCTAAAACATTGTCGGCAATGCTCACGAATGTACCGACCAACTCGTTGCCACCACCACTGCTGTCCACACCAATTACCGTAGCGTGCGCTAAACCAGCCAAACACTGAAGAACCCATACTAATACAATCATCTTTCTCATAAATATCCATCCTCTCTGATGGACAGCTATATATCGCCGCCAATGGCGCTCAGCAACATAAAATTAATTAGCAATTTGCACCTACGCTAAGTATTACTTAGCCATATGATCGATTTATTTCAATACACTGACTACAAAGAGTTTCTAAACGACAAGCTAGATGAATTGGATAATGGAGGCCGAGGAAGTAGAGCCTCTCTTTCTAGAAGCATCGGCTGCCACACGGCCTATACAGCCCAAGTTCTCCGAGGAGACGCCCATTTTAGCAATGAGCAAGCAGAGGGCGTTAACGAGTTTCTAGGACATACCGATGAGCATGGAGATTACTTCCTATTGCTTGTACAACTGGGCAAATCTGGATCGGTAAATCTTAAAAACAGGCTTTTAAGGCAAATTCGTCAATTTCAGAAGTCACGAGTGGTGCTCAAAAACCGATTAAAAGTTGAGCCTCATCTATCTGAGCGAAGCCAGTCCACATACTACAGCTCTTGGATTTATGGAGCAGTCCATGCTGCGGTTTCTTTAAAGAACTGTCGAACACCCGAGCGAATCGCCAGTCATTTAGGAATTAGTATTA
Source organism: Bdellovibrio sp. ZAP7 (assembly GCF_006874645.1). Taxonomy (NCBI): domain Bacteria; kingdom Pseudomonadati; phylum Bdellovibrionota; class Bdellovibrionia; order Bdellovibrionales; family Pseudobdellovibrionaceae; genus Bdellovibrio; species Bdellovibrio sp. ZAP7. Next base: position 544,961 of record NZ_CP030082.1, on the reverse strand, counting down.
AGCAATGTTCAGACGCACTGGACTTCTTGCTTACCGCCGGAATTATTGAAATGGGACGCAATAATGATTTTATCATCGGTAAAAAGCAGATTCATTTAGGATCAGACTCGCCAATGATTGCAAGACATCATATAAACTGGAGATTAAAAGCTATTCAGAGTATCGAAAAAGATCCCACGGAAGGTCTCCACTACTCCTCCGTCGTTTCAATTTCAAAAAAGGATATCGAAACAATCAAAGAGATCCTTATCCAGTCCATTCAAAAAATAAAACCCATAATCAAAGAATCCCCTGAAGAAGAGGTGGCATCATTGGCATTGGATTTTTTTGTAATTTAACGACCTCAGTGGCTGTATCAAAATGAGACCGTTCAAACTTTATTCGGGTGGTACGCCTAAAATGACACTCGGCCAGTCTATTCTTCATAATTCGTTCCCGGCGGGCCTTTGACTTGCACTATGAAAGTTTATGATTTCTGCAAAACTTTTTCTAGCTACGATGGCGGCCTTAAGCGGTCTAATTATTGGCAAAAACCAGCTGCCTTATGACGTCGTGACGATCGAAGCAGCAAAGTATCCGGTATATCAAGCTCTAGTCGATGCCAGCTATAAAAAGATTTTCTCGGTGCCACAGGCGAACGAGATCTGCAGGCAATTTAATGAATCCCACGCGGAAAGCTTTCAGGCCGCCCTTGGAGCCAGCCGCGCAACAGTTGATGAAATTATCAAGAACTGCCAAAGAAAAAATACGACCCCTAAAGATCAAGTTATATCTTACGCAAACACGCAAGTTATCTTTGTGATTACAGATCAGGTCGATGACTTTGAAAGCTGGACAGAACCTCACGGGAACACGTATCTCTTTTTTAAAAAGATTTCCGAAATTACTGAGCCGGCGGTTGTCGCAAGACTGGCTCACGAGACTGCAATTAAGTTTGATATAACATCTAATTTAATTAATGAGATGCTGTTTGATGGTCGGTATACAGGTTCCAAGCTGTACTCCACAGACGACGGCACGTCCTATCAGATTAAATATCAGAGCACATGTCGATCCTGGAGTCTGCTGGCAAATCCTTTGTTCTATTTCAATTTTGCGGCTGAAAGAGCTAGATTTTTCGAAGCTGAGGTGATGCGCTACCTCTATGGCATGAACATTCGTGCGAATTCTCAAACAACATGTACTGGTCGTTTCCTAGAAAATCTTCCGACCATCTATCGTATGACGGATGCTATGTACCGTCCCAAAGGCAAACTATCTGGCGGCATGGACACTTCATCTGTGGCAGATGGAATGCTACCAGCTAGTTGCCCGAAGATTTCAAAAGAGACGACGGGTCAGATGGTTTATAAAAACCTTCAAGAACTCCGCAAATCGACGCTTACGGTGAATAATCACAAGATCGGATTTTGCCAGTTTCTTTCCGTTCCTCACTGGGGTTTGCCGCGAGTTCTGGGAAATCGCGGTCCAAGTCCGCGCATTGGTGGAGGCTGGTCGCCGGAAACCAATGAGATCCGCGAAATTATATTGACGAACCCAAAGGATCCACAGACTCCAGCTAAAATTGATGAATTGGTAAATAGAATTAAAGAAATTCAAAAAGAAACCCTACGGAAGGAATCGTGGACTCAGCAGCAGTAACAACAATTCAGTTCGAGGAAGCCTTTCAGAAACGAGATCTTGAAAAGCTCGCTTATTTACTCTCGCAAGCCTCTGCGACGACCGGAGTATCGCGCGCAGAAGTCGCTTATTATCAAGCCAAGTTGAGTTTAATCAAGGGCGATCTTAAAAAATCATTTTCAGAGCTTAAAAATATCGTCCACAATTTCGGCGCCACACTTCCTGTCTTAAGCGATCTGACAGCGGTTTCTTTTTTGGCTCACGATGTTCTTGCCTTTGGCGAGTACAGTCAAAAGCTAGAATTAGAATTTATTAAAAATAGAAATTCCTTGGACACTGATGTTCTGCTTAGAACGCTGATCTTTATTGGTAAGATAAAGGAATTGCAGGCTGATGTATGTTCTGCTTTGAACTATTTCAACGACGCCTCCGTACTAGGCGCTGGCGGACCTTTCCAAGAAAAAGCCCTCGCCCAGATCGTGCGACTTAGTTCATTTATGGGAACAAATAATGGCGAATCTGCTAAGATCTATAATGTTCTTTCAAGCGGTCTTCGTGTAGGGACAGAGTCTGATTTTGACGTTATTCATGCCCTTATTATTCTTGAGATCCGGTTGTTGGGTGTCGAGATTGTCGAAAAGCGCATTTTAAATCTCATCGAGAGCAACCTTTCACCAGTCGACTTAAGGCAGCTTGTTTGTCACTTCCTAGAGGAGGCAATGATTCTTGAGAAAAGTCCATCAACGAAATTGTTGCAATGCCTTTCATCAAAACTCCAATTCAGTCAGATTAATGCCTATGAAAATGCGGTGTTTTCGCAATTCTTCAATATCGGAAAAGTGGAGGTTGTACCTGTGGCGGGGACCCTGGATGAACTCAAGCGAATCATTTATGAAATTCAGGATGCTCCTCAGGGTCCTTTGCAAACTCAACTGCGTAAACAGTTTTTATTCAAAGCTTCATCTTTGCCACAAGACTCGCAAAAGGTCCTTTTGGATAAATGGAGTCAATGCTTAAAGAGCAGTATCTCTGAAAGCATTTCAGTTATCCATGGTGATGTGATGATCGGCTCCAATAGATACGCGGGGAAAAATGCAAAGCTCTTGCTGGATATTCTGACGCAATTTCTCAAAGAAAAGACGGATCAGCTGGCTTCAGAAAAAGTCGTCGCTAATTTATTTGGTGACTTGAATTATGACGATTCCCAATATCATCGTTTAAGAATGGCGGTCTCAAGACTGAATAAAGAGCTTCAACAACATCACGGCCTTATTCAAACATTCAAAGTTCGCTATACCACCTTGGAAATCCAGGTAAGTCTTAATAAAAGCGTCTAATTTTTGGTCATATCGGTAAAACGACCAGGGTTCGCCTGAGCTTAAATCTTGTTCACCATTGTTCATTATTAAAATTCAAAATTTATTTTAAAAATCTCTTCATAACTTAAGCAGTCGCCTCAAGCGATGCGAACAATAATGGAGAAATATAATAATGAAAACAATGATCGCACTTTCAATACTTTTGCTTTCTAGCGCGTCTTTTGCGAAGTCCTATGAAGGATTGGCCACCATCACGTTACAACGTGATGTCGCAGCCCAAACACCTGACAGTGGTGGTAGGTACATTGATGGAATTACCATGGGGAAGCCGGAATGCGTGGCCTATTTTACAATGTCTCACCCATTTAGCTTAAAAAAAGGTACGAGATTGCAAGTCCTCTATCGAGCGAACGAGAAAGAGGTTTGGGCGGACGGAGATAGTGTCACCAATATTCCGACAAATGGTTATACAATGATTGCGATGTCCTACGAAATGGCGGACGGATACTATCTTCTCGGATCAGCTAGCTGCAATACATCGAAGACTCTGTTCCCAAGACGAGGCCTTCCGACTTTGAATAAGCTATTAGAAAAAGCATCACCTCTCTTCACGATCGAATTGCAATAGTCGCTGGCACTCAGCTGATGTCGATATAATGAAAAGTGAAAATTAATTTTAGATTTATAGTTAATAATTAAGAGCTCTTAACAACTAATAAAGGAACCGAAGATGAAGTATTTAATGTTTTTGCTAATTTCTGTAGGATTCGTTGGTTACACACACGCTGCCGTCAAAGGTAGTACCCCTCAAGATCAAATCTTGATGAACCCCGACTCGATGAGAGCTATCAATCTGGAAGGTGTTTCAGTATACTACCAAAACGAAAATAGAAACGTATTTCCCTACCAGGTGAAAGAAATCACTGCTTCTTATGAGTTGCTACAAAGCCTTATCGAACAAACAGACGATGATGTAATTCTCTCTAAAGTATATAGAGGCGAAAGTAACTCATTTAAAGATATCTATGTTTATGTAAGCCTGAATACAGTACGCCCGGGAAGTCCTTTTAAGATCAACTTCGTTTATATAAATCAATCAGGCCGTGTGTCTTCGGTGACTATGAGTATCGATTCAGCTTCAACGGGCGAACTGAATTTAAGCCATGGTCCTTCTGACTCGAAAGACTATTTGTATGCAAGACCAGGTGCAGGAAACACTTTTTTCCCGTATTGATCGAATAAAAATCGAAACCCGCTGACATACTGTACAGCGGGTTTTTTATTATCTCGTCTAAACCAGTTTAGAAACAAACTCTTTCATGCGAATCACAGCGCGCTTCATTGTTTCTTCGGAAACGGCGAAGCTTAAGCGCATATAGCCATCCAGGCCGCATTCCACGCCCGGAACGGTGGCGACAAAGAATTTATCCAGCAAAATATCGCAGAAATCTTTTGATGTGCGGATCAGCTGGTCTTCATAGGTTTTACCCAGAACAGATTTAATATCGACCCAGAAATAGAAAGCGCCATCCGGTTCAGAAACTTTGAATCCTGGAACAGATCGCAACTCTGCAAGGCCCGCATTTTTACGCGCTGTTAGTTTCGTGACCACTTTTTCAATATCGGCTTCACAGTGCTCTATAGCCTTCATAGCCGCGTGTTGAGAGATACTTGAAGGTGAACCCGTCGCCTGGCTTTGATAGTCCGCCATGGCAGTAATCAGTTTCTCGGGACCTGCGGCCCACCCAATTCTCCAGCCGGTCATGGAATAGGCCTTAGAGCCCCCATTGACAGCCAACGTGCGATCCTTCAGATCTGGAGCCACTTGCAGAATGTGCGGAGCGACTTTGCCACCGTCGAAAACCAAGCGGTTGTACATATCATCAGAAATGATTGCGACCTGGGGATGCTTTCTAAGAACTTCTGCCAGGGCTTTCAATTCATCCGCGGTATATAGCAAGCTTGTGGGATTGCTTGGAGAGCAAAACAGCAACGCTTTGGTTTTAGCATTGATTGCGCTTTCAAGTTGCGCCGGAGTGATTTTGTAATTTTCTTGCTCCCCACACTCGATAATGCGGGGCACGCCGTCTGCCAGCTCCACCATCATCGGGTAACTGACCCAGTAAGGTGCGCCGATGATAACCTCGTCACCCGGAGAGCAAAGCATTTGAAGTGCCGCAAAGATAATAAACTTTGCGCCCGAAGCCACCGTAATTTCTTTGGTGGAGTAGGCTTGATCAATCTCAAATTTATATTTTTTTGCGATCGTCTGGCGCAATTCGATGGTGCCATTGGCAGCCGTGTACTTGGTTATGTTTTTTTCAATAGCTTCGATCCCGGCTTTGCTGGGAACTTCAAAAGTCGGCCAATCCGGCTCCCCCACTGTCAGAGAAATCACATCGTGCCCCTGAGCCGCAAGTTCCTTGGCTTTCGCAACCAGAAACAAGGTTGGAGAAGTCTTTAGATTTTGGGAGCGCTTTGAAAGTTGCAACATACAACGACGTCCTACTTTTTAAGTTTTTTTGTGATCGCCTCTTTAACTACGTCAGGAACAAAACCGTTTAATTCTCCACCATTGACTGCAAGCTCTTTCACGCCACGTGAAGAGATGTAGTAATACTCCGGACTTGCAAACATCAAAAGAGTTTCAATTTCTGGTGCGATCTTTTTATTAATCTGCGCCATCGTTAATTCATATTCGAAGTCCACAACCGCACGTAGACCACGAATGATCACTTGGGCTTTGTTCCTTTTCATATAATCAATGGTCAAGCCTTCAAAAAAATCGACTTTGACGTTTTTTAAATGCGCCAAAGATTTTTCGATCAGTTCTTTTCTTTCTTGAGCTGTGAACATGGATTGCTTCTGATTCGATTGGGCCACCAGAATCACCACTTCAGAGTACAGCGGCGCCACACGGTTGATAATATCCACGTGGCCCATTGTGATCGGATCAAAGCTGCCGGGATATACTGCAATATTACTCGCCACTGGATTCCCCTTCTGCGGAGTCTTGTTCCATCGCGCTTTCGTGACAGAACATGCTTAGAATTTTATCTCCGTAGTCCTTCTTGCTAAAGCGCACCAACTGACCATAACGATCTTCCATACGTTCTTTGGCTTGAGATTCAATCGCCATCACGGTGTTAGTGCCAAACGCCGCACTTGTGCTGGCTGCCTCAACAACGGAATGGGCCATCTTTTCCGTAAATGGAGGATCTGCAAAAATAATATCAAAAGGCTCTCCTGCGTATGATTTTAAAAACGCAAGAACGTCCATGCTGACCACTTTGTAATTGCTGGCTGGAACTTTAAGTTTTTCAAAGTTTTGGCGAGCAATTGCTAACGATTTAGGATTTTTTTCTACAAAGGTACAAAAACGGGCATCACGAGAAAGGGCTTCAATCCCTAAGTTACCTGTTCCACAAAAAAGGTCGGCGACATTGGCGCCTTCAATTTGAAACTGAAGTTTATTGAACAACGTTTCTTTTACGCGATCCGTGGTCGGACGAATATGATCCGCCTTGAATGCCACCAGTTGGTGCCCACGATACTTACCCGCAATAATTCTCATGACAGTAAATCCTCGGCCATTTTCACAACGGCAAAAATATCTTCGAAAGGTTTCGGAACAAACATTTCAGCTCCCATCTGCAAAGCTGTTTCCATGTTATGTTCTCCGGCAAAAGCAGACATTAAAATCACCTTACCAGAACGGTCTGTGCCGATTTCCTTTAAAACTTCCGGGCCTGTCAGGCCAGGCATCAATACATCCAGAAATACCAGATCCGGTGTGGACTTCCTCCACTGTTCAAGGCCTTCGTTGCCATTTTCAGCTTCAACGACCTCATGCCCTTTCGCACGAAAAGCGCGGGACAAAGAACGACGGACTAAAGCTTCATCATCAACAATCAGTACCTTCACAAACAAAATCCTTACTTACATGGCAAAGTAATCACGAAACGAGCACCGTTAGGTTGCACCGAATTGAGCGTGATACTGCCCCCAAATTTCTCGATGACCGACTTAGACATACTTAACCCAAGACCGGTTCCATGTCCTTCTTTTTTTGTCGTGAAGAACGGCTCAAAAATGCGCTTTTGAATATCCTCTGGCACGCCTGGCCCCGTGTCCTCAATTTCTAGAACCACCTGATTTCCCGAGTGGTAAGAGTTGAGTTTAAGACGACCTGGATCCTTCATCGCCTGACACGCGTTATTAACCAGGTTGAAGACCACCTGTTGAATCAAGTGTGGCTCAACGTGCACAGTTTTATCCACAGTTTGCAGTGTGACTTCCAGGCGATGGGTGCGCAGAGCGGATTTCAACATCGGCAGAGTTCTTTCGACGATTTCGTCGACGGAAATATCCTCTGCGGGTTGATCTTCTCCTTTAGAAAAATCCAAAAGGTTTTTAATAATACGCTGCGAACGAGCCGCGGCTTTTTCGATCTCGACCAAATCTGAATAGAGGTTGGTTTTTTTGTCTGCCTCTTGCAGCAGAACCTGCGTCAATGAACGCAGACCCGTCAGAGGGTTATTCAACTCATGAGCGATATTCCCGGCCAGCATCCCGATCGCTCCCATTTTTTCATTCTGCAACATGCGTAAGTAAAGTTCGCGGGACTGAGTGATGTCTACGTATTGATTTACAACATTTGTGGCCTTGCCACCGTTATCCAAGACCACGGGATAGCTGTGAACCTGGTAAATGCGATTATCGACCTGGATTTGTCCTACGTGCGACTGCCCATCAGCCAAAGCCTGCGCTGCGGGAGACCCCTCAATCGCTTGGCGCTTGTCAGGAAATCTATCCGAGAATTTTTTGTTAGCGCGAATCACACTGTGATCCATGTCCATGATAGCGATAGGGTCTCTCATGCCATCGAAGGTTTTTTCCCAGCGATATGAAAACGCAGAAAGCTGACTGTCCAAAAGAACACGGTCCAAGGTCATCCCCAACGGGCGCATACGATCGGTCATGAACTCCACAAAAGGCGGCATCTCTTTATCGTTCAAGGAGTTTTCAACACAAAGAATCGCCTCACCATTTCCACCCATCAGATGGTTGGTCAAACGCAGCTCCAACGGAACGACATAGGTTTTAGCAAAGGGACGACCAAAATGATTTGCCAGATGGCGAATCAAATCTGCTGACGGCACTTGCGCATTTTTGGGGAATTCAAAATGAGTGGAGGACTCGGACTGAGTCATCGTCCCCAACTGAAAACTGATAAAGTGAGTCTTTGCGTTGTCGGTGCGATACACCAGAATGGGGTCCCCAATTTTATGAAACTTACGAAGCTCTTTACGAATGATTCCCAGAACATCTTCAAACGAGTTTTGATTCGCCAGATCTTTAATCAGACGGACCAGATTTCGTTCACGGTTCAGTTTATCGGTTTCCTCTTTGTGAGACATTTCGATAAATTGCGTGCGCTCGTCAACCAAGCCTTCCAAGGAATGCGTCAAGGCTTCCAGTTCTTTATTTTGCGAAGACGATTCCTTTAACAAAAGAGATCGCGAAAGATAAGTGGAGTGTTTTTCCAGAGCATCTTCAAGCTGCTGCCAGATTTCTCGTTCCGCCAATGGCCAGCGGATAAATCTATAGACTTGAGCTTGATTGATACCCTTACGAACTTTTTCCTCATTTAATTCGTTAGAAATATAAAAGCGCGGCGCCATGGGTTGCAGGTGGCGTGCTTGAACCAAAAGTTCAAAAGCCTCCGCGCCCCCTTCGTCCTGGACTAAGATCGAGGAAAATTTCTGATTTTGCAAAAGCGAACGGGCTTCCTGAAAAGAAGCCCGTAAGACGATCTCGACTTCCCGTTTTTGAAACGGAAAGAATTGCGGCAGCCTAATTGGCGATACGTTTCCAACCCACAGGATTGGATCTATCTTGTTCGGATTTGAAATTTGATCCGTTGATGTCCCCATTGAGCGCCTTCTCCAAGTACTGCAAGTGTTCTTTCCACATTTGCAGTACATTGTTTAAATCATACTCCAGGACATCCGCTAAAAGAACAAAATCCTTATTTTCCATAGCACCAAGTGCTTCAGTAACGGTCTTTTTACTTTGCTCTTCCGCGATAGCCCAGTTAACTGGACTTGCCACAAGGTAACGGTCGCCCACCAAAACTTTCAAAGACATCACGCTATCGATCAAATATTCACAATTTGATACCAGATCATGAATTGGTTTTAGCAAACCACTCAAACCTTGAGCGCGCATACGCTTGGATAAGTTTTCAGTTTTTCCCATAAGCTCTGGCAGGGAATCGATCCATGCACGCAAAACATCCAACACCAGATCGTTGCTGTTTTCCGTCATGTACTCAAGTGTTTCCACATCCTTCAGGGAAACCGAGCCAAAGCGCGCTTCGTCAGATTCCTTGATTTCCATGCCATTAACGATAAATCTGCAGACAACTGCATTGGTATCGCGAAGGTCATTTTCAATATCAGCGAAAACTTTGGAAAGATTCGTGTCACCTTGATAAAAATTGCGAAGATCTTCGCCCGATACTTTATAGCGTTCCATCTTTGGCCTCCACTGTCGTGACTTTCTCGTCACGAGGAACATAAACACGAAGATGGCGTTTAAAACGCTCATGAACACTCAAAGTTGCAGCTACGATCTCTTCTTGCGTGCCTGGCGCCACACGGATTTTTTCCGCATGATACCAGTCAATCATAGGACGCAACTCCGGTACGATCCGGCTAATGGACTTAATAACATCTTCGCCACCGTCGATAAATGGCGCGACGGCTTCCACACCTTTTTCATGAATCAAAGCAAATTGGCTCATCATGAAGTCATTGATTTCATCCAGTTTCATGGCGCCTTCAATGATTTCAATACGTTCCGCGACGGGGAATTGGCCACCCAAATACAGGGCTTGAACCAAGTTCCAGGCGAACTCTTTCTCCGCCGATTCAACCTTGGCATAACTTGCCAGGCCGCCCGTGCGCATGATCAGTTCTGGATCTGCGTTGCCTTCCAAAAGCTGAGCGATGATTTCACCGATACGCTCTGGAACGACATCCTGACCTTCTTCGACTCGGTAAATTAAGCCCAAAGTCGCTTTAGGACCGGTTTCCCAGAAATTCACATTTCCGATACTGATGTTCAATGTCGGAGTATCCGTTAATGAAGCCATATGAATTGGAGCGCTGTCGCAACCGATAAGCAATTCAGAACGCTTAAGAACTGTGAACAATTCATTCATCCGTGTTTTGCCAACCAGATTGGTAATCGCTGCATTTGGAGCGGCCGCGACGATTTCGTTCGCGATTTCCACTTCATTTGGCGCACCGATCAAAACGATAGGCATTCCTTGATAACGGCGATTGAAGTAATCAATGCCGCGTCCCCAAGCATCCGCTGTCAGGGCTTTGTGCTTTTCACTCGCACCAACGTGAACCGTTAAATACAACGGGGGCAACTCAAAATTCAATTCCGGCAATTGCGGCGCTTCCCAGTCTTGTTCGGTATATTCGGTACCGATCATCGATGCAAAGATATCAGCCACGTGCACGCGATTGGGTTTACCGATTCCAACTTGCGCATAGAAATAAGCACTGACTTCATCTGCCGCGCAGAAAAAGCCGTCTCTGAAGCGCGTATATCCCAACACTGTCGTGTGAGGCATCGTCAAAGCGTGAGTCAAATAGCTCGAAAACGGTGAAAACGTCAGATTGATAATCTGATCGTAGTTTTCCGCACGAACTTCTTCGACAAATTCTTCCATGCGATTCAGTGATTCTTCTAAGTTGGCATTTTCATTAACCAACGGCATCAGAATATGTCCGCTTGGCAAGGTCAGATGCTTATCGATAGCAGTTAAACCCTCAACCGCACCTTCAAAACGTGGACGAGTCAAAAAATGGATCTCGGCATCAGGATTCATGCGGCGAACCGCGCGAATCGCCGGCCAAGACATATAGATATCACCTAATCTAGCGAGCTGCTGAATGAGAATTTTCATCTTTAATCTGTTCCTTCGCTAGTTCTGCAACGAGTTTGATTGTTTCAGCTTCTTGGTTATATGGCTGCGTCTTCACGATCTCTTTGTAAGCTTCTTCCAGCCTCTTCAAAGCCATCGATAGATAATTGTCCAATTCCTGCTGCATAATAGGCCCCTTCCTTGAGAACTATTTCTAAAGAGTGAATGAACTGACCTCGCGACTGCAAAAGTTCGCGAACTTCCGCAAGAGCTGCCTGCATTTTCTCATGAAATTGCAACGTGCTGGAAAAGCGAGTCATCAGATTTTCAACGATGGACTGGAAATACCCAGCCGCATCTTTTTTGGATTTAATAATATCTTGAGCCGTCAGGATAAATTCGCCTATATCCTGGCTTTTCAATTGAGTCTTTGCCGCAATCTCCTTACGGGATGGGAAAGACGATTCCAAAGCCTGCAACCAAGTGTCGTATTGAGCTTGCAGCTTGCGCGCGTCCGCTAACACCTGACTCAAATTTGCTTTAGGGAATGTTTCAGAGAATTGAAGAGCGGTGCTGGCATAGCTTAAAACGTGAGACTGCGAGCCCCCATCAAGCTGCAAAGACCACGAAGTTCTTTCGATATCGCGGATCGAGACCGTGGATACCGAAGCCTTTTTACTTAATTTATCCCAAACGGCTGCAAAAACCTGATCCACAGTGATCTGTTCCGCGCAAATTTGTGATTTTTGCGAACAAGCCTGAGAATGCGAACAAGGAGCACACGGCACCTGCGCACTGACTATTTCAGTCGCTGCAGAATAAGCGGCGGTTTTTGTCCAGTCACTGCTACCCAATACGATCTCAACAGTTGGCACTCCTAATTGAGATGCCAAATGCTTGATGCTGGTATCACCCGTCACTAATAGACAAGACTGCTTCAACATTTCCTGGGCACCCAGCAAATCGCAAGCGATCAGATCTGAGTCCGTAAAATAGGCCTTAAGAGATTCTTTTTCAAAGGGAGCGCAAAGAACCTTCACCTTATAGTCTACCAGTGAAGATTCGATGGTCTCTTTAAGTTTTTTAAAATTATTCAAGCCCCAGTTCTTTTTCGTATCACTTGTCAGACACTGAAACAGAACCTGTTTGGATTTCGTTGCTGGCATTGCCGCGGCTTTTTGTACTGGAAGATCGAAAGACTTTCCTAAAAGCTCCACATAATGAAACAACGACGGCTGAACACCCGAAAAACGGTCATTGAAATAGCGAAGCCAAGGATTTTCCAATCCTTGGAATTTTCCTTCAAAATGATGAAGACCTTTTTTCATCGGTACTTGCAAAGCCCCCAACAAATAGGCGCTGAGCTTATTGTGGGTAAAGTTTAAAACTTGCTGATAGTTTTCATTATTTAAAGTCTGAACCAGTTGATCCAACTGGTGATGAGACCACAAGATATTAAAAGACGCCTCGCCCAGGCCACGTTGTAACGAGTCCCGGTCGAAATAGTGATAATTATCAACCAAACCCGTCAGCAATCCCTCAACATGAGAAAACTGACGATTGATCAACAAATGGATTTGCGCCTGGGGATTCTTTTCACGCAACGCCTTTAAAAGAGGCTGCTGCTGAATAATATCTCCCAGACGTAAAAGCGAGACGACCAGTATCTTCATTCTATTTTACCAATTCTCCCAGCATACGAAAGATTTGCTTCTTTTCTTCTGCTACCTGGGAACCCTCAACTACCGGCAAGATATCCTTGATCGACAGAAGAGTTGTGTTTTGGAAGTACAAAGACTTCATGTTCATTTGCAAATCTTGCAGGTGGTATTTCACGGCTTCTACCGTACGACCCGTCAAGTGACCAAAAAACTCAGAGAACAGATCCATCTGCTCGCCCCAAGATTCTCTGAAAGACACCACGTAAGCGCGAGTCGCAACCACATCTGCATAAATATCGTTTTTCATCAAATCCTGAACATTATCAGCAATCACGATTTGCACGCGCTCAGCCAACTCGGGAAATTGAGATCTGAAAACTGGAATCAATGAATCACGGGAATCAACGACTGTGATTTGCACGTCATGATCCAAGTCCGCCAGGGCTTCAATATGAAAGCCTGAACCCAAACCTATCACCACAACATGAGAAGAAGGAATCGGACCCAAAGAGTAAGTCCATTTTAAAGCTTCTTCACGAGGTTGAGTGATGTTCGCTAGTGGCGTACCCGCCTCGAAGGAAATAAGAGACGACTCATGGTTTTCAGAGAAAGTGATCATGGACATTTTATGCTGCCTTTACTGAGGGTGTGATTTTCTTTTTCAGATTTCTTACTTCGCGGTGATCCGGGTTCCACAAAAGAACACGCTCGATCTCAAGCAATGCTTGATCCATTTGGCTTGCCGTGCAGAACAAATTGATCAAAACCAAAGACATGTCTTCGTCTTGCTCTACCTGTGCCAGATATTCTTCCAAAGCTTCGATGGCTTTTTGCAGCTGGCGATCACGCAGCCCCCAATTGGCAGCCAAGTGAACCGCGGTACGGTTTTTCTTATTGATATCCAAGGCGGCGTCGATATTCGCCCACGCCAGTTCTGTGTCACCGAACTGGTGATGAACCATCGCTAAGCCTACCCACGCTTTGTCATTTTGAGGATTGATCTCAACGGCTTTACGGAAGCAGTACAAAGATTTATCAAAATCCCCACGTTGCACTTCCAAAGTTCCGAAGTTCACCAACAACACATCTGACGTTGTATTAATAGTATAAGCTTTATTGTAGTACTCCTCTGCGCCGTCGAAGTCGCCCTGACGAACATAGATATTACCCATATTTTTATAAACTTCGAAAAGCTGATCGTCTTCTTCAGTCAATACTGACAAAGCTTCAAAGTATTTTTCCAAAGCTTGTTCATCACGGCCCATTCTATATAGAGCGTGAGCCAACCAAGCCAGGCTTTCAAAGCCGTAGTCCACTTTGTTCCAGGCATTCAGTGCCACCAAGGCTTCATCATGCTTACCGATTTTCTCGAGGCAACGAGACAACATGCTCAGTGTCGCAGAATTTTTTGAATCGATGTTACACGCTTGGCGCAACAGATTCAGAGCAAGGTTGTACTCACCATGTTTGCTAAGTACATCCGCATTCTGCAGATACTTGGAAACACGTGGGTCGGTATTCGTTTGTGGTTTGTTATTTGTGGTTTCTGATTCAAAGTCAGCGAGTGCTTGCACAGAATCGAAATAGACTCTTCCAGAACTTTCCTGAAAGTTCTCAACTGAAGTATTCACTTCGGTATTTTCACTGGACTTTTGAACGAACTGATTTTCCAACATCTGCATGGATCTCCTCCGAAGAAACAGAAGAGCAACACAGATGCCAAGGCTAAAGATGCGATTATTTCAAGTTGAGGCAAGTTCAGCTCAGGAGTTTGACTCCCAGACCGTCCTTGCCGTCAGCTTTTTGTCGGGAAAAAATTGCCTAGTCTAGGCTTCTTCGTCCAAACGCTGGGTGAAGATCTTGGATTTATAGCCACCAATTGCTTTACGGTTGCGACGAACATCCTGTAACTCGCGGATGATGGAGTTTTTTGCCATCTCGATGCAAGCCAACACTTGGATATCTTGCTCGATAATGCGAGATACGTATTCGTCCTTAATCGTTAAAGCTTCTTTGATCTGCTGGCGATCGCCCTGCACCATTACAGTATCAGCGCTCATTTCGTTCTGAGCTCTGTCGATTTGCGAGTCTACATATTTAAGAACATCCAGAATTTTCTCACGCGTTTGATAAAAGCTCTGCAAGTTGTCGAACAAACCTTGCGCGAAGTTCGCAAGTTCAACCTCGTTCAATGAATAGAACTTTTCGAGGTAATGATTTTTTTCGTTCAACAGGCTGATGATTCTGGTCACGTTACCCTCCATGGTATTAACCCGCTTTCTTTCCGTCGTCTGATTCTTTTTTGAGTTTTTCTACGGCTTGCACCCAGCCATCATACAAAGTATTTAGCAACTTCAAGTTCGCATGAAGTGGTGCTGCATCTCCGCTGATGTTTGCTTTGGTGTATTGTTCCATCATGAACATATAAAGTTGTTCCAGCTGGTTTGCCACATCGCCACCGACTTTATGATCAAGAGTGTTGTTCAATTCCATGATGATATCGAAGGCTCTACCGATATTCTGCCCACGATCCGCGATCTTTTTCTCTTCAATGGCTTTAACGGCAAGTTTGGTAAACTTGATAGCACCCTCATAAAGCATCAAAAGGATCTTTTCCTTGCTGGCACTTTGCACCGAAGTCTGTTTGTATTTCTGATACGCGTTCTTATTCATCGTTTCCTCTTTAGTTCCTGACCGTTCAACGTTCACTTAACTTATTAAACTAACTATCCACCCTGGCGGGCCATCGCGGCGAACTTCGCCTGCTGAGCTTGCATCTCTGACATCTTAGTTTCCAGGTTGGCAAACTTCTGACGAAGTCCATCTTCCTTTTTCTCTAGCTGTCGTTCTTTGTTATCGATACGCTGATCAATTTGTTTGATCTGCGACTCGAGTCCCCTTTTACGGTTGGCCAAGCCACCGTACTCACCGTTCGTTAAACTTTGAACGGTCTGCTTAATCACATTGGCAAAACCTGTTTTAAAGCCGTCACCGCGGAAAAACGCAGCAACTCCCACCGGATTTGAATTCAATACTTTGTTGAACTTATCCTGGTTCAACTCCAGCATCCCGTTTCGGTTGAACGTGATACCCATCTCATTGATCTGGCGAATAGGTGATTCCACCCCTTGCACCGGATTCAAAATCGCACTACGCAACGAGCTTTCAATCGTTCTTAAAAGTCCATCACCACCGAGCGGTCCCAGCTTAGGATTTCCACCCTTATCACCACCCTGAAGCTGATGCTGCTTTTGGATAAAACCTAAAGCCGCATTGTAGGCATCAACGAAACCTTTTACTTTGCCACCAATCGCTTCCAGGTTTTCCTTCACCGTCATGTGAATCGTTTTACCTGGAGCTGCAGATTTCAAATCCAGAACCACGCCTGGAATCAAATCTTTGGCTTTATTTTCTGGAAGCTCGATTTCAAAGCCGTCAACTTTCACTTTCGCATTCTTAGAAGCGCGGGACTGCTCAAAGTACATGTCCTGATCGCCATCCAAGAGATAGATTTTTGGGAATGTCACCTGGTGGTCATCACCAGTGGCCATCCCTGAAATCAAAAGTTTAAACGGGTTCTCTTTGTCTTTACGATCTTCAAGAACCTGAGCTTTCAAGCCCACATCAGCGTTATTAATCTGATTCGCGGCACCTTCCAGAGTCGAATTCTTCCCCGTGATGTAAACTTCTTTAGTGCCTTCGGGCGTTTCAAACTTTATATATCCCGTACCAATTTGCGTCTCATTTTTATCAGGAAAGCCGTTGGAAATAGCTGCTGGCTTTTCCGCAAGCGAAACCACTTCAACCGAGTACTCACCTGGTACCGCGTTATTCGGATCAAGCTGACCGTCCACAACAGACGTATCGCTTGAAATAAATTTCTTATCCGCAAAACCGCGTACATTCGTCAGATCGGAAAGGTTTTTATTAATATCCAAAACCTTGCTCTCGAGATCTTTGACAAGCTTAAGCTTCTCATCTTTCTCGGTCTTCTTAGTTTCCATCTGCTTCACAGGAATACGCTCAGCTTCCATTAGCTGCTCGACGATATTTGGTGGTAGCCCAGAGGCCATGCCTGTAATTCGTATTCCTGCCATGAAACAATCGTCTCAAATTCATACAGTGAACGTGAGTCAATTAAATGTCCGTCGAAAGGCCTAGTGGCAGCGGATTTGAAGCTCTGTTGCAATATAAGCGGGATAAATTTTGACATCCCCCTCTAGAGCTGGACCAGAAGCTGGGAATCAAATGCTATTCGGATTTAAAATTATGAAGAGATCGCAAAGCCGATGGCTTTAATGTCTAGTTAAGCGGAACGCTTTAGCAGTTGTCCTCGAGGAGAATCATCGGATGGAAGAGTCCACAATTCTGCTTCAGGAATACGACGGATCAAAGTACCGAGATTGTCTCTGACCATAACGAAATTCTCCCCGCCGATATCTTCAAGTTCCACCGTCCATCGGTGCTCCTTGAAAGCAGGAAGTTTACGCAGATGTTCCATCGAAGCTTCAAGTTGCTCCTCTGACATCGGCGGTCTCTGTTCTTGTTGTTGCTGTTGGTAGGATTCTTGCCCGTTGGCGTCTCGATCGTGGGCACTGTCGGATTGAATCGCCCGGCCAGTTCGGTCTATTGACTTCACATCGCTTGGCTGAATGTTGGGAATCAATCCTTTGATATTCATGAGGATCTTATCGGCATTTTTTGACTAAACTTAAACAGCTGGACTATAGGCTATCCCCAAGTCCCCTCTCTAAGTACCCCAGGGAAAATTATCATAAAACTTTCCCTGGGTAGGTTGGTACCGGGAGAGCACGGAGGCGCTCTCCCAGATTCAAACTTTTATTTATTAGCCAATTAGTTTCAAAGCTGCGCCTGGCATTTGGTTCGCCTGAGCAAGAACACTCGTGTTAGCTTGTAGCAACACTTGGTTTTTTGCTTGGTCAGCAGTCGCTGAAGCGATATCTGTATCACGGATACGAGAGTTCGCTGCAGAGATATTTTCGTGTTGAACACCCAAGTTGTCGACTGTTGAAGTCAGACGATTTTGAAGGGCACCAAGATTTGCACGGAAACCATTCACTTTAGTTTGTGCGCTGTCGATTTTCTCAAGAGCTTCTTGAGCACCAGCTTTAGAGCTGAAATCGAAACCGTCAATACCTAGTGAAGCTGTCGTTGCGTCTGTCTCACCTGCATTGAAGGAGATACGGTCCGCAAAGTCATCATTACCGATACCTACTTGGAAGTCATACTTGTCGCCAGAACCATCAAGTAGTTTAGTAGTACCAAATTTAGTTGATTGAGTGATACGTTGAGACTCAGCTTTCAATTGTTGAACCTCTTTATCAAGGAAGCCACGCTCTGTATCCCCGATAGTATCAGAAGAAGCCTGGATACCCAACTCACGCATACGAGTTAAGATATTTGATACTTCAGACAAACCACCCTCAGCAGTTTGCACCATTGAGATACCATCATTCGCATTTCGTTGTGCTTGGCTGTAAGATCTGATTTGCGACTTCATACCTTCAGAGATTGCCAAGCCGGCAGCATCATCTGCAGCTTTGTTGATGCGCGATCCAGAAGACAATTGCTCCATGGATTTACCGATAACACGTTGAGAACCTTGTAGAGTTCTTTGTGCATTTACCGCTGCGATATTAGTTGAAATTCTCATTCCCATTTGGGACCCCCATAAAATTTGGCCGCCTTATACCTACTTAGGCTGACCGGTTTAACACGTCGGGACTCTACGTTGGTCTCGGTACCCTGCAATCGAGTTTTCGTCAGGCAGTCACACCCTTCGAAGCTCTCAAGTACTTTCGACTTCGGTATCGTCGTTGCTTCTGACATACCTTTCGGCGAGGTCTGGAAAGGCTTTAGTCGCGTCCTGCAAAACTAGACCATCATCCAGCTTCAACTGGACCTTCGTATTGAAATCTGGGCCTTTTGCTTGGTTTTTCCAGGCCCTTGGTCTGGGTTTTTTCTGGATCACACAAACGTCCTTCAGACCTTGGATAAGGAAAATGATCCCAAAACAATAGATATAGGGTGATGAAGCACTTCAAGACTAATGATCTGTGAATAGAAAATACAAAAAAGAAAGCCCCAGACAAAAGCACATCAACGGTCAAATGAAGCAATGACATGTATTTCAGAGGGAAAAGCACGGATTTAGATGGAACAAAAAGAAGAGTGATGAAGGGTATCGGTCATACGTGATTCGGACGTGCGTGGCTACTACAGTCTGCTCAAGGAGTTTCTAACCCTCACCTGGCATTTGCATCGACACCCCTTGAACTCGGGGGTATCGGTCATGAAGCAACAATCATTTCTATCAGCAAAAACAAACTGGAAACATCACCACTGCCACGGAGGCGAACTAAGAAAAGAAGCAAAGGGCAGAACAGCTCGACCTCTTTCCACCAAAGATCCTATTCATTTAGTGCTGAAAATAAATAAATCCGCAGTCACAGGCGGCCTTCGCAATCCACATATATTTAGATTGATGAATGTACTTATTAAAAGGTACGCATTGAAGTTCTTCGTGAAGGTCGAACAGTATTCTATCCAAAATGACCACGTTCATTTGCTGATCCGAGGCACCCGAAGATCGAAACTACAAAGTTTCTTTAGAGTCCTTCCCGGTCAGTTCGCTCAGAACATGACCGATACCCCTAACGAAAGAAGCGAGATCAAAGGAAAGATCTGGAAGCATCGTCCGTTCACCCGAATCGTTAAAGGATTCAAGGGCTATCAAATAGTAAGAGATTACATCCAGCTGAACGAGTGCGAAGCCAACGGCCGCCCCTACTCCGAAAATCGACTAAGAGGAATGAGCCAAGAACAAATCAAAGAACTCTGGGAATATAAGAAGAAACCATGACCGATACCCTTCCGGCAGACAGTGAACATCGATTCATACAACAAACCACCGGCCAACAAAACAGGCGTAGAACCGAGAACCGAGAACCGAGAACCAGAACCGAGAACCGAGAACCGAGAACCGAGAACCGAGAACCGAGAACCAGAACCGAGAACCAGAACCAGAACCAGAACCAGAACCAGAAGCGAGAAGCGAGAAGCGAGAGGCGAGAGGCGAGAGGCGAGAGGCGAGAAAATCCTAAAGAGCGAGCGACGAAGGCGCAAGCCAGGAGATGTTCGAAACTTGCCCAGGCGAATCAAAAGTGTTCGAGTGCAAGGCGGAGGTGTCGAGCTGCCACGTAGGCGTACTCCAAGTACGCCGGAGAGCAAGCTCGGCGCCGACAACGCAGCAATCGGGCACTTTTCATTCGCCCGCCGTGACTAGCAAGTAAGCCCGCCAAACGAAAAAACCCACGAAGACCTTGCGGTCCTCGTGGGCGGGCTGTAATTGAAGTAGTTTTTGTGGGCGACTACTCCAGAGGGAGATTTATCCCGGAGTCCCCCTCGCAACTTGAAGGAACTTTTAAATTATATAAACGAGGTACTACTTACTGTTAGCCAACTAGTTTCATTGCTACGTTTGGTAGCTGATTGGCCTGCGCCAGAACTGATACCGCCGTGTTTTGCAGAATGTTGGCAGATGCCATTTCTGATGTTTCTTTCGCGATATCGGTGTCACGGATACGAGAGTTCGCTGAAGACAAATTCTCATAAGAAATATCTAAGTTACTTACTGTGGATTCCAGTCGTGACTGGGTCGCACCGAAGCCGGCGCGCATTTCACTGACTTTCACCAGAGCTTTATCGATATCCTCGAGTGAAGAACGGGCTCCACTTTTCGAATCCATATCGATTCCATCGATACCGAGATTACTTGCAGAAGCATCGGCATCAAAGGTTACTTTAATCATATTATCATCTCCGGCATTGGGACCGACTTGGAACTCCAGCTCACCGCCAGATCCATCGAGAAGTTTACGATTACCAAACGTTGTCGTTTTGGCAATACGATCGGCCTCTTGGAGAAGTTGTTGGGTCTCTTTATTTAGGAATCCACGCTCTGTTTCACCGATAGTATCAGAAGCGGATTGAACTCCTAGCTCGCGCAAACGAATCAGGATATTTGAGATCTCGTTCAGACCACCCTCACCTACTTGCGCAAAGGAAATCGCATTGTTCGCGTTGTTTCTCGCGGCAGCAATACCTTTTAACTGTCCTTTGAAGTTTTCTGAGATCGCCAGACCCGCGGCGTCGTCAGCAGCATTTACGATACGGGAACCTGAAGCAAGAGCCTGAGCAGAGTGCTCAGTTCTTTTTTGTTGCGTGGACAATACACGCTGAGCAGCGATAGACGCTGTATTTGTCGCAATTCTTAAGCCCATTACATTCCTCCTCGGGATATGTTTGGATCATAAGACGCTGTTTTTTTGAGGGATAAAGATTGCACTGTGGTCGCACCACTTACCTGCAGAACACCTTTGAACCCGACAACGTACTATGATCGATTGTTTGTTTCGTTCAAAAAACTTTAAATTTTAAATACAAATATTTTTAAGTTGGAGCAGGTCTCCCGCAGCATGGGTGACTGACCATGTTTGCAGGAGACTTTGTCCGGGAGATCTTTTTTGAGGAGAGGTCCGCGGAAGCCCTAACGTGTTACGAATAACTTATCGACGAAGGTCTAGGAAACTTTAGACCTAGGTCTAGGATTTTTTTAGGGACCACGCAAAGTGCCTGATTTTATTGGCTATTGGTTAAGAATTTTTTTTCGACAAAGGTCCAGGAACACCTAGACCTAGGTAGGTAAATGTCTATAAAACTCAAATGCTTATGTTACGCAAAACCACAGAAGCTTTAGTTACTCATGATCAGAATCTGAGGTCTTTGTGCGGGAGAGAGTTGAGATCGTCTCAAGAGCCCGAATGACAACAACGTTTTTTAAACCAGGATATCCCCGACGTTCTCGAGTGGCCGCCGCTTCTTCAGGAGTCGCCAGTCGATAATCGAAGCGCGCATAGGGATCGCCGAAACCTAAACGAGCAATGATGTTGTCTTTGTCCGCATGATTATAAAAACCGGTAAAGAAATCAAATCTTCCCTGCCCCAAGATCCGTGCACCACGATCACGAATTACGACGTATCCATCATGAGTACTGCCATCGGGCATCGGCGCACCCACCAGGCGTGGCACAAAAACCACATCTCCCACTTTGTAAATCGAAAGATCTGCAGCGATCGTATAGTAGGGATCTAAACAAGTGGAATTCACACCATAGCCGAAAGGACATCTGCGCAGGTCCACTTCCACAAAACGTGGGATGTCTTTGACTCGTGAATGATAGTTAAACGATCTGACACTGCCTGCTTTATCAACAAAGCATGAGCCCTCAATCAAACAACGATCAAAATCCTTGGAGCAAATCGTGGTCAAAATTTTTCCTTCAGGTGTTAGCATATCTTTCAACTGCTCTTGAGTGCACTTGGCGGCATCAAAATGAACTGTGGGTTTAAAATAAATGGTTGGTGACAGAAGTTCTGCATCGCCCTCCATGACCTTCGTTTGGGCACAAGCCGAGAAGTGAAGGATAAACACCATAGTGCTTAGTAATTTACCTGCAGGTTTCATTTTCACGGTGCCTCCTCGCCCAATGATTATTTAGTAATAACCATACTTGCCCAAAATTTCACTTCCGTAGACAAAAGACAAATTACTATCTGAGAACGTTTTGTCTGCAGTGGCAAAATTGGGATGCGTCATCCCCGTTACAAAAATCTAACAACCATAGAAAAACGACCTGTTTTCAGAGGGACAAATAACTACTCGTTGATTGATATGGATTCACTCTGTATCACTGATACTAAGGTGACTTTACGTTTAAGAATTTTCCTTTTTAATCTCGTCTCGGTGTTTTTGGCCACCTTTGTCGTTGCTTTGATCGGTTTGAAAATCGTGGAGTCAACGATCGTCGATAGTACCTATGAGCGTCTGACGCAAATTCGTATCGCAAAAACCACAGCTATTGAAAACTATTTCCGCGATTTGCAGATGGCGATCAACCTGATTTCTTCCCATGAGTTGACCGATAACCTTTTGCAATCTTCAAACGCGGAATCTTTTCCAGAATTCCGCCGCTTATTGGACAATTACGTTTTAGATTTCAACATTTACGACATGGCCTTAATCGATCCTGAAGGTCGAGTGCTATACACCACTCGTAAAGATTTCGATGACGGAATTTCCGTTTTCGATGAAACACCGGGGACAGCAAAACTTAAAGATCTGTTTAACTGGGCCCAAAAAGCGCAAGAAGGTTCCACACTATTTTTGGATTTCGAAAAAGATCCGGTCAGTGTCAAATTCACCACGGGCTATGTCGCCTCGCCGATTATTCGCAGCGGAAAATTTCTAGGAGCTGTGGTTATCAAGATTTCTATTTCTGAAATCGATCGTATTACCAGTGATAACTTTGCCTGGGCGACACACGGTATGGGTCAAACTGGTGAAACGCTGATTTACGGTGAGGACTGGAGCTTGCGCAATACCGGTCGTTTCCGTACGGAAGATGTCGAAGGTGCTCCCCCCCAGGCGAACACTCCAGCCAGCAATCGCGGGGACGAGGACATCAAGAAAATTGAAAACCTCAGCGAGGTGCGGGAGCTAGGAACAGACTATCGTAATCAGAAGGTCATTCGTTCGATCGGTAAGATCTATCTTCCCAACGGTGAGCTTTGGTACATTCAAACGAAAATTGACGAAAGCGAAGCCTTTGCAGTTTTGGACCGTATCGCGATTGCATCGAGTGCCGCGGCCGTCCTCATCTTTATCCTGTTCTTCTTTGCGACGTTCGCTGCGACCGGAAAAGTGGTTGAGCCAATTCAGCTTTTGACGGACCGTCTGGAAAAACTGGGTACCAGCAATCTGACTCAAAAAATCAATTATCAATCGCGCGACGAGATCGGGATGCTCGTTACCAAGTACAATCAGCTCGCAGATCGTCTTGAAACCACCACCGTATCCAAAGAGTTCCTGGATAGCGTCATCCAATCCATCAAAGCCTTCCTGTTCATCGTAAAAGTCATCCACCATGATGACTGGCGCCAGTCGTCTTACATGATTTCTCAGGCCAATGAATACGCTTTGAAGCTTTTGGGTCTTTCCCCTAATCAAGTTTCTCAGGTGGATTTAAAAAATCTGATACATGCCCAGCCAGAATTTAAAAACTACACGTGGCTTTTGCAAACCCGCCACAGTATCCAGGCCGAGATCACGAACGTTGATGGACATCGTATTCCTATTCTGATGAACTGGGCGGCTTTACCGAACAGAACTTCGAAAGATCTGACGTTCGTATTCGTTGGAACAGATATCACCGATCGTATCCAAAGCGAGCAAGCCCTGATCCAAGCCCGGGAGCAAGCGGTCAAAGCTTCTCAGGCTAAATCGGAATTCTTGGCGCGTATGTCCCATGAAATCCGCACCCCGCTGAATGCGATTATCGGTATCACAGATATTCTTTCAGAATCGGATTTAAAACCGGAGCAGGCGCAATTGGTTCAAGTTTGCGCGAACGCCGGTGAAAATCTGCTTTCCTTGATCAATGATATTTTGGATATCTCAAAAATCGAAGCCCGCGAAGTTCGTATCGAAAAAATTGCGTTCGATCTGATTGCGACGACGAAGAACATTTGCGATATCTTGAAACAAAAGGCGGCCGAGAAAAATCTGGATTTCCATCTGACTGTGAATCTGGATGGAGAACGACCACATATCATCGGAGATCCAACACGTTTACGCCAGATCCTGTTTAATTTGATCGGGAATGCGATCAAATTTACTCAATCTGGAGAGATCGCCGTCACCGCCGAGTTTGAAGACGAAACTAAAAAGAATGTCCTGTTCCAAATTCGCGATACCGGGACAGGTATCCCTAAGGATAAGCAACATCTTCTGTTCCAAAACTTCGTTCAGGCCGACAGCTCGATCACTCGTAAATTTGGAGGCAGCGGTTTAGGCCTGACAATTTCGAAAAACTTAGTTGAGCTTATGGGTGGTAAGATCTGGTTTGAAAGCCGCGAGAACCAGGGAAGTACTTTTGCCTTTACAGTTCCATACATTCCCACGGATTCCGTGGTGGAAGCACCCCGTCCATTTGAGGAATCAAAAGGAATTCCGCAAATCGCGCAGAATATCAACCGTAATGGTCGCATCCTGATCGTCGACGACACCGAAGACAACCGCTTCTTGCTATTGACGTATTTAAAGAAATTCCCATTTGATATCGTGCAGGCAGAAAATGGCGCTGTCGCTGTTGAAAAAGCTACGAACGGAAACTTTGATATCATCCTGATGGACATTCAGATGCCGGTGATGGATGGCTATGTTGCCACTCGCAAGATTCGCGAATGGGAAAAGACCCATCACCACAAACCAGTTCCAATCATTGCGGTCAGTGCGAATGCCATGGCTGAAGATATTCAGAAATCACTGGATGCCGGATGCACAGAGCATCTAACGAAGCCCGTTAAGAAAACAGCGCTGCTTGAAATGGTTCAGCGCTATACAATCTAACCATTATCGGCGTGATTTTATTCAGAAATCAATTTTCTTAAATCTAAAACTTTCCCTTTAAGTTTTTCTTGCTGATAACGAAAACGCGCTTGCCCGTGAGGGGTCAAGTCTTCGTATTTTGTCTCGGCCATAATAACTTCAATCGGTGCGACTCGTTGCGGAAGTTCTACATTTTTCAGAATATTCATTTGATCCGCAAATCCATTGCTGCCAACTTCACTTTTAACTAGCCCAGCAGAAATCATCAATTTTTCAATAAGTCTGATTGAGTCAGCATCAAGGTTCATAAGATTCGCAATACTTCCTTGCTGAGAAATACTCAGTCCCTTGAAAAGATCCGTCGCGGGAATTTCATCTAAACGAACAGTTTGCAAATGCGAAACTTTAGTCGTTAAGTTCTGAATCTCTTGCGTCCCCAAGGGTCTCGTCAATAACCGAGATATATCCAGATCTTCAAGTTTACCGGAGTTAGAAAGGTATCTAAAGATCTCATGAACCTGCAAAGCACAACGATCTTGCAACGACAATTTGTTATAGAGTTGCGAGTTCACCAATAAAGTTTGTCGAGGGAACCATCCTAAACTATCTACAGACTGAGCTGCGTAGGAAGCCACCGGCCTTTGATAGCTGATTGGCAAGCTCGGACTTGCTAACGCATCTTTCGGCAGTTGTGTCGCCTCATAAGGGTAGCCATGTCCGTTGGGTGACTCAAATACTACCTGCGCAAGGCGAGACTCCTTCTGACTTAAAGGCACCTCGGTAAAAACAACTATCACATCAAGACCCTCGGGTTTTATAGAATTCAGTAAAACATTATCTTGGCGTCTTAGGAGCTCAGCACCACATGCAAAGAACGAGCGATTGGGAACAACACGCGCCACGTTGCGAACGTAGAACCCCATGGGAGCTAAAATATCTAGATAGCTGGAGTTCTCAAAAGGTCGTAAGGGAAGTTGTTCAGCAAGAGCTAAATCCAAAAGTCGCAGCTGACCATCAGAGGTCAGTACCGTGCCGCCACCACCACCATCCATGCCTGGCCCACCCATC
The DNA here is from genome assembly GCF_006874645.1 of Bdellovibrio sp. ZAP7. Lineage (NCBI taxonomy): Bacteria > Pseudomonadati > Bdellovibrionota > Bdellovibrionia > Bdellovibrionales > Pseudobdellovibrionaceae > Bdellovibrio > Bdellovibrio sp. ZAP7. Next base: position 518,879 of record NZ_CP030082.1, on the reverse strand, counting down.
GCGACGGAAGGGCTGAGGAACTCTTTTCGACCATCCACCTTGCTTGCATTTAGTTGGCGTTTCATATTTCCAACAGAATCGTAAACGGCGGGCAATTCCTTACTTATGGATTTTTCTTTTGAAGATGCTGATTCAGCGGCATGGGCCAAAGAAAGCCCTATGACAAATTGGGCAATGAAGCTGTAAATAAAATAGACAACAGTTCTCATTGTAAAGCCTCTCATTGCGCGTCTCCCGCATTAGTATTGGCTAAAGCAAATGCCGGACCGCGAGGACAGTATTTCTCACCATCCCCGCGACAATAAAAACTAACGACCTTTAACACAGCTCAAATTAATGGTGCCGTCTTGAAATAAAAGACCGCCGGGCATTGCAACGATAATGATCATCGTTCCATCTGCTTTTTTAATGTTAAGAGATAGATGACCATCATCCTCCATCAAGCGGACTTCTTGGCCTTTAACATGGCCGAAAGGTTTAATTGATTGAGTCGGATCAACCTCTGTATTTACGCGAGCGAGACCGTTGTTTTCATCGACACCAAGGCACGTATATTCAGATGCGTGAGCTACAGTAGAAACCAAAGTCATCGCGGCGATACAAGAAAGAACTGCTTTTTTCATAGAAACCTCCTTAAGGTTTTTGTTTAATGGGTACTGACTTAAAAACATATTCAAATTACTGACCATATTTTTGCCCACACCATTCTCAATATCTGAAATTTGCTGTGGGCATTTTTTGGAAGCCTCTGTCGAACTGCCGATAATTGCCCTTTACCGTTTCACTTTTTGGCAAGAAGCTCTTCAACTTCAGCCAAGGTCATCCCGATTTTTTCACCAAGTTTTCGTATGACCTTCTCTCCCACTTTCCGCTCACCTTTCATGATGTCGTGAAGGCTTGAAGGATCGATTTCTAGACTGTGAGCAAAAGCTCGAAACGAGTACTTGCCAGTTTGTTGAAGTCTTCTCTGATATTCATTGGTGAGAATCTTTTTAAAATATTCAGATCGCTGCTTCACCGTTCCTCCGAACCAAACTCATCTCGTTTCGATGGCTGGAAGATAGCGCATTGCCGCATTTGAGTCGTTAGATTTGTTATTAATAAATAACTTAATTATTAGCCTATGGGCTATATTCAAATCTTAAGTATTTTAATATACTTATATTATAATGACTAAAAATCTCGACATATTTACCCATTTAAGCCCTTCTTCGTTATTGAAAAGCTATATCCAGATGCACCCACAAAAAGGTCGCGGATTAGTGAAGCAGATGGCAGAGCACCTTGGGGTCGCTTCACCTCAAGTTAGTCAGTTCCTTTCCGGCATAAAAATAATGACCGTAGATCAAGGTTATCTGATTGGGCGATTCTTCTCTTGGTCAGAACTTGAAATGGAATATTGGCTAGCATTGATCGAAGCAGAGCGTGCCTCTCACCACGAAGTAAAAAAGCACTTTAAAAAAAAGCTGGATAAGATCAGGCAGGAGTCCTTGAAAATTGCCAATGTCGTCACCAACAGTGCCGAGCTTACCGACGCCGAAAAAAGCCAATTCTATTCTTCGTGGGTTTACTCTGGGATAAGACTGTTTTGCTCATTGGGCGAAGGCAAAACTATCGAAGAAATTCACCAAGCATTTCCCGAGTACGAAGCCGGTGAACTCAATACGGTCATTGAATTTTTACTGCAAAGACAGCTAATAAAAAAGACGGGATTGTTTTACCAGCTTGGACTCCAACGAACCTTTGTCCCCAAAGGCTCCCCATTTTTAAAACAACATCAGACCAACTGGCGACTCCGCGCAATTGACAGAGCGAACTCTATTTCTGAAGAAGAAATGATGTTTACAGCTCCAATGTCTATTTCCGAATCAGGATTTAAAAAAGTTCGCCGAGAACTTCAAGAGTGGATTAAGCATATTTCAGACAACCTTGAAAGCTACGGCGATGCCGAGCAAGTTGTCTGTATGAATATTGATTTATTCCGCATTCAATCGAACAGAAATCGGTCTGCAAAATAAATTATGCACTTAGCTTTCAGAAACGATAGAGCCGTTGCGGATATAGAAAACCTTATTCGCAAGGACTTCGATGTCTTTAGGATCGTGAGTTACCAAAAGCGTGGGAATTTTCTCCGCTTCAATGACAGATTTAACCAAGCGACGACTGTCTTCACGAAGTTCCTGATCCAAAGCTGAAAATGGCTCATCCAATAACAACAGGCGGGGCTCACCCATCAAGGCCCGGGCAATAGCCACACGCTGTTTTTCACCCCCGGAAATAATCGAAGCAGAACGATCTAAGAAAGATTCCATTTTCAAACTTTGAGTCAGGTCTTTAAGACGAGTTCTGACTTTCTCTTCGGGAATCCCGCGGGCACGGGCTGCGAACAGGATATTTTCCCGCGCCGTCATATGAGGAAACAAATCCAAAGTTTGAAATACAACGCCCAATCGGCGATCTGGAGTTTTTAGTTTCGCCAAATCCTGACCATCAAAGGTCCACTTCATTCCTGGGCAATCTTCCAATCCCAAAAGCATTCTAAAAGCGGTGGTCTTTCCAGAGCCGGAAGGGCCTGACAATACGGTCACCCCCTGATCCAGGATCTCCCAACGAGGAATATCAATTTTAAAGTCACCATAATCACGGCGTAAGTTTTCGACGAAGGACACGACTTCCCCCCACACATAAAGCAAAACAAATTATTCCAGCAACGATAATCAAAAGACTTAAAACCGTTGCCTGATTCAGGCGATAACTCGACATCAAAGTTTCCGTCATCATCGCAATACTTAAATCACGATGCGCCAGAATGCGCGAAACCGCAAAATCTCCACAAGCCCAAACGGCACCGATACCCGCAAGAATTCCCGCCTTGGCAGAAATCTGCGGAAACATGATCTCTTTAAAAATCTGCACCGGAGAAGCCCCCATCGCATAGGCCACATTCAACTGCGAATCCAAAGAGCGCAGTTCACTGTCCCAACCCATACGAAACAAGCCGTTCAGACTTAAGAGAACCAGCGCAACAGGTATTTTAACAAAAGGAAAGATACCTTCGTTGGGACTTAAAATCAGCAGACAGAAACAAGCTAGTGAAGTACTTGGCGCCACATATCCATTCAAAAATTTGTCGAACCAGGATTTTGGCCAGCAAAAGGCGATCAACATCAAACCGGCATAGCAGAAAATTCCGACGGTCATTCCAATCAGAATACTTCCCACAAAACTCCAGGCCAAAGCTGACTGGTATTCGTACAGCGTCGACATCATTCCAAAGCCGGCGATAAGCCCCTGCACATAGCCTGTTAAATACATCAAAGAAATGGCAACAATGATCGCAATCCCCGTCCGAGTGCGCAGCAAACTTAAATTCGCATAGCGAGTGGCCGTGCTGCCTTTGCCACGACCGACGATCAAAGATAACCCGAAAATAAACAGCGACTGCAAAGCCGCCAGGAAAACCGCGCCACCCCAATCACTGGACAAGCGGATCTTTTCATAGATCAAAACTTCAATCGTCGTCCCTTTGCCTCCGCCCACAATCAACGGAACAGAAAAACTGCCAAAGCAAACGACAAAAATAAACAGTCCCAGAAGCCAAAGGTCTTTCTTAAGCATCGGGAGCAGTCCTTTGGAAATAAACTGCCAACGGCTCGCCCCCTCAACATAGGAAAGCTCGGCCACCCCACCGACTTTGCTTTCAACAATGCTGGTAAAAAGAACTGCGACCAAACCAAAGTTCATCACCGTGTGAACCAGGGCAATCCCCAAAACTCCCATGGGAAATGGATCCACGACATTCAAAACGGAAAGCAGAATAAAAAGCGGTGGCAAAAAGTTTGGAACCAGGCATGCCACTTCCAAAACCAGACGCAAGCGGCTTTTTCCTGAGGGAAAATTCAGAATCCCAAATGAAGCCCAGATTCCCAAAAACAGGGAGCATACCGAAGACAGCAAAGCTTGAATGAAAGTATTTTTAAAAGCCCACCACACTTCGGCCATATCCGGGAGTTCCTGAGGTCTGAACTGCGTCAGCAGAAACAGAAACGGGAACAGCAGAAATACAACCAAAGCTAGGCGAAGAAGTTTACGCAAACTCAATTGAGATTGCCTCGGCGAACTTCAGTCCAACGTTTTAACAGGCGATCCACTTCGGCCGTAGGCATGATTTCAAATCCAGGAACGGATTTATATTCAGGGACTGTCGCAAAAGGAGTTCCATCACGAACCCCCTTCATCACTGGCATCATATAGTTCTTTTCCATAATGATTTTTTGACCAGCCGGAGAAAGCATCAAATTTACAAATTTTTCAGCAAGCTCGCAGTGACGGCAAAATTCAGGAATACCCATGAATTCAAATTGCACCGGCAAAGGCTCGGCAAAAACGATCGCTTGATAATCTTTCTTTTTCTCTTCGATTTCATGATACAGCGGAGACGTGACATATGAGTAAGCAAGTTTCGTCTGCTTATTAGTGAAAAGACCATACGCTGCGGACCAAGTCGGAGAAAAGCTATGAACCTGTGGCATCAACTTTTGTAAAAACTGAAATGCCTCTTCCTCGCCTTTTGACTTTACCAACCAATACAAGAACTGCATTCCTGGCGAGCTGGTACGAGGATCTTCCAAAGAAATTTTCTTAGTCAATTCAGGGTCTAAAAGATCATCGATTTTTGCCGGAGTTTTTTTAAGCTCTCCTGCGCGCATCACAAACGTCAAAGCACCCCAGTCATAAGGAACAAAAAATTTATTCGCCAAGGCCGGTTTCACCACGTCATAGACGTTCAGATCACCCAGATTCATTTTACGCCACTGTTGTTCCGCAGTTGCTTTGGAAATATCAAACTGATCAAGACCGATCACCAGATCCGCCCCTAAGCTTTCACCTTCAATTTTCAAACGTTGAAGTAGAATTCCCGAGTCACTGCCCTCGATAAACTCCAATTTGCAGTTGCAGGATTTTTCAAACTCCGCTTTCAATAAAGGACCCGGGCCAAATTTTCCCGTGAAGGATGAATAACCAAAAACACGCAACGTGGGCATAGCACCTGTGGAAGTATTTGTTTCCGTGCGGTTCAAAAGTGCCAAAAATAATCCTAAAAATACCACTGCGATAAAAACGATAAAATTTTTCATAACATTACCACCAGATACCACGGCGGCGTTTGAAGTAATAATAATCAAGTCCCAGACAACGGCCTGCTCCCACCCACGCCAAGATCAGGTGAATCGCCAGAAATGTTTTGTAAAAGTCTTCGTGTCCCGGCCCCGAAATGAAAAGCATCGTCACGCACAAAAGCATGCCGATCAAAGCGATCGGACGAACGACGTAGCCGATGATATAAGAAATCGCGATCGCAAACTCCAGCCCCACGATGATAAAAGCCACTGTTTGCCAGTTAGGAATCATCTGCGCACTCGCAAAAATTTTAAACCAATTCGGTGCATGGCTGGTTGGCAACCACTCTGCGATTTGATCTGCAATGCGTGGACGAGTTAAAAAATCGCCGCGATATTTTTGCAAAGCTTGTTCTAAATAGTAATAACCCAGGAATATTCTTAAGAAAGAAATGGGCAAAAGGTGTCCTACGTATTTAACGCTCTCAAAGAATGAAACAAACATGTGATCATTGTGCCTAGACTCCCCGCTTCGGGCAAGTCGTCTCAAGGAAGCAGTGAGCGCAATCTGGTTTTCTCGCCTTACAGATAGCTCGACCATGTGAAATCAATAAATGCGATAACAAAATCCAATCGTCTTCTGGCACCACTTTGCACAAAATCTTTTCGATCTGCACAGCATTTTCGGTTTTTACCCACCCCAAGCGATTCGACAAGCGTGTGACATGCGTATCAACCACGATCCCACTAGGGATATCAAATGCGTTGCCCAATACCACATTCGCAGTTTTTCGGCCCACTCCCGCAAGCCCGACCAAAGCCTCAAGATCCTGAGGGATTTCGCCATCGTATTTTTCCACCAAATCAGTGGCAGCAGACTTCAAATTCTTGGCTTTGTTTTTAAAAAATCCCGTGGAACGAACCAGGCTTTCTAAGCTGCCTAAAGGAGCTTTCGACATCGCTTTTGGAGTGGGATATTTCGCGAAAAGGGCGGGAGTCACCATGTTCACACGCTCATCAGTGCATTGTGCAGATAAAACCGTGGCAACTAATAATTCAAAAGGATTGCGATGGTTTAGAGCACAATGAGCGTCAGGATAATAGCGCTTTAAAAGGGAAATAGTCTGCTCGAGAGGAGCTTTCTTTTTACTCGTCACCGTCGTTGCCAATTGCTTCAACGGGGCAGCCCTCGATAGCTTCTTTTACCAATTCAGCTTCTTCCGGGCTTTCTGGTTGCTTGGAGACGAAGGCATGACCGTCTTCTTCGTGCATGGAGAAGTTCTTTGGAGCCGTCAAAACGCAGGCATCGCAGGCAATACAAGATTGATCCACGAATACTTTACCCGGTTTGTTTTCCGACCATTTTGAACCCTTATCAGCCATGACTTCTCCCTAATACGCCCTTAAATATAAGGCTTTACCCCCTTCTGTCAAACTGACCTTCCGGACTTGTGTCGCATTTTCAGGCCCTTATTTGTCGAATCACTGGGGTCCAGCCCCAAATCCCGCTATTCTAGAGGAGATTGTCAAAAGGAGGGTTCATGGAAGGACCACGCTCACCAAGGGAAACTGAGCTTCCCCAGGTTTTGGATTTTTTGAATAAAAAACTACGTTCTGAAGCTCCTTGGTCTATTGCTGCCGAGTATCCAACGGCGTTTACTCCTAACAACTTGCACAATATGCGCATTATAGCGGACGAGGAACGAGTCCTCTCCCACGCCGTATTGAAACCTCTTATTATTAAGTCTCCCCATGTGATCTATAAAGTCGCAGCCATCGGCTCGGTCGTAACGGATGATCAGCATCGTGGCCAGGGACTTAGCACAACGGTTATCAAAGATTGCCTAAGATCTGCGCAGGAACAATCCTGTGATATCGCGATTCTTTGGACCGATCTTTTCGATTTTTATCGCCGCATGGGCTTTGAATTGGCTGGAAGCGAGATCAGCTTCGTTATTGAAGACAACTTCAACATGCCTGTCAGTAACCTCTCGTTTTCAACTGATTCTAAAATCGCTCCGGATGCAATTTACCGCCTATATTCGCAACATTCTGTAAACTCCGTTCGTTCGATCGAAGAAACTCGTAAATTCTTAAGCATTCCACAAACTCAAATCTACACAGCCTGGGAACCAAATGGCCAGCTGGCAGCCTATGCTATTGAAGGCAAAGGAATTGATTTGGGTGGTTACATCCACGAATGGGGTGGTTCAACCAGCAAACTTCTTTCATTGTTGAGCTTTATCCGTGCGAAAAAAGGCACTCCGTTCACCATCATCTGCCCTAAGCATTCCCAAAATCTGATTCGTGAACTGGAAACACGCCATGTTACTAAGAACAGCGGCTTCTTAGGAATGATCAAAATCGTAAACTTTGAGCAACTGTCAGCGAAAATTAAACGCGCTTTCCGCGCTGAGGGCGTTGCTGATTTCGTTTTGGAAAAACAAGGCGATCACTTTGTTTTTGGTATCGGTCAGGATTTATACACGATCACACATGAAACCGATATGGTCCGCCTGCTGTTCGGTCCTATTGACTATCGCGCGATAGGAATTTTTAAAGAAGAGACTGTCGCTAAATTTGAAAAAATCATGCCTTTAAATCTTTGGGTTTGGGGTTGGGATTCAATATGAATAAAAATTTGCAAAGACTGCTGCCTAAAGTTTTAACTATGGCAGTGGTCGCGGGCTCCTTGTCCTGCATGAAAACTCCAGATCTTGAAGATAAAGCTGTTCCCGCCACAGCTCAGGAAGTCAGCAGCTCTTTGGTTGATGGCTGGGGTTCCGTCAGTCCCCTGACAATGCTAAAAGGTGATTTCTTGTTTCAGGAAACTGAACAGCAAATCGATACGATGGATCCTCGCCTGGTTTTGCAAGAGGGAATCACGATATCGAATATCACTGAAACCACAGATCAATATGATTATACGTTTCTGTATCAAACAGCCGTGATCTCGGGCGAGAATTCCTCGCAGTCAACACGTGAAGATCACCGCTCCGTTATGAAAAGCAACGCCACAGATTCAAACCCTGTGCAAACTGCTTCAAAAAAGAAATCCAAATCCACTGACAGTGCGGCTTTAGCAATAGCGAAATCCGTTTTGGCCAAAAAGAGTGATGTAAAAACCTTGGGTGACGATTACGAAATGACTTTGGGTTTTGAAAGAGTTTTGATGCTCGCAAACTCTTGTATCATGACCGATGACTTGCAAAAGTACTGCAAGGAAACGTTGAAAGTGGATTCCTGCGAAATCAAGTGCGCGAATCTTACTAAAACAACAGAAGTTCGTCCTGCTCCAGACCTTATTAAACAGCAATCAAACTGTGGTGGACTTCCCAACTGTCAACTGAACGTTAAAAAAGTGACATTCGATTGGTCGATTCTTTTGAAAACCGGAACGACAACGGAAAAGCAAAAGGTGACTTACACTATTTCTATGACTCCGGATCTGCCATTCCTGCCTCGTGTCTTGGATTATTGTTCGCGAGGTCTTGTACAGATTCCGAATTCAACCACAAAAGTTTTAGTCACGGTGTGCAACCGTCTTAAGAATTTTCAACGTAACACCACCCAGAACTAGTCACCACTTCATTGCCAACACTTACGACCTCCGGTAGAGTGAAATCTCCCGGAGGTTTTTTTATGAAAAAAATCGCAGTCGTTCTTTCTGGTAGCGGTTATTTAGATGGTTCAGAAATCACTGAAACAGTTAGCTTGTTCATCGCTTTGAACCAAGCCGGAGCTGAAATCACTTGTTTTGCTCCCGACATCGATCTTGTCGAAGTCGATCACATTTCAAAATCTCCGACAGGTGGCAAACGCAATGTTCTGATTGAGTCTGCACGCATCGCTCGCAGCAAAGTTAAATCCTTGGCTGAGCTTCACGCAAAAGATTTTGATGGCTTAGCATTTCCGGGTGGCTTTGGTGCGGCAAAGAATCTTTGCAACTGGGCTGAAAAAGGCGCGGCTTGCGAAGTGAATCCCGAAGTTAAACGCGTGATTCTGGAATTCTTTGAAGCCAGCAAACCCATCGGTGCATGTTGTATTGCTCCGGTTTTATTGGCAAAAGTTTTGGGCAAGAAAAAAGTCACGCTGACAATCGGTGATGACGCCGCTACAGCTGCAGAGATTCAAAAAACCGGTGCACAACACGAAGAATGCCCAGTGGACGATTATATCTCTGACCGCGAAACAAAAGTGGTTACAACACCAGCATACATGTACGGCGACGCAAAACCGAACGAAGTCTTCGCCGGTATCTTTGGTCTTGCCCATGAATTGGTTGAATGGGCCTAAGTGCTATGCCCTCGCAGATTTCCCTGCGTTGCTTCGTCGTCGCTGCAACAATTATTATTTAGAATGTTTTAACTCACGGACGGACTTAAAATGAAAAAGACAATCGCACTTATTTTCGGTGGTAAATCAGCAGAACACGAAGTTTCCCTTCGCTCCGCTAAAAACGTAGCAGACGCTTTGGACAAAGAAAAATTCAGTCCGATCTTGATTGGTATCAGCTCGGATGGAACATGGTACCGCTTCCCCGACATGGCGGTCTTTTCTCAAGTAACTAAAATCGATGACAAAGCGTTGCCCCCAAATGCAGAACCTGTTGCCATGATCTGCGACCTGGGTAAACCGGTTCTTTATTCATTGAAGAACGCCACGAAAACTTCTGTAGATTGCGCATTCCCGATTATGCACGGAACAATGGGCGAAGACGGAACAATCCAAGGCATCTTTAAAATGGTGAATATCCCCTTCGTAGGTTGCGGAGTTTGGTCTTCAGCAGCCGGCATGGATAAAGCCGTGATGAAACACATTCTGGCAGACGCAAAAATTCCAAATGCACGCTACATGCTGCTAACACCCTACAAAAACAATAATTACGACGAAATCGTTAAGAACCTGGGTACTCCATTCTTTATCAAACCAGCAAACGCAGGTTCATCCGTAGGCGTACACAAAATCAAATCAGCCGAAGACTTCAAAGTAAAACTACAAGACGCCTTCCAATTCGATTTCAAAGTATTGGCCGAAGAATTCATTCAAGGCCGTGAAGTAGAATGTTCAGTAATGGGCCACAACCACGCTCCAGAAGCCTCATTGCCTGGAGAAGTGATCCCTCAGCATGAGTTCTATTCCTATGAAGCCAAATACATCGACGACAACGGAGCACTATTAGAAATCCCAGCAAAAATCCAAGGCGAAACTCTACAACGCCTTCAAGACATGGCCAAAAAAACATACCAAGCCATGGGCTGCGACGGCCTAACAAGAGTAGATTTCTTCCTAAAACCAACAGGCGAGTTATATATCAACGAAATCAACACCATCCCAGGCTTCACAAAAATCTCAATGTACCCAAAAATGTGGGAAGCCACAGGCCTAGCATACAAAGACCTAGTAACGAAACTAATCACGCTAGCCTTCGAACGCTACGAATCCGAATCAAAACTAAAAACAAGCTACCTATAATCCCCATCCCCCTTCTCAATTTCTAAAAAAACAAAATGGCGCGAAGTCCTCGCGCCATTTTTATTTCTGCAACTCGAATCCCTCTTCCTAAAGGAAGAATGAGTTTGCCCGTGCGAAGAAAAGAACAGCTAGGAGAGAGGACACGATTGAAGCCCGCTTCCCTAGGGCTGAAACGCAGCGACCTCCGTCGGCGCATGGATGCGCGAACCGGCGCAGCCGGCGACGGTGAACCACGGATGGTGTGTCGCGAAGTTGCAGCTCTAGGGAAGCGGGCTTCAAGCGTGGCCTCTCGACCGAAGTCTGTGAACGCTTCTTGCATTGGCACACTGTTGCTTCCCTGCATGGATGTAGGGGCTTAGCTCAAGGATGAGATAAAAATGGAAGAAACGAAGATCAATTATTTCGAGAAAACTGATAGTCCCAAGCACCGCGAGTTTATAATTTCCCAAAACAATTGCATACTTTGCGGCACCGTCCTCGAACTCAGACACGTGTCTGATCGCAACGTTTCCGAAATTACTGAGGAAGCATTTTGCTCTCATTGTGATGTCAAAACTCGTGCAAGAACGCACATTTTGAACTAAATCGCGTCAACAAATCGACATGCCATTTCGTCACAACTTTGACGTTATGGCGCTATCGTCAACTTTTTTACGTCCGAATAAAATGATCCCGACCAAGACATCTCAGTAATTCCAAAGCTTGATTGCTTCACACCGAACACAGTGTGGGGCTCATTCACCAGCCACTTATTCAAAGACACCTGGCCCACATCCAACTTTTCAGCGACCTTGGCAAACTTCTCTTCAGATCCCCATACGATGGCAGAATGACCCAGATAACTCGTATTCGTCCACTTCACTGCTTCATGTTGGTATTTAACGGATGTTTCCAGGAACAAAGGCGCAAACAACTCATCCTGTTGCATGACGGAACAATTTGGAAGGTCCGCCATGAATGTAGGTTTGACGAAATTTCCTGCACCATCTTTTGAGGGTTGGGCAAAAACTTTTCCATGTTCCGAAATACCGAACTGAGTTTTTTGATTTAAAATCTCGGCACGATCTTTGGAAATCAATGGCGTCCAGATGGAATCCCCTTCAGGAGAATTCAACGGCTTCAAATCCGCCAAAAAGTTTTTAAGCTCTTCATTGAATTCCTTAACAAAGGAATCCAACACAAACAGACGAGTCATATTCCAACACATCTGACCTTGTCCCAATAGGAACGGCGCCATGATCTCGGCCATGCGATTCTTAAAATCAAAATCATTCAAAACAATTGCAGCGTTTTTAGCACCGCCACCAAGCTGCAGCTTTTTCATTTGAGGAAGGGCTGCCTTGGCAATCGCTTCCATCGTCGAGGATTTACCCGCAGCCGTGATCGCACGAATCCCAGGGTGACCTGCGATAATTTGTGCAACCTCTGCTCCCCCATTTAAAACTTGTACCAAGCCCAAAGGGAGTTCCATGGCTTTAAACGCTTCACCCAAAATTTTTGCAGTGATCGGAGACTGTTCAGAAACTTTGATGATAACGGCATTACCTGCGGCCAACGCTGGCGCCAAACGCTCAGTCACCAGGCGCAAAGACAAACACCAAGGAGTGATGATTCCAATCAGCCCGGAAGCTTTAACGACTTTACCTGCAGATAATGGCTTTAACAAATCACTCGCCGTTTCGCGAAGGATAGAAATGGAAACCTGGACGCTATTTTTTAAAACAAATTTCTGAGGTAGGCCTTGATGAAGGGCTTCTTGATAAGCGATCTCTGAAGCATTCTGCTCAAGGTAGGCCGCAAGCTTATTCAACAGTTCTGCACGAGATTCTGGAGTGGAAGTTTCAAATCCTGCCAAAGCTTTTTTCGAACTCTGCAAAGAAAGAATCACATCCATCGCATCGGAATCAGCAACCGAAGCCAATTGCGAACCATCAAATGGAGAGTATTTAGCAAAAGTCTTTGAATTTCCGGAAGCCTTAAACTCACCAGCAACAAAATTCAAAATTTCCACCGCGACCTCCCAACTCAAATAAGTTATCAGCCGCAGTGAAATTGCTTTTAGTGCGGTTAATATAGGTTTTGGTTACGGTATTGCATCAAGTACGCAGCCAAAGCTTCAGCTTTTAATACCTCATCTGCCACGCCAAGCTCAATCGCTTTTTGCGGGCCATAAGGGAACTGAGCTTCTTCTGGATGCTGTACGACGCTTGCGCCACCAAGTTTTTGCACCTCGGTCAGGCCGTTAACGCCATCAGTACCAAATCCACCCAACAGAACCGCAAAGACACCTTTTCCAAAGGAGTTCGCAGCAGATTGGAATAGGACGTTACTGGAAGGCAACTGAGACGCCACAGGCGCGCCTTTCTCAAGTTTCAAAACAGGACCTTGGGGACCCGTAACAATCTTACCGTGATGTTCTGACGGAATAAAATAGACGTGACCCATTCTAAGGAAATCCCCATCCTTACCCACAACTGGTGTGACTTTGGATTTCGCTTTTACTTTAGAAATATATGCCGTCACGAAATTCGCAACAGTACTGCAAGACACCACAACTGGCGGAGTATCCGCCGCAAGAGTTGCAATAAACTGTTCCAGTGCATCGGCGCTGCCAGCATTGCCACCGACCACAACGATTTTAAGCTCGGCTGCACGACGAACAGCTTTCGTAGGAACAGAAACACGGGCTTCTGAAGCCGGCGTTTCTTTTAACTTTTTAATCACATTCACAGATGCTGCTGCACGCACTTTCATAACCAGCGTTTCAGCGAGCTCCTTTAAAACTTGCGGATCAAACTGTGACGGTTTATGTACGAACTCTACTGCACCCAAATCCAAAGATTTAAGCGCGGCCTCCCCGGTATTCGCCAGAGAAGAAACCATCACCACCGGAATCGGATGATGCTTCATGATTTTTTCTAGGAACATAACTCCTGACATCTTTGGCATCTCGATATCCAAAGTCATCACATCAGGTTTTTTATTAACAATTAAATCGCGGGCTTGATAAGCATCAGCTGCTGCACCTACAACTTCCAAACCACTGCTGGTGAAGATTTTGGAGAACAACGTGCGCACTGTGGCTGAATCATCCACTACCAAAACTTTCACACCTTTAGCCACCGCCAAAGGTTTAAAACCAGACACGTCGACAGGACTGTCGGCGCCGCCTTCTTTTGTTTGATTATGCAAAACATCCGCAGTAGCCGTATTAAATTTTATAGTGCGCGCAGATTCGCCACCCACGTTGCGCTCGGTTATGGGAATACCCATTTCACGCAACATGCTCTCGGCAAGTTCAATGTTACGTTTACCGATGGCATCTCCCAAAGAAGACACACTGATAACGTTTCCGCCACCATAGACTTTCGCTTTTAATTGCGAGCGATTGGCACCCAGCTTTACGCAATCTTCCACCAACATTTGGATGGCGTGATTGCCATAACGAGAGTTCGCACGCTCATTAGGCTGCGCATCGGGCAATAGATAGTGATTTAATCCGCCGATTCGTGTTGTCGGATCATAGATCGCAACTGCAACGCAAGAACCCAACAGCGTGGAAATAACGGTCTCTTCTTTAAAGGCCGCGTGCTTACCAGGAAACAAATAATGTGAATTCATTAAGCCACCAATTTTTCAATATCGAGTACCATCACACTGTGCTCTTCCTTAACGAAAAATTGCTTGATGAAAGGTACCGTAAGCATGGTGGGATGATCACTTAAGTTTTGCATATCTTTGTCTTTAAGACTTAAAAGTTCATCAGTCTCTGTAACTTGTAATGAAAAACGTGTGCCGGCATGCTCACAGATAACGTAATAAAATTTATTCGTGTTTACAGAATGAAATCCGTATGATTTTAAGTCAATCACGGGAACCGCTTCGCCTCTGAATGGGATCACTCCGGCAAGACCTTCACGTAAGTCTGGCAACGGAGACATAGGAAGCGATGAGGTGATTTCAATCACATTTATAATAGGAACCACAAATTGCTGGCTCCCAGTTTTACAATGAAGGAAAAGAGCTTCGCGGCTGCTTTGGGCCACCAATGGAAACTGCAAAGCAAGTTCTGCACTGTCCTTACCATCAACTAATAAAGCAGCGAGATATTTTTGCAACAGGCTCAACGCCTTAATCATCTGCTCGGCGGAATCCAAGGAATCTGTTTTCGCGTTAAAATCGGTCAGCCAAGATTCTAAGAAAGTAAATTCGTTGGATTTTGCATCCACCACCCAAGATTCTGCTTTTTCGCGAATCTCGACTGTCACTTTTTGCAATGTACTTTCATCAATCAAGTCGATGAAGGATTCCACTTCTTTCAAAGTGGCATCCAGGAAATACTTTTTTAGCTCGACCGTAAAATCGTCACCAAAGAAGTCACTCATGCTGCCGCCTCCAAAGTTACAGATTGGCCAAGCATAGCCAGAATTTGCTCTGGATCAATGATGTAAGTGATCTTTTCATCAGCCAGGATCGAGAATCCTTTAAAGCCTTTTTGGGCCTTGATAATTCCACCAAATCCTTTAACTACCAGATCCGTTTGCGCTTCCACGCGATCCACCAGTAAAGCAATAATAGAATCTTTGATTCTGATAAAGATCGCGGTGTGACGTGCGACATCAGATTCCTGCAACAGCATTTGCCCCTGTCGAATCTCTTGATAAGTCATCAAAGGAACTGTCTGGTTATGGAACTGACAATAACGGAAGCGTTCTACGTAATTCAACTGAAGACTGCTGCATGAAGTAATATGAGCAACTGAAGTCAACGGCACAGCCACTTGAAAGTTATTCCAGCTTGCCACCATCGCCGTCTCGACCAAAATGTGAGACACTGCCGGATAGACCAGTGTAAATGTTGTACCAGCCCCCATTTGCGTGGAAATTGAAATGTGACCGCCGTACTTTTCCACCAACGTAGAAACAACGTCCATCCCTACACCGCGCCCTGAAACAGTAGTGATTTTCTCTTTTGTGGAAAATCCCGGCTCGAAAATACATTTATAAATTTCTTCGTCCGAAATGGTGGCCACGTCTTCAGGTTTCACCAGTTCATTGGTGATCGCTCTTTGCAAAATTCTTTCGCGATCAAGGCCTTTGCCATCGTCTTTCATAACGACATAGACGGTGCCATTTTTCTCACTCATCTCGATCGTCAATTGGCCAATGGAATCTTTACCTGCAACGGCACGTTCGAATTGGTCTTCGATCCCGTGATCGATCGAGTTTCGCACCAGATGCACCAAGGATTCAGAAATATCTTTGGCCAGGGATTTATCAATTAGGAAATCCAAGCCCACCATTTGCAACTGAACTGTTTTATTAAGTTCCGTGGCAGTCTGCCTGACCAGTACTGGAATACTTTGGAATGAATCCTCGGCCTTCTCTTTACGGATAACTTGCAGGTGAGACTGGAATTGATCCGTGATCTTGGTCAGATTTTGCGAAAAGTCGCTTTGACGGCGCTCGAACAACTCGGGTTGCGAGCGGAAGTTCACCGTTTGATTCATCATCGAGAAAAAATTCTTTAAAACCAAAAGTTCGCCACTTAAGCGCAACATTTCATTAAGCTGCTTATTGGACATCCACACGCCGTCTTCATCACCTGAAGCGACGATCGGTTTAACAGCAGCTCTTTTGGTTTTTCTTGGTGCCACACCGGAAAACTCAAAGCCATTGTAACGAGTGATCGTTTCGATCACCTCACTGAGCTCTTCCGGATACATTTCGCGTTTTTCGCGAAGGGTTTCCGCCAATTGCTTCATCAAGCGCGAGCTAAGTAAGAATAAATCAATGCATTCTTTCGTGACAGTTTGGGACTCCCGCTTGATTCGATTTAGCAAAGCTTCGAACTCATGCGATAAAGAGGCTAATAGCTGTCCGCCTGGAACAGATCCCACGCTGCCTTTGATTGTATGCACTTTGCGGAATAGGACATTGATGTGTTCAACGTCGTTTGGAGATTCTTCCAGACGCATGATAAGTGAATCCAAGCCGTCCAAAATTTCTTTGGACTCTTCAAAAAAGACGCGCGCAACCTCTTCGATTTGCTCAAAGTCTATCAACCCAGAAAAATCTGGTATGTCATTCACGCCGTTTTGATCGTCACTCATGCTGTGAATTTATCGGAATTTCGTATATTTAAAGGAGGCTTAGAACTTAAATGCGAGGACCAGAAATTTGGAATAGGAAAGGCGGCCTTTTGAGCCGCCTTTAAATGTGCAGAATTCTTTCGAATCCTTGGCGAAGGTCGAGTCGGCTAAGAAGCCGCCACCCCCGCCTTGGTTATGTCACATGTTTTAACCATAAGACCACCCCCTTCCCAGCCCCAATAGAGGCTTTCCACTATAGTACCTGAGTCGGAGGATGACTTTCCACTGTTTAGAAGTCCGGTTTTATAAAGAGCGAATAAATTGAATCAAAGCGATACGATCATCTTTCGGAAGCTGAGTGAACTTGGTTTTAGAATACTCTGCCTCACCGCCATGCCACAAAATCGCCTCTTCCAAAGTGCGAGCCCGGCCATCGTGCAAGAAGCCAGCACGTGGATTGATCGTTTGAGTTTGACCCATACCCCATAGAGGACGCGTCTTCCACTGATTTCCGGTCGCATCGAAATCTTGTCGGCCGTCAGCCAAACCAGGTCCCATGTCATGCAAAAGCATATCAGTATAAGGATAGATTTTTTGATTAGCAAAAGCCGGAATCTCGTGTGAGCCGGTTACAAAGCTTGGTTGATGACAGCTTGTGCAGCTAGTTTGGTGGAACAAGTTTGCTCCGCGGATAACAACAGGGTTGTCCACGTTACGGCGAGAAGGAACCGCCAATGTGCGAGAGTAGAATACCAAATCATCAGCCACTTCCTTAGAAGCCTGCGGCTCCTCTAGGGGCGGACGAGTTGCCATGAATTTATCGTACAATGGAGTTCCCGCGATGCTTTCATCAGGGAAAGCATAGTTCGTCACGCCGATATCGCCGCGCAAAGCGCCCAAGGATTGGTGAAAAACTGTGGGCGTGTTGTTTTTCAAACCAAAGCGACCCATAGAAACTGGGTACGCATCACCAGCCATAGATTTTTGAATATCAAAAACCATGTTCACTTGACCGTGAACACCTTCAGCAGACAAATCACGAGCGGCCAATGCACGGATATCAGATTCCTTGATCGCCTCGAGCAAACCCAAGCCGATCATCGGAGTCCCCATACGAGGCCCCATTTTCACGTCTTTTTCAAAAAGACGGCTGCGCATTTGGCCAGTCACAGAATCAAAATACTGATCGTAAGGAGAAGTCACAGTGAAGATTGGTTTACGAAGTTCAACTGTGCTGCCATCAGGATAAGTAAAAGATGACTTTTCAAAACTCATCCATACTTGTGCTTGTCCCGCACCTTCAAGATCTTCACGAACGCCGTAAGAACCCAAGTGGAACAATTGATCCGAGAAGCCAGGAACAGGAACCGGTGCACCCCAGTGGTTTGCAGCAGATTTAACTTTCTTTAGACCGTCTTCTATACTGATACGCAAGAAGACCGCTTCGTTTTGACGAAGCAAAACTTTTTCCTGACCGATTGGCAAAACTGGCAATGCACCGCGCCCGTCTTTAGCGTGGCAGGCATTGCAGTTCGTGTTGTTGTAAACAGGCCCCAAACCATGGTCAAAACGACCTGGATCATCGGAAAAATTTCTCTCAAAAAGGGCATCACCTGCCATGTGACGGCGAACTTCTTCTTCAGACAAATTTGCCGCAGGATTGCGGAATGCCTGAATCGACTCTCTTTTAAAAATCACTGTCGTGTCACCACCCGACATAACTGCATTGACGTAGTCCATATCGATGGCTGGAGCAGCCATCGCAGCTCCGCTAAAAAACAATTGAATCGCTAAAAATAGAGTCGATTTTTTCATATGACTATTTGTCCACCAAAGGAAGAACTTGTTGTTCCAAAACCGCGTGAAGTTGGTTCAATGCTTGAATCGCCTGTTGAGCACGTTGACGACCATCTGGAGTAAAGATCGCTTGACCGAAATCACCACCACCTGCAGGGCGGATCGCTTGGATCAATTGCATGCAACCCAAGATATGTTGTTCAATCTGTTGAGCCAACTGAGGATCGTGACGCTCAACCAGAGCTTTTACGCCCGGACCTTGAGACGTTCTGTATGTACCTGTATACACAGAGTAGATAGAGCGGATATTGAAAGTGAAATCGTTCAAAGAGTTCCAAGAGAACGGTGATTCAACTAATGCCATGTTTGCAGAATTGATGTCACCGCCCAAAGGATCCGCGATTTTACCATTTGCCACTTCATCAGCAATCGCCATCATGCCTTTTACAAGCTCTTCCAATACAGCCGCATCAGATGTGTAGAATTGATTGTTCCAACCTGGCTGCGCAAGAATCGCAGAATACCCTGGAGAAGAAGCATCTTCTGGATTCCAACGGTTCGTCCATGCATATGCCAAAGCTGCCGCATGCTCCATTTCAACTTGTGCCGTCGAAGAAAGGTATTCGAATTGTTTTGCAGTAAAAGCAGAAATCGGTTTTGTGTTGGAGTGAACTCCGTCACCAAACAACAGATATTCGATCGTGTGGAAACCTTGAAGGTTCGTACCCAAAGAACGAATCATCTCAGGAGTGATTGTTCTGCCAGAAGCCAAAACTGCATCCAGGTCCAATCTGTTCAAAGGCCAAGTATCAAGCATTGGATCGATACCCAAAGAATCCACAGGTCCGAACAAGAAAGCTTCAGAGGCTTCCCACGGCATACGAGCTCCGCGCCATGCGTTTTGCGCTTGAGCCAATGTTGCTTCGTTCGGGTTTTGAACGAAAATGTCGACAGCCTGTTTCAAAGAAACAGTCGCTTGTGCAAGCTCAACATAGGTTGCTGTGATCACGTTGTAAGACACGTGAGTGATGATTTCCTGGTTCGATGCAGCTGAAGCCTGACCGCCAATTACTAGCGCTAGGGCTGCTGTCATTAACTTAAGAGCTTTCATTTATTCTCCTGTTCAGACTTTGATTTTCAAAGACTGAGATTTATTTAAAAAACTAATTAAATTTTGCGATATCAAAACCAAACGCCAGGCCGAACCATTTCGTTTCCGGCATACCAATCAACTCTGTGCGATCTTCAGCGTATTGGAACTTCATAAACGCGCCTTGATCCCAAGCCCACATAAGACCCGTTGATGAACGAGTCCAATCGTAACGAGGGTATTTAGTGATGGATCCTTGGACTTCATCAAACGTGTTCACGTGCTCCCAACGAACGTAAGGTACCAATGTATTGTCGTCGAAAATATCGTAGGCAAGTTGCACGCTATCCAAAACCGCTTTGTGTCCCAGTGGCGCGAATGATTTCGGTTTCGCCAAGCCACCCAATGTGGAGTTCGCCAAAGCTACTTTGTCAGAGTTTTCCAAAGTCCCGCGCAATGATTCGCCCGTAAGCTGGAATTTCCAGATACGGTAGTTCACAAGCAATGACCAGATTTCAACTTCAGCGCTGACAGTCAGTTTGTCTTTTTTGTAGCGGTTGTTTTGAGTGTTGCCATTGTAGTATGCCAGACCAACGCCCGAGCCTTTCGCAACACTTCCGAATTCAAGGGAAGCCACGGTTGCCAGGTCATCTGCGTTTACGTTTTCGAACTGACGTTGGTAACCACCACCAACCCAAGAGTACGAACGGAAGAACTCAGAGTTCAATCCGCTGACCACACCCAAACGTCCAGTGAACTTCCAGATTTTCTGTTCAGCTTGAACACCCAACTCATTCCAGTGATAAGGAATCATTGCCGCTTCCACGTCGGAAGCTTGGATTGCATAATAACGGCTTGGTTTCTCAAGGATTGTTCCGATAGAGATAAACAATGGAAACTTACCGACTTTCAAAACACTATCCGTAGTAGGGAAAGATTTTTTGTATACGAACTCTGGGAGTGCAACCTCACCACCCTTTTCAACTTCGGTTTCAAACTCACCGAATTCTTCAAACGGGTCGAATTCCATCGCTGTACCAACACCACCATGTTCGATTTCAACTTCGAATTCAATTTTGCTAGTCGGTGTAAGTTCGTAATTACCTTCGAAGGCGATCTCCGCCAGGTCCATTTTACGACGGTTGTACTTTGTCAGGTCATTCACGGCTTTGAACGTTTCTGCCTGAGAGAACGTAAAGTACCCGTAGGATTTAAAACTAAATTTTGGGAAGGCCTTAAGATCTTCAGCCTTCGTCACCATCACCGTCGACACAGGGGCAGATTTTTCCGCTTCCATGTTAGATGTTGGTTCCGGTGTACCACCAGGAGTGGGTGAAGGAGATACGCTAGGCGAAGGAGCTGGAGCAACGGCCTGAACGGATGGAGTCACTTCATTAACAGTTTTCTCTTGGGCAAAGGCCTGCAAAGATAGAAGAAGGGAAAGGGCTATAACACGCATAATCAATTTTAATTCTCCAATGGCGGCAGTCATATATTCGGCCTTCACAAACGTCAATTTGGGTGCCCTAAGAACTATTGATCTGAACGCTAACTGAGAATGGATTGAGAATAAAAGATAGCCCTGTGTAATAAAGATAGGCTCCAACGGAGATGGAGTCGGGATGTTCTAGGAGGAACGCATGAAATCACTAGCTTTGGCTGCATTGATTCTTACAGGCACAGTCGCACACGCGGCGGATCTGAAGGTAGCCTGCACAGTTACTGAAAACAACGACAAGCAATTGGAGACGGTCATCAAGCCTGCTCTGAACGGCTACGGTAAAATTGGTGACATCGACGGTTTCAGCTTCCGCATCCGCAACAACGACGGCAGCCGTGTATCTCTAGAAATTTTTGATATTCCAGGTGAAGGCCGCTACTACGCCGACGCAACTTTACTGAAAGCCGGCGACTCCGTTGTTAACACCATCTGGAGAAGAGACGTCCTACTAGAAGTAAGCTGCCAAATCCCAGAATAAGGTACGTCCTTACCTAAAAAGGTAGGGCCTTAAAAAGGTAGGGCCTTACCCGATTAAAAATTAAAAAAGCCACGGGTATCCACCGGTGGCTTTTTTTTATAGCAAGTAAGGAAGTACCTTTTTAGGTAAGGACGTACCTTTTTGCCTTTTTGATTAATTGAATTGGAACTGGAAGCGTGGAATTTTTTTGCCGTCGACTTCAACGAGTTCGTTCCACATGGCTAATGGACGAGTCCACAAACGGCCCAATGAATTTTCATAAAGGCATTGATACAAAACCACTTCTTCCATGGTTTCAGAGTGTTTGCCCACTCCGATCACTTGATAGAGCTTTCCTTTGTAATGCTTGTAGATCGCGCCACTGATGGGTAATTGCTCTGATGCCATGATTACGCCAAATTCTTAATGATCTCTTGCTGGATCTTTTTCATTTCATCATCAGAGCGACGTGTGGCTTTTTTAAAATCCAAATCTGGAATCGACCACGCCGGAATCAAGTGCAAGTGATAGTGTGGCACTTCAAAACCTGCCACCATTTGTCCAACCCGGGGTGAACCCGATGCTTTCAAAATTGCTTTACCGATCTTTTGGGAAACTTTATGTAGATGCGCATATGTATCGGCAGGGACTTCCGTCCAATGATTGATTTCTTCTTTGCAGATCACCAATGTGTGGCCTAAATTGACCTGATCCAATGCCAAAAATGACAGGACTTTGTCGTCTTCATAAATTTTGTAACAAGGAAACTCACCACTGATGATTTTAGTAAAAACGGAAGCCATTCATGCACCTCTTGTATTTGGCCCCTAGTATAGAATTGCGATTTGAAGTCAGGCAATGACATTCGTTTGTGACAAGGAGTAGAATTAATTCTGCGAGGTGTATATGGCGTCTAAGTATATGTTAATTGCCGATGATGTTTTCGATGTATCTCCCGGTGCAAAAGCTCGGTCCGAAATGGTCCGCCAGTGCGGATTGAATCTGGCCGAGAAACTAAACGCCCCCGTCAGACTGTTGTACGTTCAAAATCCTATCGATATCACCATGAAAACCAATGAACGCACACGTATTCAAACGACTTTGGAGAAAATCCGCCAAAGCAGCAAGAAAATTCAAGTGATTGAAGCTTTCGGAAATCCCGTGGACGAAATTTTTCGTCTGGAAACCAGCGCCCCGCAACCCGGTTTGGTTGTAATCGGCACCCAAGGCAAAAAAGGTTTGGAAAGATTTTTCTTAGGCAGTGTCGCTGAAGAAGTCGTTCGCAATGCCGTTATCCCAGTCATGGTTATTGGACCAAAAGTTACCAAGGCGCCGGTAGGAAAAGGTAAAATTCTCCTCGCCACAGATCTAACTCACAATAGTCGTCGCGCGGAAGCCTATGCAAAAAAACTGGCAAAGGCTTTAAGCCTTGAAGTGGTCTTGATCTATTCGGCTCTTGAATCATTACGAATTGCTGAACAATATGCGGCAGCTTCTGGAACGGCATTCATGGATCAATCGACGATCGATACTTTGTATGCAGAGTCCAAAGAAGCACTGCTTAAAAAAGTAAAAGGCTTTAAAGCCGATGGCGTGAAATGCTCCTTTAAGATGGACTCTCATCAGCCGACCTCCCAGACAGCGATTGCTAACGAATCAGCGTCGGGAAATTATCAGTATCTGGTAATGGGAACCCATGGACGAAGTTCTTTCGTAAAAGCTTTCTTAGGTAGCACCGCACGCGAAACGATCATGAGCAGCACCGTTCCCACCATCGTCATTCGTTCCCACAATAAATAAAGAATTTTCCCCGAAGGGCTTCCTAAAAAGGAGCCCTCATCAAAGATAAAACTTTAGCATTTTGATTGTAGGAATCCGTCGCGAAACGAATCACCTTATCAGAGAACATTTGCGAAGTGATAAAGCCGATATAAACCGCGACTGGCTCTTTCAAAGAAATTTTAGTATCCTTGGTCATAACCTGGCCGGGTTTTGCGATCGTATTTTCAATCGCTTGGCGATCCCATGGCGTTCCACGCAATAAGTACTCTGCCAGATCCAATGGTTTTTCCAAGCGCACACATCCAGAACTAAGTTGGCGGTTTGCCTCCACAAAAAGTTCTCGTTGGTTGGTGTCATGCAGATAGATCGCAAAGGAATTCGTCAGCTCAAACTTCACAATACCTAAAGCATTTCCCAGGTGAGGTTTTTGGCGAATATAGATGTCAGCATCTTGGGCGCTATCATAAGCCCACCAGTTGATACTTGCAGGATCCAGTCTGCGCGTGAATTCCTTGTTCCAGACTTCGTAATTGTGAGAATCAAAATAAGCATTAATCTCCCAATAATTCAGTTTCTTGATATCCTCGACTTTGTCTTGAATGAAAATCGTCGGCGGCACAATCCAGAAGGGATTTAAAATCACCCGTACCAGGCTGTCTGCCATTGTGGGTGTTTTTCTTTCAGGACGACCATTGATGGTTTTAAATGCCATCGTAAAGCGTTCAGGTTGCGTTTTGTCGATCATCCCAAAGTAGGTCATCGCGGTGTTTACAAAAATGTATCTGTCTGGGAATGTTTGCGGGAACCAACGCATTTTCTCCATGTCTGCTTGAATCTGCCGTGTCCGGTCTTTACAAGAAACACTTAAAAAATTCCATGTGCGCCCACCTGGAGAAAGAATCCCATCAGGCTTCCAATGAAGATTCCACTGGATATCATTCACAGCAAGTTGTGCTTCCCTATCGAACGTCTCGTCGAAATTCACGATCGGATAACCCAGAAGATTTAAACGTTTTTTCAAATCAATTACGCCAGGGTTTTTCATGCCAAGTTTTAAAGGTTTTTTAAATGGTTTCAGAGGTGTCCAAGTACCATCACCGCAGGCTGGATAGACTTTCGCAATCGCCGCCTTCAGCGCATTGTAAGGGGGATTTTGCGGCGCCAAATTATCCATCAGCAGATCCGGGCGGGAGCCGCTGGAGCTAATCAACATTTGCAAATATTTTGGCGAGAGGAATTTTTTCTGCACGAACTTAACATCCGTTCCCATCAAAACGGGATTGGCACTTCCGATGGAGATGTCCTGCAAAAGTTTAAGGTAGTTATCGTCGGTTTTAGCTTTCAATCCGGGAGAACTCGCTCCGCCCTCTTGAAAAGCTTTTTCCATATCAGGGCGCCAGTAATAAACGGGATTCACACCATGCACCCAGGATTTCAACATCGTCGCTCGCATATCGTCGACACTCATGTTCGAAAAAAGCCGCGTGTAATCCCCAGGAGCAAATTGCGGTTCCGTTTCCAGGAAAGGGTTTTGCGCTTCAAGCTGCGCATAACTTTTATCAGCAGAATAAAAGCCAAAAGCCACCAAAAGAACGAGAATTCTTTTCCAGAACATATTCATAGCTTCTCCTTGCCGTCTCTATTCCATACTCATCCTGAGCCAGTGAATATGTTAGAGCCATCAAGGCCGTAGCCTAGAAAATTTCAGATTCTAAATGGATGGATTTGTGAAGATGCAAAAAGAAAAAGGGAGTCTTGCGACTCCCTTTACAGACCAAAATATTTTCCAATCCGACCAGAGTCGGAATGAATCAAACTATCGTTGGCTTACTGGTTTCCAAGTCAAACCTTCTTTACCAGCCCATTTACCACGAGGGCGGTAGATACGGTTGTTCGCGTATTGCTCGAACGCGTGAGCGCACCAGCCAGAAATACGAGAAGCTGCAAAGATCGGAGTGAACAAATCAGTCGGGATACCCATTGAGAAGTACACAGTCGCAGAATAGAAATCCACGTTCGGCATCAAACCTTTTTCATTGAACATTGTATCGTCGATCAAAGTCGACATTTGATACATAGTTTCCATGCCAGCCGCTTTAGTCAATTTTTCAGACATAGTGCGAAGGATACGAGCACGTGGGTCGCCGTTTTTGTAAACGCGGTGACCGATACCCATCACTTTTTCTTTGGCTTGAAGAGCATCTTTAACGAACTGTTGAGCTTTATCCATTGTGCCGATTTTTTGAAGCATCAAGATAACCTGCTCATTTGCACCACCGTGCAATGGACCTTTCAACGCGCCAATCGCAGAAACGATTGCAGAGTGAAGATCAGACAATGAAGAAGCTGTTACGCGAGTTGCGAATGCAGAACAGTTCAATTCATGGTCAGCGTGAAGAATCAAGCAAGTGTCCATTACTTTTACGTGTTCAGCGTTTGGCTCTTTACCGCCAGCAAGCATGTACATCATGTTCCAAGCAATAGACTTGTCAGTTTTTGGAGCTACAGGCTCTTTACCTTTGCGGATTGCATCGAATGCGCAAAGAAGAGTTCCCATTTTAGCTGTCAAACGAACAGACTTACGAAGGTTTGCTTCCGCAGACATATCGTTAGCATCTTTATCATAGTGAGCCATCAAAGATACAGCTGTACGCAACCAACCCATTGGGTGAACGTCAGTTGGAATGCCTTTCAAAACTTTGATGAAGTCTGGAGACAATGCCATTTCGCCGTGAAGTTCTTTAGAGAACTTTTCCAACTCAGAAGCGTTCGGAAGTTTGTCATTCCAAAGAAGGTACGTAACTTCTTCGAATGTAGAGTTCGCAGCCAAATCGTCGATTGTGTAACCGCGGAAATTAAGATTATCGCCAACGATGAAAGATACTTTCGTTGTACAAGCGACTACGCCTTCAAGACCTTTATCTAAAGCGCCTTCGTAGATATTTACTTCAGCCATGTGGGGTTCCTTTCCAGTGGAAGTAGAATAAAATAAGTCATATAAAACCAGCTAGTTCTTGGCAAGCTTGATCACTCGATCCTTCACCTCAGTGACGATCAGAGTCTGATCTCTGACGGGATCCTCTTTACCGGAATATTTTTGGTTCGCATAAAGAATCTCGTTACGCAGCTCGTGCACCCCCTGACGAGGCGCTTTTGATATGGCGTCCATCAGATTATGCCCACCCCAGCCAACTCCCAAAGAGTTCTGAGAGTTTTTGAGGCCTTCGGTCGCCAAAATCAGTCTATCACGGGGGTTCAGTTGAATGGTGCGACTTTGAGGCTCCGTGTTAAAATCCTTACCTAAGCTCGGCCCCGTCGCCATAAGTTCCGATAGTGCATCCTTGCCATAGATCTGGTGAAAGCCATCGATGTCGCCAACTGAACAATACTGAAATTCATAACTGCGTCGATCGACGACACCATAAAAGATATTCGCACGATCGTCGTTCGTGATGTTCGGTACTACGTCATTTGCCAATATACCCACAACTTTGTGAGCTTCAAGCCCGCGGCGTGCTTCCATCTGAGATGAAATTTTAATGATAACCGAAAGAAGCATCGAGGACAGGGAGTATCCAGTCGCACTGGAAATCAGAATTCCAAACTTCAATTTGTCTTCATGTTCGAAAATGTCGAAGTAATCCCCACCCGAACGAGTCCCCGGCAAAAACTTGGTGGAAAACTCGAAACCTTGAACATTGGGTAATTCTGTGGGGGAAAGTTTTTTCTGCAGCGCCTGAGCAAGCTTCAATTCCTGATTCATCTGATGAATCATTTTCTCCAGAGCTTGATTGGCTTTACCCAGTTCCAAACGATAACGATGAACTTCTGCTTCTTTCACAGCTAGTTCATGTTCTAAATCAGAAATGCGTTCTTTGAGAGCGTTTGGATCATTCGTCATAACGCTCTTATTTTAGATTTGTTTTACAGCCGAGTCAGGCAGTGATTCCTGACTCGGCCCTAAGTCGGGTCGACTAGAGTAAGCGAACTAAGGCTTGAACTGGATGATGTTCTCGATCTGCTGCTCTAAAGAAAGATCCTTAAGACCTTCACGAGTTTTAGATACTTCTAAAGTTCTTGCCAAGTACGGACCTACGGAACCATCCACTTTAAAAAGAACTGCTTCCTCTTGAGTTGCAGCCACTAGGTTTTTGTAATAGCAACCTGGACCAGCACCACACATCGTAGCTAAGGAAAGAAACATGGCACCTGTCGCGGCACTCATCGCAGAAGCTTGATCATTCGGATCCGGTTGCTGGTGGTGATACCCGCCGCCACCTGGAGGAGGATAGTAACCACCAGGCGCAGGACCTGGATAATATTGGGCCATCGCAGAAGCACCTGTAAGCATAATGATAGCGGTAACAATCGCCTTTTTCATAGGTTCACCTTTCACTACTTCGAGCGAAGCAGTTGCTGTAACAATTTAATATTTTCGTTGCTGGTCTCGACCTGCCTCATCAGAACGGTGTCGGTCAGTTGATCAGCCATTTTTTTTGTTTCTTCAGAAATCTTGATTGCTTCCTTGGCTTTCACAGCCACCAGCTCTTTCGCAGCTGCCATTTCCGCCGGAAGCGGTAAACCGTAACCTCTGCCCTTCGGCAAAAACGATGACGGTTTTGCGAACAACTCAGAAATCTTCATATAGTTTTTTGCGGTCTGCTGGGCTTTGTCAGCCTCGGCACTCGTCTTGCCTTCAGCCATCAAGCCGGTTAAATCCTGCAAAATATAAGTTTGAATCTGTCTTTGCGCCGCAAATTCCAAGACAAACAGTGAAGCAATCATTTTCTTATACTCAGGGTGAGATTTCGGAATGGCACGAATGACTTTCTGGCGATAAGCCGCATCGGCTTTGATCCACTCTTTAAAGACTTTCAGCGGAGTGAATCCCGCGTCTTTAATTAATTTGAACGTATTGTTATAGCGCTCTTCATAGGATTCAAAATAGTAACCCAATTCTTTAGCAGTTTTCGGATCTCTGAATACAGAATCATCCGCAAGATTCAATTTTTGCAAAACAGAATACAATCCTGCTGGAGTTTTAATATCCACATTCATCATGGCTGGCGATTGCAATACTGATTGCAACAGATCCAACGTTTCCGTCGCACAGTTTGCGGTGATAAATTTATATCTGCCTTCGTAACCCCAGTGCGTTTCAACAGAGCGTACGACCAGGTCACGGATTTGTTCACGGGTAAGCTTTAAAGGGATACTGCGCAATGAACGGAATTGCCCTTTTGGATATTCATCAACAACCTGACTTAAAGGCAAAATGAACAAACGGGAAGAATAATCTCCTGCCAGTCCCGCCCACATACTAAGCTGAATCGATTCAACCCAGGCACGGAAACTCAAAACCACGGAATATTCCACGTCACGAAGGCAATCAGGTCCCACTGTTTTGCGTTCTGGAGCACACATAACCAAGCGAATCATCGAGTGACCCCAACCCGAAGAAATGTCGCTGCCCTTTTCTGCAAATAGATAGTGAACTTGATAAATGCGATCCGGATTGATCTGCAAAATCTGACTGTACATCGCACCACTATTAGGAATCACATATCCCAACTGGGTTTCACACGTCACATTTTGAAAAGGCACGTGTTGGAATTGCGAAGACAGGACTTTATACAAAGAAGGACGACGACATTTAAACTGTGGATCCATCAGGAAGTATTCCATGTTCACAGCGAAATGCTCGCGTTTATCTTTAAGCTCATAGATATCTGGAGAACGTTGATTCATCACGTTCTCGCTTTGCCCCGTCCAACCCGCGACTTGCAAATAGTAGGGATTCGAAGAGAAAGAAGTCGTCATCTTTTCGTAGTATTTGCAGGCATACGGACGCGGTCCATTTTGAATGCGTTCCTCTTTGGATTTTGCAAACTTGGTGTCACAGCGTCTGATCATTTCTTTTTCTGAATCACTGTGAACATTGGCAAAATCATACAAGTGAGTCGTTTCATGTAGGACTGTCGCCAGCACTTCGTTGTACATATTGCCATGAGTGCGAGTCGTGCGCGTGGAACCTTGAGGTCCTTTAACAATTTCCGCCAGCATCAATGTATTGATCGTCAGATCACGACGTTGAAAGCTTGCGACACCGATATTCGGAGAAAGTGCACTGAACGAAGGAAGCTGATCGAATCGCACGTCGACGGTCCTTAAAGCCGCCTTTAATGTTTCAGGAAGTTTTTGTTCTGCTTGCTTTAAAAGATTCTGGACCGCCACACGTTGATCGGAAGGTAAAGACGTTACCAGACGATATTCAAAACCATGGGCCATCACTCCCGTCAGAAGCGGCAAAGAGAAGGCGATGATGTGTTTAAAAAGCGGAGTTTTAAGCATAATCAATTACTTACAAAGTTCCTGCCACAGGGAAGGTGCCTCAAATAGAACCAATCGCTTTTAAAGTCTTTAGATTGCTGGAGATTTGAACAGGGTGCCGCTTTTGGGCAGGCAAATTAGTTTGCTCAGCTCAAAATAAAAGGCCACCAGAGGGTGGCCTTCTAAGCAATATACGTGGGGGTTTTCT
Source organism: Bdellovibrio sp. ZAP7 (assembly GCF_006874645.1). Taxonomy (NCBI): domain Bacteria; kingdom Pseudomonadati; phylum Bdellovibrionota; class Bdellovibrionia; order Bdellovibrionales; family Pseudobdellovibrionaceae; genus Bdellovibrio; species Bdellovibrio sp. ZAP7. The sequence goes on along the minus strand of NZ_CP030082.1, from coordinate 489,028 downwards.
AACTATTTTGCGTTCGCGATCGATTCTGCAAGCTCCATATTTGAACCTTTGTTCCCGTTCTTTGAACGGATAACTTCGAACGTGCGAGCCAATTGAGGTCTCAACTCTTTACCACCTGAAGCGATATAAATCGCAGCATCCGGTTGCGCATCTAAAAGCATTTGCTCATACGCAGTTTTTTCCTGGTTCGCTTGAGTGATTTTGATGGATGTTGAGATTTCCAACGCCATCGCATTCATCGACATTGCGGATACTAAAACAAACAAAACACTTTTCATGGGGGCTCCTTTAGATCTTTAATTTTTTGAATCTGGAATCCTAAGTGCAACCCACGGACCACACAAAGAACCGATTAAAGCTCATTTCAGATGACCAAGGAGTAGACACGAACCAAAAATTGGAAACAAAAAGATAATTAGTCCCTGTCCGGAACTAGAACATCTGTCGGACAAAGGGCCCTTTAAACACTATTTCAGCTGGGAAATGATATTGCATGGCTGATTCCTGCGCGGGCTAAAAGAAAGAAACGAAGGAACATGCTAAGAATTGAAAATCACCAGATTCAGTATTCCGGACAAAATCTTTTCCTAATTCACACGATAGAAAACGCTATGGAGTTCGAGGACGGGATTCTGGTTTTATTGAATATCTTCAATGAAAAGATTCCGACCCGAAAGCTCTATGACAATATCCTATTTCTGAATAAAGACATGAGCATTCGCTGGCAGATTCAAGGGCGTAAACCCCGCTTCTATACGGCGATTCTAAAATTCGGATCGCAAGCCAAAGCCCTCGATTGGGAAGGCTTTAGCAATTCAATTGATTTGGATACTGGAAAAGTTATCAAGGAAGAATTCCCTAACTAAGCATCGCTTCCAAATTGGAAAGCTGCTGTTCTTCCTCTTTTAAACGAGCTTGGATTGGATCTGGGACTTGCCCCTCTTTCAGAGTGTTGAGTCCTTGCAAGTGATACCGTACCTCACTTAAGCGTTTATGAATTTTTGATTTCGCCCATTGATAAACTCCAGGCGAAGCGAACTCCTCAGACAACCAAACTTGAGAAATGTATTTTGGATCTTGCATCTCGTCCAATTGCTTGGTGCTGCCGAAGTGGCCCCACACCATTTGCGCCAAGAACTGCACACTTAGAATGATCAAAAATAGAATCACGTATTGCAGGCTCTTATCCTGATAGGCGCTCATTTCGGAAGTGTATCCCATGTTAAGGGTGACCCGGACTTCCCCGGCCAAAAGCATTCCCAAAATAGCTCCCGCAATTGAAACCAGAGAGAATTGTAAACCCACACGACGGCAATCCTGATTCAGAGACCGCGTATGCCACCAGAATAAAATCATACGGCCCACACGTTCACCCGCAAGCAAGGCGATCGCACCATTTAAAGAAATCACATTTACAAATAAAAGGGAAAGCCCCAAAGCCAGGGACCAAAACTCTACACGCACCACCAAACTGATCAAAGCCGATGCAAGCAAGATAGAAGCCACCGATATGATTCTTCCATCAGCCAGGAAAAATGCCAAATCACTTTGCCCTAAGGCCATAATCAAAACGTTGGAGTTTTTTAGCATCAACTCCCCGCCAATCAAAAAGATTCCTGTACCTAAAATCCATTCTAAAACTGTGCGGATTTTGGGTGTCATGATGACCGTGATCAGTCCTAAAGCACAAAGCCCCAACAAGAACGACCCATTGAAACTTAGGAATAACATTCCCAATATGGCCACCCACCAGGCACCCAGCGTGGAGAGACACATCACCAAAGCACTGGGACGCAGGCTCGCAATACGCAGATTGTACATACCCATTCCGGCATACAAAGATTTTTGCGGAGATACTTCCAGCAATACCACATCCAGACAGTACTGAAACATTTTGATCATTTTCGGTTGATCGATGTTCTTATCCAAAAAAGACTTTTGAAAAGAGCGGAACATTTGCGCCGCACTTTTTTGGGACTTCGTCAGACCAAACATCATCAGGACAAAACTACCCAACCACATAAGAATCATAACGAACCACCTTTCCTTCAAAAGAGTGAATCACACCGGGCAACAGTTGTTCCGCGTGGATCGGTCTTTTGACTACCACCCGTTTCACTGGCCACTTCAGGGCTTCTTTTAAAACCTCTGCCGCATCATCATCGTGGCCGACCAGATCGCGGAACACGACCATCTCTTGCTTGGGCAATGATGACTTTTTCTTATGCGGATACATGGGATCAAAATAAATAGAATCGATCTCGATTTTTCCGTTTTGCTCGCGCAGGAAGTCCAGGCTGTTTGCAAAGTGCAATTTATAAGACTTTAGATATTCCTTTTGTGTTTTCGCGAAGGCTTCACTTAAAAGCGCATACAAAACCGGCGAACGCTCGACACCCGTGACTTGAAATCCCAATTGAGTCAGAAAAACGCTGTCGATTCCCATGCCCACAGAAAGATCCAAAACTTTCTTGCAACCTTTAGCCGCGCCCAAAGCTTTGGCGATCATTTCCTGCTTTCCGCGGTGACCTTTGCGCTCGTAATCCAGATGATTTTTGTCGAAGTCGATTTCCAGCAGACGCTTATCTTGATCGCGCACGTAAACGCGCTCGCCTTCTACATTGAAACGGAAATAGTAAGAATCCACAGAAGGAGGGTTCAAGGGGCAATTTAAAAACTGAGCCCACTGGTGTCCCTTGGATATTCCAGCATCATCGGCGATGACACAGATTTGTTTTAGCTCGCCAGAAGATACCAAAGACATTCAAACACCCACAGTCCAATGGTGAATAAGAACAAAGTGAATCCGTATTTGAAAACCTGGCGTAAATCACCACCCACAGGGCTAGAAAGGCTTTTAAGCTTGGAAATGAAAGTACAAGACAAGAACACCAGCGCCACGCTGACGTAAACTCCCCAATACTTTCCGGCATACACCGTGTGATAGAAAAGATTGATGATTAAAAAAATCGCCCACCAGATCGCAATCAAGCGACGAGAACGATCAAAGCCCAACCAGTTCACAGTATTTCTAAAACCGGCCTGGCTGCTGGGAAGAATATTAATAAAATTACGTAGGTGGACCACAAATAAAACAGCCCAGCCCCAAACGACACCAATCCACAAGGACTCTTTATCAAATGGAGCCCCCATCGCTAACTGATAGCCCACCGTCAACAGGGGACCAAACATCAGGAACAGCGCGAACTCGCCACCAATTTGATATTTAAAGGAAATGCGTTTTTGAAACTGCGCCCACAAACCAATCAAGGCTGCCACCACAATCACGATTGCAACTTCGTTGTATGCAAACATCACTGGCAAAGAGCAAATCAAGGAGATCCACAAAAAGACCGTCGATAGCGATTTGATATGAGCTGCCGTCGTCCAGCCGTTTTGAATCGCACGACTGCCACTGCGCTCAAGAACCCGATCCACCCCGCGCACGTGATCTGTATAGTCGTTGCGAAGGTTTACGGAAATAAACGCGCAGATCACACCGAACGTAGAAATCAAAGTGGAAATAGGATCACGCAAAGTCTGATCCACAATATTTTTTGTTAGAATCAAGAACAGCGGAACCAGAATAAACAGAAAGCTTCTGAACTTGACCGTTTTCATGATGCGCACGATACGCGGAGGAAATTCTAAAGTACTGACTGAAACAATTTTAAACGTCACGGTTTCAGAGGCGGAATTCACATTCAACGTCTGCACAGGCAAAGCACGCTTGTCCTTGGCAAAAGTACCAAGCAAGTAGGATTCAAATTCAGGCGAGCTTTTGCTTAAGGTAACGAACTCACTCACGAAGAAGGCTTCCTTCTCCAATACAAGATCTCCGTCAAAGGACGAAGTTGATTGATCAGCTTTTCCTCACCCGGTTTTAAATGCTTTTTCAAGCGTTCCAAGTGATGATCGTACATGGCGATCAAACCTTTGTTCATTTCATCAAAGGCTTCCACTTTTTTATCAAAAGCTTCTTTGCCACCGATGCTTGCATAGTACTGCTCAAGGTTTTTAGATTTTACGATTTGATCGATCTCCTGGCGAGTGCGACCTGCAGTCACATAGGCACCAAAAGAATTCAAGTAACCGGATTTCAAATCACCCAAGATCGCTTTGCCCTCGTCATTACGGATGTCGTAATCGAGCAAATCATCAGAGCGTTGAAACAATTGACCTAACAACGTTCCCATCTCTTCCAGGATTTGGTGAAGTTCAGCATCATAGCGTTCCTGTGCGATGAACGGTGCACGGATACACCATTTGAACAACGAAGCCGTTTTCAAATTATGAATACGATCCAACTGCTCAAGCGTCACAAAGTAGTCACCAATCACAGAATCCTGCAACCACTCACCTTCCAAAAGGTCCGAGATGATTTCCGCTGTGTATTGCACAAGTTTGATATTGCCGTGACCAGATAGATTCACCATCACGCGCGCAAGCAAGTAGTCACCCGCAAGAACTGCGTATTCGGGAGTGTACTTAAGCCACGCCGTCGTTTTACCACGACGAAGATGAGAGCGATCGATCAAATCATCATGCAACAACGAAGCGTTGTGAATGAACTCGATCGTTTGCGCCAAAAGATGTTCAGACTTTCCATCCAGAGAAAGACTGGAAGACATCATGCGGATCAATTTCGCGCGGAATCCTTTGCCTCCAGAAAAGAGGTCATCATAAAGCTTATTCAGCTTTGGTAAGTAGGCAGGGAAATCCCTGGAATCATAGACTTTCAGATCAATGACATTGCGCGACAATTAAGACTCCTAATGAGGCCCCAAAATGGCGATATTCGCGCTTGCTGTCAAGGCCATTACAGTCTTAAAGTTCCAATCATTATGAATAAAGTCTTCCGAACGAAAAAGACCCTGACTTTCAGGGAAGCTGATCCCGCGAAAATCATGTTTTTTGGGAATATTTACGGCTTTGCCCACGACGCCTTTGAGCAATTCATCGTGGACGCCGGGTATACTTGGAAAGAGTATTTCCAGGATCAGAACTATGCGATCCCCCTTCGCCACTCTGAAGCCAACTATCTGGCTCCATTTTTTCCGGGCGAGACCTACGATATTTCAGTGATGGTCGCAAGTTTTGGTGAAACTTCTTTCAAAATGAAGTACGTCTTCACTCAAGGCGATAAAATTCATGCGGTGGTCACGATGGTTCACTCTGTTTTGGATTTAAAAACTAAACAGAAAACGGCGATCCCTGCGTTGATGAAATCCCGTTTGGAACCTTACTTGGAGAAAAATTAGTGGAAGAGTTCAAGTTCACAGGAAAAGAATGGTGGCGTGAAGGCGTGCGTTTTGAATGCACAGGTTCCGGCAAATGCTGTACTTCCCATGGCGAGTACGGTTTCGTTTATTTGAATCTTGAGGACCGCCAACGTTTTGCCAAACACTTGAAGATCAGCACTTCGGCTTTCACTCGTCGTTATTGCGAAAAAACCGGCGGCATCTGGCATTTGAAAGAAGATCCCAAAAACACAGACTGCATGTTCCTTAAAGGCAAGGGTTGCGGAGTTTACGAAGCTCGCCCTACTCAATGCCGTACTTGGCCGTTCTGGCCCGAAGTGATGAATGCAAAATCTTGGGCAAAAGATGTCAAAGCCTTCTGTCCCGGCGTGGGACGTGGAAAAGTCGTTCCAGCCGAAAGCATCGAGCGCCAACTGCGCGAACAAATCGAAAGTGAAAAAGGCTGGGGAAAATAATTTCCCCGTCTCATTTCGAAACGCGGTTCTTGCAACTTCCTTACAATCTGAAAGTTTCTCAATCTAAGTCTTAAGACAAAAGGTTTGGACGTCGAAGAGTAATGCATGGTGAACGTAACCTGCAAACCACTGTTATTTTTGATCGCTGCGACGACCTTTTTAGCGGGCTGTGAAGACCCGGCGGTTTCAGTTTCTACGTTGGGTAGAAAACTGGCGGCGCCTGTTTTGACAAGCTCAAGTCCGTTCGATCAAGACATGGATACGCAAAATTACGTTGAGATCACAGGCACCTGCGATCCACGGGTGGGTCCCGTGGTTATCAGCTTTGATGACATCAATTATCACTCGGCTCCAACATCTCCAGACACTTCTAATACCACTTTGGGCAGCGTTACCAATGACAACGATTGCTCTGATGGTAAGTTTGATATTTATGTGACAGCCGCAGATTTGCTCAGCATCTGGGGAATCACGGTGAACAGTGATTCTTCTTCGGTGGATAACATTTATATTAAAGGTTCCACTTTCTTTGGTGATACTCGCACCCTAACAATACCTGATCCTAAAAAAGGTTCGGGAGAAAATGTCGGCTCGGCTGCGAAACTTGCTTTGCGCAAAATTTTCCCAAAAGACTTTGGTGGCGCTGGACAGTGTGAGATGTTCACTGTGTTTGTAACTGACGCGAACGGAAATGAAACTTCAACGGGCACAGCAGCCACGTTCTCTGTAAATCCTCCGGCAGGCACAAGCATTTCGACCTATAAATCAATCGCGGATTGCTCTTCAAGTTACAGCCCGCAAACATCATTCACAATCGCCGCGAATAAAAGTCAGTTGCAGATTTATGTCAAAATGCCGACGACTCCGATAGATACGGTTCTTGGTTTTACGGTGACTTCGCTTTCGGGCGGACTAACAGCTGCGACGGCCGCGACACCTGTAACGTTGCGTGATCCTGCGTCGTCTCATCGTTTCATTTCGATGACGGATGCTCCAGGCACATTGTATAAAAATGTTTGCTATCCGATCACGATGCAGCGCTTGGATTACAACAAGACTTCAGGAAGTATGACCGATTCAATCAGTCTGACGCTGGCTCCTTCCGATGCGAAATTGCTTTTCTATACCGCGGATGATTGTAACTCGAGTTCAAAAACAAGCTCCGTGTTTTTCGCGTCATACGTAAGCCAATCAAAAATTTACGTGAGATATGAACCAGGCAACACCACTTCGACGACGAATTTCACTAAAGTCGAAGTGAACTACACGGTCAGCGATGCCAACTATGACAACCCGTCATTCCCGGTACGCGTGGATCTATCTAACAAAACAACAATTGCGAACGTGGATTTCTGGGGTCCGACGACTGTCAGTCGCAGCTATTGCAGTCCTTATACAGTTGTAACTGCGAATGGAAATTGGACGCCCGTTCCCGCGGATAAAGACTATACTTTTAATTTCTCTTCGAGCTCTACTGTAGCAGGTCTGGAATTTTACTCCGACTCAAACTGTACGAATGCACTTTCAAATCTTGTAGTTACTCAGGGTGCCGTGATGTCGAAGGTTTACGTGAAATCTTCGGCAGGACAAAACTCCACAAGCGTCATCACTATGACTGCGACGGGAATGAACCCGGTCTCTCGTGAAGTTAGCGTCAGTGTGGTTGCAACAGGGTTTGGATTTGAAACAGCACCAAGCTATACACTGGCTAAAGGCAGCTGCAATTATGTGATGCTGACTTTAAATGACTATGCGGGAATTATTCCGGCCTTAAACCCAATTAACTTGGCATTCTCGAATAGCTCCGGTGCCGCCGCGGGTGATGTGACGTTGTATACGGATTCAAGCTGCTCATCGACGGCATTTGCAGAGAATGTGTATGCTCCGATCGCCCCATACAACTCAAATCAGTATAAATTCTATATCAAACTTTCCAGCTCATACTCTGGCTCAAGCCTGTCATTGATATTCAATGGGACAGGCTTGTTAACTTTGCCAATTATGTATGGAAACTTCTCTGTGACAGGCCCTTAGAGCTTCTCTTTTAGAAGCTCTAAGAAAGCATCGCGGTCTTTTTCAGGATGCATGATAAAGCTTTCAGTCTTATCGTTTGATGCGACTGTGATCGCTTGAAACTCATCGATGCAAATATCCAAACAGCTTGAAGTCACGACACGGATCTTTTTACCGTCGCCGCTGTCTTTCAGGCTTTTTTTATAAAACATTTTTAAATTTTCTGCGACATTCGCTTCTTTCATACCAGAGATAGACTTGCCGCACTTCGTGCAAATCATAACAAGGGCATCACTCCAGGGATTTTCTTCTTTGCGAATCATCGCTTACTCCTACAATAATTTCTTTAGCTGCTGCCACAAAATCTTTCCCAGATCACTGCGGGGAATTCCCGCGACAACATGGGTCTGTCTTATTTTTTCAAACGGCAAAACTTTTGCACTATACGATTCAGCAATCTTTAGGTTCGCCTCTGATGGCAAAGTGCTAACCATATGAATTTCTGAACCTAAACGCTCCGATGGCATATCTAACAACGTTACATGCATCGGCCACTGGGGATTTAAGTCCAAGGCAGATTGCTCTAACAAAGCACGAAGTCTTGCGACGTTCGTCCCCTCTCCACCGATCTTGATATAATCCTTACTGCGACCGAAAATCTTGAGGGCATTTCCTTGAACCTCACCGCGATCTTCCGTCGTGAACCAGATTCCATTTTTAGGATCCCAGTGCTTGATACCTTCCGAGGTATTTTGCGCATAACACGTGAACAGGGATTCCGCAGTGACTTCTAAGAATCCCGCGGAATTGGTTTTAGCTTGAGCGTGGGACAATAATTCAATTTCAGGATAGACGGATTCCTTAAGCGATTCCAAAGACGCCGTCGCAATCTGTGACGCTGTCTCGGTCATTCCGTAACTTGGTAAAAGTGGCCACCCCATCGCACGGGCTTTTTCATACAATGAAACTTCCAAGGCTCCCCCACCGACAACGATCGCTCGCAAGGAGGCTGGAGATTTGTATCCCTTTTCCACCAAATCAAAAACTTGTGTCGGTACCAAAGCCGAAAGTGTGCATTTTTCTTTTACTAAAACATCGTAAAAGAAATCCACGTCCCATCGTCCGTCTTTCAATGCTGGCACCACGCGAGCATCGGACAACAAAGCTCGCACTTCAATACCAAAACCACCCACATGAAAATGTGGAAGAACCTGAGTCCACACGTCTTGATTGGTGGCGCACAAATGCTGATTCACGGATTTCGCAGATGCCATCAGGGCTTTTTTGGAAAGAGCGACCAGCTTCGTAGCACTCGCAGATTCTGCGGTGGAACCAGAGGTTGCAATCCACACGTGGCCTTTTAAGCCACGCTCTGCTTGGGCAGTTTCTGCTAATTTTTTTAAATTATTATAATCACTCTGGGGCCAACGAGGATTCAGTAAAATCAGATTGTCGTCAGAGTAAAGCTCCTGGCTTAATTGAGTTTCTGCCACGGCAAATCTCTAAGCAAAAGATCAAACCCAATGCCAGTTCCTTTAACGTTGGAAAGAAAAGGTCCCGTTGTATTGATGTTCGCCGCAAATTGATCCATTTGATACGAGCGATAGGTCAAGCAACCTGCATCGAGCATGATGTTGGGGTAAAGCTCTTTACACTCCATTGCCACAGCCAAGGCTCCCAGTGAACCCACTGGATGATCCATGTAGCTTGTGACTGTCGCTTTCAAATTAAACTTCTTGCAGCGCTCGATCGCTTTATCGACATCCATCTTGGCAGGCTTAATAACCAGAATATCAAAGGGAACTTTTGCGGAGTTTTCCCAATCGACTTTTTCATAGGGGGCATCGCACGCGACCTTCACCAGTTTTTTAGCGTCAGCCCAAGTGTCTGCTTCATAAGGGAATGGATCTTCAACATATTCGATCCAAACTTTTTCCTGTGCTGTCAGACCGGAAAAGAATTTTTCGAAAATCTGCCAACTGCCCGTGCCATTAAAATCCAGACGGATTTTAAAACCCGCCGCAGCCATGCGAGTGATCGCTGTGGCTTCTGCAGCCAGGTCACGGCCGACTTTCAATTTGATTGTCGAGTAAGATTGTCTTTTTAATTCATCCAGGAAACCCGGAACAATTTCTGCGGAATTAGAAACCAGAAAGTTGTTACGAACTTTCTCGCCAGCTGTCAGAATGGTTTTACCTTTTTTACGAAGGTTCGCATCTTTGCGAGCCAGCCAAATCGTTTGCTCCATTTGCGCAGAAATGCGGCCTTTTTTCAACGCCGCCAATTGCTCATCCAATGGAGTGTCACCAAGTTCTGGCCAAGGGTGCAAATCACCATAGCCTACGAATCCCTGAGGCCATTCCACTTTGATCAAGGCTCCGCGGCGAGGAAGACCTGCGCTGACTGCGTTCAAAGTAGTAAATGGCGTCAGTACATATTCGTAGTAGCTAAGTTTGATCAAAGTGCAAATCCTAAGGTGATTAAAAGTCCAAAGACCAAATGCAGGCCTGCTGCCTGGCCCAGAAACTTATTATAAACAGGTCCCGGCTCAGTATTGAAAACATTTTTTGTTAACTTGACCGCCAAAGGCAATGCAAACATCGGAACGATGGCTGCGATCTTATAACCCTCAAACCACCAGTACAAATTCAACACAAATGGCAAGAACGCCATGGCTGCGATTTCATAGCGAGAAAACTTAACTCCGAAACGAACGGCCAAGGTTTTCTTATTCACCAGGCGGTCCCCGGTATGGTCGCGAAGATTGTTGATGGCAATCAAGGTCGTTGCATGGAAACCAATTTGCAGTCCCAAAACAAAGGCCTCCATCATCCAGTCACCAGTATTTAAAAACACCATACCCATGACCGCCAACAAACCAAAGAACAGGATCACAAACAGATCACCCAGCCCCAGGTAAGCCAAAGGGAACGGCCCCGCGGTGTAGGAGTAGCCCATTAATACCGAAGCGATCCCGATTACCACGATAACCATGCCACCTTTCATCACCAACGGAATCCCACAGGCAATCGCCAAAGCAAAACACAATGAGCCCAAGGCCATCACTTGGTTGGCGGAAAGAATTCCGGCCTGAGTGATACGTTGTGGACCAATACGCTTTTCTGTATCAGCACCTTTTTTGAAATCCACCGCATCGTTCACTAAATTTGTGCCGATTTGGATAAGGAATGACGCCGCCAAGGCGAAAAATAAAACCTGCCCGTCCCAAGAAAGACCAATGGCTTTAACCAGGGCTGTGGCAGCCAGGCACGGAACCAAGGCTGCAGTCAGAGTTTTTGGGCGGAAAGCTAAAAGAACACTCTTAATTTGACTCATGGGCGCATCATACACCGTTTTTCGTGTGACCAAAAGCACTTCTAATGGCAAATCTGATTCGTGAACCCAACAGGAGGAACCGCGTGAACTTTGTAACCCTGATCGCTTTTTTTGCAGGCGCATTGATTGCCGGAGTAATCGTTTATTTCAAATCTAAAGCACAGGCGATGGCTGAAAAGTCCCAGCTCCTGGCGGATGTTCAATCTTTGCAAATGAAGAACGAACTTCTGACGCAGAACCTCAGTGAATCTAAATCTCTCATGAGTGAAGCTCGCAAACAGCAAGAAGAACTCGCAAACCGCATGAACACTCAGTTTGAGAACATGGCTCAAAAGATTTTTGAAGAAAAGTCCGCAAAGTTCACCGATCAAAATCACAAAAATATAGCTTCTGTTTTGGAGCCACTTAAAGAACGCATCAAAGACTTTGAAAAGAAAGTCGAAGAATCCTACTCCACGGAACGTTCCGAGCGCGGTGTTTTGCGTGGCGAGCTGACAAAGTTAATGGAACTGAACAAAGTGATGTCCACGGAAACTCAGAATTTGACCAAGGCCCTTAAAGGCGAAACAAAAACCCAAGGCAATTGGGGCGAGTTGATCCTGGAAAATATCTTGGAACGTTCGGGCCTGCGCAAAGGCGAAGAATACGTCGTTCAAGGCGTGGATATGGATCTGCGTGGTGAAGACGGTCAGATGCTTCGTCCTGACGTGATTGTGAACCTTCCAGACAGCAAACACTTGATCGTGGATTCTAAAATGACTTTGGTGGCCTACGAACAATACTCGTCAGCTGAAACCTTGGAAGAGCAAGAACGGTTCGGGAAATTCCATATCGATTCTTTGAAAAAACACATCGACGGTTTGTCCGAGAAAAAATATCACGCGGCTGATAAATTGATTTCTCCAGACTTCGTGATCCTGTTCATGCCTTTGGAACCAGCATTTGCTTTGGCATTTAAATTGAAACCAGACATCTTCCAATACGCTTGGGAGCGCAATATAGCGATCGTCAGCCCCACGACATTGCTCGCGACACTCAGAACGGTCACGGCTTTGTGGAAACAAGACCGCCAGGAAAAGAACGCTTTGGAAATCGCCAAGCGCGGTGGCTTGCTTTACGAAAAATTCGCGAATCTTTTGAAAGACATCCAAAACCTTGGAGAAAAACTAGGAGCCGCTCAAAAAGCGCACGAGGAAGTCACTAAAAAGCTTTCCGACGGTCGTGGCAATCTGATCGATCAAGTCGAAGATTTGAAACGCCTGGGCGCAAAAACTGAAAAATCTTTGCCACAATTGGAAACGACATAGTCTAATTGGCGAATGAGATTTCACTTATTCGCCATCTTCTGCTCGACTTTATTTTATTCTCAACTCAGCTTTTCAGAGATGACTTTTCCGGTGGGTCATATTGAAGCCTTGATGGCCAACACTGGCGCTGCACTTTCGGCCTCACCAGGAAATGCAATTTATAATCCTGCGGGCTTGGGATTTCTGGACGACAACAACGTCAGCGTCACCCTTAGCGGTAACGCCCTAGAACAGCAAAGTTTTGAAATCCCCAATATGGGCAATAGCTCCACAGTGATCATTCGTCCAACCTTGGCCAGCACAACGTCTCCCTTGGCGAAAGGACATGCTGCGATATTTATCGCAAATCCCGTGGCCTTTAATGTTTCTCAAAGCCATACGTCACCACTCACAGGTTACAATCTGGCGCTGCGCCTTGCACTCAAGAGTAATATTTTAATGGGTGGTTTCGCTTATGGACGCCCTTGGGATGATACACTTGCTTGGGGATTTACTTTAGGCGGTATCTACACCACTCAAGAAACGTATACCTACACACAGGTGACAGGCCCTACCAGCTTAGCAACACAATACTCTCAGACATTTCAAAAGGAAATCCAACCCTTGGCAATCGCCGCGGCACTCTGGAAACCGACAGATATTTACAACCTAGGAATAAATATAAGTCTGCAGAGTTCACCTATTTTGTCGGAAGGTGCTTACTACTCCTCTTCAACGAACTCTTCAACTCCCACAACTCCCCAAGAGGAATCAAGATCATACAGGCCTTCCAGAACTTCATCCGTCGGAGCGGTACTTGGGCAAAAGTTTAAAATTTTAGCGCAAGAACTCTATTTCGACGTCTCCTATAGCGGCGGCAGCGATGCGAAAGATTATAACGGCGACAATAAAAAATCCGATGAAAACTTCGTCTACAGTTTGGGTTGGAAAATGCCTACCGCAAACAAGTGGCAACCAGTCGCGGGCCTTGCTTACTCCAAACTCGCGAACAGCGAAGCGCAGCTTTACAGTGCAGGATTAATCATCAAACAACGGGCCAACGAAATCGTTCTTGGATCTTATTATTATAAAGTCCTTCCAAACGCTAACAATCAGTCCGCTATCGACGTCATCGGATTGATGTTCTCCTCGCAAGTTTTCTACTAAAAAAAATACTCGAGTGTTTTACATGCGCGAAAAAAGAGAGCACACGATTATGTTGGGTTCCGGGATTGGACACACACTGCGATTCAATGCACGGCATGCGACAAGAGACAGGACCTGGCACCTTTTTAGCGGATGCCGGAGACGGAGTCGGGATCTTTGACCGAGTTTGAAGCGCGGTGTTCAGAGGCAAGCTTTACTTTTCCTGCATTGATAGCTTCCTGGATTCGGCGGGATGAATTGTTGAAGTGTTCAACTTCTTCAGGATTTGAGCACAAAGTCTTCATCGCCATTAATTTTTTATTTAATTCAACTGCATCGGCGATTCGCAAATCATTCACGGCTTCATTGCCGTTGGTGATTGCGAAACTTTCTTTCCCGCGCAGAGTGATTTTCTCAAGCTCCCCTTGAATGCCCTTTTGGCCTCCAGATTCGCTGTAAAATACTTGCTGACCATCTGGAAGGGCCTCCACCACCAAACGGTCCTTGCCCTTCACCTGAGCGCTTTTACCGGGGCTACACTCCAACAGAATGGGCTCTGCCGAATTTTTGTACCATTTAAAACCGAAGTAACCACCGACAGGGATACCGGTATCACCCAGTGTTGCTGCCGCACCGACGATCGTAAATAGCGTGGCATACACGGGAGTTTCGGAGCTTGCGAGATTACGGTTTGAAAGACTTGCTGGAAAATTCAATTCCGGAAACCCTTTCCAAACTTTGCGCATTTCTTCGAAGTTGGACTTTACACTTTTCTTTGGTTTGTAAGTGAATGCCACGTTTTGATAAGAGAACTCCGCCGCTGTTGCTCCCATGATCAATGGTTCATCCAAACCTTGGATGCGAACTTTGTTGCCGTCGAATTCGATTTTGGCAAAGGGCTGAGTCAGATCAATTTTTTGAGATTTAAAAAGTTCGCGGCTGCCTTTTTCGAATTTCTCATTCGCTGTCGCTGCAGTGACCACTCCAAAAACAGATTCCCAATTCTGAACTTCCCAAAACAGGGAGATATGAGGCACCGGCGCCGCCATCGCAGGCAGTGTCGCTGTTAGAATGAAACTGCTTGTAAGCAGTGTCAGGAATCCCCATAACTTCATCAGATCGAGCCTCCAAAGGTCACACAAGGATAACATGGTTCTTCGAGGAGAAAAGGCTTTTCGCGGGTAATAAAAAAGGCTTCGGTGTTTAATCGAAGCCTGTTCCATATCATTCGTTGTATTAACTTTTACAGTTCTGCGTCTCTTACGATGTGAAGCTTTGTCGCTACATCGATACCAGTGGATTGATTTTTGATCGCCACTGCAGGATTTTGCACAACACGTTGTTGAAGCTTCGTGAAGATAGGTTCACGGATCGCCAAGTTGTTATCTTGCAAAACACACTGACGAGCAATTTTTTCGGCAACGTTGATCACTACGGGAGCTTTCAAGTTTGCAGTCATTTGTGTCGGATCATCAGGGATAGTCACGATAGAGAAGAAGCGCGCTTTGTCTGTTGCTGAAAGCTTGATCGACTCCATGTCACCTTTAGTCAGGTTAGCTTTGTAAGCTGGTGCGAACAACTCAGGCTCTAGGACAGGAAATGCGATTTGCGCAGCTTCACAGCTTTGCAACCAAGCGAAGATCTCATCACTTGGATCATCGAGAAGAACGAACTTTCTTAGATCCGCAAAGCCCAATAGACCTTCCGGAAAAGTCAGAACATCTTCTTGTTTCAGCTCAACTTGGCCGAATCTCGATGTTGAAATGATCATTCAATTCCCCCTCTGGACAAAGCGGACTTACCCATATCTTAGACACGCCAGGATACACTTCGGGTAAGTACAACTATAAATCTGGACCTAAATCCAGGGAGACTCAATAAAATTTAATGAATTTGACGCACGTCACACCCGCTCCCAGCAGCCCAAAGGGCGCGAACCCGCAAAGCGGAAGCCAGAAAACGCAAAACAGATGTGTCGATAAGTAGGCAATTTCAAGGCGGAAGGAGGAAGCTGTACTCCTGTACAGCGACGACGACCAACGCGGAAAGTGCCTGCTTAGCGGCACATCCCTCAATAAGCCCCTTAGGGCTTTAAAAGCTTAGCGACAGAACGAGATTTGTCTGCGGAGACATCAGCGGATTGCACATTCTGTTCTTGAATGGCGACGTACACTTCTTCGCGGTGAATCTTAGTGTCTTTAGGGGCTTCGATTCCTAAACGAACCTGTTTCCCTTTGATTTGTACTACTCTGATCTTTATGTGATCATCGATAGCGATGCTTTCACCCAACTTCCGTGTGAGAACCAGCATGACAACTCCTTTTGCTGCAGTCGTTATCGGTAAAATTTAGCGGAACTGTAGGTATTATTTTTATCTTAGGAAGTCAAGAAGGCTTGGTTGAATTAGCTTACCCGACGTTTCGAGAGTCGCCTTAAGGGTGCTATCAGTCTTATTGATGTCAGAGATAACTTGGAACGCATCAGCGTCTTCCAATTGGGAAGCCGTCGCTTTGTTGTCCACGATCGCTTTTTGGAGAGAATCCATGGTGTTATTTACGGACATAACTCTGGACCCAACCTCGGAACGAGCGAGAACTACTTGGGAAATCGCTTGATCTAGAAGATCCATCGTCTCCTGGACACCGACCTTGTCATTCGCTTTCAGACTGGTTTCCAGGCCCTTAAGAACCGAGAAAATATTCACCCCTCGAGCACCAGTAACCGGGTCTTGCTTGTGCTTGCCGTTACCTTCAAACTCACCTGCGGGACCGCGAGTCATTAAGAAATTGCGCTCCACGTCTTCATTTTTCTGAAGACGCTCCATTTCTT
Organism: Bdellovibrio sp. ZAP7; assembly: GCF_006874645.1. Taxonomy (NCBI): domain Bacteria; kingdom Pseudomonadati; phylum Bdellovibrionota; class Bdellovibrionia; order Bdellovibrionales; family Pseudobdellovibrionaceae; genus Bdellovibrio; species Bdellovibrio sp. ZAP7. Next base: position 472,702 of record NZ_CP030082.1, on the reverse strand, counting down.
CCTGTTTGAACTCCTGAACTTCTTGAACTGTCGTTGGAGTCTCGTAACGAGGACGAACCACGCCATCCCCATCCAAACCACGCCCTGTGAATATTTTATTGCCAGAAATATTCATGGCAACGAAAGAGTCTTTGTTGGTTTGGATTTTCATATCCCCATCGTCACCGAAATAGTTTCCAGAGTGATCGAAAGGAGCTGTTTGAGTTTTGTAACCGCCAAACACATATCGCTCACCCAACTTACGGTTACCGATCTGTACAGCTTGATTATAAATTTGCCCAATCTCAGATGCCGTCACCATACGTGTCTCAGCGTTACCGCTGGCATCATTGGACTGAGAGATCGCAAGTTCTTTCGCACGAACCAAGGCATCAGACAACTCGCCGAGTGACTGATCCGAGAACTCCAGGAAAGATTTGGCGTTATTAATATTTTTAATGAATTGGGAATTCCCATGCTCTTCAGTACGAGCCGCCAGGACACGCGCTGCAGACAACGGATCATCCGAAGGCTTATTGATACGCTTTTGAGTCGCGGCTTGATTCTGCAAATCAGACATATCGGAGCGATTTTTGCCCACGTTCTGATTCACCTGATTGAAAGCCATTTTATCCGCGATTCTCATTTCATATCCTTCGCTGCTTCAGCTACAGCTCTGCTCGGCTACCGCCGCTTATAGACGTTTCAAGTTAAGAACTGTGTCGAACATCTCATCCGCCGTTTTGATTAAACGTGCAGAAGCATCATAAGTTTTTTGGAACTCGATCATTTTCGTGGTCTCTTCATCCAAAGAAACACCGCTGATGGATTCCCTGATATTCGTCAACTGACTGATGACGTTCTTTTGTGATTCCTGCGACTTTACTGCACGCTGAACCATGGCACCGACTTGACCCACTTGCGTGTTGTAATAGTCGTCCATTGTCGCCGTTCCGCCATCCATCACTTGCTTATATTGCAAAGACGAGATTACGTTCGCGACTGTATTGTCACCAGCTGCATCCGCACGAGAGCCGGCTGCGATTCTGGAAACGTCATTGAAAATAGTTTTATTCATCGCCATGTTTGCTGCGGCACCCTTCACAGATTCGGGTTGTTCAAAGAACAAAACGCCTGTGTTGCCATTACGATCGAAACCTTCGATATGGGCTCTATTTACTTCTGTCGCCAATGTGTAAGCCAGATTGTCGATATGACCCAATAGATCTTCGATCACATGGTCACGAACATCCAAAGCACCACCAATACGACCACCCGAAATCTGCTCAGTCACATTCGCCGGAGTTCCTGTGCCTTGATAGAAGATCTCCATACGGTCACGAGTATCCGTTTGACGAGCTTTCAATTCAGACGCACCTGTTCCGGAAACCAGGATCGCTGTACGACCCGCAGTTACGGAAACCATGCCATCTTTACCTTCAGCCCAAGTGATATCGATTTTATCGCCCAGCTTTTTAAGCAAAAGATCTCGACGATCACGTTCATCATTCGCCGGAACTTTTGAAACCTCAACTGTTTGAATTTTTTCATTCAGGGAAGCGATCTCTTTGGTGATCTCATTCACTTCGCCGACAGTTGTTTTGATTTGGGCATCAAGGTCTTCCTGAACGCCACGCAACTGAGACGTCACGCGACCGAAATCTTTTACCATCCCCACAGCTGACTCACGCACCATTGTACGGGAAGCCAATGACTCCGGGTTATTGGAAAGTTCACGGAAACCATTGAAAAAGTCCGTAACGTATTGGTTCAGACCTTTATTATTTTGTTCATTATAAATTTGTTCAACACGAGAAAGACCATCAGCACGGGAATCTTCAAATCCCATGGTCATGCCTTCTTTTTGAATTTGTTTTTCTAACCAAGGATTATTAACGCGAGTTACGACACCGGCACGGGCACCCATACCGATTTGCAAACCACCCTCACCAATAGGAACGTTCGAAAGAAGTTCCACTCTTTGACGAGAGAAACCTTCCGTGGATTTATTGGCGATGTTATGACCGACCGTTTGCAACGCTGTCTGAGAATTCATCAGAGAGCGTTTGCCGGTGTCCATCATTGCCGAAATCTTCGACATTCTGTCTCCTAGAGATCACCATCCTGGTAATCCGTGGGGTTGGTTCGTTTACTTATTACTAATACCTAGTGTACTTCAACAGTATAGGTTTAGGAACTAGCCTAGGCTTCCTTGCTGACGAAGTTACCGGAAACTTGAGGGCCTGACTTGTAGCCGCCCTTTTTCTCGTAAGTTTTCTTACCAGACAAAGTTTCTTTAATATTATCCAAGGCACCATTCAAAGTTTGTAGCGCAGTTTGCGCGTGCTCTTCATTGGATTTATTAATTTCGGTAATGCGTTTGATCAGCATATCCAAGGCCGCATGCTGCGTGCGCAAGCGATCCGCTGCTGCTGGATTGAAAGCCATCTTCTGAGCCAACTCCAACAAACGTGGATTTTCCACGTCGCCGCCAATAACCCCCGCAAGGTCCATTGCATAACGGGAACGCAAAGAATCCTGTGCTCTTAGTTTATAGAGCAATTCTTCTTTGATGGAGTTGTTTTCATCCAAGGCTTCACGATCCGCACGGATCAGGATTTCTTTTTCTTTGCGAACAAGATCAAGAAGAGTGCGGTAAATTTTGGTGAGTTCTTCAAGGTTGGCTTCGAGCTTCTGAAACGCTCTTTCTGCTACTGCTACATCCATTGTATTTATCCTTCCGCCTTCGCTGAAGCTTTGGCGGACAAGTCGCCTTTTACTTCAGACGGTTCTTGGAGATCCATCAGTCATCCTTGGCTGATGGCGGGAGTAGTTTATCGTGCACTCCCCAACACTGAGATTTTAAATTAGAATTCTAAGTGTTCATCAACCATTTTGTCTGCGATTGATTTCGCATCAACTTTGTAAGTTCCTTTGTCGATCATATCGCGGAACTTCGCAACTTTCGCTTCATCAACATCTGGAGCTGACATTGCCAATTCCTTGATGCGTTTCGCTTCTTGTGCGCGAGGAGACAATTGAACTTTTGAAGATTCATCTTGAGCTTGCGCAATTGCATCCGCTTTTACGTCAGCAATTTTGCTTGCAGCTTTACCTGCTACGCCCGCAGCTTTGTCGGATTTACCAGCATCAGTAAGGTTCAGATTTTGACCTACTTTGTTGTGTGTAATTTTCATCGACAGCTCCTCTTTCTAACTCTGAAGTTCAGAGTCCGTGAGTGTTACAAAACACTCTTTCTATTCTTAACATAGTACCATATCGAGACATTTCTACCAAATCATTCTGAGACAGTTTCTTGTCCTGTCGGATGGTCTGGTTCCACTGTCCAATAAAGGCTTTTTGCCTCTGAGCTCAAAATGCCAAGGGTCTCGCCAGCTTGGACCTTTTTACCTGTCTCAATCTGAGACACTTCGCCCAAAAACACGACCTGGCTTTTTAGACCATTGTCGTGCTCAATTTCCACCATTGTTTGCTTATCCACTAAGTTACGCACAGCCCGCAAAGTCCCACCCCATGGGGCTTTCACCTGATTTTCAGATGCCTCAACAGCTTTTGCCCCCGCAACCGGAGGAGCGGTTCGAGAAATGCGATATGACATAGAATCTTTTGCACGCCCAGGATGACGAAATTGATGAGCCGTAAAATTACTTTTCTCATTCAAAGCAATCGGCCCCATAGGTTTCAATTCTTTCTTAGCAATCCCCAACTGCGCACCATAACGTTGCACCAATTGATCATAGATCATCGAAGAAAGCCCAATGCCACCCTTCTCACTCCACTTATCAACATACTCACCATCAAGCTGCTCACGAAAAATCTTCTCCGCCTGATTCACCTGAATAAATCCACTCTCATGAACAGTGGATCGCATAGCTTTCATCATCTCGCCCAAAAAATGTTTCTCATACATCTTAGAAACATCCTTCAACTTCTCATCAGCCGACTTCTGCTGAGGCCTACCCATAAACCGAGAAGGCAAAGCCTTAAACTTAGCCCGATCAGCAACAGCAGCCGAATCCACAACCTGCCCACTCTTAGCGGCCTGCGCAGCAGCAGCGGCCGCAACTTTAGCCTCCGCCTCCGCCTTCTCCCGAGCCTCCAACTGCGCCTGCACAGCCGGATTAACCTTCAAAGGAATCTCCATCATCTCCGCGCGAGCTTGCAAAGCAAGCAAGCCAAACACAACCAAAGAAACAGAAGCCACATACTTAACCGGAACAAACGGAAGAAGATGATTCCCCGACGCCACAGGGACTTCGAAGCTACCTCCAGAGCGAGACAGATGCACATTTCCCGAATCACTCCCCAATGTATTTTTATTACTCTCAGAATCTAGTAATGAGGATTGGCGAAAGGCTCCAAGCGGAGCTTTTATCAAGTTCCGCAGCACTGTGGGAAATGAAGAAAGAAAGAAAAACATCGAACCACGTTTCATACTAATTGAATTGAACCATCATGAGCGAGGACTGTCCGAAGAGAAAAGCTCCGCTTGGAGCCTTTCGCCAATCCGTCGTCGTCTATAGAACTAAGAGAAAGAGAAAAAAAATGGGGAGTGAGATTCGGAGAATCATGTACATCCTGTACTTGACTCTTTAGAGTGTAGCTTCGGCTCAATTTGGTCACTCCGTGACCTTGCTGATCTTTTGCTTCTGTTTCCTGCGAGAAAACTTGTACTCTTGACCATCCATGGTTCGCGATCTCTTCCTCACCCTCCCCGCGTCCTAAACACTTCCATGTGTCTAAGACATATAAATTCAGTTTATTAAAAGGTGCGTCATTATGAAACAAAAATTTCATAATACTTCGAGTTCCCCGTGCAAAGCTCCAGCTGCCTTGATGGACTGAAGTATAGTTATCAGGTCTTTTGGCGTGACTCCCATTTTGTTAAGAGCCTGCACAAGATCCCCGACACTGACACCCGGTTCAAGAACTGCGACCTTTTCTTCAACAGTTCCTTTTTTGCCATCGCCCACTTTCACAGAGAGTGAACCATGAGAGATCGCAACTTTTGAAATCTTCACCTTATCACCGATCACGATCGTGCCGGTTTTTTCATTCACAACAACACGCGCTTTCATATCAGGATTGATGTCGATAGATTCGATCGTTGCGAGCAACTCGACACCGCGATTTTCATAGGCAAATGGCGTGATAATATCAATCGTACCGCCATCTTTTGCAGAGGCATAGTGGCCGCCAAGCTCTTTGTTGATGGTCAACACAGAACGGGCCGCTGTCGTGAAATCAGGATTGATCAATGTCAGACGATACATTTTGCGAGTCGCAAAGTCCGCTGTCATATCTCTTTCAATCGTCGCACCATTAGGGATTCTGCCGGAAGTTAGATGAGCATCTTTTGGATCACCACCAATGATGATGGAACCTTGTGCGACTGCATAGACTTCATCATTCCCTGCGCGCAAAGGCGATTGCAGCAAAGTACCACCCGCCAATGATGAAGCATCACCGATAGCACTCACCGTAATATCGATTGGATTTCCCGCTTTACCAAATGCTGGCATAGACGCTGTGATGATAACTGCTGCCACGTTTTTACTTGAGAAATCTTGACCCTCAAGTTTCACGCCCAGTTTATCAAACATGCGCACCATGGATTTACTCATGAATTCATTTTTACCATCGCCTGTGCCTTTAAGGCCGACAACGATACCGTAACCGATCAATTGATTTTCACGAACACCACGAATCGTCGCGATGTCTTTCAAACGCGCGGCCTGAGCCACTTCGGCAGACGCCGCCAACAGTACCAAACCCAGAGTGATGATTTTAAAAAGTTTATTCATGTGTCGCGTTCCTTCTGATGCTTACAACATCATACTGGGGATCGAGTAGTTTTTGAGACGTGATGCCTTCGTCATTGAAATCTTCGGGACGTAGCATGCCCGTCAAAATCACTTTGTATTCACGCTTGCCGATCATGAAGGGCTGTTGACCTTTCACGCGGTAATTTCCATCAGCCAACTTTTCGACAATTTTAGACGGGATGTTTTGCACATCAGCCAATCCTTCTTTGTCATCTTTAGCTTCTTCTTTTGCAGGAGCTGCTGGAGCTGCAGCGGCTGGGGCACGGCCGCCCTCTGCATTCGCTGCCAAGCCGTTGCTTAACGGCGCTTGTGCACCTTTTTCCTGCTCTTCCAATTGTTTCAACAATTTTTTGATAACGCTGACTTTGGTTTCAACCTGCTTTTGCGCTGAACCATCCAGTTTCACATTCAACATGTCACCTTCACGGCGCATTTTATTTTGAGCAAACAGGTATGAACCTTGTCCTTCCATCACCCAAGTGGAACCCGCATTGGCTTGCAATTCAGATTCTTCTTCCATGCGATTTTTTGTCATGCGTTTATACTGACGATCCGTTGGTACTTTCATGTTCGCGGCATCTGAATAACGTGGCGCCTGATCGATTTTCTCTAAGGGAGGATTTTCTTCTTTGCCTTTAAGAGACGTGACGAAATCATTCACTGTCGCGCAACCTGTTGCCAGGATCATTGCCGTGAAAATTGCCATAACGGCAGTAAACTTAACGAATGGGGTTTTACCAAAATTCATCATTGTAACTTCACCACGCCTTTTTCAGCGATAATCGCTGAAAGAACTTTTTGTGTTTCCAGATTTTTAACCTTAATCAAGTCGCCGACGTAGCCCGTGTCCTCTGCTTGGACATTGACAGAGATTTCAAAACTGTCGTCGCCGATGATGGCTTTAACAATCTGTCCCCTCTTAGCTGCCGGTTCACGTTTGAGATCGGAAGCCCATACTGGAGTTCCGACGGGAAGTGCACGAGCGGCCAATTGCCCGTTGGCATCTTCAATGCGAAGACCACTGTCTTTCGCGAAGGTCACATCGACCATTTGCATTTGAAGATCCTGGGAATTAACACGCTCCCCTTGTGAGATCAGTTTCGTCGTCACGGGGGTTAATTTCGAAACGCGAATAGTGCCGGAAATCCATTTAATTTGACGTGAGTCTCCGTCGCGGACCGGCAACAGGAAGCCACCCTTCGTGCTCAGCTGCGACATATCCAGGTCCCAGGTACGGTTAGCTGGATTTGGCGTGGATTGAATTGTGATCTTGTACTCACAATCCGCACAGCGGGCCGTTAGGTAATTAGTAATTTTGCGTTCAACTTCCTGGCGGGAAACCGGAGTTTTTGCAAACTCCACTTTCACCACGCTGGGAATACGAAACGCCGGTTTGGAATTACGGAAGTCCTCGTTATTTTCCATTTCATTTTTTAGAATGGTCAAAACTTCCTTGGCTTCCAGTTTTTGAGAGATCAAAAGTTCACGGGCATCTTCACGAATAACGATCGACTCTATTTGCGCAACCAAAGACTCATTGGCACCTTTAACAACAGCGACATCACCCAAACGCAACAATGGACGTTGGGAAATCTCCACCGTCGCCGGAATGGAAATCTCAGGCCTTGCAAAGGCTTGAGTACTGATTAGTAAAGTCAGAGCCAAAAGTACTTTCATCAAAATTATCTCAAATTGTTGATGGATTGAAGCATCTGATCGGAAGCTTGAATCACTTTAGAGTTTGTTTCGTAAGCACGTTGAGCTGTGATCATGTTTACCATCTCATCAACGATATTGACGTTGCTGGATTCCAACTGACCTTGCGCCAAATAGCCTGTCCCATTCAAACCCGGACGAGAAGTCACCGGTTGACCGCTGGCTGGTGTTTGCGTGAATAGATTTTTACCCATAGCTTTCAAACCAGCCGGGTTCACGAATGTTGTAAGATCAATATTCCCCACCACTTGTGGAGCCTCGTTACCTTGAACCGCGCGAACTTCACCTGTCGGAGAAATTTCCACCCCCGATGTCCCTGCTGGAATCGTGATTTCAGGCTGCAAAGTATTACCGTTTTTATCAATCAAACGACCCGTTGGATCTTTTTTGAAGGAACCATCGCGAGTGTAAGCCACTTCGCCATCGCCAGTCATCACACGGAAAAAGCCCGCACCTTCCACTTGAATGTCGAAAGGATTTTTTGTGACTTGCGCATTACCATTTTCAAAATCTTTTTGAATCGCTGCTGTGCGAACGCCCAAACCTGTTTGCACACCGTTTGGAGAAACCGAGTTCATGCCGGTCACAGCACCTGGCTCTTTTTGAGTTTGATACATCAGATCTTCGAACTCAGCGCGTGATTTTTTGAAACCTGACGTCGAGGAGTTGGCAATATTATTGGCAATAACATCCATATTTGTCTGTTGTGCCGCCATGCCCGTAGCCGCTGTATTCAAACTCTTAAGCATTTAAATTCCCTCCTGGAATTTCTCACTAACTAAAAACTTTTAAATCTATTACTTAACGCTACCAACTACGTTAACCATCTTCTCAGCCATTTGGTCATAGGCGTGGATGGCTTTTTGCGTGCTTTCAAAAACACGGTTGGTTTGAATCATGTCCGTCATTTCTTGTACGACGTTGACGTTGGAAGTTTCAATAAAACCCTGACGAACACTTGGGTTCGCAATGTTTGTGACTTCCGCATTCATATTGGGTTTAAATCCGTACAAAGAACTTCCCATCTTTTGCAAAGAATCGGGATTAGCCACGTTCACCAAAGAAAGTTTCCCCAAATTATTGGTGCCCTGAACCACATCGCCATTATCTGCAATAGTGATAGGACCACCGCCGGCCTCTAATCGGAAAACGCGGGAAGCAGGATCTGCTCCACCAGCGGCATCCGCTCTAAGAACTGGATGACCATCTTTAGTTACCAATTGACCGTTGCCATCCAATGTAAAATTCCCGGCGCGTGTTAGTTTCACTCCCCCCGGAGTTGCAACTTCAAAGAAACCTTTGCCATCAATCGCCACGTCTAAAGTATTGCCAGTAGGTTTAAGACCACCTTGAGAGAAATCAGTGAATGTGCCTTTAGTGTCGACATAACTTTTGTCGCCACCCTGCATGTTATAGAAGCTTTCTATCGAAGCGACATCACGAGGGATTTGAATAACTTCAGGGGGTTTTTCATTGGCCGTCAGATACTCTTGAAAGAGTTGCTGATCGCGTTTAAACGCAGGCGTGTTCACGTTCGCCAGATTATTGGCGATCGTATCCAGTTTCGTACTTTGTGCCATCGCTCCGCTCAGTGCAGTATAGACGCCTTTTACACTCATCAGATCTCCCTCTTCCTGTTGAGCAGCAAGGTGTATGCCAGCATTTGACAGGACCGATCTTAGTCTAGGAAAAGAACTCCACACCGGACCTTCGTCGCGATGAAAATTTATGGACTCAAGTTTTCTGCGATTTGACCGAAGCAAGGACCTTCGTCATGGTGTCTCGCTGGCGGCAATTCTTTGTCGACAGTGTCAAAGAATCGACTTCATAATAAGGCTTATGAGAAGAACGTTGTTCGCTGCTTTGCTTACATTTCAAATGTCTGCTTCTGCCTTTGCAGAAGCCAATCCTAAGGCAGCAGTACCCATGCTTCCACCAAGCCCTTTGGCGCCGCAAAATGCTCTGACTTTAAAAGAGAAATTGAAGGCCCTGACAGCGCGATCAACGCATGTTCAATCCGACAATCTGATTTTCGATCTGCCCGTGACTTACAATAACAAAGTCAGCAAGTGGGTTTCCTATTACCAGGTTAAAGGCAACAAGTGGTTCCGCGAATGGTTGCAGCGCTCTTACAAGTACATGCCCTTTATTCAATCGGAATTAAGAAAAGCAAATCTGCCAACCGATCTTGCTTACATGGTGATGATCGAAAGTGGTTTTGCCCCGAATGCTGTCAGCTCGGCAGCAGCAGTCGGCCCTTGGCAATTCATTGAGCCAACAGGTGTTCGTTACGGTTTGAATAAAAATTGGTGGCTTGATGAGCGCCGTGATTTGCATAAAAGCACAACGGCTGCGATTAAATATTTGAAAGACCTGTATGAAGAATTCGGTTCTTGGTACTTGGTTGCTGCAAGCTACAACATGGGTGAAAACGGTCTTCGTCGTCAGATTAAAAAATATGGCACCAAAGATTACTGGACGCTCATTAAACTCTCTGCACTTCCTGTAGAAACCCAAGAGTACGTTCCAAAAATTCTTGCAGCGATGCTTATATCGAAAGCTCCGAACCTTTATGGCTTTCGCGACTTGGAAAAAATGGATCCGCTTGAGTACGAAACCGTCTATGTTCCTGGCGGCACAGAGCTGAATTCACTTGCTGATCATTTAGGCGTCACAAGAAAATCACTAAAAGATTTGAATGCCGAGCTGTACCTGGGGTACATTCCTCGTCAGGTTGGAAAACACGCGATTCGTGTACCAAAAGGTGCAGCGTTGATGGCGTCAAGTTTTGCAAATCGCAATTAGTACGTTTTGATTGAGGTCCATTTCATGAAACCCCTGATCGTGCAAAAATACGGCGGAGCTACACTTGCTGATCCCGAAAAGATCAAAGCCGTTTCCGCACGCGTGGCAAACCAAGCTAACGACAACTCATTAATTGTCGTCGTCAGTGCGATGGGTAAGACCACAAATTCTTTGATTGATTTAGCAGCCCAAGTTTCCACTCACCCCCAACGTCGCGAAATGGATATGTTGATGAGTGTGGGCGAGCGTATCAGTATGTCGCTTGTATCCATGGCACTTAATGATTTGGGTTGTCCTGCGATCAGTTTCACAGGAAGCCAAGCGGGAATCTTCACTGATGACTCGCACGTCAACGCATTCATCAAAGACGTCAAAGCCTTCCGCGTGGAAGAAGCCCTTAAATCTGAAAAAGTAGTGATCCTGGCCGGCTTCCAAGGTGTTTCTCCAACCACAAAAGAAATCACAACATTGGGTCGCGGTGGTTCAGATACTTCTGCGGTAGCGATGGCAGCAGCCTTCAATGCTGAACGCTGCGAAATCCTAAAAGATGTTCCCGCGGTATTCACTGCGGATCCCAACATCGTAAAATCAGCAAAGCCCTTGCAAGAGCTGAACTACGATCAATTAATGGAAATGACTTTCTGGGGCGCCAAAGTCCTGCACTACCGCTCAGTGGAATTAGCCAAAGTCCGCGAAGTCACACTGTACATCGGCCCCGCATCCAACAAAACTTCCGACGGCACATTAGTAAAAAAAGGATTGAATATGTTCGAGTCCTGCAAAGCCTTGTCACTGAACTCCCACGAAACAGTTCTGGAAATCAAATCCCAGGAAAAAAACACTGCAAAAGCCCTCAAGCAGTTGCAAGCCCTGTTCGAAGAAAAACAAATCGCCTTCCCGCAACTTTTGCACTGTGAAATCAACAAAGACCACGCAGAAATCCTGCTAACAGGCCCCCAAGAAACAATGGGCGCAGTAAAACGCGAACTCCAAGCTCAAAAAAGCTTCACCCTCAACCCAACTGATTTCTCAACAGTAACTCTAACGTGCACAGGCGCCACCTCCCCAGAAATCCCCCAAAAAGTCCTAGAAAAAATGGACGGCGCCCAACTCCAAGCCCACAAACTAATAATGAGCGCCATGAGCGTAACAGTAGTAGTAGATTCAACCTCAAGAAAACAAACCATCGAATCCCTTCACGCCCTCATCTAATTTCTATCTAAGAATAAGGGCCACAACCCAAAAAAAGAAATCCAAGGGATCGCAACAAGAGCGATCTCCCTTCGAGCTATCTAATTTTTAATAAGAAGTTCACCGAGGGCCGTGAAGCGAGCCCGATGATCGATGCGTGCACGAAGTCGACCTCCGTCGGCGCATGGATGCGCGCACCCGCCAAAGGCGGGCGACGGTGAGCCACGATGGCGTGTCGACGGAGCTGCATGCAGCGAGCAGCGGGCTCGATTCACGGCCCGCGATCGAAGATATAATTAAGAAATTAAGGTAGCAAAGAAGGACTCATTACTTGGTAACGGTTCTGAACTTTCTTCCAGATATCCGTGTGAGGACCCGTAATTCCATCAGGCCCCGTCGCCCCCGCAACTCCACGAGCATTGGGATTGTATTTCCCCCCACCCGGTAAGAATTGACGAAGATCAGGCCCGCCTTTAGCAGCTAAAGCATTCGCAGCAGAATTAAAGAAGCCCCCTTGGCCTTCGCCATCAGAGCCGCCTCCTCCACCAAACATTCCTCCTCCGCCGCCACCGCCACGGAATCCACCGTTTACAGCTGTGCTTTTCGCAGGATCAGTGCCTTCACCTGCCTGTTTACCACCGGAGCCACTGCCACCGCTGGAACCACCGAAAGAAACGCCGCCACCTTGCTTACCATCAATACCCGCATCGCTACCGCCAGAGCTTAGCTCAGCTTGTTCGATACCAATATTTGGAAGGTCGCCAGTGAAATCACTCGCACTCGCGGAGCTACCTGTACGTGATGAATTATCAATCGTCGCCAATCCACCACCGGAATCACCGACAACATTTGAAGTACCCAAACAAGAAGGATCACTTGGATTTTTAGAACAGATACAAACTTTATTTGAAGCCATTGATGGATTATTACAATCCATCACGACGTTTTCACAACCCGCAAGACTTGGATTTGCCGCACAAAGAGTCGGCAGGTCTGTAGCTCCATCCGCCGAAGTCAACGAGGCACACTGAGAAGCATTCGCGGCAGTTTGCGCGATGTTTGTCATAGCTTGTTGGGCTTCACCAATTTTTGCCGTGTAAGATGAACATTGATAAACCGAATCGGACGCTTGGGTTTTCATCGCCGTCAAATTAGGGTCGGTTTGACAAGCAGCCGTTGTTGCTAAATATCTTTGAGCCGAAGAACACGTCGAATTACAGTCTTTAATCGCACTGGAACAAGTCAGACGATAAGCTGCCACGGCCGCATTGATCGTCGCAGATAATGCCGCCATGCTAGTGCAGGACTCTGAAATACTGGAAGCCGCTTTCGCGCCATAAGCCAAAGCCATTTGACTCGCCATCGATGAAGCGCTGTTCATACCCTGATTATTTTTTTGATCACAATTGCCATCCGTAGATGCGATTTCATTCGAGCATTGCGCCATCAATTTTTGAAACTGCATTGAACAAACAGTAGTCCCTGCAACCCCAGACGCCCGTGCCGCAGAAGTCGAGCCCGATCTCTGCCTACAATTATAATTCTCTGTTTTATCATCACGAGAAACACCCTTCACACACTCATAACCTGATGGACACGGATATTGCGAAGAGCAGGATCGACCATTCATCGAAGACTCAGCATGCACCACGTTAGGTTGCAAAAACAAGCTGCCGATCAAAACTGAAAATGTGCGAAAAAAGATATTCATTCCCATAGGTAACATATCGGCATCACAAGGGTTTAACTTGATGAAATACCGAGCTGTCCCCAGACAGAAAATCTCAATTTGATACAACGCTAAATCTGTATTCAAATATAAAGATTACGACTAGGCTAGATTACAGAATTAGGAGAACTCCATGGAACAATCACTTCAGTCATTCACTGTTAAAGACTCCGCAGGTCACGATATTCCACTAGAAAAGTATCAAGGCCAAGTGGTCCTGGTCGTGAACGTAGCGAGCAAATGCGGCTTCACTCCCCAATACAAAGGCTTGGAAGAGCTCTACGAAAAATTCAAAGACCAAGGCTTTACTATATTAGGCTTTCCCTGCAACCAATTCGGAGCGCAAGAGCCCGGCAACAACGAAGAGATTCAGCAGTTCTGCTCACTGAATTACGGCGTGCAATTTCCAGTAATGGCCAAGGTGGATGTGAATGGAAGTAATGCCGACCCACTCTACAAATGGATGAAAGAATCTGCGCCGGGCATCTTGGGCACCGAACTTATCAAGTGGAACTTCACCAAGTTCTTGATTGGTAAAAATGGAAAAGTTTTGAAGCGATATGCTCCCAATGACGAGCCCAAAGACATGGTCGAAGACATCCAAAAAGCCCTATCTTAAGAGGGAAATCGTCACTTTCACCAACTGTTCCCATAAGGATTTCACAAGCTTTGTGAAGACCCTTTCACACGCACGGTGAAGGCTTTGTGCCTTCGCCGTATTGACTCTTTCGCGATAATAAACGAAATCATGTCCATCGAAATTAACGTTTGAAAAACACAAATTTAAAAAAAGGATTTAACATGAAATCACTAGTTATCGCTCTTTCAGTTTTCGCAGCAGCTCCAGCTTTCGCAACTTCTACAAACGCATGTATCACTAGCTACCTTCAACAAGGTTACTTCTTGGATCAAGCTAAAGTTCTTTGCACTAAAAGCACTACAGCGACTTGCAACGTAAGCGCTATCATGGCTAAAACTGGTTACGACTACTCTCGCGCAGCAAGCCTTTGCCCACGCGCTTCTGGTGGTTCTAATGCAGCTATCAATGAGTGCGTTGCTCAAGGTTACAACTACTCTACTTGCGCACAACTTGCTCACTAGTATTTAGTAGTTTCGTTTTTGTAAAAAACCCGCTCACCCCTGAGCGGGTTTTTTTATGCCCAAAATCTGAGGCGTCTTTCGACCAAAACTTAGACACTATTCAAATCTTTCAGATTTTTCTCTAGACCCCGGTCTAGCTCGCCGATAAGTCATTCATGAAAACAGGAAAAGTCATTCAAGCCAAAGATGCCTTTGAACTTTATGGAAAAGTTAGATCAGAAATTCAGTTCGAGAATTTCACTCCGCGAACATTTACGATCTATCACTTCACTAAAATTTCAGCTTCTGAATATGTTGTGGATGATATGCTTAAAGGCGTGAATCACGATCACACCCAGGACTTCATTGCGAAGTTTCCGGACTACGATACTTTCTGCGGAGTCGATTCAACAGGAAAAGATCATTTGTTTTCTTTTGGAAGCAAAGAGCTTTACGCGACGGTGGTTTACACGCCGATGAAGTCATGGACTGAAGTTTATGAAGACCACCTGGGCAACCCTCGTTACAACGAGTACTTAAGAACCCAGGCAGTCATGTCACATGTTGAAAAGAAAATAGCTTCTTAGACAACTACCAGTTGATGATGTCTTCAGCCAATTCAAAGTCTGAACTTTGAGTTTTTGGATCCATCTTACGAAGAAGCTCCACTGCACGAACGAATTTCACACCCTTCTCATCACCTTCTGTAGCAATATAAAGAGCTGCATCGTCCTTAGAATCCATAATCACTTGTTTGTAAGCACAACCATCACCGGATCCGCAAGCAGTCGCCGATGTCAGCATCAAAACTCCAGTGTATGCACTTAGAATTGAAGCCACTTCGTTGCTGTCGTCGCGACCACCATGATGATATCCTCCACCACCGTGACCATGTCCTGGACCAGGACCGTAACCGCCACCGTGATGACCACGACCTGCGAATGCTGATGCACCGAATGCAATAACTACAAGTGATACCAATACGCTTTTCATTTTTAACCCCCGTGTATACTGTGCGGTTCCTATATACAAGGAGCCTGCCAACCTCTCAAATGTATCTTCTGCAACAGATACGTTTTCAGAGGAATGTCAGAAAATTTCAGAGACATTTTGTCTCCGATTTTTTATGTGAAACAGAGCGGCGTGAACCGAACGACACCAGTGAAGTCGCCTCAAAGTGAGCGACTCATTTTGACTGCCTAACTTATTTTAGACAGTGTCGATTCCTTCGCCAACTATACTGCTTCATTGACACCTGATTAGTTTATAGACGGCATTTCCCTTGCATATTGGTTTATAGATTCACAAGCAGAGGTTCCGCAAATGAGACATCGCATCGTTTTGACACTTCTAGCATTCTTCCCGCTGTGCGCGATCGCGCAGGGGAACACATCATCTTCTGAAGACCTCAAAGTTACTTTGAAAGCAGAACCAGGTTATAAAAAACAAAAACGCGTTGTGAAAACGTGGTCCATTTATCCAGCTCGCCGTGTAGTTTATGAAGCTCCTAAAGCTGAAGGTTCTAAAACTAACAACCAGGCTCTTTTAACGAAAACTTATGTAGACCCAACTCAAAAACGCATGCCAGCTTCTGGGCCGATACCTGTGGTTGCTAAGCAAGGAGCTCAACCAAAAGCAGTTGTAGCTAAAGCCAACGTCAAAGCATTCAAACCAGCGACGGTTCCAAAATCCACAGCCGTTGCAAAAGCGCCTGTGATGAAAGCCAACCGTGCTCCGGCTTCTGTAGCTGTTGCTAAAGCTCCGGTTAAAGCAGCTCCGGTGAAAGCCGTGGCAATTGCTCGTCAACAGCCGCAAGTCGACACTGTTGTGCAAGCTCCAGCAGCAAAACCATTGGTTCTTGAATCAATGAGTTTTAAAGTTGCTAAATCGAAACCAGTTCAAAAAAGACAGATTTCAAATTTAAGCCCCTACCAAGCTGGGATGTCTAAGGTGACGCGTGCATCGTTGCCTAAGAAATCAAGTGGCTTGGTGGGCAGACAGAAAATCGCTTACAACAAGTAAGAGTTTAAATACTCTGAAACTAAAAACCCGCTCCTTTGAGCGGGTTTTTTTATTATATGCCCAGAGTCGATTTGCAGCCGGCGCTGAGGCCGTCTTTATTTTTCTTCAGGCACTCTTTTATCGCATTCATTTCCGTGACCTTGTCGCAGAACTTGATCTTATCCTCTTTACAAGCCGCCATGATATCGGAAGCCTTGCCCTTGGCTTGATCCATCATTTTCGAGGTATCAGGCATCTGTGCCATTGCTGTGCTGCCAACCAGGAGCAGCGCGATCATTGCGATTTTCATAGGGTCTCCTTTTTAAGTGTTTATGGACAATTAATTTTCTCTTGGCCTCCTCAAGCAGGCAACTCGGCCCCTTGTGTATTTGAGCACGGCAACATTCGTTTTCCTTTTGCCCTCTGGCAGTGCCTATGATTTATTCAACTTATTGAGGGGGATCTATGAACGTTATTAAAGCTCTAGTAGCTGGTCTTACGCTGTTTGCGGCTGTGGGCTGTAAAACTGTCGAAATCAAAGATGGCCGCGTTCCAAACGCATATCTTTCAAAAGCCAAAAAGTATGAAGGTGTCTACGCTGGTCAATTTAACGGTGTTTCCGGCGAGTTGATTTTAGGTTTTGAAGGCAACAAACCTTTCCTGAAATATCGCAATGAAATGGGCACGGATATCTTAAATAACAACTGCCAATCTTCTTTCGGAAATTTGAGAACAGTCTATATCACTGGCAAAAAATCGAATCCTAAAGTTGACGCTGTCGAATTTGATTTTGACCGTGGTCGCTGCGCTTTGATGGTACAAGGCCGTAAGATGTATGTAGATTTCAAAGAGAAAAACGGCGAAGTTAAATTGCAAGTCCAAGTACTTCGTGAAATGCGCCAACGCCGTGAATGCCGCTGGTACCCTGGCGATCATCACCACCCACCAGTCGAACAATGTACTTGGGTTCAAGACCCAGTTTACTTGTACGGTACATTCACTCGCTAAGCGAAATTTCGATCGCCTACACCTTGTTCTAAGAACACAGCCTAAAAATAAAAAACCCGCTTCGAAAGAGCGGGTTTTTTATTACCACGGCCACGGTACAGGACGGTTATCACCATCATCCGCAAAGGCAGATGTATTTTTCGTCGTCAGTGACGTCTTCAACATAAAATCCCTTTATGTCAGTTAAGTGCGATCACATCTTGTGATCACGTATCTATAATACTCCAGCATTCATTTGTTCGATGGTCAGCAGTTTTTTAGATTTTGAAAACCAAAACTAACAAAAAAACGACAATCGCAACTTTTATGTTTCATTGCTTGATAAGTGTTCACTATTTTAGTCACGGATATTGTCAGAAGAGAGCTTGGTAAGAGGGTTCTTTCACCAGTTTAGACATCAGATTTTCTAAACGCTCGCGGGGAATGGAGGCTTTCGGATTTACGATCAAGCGCAGATCATAATGTTGATCGACTTTTTCTGAAATCAATACTTCGGCATTCTTCTCGGGATTTTCGCGCAAGTAACGTCGGATAAAGGACAGAGGAACCACAGCGACATCGGCTCGTTCATGTAAAACCAATCGCACTGACGCCAAATTATGACTGACCAAAGAAATTTTAAACTTGGATTGCAGATAAGCTTCATCAGCATTGAATTTTGCAAAACCATAATGGTAGCCGACAATACCGGCGATTCGTTTTCCCGTTAAAGAGTTGAAGTAACTTTGATCCTTCGCCTTTTTCTTAAGAGCAATATAAACCTCAGCGTCTTGGATACCGACAGGAATAGTATAATGGGGAATGTCTTTCCATTCCCAGCGAGGATCCTCAAAGAAAATCATATCCACTTTACCATCGGTAAAACTTTGATACCGGCGGCTGCTTGGAATCTCAACAACCTTAAAGTGAAAATCAGCCTGCATCGAATTCAGCTGCTCCAACACTTCAGTTACGATTCCCCGGCCCTTTTCCAGGTCATAGTAAGGCGCAAAACCATAGGCACCGACCAGAACTGTTTTACGAAGGGTGGCCGTGTTTGCTTCAGCAAAAGAAATACCAGGAATGATAAATAGAACTGCCAGCAACCAAAGTTTCATATTATGAAGCTACGCCGTTCCCGACAGAGTCGCAACGTAATCTCTATTACCAATAAAAAACCCGCTCTTAGGGAGCGGGTTTTAATGTTTCCAAAGATGTTTCAGCTAAAAGCTGGTCAGCGACTAGTGCTTACCTTTTTTAACTTTTTCTTTTTTCGGAGATGCATCTTCAGTTGGCATTTCAGTTGGTTCAGAACCTTCATGGTCTTCACCGTCCTTAGCCATTTCAGCATCAACCAAAAGTTTACCGATACCGTTAGCTGCCAAGATTTTAGTACGCAATTGAGTCATGTACTCTGGGTGTGCTTTCAAGAAGTTTTTAGCAGCATCACGGCCTTGACCCATACGCTCACCATTGATGGAGAACCATGCGCCAGATTTTTCAACCATGTTTGCAGTCACTGCTAGATCTAGCAAGTCACCTTCTTCAGAAATACCTTCACCGTACATCAAGTCGAATTCAACTTTAGTGAACGGAGGAGCCATTTTATTTTTCACAACTTTAACTGCAGTACGGTTACCAGTTACATCTTCACCGTCTTTGATCGCGCCCACACGGCGTACATCCAAACGAACAGAAGAGTAGAACTTCAACGCGTTACCACCCGTAGTTGTTTCTGGGTTACCGAACATCACACCGATTTTCATACGAAGTTGGTTGATGAAGATAACTAGTGTGTTGGAACGGTTCACAGCTGCTGTCAATTTACGAAGAGCTTGAGACATCAAACGAGCTTGAAGACCTACGTGAGAATCACCCATGTCGCCTTCGATCTCTGCACGAGGAACCAAAGCTGCTACGGAGTCGACAACCAATACGTCGATTGCGCCAGAGCGAACCAAAGTTTCCACGATCTCAAGAGCTTGCTCACCAGTGTCTGGTTGAGAGATCAACATGTCTTCAGTGTTTACACCCAATTTACGAGCGTAGTTGATATCCAAAGCATGCTCAGCATCCACGAATGCAACCACGCCACCTTTTTTCTGAGCTTGAGCGATAACGGACAAGCAAAGAGTTGTTTTACCAGATGATTCAGGTCCGTAGATTTCTACGATACGACCTTTAGGAAGACCGCCGATACCAAGAGCCAAGTCCAAGCTCAATGCACCCGTGCTGATCGCTTCAACGTCTTTAACCAAAGAATCGTTAGCGCCCAAACGCATGATTGAACCTTTACCGAATTGCTTTTCAATAGATGAAACTGCCAATTCCAAGGCTTTGTTTTTTTCGTTTTGTGCTTTTGCATCTGCCACAGTTGTGTTTGCCATCTGCGTATCCCTCTCTATTTATGTGGTACTCACCACAAATCTTATTGTTATTTTTAGCAGCCGGGGGCTACCTGTTTCTATTTCCTGTCGAGAACTTCGCACAGCCAATTCACAGAATAGTCTACGGATGCCTGCTGGATGGCTTTGCGATCTCCCGAAAAGAATTCCTTTCGCGAGTCTTCAAAGTTCGGTCCAGCAATAGCAAAGCACACGGTGCCCACTGGCTTTCCGGGTGTTCCACCACTCGGACCAGCAATACCTGTGACTGCCACAGACCAATCAGTTTTCAGCTGTCGACGCACTCCGTGCGCCATTTGACGAGCGACGCTTTCGCTCACCGCACCCTCTTGCATGAGAGTGTCTCGACGGACCCCCAGAAGATCCACCTTCGCCTCGTTAGAGTAAGAAACCACAGAGCCTAAAAAGATGTCGGATATACCTGCTTGCTCTGTCAAAAAAGCCGAAAGTGCACCTCCAGTACAACTTTCCGCAAAACCCACTGTGAGTTTTTGGTCGCGAAGGGATCGAATGAAATCTTGTAGTCTCTTAGCGCGAATCTCAGTCATTTAACCGACCAAAACTTGCGAGCCCAACCAATTGGTGTGGCTGTAAAGAAACTGCATGATCAGACTGACAACAATACCAGCGGCAACGTCATCAATCATCACACCAAGACCTCCTTGGATCTTCTTATCTAAATATCCTATGAATAAAGGCTTAGTAATGTCCAGCAATCTGAACAGCACAAAACCAATTAAAATGGCCTGCCATGTCATCGGCAGCCAGATCATCGCAATCAGAAAACCAGCAACTTCATCGATCACGATTTCACTGTGATCGTGGCCGCCCTTATCGTCTTCATAAGCTTGCGCAGCAACAATTCCCAAGATCGTTATAGCGATCGTTGCTCCCATATAGATGAACGGACCTGCCCAATTAAGAAGCAAAACCAACGGAATGGTAGCAACAGTCGCAACAGTTCCCGGTGCCTTGGGACTTAACCCAACACCAAAAAATGTCGCCAACTTTAGAAGGAATTTTCTCATACCAAGGAGGTACGCCGACCCCTATGTGGAGGCAATTAAAATGCAGTGAGCCGAGCGACCCGCCCTTAGCGAAGGAGGAATGACGTAGTGAGTTAGTTTTATGGGTGGTATTAAAATTAGCGATTCGACTTTGCGAAGCATTTATCAGAATCTGAATGTCCGCTTTTGATTTTATTTTGAAGCGAGGCTCTCTCTCTTACAAAGTGCCACGGAAGACTTGCACTTTGAGAGGGCTTCGCCAATCTTGCAAAGCTCCTCATCGACATCTTCAACAGCTCCAGGCAAAACTCACAACGCTCTAAAATACGTCACGCAGTTGAAGATTTAACAGGGCGAGAAACTATTCACTGAATTCCATGCGGTTGTTACTATGAGCCACGTAAGGAATTTCGATAATTGCACGAATCCCTTTGCGCGCCATCATGGCAGAAATCACGGCACGAATACCACCAATGTTTTTTCCTTTGGCACCGATCAACTGCCCCAGGCTTTGTGGATGACAATTTACTTTATAAATTGTGGTGCGATCTCCGACAGAATAGTTCACAGCAACTTGCTCTGCGTGATCCAACATTTCATTCAAGATGGAACACAAAATTCTTTTACCAGTTTCTCTTGCATCGACTTTCTCTTGCTCCGACATAAGGTCCTCTCTCCAGTTTTTTTAATCACCAACAGTGATCTCCACTCACCGTCAGTGATATAAATTTAACCAGAATTGCAAGAACCCGCGCTGGAACAACGTCCAATAATTTTCAAATGCGAGCGTCGTTTAGGACACAGTACCTAAGGCAGATCCTGAGACCAAGTGTCGGGAAGGACTGCCTTGAAATCTTCCTCCCAAAACTCGTATTGCGATTTCTCATTCGCAGCTACGCGTTTTTGTTCACGAACACGCAGTTCTACACGGCGAATTTTACCTGACGTGGTCTTTGGCAAATCCGAGAATTCTACACGACGAATGCGCTTAAATGGGGTCAAACGCGATCGTGAGTGATTCAAAATCTGCAACGCCAGCTCCCGCGTTGGCTCCATACCTTTAGCTAAAAAAATGATAGCTTTCGGGACATTTTGTCTTAACGGGTGAGGACTTGGAATGACCGCAACTTCGCGCACGGCGGGATGTTCAAGCAAAACACTTTCAACTTCAAATGGACTGACTCGATAGTCAGAGCATTTAAAAATATCATCTCCGCGCCCCACAAACGTGTAACAACCATGCTCATCACGAGCGGCCATATCACCGGTGCGATAGTAGCTGGCGTTAGGAGTTTGTGCGATATCATTTTCGCGATATCCGTTCATGACCCCCAGCGGATGATTTGTAAGATCAATGCAGATTTCACCTTCAGGCCCCGGGTTGTTATCACGATCTAACAAAGTGATTCGATAACCCGGCAGTGGTTTTCCCATAGTGCCCGGATGAACTTTCTGACCCGGCGAATTTCCGATTTGAGCCGTGGTTTCAGTTTGTCCATAACCATCACGGATGGTCAGGTCCCATGCCTCTTGAAATTTGCGAATGATCTCTGCATCCAAAGGCTCGCCGGCACTGACGGCCTCACGCAGACGGATTTTATATCGACCCAGGTCTTCGACTGCCAACATCCGCCAAACAGTCGGCGGAGCACAGACAGAAGTTACACCTTTTTTCTCCAAAGTTTCCAACATCACCTGCGCATCGAATCTTTGCTGCTTGTGAATGAAAACCGTGGCCTCGGCATTCCATGGAGCAAAAAAACTACTCCACGCATGTTTTGCCCAACCTGGCGAGCTAACGTTCAAGTGAATATCTCCCGGCCTTAGTCCGATCCAAAACATGGTCGACAAATGGCCGACGGGATAACTTTGATGAGTGTGTTCAACAAGTTTGGGCTTGGCTGTAGTACCCGACGTAAAATAAAGCAAAAGTGGATCTGTGGCTTTGGTTTCACCCTCTGCTTCAAAGTTCGCACTTTCCCTGGTGGCTTCAGAATAGTCTTCCCAGCCTGGGGCTTTACCATCGACAGTTAACTTGATTGCCGTTGGCGATTGGACATCAAATTTCACTGATTCCGCCATGGTGGTAGCTATCAGTTTTACATCGCCACGGACCAAACGGTCTTGCAATTCATCCAAAGCCACCAGGGGGCTGGTGGGAATCATGACTGCACCCAACTTCATACAAGCGAGCATTAATTCCCACAGCGCCGTTTCATTTCCCATGTAAAGCAAAACATGATCGCCTCTTTTTAATCCCAGTCGTCGCAGATAGTTCGCAACTTGCGAGGAGCGCGCCGAGATATCGGCAAAGCTGTATTTCTCTTCACGACCGTCTTCCCCCATGATCCACAGAGCAAGGTTGTTATTACCCTCGGCCATGGGGTCGAAATAATCCAGGGCCCAGTTAAAGTTCGTTAACTCCGGCCATTTAAATTCCCTAGTGGCATAATCATAATCCGCACGATGTAAAATCAAGAAGTCGCGAGCTTGTTTGAATTCGTTATTTAATGCCACTGAACACCTCCTACAATGCCTGTTTAAGATTATCACTGACGCAGCTCTTCGAGGATTTGTGTTTTTGCAACTTTCTGTGCAAACACAGACTCACGTGCTATAAATAACCATGGCTGCATTTCGCGCAATTATCGTTGGTCTATTTTTCGCGGTTTTCATGTACGTCTCTCACCAAATGGTGAGATATGCCGACTTATCTGGAGCCCAAACTTTATTTATCATTGCCTTTCTGGGAGCGTTGTTTGCCATCGTGATATCGATGCCGCTGTTCTTCTGGTCCCGCAGTGATGCCCGAGGTGAATCAAAACCCTGGCATGATGCTTATTTCAGCGCCGCCCACTTTTCCATGGCCTATATCAGCTTTTTGTTAACCTTCATTATCCTGCGAGACATCGCCGGATTCATTCTGAACTACACAAATCCAGAATTTGTCGGCACCGAACTGTATGGCACCGAAGCAACCGGGTTACTTTTAGTCATTCCCTTGGTCCTTTTGCTTTTAGGAACCTTGGTAGTTCGCCTGGGAGTTAAAGTTATCAAAGTTGAAATTCCCTTTACCAATTTGCCTGAAGGCTTGAACGGTCTGCGCATCCTGCACATCACGGATTTACATCTGGCAGCGGGCTTACCCGTTCAATTTGTTCAAAAGCTTGTGGATAAAGCGAATAACTTAAAAGCCGACATGGTGGTCTTTACCGGGGACATCCTGGACGATCATGCGATTCGCCACCTTCCTGAATTTGAAATTCTGAAATCAGTCCAATCCAAACTTGGCACTTTCTATGTCGCCGGAAATCATGAGTACTATTGGAATATCGAGACTGCTCTCGCTGCTTTTCGTTCAATCGGTTATCACGTTTTGGTCAACAATACTGAAACCCTTCAAGTTAACGGCGCGACTTTGCAAGTTTCCGGCGTGGCAGATCCCGCCGCTCGTCAGTTTGGAAAAGAGCCGGCAGATCTGGATAAACTGGTAAGCCAGCAAAAACCAGAGGCGTTTAAGATCTTTTTGGCCCACCAACCGGCCATTGCTGACAAGGCTTGTGACAAAGGCTTTGATTTACAGCTTTCCGGCCACACTCATGGTGGGCAATTCTTCCCTTGGAACTTGCTGATTGTGTTCTTTCAACGCTATCCCAAAGGTCTTTACAGCCTTAAAAACATGCGGCTGTATGTCAATCAAGGAACAGGTTACTGGGGGCCGAGTCTGCGCCTAGGAACGTTCTGCGAACTGACCGAAATTACTCTGAAAAAAGCATGACATGCGCAGGCAGGAACAGATAGATTTCTAACTGCCTATGTCTGATGAAAAAGACCCACAAAATGAACAAGAAAGCCAACAAGACAGAATCGCTGCTGCTAAACGCAAAGTGATGGATCTGTTGGCGGCTCGTGATCATTCTGAGCAAGAGCTTAGAACCAAGTTGCGCGGGAAATTCACAGACGAGGATGGCAGCGACGAAGCCATCGATGAAGCAATCTCCTTTGCCAACGAGAAAAATTGGTTGGGCGATCCTTCTGACTACGCTGCCCGCCTGGCCGACACGCTTCACCGTCGCAACAAGGGTATCTGTTACATCAACAACTACCTGAAAGAAAAAGGCCTGCCCACTGTGGAGACCGATGCTGCGCTGGAACTGGATAAGGCCATGGCGATTGTGACGAATAAATTTAATGAAGATTATAAGTTTTCTCGAGAGGAAAAAGCACGCGTAGGACGCTTGCTGACTTCACGAGGATTTGATTCCGAGACCGTTAGAAAGGTTATCTATGAAAAGCTCTGAGATCAGAAATGCTTTTATTCAATACTTCGAAAAGAATGGACACAAAGCTGTCGCTTCTTCTTCTTTGATTCCGGAAAATGATCCGACCTTGCTTTTTGCAAACGCGGGTATGAATCAATTTAAAAATACTTTCTTGGGTCTTGAGAAGCGTGATTACTCTCGTGCCGTGACTTCGCAAAAATGTGTGCGCGCCGGTGGTAAACACAATGACTTGGAAAACGTAGGCTTTACAGCACGTCACCACACTTTCTTTGAAATGTTGGGTAACTTTTCTTTCGGCGATTACTTCAAGAAAGACGCGATTCACTTTGCCTGGGAATTCTTGACCAAGACTTTGGCTATTCCCAAAGAAAAGCTTTATGTGACAGTTCATATCTCTGACGATGAAGCAGCTGACATCTGGCACACTCAAGAAGGTATCCCTCGCGATCGCATTTTCCGTTTCGACAAAGACAATTTCTGGAAAATGGGCGACACAGGTCCTTGCGGTCCTTGCACGGAGATCTTCTACGATCACGGTCCTGAAGCCGGTAAAATTTCTGATCCGTTCAAAGGTATCGAAGCAGGTGAAGACCGTTTCGTGGAAATCTGGAACTTGGTATTCATGCAGTACTTTGAAAATCCGCCAGGGACTTTGACACCGCTTCCAAAACCATCTGTGGATACAGGTGCAGGTCTTGAGCGTGTGACGGCGGCGATGCAGGGTAAATTCAATAACTACGATACAGATTTGTTCCTGCCAATGATCGAACTGGCTTGTAAAATCGGTGGCGTTAAATACGTGACTGACAAAAAAGTCTTGGCGACTGATGCAAAAGCGGCAGAAACAACTTCTGCTCTTCGCGTATTGGCTGACCACTGCCGCTCGACTTCATTCTTGATAGCTGACGGTGCTTTGCCATCGAACGAAGGCCGTGGTTATGTACTTCGCCGTATCATGAGACGTGCAATCCGTTACGGACGTAAACTTTCTGCCGACAAATCTTTCTTGCCAGGTATGGCGGAAGCCTTGATCGAAAACATGGGCAAAGTTTATCCGGAACTTTCCACTCGTCGCGATCATATCCTAAACACGATCCGTGACGAAGAAGACCGCTTCTTGGCAACTTTAGACAAAGGAACTGAAATCCTGACAGCAGAGCTTGCAAAAGCAAAAGCGGCAGGAGTTAAAGAACTTTCTGGCGAAGTTGTATTTCGTATGTACGACACTTACGGCTTCCCTGCCGATTTGACTCGTGTAATTGCGAATGAAAACGGTATTGAAGTGAACGAAGATGCTTTCGAAAAAGAAATGGAAGCAAATCGTGCGAAATCCAAAGCTTCGTGGAAAGGTAAATCCATGGGAGCTGACGAAGCTCACATGATCAAATTTGCCAAAGACTATCTTCAATCAGGTAAGTCTGTGAAGTTCTTGGGTTACGATGGTACAATCGGCGATGGTACTGTAATGGCTCTTTCTAATGGCCAAGCGGTTGTAAACGAACTTAAAACCGGCGACACGGGTCTAATTATCCTGGATGCAACTGCATTCTATGGTGAGGGCGGCGGTCAAGCTGGTGACGTTGGTTACATCATGCAAGACACTAATCGTGCTCGCGTAGCGAATACGACGAAAATCGACGACATCATTCTTCACCACGTAGAGGTTGAACACGGTTCCTTCAAGACGGGTGCGAAAGTTGTCAGCGGTGTCGATGCAGTTGAAAGAAGAAACACGGCAAGCAATCACTCCGCGACGCACTTGTTGCACGCAGCTCTTCGTAAAGTATTGGGTGTGCATGTAACTCAAGCGGGTTCATTGGTTGACGCTGATAAAACTCGTTTCGACTTCACTCACAATAAACCAGTAAGCACTGAAGAGATCCGCAAGATCGAAGAGATGGTGAACGAACAAATCGCTCGCGGTCTTGAAGTCAAAACTGAATTAATGCCGCACAAGCAAGCGATCGAAAAAGGTGCGATGGCATTGTTCGGCGAAAAGTACGCTAACGACGTTCGCGTACTGACGATGGGAGATTTCTCTTGTGAGCTTTGCGGCGGTACTCACGTTAAAAACACTGCGAATATTCGCCTGTTCAAAATCGTTTCTGAATCTGGTGTAAGCTCCGGCGTACGTCGCGTGGAAGCAATCACGGGTGATTCTGCAGTTAAATACGCCATGAGCTCTATCGCCCACTTGGACGAGGCTTTGGCAGCAGCTGGTTTGCAAAAATCTGCTCACTACTTGAAGCACTTGGAAGTAACTGGCGAAAAGGCGACTTTGGCAAATCGTGTAGAGTCGATCAAAGAGCAAGTGAAAACTCTTGAGAAAGAAATCAAGAAACTTCAAGGTGGCCAAGTGAATGTGGATGAACTTGCTGGTAAAGCAATGGCATTCAAATCTAAATCCGGTGTCGCTGCAAAACTTGTATTGGCAGACGTCCCAATGGACGACCGCGAAGTTTTGGCAAAAGTTACTGACGATCTTAAAAACAAAATCCAATCTGGAATTGTCGTGGTTGTCGGCCAAGGTGATGGCTCAAACCCAATCATCGTTTCCGTTTCTAAAGATCTAACTGGCGATCATAAAGCCGGCGACGTTCTGAAAGAAGTGGCTGCGATCATGGGTGGTAAAGGTGGCGGCCGTCCTGACTTTGCTCAAGGTGCAGCTCCTGACCGCTCTAAGATCGGTGATGCATTCACGAAAGTACGCAGCACACTAGGTCTTTAAGGTACAGCCTTACCTGCAAGGGCCATGGCACACTTTCCTAGTTAACAATTAAAAAAGGCCGGTGCAAATTGCACTGGCCTTTTTATTTTCACTAGTTATTAAGTATTATCCGACAGGTAAGTAAGTACCTTTTTAAGTAAGGCCGTACCTATTCGCAGAGTAGACCGTGGAAGTTTTTTTGGATGTAGGCTACGAGGCCGCGGAAGGACTGGGCTTGATCGCCACATATGTCTTTGAAGCCTCGGCCGCAAGAATCATAGCTCTCGCCCAGATTCATTTTCTGATCACCAATGATCAGGCTTGCATAGCCTGAGGAATAGACTTGTGCGCATTGCAAAGAAGCATCCACTGATTTTCCGCAGATGTTGCTGGATTTCAAATAGCTTTGTAGCTCTGCGATTTCTGCAGCTGGCAGACAGGATTCTTCGAGCACTTGTTGATTTTGCCCAAGAAGTGAAATTCGTCCTGTCGAAGCATCAACGGAAAGAACTCCCCCACTGACTGGGATTTCTAGTGCAGAAATTGTTTGTGACTCGTCGGCATCGGAAGCTCCGCCAACAGATGGAGTGACGATGTGTGAACTAGTGCTGGGAAAATCAGCCGCAGATAAATTCGTCTGACTGCAGTTTTGAAATCCCAATATGAGACACCCGGCAAGAATAACCAACCAGCCTCTATTCATCACAATCCCCCGTTCATGACTCATCGGTAAGCGTTGTAAGAAACTTGACCTTGGTACGGTGGAATTCCTTGTGTTCTCACAATAGAGCACTCCAAATCGCATATATTGCGCAATGCATTTGCATTGCTAGACCAAAGACCGTGAAATAGCCTCGATCAGGTCAACAAATTCGAATTAACAACTAAGGAGACATCTATGAAAAAACTTATCGTGGCAGCACTTGTTCTTGCTGGTTCTACAGCTTTTGCTGATTCAACTGTTTTGAAATGCTCTGCACCTTCTAAAGGTAAAGCGGCAACTATCAACGTAACTTTGGGCGACGACACTTCTGTTGATTTCCTAACAATGCAAGTAACAGAAAAAACTGGGTCTTCAACTTTCTTTGCTCAATTGGATAAAGGCACTGTAGCTAACCAAATGAAACAAGGTTACCTTCAAATGTTGGCATTGACTGAAAAGTCAGCTCAAACTGAAGACGGCGTTATCAGAAACACTGGTTTCTTCGGCGTTTCTTCTGACAACAAGGGTGCTTCATTCTCTGGTTTCATGGCTGCTAACGGCAACATCTACCCAGTTTCTTGCACTAAGTAATTAGTAAAGAAATTAAGAATGAAAAAGGGAGCCATGCGCTCCCTTTTTTTATTTTTGAAACACCGACAGGAACCCTTGTCACAGCTCACAGATTGATCTTTAATTTCTAGGTCAACATCGGAGCTCATATGAAATCATTCACGGTATCGAAACTCTTGCTGGCGACCCTTCTGCTTGCTGGCTGCAAAAGCTCCTCTTTTCAAAAGGAGTTAAAGTCCATGTCACAATCAGAACAAGATCCGTATCTTTGGCTAGAGGAAGTTGAAGGCGCCAAGGCCCTTGATTTCGCAAAAGCCGAAAATGATGTAACAATCAAGCACTTCAAATCCAACCCTGATTTTAAAAATATCGAAGCGGATTATCGCAAAATCTTTTTTGCCAAAGACCGTGTTCCGGCCGTCACATTGACGAATGGGGAACTTTATAATTTCTGGCAAGACGAAAAAAACTTGCGCGGTGTTTGGAGAAAAACATCCATAGCCAGTTATCAAACTGCAAATCCAAAATGGGATGTGATTTTGGATCTGGACGCAGTTTCTAAAACTGAAAATGAAAACTGGGTGTGGAAAGGCGCAAGCTTCCGTCGCCCCGGCTATGATCGTGTCTTGCTTCATCTTTCTCGCGGTGGAAAAGATGCTGTGGTCGTTCGTGAATTTGACCTAAAAACAAAATCTTTCGTGAAAGATGGATTTTTTATTCCCGAATCAAAAACAAATGCTTCCTGGAAAGATCAAGACACTTTGTTTGTCGGGACTGATTGGGGGGCGGGCTCCATGACGACTTCGGGTTATCCACGCATCGTGAAAACCTGGAAACGTGGAACTCCCCTGACATCTGCTGAGACTCTGGCAGAAGCAAACACGACTGACATGTCGGCTTATGCCTACACTCTGTATGACGAAGGCAAACCGTTTTACTTCCATCAGATTCGCAAAGGCTTTTACTCCACTAAATTGTGGTATCACGATAAATCTGGAAAAGCCGTGCTGGTTCCAAAACCAGATGATGCTGAAAGCTGGAGCCTGTTTAAAGGCAATCTTTTGATCGAACTTCGCTCTGATTATAATGGTATGAAAGCAGGGACATTACTTGCAGTTCCTCTGGATAATCTGGAGTTGGGCGAAAAAGCGATGAGCCAGGCGCAAGTAGTCTTTGCACCAACGGACAAGCGATTCATCGAGGGAGGATGCAATACCAAAAACCATATGATTATGGTTGTATCCAATAACGTTCTGACTCAGATGGAGAAAGTCACATTCACTCCTCCGAATATTTGGAAATCAGAACCCATCGCTCTGGGCAGCAATGGTATGGCATCTTGCTATGACGGTGACGACGACTCTGACACCTATCTTGCAACCTACACGGATTTCTTAACACCAACTTCGTATTACATGGCAAATGCCTCTGATCCGAAGAATAAGTTCACTTTGCTAAAACAAGCAGCGAAGCGTTTTGATTCCTCTTCACTGACGACATCTCGTTTTGAAGCCACCAGCAAAGACGGAACTAAAATACCTTACTTTGTGGTTCACAAAAAAGATATCAAGTTGGATGGCAGCCATCCTACTTTGCAATACGGATACGGAGGGTTTCAACAATCGATGACTCCTTCTTATCTTGGTGCTTTCGGAAAAGTGTGGGCTGAAAAAGGTGGGGTCTACGTTCTGACAAATCTACGTGGTGGCGGAGAGTTTGGTCCAAAATGGCATCAAGCTGTCCTTAAGGAAAACCGCTATAAAGTTTACGAAGACAATATCGCGATTTCTGAAGATTTGATTGCGCGCGGATTTACTTCAGCAGAACACCTAGCAATTTCCGGTGGATCTAACGGTGGCTTGTTAGTGGGTGCAACAGTGACTCTTCGTCCTGACCTCTACAAAGCAGCCGTCATTGGAGTTCCATTGTTGGATATGCTTCGCTATCACAAGTTGCTAGCCGGAGCGAGCTGGATGGATGAGTACGGAAACCCCGACGATCCGGAAATGCGCAAAGCGATTTTGAAATACTCCCCGTATCAGAAATTAAGTCCGACAGCGAAGTACCCAGAAGTCTTTGTGATGACGAGCACGAAAGACGATCGTGTTCACCCAGGGCACGCACGTAAATTCGTGGCCCGCATGAAAGAACAAAAGCATCCGGTTTATTACTATGAAAACACCGAAGGCGGTCACGCAGGAAATGCGAACATCGAGCAAAGCATTTTGTGGGAGTCCTTGAAAACCACTTACTTATGGGAAAAACTAAAATAGAAAACAAAAAAGGCGGGTTCTTCCCGCCTTTTTTTATCTAACCTCTGCTATCTTCCGATCCACTTGAAAGACACATTCCGAAGTCACTCCAGCCATCGTCACAGACATTATATAAAGTCCTGACAGCTCCATGCCGATTGTTCGATCCGTCAACTCAACTTGATCCATATTCCCTATTTGCCCTTGATACTCGATACGCAGACGGCGTGCTGACGGCGAATTTTCAGCAACCTCAACCGAGCCGCGACCGTGAGTGATCCGCACGATCTTTTCAAAAGCATCATTGCGAATTTGCGCCTTAATAATCAAGGCCTTCCCTAAAGACCCATGAAACCCGAACCAGGTGAAGTAAGCTTCTTGAACATTCAATGCCCCACAGTCTCCTGCTCGCGCAACAATACCCGTTCCCGTGTCATTCACCGGAGAGGCTTGAGCGATGGAGTGGAAAAACAATAGAGAGATGAGAGAGAAAAGATATTTTGATAACTTCATAGATCCTCAGCTGCGAGAATGAAATTACCATCAATTTAAAGAGCACCCCAATTACAGGGTCGTCATTAAACAAATAAAAAAAGGGAGCCAAAGGCTCCCTTTTTGATTCTGGTCCAGATTCGGACACTCCAAATTTTAACGTTTAGAGTATTGGAATCTACGACGAGCGCCGGCTTTACCGTATTTTTTACGCTCAACCATACGAGGGTCACGAGTGATGAATCCAGCTTTCTTAAGAGTTCCTTTGAACTCTGGGTTGAAAGCGATCAATGCACGAGTGATACCCAAACGGATCGCACCAGCTTGTCCAGACTCACCACCACCTGCTACAGTGATGTTTGCGTCGAACTTACCGATTTGGTTCAAAAGATCCAAAGGCTGTACGATAACCATGCGAGATTGCATACGGCTAAGGTAGTCTTCAGATTTTTTACCGTTGATAGTGATAGTGCCTTTACCAGGCTTCAAGAAAACACGTGCTGATGACGTTTTTCTTCTTCCAGTTGCATAAAAGAATTTTTCTGCTGCTGCCATATTCTATCCTCTCCAATTACTTCTTAGTTGGAAGTGTTAGAAGTTCTGGTTTTTGAGCTGCATGAGGGTGCTCTGCGCCAGTGTAAGTTTTCATTTTCATGATGACATGACGAGATAGCTTGTTTGTTGGAAGCATACCGCGAACAGCTTCGTGAATGATGAAAGTTGAATCTTTCACTTTCGCTTGAGCTGCTGTCATTTCTTTCATTGAACCAAAGAAACGGCTGTGACGGTAGTACGTTTTGTCATCCCATTTAGTTCCAGAAAGTTCCATCTTGTCCGTATTGATCACGATAACGAAGTCACCAGTGTCTACGTTCGGAGTGTAGATAGCTTTGTTTTTACCACGAAGAATAGTAGCGATACGAGTTGCAACACGACCAACTTTTTGGTCAGCGGCATCAACGATCCACCATTTTCTTTCAACTTCTTCTGCTTTTGCATTGAAAGTTTTCATTTGAGAGTCTCCAGTTTTCTTTTTGAATACTTGGGTTTACCGTCCAGGCATTCGGCAAATATGATGTTTGAGTTTAACAACGGGCTCTTACACTATGTTTGCGGGAAGGGATGTTTTAAAGTTCTAGGCACCTATTGTCAAGGTCCTTAGGATAATAAACTCGCATGAGGTACAGGCCCTGAGCGGGAGCTGGGGGACCGGCCTTAGCGCGATCCTTAGCCTCGATAATTCCCTTCATATTCTCAGTACTTAGCCCCTGCTTTTCTAAAAGCAAAGAGGTGCCTACGATATTGCGAACCATCTGTTTCAGGAAACCACTACCGGTCACCGTGAACTGCAAAAGCCCCGGTTTACGCCACTCCCAGTCCGCCTGATAGATCTCGCGGATGGTGTCTTTGACCGGGGTTCCGACCGATTGAAAGCTCTTAAAGTCCTGATTTCCCAAGAGAAACTTAGAACTGGCTTGCAAATGCTCGATATCGATAGGCAGACGCTCCCACCCGGCATGGCGATTCATATGGGCGCTCGGGCGAGGAGTATTCAGCATCAGATATCTATATGTCTTATGAGTTGCGGAAAGAGTCGCGTGGAAATCATCGGGCGCAATCCATGCCTTTTTTACTACGATTCCTGGAGGTAGCTGAGAATTAAGGGCCCAGCAAAGATCCCATTTCTTAGCGGGATCCAATTTACGGGACGTCGTGAAGTGGCAGACCTGATTCAGGGCATGAACCCCGGCATCTGTGCGCCCCGAAGCGAACAGATGAATCGGTTCGTTAAAGATACGCGACAAAGCTTTCTCAATCACCTGTGCCACAGAAACCTGATCTTCGGGCTTCTGTTTCTGCCAGCCACAGTAACCTGTGCCGTCGTAAGAGACTGTGAATTTAACTTTGGTCTTTTCCATGCGCAGGGATTTAACACACAAAAGGGAGCCAAGCATCTATTTGCTGTCACGCGTGCATCGCGCGGCAGATTTTTCAGGGGTTTGTGACGGTCGAGTGAAGACAGGATGTCTTCATAATGTATTCTGCTTCGATTGACTCCCCGGTTGGGTGAGTTAGCCTCATCTTCAGGCGCCACCAAATTTTTGATTTATAGTTTAAATTTAACCGCGAGGTCTTTATGAAATTATTTATTGGTCTTATGACGTTGCTGATTGCTTGCGTATCTTTTGCGAAGCCCACTAAACCCGTTTATCGTCGCGCACTAATTAAAGTTTCAGTGTTTCGAACGGAACTTAAAAAAGTGGGGGATATGTACGAGTATACCGCTGAAAAAGTCTGCGACAACCAACAGCAAATCGATGTTTGGGACTGGCGTCAACCTACGGAACCGACAAACTGGGAAAATTTTAGTATTTCCTGCGACTCCACTTACAACGGAAAAAAAGTCACAGCTCTTATTACGGCCACGGCCTTCGTTAACCGCGATTACACTGACGAAGAAAATTACGATGTTCTTACCTTTAGCACCGGCTTCCTTCTAACCGATAAAAAGACTCAAAAAATTACAACCCATTTCTCCACCATGATTCAATCGAAGGATTTAAATAGTAATAGTCTGATGACCACTCTCGGACCAAAGGAAGAATCCATTTGTGACAGCAGCGGCTGCACAACTCCTCCACCAGAAAAAATTAATGCTTCTGTAGAATTCATTGGGCTGTAGCTATGAGCATGAAACGCCCAATACTTTTAGCTATCCTATTGGCGAGCACAACCAGTCATGCCGTCTCCAGAGTAGGTGGCGGCAAGGTCAGAAGCTTAAGATCAGGATTTGAAGCGTCTATTGAAAGTCTGTTCGTGACCACTCAGTCTTCAGAACAAATGGTTCGATGCTCGGGTCCCATTGGACCGATTCGCCAGACAAAATCATTTTCAACGGGCACTCAATACTTTGAGATCTCTGAATTTGCAGATGAGTTTACAAACGCTACCGCTCTTTCAAAAAAACAACTTACTGACCGTTTTGAAAAAAGCCAGTGGCAAGAAGTAAAAAAAGCCCAATGCGATCTGACATTGAAACAGCGCACTTCTGGCGTAGTTGCATACATCGTTACCTGGGGCCACGGCAAAGGATTCGTCATGAAAGGCACCGACTCTCCCGATACGAATCGTGCGATGGACAAGGTTCTTGCAACATTGAAAATCACCAGTGAGTGTTCATGGAAGTAGCTGTTCAGGCAAAACCAGCAAATAAATATCCAGAAATAGCGCGGTACACTTGTTACCGCGCTTTCTTGCGTGATTTTTTTGATTATAAAAAATCTTTGCGCTCGGGATTTTCGTATCGGCAGTTTGCAAGTTTGGTGGGTTTAAAAAGTCCGAACTATTTACAATTGGTGATTCAGGAAAAGCGCAATCTGACCGAGACCACAGGTCGTCGTTTGGCGGAAGCGTTGAAGCTGAATGCGAAGGAAGTAAATTACTTTGAAGCTTTGATTCGCCTGCAAAATGCCGAGAATGATGAGGATCGCGTAAAAGCCCAAAAAAACATTCACGCCTGCCTAAAGAAATTGTTGGCCCAATTCGTACAAGAAGATGCCAGAGATATTTTAAGTAAATGGTATCATCTGCTAGTCAGAGAAATGACTTTGCTGAATGATTTCGAACCAAGCGGAGAATACATTTCAAAAAGAATGAGCGGAATCATAAATCCCGATGAAGCCGAGCGCTCACTAAAGTTTTTGTTGAATGCAGGTTATTTGAAAAACAATTCCGGCAAATACGAACAGTGTGATCCGGTGCTAGATACGGGCATCGATATCTTCAATCACGATGTCATGCAAGAATACCACGCACAAACGCTCAAAGTATGGTCGCAAAACATCGAAAAGCTGGGTTACAAAAATCAGGAGCTGGGGTTACTAAACATCCCCATCCCAAAAGAAAAACTCGGAGAACTCCAAGAAAAAATCCGCCAATTCCAAGACGAAATCATAGCCTGGTCGCAAAACCAAAAAGACTGCAACGAAATAGTCCAATTGGGCACCTACCTAATGCATTTCGAAAACAAAAAATAAAAAGCCTCGTTGTAGATTCGAATAACGGACTACAACGAACAAAAGATCCCAAAAATTCGAAGCTAATTAAACAGGCTGAAAAAAGTGCGGACGGCCGCACCTCCGCAGCGGAGGCAGAAATTGCAAAATTGTCATCAAACTGCGACTTGCGAAGCAAGGAGCCCTCCCCGCTCCCGATCCGCGACTTGCGAAGGCAAGGAGCTCTCCCGCCCCCGATCCGCGACTTGCGAAAGCAAGGAGCCCACACTCCGGACGCCAATGAGGCTGGTCAAAAACGGTCAAATGCAAGGCGCGACGAGGAAGGCGTACTCCTAGTACGCCGACGAGGAGCAACGAAGCAGTTGGCCGTTTTTCACCGGCCGACGGTTAGTAGTCTACTGATACGCCGGCGGTAATTACGTTTGATGAGAAGTCGACATCTTCACTAACAGATTTCAAATATCGATAATCTAACGTGACCCAAAGATTTGTCACACCGTACTCAGATCTCAGAGTAAATGCAGTTTCGCGGTCCATCGCTCCGACATTGATGAGCAATCCACCGCCGCCAAAGCCTGCAGGAGTTCCAACCATGTTAGTATTTTTACCGTCATCACGATATTCAACTACGGGAATATAAGATGCGCCGCCCGCGATATAAGGAGCAAAGACTTGACGGTCCATATATTGGAAACGATAGGCAAGACCCAAGTTCAACGGAATTGCTAGAAAAGTATATTCCTCGCGGGCTTTATCACCAGCCTGAGGAGTTCCGCCGCCGGGAGCAGATTCAGCGAAGCGACCATTACCGTTTGCCATCATCAAATTGAAACCAGCTTGGA
This sequence comes from Bdellovibrio sp. ZAP7, assembly GCF_006874645.1. Lineage (NCBI taxonomy): Bacteria > Pseudomonadati > Bdellovibrionota > Bdellovibrionia > Bdellovibrionales > Pseudobdellovibrionaceae > Bdellovibrio > Bdellovibrio sp. ZAP7. Next base: position 436,091 of record NZ_CP030082.1, on the reverse strand, counting down.
CTTTCAAATTCTGGGAGATTTTCAAAGGCTGCCATTCGTATTCGAAAGTCAAAACAGGAACCGAAGGGCCAGAATACATGGTTTCAAATGTTGTCACGCCGTCAGCGGCTTTGATGATCGGTGCATCCATCGCGCCGAAACGGAAGGAACCAGTCGACTTAACTTCACCTTTGTCTTTTGTTTTATAAACGTAGGTGCCGTCTTTTTCGATACGAATCAAACCGACAGCTGCTTGGGGATGATGAATGTACTCAACGCCACCCGATGGAGATTTGCGAACCACTTCGTTGCTGTAAACGACAGGGGCAGGTTTTACGCGGACTGGTTCTTCGATCGGAGCATCGCTGGATGGAATTTCATTATTAGGTGCTGCGATCGCTGGAGCTTCGTCTTCAAGGATCAAATCATCTGGAAGTGAAGAACCGGCTTCAGGAACATCTTTGTTTAAATCAACAGTGTTGGAAGCAGGCGGCGGAGTTGCCACCGGCTCGCCACCACTTTGCAGAATTTCGTTTTCGATACTTGCAGCATCGTCCGTTTCAGATTGCAAAGGATCCACTGAAGCGGCTGGTGGAGCATCGAATTCGCTTTCTTCAACGAATGGTGGCTCTTTAGGAGCTGATTCTTTCGTTTTCGTTTGGGCATTTGCGGTGTGAAAAATCGAAACAGCAAGCAAGGCAACTAAGACCAACCATAACGATTTCATAGTTCACCCCGAACGTTTTCTCCCAAGATCAAGCGACGGTACAAGCCCCAAATCGTCAAGCAACCGAAAACTGTGATTGCAAGTGCGAACCAGAATCCCAAAGCGACACTTAAGCGAGCAAAGAATAACAACGGCCACAAAACACCGCGCACGGCGATTTTAGCGGTTTCATTTTGCGAGATCATTGCTGCGTATTTTGGACTGTATTTATAGTACGTTTTAACGAAATTTTGACCCCAAGCATATGGGATCAAGTATTTGTTCCTGAACTCGCGGAAGCTTTGAACTTCAGGAGCCATGTCACTGCCGAAAGCCGCGGTTGCGATGAAGCAGTGTTTATCATCAAGTAGTCCTACAACCGGTTCAGGTGTCGCACACAACGTTGTCGGATCTACGGTTGCTGGAGTGAAGTAATAAATATTTCCAGCCAAGTCACGGTTTGCCATAACGGCACAATATGTTTTTCCATTTGTAAGACCCGTTAAACGATCATCCACATCTGGCGGAAACACGGTTGATGATACTGGTATAACGGAAGTTGGCGAAGCGTTCGTGATTCTTCCGACTGTCGTTGCAGGGTCATTTCCATCTGCAGGAATTTGTTCTTCATAAAAGAAAATCAAATCTCTGAAGTCAATTCCTGAGGTGCTGGTTGGATAGCCATCAGACACGATGGGATCTGTATAAATCTTAGAGTCACCAGGGAATGCCGTGAAATGGCAGAAACCAGTATTCGCAGTTGCTGGCGTGCCCTCCGGACAATCAGCGTAAGTCGCTGTCGTAGCGGCTGAAGTAATCACCTGCATCGTTGCAGAGATCGAAGTCGTTGTGGTGCCAGTACCCGAAATCGAAACAACCAGATCCGAATTCACAGCATTCGAACAATCCGTTGTACCGCCTTGAACTTTGGAACAAATCTGCGACCACAACATCTTAACAGTCAGCGAACTTCCTGAAATATAAGGTGTCGAATTCAACTGCACGGAGGTGTCGTCGATCTTAACTGTGACAGTTCCATTCGTTGGAAGAGTTGTATCCGCAGTTAAGGTGATCGTTAGAATCAAAGTTGGATACGTGGCATTCTTGTTACAAGGAGTAAGTCCAGATCCCGTACAGCTATCGCAAGTTGAATTGCCATCACCCGTACATGAACCCGCAAAGCCCCCATAGATAACCGGCTTGGTCGGAGTTGTTGTAAGATCATAGTACGAAGCCCCGCCAATGGTGACTGACGTAAATGCTGCAGCCATCGCAACCGACGACAAGAAAAAGGACGTAGCAAATAAAGCGGAAAGCTTCAACAGACGCATATCTCTATCGAACCACTGGACGAGCCGTTAGTCAAAGCAACCGGACCATGGGGGACCCATCCAGACCTTCGTCATACCACCCTCTGAGGTTGGTAGCGAACTTAAGGCGCAAGGCTACCTTTAAAAGAATATTTGCTCGGCGATTTGAATACCGTTTAGAGCAGCACCCTTACGGATATTGTCAGATACCACCCACATCATCCATAGCTTGGAATCTTCTGGATCTCGGTGGATACGGCCGACATAGACAGGGTCTTTACCAGAAACTTCTCTTGCGAGCGGGTAAACGCTTCTTTTAGGGTCGTCTTGAACCACGATACCTTCATGAGATGCCAGGGCATCCGTAATCGCTTCGCGTGTCGTATCTTTTTTCAATGTCACCCAAACAGATTCACTGTGGGCATTCAATGCAGGGATACGAACTGTGAATGCAGATACTTTCAATTGGGGCAGTCCCAAAATCTTGCGCGTCTCTTTCATGATTTTGACTTCTTCACTGCAGAAACCGTCATCATTAAAGGAACCAATTTGCGGGATGCAATTGAACAGGATTGTGTGAGGGAAAGTTTTAGGTTCGTGCTGAGCTTGAGTCGCTTTGGAGGTTTGCTCCATCAGCTCATCATAGCCACCTTGGCCTGCGCCACTCACCGCTTGATAAGTGCTGACACGCACCTCATCCAAGCCGAATTTTTCTGACAAAGGTTTCAATGCCACCACCAATTGAATAGTGGAGCAGTTTGGATTTGCGATCACTTGCGGTTTTGAATCCTTGTTCAACAGATGACCGTTCACTTCAGGCACGATCAAGACTGTGTTTGGATCCATACGGAAAGCAGCAGAGTTATCTACGGCAAAGGCCCCCGCTTTAACAGCTTTCGGTGCCCACTCGGCAGAGATATCATCGCCAGAAGAAAAGAAAACAAGATCAAGACCTTCGAAACAGCCTTCTTTTAAAATCTGACAAGGCCACTGCTGACCTTGCAACTCGATTTTTTTTCCAAGGGAATTTTCAGAAGCGAAAGGACGGAGTTCCGCAATAGGGAACTCGCGCTCTGCAAGAAGTGTCATGAACGTCTGGCCGACCATTCCGGTCGCGCCAACGACGCCTACTTTAAGTTTTCTTTTCATCTTTCTTGATCTCTTCCTCTTCCTCAAGCTCTTCGACTAAGTCACTTTCATGAACCGCTGCCGGTGCATAAACTGATGGTCTGATCTTACGGATGTTTTTACCCAATCTGAAGACACCGAAAACGGCACCAAGAGCGGCGTAACCCATGAACAGTACGAACAACATCACCTCAGGGCGAAGTGCGACGATAACCAGAACGCCCACTCCCAAAATCAAATAGCGGAATGGCAAACGTTCTTTCAAATCCAAATCTTTAAAGCTGCGGAAACGGAAGTTTGAAACCATCACCAAGGCCAGCAAGATCGCCATCACCAACAAGCCGTAGTTGCCGGATGGTTCCAAGCCCAAGTCTTTGATCGCCAAGACAGAAGATGCCACGATACCCGCAGCCATCGGAATTGGAAGACCTTGGAAATAGTTTTTCTCGACCACGTTTGCTTGCACGTTAAAACGAGCCAAGCGCAAAGCTCCGCATGCCACGAAAAGGAAACAGGCAACCCAGCCCAAACGACCGAATGGTTGCAATGCCCACAAGAACAACAACACACCCGGTGCCATACCGAAGCTGACAAGGTCACAAAGTGAATCGTATTCCGCGCCGAACTTACTTGTTGAACGAGTCAACCGTGCCAAACGACCATCTAATTGATCGAATACAGCTGCGACGACGATTGCGTATGCTGCCCATTCAAAATTTCCTTTGATGGATTGAATAACTGCGAAGAAACCAGAGAAAAGATTTCCAGTGGTCATCAGATTTGGAAGGATATAAATGTACATGTGCATGCGTTGAGCGCGTGCTTCTTCAGTATCTAAATGCGAATTTGCTGTATGTTCGTTTGCCATGTATCGGTTTTAGCCGACTTAAGCGAAAAATCCAAAGAAATAAAAGAGGATAGACAGTCCAACGGCACTCATCAACGGCAACGTCAGGTTGTCATCCAATTTTCCGATTGGAATCAACTCTGCAAACGCGCCCACAAGACCGGCAAGCAAGCTCACCACGATCACGCGATCCGTTAGATAGTTGTGATATAACAAGAAAGATAAAGTCAGAGCGGCGCAAACAAAGAACGCAGCCATAAAACCTTGGATGGATTTATGACCGAAAATTTTGTCCTTACCGTAAAGAATTCCAAAATAGCTGGCGATAGGATCCGCGAAGGCCAAGAACAACAACGTTAGAGCCACGATTGGACGCGGGAAAATAACGTAAACAATCAGAACACCTGACAACAAGAAGGTAGTTCCCGCGAGCTTTTTAACTTCGCTTTGGCGCATGATAGGCTTGAAGGCGTGAACTGCGAAATCGTTTAAGACTGCGTAACGGTGGCGCAAGAAATCAAAAGGAACGAATAAAAGCCAACCGATAACCAATAGCGAAAGTGAAACTTCTTTGGGTAGATACACGTAGGCCAAGAACATGGCGAACACAGCCGACATATGCCAAATTTTTCGAGCATAATGGATGTCCGAGCGCTTCTTAAGATCTACCAAGTTAAAGAATCCTTCTGTAATCATTCGAGCTCAACTTAAAGGCTCGACGGAGCAAGATCAATTTAAATGATACTACTCTAGCGGCTCGCATCAACCTTATGATTTGCTTCGACTTATATAAATCACGCAGGTGTTTTTCTGTGTCAAAATTCAGGATTTAGGAACTTGTGGATGACGAAGCGGGAAGAGGTTTTAATAAGAGGCCCACTCCCCCACAGATTATCCAAAGAAGTCCACACCCAACCATCACCGCGCGAATGGAAGTCATTTGGATCAACCACGGTGACGCTAAAGTACAAATCAATGTACCCAATGACTCCAAAGCCATGCGCAGGCGAAACACTTTGGTGAGATCGGAGACAGGAAATTTTCTTTGCATCAAATCAATGAAAGCGAGGTCGTTTAAGGGCCCCATAAATCCCGTGAAAATGGAGGCAACGGCAATCCACGCCACTGTGGGAGCAAAGCCAACCGCAGCAATTCCCAACCCCCACAAGACGTAACCGCCATACATCAAAAATAACAATCGATGACCTGCGCGGGAACGATTTCCAAAATACAAAGCACCCGTAAGATTTCCGACACCATAAGAAGCCATCACGAAACCGAACATTCGAGCATCCCCGCCCGATACCTGATGCACCAACAAAGCAAAGCCCACGATGATCGATAAATTCCATGCACCGGCAGTCAACGCCCGTGAAATAAAAACATACATCATGCCCGACTGGCCTTGAATTAAACGAAAACCGCTCATGACAGCTTCCGCAAAACCAGTGCGGGCCTTGGGTGGAGGCACATGTTCAGGTAAGTATTTTTTTAGCGAACGCACGGAAAGAGCCGAAATAAAAAAGGTCAGCGCATCGATAGTAAAGAAATGAATCATCGGTACAACGGCGGCAAGCAATCCCACAACCGCGGGCCCCACCATGCGTGCGCCACGAATCGTCGTGCCCATCAAACCATTCGTGGACTGCAAAGTCTCAAGATCTTTTGCGAGCATAGGAATCGTTGCTTGGGTGGCGGGATCAAAAAATGCACTCAGTGCAGAAAGAATCAACGCCATCACGATCAAAAGCGACAATGGGACATCGGTGAAAAATGAAACCATCACTGGAATCAGCACAATCACCATGCGGATTAAATCCACACGATACATCGTCTGCTGAGGATTCCAACGATCCGCCCACTTACCGCCGATGAAACTTAATAGCATCAACGAAGCCGTTTGCCCCGCAGCCAGGTATCCCGTATTGGAGCCCATCAGATTCACGGCGAACCAAGTTAAACCCACTCGATAAATTTCATCACCGATGGATGAAAATGCCTGCCCTATCCAAAGACGTTGTAACTGCGGTTGCTTAAGGGCCTTGATCATCGAAATACTTTCTTACTGCGCTAGAAAATGCACGCGCCTATTGCACTAGATAAAGCACGCGCTTATTGCGCGATATAATAAACGCCATCTTCGGGAGCAGGGCATGCATCCTTGAAGAGGCGACTGTGCGCAGTAACCAAATACACTCGATTCCACTTGTAGCCATCTTGTGAAATCACTCTGCTGGCTCTTGGATCGATGAACACGATATCTCCAGGATTTAACTGACCGCAAGCTTTTGCTGAAGTCGACGGCTGAAGACGAATGTTCCGCTTATCTTTTGCTGTGTATTTGGCATAACTGGAATCAATGTCTTTCGGTAAAGCATTCACCCATTGAGAAACCAGTTTATTTAACCTGTCCCCTTCGGCAGTTCCGAAAAATTGGGGCTTATCAGCAGGAGGCATGGGTGTGTAACCCTCAAGGTGCGCAATGGCACCATAAGCTTTACTACGCTCCAAATCCTGTGGCGCGATCCAGCCATTTTTCACCAGGAAATCAAGATTGCTGAAGCGATCTTTGGCGATATCATCTGCCTCCAGATTGCCGTGGCAACCCGTGCAATAATTTTGAATCAGCTGACTTTGAATACCCTTATATCCCTCAAGCAATTTGGAATCCTCTTTAACCGCAGATCTCCAAGCCAGCATTTGCACCTGCGGGTCGAACGTAATAACAGAACGATCACAAGCCTCACGGAAATTTGCCGTCTGAGTGCGAGCCAGACGGACGATTGTGCGATTTTCACGGTCTTCGACAATCCAGATGGAACCATCGCTTGCTTCGGTGAATGCGACCGGCGCACCTTTTGGCCGTTGACCTTTCACTTCGTTCCATTTCGAAATCACTTCTGTATAGGATGCATGACGATCCATTCCGCCACGTGGCTGGAATGGTTTTGGGACGGGACAACCACCCGGCTGATTGAACTGATACGACGCTTTCGCTATGGATGCATCCAGTACGGGCAAACCTTTTTCATCCACATTGTAAGCCACCAGACGCTGACCACTCGGTTGATAACCGTGCCATGTCACTAATAACTTTCCACCCAAAGAGTCACGGAACATATTGCCGTGATAATAATCCATGTGCAGAGGCGCCACATGTGGAGGCATTAAGATATACGGAGGTTGATACTCGCCCGGCCCCTGGGCACTGGCTTGCGCACAGTTAACCGGCTTTCTGAATTGTTTATGAATCGGAAGTTTTTTATTTTCGGGAAATTCCCATTCCGGTGACGTCGCATGGAAGTCATAACAGTACGGCCAACCGTAATGCGCCACTCGGCCTTTATCCAAATCAATGACATTCATTTCTTCATAAGGTTCTTCAAGCTCCGGAAAGTCGCGGCTGTTTTCACCTTGAACTAAAAATCCTGCATTTGAAACAACCATCGCCATGGAGTTTCTTAAACCAGCTGCCGCATATTCAAAAATCTCGACTCCATTAGGAGGAAGTTTCTGTAACAGATGCGCAGGAATACGATAGATCGCACCATTCCCTTGCGCTTGATCTTCTGGACAGTATTTGTATTCGCCAGTCCCTTGTACGATGCAGTGATCACTCGGTGATCCCGAGTTGATATACATGTCGCCATTTCTTGGATCGAAAGTGAACTGGGAAAGAGGATGCATATAGCCCTCTTTGCGAGGCATATTACCGAACACAAGTCTCCAGTCAGCGAGTTTGCCATTCACGAAATGGAATTTGGAAATCTGATTTTTCTCGCCAATATAAATGAAACCATCTGGTCCCATTCTTAAGCCATGAGGATTGTCCAAGCCGGCTTTGATCAATGTCAGTCCGTAATTACCACCCGCACCTGGCTTCAACAAAAACAGTCGGCCATTTTTTGGAGCCCAACCGCCCATGTCGACAACCAAAAACTGCTCAGTGCCTGGAAGTTGCAAAATAGTACGCGGCTTTACAAAACCTTTGTTCGTCGCCGGATCCAAAGCGCGATCGCGTGGTAAAACCATACCCAGGCAAGTACCCGGCATAGTTTCTACCATCAGACGAGGATAGCCATCACAGGAGCGATCGGTTGGATCGTACAAGTAACCGCTTTTATCTAAAACCATTTTTGCAGATGCGGCAGATCTTTGCGCATAATCAGCGTCTTTGTTTTTTACGGAGGTGCATTGAACCAGACAGATGACGAAGGCCAACAACAGAACGCGCATAAAAGATCCTCTTTAGATGTGGTTCTTTTATTGTGCGAAAGAAAACAGAAAAAATAAATGAGTTTTAAATTTTGGTGGAGCTCACACGGATGATTTCTTCAACTTGACGTCCAGAGCTTTCATAACGAATGGAGATTTCGTTTTCGCCTGGTTGAAGCTGGATCAGGTCCGTTTGATATTTGTCAGAACCCCGGTCGAACACAGATGCAGTGTAACCGTTGCTTTTATTCACAATTTGGATTTCACCCATGCGCACACCGCTGGTGCAGCTTTTACCTTTGAGCTGTACATAGCCCGCGTGAACTTCAAGCTGGCCGTTTTTCTTAGCGCAATTCAAGTCCACATCAGCAGACTGATGCAAAGATGACTCGATTTTTTTAGGCGCAACCGCTGTCGGTGGTAAAGATGCAGGAGTACGGGTATTGGAATCAACGACTGAGGCCATCGTTGTTTCTTCCGACATAACGCTATCTGCTTCAGTCAAACTGGCAAACGTACGAGCACCCAAAAGTACAACAAGGATGAACGTGATTGCGATAAATTGAATTTCTGATGCAGCTCTTTTGAACATGATTGTTTGATCGGCGTTCCGGAGCAGGACTTTAGCCGTATCAATTTGAGATTCCCCCTCGAGAACCCACTCTATGGTCCGGCCGTAACGAGCGGCGTACGGGTAATTTGCTTTTGAGTTATGGAAGTTTAAAAACGAAGCAAATTTTCTGCGAATTCCCTCTGAAAAACTCCACCAAGGGATAACAATATTTTTTTGAAATAGTAAAATAAGTCCCGCAAAGCGACAGTAGTGGCCGAAAAGAAAAAAGGCCTTCTTTGCAGAAGGCCTCCATTTGAGAATTATTTTTTATCGATACTGATCGCGAATTTTTTGACTCCGGCTGACTTCACGATGTCGAGCAACCCGACCACCTTACCATGTGGAACGTCTTTATCGGCGGAAATGATCGCCTGAACTTCCGTGTTTTTAGTCACTTCCTCAGTCGCTTTCGCGCGGACCGCTTCTTCATTTACGAATGTTCCGTTCAGATTAATACGACCATCCGCTGTTAACGAGATGTTCAATTTGCTTGGGGCCGTTTGATCACCGCTAGCGGCTTTTGGCAAATTAACGTTAATCGAAGGCTTGATGAACATTGGAGCCGTCACCATGAAGATGATCAGAACCACCAGGATGATATCGACCAAAGGGACAACGTTAATGTCCGATATGGCATCGTTGTTTTCACCATTCTTCATTGCCATGGTTTAGATACCTTTTTTCTTAGCGTAAGCAAGGCACAATTCCTTCACACTCTCCAAAGAGTTGAAGATACCGCGCACTTGTTTGCTGTAGTAGTTGTAAGCAATAACTGCTGGAATCGCTACGAAAAGGCCGGCTGCTGTTGCAACAAGGGCCATTGAAATCCCGGCCATCACCGTTTGCTGACCTGCCTCTGCAGCAGTCGCTAAGTCATTGAAGGCTTTCATAATACCCAAAACTGTACCGAACAAACCGATATAAGGTGCATTCGATCCCAATGTTGCCAAGAAGTTCAAATATCTTTCCAAATCAGGGCGTTCAGAAAGAGCAATCGTGTTAAAGATTTCTTCCAAACCTTTGCTGCCAGAAGTACGCAAGTATTTCATTGCTTGACCAGCTGCGCGACCCTCCAAAGAATCTGGATCTTTCGCAAGATCTTCAATGTCTTCAACACTGTTGCTTTGTAATGCTAGCTTGATTTTCGCTCTAACACGTTGAGATTCATTAGAAACTTTTCTTAAAGCAAAAAATCTCTCAAGAATCATGCCGATACTTAAAATGCTGAGAACAAGCAATAACCACAACACAACCTGATCGGCCAAATGAGCAACACCAAAAATTTTCTCTGCAAGCATCGAGCTGTCCTTTCAAAACTTTGACTAGCAAAAATTATTGATCCATTATCTCTAGATCCATGACACATGGTCAAGATATGCAGAGAATCATTTTAGCCTTCGCACTATGCGTATTGAGCCTGGTCCAGATTGGTTGCCAATCAAGTGACAAGAGTTCAATTCTTATTATCGCTGCAGACAATCTTGCAGTGTCGGATATCTCTTGTTCTCCTGACACCATCTCCGGCACTAAGTCTGGTTTTCAATTGCTTTGCAACGAGTCAGTTCGTTTTACTCACGCGTTTACGACTTCAACTTTGAGCGCACCCGCGTTGAGTTCTATTATGACGGGTCTTTATCCTTATGAACATAATGTGCGACACAATGGCGCGCCGGGTTTGGCCCCCGAGTTTGAACTCGCATCAGAAATTGCCGTTCATCAGGAATATCGCACCAGTTTTTTCACGGGCGGCCCACCCATCTTTCGCCGTTCGGGATTAAATCAGGGTTTCGAACTATTTGATGACTCCCTGGTTCCGGGATTCTCGAATCTATTTCGTCCCTTTAAAAAGAATGCAAATAGCTTCATGCAGTGGCTTCGCCATGATGTAGGCAACGGCCCATTCTTCAGTGTTCTTTATGCACCCGATTTGCAATTCACCAATACCATTACCACAACAGAACTGGGTGAAACTCGAAACTTAAGTTTTGAATCGCAAATCGATGAGTTCGACGAAAGCCTTCACGAGTTATTTATGCAGATGAAAACGGCTCGTCGCTGGGATAACACCACAGTGATTTTGGTGGGGTTAAGCGGTCATGAAAACGGCGACCACCGCGATCTTTCGACTTTGAATTTACATTCTGAAAACACTCAAGTGGCGCTTTTCATCAAGCCTGCGCAAAAAAAGAAAACAGATCAGCCGATTTACTGGAAAGTCGACCAAAACGTAAATCTGGCAGACCTGGGCAAAACGCTTTTTGAAATTCTTGGGGAAAGCGTCGTGGAAAATGACAACAGTGATTTCCCGGCTCACTCTTTGGCGGGTGTTTTGAAATCCCCTGTGGCGGACTGGGCAGAAGATCGGCCTTTTGTTTTGGAATCAGGTTGGTCTTTGTGGAGAAATGCGGGTCCTTTACGTACGGCTGCGATTTCTCACCATGTTTTGTACATCAACGATGCGAATCCGAAGCTATTCAACACACTTGTGGACCGCATGGAGTTAAATCCTTTGCCGCTTTTGCAACAAAGTTTGTTGCCTACCACAAATCGCATCCAGGCATTGCTTAAGAAAAATCAATTCCCTTCATTCACTCCTCCAAATGAAGAGTGGATGGCAAGATTAAGCATTCCTTATGATCGTTGGACCCGCGCGGATCAAGAGCCTTTGTTGCTTCGCGATTTAAAACGTCTGAGCAGCAGTAACAATTACCACAGCCTGAACATTCTAAATTGGACAGCCCAGGTCGCATTGAACCAAAAAGACTGGGAAACTTTGCGCACTTTGGGCAAGAAAAACAATGTGACTCTGTGGCAGTACGTCGCTGACAAAAATCTCAATGCAAAAAATCTGAAAAACACCGATTCCTGCGTAGAGCTCCTATCAATCAAAGAAATCGACAGCTCGCATTTGAAAGACTGTAATGACAATCTTTTTATCGAGTTGGTGGATTGGCTTCGTTCGGATATTCGCGGACTTTCCAAAGAAACCCAGCGCAAAAAATTCGAACGCTCCTTTAAGAACTATATGCTGGATCAGGAAATCCAGCGCAGCAATATCGCTTTAGGAATGATCTGGGATACGGCAAGAGAAAATAACTATGCACCATCGCGCGCAGAATTAGCCTTGCACCTTCCGGAATATGCAAAAATTCGCGCACAGGTTTATAAATCCCTGGCTACAATTGATCAGGAAGAATAGTTAAACGGCAATCAGTCCCAGCCAGAATGGCAATTCAGGCTCTTCTTGAACCATCGACTGAGTAATAAGATTCAAATCAGTTTCATTGGATTGCAGACCCCACAACGCGGTCGCTACAGATGTTCCTGCCAGCAGGATTAACTTGTCGCCCTCTTTTACGTGAGTGTGTCCCGTCTGGATATTCACCGTTGGATCCAATCCCAAAAGCTGAGCTGGAAGCGGCGGCAGACTGTCCCCATCACGAAGTTCAGAGGCCAGATCACTCGCTATACTTAAAGGCTGCACACGTTGATTCAGTCTTTGTACGAAAATGCTGGGAGCTCCGACTTGAGCCCATGCCACCTGCGAGCCTCTTCTGAATAATGCCAGAACTTCCACACCAGAAGCATATTCTTTGCGATTTTCCCCTCTGTAAAGGGCATCATTTGCTATCATCAATGCTGTGCGTACATAGTTCGCTTCATCACTGATACAAGTCAGGAATTCAAATGGCGACGTCACTTCGACGTCTGCTTTGGCGGCACTGACGTATTTCACTACTTCAGTTAATGCTCGCTCCCCGTGCTCAGGTTGCCCCCAAGCCGTCACGACAACGATCAATGACCCGTCCTCTTCCACATGGATCTGTGGTTTAGGGCGCATGATCTTGCTGCTATAAGAGCGTTCCTGAAGTTTCATTTTACATAGCTCCGTATTTCTTAAGCTTGATATAGGCTTTCTTATAGTACTCGCCGTCAGAAATATCGAGCTCCAGGATTTTCTTCCATTTCTCTTTGGCACCAGCTTTGGACTCGCCACCATCGACGTTACCAAAGCTTTCTTCAAGAATACCTTCTTGATAAAGAGCCATCATTTGCTTACGAAGTTCCAACACCATCTTTTCGATTCTTGGTGGGACCTCTGGATTTTCTGGATCAATAGCTTTCGCTTCTCTTAAGGCACCGATGGCATCTTTAAGATTTCCATTTTGGTAGAACTTGTCAGCTTTTTCCAAACTGCCTTTGATCTTTTGGTTCATCTGATTACGAACGGAAGCGATACTTCTTCCCGCCATCCCCTTATAACCATTCGGATCTGGGAGTGATGAGCTTGTCACCTTCGAATAAGCATCAATGATGTCCAAAGGCTTTTTGCCCACTTTATGGAGGGCTTGAGCCTTGTCATAGATCGCTTTTAGACGCGCAACCCTTGCCGCATATTCCGCATTGGCTGCTTTCTTCACTTCACGAGCAGTCGTCAAAGCTTCCACTTGGGATTTCAAATCCAGGATTTTCGGATGATCCGGATTGAATTGCAAAACAGATGTTAAGCAATTCTCCATCTCATCCATCGTGATATTTGGATTGAGCTTTTTTTGGCAGATAGCTGTTTGAGCCAAAATTTTTTGCTCAGCCTCAGCTTTGGCAGCTTCGATCTGCTGAATACGAATTTTTTCCTGCTCTAAATAAATCGCCTCTTTAGCCAAGCGTTGAATCTCTTTCGTGTCTTCGTAATCAGGAACCAATTCGTGAATCTTAACGATTTCATCCTGAGCCAATTGATACTTACCTTGCATATAAAGATTTTTGGCATCTTTATAACGTTGACGGATCAAAGACTGCTGTTCAGGCTTCAATTTATTAAATACTTCCTGAGGAGAACCCGGAGCTGCCACTGTGCCCGGTGCACCCACTGGAGCTGTATCTTTATCGCCACCTTTAACCAGATACACGACAACTAACAACGCCACTGCACCGATCATCAATTTTGGACGATGCTTTTGGAAGTCGAATTTAGGCTTTACTTCAGGAGCTGGCGCCACAGGGCCCGGCATTTGACCGTAACCCTGATACTGCATCGGCACGCCACCTTGCTGTTGATAAGGAGCGATGCCGTATTGCTGATCATACTCTGCAGGCACTGGATTATGCGACATCTGCACCAAAGGATTTGGCGGAGCCACCTTCACCATATCCAAACGACTTTGGAAGTGAGCATCGTGCAATTCAAAGAATAAATAATTATCCAAAACCGTAATGGCATCGCCACTGCGGATATTCGTCAAATCTGTGGATGAAATCGGGTTCCCGTTAACCAAAGTTCCATTCACACTGCCCAAATCAATAATTTGGTATTGATTGCCATTGCGACGAAGTTCAAATTGGCGACGGCTGACACGTTGGTCACGAATCTGTATATGACAAGAAGGATCTCGTCCTGCAATCCAGGAATCGCCCTCATCCAAACGGATCAATTCTTTCGCGTCACTATTGGAATCAACAATTTTAATATAGGCCGCTGTCGGAGCCGCCCCGACAATGGTTTTTTCCTCGCCACCTGAAGTTCCACTTTGAACTGCAGGCAAGTAACTGCCCTCAGGATGCGATGGGGATTCCATCGCAGGAGCTGGTTGCGCCATTGCTGAAGACATCAGGAAATCAAACTCATAAGGTGCAATGGTAAAAGTAAAGCCATGGTCCAAAGTCACTTGCTGAGTCGGCTCACCATTCACCATCACTTCGCCGTAACGAGAAATCACTTGCAAAGTCCACTGACCATTTTCAGAGACTATTTTAAAGTGCTCACGGGAAATGCCTTTTTCAGGTTGCAGAACGATGTCACAGTCCTCTTTACGGCCTGCCACATACGAACGGCCCTCTTCCAGAGGCATGTTATATATTGTCTTTCCACGAAGACGAACTATAAGATGTGCCATATTAGAGTCGTCCTCCTTCCAGATTTAAAGTACATTCCTCGTAAAACTGCTTCGCTTCTTTATAACTTGGATCATCTCTGCGGTTCTGCAACATTGTAATCACATTAGAATAATTCGACTGGCACATACGCCAGTTTTTCTTTTCACGATAACGACTGCCCTGGATCAAATTGAATTTCACCAACTCATCGAATTTGATTTTCGAAAGATGGTAATAACGTTTTGCCAGTTCATTTTCTGGATCCAGATTCAATACCACTTGGAACGCCTCACGCGCACGTGCGTATTGGCCCTGTTGGAAGTCACGGAAACCACGGATAAAGTTTTCCTGCGCTCGCTTGTATTGAACGGAGTCGTACTTTTCCTTTTTAATATTCATCAATTCCTGAGTGCGCTTTTCCGCCTCTGCTACATCTTGCATACTGATCGCAGACGTACGGAAGGCATTTTGATCTTTGCCTTTCTTAGTTGGCGTCATCAGATACCAACCGATCAAACCCAAAATCACGATGATGCCGTAAAAACGCGCCTTCGGATTCGACAGCAGACCGCCATTGCTGGCAGGGCGTGCTGCTGGACGAGGCGCTTGCTGCTGATAACCCACTCCCTGCGGATGACCCATCGGCATTTGCGGTCTTACACCACCTGGTGGCATGCTTGGCATTCCCGCCGCTGGCATTTGTGGCAAACCTGTCGGTGCAACCGGTTTTAATACCGACGCTGACGGAGTTGGCACTGGCGGAGCTGCTGGCATAACCGGCATGACGGGCTCTGCAGCAACTGTTTCTGGTGTAAAGCGAATTTCAGAATCACCAATTTGAATCACCGAGCCTTTATGTAAAATCTCGGACTGAATACTTTCGCCATTGAGCATGACGAAGTTTTTCTGACTTAAATTGACGATCAGGAATTCATTTCCACGCTGACGGATTTCAGCGTGCTGACGGCTGATACGTGGATCATTCGCCAAAACGATATCATTCTCTGGACCACGCCCCACAGTGGCAGTGCCATTTGCAAATGAAAGACGAAGCCCCGTGTGCGGACCCTTCACCACTTCAATATCAAACTTCAATGCATCTTTCACCTTAGGAGCTGCTCCCATTAGGATCCTCCCTCAGCCGGAGAGATCGTAATTACAAAGTAATCGATATCATTTGGCTGTGAAGACATTCCCTGACAACTTAAAACACATGGGTGACCGTTGAACTCCAGCTGATCCGTATGAATCACGCGGGCATTTTCGCGGGTCTTTTGCATAAGGCTATCTATATTTTGCTGAAGAGCCACATCCGGAATCGCTTGGTATTGCTGTCCGATCAGTTGCGCAACCTCCGTGCGGGCCACTTGTCCGAATGAAGAGCTTCCCGCCATAATGCGACCGTCTTTAGAAATCGCAATCGAAGGGAATCCGATCAATTGAACCAGATTTTCAGCTTCGCCATCTTTATTGACGAAACTACCCATTCCACCTTCAGCACCTGCACCTTCACCGTGAATATAGCGTGTAAGCAGACTATTGATATTTCCAATCAATGCTTGAAGTGGCGGGAACATAAAGTCCACGCTGGTATTATCTGTTTTCTCTCTCATAGCGGTATCGAGCTGTTGATTCAATGTCACCAGAGGATACTCAACCAGTTTGTACATAAAGAAGTACAAGATTAAACCCACCAATGTTGCAATCACCAGCGTCTGCATGAACAAACTGATCGCGCGACCATCATCAAAAGCCATGCTGCCAATATCATAAAGGACAATCGCGTGAGCTTTTACCGATTGTTCTCCGGTATTTGGATCAAATAGACCGATAGGGAAACTTGCACCGATCGTGGTCGAGTCGACTTCGACGGATTCCGGGCGCATTTCACGACGGGCCTGGTGTACGAATGGCAAATCTGGGGTTGTTCCCGCACGAGTGGCTGGAGCGAGGATCATACCATCTGACTGTTGCACAATCAGAACTTGCTTAACACCGTCTTCAGCTTCCGCCTGATTTGTTGTCAAAGAAGAATAACTGTTCTGCAAAAGAGCAGATTGATTGATCGTCGCCAAAGTTCTGGCAATCGACGCTGCACGACGTTTACTTTCCGTGATGATACTGGCACGAGTGATTTGCACCATTGGAATCATCGCGAGCAACGTCGTGACAAAAATAAACAGCACCACAAAGCCCAAAAGAACCATGCGGAATTCCAGATATGTTGGAATTTTATAAACGCCAGGCAAAGCCACGCGATCTAAATATTCCAGGAATCTTTCCCAAACTGCTTTCAAACCACCGGGACTGTAAGCCGGCGCTGCTTCTGGAGCAGGACCCACAGGACCAGCACCCATGGGCTGAGGCATGCCCATCGGCTGCGGCATTCCTTGTGGCATTGGCATTCCTTGCGGAATACCGTAACCCGGTTGCTGCATCACTGGAGCTTGCGCTCTTTTTTCTGGAGCTGGAATAATATCCACCAGGACATCATGAATGCCCAGCTTATCACCCAAACGCATCAACCCAGTCTGCATGCGCACACCGTTTAAATATGTTCCGTTGCTGGACTTCAAATCAGTTACGACAATTTTATCACTGTAAACTACGATCTCGCTGTGTTCTTTGGACACGCCCGGGCTTGTGATTTTAATATCACAATGCGGAGAGCGACCGACTAGGTTTCTCCCCATTTTTAGCTCTAAAATGCCGCCGGCTTGAGGGCCGGACAAGATTCTAAGCGCCCACATTCAGCTGATCTCCCACTCTGATGTTCAACTTGCTGCTTACACCTGAAGCCATCTCAAATACAGATCTGGCACCCCATACCGGAAGCAAGAGCCTCCAGGGTTTCACATCTTTATAGACAGCTTTCACTTTCAAATTCTTATCTACAAATACACAATCAATTGCGAACTTCATGAAAAACGTATGGATGCTATTGCATCTTAGAATCCACAAAGCCTGATCTTCCGCCAGTGAACTGCGACCCAAAAGACCCACGCCACGAGTGCGCATATCATCTGCGACCTCGAGATTCGGGATCAAAGTGGTTTTAGTTGTCGAGTTCTCAAGCTTCTTCATCATTATTTAGGTCCATACATAAATGAAATCGCTACCGGCCCAAAAACCATAATGAACACGGCTGGTAAAATAAATAACATCAACGGAATCAAAATTGCCTGAGACGCTTGTGCACCGGCTTTTTCCGCACGCACGAAACGCTCCAAACGCATTTGCACAGATTGATCTTTCAAAACCTGGGAAATACTTGCCCCGGTCGCTTCGGCATCAATCAGGACCGCTACGAAACTGGTAATCTCGTTCATATCCAAGCGCTCGCCCATTTCTTTCAGGGCTTGGGATTTGGAAGAACCGATTTTGATATCTTTCAGAACAATGTTGAACTCATCAGCCAGGACACTCTTAGTACCTTGAGCCTTATCCACGATTTTTTGGATCGCCGAGAAAAAGTCCAAACCCGCTTCCACAGACAAAGCCAACAGATCGATAAAGAATGGCAAATCACCCCGAACCGAAAGCTCACGTTTCTTTTTCTCACCTTTGGCGTGGATTTGTGGCAGATAAAAACCTATCAAACCCACCCCGATACAACCTGCAAGTGGTAGTTCCAACTGCAGGGAGAAGTTCATGATCAACAAAAAGATCGGGAACATCACGCCCCACAGGAGCTGCAAACCGATAAATTCATCTTCGTTCAATTCCTGTGACAGACCCGAAGTCATAATGAACTTGCGCACTTTTTTGCGATAAGATTCACTGCGAATTCTAAGCGCATGTTGCAAAGTGAATTGATGCACCAACGGACGAGAAAAGTTGATAATTGGATTTTTGGATTTAACGGGCTCGTCATTGTTAGCCCAGGATAATTGTTGCTTATCGTTGTTGCTTGCAAAGATCGAATTTACGAATAGGAAGACCGCTACTCCCGCTAGGAGCAGACCCAAAATCAGCATTAACTCTGCACTTCCCATTTTGGCCTCTTCGTGTTCTATTCAGACTCATGAAAACATTGATCCTGGCTTCAGAGTCTCCACGCCGTAAACAACTGCTTCAACAAGCCGGTTTTTCATTCGACGTGGTATCAGTAAAAGTATCGGAAATTCCTGACAAAAACCTGAATGCAACGGAGCAGATTTTAGACATCGCCAGACGTAAAGCCAGAGCGGCGTTTACTCACCTAAAGTCCAGTAAATTACAGGAGTTTACTCTTATTTCCGCCGACACGGAGGTGATTTTCGACGGTCAGCTACAAGGAAAGCCCGCTGACAAGGACGACGCCTTCCAAATGTTAAGACGTTTGTCCGGGAAACCTCATGATGTACAGACCGGAGTCTGCATCATCGACTCTGCGACTGGTAAAGAGCTGTCTCAGATTGAAACGACAAAAGTTTTTTTCAAGAATCTGACGGATCAAGAAATCTGGACCTATATTGAATCGGGAGAACCGATGGACAAAGCCGGAGCCTATGGAATTCAAGGCTTGGGTGGGAAGTTTGTCGAAAAATACGAAGGCCCATTCGATAACGTCGTGGGCCTTCCGGTTGAACTCGTTAAATCTATGCTCGCGAAAATTTAGAAAACGTATTTCCAACCAAGAACCAAGCCGACACCTGTGCCACGACCTGTTTCAAGTTTTACGTTGTTAACTGTTTGCGTATAACCAAATGCAGTCGTGCGAACTTTTGCTTCCAAGGCGTTGCCTGCAGAAATCATGTAACCCACACCCGCCTGAACCCCGACGCCAGGTTGAAGATCTGTGATCTCGCTGTCTTCCAAGCCGATAACCGGAAGTGAAGAATTCAGACCGAACGGAATATAAAGCTGCTTAAAGCGGTAAATGGCATTCCCCTCGAAACCGATGATTCCAAGATATTCATCTTTAGTTGTTCCGAAAATTGCAACGCTTTCGCTTTTAACTTTACGACCCAGATCGAAAAATCCACCAACGGAAAAGCCCCACGCCTGCTCTCCCCAGAAAAGGAAATGAGCATCAATGCCCAAACTTGCAGATGATTTTAAATCGTACTCTGCCGCAGTTGTTGTCGATCCTGTTGTTGATTTTGCGTCCTTGAACTTCATGTCGCTCAAGGTATTAAGATAAGCACCTAACACGAAGTGCCCGGAGTGCGAGCCAGGTCCACTGCTTGGTGCAGATTTGCTATCGTCCTCTTTCATCGCAGCGATTTCGTCTGCAGATTTTTCTTGAGCGCCCGCAGTCACTGACAACAAAAGGGCGAAAACTAAAACGATCTTCTTCATTGTATCCTCCAAGATGAATCAATCGTGACTAGTTTACGTCAGGCTGGTGCCTCTTTAAAATTGAAAATTTTGGCCTCGACCAAGTATTTCTGCACAGTCTGATCTGCTTGCACCGAATATTTACGGATTAGAGCAACAACTCGGCTCCACGGTCGAAAATCCCAAAACTTTTCCTTCAAGGCCCGAGTTTTTGCCGCCCCTGTTACCCTCATCGCAATGATCCCACTGATGGATCGGATAAAAGAATTAAAAAGTTCGCGGTTTTTAATTTTTAAAACGAGCTGAAGATGATCCCCACCGTTCACAACTTCGCGCAACTGAACACCATAGCGTCGCGCCTGCACAGACAGAATCTCGGAAATGCGCTTCCAATTTTTATGATGACGAAATGACCACGCACCCTTGGCCTGATCGGAATGCAACACCACGTGCATCGCATGCTTGGTGCTGATCGGTCGCGCTTTCTTGGCATTGCTGCGTTTTAAAAGCGCACCCCCGAACTGTTTTCGCAGCCGAGGGTCCTGAGATTTGTATATCGCTATTCGACGGGAGGAGCGGTACATGGACCATGTTATAGGAGTACCCCCAACCTTCGTCAAGAAAAAAGTAGCGATGGTATTTTCAAAGTGAAATTTCCAGGAATTAATGAGATCGCATCGCAGCAAAGATGGCGGGAGGTTAAAATGATTGATAGGTTTACCCCATGAGCTTTCAGGAAATTCGCACCGAAATCGGTGCTGACAAAATTCTTGCCGTTTCCAAACTTCAACCGGTTGTAAAGATCCGCGATCTTTACCAACAAGGTCAGCGCAAGTTTGGCGAAAACTACGTTCAGGAAGCTTTAGATAAGCAAGAGCAACTGAAAGACTTAAGCGATATCGAATGGCATCTGATCGGCCACCTTCAAAAGAACAAAGCAAAGTTCGTGGTGGGTCAATTCACCCTCATTCATTCCGTGGATTCTTTGGAACTTGCACAAACTCTAAGCCGCCAATGCGAAAGCAAAAAGGTCAGTCAAAAGATATTGATTCAGGTGAACCTTGCCCACGAAGAAAGCAAGGGTGGTTTTGATAAAGACTCCCTGATCGCCAACTGGCAAGAGGTCACAAGCCTTGCCCATTTAACCATCGACGGCTTAATGACCATGCCTCCCCTGACAGAAACGGGTGAAGAGGTTCGCCATTACTTCCGGGAACTGCGTGAACTTCAACAATCGCTTGCTAAAAATACGGATTTAACGCGACACCCTCTTAAAACGCTCTCCATGGGAACCAGCAATGATTTTAGGGTTGCCCTCCAAGAGGGCGCCACATTGGTTCGCTTAGGTACAATTCTATTTGGAGCAAGAAATTAACCGAAATTAGGCTCGGCGGAGTCTGACATAGTGGATGATTTCGTTTGGCGAATACCAAAGCTGAAGGTAGGATGAATCTATGAACCCACTGCTCAAAGCTCAAAAAATCGGATTTCTGGGTGCAGGTAACATGGCTCAAGCCATGATCAAAGGCCTTATCGAAGGCGGTATTCCTGCTAATCACATTTACGCTACCAACAGATCAGAAGGAAAATTGGTAAAACTGGTTGAACAGTATAAAATCAATTCTCTTCCGAACAACGAAGACCTAATTGATATTTGTGACATCATTATCCTGGCAGTAAAGCCTCAGGATCTTCTAACTGCTTTAGAACCCGTTGGAAGAGCTTTTGATGAAAACAAAATTGTTATCAGCGTTGCCGCCGGTGTGCGCATGCAAATGCTTGAACGCTTCTTAAATGGAGCTCGCATCGCTCGCGTCATGCCCAACACTCCCTCCGTTATCGGTCGCGGAGTTATAGGATACCTATTAAATGAAGACGAGGATGATGCTTTAGAAAGCACAGTTGAAGATCTGTTCGAACCCCTGGGCCGAGTGATCAAAGTAACTGATGAAGATCAGTTCGAAGCTTTGATGATTTCTTGCTCCAGCGGAACGGGATTTGTCTTTGAAATGATGATGTACTGGCAGGATTGGATCGAAGAACACGGGTTTTCGATCGAGGAAGCCCGAGTCATGACCATTGAGACATTTGTAGGAGCTTCTTTGTTGGCAGCTCAAGCTCGGGAAAATGTGGAAGACCTCCAAGCCCGCGTTACATCCAAAAAAGGTGTCACTGCAGCTGGACTTCAGTCCATGAGAGAGCTTGAAATCGAGCGCGCCCTTCGAATCAGCTTCGAAAAGGCCGCGATGAGAAACAAAGAAATGGCCCGGGAAATCAAATAACCTTGCCGGGTGCCTGAATAGACTTTTATCCTTATTTCATAGTGTTCAAGGAGGAACAGACATGAAAATCACACCCATTGATATAGCTCACAAATCATTTGGTAAAAGAATGATGGGTCTCGACACTGATGAGGTTATGGATTTCCTCCAACAGGTCGCCGCACAAATGGAAGCTTTGATTCAAGATAGAAACTCTCTGAAAGAAGCTCTTCGCGAAAAAGAACTTTCCTTGATGGAATATAAAGAGCGCGATCAAGTTTTGAAAGAAACAATCGCTACAGCAACTCAGATGGCAGACCGCCTTCGTCAGGATGCTGAACGCGAGGCTAAGCTTATCACTGCCGATGCCAACCAAAAAGCCGAGATCATCACTCGTGATTCCCGCGATTCTTTGAAACGCATGTATCAAGAAGTGAATGAGCTTAAACGTGCTCGCATGCAGTTTGAAGCAAATTTGAAAGCGTTGGCGCAAGCTCATCTTTCATTGCTTGAACAAGGCGAAAAGTATATGCCACAAATGCATTTGCAAAATCAAAACTTTGTAAATAACCCAAATGGCACAAGTCCTGCGACTGGCAACACACGCTCGACAAATATTTCTCCGCTATCTGCAGAGTAAATAAAGTCCGTGATTGAAGAAATCAAAGGTGGAGTTCGGCTCCACCTTTTTATTCAGCCCAAGTCTTCCAAGAATCAAATCGTGGGTCCCCACAACGGCATGCTAAAAATTAAGATCTCCGCCCCACCGGTTGACGGTGAAGCGAATGCCGAACTGATCGAATATCTGGCTAAATTTTTTAAGGTTCCAAAGCGCAATATAACTTTGGTTAAAGGCGACACCGGCAGGCAGAAAACTGTCGATGTCGAAGGTATTTCTTTAAGCGACGCTCAGGCTTTAGTGACCGCCGCGTTTTAGCTCTACTTCAAATTCAGTTTTATCCAACTGCTGCTGCAGGTTCACATCAGATTTCTTTTTCTTCTTTTTTGTCGGGCGAGGCTTGAACTGCTTTTGATCCACACCATCGTCAGTCGCTTCTTTGAATTTGCGAGTATTCGGAGTGCTGATTTGAGTATCAGAACGATCATACATACCGGAACGTCCCGTCGGAACAGGCGCAGAGCTTGGTGTCGGAGTGTAAGTCGGAGTATATGTTTCTTCAGCATAACCTGCAGCCATATCGAAGCTATAGCGAATAAAGCCGCCAACGTGGTAACCTGCAGCTGCATTTTCCCCAGCTACCGTTGCACCACCATTCGCTTGCAAACTCCACTTGGAATCAATCACCCACGTGGCATAAAAAAGAGTGTCGATCACAGACGGATTCACAGAATAAAACTTATAAGATCCCGCATTCACATTTTGCAGATAAGCATTGCGGATATATTTTGTGTTCGTGTCTTTGTCGTTGGATAAAGACTGACTGCCGATCAACTCCCCACCGAAGCGAAACGCATTGGCTTTTAATTGCAAACCAGCTCCCCACGGAAACAACGAAGATCTGCCATCACCACGATAGTCATATCCTAACCAGCCATACATGCGAACTGTGCCGAAATCTTTTTGCGCCGTTAAGCGACCCCAGAATTCAAAGACGCCTTCGGAATTTAAAGCGTCATCGCCAGTTCCATTGACCTCTTGAAAGGGAATCAACAACCCAAACTCAGGCACCAGCTGTAACCAACCATCATAGGCGATGAAATCTAGGCCCCCGATGAAATCCGTAAAGCTCGTGTTGGTGCGCGTTGCGACGGAGTTCTTACTTTCGGCCGAACTCATGGTTCCTGAAGCGAAAACGGACCAATTCTTAGCCGGCATGTAGCGCGTGCTAAAATCCATATCCAAAAGTTGGTAATGGTTTCCACTGGTTAGGTTGTTTGATCCATCTCCAAAGTTTTCATAATTGGCTTCAGAATAAAAGAAATTGGTGCCCAATTCGAAATCCCAGCGATCCCGGCGAAACTCTTTGTAATTATCAAAGGCCATCGCGGTGGAACTTGCCACCAATAAACTCAATAGGAACGCGCTCAAACACTGAAGATTATTTGCCATTTTCATAAGTTCCTAATAATAACAACCCCATGACCACGACATCAAATAAATCACAGCTCGCTATCATATTTTTTACTGTTTTCCTTTATCTTGTGGGCTTTGGTGTAGTCATTCCAATCATCCCACTCCTGAGCAAAAATTTTGGAGCCACGGCTCTGCAAACTGGTTTGCTTCTCTCAGTATATTCTTTGATGCAGTTTCTGTTTTCTCCGTTTTGGGGCCGCCTGAGTGATCGCATGGGGCGCCGCCCGATTTTATTGTTCTGCCTTTTGGGCGAGGGACTTTCTTATATCTTGTTCGCTTGGGCCCGCAGTCTTGAGTGGTTGTTTGTTGCGCGCCTCCTTGCTGGATTCTTTGGCGCAAGTCTATCCACGGCTTCAGCTTACATTTCCGATATCACTCCCAAACACGAACGTTCCAAAGGCATGGCCTTAATTGGCGCCGCTTTCGGCTTGGGTTTCGTGGTGGGCCCGGCACTGGGTGGTCTCCTTGCAGTCTGGGGTCATCACATCAATGAAGCTCCGCACTTTGATACTTCTTTCTCATTTTGCTGGGTCGCTGCTTTGTGCTTTGCAAACTTTCTTTTCGGCATCAAATTCCTGAAAGAATCTTTATCAGAGAAAAGTGAATCAGCAGCTAAGAAAAAACGTTTCTCTGTTATGTGGCAATATTTGAACACCAAAACAGTGGGCGCCTTGATGTCGGTTTTCTTGCTTTCCTCTCTGGCAATGTCGGGAATGGAAGCCACGTTGATTCTGTTCATGGGTGATAAGTTCCAATGGACGATCAAACAAGTCAGCTTTGGTTTTGCTTACATCGGTTTGATTATTATTTTCACGCAAGGTTTTTTAGTACGCCGTATGCTGCCCAAGTTTGGCGAACGCCAAGTATTGCGCGTGGGCTTGGTTTGCTTTGCTGTGGGACTAACTACAATTGCTATCTCTGATACTCTTTTCGGAATGGCGATCGCGATGACTTTGCTTTCTTTGGGTAATGGCTTATCAAATCCTTCCGTGCTTGGCAGTATCAGCTTGCTGACAGATCCTAAAGAGCAAGGTGCTGCAATGGGAGTTACTCAAAGCATGGCATCCTTGGGGCGCATCCTTGGACCAGCAATCGGTGGAGCCCTTTACGGCAGTGTTGCGATGACTGCGCCTTTCTGGGTTTCTGGAACCTTGGCATTTGCAGCTTTAGCTATCGTTATCATCAACTTCAAGCTGATCCCTGATCATGCGCGTGTAGGTTAAAACATGGATATTTCTCAACTTGGATATTTCCAATTCAACAATTTGATCAGGGGCCGCATTCCCATGATTTTGGTAAACTTGGGAGTGGATTTAAAGTCTTTGTACGGACAAGTGGAAGCTCTACATATCGACAACTGCCAGATCATGGGATCAACAGATGAAATAGTAAGTCAGGTTGAAAGCAAAAAGCTTCCTGCTCACTACCCCATCGTTATCATCGACCAAAACGGAAACACTTACTCCCCGGTGGTACAAGCCCTGGAGGAAAAAGGCTTCAACAATGTCTACACGGTGAAGAACGGCTTCACCGGATTACAAAAAGAAAACCAATAAGCATAAACGGGGATTTCAAAATCCCCGTTTTCTTTTTCATCATTACTTGGTTAGTTTTTTGTTAGTGTCTTAGAAACAACAACCTTACTTCACTCTGTCATTTCCCAAGCACGATAAGTCTTTTACACGCAAAGCACCGACAAGCGACATAAATGGATATTCCGTTGTTGGCCCAAAGAATTGACTATAGCATAATGGCATCGTTAACGGACATAACGAACATTAACCAAAACTTTTTATAGAAGGACATTTAATGAAAAAGTTTTTCATCGCCGCTTTGGCTACGACAACAGCTGTATCTGCTGCACAAGCTGGTACTTTGAATTTTGATGCTCGCGCAGACTACGATACGTCGACGTACACGGACTCTGCGCTTCAGGATTCCAACAAATTTTACTTCAAAACTATTCGCTTGGATTACCAAGGAAAAGTTAACGAAGAACTTTCTATGCGTCTACGTGCTGCATACAATAAAAATGCAACACAAACTGCAGGTGCGGGTGACAACTCTCAAACCGCTCTTGAGTTCGCTTACTTGACACACAAAATGGGCGACATGTCTTTGCAAATCGGTAAATTGGGATCTGAGTACGGTACTCTAGAGTCTCAAACTTCTGGTGCAGACTTGTACCTTACCTCTCAAGCCTACACAAAGACTGGTCCAAACGGAAATTTGCAAGGTCTTTGGTTGAATACATCCAGCCTATTATACGTGTTGGGTGCTAAATTGGCTTGGAACATAACTCCAGACCAATCTCTATCGTTGGTAGCTTTCAAAACGCCAGATGGTTCTACAACACCAACTGCACCTCCTCCAGCTGCAACTTCAAATGCAATGATGGAAGGCCTTATCTATAAAGGCGCTTTCATGGATAAAAACTTCAAAGTAATGGCGTCTTACCACTACGGTACAGGCACACCTACTAAAGACATGTACAACTTGTACTCAGCTGGCTTCAACTGGACAATGGGTGCAGCTTGGAACTTGGAAGTTGATTACACAGCTTCTGACTTTAAAAGAGACGCTACTGGCGCGAAAGACTCTATCTGGTCTGCGATCGGTAAACTTGCTTACACTGGTTGGGAACAATGGACTCCACGCCTAGAGCTTATTTCTTCTTCAGAAAAAGTTGAAACAAGCGCAACTGCAGCTAACAACGGTACAAATGAATTCATGGGTTATGGTGCTGTTCTTGAGTTCAAACCAATGGCTGACACTAACTTCCGTTACCACGTTGCATACAGCAACACGACTCAGAAGTTCTCAGACAGAACTGCTCCAGCAACGAATTTAGCGGATGCTAAAGTTGACCAAATCACGATCGGCGCTCGTATGAACGCTGACTTCTTGAAATAGTCAAAAGAGTCGCATAACCGACTTTTATCAAGGGAGGCCTCATCGCCTCCCTTCTTTTTTGCCCAAAACTCGACGCATCGCTTCTGCAGAAACCGCCAGGCACCTTTTGCGAGTACGTTTTCGGAGCTGGATCTATCCTTAAGGGCTTGAATCTGATAGACTCAAACGGTTAAAAATCTTACTCCGACAACGTCGGAGTGCAGACCTATTGGGGTGCCTCAATGTCAGAACAATTATCAGATCGCTACAATCCCGCGGATGTAGAAAACAGAACCTATCAGTGGTGGGAAAATTCCGGCTTTTTTAAAGCGCAGGACAAATCCACAAAACCACCATTCTCCATCATCTTACCTCCTCCGAACGTCACAGGTTTCTTGCACATGGGTCATGCATTGGATCACACGATCCAAGATATCCTTATCCGTTGGAAGCGTATGAGCGGCTACAACACGATGTGGTTGCCAGGTACGGACCACGCCGGTATCGCAACTCAATCTGTGGTTGAACGTGAACTTAAAAAAGAAGGTGGCAAATCTCGCCACGAATTAGGCCGCGAAGCTTTCGTTGAAAAAGTTTGGGACTGGAAGCATCAATACGGAAATCGCATTTATTCTCAAATGCGTCGCTTGGGTGATTCTTGTGATTGGGATCGCGCTGTCTTTACTTTGGATGATGGTGTTTCTAAAGCCGTTCGCAAAGTATTCGTAACTCTTCACCAAAAAGGTCTGATCTATCGTGGTCAACGCTTGGTGAACTGGTCAGGCCCTCTTGAAACTGCAATTTCTGACTTGGAAGTTGAACACAAACAAGTGAAGGGCGCTCTTTACCACATTAACTATCCTTTGGAGGATGGCTCTGGTTTCTTGACGGTTGCGACAACTCGTCCAGAGACAATGCTGGGCGATACAGCTTTGTGCGTTCATCCAGAAGACGAACGTTACAAGGCATTGATCGGAAAAACTGTGATCGTTCCGTTGATCAACAGAAAGATCAAAATCATCGCTGACACTTACGTTGATAAAGCGTTTGGTTCGGGCGTGGTGAAAATCACTCCGGCGCATGATTTCAACGACTATAAAATCGGTAAAACTCACCATCTTGAATTCATCAATCTTTTGACTAAAAAAGCCGAGATGAATGAAAACGCGGGCCCATACGCTGGCATGAAAGTGGCGGAAGCTCGCAAGAAAGTTGTGGAAGATCTAAAAGAGCAAAACTTGCTGGTTAAAGAAGAACCACACGTTCACTCTGTAGGTCACTGCTCTCGCTCGGGCGCCGTAGTTGAACCATTCTTGTCTGAACAGTGGTTCGTTAAAATGGAGCAGCTGGCAACTCCTGCTAAACGCGTGGTAGAAAGCGGTACCATCCGTTTCGAACCCGAGTCTTGGACAAAAGTTTACCTTCATTGGTTAAACAACATCGAAGACTGGTGTATCTCTCGCCAATTGTGGTGGGGTCACCGTATTCCAGTTTGGTATTGCAACTCCTGTAACCATCAAACAGTTTCTGAAACCGACGTCACAGCTTGTGAAAAGTGCGGCAAGCACGATCTTCACCAGGACGACGACGTTTTGGATACTTGGTTCTCGTCTGCACTTTGGCCTTTTTCTACAATGGGTTGGCCGAATGAGACTGAAACATTGAAAACGTTCTACCCAACTAGTTACCTGGTAACTGGTCACGATATTATTTTCTTCTGGGTTGCACGTATGATCATGATGGGTCTGGAATTTAAACGTGATGTTCCGTTCAGAACGGTTTACATCCACGGTTTGGTTCGCGACTCTCAGGGCCGTAAGATGTCCAAGTCTTTGGGGAACTCGATCGATCCGGTAGAGATGATTGATAAGCACGGTGCAGATGCCCTGCGCTTTACTTTCTCTGCTCACTTGTTCTCGGGTAAAGACTTTAAGTTCAGCGAACAACGCTTGGAAGGCTACCGCAACTTTATGAATAAGATCTGGAATGCGGCTCGTTTCGCACTTTCAAATCTTTCTGATTTCAAAGCTCCAGCCGCAGGTGTAAAGGCTTTGCCTAACAAAGCGCACATCAGCGTTTTCGATAAATGGATCATCACAAAGCTTGCTGAAGTAACGAGAGAAGTTGAAGAAGCCATGGATCAAGAGAGATTCTCTGATGCATCCATCGCTTTGTATCAGTTCATCTGGAATCAATTCTGCGACTGGTATATCGAATTCACAAAACCAATCATGAATGGGAACAACGCAGAAGAAAAAGCGGCAACTCAATTGGTGATCGCTCAGGTTCTGAATCGTATCATGCGCCTGATTCACCCGTTCACACCGTTTATCTCTGAGGAAATTTACCAAAAACTTCCGATCAGAGGCGAGGCTTGTATCGTGGATCAATATCCAACAACTAGTAACGATAAAGAGTTCTTGGCGCTGGCTTCCAATGAATCTGCTTTTGAAATCGATATCGTGAAAGAAGTGATCACAGCAATGCGTAACATCCGTGGGGAAAACCGCATCAGCCCGGCAATCAAATTAAACGTACGCCTGGGTGTTGCGAACGATCAAGTGAAACACATCCTGGAAAACAATCGCACAGCTTTGATGACTATGGGCCGTCTTGAAAACATGGAAATCGGTGCTGAAGGCAACCTAATGAAATGCGCAGTGGCCCCAGTAGCAGTCAAAGATGCGAATGTTAAAGTGATCATCCCACTTGAAGGTTTGGTTGATTTCGACGAAGAGATCAAACGTATCAATAAGGCGATCGAAAAGTTCAACAAAGACATCCAGATCCTGTCTGGCAAATTGTCGAACGAGAAATTCGTCGCAAACGCAGACGAAGATGTGATCGCCGCAGACCGCGCGTTGCTAGCGCAATCAAAGGTTCAATTGGAATCTTTGAAAGACGCCCTAACCCGCTTCCAATAAAAGGTACCAGGTCCTGTTTACGTATGCGGTGCAGTACCGCAGCGGAAACGAAAACGACAACTTTGAGCACAAACAAAAAAGGCTTCCGTAACTGGAAGCCTTTTTTTATTGGGTACGGACTTACCTATTGAAGTAAGTCCGTACCTTTTCAGGTAAGTCCGTACCTTATGGCCTTAGTTGCAGGAGCAGGACATTTTTTCGGAGTCGGTGTTTTCGCAGCGGAAGTATTTTCCCAAATGGCTGGCGATGAAAGAATGAACCTTGCCGTTCTTTTCTACGAAATTGATTTCATCACCATTGGCGAAATTGATTCGACTGGATTTTGCGGTTGCCAGCACCGTTCCGTCTGCCGACAGGTTTTGAATTTCTTCATCAGTTGGATTGTCGGTAAGCTCTTTGTCCAAGTGAATATCGCGAACTTTTCCGCTGGTTAAAATTGTGAAGTGCTGAACTCTGCGCGCCAAAGATTCAGTGCGATCCGTTGAATATTCCACATACACGCGGCGGATTTCACCGTACTTGGTTTTATAATCCACCACAGTCCATTTATTCTGAACGCCCAAGACTTCACCAAAAGAATTCCGAACGATTCTGCTTAACGCATTTAATGTAAGATCCTCTTGGGCTGTGGGAGCCGTAACTTCAACATCAAGGCATTCAGACATTGCAGGGGCATTCTTGGCCCAAGCTTGAAACAATTCTGGATTTTCCATTTGAGTCGGCAAAAAGCCCGAAGCATCAGACTTTGATTTGTCTTCAGCAGTATAGTTGAAATCAGGCATGTCGTCAGGAAAATGCCCTGTATACCCTGCTCTTTGCTTTAGAATAAAAAGACTGACGGCAGCTAATGCCAGGACCACAACAACGGGAACAATGATTTTCTGCTTTGAATTCATCATTCCCTAACTATCGATTTATATGCGGTCCCGGTCAACGTGCTCTATTTGATAAGACCGATTTCACGCAGACGTTGCATCAGGAAATCCTGGCCCGTGATATCCGCGTATTTTGCGCCAGTTCCTTTGCAGGATGGCAAGCAGCTTAGCATCGCAGTTGGATGTGGATGCATAAAGAACGGCATTGAATAACGGTGCGAGTTTTTTCCATCCTGAGGATTGATCACACGGTGAGTAGTCGAAGGCAAAACGTCATTTGTCAGACGAGCCAACATGTCACCCACGTCAACGATCAAAGTATCTGGTTCAGATTCGATATCCAACCATGTGCCATCGCGGTCTTGCAATTGAAGACCTGAAGCCGTTGCTGCTGGAAGGATTGTGATGAAGTTAATGTCTTCGTGAGCCGCTGCACGCACGCAACGAGGATCTACACCCTCTGGAATTGGTGGATAATGCAACAAACGAAGAATTGAATTTCCATCTTTCGTCATGCGTGCAAAGAAATCTTTGTCGACTTCCAAAGGCATCGTCAAAGCTTCAAGCATCACATCCCCCGCTTCTTCAAGCGCGGCAAATAATTTCAAGAAATGATCTTTGAATTCAGGGATAACATCCGTTGGCCAAATGTTGTCTGGATAGATAGATTTCAACTCGCTCGCGACCACAAGTTCGCGGCCCACATGCCAGAACTCTTTCAAATCCATTACTGGAGAGTCTTTCGCGTGTTCCTTACCAAACGGAGTGTAACCACGTTGGAAACCCGCAGTCGGAGAGATATAGGACTTCTTTACGTCTTCGGGAAGTGCATAGAATTTTTCAAGAAGGTCATAAGCTTTATGAAGATCCGCTGCTTTAACGTCGTGATCTTTCAGGATGATGAAACCGTATTCTTTAAGGCCAGTGAAAAGTTGATCAATGAAACGGGCTTTTTCAGATCCAGAACCTTTCGTGTAACTTGCCAGGCTTAAAGTTGGAACTTTGCGAAGAGTGCTGTTCTCTGCGTGAGAGCTAGTTTCGATCGTTCTCATGGTTATCCCCTTTTTTGATGAATGGACAATACCAAGTTGCTTATTCTAAAGGCAACAGCAACTAATTATGCGTAAAAAGAATATCGAGAACTCTGACTAGATTTGCACTCTCAAATTCAAAGTGCACATCACCATCAAACAGTCGAACAGCATGTTTATTTCGATAGGGAGCTTCGCCAGCACCCTCGTAACCACGATAAACGACAGGGCGCGGATCCAACTTCAATGTATCCTCGATCACTTCTTGCAGTTTTTTGTCAGGATTTCGTTGCTGCCATTGAGCAAGAACTTTTGACGCGTGCTCAGTGAACTCCACCTGGATCGGATCCTTTACAACTTCGGAAGTCCACCCAGTCTTGGCATTCGGGATAGATTCAATTTCAGGAAGATAAGGTTTGATATCCAAAATCGGCGTTCCATCCACCAAATCAGCACCGGAAACAATGATGCCATCTTTTTCAACTTTGATGAGCTCCACTAATGACAAACCAATAGGATTCGGCCGATGAGGAGTGCGAGTCGCAAACAATCCGATGCTCTTTCCACCCATGCGTGGAGGATGAACCTTGGCGTGATAACGAGCGACTTTATTTTGATGGAAGACCCACACCAGCCAGACATGACTGAAGCCTTCCAGCCCCTGAAGTGCTTCTTCGGGCTGAAGATCCGCGCGGATTTTCAATTTAGCCCACGCGCTCTTCACCAACCCAGGCTGGCGCGGGGTGCCAAATTTATCCTTAAAGCAACTCTCAATAAATCCAATTGGTTCCATAGGTACGGCGTACCTTTTGGGGGTTCGACGCGTCAAGAAAAAAGGCCGATCTTTTGGATCAGCCTTTAGTGGTTTTTCAATTTTCGGGAGAGATTCTAGAAGTTACCGGAACGTCTCATCAAACCATCACGATTTTTGATGATGATTTCTTTACCGTTCAAGTCGATCAAACCTTCGTTTTTGAACTCAGTCAGATGACGAGACAACGATTCATTGATCGTGCTTGCGAGCTGAGCGAACTCATTACGAGTTAGTTTTAGATTTAAAGAGATTCCATTTGGAGTTTGCGTACCGAAGCGGTCTGCCAAAATCACCAATTGGTAAGCAATACGCTCTTGAACCGAAGCCAAATAATGCAATTGGCTTGTGTTTTCGAATGCTTCCAAATCATTTACCGATTGATTCAAAAGTAGTTTCACCATTGGTGAAGCCTGTGCCATAGCAACTTGGATCAACTCGCGAGGGTACAACCACAAGACGGTCGATTTCACTGCTTTAGCGTGACATTGTGCTGTGGCACCTTTCACCAATGCCTTGTAGCCAAAGTATTCCCCTGGAGATACAAGCTTTGTGACATATTCATTTGTCGTTGTACGGCCTCTTGCGTGAGAACGATTTACGACAACTTTCACACATCCTGATTGCACATAATACAATCCTTTAGGAGTATCGCCTTCCTTGAAGATCATCTCTTCTTCTTTAAGGTGAATAACTTCGTATGGCACATTCGAAGTTGTTTGGATGTTGATGTTTTGTTGGCCCATAAAACCTAGGGAGTTAACTCCGCCGTTGAGTATCGTTTGCGATTCCATGCTCTTAGTCCTCCGTGCGTTATCTGAGTTGTTGGTTAACGTTTAGGCCATCCTAATCTGGTATAAAACAAGTGCCTAATTGAAATTAAGACATAACCGACTTGTAAGAGTTGACCATTAGGCGATTGAAATGATTTGCCTTGACTCATAAAGTAGAGCCTCGTAATTTCACCCCGACAAAAAATCTTAAAAAATTTGTGAAATCAAACGCTTATTAAATGCGCAGACGCATGAAATTTAGCGCGTGTGAAGGAATCATCAAATGACAAAAAAGTTTTTCGTTACACTGTTTCTTCTGTCAATCAGCACCACAACTTTCGCAAATATTAAAGTCGGCCTTGTCCTTGATAAAGGTGGTAAGGACGACAAATCTTTCAACTCTGCAGCCTACGCTGGCGCGACAAAAGCAGAAAAAGATCTACAAATCGAATTGAAATACGTTGAAGCAACCGACACGAATGCGATTGAAAATTTGCATCGTAACTTTGCTCGCAAAAATTATGACTTGGTTATCGGTGTTGGCTTTGCACAAACGGATGCAGTAAAAAAAGTTGCAGCACAATTTCCTAAAGTAAAATTCGCTATCGTTGATGGTGAAGTAACAGCAGCGAACGTTCGTTCCTTGATGTTTGAAGAGCACGAAGGTTCTTTCTTGGTCGGTGCTTTGGCGGCAATGGCTTCTAAATCTCACTCTATCGGTTTCGTTGGCGGCATGGACATTCCTTTGATCCGCAGATTTGCAATGGGTTACGATGCTGGCGCAAAATACGTTGATCCAAAAATCAAAATTTCTGAAAACTATGTGGGCGTTACGGGTGAGGCTTGGAACAATCCAGCCAAATCCAAAGAATTGGCACTTGCTCAGTACGGTAAAGGCGTTGACGTGATCTTTGTTGCGGCTGGTGCTTCGAACTCTGGTGTGTTTGACGCTGCTGAAGAGAAAAAGAAATTTGCTATCGGTGTTGATTCGAATCAGAACTGGATGAAACCTGGCACAATCCTAACTTCCATGTTGAAGGCAGTTGATGTAGCAGTATACGAAACCATCAAAGAAACTAAAGATGGTAAATTCAAGGCTGAGGTTGCTCGCTTTGGATTGAAAAACAACGGCGTGGACTACACGCTGGATAAATATAACGAAAAGTTGATCACCCCGGAAATGAAGAAAAAGGTCGACGAGATTAAAAAGAAAATCATCGCAGGCCAAATTCAAGTTCCGGATTACTATAAGAAGAAGTAATTGCGATGAACCAAGTTCCTGCTGTTGAATTCCGACGTATCTCGAAAATTTTCGGTGATTGCGTCGCCAATGAAGATATCTCTTTCAAAGTCACAGCAGGCACGATCCACGGGATCGTAGGCGAAAACGGCGCCGGCAAATCCACCGCCATGAAAATCCTCTTCGGACTTTACACACCATCTGGTGGAGAGTTCCTGGTTCATGGCACCACTCAAGAGTTCACCTCCTCGATCGACGCCATGAAGGCCAAAATCGGAATGGTTCACCAGCACTTTATGTTGGCAGAACCCCTGACGGCTTTGGACAATATCCTTCTTCAACAAGAAGGCGGTCCATTTTCACTTCTTCCTCGCGCAGAACAAATCAAACATTTGAACGAAGTGGCGAAACGCTATGGTTTCGAAGTCGATCTGCATGCCAAGGTCGAAGATCTTTCTGTCGGCGCTCAACAACGTGTCGAGATTCTAAAAATCCTTTCACAAAATTCTGAAATTTTGATTCTGGATGAGCCAACAGCAGTTTTGACTCCACAAGAGGTTCAAGACTTCTTTAAAAATCTTCGTCAGTTAAAGGCGGAAGGTAAAACCATCCTTATCATCACTCATAAATTGAAAGAAGTGATGGCACTAACGGATGAAGTGACTGTATTCCGTTCGGGCAAAGTCATCGGCTGTCGTAAAACGTCTGAAACATCCATCCCGGAGCTTGCAGAGATGATGGTCGGTCGCCGCCTGCAAAATCCTCACGAGCGCAATACGACAATCGATCCAAAACCTGTGATCGAAATTCAAAACCTTTCTGCGACGTTGGGCAATCACTCCGTTGAAAACTTGAATCTGACGGTGCATACACGCGAAGTCGTGGGTGTGGCAGGAGTTGAAGGCAATGGTCAGGATATTTTGATTCGGGCATTGTTAGACAAGCATGCGTTTTCCAAAAAACACTTGTCAGGTAAAATCGCGACTCACGGTCAAGTAGGATCCTTCCCGGAAGACCGTTTGCGTTTTGGCGTTTTGCCGACTCGCCCGGCTTATGAAAACTATCTTTTGGGCCAACACCGTTCAGCAAAGTTTGCGCGCGGTATTTTCTTGAAAATGAAAGACGTCATTCAAGCGACTCGCAAAGCGATGGAGCAATATGATGTTCGCCCTCGCAATGAAAACCTAACGTTTTCAAGTTTCTCAGGCGGTAACCAGCAGAAGCTGGTTGTAGCGCGTGCCCTATTGCAACACCCCCAGGCCGTTATTGCCGCTCAACCGACTCGTGGTGTGGATATTGGTGCGATTGAGTTTATTCACAATGAAATTCGCGCCGCCCGTGATGCGGGTGCGGGTGTTTTACTGATTTCTTCCGAGTTGGATGAATTGATGGCTCTGTCTGATCGTATTTTGGTTCTTTATAAAGGTCACTTTGTCGCTGAGTTCTCTCGTCAGGAATTTGATGAGATCAAAATCGGCGCAGCGATGGGAGGTGGCCATTGAGACGCTTACTAGGTTTCGCCATTGGTTTGGTAGCGGCCCTTTCACTGACCTTCTTGGCTGGTGAAAATCCACTGAATATTTTTATGATTCTTTTAAAGAGTGCCTTTGGTTCAACTTATGACCTGGGCATGACTTTGTCTTATGCAACTCCAATGATCTTTTGCGGTTTATCAGTTGCGATTGGTTTCCATGCAGGCATGTTCAATATCGGAGCTGAAGGTCAGCTGACCATGGCTGCTGTCACAGCCGCTGCGATTGGTGTGTTTTTTCCAAACGTTCCGTTTCCCGTGGCTCCCCTTGTGGCTTTCTTGGGCGCGCTAGCCGTCGGTGCATTCTGGGGTTGGATTGTGGGTCTGTTGAAAGCTTTGCGTGGAAGCCATGAAGTTATCATCACGATCATGATGAATTTTATCGCAGCTGGCCTTGCCAGCTGGTTTGCTCTTAAAGTTATTCCAAATCCAAATTCACAAAATCCTGAAACGGCGATGGTGTCTGCGAACTATATGTTTAAAGACTATGATTTGATTGCTCGCTTTTTCCCTGACACTCCTGTGAATGCGTCCTTGGTAATCGCTATTATTCTTGCGGTTTTGATGTGGATATTCCTTTGGAAAACCACGTGGGGCTTCGAGTTGCGGGCGGTTGGCTCAAATCCCGAAGCGGCTCAACGTTCAGGTATTTCTGCCAAACGTATTCAAATTATTGCGATGGCTTTGGCTGGCGCTTGCGCTGGTTGCGTGGCTTTGTCTGAAGTTATCGGCAGTGCGGGCCAATACCGTGTGGGCTTCTCTCCCGACTATGGTTTCATCGGTATCGCCGTTGCACTGCTGGCGGCGAACAATCCTTTGGGAATTATCGCTGCTGGTTTCTTAATGGGAGCCCTTCACAAGGGTGCTTCCGATCTGGATTTGGAAACTTCCACTATCACTCGTGATTTCTCTCGTATTATTCAGGCATTTATCATTCTTGGTGTGGCGGCGAGTGCTTACTGGGAATATCGCGTTCGTCGCAAAAGGAAGAAGGACTAATGGAATTCTTTTTCATGATATTTGCTTTAGCCCTGGCGACTTTGCGTTTGGCAACTCCACTGATCTTTGCCTCCATGGGTGGCATGATGAGCGAACGCTCTGGTGTCGTGAACGTAGCCCTGGAAAGCTTTATGCTGGTGGGTGCTTTCGCCGGCTCGGTAGTCGCAGTTTATTCTTCATCAGCGTGGCTGGGTTGGGGTGCCGCTTTGGTTGCCGGACTGATCATTGGTGCGCTTTACGCTTTGTTCGTTATTGAGTTGGGTGCCGATCAAATCGTAACCGGCATGGCATTTAATCTTTTGGTGATGGGTGTGATTCCTTTTGCCACAAAGATTCTGTTTAACTCCACAGGCTCTACCCCTCCATTGCCAGCAGAGTTCCGTTTTGCATACGAACCCTTGATTTTCGCGTTCGTATTGGTGGCATTGCTGACTTTCTGGCTTAAAAAATCCCGCTCTGGTTTGTGGTTGTTATTTGCTGGTGAAAATCCTGAGGCCTTGCTGGCTGCGGGCATCAGTGTTCGTAAAGTTCGCTGGGCTGCGGTTTCTTTGAGCGGTGCTTTCGCGGCTTGGGGTGGCGCAAGTCTTTCTTTGTTCCTCGCTTCTTCTTATTCACCGATGATGTCAGGCGGTCGCGGCTTTATGGCGTTAGCAGCTTTGATCTTTGGTAAATGGAAACCTTTACCAGCATTCTTTGCCTGCCTGTTGTTCGCTTTTGCAGATGCGGTCCAAATCCGTTTGCAAGGTGTGCAAATCGGCGGCATGACTATTCCCGTTCAATTTATTCAGATTTTACCATACATCGTTACAATTGTTGCCTTGGCGGGATTTATCGGCGCCAGCCGCCCTCCTAAAGCCTTAGGCCGCGAGTTGTAAGAAGGAGTTCGTCATGTTTAAAATTATTTTGCCCCTGCTGTTGGTTTCTTCTTCAGCTTTTGCTTGGGGAGGCCGCGGTCACGATGCAATCTGCCGTGCTGCTGTTTTCTTGGTTAAAGAAGAAGGTTTGAAAGAATACATGCGCAACAAGCCTCAAATGATGGGTCACTTGTGTAACATCCCAGACTTTTATTGGAAGAGCTTGGGTGGTGACGCTGCTAAACACGGTAACCCCGCACACTTTATCGATATCGAAGTGATTGGTCTTAAGGTGGCAGACATCTCCACTGATTATAAAAAAATCATGACAGACTTCACTGGCAAAGAAAACAAATTCAGAAATGATGGAACGACTATCAAGGACATTCCAACTGAATTTGGTTCTGCTTGGTGGAGAGCGGATCAATTCGTAAATCGTATCGCCGCTCTGAAACCTGAATTCGCGGCGGCGAAAGCTCCAACGAACTTTAAGGAAGAACAAGACGAGAACTTGCCATTCAATAAGCTTGCTTATCAAATGGCGGTGGACATGGGTTTGATGGGTCACTTCGTTGGCGATATCTCTCAGCCATTCCACACGACGGCTGACTATGATGGATGGGCAGCAGGTCACGGCGGCATCCACGCGTACTTTGAAGATGCGGTGGTGGGTGAGTTTGATGGCGACCTTGATTGGTTGGTATTAAAACAAGCGCGCACAATTAAAAATGCGCCGTTCTTGAAGCCTGCGACAGTGATCGAAAAAATGAAGTCTCTTTCTGTGATCTCCAATACAGAAATTCCGAAAATTCTTAAAATGGATACGGTAACAAAGCCGTCTGAACTTAAAAAAGAACACGGAATGGAAATCAAAACGAAAGCCGAAAGAAAACCGGCAGCTGTTGCTTTCAAGAGAATGAAACCAGTCATCGTAAACGATATGGCCCGCGGTGCCTTGTTACTTGCAGCTCTTTGGGATGAAGCTTATGTGAAAGCGGGAAGCCCCAAGATCGGCGCTTACAAGTCTTATAAGTATCCCTTCACTGTGGATTTCGTAATGCCTGATTACTACACTCCACCAGCAGAAACAAAAACAGACAAAAAATAATTAGATTTAGGCCGCTCCCAAAGCGGCCTTTTTTTTCACATTCTCTCCAACGGGCGTGGAGAACTTAGCAGCATATTCACGACGAACAGCCTTAACAAATGTTGTTTTACTCTGACATCAAGAAAACTTGATTGCCAGAGAGGTCACATCTGAACTTTGTAATCGAAATTTAATTTATTCTAAATAGAACATTTCCGATGAGAACTCCAATGGAGAAATTTAGAATGAAAAACAGAAGTCTTAATTTTAAAATGATTTTCGTCATGGGAATCTTACTTGCAGGTTCCCTTTCTATCACTGGAATCGGGTTATCCAAGCTAGGACATATGAACGACGCAATTCACGCATTGGTTCACGAAAAAAGTGCCCGAGTCTCTTTAATCAAAGATATCCGGGGGTTGTTTTATATTCAGTTGATCAATGAAAAGAATTATATTCTGGTGGAAGACAAAAAGGACGTCGCGATTATTGAAGAGAGAATGAATAAACGTCACGACGAACTTTTAAAAAAGATCGACGAACTGATTGCGATCTCAACTGAAGTTGGAAAAGAAGAACTGACAAAATTCAAAGCCGTCTATGGTACCTGGTGGGAAAACTCTCAAGAACTTCGCAGGCATGTACAAGCCGGCAATAAAGACGAGGCCTCCAAGATCAGCACGGTCGCCAATAGGGACCTTCGTCTGAATGGTGAAGCTATTATTGATTCAACGGTGGACCGCAACGAAAAGAAAATGCAGGAAGAAGTTATTCATATGTCTGAGCAGTACAAAGAAGCTCGCCTTATGATGCTTTTGGCGACCGCTCTTTCAATGATCATCGGCGGCGGCATTGCTGGGATCGTCTTATATAAACTGAGCAAGTCGATCAACGGGGTGATTAGCAACCTCACTCTTTCTTCCCGAGAGGTTTCTTCTGCCTCCGATCAAATCGCCACGGCTGCGACAGAATTGTCCGAAGCTACGACCGAACAGGCCGCCTCTTTGGAGGAATCTGTTGCCACCATCGAGGAACTCTCATCGATGGTCAAAATTAATTCCGAAAATGCCGCTGCGGCAGCAAAGCTATCCAGTGATACCAGCGAAATAGCCAAACGTGGCGAAGGCGAGATGAATGCTCTTTCTCAATCCATGACGGATATCGCTGCGGATTCCAAAAAGATTAACGATATCATCGCGGTCATCGACGATATTGCCTTTCAAACGAACCTATTGGCCCTTAACGCAGCAGTTGAAGCCGCCCGAGCGGGAGAGCAAGGCAAAGGTTTTGCGGTCGTTGCAGAGGCTGTACGCGCGCTATCGCAACGAAGTTCAGCTGCAGCCAAAGATATTGGCGAATTAATCCGCTCCAGTGTCACACGAATTGATACTGGCAGCGGACAAGCCCAAAAAAGTGCGGCGGTCTTGGCCGAAATTCTAAACTCTGTAATAAAGGTATCTGCGCTAAACCAGGAAATTTCCTCAGCAAGTATGGAACAATCAAATGGCATTGAGCAAATCAGCAAAGCCTTAAATCAGCTTGATCAAACAACTCAAATCAACGCGGCATCATCCGAAGAGGCTGCTGCCTCATCAGAAGAGTTAGCCGCTCAAGCGGAAAGCTTAAGTAACGTTATTCAGGAACTCGCCTACGCAATTCGTGGCCAAAGCCACGCCGAACAAAACGAGATAACTGTGCCTCAGCTTTCGCACAATAGCACCCCTTTGAAACGCACCGAACTGCTTGAAAAGGCAGGCTAATTACCAATCTCATAATAAGACAACATCCATCAACAGGAGCCATTTAACGGCTCCTGTTTAACTTTTTCGCCGTCAAAGCCCCCCTATTCCTTAATAACCAGGCACAGCCCTCGCACAGATAAAGATGGGTTCTTATAACTAAAGGGAGAGATCTATGAAAAAGAGAGTAATGCTTGCGATGGCGATCGTCATGTTGTTGGGTTCTGTTAAAGCGATGGCATCAGCTTATGATGAAAATCAACGTACAAAAACGGAAGCTTCTGAGGAAGATTCCATCATGAGTTCCGATGACATGCTCATGAACGATGCCATGATCGAGAACCAAATCAGCAAAACACAAACTGCTGAAGCCGAACTGGCAAAAGCGGAAAAGCTTGGCGAAATCAGAGAGAAAATTATGGTTCTGGCTGAAAAATCAAAATTTTTAGATGAAGTAAAAGTTGGCAGCCAAACTGTAAGCCGCGGTCAGGCATTGTTTGCAGCAGAAGCAGACTACACTTCACTCGAAAATAAGTTCGATATGAAGCATGCAAAAGATGTTTCTAGTATCTTGGATGCCAGCATCCAGTCTTTGCCGAAATCCAAGTAATCGGTTTTTCAATATTCTAAACGCAAAAAAGCCCAGGTTGCCCTGGGCTTTTTTTATGACCTCAGCTTGTGAGAATCAAATTACTTAGCCATGTCGCCAGTGTATTTGAAACCAACAGTGATCACGTTTTTAGTAGAATCACCAGCAGTTGAGAAATCTTTGTCTTTGATAGACGTGTAAGCTACGTGGTAACGGAAAGCTTCGTCAGCTTTAGGTACGTACTCAAGAGCAACTGCGAAAGCATCGCGTTTGAATTGCTCAGAAGCAGTGTCTGATTTGTTTTCAGACATTTCGTACTTAAGAACTGGGATCCAACCGTTGATGTTGTAACGAGCTTCAACGATAGTTGAGTTCGTTTTTCTTTCAATAGTAGTTGCAGTAGTAGTAGCTTTGTCTACGTTACCGAAGTACTCAAGGTCGATAGTCAAATCAGCCATTGGAGCTACACGAAGAGATGCAGCTGTGAAGCTTTGCTCATGACCAGTACCAACTACGTCGCCAGCGCCAGAAGTGTAGTTCAAGTTAAGAACCAACATTTTGTCGATGAAAGAACCAAGGTAGTTCAAACCCATGTTGTGACGTTTATCAGTAGAACGAACGCCGCCATCAACTGTAGTCGTGTTAGTTTGGTTAGTTACTTGAGCTTCCAACTTGTGGTTCTCAGTGATTGTGTAACCAGCAGAGATACCAGAAGAGTTTTCTGGGTTAGCGATAAGAGCTACGTCAGAAGAAGTTGCAGTTGAGTTAGCACCAACACCGCTGTTCGCCATAGAAGTAAGGTAAGTGTCACCGTGTAGAGTTTTTTGACGCTCAAAACCACCAGTGTTCACTTCAAGCTTACCAGCTTTGAACATCCATGCGCCCATTCC
The DNA here is from genome assembly GCF_006874645.1 of Bdellovibrio sp. ZAP7. NCBI lineage: Bacteria > Pseudomonadati > Bdellovibrionota > Bdellovibrionia > Bdellovibrionales > Pseudobdellovibrionaceae > Bdellovibrio > Bdellovibrio sp. ZAP7. The sequence goes on along the minus strand of NZ_CP030082.1, from coordinate 393,566 downwards.
TTTACCAGCCCAAAGGTGGTCAACGAATTTATCAACAGTCATGTTTTTATGAAGATCGCCAGTAGAATCTACGAACGCTTCGAAAGAACGCAAGTTCCAAGCAGATTCAACAACTGCTTCACCAACGTTACCGTTCAAGTAAAGACGAGCTACATTCGGAGTGAACAAAGAAGAACCAGCTACGTTTGCGCCGTTAGCTGCAGAGTAGTCTGCCGTGTTAACGTAGTCAGAACGTACTTCCAATTTAACACCTGCGAAAGCCGAGCTAGCTGCAAAAGTCGCTGCTAATACTAAGAGTTTTTTCATAAATGCATCCTTTCAATTTCGTTGCAAATTTGAACTTTCAATTCGTTTAAAAGCTTTGTTTATACAAAAAATGCTAAATAGGACCTTCGGCAAGATCAACAACAAAAATGCCGGGAAACACGTGAATCATACAAAAAATGGAGTAATTACTTCGCCGGAAGCAAAAAGTTTTGATCATCAATATTTTTATGTTTCTCAAAAAATGACCTCAAAATATTTTCGAACTCACTCCACGCAAATCCGCGAGGGCAGCGATTTTTATGCAGACAAATCATTCTGAAAACCCAACTCGTACGCACAACAAAGTTCAAGATATCCACATAAAAATTGTTGTTTACTTAGGGCCAAAACAACTTTGATTGACGCAAAATCCCAATCTAGTCTTAAGAACCTCGCTGATGGTCTAGTAACATATCATGAGTATGTCATTTGACTGGACCTAGGTCTTATCTCTCAGCAGAGAAATGACAAACCGAGTGTGAACGAATCCAATAAACAAAACATATAAAGGAGAAACCCGGTGCGAATTTTCAAGTTATTGGCATTCATGACTCTTGCTGCTTCTTTTGCGAATGCCGCTGATATTGGTGGAATCACGGTGAATGGTGAGATCGCATTTGATTACAACTTTTTGGATGTCAATTCACTGCCATTTTCCGGCTCTGCTTCGAATGAAACTTACAGGATTAACACGAGCCAGATCTTGGCAAAAAAAGAGACAGAACAATTCTATGTTTTAGCACGCTTGGTTTACACACCAACAACTTATGTAACTGCGACAACACCTGCAGAAGTTAAGTCCACAAGCAACCTTGGAATGCTGGACCAAGTTGAGGTGTACTATAAACCTCTTCCGAATCTATATATAGGTGCGGGTCGTTTCCTGACGACAATGGGTTATGAATCTGTTTTGAGATCAGAAAATTTGTTTTACGGATACTCGATTGCATTCCAGGGAATCACACCAGGCTACGGCGAAGGCTTGCGCGCACGATACGTGATGAGCGACCTGTTGACGGCAACTGTTTCTACTTACAACCAATCTAAATACAATATGTACGGCGACGACTATACACCAACAAAAACGACCGAGCTTTCTGCGAACGGTGCGTTCGGTGACTTGCAATGGTTTGCTGCCTATTATTTCGGTAAAGACGCAGCCCTTTCACCGACAACAGGCACTGCGGAAAACACATCAAGCAATGTTTGGGCTTCTTACCGCATCAATGATTCTTGGATGATAGCAGCAATGTACGACTCTAAAACATATAAGCCTGACAACGATGTTGCGGGTTGGTCAGACGATTTGGGCGTTGTTGTTAACTATAAGCTTTGGAACAATTCCTTCGCGGCACGCTATGAAATGGTGCGCGGAGCAATGCACTTAAGAGAATTTGATACTCTTGTATATGGAAGTGCCGATAAAGTTAATTCTCTGACTTTGAATGACAAAATCGAGTTAAATCCGAACTTAAATGTATACCTAGAATACCGTGCCGATCACGCCGATGAAAAATGTTTCACCGATACCGACGGTAATTCAACCGAAAATGCCCAACTGTTAACACTGGGTGTTTTAGCAAAATTCTAATTCCCGCAAAAAGGGACCCTCGGGGTCCCTTTTTTTTCGACATCCCCATCAAGTGTGCTACCATAATTCTTAGTAAAGGAAGCAACCTTGAGCACTCATAAAAAGTCCATCCTTACCGGCACAATCAAAAGACATCCAGATGGCTTCGGTTTCTTTATCCCAGAAGATAAGGAACACCCTGACGTTTATATTCCCCGCAATTCTATGGAAGGCGTGATGACCAACGATAAGGTCACCGTCGAAGTCTATCCTGAAAAAAACAGTGATCGTTTCCGTGGCGAGATCATTCGTGTCGTACAAAGAGGAACAAAAACTTTTGTCGGTCGATTTTATCGCTTAAACGATAAAATCGGAATCTTGCGTGATGAAGGCAAGGGCTGGGGGCAGGATCTTAAGATCAAAATAGAAGACTCCATGCAGGCTAAAGATAAGGAATTGGTTGCGGCCGAAGTTCTGACTTACCCTGAAAGTGGTAAATCCTTTACCGGTAAAGTGACCTCTGTCATCGGAGATGCTTTAGATCCTTTGACTGATATTAAGCGCGTAATTTTGTCCTCTAACATTCCTCAGGAATTTTCAGCAGATACTTTAGAAGAAGCAAAACGCTTTAAGGAAGTTCCCGAAGAAAAAGATTATAAAGGCCGTACAGATTTGCGCGATCTTGATTTAATCACGATTGACGGCGCGACAGCGAAAGATTTCGATGACGCTGTCTATGTGGAAATGAATGGCGAAGGCTTTCTTCTTTATGTAGCCATTGCCGATGTCAGCCATTATGTGCAAACGGGTTCTGCAATTGACCGTGATGCTTACGAACGCGGTACTTCCGTTTACTTCCCGAACTTTGTGGTGCCGATGCTCCCAGAAGTTCTAAGTAACGGACTTTGCTCCCTGAATCCGCACGTTCCCCGCCTCTGTATGGTCGCAGAAATGCAGTTCGACTTTAATGGTGAAATGACCAAGTCCGAATTCTATGAAGCGGTTATGGAAAGCAAGGCCCGCGTTACCTATGGTCAAGCGCAAGAAGTTATCGATGGCAATGGCGATGAAAAATTCAACCATGTGAAGGACAATATTCTTCGCCTGGCCGACCTTGCCAAGATTCTGATGGCGAAAAGATTCAAAGAAGGCTCTTTAGATCTTGAAATTCCTGAAACTGAATTGGTTATCGATGGTGCCGGTGTGCCAATCGATATTCAACGTTCTGAACGCCTTTTCGCCCATCGCCTGATTGAAGAGATGATGCTTGCTGCAAACGTAGGTGTCGCAAAATTCCTTCATGGAAAAAATGTTCCAGCTCTTTACCGTATCCATGAACCACCAAATGAAATGGCTATTCGCACTCTTGAAAAGTACATGGCAACTTTCGGTGGTAAAACGAAGTTGGGTCAGGGCAAATTGCAAAAACGCCTGACGAAAGCTTTGGAAGAGTTTGAAAACCGCCCCGAAGCCCAAATTCTAAATATCCTGACATTAAGATCGATGAGCCAAGCCAAATACAGCCCGAACAATGTGGGCCACTTTGGTTTGGGCTTTGAATTCTATGCTCACTTTACCTCTCCGATCCGTCGTTACCCGGACTTGATCATCCACCGGTTGCTTAAAACTCAAGTGGTGAAAAGCAATCAATACCGTTTGATGAGCGAAGATGATTTAGCTTCAGCAGGAACGATTTTGTCGGCGGCCGAGCAAAGATCCACAAAAGCAGAACGTCAGGTTCAATCGATCAAAAAAGCCCGTTTCATGGAGAAATTCCTGGGCCAAGAGTTTGATGGCATGATCAGTTCCGTAGCGAAGTTTGGTATCTTTGTCCTGCTTCGTGAATACGATATCGATGGACTGGTTCGCCTGGATGACCTTGGTAACGACAAGTGGGAATTCGACGAAGAAAATCTGCGCTTGATCGCGAAGCGTTCGGGAATGTCTTATAATATCGGTGACAACATCCGCATCCAAGTTTCCGCCGCTGATCCTGAACTGGGTCAAATTAACTTTGTTAAAGCTGGCATGGAAATCAAAGATGAAATGGACGAGGAATTTGACGACGAAACTGGCGAAGGTAAATCCCCAGCCGCTAAGTCTGCAGAAAAGTATTTGAATCGTCTGCGTAAAAAAGAAAAACAAAATAACGAATGGAGCGGAGAAGACCGCCGTCGTGGTGATGACCGTCGTCAGACGGATCGCCGTGGACCAAAGGACGAAAAGTCTTTCAGCGTTCGTGAAGATCGCAAAGGTCATAAGGACCAAAAAAATCGTCGCGATCAAGAACGCGGTGGCGGCCCTAAAAAGACTCAGAACGAAAACAGAAATCCAAATCAGAAATCACGCTATTTTGGTGATAAACGCGAAGAACAAGGTGGACGCGAAGAAAAGCAACAGAAAGCTTTCCAATTCCGCCCAGCCGGTGAAGACCAACAGAAAAAGGGACCGGATGAGAGTCTGCTCCGCATGATCTTGGGCCCCGCCGAGTTGCGCAAAGCCAATAGAGAAGACTCTCAGGACAAACCGAAATTAAGTAAGAAATTGCTGTTTGCCGAGCAAAGCAAACTTCGTGATAATGACGAAAACTCGGAGAAGAACAGTGACAGCCTTAAAGACCGGAAGCCAAATCGGAAAGACTCTAAAAAACGCGGCGAGACTTCGAACGATAGTCGGGGTGTTCGCAAAGCACGGGTTTCACAAGGTCGCGGAAAAGGTAAAACTCGGTAGATTCATCATTGACCGTCTAAACGCATCCTCTGACATTGAAACCTATTCAATGCCAGAGCGCATGCGTATGAGCTTCGAAGAATTAGGTCCCACGTTTGTAAAGTTGGGACAACTTTTAGCGACTCGTCCCGATTTGGTTCCTGAAGCTTATCTTAATGAATTCGAAAAACTCCATGACCGTGTTCAGCCTTTGCCCTTCTCGATTATTGAAGGTGTCTTAAAAGATGAATTCGGCGAGATGCTTTATAAGACTTTTACAAGTATCGATCCTGAACCGCTGGGTTCAGCCAGCATCGCTCAAGTCCATAAAGCTCGCTTGTCCACTGGCGAAGAAGTGGTTATCAAAGTTCAACGCCCTGGTATCATTCAAACGATCAATGATGATTTGAATGTACTGTATTTGCTTTCAGATCTTTTGGAAACCTACGTTCCAGAAAGTCGTCCCTTTAATCCTCAAGCGATTGTGCAGGAGTATTTTAAAACTCTGGAGCTTGAGACGGACTTTATCGTGGAAGCAAATAACATCCGCCGCTTTAAAGAAAATTTCAAAGACGATGTCACGATCAAAATTCCACGCGTTCATCTGGATCTTTCCACAGAGCGCGTTTTAATCATGGAAGCTCTTCCCGGGGTTCCCCTCAGTGCAGAGCCCACAATGCGTGAAGGCATTGACTCCCACGAGGTGATCAAACGCGCTTTGGGCGCTTATCTGCAAATGGTCTTTGAAGACGGTCTTTTCCACGGTGATTTGCATGCCGGGAATTTCTTTATCCTGCCAGACAATCACATCGGGTTGATCGACTTCGGCGTCGTGGGTCGTTTAAACAAACGCACTCAAGCCACCATCGCCAATATGCTATTGGCTCTTTCCACTGAAGATTACGAGCGCCTGGCGTTTGAGTACGTGGACCTGGCTCCTTTCTCGGATCAAGTGAATGTGGATCTGTTCGCCAAGGAATTGCGCGAATTAATCGCTCCTTACTATGGATTGACACTTAAAAACGTTAATTTGGGTAAACTGCTTTTAAGATCATCAGGAATTGCGGCGAGACATCACATCAAAGTTCCAACAGAACTTATGATGTTCTTTAAATCCATTATTTCAATTGAAGGCATTGGTCGAAAACTTCATAAGGATTTCGATTTCCTTCAATACTCCTTGGCTTTCGCTGGAGATTTGGCAAAAACGCAATTGGGACCCGCAAGAGTGATGGATGAGATGTCGCAAATTGCGCGCGAATCCCGTAGCTTCCTAAACGCCCTGCCTCGCCAGCTGAATTTCTATTTTAGAAAAATCAACAGCCCGGATCACTCCTTCCGCATCAAAATATCGGAACTGAGTGATTTAAAGAAGTCCCTCGAGGTTTCCTTTAATCTACTATTCTTAGGCGTGATCATTGGTTCTTTGATTTTAAGTTCCGCCTATATTTCCGTTCATCCGACGGAAAACCACATCGCAGGCATTCCAACCATGAGCTTTATTGGGTTTGGTCTGGCCATGGGGATCGGATTTATTGCTTTCATTAACTATATTAAAAAGTCATAGGAACTCAGATGCAGCAGTTGTATTACGAAATGAGTATTTTAGCGAAAGCCGTGAACTTTAAAAATCTTTCAGCTGCCGCTCTTCATGTGGGACTTAGCCAACCGCAACTTTCCCGAATTATCGCCAAAATCGAGGACGAACTTAAAATCGTTCTTTTAGATCGCTCGGCAAAAAGAAAATCTGGTTGGACAGCAGTCGCATTTCAGCTTTCCGAAATTTTTGAAAAATCCATTCGCAGACTGGAAACGGAACTGCAAGGGATCAGCAACAACCAAATGGTCGGCGAACTTCACATTGGAACTTTGGAAGGTCTTTCAGACTTTGCAATGAACACTTGCCGCCAATGCTTTAAAGAAGTTGGCGTAAGCAAAATCACTTTGGATATTTTTGATTTAAACGAACTCGAAGCCAATTTTCTTTCCGGAAACTTGGATTTAATCTTCACTTCGAAATCTCCAGGGCGTCAAAAATTTAAATACCTGACCGAATTGGGATTTCAAAAGCTGGAGTTGATCGAAACCAACAAGAACTATGCCGTTTTGAGTACTTTCGAATACGGCCGCGCAAATAAAAAAGAACTGGAGCGTTTTCCACACATCTTTGTCTCGAATTCCTTGTCTGTGCGTCGTTCGTGGCTGAGCGAAACCGGCGGAACGGGTCATCTGCCCACAGAGGCCAAGCGTGGTAAAGCCAAAGATGCGGAACCGGTCTTGATGATCGGTTCGGAACTTTTAAATCCCGTCTTATGGGAAAATATCACTGAAGCTATCAGCGAATAAAAAAGAGGATCTGCACAACAGATCCTCTTTTCATTTTAACTCTAACTAACGATTAGTGTGGAGTTGGGGGTTCAATTACTTCGCCACCGTTTTCAGAGATGTAAAGGTGGTCAAGACCAACCGTTGCACCCAAACCGGCGTCAAGTTTGATCGACATGTTCATTGCAAGTTGTGGCCAGCCCACTTTAACTGCTCTGAAAGAACCTGCACCGATAATCACAGCTGCATCGCCGTTTACTGCCAAGTATTTACCCAAGATTACGTCTGGATCAGCGTTGAACAAGCTAAGCTCGCCACCGATACCGTGGAATTTCAACCAGCCAAGACCCACTTGAGGTCCAATGCAATGAGCGCCCATCGTGATCTTCACAGGACGGCTCCATTTCGTGCCATTGAAACTTGTACATTTCAACATACCATATGCAGTTGTTTTGAATTTACCTGCGATGATTTTGAAACCTTTCGAGACACCTTTAAAGTGCATACCGCACACCCAAGTGCGACCACCTTGCATAGATACGTCATCAGTCATCATAGACATGTCTGCAGTTTCTGCTTTCGCAACCATCCCTGCTAAACCTACAGCTAATACAACGAGCAGCTTCTTCATGAATCTCTCCTTTTATCTTCCTTGATTGGAAATATTTTTGTGTAGCTCTTATTCGGAACTATCCAGGAGAGGGACGCAAGTCGGTGGATGAAAGACATGAAAAAGGCGACATTTCTGTCGCCTTTCAATGTGACTTAAAACTGGACTGATAATTATCGTTGAGCAGAGACAAACTGATTGATGATATCTGCCACTTCAGCAGACTCATTGATCACGCGCTGGCTGATGGCTACGTTTTCAATGAAGTATCCAAACGCACGGATGTTCTGAGTATGTCCCAAAATTGGAGTGACGTTTTGCATGTTATATTTTGCGTTTTGATAAGATGCTGTTTGAAACAGATCTGTATAATTGATGTCAGCACGTTTTTTGAAAGCCCAGTCGCGAGCCGTCTGAGCTACGTGGCAACTCACACAATCCATATTTTCAGCATGAAATATTTTTGGATTTTCAATGCGATAAGCGGCGAAAACTTCCTTACGAATCAATTCTTCATTCCCCGTTTGCAGATTCGCTGAATTCACAACGATCTTATTGATCGTGTCGTCGCCTGCAGGAGCGGGGGAAATCATCCCTTGGTCAAAGTGGTCTGCTGGCACTGCGCGATTGATAAAAGCCTGTGCTGCGCGATCTGTGCGATGAATTTTAAACATCTGCAGCTTACCGCCCTTAACGTCAAAACCACCGAATGCCCACATATCACCTGCGCCACGCAGAACCATTGCCGTCACGCGGGAAAGATTCTTTAAGCCGGCATACTTTAAAACGATGTTGTTGAAATCAGTAATCGACGGGTGATTTTCCTGAACGTGCGCCCACACCGGATGAACTTGCAACGGCAAACCCGTGGTGTTCATTTGGTATTTGTATTTCCAGGCTTGCAGGTCATTTAGCAAAGACATGAACTCTTCATCTGTCAAAACATAGAAAGAGTGAAGGGCTGCATCGATTGTTTGAGATTTAAAACGACCTTCCTCCAATGGTTGCCATACCAAACGTAATTGGCGCTGACAGTTTTGGGGAGTGGGAAGCGGGAAACAAGGATCAATACGCATGGCTACCACACGCAAAGCTTCATTGGTCTGATCTTGGGTCATCACTGGAGAAAGTGGCGGAATCGTATCCATGAAACGAACTGGCAGAATCGGCCCACCCGCCCCATTTGATTTCAGGCTTAAAAGTTGGTCTTGGCCAACTTTTCGTGGAAGAGGCATCAGATAAGAAACGTCGTTCAAATCCCAGAAACCAAATGCTGAAAAAGAAGTCAGGCAGCTAAGTAAAAATACGGCGATTTTGTTCATGGCTCTAAATTCCAAATTTGCAGCCATGAAGCAACCGTTTATTCTGACTTTTTGCGAAATTTGGCGTCTTGAAAATCAATTGAAACAAAAAACAACCCCCCGAAGGCTTTTACCATCGGGGGGTTGAATAGGAACTTTCGTAATTTCAGCTATTAGCCCAAGAGTTTCAGTGCCAATTGTTGGGACTGATTAGCCTGGCCCAATACAGACACACCTGCTTGCAACAAGATGTTATTTCTTGTCATCTCAGAAGTCTCTGCCGCCACGTCAGTATCTCTGATTCGAGAGTTCGCGGCTGACAAGTTTTCATCTGCAATCAACAAGTTATTGGATGTTGAAACCAGACGATTTTGTAGCGCACCAAAGTTCGCACGAATCGCATTTACCGAAGTCAAAGCGCCATCGATTAAGCTCAAGCTCGTTTGAGCGCCTTCTTTGGTACCAACTGATTCCGCAGTCAATCCCAAGGAGTCCAGCGATGAATTCGCTGCACCGGCGTTGAAGCTAATACGATCCTGGAATGGATCATTGTTAACACCAACTTGAATATCAATCATTCCGCCTGTTCCATTCAGAAGCTCGTATCCGTTGAATTTCGTTGATTCAGTTACACGCTGAATCTCAGACTTCAATTGTTGATACTCGACATCCAGGAACTTTCTTTCTGTATTACCAATAGTGTCTGACGAAGCCTGCACACCCAACTCTCTCAAGCGGATAAGCATATTGGAAACTTCATTCAAGCTACCCTCTGCAACCTGAACTAAAGAGATACCGTCGTTGGCATTTCTATTAGCTTGGCGCATACCACGAATTTGCCCCTTCAAATTCTCACTGATCGCAAGTCCCGCAGCATCGTCAGCAGCTTGATTGATTCTTTGTCCAGAGGCCAATCTTGCCATTGATCTATCTGCGTTGATTCGTGTCATGTACAGGTTTTTTTGTGCATTCAACGCTGACACGTTTGTACCAATTCTTAATCCCATTCTATCCTCCGTGCATCATGTTTCTTCCTCCGTGAAGTGTTGCCATCCATTGGCATAAGACGCGATCCGTGCGTCTGTTAAATTAATAATCTGTCTGCTTGCGAAAAGCTGACGCTATTCTCATCGGGAAAAAAATGAAGTCACTCGAGTCCAGTTTCATTCAAATTTTTTAAATTATTTCTAAGGGAATTTTTTAGAACAATGTCGAGTGTGCAAGGCACACAAAAAGATCAGCGACCAGAACGCCGCAAACAACGAACAGAAGTCGTCGTCAAAAAAGAAAAAACACTCCCCGCATTAACTTCTATTTTCCAATTTCCAATTTCTCAGAAATGTGGGTCCCCCACATTTCTGTGGGGGTCACGTCGCAGGAAACAGAGATCAATTGTCAGCTCGTAAAGTGAGCTTCGGGCTTGTACACTCGGAACCACTCACCAATAAGATGAGTGTTCTCTATGAGGGTGATCTGATCATTGAAGATAAGATCGTGAACCGGGTCTTTCGTGGTCGGAGTCGGAACTTACCCTAGCATCCTTGTTAGGATAAGTTCATCAGACTATTAACCTTGGAAAGATTTGTTCAAGAGTCCAAGTGCTACGTTAGCTTGTTGGTTCGCTTGTGCTAGTACGCTAGTACCTGCTTGCAACAAGATATTATTTCTAGTCATTTCAGATGTCTCTTCAGCTACATCCACATCTCTGATACGAGAGTTAGCGGCTGACATATTCTCAACTGAAACTTGGATATTCGAAACAGTTGATTGAAGACGATTTTGGATCGCACCGAAGTCAGCTCTCATCGCGGAAACGCTTACGATTGCTGTATCGATCGCTGCTAGTGCATTTTGCGCAGAAGCTTTATCAGCTACAGACGTCAAGTTTACACCAAGTGCCGCAGAGTTTGCGTCAGCTTTAGAAGCATCGAAAGAGATACGGTCGATTTCAGGATTATTTCTAGTACCTACTTGGAAGTCCAAGATAGAACCGACACCCGCCAAAAGTTGAGTTCCGTTGAACTCTGTACCTTCTGCGATACGATCGATCTCAGATACCAATTGATCATACTCCACGTTCAGGAACTGACGCTCAGTCGGTCCGACCGTGTCAGAAGCTGCTTGTACAGACAACTCTCTTAGACGAATCAAGATCCCAGAGATCTCATTCATCGAACCCTCAGCCACTTGGACTAGGGAGATACCGTCTTGAGCATTTCTTGATGCTTGTTTAAGACCGCGAACCTGAGCTTTTAAATTCTCAGAGATCGCTAGACCGGCGGCATCGTCGCCTGCTCTATTGATTCGGAATCCTGATGCGAGCTTTTCCATACTCTTATCAAGACCGATCTTCGTGCCCCACAGAACTCTCTGTGCATTCAACGAAGCTGTATTCGTGTTAATACGTAAACCCATAATTCCTCCTCCTTGAAGATTTACCGAGTCTCGATCCTTGAAACTCGAGGCACCTTACTGGTACCGTTGGGTAGTTCATCTCTCCCCTTACTGATCGGTGTGTCTCAGAATTCCTAAAGTGATACGTCTCAAAAAAATGCATTTCTGGGCTAAAGAACAGGTCAACAGAGGGCATGATGCGGCATAACTTATTGAAATTACTACATATCGGCAATACCGCATTCTGTATCTAGACCTTAAGAAAATGTCTCAGGGCTAGGGCTAGTGCCCTCGTCCTGACCTCAAAAAAGGGAGTTTTGCCGTGATTGACAGCCTGTTTTCTACCTTACATATATAGATCTGCCAGTTTCAGCACCCATTCGCGGAGGTTTTAGTGGAAATCAGAGATCCCATTCACGGTTCGATCTATTATGCAGAGCCTGAAGTAGCTATCTTAGACACCGCTGAATACCAACGTCTTCGCGCCATCAAACAACTTGGTTTCTCTGAGATGAGTTTCCCTGGTGCCACTCACAATCGTTACTTGCACTCGGTCGGCGTTGCTCATTTGGTGGGAAGAGTTTTTGATTCTATCTTCCGCATTTATCCTTTCTCGAAACCTTCAGTGAAAACTCGCTTCCGTCAGACAGTTCGTTTGGCAGCGTTGCTTCATGACGTGGGTCACGGTCCCCTGTCGCATACAACTGAAACAGTGATGCCACAGTTGTCTGAGCTTAAAATCAAACTTTATGATGAAGAAATGAAATATGGAGATGCGGCTCATACGGTGATGTACAAAAATCGCCGTGCGAATCACGAGGACTACACGATTCGTTATGTGACGGATTCAAATATTTCGAAAACGATTGAAAATAACTTTTCTGACATCGCTCCTATTTATATCGCCTGTTTGATTGATAAGGCTTTGCACTGCCCTGATGATTTCTTTATCGATAACGGTGTGGACTTCCGCCCTATTCTTTCGCAATTGGTTTCTTCTGAGATCGATGCGGATCGTATGGATTACCTTGAGCGCGATTCATACTTCTGTGGAACTAACTACGGAAAAATCGACTCTCACTGGCTGATTCAAAATATGACCTTCCACCGCATGGAAGATAAATTGTATTTGGCCTTGAATCGCAGAGCTCTTTATTCGTTCGACGATTTCTTGATTTCTCGTCACCATATGCATTTGATGGTTTACGGACATCACAAATCGATCATTTACGAAGAGATGTTGAATCGCTACCTGACTTCTCCAGATTGCACATTCCAACTTCCAGGTAATATCGACGAATACACTTTGTACAATGACTATCGCCTGCACGAACATTTGCGTTCCGCAAACAATCCGTGGGCCCAAAGAATTGCCCAACGTCGTCCATTCAAAGTTTTGCTAGAGCAGCACAATACGACTGAATCCGATCGTCCTGAACTGGTGAAAAAAGCTTTGGAAAAAGAAGGCTTGGAAGTGATCTGGGCGTCGTCACACGCGCGCCTGTCAAAATATCACTCGGCTTCTCCAGAAGAGCGGGCTTCACAAATCTTCGTCGTCGACCAATTGGATCCTTGGAGCCATCCAACGCCAATCAATCAATCGACGGAAATTTTCCGCCGCTATGAAGGCACTCGTATCATCGACCGCCTGTACGTAGCTCCTGAAGAGTTCGAACGCGCCGATAAAATCCTACGCACAATTAAGATCTAACGAAAAAAGCCCTTCCAAAAGAAGGGCTTTTTTATTTAGTTTTTCGGTGGAACGACCGCTTCGATGTGGCGGTCTTCTGCTTCGATCCAGGCTTTTAGGTGATCAGGCAATGCAGGTCGCTCTGAAGTTACGCCTACCAAGTTGATCAATTCTTCTGTTGTCACCAAGCCGCCAGACTTTTTTAAGAAACGCGCACGGATCATGCCGAAAGCGACTGGCTCGCCTTTTACGATGAACTTGTGCTCAATATATGTGTATTTGTCGTCCCAATAAGCCAATCGCGTGCTGATGTGGAATTTTTGAAAAGGCTTGATGGATTTTTTAAAACGCATGCGTTCTGCCACGACAACCGGGTACCAGCCGTTCGCGTTCATCTTCGGCATCGCTCCCATGCGGATCATATAATCAACACGAGCCAAATCCTGCAGAGAGAAATACACACCATTATTGATGTGACGAAGAACATCCAAATCCGTTGGCCAGCAACGGTAGGGAGTTAAGCATTCGTCCAACGCGCCAACCTTTGAGCGAAAGCGCGAGAACAAGAGTGTATATATCAGACGGAATATAAGATTCATCGAAAGGCCCTGTTACGACAAAGAGAACTTTTGACCGTTCATTGTCGCACCCATCGGACTTACCAGGAATGCCACAGTTTGGGAAATCTTGTCGGCCTCTGTGATTTTCAATGAAGGATCGATCAGTTTCATTTTTTCCATGGCTTCTTTGATGGATTTAGATTCTGGATCGTGAGCCAAGATGTATTCTTCGGTCAAAGCCACAGTCAAAGTATTCACAGTGACGTTGAATTCAGAAGTTTGTTTCGCCAAAGCTCCGGCAAAATCAATCAGACCAGAACGTACACCATGGCCCATAACGTCCTCTTTGATTTTTGCGACTGGAGAATCATTCAAAAGATAAATGATACGGCCTTTTTTACGGCTTTTCAGATATCCAATCACTGCTTGAGTCAGCATCAATGGAAGCTTCAAGTGACGATCCAACAATTCGTCCACCAGATCAATTCCGCCATCCATACGAATCGGCGAAGGCTTTTGCATCATGTTGGCATCAATGTAAATATCCAAGCCACCAAACGTTGTTGCCGCTTTACCGACAGCATCTTTGATTTGCTCTGGAGTTTTCAATTCAGTTTGAATCGCCATCGCGCGACCGTATTTATCACTGATCTCGCGAGCATCATTGATCTGATTGATAAAAGGTGATGCCACCGTTTTATCTGGATCCAAGATCACGCAGTCCGCACCCATTCTGGTCAGGGTCATCACAATGCTAGAAACAGTCGTCGTCATCGGCCCTGCGATCAGGGCCACTCTTTGGTGCAAATTCAGGCTGTTATCCATTTAAACTCTTTCGATAATAATAGCGATACCTTGACCGCCACCGATACAAGCAGAACCCAACGCGTACTTAGCATTTCTGCGGTGAAGTTCATAAACTAGGTGATTCATGATGCGAGTTCCAGAAGCACCCAACGGATGTCCTACTGCGATCGCGCCACCATTTACGTTTGTTTTTGCCGGATCTAACTTCAATTCTTTTTCTACAGCCAAGTATTGAGCGGCGAATGCCTCATTAACTTCAACCAAGTCCATTTGCTCTAACGTCAAACCAGCTTTTTGCAAAGCCATGCGAGCCGCACCGGCAGGACCAATACCCATAATGCTTGGTTCACAACCAACGGAAGCATAACTTACGATGCGAGCCAAAGGTTTCAAACCCAACTCTTTCGCTTTGCTTTCACCCATCAACAATGAACAAGCAGCACCGTCGACGATACCGGAGGCACCAGCTGCCGTAACGACACCGTCTTTTTTAAAGATCGGTTTCATCGCAGCAATTTTTTCCAATGTAGAATCTGGTTTTGGATGTTCATCTTTTTCAATAAGAACAGATCCTTTGCGAGTTTCCACCGTGACTGGAGCGATCTCTTCTGCAAAGTAGCCTTTATCGAAAGCGGCTTTATAGCGAGTTTGAGATTGGATTGAATATTTATCGACCATCTCGCGAGTGATGGAATATTTCACAGCCAGATTTTCTGCAGTAATCGCCATCGGTGTTCCCGCGTAGGCATCTGTCAATGCAGACGTCATCATGTCTTCAAGTTCAAAGTTCCCCATGCGCATGCCATCGAAACGAACTTTTCTGGCAACGTAAGGAATTTGCGACATCTGTTCAACACCACCAGCTAAAACTGCCGTGGCTTCACCTGTTTGAATCATTTGAGCAGCGTTGACCCAAGATTGAAAACCGCTGCCGCAAAGACGATTCACACCCAGTGCTCCAACATTAATTGGAACTCCTGATTTCAAACCGATGTGACGAGGAAGATATGCGGCGTCTGCGCCCGATTGCACAACATTGCCAAATACCACGTGATCAATTTTTTCGGGAGATACTTTTGCGGCTTCAAGAGTGGCTTTAGCTGCTGCTACGCCCAGGTCTGTGCCTGAAACATCTTTAAGAGATCCGCCGAAGGCGCCAAATGGAGTTCTTTTTCCGGAGATAAATACGATTTTTTCCATGGCATAAGCGTATGCTCATTACCACTGCCAAGCAAGGCCTATCATGGCTAGACTGTCGCGGCTTGTTCCCTTGTGACTGACGATAAGATCTTTGTCAGAGAAGACTCGCTCTTTAACTTGGACATCTGTTTCTGCTGCACGCGCGTTGTAATTCACGGCCGCATTCAACCAGCCTTTGTATTCCATCTTTGCGAGAGCCTGGAAAGCCTCCACTCTAAATGAAAATCTATGGGAGATTCCGGTTTTGGAAGCTGCTGGAACAACAACATCTGTTTTTAATGTTTCTTGAGTCTCTTGAACAACTCGACCCAAGATACTTTCTTGGACAACATCAGAATTGAACCATAGATTAAATGATCTATCCGCAATTCTTCCCATCATTGTGGAAGTTGTTTCTGCACCCAAATTATCGGTAGGAATAACTTTATTAACGTCTTGAGCAGTGATCTTGGGAGTCACGTTATCTACTGGGATTACCAGTTTTTTGGTCGTTGAAAGCTCGACGCCAGCCATGCACTTTCCAGCGCATAAAAAGGATGAAACAAAAAATAGGAAAGACCAAATGTATCCCATGGCTCTATTCCTATACAAATTGCGTTCCAATCTTAGATCCTAAACTCCCCTTATATTTGAGCTCAAAAGCAAATAACTAAGAGCTCCTCTTTTCTGGGCGCAAAAGGTGCCTTTAATCGCTGCAGCTGTCGTCATAATGACACCAAAGAATCGGTCTGTTTCAACCTGGGACACCTTTTGCAACTCTCTTTACGGCTGAAGAATTTGCCGTTCAGAATCGCTACCGGAATTAAGTCTTTTCAAATGCTTAGAGCAGAAGACTTGGTGGAAAGTAGCGGAATTTGACCAGCAGAAATTGTTAGTCGTTGATTTGTTAGACAGAAGATGGAGTTGTTCTCTATGAATAAAGTGAACGTTAAAAGATGTGCCCTTGCAGCCATTCTTTCAATTGGATTCTTGGCGCCGCAAATGCCAACGAGAGTATTTGCAGCGGAGAACGCTCCAAGTAATTTCCCTATCGATCTATTCGATATCGCTGAAACTCCGGCGACGGGGACTCAATCCAACACGGACTCTCCTAACAATGGTAACAACGCGAACAAGCAACAGCAGAGTTCTCAACAGAATAACAATGGTGGCAATAAAAACGGCAACCAGCAATCTGGTGGAAATAACAATCAAGGTGGCAACCGCCTTGGGCCATTGCCTCGCCCTCAGACCGGCGGCACTAACCAAAGTCAAAACAACAACAATAATAACAATAATAGACCGAACCAAAATCCAAATCAGAACGGTTCGAACAACAGCTCTTCCAGCAATAACAACGGCAGTCGTCCAACGATGAAGGCCGTGAAAGTCGCAGACGAGTTTGCATGTAATTTATTTGAAAACAGCTCGCAAGCGGCGCTGATGCAAGCAATTACGGATATGAATCGTGAGATCTCGACGAAGTCCACTTGCGCGGGGAATACATCTGCTGATCAGTTGCAAAAGAACAGCCAAAGCGTGATGCAAAACGTTCAAGTCTTGCAAAAAATTATGAACGCAAGCCCGGGCACAGAAGTAAACTACAATGAACTTTCCGATGCCATGACAAACACCATGAATGCGACGACGACTATCGGCGATATTCTGGGTGATAACTCATTCCTAAATAGTAAATGTGGATCCGACTCTATGAAGAGCGGTAAAGCACTTTTGGCATTCAATGAATTGTTGGACGGTTTGGCTCCAATGGCATTGTTCGCGGTTTCTATGAATGCAGCCTTGGCACCGGCTCTTCCATTCGTTCTTGGTGGTGCGGTAGCGACAAAAGGTATTACGGCGCTTACTAAAGTAATGGAAAATAAAACTATTGATATGTCATTGCAGGATCAGCGCATGGCTGTCTTCCAAAACACATGTCAGTACATCAAAATCTCTAAAAAAGTGACTTACCTTCAGTTGACTGCTGAAAACCGTTTTAATGAATTCAGAAATTCACTGCGAGCTGAACTTCCATTGTACAAAGCAAGTTTGAATAACAAAAAGCTTTCAACTTTCACAAATCTGGTATCGAACACGAAATTTGACCAAGTGAAAGCTCAATACATCAAAGACATCAAAGACTTTAAAGATCTTGAAGCGGCTTACAATGGTGAAGCTGATGGCGGAGACATGGGCATCTGTTTCTTTGGTCGCTCTGCTTTGGAAGATCTGGCTCGTATGAAATCAGCTGATTTCGATTTCCCAGCTTCCATCTTTGCGAACTTGAAAGACGCGTTGAACTTGGATCAAACGAAAAAAATTAAACGGGTGAACGTTGAAGGCCGCATTAACACGATCAAGTACTACGAAAGCGAAATTTCCAAAGCAAACACAAGAAATCCAAACGAAGTTCGCAATTGCGCGACGAACACCAAAGAGTGGATTACAAGCATCAAGAAGACTTTGACTGAGATTGAACAAATCATCGTGGACGGTCCAGCCGGTTCAAACATTGCCAACAACGGCGGAAAGAAAAGCGATGCTGAGCGCGCTCGTGACGAAGGCAAAACATTTGACCGTGTGAAATACGCTATGGAAGAGCTTGCGAAAGATAACTCTATCGTAAATCGCTCGAACATCATCCAAGGTGCAGATTCCATTAAAGTGGGATTGTTCGGCGGTGGTAGCGGTGTTGCTCCAGTATGGTCATGGTTGAAATACACAGTTGGAATCTATGACCAATCAATGGCGTCCTACAACAAAGGCATTAAAGACCTGCAAACTATTGCCATGAATATCACGCAATCAGCGGCAGACATTCGTAAGCACATATCACAGATCAATGACCCGCAAATGTTGGTTATTGGCCAGCAATTTAAAGAAGACAAAGCACAAGCAGCAGCTCTTTCGAACTTGATCCCGCAAAATAAATACATCAACGAAGAAAAACGCGCCCTTATTTGTAAAACACTTAAGCAAACTTACGTGCAATACACGGCCGCTTGGGACCACTTGGGAACTGTGCAAGTTATGTGTGACATGATTTCTGGTGTTCTTGATAACTCTATGGATAAAAAAATCATCAAGTACTGCGCGGGAGACTTGTTGCTCAGTGGCACTATCTCCACAATCAGCACGACTCAACAACAGTTGCAGTCTTACTATAAGCAAGCAATGTTGCTAAACGATCGCATGACTCGTTTGAACTGCAGCACTTCATTGTAATCTCAATTAGAAGCTAAGGTGAAAGCGTCACCAGTGACGGGTTCACCTTAGCAATCTCTACGATCTGTTCACGACTTAATCCTGAAGTATTCGAGCGAAAAACCACGGTCACGCCTGCCTGAACCAAAGCCATCACATCTTCTTTAATTACCGCTGAATTCACATTGTAAACAAACGGACGAACTCTTGCCAGTGTCAGTAAATCTGCTTGGCTTAAACCAGCGGTAGCGCTCATCACTACCAACTGCACGCCTTGGCTAGCGAGGGTATTTAAATATTCCTTAGCAATACGATTGCTATCAACATATAAAACAAAACTACCTGATTTAGACATGTCAGATAGATCTTCTCGAGTATAAGTGGTTTTAGCTACAGAGATCCCAACGTTCGCATTACCGGTTTTAAGAAGATCGATGGTATCAAACTTGTTCGTCAACCCCATCTGATTCTGGCAGTAGTTAACCTTCGCCACCTTTGCAATTTCCTTTACATCATAAATGGATGCAGAGCTGACTTCCGTACTTAGGCAATCCGCAAACTGCGGCGGTAAAGCCGCCAAAGATACGGATGAAAACAAAATCAAAGATGAGTAAATTCGGAGAATCATAAAAACCCCCACAAGAAAAATTGTAGGAGCCTAAAATGATAAAATCCAATTGCCTTATGACATTAAAAAAGGCGCCTGGAGCGCCTTTTCAAGAGATTATTCATCTAAGATATAGTTGATTGGATCGACGGGCGTTCCGTTAATTCTGACTTCGTAGTGACAGTGAGGTCCGGTTGATCGACCCGTATTACCTACAGCGCCGACAACGTCCCATTTGCTCACACGCTGACCAACTTGAACATAGATCTGTGACATGTGACCGAAACGAGTTGTTACACCGAAACCGTGGTCGATACTTACTAACTTACCGTAGCCCTCGTCATAACTTGCAAAGATCACGACACCGTCTGCTGGTGCGTAAATTGGTGAACCCGGTGCTGCTGCGATATCAAGCCCCGCATGCAGAGTTGTTTTTCCAGTAAATGGCGAAGTTCTGTAACCGAAGCGCGATGTGATCCAACCTTTGGCAGGCTTCATATTCGGAGTAGCGTTCAGCAAGCTTTGGCGCTCTGACAAACTTTCCCACAAGTCGATAACAGATTGTTCTTTCAGCTGAGTTTCTTTAACTGCCTTTTCGATACGAATAACCAAAGATGCGTAATCTTTGTCTGCGGTTTCGTTAGCAAGTTCACCCGCTTGATCGTTCAGAGGTTTTTTATTAGCAAACGTCGCGTCCTGCTGAGCCAATCCCTCGCTGTCATCACGGGATTCCATTGGTTCATATTCCTCAACCGGCTGATTTGGAGCCGGCTTTGGTCCCATTGTCAGTTTCGTAATACGGTCTTCCGCATCGACATTGGTGATCAATTTCAATTTCGTGGTGAATGTTTTTACGCGCTCCAACGAGTTTTCCAAAGCGCTGACTTTACTTTCAACAACTTGGAATTGTTTTGTGAGCTGGGCATTTTCAGCTTTCAGGCGCTTATTTTCCATGGCTTGCAAAAGCAAACCGAAATAATCGACCATACCAGCCGCAAAGATAATGATGACGACGGCGGAAATAAAGGACACGGCTTTCAGCCAGGCTGCAGAGAGTACCAATTTACGGGTTTTGCCCGTTTGGTTACTCACTATAAATAGCGTGACTTTCTTTTTATCCAAAAATTCCCCTATCCACTAACCGCTTACTCGTAAAAATGAATCAACATAACGGTGACATTGTCATCACCACCATTTGCCAGTGCTTGTTCTACACAGGCTTTAACTACTTTGTCAGGTTTATTTTTATTGATGATGTCGCAAATTTTTTGATCTTCAACCAAACCAGAAAGGCCATCGGAACACATCAAAAACATTTCGCCGGGAGCAATTTCTCTTTCGACAATATCTGGATATGTTTCTCTTTCATATCCCACGCTGCGCGTGATCACATTTCGACCTACGAACTGACGAACTTGCTCTTCACTCATCACACCGGCGCGCAATTGCTCGTTGATCAAAGAATGGTCTTCAGTGATTTGCCAAAGCTGCGGTTTTTTATACATGTAGCAGCGCGAGTCCCCAACATTTCCGACGTACAGGTGATTGCCACGCAAATAAGCCATCACCATCGTCGTTCCCATTCCGGAAAGCTCGGGTCTTTCGTTGGCGGCTTTATCAAAAATTCTACGCGAAGCTTCCTCATACGAGTGTTGAATCATCTCACGCGGTGAGCGATTTGCTGATCCGGGTTGAAGCATGATTTCTTCAACGGTCTCCACAGCCATGCTGGAAGCGACTTCCCCACCGGAGTGCCCACCCATTCCGTCGGCAACAACAAAGAGTCCAAGCTCCTTATTGACGAGGCATGAGTCCTGATTAGATTCACGTCTGAGGCCTTTATCTGTTAAATACCAGCAGTCAAATTTCATAGAAGTTACATTCTCCCCTAAAGCCTTTCATACGTCAAAGTCCGGCCCTAGACCTCTGTCGAATAATTAAATACTGGCTCACCTGTTCCTCATTATCAGGTGTCATAATACCGATAGGAGAGGCGAGGTTCTATGAAGAAGTCACCGTCTTTCAAAAAGTATGTGTTGCTCTCCATCGCAGTCCACATTTTGGTGTTCGGCGCATTTTATTTGGTAGAGGCTCTTCAGCAAAAGTTTCCTAAACAGGAAAGCGTCAGCATCGATTTGCTTACGCCCGAGGAAATGCAAAAGCTAGTTGAGGCACAGGATGCTAGTCAGATTAAGAAAGTTCCAGTACCGACGGTTCCTAAGAATCAAATTGTAGAGCAAAGCGAAAACTCCCTTAATGAGGCCGAGCCAGTAGATTCACGCTTTTTGAGTGCGAAAAACCAAACCGTTACCAAGCAGTCAGTAGCAAAAGAGCACGGCGAATTCCAGAATATCAAGAAAGCCGCGCCTCAAAAAACTGGACCTAAAGGTGATGGTAAAATTAAATCCACTGCCAAGGCTGAAGCGAAAGCTACACCTGAGCAGAAAGAAAAAATCGTCCGCGATTTATTCAAATCATTTGATGCATCAGAGGCTTTAGAACGCCAAAAAGTAGCTGATCGCAAAAAAGATCAAGACACGGAACAAGGCCAAGGCCTTGGTCGAGGTAATAACGAAGACATCGCGAAAGAGGGCGCTGACACGAGCCGCTCGAACGACTATTTGAAAGATGTCGATCAGGGTCTTGAAACGATGTTGAACACGCGGGAGTTTAAGTACTACTCGTACTATAACCGCATCCGCCGCCAATTGGCCCAACATTGGGAAGGCCGCGTGCGCGAAAAACTTTCGAAAATGTTTAAAGAAGGCCGTGCGCCAGCATCCACTGGTCAAGACCGTGTGACGAAACTTATGATCGTATTGAATGACCGAGGTACTCTGGTCAATGTTCAGGTCATGAGTGATTCCGGTGTTCGTGATTTGGATGATGCTGCCATTGAAGCGTTCCGCGCAGCTGCACCATTCCCAAATCCTCCGAAAGGTATCATCGAAGGCGATGGCACTGTGAAGATCCGCTGGGACTTCGTTCTTGAATCCTAATATCTAATTATCTAAGCCGGTGTCTCAGTCTGAGACACCTTCTGGCATCTCCCTTGCTCCACTAAAAATCATGAATTGGGTCTTTAAGGCTTTAATCCTTATTAGCGCGGTCCTATTGTCAAAGAACTCGGCAATGGCGAGCCAAAATTGCGGCAGGTTTCTGTGCGCCTCGAGCTATTCAGCACTTGATCGCTTGAGTGAGGAAACAGAGGTCTTCGTTAAAACGTTGAAAAGCGAAGGCCCGATTGCGCGCAAAGACCTTATCCAAGAGCTTAGAAAAATAGAGTCCTTGAACGAGAGCTATTTCAAAGTTGCGGGCATCACATTTAAAATGCTTCCCACTTCCTTAAAAGTTAAAGGACAATCCGTCACCTACACCCGTTATCAATTGCGTGGCTCCGCACAAGGTGATGCGATCGCAAAATCACTGACTGAAACCTCTGTCCCGGTGATTCTGGATCCCCTGTATCTTTATAACTATAAATATTTCGGCCATTATATGAACGACACAATCTTCGTGGGTCCCCATGTCTTCAGATTGAATTTAATGGGAGTCACTTCCACTCTTCAACACGAACAACTTCACTCTGTGGAACACGAAAAAGTTCGCCTGGGCAAGATGAGTCTGGGCCGTATTGAGTTGATGAATTCAGAAGGTCGCAGATCGGTAAATTACGGAAACTACTTCCGTGTTGATGAAATTGAAACGCACCTTAACGACTATCACTTATTAACTGAGCCAGGAATCGTTGCACAACGCGATTTGGATCTTATCACCCAAGGCCTTACGAGTACGGCGCTTGATTCAATCAAAAAACATCGCGAAGTCGTCGTTAAAGATAAAGTGCAAAACCTCAAGCGTTTCTCGGCAGAGTCCCAGGAAATGCTTGCGAAAATTAAAACACGCATCATGCACGGAGCGATCCCTTATTCTTCAAAATATGATCCCTCAACTGGCTCCATCCGAGTGATCTTTACAACCGAATACAAGTCCTATGAGTTCATGAGTTTCGATCTTCGCGGTTTGATTGTTCCTGCAGACTTGAACGACTGGGTAAAGGTTCGTGAAATCATCCTGAATACAATTAATTGGTCTGAAGAACGCATTTCTGCTGCCAACATTAATAATATAAATCTATGATAATTTCTTGAGGTAATTATGAAAAAAATCTTGTTAGCTTTCGCAATAATTCTTGGTTCCTCTTCAGCATTCGCAGCCGAGGGCACTAGCACTTCAGAAATTTATAAAACAGACCGGGTTGGAAAAAACTGGATGATCGCAGGTCAACTTGTCGGTATGACCAGCAAAGTTGGCAGCGAATCAGGAGTTATTGCTGGTGTTTACTTCAATCCAGATTCTTTGCTTTTGGTTGAAGCCTACGGTGCAGAAGAAAGTGGATTCTGGCACAACCTAGATGGCGATGTGAAAATTAAATCGCAAAGTATCGCAGTGATGTACAAAAAATTCCTGGGCAACTCGTTCTATATGAAAATTGGAGCTATCGGCCGTTCAATTGATTACTCAAACTATGAAGTTCCTCAGGACGAAAAATTTAAAGGGACTTCGATCGCGGGTTCATTTGGTTTAGGCAATCAGTGGCAAATCAAGAACTTCACTTTGGGAGCAGATTGGATTTCTTTCTCTCAACCGATTTCAACGAACATCACGTCTGAGCAAATCTACGACAATACGACATATGCTCGCCAAAGCATGGATGACGCTCAGGACACTTACCTAAAAAGCTCTTACTTCCAGTTTGTTCGTTTCTATGTAGGTGCCAGCTTCTAAATCCCCCGCTTCAATAGCCACAGGGTCCCAAGAGTCCCTGTGACTAAAAAACCGCATTTCTCTCTGAAAAAGGTCCCTTTTTACACTAAGGGACCTTAACTACCCCCTCCAAACATCCAGAAAACTCGACGGAATGCCTCGTATTTGGTCCAAACCGGAACCATTGTGAGACCGACGCGTGATCCAGCAGTTTTCAGGGTGTAAACTCGGGGCTGACGGAGCCTATTTCTTACTGCGTCACTCGATGGAAAAAGACCCCTTTTTCAAGGCCTTAAACCTTGTCTCCCCCTCTCGAGAATGCTAGTTTCGCTCCGTTAAATTACCGAGTTATTACTCAAGGAGAACCATCGTGGCTGACTCTAAGAACAAGAATGCGAAGCCAGAAGCTTTGAAGGGTGCTACCCCTGAAGTTTTGGACGTTATCGCACGCCGTGCTCTTTACCTTTCAACTCAAATGATCTGGCAAGCCAATCATCGTTCCGACAAAGAAAAAGGCGACCCAAAAATCGGTGGTCACCCGGCAGCTTGCGCAAGCTCCCTGCATATCATGGGTGCTTTGCACTTGATGGCTAAAACTGGTTTCGACCACATCGCGAATAAACCGCATGCGTCTCCAGTGGATCACTCCTACAACTATCTTTTGGATCTTTTACTTAAGAACGATCTGACAAAACTAACTCAAGAACAAGCAGACCAGGCAATGAATGGTCTTCGCAAGTTCACTGATGGTTCTGAATTCGTATTCCAATCTTACCACTCTGCATACGATCCAGATCATCACAACTTCTTCCCCTCAGGCACAGTGGGCATTCCACCTGTTGAAGCGGGTTACATGGCACTTGCTTACCGTTACGCTCGCGAACACGGTTATGAAGTTCCAGATGCACACTTCTGGGCTGTTTGTGGTGACTCTGAATTCCGTGAAGGTTCCATGTATGAAGCTGTTCCTGACTTCGCTGAGCGCGAAATCGGTTCTTTGACTTGGATTTTGGATTACAACCGTCAATCTCTTGATGGCCACCGTATCACGAACAAAGAAATCATGAATGGTACAGATGCTGACCGCGTGGAGCGCACAATGGCTGCGAACGGCTGGGAAGTTATCCAAGTACGTCACGGTTCTAAACGTTTGGCGTTGTTTGCTAAAAAAGATGGCGAGACTTTCAAAAACTTCCTTGAGAAAAAATTGGAAGACTACGAGCTTCAATCATTGCTTCTTGTTCAAGACATGAAAGCATTGAAAAAAGGCATCGCCAAAGAACATCCTGACATGAAGAAGTTCTTGGACTCTGTATCTGACGAGGAACTTTACGAAGGTCTTCGCGATTTCGGTGGTCACGATATGATCCAACTTGCACAAGCAATGGAGCAATCAAAACTTTCCACTCGTCGTCCAACAATCATCATCGCGCATACCCTTAAAGGCTGGGGCTTAAAAGCTGCAGCTCAGCCAGGCAATCACAGTTCCCTTCCACAAGAAGACGAAGTGAATGCGCTTAAAGCTGCTCAGGGCATCACTGGCGATACGTTGTACCAACGCCTTGATCCAAACTCTGCCGCTGGTAAATTCTTGGCGGCTCGTTCCGAAAAAATCTTTGGCGAGATGAAAGCGCAATACGCTTTGAAAGCTAAGAACCAAGAATACTTCTTGAAAAAGCTAACTGAGTTCGGCGAAATCCCTCAAGCTTTGGAGATCAATACGAAAATGACAAGCTACCCTCATACACAGTGGATGCTTGGTCAGTTGACTGCAAAGTTGACTCGTATTGCGAACACGCCGCTTGATGAATCGAAATTGACTGATAAACAAAAACCTCTAACGGAAAATGAAAAACCATTCAAACTTCCAGGTGAGTTGTTCATCTCTATGGCTCCAGACGTTGGTACTTCAACGAACTTGAATCCTGCGATGGACGGTAAAATCTTCGGTGCTCCAGTTGTTGTCGACCACGAAACTGACTTGGGCGTTAAAGACCACAAACTTCCTGACTTGGTTCCTGGCGAAGAAGAATCAGATCGCTTCCTTCGTTTCGAAATCGCTGAAGGTAACGTTATGTCTTGCGTGGGTGCATTTGGTAAAATGCGCGATATCGTAGGTGTACCTATCATCCCATTGATGACTGTGTATGACTTCTTCATCAAACGTGCATTGGACCAATACTTCTATAACCTTTACTGGAAGAGCTCATTTATTTGTGTGGGTACTCCATCAGGTGTGTCTCTTTCTCCGGAAGGTGCTCAGCACGGTTGGAAGTCTGACATCCAAATCCCGAACCAAATCACGTGGGAACCGTTCTCTTGTATCGAACTTGACTGGATCATGTGCGACACAATCAAACGTCACGTTATGAATGACAATGCAGGCCGTACAGGTACATTGCTTCGTCTGGTCACTCGTGGTGTGGAACAAAAAGATCTTTTGAAATACTTGAAAACTCAAGCTCGCTTCAAACAAGGCCTTGAAGGCCAATTGTCTCGTGCTGAGTTCCCGGTTGCGGGTGGTATCAATGAAGAAGAAGTGGCAGCTATGGATGACGCTTCTATCTTGCAAACTCTTCGTGAAGAAGTGTTGCAAGGTGCTTACTACCTGATCGACTACCGTGGTTACGCTGGCTACGAGCCAGGTGATAACGTTGTGAACATCTTTGCTCTAGGCACAATGGTTACTGAAGGTATCAAAGCTTCTGAGGCTTTGCTTGCTCGCGGTATCTACGCAAACGTGATCGCGGTGACTTCGCAAGATCTACTTTGCGGCATCTTGGGTCACGAAAACGATTACGATTATTTGAAAAACGGTTTGGGCATCAACTCCAACCTTTACTTGAGAAAATCTGAAGACGTATCCACTGGTGATTTGATCACTGTTGCTGGTAAACGTGTTCCAGTCGTATCAGTAGCGGATGGCGAGATCGGCATGCTTGATAACATCGGTTCATTGATCGGCGTTCGTCAGGAAGCATTGGGCGTGATTAAGCACTCTAAGTGCGGTCGCCCTTCTGAAATCTATGCTTACCACCACATCGACGCTGAAGCAGTTGTGGAAGCGTGCGGTAAAGTGTTAGCAGAAACAGCTCTTGAAAAAGTAATCGTTTCTGAAAGCGCTTTGGGTGCGACACACCAAGCGGAAGGTCGTACAGCTCACTGGACAGATCTTTGGCCTTCAAAAAATCCAGTTCACAAACACTAAGAACTGAATAGATCAAAAACTCTGAAAAGGGCTGCTTACAACGGAGCCCTTTTTTTATCTTCACAACGGCGTCTCCCGCTGGCACTCTGACCTGGTCGGAGCAGCCATGGACTACACAGAACTCGCAAAATCAGAATTTCCGTTTGAAGGAGAGTTTTTTCTCTCTAAAAACAAGCGCTACAATGAATTAATCTTCTTCGTGCATTTTTACGAAGGATCTAAGCGTGAACTGATCCGTCATATCAAGATGGTGAATGAATTTGGTTTTGATGCTTTTGCATTTCAATTGAATGGCACCGCCAAAGATCTTTTCAAACGTCTGCCAATAACTGCAGATGGTGCGATGGGTGTAAAGCATGTGTATGCCGCACAAATAGAAAAACTGCTAAATGCAATTCCTGGTAACAAAATAGTTTACGCTTTCTCAAATCCCTCAGCCTCGGCCATCGAAGCGATGGCGAAACGTCACTGCGTTGATACTGTTGCCTTGATTTGCGACAGCGGCCCAACTGCACGCTTTCTTCCTTCGGTGTGGAAACTCATGCGAAGTTACAAATTTCCATTTCCATTCGGTGGATTGAAACTTCCTGCGACGGCAGCCTTGGGAGTTTTCTGGTCTTTGCATTTTCACAAAGATATTCACGAACAACTCGAAAAATTTCCTGAGAATTTTTCTATCCTGTCAATTCGCGGATGGAAGGATAAATTGATTCCTCCGGCGCACATAGACGAAATTTTTGAGCCGCATCACAAATTGAATTGGTCCAAACTCAATTTACCGGAGGCTGAGCATCTTACTGGACTGCGTGATTTTCGCAGTGAGTATGCGCCCAGTGTCGACGCTTTTCTGAAGCGCGTGGCCACACCGATTATTAAATCCATTTAATTGGCGCTTTGTGATAGTCCCCTCTTAGACTTTATTTGCAGAGGGGACGCTCAATGAAGCACGTAATTATTATTTGTTTGTTAATCTTGCCGTTCACGGCTGAAGCACGCCGTGGATACGTCTACCAAAACTCGTTCGAAGCTTACGGTGAAGGTTACGCGAAAAATCTCGCAAACCTTGCGAACGACAAAATTTCAAATCTGCCTGATGATCAACGGGAAAAGTGTGAGCAACGTTATGGTCATATTTTGAATGACGGCTTGATCGATATTCGCGTGGCAATGGGATATTTGGATTGGACAACAGGCAGTGTTGTTAACAGCGGCGGCAGAAGCTATGGCTACAGTCCTTCGATCGATATCGGTGCTTACTATGCACTTCGTGAATTAATCACCAGCCGTTGCAGAGGCAATTTGCAATTGTGCCGCTTTCAAGAAACACCGGGCAATCCTTACGTATTCACTAAAAACGTAACCGTCCTGGGTCGTCCTGTTCGTGCTCGCATCGAAATTCAATTCGCTTCTGCAACGGAGTATTTGAACAATAACGTGGGTTCAGCAGCCCAAGAACAGCGTACCGCTTACATGCAAAATTATTATGACCAAGCTTTGCAAGATGCCGATGCGGCATTTTACTTTGGCCACTCTCGCAATGGAGGCGGGCCTGACTTTGCTCCGCCGAAATTTATTCCTGGCACAAACAAAGTGAACTATGCGGGTTATTACAAAAAGTACCGACCTGGTTTCAACAAGATGCTTCAATCCTTAAGCAATCCCAGCAGACAAGCCGACGTTATCGGAATGATGTCTTGCAACTCGCGGGATAATTTCATGAGCAAGCTTCGTTCGACGGCTCCACGCTCTGGCGTTATCACTTCAACGGCTGTTTTAACAGTTGAGGAAGTTTACACAGCTATGATTGGCGGCATGGACGGTTTGCTGCGAGGCCAATGTCAAAAATCATACTACAAGTCCCTCAGAATGACTCAGAGGAATGCTGACAACATCACAATGGATGGAATGTTCGAATAGGATTAAAATATAAAAGATTTCTAAGTTTTGAATAAGGAGGTTCAAAATGGTCGACATCGAGCAACTGCCCCACCCGGATTATTTGAAATATCCTACGCACAGGACGCTGGGATTTTTCGCAAGTCAGGAGCAGGCCAGGAATGCCGCCCAAGCAATCATTCGCGAAGGCTGGTTGGAAGGCGATATTCATGTCTACGAAGGCGATTACGGTGTGGATGCCGTCGATGCCGATGGATCTCGACACACTCTGAAAGAAGCTTGGGGACGCTGGGTGCAGAAGTTCCTGGGCACGGGAGAGTGGGATCTGGTGGAAGAAGCCGATCAGGAATTGAAACAAGGCCACTTGCTTCTGTCTGTTGCGACTAAGAACGAAGAAGAAAAATACACCGTGGCTGAGTTGATGGTTTTGAACGGTGGCCATGGTATTCGTTACGTCGACCCTCTCTATAACGAGGAACTTACTCCTCCGGGTCATCATCCTTCTTAATCTCAGAAAAGGAAAAAGGTACGTCCTTACCTTCCCAGGTAAGGACGTACCTTTTTCCTTGCGTCTCATTCTGAGACGTCCAGCCCAAATTGTCCTTTGTCTAATATTTTTCATTCCAAATCATATATATGTGAAATCAGGCGGAACAGGTCTTGCTTTACAGAACCCTGAAGAGGTGTATCTATGAGACTTCGCAGTTCATTCCTGGCAAAAATCACATTGGCAGCAATCACAAGCTCTCTGCTATCGCAGGCAGTTTTTGCTCAACATCATCAACCAGACATGGATATGAACTCACACCATAGCTCCTATAATTATTTGAATGATGCTAATTACAAAGCCATCGCCGCCCAACAAGCAAAAAAAATGATGGAGGCACAGAATAAAATTTATGAGGAATACAAAAAGGTTGAATACAAGGTGTTGGCCAATCCTCAAGGTGCATTGGATGTACTTATTCACGTAGGCAACAGCGGTGTCATGAGTCTTGCACACACCATGCTTCCCGGAGAGGAATCCGGTAAATCCAAGTATACATTAGACGTAAAATACAGCAGAAATATGCCCGCAGGCGAGGTGGCTTTCGTTTCGATGACAGACAATTCCAAAGGTCAAGCGACGGCGATCGTGACTGTGCACGAATCAGCAAAAACAAATCCCTTTGTATTGCTTGAATCACTCGTTAGCTTAAATCAAATTTTTGATGTTACTTCCATTATTGGAACGAAAACAACAATTGCTCATGGAAAGACGCTTCATCATCACAATTACGAAGCCTTACTTACTACCTTTCAATCACTCACACACACACTGGGAATGACAATCAGCTCTGGTGGAAACTCATCCTACGGCATCACTTCAACTATGGAACTTCTTGAATTAAAAGCCAATGCAGACGCCGGCAGCATCACTTCAAAAAGAGCAATGGCAGAGCGTGCGATGGCACTTACTCAAGTAGTTCGTATGAATACAAACTCCTTCACTCCATTGAAAAATTTGACAGATGATCAGAAAATGGCCGCTCTTGCAGAGTACGCAAAGCTTAAAGGTGTTTCTGTCGATACCAAGCAATCCTATGCTGAAGCATTAGCAAGTGTTCAGGACCAAATTGACTTGCGTGAAAAAAGACAAATGGAGTCACTTAACTCTGCAGCCAAACTGGAAGTCAGAAAGCAAAACAAAGAGCTTGAGGCGACTGCAGCTCAACGCGAAGAAGTCGTTCAAACAAAATCATTAAGCGAGATGGTCAAAGCAAATGACCGCGCGGGTGTTGCCGATGCCATGGAAAAGATTTTTCCTTGGGCTATCATGGAACCTACCGAAAAAACTTTCTGGCGTGATTACGTTGATGCCATTCGCCATCCCAACTATGAAGGGGCCCAGATTTTATTTCGCGGAATGGATGAAGACGAAAAATTGCAAGAAGTGCGTGATTCCAAAGGTAAAATCATCGGCGGGGGTCTTTTCTCAAAACGTCTGACGGCGGGCTCAGGTTCGCATCTTTATAAACTCAAAGGCCTGCAAAAAACTTTTGAGACTTTTGGTACCAATGGTGTGAATACCAGCGGTAAACCCATTTCTCCTCTGATTCAACCTCACACCCTAAGCAAAATGATGAGCAACCATGCCGGTAATCCAGCTGGTTCTCCATTTATTTCACTCAGCTATGATTTACAGGTGGCACATCAGTTTGGCACAGGAAAAGTCATCATCGAGGATGATACAATTCCGGAAAGCACTGATAAAAAAATGATGGCGTTAAGGGATACCAATGCATCCGGTGGTATTGTCACTCTTCGCATCGATAAACGCCGAACATTGGTGAATACTATTTCTGGATTCAATGGCGAGTTGGAAGTACTGGCATCCATGCTGATTTTTCCCGATGAAGTACTTTATATGGAAAAAGGCGTGCAGCTAATGGTTACTCAGAAAAATGGTCCCTTCCTGGGAAGTTCCATCAGAATGACTCCTGATGAGTATTACAAAAATGCTCGCAGCATCGTTTATCAGAAAACTGGAATCAATCTGCCTGAAGACTACAGAACTTATGCTAAAGAAGGCCAAAAAAGCTTCCAGAGTGGTTTAACCAGAATGCAAGATTTGTTCAGCAGAGCAAATCCGAACAAACCTATGAGCTGTTCAAAGGTATTTAATTAGTGAATGTAATTCGTGCCGTTCTTTTTAATGTGATTCTTCTGTTGGGGTTGGTGGTTTTTGCCGCTAGCCCTGAAGAGTTTTTGCATCGGCAAAAATTGATTCGCGTCTATGTTGATAGCGCTCCCGGATTTGGTCATCAGTCGGCAGGCATTTCCGTGATGCGTAGACTTCGTGATCTAGGTTTCAGCGGTGAATTCGAAGTCGTCTATCAGCCTGCGGTTGCGGGCAAAATTCAAAAAATCTATCCGGGCTTTCCTCAAGGCATTGCAGGTGAAGTTCATTATATCGATATCAGCGCTTACGCTGACTCTGTTGCTCATAATCAGGTCGCAAAAGTTCAACTAGCTGTATCTGGTGCAGACGATGGTTTCGGCGATAAATTCAAAAATATTTCTCAGTCCGAAAATTATCTGCGCTTGCAACCTTTGGGTTGGGGCGATGTAGGTCTTTATTCAGATAAACTAACTGTACTTAAAGCATTAAAAGACATGCCGCTTGCAAACTTTCCGTCGAGTTCGGCAGAGGAATTTTTGAAGTCTGTTCCTGCGATGAATGATCTATCGGCAGATCTAAAGCATTTTATTCAAAGATTCGCTGATTCTGCGCAAAGTAACTTTAGCTTTCCAGTTTATGGCGTGGGCACTCAGACCTTTGCTCCACAAAGAATGTATTTTTATGGTAAGTCCGTAAAAAGTGCCGCCGCAAAAATGGATAAATCCAAAGCCATCGTGATTCCGGTTGTTTCTCCATTCAATCCTCAAGATATGGATGTGATGAGCAAGGTGTTCGGCAAGAAGTCCGGATTTGAATCCAGCAATGCAACGGAACTAAAGCATCAAAAACAAATGCACCTGTTAACTCCTCAAGAGTTTTCGCAAATCTCCCTGAAACCAGGAAATGTGTATTTCGTATTTGTGGGTTCAGTGCCACAAGCAGTTTTTAATTTCCTCTATGAGCAAGCGACTCTTCCAGTGTGGGTCGCAGGCAAAAATGCAATGAGCTTTGCAGTGACTAAGGGAAAACCTTATTTCAATACTGTCGATGACTATTATATGCCTGAGACGGAAAAGCTTTCTCCGGAAACGTTGAAAATTATCGAGAAAGCAAAATTCGGATTTAGTACTGGCTATCAAAAATTTATAAATCAGTCTGAAATAACGGGGGTTAGCCATTTCATTCAAGCAGCGGCTACTCCTGATACAGAACTTGCAAAATACTTTTCTGCTCTAGGCATGAAGATGTCACGCAATGACCGCGTGCTGGAAGGACTTCGCTATATTACGCAAAATCCTTCTGCTCCCTCCTGCTCTATGGTCTTTCAATAACTACTTAGAATTTAAATAACGATTGATGGCATCTGCCACTTCAGCGGATTCGTTAATCGCGCGTTGGGCGATTGATACTTTTTTATTATGGTATCCAAGAGCACGCAGTTGTTGCGTGTGCCAAGGTTCATCACTCACATTCGCCAGGTTATAAGCTGGATTTAAATAGCCAAATTGCGAAGCAATATCCTGAGTCGCAATGTCTTTACGTTTGCGGTCCACCCACAGGCGCGCCGTTTGAGCCACGTGACAGCTTACGCAGTCCATGTTTTCTGGATTGTACGACTTAGGATTTTCAATTTTATAAGCGGCCGATAGTTCTTTACGAATCACATCTTCATTACCCGTGCGAACTCGTTGCGACTCTGCGACCAGGTTGCCTAACGTATCATCCCCTGCAGCACGAGCACCGGCGATGCCTCCCCCCGAGAAAACGTCCCCTGAAGTCACCACGTTTACGAATGATTGAGCGGTGTTTTTACCCAGACGAGGAATTGTCATGGTAACCAGCTCACCATTTTTAAATTCAAACGCACCGAACAGCCACATCGCTCCGCCACCGCGCAGGAACATCGCCGTCACGCGGGAAAGATTTCTTTCACCAGCATATTTAAGGATGATGCGATTAAGATCTTTCAGTGCCGCAACTCCGCGACCTGATTTCCAAGCCGGGTGAGGCCCCAAGGGAAGACCGCGAGTTTCCACTCCCGTTCTGGCTTTCCAAGTTTGCAGCTCTTGCAACAAAGAATCGAATTCAGAATCAGTCAGTGGATAGAACGAGTGAAGAGCCGCATCGACTGCATCAATTGAGCCGTCTTCTTCCCACTGCAGAAGTGGTTGCCATACCAGGCGAAGTTGTTTTTGGCAGCTGATCTGAGTTGGGTACGGAAAACAAGGATCGATACGCATCGCTACCACACGCATCGCTCGCGCATTGGTTTGCGGATCCATGTCCATAGCAATCGGAGAAATACGTTCGAAGATTTTTTCTGGAATCAGACCCTTCATCGGAAGAGTGTTCACGTGACCGTCTTCTTGAGTTTGCAATGGCATCACATACGAAACGTCATTCAAATCCCAGGCCGCATGAGTGATTAAGGAAAACGAAAGAGTCAGCAAAACGAACGCAAAATGTTTCATGGCCGAACCATCTTATTTGGATTGCCATATTTCAATGAAATTCACATTTAATATGTAAGTGAAAACCAAACTTTCAAGCCACGTCATTTCACGCAAAGCATTAGAATCTCGAGACTTTTTATGAACCTACGCAGAAAGGTCCAGTTCCACAAGGAGCCCTTTGACTTACATATTATTTACATAGTAACTAATATGTAAATGGAGGCTTTCAATGAGTGCCGTCGCCCTTCCCGCTTTGTCTGACATTCAGTTTGTTTCCGCAGATCAACTGCAACCACCTCCCGGAGTTCCCACGGGAGTGAGTACCTTGGATGACTTCCTTTTATGGAAGGGAATTCCTAAAGGTGACTTAAGCCTCTTTCAAGGAAGCCCAGGAACAGGTGCCACGTCCTTGTGGGTGAACATGACCCAAAAAGCCCACGAAGATAACAAGTGGGTGGCTTGGGTGAATGGTGGAACGCAACTGCTGCCCGCGCATCTGACCAGCCGAAAGATCAACTTAAAGAAATTGTTGGTCGTGAAAGAACCCAAAGAAGCGGAACAACTTTTCTGGGTTTTACAAGAGCTGGTGACGAGCTCTTTGTTTGAAGTGATTGGTTGTGAATTGAAAGAAATGTTTTTCAAGAATCACCAACTGCAAAAACTCAAAAAACTTTGTCGCTTTCATAAGGTGGCTTTGGTTTTTGTCTGTCACAAGGTGAGTAAGTTCGTGAACCCCCTCTTCAGTCTGATCATTCAGTTCCAAAGAGACTTCATCACGATTCAACGAGCTCTTCACCGTCCAACGCCGTTTACTGTCGCAGGGAGTATGGTTTATGCGAACTTTGTGCATCAATTTAAAAACACAGCAAGAAAGCTCCTCAGCTGAGGCCTTTCTTGTTTTAAGCCCGCGCGTTCAGTTTCGTTTTCCGCATTATATTTTCGTCGATATTGATTCCACTTCACATCTCCTGGGAGGAGAACATGGAGTTCTACAAAAAGCCGTCGAGATTGGTCGTAAATTCAGTGCTGATGCGAGTGCCGCAATTGCAGACACCGCTCCTGTCGCGCAGATGCTTGCGAAATGGAAGCCTTTCACTGTGGCTCCTTGTGCTGCTGAACATCGTGAGTTTTCAGGTCTCGGCCTTGATGCGCTAAAAGACATTGAGGGCTTGCACCCTTGGTCTCAAAAGCGACTGATTGAACATGTGATTTCATTCGCACGCACTCTGGGCGTGTGCACTCTGGAAGAAGTTTATAATTTCCGTCTGGTTTCACTGCGCGAGCGGTGGGGGGATTTCGGTGTTTTACTTTGGAATCGTTTGCACTCTCAAGACTCTCAGGTCATTTCTCCTCTTGTGCCTCGCGATCCTCTTGTGGGGTATGGCTACCTGGATGATCCCTTAGGCTCGGTGCCATTATTGTTCAATCGGGTGAAACCGGTTCTGGATACTTTGTTTGCGCGGCTCCATGGCCTCTCCCGTTATGCGCACAAAATGGAAGTGATCCTGCACTGTGAATACTCTGATAAGCGCTATCTTTTACCGATTGAGCCAATCAGCGCCAGTCGTGATCAGGAACTTTTCGAAGATCTTCTTTATAAAAAGATGGAGAAGACGGAATTAACCAATCCCATTCGCGAATTTGAAGTCACGGTTTACGATGTGCCCGAAAAAATTCAACAACTGGATTTTTTCGAGCCCCGTGATAACTCCGAAGACCGCTGGCGCCGTCTGATCAGTTTTGCCAAGCAGTCGAATTGTGAAATGGGATTTTTGCAGGTCGAAGCCAGTCATTTTCCCGAAAAAAGTTTTCAACTGGTCACCGAATGGCCGGAGGATTTCAAATCCGAAGACTTGGTGGAAAGACAGGACAACGCCCTACAGGTTAAAAATGTTTATGCTAAAGGTTTAAAGGAGAGTCCCCGGCCTTCCCTGCTGCTCGAGCACCCCCAGGCTCTGAGCGCAGGGGAAGTGCAAAGACTGCGTTTTGTTTCCTCCATGCCGAGCGAAAGAATTGAATCTTCGTGGTGGCAGCTGTCTTCGCAAGAACTAAAACACCGCGATTATTTTTTCGCTTTATCGCAACAGGGACAGTTGATTTGGATTTTCCAAGATAAGGTCAGTTCACAATACTACCTCCATGGATACTTTGATTAGAAAATGAATAAGTCCCTTGATATTCGTAAAACACATGCGATCGCTCCCACGGCCAAAGGGTTCGTGGAACTTTTGGGGCGCAGTAACTTTTCCTTTCTGCGCGGGGCCTCTTCCCCCGAAGAAATGGTTGAAGCTGCCATCCATAATAACTATGACGGCATTGCGATGTGCGACCTAAACGGTCTTTACGGAGTTGCCCGTGGGTTTTTAACCGCCAACACGCCTTCTATTTTTACTGAATCTTCCAAAGCCAAGGAAGGCTTTCGTTATTTGGTGGGTGCGGAACTGACTTTGACTGACGAAAGCACGGTCACGCTGATTCCCATGAACAAAAACGGCTACACCCATCTGTGTGAACTTTTAACTTTAG
Source organism: Bdellovibrio sp. ZAP7 (assembly GCF_006874645.1). Lineage (NCBI taxonomy): Bacteria > Pseudomonadati > Bdellovibrionota > Bdellovibrionia > Bdellovibrionales > Pseudobdellovibrionaceae > Bdellovibrio > Bdellovibrio sp. ZAP7. Next base: position 356,792 of record NZ_CP030082.1, on the reverse strand, counting down.
GTAAAAGACAGGCTGCCAAAGGATTTTCATCTTTACGCCTGGATCAGATCGAAAAGTATAATCAAGACCTTTTGTGCTTAGCTTTGCCTCCAATTGATGACAAACGCTATGACAGTTTAGAAAAGATTTTTGGCGATCGACTTTATATTCCTGTATGGCGGGATCTGACTTGGGAGTCCCAAGAATTTTACAAACAGGCAATAGAACTTGAACAAAAATGTGGCGCTCAACTTTTCGTCACTCAACGTCCGTTCATGCATTCGCGTGATCGCAAACCTTTATTTGATGTTCTGACTTGCACTCTTCACCACACCACTTTGACAGAAGCGCGCGACAAATTGATTCAAAATGCTGAACGCTCACTCAGTTCACTCCCGCAAATCTGCTCCAGATGGGCCGATCGAGTCGACCTTGTGGAAAAAACTGTGGAAATCGCCGCACGTGTGACTTTCACGTTGGACGAGATTCGCTATCGCTATCCTCGCTCAAACTTACCGCAAGGTAAGACGCCGACAGAATATTTGCGCTTCTTGGTTGAAGAAGGTTTGAAGTGGAGATTCCCCGAAGGGCCGACAAAAAAAATTCTGGATACCATCGAACATGAACTCGAAATGATCAAAGAGTTGGAGTACGAAGACTATTTTCTTACATTACGTGAAATATGTGAGTTTGCCGATCGTAAGGGAATTTTATATCAAGGCCGTGGCTCCGCCGCGAACTCCATCGTCTGCTTTTGTATTGGGCTGACGTCCGTAAATCCCAAAGAAATTGATGTTTTGTTCGAGCGCTTTATTTCCCGCGAACGCCGTGAACCACCGGATATCGATATCGACTTTGAGCACAGTCGCCGCGAAGAAGTAATTCAGTATATTTATGAAAAGTACAACGAACGCCATGCGGCCATGGTCTGCACCGTGGTTCGTTATCGTTCACGCATGGCGATTCGTGAAACCGCCAAAGTTTTTGGTATTTCTTTAGAAAACATCAATGCCATGGTGAAATTCATGGGCCGCGATGGCATGCGCAGGCTGGTTGAGGATCCCACGATCCACAAACGTTTTGGTGTCGACAATCCTGGCACGTGGAAACTGTTTTTAGAAATGGCCAAGCAGGTACATGGATTTCCTCGCCACTTGGGAATTCATACGGGTGGTTTTTTGATCACCCAAGATCCCATCACGGAAATGGTGCCGGTAGAGAAAGCTACCATGAACGGACGCTATGTTATTCAGTGGAACAAAGATGATGTCGCCGTTTTAAAACTGATGAAGATCGACGTTCTAAGCCTGGGCATGCTGACTTGTTTAAGAAAGTGTTTTGATCTTTTAAAAAAACACAAAGGTATCAGCTTTAATCTGGCGACGCTTCCCCAAGATGACAAACCCACTTACGAAATGATCTGTAAAGCAGACACTGTGGGGGTTTTCCAAATTGAATCCCGCGCTCAGATGCAAACACTCCCCCGCATGTTGCCCCGAAATTTTTACGATTTGGTTGTTGAGGTGGCGCTGGTACGTCCCGGTCCTTTGCAAGGGGGCATGGTTCATCCTTATTTACGTCGCAGACAGGGACTGGAACCGGTTACTTATGCTCACAAAGATTTAGAACCCATTTTAAAACGCACCCATGGTGTTCCGATTTTTCAAGAACAAGTGATGAAAATCGTGATCGTGGCTGCGAACTTCAGTCCCGGTGAAGCCGATGAACTGCGCAGGATCATGTCCTCGGCCTGGAGAAAACGCAGCACCATGGACGCGATTCGTGATCGCATCATGACCGGCTTTAGAAACCACGGTATCTCCCAAGAATATGCCGAGCAAATTTATGCAACTATCGAGGGCTTTGCGAATTACGGTTTTCCTGAAAGTCATGCGGCAAGCTTTGCTGTTCTTACTTACGCCAGTTGCTATTTAAAATGCCGCCATCCCGATGTCTTTGCCTGTGGACTTTTAAACAGTCAGCCCATGGGATTTTACGCTCCCCGCACGATTATTTCTGAAGCCCAAAGAAATGGCGTGAAGGTCGCACCACTATGTATTCAGAATTCTGACTATGATTATACTTTGGAAGAAGAAAACGAAAATGGTACCCACACCCTACGAGTGGGCTTGCGCTCCATTTATGGTCTTCCCGAAGAACTGATGCGCAGAATTGAAGATCAACGTAAAATTCATGGCCCCTATCAAGACATCAAAGACTTTATCCAGCGCACGCAGCTTCCGCGCAGTGTTTTAATTACTCTTGCCGCAACGGGTGCGATGGAGTGCTTTCAAACCAATGCGCGAGAACTTATCTGGTTGATTGAAGGACTCAGCCTTGATCAAAACAGTTTTCTTTGGGGACAGCCGAAAGAAATTCTGACTCAGGGATCTTTCGACGACGAAGAGTCTTCTTCTGAAAATCTGCCTTTTGAATCCAATTGGGATCGCATGCGCCGGGAGTATGACACCAAGGGATTTTCGGTGGATTCACATCCTCTATCCGTTTTGCGTTCTTACCTAAAAACCAAGAATACAGCTTTGATTGCTCAGCGCTATGTTCCTTACGCCACCTCTTCAGATCTGGAAAGAATCAGCCACAAAAAGAAAGTTCGCGTGGCAGGACTGGTTTCCGTCACTCAACGTCCCCCGACCGCAAAGGGAATGTGTTTTATCACTTTGGAAGATGAATTCGGATTTATGAACATTGTTATTCACCCCGACGTGTATCAAAAAGACCGGGAAGTGATTTATGGCCGCTCCCTTTTAGAAGTCCAAGGCCAAGTGGAAAAAGTCGGAAGCATCACTAACATCCGCGCCATTAATATTCTTCCTTTAGGATAATATTTCAGGTAGGTTGATTCCATGCTTTTGGAATCTTTCGAATTTCTTTTAACTCCGACGACACCCTTGGCCCGCAAGTATGGATTTCTTTATTCTTCCATCTCGCTTCGCCATCGTTATCATCGTCAGAAAAAGAACTGGATTCCTCACCTGAAGAACTGCCAGGAAGTTTTCCTGGAAACCGCACAATCACTGCCGCAAAGAAAAAGCGTCGTGGTTCTGGGAAGTGCTCACCTGCACGAAATTCCCTTGCATCTTTTGATGGACACTTTTGAACAAGTGACTTTGGTTGATGTCATTCATCCACTTAAACATCACTTGCAGTCAAAAAGATATTCTCGTTTAAAACTTATCACGATGGACCTGACCCAAGCCTTGGATCAGCTTCAATCCCTGAACACCCTCGAAGACCTTGAATCCCTAGCTAAGAAATTAGCCGGAGAACAAATCTTTCACTTTGAGGCTGATTTGATTGTCTCGGCAAATCTGATGTCGCAATTAGCTTTGCTTCCCCTTGATGCTGTCGAAAAGAAAATCAAACGCACTCTGGAGCTTTCAGAAAAAGACTCCATCTGCACGCAATTCGCAGAAACTCACTTGAAAAACCTTAAGGGTTGCACCGGAGCAAAACTAATTTACTCGGACAGGGAAGTCATCTATCGCGATAAACAGGGCGAACTTATGTACACCGGCCATTATGATGTGAACTTTGCAAATTACAAAAAACTGCGCGAGTGGAACTGGATGCTGGCCCCACTAAAAGAAGCTTCTAAAGACTATTCCATTGAAATGAAAATCGAAGCCTATAAAGGTTAGGATTATTTTCTGGAACCCTGCAAAAGCTTTAGATCGGAAATTCGCCGATTGATTTCAGGAAGCTCCTTAACCAGAGAAGATTTTTTCGAAATCCCCATCACATACAGAACTTCGTGGTTCGCTTCACCCAAGACGACAAAATCATCCTTATTGAGCTTTAGTTCACCAATATAGTATTCAATCACCGGGTCATAGGCCAAAAAGACATCAATGCGTTTGGATGCCAGCATCTGAACACCCTGGCCCATATCTACCACTTCAACCTTGCGCACCTCGGGTTTATTGAAAAAGGCGCCGAAATCTTCGCCGAAGGCATATCCCAGAATTTGTCCAAAGGTCAGATCGCCCAACTCTCGGAAGTCTTTGATCGGTTGATTGCGCTTGATAAGTTCCTTTACTTTGGGATTGTCACGACGAACCCACAAAGAAATGTTGGCGCGAATCAGTGGCTCGGTGAACACCAGGAATTCTGATCTTTCAGGAGTGATCAGCAAGGGCCCGATGATATCGACCGAACCCTTTTCAGCATCCGATAAAACTCTTTTCCAGGGAGAAAAGCGATAGGTCAGCTCGGAAGCGGGTTTGCCCAAAATAAGCGGCAAAATATCAGTTACTATACCCGTGGGCATACCCTTTTTAGGATAAATTATTGGAGGATAGGGATCCGAACTGACGATGATCTTTGCCAAAGCTCCGACGGAAAATAAAAAAATTAAAATTCCCAGCCAGAACTTCACAATCACTCCTTGAAATAAGGTTCTACTTTTTTATTGCAACAAACAATCCTTCAAATGTGGGGGCGATAGCCGCCTCGTAAAGATCTGGATTCGCCAAACGCTCATTGAACTCACGCATGATACGAATCTGTTTCTCAGAAAATTTTTGAGTCGTGATTTCACCCCAAACAGCACCACTTAAAAATATATTATCGGCCAGAACCAAACCGCCTTTGCGTAAGTTTTTTTCTGCCCACAACAGATAGTCCAGATAAGCGGCCTTATTACCATCGATAAATACACCGTCAAATGGGCCTTGCGATTCCAATTTAACTAATTCTTCACGTGCATCCCCGACCACCAGATGAATTTTCTTTTTCGACTGATCGATCTTAGAAAACACTTCCGCAGAACGACGTGCATGCTCCGGGTCTTTCTCTAAAGTCCATAACTCTCCACCCTCAGGCAAGGCTTCATGAAAATACTGCGCCGACAATCCCGTCAATGTTCCAATCTCTACGAACTTACGGCAACCATGCATTTTAACCAAGACGTGAGCCAACTGTGCTTCCGCCGGGGAAATGCTAATTCTCGCTAGACCCAGCTCTTCAGCTGCCTGGCGGGAAAGTTTTTTATTCTCGTTCTCTTTATTAAAAAGAGCACCCAGATATTCTTCTTTGTTTGAAAGCACTGATTCACGCATGGGGAAATATTCTCACGACTTCGTCCAGAAGTTAACAGGAAGTTAATTTGCTCTGACTTATCCTGTAGCTTAGCCTGAAAATAGACAGTACTCACTTGATCATGGAGGATCATATGATTTCTGGCGTCGCTCAACAAAGAGCCCAATTGGCGATTCAGTTTTTGATCAGTTTAGCCTTAGCCGGAGCGACCGCCTCCTGCTCCTCCAAATCAAAACGCGACGATGAGTATCTTCTACGTCCCGTGAAAGCAAGTCCGCAACAAGCACCCGAATCGGCACTCAGTAATGCTGGCAACGACCTCAGGCAAAGTGTCCGATATGAAGCGCTTTCAAAAAATATTCGTTTTGACTATGCCAGCGCCGAACTCACACCCGCGAGTAAAAATGCCTTAGATCACATCGCTACGGAAATAAACGGCTCCCTTAATTCTTTTAACGTCATTCGCCTGACCGGTGTTACCGATGCGACGGGGGACGACTCTCGTAACATGCAACTGTCGCAACGAAGAGCAGAAAATGTACGAAGATATCTGATCTCCAAGGGAGTTCCAGCAAACAAAGTGGAAGCGATCGGCGTGGGAGCAACTAATACAATCATTCCCGGAACTAAAATCAAAGCTGCCGCTGACCGCCGCGTTGACTTTGAGATTGTGCGATAACTTAAATACAGGCTAAATAAGGTGCATGAACCCTCTTTTAGTTTTTGATCTTGATGGCACATTGATTGACTCCGCTCCCGACATCATCGTCGCGGTTAACCGCACTTTAAAAAATCATGGTAAACAGACGCTAAGTGATAAAGAAGTGATTGCGCATATCGGGGAAGGCCTTAAAAAACTTCTCGCTGATCTTTTCATTAATGATAATTTGTCTCCGGCACAGATCATCAACCTCGAAGCCGAATTTTTAAAAATCTATGAAGAAGAAATGCTGAATAAAACACAGATCTATCCCGAAGTAGAAAACTTTCTGGGCAGCTATGCGGGCCCGATCGCAATTATCACCAACAAAAACGAAATCCCGGCAAAGCTGATCATCCAGCATCTTGGTTTACATCGTTTTCCGTGGGTGAATGTCTTTGGTGCAGATACTTTGGCAGAGCGAAAACCCAGTCCTTTGCCGCTAAATACAATGATGAAACTTGCAGGCCATCAACCGCACAACACTGTGATGATCGGCGACGGCATACCAGATATGGTTTCCGCTCAGCGCGCCGGAGTAAAATCTCTAGCCATCGAGTTTGGCTACACCGCTCCCGACATACTTATGAAGTACGAACCGAAAGCATTTCTAAAAAATTATTCGGATTTATCCTACATTTTGAAACAAATAATCTGATATTTGTGCGACTTGTGATCTCACTCTGAGACGACGAAAATTCGTGGATTTGGAGTGAGCAGTGAGTTCACTAAAGTGAGTCCAGGTTACTTAAGTGTGTTCCCCAATAACCGATAACTTTAGTAATGAAGACTCAGGGGAAAATTTGGCTTTTCTATGAAGCCGAAAAGAAAGAGCAATCCAAGCCAATGTCTGTGGTTCAGGCACAGGTATTTTTGTTGTCGTTGAAAAAGAACGACCATCTAAAATACTTCATCTGGACACCAGGGTGGCCTGATTGGACTTGCGTAAAGGACTTTCTGAAGTCAGGTCAGAACTATTTCGTCATGACCAAACCTCCGCAACCTGCAAGTCAAAGCGAGCAAACTGAAAAGCACTATTCTTCCAGTGAAGATAGCACTCAGGTTATCGCCGCAGAGGAAACAGAAAAAACTAATTCGGGAACGATGATTACCATGTCAGGACTATTTACCAAGGTCCGCGATGGTAAACCGATGAAGAAGTCCAATCCCGTGGACTATGGTTACTATCACCACGATTTCAACGGGGATGATCTGGATATTTCCAAAATCAATAAAGTAGGTATTCCTGAGAAAGTGAAGATTTACGAAGAAACTGATTCTCGTAATGAAGATTCAGATCGTCGTAAAGACACACGCCATGATTTCAAAATTGAAATCATCCTGGTTTCAAAAACCAAATCCTTCCGTACATTCTCTCGAGACATCTCGATCAGCGGTACGCAGTTGGAAAAAGAAATCCCTCGGGAGTTTCTAAATGTCCCGTTTGATTTGATCATCGTGAATCCTTATGAAAAAGACACAGCTCGTGGTCGTCTGCTTTTCAGAGCGAAAATCGTTGGCGACATGACAGATCCTCGTCGACTTATGTTCATCGAACAAGATGAGGATATGACTGCAAAACTCGACACCCTACTTAGGTCTTATCTTAAAGCACAAGTTGCCAATAAAAAGGTCGCTGGTTAAAAATCCAATATATTTAAGATTCTTAATTAAAGATTTCTTAACAACTCGCCGATCTCAAAGTGAAGCGCGTTTAAGGAGATTTCATGAAGAATCTATTTCCTATTTCCTCAATGGTGATCCTGTCTGTTGGTCTAAGTGCCTGCGAACCGAAGGTTGAAGACTCCGCAAGTTCAGGAACTCACTTATATATCACCTCGGGCACCTGTTACGTGGGAAATGGTCTTACAGCAGAAACACCTTCACGCACTGTTAGCAAATTGAATTTATCCACGGGTGTGGTTGATGAAATCATCATGGACTATAACACTGTGAATTCCACGGACAGACCGCAAGCTGTTCTAAGTTCAGATGATGCAAACTTATTAGTCTTGGTAGAAAACTCCACTAGCAATGCTCGTCGTATTGATTTGGTGAAAAAGAAAGGGAGCAGTCAATTCTCCACTTACTTTAACGACAGTACGACTCTGACGAATACAGCGACGCACATAGTTCGGAGTATGTTTCGCACACCAGATGGTGGTTTGCTAATTTCAAAAAGTGTTGCCGCAGAAAAAATCAGTTCCAGCAAAGGACGTGTAACTGTCGGTGCCAATCCATTTATTAATGCACCTACTGGTGGTTCTTGTGGCACGACCAACAATTCCTTAATCACAGCGGCAGTGGCCGTGTCTAATTCAAAATATATCTTTGCCCATGCCGCCGCAACACCGAACAATCGCGTGGTCTTCGTAAATAATGTGAACGGTTGGTCTGCCGCCGCAGATTGCACTACAGCGGTTGCTGCGCCTGCAACGACAACGTACCCAACAGCGATGGTTTATATTCCCTCGACAACAACAGCTAATGCAGGATACTTGCTAGTATCTTATTCCAGCAGTACGGCCGCTCAAGACTATATTTATGCTTATGATGTGAATGAAACAACAGGTGCGATTACTGGCGCAACCAAGGCCTATGAAAATGCCTCTGTTTTGCGTGGAATCTCTGCGATGACTTATGACTCAACTAGTGGCGGAGTTTTTGTGGCCAATGGATCAACAACTTTGGCGAATGGAATTGAACATTTCACTTTCGACGCAACTTCTAAAACACTGACCCGAGTCGGCACAGTTCCGTTTGCAGGTACAAGCCTTTACACGAAATGTATCACCGGAATGACCGTCGCAAACTAAGGCTGCCTTTCAAAGACATCGATCATCGACATATACTTTTTTAGAGCTTGCACATAGCTGTTTTGTTCAGGAACAGCTGTTTTATCAATTAAAGATTTTGATCTTCCAAAATAGATATAAGGCAAATAGTCAGCATACTTATCTGGAGTAATATGATCCAGGTGGTAAGTTTTAATTCTGGTTTTCATTTGCTTTAGGGCTTCAATCAAATATCCCATCGTCGCAATCGCTGCATTCTCTGGGATATCCAAGTTTTCAGAAGTGATTCCAAATTTTTCGACGACCGCCCCTGGCAAGAACTTAATCTGCGTCAGCCCACGACTGTTTGGATCAACCCCTTTACCAGTCGTCACCGAGCGCATAACTTTCGCTAAGCTCACGGCCCAGGGCATCGCTTCTTTTACTTTGTACCGCGCACTTTCTCCAAAGCGGGTTTCGCGACCCAAGATACCCACCGACATCTGCGCCAGCAACGTGTACTCTTCGCCGCTCACCTTATACATTTTCTGAAGTTCGATTTTGTTTACAGCCAGCGCCTGAATAAAGCGGCGCACTTGGATAGTTTGTACCTCATCAGAGTTTGGTACTAACATGATCTGACAATCGTCACAGTCCGACTCCAGCCATTTCCACGACTGAAAACCCTGATCCTGAAGCAGAGCAGTTTCCATTTGTGAAGACCAAGAGGAAGATTGAGAAAAGGCGTGCCCGCTGTCTAACAAAACGACAGCGACAATTAGTGCTATTCTAATTGAAAGCCAAAATTCCTTTAATTGCATTTCAGGTCCCCATTCTTCTCTTATGAATGATGGTTGCAATTTGATTGCCTAAGTTTTTTTAAGGTAAAAGTGATTGATCTATAGAGAATCCCTGGGGAAGCTAGGACCTTACGGAGGATTCCATGGGCTTGATTGATCTTTCCATTCGTCGTCCTGTTTTTGCCTGGGTCATCATGTTTGCACTCATCGTTTTTGGTGCCATCTGCGGAAACCGCATGGGGATCAGTCAGCTGCCCGACGTCGACTTTCCTATCGTCAGTGTCTCTGTCTCTTACGAAGGTGCCGCCCCTGAAGTCGTCGAAGCCGAACTGGTAGATCCCATCGAAGAACGCCTGTTAGCAATCGAAGGCATCAAAGAAATGCGCTCCTCTGCTCGCCAGGGAGCTGGAACTGTCACCTTGGAATTTGATATCAATCGCAACGTCGATGTCGTCCTGCAAGAAGTGCAAACAGCCTTAAGCCAATTGCGTTTACCCCAAGGGGTGGACCCTGCGGTCGTCAGAAAACAAAATCCTGAAGAAGATCCAATCATGATCATCTCCGTTTACGGAGATGCATCCTTAAAAGAAATGCTGAATTGGACGAACAATTACCTGCTGGATCAATTGCGTTTCCTACCCGGCATCGGCGAAGTCAGCATCGGGGGATTCAGCGAAAGGAATCTTCGCATCTGGCTGGATGTCACCAAGCTTGAAGCGAACTATTTGACCGTGAATGATGTTGTGGCCGCGCTGGCAAGTCAGCACTTGGAAAGTGCCGCAGGTCAATTCACCGAGAAAGACCGCGAATTGCGTGTCCGCTGGTTGGGTGAAGCCAGCAACGTGAAGGAAGTTGGTGATATTCAAATCCTTAATCGCGGCGGCCAACGTATCCAAGATCGTTCTATCTTTATCCGCGATGTTGCGCGAGTGGAAGATGGTCTTTCTGATGTTCGTCGTCTTGCCCGCTTTGAAGGTCACCAAGCTGTCGCCATGCAAGTTCGCAAACAGCGTGGCACCAACGAAGTTCAGGTTGCCGATGCCGTTCTTAAGAAGCTTGCGGAAATCAAAGACAGCTTTCCTAAAGGTTACAATTACCGTGTGAATGTCGATTACACCCGCTCGACTGAAGCAACAGTGCACTTGACCTTAGAAAAACTTTGGGTTGCGGCCCTCATCACCATTGTCATTTGCTTTTTGTTCCTGGGAAGTATACCGGCTGCGATTAATATCTTGTTCTCAATTCCCACCTCCATTGTAGGAACCTTTACGATTCTCTATTTCTCGGGCTTTACTTTAAATCTTTTTACTCTGCTTGCATTGACGCTTTCAATTTCGATCGTCGTCGACGATGCGATCATGCTATTAGAAAATATTATTCGTCATTACCGCATGGGTAAGGGCTCTGCGAAAGCCGCGTCTGATGGATCTAAAGAAGTATTGCCAGCTGCTATCGCGGCAACTTTGGCGGTCGTAGCCGTGTTCCTTCCTGTTGTATTCATGGATGGAATTATCGGTAAGTTCTTCTTCCAATTCGGTATCACGATGAGTGCCGCAGTATTACTGTCACTTTTGGAGGCCGTCACGATCACTCCAATGCGTGCCGCCGCTTTCCTAAGCAGTGAACCGAAAGTTTCAAAACTTGAACACTATTTGGATGTGGTTTTTGAAAACTTCTCGCACGCCTATCAAAGAGTTTTAAAAATCACGCTGAACTGGAAATACACAGTCGTTATTGTTTCCTTCATTTTCTTTGCCATATCAATGTTCCTGATTACAAAAGTTCGTCAGGAGTTCGTTCCTGCACAAGACCAAAACTTTATCGTCATCAACGCCCAGGCGGCTCCGGGTACGTCCTTACAGACGACCAGCGATATGACGAAAATGCTGGAAGAGATCTTACGCAAAAATCCGAACGTTCAGGGCTTCGTCACTTCGATCGGGGGCGGCGGTGGTTCCAGCAACGTGAATCAGGCCTTTATCCCCGTAACACTTATTCCGCGAGCAGATCGCAAAGTGAATCACGTGCAGGTCATGAATGAACTGCGCAAAGAATTTAAATCTGTTAAAGGCATGCGCATTTCCATGCGTGACGTTTCTGCCCGAAATCTTTCATCGGGTCGTCAGAATCCCTTGGCAATCAACTTAAGAGGCGCCGATCTTAAAATTCTGCAGGATAAATCTGTCGAATTGATGGAACGCCTGGAGAAAGAAAATCTTGCCGTGGATTTGGATTCAGATTTCCGCTCAGGGATTCCAGAACTGATTCTAACCCCAAATCGTAAAGCCATGGCTGATCGCGGAGTTTCCATTGAAACTGTCGGCCAGCTTTTACAAGCCGGCATTGGGGGACTTCGTCAGGGTCGGTATACGGCTGACGGCAGACGCTATGATGTGCGCTTCAAAATCAACGAAAACCAAATCCAGAAACCAAGTGATTTCAAACGACTTTATGTCAGAAACAACTTTGGCAATTTGATTCCGATGTCTCAACTTGTGAACATCAAAGAAGAAGGCGCCATTCAAAGCATCAGCCGCGTGAATCGCCAAAGAGCAATCTCGGTATTCGGCAATCTAGCTCCCGGCCAATCTCAGGCGGCGGTCCTGGCCCGCACCGCCACCATCGCTAAGGAAATCCTTCCTCCAGGATATTCCTATGCCCTCGAAGGAGCCTCTGCTGGATTTGCACAATCCTTCCAAAGTCTTTACTCGGCCTTAGCGATCGGCATCTTGGTGGCCTATCTGATTCTGGCGGTACAGTTTAACTCGTTCATCCACCCTATCGCCGTGCTGGTAGCTTTACCATTCAGTGTGAGCGGAGCTTTGATGGCGTTATGGTCCTTTGATGTGTCGTTGAATCTGTTCAGCTTTATCGGATTGATTGTCCTAATGGGTATTGCGAAAAAGAACTCCATCTTACTTGTGGAATTCACGAATCAAGTTCGAAAGCACAACAAAGAAAGCATCGCCGCAGCGATCCTGGAAGCCTGTCCCGTGCGCTTAAGACCGATTCTGATGACGTCTGTTGCCACGATTGCGGCGGCGGCTCCGTTGATCATTGGAACAGGTATCGGCTCAGAGACTCGCCTGCCAATGGGTCTTGCGATTATCGGCGGAACGATTGTTTCGACTTTGCTGACGTTATTCGTTGTCCCAGCACTGTACTTGATGCTCACACCTCTAGAGCGCACTAAAGAAGTACAGCTTTAAGCGGACGAAAATTGACAACTGTTGATACTTTTGACACTTGTATTTCACTATTTTGAAGATGACAACCACATGAAAATTGCATCTTCACTGACGATGCAAAAAAATTGGTTTAACATTTTCATATCAGTTGCAATATTTCTGGCGACAGGCTGTTCCTTTAAAAAGGAAAAGCTTGTTCAAACTGATGCTGTCAACACCTCTTCCGGCGAAATGTTATTGTCCCTTGAATCCTTCTCTACCAAAACAGACGATGAAGTAATACAGCATCTCTCAAAAATGCCAAACGAGAGTTTAGAAAAAAATGAAGCACTTGATTGGTCTATTATAAATGCTCGTTTGGCAGTCATTAACTACCTTCTCAGTGAGAGAGGTCTCTCGCCATTCTCTTACTCTGAACAATCGGTACACATTTTAGCTACGAATTCAAAATTGAAATCATTAGTATACGCATTTCAGGAACCCGAAATTTTCCAATTGGTTGAACATCTCTATGCAGAAAAGAACCCAAGGGTATGGGAAGAAACTTTATCGAGAATGAATATAAAGACTACCACCTGCAGCAACATTTTCGAAAAAATGATGGATATGTATTTTTATGTTCCGAACAGCAACTCACAAAAATACATTGGAAAAATCGATTCTAAAAATGTCGTCGACTCGTACTATTTACTGTCAGGAACTTCGACCTGCAGTTCGATCAAAGAGTTAATTCCAACTTCATCATTTGAGAAATGGTATGTCGCGGAACTGAAAACTCAGTATTTTTCAAAATTTTCCTCCACAACATTGATAGAGTTTTTCAATTCCATTAGTGCTGTCCAAAATCTGTCCCTTGATTTAAGTACTCCAAAAGGGACGATCAGAATCGATCCTGTAGCTTACATTCTTGCTGGCATGCCGGATATGGAAGAAATGTCATTAAAGCAACGCTGGATTGACATGGTTAGCCCTAGGACAAGTAAATCTCCTCTATTTTATAATATTCAGTATACTCCATGCTCGGCAGAAAACAATGCCACTGATGAAGATCCAATTTGTGAGAAGGCTAACTTCAAACAAAAAAATAAGATCAGAAATTTAATTCAACATGTATTCAACACCGGAGAAGCCTTATGAAAATAGGACTTCTTATTCTGTTTTTTTTAATTACAGGATGTTCGTTTTCCAAAACTCCAAAGGGTAATCAATCGAATATTCCACACGTCAAGGTGACTACATTTAAACTTGATAAAAACCAGCTAAAAATTCTTGAACTCATAAACTCGAATGATCTCTCCTATATCAAAAATGAATTAGTTGATGTAGTACCAGGTTTCAATTTCAGCGATAGCACCGGGAAGACACCCGCTGACATTCTTATCTCCTTAGACGACAGACAAAAAATTGATTTATTCCTTAAAAAAGGATTAAGTATTTATGAGTCTTCCGAAGACAATCTATCAAATCTACTTCTTTCTCGTCAGAATCAAATCGAAAAAGAACTAAATAAATTTTCAATAGAGGCTACTGTATCTGAGAAGAACAACTATTCTGAGGAACTTCACTTTTCAAATACCTCCGAAATAATCAATCTAATTTCAAAAGGCGAGATTCAGAAAGCCAACGCTTTGGTTACCAAGCTTAAGATGAATTGTAAAATGGCCACAACGGTTCTATTAATGGAAGGAATAGTTGCCACTCCTCCCACGTCTAAAAATATAAGAACGTTCATAGAAAAATTTGGCTGCACAGACAATTTGCCAGAAAATGAAGTACAGACGCTACTCAAACTAGAAGTTCAACATCAATTTCAGCACGGATTCGAGTCGCTCGAAATAATTGGGTTGATTCAAACGTTCAAAAATAAACGAATGAACTCATTCAATTTAGAAAATTCCAATATTAAAGTTAGTCTTCAGTTGCTTATGGCAGTCGCCAGCTATTGCCCGTTCAATATTGAAAGGGCTCGCCATACGGAGCTAGGCCGCATGGAGTATGACATTAATGAAGCCTGTCTCACGCCTGGCCAAGATCCTCCTAAGTATACAAATTTTGGTGATTGCGAATATTCTAATAACATATGTTTAGAAACAAGATATGGCATCAGACCCGAGCAGTTCGACTTTGTTTTATCAAACGAAGGTGAGCGTCTTCTTGCCCTTAAGATACCGTTTACAATGAATTTCAGCTCCAAGCTTTACGGGCAAATTTTGGCTTACATGTACGGATTTAATAAATCTCGAAAGTATTGGAGCGACTCAATTTCATTTATTTCAACTCCAAAGTTTGAATCATATGACCAATGAAAAAGGCCCGCGAAATTCGCAGGCCTTTTCTATAACTTTTATTCGAATTTAAAACTAAGGATTCATTTTAAGAAGTGTTTCCACAGTCTTTTTAAGTTTATCAACGTCGAACGGTTTCTTAATGTAATCATCTGCGCCGATTTCGAAAGCTTGCTTCATATCTTCTTCAGAAGCTTTTCCGGAAACGAAAACCAATGGGATCTTTTTAAGGTCTTTGTTTTCTTTAAGTAACTGAGCAAGTTCAAAGCCATTCACCCAAGGAAGACCGACATCCAAAAGAATCAAATCCACCGGATGATCATCCAAGACAGTCGAAAGCTCCGTGGCATCAGCTGCAAGCTTCGTCACATATCCTTCGCTCTCAAGGATTCTTTTCATTGCCGAACGCATAGTTTCGTCATCTTCAATAACCAAGATAACTTTTGGATCGAGCTTTTTCTTAGCTTCACGGAATTGATCCAAATCAACCACATCCTGACTCGCAATACGAGCCTTCGTGATCTTCTCAATCTTGTTAACCAAATCCTTGGTATTAATTCTTTTGTCTTTCATAAAATCCCTTTTAAAAAACAATTCTATAAACTGGTCAAAATGGTTCGAGCGCAAGGCGGAGGGTAATCCCCACAGCGCAGGCGTGCTTCAGGCACGTCGGAGCGAGGAGATGGCCCGACAACGCAGTCGATCGGGCCATTTTCACCAGTTTAGTGGTGAGCTTGAGCTTCTAGCCATCTCTCTGCATCGATGGCGGCCATGCAACCTGTGCCGGCTGCTGTGATCGCTTGGCGATATACAGAGTCTTGCACGTCTCCTGCTGCAAAGACACCAGGAATGTTTGTGTAGGTCGAGTTTGGTTGAGTTACCAAATAACCTGTTTCATTCATATCTAAGATACCTTTGAACAAATCTGTCGTCGGTTTGTGTCCAATTGCGATGAACAAACCAGTCACGTTCATAGTTTGCGTTTCACCCGTTTTGATATTGTGAACTTTGGCACCCGTCATGGATTTACCATCACCCAGGACTTCAGTTACTTCAGAATCCCAGATCACTTGGATTTTTGGATTCTTCATCGTTCTGTCAGCCATGATTTTAGAAGCTCTGAAGTGGTCACGTCTGTGAACCACGTAAACTTTCGAAGCAAAGCGAGTCAGGAACTGAGCTTCTTCCATTGCAGTATCACCACCACCCACAACGATGATTTCTTGATTGCGGAAGAAAGCGCCGTCGCAAGTCGCACAAGCAGACACCCCACGGTTCATATAAGTTTTTTCAGAAGGCAAACCCAAGTACTTAGCACTTGCACCTGTAGAAATGATGATAGATTTCGCCAAGTGAAGTTTCTCGCCAATCCAAACTTTGAATGGACGTTGAGAGAAATCAACTTTCGTTACGTTGCGAGTGATAAAGCGAGTGCCGAAACGCTCTGCTTGTTTTCTCATCACAGCGATCAGGTCTGGACCTGTTACACCATGCTCAAAGCCTGGGTAATTTTCAACTTCAGTAGTGATCATCAACTGACCACCAGCTTCTTCACCTTCGATCATCAAAGGTTCCAAGTTTGCACGACCCGTGTAAACTGCAGAAGTAAGACCCGCAGGTCCTGAACCGATAATGATGACGTTTTCTACTTTTTGATCTTCAGACATAAATACCTCTTAGAATAGACGCCTAAAGCCTAACACAATTAGGACCCATTTCATTACTTCTTTGCTTGTTTTGGAGTGCGTCAGCTACAATGAGACATGCCTGTGATTTCTTTTAAGAAAAATAGATCTCCCCTGACGGTGGAAACGGGAGCGAACCTCATGGAAGCCCTGCTTAATGGCGGGCTCCCCGTGGCTTCCAGCTGCTCTGGAGACGGCGTTTGCGCAAAATGTCGTATTCAGATTGTTTCGGGTGCAGAGAATCTAACGGCCGAGAATGAGACAGAAAAATTCCTAAGAGAAACCAAAAAAGTCGCCCCTGACAGCCGTATCAGCTGCCAGGTTCAGGTCATGGACGACATCACGGTGGATGCGTCTTATTGGTGAGGCTTTTGTAAACGCACGAAGTTGATCAGGATGCCTTCGCGTAGAAAGATCTTTTCAAAAGCAGTTTCAAAGTTTTCAGCCTTGATCGGAGAGTTGTGAAGGTCACGAGTCTCGAACAAAATATTGTATTTGCTCTGACGGATTTCATCCATCGCCCAATCAAAATAAACCAATGAATCTGTTTTGAATTCAATAATCGATCCTGGTTTTTGCAAATCGAACAAGATATCCAAATTCAATTTTTGCACGAAACGATTCTTAGGTTTCTTAGGAGAAGTCCATGGATCCGGGAAATGAATGAACACATTATCAATTTCACCAGGAACAAAAATATCCGTCAAATTGAATGCGTGGAAACGAGCCACAGCTGCGTTTCTGCAGCCAGCTTTATCTGCGCGGCGAATTGTTTGGATCAGGGGTTTATATTTTAGCTCCAAACCCACAACCAGGCGGTTTGGATTTTTTTGAGCATAGTGAGCGAAGTGAGTTCCGTTGCCAGTACCAACTTCCAAATCCATTGGAACAGACGCATCCGTTTTAAAAACGTCAGAACGCCATTTCCCTTTATTCGCCAAAACGCGCATTTCATCAAATGCGATATGAGAGTACTCCCCGTTCAAAGCCAACGTATAGTCAGTTTGATGAGGAAGGTCCGTAGTTACATTGATTCTGCGTTTAGTGGAAATAGAAGCGTCTGTCATGCCCCACTAGTTAGACTCTGGGGGCCCTTCGGTCAAGCTTTTCACTGTGAAAGGACGACGTGCCTGAAACGGCTGCAAACGAATCGGGCAATCCGGCATATCACACTCAGAACAGTAGGATTTTTTACAAGGGTCCATATGAAAAGCCAGCTCCCCGTCAAAGACATAGTCTGCGACGACGGCTTTCTCAAAATCCTGAGACTCACTATGAACTTTGGCAACGTCCCAGTATTCGGGCACCACCAAATGAGCATCCACGTGGTGAAAGCGACCGTTGCGCATGATACGCAGCTGATGAATATTGATAATGCCAGGACGACGGTTTTTTTCTAAAGCATCACATAAATCTGTCAGTGAAGTTTCACTGATTTCGTCCAACAAACCACCCATCGATTCACGAACAATATTGTATCCCGAGTATGCCAGCTGCAAACCGATTAAAATGGCAATCACAGGGTCAAGCCACTGAATATCTGTGAGAAGCACCAACCCCAAACCGATGATAACTCCGACAGTGGTAACGACATCAGAAATAACGTGGGCACCACTTGCCTGCAAAGCTTCCGAATGATGACTTCTGCCGACACGCTTTAAATACAAACCCAATAAAAGATTTAAAAAAGCTGCTCCGGAAACAATGGCAATACCAATTTCCAACTTTTGCGGAGGATGCGGAAAAAGCAACGCCTTCACCGATTCATAGATAATCAAAATAGCGGCGGAAAATATCAGACCGCCCTCGAACGCCGCCGAGAAGTACTCGGCCTTACCGTGTCCATAGGGATGCTCGCGGTCGGCTGGCTGCGCAGAAAACCAAATCACATAAAGGGCAACCAAAGACGCAACCACATTCACAATACTTTCCAAAGCATCAGAAAGAACCGCCGCCGAGCCCGTCATACGGTACGCGACAACCTTCATCACAAAAATCAAAAAACTTGCGATCGCAGAGATCAATGCGGCTTTATTGCGGATATTGTCTGATTGAGAGGATGAAGTAGTGACCATAAGAGGGTTTTCGTAAATCCCACTTCAACAGTCAATGAATTAATGATTACTTATGAATCAGTTCCGCTGAGGGGTCGCCAAACTAGCTGGCTGACTTTTTACGAGCAAGGGATGGCGGAAGTATTTCCACCACTTTGGCTTCATCAGGTTTGTAGTAACTGACCTGGTTACGGCCACGGCGTTTGGCATCGTACAAAGCATGGTCGGCTCTGCGAACCAGTTCCTTGGCACCAATATTTTCGCCGGGAACAGTGATCGCAAACCCCACTGAAGCGGTCAATTTGATCGAGTCCTCACCGTTACGGAATGTCGTTTTCTCGATATTTTCACGCAAGCGTTCACAGAAATGCATCGCACCTTCGTGATTCGTTTCCGTCAAAACAACCAGGAATTCGTCACCACCATAGCGGGCTGGAATATCGATATTACGAGTGCAAGCGCGAATGATTTTACCCACTTCTGAAAGCACGTAACTTCCGAATAAATGGTCATGACCATCATTCACGGTTTTGAAATAGTCCATATCCATCATCACCACACAGACGTCACGACCGAAGCGTCTTGCACGCTCCATCTCGAACTCCAGGCGTTGATAAAGGGAACGCATGTTGTACAGATTCGTCAAATCATCCGTATCAACCAATTCTTTAAGTTTATCATTCGCAAATAACAACTGCTCGTGAAGGTCACGGATACGCAATTGGGAGCGAATACGCGCTAACAATTCAAGAGGAACAAAAGGTTTTACAATGTAATCGTCAGCCCCTGAATCCAGAGCTTCAATGATCGCTTCCGTGTGAGAGTTCTCAGACACGAAAACGCAGGAAACATGCGACAGGCGTTCGCGGATCGCGCGCAACACACGCAGGCCCGCCATCGATTGCGCCATCCAATCCAAGATAACAACGTGAGGAATCCACGACTCGATAAGCTTATGAGCTTCACCTTCCGTCGTCACACCACGCGCATCGTAACCCTCCCAACGGAGAGGCTCCAACAGTATTTCTAAACTGTCTGGATCGTCGTCGATCACCAGGATACGGCGACTTTTAGGATGTTTATTGCTACCAGTTTCAAAACCACTCATCTACACACCAGTATAACTTTGACGTTCTCTTCGGTTTAGTTCTGGCTCGAGTTGAGTCCAAAATTCAGTCTTATGTACTGGGTTAAATTTGCCCCCTTTCCCCTGGGCTTTCGTGGGGTCACCCGGGACGGGTTAGGTGGTGCGATTTGCTTCGGACAGGTCCTCGCTCGATTTGATCAAGGGCTCTTGAACTCTGACTTTTGGCTCGCTGCGGAACTCGCAACTCGCACCACCTAACCCGCCCCGGGCTCCTCAAGAAATTTGGGGAGGGTGCGAATTTAATTAGTTATTAGACTCAATAGGATTCAGTTCGGGCTAAAAATATCTAAAGAGAAATGCAGTTGGAGATGCCTGAGGTTTATTTAAGGATTTTTGGGGTCGTGGGGGTATCGGTCATTTAGGGTTTCTCGTTGAATTGCCTTGGGTTTTTCGATAGTTATGGTTGATCTAAATTGGCTTCTTTGGAGTGGTTTTTTATGAGTTTGAATTTTAGTGAGATTGAGAAAAAGTGGCAGAAGAAATGGGCGGATGCTCAGGCGTTTAAGGCTGAGGCGACTTCTTCTAAGCCGAAGTACTATGCATTAGATATGTTTCCTTATCCTTCTGGATCGGGTTTACATATTGGGCACATGGCTTCTTATACGCCTGGTGATATCGTTTCTCGCTACAAACGTGCGAAGGGCTTCAATGTTCTTCACCCGATGGGTTACGATGCGTTTGGTTTGCCGGCGGAGCAATATGCTATTCAAACGGGAATTCATCCTGCGATCACGACTGAAAAAGCGATCGAAAGCTTCCGCAACACTCTTCAGTCATTTGGTTTTAGCTTTGACTGGAGTCGTGAGATTTCTACAGCAGAACCTAAATACTACAAGTGGACTCAATTCATTTTCTTGAAGCTTTACGAGCGCGGTCTCGCCTATCAAAAAGAAGTTCCTGTGAACTGGTGCCCAGAACTTAAAACAGTTTTGGCGAACGACGAAGTCATCGACGGCAAATCTGAGCGTGGCGGTCACCCGGTGATTCGCGTTCCGATGAAACAGTGGATGCTTAAAATCACTGACTATGCTGAACGTCTTTTGAATGACTTGGATAAATTGGACTGGCCAGAACGTACTAAAGAAGGTCAACGCAATTGGATCGGTAAATCTGAAGGCGCGCGCGTTACTTTCAAAGTAAAAGACGAAGCAGATTTGTCTTTCGAAGTCTTCACCACCCGCCCTGACACTTTGTTTGGCGTGACATTCATGGTGATGGCTCCGGAACATCCGTTGGTTAAAAAAATCACAACTCAACCTCAGCACTCTGCGGTTGAGGACTATGTGCTCGCGACTTCTCGAAAATCTGAAGTTGAGCGTAAAGCGACAACTGAAAAAACAGGTGTATTCACAGGTGCTCATGCTGTGAATCCGATTAATGGCGAAAAAATCGAAATCTGGATTGCTGATTACGTTCTGACTGACTACGGAACAGGGGCCATCATGGCGGTTCCGGGTCACGATGCTCGCGATCACGAATTTGCGACAAAATTCAATCTTCCAATTAAACGCGTTCTTGAAGGTGGCGAGACTTTGCCATTCGAAGGCGACGGAAAATTGGTCAATTCTGATTTCCTAAATGGCCTTTCTAAAAACGAAGCGATCAGCAAAATGATCGCACACTTGGAAGACAGAAAGTTGGGAACTCGCGAAGTTCAATACAAACTTCGTGACTGGTTGTTCTCTCGCCAACGTTATTGGGGCGAGCCGTTCCCGATCGTCAACCTTGCGGGTGGCAAACAAATAGGTGTTCCATACAACGAACTTCCTGTGATGTTGCCTGAAGTGGCGGACTATGAACCATCTGAAACTGGGGAAGCTCCTCTTGCAAAAATTCACGAGTGGGTGAATTACCAAGGGAAAAATGGCGAGACTGGTCGTCGCGAAACAGACACCATGCCAGGCGCCGCTGGTTCTTCTTGGTATTTCCTTCGTTACATTGATCCTAACAATGACGCGGCTCCATTTGATCCAAAGGCTGAAAAATATTGGATGCCCGTGGATCTTTACGTGGGCGGACCTGAGCACACGGTCGGTCACTTGTTGTATTCACGTTTCTGGATGAAGGTTCTTTTCGATTGCGGACTTGTGACTCACGACGAACCATTCCAAAAACTGGCGCACCAGGGGATGATCCTGGGACCAGATGGTCAAAAGATGTCAAAATCTCGTGGAAATGTGATTTCTCCGGAAGAGATCGCAAAAACTCACGGGGCTGACTCGATCCGTATGTTTATAAGCTTTATGGGGCCTTTGAACGCCGACAAACCGTGGTCTCCAACTGGAATCGACGGCGTGAAGCGCTTCTTGGATCGCGTTGGCCGCCTTGTTGTATCTGACGACGGCAAGTACGTTGCCACGAAAGACGCTTTGCCACCGGCTATTGAGAAATTACTTCATAAAACGATCAAAAAAGTCACTGACGACATTGAATCGATGAGCTTTAACACAGCGATTGCGGCAATGATGATCCTGGTAAATGACCTTTACAAGGCCGAGTGCCGCTCTGAACTGGCTCTAAAACCACTCGCGCAAATCTTGGCACCTTTTGCTCCGCACTTGGCCGAAGAATTGTGGGAAAAAATGGGCGGCCAGGGACTTTGCTCTTTGGCTCCATGGCCGAATTATGATAGTAACCTTTGCGCTGATGACACTGTGACAATCGGCGTGCAGGTGAATGGAAAAATGCGCGGCACGATCGAAATTGGAGTTGCTGCTTCTGAAGAGGAAGCACTGACTGCGGCGAAAGCCGTGCCCGGTGTTAATTCTGCACTTTCCGGCAAAGAACCTGATAAGGTGATTTACAAAGCTGGAAAGATTTTGAATCTTATAATCAAAGCCTAGGGCAATCTTTTGAAGGCCCTGGCGTAACTGCTCCGGCAAAGCTGGAGCATGAGACGAGGGCCAACGAAGATGTCTAATTGGAGTCCTGAAAAAAGCGCGGCGCTTTACGGTATCAACAACTGGGGCAACGGTTATTTCAGAATTAATTCAACGGGTACTGTTTCGATTACTCCAATGGGTGCCAATGGCCCCGCTGTTGACCTTCACGAATTGACTCAAGATCTTTTGGACCGCGGTATTCGCGTACCAATTATGATCAGATTTCCCGACATTATTAAATCTCGTGTTGAGCTTTTGAACGGTTGCTTTAAAAAAGCATTCGCTGACCACGGTTACAAAGGTAACTACAACGGCGTTTATCCAATTAAAGTGAATCAACAACGTCACTTGGTTCAAGAAATCGTAAAGTACGGCAAAGACTACAATATGGGTCTTGAGTGTGGTTCTAAGCCAGAACTTCTTGTGGTTCTTGCTTTGATGAGCACTGAGAATGCTTTGATCATCTGTAACGGCTTCAAAGATGCTGAGTACATTGAGACAGCCATCCTTTCGCAAAAACTAGGTCGCAACACCATCATCGTTGTGGATCGTAAAGAAGAATTGAAAATGATCGTGGACGTTGCGAAGAAATTCAATACCCGTCCAAAAATCGGTTTCCGCGCGAAATTGAACACTCAAGGTGCCGGCAAATGGGTTGATTCTTCTGGTGCTCGTTCTAAATTCGGTTTGACCGCATCTGAAATCGTCGATGGCGTTGAATATCTTAAAGCTGAAGGCATGCTTGATTGCTTGGAACTGATGCACTACCACATCGGCTCTCAAGTTCCTGCGATTCAATCTATCAAGTCTTCTCTAAAAGAGGGCGTTCGCTTCTATGTGGAGCTTCATAAAATGGGCGCGGGCCTTAAGTATCTGGATGTCGGCGGTGGTCTTGGTATTGACTACGACGGCTCTGGTCACTCTGACAGCTCTGTGAACTACTCTGAGCAAGAATACGCGAACGACATCGTTTCAACTGTTCAAACTCTTTGTGATGAAAAAAACATTCCTCATCCAAATATCGTAACTGAGTCAGGTCGCTTCTTGGTGGCCCATCACTCCGTACTTGTTTTCAACGTATTGGGTATGAATGACCTTCACCGTAACGAACCACCTCGTCCGGCGACTAAGTCTGATCCGTCGATCATGCAAGACATGCAGTACATCTACGAAAAGGTGAACAAAGATAATATCAACGAGTGCTTCAATGACCTTGAGCAATCTAAGAATGAAACTTTGCAGCTTTTCACTTACGGCGTTCTTTCACTGGAACAACGTGCATGGTGTGAATCTATGTACTTCACTATCGCTACTAAGATGGTGAAACTGGCGAAGACAGTTCCAGATACTGAAGACATCATTGCCGCTCTTTCTAAAGAGCTGTGCGACACTTACTACTCGAACTTCTCTTTATTCCAATCTCTTCCAGATTCTTGGGCGGTTGGTCAGTTGTTCCCGGTATTACCGATTCACCGCCTGGGCGAGGAGCCTACTCGTGAAGCGACGCTGGCGGATTTAACTTGCGACTCGGACGGTGTGATCGAAAAATTCATCGATACAGATTCTGGCGAAGCGAAAGAAACCATCCGTTTGCACAAGTATACTGATGGCGAACAATACTACTTGGGCGTGTTCTTGACGGGCGCTTACCAAGAGATCTTGGGCGACCTTCATAACTTGTTCGGCGATACAGACGCAGTCCATATCTCTTTGAACGGTGTTGGTTACACAATTGATCATTATGTTCCCGGTGACACAGTAACGGAAGTATTGTCTTACGTTCAGTACGGCCGTTCAGAAATGGTTGATAACGTTCGCCAAGCAACTGAAGACTCTATCCAAAAAGGCTCGATCACAAAACAAGAAGCAAAACTTCTGATCAAGCACTACGAAGAAGGTCTTTCAGGTTATACATACCTAGAAGAAGCCGAGTAATCGATTCCAAAAATTAAAATTCAAAAAGCCGATTCACCAAAAATGAATCGGCTTTTTTATGCCCAAAAGGTACGGACTGACTTTCTCCAGTGAGTTGGAGAAAGTCAGTCCGTACCTTTTCGTTTGCTAGACTTATAAGGTTCTCTTTCATACTCCATAAGGCGAAGCCGCAGCTACACTCTGAAACCTATCCCTACAGCCAGCTCCGTAGCACGACCATATACCAATTCAATGAAACACTCTGCTGTACCTTTTGACCGCTTATCAACGGATTGAAAAGCTCTTAGAAGGCACATTTTGGAGACCGTCTTCTATGATGAGATATATCTTTTCTTCTTTGGTTATTTTCGTAAGCGCTATCACTGGAACTGCGAAAGCAGAGTCGGCACCGGGTCCGGTTGTTGACCCAACAACGATTTGTGATGGCAGCGTTTGCTCTGAACCAATGCAAAACATCGTGGATGGTTACTCGCAAGGTGTCTCCGGTTTCGCCAACCAAGGTTTAATCGGCTATTCTGGCAAGTGCTTTCACTTAACTTCACACTTCGATCCGAACTATGCACACCATGGTGGATTCATTTTTGAAAAATCTGAAAATCAGATCGCTATCAGCGGGATGTTTAATTTCTTCTATTCAGAAGATCCTTATCAAGACATGACAGCGCAAGAAATGAAACAACGTTTTGCTGATAACGGTTCAAAGCTTAGCCCAGGAACCGAAACGGCAACCGAAGTCCAACTAGCACATATCTATGATGAAACTGACATCCGTTATTCTTATCGCAGTGATGTTTCTAAAAAGAATGTATTTGTTATCGGCACAACGTCAGACAAAAGCGGAAACGTATCCTCTGCCGTGTTCTGCAAAATGCTTCGTCATCCTTAAGCTGAATTTTGGGCCAGCTTTCGCTGGCCATCAGTACCGATCCTGATTTGTATTCTGAAATATTACTAATTCGGTATTCGGGGATCCACTCCCATCTATGTCATCCTAAACTCAATCAGACCAGGAGTTTAAGATGCAAAGTTCAAATTACCGCCCACCAAGACGTCGCGACAATGAACTACGTGCCGTTCAAAGAGAACGTCGAGAAATCCAATACTCCCCCGAAGAACTTCAACGCCGAGAACAACGCTTTTCAAATCGCAACGAACGTCACAACTCGGAATCTGATTCAAACTTTTACGACTACGAACGAAATCGCGAACACCTTCGTTACGCCTCCCCCGATTTCAATACGGGATATAGTCATGATGCCAACCGACCTCTTCCGCGGGATTTTGTAGCTCATTCTGATTATGAATCTGAAAAACGCATGAAAGAGATGAACCAGGAAGATTGGACAGAAAGAGATTTCCACCCCGAACAACATCGACGCAGACGCAATGACAAAACTTTACAGACCGAGATTTCCCATGTGTTGGCGCAACACCGGGGAATCGACGCCCGTGATATTGATGTGCAGGTTACGGACGGTATCGTGACCCTGACGGGATTCGTACCAGAACGAAGAATGCGCTATTTAGCCGAAGACATTTCAATTGATTGCTATGGCGTGATTGATGTGACCAATCAACTCATAGTAAGCCGTACTTCAGAAGCCGAAGCTCGCTTTGGTGGAAGAAGGACGTTTGGACATCGCCCTTAAAACCGACGATGCTTCAAAAAAAAGGGCAACTTGCGTTGCCCTTTTTTATTAATTTTGAAAATCAAAAACTACATTTTAGAGTCGAAAGCGTCGCGAACTGCTTTACCGATATTATTCAGAAGCGTTAATGTCACAACCATCGCGATCAATGGACCCCATACAAGCCAGCCGGCAATAGTCGCCCACTTTTGTGCTTGTGCCATCAACTCACCCCAAGATGGAGTTGGTGGAACCAATCCCAGACCCAAGTAATCCAAGATCGAAAGAGCATACACATTTGCAGAGATAGCAAACGGTGCGAACGTAATGATCGGAGTCAAAGCATTCGGAAGAATGTGGCTTGAGATGATACGAGTATGAGTCGCACCGATAGCTGCCGCTGCCTCAACGTATTCACGCTTACGCAATGATAGGAACTGCGCACGCATGTAAGCAGAAATACCAGTCCAACCCAATAGCGCCGTCAAACCTGCCAGTACCACGATGTTCGGAGTGAAGATCGAGATGATCGTAATCAATACGAACAAATAAGGAACGGATTCCACAACCTCTACTATACGCTGACCCACAAGGTCCACACGCCCACCGACATAACCCATTACTGAACCCATCGTGATACCGATAAGGTAAGTAAAGATCCATGCACCGATAGCGAAAATCATCGTGTAACGGAAACCGTAAAGAAGACGTGTCATCACGTCACGACCGGATTCATCCGTACCCAACCAGTTGTACTTAGTTGGAGGAGAAGGATAAGTTTCCACAGTACGGTTACTTTCGTATGGATTCCATTGAATCAATGGCCACAAGGCCCAATCGCCCTCTTTCATTTCCAGCGCGCGGTAATCCATCACATAGATATCATCGCGGCCCAGCTGAGACGGATGGTATTCTTTGAACAATGGGAAGTAAGTCTGACCATTGTAGTGAAGAATGTGGGGGTGACTGTTCGCCCAAAGCTCCGCAGTGAAGCTGAAGAAGAACATCGCAAGCAAGATCCAAACGGAAATAACAGCGACACGGTCGCGCTTAAAGCGTTTATAACGTTTAAGCGTAAGCTCATTTTTAATAAGATATTTCTGAATTGGATCCATCATTTGAAATCAATCCTTGGGTCAACAAGTACGTAGATGACGTCGCTCAGAATACGACCCACCATCATCAGCATCGCCGAGATAAAAGTAATACCCATGATAACATTGTAGTCACGAGCCAAAACCGATTGGTAACCAAGCAAGCCCATACCATCAAGGTTGAACATCTGCTCGATAATCAAAGAACCAGCCAAGAACACACCTAAGAAACCACCCAAACCAGTAGCGATTGGGATCAAAGCATTTCTTAGAGCATGTTTATAAACGACAACCTTTTCAGAAAGACCTTTTGCACGAGCCGTACGAACGAAGTCCGACTTAATAATGTCGAGCATGGAGTTTCTCATAAGGATAGAAAGCTCAGTGAAACCACCAATCGTGTAACAGATCAATGGAAGAACCATATGGTGAGCACGATCCAAGAATCTGTTCCAAGTGGACATAGATTCATAGTCATCAGACTGCAACCCCCCTAAAGGGAACCAGTTTGAACGGCTAGCAAAGTAAATCAATGCGATACCAAGAATAAGAGGCGGAATTGCGTAGGTAAAGTTCAGAAGCAACGTCGACACCTTGTCGAAGCTTTGGCCGGCCTTGATGGCCTTTCGAACTCCCAGCGGAATACACACAATATAAGTGAGAATCAAAGTGAACAATCCAAAGATCATTGAGACTGGAAGCTTACTTTTGATTACTTCGATAACTGGCTCTTGATAAGTGAAGCTTTCGCCGAAATCCAGGCGAGAGATATTTTTAAGCCAGATAAGGTAGCGCATATGAAGAGGCTTATCGAAACCATACTGTTTCTTCAAAGCCTCGATAACTTCCTCGTTGACGCCCGTGTCGCCACGGCCGCCTACGCTGGATGCTCCACCGCCACCACCAGCCGCTCCGGAACCGAAACGGATAGCTTGTAGCTTTTGTTCAATAGGGCTGCCAGGAGCCAAATTGATGAGCACAAAAGTAACAACAGTGATCCCGAAAAAAGTCGGGATCATTAGAAAAAGTCGACGGATCAGGTATACGAACAAGGTCCTACTCCCGAGAAGTAACTATTAAGGTTTAACCCACCAGTAGTCTTTACCAACTTCGTATTTGAATGTCTCTGCAGGCATGCCCATACGTGACGAATTTGCATAAAATTCATACTTATCGTTGAAAAGGAACGCGTAAGGAGCGTCTTCAGCGATCTTTGCGTATACTTTTTTCAGCATTGCAACACGTTTAGCTTTGTTCGGCTCAACACGAGCGTCGTCAATTAGCTTGTCAACTTCAGGGCTTTTGTAAGCGATAAAGTTTGAACCGCCTGGGATCGCGTTAGAAGAGTGCCAGATTTGTTTAGGATCTGGATCAACAGAGCCACCGCCCCAACCCATAGTCACAGCGTCGAAGTTACCTTCATCGACTAATTTCAAGAATGAATTCCACTCTAGGTATTTCAATTCCATGTCGATGCCGGCTTTTTTCAAGTCTTCGCGGTACATAGTCCAATATTTCTCAACGTCTTTATTTGCATAAAGAAGAGAGAATTTGAATTCTACTTTTTTCCCGTTCATTGTTTTTTCAAGCACACCGTTTTTATCAGCATCTGCCCAGCCAGCTTTACTCAAAAGCTCTTGGGCTTTCTTAGGATTGTACTCGATAGCTTTGTTGCCTGGATTGTATTCAGACTTGATGTAAACAGCACCGTTAGCAAGATCAGACATGCCGTAACGGAATTTTTTGTTCATCTCTTCACGGTTCAACAAGTGAGCCAAAGCGATACGAACATTTTTGTCTTGGAAAATTTCTTTACGTTGGTTCCAACCTACGAAGCCATAAGACTTAGGAGCATCATTCGCAACTTTGTGCTTGATGATTGTTTTACCCCAAGCTGGGCCAGACGTTTTCTTCATGAATGATTCGATACGAAGATCGATGTAATCCAACTCACCTTTTTCAGCTCTTACCAACGTTACGTTTTCGTCTTTGAAGAAGCGAAGAGTGATTGTGTCGAAGTTGAAGTAGCCTTTGAAAGCTGCATCAGTGTTGCCATACCATTTGTCGAATTTTTTCAACTGGATCATTTGACCACGGTCGAACTTCATCAGTTTGTATGGACCCGCACAGATCAACTCGCGGTTCATTTTTTTAGATTTGTTAACATCGCTGTAGATGTCTTTTGGGATAACCGTCAACTCTGCAGCAGAGTCGAAGTTTTTGAAATAAGAGTCTTTGGCATAGAACTTCACAGTGTGAGGGTCTACAACTTCAACTTTTGCCAAACCTTCGTAGTACGGGCGCAAGTGAGCAGCTTCGTATACTGGGTTGAAGATAGCGTCGAAAGAGAATTTTACGTCTTCCGCAGTAACTGGTTTACCATCGTGAAAGACAGCGTTTTTGCGCAAGTGGAATGTGAATACTTTATTATCTTTGGAGACTTCCCACTTTTCAGCCAAACGAGGTTTCCAGTCGTAAGTTTCTGAATCACGAGACAACAAACCTTCACACACGTAGTTCTGAACATATCTTGAATAAATGTCAGTTGATGTGATTGGGTGAACCGTTGGTGGTTCGCCACCTAGGTTGTAAACGAAATTTCCGCCTTGTGGTGCATTTGCATTTGGTGCAGTTGCGAAAGCGGGAGCGGTCAAAGCTGAACTCAAGACGAGCAGCAAAAGAGCCTTCATATTCATTGTGTTTCCTCCAAAGAATTTCGCTGGGAAATTGTATAGTTCCCAAAGTGGGCTTAAAATGGGTTATGCGCCAAAAATAATCAAGTTATTGCTCGATTGACACATTGTTTAAATGCTATAAATTCTAGCGCATTTTCAAGGAGATAAGCAATGTCTGAAAAGACAGAAAAAACCGCACCAAAATTTGATCCAACGACAACCATTTCTGCAGAGTTCGGGATCTTCGGAATCCCGATGACAGAAGAGGAATCTAAAGTCGTTCTTGTCCCAGTTCCCTGGGAAGTAACAACCTCATACGGCGAGGGAGCATCTCGTGGGCCACAGATCATCCGTGACGCCAGCGAACAAATCGATCTCTTTGATATCGAAGTCGGCAAAGCTTACGAAGTGGGATACCACATGCGCGAGTTGTCAGAAGACTTGCTGAAACAAAACGACAAATACAAAGCTGTTGCCCAAGAATTGATCAGCATGCGCACAAGCATGAGCAATGACACAGCCAAAATGGATAAATTGGCGGCTGAAGTGAACGCAGCATGCGAAAAAATGTCACAATGGGTTTACGATCAGTGCTCTGACGTTTTGAACAAGGGTAAACTTTTGGGCATGGTCGGTGGTGACCACTCGACTCCACTGGGTGCTATCCGCGCTGTCAGCGATAAGTTCAAAGGTGACTTTGGCGTTTTGCACATTGACGCGCACGCTGACCTTCGTGTGGCCTACCAAGGCTTCAAACAGTCTCACGCTTCGATCATGTACAACGTGATGACTGATGCAAAGAAACCAAAAAAATTGGTTCAAGTCGGCATCCGTGATTTCTGCGAAGAGGAATACGACTTCAGTGAGTCTCGCCCAGACATTAAAACGTTTTATGATTTGGAACTTAAGCGTCGCATGTTGAAAGGCGAAACTTGGGAGAAAATCTGTCAGGACATTCTAAAGGAACTTCCACAAAACGTTTACATTTCCTTTGATATCGACGGCTTGGATCCAGCATTCTGCCCACACACCGGAACTCCAGTTCCCGGCGGCATGAGTGTTGACCAAATCTTCTTCTTGTTCCGCGAAGTTCACAACTCGGGTCGTAAGATCATCGCGTTTGACTTGAACGAAGTTTCCACTGGTGGCTTGGAACCTCATGAAGTTGAATGGGATGGCAACGTGGGCGCGCGCATCCTTTATAAAATGTGCGGTTGGTTGGTAAAATCAAATGCTTAAAGTTTACGAATACGCGAAATGCTCGACCTGTGTAAAAGCGCTGAAGTTTTTGGATAGCAAAAAAGTGTCTTACCAAAAACTTCCGATCGCAGATAAAGCTCCGTCACAAACTGAGCTTAAAAAGATGCTCGCTGCTTTGAAAGAACGCGGCGGCAGCTTGAAAAATCTCTTCAACACTTCAGGTTTGGTTTACAAAGAGATGAAGCTTTCTGACAAACTTCCTTCCATGACGGAATCAGAAGCTCTTAAACTATTGTCTGAAAATGGCAAGTTGGTGAAACGTCCGTTCGTATTGGGTGATGACGTGGCACTGATTGGCTTTAAAGAAGACGAATGGAAAAAAGTCTTTTAATGGCGCGTGTACGTCGGCATTTCAAACGACGTACACTCTCGCATTCTCCCCGCCCTTAATCCCTAAGCGAGTATCTTCGCGTTTACTTGTGCAATAATGTTTCTATTAGAGGAGGTTATATGATCAGCCTCTCAGTAGTGATCATCACCATGGTAGCGATCATTGGAGCACTGTGGATGATAATAAAATTTAATAAAGGCGAAGAACTCACCAAAGTTCACCGCGATAAATACGACGGTCATCAGCATACAAAACGTAAAGTTAGCTGAAAAATTTGAGCCACGCTAAAGGCGACTAAAGAAAAAAACAAAGTCGCATGAAAACTAAATTGCGAATTTAAGTTGGGATGAGTTAACAGACTCGTCCTTCTTTTTTTCAGAGCCCAAGCGAACTCCCAAACCAATCAGACGAACCGCGACCGAGCGGCGATGCCAGGCCTTTTCAAGCAGCCGCTCAAAGTCCTCTTGCGTGGGCAGAGAATGGACCACTTCTTCGTGAGTAGTGGATTTGAAATCAAAGAATTTAAGCTTTACGACCATGCCTTTGACTCGATCCTGATACTGACCGCGCTCTAAACGTTCCATGAAGTCTTCATATAAACCCGGAATGCGGGCTTTGCATTCCTCGAAAGTCATCAAGTCCTTGTTATATGTCTCTTCGACTGTCAGGGATTTGCGTTCCCATTCCGTAATAACTTCACGGTTATCAACTCCGCGAGCATAGTCGTATAAATCCTGAGCACGGGAGCCAAACCAACGATGAAGTTCCGGCACCGAATATTTTTGAACATCACCCAACGTGTGAAGTCCCACGTCGTGCATTTTTTGAGCTGTGACTTTGCCGACTCCGAAAATCTTTTCCACCGGCAGTTCCTTAACAAAGGCATCGATATCCTGAGGGCGAACCACAAACTGCCCATTAGGCTTTTTCCAGTCACTGGCAATTTTCGCCAGGAACTTATTGGGAGCAATACCGGCTGAAGCCGTAAGATTAAGTTCTGTATAGATCAGACGACGAATTTCTTGTGCGATCAGAGTGGCGCTGCCACCGAACTCTTTACAATCCGTGACATCCAGATAAGCCTCATCCAACGACAATGGTTCTATCTTTTTGGTAAAGCGTTCGAAGATCTCCCGCACCTTGCGGCTTTCTTCTTTATATAGATCGAAGTGAGGAGGAATTAAAATCAGCTGTGGGCACAAGCGCACCGCTTGCGAGGATGGCATGGCCGAGCGAACGCCAAACTTACGAGCCTCGTAACTTGCAGTACAAAGAACACTGCGAGTATTGGGAGGCCCACCGATGCCCAAGGGTTTTCCCTTAAGCTCCGGATTGTATTTCACCTCGACGGCCGCGTAAAAGCAGTCCATATCCACATGGATAATCTTCTTCATTTACACATTATTTACATATATAAATCAGAAGGTCAAGTAGGGTCTGTCTCAAGGTCCGTAGGTAATTGCTCTGCAGCAGGAGGCACCTGTTGAACCGGCACAAACTTCGCTGAAATCATAGCGTGCGCCTTATCAGCCAATGCGCCACGCTCGTCTTCAGGCTTAGCGTGCAAGATTTCCAGGTATTCAATTTCGGCAGTCACGGACTTTAGACGCAAAGTCTTCCAGAAATACTCCACGAAAGTGGCATCACCATACCAGCAAACAGCATCGCGCCATCTTGTATTGAAGGCCTCGCCGTTGATACTTGTAAAATTAATGACCACCGGCTGAACTGGAACGCCTGCTTCTGAAGCGGCCATCATCAAAGTGCGTTTAAACGGTAAAACTTTTTCTCCGTTAGTCGAAGTCGCCTCGGGATAAAGAACGATATTCAGTCCGTCTTTCAAGGAATCTGCCAGGCGTTTCATTTCGCCCAGGATTTTTGTGCGACTGCGACGCTCGACATAGAAGCAACCCGCGAGCTCAGTGATCGGACCTAACAATGGAGTCTCACGCATTTCATTGGAAGTAATAAAAGACATTGGCTCGATACCAGCTAGCAACAAGATATCCACGAAGCCCATATGATTTGCGACCAACAAACTTCCCGCATGTTTGGCAGCGGGCTTATTGATGACGGTCAGCTTAATCCCTAAAGCATTGCGTGCGATCAAACCGCAATAGCGGCTGGCGTTGGCAGAGAATCTACGACGACGTTTGCTGCGATCACGAGTGGTCGCAGCAATAAAAAGCGACGTGATCACGTACACGCTCAAATAGAACAAAAAGAATACGGCTTTAATAAGACCACGAAGTGTCGACGTAATAGATTCCACTTTGTCCATTATAAGGTGTTAACCAGCAAAACCGTCAAGTCACGTTTCATACCGCAGGGATTCTCGGATCTTTAGCTAAACCAAAGTTGGTTAAGATCCCATCTTAAAACGCTTCCACAGTGTGCTATTCAAATCTTCGCGCTGAAGTATCGTCAAGAAATCCACACAACGGAAATCACGGTCCCAGGCAGGCTCACCACCGATGAACGCGCCAATTTTCAAGTAAGCGCGACACAACGGTGGCATCAAAGCTTCAGCCGTCTCCCTTTGAGTCTCCGTAAGGGAGTCCTGATACTGAGCTTTAGCCTCTCTAATTTCCGGCATTGAATAGTCTGACGTTGGCTGAACTTTGTAGGCGTCGGCTACACGGCCTTCATTTTCAAAGTAAGCCTGAAGCAAAGCTGCTTCTTCTGGATTTTCAGTCATCACGGTCGCACAACCGAACAGAATTTTTGCATCGGTCGCATTCATGTATTCCGCAATCCCGCGCCAAAGCATCGAAATCACTGCGCCTCTGCGGAATTCTTTTTCGATGCATGCACGGCCCAATTCAATTTTGACTCCCGGTTGTTGCAACAAAGTGTCGATGTTAAATTCATTGGCTGAGTAAAAGTTATTTGTATGAAGAGAACAGCGGATACGATAAGTACCGATGATTTTCCCTGAACGCTTTTCTTTGATGATCAAGTGATCGCAATCATAGTCGTAGGCATCGATATCCAGACGACCTGATTTTTTACCCAGCATTTCAGAGTGGAAGACCTCCCAGCGCAGGCTTAAGGCTTCGCGAAGTTCTTCCGTGTCGCTTACAGTTTTTAGGACAAACGGTCCAACTTCAACATTGATATTAACTTTAGATTTGAACTTGTGAAGCTTGTGAGTGCGTAGCTGATAAAAGGATTGAAGTGCCGTAAACATCCTGAACTCCTTCGTTGAATCCAAGAACAGCTTAACGAACTATTTGTCTTAACATTGTCAGAAGAAGAACAGAGGATCTTTAGGATTCTGTTTAGACGAAGGTTCTTACAGGACTAAAGAATTAATGATGCCGCCTTGTTCAAGCGATCAAACAAGGATTCCCAGCGTTCACCAACTTGATGGGGTTCTTTATAGAATACAATGCAGTCCGCGCCTTTTTGTGCGACTTCACGAAGCTTTCCGTAAAATTCGCGTGTCGCGAGCAAAGGATCCTGGGAAAGTTTTAAGATCTCAGCCTTGGCAATTCCGTGCTGAGGTTTGATGATCTTGATGCTTTCGATTTCATCCGGCAGCAAAGAAAGTTTTTGATTCACTTCTTTTAAAATATCATCCACTGGGCGCTGGGCGTCTGTACTTACGATCAATGGGATCGGTGGCATGTAATGGTGTTTCATATGCCCCGGGGATTCGCGTTTATCGACTTGTTCGATAAACTCAAACTTAAAGCCCTTTTCCTGAAGCACTCTTTCCAAATCAGATTTCAAAATATGCCCACGGCGAAGAATTGAAAGCTCAACCTTTTCAGGGCGATGACGAACCAACAAGACGGTGGATTCGATACCAATTTGGCAATCCCCGCCATCCATCACGAAAACGTTTTCATTTTTAAACTCCACGCGTACGTGAGTTGCTGATGTTGGAGAGGTACGACCGAACTTATTAGCACTTGGCGCTGCCAAGGGAACATTCACTTCCTGAATCAATGCCAAAGCCAAAGGATGATTGGGCATACGAATCCCCACAGACTCTAAGCCTGACGTGATCATCGAGTTGATGGAGTTATCCTTAGGCAAAATCAGCGTCAAAGGACCCGGCCAGAAAACTTCAGCCAAAGCCTGAGAAGCAGGTCCCCAATAAGCCGTCACCTTTTTAGCCATTTCGATCGACGACACGTGCACGATTAAAGGATCAAAGAAAGGACGCTCTTTGGTAGTAAAGATTTTTTCAATCGCAGAGGGAATATCGATACGAGCGGCCAAGCCGTAAACAGTCTCGGTGGGAAGTCCGATGACACCCCCTTCTTCCAGGATCTGCTGAGCTTTTTTTAAAGCCTCGTTATTCGACATCATGAATTACTTTTCCTCACGTAAAATACTTAAAGCACTTTCTTTTACAATATCTGCGCTTGCAAGGAAAGAGATCAATAGGCTTAAGGCAGTAATTATCGCGACCGAAAGCAGTGGTTGAGTAAGGGAAAACTGAAATCCTCCCTCAAAAATGATCCGATTCAAGCCATAACTGACACCAACACTTAGGAAAGAGCCCAGGAACGAGCTTACAAAGGCAAGAAACGCGAACTCCGTCAAAATAAACCCTGCCACTTCACGGTGACTTGCCCCCAGGATTTTAAGCATATTCATTTCCCATCGGCGAAGCTTGATCTGACTGCGCACGATGGAAAAAAGCACGATATATCCGGTGAACAACGCCAGATACGCCATAAGCTCCAACGACCAACTCATCTTGTCTGCCGTTTTAAGCGCCTCATCCACAGTTCGCACCACATCGATCACAGAAACGTTGGCGAATTTTTTAGCGAGCTCATTTTGCAGTGCCGCTCTTTTTTCGGCGCTAACCGTCGGCAAGGCCGAGATAAATGTTTTCGGAGCGTCGTTCAAAACTCCATTTTGAACCAGGACAAAGAAATTAGGCTGAAAGGTCGTCCACTTCACTTTACGGAAGTTTACGATCTCTCCTTCGACTTCAACACCTTGCACGTCAAAGATGATTTTATCGCCTAGTTTAAAGTTCATACGATCCGCAAATCTTTCCTCCACGGAAAGTTCTGCGATCTTTTGTTTTTCTGGATCAAACATCGGAGCCATCGGGCGGCCTTCGATGATTTCCTCGCTATCAGATAAATGATCACGATAAGACAAGTTCATCCCGCGATTGCGGAAACGGGCTTCGCGTTCTTCTTCCCTGGTTTTAAAACCTTGGCCTTCGATTTTCCGTTCATAATCAACGCCATTTACTTTCAAAACCCGTGCACGCACCATCGGCGCCAAAGAAAGAGTTTTAATTTCATTGTCGGCCAAAACCTTTTGAATGCCCGTGACTTGTTCATCTTGAATATCAAACATGAATAAAGAAGGCAGACTTGTCTTTTGATCCACCTGCAAGTCAGACTGCAAAGAGTTCTTAAGCTGAGGAAGTATATTGATCAGCAAAGCACCCAAACCTAATGCCACGAATACTGCGAGACTTGCGCCAGCACGACGGGACAATCCCAAGAAGCTGTACTTCATCATCCACAAACGAAGATTCTTAAGAGTTCCCGCAAACTTCAGAACGAAGTATCCAGCCACCAGCAGAACCGCAATCGTCGCCACCAAAGATCCCGCAAAAGCAGAGCCGATCTTCCATGAATGGGCTTGGTTAACGGACAACCCATAGAACACCAAGATGGCAGGAATAAACGGCCAAATGCGGACTTTACCTTCATTCACCGCGAACTTTTCTTCACTGAATAGTTTTGCTGCCTTTAAGTCATAGATCTTCATTAGGAATGGAAGACTGACAACGAAACTTCCCAAAACAGCCATCAACAGGCAAAGGCCCCAGGCTTCCATCGTGACCGACGGTTTTAAGTCAAACGGAGTGAAGCTTCCTAAAACCTTAGTGAGGACTGGCAATACAATTTCACTGAAAGCAACCGTCGGTAAGGTGGCAAGCAACCCCAAAAGCGAAGCTTGAAGAACATAAACGCCAACTGCCTGGATACTTTGTAAACCCAGAGTTCGCAAAATCGCGATCTCTTTCATACGGCTGTATAGGAACATACGGTAGATATACGCAGCCCCCAAAGCTGACATGAATAAGGCGATGATTGCGACCAACCCCAGATAGTCAGACAGGTAACCCAGTTGGCGACCAGAATCCTCGCCCGCAGATGTCGGCGTATCCACCGAGATCGCTGGATCTGGAAGTTTTAGAAAGATATCTTCCTTCACTTTGTTTTCGTCAGTCCCCGCCGGAAGTTTAAATTGATAGGCTTGGGTAAAAGTACTTCCGAACTGAATCAATCCAGACTCAGGCAGTAGTTTTAAGTCGACGTAAACTCTTGGTGCAAGCGAAGCCATGCGAAACGTCTGTGTTTCATCACGGTCAACCACGTCCGAAATCGCTAGATCAAGCTTTCCGATCTGCATGCGATCGCCAACTTGCAGATTCATTTGTTGTTGAAGCTCCGGATAAATCCAAACTTTGTGCGAACCTAAAATTTCCTTTTCACTGCCGGGACTGATCTTTTTTCCACTGTGCATTTCCAAAGCGCCATAGAACGGGTAACTGCTGTCGATAGCCTTCACCATCACCAGTCGCGAGCCTTTGGATGAACTCATCATCGCAAAGAATTCATAAATGCGACCTGTTTCCGTTCCCGGCGGCAAAACGGACTTCATGGCAGCTTGTTCTGCTTCGGTCAGTTCTCTTCTGGCTGAAACAGAAAGATCTGCCGAAAGAATGTTCTTCGCGTTCCTTGCGAGCTCGTCCTGCAAGGTAACGTTGAATGCCTGCAGCGACACGAAACCTGTCAGACCAAGGCTTAAATTGAAAATAAAAAACAATCCAAATCGCCAGCTGCGAATCAGTTCTCTTACGGCCAGACGAAAAATCATTTTACTGATCCTTTAATACGCCATCTTCCAAACGAAGAATGCGCTGACAGCGGCGAGCCAGGGTTTCACTGTGGGTAACCAGAATAGTCGTGATGTTGTGCTTGCGAACAACTTCGAAAAAGACATCCATCACTTTATCTCCCGTATGCGTATCCAAATTTCCACTTGGCTCGTCAGCAAGTAAAATACGCGGCTTCACCACCAGGGCGCGAGCAATCGCAACACGCTGACATTCTCCCCCGCTCAGCTGACTGGGGAAATGATCCAGGCGATGTCCCAATCCCAGCTCACGCAAAGCTTCTTCGGCACGTTGTTTAGGATTTTCCATTTTTAGAATTTCCAAAGCCAGTGACACATTTTCCAAAGCCGTTAAATGCGCAATCAAATGGTACTGTTGAAACACGATGGAAATATTTTGAGCACGAAACAACGTTAACTGCTGTTCGGTCATAGGTGACAAATTCACCTTATCCACAAGGATTTCCCCACGGTCTGCGCGCTCTAGTCCCGCCAAGATAGAAAGCAAAGTCGATTTCCCACTTCCCGATTGTCCAACGATGGAAACAATCTGCCCTGGTTCAATCGTGACATTCAACCCCTTTAGGACTGCGACCTCAGCATCGCCTTGATGAAAACTTTTACGGATGTCGTTCAGGGTTAAGCTCATAACTTGCCTTTCAATGCATTAAAGATCGTGTCTGCGATAATTTTATGGCCTTCCTCATTAGGATGAATGCCATCAGCGAGATTGTATTTTGGATTGCCCGCAACTTTGTCCAAAATGAACGGAATAAAAGTCAGTTTGTATTTCTTGGCCAAATCCTCGTACATTTTTTTAAACTTGGAGGTATAGTCCGCGCCGTAATTAGGTGGCATGTAAAGGCCACCCAAAATCACTTCGACTTTTTCTTTCTGCGCATACTCGATAGCGGACGCCAGATTTTTCTGACTTTCTTCCACTTTCAAACCACGCAAACCATCGTTTGCTCCCAAAGCCAAAAACACGATGTCGGGTTTTGATTTAAACAACCACTTCATGCGCGAAATTCCCGAAGCCGTTGTCGAGCCACTTACACCCGCATTTATGATGGTCCATTCTTTTTTGCCAGTATCGTGCAATTTCTTTTCAAGCAAAGCTGGATAAGCCGCCTCTTTAGAAACGCCGTAGCCCTCAGTGATAGAATCCCCCAGGACAATCAATTTCTTTTGTGCGAATGAAAGTGACGAGAATAAAAGGAAAAACGTGATAATTAGAGTTCTCATAGAGAACTATCAGACATCTTTAAGGATCTTTGTTCAAGACCAGAACGAAAAAGCCCCAAGGTGTTTTTCCTCAGGGCTCTAAATTACTATTAACAATAGTGATCAAATCAATTAGCGATTGCCGTATTCGCGACGACCGCCGCCACCGTTACCGCCACGGTTGTTATTAAAGCCACCGCTACGACGAGGACCACCGCCGCCTTCGCGAGGCGCTTGAGGACGAGCCTCAGAAACATTCAAAGCACGACCGTTCATTTCGATGCCGTTGCCTTTTTCAATAGCTGCATCAGCTGCAGTATCATCAGTCATCTCAACAAAGCCGAAGCCTTTAGAGCGACCTGTTTCGCGATCCATGATAACTTTTGCGGAATCAACTGCACCGAATTGTGCAAAGTGATTGTGTAGAGATTCATCATCTACTGTGTAAGGCAAATTGCCCACGTATAACTTCTTAGCCACGAAAGACCTCCTATGGTCGTTTAAAAAACCCGAGGAAGCCTTCGAACAACTTAAAATCGATACTCACACGGGGAACTTGGGTAAACTAGATTAAGGCTAGCATAGCCCAATTTCCGTGCAAGCCCAATTTTAAGATCTCATATTATTAAACTGCAATGGAACCGCATAATCACCTGAACGAATCAAAGCAATACACTCTTGTAATTCATCGATGCTTTTACCGGAAACTTTTACTTTATCGTCTGCGATTTGCGGTTGAACTTTCAACTTAGCGTCTTTAATAGCTTTAATAATTTCCTTAGCAACTTCGCGGTCAATACCTTGTTGCAAAGTGACCTTCTGGCGGAGCATTCGACCACCAACAGGTTCAATCTTATCAAACTTCGTCGATTTAATATCGACGCCACGACGATGCAATTTCGTCTGAAGGATACTGCCCATTTGTTCGATTTTATATTCATCTTCGGCAGACAAACTAATTTCTTTCTTATCTTTATCCCAACCAATCTCAGCCTTGCTCCCCTTAAAGTCATAACGACCCTCAACCTCTTTACGAGCCTGATTAATCCCATTATCTACTTCTTGAAGATTCAACTCAGAAACAATATCAAACGAAGGCATAAAAAATTTCTCCGAAATTTTTCGAAAATCGACTCAATCGAAAATCGAAAATAGTAATTCAAATTCCCCAAACTAAAAGACCAACTCCCCTCCCCCAACAAAACGTCGCAGAAGGCCGTTGGTCAAAATGGTCCGAGCGCAAGGCGGAGGGTCTTCCCACAGCGCAGGCGTGCCCCAGGCACGTCGGAGCGAGGACAAGGCCCGACAACGCAGTCGATCGGGCCATTTTCACCAACGGTTCTAGTGGTGGTGACCGGCGTCGCCGTGTAGACCATGCGGATGGCCGTGTTGTTCTTCTTCTTGTGTGGCTGGTCTGA
This sequence comes from Bdellovibrio sp. ZAP7, assembly GCF_006874645.1. Classification (NCBI taxonomy): domain Bacteria; kingdom Pseudomonadati; phylum Bdellovibrionota; class Bdellovibrionia; order Bdellovibrionales; family Pseudobdellovibrionaceae; genus Bdellovibrio; species Bdellovibrio sp. ZAP7. Next base: position 315,787 of record NZ_CP030082.1, on the reverse strand, counting down.
TCAGTGCCATCTCAATATCAAACTCAAGATTTTGGCCAGCCAATGGGTGGTTGCCATCTAGAGTTACGTGAGAGTCAGTGATTTTTGTTACGCGTACGATGTGTTGGCCTTCGCCCAATTCCAAACGAAGGTGCGCACCAAGTTCCAATTGTGGAAGGTGAGCTAGTTCTTCTTTAGGAACATCCATGAACATATTGTCGCGGATTTCGCCGTAACCATCTTTGGCGGCAAGCTTAACATTTTTCTTGTCGCCTTCTTTCATGTCTTTGATTTCTTCTTCAAGTTTAGGAAGGATTTGTCCTGCACCTTCAAGGTATGGCAAAGGTTGACCCTTTTCAGATTTATCAAGGATTTGACCATCTGGGCCTTTTAGAACGTAATTGAATGCCAATACTCTTCTCATAATGAGTCTCCTTTTTTGATACGTTCGTATCCCACTTTTCCTAGCCTTTTGGCAATATAAAAGCCCTCATCTGCGACACAATTGGCGTAGAGCTTGTTTTTCCGGCTCAATATTAGATATACTTGAGTATAGGAACGCACCAGAACGGGGGATACATGCAGCACATGGCCTCACTGAGGTCCTTACTGCTAAACTCAAGCTACGAACCCATGCGGGTTGTAAGTTGGCAAAAGGCCTTGATATTGTGGTTTCAAGATAAAGTGGAGATACTCGAGTATCACGAATCATTCGCTAGGTCTTTCCAGCGAAGGTTTCAGCTCCCCAGTGTCCTCCGCCTAAAATCATACGTTAAACCTCGGGGTAGCCACGCTATCCGATTCTGCCGGGAAAACGTTTATATCCGCGACAATTACACCTGCCAATACTGCGGCGACAAACTCAACGCCAAACAGCTCACCCTTGATCACGTCGTACCTGCCTCTCATAACGGACCCAAAAACTGGACAAATGTTGTTTCTGCTTGCCGCGAATGCAACCAAAGAAAAGCGAATCGCACTCCACGCACAGCGAATATGCCATTGTTGACAGAACCGCGCGCACCGAACTGGCTGCCAACTTTGGCGCTGGAAATAAGTGCCGATCACGTTCCACCTGACTGGGCACCCTACCTGATCCTAAAAACGGGATAGTCGTGTACATCGTCCTTATTCCCAGCTAACCTTTTACAAAGGGGGCTTGCGTGAATAAGGACATTCACAATCAGCTGGTCGCAGCTCTGACTACTATCATCAGTGAAACCAATGGGATTTCGCTATCCGATACATTGGATTTATTGCTTTCATCTGACTTAAATAACGGAAATCCGGAAGCTTACAAATTGGTCGCGGACTTCCGCAATCTATTGAACCGCTTTCAAATTAATGAAATCACGATCACAACTTTGCTGAAGCATCCAATCTCGGCCGCATTGTTTGAGTTCTTTAAAAACTTTCCACTTAAGTATAACGAGGAACACATTCATCTGACCGGTGCGATTTCTGCAGATTTCATTTACCCCCGTTTGAAAAAACTTTTGGAAGGTCCTGATAAAGCGATCTATGAACAAAAAATTTCCGAAGTATACGGCCCCCAGGCATTACCAATTCGCAGTGTTGAGGACGTCGATAAACTGATTCGTCTGCAGGAAAACGAAGGTTTCGCCCGTTATCTTAAAATTCTGTATCTTCCAAAACTGATCTTTATAAATCGCGAAGTCCATGCCGAAGCTGCCTATCACATGGCGAACGACCTTTGGAAAAACTTTAACGTCGGCTCTGTTCGTCTTAAGTTTTCCCTGTCGCGTTCGACTTCCAGTTCATCAGAACAAATTCCTGGTATCGACGACGTCACTCCGGAAGATGTTGTATTAGGTTTGTACGACGGCTTTAAGAAATTCCAGGATGAGCACAGTGAATTTCGTTTTATCCTTTCCCCGTCTTTCCGTAAGGAAGCCAATCACTTTGACGCAGAAAATTTTAAAACCCGCAAAGACCACTTTATGTCCCAGATCGACGAGCTGGTTCAGATGTTGGACAAATATCCTTTCCTGCAAAAAGTGATGACGGATGCGGACACCGTGGGTGACGAGCGTGAGCTTTATCGTAAAGAACACTTCAATGAAATGAAGATGGGGTTTAGAAAACTGCAGTATCGTGGTTTCAAAATCCGCTCGCATCACGGTGAAACGTGGCATACACTGAAAAAAGGTATTCAAGCCGTGGATAATGCCATGAACATCTGGCACATCGATACACTTGAGCACGGAATCAGTCTGGGGATTAATCCCAATAAGTACTTCCACCGGCTGTATCAGGATTTCATCAAACGCAATGACGACGGTAAAGGCTTTACCGAAAAAGATCCGTTGTACCGCGAATTAACGGAACTTGATTGGGCTGACAACCGCCACGTCCTGGAAAAACTTTTAAAGGGCGAACGTTTAAATGATGCTGAAAAAGTTCTGCTGGTAAAAGCGAAATTTCACACCGCGCGCGAAGTGGAGCACTATCAACATGATGTTTTGAATCGCATGATTCAAAAAGGGGTGACCTTGGTTTCACTTCCCTCCTCGAATAATAAACTCACTGGAAAATTCGAAGACTACAAGGACCATCCGTTCTCGTGGTGGGAGAAAAAAGGTGTGCAACTGGGCGTGGGAACGGATAATCACGTGACCTTAAATACCAACTTTATTTACGAAATGCTGATCTTGCTTTACACCGATTCCGTAAATTTAAAGATCACAAAACTTTTGATGGTTACTACCGGAGAAAGCCGCAGACCTTACATCAGTCACCTGTTGTGGACGATGCGCAAAAGACTTAAGAACCTGACTAAGTAATACAAAGAGAGACATCACAGTAATGGCAGCTAAGAAAAATATCCTCAAAGACCTATTTAGCAAACATATGCTTATCATCCTGTTTCTGGGTTTCGCAAGCGGCTTGCCTCTGGCGTTGACCGGCGGAACATTGAAAACGTGGTTAGCCCGCGAGCAAGTTGATATCAGCACCATCGGTTATTTTAGCTGGGTGGGACTGTCTTATTCGTTGAAGTTTTTGTGGTCACCACTGTTGGATCGCTATACTTTATTTAAAGTGGGGCGTCGTCGCAGTTGGATGATGGCGACACAGGTCGCTTTAATGGCATCGTTGTTTTTCTTAGGTACTTTGAACCCTTTGAATAACTTAAGCTTGATGGCGATCATGGCCGTATTGATTGCTTTCTTCAGTGCCACTCAAGATATCGCGATTGATGCTTACCGACGTGAGATTCTTTCGAATCAAGAATTGGGTTTGGGATCTTCGCTTAATATCTACGGATATAGAATTGCAATGTTGGTATCTGGCGGCTTGGGTATCGGTATGGTGGGCAACGAGTTCTGGCCAATTACTTGGGGGCAGTTGTATTTCCTGATGGCTGCTATAATGGGTATCGGACTTTTAACGACATTCTTTGCACCCGAGCCAAAACTGGATTCTCCTCCCCCGAAATCATTGTATCAGGCAGCAGTTGAACCTTTTGCAGAGTTTTTAAGAAGACCAGGTGCCGCTTATATTCTTTTGTTTGTTTTGTTGTTTAAGCTGGGCGACGCCCTGGCTGGAGCGCTGTTGCAGCCTTTCTATGTACAGATGGGTTTTACGAACGCCGACATCGGACTGGTGGCAAAAGTTTTCGGAACCGCATCGTCACTCGTTGGATTGTTCTTTGGCGGTATCGCAATATACTATGTCGGCATCTATCGCAGTCTGTGGGTCTTTGGTATATTACAAGCCATCTCCACGGCAGCTTTCGCAGTCCTCACATTTACGGGCAATGCACTCGTGCCTTTTGCAGCGGTGATCGTGTTTGAAGATATCAGCACAGGCATGGCAACCGCAGCCTTCGTGGCTTTCATGGCCGCACTTAGCAACAAGAAATACACAGCAACTCAATATGCGATTCTTTCAAGTGTCGCGACTTTGGGAAGAACTTTTTTCTCGGGTTTCACCGGGGATCTGGTAAAGCATTTGGGTTGGGCGAATTTCTTTTATGCTTGCGCATTGATTGCAGTACCGGGATTACTCATGCTTATAGGCATGAAGAAGTACCACACAGATGAGGCTCTTGATTCTTAGAATTGTTAGCCTCCCCGGTGTATGTTCACACTGGATCTACAAGAGGTGTACGCGGGCCCTTAGCATGGAGTCATGTATCTAGGAAAGTTTCACTCCATTGAGCCTCCGTATCAGGTATCCCAGGATGCCAGTCTTGATTGGCTTTCGACAGCTCATCAACTTGCACAAAATGGACAATCCCACACGAAAGAGGAGTATTTAAAAATGCTCCACAGGGTGGGTTGTTCGTCGCAACAAATTCAGCAGAGATATTTTTTTGTACCTGATGTCGGCGAGCACGATTGGTCTCAAAATAAAATTTACCCTATTTCCGTCAGCAAGCGTGGCGTCAGCATGCACCATCGCCACGAATACTATCACAAGATCGTGCAAGATCTTTTCAAACAGATTTACGACACCCGGACTTATCCTGACGATATGATTCATGTCAGCTGCACAGGATACGTCTCACCAAGTGCTGCTCAGCTTATTGCTCTAAAATCCCCTAAACCAGTCACCGTCACGCATTCCTACCACATGGGCTGCTATGGCGCCTTTCCGGCATTAAGAATGGCAGCGGGATTTTTAGCCAATGAATCTATCTTGGGAGAAAAGCGCAGCGTGGATTTGGTTCACACCGAGTTATGCAGCCTGCATTTAAATCCCGAAGAATCATCTCTAGAGCAAATGGTGATTCAAAGTTTGTTCGCTGATGGTTGTATCGCCTACCGCATGAGTCACGAACGACCAGACTCGGGCTTTAAAATTCATTCGCTTTATGAAGAAATTATTCCTAACACAGCTGATGCAATGGAATGGATGGTTTCCGATTGGGGAATGAAAATGACTCTGTCGAAAGATGTTCCCTCGATGGTCGGGACAAAGATTCGCGAATTCACCGAGCGCTGGCTAAAAACGCGCGGTTATGATCTTTCCAAACTTCAAAAGAATGCTCTGTTCGCTGTTCACCCTGGTGGACCAAAAATTATTGATCAAGTTGCGCATCACTTAGAATTAAAAAGTTCACAAGTTGAAGCCAGTCGTCGACTTTTGCATCGCCGGGGCAATATGTCTTCAGCAACTCTCCCCCACTTGTGGGAATCCATCATCCATGACGACAACGTACCGTCAGGAACTCAGATCATTAGTTACGCATTCGGTCCCGGTCTGACTGTCTGCGGAGGACTGATGGAGAAGCTATGAGCGTCTTCCTGTTTCTCACTATCCTTCAAGGTGTTCTGATATTTGTTGATGAAGTCTTTTTTCATCACAAACGAGGATTGCCCCGCTGGGAAAGATTGGGACACCCTATGGATACAGCAACAGTTCTTTCCTGTTTGCTATTCATAGGTTTAGCACCTAAAAACTCCACGACTGAAACTATTTACTATTCAATGGCGATATTTTCATGCGTCTTTATCACCAAGGACGAATGGGTTCATCGTAAGTTTTGCTCTGCGATGGAGATGTGGCTGCACGCGCTTCTTTTTGTGGTGCATCCGCTGCTATTGTTTTCGGCGGTTTATATCTGGGAATCGCATCGGCAAATGGTTTTAATGATTGCCGCCGGAGTGGTGGTCTTTTTGGTGTATCAAATCGTGTATTGGAACTTTATAGAATATCGATTACAAGAGCGGCGCAGGGCCGCCCTTTACCGCGATCTTTCACAAGAGGATCGCTATGATTATTTTCGCGAATAATTTTAGAACTCTGCAGTCATTGGATTTGGTCCAATACGCCCATCTTTGCTGTCCATTTTTTCAATCTTAGCCATATCATCGGCACTTAATTTAAAATCAGAAACATCAAAGTTTTCTTTAATGCGTGAAGGTGTCACGGATTTCGGAATCACGATAAAATTATTCTGCAAATGCCAGCGCAAAATAACCTGCGCCGTGGACTTGCCATGTTTTGCCGCGATTTCTTTCAGATGTGAATCATCCAAAAGCTTACCTTGACCCAAGGGACTCCAGCACTCGGTGAAAATGCCGTGCTTTTCATGGAACTCACGCAAATTCTTTTGTTGGAATTTTGGATGAAGTTCAATTTGATTAAGGACTGGAATTTCTCCGGTTGCATCGATAATACGAGTCAGATGCTCGGGCATGAAATTAGATACACCGATTGATTTTGCCTTACCCTGTTTTTTAATCTCAATCATGGCTTTCCATGTTTCAAGATAAAGACCACGATGTGGGGACGGCCAATGCACCAGATACAGATCAACTTGCTCGATTCCCAGTTTTTTCAGACTCGAATCAATCGCTTTCATCGCTTTGTCATATCCTTGGTCTTCGTTCCAAAGTTTTGTTGTGATGAATATCTCGCTACGGGCAAGTCCGCTGTTTTTAATTGCCTGACCTACGCCGGCTTCGTTGCGATAAATAGCTGCAGTATCAATCGACCGGTAACCAACTTTGAAAGCCTCGGCAACTGCTGTCTCGGCACCATCATCGGGCACCTGCCAAACGCCGAAGCCCAATTGAGGCATGTGGGTGCCATCTCTTAACGTAACTGCCGATTTGAATGCCATGGATATTCCTTTGCTTTCGAGGATTACGCGAGCCCGATCCAGCCCGCTAAAATTGCTGCTAATGTCAGTCCGCCAACAACAATCCATAGTAAAACACCTTGGATCAATGGTCGCACGCCGACACTGCGTAATGTGTCGCGAGTCAAATTCGCGCCGATCAGAAACAACGTGACCACTAAAAGTTTTTTGGCAAGTTCGTTGACGACTTTTCCTGCTCCCTGAAGCTGAGGGATCCAAGTAACTAGAGCTGCCGCTAATAAAAACCCAAGAATAAACCACGGAAATTTTGTTTTGCCCGCCGTAGATTCTTGTTTACGTGAAACCAAATATCCAAAGAACAATGTCACTGGAACAATCCACAATGCTCTTGCAAGTTTCACCGTTGTTCCCACTTCTAAGGCGTGAGCACCATATTGCATAGACGCTCCGACAACAGAACTTGTGTCATGAATCGCAAGTGCACTCCACAGACCGAATTGACCTTCCGTCAAATTAAAGTGATGACCCACAAATGGGAAAACAATCAAGGCCAGGGCATTCAACATGAACACCACACCCAAGGAGACCGAAATTTCATGGGGCTTCGCTTTGATGGAAGAAGAAACCGCCGCGATAGCACTGCCTCCGCAAATGGCTGTTCCCGCTGAAATCAAAATCGAAGTATCACGCTCAGTTTTTAGAACTTTACCCAAGAAATAACCAATGATCAGGGTCAACGAGATACCTAGCACTGTGTAACCCACACCTTGCGCGCCTACTCGGCCAACCACATTCAAATCCATTCCCGCACCCAAACCGACAACGGCGATGCTTAAAAGATTCGAGGTCAACTTACGTGTTTTAGAGATATAGGGATTGCCGACTGTGACTGCCGTAACCAATCCCAGAACCAATGCGAGTGCTGATGAGAAGCTAAAAACAAAACACGCCACTGCAAGTAGTGGAATGAGAGCCATCGAAACGAGATATTGGATTCTTGGTATATTCATAGGGAAAAGAGTAACCGACATAATTCTTGGTTGATACTAAATTGAAGATAAGCTCCAATATTTAAAAAGGGGTATTCATCATGAAAGCTAAACTACCAATGATCGCGCGTATTCTTTTCGGTTTGATCTTTTTTCTTTCGGGAGTTGCTGGCCTTGCACAACAGATGGGCCTTATGCCACCTCCACCCGTAGAAGGCATGCCACCGGCAATGTTGACTTACTTCCAAGGCATCATGGCTTCCGTTTATTTCATGCCGCTACTTAAAATCACGGAAACCGTGTGCGGGCTTTTGATTCTGATTGGCTGGTTTGTGCCACTTTGCCTGGTCATCATGGCGCCGATCGTTTTGAATATTTTCTTTATCCATGCGTTCCTGGCTCCAAGTGGCGTGCCCCTAGCTTTGATCCTGGGTGCTTTATTGATCTATTTGGCCTTCTTTGCGCCGCCATACGCGCCAAAAATTAAGGCTTTGTTTCACAAAAAATAGTAAATAATTCAGCAAGTTGGACATGACAGACCTCTCCATGATAGAGGTCTGTCATGAAATTCGAAAAATTCCACCTCTCTGAAGACCTTCTTCGCAACCTTGAAGACAACGGCTATTTCCGCACAACTGACATTCAGTTCAAAGCCATTCCATCCATTCTTAAAGGCGAAGACGTTCTGGCCATTGCCCAAACCGGTACCGGTAAAACGGCGGCCTTTGCAATTCCTATTATCAACATGATCCACTCCGAAAAAAGCAGCAAGCGTGCAATCGGTATCAAATGCCTGGTACTCGTTCCGACTCGTGAATTGGCTCAGCAAATTGGTGAAGTGTTTAATAAACTTTCCAAACACACGAAGGTTAAACCGTTCGCTTTATTTGGTGGCATCGAACAGGATGCGCAAATTAAAAAACTTCAAGACGGCATCGACGTGTTGATCGCGACCCCTGGTCGTATGTTTGACTTGATCTCTCAAGGTTTCATTAACTTGAATTTCATCGAACACCTGGTTTTGGATGAAGCAGACCAAATGTTGGATTTGGGTTTCATTGACGACATCGAAGACATCAAAAGAAAACTAAACCGTCGCCACCAGACTTTGTTCTTCTCCGCAACGATCAATCCTGAAATCAAAAAACTTGCTTACTCTCAAGTTCGCAGCAGCGCTATCCGTATCGAAATTTCTCCGGAAGATCCTGTTTCTAAAAACGTGAAGCACTATGTGATGTTCGTGGAAATGGATGACAAACGTTTCTTCCTTGCAGAGTACATCAATCAAAATGCAGATGGTAAATTTATCGTCTTCGTTCGTACTCGTGTGCGTGCTGAACGCGTTGCTAAAGCTTTAGAGCGCGTGAATATCGCGTCTTTGACGTTGCACGGAGAAAAAGATCAAGTCGACCGTGCTGACGTGATGGCAGCCTTCCGAAAAGGCGAATGCAAAATCATGATCGCAACTGACGTAAGTGCCCGCGGTATCGATATCCCTGACGTTACACATGTCATTAACTATGACTTGCCGGAAAAACCTGAAAACTACGTTCATCGTATCGGTCGTACAGGCCGCGGTTTTAACAAAGGTATCGCTGTTTCCTTCTGTGCTACGGAAGAAAAAGAACAACTTGCGAATATCGAGGCGCTGTTGACCAAGCCAGTTGAAGTTATTAAAGTAAACAAAGCCGACTATAAAATTATCGCTTCTCAACCGGAAACTTCAGATATCGATAAGAGCCTTCAAGCTTTGCTTGATAGCGAAGATCTGTTTGCAAATCCTAAGAAAGCGAAGTGGAAGAAAAAGTAAAACGACGGAATGAAATTCAGAATTTGCGCAGCCCTTAGTCTCAGCTTGATTCTTTCAGCCTGCGCAACCAGCGGTGGACGACGCCAAATCATTCACGTTCATACAAACCTCCCAGGAGCCAAGGTCTATCAAGACGACGAACTCCTGGGCCAAGCTCCCCTTCTTGCAGAAGTCCCTCGTAAAAGCTCACTCCAACTGAATGCCGTGGATGGACAATCCAAGACGACAGCCGAACTCAATGGTCATTATCGTTGGGGACGAAGCTTTGCCGGCAATCTGGGTTTTCTAAGCTGGGCCCCGATTGGCTGGGCCACAGATTTGCTGACAGGTGCGGCCTGGGAGTACCAAGACGAAGTCAATTTAGATTTTCCTAAATCGCGCCCAAGCAATTACCAGCCTCCCGTCATTATAACCGTCGCTCCACCGATTGCTGCTCATCCTAATATTGCTGACGAAGTCGGAAGACTTATTAGCACGGACTTAAGCAGCACACAGACTTCAGCAACGGTTCTTCCCTACAACCAGTCACTACCGATTTTTAACGATCATGACATGGATAACGATGACCAAGGTGACAAGTCAGATCGTTATGAGACTGCTTATCGCTTGAAGGCTTCAAAAATTTACCTAGGTACTGTCGATATCTCTTCTAATCCTCACAAGGTACTGGTCAAGGGTGAACTTCAAGATATTTTAAATCCTGCGGAATCAAAAAGCATGGACTTTGCTTTTGATAAATCGCTGACGCCTTCCATTTACGAGGTGGGATGGACAGATAGAAGCTCTGAAGTCGTAAGTGTTTTACCTAATTCGATTTTTATTATTCCAGCCTCCGGCAAAACCAGCCTGACTATCAATGAACAAAATGTCAGCGCAGAGGAGGTCAGCTCTGAAGGATTTGTGGAAAAGACCACACAGTACCTGGCTGCCATCAGTTTAAAAAACTTTCTGCCTCCTTCGAAACGCAAGGAATGGCGCTATCACTTTCGCTTAACTCCGAGTTTAAGTTTTTCTTACGCCCGCGAACATTTTAACGACATTCCGGCATTGAAAGACGTTCAGTTTAAACGCTTTCACACGGATGTCGGCTGGGGCCCAAGCTTTAACTATGGGAACAATCGATACAATCTGTATCTAAATATCTTTCCGACGGTGGGCTACGACTCGATCACGACCGAATGGCAGGGGCGCGATTATCGCGAAGACAGTCTTGGCGTGACGGTAGGCCTTGAAATTGGCGCGATGATGTTTATTAAAGAACGTTGGAGTATTCAAATATTCAGCCGAAGTGCGACTGTGCCAGAAGGCATGTGGAGTAATATTATTTCCGATGTTACTAACTCTCCCACATCTGTGGACTCGGCAGCCTTTGTGGCAGCGGGTATCGCTCTTGGATACACCTTTCCGAACAAGGATCTTCCATTCTAAGAGTGACCAAATTTTGGTCACCTTTTTTACCTAATTTCACCGTTCGCGAACTCAACCCCGCTATATAAACCTGAGCCGTGGCATATCTTTCGCTATTCAGAAACGAACCAGCGCTAAGGGGAACGGGGATGCTTCAAAGATCCATGAAATTCGTAATGGTTTGCACGATCAGTCTGCTTTCAGGCATGTCTTTGGCAGCGACGAAAATCTATACTCCTCAAGATAAAGAGTACTTCACTCATTCCTCTAAACTGGACCGTGCGTTGCAACTAAACTCAGGCCAACTGCAAGTTACCAACGAGAAAATTCCTACTACAGCAGTGGCAGTGTGGAAGCTTTTCGGAAAGGCCTGCGTTCCCAACGTGCGCAATGACCGCTACGCAAAAACGATGACCGTTCAGAAAAATGGAAATTTAACGGTTTTAAATTTTCAGTGCGATAACAAAAGCGACTATCACGCAATTCCTGAAACGATTCAGTTTATCGCAACCTTAGATCAACACGAGATTTTGGCTGACTTGCAGGTCCTCCAGTTCACAACCGATATCTCAAAACCAGCGAACATCAAAACTGATGACCCCAGTGATATTCTGTTGGAAGTTGGCGCAGGTACATTGATGCAAGGGTTGCTGGCTAAAGATCAAGACAGTATCGAGCACAACGACAAGATCATAAATTCTGTTGCGGGAAGTTTGGTTGCCGTATCCAGCGCTGCCCTTGCCTATAAAGGATTTAACATCACCAAGAAACAAGCATACTGGATTGGTGTCGCTTCAAGCGTGGTCGCCAGCATGCTAAAAAGCGCTTACGACACCTATACTGCAAACGAAGTTAATGCGACAGACACTATCAGTCACCGTGCTGGATTCATCCCCAACAATATCGATATCAGTTTTAAAATTTCGTTTTAAGTGCGCTCTTTTTTCTTTTTACGAACGTAAAGTTTTTTAAGAACAGAAGCAACCAGTTCCCCTTTGGCATCGATCACGTGCACTGGCAAATCAAAGATGTACTTCTCTCCGGAAGCTGTTTCTTTAAGAACTTTTTCGATGATTTCATCGTTAATTCTGAACTCGGCAGTTACTTTGGACTTTCCTGGAGCCACAAAATCAATCGTCGCCCCTTTATCCCAAACATAGTAATCCTGTCCAAGGTTATTGATCAGCATCAGCATATAGAAGGGATCCGTCATCGCGTAAAGAGATCCACCAAACTGTGTTCCAACGTAATTACGATTATACCAAGTCTGCTTCAGACACACTTTGATATAGCGATAGTCAGAAGAAATCTCTTCAATCTTGATCCCCGCCCCCAGATAAGGCATCCACAAGCTGATCATGTGCTTTACCAGCCAGCTTGGAGTTTTGGATCCCAATTTTCTAAGATATGACGTAAAAACGTTAATCACTCGATGTTCCTATTTTTCCAGTATCTGTTTTAGCTTCTGCAGATCTTTTGTGACCGCTCTTGCATCGTTCTCAAAATCTACATCAGACATCTTAGGACGACGATACAAAGTAAATATCACTTCACTGCCATCAGCATTTTTAACCACCCTTAAGGGATTGTGATTCACTTCTCCGGATGGAAGAGTGACATCATGATCAACCACACCGAATTTATTCTTTTCGGCAAAGCGTACTTTCACTTTACCCATGGGTGAATCCGCGATCCAATCATCTCCTGATTTCACCAACTCTGCCTGACTTAGGCCCGCGGCCCAGCGTGGCATGTTTTCTGGTGTGGAAATGAATTGATAGACTTCATTTACGTTTTTCCCAATTGAAATGCTGATTTGTTTTGCAGGGTAAGTCACGGCTATTCCTTTGCTGGGGCGAACCACGTTCTTGAACATTTTGATCTGGGACGATGCCAGTGAACTAACGAAAAGAATCAAAATGGAAATTTGAATTTTCAGATATTTGCTCATGGTACACCTCGAAACTCTATTTCAAACACCCTCCCCCTGTATTTCAAGATTAGAGAGCTGGCTTTGATATAAGTCATTTCGAGGTCTTGTTTATCTTTCAGTGACTAGATAGGGAATGATTTTCCGTCCACTTTAGTGATCTTCAGATTATCCAGATCAACGTCTTCCAAACAGCGTACGTTGATCGCAACCATTTTAGCACCGTTGGGTGCAGTGCCATGGGCAAATGGAGTCACGCCACACTCACCGCAAAAGGTATGATGAATTTGTTTTTTGCCGAATTGATAGTCGACCAGCTTTTCAGCTCCAGAAAGCATTTTGAAATTCTCAACAGGAACAAATGCCAGCAATGTGCCTTTTCTTCGGCACATTGAACAGTTGCAGCTGATAACTTCTGTAAAGTTACCGGTCGCCTCGTATTTTACTTCACCGCAATGACAGCTTCCGATGTGCTTTTGCATTAGAAATCCGCGATCACTACGAAATAAGGATCAAGCTTGGTGTCTTTATGATTGTATTTGGAATAATCATAGCTTTTGTAACTAAGCTGAAATGCCAACGGGATTTTAGTGGGAACTTTATAACCGAAGTCGATCTGGAAGCCAGAACCCTCTTTGTAGTCTCCGTAAGTCGAAGAAACGAAATATGTCGCTAAAAGGTATCCGCCACTTTCTTTGCGAGTCATATAGCCGCCACTTACACCGTACGACGTGCGATTCACCGTGGTTGAATCTGATGCCTGCGCGTCATTCTGGTAAAGTCCACCCAACACCCAAGGGGAACCTTGGAATTTATAGTAAAGAGCCACATCGTACAGAGTACGAGTCGATTTACTTTCAGCTCCTGAATCCTCGGAAGAAGAGCTCATATACAAGAGCCCCAACTTACCCATGCCTTCCGCTAACGCAAGGCCACTATTCAAGAGTACACACAAGAACACCAAAGCTTTAAGAGAACGCGTAATAGTTTTCATGCCTAAATACTGACAAGTCTCTGCTCGATGGACAATAGGAAAATGATTAGATAGCATTTTTAAACATGCAAAAGCTTTTAATCATCCAACATCAGCAATCGGTTCCTCCTGGCTCGACACTTGAGTGGGCGAAAAAGAATAGCATTCAGGTGGAGTATTGGCATCCTGCTGACGGAACGCCGGCTCCGGATTTTAAACCATATTTGGGCGTTGTGATTTGTGGCGGAACGGCGAATGCTTTTGAAGAGGATAAATTCCCGTGGCTGCAGACGGAAAAGGCATTCATTAAAAACCTGGTTCAAAACGACCAGAAGGTTTTTGGATTGTGCTTGGGCGCACAACTCCTTGCAGATGTATTGGGAGAAAGAGTCTTTGTTCACCCGGCGGGCTGGGAATCCGGATTCGTGCCGGTGAAAATGTCGAGCGGTGAAACCTTGCAGGTATTTCAATCTCACCTTTGCACTTTTGATTTACCAAAAAGTGCTGAACTTTTCGCCACGAATGATTTTTGTAAGAATCAGGCATATCGAGTTGGCAAAAATATCGTGGCCACTCAATTTCATCCGGAAGCCACAGACGAATGGATCAAATACTGCTCCGAAAAAGATCTCTCGGCGCGCACGGGAAATGTGCAAAACAAAACCGAGATGCTTAACTCCCTTCCTTTAAGAAAATCTCTTCAGGATTGGTACTTTAAGCAGCTCGATCAGTTGTTTCTTTAATCGCACTTGTGGTTATCGTCGTAAAAGAACCAGTGGAACTGTGAACCACCGAAACCAGGGATGTGGAGAGCCTTGTCATCCATACAGTCCTTACGGCGATAAGCTTCATTGATAATCAATAGGTCCTGGAATGAAGGAAGATAGCCGTTCTTTTTATAGAACTCAGCTTCCTTAGCATAAATATTCTTTTCCAAAGCACTGGCCACGACTTCGAACTGCACGTTTGTTTTGATGCTCTCGACGGGCATGTATTTCGGAAGAGTGTCTTTGGCAATACCGAACTGTCGGACCATTTTCGCAAGATAAGCTTTGCCCGCGTGCTTTGGCTCCCAGTGGAAATTATATCCCTTTGTGATCATCCAACCATAAACGCTTTGTAAAACCGCGTCCTGCATACGCACCTGACGAAGAAGTGGCATATGCCTGAACTCTGCCACGAAATCAAAACGGGGATCCACTTCCACGTCATATGGTGCGAACAATGAAGTTTTCGTCACACCCAAAGAACGTGGATAAGCATTGCCTTTGAATTTGCTAACGGTGCTACGGAATTTTGGAATGATCACCTGACCATTAGATGCTTTATCATAGGCCATTCTGACAACTTCCGAACAAAACATCGTCGAATAGTCGTCATCATTCATCGAGAAGTCATACTTGATGCCTTGGCCTTTATCCAATGCACCTTGAGCATAGTCATAAATATAGCGAGACGCTTGTTTAGCCAGTGTCTGATCAGGATGACGGAACAATGCCACGCGAGCATCTGCAGACTGGCGCCATTTCTCTAGCGGAGTCACAATCGTTCCGTATTGAATAAGGGCTTCGACCACATACTTCTTGCCGGCTTTATCTTCACCCACGACAGCCAAATGCGAAAAGTTTCCTTCTTCGTCCGCGATACGCGCGATCATCGCAGAAACATAGGACTTCCCGCGAATGATCATGACGTCACCCGCTTGCAATTCAAAACCTTCAAATTTTGGATTCGTCCAAGTGCTGGGTTTTTGATTAGTCAGTATCGGAGCTGCTTTAAAGTTATAAACTTTCTGTGCATACAACCAATCCAGCAGATACTCTTCGGCAAAGCGTGCGTATTGAAATCCTTCACGCGCTTTTGTTGCGCAGTCCTTGCTAAGCTCACTGCGAATATCGAACTCTTGAAGTTTTTCGTGCAATGAAATGCGAATTTGGAAAATCGTATCTAAAACTTCGGGGCCATATTTGCGAAGACTCTGTTGTTCAGTGGAAGATTTTGGAACGAAGTGATCTGCCGGCAAATAGTAAAGGTAATCCGTCACGTTGTTCACGAACGTCACACAAGTTTGCGGATTAAAAATCTGCGAGTTATTGATATCAGCCAAAACTTTCTGGCTGCCCGTGATCAACTCCCCCGTACTGGCAGGATTACGATATGATTGAGGTTCCATTGGTTTGGTTGAGCTGCTTGTACAAGCCGAGATCAATCCCATCACCGCTGCTGTGGCAATCATGACCAATTTATTCATGTAAAATCCTCCGAAGTGATTAATATTATTCGGCAATCAGAGGACTTTTGATGACTCGACCTGGGGCTAGGTTTTGGATGAATCCAAATGTTAACGCATCAAATCAAGAGCCGAATATCACCCAGATATTCATAAACCACGTCCTTGATTTCCCTGAGGGCAATTGTTATGTTAGCTCCTCTTCAGATCGTTCCCGATGGACAGGTGGCCGAGTGGCTGAAGGCGCACGCCTGGAACGCGTGTGTAGGTCAAAAGCCTACCGAGAGTTCGAATCTCTCCCTGTCCGCCATTTTTTCTTATTTCTGCTTTTCCAAATAAATCTTTATCGGATCCCAGTTGTACTTGCGCCATCCGTTTTCAATTGCGGGGATCATTTCCTTCGGTACGCCTCGGTGAATCAGCACAAGTTCGGTGCCGGTCTTGGATGGCTTCAAATTGAATGTTGCCATCGAGAATATTCCATCAGGGAAGCTGTGCCCTTGCCATGCTTGGACAATTCTTTTATTGCGAACGAGCTCCACGATGATTCCTGTTGCTTGCCCACCATAAACTGAAAATGAAGCTCCTGCCTTCTTTCCGATGTTGGCTTTTTTTCCGGTTAAGGCTGCATACTTTTTGGAATCAGTGAGCAAGCTGTAGATCACCTCAGGTACAGCCTTGAAATGAACCTTTTGTTTTATTGTTTTGCACATCTTATTCCTCCCGTCATTTGATGTTCGGTGAATCCATTTTACAAAATGAGCACACATGATGTTCCGACTTCATTCGTTAACAAACCACCAATAACCCAACAATTGCTACAGAACGCTCGTTGGAAACATTGAGACCACTGACCAGTTTTTCCTTCAACACCCACGCAAACTTAAAATTTTGTTTAGTGAGAAAGAAATTGTGCGCAAGATGAATGCTGCTTCAAACGCCAAACAAAGAAGGAAGGCAACATGATGAACACAAAGACAACAATGAAAATGAAAACGTACCAATACGGTCCTTACACTTTCAAATCTTATTTTAAAGCTGTAGGTAATGGTTGGGAAGTTGGTTTTAAACAAGGTAACCGTACTTACTGGGTAGGTAACTTCGTTCACAAAACAGAAGCAACACAATGGTGGAGCATGTTCAACAAAGAGATCATGGCTTTCTCTAAAAAGTTCAATTTCTCTGCAAACATGCCATTTGCATGGTATTGCAACTTCCTATCCAACCACATGTACACTTGCTACTACACTTGGTTGGATAAAATGTTTAACAAGCACGAAACAAACTTCAAAAAAGCGTACACTAAAGATTTCAACCGCTACATGAAGATGAAGAAATCAAACACGATGACTTCTAAAGACACTGGCTACTATTTGAAAGCTATGTAAAAAACAAAAGCCTCCTAGAGATTTCTGGGAGGCTTTTTTCGCTCTCTATTCTGGACGATAAACGTTCATCATCGCACCAGTACTGAATACTTTCGATTCGATCAATTTCAGATATAGAGGCTTCTCCAGCTTGGCAAACAAGGCCGAACCTCCTCCTGCTGCAAGGGGATGAGTAGCAATCCAGAATTCATCAACTAAACCAGTTTGAACCAAATTTTGTGCAAACTCTACTCCACCGTGCGCTAGAAGGTCTCTCCCAGATTCCTTCTTTAGGTTTGTGATTCCCTTAACCAAGTCACCAGTGATCACCTTTGCATCTGACCAAGATTTTGCGCTCACAACCTGAGAAGGGTCGAAGCCGTTTCGGGAAAATGTGATCTTAGGGATTTCATTCATGTGTTTCGCCACGACTCCGGGAGCTGTGGGCCAAAAGGAGCCCAACTGAGTAAAGGCTTTTCTTCCCAACAGATGAGCACCGATATTTTCAATCTTTTCCGCCAACCAGGCAGCTCCTTCGGGGCTTCTGGTCTTTCCAAAATCGATTTTGCTATCTGATGATTCGATATAGCCATCAATGGACACGGATATTCTCAAGATTAACTTTCTCATCAGGCCTCCACATTCAATCATAACCATTTAGAAAACAGGCGCAAGGTTTCTAACCACTATGCCTTTGCCATTCCCCACCTTCCGGTATAGAAAAAACGTATGTCATCATGGAAGTTCTATCACAATCCCAATTGCAGTAAGAGTCGCGAAGCCTTGGCTTTCCTTGAAACTGAAGCCGTCGACTTTAAAACGGTGGAATATATCAAATACCCACCTTCCCGTGATGAACTCCGTGAATTGATCGCACAAATGACAGGCCCACTTTCAGCGCTGGTGCGAACGAAAGATGTGGAATTTACCGCTGCTCCATTTGACGTAAATTCAGCAGAGGAAGTAGCACTGCGACTTTCTGAAAAACCCCACTTGATGGAACGGCCTGTTCTTCAGGGAAAAGGCAAAGCTGTCGTGGGCCGGCCTTTAGAAAACATCAAAGAATTGATAAAGAAATAAATATGACTCAACCGGCATTCAAAATTCTATCTTTCACTGGAAAGATTCATCTTATCAACACCGATCACGAGCTTCAAGCCGTGGCCAGTGCGCTGGAGTCCGCGAATGAGTTGGGCTTTGACACCGAAACTCGTCCTGCGTTTAAAAAAGGTGAAGTATATCAGGTTACCTTGCTACAACTGGCGACAGAAACCGACGCCTACGTCATTCGCCTTAAACACATTAGAAATTTCGAATTGATCAAGAATATTTTCGAGAATCCCAACGTCATCAAAGCCGGAGTTGCGATCAGAGACGACATCAAAAATCTGAACAAACGTTTTCAATTTGTTCCTGATGGTTTCGTGGAACTGCAGACGCTGGCAAAAGCCAAGAATCTGAATAACTTTGGGCTAAAGAGCATGACCGAGGAAGTTCTGGAGGGAACAATCACCAAAGGCCCCAAGACGACGAACTGGGAAGCCAACGAACTGACTCATAAGCAGATTCTGTACGCAGCAACTGACGCGTGGATTGGCCTAAAGCTTTATCAAAAGATTTCGTCTATTCATATTTAGTTTAAATGTGAATTACACCCTTTTATGTTGAATCCCCAAAAGGCCTTGTGGTAGCTGATTACCACTCGGGGGTGTTCATGAGATTTCAGGCTGTCTTGGCGTTATTCTTGTTCATTACTACGGTATCTGCCGTTGCAGCCCCGACTCTTCAGGAAAAACTGACCGAACAGTGGAAACGCTATGACCAGGCTCGGGCATTATTGCTAGAGCAAGTTCAAAAAACTGATATCCCCGCCGCTCAACGTGCGATCTCTCGTGAAGCTTGGGAGAAAATCCTTCAACTTCCGGAGGACTATGCTTTTACTCCGCAAGATCTTTCTGACTTAAAAAATATCCAAGCTCGTCGCATTCAAATCGCAAAAGATAAAGCTAAGCTTGATTCCATCATCAATCTGGATCGTATTCGCGCTAAAAAAACTGCTAAACAGTTCTGCGAGAAAATTCCCAAGGGAGCTATGTTACACATCCATCCGGGTGGAACATTAGATCGTGCTCTTGCCGCGAAGTTACTGGCAGATGTAAACGCGAAAATTGAAGCGGCAGAGCTTCTTAAGCATATCGACAGCACCGGTGGCAATTCGATGCTGCTCCCCGAAGAGCGTGCGTGGCTGTCACAAATTCCCGCCGATGCGAACTATCTGACGTTATCGCCCGCGGACCAAAAGACATTTTCTAACTACTTGTTCCTACCTCCGGGAAAACAGCCTTTTCCAAGATTCAATAGTGTGTTTTCATTCCTGGGATATGCCTTTCCCGAGTGGGAGCAATACGAGCAGGTTCTGCTGGACTTCGCGCAAAGAGCAGTTCGCCAAGGAGTTCTTTACGCTGAACTCACAACCAGCACGAGTGACGATCTATTTAAAGCAATCGCCGTCGTAGAACAGCAGACCGGTCTTGTCATTCGCGTGAACAACGCATTTAACCGCACGCGTGACTTAGATACTTTGGAGAATGGACTTCAAACCCTCTTAAGTTACCCGGGGAACCTCCACCTTGTGGGTATCGACTTTTTGGACAACGAAGGCACCAACCCGGCTTTGGAAAAAGGTCAGATCCTTTACGGAACCCTTTTACATAAACATATGAAGGGTGAAACTAAACTTCGTCGCACGATGCATTCGGGGGAAATCGGCGATGTTCGCAATCCTCGTGATGCCATGATTATGGGAGCAGAACGCCTTGGTCACGGAGTGAATCTTGCGAAAGATCCAGTAGCATTGGAATATGCTGCGAAAATTCACGAGCCGATTGAGATTAATCTTTCCAGCAACTTGCGTCTTTCAGACGTAGACAAAATATCGGAACATCCGTTTTTGAACTATCTGCGTCTGGGGTTGCCCGTAAGCCTAAGTACTGATGACGAAGGCATTTTCGATATCGATATCAATCACGAATGCCAAATCGCGATCGAACAGACTGATGTGACTTATTCAGAACTTAAAAAGATGGCTTTCAATTCTATCCGCACTTCATTTGCCTCTGAATCTGATAAACAGTCCCTCATCAGGGCTTTATCCAAGAGATTCCACCAATTTGAAAGAAGCCACGGCTACTAAAACTCCCATCACTCTGTTTTCTTTTAGATCACGTAAGTGACCCTCTCGGGCTACGCGAAGCTTTGATTCGGCGGTCACTTTAAGTTCTTGCTTCCCAGCTCTAATACACACAATTTGGAGTCAGATTTTAGAGGCACAGAAAGTGCTAAATCAGCGTCGGAACGTAAAATCTAAAGGAGAATTATATGAAGACGCTTGTTTTAGGCCTAGCTATGCTAGCTGCGACCCCTGTTTTTGCAAATACGACGGTCGTTGTTACGACGACTACAAAAACCGTGACGACAATTGAGATTGTTCAGACCGAGCAAGGAGACAGGCTCGAACGCTCTTATCCAGAATATGCCTGCGACTTAAATACACCGGATCTTAGCGCGTACGAACGCGCAATTTCTTTGGGAAGCTCGTACGGTCGTGCCGAGGAATTGGCTAGATTAGCAAGTCACTGTGAACTTAGCATGGATGCGTTCGCAAGAGCAGTCCGCAGTGGGGCATCATATGGTCGCGCACAGGAAATCGGTATCCTAGTAGCAAATGGTCGCTTAAGTATTAATGTCTTTGAACGAGCAATTTCAAAAGGTTCTAGCTATGAACGAGCACAAGAATTAGCTATGAAAGCAGCTTTGGGACAATTTGATATCAACGCATTTGAAAAAGCCGTTAGCTTAGGTGCCTCTTACAGCAGAGCCCAAGAAATTGGAGAACTATCTGCGCAGAATCGGATCGATATGTACGTGTTTGAAAGAGTCATTAGAACAGGCGCTTCTTATGAGCGCGCACAAAGAATGGCTCTTCGCTAACATGACTGATATGTCCATCAGTGCTTATGAAACTCTGATGGACATAAAGTACTGCTCAGATATTCGCCTCATTCCGAGAACAAATTCAGCTATAAGCCGATCCTTACTTCGCTTTAATGCCCAAAGCTTCAGCTTACGCGAATAATCTTCGATAAGTCCTTTGTGACAACAAAGCCACTAAAAGTACTTCATATAGATGACTCCTCTATCCTACGAAAAACAGTCAGCCGTGGGATGGAAGAATTTAAAGAAAATTACGAACTCACCCAGGTAAGTTCGGTCGACGAGGCCTTGAATCTTCTATTTTCAGGAAAACAATTCGATCTGATTTTAACGGATTGGCTGATGCCCGGAAAAAGTGGTTTCAATTTATTGTGCATCTTGAAATCGCACCCAGTTTATCACCGTCTACCCGTATTTTTCTTAACTTCCGAATACGAAAACTCAAGCCTGGTGACTGCTGTTACGTATGGAGCCGCGGGTCTTTTAAAGAAACCGACAACGGCTGCCGATATCCACTCCTACTTACAAAAAAGAATTTCCGTCATCAATGAATCTAAAATTCCCAAATCAGATTCTTTTACGGCTGAAGCCAAACAACATCTGACAGAGATTCAGCAATTCCTTCCCCTAAAAAATGCCTTGGACCTTTCAGGCTGTCTTCAGAGTATTCAGGAATTAAGCGTAAAAGCCAGATCGGGAACGTGGCCGTTGCTTGCGGAGTACTCGCAAAAAATTGACGATACAATTGGGATGGCGTTAAACAAAGATCAGCGACTGCTTACGCCGCTCTCGGAAATTATAAAGGAATACGTTTCCTTTATCAATCAATCGGTAAGTTCCATCGAAAGCGGAAAGCCTCACCCGCCTCTACCAGAACATCTTGATAAGGATCTTAAGACTTATCTGATGAGTTTGGATGCAATTCTGATTCCTTGGGAAGTGATCACAGAACTTCAAAAGCACCTGAATGCTGACGGACAAGCGATTTTAGATAACTATATAAGTTCCAAGAAGTCAGGCTAGAAAATTGCGCGCGGGACGCGAACAATTTTCTATTTTTTAAAGCATTCCAATTTGTAAATCAAAGGTCCATTCACTGTAGAAAGCTGTAAACGACCCTCTTTAGAGAAATCTGCCGTTGAAACAGATCCTTTTGTATAATTAGGAGCCTCGACGATACTAACGTGAAACGGACCTTCCTTCGGTCCGTTTAAAATAAAGGCACGCTCTTCAAGATCCGCCGACAATACGATGTGTGCGGCATTTTCAACTTCGACAGTCATTGGCACTTTATTCTGTCTGGAGCTTCCATCGGAAAATGATTCGTAAACTTGGGCCGTGCATTCAATATTATAATTTCCTGCGAAAGCCGAGACAGGTGGCAAAAGCAATAGACCTAAGAATACATTCTTCATAGAAACTCCAACCGAACGCGTGCACATCCTTGGCGCGCTTCAATTAGTTTTGCGGTCATTTCCGAAAATATCAATCCTACTTTTGCGATTTATTCGATCCAACTCAGGTCCTAAGGCTAAAAACACAAATCCCATGACTTACACGGCGTTCAGGAAGAAAATTAAATCATCATGAATCTTTTAAAAGATCTCGGCATTGAAAAGCCTTTGATTCTAGCTCCCATGGCAGGTGGCCCTTCGACTCCTCAGTTGGTTGCGGCTGCTTCAAATGCGGGAATCTTGGGATCACTGGGTTGTGCCTACGAAACTCCCGAGCACATTCATGAAACCATTCGTAAAACCAAAGAACTTACGACAAAACCATTTGCGGTAAACTTATTCGCACCGCAAGCAGATCCGATTCTTTCACAAAGTCAGATTGAGGCGGCAACGACGGCACTGGCACTCTACAGAAAAGAACTGGAACTAACTTCAACACCATCTTTGAAACCGCCATTTTCTTATGACTTTGAAAAGCAATTTGAGGTTGTTCTAAAAGCTGCTCCGGCTGGATTTAGTTTCACATTTGGTCTGATATCCAAGGAACATATAAATGCCTGCAAATCCCAGAGGATTCTTACCATGGGAACCGCAACCACTCTGGAAGAGGCCCTGCTACTTGAAGATTTGGGAGTCGATGCGATTGTGGCCCAAGGCGTGGAAGCCGGAGGACATCGAGGACTTTTCTCGACAGAAACTCCAGATCCGTTGATTGGAATGTTGGAGCTGGCGAAATCAATCGTAAAGAACACTAAGATTCCTGTAATTGCGGCGGGTGGAATCATGAATGGCCAAGATATGCGCGCGGCCCTTGCGACAGGAGCACAGGTGGCTCAAATGGGAACAGCATTTCTTTTGTGTGATGAAGCGGGAACCTCAGCTCCCTACCGACAGGCCCTCACCAATTCGCCATCTGATGCGACCAAATTGACTCGCGCATTCTCCGGAAGAATCGCCCGCGGAATCGAAAATCGTTTTATGCGCGAAATGGAAAATAAAAAGGAAAGCATTCTGCCTTTTCCAGCTCAGAATAACTTCACCAGAGACATCAGAAACAAATCTGCTCAAATGGGAAAATCTGACTTTCTTTCGCTCTGGGCGGGAAGTAATTTTTCTAGAATCAGAAAAATGCCTGCCAAAGAACTGATCGAAGTCCTTTGGCAAGAATACCTATCCAACTAAGGATTCTTTGATTTCAACAGCGGGATATTCCTCAAGATACGACTCACCATTGGCTCCACAATAATTCACCTGACGACGTGAAAAATCGACTTCATATTTCACGACTCCAGCTTTCCAAGTTGAATCCAAGAATTCCGGAAAAGTGCTGTTACCTGCTTGATCTGTGCGAAGGGCTTTGATCAATGCATCTTTATCAAAATTCGGTACGGAATGAGTCCCTGTTACTAAAGGTGTTCCTTGCTGAACCACACCACCCTCTTTCATCAGATAAACGGATTGGCACGAGGGTAATGACCAAATATTTTTTAAAATACCGGCTTGTCTTAGAGCCTCCGCAAGATATGGAAATCCGCCAACTTTAGGACGAACAGACATGGCACGTTTTTGCGCTTCTAATAGTTTCTCAATGTTTTTATTAGTGTTTGCCATCGGCTTCTCCCATTTTCTTTAAAACTATTTCCATCTTATCCATCGCGACCTCGTTTAAACCGTGGCAATTAAAAACTCTTCGCCCGGGGATGGCTCAAGTCCATCCGCACGGCCTTTAAAGTACTTTTCAATGACTTCTTCTCGGGACACATGTTTCGCAGTTTTAAAACCTGCTTCCAAAGCCAAGGCAACGGCCTCCGGTGGTTTAAAAAAGCTAATAAACGGCGTCCCCGCAGCTTTTGCAGCGGCATAGACTCTTTCGTGACCAGGGCGCTCTTCCGCTGGCAACATTTCTAACGGAAGCATAAAGGTCATCGCAAATGTCGTTCCCGGGGCCATCTTGGAAATTTCCGTCATGGTGGCTTTGTTGGTTTCACGGGTCAAATACATAGAGACACCCGTTGATGCGACCACTGCAGGCTTTTGATCATTGAAGCCGTGCTGAGAAAGTTTTTTTCTCCACGATTCACCCGACTCAAAGTCGACCGGAACCAAAACCAAATTTCCAGCGATGCCGAATCCAGTTTCTTCCAGACGTTCTCGTTTCCAGGCTTGAGTGTCAGGCTGATCGATTTCAAAAACTTTCACCTTTGCTGCTAAATCAGGACGGCGCTGAGCAAAGGTATCCACTCCCGCACCTAAGATGACGTATTGATCGACTCCATTTTTTATTTTTTCTTCAACGATATCTTCGAATAAACGAGCTCGACCTACAATCGAGGCACGATAACCACGGGTACCCATCGGATGCATGTCACCACGATTTTTCCAACCATCTTCCGGCGCGATCAACTTGAGACCGACCGTATCAGCCACCACGGAAGGAGCTGAATCAAGTTCAACGTGCAGCGCCCGCCAAAGCGCAACTCGAACAGCCGTATGATCAGGAATTACTTTCGTTTGAGACATACTTATAAAATAAAAAAGCTGCGGTCGTTTGGCAACCGCAGCTTCGGGGTGGTCTGGACAGACTCTTAACGGAAGAGACGATAGCCAAAGGTCTGTTCAGCCAGGATATTTAGATATCTGGCAGCAACAGCTTGTGGATACTCCCCGTTTGAGTTGTATTTTCCTTGGAACTCAACAATCAGTTGATAGCGTTGTTCCACGTCCATCATTTTTACTTCAACCTTCAAAGCATTTTCCGCAACCATGAATGCGTAAGCACTCATGCTTTTGCTTGTTTCTTTCAAAAACTCACCGTCTTTAGCCGAGATATAGTTTTTGTAGTGCTTGATGCCTTCATTATCAGCATCACGGAAAGACAGATTCGCGGCACCAATTTCTTTACGATATTGATCCGGAGCATAGTCACGAACTCTTGTCGTCAACTTCTCATATAATCCGCGAGCACGAGCGTCCGCCGGCATAGACTGAAGTTTCTTAGCAAAATCAGTTGAGATTTTGATCAATGTATCGCTTGAGAATTTGCGGCATGGCAGCTCATTTTGAATCGCAATCATCATTACATCGTTACCCGCTTGCAGCAAATCACGATATGCAGGCTCTGACACACCTCCAACGCGAACGTTATTGTATTGATCAGCAAAGAAGTTAATCAAAGTGATCAAATAGTTCAGTGTCGTATATGATCCACCAGATTTAATTGTAGAAACGAAGTCACGAACTTGCTCCTTCAATTGGTTGCCAGCAAACTTTTCCTGAACAGAACCTGGTGTGGCACTTTCAGCACGTCCCACCCACAATTGGACCGGATCCAATTTATCCTTTAACAACGAATCTAGGCTGCGTTTGCATGAAAATTCTGGAACTCGGTTCGCCAATGCCAACCGAGGAGCTTCCTTCGTGGAGTAGGCAATGATATCCACAGAAGATTCCCCGCCCATAGCCTCAGCCAAGATTTCAATTGCTACGATATTCGTCTGAACATTCAGGATCTCTGAGCTAACCGCACCGGAACCATCATCAATGTTAATTCCAGTAAGCAAGCGCAACGGAACGCGGTCGTTTTTATCCGTTACTAAACTAGCGGAATAGATTTTAGAGCGACCCAGTTTTGATTTTAGTTCGATACGAACCAATGGAATCGCTTTAACCAGCTCTAGTCTATAGACATCTCCGCCAGTTTGTCTGGTCACAGAATCAACTTTCCCCACACCTGAATACTGATTTTCAGTCGGCGGTTGAGTCGGCTGTGTTGGTGGAGCTGGTGGCTTAGGCAATTGCCCATTGCCCTTATCCGGCTTAGCTTTATCAGAAACGCTTTCTGAAGCTCCCGGCTTTGCAGGTGCCGCCGCCGCACGGTTAGTCGGAGCCGCACTCGCCATTTGAGCGCTGGCTAGAATTAAAAGTAACATCTTACCGTAATGCATTTGAAACCCCTTTTCATCCTTCAGTTTGATTTTTAATTTAAGCCCCAGTATTGACTGCTTTCTTCTCCGACAAAAAGCGGGGAAAGATACGTCTTGATCGCCGTATTCTGACCATAGATATCGTCGACAAAGCGCACGACTCCATCTGAGCTCATCATCGAAGTAAGATAGGCTGTGTACACTGGTGTTTGCTTAGCTTTTGGAACCGGAATCTCGGTGGACTTACTTAAAACTTCGCCTGGACGGGCCACCATCGATTCGATAGTTTTGCGATCCCAAGCCGTGTCTTCAAGTAAGTACTCTGCCAAATCAAATGGCTTTTCCAGGCGCATGCAACCACTGCTGAGCTGGCGCATTGGCACATCGAAAAGTTCCCGTTGATTGGTGTCATGAAGATAAATCAAGAATCCATTGGTTAAATCGAATTTCACAACACCCAGCGCATTCCCCAAGTGAGGCAGCTGACGGATACTGATATCATAACTTACGCGGCCTTCACTTAAAGCCATCCAATCAATAGATGTCGGATCAATACGACGTTTCCAGTCGCCTGACCATACTTCGTAGTGATGGGAATCAAAGTATTCACGAATCTGCGCTTTAGTTAGGACTTTCAAGTCGTTGACTTTGTCTTCACTAAAGATCGTGGGTGGCACTGTCCAATATGGATTCAAAATCACTTTAACGATCAAATCCCGCATTGTTGGCGATTTGCGCGACGGACGACCATTGACCGTTCTGAAACTCATCACGCGGTGATAATCTGGGTTCGACGTATCCATTAATATAAAATACGACATCGCAAGATTTACGAAGATATAGCGATCTTCAAAGTATTGTGGAAACCAGCGCATTTTTTCCATATCGACTTGCAACTGGCGTACGCGTTCCTGACAAGGAACACTTAAAAACTGCCACACTTTACCTTTTGGAGAAATTTCCCCGTCAGGCTTGATACGCAAATTCCACTGAATATCCGTGATAGCATTCAATAGATCGCCGTCGAAAACGTCATCGGAATTGGACATTTTATAGCCTAAAATAGCCAGACGCTTTTTGATTTGCGAGATCACCGGATTTTTTGAATACAGTCTAAGTGACGTATTCACAGGAACGATTTCCGACCAGGTTCCATCCGTACATGCTGGATAAATTTTTACGAATCCCTGACGTACAGATTGATAGGGAGCATTTTGTGGCGCGACCTCATCAACCAGGCTTTTTGCATCGTTGCCAGTGGCAAGAACGATCGCGCGAAGCTGTTTGGGACTTAGAAAATCTTTTTTTACAAACTTAACATCATAACCTACAAATTGCGGATTAACACTTCCACCATAAAGGTGATTCAGCATTCGTAGATACGCCTGGTTCGCCGCTGCGCGAACGTTTGCACCTTTGGAATACTTGGATTCCAGACTATCCGTCCAATAAAGTTTTGGATTCAGGCCATGCTTCCAGCTTTCTTTGATAGCTGCGCGCATATCTCCGATTGAAATATTTGAAACGACCGTCTCATAGTCAAGTGGCTCAGACGGCCTTGGCTTAGCACTCGTATGCAGTTGTGCCCACGCGAGGGCGGGTAACAGCAGCAACGCGACTACGATTCGGTTCACAAAACGAACGACTTCCATGTTGTTTCCCCTCAGTGAAGGACCTCAGACTAGGCGTCTCCATTTTGGAAGGGAAAATATTTTGGATTTACGTGCAAAATCACAATCGATCTTTGTCTGGGAAACAGGCAGCTGACATTCGTGTGTATAAAGTCACCTTGGTGAGGACACAAGTTTCGCGCGATAATCTTTAATGAAGACTAGGAGGCCTCATGGAAGATAACACAACAAACTCCATTCCAGAAATCAAGAAGCTAGGAGATTTAATCCAAGATATTAAAATAGCAATGCTCGTGACCGTTTCCGATGGCAACAGTTTGCATAGCGCGCCCTTGATGACTCAGGAAGTGGACTTCGACGGCAGTCTCTGGTTTATCATATCCAAAGCTTCGCAAAAGGCCTCTGACATTCATAATGAAAATCGCGTGAATGTTATTTACTCGGGACACAGCAAGTATGTTTCTGTCACGGGTGTGGCAGAGCTGGTCGACAACCAACCAGATAAAGTTCGCGAACTTTGGTCGAAAGCATACGAAGTATGGTTTCCGCAGGGACCTAATGATCCCAACATACAGCTTCTAAGAATTGATGTTGAAAAGGCGGAGTACTGGGAAGGGCATTCAAACCCCGTCGCTAAGATTCTGGAGTTTGTGAAACTGACCACTGGCTCCCGCCACATTAAAATGGGCAACCACGGCGAGCTGAACTTAAGACACTAAAATTTAATACTTCTTAAGCGGATCTTGTGCGGAATACGCACAGGTTTCCGCTGTCATATTGCTTTGGTTGAGACCAATTCTCTCGAGCCGCGACATCTAAGAGCCACTTTCTTGCATTCCCTTTAGTAACAATCACGATGGATCTTCTGCGACTGATTTCAATTAACTGATCCAAGACATATTTATAAGTCTCTTCACTAAAAGGATCATAGAGATAGTAAACCTCTGCCTCAGGAATCGAGAACTCTGCTAAAGACAAATCCTGAATTTCGAATTTAACGTGTTCATGCAGTTGAAAGCGTTCAGCCGTCTTTGCAGAAATATGAACCCGGTGGGGTACATATTCATATCCCACGAAGTTGATATCGGGTCTAAGCAGTCCCACAACCAAACCAACCCGGCCATAACCAGAACCCAAATCGACAAATCGCGCAGAGTCGCAAAGCTGCAGATGATTTAACGCCGTCAATACCGTGGAGTATCCCGATTGCACACCGACACCCGCACCCTCGTACAGGCGCTCCCCACCATCAATCGTCTCGATTTTCATTCCGGCATCAGCTTCGTAATTAAGTTCAAAAACTTCATCCAGACGGTCGAAAGTTCTATAGAGCGAAATCCCCGTCGGTTGCCAGCTTTCTTCTTCCGCGAACAAAGCCGACATCTGAAGCAAAGAAGAACGGGAAAACTCGCGCTGCTCAGGGGCGGGCCGAGTTCGAATATACTCAATCAGCGCAACTTCCAAGCAATGCAGATGTTCTTTTAATTCTTTAAAGCCCTTAAGTTCGATTTCTTCCAGGTAAGCCCGGAAAAAACTTATGCGCGCGAGTTCTTTTCCAAATAGAGATTCCAAGAAGATCGGAAGAATCGGAGCCGCGCCATTCTGTTTACGATAGAGCCAATGAGATTCCGTGATAAAAGGAATGGCCGTTTGAGTGAAGGCCGCAAGTACATAGATTTCCGCCAAATGCTGAGTGTTCAGCAACTGGAGATCAGAAAATAAAGAAGGACCTCTTCTTAGGAGGTCCCCAAAGGCCTTTTGAGCTTGGGTCATCTCAAAAAGGCTACCAGTCTAGCTATCGTCTTACTAGTTGTTATTTTTGTTCACCATCACAAATAGCTACATTTGTAACAACCTGACGACCCGGAGTTTCTCTAATGTGTTGAGAAGCGATACAAGGATTAGAATTCGAGCAAGTTCTTTCAATCGCACCCGTTTTAGAGTTTACGATATTGTTGCCTTCGCAATGAGATGCATTATTAATAAAAACATTATTATCATTAATTCCAGAAGCGAGTGCGGAAGTAGAAACTAGCATAAGAGCAGCGATCATCATTTTCATAAGAAACCTCTTTCAGAAAGAAAATTGAAGGACTGAGGAGAAATACCTCCGGCAAGGGGGTTTGCGCAAGGGAACAGCCGAAAATGCCACCTTCATTTGGCAAAGTTCCTTGATCGTCAAAAGTTTAGACAGGACAAATGGGTACTTTTTACTCGAATATCTTCTCGCGAATAGCCCAAAAGCTCTTTTGTTTTCGGGCTATTACAAACATAGGAGAGCGGAACTGATCTTTAAGTTTGATAGCCTCATCCGCGGACTTGATGAAGATCTTTTTGCCCGGCATGCGCTGGTGCATACGGGTGAAGTTAAAATAAAACGCACGACTGTCAGATGCAGAATTCAGATAGAAATATTCGGTCAAAGCCTTGGCATCGACATCATAGTATTTAACTTCCAAACGCTCGTTGCCCTTTTTATCATATCCTTTCGCGTAGGTAACTGAGTCTACGCGAAGCACGTGGGCATCTTTTAATGCCATCGCCTCTTTAAGCTTTTTATCGTTATCAACTAAAACAGCCTGACAACCTTCGCAGCTTCGAGCCGCGATATCATTTTCATGACCACAATCAGGGCAGCGTTTAAAACGGAACCGAAATCCACAGGCCTCGATCTCGCCGCTGATGGGATCTTGAAAGGCCCCCTTGCAGCGACGGCCAAAGTGCTCTTCCACTTCGCCTTCGGAATTCTTGATACCCCAGAAATTATTAACTGTTCCACACTCAGGACACGGGACTTCCACCATCACGGAACCTGAAGTCGGTTTGTCGTCGTCAATTTCAGGTGCAAACAGGTCATGGTTCTGACCCGTATAATCCAATACCAGACAATCAGATTTTCCCGGACTTAGTCGCAGCCCACGCCCAATAATCTGCTGATACAAACTCACAGATTCCGTGGGTCTTAAGACCGCAATAACATCCACGTGAGGCGCATCGAACCCCGTCGTTAAAACCGAGACATTGACCAGGTATTTAAGTTTGCGTTCTTTAAATTCCGCGATAATTTCGTCACGCTCTTGAATTTCCGTGTCTCCCACCACTAAAGCCGAAACATATGGGGGCAGGCTTTTCATAATTTCCACGGCGTGATTGACCGAGCTGGTGAAAATCATCACACCATGTCGGTCCATAGACATATCCACGATGTTTTTAATAATCAATGGGGTGATCCGCTTTTGATCTTTCAATAAAGCTTCAATCTGAGCGGTAAGGTAACTAGTTCCATGCAGTTTCAAACTGGAAAAGTCATAGCAAGCCACCGGAGAATCAATTTTCAAAGGTGGTGTCAGATATTTATTTTTAATCATGTATCCAATTGAGAGCTCATAGATACATTTTTTAAAAAAGCGATCTTCTGTGGTTTGTTGCACCTTTTTCGTCACATGATACTGATAAATCCAGCCAAGTCCCATACGATAAGGTGTCGCTGTCAAACCCAGGACACAAATTTCAGGATTTAGTTTTTGCAGCTTTGAAACGACCTGGAAATACTGAGTCTCGCCCTCCATCGAAACACGATGGCATTCGTCGATAACAACCAAAGAAAAATCCTGAAAGAAATCTTCCTCGGCACGAGCAATAGACTGAATACTTCCAAAAATAACTTTCTGGGAAGAATCCTTGCGGTCCAATCCGGCAGAGAAAATTCCCGCTTCCAGACCAAAGGAAATATATTTTGCGTGATTTTGCTCAACGAGTTCTTTGACGTGAGCCATGACCAGAACGCGGCCGCGGGCAAGGCGTGCGAGCTCGGCAATAACCAAACTTTTACCGGCACCCGTCGGCAGCACAATCACCGCTGGTGATTTTTCTTTGCGAAAGTGCTGAAGGGTCGCTTGGACCGCTTCCTGTTGGTACGGGCGCAGCAGATACATGAGAGCGATTATCTACGCTTTTTGAAAGGATTTACAGAAGATTTTCCGGAACCCTTTTTCGGCGGCGGTGCGCCTTTACCAGCTGACCTTTTAGATACAGGTCGCGCATCAGACTTTTTAGCAAACTTTTTAGAGCGATCAATAAACTTAAATGAAGGATCCAATTGTTCTTCTTTGGCACCTTGAAGGTAGCCCTTCACTTTATTATACATACGGTGATCCGAAGGCGTCACGAATGTGATGGCCTCACCATTGCGGCCGGCACGCGCTGTGCGCCCGATGCGGTGTAAGAAATCTTCAGCCTGAAATGGTAAATCAAAGTTTACGACGTGATCAACATGAGGCACATCCAATCCGCGGGCCAAAAGATCTGTCGCCACCATGATACGTATTTCACCTTCACGGAATGCACGCACCACACGATTACGTTGACCCTGTGAAAGTCCCCCGTGAATCAAATCCGTATCAAAGCCATAAGACTTCAAATACTCACCGACATTTTCACAGCTTTCCTGACTGCCCGTAAATACAATTACTCCCCCGCGAGTTGCATTCAACTCATCCAGCAGGCGATCGTTTTTCATAGCGCGATCCAGGAACAGAACCTTTTGTTTCAAACTTTCGACCGGAGCCTCCGCTTGTTCAGAGCGAATCATCACGGCTTTAGGATGTAAGAAAAGCTGAGCGATCATGTCCACGTTATGACCAAAGCTTGCAGAGAACATCAAAGTTTGACGGTTCCCACGCAATGTCAGTTGAATATTTTTAAGCTGCGGAGCAAATCCCATATCCAGCATGCGATCCGCTTCGTCGATCACCACATACTCGACATCCTTCAAAAGAAGTTTATTTGTTTGCAAGTGATCATTCATGCGGCCCGGTGTTGCGATAATGATTTTAGGATTTTTCTTAAGCTGATTGGCTTGCTTGGAACCCGTGGTTCCACCAATAGCCAGGCAAACTGAAATTGGCATTTCTTTGCAAAGATCCAAGAACACTTTGTAGATTTGTTGTGCCATCTCACGGCTGGGAGCCAGGATTAGCGCTCTGGAATTCGGTTTATTCGCAAGCCCCGTCAATACTGACAGTGCGTACGCCAAGGTCTTACCACTTCCCGTCTGTGCAATTCCGATCAGGTCAGAACCATTCATCACCACTGGAATAGCTTGGGATTGAATTGGGGTGGGTTTTTTGATGGACATTTTCTCGAGTGCCGCGAAAAGCACCGGAGACAGATTCATATCTTGAAAGGAGTTCTGACGAAGAGAAGACGTTTGGAATTTCATAGACCCGAAGGTCTATCACAGGCGGCCTCAATCTGCACCGAGGCCGCTGCTTTTATAAAAAATACTAGCGAAGAGAAGACAAAGCTGCGTCGTAGTTCGGCTCGTGAGCAATCTCAGAAACCTGTTCCGCATGCAAAACCTTGTTATCTTCAGACAAAGTGATCACAACTCGTGAAAGAAGACCTTTCAGAGGAGAATCCGTGATATCCAAGCCCCAGTCCTTACCAAATGTGCTGCGGAAAGCAGATAGTGATTCAGAGTTTTTGATGCCTTCGATACCGCAAAAACGAGTTTGTGCGAATGGCAGGTCCATAGAGATGTTCAATACAACTGTGTTAGCAAGCTTGGTTGCGTCCTGATTAAAGTGACGTACAGAAGTTGCGCAAGTTGCAGTATCAATGCTTGGGAAGATATTAAGAACTTTCTTTTTACCAGCATAGTCCGCAAGACTTACTTCAGAAAGATCGTTACGAACCAATTTAAAATCTTTAGCTACAGATCCTTTAGCAGGAATCTGACCGGATGTTTGAACTGGGTTGCCTTTAAGTGTGATAGACGCCATGGAATACTCCTTTGATCATCTGGGTTTACTTCTTTCCGGAAGGCCCGTCACGTCTTGACTTCAAGGGCCGTGAGATCCTAGTCTGCGCTTAAGTATGAAGAAGATATTCACCATCCTAGGCCTGGTTTTCATCATCATTACCTTTTGCATGATCTATTTGGTCCGCAAAGGAGTCAGCCTTCGTTCGGAGCCCCTGATCCGCCCGACTGTTATCAGCGCCGATCAACGTAATATCGCCAGCCACACGGTCTTGCGAATTTTTCCAGATCTTCAACAGAACCATTATGTGATTTGGGGCGTGTTGCCAGAAACACCCGATACCCAACTGCTGATGACCCATTTCATGGAAGAGTACTACAAAAAGCTGCAGATCCCCGTTCACATCATCCAAAACGGGTTGGAAGCCTCAACAGAGGAAATCCAGAATTGCCCAAAACCGTGCTGGATTAAAATGCCTCATGACCAGGCCAATGAATTATCGGCCAACAAGTTTATCAGCAGCAAGATTGAGCCGACCCAAAAAGCTCATATCACGATCACAACCATGCCCTTTAATGGGGACGAAGTCGTACCCGAATACTGCGACCAACAACAACGCCTGACCCTGGATTGCGTGACCCCGGTTTCAGTCCGCGAGATTCACAGAAAGATGAAGGATCCCAAGCAGTTGTATTTTTTCCTACGAAAGTACAACGATCGTGATTTCTTTCTATTCGTGCAAAAGGAACTACCAAAAAACAGCCCATAAGGTATAAGGGGGCCCATGTCATTTGAGCAACGCATCCCCACGATTTTGGATTTAGGTTTCCGTAAAGAGGCCCTTGATAAGCTGAAAAGTTATATCGATCTTCTTTGGAGTTCCAACGAGGAGCTGAACCTTATCAGCCGCAAAATGACTTTTGATGAACTGCTGGATAACCACGTCGTTGATTGCTTGCTGCCGCTTAAATACTTTCCAAAGAACATCAAGGTCGCAGCCGACTTTGGTTCCGGCGGTGGTTTGCCTGGCGTTATTTACGCTATTCAATTTCCGGAAGTTCAATTTCACTTGTACGAAAAAAGCGTTCTTAAACAAAACTTTTTGAACAATTGCAAAAAGATCGCACCGAATCTTCACGTACACGGAGAAATCCCTAAGGACCTTGGGGCCGTCGATGTAGTCACAGCACGCGGTTTTAAACCGGTTGATGTGATCTTGGATGTCAGCCGCACTTATTACGCAAAAAAAGGAAAGTACTTCCTTTTGAAAGCGCGTAAAGAAAAGATCGATGAAGAGCTATTGTTAGCTCGCAAAAAATTTAAAGATCTGGTTGTGACTATTGAACCGCTGAAGTCCCCAGTGCTGGACGTCGAGCGCCACCTGGTTTTAATTTAAGATTCTCATAGCAACAATCACCGTTTTTTCCAAAATAGATTACTTTATTTCCGGAAAGATGAATTGTGTAACTCACAACTCCGCTGCTCATCAGTGCCGAGACGAAATCTTTAAAACTTAGGCGATCCAATTGGTTATCCAGAATGGCTTGGCGTACCCCACCATCATCAAATTTTTCTGCAATATCGGATTTTATATCAAGAGTATCCGAATAGACCTCGCCATCATCAGCAACAAAAATCAATCGGCCTTCCAAAAGATCCACACGGCAATAGTCGACCAGGGTTTGTTCCAGTGAGGCAATGAATTCAGAAAAACTCAAAGCTCCCGTTGGAGAAATAAAATCTGTTTCCTGTTGTTTTTGGGATTCCATCGATGCCCTCCCCAACACTCATTTTCAGAAGTTAAGCACGGTACAACAAGGCCTTTGTCAAAATCACATGACCCGCGATTCCGCCTCCCACGCAGACAGGCATCACTAAGAAGTAGGGAATATGATACAGGAGTAAAAGCCGAGGCTCGATCTGCCAGGCAAATGGCAAGGGTGACGACATCACTCCGACATAGACGGCATTCACAGCCAAAGCAAATCCGACGATATTAAATACCCACGCAAGGCATCTGTGACTATTCGCAAAGGGAGCAATCATCAGCGCCATTATTCCCGCCACAATATCAAAATTATATCCCGTCCAAGTCATGGTGGCTGGCATAGTTCCCTGCTCGGCCCACTGATGAAAAATTATTTCCAAGGGCAGACGAAAGCCGTGAAACAAAACCAAGGCAGATAATGAAAGGCTCAAGGCCAGGCGATTTCCATAGCGTGATAAAGCAAGGCCAATCGACAACAATAACACAAGAATGAAATATGCCAGAGCCACGGGATAAGGACGAAACTGAAAGATTTTGGTGTACGTTAGAAATGTACCGAATGCGAGCCACAACAAAGTAAGCAACGTAACTTTGATAACTTCGCGGTTTACGGAAAACTCCAACCGCTCACTGGCCACGCCAACAGCACCGATAAACATAATACAAACGCCAATAACCACCGCCATGAAAAGCAGGACAGATAAACCTCCGGCGGGCGAGAAGACCATTAAGACCTCCGATAAGTTAATTGACGTTCAATACGATTTTTCCAGTATGCGCACTGGATTCCATCAGTTCATGAGCTTCACGGGCTTGTTCAAGTTTAAACTCTCTGAAAATAACGGGCTTTAGTCGTCCTTTATTTAATAACGGCCACACATGATCTTCTAAACTTTTGGCAATTCGGGCTTTTTCTTCCACCGAGCGAGGGCGCAAAGTGGATCCTGTGATCACCAACCTTTTCGCCATCATTTTTCTTAAGTCAAAAGTTGCCGTCGCACCTTGCAAGGTCGCGATTTGCACCAGACGCCCCAGCGGGGACAGGCACTCGATATTGCGAGGAAAATACTCCCCGCCCACCATATCTAAAATAACGTCGACGCCTTTGCCACCGGTCGCTTCTTTAACGACGGCGACAAAGTCTTCTTTTTTGTATTGAATGACTTTTTCTGCGCCTAAATCCTGGCAAGGTTTTACAGCGGATTCTTTTCCCACCGTCGTGAAAACTCGGGCTCCCATTTGATGCGCTAATTGAATAGCCGTAGTTCCAATACCACCGGAACCACCATGAACCAGAATCGTCTCGCCCTTTTTCAACTGACCACTTTCAAATACGTTGGTCCACACTGTGAAAAAAGTTTCTGGCAAAGCTGCTGCATGGGTGAAATCTAAATCATAAGGAATAGGCAAACACTGTCCCGCCGGGGCAACCACATATTCTGCGTAGCCTCCACCGGAAACCAAAGCACAGACCGGATCACCTTTGCTCCAGCGGGTGACCTTGGGACCGACTTCCACAATTTCACCAGCCACTTCCAAGCCCAAAAGATCCGAAGCCCCCGGTGGAGGTGGGTACGTTCCCTGGCGCTGGGCACAGTCAGGTCGGTTCACTCCCGCCGCTTTTACTTTTATCAGAACTTCATTATCAGCGGGTTTAGGAACCGGGCGATCGGCAACTGCCAGTACCTCGGGGCCGCCGGGCCGAGTGATTTCAATAACCTTCATCATGCACCTCAGTCTTAACCATAAATAAACACGGACTGATAGTAAAGACCCGCGCCATCCTGACAAATCCCGATTTGTCAGACGTAGGATATTCATTAAGAATCGTGCAAATAAGACAAAGCCTATTGCCTTTTTTGTCGAGGTGCCTAATATCGGGCTCATGAACAAGGATTTATTAATCGCATTCGCTTTGGGTATTTTGGTGGGCTGGGGAGTTTTTAAATTCACCACTCCAAATCCTACATCTGCAGGAACCGAAATCGCACAGGTGGCTGCTGAGGACAGCGCTGCCCCTGGACAAAACAATGAACTTCCCGGCGGGGATATTCCACCACCTCCTGAAACAGCGGAGGCAAACATAGCCGCTACGCCGAACGGGACCCCGATGGCAACTCCGCCAACAACAGGTGAAGTGGTTCATCGCAATATCAACTTGGAGCTGACAGAAGACGCGGTGGACATGCTTGAACAAAGCATCACGGATCTGCACCAATCAGTAACGGTTGAGCGAGACAATGAAGGTTTCATTCTTCACTTTGATAATCCCGACAATTATTTTGCGAGCATAGGCCTAGCAAATAACGATCGCATCCCGTTCACACAGTTCGAAGAAATGCGCCAAAATCCTGAGACTCAGGAACTTGCCAGCCGAATCGAAACTTTGCTTTCAAATTTAGAAAAATAAAAAAAGGGCTCCACAAAGAGCCCTTTTTTATTTTTTAAATTTTAAACTCAGTCTATTTGAAATACTTTTTAAAACCCTGCCAGCAAGATTGATAATCTGCCTGCAAGAAATCTTTCCCCATTGCGAAATCAGTCACTCGATACGGAGAGCGCGATTCAAACATGAACGCCATTGTGGCCGTCAAACGAATCGGCTTCAGATCCGCATTGCTGGCTTTTTCAAAAGCATCCACATCCGGTCCATGCGCGGAATAGAAGTTATGAAGA
This sequence comes from Bdellovibrio sp. ZAP7, assembly GCF_006874645.1. Lineage (NCBI taxonomy): Bacteria > Pseudomonadati > Bdellovibrionota > Bdellovibrionia > Bdellovibrionales > Pseudobdellovibrionaceae > Bdellovibrio > Bdellovibrio sp. ZAP7. Next base: position 277,324 of record NZ_CP030082.1, on the reverse strand, counting down.
CTGCCGCCGCCAGGAACAAAGCCGCCAGCCGTTTTCGCGTCGTACTCGCCGTAAATCAAACCCATGTATTCACTCATGCAATTGCGATGGAAATACGGAGGACGGAAAGTATTTTCCGCCACCATCCAGCGTGGTGGGAAGATCGCAAAATCCACGTTCGCTGTTCCTGGCGTCTCACTTGGAGAAGTCAGCACCGTGAAGATAGAGGGATCTGGATGATCGAAGCTGACGGTATTGATAACGTTGAATTTTCTTAGATCGTATTTGTAGGAAACGTAGTTCCCATGCCAAGCCACCACATCCAGTGGTGAATGAGTCATTTCTGCCGCCCACAACTGACCCGCGAATTTTCCGACCAATTCAAATTGGCCTTCCAAATCTTCGAAAGCTGCTTTGGGTGTCAGGAAGTGACGACGGTGAGCTAAACCATTTGCACCAATCGGACCCAATTCAGGAAGCTGAAAAGGACTGCCGAAATTTTCACCGATATAACCTGTGCATTTACCAGCACCCAATGGGTTCACCTGGAATTTCATTCCACGTGGAACCACAGCGATTTCGCCCGGCTCTGCTTCAATCACGCCGACTTCAGTTTTCAACTGAATCGATCCGGATTGAGGAACGAATAGGAAATCTCCATCAGCATTCATGAAGTAGCGTTTCCCCATGGCTTTATTGAAAGAATACAAATGCACATCAATACCGCGATGATCTTCGGCACCACCCGCTCCACAAACTGTACGAATTCCTTCAACGAAATCAGCATCGCCTGATGCTGCCAAAGGATTCCAACGCATTTGATTGGGATTGATGTGTTGAGGTTTCATGAAAGTTTTCGCCGTCAGTTCTTGCAACGGTACAAAAGCTTTATGAACAACAGATGGACGAATACGATATAGCCAGGAATAAAGATTATGATGTCTTGGCGCTGTGAATGCAGAACCACTTAGTTGTTCCGCATAAAGTCCCATAGCTACTTTTTGTGGAGAATTTTGATCCACAGGCAAAGCACCGGGACGAGCCTCTGAAGAAAAATGATTTCCGAATCCTGACAAATATTGATTTTCCATAGGTCATGATAATCAGGTTTCACCTACCAAAGTCAATAAATCGCCACAACACCCACCCCGGTTTGACAGCGGGGCTTGTCCACTGAGTGATAAAACACAGTGCGACGTTAATTCAAACTCGCAGTAACCTGTTTCCCATGGAGGTCACTCATGAAGTTATTGAAGTTGGCATTTACGGCTGCTGTTCTTCTTTTTTCCACGCAATCCATGGCGGCAGGATTCTATTTCGAACCTGCAGTTTTTTATGAAAGCGGAAAGGGCAACGTCGACATCGACAATTCCGAAGCAACAACTAAGGGCATGGGTGTCGATTTAAAACTGGGCATGCACTTTGTGGATCACATGCTGTTTGTGGGAGTCGATGGGTCCTATTCCAAACCAAAATTCAAACACGACAACACCGGTTACGAAGCCGACGCAACCTCCAGCACATACGGTGGGATTATTGGTGTGCAGACTCCCCTGCTTGGTTTACGCTTTTGGGCTGGATATGTTGCCGGCGGCACTTTGGATCCCGAGGAAAGCGGTATATTTGACGTCAAATTCGACGAAGCCAAAGGACCTAAATTCGGAGTAGGAATTAAGATCTTCCTGGTCGCAATCAACTTTGAGTACATGGATCTGAAATACTCAAAAGGAACAGGCAACTGGGGTTCTATCCCAAGCCTTGATGACTTCGGCAATAAAGTCAGCATGATCAGCGTAAGCCTGCCTTTCATGTTCTAAGGCCACTTCGGCAAAGCCGTATTGTAGATCATCTATTTTACGAGATCCTGTGCATTCTTACCCAGATTGAGCAGGATCTTGCGAACCGGGTCAAATGTCTGATCAGTACAGTCTTTAAAATTCGTAATGTGATAAAGCTTACGCAAAGTCTGCTTTCCATTTGGAGAAGCGGAAAAATTCTTAAGCGCTTCCACCAATTTCTTTTGCTGTTCAGCCGGAAATCCCGCACGAAATACAACCGGATCACTCGGAATAGATCCCGTCATCGCAATGATTCGTACTTTGTCAAAAACATCTGGAAATTGAGTGAGCACCAAACGGCGTGCATCCTGAGGTTTACCGTCTTCTGCGGGAGTATGATAAGTTGCTCCCGCATCCACTTGGCCCTGATAAACCATGCTGACAACGCTGTCGTGCTTGCCTGCGAACACTAATTCTCTCGGCTTCACACCAGCATCCTTTAAAAGTGTTGCTGGCAGAACATATCCAGACGTCGACGCGGGATCGACGTAAGCCATTTTCTTTCCGTTGATATCTTTAAGAGATTTAATTTTGGGGTCTCTCGCAATAATCTGACCCCAATATTCAGAACGACCATTGTTTTCACCAATCAAAACTGCATTAGCCTGGTACTTGTCGTGAGCCAATATATATCCAAACGTATTGATGATCGCGAAATCAACTCGCTGAGATCCCAAGCCCTCAATAACAGCAACGAAATTTGCTGGAACTTGAATCTTCACGACTAAGTTCGTTTGATCGCGCAGCCACTGCTCTAAAATTTTCCCGTTTTCTAACAAAACGGCTGCATCTTGTCCGGGAACCAGAGCAAAATGAATGGGATTTCCTTCCGTACCCAACTCGCGCTTTGACGTGCAAGAAAGCGCGGAGAATAGCGTTAGAAAAATGAGTATTTTCTTCATAAAATCAGCCCTATACATGGTGTGCAGAGAGGAATTTACCGTTGATATTAAATCTATGCAATAAACGCCTTCGTAAACTAAATTTTATTGTAATGAGAACCACTAAAAAGGATAACCGACCCATCTATGGCAAAAATCAAAGTAGAAATCGACGCTGATCTTCAAGATCTGATTCCGCAGTTCACCGAGAACCGCAAAAAGGACATTTTGACCCTTGAAGAACTCATTGGAAAAAATGATCTTCCCGCCATCGCGGCTTTAACCCACAAAATCAAGGGCGCTGCTTCCAGTTACGGTTTTATGCAATTAAGTGAAATTGCTGCTCAAATGGAAAAGCTCTCCAAAAACAACGAGGGCACTCAACTTGCGGCCCTTGCCCAAGACATGAAAAACCATTTTGAAAATATCGAAATTCAATTTGTTCCGATGTCCTAGAGCAAGATGACAATACGGGTTAGGATACTTCTCTTTACACTGCTCATTGTTACTGGAGCCATGATTGCCGCCGGAACAATGGGCTATAAAGTGGGTACTTCCTCACTCCAAAGCGGTCATTCGGAGCGTTTGATTCAAATTCGACTGAACCGTGCTCAAGCTTTAAAGACTGATCTTGAAAATCTTGGCAATAACTTGCTCGTCGCTGCCGAGATGGGCCGAGTGCGCGATGCAGTTTTATCCTTCCATGCAAACTTTAAGAAAATCAATGACGGCACCAGTGAAATCGCTCCGGCGAAAGACATCCGCATTGTCAGCTCTTATTACAAAAACAAACCTGGTTTCGAGGAAGAAAAAAATATTGCCGCTCGCCTAAGTAAGCCCGCGGTGATTCTGCAATCGATGATTTTGCAGGAGGCTGAAAGAAATGAAAGCACTCCCCGCAACGTCACGGCTTTAAAAACCATCGATCCTTATGGTTATTTCAAAACTCACGGCGATATTCACACTTTCATGTCAGATTATGCCGATCGTTTTCAAATGGCCGATGTCTTATTGATCGATAAGGACGGCGTCGTCGTCTATTCAGTGCAAAAAGGTTTTGAACTGGGTGCCAATCTAAACACGGGCATCTTCAGCGCAACACGATTAACGGATGTTTATCGGTGGTCACAAAGTGCGCCTCCGCAAACATTTCGCTTCTTTGACTTTGCTCCGCTGGCGGGAGTTCTGCCTGAGTACGTTTCTTATATTGCGGCACCGATTTACGACCAAAAAACCTATATCGGAACTTTAGTTTTTCAAATCGCGCTCGATCGTTTCGATCAAATCCTTAGCGATAATTTTCAATGGAAGCGTTCGGGCTTACGTGAAACTGGTGAAGTGATCGCATATGGTCCTGACGGATATATGCGCAACAACTCTCGTCTGCATTATGAAAATCCAGGCGAGTTCCTAAAACTATTATCCAGCGCAAATAAGTCCCAGGTCCCGCAACTGGTCAAAGACAGCGGCACTACGGCGATGGCTGTAAGCTTGCCAGCCGATAAAATTCGTCACTACTTACGTAATGACGACATCGTGGAAACCGGCACTGACTATTTGAATGCAGTCAGCCTAATGTCCATCGGGAAAGTACAACTTCCTGGTGGCGTCGAGTGGGCGCTGGTGGCGAAGTCGAATTTCAACGAGACGACAGGCCCGATTAATCACTATCTGATTATTTTTGTGATCATTGGCTCCCTGTTCCTTTTGATTTCTCTTTTGATCGCCTTTTTCTTTTCCAAACAATTGATCCAACCCCTGAACTTCCTGCATTCCCGCATCAGCACTCAGGGTAATAAAGTTCAGGAAATCAGTTATTCCTCCCAGGACGAATTTGCGAATATCTTTAAAGACTTCAACAAGCTTGCAAGTTCCTATGGCCAAGAACAGCAGGAGAAAACAGTTCTAGAGCAAGTCGTGCGCACGCTTAACAAAGTGATGTTCATGGTGGAAATTATTCCTGGCTTTGGTGGCAGCTTAAAAGCCATTATCCGCAAATCCAATCCGATTGCGAACGAACTGATCGGCACTCCCGAGGCAGCACTTGTTGGGTCGGAGTTATCTTTGTGGTTAGAGATTGATCTTAAAGACCTGATTGACCAGCAAAGAACTGAAGCCCATTTGAAATGCCTTTCTGGAGAGCGCATTCCACTGGCTATCACCACTGTTCCGATGAACAACTCTGCAGGACGCGAAAGATTCGTGATTGTCGGAGGTGACTTGCGCTGGAAGCTCGAGGCGGAACGCGAACTTCGCATGAAGGAAGATTTACTGAAGGCTTCTCAGGCAATTTCTAAAACCGGGTCCTTCCGTTGGGATTTCCGTCTGGGCAAAATGATTTGGTCAGATGAGCAGTTTAAACTCTTGGGTTTAAATCCCAACGAAGTTCAGCCCAGCTACGATCTTTTCAAAGCCATGGTCCATCATGAAGATGTTCACATCTTAGAGACCGCGCTTAAGCAAGCCGGTTCCGGCATCCGTGAATTCCACTTTGAAGTTCGTGTGCGCAGAGCTGACACCCACGAGTTCATCTGGACAAATTTGATGGGCTTGACTGAATACGATGACAAAAGAAATCCCGTCTGCACTTGGGGTATTAACCAAGACATCACGCAAATGAAAAAAGCAGAACAAGAATTAATTGCCATGAAGGATGAGGCGTTAAAATCATCTTTGGCGAAATCTCAGTTTCTGGCTCACATGCCCCATGAGATTCGTACCCCAATGAATGCGATCATGGGTATGGCCGAGCTTTTAAAAGATACCAAGCTTGATCCTGATCAGCGCTATTACTTAACGATCTTCCAAAAAGCCAGCGACGTACTGATGACGTTGATCAATGATATTCTGGATCTATCCAAGATTGAAGCCGGTGAAGTTTCTATCGAAAATATTTCGTTTGAGCTTCATAAGATGATGACAGACGTCCAAGAGATGATGCGTCCTCGTGCACAAATCAAAGGAGTCGAGTACTCTTTTGATATCGGTCCTGGCGTCAGCACATTCCTGATGGGTGATCCAACCAAATTACGTCAGGTTCTGATCAACTTGGTGAGCAACTCGATAAAGTTTACTGAGCGTGGTGAAATCAAAGTCACGGTTGTTAAGAGTCCGACCAAGAAAGACAGCCTTCTGATCAGCGTCAGCGACACTGGTGTCGGTATCGCTCCGCAAAAGCAACATTTGATATTCCAGAAGTTTTCCCAAGCCGACAGCTCGATCACACGGCGCTATGGTGGAACGGGGTTGGGCCTGGCAATTTCCAAAAGCCTTGTCGAACTTATGGGTGGTCAAATTTGGTTTAAGAGCCGTGAAAACGCCGGGACAACGTTTTTCTTTACGGTTCCTTACCGTGAACAGTCCCCAGGTCTTCAGCTAAAAACTGTACGAATGCCTGAAACCAGCCTGCTTTCATTTGCTGATCAAATAGAAGCTCGTGAACTGGACAAATTCAGAAAAATTCGTATCTTGTTAGCTGACGACACGGAAGACAATCGCATTTTATTTACGCACTTCTTTAAGAACCAGCCGTTTGAAATAATTGAAGCGGAGAATGGACTTGAAGCAGTAGATAAGATAAAATCGAACGAGTTTGATATCGTCTTTATGGACGTTCAAATGCCAGAGATGGACGGCTATGCCGCTACGGCGATTATCAGGGAATGGGAACGCACGACTCAGCATTCACACATCCCGATTATCGCGCTGACAGCACACGCCCTTTCTGATGACAAACAAAAGTCCTTAAATGCGGGCTGTGATGATCACGTCACAAAGCCATTTAAGAAAGACGTTTTGCTGGGCGTGATTAACCGTTACACGATGAACTAAGGATTCGAGATGAACCCACAGGAAGAAAAAAGCAGATTGCTGATTGTTGAGGACGACGCAGATATTCGCGAGCTCCTTAAACATTTCTTGAAAGAGTTCGTCGATGAAATCGTTGAGGCAGAAAACGGTGCTGCAGCTTTACAATACGTAAAGACTAAAGAGTTCGATACCATTCTATCGGACATCGAAATGCCCCAAATGAACGGTCTAAAGTTTTTGGCTTACGTTCGCTCATTGGGTCACATGACTCCTTTCGTGGTTCTGACTGCACACGGAGATCATGCTCGCGCCCTGGAAGCACTTTCCCTGGGAGCCTTTGACTTCATCACCAAAGATTCAAAAAGAAAATTCGTTATCGAAAGCGTTTGCTCTGCTATCAAAATCGGTCGTGAAATGAAAGCCTCAAAGGGCGACGCTATTCAATCCACACATCTTCGCAAGCTTTACAACGACATGTCTAAATCATCAGAGATGCGTCTGCGTAAAATTATCGACCAGATGTCTAATTAGTTCCTGGAAGGTCCCATGGTTAAATCAACGACTCACTATCAAGGTGAAAAACATTGTGAAATCACGCATGAACCCTCCGGCGCTCGAATTGCCACAGACGCACCTAAAGACAATCATGGTAAGGGTGAACTTTTCTCTCCGACAGATTTAGTTGGAGCCGCGATGGGTAGCTGCATGCTAACCACGATGGCTATTCACTCGGAAAAAGACGGCATCGTTCTTAAAGGTGCTTGGGCTTCTGTTGAAAAAGAGATGATTGCAAATCCTCGAAGAATCGCAAAATTAAATGTAGTCCTACATTTGCCAATGAGCATTCCCCATGACTATCGCAAGAAAATCGAAGGCTTTGCCTTGGGTTGCCCCGTGAAAGAAAGCATGCATCCGGATATGCAAATTCCTGTGTTATTTCACTATGATATAGCATAGCTGCCTTATAGCATTTATCTATAAGGCCAGTAGATTTAATCAATTGGATCTATAATCTAGAACACCCGATACTGAATAGGTAAAGGGGGCGTTATGACTACGCTTGGAACTCGCGCATTGCTTGCATCTAAAATCAGAACTGGACGCAAAGTCTTAGCATTTTACATTGTCACCTTTGTAGCGGTGGAGCTTATTCGTCTAGTTGCGAATCAATAAATGACAGCTTGATAAAAATCTGTGACCATCTTTTCATGTAAAACCACTAAAGGGAGAATCAACATGAAAAGATTTATTGCACCAGTCCTTGCGGCATTACTAATTGGCGCTTGCGCGCACAAAGAGGAAGCTCCAGTTGTAGCTGCTCCGCCACCACCTCCGCCACCGACAAAAGCTCAAGCTGTATTAAAAGCAGCCAAAGGCTCAAAAATTAAAGGTGTCGTTCACTTCACGGAAGAAAATGGCGAAATCAAAGTAGAAACAATGATCGATGGTTTGAAAGCCGGCCCTCATGGTTTCCATATTCACGAAGTTGGAACTTGTGAAGGTGATTTCACTTCAGCTGGTGGCCACTTCAATCCAACAAGTAAAAAACACGGCTCACCAACTGGTACAGAACGTCACACGGGAGACCTGGGTAACTTGATGGCTGATAAAAAAGGTAAAGGCAACACGACTATGACTTTGAAAGCCGCTTTAAATGGCCCAGAAGGCATCATCGGTAAATCTATCGTTGTGCACAAAGGTAAAGATGATTTGAAATCCCAACCTGCTGGCAACTCGGGACCTCGTGAAGCTTGCGGCGTTATCGAAGCAATGTAATTTAAGCCGTATCTTTATAGCTAAATTAGAAACAAAAAATGCCGGGTCCCCCGGCATTTTTTTTGATATCAGCACTAAAATTTCGTTCGCTAGACGGAACGAACTTTCTGAGAAATTTTCCCAAAGATATTTTCACCTTTAGAATTATTCATCTGCATCTGAATCGTATCGCCGGCTTTCATGAAAGGCGTTTTGATAGATCCTGTTTCAATTTGTTCAATCATTCGTTTTTCAGCCAAGCAGCTGGAACCCTTTGAATGATCTTCATTAGAAACCGTACCGCTGCCAATCAGTGCACCCGCTGGCAAATTGCGTGTTCTGGCTGCATGAGCGATCAATTGACCAAAGTGAAAATGCATCGCACCGGCATTGGCTTTACCAAAGAACTCACCGTTGTAAGTCACATCCAATGGCAAATGAACACGGCCATCTTTATATCCCTCTGCCAATTCGTCCGCTGTAACAGCAAACGGCGAAAGCGCTGAAGCTGGTTTACTTTGGAAGAATCCAAAACCACCGGCAAGCTCTTCAGGGATCAACCCACGCAAAGATACATCATTGATCAATACAAAAAGCTTGATGTGCTTTAGTGCCTCGTCAGGAGTTACACCCATAGGAACAAAATCAGTAATCACTCCCACTTCGCCCTCAAAGTCTGTTCCATGCGCGAAATCACGTTGCGGAATATCTTCGGTCGGTGCCAGGAACTGCCCACACTCCCCTTGATACATCAAAGGAACTGTAGACAATGTTTCTGGCAATGGAGCATTACGAGCCTTACGTACAAGCTTAATGTGATAGATGAAAGCAGAACCATCCGCAAATAACCATGTTCTTGGCAGTGCAGAATGGAAGTCCTTTTCATTCACTGGGAAGGCAGCAGAAGCTTTGCCTTCGTTCAAATCATTATACAATTTTTTCAAATCAGCTTCTTTCGCAGACCATTTTTCCATAGCCTCGCGCAAGTTCGGAGCGATATGAGTCGCTTTAACCGCCGTTTTCAAATCACGGCTGATCACGCACAGATCACCGTCCAAACTTTGAGCTGATTTCAGAGAACCTAATTTCACAAAATATCCTTAGTCAAAAGTCAGTAGCAAGTTTGCGCCAACTGCGCGGTAGTTTTTAAGATCGTGGCTGTTTACAGTGACAACTTTTCCGCTGGCACTTTCAAAGTAAACATTCACACCGAAATTCGGAGAAAATTTAAAGGCTGCGCCCACCACCAATGGAATCAATGGAGAAGTCACATCGCCCATCGTGCATCCATTAGCGCTACATTTTTTATCCATGTTGATCGCAAGATTCACGCCCAAGTACACGCCCGCATAATCTTCGAATTTGTACATGATATTGAAAGGGATATCGACATAGTTCATATCAATTTTGTTTTCGATACCGCTGTTTTTTTCAGTCAAAGGACGTTGTGTGTAAAGTAAACCCGTACGGATATTCCAAGCGCCTGAAATTGGCATTATACCAAACATACCCACTTGCATGGCTGTTTGAGAATCAGTGGATCCACCAGTTGCATCTGTATCACCAGATTGGCTGCGCATACCCGCTTCAATTCCGTAATTAAGACCAGCGAAAGCTGCAGAAGAGAAAAGACCTGAAACGACAAGTAAAGACAGTGCCAGTTTTTTCATAAGAACTCCTTGTGGGCATAGTCTCCCACAAGTTTTTCTATTTATCAAAACACCAAACGGCATTCAGAGCCATTTCATTGAGGGCCGGAATACTGGAAACCTGGCTGTGTTCTAAAGCCAAGTGATGAGGTTCCACGGTGCCACGCGCTGCTAAAACAATAAGAAGCAAAGGCAATACGATGCGCAATGCCATCTCCCCATAGGATCCCTTTTGTGGAGAATACTCATCCTTCCACTGGCCGAACTGCATGCCTCGGATCATCATGTAACCTAAAGAAAACAAAATCACTGTGCTGACCGTAAAGAAGATCACCTGATTAGTTTGCAACGCATGCATCTGCTCCCAGGTCAGATCCGGCGTCCAGTTGAAATACTCCGCAAACCTCATGCGCCGCCCATGGTGAGCATAAGTAAAGAAGTCGACGAAAGACATCACACAGATAATAAACCAAATGATCGCAAAATAGATTTTATAAAGAACGAAAATCCAATTCGGCCACTTTTCTGAAATAGCCTGAATCATCAAAATGAAATAGATCGGCAGCAACAGAAAACCAAAAATCAGGATATCAAAACGGAAACCCGCCACAAAAGATTGAACGATTTCCAAAAGAGTTGCTTGTTCAACTTTGGCAAACGCAGATAAAAAGAAAAGGTTCAGTCTGAAAAGACTCATGAACAGAACCATGGCAAGAGACAACTTCGCGAGCTTAACCATTACCTTTGAGGAAAAGCGTAGCGAAAAGATAAATCTGCTTGGCATTAAAACGCCCTTTGATGAGAATCTGAGTTGTTAATTATGCGCCTCAACAGGAGTTAGTATATGACCTCGTTCGTTCTTTACAACTATTTTCGAAGCTCCACATCCTTCCGCGCCCGCGTGGCCTTTCATTTGAAAAACATCCCCTTTGAATACAAGCCCATCAACTTACTAAAGGATGAACAGCACTCTCCGGACTATCGCAAACTAAATCCCTTAGGCGGAATTCCGACGTTAATTCACGATGGTAAAATCATTCCCGATTCGATGGCGATCCTTGAATATCTGGAAGAGATTCACCCCTCACCTTCAATCATGCCCAAAGACCCCTATCACCGCGCTCGCGTTCGTCAGGTTTGCGAAATCGTTAACGCCTCCATGCACCCTTATGGAAACTTGAAAGTTACGAAATACCTCGGCGAAACCCATGACTACTCTCAACAGCAAAAGGACCAATGGGTTCAAAAATGGGTGATGCAAGGGCTGGATGCTTTGGAAAAAACATTACCTGAATTTGCCGGGAAATACTGCTTTGGCGACGAAGTCACCATGGCTGATATTGTTCTATATCCGCAGATCATCACTTGTCAGCGCTTCCACGTGGACCTTTCAAAGTATCCAACTGTGATGAAGATCTTTGATAACTTGGATAAGCACCCGATGTTCATCAAAGCTCACTTCAGCCGTCAGATTGATACACCGGAAGACTTACGCCAACCCTAATACGACCCTGGAATTAGCCAAAACAAAAAAGCCCGGGTGACCGGGCTTTTTCATTATCTATTTTCAGTGATCAGAAAGTGCCATTTATCTACAACCGGGATTATGATGAAAATCAGCATACTCACGTTGAGCCACATAAAGAAAGCCAACCAACGTTCCGTCCCGTGAGATTTGTAGTAGCGGTAAAGCTCCTGCAAAACTTTGAAAACGAAGGGAATAGTCAAAAGGATGTATAACCAGCTTGCATGAACGAACAAGGGAGCTGCCAAAGCGACGCCCACGTATGCAAATGTCCAAAGAGCGATTTGCTGAAGAGTCTTATCAAGACCGCGAGCTACTGGAAGAACCGGAATATTACCGGCTGCATAGTCATCTTTATAACGAATAGCCAATACCCAGAAGTGCGGCATTTGCCAGATGAACATGATCAGAAACAAGTAGATGGATTCAGAATTAAAGATATCAGGGTTTGCTGCCGCATAGCCGATCGTCACTGGCAAAGCACCAGGGATTGCTCCCGGAACCGCTCCGTACGCCCATTTCTTTTTAAGATAAAGAGTGTAAGGACCGTTATAGAAAAGCACGCAGATCAAACCAACAAATCCTGCCATCGGTTGCACCGTGAACAACAACTGCAATCCCACAAACAAGAAGAAGAAAGACAAAATACCCGCTGCTGCTGGCTTTAAACGACCTGCAGGAATTGGGCGATTGGCTGTTCTGGGCATTTTTGCATCGAGCTTATGATCTTGAACTTGATTCAAGGCCAAAGAACCCGAGCTTAAGAAATAGATTCCAAGAAGAGTTTCAAGGATGGCTTTCCAGTCGAAGGGATTTTCGCTTTGAAAACCAGTGGCATAGCCGGCCAATCCCGCAAGAACGGAGAACACGACTATGCCAAACTTAGTAAGATCCGCGTAAGTCTTTAACACGGTCTTATAGAGGACTTACTTCTGCAACGCGAGTCAGGATATCAATCACGCTAAAGAACAGAAGAACTAGCAAAAAGAAGAAACCAGAAGCGAAGATCACACGGTTCATGTTGTTATCGTCCTTCAAGTGCATGAAGTACAACAAAACCAAAGTTGCTTTTACCGCTGCGATCGCGAAAGCGATAACGGCTGCAAATGCACCCAATGCCACGTGGAACTGATGCGCAACTACCGTCAAGATAGTTAGCGCAAACAATGCCCCTGCAACTTTCAAGTACATGGAAGTTGGAGAGATGTGTGGATGAAGAACGTTAGGGTCGTGTTTATGATTATTTGCTGCTGCCATTGTTAACCCACCAGATAAAGAAGAGGGAATAGGAAGATCCAGATCAAATCGACGATATGCCAGAAGATACCAACGCCTTCTACTGGGATCCAGTATTGGGAGTGGAAATCACCGCGAATCGTTCTGATCAACAACCAAGCGATCAAACCCATACCGATCAACACGTGAAGACCGTGCAGACCTGTCATACAGAAATAGAAACCGAAGTACATACCAAGGTTCGCGTGTTCTGCACCCGTTTTAGCCATATCCAAGAAACGACCTGGATAGAAGCCCATGTGGAATTTATGTGTCCACTCGAAGTATTTGATAACCATGAAAATCGCACCGCAAAGGATCGTGATTGCCAAAGCCATCGCCGCCTTTTTGATTTGATTACGCTGGATCAACTGAATCGAGATCGCCATTGTGAAAGAAGAGAAGATTAGAACCAGGGTATTGATGAAACCCAATTTCCAATCAAGCTGTTTAGCCCCTTCAGCGAACATCTCTGGATAAATCGCATGGAAGATTCCGTAGCCGACCAAAAGTGCGCCGAACATAAGGATCTCGGTAACCATGAACAACCAAATACCTTGCTTACCGCTGTCGTATTCTTGAGTCGCATCTTTAAAGTGATGCGACACATGTGCTGCGTGTGGATTAGCTACATTATCTGTACTCATAAGGCCCCGCTGTTACTACTGGTTCAACATCGAAGTTAAATTGTGGAGGTGGAGAAGAAGTCTGCCACTCAAGAGTTTTACCGCCCCAAGGATTCGCCGGAGCTTTATCACCTTTTCTGATACCTTGTACGATCGTGTAAAGACCGATCAAGAAACCAGTAAGGATCAACCACGAACCTACAGTCGACACTTTATTCAAGTGCTCATAGTTCGGGATGTAGTCGAAATAACGACGTGGCATACCCATCGCGCCCAAGATGAATTGAGGGAAGAACGTCACGTTGAAACCGATGAAGATGAACACGAAAGACATACGAGCCGCTGCTTCGCTGAAAGTCTTACCGAACATTTTCGGGAACCAGTAATAGAAGCCACCCATCAACGCCATCAAAGTACCACCCACCATCACGTAATGGAAATGGGCTACCACGAAGTATGTGTCATGGAAGTGAACGTCAATTGGAAGAACCGCAAGCATGATACCAGTCACACCACCGATTGCGAACAAGAACAAGAAACCCAGAGCGAACAACATTGGAGAGTCGAAGCTCACAGAACCTTTATAAATTGTCGCTACCCAGTTGAACATCTTGATCGCTGTTGGAACCCCAACCAGCATCGTGATGAAAGAGAACAAGATACCTGCAGTTGCTGACTGACCAGAAACGAACATGTGATGTCCCCATACGAAGAAGGACACCGCCGCGATACCTAGAGAAGAGTACGCGATCGCTGTGTAACCAAAGATCACTTTGCGAGAGAACGTTGTGATCAATTCAGACACAACACCCATCGCTGGAAGGATCATGATGTAAACCGCTGGATGCGAGTAGAACCAGAAGAAATGTTGGAACAATACCGGGTCACCGCCCAATGCTGGATCGAAGATACCAACACCGAATACTTTTTCAGCGGCCAACAACATCAACGTGATACCCAAAACCGGAGTTGCCAGCATTTGCAGAATCGCAGTTGAGTAAAGTGCCCAAACGAACAAAGGCATACGGTGCATTGTCATGCCCGGAGCTCTTAGTTTGTGAACAGTTACGATGAAGTTCAAACCAGTCAGGATTGAGGACATACCCATAATGAAGGCTGCAATAACCATCATTACTGTCGCTGTTCCTGTACGGATCGAATACGGAGTATAGAATGTCCAACCAGTGTCGATTTTAGTTGTGAAGAAAGTCGCAACTGCCAACATAGCGCCGAACATGAATACGTACCAGCTTGCCAAATTGATCTTAGGGAAAGCCACGTCCTTCGCGCCCAATTGAACTGGAAGGAAGAAGTTACCCAGGATCGCCGGGATACCAGGGATGATAACCATGAAGACCATGATCGCACCGTGATAAGTCAGAACCTGATTGTACGTGTCGCCGTTTTTCAAAACTTGTCCAACACCCGCGGTTACATTTGGAGCGAAAAGCTCTAAACGAAGAAGCAAGGCCATAACCCCGCCGATGAAGAAAAAGAACATAACTGCAATCATGTACATAAGACCGATACGTTTATGGTCAACCGTTGTTAACCATGACCATAGGCCTTTTTCACAATTAATATAATTATCGCCGTGAGCTGATGATGAATGACTACCCATGAGCTACACTCCTTATTTCAAACTCTTAACGTACTCAACCAGAGCGTTAAGTTCGTTTTCGTTAATCTGACCCTGGAACGTTGGCATAACGCCTTTAGGGAAACCTTTTACGATTTTAGCATTTGGTTGAAGGATAGATTCGCGGATGTAGTTTTCATCTGCGATAACTTTTCCGCCGCCATCAACGTCAACTTCGTGACCAAATACCTGGAACAATGATGGACCAACTTTTACAGCAGGATTGTCAACAGAGTGGCAAGATGCGCACGCTTTCAACGCGAAAAGTTTTTTACCACGTTCAGCAATTGGCAATTGGCCTTCTTCTTGGCCTTCTTCCATGTACTTGTCGAACTCAGCGCGAGTTACAACACGTACTTTACCGATCATACCGGAGTGAGTAGTACCGCAGTACTCAGCACAGAAAACGTGGAATTCACCAAGTTTTTCAGCGCGGAACCACAAAGCAGTATAACGACCTGGTACGGCGTCTTGTTTAATACGGAAGCTTGGGATGAAGAATGAGTGGATCACGTCTTGAGAAGTCAAAAGCAACTTCACGTCTGTGTTCACTGGAACAACTACTTCGTTCACAGCTTTGAAACCGTTTTTGTATTCGATTTCCCAAGCCCATTGTTTACCAAGAACGTTAATTTCTAACGCGTCTTTCGGCATAGTTCTCATGCCGTGGTAAATGTACCAACCCCAGGCGAACACCGCTAGGAAGATCACAAGTGGAATAAATGACCACAAGAACTCCAACGCTGTGTTGTGAGAGATGTATGCTGTTTTTTCGTTTTCAGATTTACGTTTGTACTTAAGTACAAAGTAAATCATCCCGCCGATAACCAGCACGCAGGCGATGAAACTTGTAATCAGCAAGAATCCGTAAAGATTGTCCACCTGCTTGGCAATCTCGGTTCCTTGCGTTGGCATGAAGGATTGGGCCTTCGCAATATTAAACCACATCATGTACCTTTATCTCCCCGCCACATTTTTCTTCGCTCTGCGAGAGCGAATATAAAGCGGCAATAACCATAAAACCATCACCAGAAGCATCACTCCCCCGCCCATTTTCATGATTGAAACTGCGGCAAGCGAGTACTTGCTCTTGTGTGGATCATACTGAAAACAATAAAGCACTAGGCTATCTACAAAGTTTCCGATCTTTCCTTCGGTTGCTTCGTTCAAAGCCAACTTAATATCCTGCTGATTAAACATAATCCCAGGAAGATAGCGAGAAACCGTGCCTTCAGGAGACGCGACAACTGCTGCTGAAGCATGTGCCCACTCCTTTTGAGTTTCATCCCATCTGAACTTAAATCCAATAGCTTCTGTCAAAGCTCTTACTTGTTGCTCGTTTCCGGTCAAAAAGTGCCAGCCCGACTCGGAACCCGGCCGATCATAAAGCTTCATATAAAGCTCTTTTTTATGAGCGGCGATTTCCGGCGTCTCTTTCGAGTCAAAACTGATAGCGACTACTTTAAATTTGCCACCAACAGTCCAATTCTTATCCATCACTTTGAGTGCATCTGTCAGACCGTTCAGGTGAAAGTTGCACAAACCAGGACAAGAAAAATACACAGGCGAAATAATCACGGGGTGTTTTCCGTCAAAGAAGTCGCCGAGTGCGACCTCTTTGCCAGTTTCGTCCTTAAACTTCATTCCCAAATCGAGCTTCTTGCCCAATTTTTCTTCGATCCCAACTCCCTGAAGCTCGCGAGCTTTATCACCCGCCGCCATGCCGGCTTCAGTTCCGTTGTATGCGAAAGTCGTTGTCACTGAAAACAAAACGAGAACGGTTCCAGTCAGAACTATTCCCATTTTTTTTGCTTTCAAAACCAAACGACTTTTCAGCATTAAATAACTTCCTAATTATTTTGCGGTTTTTGCAAACTCAGCAACTTTAGCAGGATCGTCTTTAGATTTATTGTTAGAGATAGAATTAATGAAGTGAACAACAGCCCAACGATCAGCCGCTTTGAAGTGACCGAATGCTGCCATTGAAGTGTTCGGGATACCATTCGTAACCACTTTAAAGTGATTGATGATACCTTCACCTTGCGTCCATTTACCTTCAACCAAGTTACGTGGTTTAGGATTCAAAGCCGCACCCGCAGCACCATCACCGTGACCAGTGTCACCGTGGCACATAGCACAGTTTGTTTTGAAGAATTTTTGACCGTACGTGATCATTTCAGGAGTTTCAACCCATGGTTCTTTCACAGTCGTGATATCAAACACGGGACCTGTCGCTGCTGCTGGAGCATTCGGATCGATAACGTTTTCTGCCAAATCCACACCTTTGTTGACTACAACTAGGTAGAAGAAAAAGGCGAATACAAACGCCATAGAAAACATGAATGCAAACAAACCACCGCGGTTATAATGATCTTTATTCTCAGACATAGGCTGGCACTCCCAAAGGGCGGACGCAAAAAAGTTTTGTCACAGTATTGTAATATAATCTAAGTTAAGTACCCGAAAACCCTAGGGACCGCAACAAATTACACCACACTATCCAGGGGTCATTGTTGCGCCGCAAAAGGTCAAATCTTATAAAGTGATGCCACCGTCGACACTTATAACAGTGGCGTTGATGTAAGATGCTTGTTCACTTGCTAAAAACAGAACAGCATTCGCAATGTCAGAAGTTTCGCCAAGGCGCATCACTGGGACCTTAGCTGCCATAGCATCTATCGCTTCTTTAGGCATAGCTTTCGTCATCGCAGTGTTGATGAAGCCCGGAGCAATGGCGTTGGAAGTAAATCCTTTACGACCCAACTCTTTACCCCAAGTTTTTGTCATACCAATTACGCCGGATTTTGCCGCCGCATAATTTGTCTGACCAAAATTACCGTAAATACCCACCACGGAAGAAATATTGATAATGCGTTTGTGTTGTGAATTCGGATTGAATTTTTCGAGCAAGGTTTTTGTGACATTAAACAAACCAGTTAAGTTTGTATTAATCACAGCATCCCAATCATCCGCGCCCATTTTCGCAAATGATTTATCACGTGTGATTCCGGCGTTATTCACAAGGATATCCACAGCCCAAGGCAAGCCAGCAGCGGCTTTCGCGACCGAATCGCGATTTGTAATATCGACTTGAACGTATTGAACCTGAGAGCCGTACTTGGAAAGCTCATCCTGAGCGGCTGCCAAGGCCTTCTCAGAGTAATCCCATACGGAAACGTTCCCACCAGCTGCTAAAAAGCTTTGAGAGATCTCAAGGCCAATACCAGCAGCGCCACCTGTTACTACAGCATTCTTATTAATGAACTTAAAATTTATCATGCCCCAAAGCCTACGCCCCACCACTTCACGAAGCAAGGAAGGACACAGGACCAGTCGAAGGTCGGGAATAAGAAAGTGCTGTTCAGATAACCACGGTTTCAATGGTAAATTGGAGGATATGTATAAATTTTTAGTATTCACAATGTTGAGCTTTTTAGTCAGTGGATGCCAACAGGGCGTGACTTTGGGACCAGGCTCTGAAACGACTCTTGCGAGTGCCGCTCAAGATGAATGCGGATTTGTGCAAAACGTTTATGGTCAGCGTATTTCTTGGAAAACAACTTTGCCGATTAACATGTTTATTTCAAAGAATGTTCCTTCAGAATATGAATCTATCGTGAGATCGGCTGCAAAAGTTTGGGAAGACGCCGCGGGAATGTCTCTTTTTAATATCACCAACGAAGACGACATTTCTTATGATGGCAGCAAAGACGGCCGTAACGGAATTTATTGGAATACCAATTGGACCAAATCTCCAAATTTACAGGCCATGACAACACTATATTGGACCGGAAATAAAATCACCGAGTCAGACATGACGGTCGATGCAAAATACTTCCGCTTTTACATTGAACATCCAGAACTTACTTCTGATCTTCATTTGCACAGTTTGATTGTGCATGAGTTCGGACACGTATTAGGTTTGAAACACAGATCCACTCTTTCAACAGTCATGTGGCCGGTATTGAATGCCGGAACAAAGCGTGATGTATTAACAGAGGCTGATCGCAAAGCCCTGAAATGTGAGTACTAAATGAGTGAAGAACAAAAGCCTGTCATAAAAAATAGAAAACGCAGCGCCATCACCTTCCTGATCTTGTTGGCATTTCCGATTGCGATTACCTACTTGAATAACCGCATGTCCAGCTCTCGCAAAATCGCATCGACTGAACAAGAAGCGCAGATGGATACAGCACTGGCAAGTGCTGATCTTTCTGGATCCAATCCGACAACTTTCCTAAAAGCTTTTAAATATCAGCTATTAAAAGATGCCAAGGTCACTGATTTCAGTGATGGCAAACGCTTGCACTTGGGTCACTTTTTCATGGCAGATCAGGACGGCGCCAAAGTTTCCGTATGTCAGCGCTATCCTTATATTGAATTAACTTTTTCTGCCGATGGTGTGGCGGTATCTGGCGATATTCCACACACCGTTATTCAGGGTCACTGCTCGGTGTCACCAGATGGTTTACATTTAGATGGTGTGAAGGTTGAACTGCCCGCAGGTTACAATTGGGTTTGGACAGGCATTAAGCTTTATAGCCGCGACAAATCCGACTTCCTGGAAGTAAATGGCTACGAAATCATTTCTGTTTTAGGATCTCCACTTAATTTTACCGAATAGGCTCGAACTGAGGGACGTAACGAACTTTATCTGTCCCTTTCGTTTGTGATTCGTAAGCATCATACGCCTTACGATTTTCCTGAACTTCTTTTTTTATCTCTTCATCAATTTGTTTGTTTCGAGACTCATTGCGGGTGTCAATTGCGACAGCCGTCTGCTCTGCAGGCGGCTGATAAACTTCACCGATGTAGATAGCGGCACCATCCACAAATTGAACTTCTTTTTGAAAGCGAATGCGTTTGTCATAAAATGTGTAGTACCAGCGATCTTTGCCGGATACACGTTGGGTTTGGTTGGGGCTTCCCATAAGATCCAAAACGTCATCTTTTTCCATGCCGGGTTTAATAGACTCGAATTGTTTAAGCATGGATGTCTGACAAGCTGATGTGAACAGCCCTATAACGACGATCGGAATCGACATCAGTCGTAACATGATTTCCCCCACACCTTTAAGATATCAGTTCCAGCTTGGGATCGAAAGGCTGGCGCCACGGCCGTCCCGATTTGAGACACTATTTCTTAAGAATCACTGGCTCAGTCAATTCCGGCTGCTTCTTAATCTTTTTAGAATCTTCACCGTGTCTCTTGGCTTCCGCCTCGACACGGGCCTTAGCCTGTTCTGGAGTATCGTATTGCTTACGAACTTTCTTCATCGTGCGTTTTACCGACGAGGAAAGACTCATCGCGGATTCCATATCATCCAGCGATTTGACTTCGATACGTTCGTATTCACGCTTGGTTGTAAGACCTTTTTCAGGATAACGGTACTTCATCAAACCACGGACCTGATCATATTCCTGCACGTTTTTTTGCAGTTCTTTGTGCAAGGTCAGCATTTGTTTTACGATTTCATTGATTTGCGCGGGATCTTTAGCGTGCGCCTTTTCTTCGATCAGCTTTTCGATTTCTTCCTGACCAGAATGGATTTTGGCTTCCAAGGCGGCCACTTTCGCCGCAACCTTATCATAGCTTTCTTCAGCGGATTTAGGCTCAGCTTTTTCTTCCTTAGCGCCCTCGCCGCCTTCGGCTTTCTTTTCTTCTCCGCCCCCATGACCACCGCCGCCCTCGTTGGCAAACGCGGCCATGGCGACAGACATCACGGTGACTAAAACAAGCAGGGATCTAAGAACCAGAGAGTACATCTTGCCTCCAGGAAACCTTAAACGGCAGATATTTAATTCGGTTGATAAAGACAGAAGCTTTAGCTGGACTGAGTCCTTTGACCACCAATCGTCCACCGCCGATATGAGTTAAAAGCTCGCTCACATCCCAGCCGAATTTGGAGTCTGTCATCGCCTCTTTGAGCTGATACACCAATTGGCTGCTATCGATCCCTTCGATAATCACCGCATAGGAGAAGTTTCCTGCAGTGGTGTTCGCATTGGCAAAATCAATCACGTCAGCGAAATTCGCATCATCTGAAGTTTTGTTATCAATAATAGGTTCAATAGGTTGATTCAGATTTTCTGAATAATCAAAATTTTCCGAAGAATTCATCTCGTAAGCAGGCTCAGATTCCGTCGCCGCCTCAGAAAGCTCCTCGGAATACTGCTCCGTCAACGGAGTTTCATTAAAACCCCCGCCAGCTTGATCTGCATTGTACTCCCCAAAGGAATCCCCAGGTTGTTGAAATTGGGGATCTTCCGTGGGTTCAAGGTATTGTTCTTGTGTTGGAGCGTAATCTTCAACGGCAGGAGTGCCGTAATGAGTTTCAGAGATCGGCGGAACAAATGCGTTGTCGTTTTGCTCCGCTGTTTCCGGTTCGGCTTCGTGAGCCGCCATTTCCGGTTGGCCATCGTAATTGACAAAGAAAACCGCCGCACAATGGGGACACGTAAACAGCGCCCCAATGTGTTTATCCAGAATCTCTACTGGCTGTTGGCAGTTCGGGCATTGGATCAATTATTTTTTCCCTTTGCCTTGTTTTTCCAAACGACGACGCTCTTCACGGTTCATCGGACGGTCATCCACTGGTCCGCTTTGGAAAGTCATCTTATTGCGTTTTGGCTCTTCAGAACCGCCCACTTCAGGTAAAGAATGTCCAATATCAGCTTCAGACGGGGAAGAATAATCCAATTCATCCAGGTCAGATTCTTCAGGGCGCAGGCTTTCCAACATCTCTTCTTCAGATTGTTGAGGCACCAACTGAACGCGCATGATTTTTTCAATAGCATCGGACTTGATCGTGTTGTTCAAAGTCTCGAATGCCAAGAAAGCTTCTTTTTTATACTCAATCAAAGGATCTTTTTGAGCGTAACCGCGCAAACCGATACCTTCTTTAAGTTTATCGATGACCGCTAAATGCATTTTCCAGTGATGATCGATAGATTGAAGCAGAATCATTTTTTGAACTTGTTCAAGGAAAGGTCCCATGGATTCTTTTTGACGATCATAAACCGCTTTTACACCGGCACGAACTTGATCGATGATCATTTCAGAGTTTACAGCTTGTCCGCTGACATCGATTTTGAAACCGAATGTTTGCGCCAAAGAATTGTTCAAACCTTCAACGTTGAACTCTTCCTTTTTGCCGTCTTCTGGGACGTAAGTATCAAGGATGTTTGAAACCACATCGCCCAACATATCCAAAACAGAACGCTCAACATCTTTACCTTCAAGAAGGTTACGGCGCATTCCATAGATAGCATTACGTTGGTTATTCATAACCGTGTCGTAATCCATCAAGTTTTTACGGATATCGAATTGGTGACCTTCCACTTTACGTTGAGCACCCTCAACCGCGTTCGTCACCATTTTCGCTGTGATTGGTTCATCTTCAGGAATGTTCAACATTTCCATAATTTTTTGGATACGTTCACCATTGAAGATTCTCATCAAATTATCTTCCAGTGAAAGATAGAAGCGAGATTCACCCGGGTCACCTTGACGACCAGAACGACCACGTAGCTGATTATCGATACGACGAGATTCGTGGCGTTCGGTACCGATGATGTATAAACCGCCCAATTGACGAACTTCTTCACGTTCTTTTTCAACTTGGCCTTTAACTTTCGCCAAAGCCTCAATGTACTCTGGAGAATCATCATTGCCGACTGCAGCTTTCGCCAACATATCCGCATTACCACCCAGCATGATGTCAGTACCACGACCCGCCATATTGGTAGCGATCGTCACAGAACCTTTACGGCCTGCTTGAGCGATGATTTCTGCTTCACGTTCGTGATGTTTCGCATTCAAGACTTCGTGTTTGATACCTTCGTTACGAAGGAAACGGCTCAAAGCCTCAGATTTTTCAATAGAAGCCGTACCCACCAGGATGGGTTGACCTTTTTGAGTGCGCTCTTTGATATCTGCTGTGATCGCTTTGTATTTGGCCTTTTCAGATTTATAAACCACGTCCTCTTCGTCTTTACGAGTGATTGGTTTATTTGTCGGAATCACATTTACATCAAGATTGTAAATCTTTTTGAACTCAACCGCTTCTGTATCTGCCGTACCCGTCATACCCGAAAGTTTATCGTACATACGGAAATAGTTTTGGAATGTGATAGTCGCCAAAGTTTGGTTTTCAGATTTAACTTCAACGCCTTCTTTAGCTTCGATAGCTTGGTGAAGACCATCAGACCAACGACGACCCGGCATCAAACGACCCGTGAACTCATCCACGATCACGATTTCGCCATCTTTGATCATGTATTCAACGTCAAGACGGTACAGGTAGTGAGCTTTCAAACCTTGGTAAACGTGGTGAAGAAGTTCGATGTTTTGTGGATCGTAAAGATTCCCCACGCCCAACAACTCTTCAACTTTCGCATTTCCCTCTTCAGTCAATGAAGCCGTTTTCGATTTCTCTTCCATAGTGAAGTGAAGATCGCGCTTCAAGTGAGGGATGATGGAGTTTACGATTTGGTATTTTTCAGTAGAGGCTTCCGCAGGACCGGAAATAATCAACGGCGTACGCGCTTCGTCGACCAAGATAGAGTCACACTCATCCACGATCGCATAGTTGTGACCACGTTGAACGTAATCAGCCAAATCAAACTTCATATTGTCACGAAGATAGTCGAAACCCAGTTCGTTGTTCGTGCAATAAGTGATATCGCAACCGTACATCTCTTTACGCTGTTGATCGTTCAAACCATGAACGATGATACCCGTTGTAAGACCTAACCAGCCGTACAAACGCCCCATGTGTTCGGAGTCACGACGGACCAGGTAATCATTCACCGTCACAACGTGAACACCCTTACCAGTAAGTGCATTCAAGTAAACAGGCAAAGTTGCCACAAGGGTTTTACCTTCACCCGTTCTCATCTCGGCGATCTTACCGCTGTTAAGAACGATACCACCGATTAACTGAACGTCGTAATGGCGCATGCCCAAAACACGAATCGAAGCTTCACGGCAAACAGCAAATGCTTCCGGCAAGATGTCGTTAACTGTCTCGCCTTTTTTCAAACGTTCCTGGAACTCAGGAGTTTTCGCTTTAAGTTGTTCATCCGTGAGCGCCTTCATCTTTGGTTCCAAGGCATTGATACGATCAACCATCGGTTGAATCTTTTTCATTTCACGGTCGTGTTTTGTTCCGAATATTTTTGTAAGTATTTGCGTTACCATAGTGGCTAAGGATAGCTCGAAACAGATGCGAGCTGCAAGGCACAGGGGCTTTTTATTGGTGCGTCATTGACGCGAGATCACTAGGAAATTCGTAAACCCGGACTTAGGGCCAACACAGGTGTAATAGAGCGAAAAATAAATCGAAAAAAGTGATATCACCTTACTTGCGTTAATGGATTTTAATGACCATATTGCGCGACCGCCGAACCAATCTCGCTTCACTAACTGGCTCGGCGATCTAAGTAAGTACTCCCACGAATTTCGATTTTTGGTAGATGGACATCCAACAAAAATTCATCCTGATTTTCCAGAATTTGCAGATGTTTGTGTTAACGAATTACGTGTACTTGATTTGTCTGACGCCTTCATAAGCGGCAATCGCAACGCTGGTTGCTAGATTCAAACTGCGGGAACCTTCACCGATCATCGGAATAGTCACAGTTTGCGATGGAAATTTCGCCAAAAGATCTGGATCCAATCCTTTTGTTTCTTTACCGAACACCAACCAGTCGCCCGATTGGAATTTCGGTTCAAAATAAGTGCGTTTTGTTTTTGTTGTAAAGAACCAGGCACGCGAAGGGTCTTCAACCAGTTTCCACCAGTCTTCAAACGTCGCATGATGATGCCACGTTAGATGAGGCCAGTAATCCAGCCCCGCGCGCTTTACATTGGTATCATTGATTTCAAATCCCATCTTCCCCACGATATGCAACTCACAGTTCGTAGCTACACATGTGCGCCCGATATTTCCTGTATTTTGCGGAATTTCAGGCTCAATCAAAACGATGCGGAAGATTTTGTTCGAATTATCCAAGATGTTTAAATACCTCTTGGCCCAATTTAGATAGAGCCAATCTGCGACCCTTATCGACGATCAACTCCAGGTTCATCAGCTCTCGATAAAGCGTCAAATCAATAGGTACGATCTCCCGACCTGAAGAACGACCCAAGCGTTGAATATAAGTTGCTTGTTTTTCAGTCAACTTAGATGTCATCAAAGGTTGATCTTCGATTGATTTTTTCCAGTCACCACCAACAATAACCGAGGCATTTACTGGAAGCTTAAGCGGATTTAAAAAATAGGTCCAAGCCTTCACCGGCTCAGAAGAGCCTTCGATGTACACGTCGACTTCTTCTCTGGAGTAAAGGCTCTTGTCCGAATCCAATCTGTTAAAACCATAAAATTCGTCTAACAAACTGATTAGCAAATCGGAGGCTTTTAACTCCACTAACTGACCCGGCACCAGATCCGAGCCACCTTTAACCAGTGCTGGGAAGCCAACTTTTAGTCGATATGCTGTTGCCTTGATTCTGGCAAAGCTTAATGATTCCACGAAGTTCTGAATTTTTGAGTAATGAACCATCCCCTCGGTCAATGATCCATATACGAAAAAACGTGTTGCAGTCATAATCCCCCCGGTCTGACAACAATAGTGATTTTCCGATCCCGAACGCGCCTAGTAAAACTACACGCGGACGGGCTGTGTACCAAAAACAACTAGAGTGCTCAACCTAGAAACGCTTACCGTTTCGCGTTATTAGAAAATTAAAATTATAAAATTGCTTGAGTCCTTTTTGCATTCTTCCAACCCTTTGTTATTCTTGGTTTCAACGAAATTAGACATCTTTAGGTAACAACAGGATCCATGAAAAAAATAGAGGCTATCATAAAACCCTTCAAGCTCGACGACGTGGTCGATGCTCTCTCCGAAGTTGGAATTGAAGGTATCACTGTCTCCGAAGTTCGTGGGTTTGGGCGCCAAAAAGGGCGCACTGAAGTATATAAAGGTGCCGAATACGTCGTTGATTTTCTTCCCAAGATAAAACTGGAAGTCGTATTGCCCGCCGCTTTAGTAGACAGCGCTGTCGAAGCAATTCGCAAAACTGCTCATACCGGCAAAATCGGTGATGGGAAAATCTTTGTATTACCAGTTGAATCCGCCCTAAGAATTCGTACGGGTGAAAAAAACGAGGAAGCACTTTAGCCATAGCAAACACTACGGCTATTTTTTTGTTTTGATTTTTGATTTTTGCAAGGGAGACGCAAAATGACTGCGAAGGAAGCTTTAAAATTCGCCCACGAAAAAGGCGCGAAGATGGTAGATCTCAAGTTCTGTGACATGATCGGAACTTGGCAACATTTAACAATTCCTCTTCACCAGCTTGAAGAAGAATCTTTTGAAAATGGATTTGGCTTTGACGGAAGCTCGATTCGTGGCTGGAAGGGCATCGAAGAGTCTGACATGATTATCAGACCTGATGCTAAAACAGCGATGATGGATCCGTTTATGGAAATGCCGACGTTGTCATTGATTTGCGATGTTTGCTTGCCAGAGACTCTTCAACCATATGATCGTGACCCACGTCAGATCGTTAAAAAAGCAATCGCCTACATGCAGTCAACAGGCATTGCTGACACAGCTTACTTCGGACCTGAAGCTGAATTCTTTATCTTTGATGATGTACGCTTTGAACAAACTTCGAACTCTGCATTCTATACAGTCGACAGTAATGAAGCTGTATGGAACACAGGTCGCGATGAAGGCGGCGGCAATCTTGGATACAAAATCCGCTCTAAAGAAGGATATTTCCCGGCCCTTCCAACAGATACCCTGCAAGATATCCGCTCTGAAATTTGCGCAGAGATGGAACTTTGTGGCATGCGCGTAGAACGCCATCACCACGAAGTAGCTTCCGCTGGTCAATGTGAAATCAATTTCCAATACGACACAGCTTTGAACATGGGCGACAAAATGATGTGGTTCAAATACATCGTGAAAAACGTTTGTATGCGCCACGGAAAAACAGCGACTTTCATGCCAAAACCAATCTTCGGCGACAACGGTTCTGGTATGCACATCCACATGTCTCTGTGGAAAGACGGTAAAAATCTTTTTGCAGGCAACAAATACGCAGGTTTGTCTGAAATGGCGCTGCACTACATCGGTGGCGTGTTGAAACATGCTCCAGCTTTGTGTGGTATCATCAATCCTACGACAAACTCTTATAAACGTTTGGTTCCGGGCTTTGAGGCTCCAACGAAATTGGCTTACAGCTTTAAAAACCGTTCAGCGGCGATGCGTATTCCAAACTCTGGTCCAAATCCTAAGGCAAAACGTATTGAGTTCCGTACGCCAGATCCAACTGCGAACATTTACTTGGCAGAGGCTGCTATTTTGATGGCTGGCTTAGATGGTATCATTAATAAGATCAATCCAGGCGACCCACTGGATAAAGATATCTATGGATTGCCACCACAAGAAGCCGCTTTGATCCCATCAGTTCCAGGAACTTTAGAAGAATCCCTGGCTAATTTGATGAAAAATTGCAGCTTCTTGAAAAAAGGCGATGTTTTCAGCGACGACTTGATTGAAACTTGGGTGCAGTACAAAATCGACAAAGAAGTTCGTCCAGTACAGCAAAGACCAGTTCCTTACGAGTTCCACTTGTACTACGATTGTTAATAGTTTTTTTCCTGGAGATTAAATGGCATCAGATGACGTAAGAAATTATATGGGCTATTTGTGGTACCGCCAAGAAGATGGCGTGATCACAATTGGTATCAACGAAGATGGACTTGAGGATTTCGAATCTATCAGCACTGTGGACCTTCCGGCTGAACAAGAGGAAGTGGACACTGAAACTGTGATCGGATCTATCGAAACCAGCGACGGTCCTTTGGATATTTATTCTCCAGTTGATGGAACTGTTATCGAAGTGAACACGTCAGTGATCGACGATCCGTCTCTTATCATGGAAGACCCTTACGAAGAGGGTTGGTTGGTTCGCATCGAATCGAGCGACGATGTCGACGATGAAGATGAGGACGAAGATGATGAAGACGACGACGATGATGACGAAGACGATGATGAGGATTATGACGACGAGGACGAAGACTAGTCCCGGTCATAAAAAAGCCCTGGGAGACCAGGGCTTTTTCTTTTTCAGCTATTTAACTAAATCGGATTTAAGTTTTTATCGTACTGCTTAGGAACCAGTCCTTTTAATATCGCAAAAGATTGCTGTAGCTGTTTGAATCGTGGAGTTCCCACGCAGCCTTTTTCAACCTGACTTTTTTGCTCACCCTTTGCCACCCTTAAAGAATAACTTCCAGCTGTGCACTTCGCTGTCGTGGATTTTTCAAGCTTCAACAGAACCTTCATCGCAGGCTCGCCTTTTTTCCAATTCTTTTTCTGCACCGGTTCGGCATTCACTCGGATGATGTCTTGTTGGATGTGCAAAGATTCGCGCTCTTTTTTACCTTTGATGTCATAGTGGAAATACACAACGCCACGATAAAAATCCGGGCCTTTTTTATAGGGAGCAGTCTTCATTTTCAATGGAGCCGCTGACGCGATCAAAGCCATTAATGTGACGAATGCAAAAACAAATTTACTCACTACCCACCGTCCTTTGCCAATATATGAAGAATACTAATGGTTGCAAGAATACGCAACAAGGTGGGGCCGGAAGTCCCATTTCTTGACTTAAGCTGAGACCTCACCGACTGTGATTCCATGAATTTCCTTCTATATGCAATATGCACTCTTATCTGGGGTTCTACTTGGCTGGTTATCACTTTTCAGGTGGATTCGGCTTCCCCTATTGCTTCCGTTTTCTGGCGCTTCACCTTAGGCGCATTTCTGCTACTCAGTTACTGCCTGCTAACTAAGAAGAAACTGACTTACAGTAAATCGGATCATTTGACGTTCATGACTATGGGTATTTTTATGTTCTCAGTGAACTATATGCTGGTTTATTGGTCCGAAACCATGGTGAGTTCAGGAATCGCTGCGATCTGTTTTACAGTCATCGTCCCATACAACATGATCGGCATGAGATTATTCTTTAAAAAACCCATTACTCCTAAAGTGATTGCGGGATCCCTGCTTGGTGGAGCGGGAATCATTTTAATCTTTATCAATGAGATTTTAGGTTTACATGCCAACGAGCGCACCATCATGGGCTTGGTCATTGGACTGATCGCAACCCTATCGGCTTCGGCGGGCAATATGTTGTCGCAGAAATCCTATCGGAAATCAGTTCCGGTCGTGGTTTCAAACACTTGGGGTATGCTGTATGGAAGCGCCTTTACGTTACTAGTCGGCGTGGTGTTGCAACATAGCTTTGCGATTCCTTTAACCACGAAATATCTGAGCTCTTTGCTTTATCTCTCATTATTCGGATCAGTCTTTGCTTTTGGAGCTTACTTGTCTTTAGCAGGAAGAATTGGGGCTGAAAGAGCCGCCTATTCAGGAGTCATTTCTCCGGTCATCGCGCTGACTCTTTCAAGTATGTATGAGGACTTTAAGTGGACTCCCTATATCGTCACGGGAGTCGCACTTTGCCTTTTAGGAAATATTCTGACGCTGTATTCGCCAAAAACTACCAAGTTGGCGGATTGATTCCTGGAGGCAAGAAGAACACACCCGTTTGAAACATCATTTCGATGATCGACTGGGATGTTTTTCTTAAATCGCGGCCTTGGGGTGCACCATTATCAACGATGATCATTCCGTCATCACTGCCAGAAATATAAGTGTGCCCCGGAGAAATACCTGATCCATTCATTAAGATCGCCCCCGTCATGGGCTTATACTTTGTTCCATCCCAAGCAATCCAACCGGCTTTATAAAGAGCCATCGAAAAATTAACAACCGCTGCCGTACTGGACCAGATCAACTTATTTCCTTTGGTCGTATTGAAGTCATCACTCACGCGATATCCCGCACGTTGATAGGCCTCTCGCACAAGTTCCGACTGAAATTCGGCACAGGGCACATTTGAAAACCCATGGCGAACCGCTGTTTGTTGAACCGCGATGGACCAGGCACCATTTAAGGCGATCTTGCCAGTGCTTTCATAATCCAAAGATGCTCGTTTCGCGGTCGTGGAATCAATCATCAAATAGGATTTTGGAGTTTCAGTCGTGCGACTCACGGCTTTTCTTAGTTCATTATAAATCGCTGTCCATTTCGCACGATCAGCAGCATTTAGGGAAGCCGGGTCAACACCTTTGTTAATTTTCGGAAAACGCTTTGTCGAAGACGTCGTATAGCTAAACTTTGGCTTTCCCGAACTTGTATAATTTGTCAGGAACCCAGCACCCGCCGCTGCCGGCGTGATGACTGCGAAATTGCCTTCTACACCCTGAAGATTTCCCACGATCGAAGCAAAGATGAAAAGTCCACCCGATGTTTTATTCAAAGTATCGATTTTACTTTGTGGAAACTGCGAAGCTGAAGCCGTCGGCACAGATACGATTCTAATCGGATAAATGAATCCCGTGCTGGATCTTACGATCTTGCCGTTGGAATCACGATAATCCAGATTCTTCATCTGATAGTCTTGCGGAACTTCGATCTGCGTGCCGGCAGGTAGTTCAGCTTTATTTTCCAGAATGCTGTTACTTTCGTAACGAACACTCATCGCTTGGTTCAATAAAAGCTTTTGCGAAGTTGCGGGCTGAACTGTGGAACTGCCCGATCCTGCGTTTGTCGATTCTGAACTATCAGGGCTGCTAGTGCCAGGGTCGACAATCGATGCTGTTTCGTCACCAGTTTCATCAACTGATGCAAGATTGCTGTTACCTGGCCCACAGGCATTCAACGCCAGAGCCAGAGCGAAAATCCCGAGGGAATATAGTGAGCGAGGTACATACATTGCAAAATCCTCCGTGGTTGCATTTCCCCATCGGACCGCTCACATTTAAAATTTAATTTTTTATTACTCGTAAAAGTGCTTACCAGTCATTTGTCGAAAACTGTCTGCAATGTGAACGAAAAAAAATGAATGATGCTTGTGACTAGAGTAAGAACTATGCCGTTCGGCGAATTATGTGATACCCAAATCGCGTACGAATTGGTTTAGTCGTGGTTTGGCCCACTTTCAAAGAAAACGCAGTTTCTTCGAAATCCGGGTCCAGTCTTCCTTCTGAGAACACTCCTAAATTGCCACCCTCTGCCGCAGAAGAGCATTTCGAAAACTTGCGTGCAAGTTCGGCAAAGTCTTTGCCATCTTTCAATGCGCGCAAAATATCTTCGGCTTCATAAGAATGTTGAACGAGAATGTGACTCACCTGAATTTTCATACTCCGTAGTATGCCACAGGCTTTCAGGAATTTCACTGTTCATTTTCCACGACTTCGCTATCATTTTCTTTAACTCACAATCAGGAGAATCTTCATGATTAAAGCAAAAGCGTATGCAGCGCCGTCTGCAAAAGCACCTCTGGCTCCGTTCAGTTTTGAGCGCCGCGAACTTCGCGATAATGATGTTCACATTGAAATTCATTATTGCGGCGTTTGCCACTCTGATGTTCACCAGGTACGCGACGAGTGGGGGCGCGGAAGTTTCCCCATGGTTCCCGGTCACGAAATTGTCGGCAACGTTATTGCCGTCGGTGCAAAAGTCAAAAAATTCAAAGTCGGTGATTTAGCGGGCGTTGGATGCATGGTGGATTCATGTTTAGACTGCGCTTCGTGCAAGGAAGGTCTTGAACAATTCTGTGAACGAGGTTTTGTTGGAACTTACAACAGCAAAGAGAAAGATGGATCGCCCACTTTCGGTGGTTATTCCAATTCCATTGTTACTCGCGAAGAATTTTGTTTAAGTATTCCCAAAAATTTAAGCTTGGCAGCAACAGCTCCGTTATTGTGCGCAGGCATAACTACTTATTCACCCCTTCGTCACTGGAAAATATCAAAAGGCCAAAAAGTTGGTATCGTGGGTTTAGGTGGTTTGGGTCATATGGGTGTAAAATTCGCAAATGCTATGGGCGCAAATGTTACGGTGTTCACCACTTCATCTTCGAAAGTCGAAGATGCAAAACGCCTAGGTGCACACGAAGTCATTATCTCTAAAGACATGGCGCAAATGCGTGCTCATATGGGAACTTTTGATTTCATCTTGGATACGGTGTCGGCTCCTCACGATTACAATCTTTACTTAAGCTTACTTCGTCGTGACGGCAATATGGTGCTGGTGGGCTTACCAGAGACTCCCCCGACATTGGCAGCTGGGGCATTGATCATGGGGCGCAGAAAATTGGGCGGTTCTTTGATTGGTGGAATTCAGGAAACTCAAGAGATGTTGGACTTCTGCGCCAAGCACGACATCGTTTCCGACATTGAGATGATTCCGATTCAGCAAATCAACGTCGCCTATGAACGCATGATCAAAAGCGACGTTAAATATCGCTTCGTGATCGATATGAAATCTCTTGCCTAGATATTAAGACCGCTCCAAGCTTAAGAAATGAAGTACATTTCAACTTTGCTTGCAGCGGTCGTTTCTTTATCAGCCCTTCCATCTTTAGCGACAGAGATGAGCTTTCGCTGCCATGGGCGTGCATATGAGCAAGGCTTCTTTTTCCGGTATTCCGTGGAACTTCATGATAAATCAGCCTCTCGCAGTCGCCTGACAACCAGCTCAGGATATAGCGATTCCATGGATTATGGCTGGAGGGAGATTTCCTCTACCAGTAAGGGTAAATTCGCTGTGGATTCTCCTTTTAACGAATATAAGGCCTTCCTATCCCAAGAGGGGCGCCATTTTAACCTGATTTTGGTGGATCCAGTGACGAGTGTTCCGGCGGAGCACCCTCCATATGATCGTTTTGTGTGCGTAACAGATCTCTAATTCCTGCGTAAAATTGACAGGTTCGCCACTCTAGGCTCCCCAAATGACCGCAAATTCAGTAAATACCCCTCACACATTTCGGGAGGTATTAATGAAGGCATTTTTCATCGCAGGCGCGCTTATCCTAAGCTCATCTTTCGCTTCTGCAGGAGCTATGAAAGAGATCTCATTCATGACGACTGAAAGTGTTCTTGAAACACTTGGTATTGATGAAAGCGTCCTTTCCATGGAGCAAAAATTCACACAAGTTGCTGGTTACGATCTAGCGATCATCACGATGGCTCGTGGTAATTACAAAGTTAAAGGTGTGGCTCCCACTTTCAAATGCATCACCGTGTTCAAGAAAAATTCAGACAATTGGTACGATATCGTTAAAACAGAGTGCGAAACTCTTAAGTAGGATTTATGAAACCCGTAAGTATTTTCTTTGTTCTTTTGGTTCTGGTGATCGCGACTGCAAACGCTGCAACTTGCACAGATGTGGCTTCAACAACTCTTCCAAATAATTCTGAAGCCATCAGCGCTTATGAATGCACTCCTGAACAACCTGACGCAAAACCAGTTTGCTTCGTGGTCGCCAAAGTTTCTGACAACCAGTATCTTTACCAAACTGTTGAAGACTCTGTTGTGATCAACTCTGCAACAACTAAAACAGTTCAAATCGTTGGCCTTCACGCCAAATACAGCACCGTAACTGGTGATAGCAAAGTCACTTCTACATTTTGGCCAAACGCAAGCTTGCTGATCCTGGATCACTCTGTTCGCAAAGGTTTCTTAAGCGGATACGATCTGCAAAAAAGTGTCAGCTATAGCTGTAAATAGTTTTCTAAATTTCAATTTGGGAATTAAAAAAGGGAGCTTAAAGCTCCCTTTTTTTTTAAATGTTCTTTTCTGAACGAGTGAATTTTCTGAGCTCGGTCGGCACTTTACCTTGAGCCTTGATCACCTGTGGATCACGTAACTTGATGTTAATCGAATTTAAACCGTGACGGTCATAAAATCGCACCAATGTCTCGTTACCTTTGTCGCTTGCTGCTGAAATCGCAAGTTCCATCGCAAAAATTGTACGCTGAGCTGTTGCAATCAAAGCGCCTTTTTGAATGGACCAAACGCCTTCGCCTGTTCCCAATCTATCAACCTGATAATAGAATTTCCCGTTATCAAAGAACACATAGCGCATCGGATACTCGGAACCCGTTTGCATCACCTTAAGTTCATCAATCTTGTTTTCAGCTTGTGGCCAATCAGCTGATGAATTTACGAATTGGCTATAGAAGTCCGCATCTCTTTGATGAGAAATCAAAGAGCCCGCAGGCGAACATGCTTGAAGCAAGAAACCAGAAACCACAGCAAATAAAGCCGTCATTAGATGTTTTTTCATTCCTCTAGTTTATAAACTGGACCGCTCAGGTCAACGGCATTTATGACTCGGTCGAGGTTGGATATGAAATATCTTATGACTTGGATTGTGACTTCATTGATGGATTCTGTAGCGCTGGCAGCCACCGATCCGACAACAACGACCCACCTTACACTAGCTCCCCAACTTTTTTGCGTTTTGTAGTTTTCAGAATGTGTTTTTAAGCAAGCATTGGCCGTGAATCTACACAATGGCTTCCGCTTACAATGGAATTAAAGATTGGAGGTGGCTAGTGTTTGCTTCAGTACGCACTTATCGTTTCAGCCCCGTACATATTCCAGAGATCAATGGAAAGCTGCAAGAAATGTTCATTCCTCTTCTGGAACAAATGGAGGGATTCGTTTCCTATAACTGGATTACCACCCCTGATGGTCAAGGTGTCGGAGTTTGTGTTTTTCGTGACGAAATCGGACTTCGTGAATCCATTCATTTGGCTGCCGAATTTCGTAAAACTCACTTTAGCCACGTGGGTATGACCACTCCCGAAATAATCCTCGGCACTGTCGGTGCCCATGGACAGGTAGAAACCCATCCGCTCCACTCGGAAGCAAGCAATCAGGAGGATCGCCCCACCCATTAGACACTAATGCACCGCGCTTTTGCCAATCCCCCCGGAGTTTGATAGTTTCAAATTTCTTTAAGTGGGGGGCTAGCTTAGTTGGTTAAAGCACGGTGCTCATAACACTGGGATCGGGGGTTCAAGTCCCTCGCCCCCTACCATTTTCCCAAGGAACGTTCATACGGACGTAGCATTTTAAAAATAACAAACAATTTCAATCAATTAAACCAGATGAGGCTTCTACGTCGAACTTCTACTGTTGTTTCAAGGCGCTTCCTGAAGTTTCCCTGAGAAATACATGTGTGTAGTCAAAGCCGTAGTCATTGTGATCGTTGACTACAACTACCTAGCTCTTTTGCTCTTGTCCTGAGTTCGCATCTGCTCGCCGACCTGATCTAAAATATCAGTGATCACGTCGGTGAAAGTTAAACCACTCTGCTCTGCCAATGCTTTGTAAAATTCAATCATTTCAGACGGAAGCCCAACTGATACATTCTTTTTTGCTCCACTGAAGTGCCGCTTGCGAGGTTTTACGTAGTTGAAAGACATAGATACCTAACCTTTCCGTCTCAATATATTACACAATATTATAAAATATTATTTAATAATGCAACGTGTGATATGATTTTTTTATGGATACGAAGAGAGCAATTATCTATGCGCGTGTATCAGTTCTGGATCTGAACCCTCAGAACCAAATTACCCCTCTACTCAAACATGCTGAGCATTTGGGGTTTGAGGTGGTGGACGAGCTTGTTGATTATGCTTCCGGCACCAAGGCGGACAGGCCAGAGCTGAACAAGGCTTTAGACAAACTGAAAAAGTCAGAAGCAGACGTATTGCTTGTATACTCCATCGACCGACTCGGGCGAAGCGTAAGCCACTTGATTAAAGTCGTTGATGACTTAAGAAGGTATGGCAAAGGAGTCGTAATCCTCAGGGAGAATCTCAATCTCTTCGGGAAAGACCCGCAGTCTGAATTTACGTTAACTTTGTTTGCTGCTCTCGGGCAATACGAACAGGCTCTGATCGCATCGAGAACGAAGAATGCTCTTGCCGTGGCAAAGGCTAAGGGAACCAAACTAGGTAGACCCGTCAAATGTACCCCCGAACTGACTTCCAAAGTTCTTGAGCTAGCAAAACAAGGTATGTCGATCCGTGTAATCGCAAAAGAACTTGGCGTAGTTAGTAGGTCATCTGTGCAAGCAATCCTAAAAAGAAGCAAAGTCGAAACGTAACTGCGTTTCGATCGACGCTAAAAATCCGTACTTACAGAATCCACTGAAGACTGAAGGATAGATACCGATTAGTTTAGGGATGACGAAGATGAAAAGAAACACAAGTGGAACTGTCTTTTCCATGAACCTAAAGACAGTCTTAAAAGAAAAGAAATTAACTGCGAAGGCTGTTGCAAAAGGTGCGGAGATCAGTCCATCCACTTTCGGTCAATGGATAAACGGTGCCGCGCCAATGGATCTCCAAGCCGTGTACAGATTGGCGAGATTTCTTAATGTAGATTTCACGTGGCTCTTAACAGGAAAGTTTAGTCAGCCTGTCGTTCCAGCGTTGCAGGATTTCTTTACATTCGCAGATGCTTCAGAGCTAAGTGGTATCTACAGCATTGAAGTTAAAAAACTAAAGCCTAAGTAATTACGATAAAGATCTTTCAACTTTTCAAAGGAGTACGTTTATGAAGTTCTTTGGAATTCTAGCACTGATTTCAAGTCTTATGGTTGCGTGTGCTACCTCCCCTCACAAGGCCAAACTTCTAGACGAGGATATTCAGTATCGAACTAAAGCTAGCAACGGAGTCGAGGTAGGATTGAAAGACGATGACATGGTTGCTCAAACAAAAGTATATTTATCGGAAGAACTTAGGTCGGCAGAAACTACTTCGTATGAACTTGAAGCAAAAGTTTACGGTGGTCATAGGTATCTAGATAACGAAGGACTGTATGGAGTTTTACGAGGTTGTTATTTAGCTCACGGCAAAACGACAGGCGATCTTATCCCTATGAGCGAAGACAGATCGTACGTAATTCCAGATGAGGAGTACGAGTTCGGTATCGACAGAGGACACAACTTGATTGGGTTACGTACTGAATACCTAAGGGACAGACTGGCTCGCTTCAAGCACTACAAACAGGTTCTACTGAAAAGACAAACTGAGTACGAAAATAAAATTGATCTATGCAAAATTAAAGTCAGCACAAACGAAAAACATTAGGAATTAAACGTGAAAAATATATTAGCAGCTTTCATTCTACTTTCTGCTTCAACTTCGCTTGCGGGCTTCCTTGGGGGAGGTAGTGAACCAGCCTTTGGAGATCTTAAATGCGTCGGCATGACAACTGAAGAGTGCGGCAAAGAAATGGCCTTTAGGTTGGCGGACATTAAAGTCACTGACCCAAAAGGTAGTTGCCCAGGTTTTACAAAAAGTTGTCGGATGGTCAAAGCTGACATCAATAACAAGTGTTCATCGGTTGCGCACATGTTTAAGGAAGAGGACGGCAAAATTACCACATCTGTTTTGCAGTACTACAACAACTTCCGCTGCGGAGGGAAACATGACAAAGACATTCCCACGGTGGAAGAACTTATCAAAGACACACCAAAACCTAAGTACATCACTAAAGCCGATAGCGGTTCTGGAGCAACCTTCATTCAGCTGATTGGATCTTGGGAGGTTGAGGGTTACTACGTAAATGTAAATGCTCTCTGTAAGATTCAAGGACTTGAAAAGGGTAAATTTGTACTAGAATTCTTCAGACGTTGCCAGATCATCGGATACAGCAAGGCAAAGTGCGGTACAAAGTGCGATCTCAGCAAAATCAAAGCTGCCGAACAGTACGACTACTAATAAATCATTCTGATACACCTTCATTTAATACGACTTAAAAGATTCCTCACTCCTCCCCGGAGGAGTGAGACGACCAATAAACGTCCGTATTTCAGCCAGCAATACTACTTGGTTGGTTTTCACGCCGTTCCAGCGATTGCAGCGCGAGCTCTCTCGGAGGCAAGCATGCAACTCGAAGAAATTTTAATTCACATGTTTTACTGTTTAGAAACTGGGGACCTTACTGGCTATACGAAGCTGCGTGCTATCGCAGTTAAGATCATTGCTGACAAAGAAGCTTCCCGGATTCTGTCGCAGAACATGAATTAACATCGCTTTAAGTAATTTGTATTTACATATAATTTACATATGATATCCCTATGGCAAAGGGGATATTCATGGGAGCGATCACAGAACTGGCAGTTGAGTCTCTGAGAGCCGATGGGGAGTGGACACCCACTACTCTGATCGCGGTTGCGAATGAATCGTTTCTTTGGATTGATCGGTATGCATCCAGCAAGTCGATTTGACATTCTACTTGAGCACGTAACTCGACAAGAGTTGGACCCTTCAACCAAAAGATTCTTTATGTCGGGACTACAGTACTTCCGCTCGCAACTTTTGACTGATCTTGATCGACGTGACTCAAAAGAGAAGTTACTCACAGCCTGGAAGGAATTCCAAAAGACTTCCCGGGGATCAATCGTCCTGGAAGTGTTTGAACAGAAAGAGGAGTTTTGGTCTGCCGTACTCGAGTCAGTGGGTGTTTACACGGAGGCAAAGCCGAAGCAAGAGGCACTCAATACACGCACCTTACGGACTGAAGAGTTCCTCTGTAAAGTTGCTTCAAAAATTGATTCAACTTGCCCTGATGGACTGGAAAAAAGATTGATGCTATTTGGGCTCTGGTATCTTGAGGCTGAGGCAATCAGAGGACGTAGTTATAGAAACCAAAAACGCATAGAGATAGTTTATAGATTTCTACATCCTCGGCTGAAAACCCTGGGTGTTTTGGATGAGTTTAGGGAACAAAGAGACCTGGCGGAGGCCGTACGCCATTTTGTAAAGGGTTCCCTGTATTA
The DNA here is from genome assembly GCF_006874645.1 of Bdellovibrio sp. ZAP7. Classification (NCBI taxonomy): domain Bacteria; kingdom Pseudomonadati; phylum Bdellovibrionota; class Bdellovibrionia; order Bdellovibrionales; family Pseudobdellovibrionaceae; genus Bdellovibrio; species Bdellovibrio sp. ZAP7. The sequence continues at coordinate 238,606 of NZ_CP030082.1, read as the reverse complement.
ATATGTTGGCGTCTCAATTTGACGATGTTTATAATTGTTAAAAATATTTGTTGTTGAACGAAGGTTAAACTTTTTCTTGTTTCCGTCCGAATCGTACTGCTAGAAGGACGTATTCTCTATGGCGATGACAGAAACACAGATTCAGGAAAACTTATCAGTAGCGTATTGCCACGCGGTCATAAGCCATGCTGGTTATGGTGTTGCTACGGCAAGAAACGATCATGGGATAGACATGTGGATTAACTGCGTAACTGAATACAACGGCAAACGTCATGACGGCGGTATTCTGTTAGCTCTTCAGCTGAAGGCTACTAAAAACGCAAAAGTCATTGCTAACCATGTACACTACAAAATTGATATGGATGACTTGCGCAGGCTTAAACGCAAATGCGCTCAGCCAAAGTTTTTAGTAGTCTACATAATGCCACGCACAACTACTAATTGGGTTAGCAGCTCACATACCGATTTACGAATGCAGCATGGTGCCTATTACATCAGCGCAGACAATCTTCCAGCACCGACAGCTGCTGGAAGCGTTGTAATCAGAATTCCTCAAACTAACCTTTTCGATGCGAATGCGGTTCATACTCTTGCTGGCCCCATGGCTGCTCTTTTAGAGGAGGATGATGTCGTATGAGACGTATTGAAAACAAGTACGATCTTAACTACAGCTTCACATCTCTTAAGGAATTTCTAGAAGGCAAGGGATGGGCTTTTGTTCAAAAGGACGATGGCGTTTTTGTCGTCGCAAGCCCTGCCGATAAAGAAGGAAAAAAGCTTCGTTATCTTATTCCCGACGATAAGTCCGACAACTTTATGCCTGTAACCTTAAATCTTATTGAAGGGATTGGGGCTGTGGATGGCACCAGCGCATTGGGAATCGTTGATGAGTTTAAGACTTACCTATCAAACTCCCTAGTTGCTTATCAAACGTCGATGAAATTCAAGTTTGGCGACAAGGACTTTAATGTAATTTCGTTGCTGGAGTCAGAGAACCTGGCAAAATCAACTCGTGCCGCCCTAGCGCATTCTATTGATAACGAAATCAAACAAGCAACATTCAGATACAAGCCTTCACTTAAAGCTATTGAGCTGTCCCAAGAGTTCCAGGTAGGACATCAAAAAGGAAGCTTCATCTACGTTGTAAAATCACCGCTCGAACCGTTCCAAACAAGCTTCGACAATGTTCATACAGATCTTTCCCTTTCTTCCAGAGGTATCGTAAGGATCGCAAAGGGAATGCAGTGGATGACGAGCGCTGCAACCGAGAAGCTGGAAAGTCTCGAGGAGCTTACTATAGCCTCAGCCGAAGGATTCAATGCGAATATTGCAGAGTGCCTTTCTAACGTATTCAAAGCAGTGGATACACCAGAGCGATACTTCATGTTCAACATCAACAGCGGCTATGCTGCAAAAATGAAGATCAACCAAGTTTCATTCAAAGTTGAAAATAAAGATATTGAGAACTTGGAGCGCATTCATGACATCCTAAGTAAACCACGCGAAGAAGTTTACGTACTGTCCGTATCAATTACAAAATTGAATTCTGAAAACCCGAAACAGATTTCCTTTTCAAGAAAAGTTACAGCCCGCATCGAAGGCGGAGAGCGGAACTTCCGCAACAAAAAGATTGAGATGGAACTACCCATTGATCTTTACATGAAGGCCCTTAAAGCCCATGAAGCTGGTTCACAGATGACTTTGACGGGAAAATTTCAGGTGATTGGAAATTCCATCGAACTGATGGACCTAAAAAGTCTGGCTTAGATTTTCAAAACTTGATTTAGCTGAAGTGAAACAGCGTGCAGTTGTTTTGAGATACTTCTCATCAACTGAATGTCAGTGTTCGCATACGGATATGAACGTCGATCGCTTTTTGCAAGAGCAATCTCCATCTTTTGTATCGACGATTGAATTTCTTTAAAAGACTTAGCGACATCGTCCACGGTCCAAGCCTCAATCTTCTGTTTGCCTTGTAGTATCTTGTCTAACGTGGGAGTGGGTGTTTGCTTCATAGCTAAAGAATAAAGCACAGCTCCTTTACCTTTTAACTTTTGCCTTTATACCCATTCCTTTATCAACCGAGGCACCGTACTGCTTTTCGCAATTCAAGATCAGGTCTGACGCCTCATCTTCCGTTAGCTCAACATCGTAAAAAGCACAGATTTTTTTCAAGCTCATCTCCCCGACAGGGATTGCGCCAATTCCATACTTCTTTGAAAAGTAATTTTCGATCATCGGTACCGTGACCCCAGGGATAATCTCCGCTGCAACACGGGCAACCACTGGTCGCTTCTGTGAACGTCGCCACAAAAGCCAAAGGGCCACACCTGCATCCAGGCTGCCAAAACGATATTCTTTCAGGGATTCAAACATTTCTTTAAAGTCTATTTTGCCTTTAGAAGCCATTTGAAAAAACTACCATGACAGGAGCCAAAAGTACAACTGGATCAACAGGAGTGTTGTCTTTTCATTATCGCTGATCTATTAGACACCCAGGAGCCACAGGACTTACAGGAATAACTTGAGTTGCATGTGGCCTTACAATCTAAGTTCAGAAGGATCAGAAATGGATAAAGGGAAGAGCATGCCTCAAAGGCATACAAGTATAGTAGAGCCAAATATTGAAACTTTTTGTGCAACAAATCCTGTTATAGACAAGTTTGACATAGGGTTCTGGCTAAACGGTGTTTACAAGTTGCATCAGGTAGACAAAATGAATCAGTGGATGGAGCTCCATGTAAACGAACAAATCAAATCTCGCAAACTGAAGCGACGTGAAGGGCACTTTATAAATCAGTATGTACATGGAGTCTTCCACAGAGTCGGAGCCGTAATTAACGGTAATGGGATCAAATACCTTAGACGTCTTTGGGAACCCCTTTCTCTTGGAAGTGAGACCGGGGCGCTAGATGGCAACGACAACCTTTTTTTTGATAGAAACCTTGTTAATCATCCTGAAGGCCTAAAGACGCAACTTGAATACCTAGTCAGCCTCTTTAGTCCATGGGGAGATGTCCTCATCAAATGTGCTGAAGAGTCCTTGGGTATTACCGGGCTTACGGTATCTGTGGTCGTAAGGCACTTCGAAATCGCAAGAGATACTTACCATGAACATGGTGTAGATGAACTGAAGAATTCAAAGTTTGCACTTCTCCTAAAGCTATTTCCTGAAGCTAATGAAGGCGGCATCACTGCAACCGGGGCAGTAAGAGGCCTAAAGGTTGAGCCATACAAGGGTACTGAGTTTGTCATATACAAGAAAGCAAACGATGTTGTACGAGACGAGTTTCGCTTTAAGAATCGCTTTCTTAATAAGATCCCCAAGAACAATCTCGCCACTACACTAGATCAATTGTTGAGTATTGAAAGTAAATTTTACGACAGACTACGTGGTCTTCAACCAAAGTCTTTTAAGCCTATCACGATGAGCACGATTGAAGCAGTGAGCGAGCTCCTTCAACACTGCCCCAAGAAAGCTGGAAGCAAAATCCTATCGATGATCAAAGAAGGCAATGGTGTCGTTAATGTAAAATGCAAAGACGGTGCAATTTACCGAGGAATTCGTCAACTCTACAAACACGGGATATTGGAAAAAATTTCTTCAGAACATGCAAAGTACAAACTGTCGTATCGTTATCGGGCAATTCTTAATGAACGACAACATAACAACAGTGGCGACCAATAATTCGCGGGATACATTATCTGGTCGCATCATTACGATTTCTCAGGGGTAGGGTATGAAAAACATCAAAAAGCCAAATGCAAGCAGCACTTGCAAACTCTCCGCTGCACACGTAAATGGGTCCGCACGTTCTTTGAAAACTAAAGAGTGGTTAACAACCAAGGCTGCCGCTGAGTACTTAAGCATTAGCGAAGGCGCTGTTAGGATTCTGGTTTGTCGTGGAATTCTACACGCCAGCAAACTTGGAAGCAGAAATAGATTTCGAAAAGAAGACGTAGAAGCCCTTATCAAATCTTAAGAGGCAATCATGACAATTAAACTTAACAAAGAAAACAAAAAGTATATCGTTTCATACTCGAAAAGACATCCCAAGACAGGCATGCCAATCAGACGACAACGTACGAACATTGAGACCGCGTCTAAGGCGAAGAAAGTAGAAGCGGAGCTGGTAATTTTAGTGAACGATTTGATCCGAAGGCAAGAGGGCATCACTTGGGGGAGTTTCTTGCGATCCTATCTTGTACACATCAAACAATCTGAAATGTCTGAAAATACAACTTACGGGATTCAGAAGATGCTTGAACGATACACGTTACAAGCTTGGGAAACCAAGAACATAGACAGCATCACCACTTACGACATTCACCAAATACTGAACGACCACTTTATGGATAAAGCTGAGTCTCACAGAAAGTATTTCGTAAAGTGCATCAGGTCCGCCTTCAGACATGCTGTGGAAACCGACCTTTTGATTCGCAACCCCACCCCCCTTCTCAAGTTCAAGTTAAGCGACAAGATCAGCTCCGTGCTGAATGAAGAAGAAATACGTCTGCTTTTAACAAAAGCTCAAGAGCATCAATGGGAATGGTATCCACATTATGCCTTGGCGCTATATACGGGAATGCGAAACGGTGAGCTCTATGCACTTCCATGGCAAAACGTTGACTTGCATAGACGACAGATTCTTGTGAACTGCTCATGGTCAAGCAAGGTCGGTTATAAATCGACCAAGTCAGGACATGACAGGATTGTTGAAATCCCGCTCCCCCTAATACCCGTGCTCAACGACTTAAAGAAGTATGAGCCGGACACATCCTTCGTACTTCCGAGACTCAGCAAGTGGGACAAAGGAGATCAAGCCCGATACCTGAGGGCATTTTTGATGTCTGTAGGTCTTCCGATGATGCGATTTCATGACCTAAGAGCGAGTTGGGCAACACTCTTACTTAACAAGGGTGTTGCGCCAAGCAAAGTTATGTCAATGGGAGGATGGCGGGATATGGATACGATGATGATCTATATGAGAAAAGCAGGCATAGATATTAAAGGATCAACAAGTGTGTTGGATGGACTTCATACACATTGTGTTAAAGATAGCTGACGTCATCTCCTTCGCTGATAATAAACAAAATATCATGGAGGAGTGTCGTGGAAAAAATCTTGGAGCTTGCAAAAGAAAGAATGAACCATCCATTCATTGGATCATTCACCGTTGGATTTATCATGTGGAACTGGCGGGTGGTCTTGTACGCTACAACCGGAAGCGTAGAGACGGACAATAGAATTGCAAATATCATCGCCGTGACAACAGGAACAGGATCGAGCAAGGACTGGACATTCGTTGTTGAGCCACTCCTGTTTGCACTGCTGGTTTCAGTTATCATACTTCCTATAGGCACCCTACTCCTAGAGCTATGGAATCATGTAGGACTGGTCATCGAATCTAACATAAAGGACGTCATCACTGATAAGTGGGATACTTCAGACGACCTTAAGTTTAGACAGACGAGGGATATTGTTACGGTAGTCAGAAAAAAAATTGCGGCAATTGCACAAATGGCGGGCTCAGGCAATGCTCTCATGGATGTCAAAGAGGCATACGATATGCTGGAAGCTGTTCAACAGAATAATGCAACTTCGATTACCCGTGTATGGAAAGAGCTGCCGAAAGAGTACCAAACCTAATTTGTAGTTACTTGTAGTCAGTTGCGGAAAAGGACCTTGAATTCATTGAACAATTCCTTTCTCCGCACTCCCTACCACTTTTGCGAAGCGAAAGTGGTCCTCCATTTTCGATTTTCCATTTTCGCTCTTTGTTTCTTGCTTCTACTTCTTCCTTGTTTCGCAAAAGCGGTAAGTAATGACTGTGAATGCCGACGTTCTTTGTTCTGGTGAGCGGCTGTTGCTGGCATTGTCGGGACGTTTTTCAGCTGCCATTGAGGCAGCTGAAAAAGTGTGCTTGCTGGGACTGCCTTCGCAGTCGCAGGCGCGCACTTGCTCCGCAATAAAACGAGCCACTGGCTCGTTTTACCGCGGGCATAACCTCGCCCCCTACCTTTGCTTCGTTCGGGTGTTGGCTTGCATCTCGCCTTTGGCTTGATGCTCGCTTTTTGGGGGACGGGATCAGGGAGATTTCTTTTTGAATTTAGTAATATGTGAAATAAGCGTTGTTGGCTCTGCACCAGTAAAAACTTGAGCCATGTTGCTAGTTCCGATCGCAGAACAGTTGCTACTGTGTAGCTTCCTGTTGATTCAGTGCCATTCAATGTGGCAACAATCCGCTTATTTTTTCAAATTTTGCAGTCTGCGTCTGAGGTCGCCTAGCGTGCTTCTTGGAATACCTAGGTATCGGGCGGCTGCACTTTCGCTACCTTTTTTATTAAGGGCGAAGTTGATAAGCTTCATTTCGAATTCGTTGACTACGTGGCTGTAGCGGCCTTCTAAAGCCTTTTCGTCTATTTCTTCGGCGGAAGTATTTTTAATTACTTCTTCATAGACTGGTGCACTTTGTACTAAATGTGGCGTGATATCCGCTGGAGTGATTTGCGTGTCGTCTGATAACACGCAGGCTACTTCGATTGCGGACTTTAATTCGCGGATATTACCTGGCCATGAGTAGTTTAACAAAAGCTGTTCGGCCTCCGGGGAGAAGGTTTTTTCTTGATAGTGGCTTTCGCTTAGGAATTGCTGAGCTAAATCCAGAATGTCTTCTTTGCGTTCTCTTAGAGGTGGTAATGTGATGGTAAATTTTTTGATTCTGAAGAAAAGGTCTTCGCGGAATTTTTTTTCGGCGATAAGTTCTTCCAGATTTTCATTTGTGGCAGCGATGGTACGGCAGTTTACTTTTTTGCCAATGTCCTGGCCCACAGGATAGATGTCGCCACTGCTAAGCGCGCGCAAAAGTTTTACCTGTAAGTCCATGCTTAATGTTGCCAACTCATCCAAGAACAAGTCGCCGCCGTCGGCGCTTTCGAATTTTCCGGCGCGAGATTCCGTGGCGCCCGTGAAAGCACCTTTTTTGTGACCGAAAAGTTCAGATTCTGCTAAATGAGACGGGATTGCTCCGCAGTTGACGGCGATAAATGGACGGGAGTCATCGTGCTCCAGGCTCCACAGATATTGAGCCATAACTTCTTTTCCAGACCCACTCTCCCCGCGAATCAAAACCGAGTGCCCTGAACCACGGATTTTTTTTGCCGTGTCGATAACGGTCTTAAATGCGGGAGATTTTGTGTAAAGATTGATGGGCTTTACTAACTTCGCACCAGCTTGATGCTTCAACGTCTGATTTTTACGAAGCAGGCGGTGTAAAACCGGGGCCTTACGAATCACTTGCGCTAGCATCTTTGCGTCGAACGGTTTGACTAGATAATCAACAGCTCCGGCCTTCATGCAGGCTTCAACTAATTGTGCTTCATCATGTCCCGTCATCGCCACCACGACTGTTGAAGGATAGTTCTTAGCGATCTCTTGAATAAGTTGAATACCCAAGCGATCTGATGATTCATCCAAGGACAAGTCCGTGAAAACTAGATCAACAATTTGCTTATCCAGAATATCCAAGGCTTCTTCCATCGAGTCAGCCAAGGCCACCGTGTGCGTGGAGGGAATTTGGGCCTGCATAGTTTTACGAACGAGTGTTTCATCATCAACGATCAGAATGCGCATTAGGAATTCCTTAATCTAATTTCGAAGAGCGTGATCCATGGTTTCGGAATCATGTTGATCCCTAAAGAACGAACTTTGTCCTGGATTCTTTTTTCATCAAAATCTGAGGTGCAAAGGTAAGATCTTTTGCCAATAGCAATCTCACCCAGGAACTCCAGACCTTTTTTGGCATCACCTAAATTATGATCAATCACAACTAAGCCAGTCTCAATGATTTGTTGAAATTCTGAAGATCGCTGTAGTTCGGAAATAGAAGAAAAGAATGAAGCTCTGCGAAGGCCGGCCTCTAACACTTTATTCTTCCAGGCCTTTAAAACATTACTATCATCATCAATAAAGGCAACGGGCTGATCTGCATCGACTTCAATATTTTGGGGAAGCCATGGCGGGGATTTCTCCCTAGGCAAATAAACCCTTACCGTTGTCCCCTGTCCCACCACCGAGTTCACTTCCAGACTTCCACCATTCCATTCAATGACTTCTTTCGCATGAAATAAGCCCAATCCAGAGCCACCGGATTTTCCGTGAGTATAGCCACGCTCAAATACGCGGGCTAAGACATCGGCAGTCATACCTTTGCCATTGTCATGAATAGATAAGGACCAACGCCTATCTTCCGTCGCAAACTGAACTTCAACTTGGGACGCACCAGCCTCAAAAGCATTATTGATAAGATTTGAAATAACTGTTTGAAACTCGTTCACTTGCACCACAGACCAATTCTTAGCTTGTGGAGAAAGACCTTTGATTCTTAAAACTTCAGAAGAAGATCGTCTGACATTTTGTTCACTAATAACACTTGCTATCAGTGGTTCGACCAATGTTAAACGAGGATTTTCCACACCCGTCGACTCTTCAGACTCGGAACTTGCCGACAACTTCTGAACTATACCAGCGACGCGGGCGATAGCACTTTTTAGAATCGCCAGTGGCTCAAGTTGAACAGTTTCGATCTGAGCTAGCGCCATATTCATACTCATCAAAGGACTGCGAATATCATGAGCCACCTGGGCTGCTACTTGACCACGAGTCTTATCACGTTCCGCCTCAAGCAAGCGCCCCTGATTGGACTGCAACATCTCCAGCATATGATTCAAATTTCGACCTAAACCATCCAGCTCGTCATCGGATTTCGCGATAACGGTTACGCGCTTCGAGTAGTCCTGAGTTTGCGAAATTTCCTGCAATGTCCCATAGATCGAATCCACCTTACGAAGCAAGGTGTTCGTTAGAATTTGTGACAACCACAAAGCCAGTAAAATTAGAACACCACCGGTCACGATCAAAATGATATGAATGTCATTGATCTCTTTCTCAATCGTCGACGTAGAAATAGTCGCAATTAAATAATAGTTACTGTCTTCTTTGTATTTCAAAGAAGTGACCACCAACATGCGACCCTCATGCCACTGAACGGGTTCGGGATTCGCTAATACCGACTTTAAATCTGAGTTATCAATAAACCCATGGCGATGAAAATGACCTAAGACCTCTCCGCCAGCATTCACAAGCTTCACAGAAAGATTATCCACATCGTGATTAATCATTTCATTAAAAAGCTCATTCATTTCCGGCTGATCTTTATCCTTTTCTAGCATGCCCAATGTCTTAGAAAGCAAGTTCATGTGATCAACATAAGAGTCCTCGAACTCTGCATACAATCTCTTAGACAACGTGAAGTTCAAGGTTAGACAAATCGCCAGTGTCGTTACGACTCCAGTACCAAAGATAGTCAGAAATATTTTCTTAGAAAACTTCATGCGGGAAAATTGAATCATCCCGACATACTAACTGTGCAGTCAGCTTTGCTGCAAGTACCTAGTTTAATTCAAATAAGCGCCGAAATAGCCCGTCGTCCAAATTTAATCGGTATTGCAAATCAGTTTTTAAGTTTGAAACTATTTTGAAACATAGACCTCAAATTTAAATATTTATCTTAAGTTCGAACTTGAACCACCGATATCAACTCCCGGTCACAACAAATAAACAAACTAACCATTGTTAAAAGCGGTCAAAGAACCGAGGGGAATAAATAAGTGAGTAAGAAAAGTCTTAATTTTAAAGTAGGTTTTATGATCGCACTTCTAAGCGTGGGTGCATCGTTCATCACGTATTTCGGCATAAGTCGAATGGCAAATATCAACGAGACATTTAAAAATTTCGCAGCAACAGACGTAAAGCGCGATCAACTTACCAGCACCATTTTGGACTTTCAACGCCAAACGAACTCGACTTTCAAAGATCTGATCATCGAACGTGAAGTGGCTAAAATGGAAAAAATTGAAGAAAAAATCGAAGGTTTTAAATCTTCGCTTTTAGACTCAGTTGATAAGTATCACGCCATGGCTTCTCCAGAAGGTAAAGACTTAGCTTCTCAGTATAAAAACTCAGCAAACCAATGGTTCGCGATCATGGGTGACCTGGTGAAACTGTCCAAGCAAAATAAAGACGCAGAAGTAGCTCAAATCAGAGAAAACGTTGAAGCTCAAGTGCTAAACCAAATGCGTGGAAACATCAAAGACATGAACGAATTGACTGCAGCAAGATTGACAGCTTCAGTTCAAGAAGCCGCGACATCATACGAAACTGCAAAAGCATTTATGCTGTCTATCAGCGTTGGCTGTATCTTTATGTGTGTTCTAATAGCTTTCGTGGTCATGAGACAAATGAGCAAAGTTATCCGTGGCGTTATTTCTGATTTGACAGGGGGCTCAGAACAAGTGGCAGCGGCATCAACCCAGATTGCTACTTCAGCTGTACAACTATCGGAAGCATCTACAGAGCAAGCGTCCTCTTTAGAAGAAACCGTGGCGACCTTAGAAGAATTAACATCCATGGTGAAAGTGAATTCCGAACACGCTAAAGAGGCAGCTCGCCTTTCCGAATCCACACGCAGCATCGCGGGCAAGGGAGAAGAAGAAATTAAGCAATTGATTACTTCAATGTCCCAAATTTCACAAGATTCCAAAAAAATCGAGGAGATCATCACAGTTATTGATGATATTGCTTTCCAAACAAATCTGCTTGCATTGAACGCGGCTGTCGAAGCTGCACGCGCAGGTGAACAGGGCAAAGGCTTTGCAGTTGTTGCGGAAGCAGTACGCACACTGGCACAAAGAAGCTCATCTGCCGCAAAAGACATCACTGATCTGATCAAATCAAGTGTCGAGAAAATCGAAAAAGGCAGCTCTCAAGCCGGCCAAAGCGGAAAGGTTTTAGAAGAAATCGTAACCTCTGTTAAAAAAGTTTCAGACATCAATGCAGAAATCGCTGCCGCAAGTAACGAACAAACAAATGGTATTGTGCAAATTAGCACGGCAATGAATCAATTGGACCAAGTTACTCAAGTTAATGCTGCAAGCTCTGAAGAAGCCGCCGCCGCCGCAGAAGAGCTATCGGCTCAAGGAGTTCAACTTATCCGCGCCATGGATCTATTGAATGTCACGGTTTACGGCGGAGAGCCAAAGCCCGAGGACAAACCAACAGGCTCAACAAAGCCTTTGTCAAACGTGAGACGAGTAAAACCAGCACCAAACAATGTTATTCCAATGAATTCAAAAGAAGAACAATGGACTGACGAAAACTCTAATCGCGGCATTCGCACCACAAGTGGATTTTAAGGATTAATCTATGAGTGAACAATATTTGACACTTTCAGTAAATAAGCAGACCTATGGTCTGCCTATTTCCACAATTCGTGAAATAAACAGAATCAGCGAAATCACTTCGGTGCCTGACTCACCAGCGCATGTCGTCGGCGTGATGAATTTACGAGGACGCGTTATCCCCGTGGTTGACCTTCGCATGCGCTTACGCTCTCCAGCAGTCGACATCACCAAGGAAACTTGCACGGTCGTGGTGGAAACGAGCAATAAGCACATTGGAATTATTGTCGATTCGGTAAGCTCCGTCATAGTTCTAGACGAAAAAAATATCGATCGTGAACCTATAGCACAGGAAGGTCCTAAGTACGTCATCGGTGTAGGTAATACTGAGGACGGAATGATTCTTCTGCTAGATATCGACAAATGTCTTCAGCAAGATATAAATCAAGCTGGATATATCGACAACATAGCTGCTTAATCTGCGATCAATTTTTTAACAAAATTTAAAATTAATTCGATTTTTTTATCAAAGTCGATCTGGGCCGGCACCTTCACAAAGCGAGGGTGTTGCCCCCAAACGCGCTCAAGTCGGCGCTCACTCTCAAGGCTTTGTTCAAAGTTGTGAAATCGAGCCTGATGAACGCCGCCAAAATGTTCTTTCGTAGGTAACTCCAGAAAAAGTACATGATCATATTTTGCTAACTCTTCATCGATACGAACCGGAAAGTTTTGAAGATAATCGTCAATACCGGGAGGCCAAAAAACTGCCCCATCCAACTTCGAACGGTCCAATATCATATGAGTCGCCTGCGGATTTTTTCGGGCGCAAATGTCTTCCAGATTCTCTTGCACTGTCAGAATAGAGTTTTGAAAATTGCGGATCTGCTACAGATCATCATGGGAAGGCGCCGGAAATCCACCCTTTAACAAAACGACTGCGCTTTCCGGAACCAAAACTATGTTCTCAAGTTTGAGACCGGCTATGGCATCCAGCGCAGAACTTTTTCCAGAAGATGGAGCACCAGTCAGTACAATTTTAGTCATTTTCTTCATAGTGCCCCCATTTATTACTAAATCTCCGGAAATCTAATCGGTGTCGAATTGCGATTCTCGTCGATGGCCACCAAAGTAAACACGCCGGTCATCGATTTGGTACGCTTATCGCTGTACATATCCTCACAATAAGTGTCGACCGTTACTTCCAGACTGCTCTTACCTATTCTACTGACATATGCGTCAAGCTCAACAATTGTTCCTGCCGGAATCGGAACATTAAAGTTCACTCGGTCACTGCTCACAGTGACATACCGTTGTCTGGAAAAACGGGTTGCCGCAATGAATGCAACTTCATCCATCCAATTCAAAGCTAAGCCACCGTATAGTGTGTTGTAATGATTTGTCTCTCCAGGAAAGACAGTTTTAAAAACGCGCGTGCGCGCTGAACTCTTTCGAAGTTCAAGATCCATGGGTTCCTCCGCGGGACTGTATTACCCCGACTTCGTCGGAGTAGAGTTATTCCTATCAGGGATCGGACTTCCTTTAAAAAGGTCACCGTTGCGGGACAGCGCCAGAATGGCTGCGATACAGCAGCTTCACTGAACTTCACCTGTGTTAGGAGCCTAGAACGATATACAAACTCAATTTTGTACGCAAGAATATCCTCCACCAAGAGGAGGATTTATGTCAGCCAAGGCTTATCACGGAAGTTGTCATTGTCAGAAAGTTCGTTTCACGGCGAACCTGGATTTCTCAAAAGGCACGGGACGATGCAACTGCACCTTTTGTACGAAGGTTCGCAACTGGAGCGCACAGACCACTCCCGACCAATTCAAGTTGCTAACCGGGGAAGAAAGCCTATCTGATTACTCCAAGTCTGGAATTCAAAATTTTAAAATTGGTGACCAGATGGCACCATATTCTAATCATCACATGTTCTGCAAATCTTGCGGAGTGCGCTTGTTTTCAATAGGAAACATTCCAGAAATCGGCGGAGATTATGTCTCCATTTCCATTCCTGCGTTAGACGATGTCGACTTCAAAGAAGCCATGGCTGCGCCCTTAAGATACATGAACGGCAAAGACGATGATTGGTTCCACATGCCTACTTTCACTGCGCATCTATAAATAATTTTGTTGTGATCCAAGCCTCAGACTCGACCGTACACGGCATACAGATGGATAACGAAACAATCGTTCACCATCTGTAAACTTTGTTGAAAGAATTTGTTTGCGCGTAATCATAGTGAGTACAGTATTTGGTTAGGCACTGATGTTTAACATTCTAAACTGCATGCTGTTCGGTATCCTTAGAGTATGAGTTCAGAGATAACAACGTATTCAGACTATCGTGATTTTTTGCAATTCAAGTACAAAGCGGCCAAAGAAAAGAAAGCTAGCTTTTCACTTCAGCACTGCGCGAATCACCTTAAAGTTTCTAAGACCTTCGTAAAATTAGTTTTCGACAAGAAAAGAAATTTTACTTTTCCAACTCTTCCCCTGGTTTGGACCTTATTTAAACTTACTCCGACCGAGCAAATGCAGCTGACATTTTTGTTCTGCTACACAAATGCAGAAAACGAAATCCTGCGCTCACACTTCCGCGCAGTTCTTTCTGAACTTGAAACCGGCAAAATCACCCCTCCCCTATACGCCACTGAAACTGAAGTTAATGATTAGGCATTGACTGTTGAGTTCAGAGGCAACAGCAGGCATTTAAAGACATTTAAACAAAAAAAAGGGCTCCCACTGGGAGCCCTTTTTTTTTCTAATTATTTAGAATTTAAACTATCCGTCTACGAAAGACTTAAGTTTATTGCTGCGAGAAGGATGACGAAGCTTACGAAGAGCTTTCGCCTCGATCTGACGGATACGTTCACGAGTCACGTTGAAGTCTTGACCTACTTCTTCCAAAGTATGGTCGGCTTCTTCACCGATACCGAAACGCATACGAAGAACTTTTTCTTCTCTCGGAGTCAAAGTCGCTAGCACTCGGCGTGTTTGTTCAGCCAAGTTCAAGTTAACAATCGCCTCTGCAGGGTTGATAACTTTTTTGTCCTCGATAAAGTCGCCCAAGTGCGAATCTTCTTCTTCACCCACTGGTGTTTCCAAAGAGATTGGTTCTTTTGCAATTTTAAGAACTTTACGAACTTTATCTACCGGCATGTCCATTTTATCTGCGATCTCTTCCGGAGTTGGTTCACGACCAAGCTCTTGGATCAAGTAACGAGATGTACGAACAAGCTTATTGATCGTTTCAATCATATGAACAGGGATACGAATCGTACGCGCCTGATCGGCAATAGCACGAGTGATCGCCTGACGGATCCACCAAGTCGCATATGTCGAGAATTTGTAACCACGACGATATTCAAACTTATCAACCGCTTTCATCAAACCGATGTTACCTTCCTGGATTAGATCCAAGAACTGAAGACCGCGGTTTGTGTACTTCTTAGCGATAGATACAACTAGACGTAGATTCGCTTCAACCAACTCAGATTTCGCTGCATCGGCCTCACGCTCACCTTTCCAGATAGCTGTGTATGTTTCCTTCACCCATGTGTGATTCATCTCAGTTTCAGAGTCCAAACGTTTAATACGGACTTCTGCTTCTTGAGCTTGCAACACATAAGATCTGAATTTTTGATAGTTAAGACCTGTATCACGAGTCATGCGTGTCAGTTCTTTTTCATTGCTTTCAACAAGCTTCATACGCTCGCTCATGGAAGCAACGTCTTTAGAGAACGTACGCTCAACACCGTCTTTGATACGACGACGAAGAGTACCGATACGGTTCACCAAGTTTTTGAACTTGATCACAACACGGTTGATCGTTTTACGGTTAAAGTTCACAGACTCGAACACCGCCATCAACGTGTCATTCATCGCAACAAGTTCTTTCATTGCTGCCTGACGAGCTGGCGTGTTTGTTTCTTCTCTACGAAGAACTTCGAATTGTTTTACGGCTGCCTTTTGGTATTCCGTAACTTTACCGATCAATTCGTGAATTTTATCGATGTATTCCTTTTCATCGTATTGAGTTTCTTCATCCTCAAGACCACGGAAGATCGATTTAACTTTGATACGGCCTTCATCAAGACGCTTACCAAGCTGAATGATCTCGTAAGTACCCAGAGGTGACAAAAGGATCGCACGAACGATTTCACGCTCCCCTTTTTCAATACGACGAGCAATCTCAACTTCACCCTCACGAGTTAGTAGAGATACGGAACCCATTTTACGCAAATACAAGCGAACAGGGTCGTTACCCTTAACGTCTTCGCTTTCTGCTTTTTCTTCTTCATCTACTTCTTCGTCCTCAGAATCAGGGCTTTCTAGGAAGTTGCCTTCACCCTCTTCTTCTTTCGAAGTTTCAGACAAGTCTGAAATAACTACACCCGCGCCTTCAAGGCCATGCATGAACTGGTCCAATGCAGCTGGGGCAATGATTTCAGGTGGAAGAAGGTCGTTGATCTCTTCGATCGTCAACGCACCCTTTTCCTTCGCAAGCTTCAGGAATTTCTGGATTTCTTCTTTAACCAGAGCTTCCTGTTCCTGCAAAGAAAGAACCTTTGTAGGCTCTTTCTCTTGTTTGTTTGGTAGGTTTTGTTTCATCAATGACCCGCCTTTATCCTTTATTCAGAGATAGTCGATCTCTGTGTGCCTTCATAATCTGTTCCAACTTTTCGGAGCTTGGCTCGGACTTTAATTCCAGAGCCAATTGCTTTGCTTGATCGCGCAAGAAATTGTCGCGCACGCGCTTAAAGCAATCGCGCAGAAGCTTCGCCTCAGCTTCTTCATCAAACCCGGGGTCACCTTCACTGGCTGGTGCCTCTAAGAATAATAATTCGGGTTGATCTACATAGGAGACAAGGAGACTGGTCAATTTATCAAACTTATTTAAGTCTTGTCTATACACATCAGTCGCTTTTTCCAGGATCTTTTTCACTCCCGGGTGAGCAATACTTGCCAGCACATTTTCATTCACAAATTGCTCAAAACTGGCACGACTTTTGAGTACCAATCCTAATAGCATTGCTTCCGCTTTTGAGGCTCCTTTGAGGGTGATTTTGCCACCTTCTACAGAGTCAGACGCTTGCGGACCCACTGCTGGGTTAGCTTGTTGAGCATTCTGATTTGGCTGCACCGTCCTAGAGAAATTGCTGCGGTTTTGCGAATATACAGGGCCACTGCTTTGCAATCCTACAGCCTGACGCAGCCATGGCAGGGTCACTGCCATCTTTTGTGCGGCCTCAGCGAGATACAAATCACGCAAACGCTGATCAGGAATAATCTCAAACATCGGCTTCAATTTATCCGCAAGCTTCACCTTTTCAGGAGCGTCACCACGGTAACCCTCCATCCAACGATTCAGGATCAAGACAAACAAATCAGGAGCACGATCTAATTCAACCTTTAAGGCCTCAGCACCGTACTTCTTAACGTAATCATCAGGGTCCATGTTATTTGGTAACGTAAGCCCTTTTGGATACAAATCAGCGGCTAACAGGATCGGAAGACTGCGCTCAGCCGCTTCCATCCCTGCGGAGTCACCGTCAAACAGTGCCACCACGTTACGAGTCATACGCTTTAGCATCTTACCGTGCTCTGGAGTCAAAGCCGTTCCCATGGTCGCGACGGAGTTTCTAATGCCCGCTTGGTATAGGGACACCAGATCCATGTAACCCTCTACAATAAGGGCTTGGTCTTCAGAACGAATATAGCGAGCCGTCTGCGACAACCCGTAAAGCACGCGTCCCTTAATGAAGACAGGTGTTTCCGGAGAGTTCAGATATTTTGGCTCAGTTTCCTTTTTCTCTAAGTAACGTCCACCGAACGCAATAGGCTCACCCATGGCGGAGAAGATCGGGAACATCAAACGATCACGGAAAAGATCGAAATAGCCAGGCTTGCCGTTACGGGCCTTTACCAGGCGCGCCTCTTCAGCCAAGGCCATCGGTACTTGCTTGTTTTGCAAAACACGCTCTAATCCATCCCATTCGGCAATCGCGTAACCAATACCGAAAGTGTCGATCACTTCCTGGGAAAGGCCACGGCTTTCGATGTACTTCTTAACTGGATGATCATTATGAACGCGACGAAGTTGCTCTGAAAAATAATCAGCAGCGAGCTTATTTACTTTTAACAACGACTTCTTTTTATCCGCGACTTGGTCACGTTGCGGGTCATGGGCTTCTGGAGCGGGAATTGGAATGCTGGCGCGGTTCGCAAGGTACTCGACAGCCTCAGGGAAGCTCATGCCCTGATATTCGCGCAGAAATGAAAACAAGTTACCGCTCTTGTGACAACCAAAGCAGTGATAGACTTGCTTTACTTCTGAAACAGAGAAGGACGGCGTTTTTTCAACGTGATCCGGAAATGGACAACGACCCATCAGGCCACTGCCGCTCTGTTTTAGCTGTGTGTACTGGGAGATGATATCGACGAGGTTATTGCCCTCAGATACTCTCTCAATAAAGTCTTGGGAAAAACGCATGTACCTTCCAAAGTTTCGTTCAAGTTTCACCTTCAGGAACTCACTAAACATGAGTCCCCGCAGGCTTTAGGCAAGGTCCAATTAGGTAACAGTTCCCTTTTAGGAATGCTGTGCGCCCAGAGGGCTGCGCTGCATTCCTAAAAGGGAACTGTTACCTCGGGGAGCTAGGCTAGTTTGGCTTTGATTACTTCGCTCACAATTTTATTGTCAGCGGCGCCATTGGCACGAGCGATAACTTCTTTCATCACTGGGCCCATGTCTTTCACAGTTTTAGCGCCAGTTGCAGCGATAACTTCTGTTACAAGAGCTTCGATTTGCTCGCGGCTCATTTGCGTTGGCAAATAAACTTCCAAAACTTTCAATTCAGCAGATTCTTGGTCAACCAGGTCTTGGCGGCCAGCTTGTGAAAATTGATCGATGGATTCTTTACGTTGCTTAACTAGTTTTTTTACGACGTTCATCACTTCTTCCGGAGTGATTGGGTCTGGGCGCATATCGATTTCACGATTTTTGATCGCAGCTTGCAGACCACGAAGTGCTGTCAGCTTAAGTGATTCTTTTGCGATCATTGCGGCTTTAACATCAGCCATGATTTTGTCTCTGATTTCCATGAAAACTCCCTATGGTGATTATGACAAAAGGCGACTTTGTGGGTCGCCTCTTGTGAGTAAGAAACTATAATTCAATTAAGAACTATTCGCCCCAACCTTTACGAGATTTCTTAACAGCGCGCTTACGAGCTGCGATAGATTTCTTTTTAAGTCTTACAGAAGGCTTTTCAAAATGTTCGCGTTTTTTAACTTCAGAAAGAATACCTGCTTTTTCGCAAGATTTTTTGAATTTACGGAACGCTGATTCAAAAGACTCACCGTCTTTGATTTTAACCATTGCCACGACAATCACCTGCCTTCCAATGTGGTCGAAAGAGAGAAATAAGAATGAGAGTGTATAACAAAGAGGCAACGGAGGGGCAACCCCTCGAGGTCTTAACGCGTCGCTTCTGCAAAAAGTGCCAGGCACGTTTTCGTTGATAATCCGCCAGGGAACTGGCTATCGTGCCGCCATGAAATCTATCTACCTAATATCATTAGTATTACTGTTATCAAGCCCGGCCTACTCTCACACTCCGGCAACGGCTGAAAAGCTGACTTGGGCAACTCATCTCGCCCCCGATTTCGTGATTGGAACCCCTCCGGCCCTTAAAAATGCCCCTAAAACACTCACCGCCTGGGTTGGCCAAGAGGATTGCAGAGCTCGTATTTCACAGATTACCTGCACCGTAGCGGACCTACAGCATGACGACGTTTGTGGTGAAAAAAACCAAAAAGCGATCGAAAATTTAGAACATCTTTATGACCTTCTTCAAAAACCACTTCAAAGAGTGTTCTGCTCTTTGCCGTATATTTTTGTCGTAGATAAAATGGATTCGCTTGCGATGGCAGGCTCTGGTCAAGGAACTTCATTCATGGCAATCAGCCGAAGCCTGGTTGAATCTGGCTTGGAGGCCGACGCGGTTCTTGGCTGGAAAGAGCAAAAGATTTTTGGCAGCGAATTACCTCGCTACGAAGTCAGCAAAGACGGCCCGCAAGTTTCAATTCGCGGCAAATCTCCGCTGCAAATTATGCAGTACGTGGTCACTCATGAGTTTGGTCATATTTTGGATTTCGCCAATGGAGCAAATCGCTTTTACTGCGCTCCGGGTGAAGACTGCTCTGCAAAACCGACAACGACCGAAGAGTATTACGCGCTTCAAAAAAAATTCCTGCCAGAGATGGGCTCGTGGTCATCACTCAGCTGGAAAAACGGCTACGAGCCAAATGATCAAAATATGTTTCCGCTATGGAGCAGGCTTTGCTTTTATTACTGCGAAGGCAGAACCAAATTACAGCTGAGTGAAATGCATGACTTCTACGTTCAGTTCGACCGAACAAACTTTGTAACTACTTACGCTGCCACAAATCCCTATGACGATTTTGCCGAAAGCACCGCATTTTATTTCATGGCTAACGCAGATTTTGATCTGCAGTACAGAATCCATACGGGCAAAGCAGTCTTTTTCTGGGATTGGAGATGGCACCAATTCACGAAAAAAAATAATTGGATTGAGCTTTTCTATGAGGGCGATCTAAAATACCCTTAATGATTAAGAATGCTGAGCAAGATAAAAAATGGATGCGCAAGGCTTTAGAACTTGCGCACAAAGCTGGTAAAAACGGCGAAGTACCGATCGGTGCTGTTCTTGTTTCTCCGACCGGGGAACTTCTTTCCAAAGCTGCGAACGTTCGCGAAACTCTTCACACTCCCCTGGGCCATGCAGAACTTTTGTGTTTGCACAGAGCCGCTAAAAAACTGCAATCCTGGCGTTTAGAAGACTGCACATTGTATGTCACACTTGAACCTTGTGTAATGTGTGCTGGCGCGATTCAACAGGCTCGCGTGGGCCGTGTGGTATATGCCGCCAAGGACGCCAAAGGCGGCGCAGTTGAAAGCTTGTACAAAGTTTTATCAGATGCACGATTAAATCATCAGGTACAGGTCACGACGGGCGTTCTTGAAAAAGAATGTTCTGAGCTGATCTCTGCATTTTTTCAAAACCGCCGCGACGAACAGAAACAATTAAAATCCGAAAAAGTTTATCGTCACCGTGCTTCGGCTGTGGTGGTTTATAAAAATAAAATTTTGGGATTTCATGCGGAAGATCCAGTTTCTAAAAAGAAATACTTCTTTTTGCCCGGCGGAATGATTGATCGTGGTGAAAATGCAGCGACCACGGCTGTGCGTGAAGCCAAGGAAGAAACTGATTATCAGATCAAAGTATTTCCCGAGACTGAATTCAGAAGAAAATATGACTTTACCTGGAATGGAAAAAACCAACCATGTGATACGATATTTTATCTAGCAACTCTGAATGAACCGTGGCACGAAGTACGTGCCGTTCAGGATGCAGACTATCATCGTGGAGTCGCTTGGATTGATTTGAAAGATGTTGATCGCGTCTTTGCCTACGATAAAGATATCCTGTGGGCTGTACAAAAGCTCACAAAGACCGCTCGCAAAATGAAACTCTAGGAGGGTTATGCTTCATTTACTTGTCTCTCTTGCCCTGGCAGCTTCACCAACTGAAAGCCCATCTCCTGCGGCCTCGCCAACTCCGGAAGCGGCGACGGCGATTACTCTTTCACCGCAAAAGAAAGATTTACCTGCCCCGCAAACCAGCAAATCCCTTATTGAGATTGCGGGTAAATTGAATTCGATGCTTCCCGAGCAGGATAAAATCATTATTCCTTCTCAAGGCAGTCGCCAATTTTTCTCTCAATTAGCTGTGATGAAGAAATCCTCCGGCAATGCTCAGACGGCGAAAAGCTTTTTGAAGCTTTCTGATTTGTCGATTCAAGGTTGCAATGCCTACTCCGCAAGCGGTTTGACTGTTGCCAACTGGAACGATGCCAACGAAGTTTTCAAAATCACCAACAAGCAAGTTCGCAACAGCGGCAACATGAAAGATGCACAGGCTTTGGCACGCGTTTCTTTGATGGTCGCCCAATGTAAAGGTCCTATCTTGCTGAATATGATGGGAACAAACTGGCTGGAACAGTCGCTGGAAACTTTGAAAGCCATGAACCACCGCAAACTTAAAAAAGACGATAAAATGCGTTTGAAAGCTTTGAAGGAGCAAGTTCTTACTTTCGACACTAAAGAGGCTTTGCAAAACAGTCTGCGCTATGAAGTTTTGATTTCTTCAGCGGAAGTTATGAAGACTTTAAGTGAGGCTCCCCCAGCACATGCAGAGTCGCCTGAAGATATTTTCAATAACCTGTTGTTACTGGATAAAGAAGGCAATCCTCGCCAGGTAAGCCTAGAGAAAAGTGCTGAGATCACAATGAAGCTTTTAACTGCGGTGAACTCTGCCAAAACCTATCAGTTCCCTGAATACGTTGCAGAGATCGATAAGCAAATAAAAGAAGGCCGCGACGGCATCATTGAGGACCTGCAATTGAAGGATCACGGTTTCACCAGCTACGAAAAATTCCAGGACGAAGCGTTCATGGAAAACTTTTCGAAGAAGTTAACTCAAGATTCGGATTTATTGAAGCGAGTTAAGAAAAACATCGACGAGCATCCAGAAATCAACACTCACCTGTTCCAACATTCCCTGGCGATTTACAAAGTTCAACCGGAAGTCTTCGAGAAGTTCCACAAAGCGGTTATCGAAGCGCAAAAAGAAGCAAAGAACCTAGTTAAATAAAAAAGGCGGAATCACTTCCGCCTTTTTTTTACCCGTGCTGACAATGACTGCAAGATAGGTCGTTACCGAAACCAGATGCCAAAGGGTTTGGCTTGAAAAAATGCTTAGTACAATTAGGACATTTTGAAGCCGCCACCAGTAAGTAGGGCGCTATACAAAGCAAGGCTGGAACTCCCACTCCTATCAGCACACCAAATGGTTCCTGAATTTCCGGAGCGATCTCGGTTTGAAGTCGCACAAACACGAGTATCAGCGGCACATACATAATTGCTGCAAACCGAATATACAATCTTAGCCATCTTGGTACTTGCGGAATTCCTGACTGGTTTATAAACATAAATTTAATTTTGATATGCCAGTTCAGAGAATCAACGAAAAGAGCCTGAACTTAGACTTGCGTTTTCACTTACTGACCTCTTCGATCATAAGTGAAATTGCAGGAGTCGCCCCAGCTTATCCGGATTACGTACCCGATATTATTAAAACCACCTCCATGGCTTCGATAACTCCTTTGCAACTCAGCTCCCCCGCGAAGGAGAATTTTATGAAACTACTTATTATGATACCGATGATCTTTCTTACCGCAGCTTGTGCCGTAGAGGTTAAAGACAAGAACGAAAATCCACCTGAAGTTAAAATATATGGAGCTGCCGATAATGTGGTTTGGAATGAAGCCCGCACTCTCGATAAACCCGAAACCATCAAAGCCCACCACTTAACAATTCGAAAAAACGCTCTCATCACAACCGGCGAATATCCTTTAATTATCCAAGTCGATGAATTGATCGCCGAGGGTGGTACAATTCAAAACTTCCCTCCCAATGCGCAGGCGGGCCGCGAAGCCAATGGTCGTTCTGGTGGAGCTGTTCAAATTGATGCAAAGTATGCGACGGGAAATCTTAACGTTCTTCTAAGTGGCGAAAACGGCGGACAGGGCAAGAATGGCGCGATAACGGACCCGCGAGTGCATCCTGGTTGCGCCGGGACAAGCGGTGGTGATGGAGGCAATGCCGGAAGTTTACAGCTGACTCTCGAGTCCAACTCCAGCTTCACTTTAAACTGGGATAATATTGCAGGCTCTTTGGGTATGCGCGGTTTACGAGGATCGGTACGAGATGGAACAGCGGCTGACACGATCTTTGCGCCGTGCGGGCGCGATGTACCCGATGGTGTTGATGGTAAAGCCGGCAGAAAAGGACTGGTTTGCCTGAAGATGTCAGCAAGCGAGGACCGAATTTGTGAATAAAAAAAGGCGGAAGTGATTCCGCCTTTTTAATTTAAACTTGTCAGTTTGATTTACGCCTCTAAACGGTAACCCAAAGATGGAACCGCAACGATGCGACCATTGAATGTGGCGATTTTACGTTTCAAGTAGTTGATTTGTGAATCCACGTTACGTGAAGTCACATCGGAGTCACCCCAGATCTCGCTTAAACATTTTTCGCGAGTTACCAGATTGTTTTTATCAGCTACCAATAGCTTTAAGATATCAAACTGTTTTGGCGTTACGTTAATCTCTTGATTGTCGATGAAGATTTGGCGAGCCAACAAGTTCATGCGCAAGTTACCTGCCGTCAATTCAGCAGTAACCTCTGGCTCTTTTTCAGCCAAACGCGCTTTGATTCTAAGGATAAGTTCTTTCACATGGAAAGGTTTAGAAATGAAATCGTTAGCGCCAGTTTCGAACGCTTTAATACGTTCATCAATCGTTGCCGCCCCGGAAACGAAAATGATTGGCGTGTTTTTGATTTCAGATTGTTCGCGAACTTCACGGCAAACATCGACGCCCAATTTTCCTGGCATTTTATAATCCAGCAGAATTAGATCTGGCTTTTGCTCGTTGATGAGTTGCATCGCCGCAGTACTGTCTGAAGTATACTTGCAATCGTAAGTGGAGCTTAAGATCTCCGCTAAAAGCTTGCAGCTTTCCTCATAGTCATCAACGATGACGATTTTCTTCGCAGCCAAATTTACCCCTACGTTCAAGTTATTACCGTACATCTGCATATAAACAGGATATCTTTATCGAACAAAAATACAAGTTACCTTAAGTCTAGAATTACATACCCTTAAATGGTATGCCTTTGACCTGTAAAATTTTTTTGATCGCGTCGCGCTTATCGCCTTGGATCTCTACTAATCCGAATTTTTCGCCCATGGAATGAGAGCCACCTACACCACACTTTGCTTTCAATTCTTTCGCAAGTGTTTTGAGGTAATCTTCGTTTCTTGGCAAACCATCCAGAACAGTTACTGTCTTTCCGCCGCGGCCATTCTTTTCCAGCCGAAAGATCACAGTGAACTTTTGATCCACGCTATCCTCAGGGCGACATTTGCATTCGCTCTTTAGTTCTTTGCAGTGAGGACAAATAATATTGTCCTTAGGGTCGGTACTATAAACTAAACGGGTATTCTTCATTAAGAACCAGAGCTTTCTTCAGTTGCAGGGTTCGGTGTCGGACCCTCTTCGCTCAGTTTATGCTGCGTGTACTCCTTTCCGTCAAATCTAAAAAGTTGCGGTGTCTCGTCCATAATCGTCGCGATATTCACCGGACGACTCCAAAGTTTGTACACGTTTTTCAAAGTCTCGCTCATGAAATCAGGTTGCATGTCGATGCCTTCATGAAGGTGGTTTAGCAACAATTCACCTCTATTTTCAAAGTTTGCATCTTCAATGCGGATGATCGGCTGCCCAAAGTTGGTCATATGGAACAATAACTGCGACTTGATTGCTTTAAAATTGCTCGTATCCACTTCAAACTTCTGTGTCTTTTTATTGAATTTATAAACGAACAGCTTATTGCGTACGCAAAAGTCTTCTGTCAAAAACTGGTCAATAAATGTGACGTCGTTGCAGACTTTGCGAACTTCAAAGATTTTCTCGCGACCCAAATTCAATTTCTTGTCCCAGTGTTTACGCTCTTTCACGTCATCACACTCTTCAAACTCACGACCAAATTGACCTTTGTTCCAGCGCTCTTCGATATCACGGAAAAGCTCAATACCGACTTTATACGGATTATAGCCATTCGGAGCCATGGCCATCGTACCGGCATGGTGATCGGCGAAATCGATGATCTCTGAATCATTCAAAATCTTCGTCGTCATCAATTTGGAATGCCAGTATGAAGCCCAACCCTCGTTCATGGTTTTCGTCATACCTTGCGGAGAAAAGTAATAAGCTTCATCACGAATAATTGTCAGTACATCCACCTGCCAATCCGCCAATGGAGCATGATGAATAAAAAACTTAAGAACATCTTTCTCTGGTTCACGTGGGAAGCGTTGCGCTTGGGCCGCGGCATCTTCCTCGGCTTTACGCTTTTGCTCCTGAACGAAGGACGGCGGATTGATATAATCGCGCATGTAATCGCGCTCAACTTTTAATAAGTAATTTTTTTCCCGTGGAGGTGTTTCGGAATTGACCACAGACTTTTCCACATAGGGACTGTAGCGATCAATCAGATTTTCCAGACTCAAACACACGTCGATAAAATTCTCGACTGTGTCTTGTCCATAGCGATCCATGTAACGACGAATTCTTGTCGCGTGATTCGCCATCTGGTCCATCATTTTGCGATTGGTTTTTCCAAACCACACATTATTTTTAAAGAAGTCGCAGTGACCATACACGTGAGCCATCACGAGCTTTTGATCCATCATCGCGTTTCCTTCCATCAGGTACGCGTAACAAGGATCCGTATTAATCACCATTTCATAGATTTTGGAAAGACCGTACTCATAGCTCTTTGAAAGATGCTCGTACTCCATACCGAATTTCCAGTGAGGATATCTCACCGGAAAACCACCATAGGCTGCAAATTGCGAAATTTGATCGTACGTAATCAATTCGAAGACAGTTTCGAAACAGTCTAGCCCTGCATCCTTAGCGATTTGGCAAATACGCTTTCGTTCTGCTTCTAATTCAGGAGTTAAATTTGCCATGGTAGTTCCTTCACTCTCTAAAGGGCTATTGGCCCTTCTTGCTAAGACCCGAAGCGACACACAGTCGGTTAGCGGCCTTTACCGAGGAAGTCTTTGATGGAATCCAGAATCTTGTCTCTGCTTTCAATTTGGCTGAGAGTGATTCGTTCGTCCTCGCCGAATTCCTTTTGCAAATCTTTTAAGAACTGACCACTGCCGTATTTACTTTCGACTTGGCCGTATCCAAAGACGTTACAGTTAGGCAGGAAAAACTCCTGCAGCATCTTCACACAAAGACGCGTGTCCTCGCCACTCCAGTTATCTCCGTCACTAAAGTGAAAAGGATAAATATTCCATTCATTGGTTGGATAATCCGCCTGGATAATTTCCTGGCAAAGTTTATAGGCAGAACTGATCAGCGTCCCGCCAGATTCACTGGTGCGATAGAAAGTGTCTTCATCAACTTCCTTTGCTGCCGCATCGTGAATGATAAAACGAGTCTCTAGACCCTTGTAATGCTTCTTAAGCCACGTATTGATCCAAAAGCTTTCCAGTCTGACGATTTCTTTTTGCTCCTCGCCCATGGAACCCGACACGTCCATCATATAGATAATGACCGCTTGAGTTTGGGGTTGATTCACCTTTTTGAAAGACTTGTACTTCATGTCTCGGCGAATCGGCAGCACCAGCGGCTCTTCCGGGTTATAAGTTCCGGAACCCACCATACGTTTCAGTGCGCTTTTATAGGAGGATTTAAAATGACGAAGTCCCTCAGGGCCTACCGGAGCAATCCCTGTGAATTTCGTTTTTAGGGAATCAATATTTTTGTGACCTTTGGGTTCAATACGCGGTAGTTGCAGTTTCTCACCCAGGATATCTGCAAGCTCTTCCATGGAGAGTTCAACCTCCACCATGTGTTCGCCGGGTGCTTCACCTGCTTGCCCTTGCCCGCCTTCGCCTGGATCGCCAACATCCTGGCCGGGTTGTCCTTCACCTTGACCAACACCACCAGATTGTTTGGGACCATAACGGAAATTGGGAATATCAATGCGCGGAAGCGGGATCTTGACGTATTCGTCTTCCCGCTTCCCGATCATTTCACCTTGCGACACGTATTTGCGAAGGTCTTCTTTGACCTTGCCCTTTACGATGTCTTTAAATCGGCTTTGATCTTCGCGTATGCCCATTATCTACTCTTTACATCGCCTCGGGCGAAGATACTTGCAACGTAATGTAAAACATCCGTCGCAGAGATTTCATCGTATCCGAAGTCTTTAATAAGACGGGTTTTAACGATATCAATCTTTTCTTGCGTATCCTTATCAACAGCATTGCTGACAAGAGTTGTAAGCTTGATACTGTCTTTTTGATCTTCAAATAGTTTAAGCTCAATTGCTTTATGCAAGCGCTCGTTCATCTTGAAGTTAAACTTCTTACCTTCAAGAGCCAAAGCCCCGATGTAATTCATGATCTCACGACGGAAATCATCTTTACGGGATTCTGGGATCTCGATCTTATCTTCGATCGATCTCATCAAACGCTCATCCGGCTCTTCGTCGTTACCAGTGAACTGATTACGAACACGCTCCTTCTGAGTATAAGCTTTTACGTTATCGATATAGTTCGAGCACAATCTTGCCATCGCGCTTTCGTCAGCACTGATCGCGCGTTGTACTTCGGCCTTGATGATCTCTTCGTATTCTTGCATCACGACACCCAAAAGCTCTTTGTATTCTGCTTTTAGCTCTTCGTTTGAAAGAAGCGAGTGACTCTTAAGACCGGATTCCAATTCCTTAAAGACCATGAACGGATTCACGGAACCTTTATTGGACTGCTGCGCATTTACCAGCGCGTTGGAAAGTTTATCCTGGATATAACGAGCCGAGATACCTTCCAGCCCCTCGCGTTGAGTTTCTTTACGAAGCTCACGCACGTTGTCCTCAGTGTAATTCGGAAGCGTTTTACCATTATAAAGTTTCAATTTTTGCAAACGCGTGAGGTTTGCTTTTTTAGGTTTTTCCAAACGAGTCAGGATCGCCCACATCGCTGCCATCTCTACAGTGTGAGGAGCAATGGAAATACCACGCACTTTCTGGGAGTTGAAATCACGTTTATAGATATTGATTTCATCTTTCCAGCGAGTGATGTACGGAATGTCGATTTTTACGGTACGGTCACGAAGGGCTTCCATGAATTCGTTGTCTTGCAAACGACGATACTCTGGTTCATTCGTGTGTCCAATGATCACTTCGTCGATATGAGTCTGTGCGAATTTCTTAGGCTTAACTCTGTGCTCTTGTGACGCTCCCAAAAGGTCATACAAGAAGGCCACGTCAAGTTTTAGAACCTCGACGAATTCAATCATGCCCCGATTGGCAACGTTGAACTCTCCGTCAAAGTTAAAAGCACGAGGATCCGAATCAGAACCGTACTCTGCGATCTTACGGTAATTGATATCACCCGTAAGCTCTGTGGAGTCTTGATTCTTTTCGTCTTTAGGTTGGAAAGTACCGATACCGATACGGTCGGCTTCGGAAATAAACAAGCGTTTCACACGAACGTGTTTTAGCACGCTCATCAAATCACCTTCATAATGTTCCATCAAATGCTTAAAGATAAAACGTGATGGCGGGCTTAGCTCTCCATCAACGTGAACACGGTAACTGCCTTCTTGGCCTTTGTTGATTTGATCATACAAAGCGCCGCGCATTTCTTCTGGAATCAACAGCAAGGGCTCTTCATTCATTGGTGAAGGGAATACTTTTACTTCCTTACCCAACAAACCATTCAGCTCATTCTTTTCATCAATCCACTCGAACGTGTACAAAGCACCTTGAGGTTGATGAGAATATCTCTCCAAACCTTTTTTCAGCATGCGGCAGATCGTGGACTTCGCACTTCCGACCGGACCGTGCAATAGGATCACGCGCTTCTCTGTGCCGTAACCCAAAGAGGCAGATTTTAAAATATTTACGAGTTTCATCAACTGCACATCCAGTCCGAAGACTGCATCTTTGCCGTTGTTGAATTGATCACTAAAGAATTTGTATCGAACGACTTCCTTTTTGAAATCGAGATACGTCTCAGTACCTTCTTCAACGATCATGTCATACATGCGTTGATAGGCATTCCTAGTGATTTTTGGATTGGCTTTAACCAGATCTAAGTACTCAGAGAAAGTACCGCTCCAATGTTCTTTAGCATTGACGCTGGAGTTCTGCCAGTTGTTGATCAGCGAGTGAAGGTCAATCTTAGAGGACATAATACTCTCCCCGGTGATTTGTGACACACCTACTGACTAAGATTATGCCTCAATACTAGACGGTTAACGAGTTTTTTAATTTATTTGTATTGCCTTGAAACCATCAGGTTGTTTCAGGGTGAACGTCTCAGGTTTAAACTGGACCTCGGTCTGGGGAGCTTTAAAAAGCCACTGCATTTCGAATTGCGGTGCCGTAATTACAACTTTCTTCTTACCTTCTGTGCGATCCTTCCATTCAACTCGAATAGAACGCTGCTTATTTTCACACTTCGACAATATACGAGAACTATCCTGCTCGCATGTCCATCCTGGGCCACGCACAGGCTCATCAAACGCGATATTGGCCAGATTCATTGGGTGCAAACTCAGACCGATTATACGCTCAACGGATTTTTCAGAGTTCTTTCCATAATAAAATTCTTTTCTGGGATAGATGGCATAAGCAATTTCTTTGGGAGACATAACCAAAGATGCGACCTGAAAACCCATCACGGCTGTGATGTCCAAACGAACTCTTTGGTTTTTTACGGCCATCATATCTATGGAGACGGAGTTGGATTTATTTTCCTTCATGTCGCGAATCAAAGCTTTGGTTTCCCATTCCGCTTGTTGAAGCGGACCTTCAACCACAGGCTTGGTTGCACAAGCATTCAAAAGAACTGCGCCGCTAAGAAGAAAAAGACCCTGCATCAATGATATTAATTGTCGCCAAAGATTTTTCATTCCCTTAGCATATGGAAATGCATTCAGTTAAACAAGCATTGATCATGTTTCGCCAGAATTGGAAGGACAGCCTTATCTTAGGAGTCCTTGCTACACTCTTTACTTTCTTTTCACAGATTGTTCCCACGATCGGTGCCTTATTGATTGCTGTGGGCCTTTTGATTTTTCAAGAACTCGCGAATTTGCGTTTGCAAAAAGGACGCTGGGAAAGAGACTTCACGCATCTGCAAAAAGATTGGGTGTCGTGGCTGATCACGGCGGTCATCTTGATGCCGACGGGAATTTTAATGGGTTCAGCCTTTGGAGTAATCCACAGTCCTCAACCGTTGATTCAATCGTTGCCGGCAGGGTTTGGATTGATGGCCATGGGAGTGTTCTTTTATTTCATCTTATCCCA
Source organism: Bdellovibrio sp. ZAP7 (assembly GCF_006874645.1). Lineage (NCBI taxonomy): Bacteria > Pseudomonadati > Bdellovibrionota > Bdellovibrionia > Bdellovibrionales > Pseudobdellovibrionaceae > Bdellovibrio > Bdellovibrio sp. ZAP7. The sequence continues at coordinate 208,320 of NZ_CP030082.1, read as the reverse complement.
CGGTTTGAATCTGCAACTTGAAACTCATATGGGTATCGCAAAAGCCATGGATCGCACTGTTATCGCTGCCATCAAAAATCTGGGTCCTTTTCTGGCGGCAACGGTAGCGATCAGTGTTGCGTTGGTGATTGCCACATACCTGCGTGGCTTGGGCTTGATTCTGGCGCTGCCGTTTATGTTTTTCACATGCTTCTATCTATATATAGAGATGAAAAACAAAAACGCTTTCGAGAAAAAATAAAAAAAGCCCACCAAATAGTGGGCTTTAAGTAGCGAGTTTCCAATTTTTCCGACCAAGGAATTATTTTGCCGTGTGATCTGCCGCAACAGGTGTTTCAACAGAAGCTGGCAATCTTGGAGACCCCATTTCTTGTTTTTCAATCGCAGTGATCTTAGCGCGGATTTCCTGAACTTTACGTTTATCAGTTTCTAGGTCCGCTGCCTTACGATACATCTTTTTAGCTTTATCAACCATGGATTGCTTATAGTAAGCATCACCCAAGTGTTCCGCGATGACGCTCACAGTACCTTGAAACTTGTGAGCTGCCTCCAGGAACTTGATCGATTCAACCGTTTTGTTCTGTTTGTATAAAATCCAACCCAATGTATCCAAAACATAACCGTCTTGCGGCTCCAGCTCTGTCGCACGACGAGCCAGCTTTTCAGCGTCTTCAAGATTTTGGTTCATCTCTGCCCATGTGAAAGCCAGATAGTTCATGCCTTGCACGTGGTTTGGATCCAATTCCAAAACTTTTTTCATTTCAGATACGACAATGTCTTTGTTACCCATACGGTCATTAATTGTACCGAAATAGAATCTCAGTTGAGCGTTCTCTGGGAATTTCTCAAGGCCTTGCTCTAAAACTTTGGCAGCACCTTTGAAATCGTTCTTTTCATCCAACAAGGAGGCATACATTGCATACACTTGTGGTTGATCCGCGCGCTCTTTCAAACCTTTGGATACCAGTTCAATCGCTTCATCCAAACGACCCACACCTTTTAGCAAGTACGCCGCATGAACAGTCGACTCGCCATAGTATGTACTGGAAGTTGGGATCTTTTTAAATTCACGGATCGCCTTTTCAGACTGACGTGTTTCTTCGTAAACCGCTGCCAGGTAAAAACGGATCTTATCTGAATCTGGAGCATCCTTAAGGATTTGTTCCAGTTTCTCTACCGCTACGTCGTAACGTTTTTGCTCAATCAGGATCAACGCCATTTTCATTTTGATGTTCAATGGCTCATCTGTGTTTGCTTCCAATACTTCCAATTGATCATAAGCCAAGTCGTACTTGCCTTGTTCAATATAAGTTTGCGCAAGAACGTCAGCGATTTTAGGAGAAGGAGATTGTTCTTTTTGATAAGCACGGTACAAAGACAATGCTTTTTCTTCCTGTTTTTGTTTCGAATAGAAAGCACCCAAAGTCAAAACACCATCAGCAAAATCTGGTTTCAACTTCAAGGCAGTTTTGAAAGAAGCTTCCGCTGCTTTTTGGTATTTCGCCTCTGGTTGCTCCATACGCACGCGACCGATATAGTAGTGCACCAGGTACGGTGTCGTGTATTCAGGATTTTTCAACAATGATTCGAAATACTTCACGGCTTTGTCAGATTGCTTTTGCTCAGAGTACAACGCGCCAATGTAAAGAGGAGCTTCTGTGTTCGTCGGAGAAAGCTTCATCACAACCTGGTATTGATCCATCGCTTTAGGATAAGCTTTCATCGAAGAGTACAAACCACCCAACAACAAGTGAGCATCGATGTTCTTTGGATCTTTCTTAGTTGCTTCTTCAGCTTGGGACAAAGATTCAGAGATCATGCCCAACTTCAAATACTCCGCCGCCAAACGCATGTTCACCGCTGGAGAATTTTGATCGTAAACCAGAGTCAGCTTAAACGACTCGATCGCTTTGTTTGGGTTACCTTCCAAAGCATACGCCTCGCCCATTGCGAAGTAATAGTCTGCTTGAGTGCGCAAATAAAGTGGATCAAGAGTTGCTTGGCCATCTTTTGATGAAATCGGTTGAGGAGTCAGAGATGCAGGAGCACGGTTGTGATCATTGAAAGAAGCCTCGTAGTAAGGCGCTTTGTCTGAATCGTGTGACGTGGATGTCGCGCATGCAGTCAGCGAGAGAAAAAGTGCTGCGAAAATTCCGGTCCTAGTTTGAAGAAGCATTGGATCTCCTTGGTCACTAGGCTGTTCGGTGCTCTGTGAGAAAACCTTGACGAGAGGCCGCAATAACTTGACCCAAGGACAGGGCCAGGAAATCTAATTTTGAGACATACTCAAGACCACACCCACATCGTCTCCACTAAAGTTGGGTTGTCCTGAAATCTTCGCATCCTCATTTTCCAAATCTTTGCTTTCGACTTTGGTGTTGGGGCCCGATGACCACACGACAATGCGGATGTTCGAGTTCTTCTCTGCGTTTGGTAGCACGCGGTAATGGTATGGCTGACCCCACGGGTCAGTGCCCATGGTTCCAGTCGAGCGAAGGCTGTCGATTCCGTCAACTTTAGGTGAAATTGAGGCTGGAGAACGGCCTCCAGAGGCCACTTTCGGCGCCGCAGAAACCTTTGTCGCCTCGCGGTAAATCTGTACAACTTGGTAACCCACGACCTCTGCTTTCTGCAGGGCGGCTTTGGTTTCAGAGTCTTGTACGGACTGGTTCCAGGGGGAGGCAATGATGGTTGCCGAGAAGCCAACGAGACCCAACAAAGTCAGAACTCCAGATGACTTAAACTCTTGATTTTTCTCATTTTTCATTAAATTACCACCCGCAACGTAATCGACCCTAATGACGTTTCGGCGACTTCAAATGAAAACTTTAGACGAAGGTCTGAGAATTCTGCGGAAAAAAACAAACAAGGGTTTGGACGGAGGGAGATTCTCAAATCGATTGAAATTAACGCCTAGAGTCTTTTCTTTTGATTTGAGGACCGCTTGACAAGGCATGGCACCGGGGATAGGTTGCGCCCATCGACAGGGGGACGTGCTGAATACTTTAGCACATATCTCATTGGATATTTTGGGTAATTTTCAAATTGGGAGGCAGTTTTGATCAACCAAAACGAAACAATGACATCTAAGCCAAATTCTAAAGTTAAAATCATCAAGCGTTATCAGAATCGTAAACTTTATGACACACAACAAAGCTGCTACGTGACTTTGGACGACATCGCTAAAATGATTCGTACAAACGAAGAAGTAATGGTTATCGATAATAAATCAAAAAACGATATCACTGCTGCAACTTTGACTCAGATCATCTTTGAAGCTGAAAAGAAAGCATCTCAATACGCTCCTCTTTTCACACTTCGTGAAATCATCCAAAATGGCAACGGCAGCATCTCTGGCTACCTTGCTAAACTTGGTGCATTCCCTCAAGACTACATGACTAAGCAACAAGTAAACACAGTTGTTGAAAATGCGTCTGCGGAAATGAAACAAAACTTGGAAAACCGTGTTGCTACTGCAGCAACTCGCTACAACACAGACACTACTGCTAAAGTAGCTGCTGAAAAAGCGACTGTTCTTCCAGGTCTTCAACAAGACGAAGAAACTCCGAATCTTCCGGGTTCATCTCTTGGTTTGAACAACTAGTTCTGTTTCGACAGAATTCGCACCGAAAGGGCTCAGCTTAGGCTGGGCCTTTTTTTTGTCCAAAATTCGCAGCCCTTGAATAATCGCCGCAAAAAAGAACGCTTGGAAAATTCCTACTTAAGGGATCGCCAAACGATGAATTTCTTTTGGCCTGACTTGATTGTGACCCTCTGATTGTACAAAGCTTCGCCGGTCGGCGCGCCTGATAGACTCAAACCTTCTAGATTGAATTTATACTCCCCTGCACTTAAGGGAACCCGGATGATTTGAATTGTTTGTGGAAGCATCGACCACTGACGAAGATCCGCCTGGTCGGCGATATTTAATGCTAAATAAGTCAAATCACCCAGCAATTTGTTCTGTTGGCGGACTTGATCTGCTGCCACAGCCTTAGTGGCAAGTCCCGCAATTCGTTTCGCGACCAAGACTCCATAGTCTTCCTGCAAAGTTTTGATGGCGGCTTCTTGAACATCGTAAATTGGATGACTGACGACCGTTGCTCCCCCGTCAATTGTTAGACGAGCGAGTTTTGTTTCACTGGGAGTTGGATACAAGGCCGGCAAACGGTATTCATTTTTTGCCGCGTATTTTCTGGGCCCCCACCCCTGTTGGTATATAATCACCAACTCTCCCAGGGATTTATTGTACCAATCGGGATCTTCCTTCACTTCAGGAAATTTCTTTTTCCAATCCTTATATGTATCGGGACGACGGGCATTTTTTGCTGAACGAATCAGGTCCTCACCGATACGAGGAATTGTGGGATCCAATTTATAAGCTTCTTGATACGCGATGTAGGCATCATCGTAATCGCGGTTTGCTTCCCAAATCAACGCCGACAAATATTTACTGAACGGATTCAGTTCAAATTTCTGTTTTTCATCGAGGCGATACTTTTGAAATTTTTCATTGATACGGCGAGCTTCAACCAAAGCATCATCAAGCTTACCAATTTCGAGGAAGTTCATCGCAAGATACGCATTGATGAAAATCTTTTCGAAGGTGTCACCTTTATACTGAACCATACCTTGGTTTAATAAAAGTGAACCAGTCACTCGAGAAACAGACTGATAATCGAGCTGTTCACTGAGTTTATCTGCGCGCAAAAATGTCGTGTTACTTTCATCGACTTTACCTGAAATCTGCAAAGCCACGCCATAGTCCAACAAGTAAACTAACTGATCACCATCTTGTTTATTAGCAAGCGGCTCAAGATCCTTCAAAGCCGCATCGTAATTGCGAGCGATAAGGGACGTACGGGCTTTATCCACCTTACTTTGATAAGATGCACATCCCGTACTTAGCAGAAGAAAAAAAAGACCCACATATCCTGTGAGTCTCTTGGTCGAAATAATCATTATAGTCCGATAGATTTTTTCTTAAACACTTTACGAATTTGTTTTTGGTCTGACCAAGTGATCATGCTTGTTTTCAAATTCGTCAAATTCAAAGTCAGTTTGTAATATACGGATTTGTCTTTCCCAACTTCTTGAACGATTGAATCCAAACGACCGTTGATGATGAAGTCTGCACCAATTTGACCGCCAGGGCCTTTCTTAGTTTCAGCACTTGTCATACCCGAGTTTTGGTAATTGTATTCGTCAGCGATATCACCGCGAGCTTCTTTATCGATGAAAGCTACTTTGCCAGATTTCATCAGATCAACACGGATCATATCCATGATGCTTTGGGTGTCGATGTGTTCGCTGGTTTTATTTTGCAAACCAGTCACGATCACGATGGGCATTTTTTTGGACTGCGTGATTGCCGGAGATTGAAGGGCACTGTTCACAAGATCCTGAACAGCTTTTTGCATATCTGTTTCAGACCATTGGTCGTTCAAAAGATTCTCTCTGTTCACGTCATCGTAATCACCTTTCGTGAACGCCTTAGGACCACAGCTCGTAAGAGCCAACAAAGAAACAGCCATTGCACCAAGTAGCAAATTCTTGATCATAAATACCCCTTATTCTTCCCAAGTCTATGCCGAGGATTTGTCGGGCGCAAGTCATGCCCGTGCGTTTCAAGACGGGTGTCCACTTTCCGTCCTTCCCTGATCGGTGTGATGAGTCCGCCCGGTTACGCTTTTTGCAACGTTCCCAATGCATGACAGAAATCACCAGCAGCGCCCAAGCTTTTGAAACCTTGAAAACGTTCATAAACCCCTATGCCGAAGAATTGTGGGTCATTGCATTAAGTCCGCAGCTACAAGTTATCGCGACGGAAATGATTTTTAGGGGGACCGCGGATCATTGCCCGACGCACCCCAGAGATATCTTTCGTTTTCTTATTTTAAAAAACGCCAGTTTCTTTATGATGGCGCACAACCATCCCAGCTCCAGTGTTCAACCTTCTGATCAGGATCTGATTACCACCCGAAAAATGCACAACTGCGGCAAGCTGTTTCAAATACCACTTTTAGATCACATTATTTTCAGCGAACGGGACTATTATAGTATGGCTGACAACGGATTTTTCAAAAGGTTCAAAGGATCGCGCGTTTGATTAGCGAATAGCATCGCCGTGGGAGTTAAAGATATCCGTGCTACCCGGCTGACGATTCAGTGGGACGACTTGCTTCACACGGTAGTTTTCATCAAGGTAAACCTTGTACCCGCCTCGGCGTGCATTTTCCACGAACTGACGAGCGTATTCTTTTTTGTAAGCTTCAGAATACTCGACTTCTTGTTGCGCATTGAAAAGTTCTTTTTGAATCACATCGTTTGGATTTAATGGCTCGCCCTCTTTACGCTCACCACGGCCCAGTATATTTGCAACTTCTGCGGCTCGGGAATCGTTCGAAAGATCCAAACCAGAATCTTGAGGATTGTAAGTAGTTTGGGCTTTGGTGGAGTTGAAATCAGAACCCGCTGCATTTTCAATTTCTAAACGACGGCGTTCGAATTCCATTTTTTCATTTGTAAGCATCAGATGTTTGTTCACTGACTTTTCAAACTTTTCAGTTTTCTTAACACCCGCTTGGCCACCGGATTTTGGATTGTCGTTCCCTAGTGACATCAATACAAGAATGCCCGCCCCTAAAAACAAGAGGATCGCCAAAAGCTTGTTGTTATCATTCGAGGACTTCTGCTCTGCCATCAGTATTATTATCGGCTAAATGAGACATCTCTAAAGGAAGTGGGCCTCGTCTCTGCCCCCACCAAGATCCACCCCGGAAATGAGCCCATCTCAAATATAACAGGACTTCAGGCCTGACAGTGTCGGCATTTTTACGTCTTTTTGTCTAAATTTTTACCACTTCTTTACACTCAAGTGTCATATAGCATCGAGCTGCGGATATCCTGGCTCGGCACAGTTGGTGAAGTGTGTTCTGTGACATTACACCAAAAAACCCACGCTTCTTTGAAAGGAAGTACCCCCGCATGAAAACGATCGCGAAAATCACGGCTCTAATGGCTACTGTTGTTGTTGCAGCTCCGGCATTTGCCGCTACCCAAGCGACTCTTAAGTTGACTGGATCAGTGCCCGCTTCGACTTATATCTCGATCGCTTCAACGAATGTTGAAACCGGCGCGGTGGAACAAGCTTACACAATTGATTCTTCTAAACTGACAACAGCGGGTTCAAATACTGTAGATAACATCGCTTACGTATTTGAAACTTCAAATCGCAAAGCGGGTTACACAGTCACTGCAAGCTCGGCACACAATGGTAAATTGACGATGGATGATTCAAACGCTGGTGACGCTGCTGCGATCAACTACGCTTTGATCTACAACGGTCAGGAAAAATCTTTGTCTTCTTCTCAAACGGTGACTGACGTAAGCTCTTTGAGCCAAAAAACAACTGCAACTAAATCAGTGGGTTTGAAAATCACTGGCAATGCAAATGCACTAGAAGGTACTTACAAAGACACCGTGACATTCACGATCACTGCTAAGTAATTAGTTTTCTTCTTATCTCTTTTTTGGAAAGCTCTTCAGCAATGAAGAGCTTTTTTTATTCAGCAGACTGAACTGTCAGAGTGATAATATCGCTGAAATTCCCGGACTGATCCTGTGTATAATTTCCGATGGTCACTGAGGTTGGAATAATTTTTCCACTCGCAGGAGATGATCCCAGCTCCCTTTTCACCTGAACCGGACTGCTTGACGAATTGCCTAAGTTAACAGTCGTGCCTGCAAAAGAAATGGTATACGGAATATACGAAGACGCCGTTTCATGTTTGAGGCGACCATTATTTTGCGACGAAGCATACAGAATATAACCCGCATTGTACTTAACAATTACATCACAACTGCGTGTCGTACCGGTCGCGAGATTTCCAAAGTCCAAAGTTTCACTGATATCAGCGATGTTAAATGACCCACCCGACGGAACGACAGAAATATCGGCGCGCTTGGGAGCATTCAGATAAAATGCGATCACCACAGAGCGAACGAATTCATAATTGGATAGCGTTCCTTTATACAAAGTTGCCGTGATCCATTCAGAATAAGTTCCCTGCTGCCTCCAAGGCGACGACGTATCCGCTGAAATCCAATAAGGGATTGAGATTTGGGCATCATTGCCGCCTTTATCTGGAAGAGCTCCATTCAAGACATCATTATAGTCATTCACCTGTGGTATATTCTTTAACACCTGCGTGTTGCCAGAATCTTTGTAAAGCTGTAACGGCCAGGTGTTAACGAGGAAATATTTTAATGACCGAGAAGCATAGTTGGCAGATAAACCGTAATCGAAAGTAATAAAAAAACTGCAGCCTTTGGCTCTGGTATCGGCTTTTACAATTAAGTTCGAAGAGATGTTAGGATTTGTCGTCAGATCAAATGCCGTTTGCTGTGCTTGAAGCTGCATATTCATGCAATCATCAGCGAAAGCCGCAGTTGAAAACAATGTTAGGAATAAACTTAGAGCGGTTTTCATCATCGCTCCTCCTTAGTGACGATCAAGTCACCTACGTTCACAGAATTATTAGGATCATCCATTACAGTTAAACTGATACCAGATAAGTCAGGACGATCAGTTACGATTTTATAAGAACCTGGAGCCAATCCTTCAATTACGAATTGACCATCACGATTGGTGAAGAAAGTGTTATCCACCAATTGGCCTTTATCATTCATTACGTCAGCAGCAACCAGAGCCAGCGGTGAGCCGTCTTTCATTCTCAGACGACCTTTAACCATGACTTTGCGATTCAAAGTCGTTTCGATCAGGATACCGCTCTTATATGTTGGCATAGCACCATAGTATTCTTTATCCAGCAGATATCCTGTCGGTAAAGACGTCGAATCCAAATTCACCATGTAACGGTAATACGACGTGCGATCCTTTAACACCGTATTTGATCGTGGTCCCAACTGCGCCTCACCCTTGGCTCCCAATGGATTAACTAACATCTCCGCATTTTCAGGAAAATTATCCGAAGCGATCAACACGAAGCTGTCGGTGATCGGTTGAGAAAATGCACCACGCGTTCCCACCCAAGCAAATGCGGTCGACACACCCAATGTTGAAGTCGAAACTCTTTGCCCCAGACTTGTCGTCGTCGAAAACTGGTCCCAGCGATAACTTGCGGGCTGAGTCAGATATTCCAGATACATACTGCCATTGGTACTTTCATTCACCCTTTGCAAAGATGCGGACGCTCTGACGTCATCATACTGATAGAAGTTGTTACGATTGACGGTCGCAGTGGTGCTTTTGGTTTGAGTTTCATGATACGCACTTACACTGTAGCGACCTGCTGGCTCTGACCAGAAATAGGAAATCAATCCGCGGTCCTCTTGTTTGTCTGAGACTTCGCGCACAATTGAAAATTCGATGCGATTCGAAACATTGATTGGATAGCTTAAATTCGTTCGATAGAAACGACGATCGGAAGCATTTGGGGGAACGTCTTCATATCCGCCGCCCACTCCCCATATCCCGCCTAATCCAAATGCTGTGGACAGTTGCAGATCATAACGGCGAAGTAAATTCAGTGGCAGTCCGTCAATCGCAACTGGTGGTTGAAAGTTTGGATCTCGCATCAGTACTTCTGCTGCCGCAACAAAAGGAACATTATAACCGTACATGCGATCTAAACTTCGATAAGTCAGACGACTTCCCCAGCCACCCAATCCATTCGCGGTTCCGTAAGCGGTATCTAAAGAAGCTAATCCCCATTGAGCAATTTTGGAAATTTCTACTCCGGGCATTGTCTTATCCAGATAATTCTGAAAATTTATTCCCAAAGTTAAATCGTCCCTGACACCCCAACGATGATACAATGACGTGAACACACCGTCTTGGGAGTAGGTGCGATCGCCCTGCTCTTGCACCCAAGGGTTACCAAAGTTGTAAGAAAATTCCTGCGTTCCTTCATTCAGAATAGAATTTTCAAACAATAAGGAAAAATCATAGGACTCTTCCTGTCCCAAATCGTCACGCACCTTGATCTTTACGTCGCTCAGACCAATCGCAATTGGAAAATCACGAACATTGAATCTTCCGGGGCCCAGGCGCTGTTGACTGGTCAGAACACCATTCACATATACTTCAACGACTGAGGGTCGCTTGATTTCAATCTCGGTACGACTGATAGGACGAAGAGTGCGGTACGGCTGAATCGAGAACTCACGACTAAAGGAAAAGCCACCCAGCGACGGAGCACTTTGTAAACCGCGCGAATAAGTCGTCAAATCCCCCAGCGTATAACGGATCATGTGTTCTTCATCGTCAGTTCTTAGACGCGTATCCTGACGAGTCCAGGGATACTCGGCATGTTCTTGAAATTCCGCCCCGGCCTCAAGGACAACACCTTTGATGTTTTCGACTAAATCCAAACGACCCACTAACGGCATTTTGCTGTCAGCAGAAGATGTACCATCCCCGTATTGAAAGGGCTGACTGGCGCGTATATTCAAATAACCACTGTGGGCATCAGGTCGATAGTATTTATTTTCGTCGACTTCGATATAAGTGACACTCAGCTCTTTGGCTTTTCGATAGTTCAGGGGAATATTCAGAATCAATTCAAGATTCGCTTCGTTCCACTGCGGCTTTAATCCGGCAGCATCCAGGCTTGCAACACTGATGACTCCTTGAGGTTGGACCAGGGACTTTACAATCTTGAAGTTTGAATCTTTAAGGGTCTTTTGCAATGCCTCCATCAACGGAGCGGACTCAATCATAAATTCTTTGCGTGAGTCTCTGGGGAAAACCCAGACTTGCACCATTTCCCGACTGTCCAAAATAACGGGTGCCATTAGGTAGGGCTTAGGCAAATCAGGACGCACGCCTGCAGCTGAGGCAATCGCCGAAATAAATAAAATAGCAATGGTTGCTAGAAATCTCAATCCGCGGACTCCGCAAGCTCCATCGATACAGAAGCTTCAATGCCCTTCAAAGATTTAGTTAGAGGAAGAGAAACGGTCTTTTGAGTTTTAGCCAGGAAATTTACGCCATCTATACCTTGAGGCTTCGTCAATTCTTCGACGACCTTGCCCTTTTCCATAACTTTAAATGATTTCACATAGACGATTTTATGTGCGCTACCTTCATTGGAAACCGTAACCGCGATATTTTTAGGAGAAGTCACTTTGACCTCTTTCACTTTAACATCGGCAGTTGCGTCCTTAGGAGTCACGTAAGCGGAGGCCACGTATTGAAGCATGAAGGTCACGTTAGCGCCGGTCTTTTTGGCTGCCTTGGCGTTTTTCTCCTTCAACTCGACAGGAAGTTGCGTGGCGACGATGCGGTAAGATTTTTCTTCCTTATCCGCTTCTCCCGTAAAGGTGATGCGCACATTTCTTTTTTCATGAGGCAGCAGAACGACCTGTTCGGGATAGATTGTAAATTCGCTGGTTTTATCGCGCTTTTCGGTTCCGCTTTTTTCATCGCGAGTCAGGACTTCCACCTGAACTGGAATTTTATCGCCGGTCGGATTATCCAAAGTGACAACTTGTGTTGCCAACTTTCCCGACGGTGCGAAATTCACAACCATGGGATCCAGACGAAATGCAAAAGTGGATGAACAAAATAGAATGAGTGATGTTGCTGCAAAGAACTTCATGTTCCCATGATAGTCTTTGCGAATTTACGGAGCAATGATCGTGACTGTAGATGCGGGGAATCTGCCAAGAGTCTGGACCTTGATGGCTTGAGACCCATTATTGATGGCGACGATTTTTTTGGTGATTGGATCCTGTGAAATTGAAACATTCGCGCGAAGTGGCACGTGAGCTACTAACTTTAACGAGGCACTCTCCCCCGCCTGCGCAGAAACGCCTAACAGAACAGAGAGTAAAATGATGGATTTCCAAAACGCCGACATAACATAAGAATCGGCTAGACTGGACTAAAGCTTTAGGACAAAAGTTGTGTGTTTTTCTCTTGTACCGGCGGGAAGATCGGTAGGATGACAATAAACTCAGTGCCAACGCCAACTTCAGAACGAACTTGGACTTCCCCACCGTGATTTTGCACAATTCCATAGGAAATACTAAGACCTAACCCAGTCCCCTGCCCCACACCTTTGGTCGTGAAGAAAGGATCGAAAATCTTATCGATCGTTTCAGCACTCATGCCTTTGCCACTGTCTTGAATTGAGATTTGCACCCATCCCGATTTATTCAGTTTGCTATCTTTATTAGGCTTATAGTCCTTCAAAGGCAAAGTTGAAATCCAGATATGACCCGTGCCCTCAATCGCCTGCACAGCATTTGAGAGGATGTTCATAAAGACCTGGTTGATCTGACTTGCATAGCAGTGAATATGCGGCGTGGGTTCGTACTGACGATGGATTTCCAAACGCCCTTTGATCTCCCCTTGCAACAAATTCAGTGTCGTATCCAAGCTTTGATGCAAATCGATTTCCTGCAGCTTTGCTTCTTCCAAGCGAGAGAAGTTTCTTAAGCCCAGAACGATGTCGCGCGTACGACGAGCGCCATCTTGACAAGATGAAATCAATTTCGGCATATCTTTCACGATATAGTCGAATTCGTATTCTTCTTTGAGCGCTGGAAGTTTAGTTACATCTTTTTCTGCAGACTCAACAAGTTTGATCAGCTTGTCGCTGTAATCACGCAGATAAGTCATGTTCGAGTAAATAAATCCAATTGGATTATTCAACTCATGCGCTACACCCGCAACCAGCTGCCCCAAAGAAACCATTTTTGCCGAGTGAACCAGCTTAGTTTGTGTTTCTTTCAGCTCGCGGTTAGCAGATTCAAGTTCCGTGATTTTTTTTCTAAGGTCAGAACGCGCAGTCCAGATCTTCTTACTCATTTCATTGAAACTTTCAGTCAATAATCCGATTTCCGTGTCATTCTTAACTGGAATAGTAACCGCTTGTTCTTGAGACTCGAACGACTGCAAGGCATCCACCAGATCATACAGAGGTTTTAAAACCCAGCTGGATGTTACTAAGATCGTAAGGATCAGCAGCATCACCACCGCACCAACGACCGTCATAAATGCGATATTCACATTGCGAAGGACTGCAGCTGATTCACTTTTTGAAGCACCCAATGCCACATAGAATTTTGAGATACCCCAATCAAGTGGATAAACCAGGAATCCATAGGGAGCTGAGCGAACGTTCAAATCAAAGAACAGATCTTTTTGCGGATGGAAGTAGTTCTTAAAAAAATCTTTTTTATAAAGATAGAAATCCGCGTGGCTCGCAGCGACCATGTCGCCGTTGTCTTTAAATAAGATCAACTCAAGCTTCAAACGGTTTTTGATTTTAGTCAGGTATGCCTGATTCAAATCAATCACCTGCTCCATATAACCAATCAATCTTCCGCTGCCATTATTCACTCTCGAGATCACGATCAAATTCAGTTTGTGATCATCACTGTACTCAGCGACTCCCACTTCATCTTTTTCCTTAACCTCGGCCATGTATTTCGCTGACAAAAAGACGGCGTCTTGGCCAGGCATAAAGCTGCGCACATTGCCCTTGTTATCTTTAAAGACTGAAGCCAGCATGCGACCTTCACGATTAAAGAAAGTCAGACTGGAAGTATCATCTGAACGAATCCACGTACTTGCGACGTTACGAACTGTATTCCCGTCACCCATCGACAAATGATAGGTCAAACTTGGATCCCGCAGGTAACGTTCGCGACGTTGTTGCAAAGAAGTGCGGTAATCATTCAGCATGATTTCCACTTCACGAGCATTGCCCTTAAGTCTTTGAGTTAATTCGTGATCAATGGCTCTTTCGTATTTCTTCATCGAGTAAAGAGTTACGAAAGCCAGGGGAACGACAGAAAATAAAAGAGACCACACGATTAAAATCGTGCGCAGGGATCTTTTAGGTTTCCGTCTTAGCGTTTTCACTTTTTATCTTCATCCACAGTGATGATCAGACGGATGATTCCATCAGGCATTACACGGGGATGCTTTTCCTTATTCACATGAACTTTGCCGTATGTGCCTAGGAACGTCGTCAGATCTTGGTATTTAGCTTCCGGCAACGTGAAGTGATAGTAGGTGGATGTTGGAGATTTCTGCCAACCTAATTCCACCCCACCGGCTTTACGACCGCCAAGCTCTTTAACTTTTTCTGTGATTTTAGGACCGACCACAGAAAGATTCGTAACTGCAATTTCACCACGATAAAGGAAACCACCCGAAGTTGCTCCTTCAGAATCGCTTCCCTCATCCGCTTCTTTTTTCGCAGGTGTAGCCGCAGCAACCTTCGCTGCCACAGGTGCCGCCGGAGTTGCAGAAGGCTTCGCCGCCACTGCTGTCGTGGCCGGAGTCGCTTTCACGTCCACCGTCGGCAATGGTTTTGGAGTTTGCAATGGCTTTTCAGTTTTAGGTTCTTCGTCCACGAACTGGGGTTTGTCTTCGACTTGCGCAACTTTTTCAGTTTTTGCCACTTCAGCCAGAACAACTTCTTTGGTGTTACCGCTCATACCGATTTGCAAAACTTTTTGCCACGGAGCTACCGTCAGCAAAGTCACAATCACGGCAACGACAACCAACGCTTCTAATCCCCACTTCAATCCTTGTGGCCAGCGATCAAAATTGGATTTTTGCATTAGAACTGTCAGATAAGTTGAAGGCGTATTGATTTGCTCAATGATCGGTTGAGACACAATGGTATCAGATAATTGCTTTGCGTAAATTTCGCCGTTTTGGATCTTATTCAAATCCAATTGAGCATCACGCGAAAATTTCACGTGATCTTCCACCGCTGACTTTCTTTCATCATCGAGAATCCCCGACAAATAGTCGTAAAGTAGCTCATGGCCGATAAAAGGAGACATCTCCCTTTTGCCTTTTTTTGAAAGAGGAATTTTACCTTCCTGCTGTGCCATGCTTTAACTTACCCACACCTTGAGTCATAGTTCCGAGTTTTCGCAAAGCTCGGCCCAGGCGATAACGAATCGTGCCTTGAGTGATTCCCAAGCCCTCTGAAATATCATTATCTTCTATTTTTAAAATTTTTGACCAAATCACTGTTAACAGCTCGTCTTCAGACGCTGTTTTCTGGAATTCACGCCATGGGCCCAAATCAACACCTTCAGGAACCAGCCAACCGGATTCAACTGTGGTATTTGGACGACCGCGAGTTACACGTACTTTGAATTTATCCCAAGTAATCTTAGTTGCCGCGACAAGGGCGACAGAAGTGGAAAGTTCCGGATTGCGATGCTTTTTATCTCGACAAAGGGCTAGTGCCTGAGTTGAAGCTTCGATCGCCCTTCTGTCATCTAGTAAAGCAAAGTAGAAAAACAAGGCGATCGATTTTATGTCGGCTTCGGTCATGCACTTCCTAATATATAAGTAGAGTGACCCTTATGTTAGTCGACTGTCAGCTGTCTGAGAAGATCCAGTTGGTCTAGAACTTTGCCTGAACCCATAACTACGCAGCTCAAAGGATCTTCAGCGATAGAAACTGGCAATCCCGTACGTTCTCTTAGCAAAACGTCCAGGTTCGCAAGCAATGCACCACCACCTGTGAGAACGATTCCATTATCTACGATATCAGAAGCAAGCTCTGGCGGAGTTTTTTCAAGCGCTGTACGAACAGCATCAACCACTTCAGACAAAGGATCCATCAAGGCATCGTTCACTTGAGAGCTTGTGATCTCGATAGTTTTCGGAGCACCCGCTACAAGGTCACGACCTTTGATTTCCATCGTTTTTTCGTCTTCGAATGGATACGCGTTACCAATTTGGATTTTGATCAATTCAGCAGTTCTTTCACCGATCAACAAATTGAACTGACGACGTACGTAGTTGATGATTGCTTCATCAAATTTATCGCCGGCAACTTTGATAGATTTACAATAAACGATACCGCCCAAAGAGATAACTGCAACACCAGTAGTACCACCACCCATGTCGACAACCATGTTGCCCGATGGTTCTGTAATTGGAAGACCTGCACCGATTGCTGCTGCCATTGGTTCTTCGATCAAATAAACTTCGCGCGCACCAGCTGATTGAGCGGCTTCTTTAACGGCGCGTTTTTCCACCTGAGTGATTCCGTAAGGAACACAGATGATGATACGAGGACGGATGAAAGATTTTTTCTCGCCCAAAGATTTACCGATGAAATATTTAAGCATGGATTGTGTTACTTCAAAGTCGGCGATAACACCGTCTTTGATCGGACGAATTGCTACGATAGAACCAGGAGTTCTTCCCAACATGTCCTTTGCTTCTTTACCGACAGCAAGAACACGGTTTTGCATTCCGCGATAGTTCTTTTGAACTGCTACGACAGAAGGTTCATCAAGAATGATTCCGCGGCCTTTAACGTACACAAGTGTGTTCGCTGTGCCCAAGTCGATTGCGATATCATTCGAAAAATAGTCTTGTACTTTATCAAAAAAACTCATGCAGAATCTCTCTCAAGAAAATTTCATTGTGTCATTTCGACTACAAGTCTAGGGAGATTGAAAACCAGAGTCAATACTGATATTTAGGCCCCAAGTCGAGTAATTTTGACGCATTAGGTTGTCAGAAGTGTTTTTTCCACTCCAGCTCCCGACCCATATACTCTGACAGAGCGTGTTTCTCTTCGTGCATGCGCTTCTCAGACCAACTCAATTTCTCTTTGAAAACCTGCGCAATTTCGTCGAGATGCTTCAATCCGTGATTGCGATCCGCGAGGAACAAATGCACTCGTCGAGAGAAAAAGTCGCTGAGATTTAAGCACATCGTGTTGTCGATAGCCTGCGCTGCTTCGAGTTGCCAGTAAGAGTAGCGATGATCATATTTAGAGAGAATAACTTCGGCTTCCCGACCATATCTTTGCGCCAATGCGACAACATCTGCCACTGGACGCCCGTACTCCTGAGCCCATGCGCTTGCCAGAACTTGTGCGTCGTGGAATGCGCTCTCAGTGGTGTATTTATTAAACGCCACTGCCGTATCTTTTTTGGCAAATCGCGCACGATCTTCCACAGGAAAACTTTTTAGCGCGTGGGAAACCGTTTGTTGGCACATCAAGCGGTAAGTCGTGTACTTGCCGCCCGCCACAAATGTAACGCCGCGAGGATCATCGATAATCGTGTGCTCACGACTGGTTTTTCCCTCTGAGGAGGAACCGTCATTCACCAAAGGACGAACCCCCGCATAACTGGAAATCACATCGTGCGGAGTCAAATTCGCCCCTGGGAAATAATGGGAAGTAATATCCAAAAGATATTTTACGTCTTCAGGAGTTACGCCGACGTTTTCAGGAGATTCTTTAAAATCTGTGTCTGTCGTACCGATAATAATCATGTCATGACGTGGAATCCCGAAGACGATACGATTACCTTTTTCAGCGCCCATCACCACCGCACTTGTCAGTGGCAGACGATGTTGAGGCAACGTCAAATGAATGCCTTTTGTAGGACGAAGGATTTTCTTCCAGTCTTTGAAAAGCTTGTCGCCCAATTGATCTGTCCAAGGACCTACGGAGCTGATCACGTGACGACCACGAATCGTAAATTTCTCTTTGCTTAATTGATCTTCGCAGTGAACAGAGGAGATTTTTCCATCAGCACCAAAATCAGCACCTGTCGCACTCACGTAATTGGCAGCGACCATGCCCAGTTCATTTGCCGAACGCAAAGTTTCATAAACCAGGCGATCATCATCCATGTAGCCATCTGAATAAACGTAAGAGCCTAACAGATCCTTTTCCCGAAGAGCTGTCATGCGCTCCATGGATTCTTTGCTATCAAGACGCTCATGCATTTCTGGAGATTGGAATAAAGCCAAAATATCGTAAAGCCACATCCCTAGGCCCATTTTGAACATGCCTACACGGCTTTCTTTATAAAGCGGCAGCATGAAACGAAGTGGATGAACCAGGTGCGGAGCCATTTCAAAAAGTTTATTGCGCTCGTTTAAAGCCTCGTAAACTAATTTGAAATCCATGTTTTCCAAATAGCGAATTCCACCGTGAACCATTTTGCTGGAACGAGAAGAGGTTCCTGAAGCAAAGTCTCGAGTTTCAACCAAAGCGACCGACATCCCACGAGCACAGGCATCACGTGCGACACCGGCTCCATTGATTCCACCACCGATGATGATCAAATCAAATTCCTGAGACTTCATTTTGGACAAATTCTGAATACGATTCACGAAGGAAAAATTCTTCATACCCTTATCCTATTTGGTTGTTTTCACTGCGAGCGTGCCTGGCTCCCATGGAGCAGGCTTAAATCCTTTTACAGAGTTCGGAACACCATTATCCGATGGGAAGTAAACTCTTTGCAGATGTTTTTCACGGCCTAGCTTATACGCCAGTTCGCAAAGTTCGTCGCGGGCCTGCAAAGTTTCAAATTGCACATGCTCGACCCACAAGGTTTGTGTTTGGCCATCAAAAAACAACAGTGGTTGAGCGATGAAATAACCCAAGAGAGCTTTTGTCTCTGGATCTTCCGCCAAAAAGCTCCATCCCAATGGGATATAATGATTCAAGGCTTCAATGCGATGCTTGGAGTTCCAAACAGCCATCATTCTTTCCATCTCATCCGGATATTGTTCCGTCATTTTGCGATTTTCGAGATCAAGAATGTTTTGTAAATCGTCAGCCTGAATAACGCGACAGAAAAGACTCATGGCCTGTAGCTCCCTTGTCATTTGAACGTATCTATTTCATACTAAGACCCGATGAAATACAAAGATTATTCCTCTGACATTTGGAACGCCATTAACAACACGCTCGACCAGGTACTGAAAGAGCAAGATCAACCGATTGCTGCTTTCGACGCCGATGGAACTTTGTGGGATATCGATTTAGGGGAAACCTTTTTCCACTATCAAATCGACAACAAGCTGGTACAGCTTCCTCCGTCCCCATGGGAGCATTACGAAACTATGAAGGCCGCTGATCCTCGCAAAGCCTATTTGTGGCTGGCGCAAATCTGCCAGGGGAAATCTCTGACACAGGTTCGTGAATGGGCGAAAGCGGGTGTTAAAGATGTATCTCCTGTCCCGATTTTTTCGGAGCAAAAAAAGCTGATCCAACTGCTTTTGTCAAAAGGGGTGCAGATCTATGTCATCACTGCTTCTGTTAAATGGGCAGTTGAGGCTGGCGCGGATCTGGTAGGCCTAGAACACGACAATATCATTGGCGTTGAAACGGAAACTCACAACGACATCATCACGGAACAGCAAAAAGGCGTGATCACTTACCGCCAAGGTAAAGTCGAAGCGTTGCTGGCAAAAACCGGTGGCAAACTTCCCTTCCTAGCAAGCGGGAACACCATGGGTGATTTTAACCTGCTTGAAAGTGCCACTCACCTGCGCTTGGCGGTCAGTGCAGCTTCCCGTGACGATAAGATCTTTAAAACGGAAGCAGAGCTTGCTCAGAATGCCGCCGACAAAGGTTGGCTTCACCATCGCTTCATCTAAAAAAGGTGCCAGGTCCTATTTCTTGTCGTGGCAGGACAAGAAATAGGACCTGGCACCTTAGTTAAGACACAGTTTCATTCTGAGATTGTGTTGAATGTTACATACATTGATCAGTCTATCTACAGCATAGGACCCCTAATTTCTTCATAAGAGGGGCCCTCTTTTTGCTAGGTATTCCAGTATGACAAACACATTGGCTACTCACAGAAATACCTTCAAAAAAGTAATGTTCTTCTTTGGCGTCATCGCGATTTCCGAAGTTGGTTTCTCTAGTCTTTGTCCAAATAATATCGCAACGACCACGACGTACTTTGTTCCCAAGATGAGTGACTACTGTAAGGGAAGCAAGCCCTGCGCGCGCTTTCGCAAACAAGTTCGCTTGCAGGGTTCAGGCACTATGCCGAATGGAAAACTTCTGACCTACACTGGAAAGAAAATCAATTTAGGCAGCTGCGACACGGCTTTTGGGGCGAGTGGAAACTGTTTGGTTCCATTCATTTCTGTTGCCGCGGATCCACGCTATTATAGTATGGGTGATATTATCCAGATGCCTTCGTTGAAGGGTAAAATTATGCGCCTACCAAATGGAAAAACGATGATTCACCCCGGTTACCTGATTGTTCAAGATACAGGTGGGGCAATTCGTGGTCGCAACCGTTTTGACTTTTTCACGGGCTCTTATGGTTTCACAAATCGCAATAATGCCTATGGTGCCTACGGCTCAGATGAAACACAAATGTCAGACAAAAACGATTGCGACAGCCGAAAAGCATTCAGTGTTGTCAGACGGGGCTCCGGCAACTATGAGCAGTCTTTGGTAGCGATCGAAGATGCTTTGCGAGAATCGGGAAATCAAAGACAAGTGGCATCCGTTCAAAAAACGGCTGCTGGAGCTAGATAATGTTTCGCAATTCATTGATGGTTTTTGCTCTCGTATTTATTTCAATTACAAGTCTGGCTGAAGAAGTCGAGATGGCTTCGTCATCCGTCGTGCAGACGTCGCCCAGCGATGAAATCAATATGTCGGAGCCACCATTCTGGATGTCATCCTATGATGAGTTCCACGACTTGCAATCCGTGCAAAAGGAATTCTATTTAGAAAAGCTATTGCCATATCTCTCTGGAATACCGGGACTCGATCCGGTTTCAAAAAAGCAGCTGCTGGAAGCTTCTGAGTGGCACCAGGCTTGGAATCATATTCGCAAAAAAGTTTATATGTCCTGCCAAGACAAGGCGCGATTGAAAACCTGCGAAGAGATCGCAGACATCCGACTCCAAGCTTTAGATATTCTCTCGAATCAAAAAGAAGAAAATCGCAAAGCAAACGATTACATTAAAGAAGAAAAATCAAAAGAGCCTGCCAAAAAGAAGAAATCCAAATAAAAAAACCCTGGCGATGAACCAGGGCATTTTAATCAATCAACACACGGCGCCCCCAAAAGGTACGGCGTACCTTTTAGTTTTTACCGACTACTTTTTCGATGTCGGAGATTTCTTTAGGAACTGATGTCGTCATGTTTTCTACGCCGTTTGAAGTTACACGAACGTTGTCTTCGATACGGATACCGATACCACGATATTTTTGTGGCGCTGAAGTGTCGTCAGCTGGGATGTATAAGCCCGGCTCGATCGTGAAGCACATGTTGGCTTCGATTGGACGTGGTTCGCCTTTTTTGAAATACAAACCAGCATCATGCACATCAAGACCTAACCAGTGACCGATACCGTGCGGATAGTATTTCTTTTGTGCCAGGGATTGGATCAAATCGTCTTTACGACCTGATAATAAACCCAGCTCAAGCATTGCATCTGTCAGCATCGAAGTACCCATGTCATGCAAGTCTTTAAACACAATTCCTGGTTTTACAAAATCCACGATCGCTTTTTGAACTTTCAAAACAGCTTCATATACGCGGCCTTGTTCATCCGTGAATTTACCATTTACTGGATAAGTTCTTGTGATGTCACCTGTGTAGTAGTTGTATTCAGCACCCGCATCGATCAATAGCAAATCGCCATCTTTGCAGACTTGGTCATTGAAGTTGTAGTGCAGAGTCGTGGCTGCGTTACCCGAAGCGACGATAAAGCCGTAACCTTCACGAGCAGAATCTCTCATGTAAAAGTTATGAGCCAACACGCCTTGTACCTGGCGTTCAGTTACACCTGGGCGAGTAAAGCGCATCGCTGCCAAGTGAGCTTGAGCAGAGATTTCGCAAGCTTCGCGAAGTTGAGTCAATTCGTACTCAGACTTCACCAAACGCATTTCACCGATCAAAGTGTCAGCATCGTGCACAGAAAGCAAACCGTAGCCTGTACGACCACGCATTTGTTTTACCGTGTTCAACACGTGTTCCATCTTTTCATCGACTTCTTTGTTTTTAAACTGGCGATAATAAATTGAATCAACAGCTGACAACAATTGCGGAGCCATTTTTTCAAACTCATCAATTGGATAGCATTTGTCGATTTTGAATTCTTGTTCACAACCCTCAGGTCCATAACGGAATCCATCCCAAGTTTCTCTTTCGCGGTCACGACGACGCACGAACATCACAGATTCTGGAGTTTGACCAGGACGCACGATCAAAATGGATTCTGGCTCTTCCCAACCCGTCAGGTAGAACATGTTAGAATCTTGGCGATATGGAAAATGCACATCGTGATTGCGGATCAACTCGGGGTGAGAAGCAACCACCAACGCGGAACCTGGGATCTGTTGCCCCAGTTCCTTTCTTCTTTCAGCAAAAATGTTCATATCAAAAGTTGGTTTTCTCATTCCGGTCTCCTGAACTTTTTTAAAGTCCCCATTTACGTGTCAAAGTTTTCAATTGGCGGTTTGCGGAGTCAGCGCCTTTATTCATAATCTCGCGGCGCTTATCGAAGTCCATAATACCATAGTCACCCGTCTCAAGGGTAATAACAGTATCAACTCCTGCAAAAGGCTTATTATACAGTCCTGCGATCTCACTCCATAATACGTTGTCTGTAGCCGAGGCGTCCAAAGTGAACGGTTTGTTGCCGCCCGGCCCCTGAAGAACATTTACGAAGACCACAAAGTTCGCACCTTTTTGGCGCAGATATCTGGCCAAACCAGAAACCTCGCGAACCGCCGCGATGTTACCCTGGAAGGGTTTAAAGAACGGCGGGTAAGCCATGCACATGGACATCAACTGTTCCATGCCACCACGGTTCATCATCAAGGATTGATTCTTCTTCAAATTGTACGAAGGGCACGCAAACGGAATGCGATAGTCTTCAGCTTTTTGGTTTTTAAAAGCTGTGTTGTAAAATTCGCGCATCACTGTGATATCGCCATTTTTATTCACGTTGCCCAATAATGATTTTTTGATGATCTCGTCATCTTTCATTTTGAACATTTGCCATTCAACGTCGTTGGCTTGTTCGCGATTGGCATAAAGAGCCGCCATCGGAGAAGCGAACTCGATACCACCGATTGCATACACTGGAACTTTCGCGCGAGTCAGTTCGTGCAAAAAGCCAATGTGTGCGTAGGTCTTTGCTCCCCCGCCGCCCAAAATGAATGCGATTTTAGGCATTGCCGGAATCACAGGTGCAGGTGGCGGAGTAGTCGGTTCTTCCACTTGGATATCAGGCTGATAAGGCGTCGCTGCCTCTTCAGTTTGCCGAGGTGAAGTTGGAGTTGTGGAAGTGGATTTTGAACCCGGAGTTGGGGCTGGCTTAGTGGCATTGCGAATATCTTCACGGGTCTTGAATGATTGACAACCCGCCAGGAAAACCAATGTTAAAAGCAGGCTAGTGCTTTTTCGCGAAAACAAAAAACTCATGATTGCCGTCCTTTCCCTCAATGGAAGAAGCAAAATAGTCCTTTACATCAAAGCCGCTGTTTTGGCAGACCGCTTTGACCTTTTCTTCGACTTTCAAATACAACGAAGAGTCTTTGACAATACCACCCTTTGCGAGCCCGTCAACGCCGACCTCAAACTGTGGCTTTACAAGACTTAACAACTGGCCCGAAGGTTTTAGGAAACGAGCCAGTTCTGGGATGATCATTTCAATGGAAATGAAGGAGACATCCATGACAATGAGATCAAAGCCATCTTTTGGAGTAGCCTCGAGCACAGACGGCTCTTTGGACAAGGCGCGAGCATTGATGCCCTCAATGACCTTAAGCTTGGGATTATTCAAAAGACTGGCACTGACCTGGCCGTGACCAACATCAACGCCCAATACGAAGCGCGCACCCGATTGCAAAGCACAATCAGTAAAGCCACCTGTAGAAATCCCCACATCCAGAACATCAAAGTTCTGAATATTCAAGCCCACATGCTTGAGAGCCCCTTCAAGTTTCAATCCGCCTCGGGAAACAAAACGGTTCGCCGGCCCCTGATCCACGGAAATCAAACCTTCCATTTCTTCAGTGACCGCTAAATTAGATTTCTTCAGGATCTTTCTTTGACCGTTTTGATTTAGGAACACCTGACCGGCTTCGATAAGCTCTTGCGCATGAGTGCGTGATTGGGCCAAGCCCTTTTCAAACACATAAATGTCCAAGCGCTTTTTATCCGCCATATACCTTAGTGTTTTCGTGAGATATTAAAATTAACCAAATATTCCAGCATCACGGCATCGGCGGAAACTTTATGAAGTTCTGCCATGGTGTTTCTGCTGATTTGGTTTAAGTATGTTTTTGTATTTTCAAGACCGATGATACCAGTGAAGCTGCGAACGTCTTGATCTTTTTCACCGTGATCTAAAACATCGTCGGCCACTTGAAATGCAAGGCCCAAGCCCTCGCCGAATTTTTTGAGTGCTTCAACATCGTGAACTTTCGCTCCAGCGATAATTGCAGCACCTTCAACAGCGACACGAATCAACGCGCCTGTTTTTAGTAAATGCAAATGCGTCAGTTCGTCTTGAGAAAGTTGCTTTTGGCCCGCACGCAAATCAATGGCTTGACCACCGACCATACCGCGAATGCCAGCGGCTTCCGACAGAAGCTGCACCAAACGACCCACCAGGAAACCATTATCAGAATAATTTTTCGCGATAATTAGGAAGGCTTCTGTCAACAGGGCATCCCCTGCCAACAAAGCAAAGTCCTCGCCGAAGACTTTGTGATTGGTAGGCTTTCCACGGCGCATGTCATCGTTATCCATGCACGGAAGGTCATCGTGAATCAAAGAATAGGTATGAATCAATTCAACGGCCGTCGCGAAAGGTAAAACCTTTTCTGCAGACGAACCCAGCATCTCTGCGATCAATACAGAAAGAACCGGACGGAAACGTTTTCCACCATTGGTTGCAGAGTACAGCATGGACTTACGAAGTTCAGCAATAGCAGGTCCCTGAGGAAGTTCCATCTCAGACAAATACTTTTCCACAAACTGATTCACAGTTTGCACCTTCAAGGACATCTCCTGATCAAGCTGAATCGCCAAATCCAAAACTATTCCTCCGGGGTGAAGTCAGTAGTTACAGGCTTTCCGTCAGCGCCCACAGACATCAAAAGTTTTACTTTTGATTCTGCTTCAGAAAGACGTTGGTGACATTCACGAGAAAGTTTAACGCCCTCTTCGAATAGCTTTAAGGAATCTTCCAAAGCTAAATCACCTTTTTCCATTTTTTGAACGATTTCTTCCAAACGTCCCAATTTCTTTTCGAAATCCATTATTCCTCCTTCACACCACTGACTGTGGCTGTGAGTGAACCCTGAGCCAGGCGAATGTCGATGTTATCGCCCACCTTAACCTGGCTTGCTGATTTAATAACTTTTGAATCTTTAGTTACGATTGAGTACCCGCGCTCCACGACACGCAAAGGGCTCATGCTATCAAGCATCGCCATCATGCGATCCATGCGGGATTTTTTGCGCTCTAATGCGAACATCAAAGCTTTTTCAGAACGCGCCTGCAGGAACGTTAATTCCTTTTTGCGACGATCGATATGATTTTGGGGAGTGCCCAGCTTTTGAGTCATCAGCTCCACACGGTGATTCTTTTGACTGATCAAGCGATTTACCGCAAGTTCCAAGCGAGTCAGCAGGTCGTCATTACGCAGTTCCAAATCTTCCAAGCGGCGCTTTGGATCCACCAGACGCTTAGACAAGCCCAGGGATTTTTCGCGCAAGAATTTCATCTTTCTATCAAAAGACAATTTCAACATACGCTCGAGCGAAGTCACTTTGTTCACCAGCTCCGAAGAACTTTTCGCCACAAGCTCGGCTGCGGCAGAAGGAGTTGGCGCACGCAAATCTGCAACGAAATCCGCAATAGTAAAATCGATTTCATGGCCGACAGCGGAGATAACCGGAACGGGACTGGCAGCAATCAAGCGCGCCAAGCCTTCGTCATTAAAACACCACATGTCTTCGATGGAACCGCCACCGCGGCCCACGATCACAGCATCCACATCAGGAAGCGCGACAGCTTTTTTAAAAGCCTCGCGCAACTGCGGAGCCGCAGCCTCGCCCTGAACGATCGTTGGAACGATGGTCACTTGAATGGATTTAGCACGACGAGAAAGAACGTTCAAAATATCACGAATCGCCGCCCCTGTTGGAGATGTCACAATCGCAATATGTCTTGGAAATGTCGGAATCGGTCTTTTCTTCGCAGCATCGAATAGCCCCTCAGCGCGAAGTTTGTGCTTTAGTTGTTCGAAAGCTTTTTGCAAAGCACCCGCACCCACGGGTTCCATCATATCAACCATTAGCTGATAGTTGCCACGGGGCTCGTACACGGTCACACGACCACGCACCATCACCTCCATACCATCAGAAGGTTTGAACTTTAGGCGCGAGTTGTTGCCGCGAAACATGACGGCAGTGATTTGCGATTTTGAATCTTTAACGCTGAAATAGAAATGCCCGGAAGTGTGAGCTTTGAAATTGGAAAGCTCCCCACGCACCCAGACCATACCCAATTGACCCTCGATCAATTGTTTAATCTGAACATTCAATTGCTCAACCGATAGCACCACAGGTTCGTTAGATTTAACCGGCGTGGAAGCCGCATCCAGCGAGAGTTGCGCGTAAGTATCAGTCTTGCGAAGTGGTTGATTTGGAGAGTCGGACATGGGGCAAGACGCTATAGCCAGCCCCGGGAGGAGTCAATACTCAGAGCGACGAGTACCAGACATTTTGCGCGGCCCAAAGACCACCGACGAAGAAACACACCCAGCCCAATTTCTTGTGCTTCATAAGGTTCTGAAACGCCTCACCCATGCGCTCTTCACCGATTCTTACCAGTGTACGATTTTCCAGCACAAACACCATGAGGAGTCCATAGAAAAAAACCACGAAAGGAAAAATAAAATCAAGTTTTTGAGGCGTCATAAGCAATATATCGGAGCCTTACCGAAAAGTTAGAGTCCGGTTTGATTGACGAAACTATACTTCCTGCTAGAATAGTTTTCAGAGGGTTCGAAGGCGTAAAGCTCATCGAAATTAAACCTTACAAGCATATTTTTGGGGACTGTCCCTGGCAATGGTGTGCAAGCTCAGCTCGTACTGAGAAGCCTAAAGTCGCTATCATGGTCACCCACCTTAGCTAAAACAGGTTTAGTTCAGAGTTGCCGACGGACTCTTTTTTTATTTCTCCCAACGGTACGGCCTATCCTGGTTCACCAAAAGAAAAAGCCCACTTATTTCAAAGCAGGCTTCATCATTTAATCAAATTATCAAATTGAGACAGGACTAGCGGTTGGCAAGAGCCACTGTGCGAGCCGAAGCTGGCAAACGTCTGCCGTCTTTCTTCACAAACTTTCTGGATTTATCTACCACCTGGCGTGCGACTTTCACATTCGCCTTAGGAGCGGGCTTGCTTACCACTTTGTGTGCCGCCACCACTGGGGCCGCCTTGAAAGTTTTTGGAGCCGCCACTGGCGCCTGAGCCACTTTTTTCGCCACGGCTTGATCAACCGGGTGTCCCGCTTGCTCTAATAGATAAACGCATACTTTTCTTTCTTCCGCAGAAACTGATTGGTTCGCAGCTTTTCTTTGCAAAAGCTTGATATCAGATTGAGAAAGTCTTGAAACTTGCGCAAGAACTAGCTCTTTATTCTGAAGTCGTTTTGCATTTGGCAAGGAGCGGTTCGTAAGCTCTTGCTCCACCAGAACCTGCGCCAGACTAAATCCACCCTGGGAATCATCTATAGCAGAGATAGGTTTTGGAGCCGGTTTGCGATTGCTTAATTCAGCAATGGCGATCAAACCGATGAACAAAGAAAACACAACGCCTACGATAATTTGATTATGATAACGAGACATTTGCGAACCCCCACTCACTGTCTATTCAACTCCTGTGCCGACCAAAAACAGATTTACGGGGGGCCTGCGGATTTGCAGTGTTGAGGGAGTATACAAACGGTGTCAGCTCAATCATTTTCCCTGAAATTTTTGAAATTCCACGAGTGAGGAAACAACATATCAAGTTGAGGCAATAAAAAAACCCACTCTGTTAAAGTGGGTTTTTTTGTCGAACCTAAAAGAGACCTGGCACCTAAAGAGGAATGACTTCGATGGTTGGATTGAATTGATCGCGAAGGATGCCTTCGATTGCCATCAATGTTCCAGAAGTGGCGCTTGGACATGTTCCACAAGCACCTTGGTAAAACACGTACAATTTATTGTCTTCGTACTTTACAACGTCCAAGTCCCCACCGTCGCCTTGCAAACCTGGGCGAACTGTATCGTCTAAGATCTCTTCGATACGTTGAACTTCAGGTGGCAAACCTGCACGACGCATTTTCTTTTCATCTGCTTGAGTCACATTAGGATTGTGAATCGGCATGCGAGTTTGAATCACGGCACACACATTCTTTTGGATTTCTTCAGGATCCGCATCAAAGCTGTGAGTGATTGTGATCACGTTTTGGAAAAAGTGGGCCTGACGAACACCTTCCACTTGAAACAAGCTTAAAGCCAGAGGACTTTGCTCTGCTTCTTTCATGTCTGTGTAAGTTGCCTTACCTTCAGCCAATACCGGGCGATCCAAAACGAATTTCCATGCGTTCGGATTTGGTGTGGCTTGAATTCTGATCAATACATCTTGCGTACTCATAACAATAACTCCCGGGCCTTCACCACGGCTTTAACTAAAGCATCAACATCTTCACGATTATTATACACTGAAAAAGAAGCACGTACCGTACCAGGTACACCCAATCTTGTCATTAGCGGCTGAGTGCAATGGTGACCGGCTCGAACTGCAACACCCTCTTGATCCAGAATCTGACCAACGTCAGAGTGGTGAGCCCCTTTCAGATTAAAGGAAATCAGAGGTCCCTTATCTGCTGCCGTTCCATAGATTTTCAAATCCGGAATTTCTAGCATTTTCCCCGTAGCGTACTTCAACAAATCCATCTCGTAAGCATGGATATTGTCGAAACCAATTTTCTCGACAAATTCGATCGCTGCCGCAGTTCCAATGGCACCTTCGATGTGAGGCGTTCCCGCTTCAAAGCGAGTCGGCACATCATTGAAAGTCGTTTTTTCGATCGTCACCTTTGAAATCATGGAACCGCCACCTTGATAAGGAGGCAGAGTTTCCAAAATAGCTTTCTTACCGTAAACCGCACCGAAACCGAAGGGACCAAAAAGTTTGTGAGCAGAAAACACAAAGAAATCCACGTCCCAAGCTTTTACGTTCACTTTCAATTGTGACACGATCTGTGCGCCGTCCACCAAAACCTTAGCACCCGCTGCGTGAGCAAGCTTCGTGATCTCGGCAACATTCGTGTTCGTTCCTAAAACATTGGAACTGGCTGTGAATGCCACCATTTTCGTTTTGCTGGAAAGCTTTTGTTTGAAATCTTCCATGTTCAATTCGCCATTATCCAAAATGCCAGCCGCGATTACTTTCGCGCCAACTTTTTCAGCGACCATTTGCCAAGGAACGATATTCCCGTGATGCTCCATCTCGGTGATCAAAATTTCATCGCCCGCCTTAAGGTTTGTAAGACCCCAAGTATTTGCCACGAAATTCACACCCTCTGTCGTACCACGAACGAATATGATCTCTTCAACTTGCTCGGCACCCAGGAAGCTCGCGATTATGTGACGAGCGCCCTCAAAACCTTGAGTCGCAATATCAGCCAAATAGTGAGCGCCACGGTGAACATTTGAAGCTTCATACAAATAGAAATGCGCAATACGATCAATCACTGATTTTGGTTTCAGTGTCGTTGCACCACTATCCAAGTAAGAAAGCTTTTTGCCATGGACCTTTTGGGTCAAAGCTGGAAACTCGTTACGAATTCCTGCAAAAAGCTCGTTCAAATTACTCATTTTACCTTCTTAGTTCAGATGCAAGCGCGCAAACGCTTCATCCAAATGTTGTGTTAACCATTTTTGGATACTGTCGTCAGAGATTTTATAAAGAACCTCTGACAGGTAACCATAACTTAGCATCGCAATCGCTTTGTCTTTAGAAATCGCGCGCGACAGCAAATAGAACAGCTCTTCTTTATTCAACTGACCCACAGTAGAACCGTGGCCCGCCTTCACGTCATCAGCATGCACTTCAATGGAAGGCTTACTGTCGGCTTCGGCTTTGTTGCTTAAAAGAAGATTGTTATTCAATTGCGAAGAGTCCGCTTTTTGAGCGTCTTTTCTGATCAGGATCTTGCCGTTGAAAGCAGAACGACCTGAACCGTCCAGGATGCCCTTGTACAATTGGTGAGTCACACACTCCCCAACCGCATGATCAATCAAAGTCGTGTTATCCACGTGCTGGGTTCCTTGAACCGCGTAGATACCAAGAACTTCAGACGTAGAGCCCTTCTCTTTCAAAACTAAATCAAAGTTATGACGAGAAAGTTGCGCACCTGTCGAGAAAGCCAAACTTTCAAGGTTTGCGTGCTTACCCAGATTAATCGTCGTGCGACCGATGTTCACTGCATTCAGGCTTTCCGCCTGAACACGCACATAGATCACCTTGGCGCTTTCGCCCACCTGCAAATCGAAAACTGAATTTGCAAAGTACGAAGTACCTTTCAAACCATAATGGCTTTCCAGAACCTTAACCGAAGATCTTGCTCCCACTTCGAAGCGAATGCGTGGGTTTGTCATCACAGACGCGCCACCTTCGTTAGAAGTGAAGAACACGAAATTCACAGGTTTTTCCACAGACGTTTCTTTGGATACCGCAACCGTAAACGGAGTTTCAGCGTAAGCGCCATTCAAGGCATCAAAAGTATCTGCGAACTGATTTGGATATTGAGCCAACTCAGTCATTGCAAAGCCCGCTGGCAAATCAGAAGACAAAGTCTTATTGAAGACGCCATTAAAGAACACAAGATTTGTGAATTCAGGGTTGATGGCCTTTTTAATCTCCACCATCGTGTCGTGGCTTGGAGCCACAGCATTCAAAGCACTTGGTTGGAAGCTGTTATCCGCAAGAACTTTAACACTGGTATAGTGCCACTCTTCATCCTTGCGAGTCGGAAGACCCTTTTTCAAGGCATAGTCATAGCCCGCCTGACGGAAAGCGGCCAAAGCGCCTTTCGCTGGGTTTGCTTGACTGAATTTTTCGTAAGTCGAAAGTAAATTCATAGCCCTGTCCTTAGTTGATCAACCAGTCGTAACCTTTTTCTTCAAGCTTCAACGCCAAAGAAGAGTCACCTGTTTCAACAATTTTTCCACCAAGAAGTACGTGTACGTAGTCAGGTTTAATATAATCAAGCAAACGCTGATAGTGAGTCACCAGGATGATCGCGTTGTCTTTACGACGAAGCTTGTTCACGCCGTCTGAAACCACGCGAAGAGCATCGATATCCAGACCGGAATCTGTTTCATCCAAAAGCGCCAAGCGCGGAGACAAAACGGCCATTTGCAGGATTTCGTTTTTCTTTTTCTCGCCGCCAGAAAAGCCTGTGTTCACTGGACGATCCAAGTATTCAGGTTTCATCGAAACTAGTTTCAACTTTTGCACCAGGAATTCACGGAACTCACCCTCAGGCATTGGCTCAGAACCTTGATGTTGCAATACAGAGTTAAAAGCTGTGTGCAAGAATGTAAAGTTAGAAACGCCCGGAACTTCAATCGGGTATTGGAATGCCAGGAAGATACCTTCTTTAGCTCTTTCATCTGGAGCCAGCTCTAAAAGATTTTGCATCATGAAGTTCACTTCATATTTAACTTCGCCAGAAGTCACTTCGTATGCCGGATGACCCGCAAGAACTTTAGACAAAGTGGATTTACCAGAACCGTTTGGCCCCATGATCGCATGAACTTCGCCAGCTTTAACTGTCAGGTTCAAGCCTTTTAGAATTTCTTTTTCTTCAACACGTGCGTGTAAATTCTTAATTTCCAACATAATTAACCTACTGAATTTTCCAATTTCATTTCAATCAACTTCACGGCTTCCACAGCGAACTCCAAAGGAAGCTCTTTGAAAACTTCCTTACAGAAACCATTTACCAGCATTGAAATTGTTTTTTCCATATCCAAGCCACGAGATTGCAAATAGAAGATCTGATCTTCACTGATACGTGAAGTGGTCGCTTCGTGCTCAATCGTTGCTGTTTTATTTTTTACTTCAATATAAGGGAACGTGCTTGCAGAGCACTTATCACCCACCAGCATGGAATCACACTGAGAGTAGTTACGTGCATTTTCTGCAGAAGGCATGATTTTCACCTGACCACGGTAAGCATTTGAAGACTTATCCGTAGAGATACCTTTGGAGATGATTGTCGATTTGGTGTTCTTACCAATGTGAATCATCTTAGTTCCAGTATCGGCCTGCATAAGATCGTGAGTCAGTGCCACTGAATAGAAAGCACCTTCGGAACCATCACCCTGCAAGATGCAAGATGGATATTTCCAAGTGATCGCAGAACCAGATTCAACTTGTGTCCACGAGATTTTAGAGTTCTTGCCGGCAGCTTTACCACGTTTCGTAACGAAGTTATAAATACCGCCCTTACCTTCTTTATCACCTGTGTACCAGTTTTGAACTGTGGAGTATTTGATCTCCGCATTATCATGCGCAATCAACTCAACCACGGCCGCGTGAAGTTGGTTTTCATCACGCTGAGGAGCGGTACAGCCCTCGAGGTAATTCACGTATCCACCTTCATCACACACCAAAAGCGTTCTTTCGAACTGACCAGTGTCTTTAGCGTTGATACGGAAATAAGTGGAAAGATCGATCGGGCAACGTACACCTTTTGGGATGTAACAGAAAGAACCGTCAGTAAAGACTGCTGCATTCAATGCCGCATAGAAGTTGTCTGTGTAAGGAACCACAGAACCCAAGTATTTTTTAACCAGCTCTGGATATTTCGCAACAGCCTCAGAAATCGAACAGAAAATGACTCCCGCTTTTTCCAAAACCTCATTGTGAGTTGTACCGACAGAAACGGAGTCAAAGACAACGTCGACGGCGATACCAGAAATACGTTTTTGCTCGGACAAAGGAATGCCCAATTTTTCGAAAGTCTTAATCAACTCAGGATCAAGATCATCCATGGATTTAGGCTTATCAGTGTCCGTATTCTTTTTAGGCGCCGAGTAGTAACGAATCGCCTGAAAATCGATCGCAGGATAAGAAACATGCGCCCACGTTGGCTCAGTCAAAGTCAGCCAGTGACGATACGCCTTCAGGCGATATTCCAACATCCATTCAGGTTCATTTTTTTTACCAGAAATCAATTTGATGATTTCTTCGCTCAATCCCAAGGGGGCTTGATCCATTTCAATATCGGTTGTGAAACCGTATTTATATTCGTAGCTATCCAGCGGGTTGTTCTTGTTGTTATCCATGAATCACCGCCTCAGAAGATTTTTTAGGCATTGCCGTTCTTTCAACCAAGAGATCTTTCAAACTGACGGATTTATAAAAGTCAGTGAGCTTATTATTTAAAGTCGTAACCGGAGAAACGATGTTGCAAGTCCCTTGAATTTCACAGGGAACTTCCTTGTGCAGGCATTTTACCAATGCCGTTGGACCTTCAATCACCTCAACCAGGTCATGGATGGAAACTTTCGCCAAATCTTTAGTGATCTGATATCCACCGCTCGCACCGTACTCAGCGCGCAGAAAGCCGCCTTTTTGTGCCATCTGTTGCATCACACGAGCAGTCGCATCAAAAGGAGTATGGAAAGCATCTGAAACTTCTTTGGCAGAAGTCAGCTCTCCGGGGATTTTTTGGCTCATATATTTAAGAGCCATCAATGCGTATTCTAATTTCCGGTTGATCTTGTTCATAGTGCACCTGACGATTACGTCCCTGTTATCTAATAGAAAGCCAATTGAAAAACAAGGTGAAATACGCCTAATTTTAGCGTATTTAAGATTTTGACAGGAATCTTTCTCTGAGTTTTGAAAAAATGTGCTGATTTCGAGACTTTAGGATGCTATACCGACCTCCATATGCGAGTACTTTTAGCGACATTAGCATCCTTGGCTCTGGTAGGTTTCGTCATCATCATGACCCGTATTTGGGGCATGGGCCAAAACTTCCAGGAATACAAATCTCCTTATTTGGAAGGTCAAACTCCGTATGTGGCCGTAAAAGCTCATACTTTGGCCAAAATGGCGGAGGCTATTGATGCTCGTCCCGACGTTATTATCTGGGCGGATGTGAGAATTTCCAACAATCGGGTTCCATTCATCCTGCCTCCAAGCCGTGACGTTGAATTCCTCAATGCAAAAATGGCCGAGCAAGAAGCCAATCCATCTGCGAACATCATGTTGGGAAGCAAGCTTTCTAACTTTTCGTGGGAGCAGATTAACGAATTCTATAAGAGCACTCCCGCTTTAAAAGAATTGTACGAAAAATTCCCCAAAACACGTTTCATTTTGAATGTTGTCGACAACGTCAGCGACGTGGACTCGTTGGTTTCAAACGCAATCCAGGATTATAAATCCAACGATCGCACTCTAATCCAAAGTGATGCGAACGTGATCACAAATGCCATCAAGAGCCTGCAGCCGACGTGGCTTTATGGAACAAGCAAACCAGATTTGATGCGCCTGATGAGTTTTGATTCTTTGTGGGTTTTACCTTCGACACAATTTAAGGGAGATGTTTTTATTGCTCCTTTTAAAATTCAAAATCGCCCTGCATTTAATGACGCCGTTCTTGCAGAAATGCGCCGTCGTAAGAAAAAAATCTTCCTGGTTGTCGAAAACGAGGAAGAATTCAAAAAGGCCGTTGAGATTAAAGCTGATGGTTACATCGCGAATGACATCGGCCAGATCACGACTTGGTTGGCTACGACTCCACCAAAGTAATGAGCTAATCACGACGATGGTCCTGCGCCATAGGGACATCGTGGGTTGATCTCAGGACCTTTTGCTTATAGTGTGGAACATGGAGGTTCATCTATGTTTCCACTTTTAGTCCAGGCAGCCGAAGCCGCACCTTCTGTTTCCGTTAATACAAACTCTTGGGATGCAATCGCACAAGCAAGTCCAGTCGTTCAGCTGACTTTGGTTATCCTAATCGTTATGTCGATCTTTTGTTGGGCGATTGGTTATACTAAATACCAAGCCTTCAAAAATATGCGCACGGCAGATGATTTGTTCCTTAATAAATTCTGGAAAGTAAATTCCTTGGATTCTTTGTATGAAGATATCGATCAATACAAAGAATCATCCGTAGCTCGCGTATTTAAAGCGGCTTACTTGGAGATGAAAAAGATTTCCGAATCTCCCCTTTTGGCACGCACTGAAAATGACAAGCCTATTTTGTCGGGCATCGACAACTTGGAACGTATCATTAATAAAGCCACTGAAAACGAGATTGCAAAAATTGAATCTCGCCTGACAGTTCTGGCAACTACCGGCAGTACAGGTCCTTTTATCGGTTTATTTGGTACGGTTTGGGGGATCATGCAATCCTTCCATAAAATCGGTCAGACA
Organism: Bdellovibrio sp. ZAP7; assembly: GCF_006874645.1. Taxonomy (NCBI): domain Bacteria; kingdom Pseudomonadati; phylum Bdellovibrionota; class Bdellovibrionia; order Bdellovibrionales; family Pseudobdellovibrionaceae; genus Bdellovibrio; species Bdellovibrio sp. ZAP7. Next base: position 173,043 of record NZ_CP030082.1, on the reverse strand, counting down.
GGTTCTGCAAGCTTGGCAGTCGTGGCTCCTGGTATCTCGGAAGCCTTGATCTCCACAGCAATTGGTCTGGCAGCAGCTATTCCAGCCGTGGTTTTGTATAACAACTTTATTTCCCGCATTCGCAAACAAGAAATTACTTTGAATAACTTCGGTGCAGACTTTCTGAACATCGTTAAACGTAACTTCTTTCAAGGAAACTAAATCATGGGAATGGGCAGTGGTGGCGGCGGCAAAAAAAGTCGCGCGACATTAAGTGAAATCAACGTGACGCCTTTAGTGGACGTCATGCTGGTTCTTCTGATCATGTTCATGGTGACGACTCCCCTGATGCAACAAGGGATCGACGTCGACCTGCCAAAAACTTCGGCTTCTGGCGTAGAGATGAATGAAGAACCTTTTGTCCTGGTAATTGGTCACGATCAAAAAATGACCATCGCGAAGACACGTATTCAAATGGCCGATCTTAAAACAAAGTTAAAAGCCATTTTTGAAAATAAAAAGAACAAACAAATATTCATCCAAGCAGATCGCAAAGTAGATTACGGCTTCGTCGCGGAAGCTATGGCGGAAATTCGCGCTGCAGGGATCTTTAACATCGGCTTAGTGACAGTACCAAAAGACAAGTGAGCGCATTAAACGATAAACCTCAGATTGACTCTCTAAATCGCGGCTTGGTGATCTCTATTGGATTCCACGTCGGTTTAGTTCTATTCTTCATTGTGAAGGCGGCGTTCTTTACGCCCGAGTCTATTGATTTCACTCAAGCTGTTCGCGTGGATATTGTGGGTCTACCCGATAAATTAGACCCCAACAATCTGCCACCGAAGCCAGAAGCTAAAGAAAATGCGAAGCCCGCTGAGAAAAAACCAGAACCCTCTCCGGTTGTTGAAAAGCCTGCGGAAAAAAAGCCAGAACCTAAAGTTGAAACCAAGCCTGAAGTTAAGCTTCCGACTAAGACTGCTAAAAAAGATGACGGCGTAAACTTAGAAAAAGTTAAATCCAAGCAGCAAGATGCCTTGGAAAAACTAAAAGCGATGGCCGCGATTGAAAAATTAAAAGAGGAAGACGCTAAAAAGCCGACTCCTCCAGCGGGCACTGGAAAATCCACGGTGGGAGCTGCGCCCATCAAGGGGAATCAAGTTTCACCCGGAACAGCGCTTACGGGTTTAACTAAATTGCAGCATGACACTTATGGGGCGGATTTAGATCGCCACATCAAACAGCATTGGGCCTTGCCTGAGTGGCTAGCGAAACGCGATTTAAAAGCGCAAGCTCGCGTATATATTGATTCTCGTGGAAATATTTTAGATCGTAAGATTATTAAATCGAGCGGAAATCCCAGTTATGATGAAGAGGTGTTGAAGACGATTGATCAATCGGCACCTTTCCCTCCACCACCGGAAAAATTTGTATCACTTGTTAGTGTGGATGGGATTTTAATCGGCTTCCCAGAGTAAGGAGAAACTATGATCCGACTTCTATGTGTATTACTCGCAGTTATTTCGCTGTCTCAAGTCAGCATGGCTCAGGACAATGGCATTTATATTAAACTTGGTGAAGCCCGCACTAAAAAAAGTATGTTGGCGTTCCCGGCGTTGCAATACTTCGGTACTCCGACGACGGCTTCACACTATCAAGCAACGGGGGCTGAGATCTTTAATGTCGTTAATAACGACCTTTCAGTTTCTTCGTACTTTCAATTTATCGATTCAAAAGCCTTCCTTGAAGATCCAAGCAAAACAGGTCTGACACCGGCTCCGGGAAATCCTGGTGGTTTTAAGTTCCAAAGCTGGTCAGCAATTGGTGCTGACTTTTTGATCCGCGCTGGTTTTTCAATTGCTGGCAATGAAGTGACTTTGGAAACGTACCTTTACTCTGTTAGCAAAGCGACTTTGATCGCAGGCAAAAAATATAAAGGCCCTGTATCGAGTGCTCGTCGTATCGGTCATACGTTCGCGAATGACGTGATGAAGGCTTTGACGGGTACAGATGGTATGTTCTTGTCCCGCGTGGTTCTGACTTCAGATAAAGCTGGCGGCCAGGCCCGTGAAGTCTACATCATGGACTGGGATAGCGCGAACTCGATGCAGATTTCCAAACATTCCAGTGTGGCGATCTCCCCGGCATGGTCTCCAGATGGTTCAAAAGTGGCTTATACGTCCTATGTGAAGCGCGTTGGTTCCAAATTTAGAAATGCCGACATGTTGATGTTGGATTTGAAGTCAGGAAAACGTTCTTTGATTTCATATCGCCAAGGTATCAACTCGGGTGCTTCGTTCTCTCCAGATGGTAAAACAATCTTTTTGACGATTTCTCAAGGAAACAGCCCTGACATTTATAAAATGTCTTACGATGGAACTTTGAACGGTAAAATCACCAACGGTCCTGCTGGTGCGATGAACGTTGAACCAGTTGTCTGCCCGGGTGATGCAAATAAAATTGCTTTCTCTTCAGACCGCGCTGGTAAACCGATGATTTACACAATGGATGCAAACGGTGGAAACGTAAAACGTCTGACTTTCGCAGGTGTTTTCAACTCTTCTCCGTCTTGGTCCCCTGATTGCAAAAAAATCGCCTTTGCAGGTCAAAGCGATAACAACTTTGATATCTTTGTTATGAATGCAGATGGGTCTGATATGATTCGTCTGACTTCGGCTAAGAAATCAAACGGCAAAATGTCATCGAATGAAGACCCTTCATTCTCTCCAGACGGCCGTTTTGTTATGTACTCCAGCAATCGCACAGGAAAGAATCAAATCTATCTTTCCACGGTTGATGGAACTGAAGAGCGCCGCGTAACGAATGACAACTACAACTACTTCAAACCGAAGTGGTCCGTAAACCTTGAGTAATTCCTCGTTAGAATCTTCTCTAAGAATCAAGCGCAACGGGATCTGGTCCCGCTGCGCTGACTCTGCCAAAAATAATTCCCAAGATTCAATTCAAATATGCCATGACTGGAGTACCGCTGCTGATGAGCTTTTAACTGAAGCTTTTAAGCACTGCTTTCCGGAAAACGATATCGCACTGTTTGCTTTAGGTAAACTGGGTTCTGAAGAGCTGAATTTAAGCTCTGATGTCGATGTTCTGTTTGTATCTGATGCTGACAATGACAAACATTTGCGCGGCTTACGCCAATTTCAAAAGTTACTGAGCGAAAGAACTGCTGAAGGCTTTGTTTTTCGTGTGGATTTTGATTTGCGCCCTGGCGGTCGTCATGGGCCGCTGATTCCCACGGTCGAACACTTCCGCGATTACTATGGAAACTATGGCGAAACCTGGGAGCGACTGGCCTTTGTTCGCTTGCGCGCAATTACCGGTAATCCTGAAATCATTCGGCAGGTCGAAGCTTTTGCTAAGAAGTTTTCTTTCCGCAGACATTTGGATTTCACGCTGTTTGATGATTTAAAGCATCTGCGCGGAAAAATTCAAAATGCCTATCATACTCCCGCAAATGCTGACGTGATCGATTTGAAAATGGGTATTGGCGGAATCAGGGATCTGGAACTTTTCTGCCATGCCCTTTTAGTTGTTCACGGAGGCAAAGATCCATCGCTACAAACGCGTGGAACCATCGAGGCTTTGAAACTTCTTTCAGCTAAGGCAATCTTGCCGCAAGATGAATCTGATTTCTTGGTTGCTCATTATCGCAATCTGCGTGGGCTTGAGAATTACGTTCAAGCACTTAACGATGAACAAACCCATCTATTGCGTTTAAATGACACTCATCCAGAGTTTGTAACGACGGCACTTAAAACTTTATCTTCGGAAATGCAGAATTGTGATCAGATCGTAAAAACTTTGCTGGGAGAATCTCCCAAAGCGGTTTCGTTAGAAAACGAACTCAGCACTTTGGGATTGCCTGAGGACGATATCAAAGAACTGTGGAATGAGATTATCGAGCAGGAAGTCCTTTCACGTAACAAAGGCCGTGATGAAACGGCTCGTAAATCTTTCCTGCAGGAGTTCGTAAACATCCTGCAGGCTCAAGGTGGCGACAGCCGCCGAGCTTTGTCGTTTTTAAAAGATTTTATTCGCAGCACTCGAGCTAAGGCGAGTTTCTTTACTCTTCTTCTGCGCGAGAATGAACTTTTGAAAAAATTGGCGTGGTTGTTTGCGCACTCCCCTTATTTGTCGCGCATTCTTTGCAGTCGCCCCGAGCTTTTGGATTCTTTTGTGTTCCGTGCGCAAAACGAACTCTCGGAAGATCTGGATCGGTTGCTGGAAGAACTTGCCGAGAAAAAACTTCTATCGGAACTGATCAATGGCAGTCAGTACTTGGAAGACCGTGATCTGGATACTCTTTTGCAGAATTTGACGTTCACGGCGGATTCGATTGCTTCGGCCTTGCTGACAGCTTTAAAGAAAGACTACCCGTGTTCAGTAGAAATCCTGGCGCTGGGCAAATGGGGTGGCAAAGAATTGGGATTCAAATCGGATTTGGATTTCCTGTTCGTGATCACCGGTGAACCTTCTGACAACGATTTCAAACTGGCGAAACGATTTATTTCGCGCATGACTGAGTCCCATCGTGGCGGAAATATCTATTCCATCGATATGAGACTTCGGCCTTCTGGCAAAGCGGGGCCTATCGTAATTCCTCTCTCTGATTTGCAAAGTTACCTAACCAATGAATCTGAAATTTGGGAACGTCAGGCGTATTTGAAATCTCGCTGGGTGAATTTCGCAGGGCCATCGTTGGTGGACTGTTATATTGATCAGGGTCTGACCGCTGCGCAACTTTTGGAATTGAATCGCATTCGTCAGGAGCTTGTTAGCAAATCTCCAACCTTGAATCTAAAATACAGTGAAGGTGGAATGGTCGATATTGAGCTCGCGATTCAAACTGTTTTGCTGAATAAAAGGCTTGCTCCACCAAATTCATCTACAGAGGGTTTCCTATCCGTGGAGTCAGCACAACACTCGAGTCTTGCGAAGAACTACACCTATATGCGTCAAATCGAACAGATGCTCCAGCTGATAGCGTCAGAGTCGACGGCTGAAGTGTCTTTAAATCACGAGTCCTTTCATGGTCTTGCTGTGGCGTTTAATACTTCGCCTTCGAAGCTTCTCGAAGATATTTCCGAGAGGATTTCCGAAAATCTCATCACCTTGAAGGCGCTTGACCCTCGTCGTGGCCATCACTAAAAGTTAAGGCTCTAACAAATCAGGAGTATTCCAATGTCGAAGAATATCGATATTAAAAAGGTATTTTGGATCTACCTTTTCGCTTTCTTGCTTGCTGCTTTCAGTTTCCGTGCGGATGCCGCAGAAACAACAGCTGAAAAATCAACAGATGCGGCAGTTGAAAAAACGGCTGACGTAAAAGCTGAAAAACCAGCAAAGAAATCAAAAGCGGATTCCAAAAAAGCTAAAGAAGATACTGCCACTAAGAAGGGAAAACCGATGTTTGCACTTTTCGAAACAACTAAAGGCAATTTCAAAGTTAAACTTTTGACTGAGACTGCACCTAAAACAGTTGAAAACTTTGCGGGTCTTGCTGAAGGCTCTAAAGAATGGACTGATCCTAAAACTGGTTCGAAAGTTAAAAAGCCTTTTTATGATGGCTTGTCTTTCCACCGTGTGATCAAAGATTTCATGATTCAAGGTGGTTGCCCACTTGGAACTGGTACTGGTGGTCCGGGTTACCGTTTCGACGACGAGTTCCTTCCAGGTCAACCTAAGCACTCTAAACCGGGTATGCTTTCTATGGCGAACGCGGGTCCTAACACGAACGGTTCCCAATTCTTTGTTACGACAGTTGCAACTCCTTGGTTGGATGGTCGTCACGTTGTTTTCGGTGAAGTTGTTGAAGGTATGGACGTAGTTCACGCTATCGAAAATACTAAAGTAGGCCCAATGGATCGTCCAGTTGAGCCAATGATCATCAAGTCAGTTAAAATCGTAAGAGAGTAGTCATTATTAAATGACGAAATAAAAAACCCGCTTCGAAAGAGCGGGTTTTTTTATGTCCAAAATTTGTTAGAAACTATTGAACACCGATTGGTAAGGCATCCCCGTTCGTAATCACAGTGCCGGAACTTGTGCCGCCACTGGTACCACCTTGAGAGAAACCTCCGCCGCCGCGACCGAAGCCACCGCCTTGTTGCATTCCTCCACCAGGCATTCCTTGCATGCCGCCGCCCATACTGCGACCTGGGCCCATGCCCATACCACCTTGTTGTTGTTGGCGACCACCAAATCTTGGTGGCTCACGACGGTCGTCCATACGATCATCCCGCATTTCTGGGCGAGGTGGATCGAAACGTTGACCACGGTCAGGACGATTTGGACGAGACTGTGCGATGTCGGATTCTTCTCTTCTAAACCAGGAACCATCACCGGCACGACAAACATAACCGCGCGTGATCATCGGCGTATCAGTTCTGCGATTCCAAACTTCACTGCGATAAATGCGGCAATAGTATCCATCAAAATATCCTTCTCCGGTGAAGACGATGCGTCCACGATGTCCGTGTCCATCCCATGCATAAGGAGTATCGCGAAAGTCATTGCTTAAAGCTTTATTCCACATGCGCTGTGATTGGCGATTGTCATCATCATCAAAGTCTTGAGCGATGTTCGCACCGATCAAGCCACCGATAATAGCACCACCAATGGTCGCAGCGATCTCCGTCCCGCGATCAGCTGCCTTAGCTGTTTGTGCTTGAAGTGCGATACTAAATGCCAGAACTATTAGTGTAATTTTCGGAAATACGTTACTCATACGACCTCTCTCGTTTTAGTTTTTCAGAAAACTAGAAGAGCAAGGTGTAAGCCGGAAAAAGCACACACGAGTTAATCGTGCGAGCTTGCTATCTTAATTTTGATTGTGGAAAGACTGTGCAATTCCGCCATGTTGTCTAAGAAATCAATTCGTGACAAAAAATGGAGCTGCTTAGACGAGCGAACTTATTCTTTTTCAACCTGAGACATATCGATCTCTTTAGCTCTTTGAACGATTTGTTCCAAAACTTCTTCGTTCACGGCACCGGGCTGGACGAATATAATAGACTGTTCTTTGATGACAGCTAATGTGGGAATTGACCGCACTTCAAAACTTGCTGCAATTTCCGGTTCCTCGTCCGTATTGATCTTAATGAACTTAACTCCAGGATGTTTAGCTGCTACGGCTTCAAAAACAGGCGCAAATCTTTTACAAGGACCACACCACACCGCCCAGAAGTCCACGATAACAATCTGGTTTTCTTCAACAACTTGCTTGAAATTTTCCTTTGTGATCTCAGTAACAGACATAGTTTAAGCCCTAGCCTTTCATAATTAGAGTTTGATGGAAAACACAGAATGAGTCAGCATAAATAGTATTCAACAACAGGAGGCTCCATTGAAAAAGGTTCTTTTTACAGTTCTATTTATGTTCTCTGCTCACGCTTTTGCCGGTGACGCGGGTTGCGGTTTGGGTTCAGTAATCATCTCTAAAAACTCTAAACTTTTGCAACTATTCGCAATCACTACAAATGCATCATTCTTCTCTCAAGCTTTCGGTATTACTTCGGGTACTTCCGGTTGTTCTGCGAGCGGTATCGTAATGAACGATAAAGAAGTTCAATACTTCGTTGAAGTGAACCAAAAAGAACTTTCTCGTGAAATGGCTCAAGGTCACGGTCAACTTCTTGCGACTTTGGCTGAGATGAAGGGTTGCAAAAATACTGAAGCACAAAATGCATTCGGTACCTTCACTCAAGGTTCTTACACAAACATCATTCCAGCATCTAACACATCTGCAGCTGAAATGGTTTCTAACTTGAACAATGAACTTGCCGGTCAAAAGGATCTTCAAAGCCTTTGCCATGGTTCTTAATTTTCTAGTTACCGTTATATTAATGACAGCCCCACTATTTGCGTGGGGCTTTTCATTGCAGGATACTGCTCTTTACAAAGAGCAGGCTCTGGCAAAAAACCTCGATCAGTCGACCGCCTGGTTAAAACTTGGTCACTATCGCAAAAACCTCTCTGGAAATTTTAACTCCCCGATTCGTGGAAATTTTTTTATCGCGTCTGAGGGTTCTAAAGATCCTCGCGCCGAACTTCTTGCTACACTTGATCTTCTATTCGACGCAAAAACCTCAAAATCTCAATGCCGTTACCTGGCTCGCACCTCTTGGCTAAAATCTGTCTTGGATATTAAAGCGGGCGATCTTGAAGATTGTCCTGAAAGAAAAGACTGGAAAGCTCAGTTGGGCGCATCCGAAGCATATCTGATTTTCGCCGCCTCTGATTTATCAAGTGCACCCTCTAGTTTTGGTCATACATTTTTACGTCTGCACAATCCCAAAAATACAGGACAACTGGATTTGTTAGATTATGGAATTAACTATGCCGCGTTCACAGGAACCGAGGGAGGCGCCCTTTACGCACTTAAGGGTATATTCGGATATTATCCAGGCAGTTACTCGATGCTTCCCTATCATCAAAAGATTCAGGAATATTCTAATCTGGAAGGGCGCGACCTCTGGGAGTACAAACTGAATCTGACTCCGCAGCAAGTCGAATTGATGATTGACCATCTTTTAGAGCTTGAAGGTAGTTTTGCTCCTTACTATTTCGCTGATGAAAATTGTTCCTCCCAGATGTTGGAACTTATTGAAGTCGCATCACCAGCCAGTGATCTCACTTCGCAATTTCACGCCATGGCGATACCTCTGGACACTCTTAAAGCCGTCGCTAATGCGGGGCTGATCGGTGGAGAAAAACTTCGCACATCTTTGCAAACTGAATGGCGCGCACGTTATGCAAAGCTTAACTTTTCCGAACGCCCTGCTCTTCGTTCCGTTTTATTAAAAGAGCAGGACACTAATAAAAACTATTTGGAACTTTCGAAAAAAGAGAAAGCCGAAACCCTCGAGGCTGCTCTTAGCTATCTTTCAATTCGAGAGTATCGCGATCAAAAAGAGTACAATGATGAAAAGTATAAACTCTCCGTCGCCCGCGCGAAATTAGGAGCGATCACGGAGCCCGTAACGATCACTCCGCCGAAATCTCCCTTGCTAAGCCCTGCGACAGCAGCGTTTTACCTGGGATATGGGCAAAACGATCAGCAAGACTATTTCCAGTTTAAATTCCGCCGTGGATTTCACGATTTGTTATCCGATGACAGCGGGCTGGCGCCATTTTCGCAATTAAACTTTTTTGTCTTTGATGTTCGCTATACTCCAACCAGGCAAAACTGGGATTTAAATCAGTTTGTTTTCTTAAGCATTCTTTCGACATCACCGTGGACTCAGCTAGAAAAACCGATTTCGTGGTCGCTTGAAGTGGGTACCGAGCCAAAACTAAATCCTTACGTGAATGGCGGCATCGGTGCGAGCTTTGATTTACCTTTAATGAAAGCAACTCGTTGGTCTCTGTTCGCGGTGAGTGAAAACTCCTACCTTACCGACATCGCGCAACCCTATTTGGGAGCGAAATCGATGTTCATGATGAAATGGGTTGATCAATTTAGAACTCTGTTTCAGTCGGAATATCTTTACTCGACAACTCAAGGCGAATTCCATTGGAATCACCTTGTTGCAGGCTCTTTCTCCTATAGAAAAATAGAGATTCGCGCCGAAGCCGAGCGAAAAGACACCGTTGACCAGTGGGGTCTCTCACTAATTCTTCCGGCTCCTTTCTAAACACCCGACCGTCATTATTATAGACAGGCCATTGACCGAATAAGGCCCCGTCTCACTTTGAGGCGTTCCAGTTCCTTTATATCGCTAATGACAGGCCCCTGACTTGCTTATCTCTTGAGTAAGGCAAATTGCCTTTTGAGGAGATCCTATGTTTAAGGCGTCTTTAACATATAAAAGAACGATCAGCTTCCTAACCGCTTTGGTAGTCGGCTTTTCTTCATTGTCTCCTGCACTTGCTGCCTCCATCACTAAATCTGAGGACCAAAGAGCCACGCAAGATAAAGCCATGCTTGAATCCATTGGCTATTCCGTAAAAGTTGATTATGATAATAAAATCACGCGTGTTTTCGATAAGAAAACCAATATTCCAGTTATGGAAATTCCGTTTGCCGATGAAAAAGTACTTCGTCAATACGATCCCAAAAACTTAGAGCGCCGTCTTTTAAAAGAAATGGGTGGCGTTTGGAGCGCTAATAAAGCTGCATTCTCTCATTCACTTAAAAACTTAGCTCCTGAATCAGTTATGTTCTTCTCTGCAATGGGCTTGGTTATGATGGGTGAGCTTGTAGTTAATTACTCTCAAAATCCTGTCGCTATTGATCAACATATCACTCACTCATTCTCGCCAATGGGTATCATTGGTTTCCAACTATTCATGTACTCCCAAGGCGCAGCTTCGAATGTCATGGCGATGTATATGAAAAATCCGCGCTACCACGTGATGATTCCTTACTTGGGGATGGTTGTGGGTGCGACAGTTCAAGGTTTGGCTTCACAACTGGTTGCAGATCCTAACGTAAAAATGTGCGCAAAAGTTTGGATGGGCAAAAAAGTTACCCAGCAAGATCTGGATAAAGGTGTGGATAAAGATCCATGCTCGAAAGCTTATGAGTATTTGGTTATTCACAGGAAGCTTTGGGAAATGGCACCCAACATTACCTCTATGCTTATCTCCTCTGCGGTGGCTGCAACTTTGGAAAAAGGTGCTGTTAATCTTCTGACGAAACAAGCGGTTCAAGGTGCTCTGATCCGTTGGACTGGCGTTGATATCGTTGCTTGGTTTATCCCAGGATCTATGCAAGTAAAAGGTCTTCGTTTCTTGCTGACGAAAGGTTTGAAACTTGCGACTTTCGTAGCCCTGGATCAGTTATTCATGCGTGCAGTAACTTACACTTGGAGAAACGTGGTCGACGCTCATGAACTTTACGGTTACTCCAGCGAGCTTGAGCAAGAAATCAATGCAATGAAGAAATCTCAGTGGCTTGCTACCTATGATGTTCCACTGCAAACGAAACTAAAAACGTTCAAAGATAAAATGATCGCTTGGAGAGGCGCTAATATGGCGTCTGTTCAAGAGGCAAGCGCCAACTGGCAAAGTGCTTTGTTCCAGCTGACTCAAGGCTATAAATCTGCAGAGAATTTCTATGGAGATTTCGTCTCTCAAGTGCGTGACCATCGCTATGGCGACAGACCTGCTAATATTACTTATAAAGCACCTTTGTTCGGAGTTCGTGCTGGTGAAATGAAAGCTTCCGACGATGCTTTCCACACGGATCCAATGTTCGTGCAGCACCAACAGGCTTACACAATGGAAGACGCAGCCGCTGCAGCTTCACTTCTTTTGCAATCCCCACAGTTCAAACAGTTGACCACTGATCAACAAAAGAAATTCACGACGATCGTAAATGGTCTTGGCGAAAAAGATCTGAATAAAGCGGCTCAAACTTTGACGATGCTTAACAACGAACTTCGCGTCTCTGCTTACACCGTAAACGTCTATCAAACTCTTCTGAGCCAAGTTCGCTCAATGTTGGGGAATCCAAATCCACAAATGAGCACGGGCGCTGCGTGGGCCGCGACCTATGTATCGAGCCCTGCCACTTATGAGAAAGTAAAAGACACGAACTTTTACCGCCGCGTGGGTATTTTCTCGACTCCACAGATCTCAGACAATTTGATCATGCAAATGGCCTGTGGTCCTGATATCGAGAAAGGCGAACTTGCCGTTCGCAACTCTGTCGGTTTCCCTTCTGTATTCCTTGCTCCATCAATTGGTATTTCCGGTCAAAAGTTCGAAGAGTGCAGCAATATGAATATGGACCGCTTTAAGAATAGCGCTCCAATGCCCTATGCTTGGCCAGTGAAAATTGCAAAAGCGAATGGGAAAAATGTGACTTACAATGGCTGGGTTGAATACTTGCTAGCAGAAGCTCGCCCTTCAGTTATTGGAACAAAAGAACAAGTTCCATTTGATTCTTGGTGGAAGCAAAACACTTATGCGCAAATGAAGTCGGCGTTTGATACTTACGGCCTTGAATACGACAAAATCGTAGTAAACATGATGCGTGATCTTTATCGCCCAGGCAAAATCGCGATCAACACGGGCCCGTCATACAACGGTGTGATGAATGCTATTTTCCAAGAGGAAAGAGTGTATCTTTCTATTCTTAACGACATCATGAACCCGGCTAAAGAATACAAAATGGATTTTGAAAACAACATGGACAAGGCACCCACAGACTCTCTGCTAAAACAAGTAGAGGCAGAATTTGCAACGATGAACCGTCTGATCAAGCAGATCAAAATTGTTACGATCAATGGTCGCGAACGCATTCAATCAAGTTTGCAAAACTCTCAACTTGAAGCTCAAGGTGAAAAGATCAATCAATCCCTGACGAAGGTTGCTGAGACATTGGGCGTTGCAGTTCCAAATTCCGGCAAACCAGCCGAGGTAGATCCTTTTGCAGGCCTGGAAGACGACTCGGCTCCGGCAAAAGAAAAACATGAGACAAAAAAGTTCACTTTGACGAAAACTCAAACCAACTTGGTGGTGAGTGTACTCGAAGCCCTTCAAGGCTTGTCAGTGGAAATGAAATCCTACGGATCCATCGCAAATGCCGTCAGCTGGGACAAGATCAATAGTCTTGAACAGATGAGCAAGGATCAACAGAAGTTTGATAAAGCTGTAGAGAAAGCCGCTCAAAACATGACGGCATCTGCCCAGGGAAACTAAGAGCGTATCAATATGAGACGCGGTTATCGGAAGGATAACGACGAGCGCAGAAAAGGTCACTGATTTCAGAGGTTAAACACGGAATCGGGCCCAGTTGAAATATACGAGTTTTTGGGTTGGTAAAGGTTTTGCTTAATAGACTTATATAGGAAACGAATTTTAAAAGAGGAGATTTCATGAAAAAGGCATTTATTATCGGTATGACACTAGCGTTCTCTGCAACTGCATTCGCAGCTCCAGGGAAAATGACAACAACTGAAAGATTGGCTAAATTCGATAAAACAAGCCAAGAGTATTTTTTGGATTCTAGCGGCAATCTGAAAAATGCATCGGGTAAAAATGCTGAAAAGAAATATCTTGAGCAATCTTTGAGAGATATTTCCAAAAATGAAACTCAAATCGTTGATAATGCATTGAAATACGGCACTAAAGAATTTGGCTTCGGTGATCCAAAAATGAAGTCCGAAGTTATGAAGAATTTAGTATCGATTGTAGCAGCAAAAAAAGCATCTGAGAAAATCACTGATCCTGCTGAAGCAAAAGAAGTATCTGATTCCGCTTCTGGTTTGGCGAATATGCTTGGAAAAATGCACCTTTTGAAAGCTGCTGAATCTCGCGAACTAACTAAAGAGCAAAATTCGATTGCTATTGAAGCTTTCGATAAATCAGTACGCCTTGGCACTCAAATTTTGACTCAATTCCAAGGAGCTGAGCGTTCATCTTACGCTCGTGTTTTGGCGAAATTTACTGAATTGTCTGCGAACAGCAACAAGCTTCCTTCTGAAATTCTAGTTGATTCTGTAATGGAATCACAAAAAGTTTCGAGAGAAAAAGCGATCGAGATCTTGAGAAAACTTAAAGACTGCGTATAGACCGCAACCACTCCTCCAAAACCCTAAAGCCAAGGCCTCAAAACCTTGGCTTTTTTAATTTGTAAATTAGATGCCGACCTTGTTGTTATCGGTGACGATCAGGATTTCAATTCGGCGGTTCATGGCCTTGTGCTCTTCCGTATCGTTGGGAACGATTGGCTTTTGATCACCATAAGAAATTGAAACGAAACGTTTTGGATTTAGCTTGTGGTACTTCACGAAATAACGAACAACTGCTGCAGAACGATCCCCTGCTAGCTCCCAGTTACTTGGATACTGCGGATCTGCGATCGGAGTATCATCGGTATGACCTTCAACGATAATTCTTTTATCATTCGCGGACAGGATCTCTGCGACCTTATCCAACGCTGGTAATGAAGACAGACGAAGCTTTGCCGAGCCCGGCGTAAAGAAACTTGAAGCAGTCAATGACACACGAACACCGACAGAGTCATGATAGATGTCCTGGATGTCCTTCTTTTTATCGTCCTTGCTCATCGCCTTGCCTAACGCACGCTCAACATAGTCAGCGGCTTCCGCAGGTCCGCCTTTTTTGGGAAAGTTACCGACAGGAATTTCTAGTTCGGCAATGGCTGAGTCAATGGTTTCGGCGTTTTGATCCGAGCCACCTTTACCCACCAAGTGGAAATTCAATTTAATCGATTGTTCGAAATCTTTTTGCTTATTCTCATTGGCAGTCGAGGTCGCGTACATCACCACAAAGAAGGCGAATAAAAGAGTGATAAAGTCCGCATAAGAGACCAACCATCTTTCATGATTCACATGTTCTTCGTGTCTTCTGTGTCTACGCTTTGCTTGCATGAGGCAGGTACGACCTTAATTTTTGTTCGATCACGATGTGGTTCGCACCTTTAGCGATCATTAAACCGCCCTCAAGTACCATCATCTTTTCACGAGTCATATCTTCAACGCGTTTTTTGATTTTGTTCCCCATTGGCAAAAACAAAAGATTAGCAGAGGCAACTCCGTAAACAGTCGCTACGAACGCAACCGCGATACCTGCACCCAGTTTACTTGTATCAGTCAAATTACCCATCACATGGATCAATCCCAATACTGCACCGATGATACCTATAGTAGGTGCAAAGCCACCAGCATCAGCCCAAATCTTTGCACCAGAAAGAAGCTCATCTTCCTCGGTGTAGATTTGAGTTTCAAAAATATCGCGGATCACTGACTCATCAACGCCATCAACCACATTGCGCAAAACATTTTGCATTAATGGGTCACCGATTTTACCAATTCTTGGCTCTAATGAAAGAATGGATTCTTTTTTTGCAAGTCTTGCGTACTCAACGATGTCTTCCAGTTTGCTGTGCGCTTCACTTTCGTGACGTTTGAATGCTTTTTTCGCAAGTTCCAAACCCGTTTTTAACGCATGTTCAGAACTGGAAACCATCACCGCTCCAGCAGTGCCGGTGAACACGATGATGAATGCTGTTAGCTGCATCAGCGAGCTCATATGGCCACCTTCAATCAGGTTTCCAAAAATGATCCCACCAAAGCCGATAAGAAGGCCTAATAATGTCGCAATGTCCATAAACACAATGATGCCATAGCGAGTTGAACGAGGCACTGTGGCCACTGGAAGACCTAGACTTTCTGCGAGCAAAAAACTAAGTTAAGATCCCTATCATGCTCGATTTTATTTTGAACCTCGATAAACGTCTTTTCCTACTGATCAATTCAGATTGGACTGCTCCGTGGGCAGACTTGTTTTTTCCATTTATCACTGATCTTCATAAAAAGAATCCTGTGAAGCTAATCATGCTTCCCCTGATCATTGCGCTCTTCATCTGGCGCCGAGGTTGGAAAAAAGGCTGCACTATTTTTATCATGGCGGTATTAAGTGTTTCTCTCTCTGATGGTGTCGGCAATTGGGCGTTTAAGAAAACCGTCCAGCGCCCCCGTCCGGCCGAGACTCAAGGTTTACAAGTAAACGTGCGCGCTCCTTTTGGTGGTTATAGTTTTGTCTCAAATCACGCGACGAATATGTTCAATTTCGCGACCTTCACTTCGGTCATCTTTCCAGTAATGGCTATTCCCATGTTTTCACTCGCGGTACTCGTTGGTTACAGTCGAGTCTACAATGGAGTGCACTTTCCTACCGATGTTCTGGCGGGAGCGATACTGGGTATTATTCTGGGGATTCTGATGGCTCGGTTGTGCCAAAAATTAATGGAACGTTTTGATGAAACTGACAACGAGGCTGAAGCAACATGAAAGTATTAGTCACTGGAGCGAATGGATTTTTAGGTAGCTGGCTGACACGTGCCCTGGTCGATCAAGGTCACGAAGTCTTCGCACTGGTTCGTAAGAACAGTGATCTGTCAGAACTAAAAGGTGTGAACTGCCAATATCGCTACGGTGATGTCACTGATGTTGTGTCCCTGTTGGAAGCCTTTGTAGATATCGATACAGTTTTCCATCTGGCGGGAGTTGTTGCATATAAAGCGGCAGATCGCCCCTTAATGGAAAAAGTAAATGTTCAAGGCACGGCCAATGTCCTTGAAGTTTGCAAAGAACGCAAAGTCCGCCGTCTGGTTCACCTTTCCTCAGTTGTAGCGGTCGGTGCAGGGCGCAATCCTCAAGAAATTCTCAACGAAACTTCCGCATTCAATATCCACGATTTGAACCTTGGATACTTTGAAACTAAGCATGACGCCGAAATGCTGGTTAAAAAAGCCTGCGACAAAGGCGAAGTGGATGCTGTCATTTTAAATCCTGCGACTATCTATGGATTTGGCGACGCCAAAAAAGGCAGCCGCAAGATGATGCTGAAAGTGGCTCAAGGAAAACTTAAGTTCTACACTTCCGGTGGTGTGAATGTCGTTGCTGTCGAAGACGTGATTCAAGGAATCTTAAGCGCTTGGAAAATCGGTAAAACGGGAGAGCGCTATATCCTGGCTGGCGAAAATATTCTGATCAAAGATCTTTTCCGCATGATCGCTGAAGAAGCCGGTGTGTCTGCTCCAAATAAGCAAATGCCGGATCAAGTTCTGCACGTGGTTGGAACGATTGGCGACTTTATGGAAAAGATGGGACTGAAAGGTCCACTGAGTAAAGAAAATGCCTACACGGCAACTATGTACCACTGGTTTGATTCCTCAAAAGCACAGCGCGAATTGGATTTCAAACCTCGCCCTGCTCGCCAAGCCATCCATAACAGTATTCAATGGGTTAAAGATCAAGGGATGTTGAAATAAATGAAGGCTGCTGGATTATTTTTTACCATTATTGTTGCGATCATGGGTTCTGCTGCGGCTTATATCTGGTCAACGCTTCCTAACGAAAAAGAAATCAAAGGCTGCATTATCACGACGATGTACAAAGTCGATCTGTGCCCGACTTCTAAAAACTATGTTCCTTTGAAACAGATTTCTTCGTACCTGCAAAGAACCATCATCATGACTGAGGATGGAAACTTCTATAAGCATCACGGCTTTGAGTGGGGAACGATTGAAAAGAACTTCCGCCAAGGCTGGGAAACTGGCGTCTATAAACGCGGTGGTTCCACAATCACCCAGCAGCTTGCAAAGAATATGTTCCTAAATGCCGACAGAACTTTCTTTAGAAAAGCCCTGGAAGCAATAATAACTGACCGAATCGAAAAAACTCTGACAAAGAAAGAAATCCTGGAAAAGTATCTGAACGTGGTTGAGTTCGGTAAAAACATTTACGGCATCAAACAAGCAGCTCAATTCTATTTTAAAAAATCACCAGCCGAGCTTGATGTCGTGGAAAGTGCCTTCATGGCAATGGTTCTGCCAAGTCCAATTAAGTATTCTCAGTCATACTATAAAAAAGAACTGACAGGATTTGCGCGCAAACGCATGAGTCAGATCGTACAAAATCTGTATCAATTCCACAGCATTGATCAGGCAGAGTACGAAGTCGCGATGGAGAGAATTCAGTCTTTCCTAAGCCCCGCTCCCCCGCCTATGGATGAAATCCCTGGCTTAAAGGGAATGTCAGCAGAGCAGGTGAATTCACTTAGCAATGACGAGATTGATCGCTTGGAACAAGAAATTCGCGACGAAAACAGCGACATTGATTCTTCGGATTTAGAAATCAAGCCTGAACATAATTTGGATAATTAGATTATTTCAGAAGTTTATTGCGAATGCGGTGGAACGAAATATTCATAAAGATCCACGTCAGCACCAGCAAGATCAAGATATGCACGGCGATTTTAACCACGTTGCCATCATGTAAAATCCCACGAACCGCTGCCACACCGTGGGTCAGCGGAAACAAATAAGCCAAATAGCGCATTCCTGACGGCAATTGTTCTAACGGAAAATAAGTTCCGCTTAACAAACTCATTGGAACAATCAAACCAGAAGTGGAATAAATAAAAGAATCATAGTTACGGGCAATCGAAGTAAAGATCATCCCGATACAAGAAAACAAAGCCGCAATCAAAAACAGCACCGGTAACGTCAGCAAGATTTTATAAGAATCAATCAGACCAAAGAATACGGCCACAATCGTGACACCGATCACACCAAAGAATCCTTTAGTCGCGGCCCACATCAACTCCCCCGCCACGATTTCTTCAGGACCCACACGGGTCAGCATGATCGTCGCATAAGTTTTTTGATGAGTAAGCTTGGTATAATTCCCGTAAGTTCCTTCAAAGAAAGATACCAACATCGCCGTCGTACACAAAAGTGCCGGAAAGAAATATTCGATATAGGACATACCGCCCATATTATTTACGAACGAGCCCAGACCAAATCCGATTGCCCCTAGGTAAATAACCGGTTCCAATACGATCCAGAACAAAGACACCATCATGGTCTTTTTAAAATACAGGAAATTACGCTGCCAAACTTTCAAGGCTCCATCATTGAACTTAGGAATTGAAAGAAGCTGCTTTAACTTCATTATTCGTCCCTCAACTGATGTCCCGCAAGTTTCAGGAACACATCATTCAATGTCGGTTTACGAATAAAGATTTTATCAGAGGCAATAAGGTCCACGACACGACGGCCTTCCTGATTTTCCTTAACCAGTACAGATACAGTGTCTTTGATAACTTGATAAGCAAAACCCTCGGCACGCAAACGGCCCAGGTAATAATTTAAATCCACGGGATTCGTGTCGAACTCGACCACTTCTTTACCGATCAGATCGCGGATCAAATCCTTAGGCTTACCGATCGTCAAAATTTTACCGCCATCGATGATCGCAACACGATCACACATCTGCTCGGCTTCTTCCATATAGTGAGTCGTCAGAACCAATGTGCTTTTTTCAGATTTTAAATGCTTAAAGAAATCCCAAATCCAGATACGTGCCTGCGGGTCCAGGCCCGTCGTAGGCTCATCCAAGAAAATCACTTCAGGAGAGTTGATCAAGCCACGCGCAATCGCCAAACGGCGCTTCATACCACCGCTTAACGTTTCCACGGAGCGATCTTGGTATTCTTCAAGCTTCATCAAACGCAACAATGCCTGAGCACGCAAATCGGCTTCTGCAGGGTTGATATTGTGATAGCTCGCGTAGACTGAGAGATTTTCAAGGACTGTAAAATCGGGATCAAGGCCGTCCTCTTGAGGAACAACACCGATTCTGGATTTGATTTCGCGGTAGTTCTTTTTGACGTTGAGCCCTAGTACATAGAGCTCCCCGCTTGTTACGAGGGCCGAGCAATACATCATCTTCATTGCTGTTGTTTTGCCAGCCCCGTTTGGACCTAAGAGACCGAAACATTCGCCCTTGTAAATCTCCAGATCTATTCCATCAACGGCGACTTTGTCGTCGTATTTTTTGGTTAAATCTTTGATTTCAATGGCGACGTTCGAGTTCATTATTCCTTCGCTGCTCTTGCACGTTTGTTTGGATCTGTTTCGCGGCAACGAAGACGGATGTTCTTCGGTGTCACCTCGATCAACTCAGAGTCTTTGATCCATTCCATTGCTTTTTCCAACGTCATTGGACGAACTGGAACTAGACGGATAGCTTCATCAGAACCCGAAGCACGTACGTTTGACAATTTCTTCTCGCGAGTGATGTTTACTTCTAGATCATTGTCCTTAGCATGCTCACCTACGATCATGCCTTCGTACACGTCTTGACCGTGAGTAACGTACATAATACCGCGCTCTTGAAGATTCCAGATAGCGAATGCTGTCGCTTGACCTTTACGGTCAGAAATCATCGCACCATTCATACGGTGTTCGATTTCGCCTTTGTAGCTTTCCCAGCCATTGAATTGTGTATTCAAAAGACCTGTACCGCGAGTGTCAGTTAAGAATTCAGAACGATAACCGATCAAACCACGTGACGGGATCAAGAACTCAAGACGAGTACGTCCTGAACCTTTTTGTACCATGTTTTGCATGACACCTTTACGTTTACCAAGTTTCTCAGTAACCGCACCAACATAAGAATCTTCGATATCGATAACCGCGATCTCCATTGGTTCCATTTTTTGACCGTTTTCTTCTTTGAAGATAACTGTCGGTTTAGAAACCAGAAGTTCGAAGTTTTCACGGCGCATTTGTTCGATCAAAACGCCCAATTGCAACTCACCACGACCGATAACTTTGAAAGCATCAGTGTTCGCAGTTTTTTCTACGCGGATCGCAACGTTGTACAAAAGTTCTCTCTCAAGACGCTCAAGGATCTTACGAGAAGTAACGTTCTTACCTTCCATACCTGCGAAAGGACCGTTATTTACCGAGAAAACCATTCCCACTGTCGGCTCATCAACGCGGATACGCGGAAGTGGACGAGGATCCAAAGCTGAAGTGATAGTATCACCGATAGTGAAGTCTTCCATACCCGCGATAACAACGATGTCACCTGCTCCAACTTCTTGAGCTGGAACTTGCGAGTTCACTTTGTATTGGTACAAAGCAGAGACTTTAACTTTTTTCTGAGCGTTTTCTTGAACACAAAGAACTTCGTCACCAACTTTGATTGTACCTGCACGCATACGACCGATCGCCAAACGACCTACGTAATCATTGTAAGAGATGTTAGATACCATTACTTGCAATGGAGCTTCTTCATCAATTTTTGGAGGAGGAACTAGGTTTACGATAGCATCGTAAAGAACTTCTAGAGTACCAGTGTTAACCGCTGGATCCAAAGTCGCCATACCTTCACGCGCGATCGCGTAAACAGTGTGGAAATCACATTGTTCTTCAGTAGCTTCAAGATCGATGAACAAATCGAAAAGTTCATTGTGAACTTCTTGGATACGAGCGTCGGAACGGTCGATCTTATTGATACAAACGATAACTTTCAAATTTTGCTCAAGGGCTTTTTTCAATACGAAACGTGTTTGTGGAAGTGGACCTTCAGAGGCGTCGCAAAGAAGGATACAGCCATCAACCATGTTCAAGATACGTTCAACTTCACCACCGAAGTCACTATGTCCCGGTGTATCGACGATGTTAACTTTGATATCTTTATAAACGAAAGAGGCATTTTTCGCCGCAATCGTGATACCACGTTCTCTTTCAAGATCCATGGAGTCCATCAAGCGTTCATCAACGTGCTCGTTGTCACGGAATGTACCGGCTTGTTTAATCAAATGGTCAACCAGAGTTGTTTTACCGTGGTCGACGTGCGCGATGATCGCGATATTTCTAATCTTCTTTGGATCTTGAATCATATTTAACCCTTCATTAAATTGAAACTTGTAAACTAAATCAAAAATTTAAATAAAACATTTCAGGATTTGGTTAGCACACTAACCATGGCCACCCATAAGGAACTCATCCTTAGACTGATCTTCTTGCTCAACAGAGCCGATACTAGCGAAAAATTCGTTAGCAAGGGTCATGATCTCTTCATTGCTTTTGGATTGGAAAAGATTCTTCCTGAATTGTGCCGCTCCAGGATACCCTGTCGAGAACCAAGCTGCAAACTTTCTCAACTGAATACCAGTGATGTGTTCATCACAATGCGCAACAACCTCATTTTTCAGGCTGTTAAACAAGCTAACATAGTCTCTTTTTACGTCTTTTACAGACTCGCCCCGCCATAAGGACAAGGCGTCCATAAAGATAAACGGATTTTTCAGACAACCACGACCGATCATTACACCATCACAGCCCGACTGCTCTAGTCTCAAAACGGCCTGTCTTGGTGTGAGGATGTCTCCGTTTCCAAGAATAGGCAGTTTCGCGTTGGCCTTAACTTCAGTGATAAAATCCCAATCCGCAAACCCAGAGTAACCTTGATTACGAGTGCGGCCGTGAATTGCGACCCACTCCATGCCTTCGTTGTATGCGATATTGCAAATTTCCGAAGCATTGCGAGTCGTGGAATCCCAACCGGTACGGATTTTAATCGTCACGGGAATTTTCACTGCGGCTTTAACTGCAGACAAAACCTTTTGCATTTGCACAGGGTCTTTCATCATCGCCGAACCTGCGCCCTTTTTTACGACTTTGGGAACAGGACAACCGAAATTCAAATCGATGAAATCACAACCGTCGGCCTCAGCGAACTGAGCACCACGCGCCAGGATTTCCGGGTCTTCACCAAAAAGTTGCACGCCGATGGGTCTTTGAGTTTCGTCAAAGCTCATCAGCTTCAATGTCTTTTCAGATTTATATTCAATGCCCGACGCACTCACAAGCTCAGTAACGACAACACTGGCGTCGAGCTTTTTCATGAATGTACGAAATGCGTGATCTGTGATCCCGGCCATAGGCGCAAGGACAAACGGATTCGTCTTAAGGGCGTGAAGTGGATTCATAAGGGATGCGGTATATCAAAAATGCGCCCAAAAAGGTACTTTTTGTTTTTAAAAAATGTCGTTATTTCATAGGTTTATGCCTTCAAAGCCAACCTATTCGATCTGAATAACATTTGGGGAGTCGCCCCCAAGGAATGCGACTCTTCCGCCCGTTTTACGAACCCATTTATAGTCACCTCTAATGAAAGAATCGTATCATTCATCGAGTCCGACTGATTGGCTAATTCTTCGGCCGCCGCCGCCGCCTCTTCAGATGTTGCGGCGTTCATCTGTGTCGCTTGATCGATTTGCAGCATCGCTTTATTCACTTGGCTTAGACCCTCTGACTGGCTGTCGAAAGTTCCTGCGATCTCAGAATTGAGAGTCGCCACTTTTTTCGCAGACTCGACAATGTTTTTCAGAGCCAAAACACTTTGATCAACTTGCTGGGATTTCTCAGAGATCTTATCGTTGCTTCCTTTGATCAAAGCCGAAATATCACTGGCAGCCGAGGCACTTTTTTGCGCAAGCTCTCGAACAGCTTCGGCAACCACAGCGAAACCTTTGCCCTGCTCACCAGCGCGTGCAGCTTCGACCGCTGCGTTCAGGGCAAGAACATTAATTTGAAAAGCGATGTCGTCTATCACATGAGTAATTTCTGTGATCTTAACCGAGTCTTCTGAAATTTCACGAATAGACATGCTCAGCTCGCGGATTTCATTTTCTCCTGACAAAGCCGCCCGACAAGTGCCCTCAGCTAACGCCGCTGCCTCATGTGTATTTTTTAAAGTCGAGCCGAGCATTTCATTCACTTTTTCAAGAGTGCCAACGGCCTCCTCTAATGAATTGGCTTGCTCGCTAGCCGCCTGGGCTAACTCTTCTGAAGACGATGCAATCTGATGAGATGCCAGGGCGACGTTACGCGAATTATCTGAAAGATTTGAAATCAACAGACTGATAGATTTTTTCAAACGAGTTAAAACCAGAACGGAAATAAGAATACTTAAAGCTCCGACTAAAGAGCTCACCATCACGATCAGAGAGTGCGATATGTTGTAATCTGCACGAACCGTATCTGCGGCTTTACTCATTTTTACGCGGTTAAACTGCGCCAGCTTATCCGAATAGTCCAAAATTTCATCTCTGATTTTATGACCCTTGCCTTGAAACAGCTCTACGGCTTTCGCATCGTTACTGGCTGCCGCGTGTTCGCGAACTTCTTGGGAAAGCTGCAACCAGGTTTTATAGGTCTCTTCAAATAATTTCAAAGTCTGCGCATCTTCAGTTAGATGATATTCTCTGTAAGCTGAAATTTCTTGAACCAACTCTTCTTCAGTCTTTTTGATTTCAGAGGAGATTTCGGACATTTCCGCTGGGGTATTCGCTAGAATATAGGTCTGTTGTAAATAAAGTTGTTTGTACAAAGAAGCACGAAGCTCGTTTGCAATTTCAACTTTGACGGCAGTCTCACTGACAATGTCATCGACCTCACGATCAAATGACTCAAGCTTAGTGATCCCGATAAAGGCGATGACAGCGCTTCCGGCAATCAACACACCCACGACTGACCAAACTTTTGCATACAGACTGAAACTCTTCACAACATTCCCCCGATTTAACAATTGTAAATTCATCGGAGGAAGGAGCGGTTTTCTGTAAACAATTCTACTTTATGTACCCATTTTAGTTTAGGTATCCTGACAATACTGCCTTAACTCAACCAGAAAACTCGGCCTTCGGTTTGTCGAGGAGCCTTGGGAGGATTGTGATCAGGGTATCCAATTACGACTCCACAAAGAAGTTCCAGCTCGCCTCGTTGGTATTCCGGAAGTTTATCCACACCCAGAAACTTATCCACTTCTTCTTTTATTTCTAGTGGTGCTCCCATCGTGCAACAGCCTAGTCCTTCCACTAGGCAGGCAAGATTCAAATTTTCCACAGCCATATAAACGGAACCGATACTTGTGTGATAACGTTCTTCTGAATCATTATGAGAATAAGCGAAAACCAAAACTGGAGCGTCCCCTAAGGTAAAAAAGAAACGTTCGGTGAACGCATATAAAGACGGTTTCAAACGTTGCTGAAGAACATCTTTGATTCCTAGCCAGGATTTTTGAGAATACTGTATGTATTCATCACGCTTTTTTCCAGTAACGACAAAAAAACGCCAGTTCTGACGATTTTTTCCCGATGGGGCCTCCATGGCCGCCGCTAGAAGACGATCTAAAACTTCCTTAGGAACTGCATCGGGTTTGAATTTTCGAATGGATTTTCTAGAGGATAAAAGCTGGTAGAAATCTTCTTTGATCATGCAAGCTCCACAAACTTTTTATGTAGGCGTTGGATCGTTTCTGTTCCCTGTTCTTCGTTCACCAAAAAGCAGAAGTTGTGCTTACTTGCTCCAAGGCAAATCATACGTACGTTGATATCAGAAATCGTATCAAAGATGTCTTTACCCAGGCCCGAAGTGTGATTGATATTATTTCCAATCAACGACACCAGACTTAAATTTTCTTCGACCTGGACGTCTGCAATTTCAGAAAGATCAGCTATTAATTTCTTATTCAACAACGTCGAGTCATCCAACGTCACACTCACTGAAATTTCAGAAGTCGTGATCGCATCAATACTGACTTTATGATCATTGAAGATTTTAAAAATCTGGAACAAGAAACCATGGGCGTGAAGCATCTCAGGGGTAGATAATGTTACCAAAATCTGTTTTTTACGAAGCGCCATCGCACGAATCAAAGGATGGTGTTCGACTTCTTTGCGAACCCAGGTGCCCTTGGCTTCAACATCAAAGCTTGATCCCACGAAGACAGGAATGTTCTTACGAATTGCTGGAAGCAATGTCGCTGGATGCAAAACTTTTGCTCCGAATGTTGCAAGCTCAGAAGCTTCCTTAAAAGAAATTTCAGCTATAGGTTTCGCCTTTGCACACAAGCGAGGATCCGTTGTCGCTATTCCCGCCACATCTGTCCAAATTTCCAGAACGTCAGCCGCAATTCCTTCCGCCAAAATCGCAGCGGAGTAATCACTACCTCCACGACCTAACGTCGTTGTCATCCCTTCCTCAGTGCTGCCAATATAGCCTTGAGTAACCACGACCGTCTTCATATCGCGAATTTTCGACAAATGACGCTGGCAATGGCTCGCCACCACTGTGGTTAGTGGCTTCGCCTTTCCAAATGAATCATCCGTTTTCAAAACATCCCGTGCATCCAAAAGCTGAGCTGATTTTGCCGAGCCCTGATTCTTTAACACCGTTGCCATGGCATCAGTGAATAGCACCGAAGACATACGCTCCCCTAGGCTCATCAATGCATCCATGGCTTTAACAGAGCAATCTCTTAGCAAATGTACACCCTTGGCTAGGGATTGCATTTCTTCGAACAAGATTTCCAGCTTTTTAGAGGATTCACTGTTGGAATTCAGGTCAGATGCGATTTTTCTGTGACGGGCTTTCATTTTCACTAAAAGAGCTTCGCACTCGGGCCAGTGGCCTTTTTCTGCCTGAGCTCCCAGGCTGATTAGGTCATTGGTGGTTCCTGAAGTGGCAGAAACCACGACCATGCTGGAATTTTGTCGAAAAGCGACTTCGGCGCTTCGGAGCATGCACTCTGCATCTCCCATGGAGGTTCCACCGAATTTTGAAACGATAAGCTTAGCCATCAAACCCTCCGCAGTAAGAATCTCCAAGATCTTAAGTCTTTTCTTGTTTTTACTTCAATGACTTTATGGCAAACTTTTTTCTATGACTTCCAAAACAGATTCTACTTTCACTAAAAAAGAAATCATCCTGATGGTCAGTTTGGCCATTGTCGCAATGGTTGTGACCACAATTGCGGTAATTCCAAATCTGCGTACGTCAGTGAAGGATCTTTTCTCCCCTGAAAGTCGCGTGGTCATTGCAAAAGTAAGCGGTTCGTTAACTCAGCAGGGCCCCAAAGTCACGGTTCTGAAAATTCAAAGCAAGAACTTCCTAGAGCTTGAAGTCTATAACCTGGAAGCAGCCGATGGCATGACCCTTATGGCAAAAATTCCATTAGCAGAGTCACGAGACGGATATTTTTCTTTAAAAGGAAATTCTACGAATCTGGCTTTGACCGATGTTGATGGTGACGGGACTTCAGAAATCGTGGCACCGACATTTGATGATCAAATGGTGCCAAGACTAAATATCTTTAAATACAACTCGACGACTCATGGTTTTGATAAAGTGAGCTCACCCGAAGAAAACGTAACGAAGTAGATTACTTCGTTACTTTCTTTGCTCCCGTCCCTGCCCCGACTTCTTTTTCGCCAGCAGGACGATTCTTAAGGTCTCTCCAAGACTTACCTTCGCGAGCTTTTGCATTCACCTGGAAGCGTTTAACTGCCGCCTCGTGGGCCTGATAGTTTTCTGAAAACACATGCGTACCATCATTTTGACTTACAAAGAATAGATATTCCGTCTTCGCAGGATTCATCGCAGCTAGCAGGGCTTCACGACCCGGATTTGCGATAGGACCTGGAGGCAGACCGGAAATCACATAAGTATTATAGCGAGTCGGCGTCGACAGATCAGCACGAGTGATATTGATCACGATTTTACCTAAAGTTTCAGCTTTGCCGTAAATGATCGTCGGATCCGTCTGTAACTTCATGTTTTTTTGGATACGATTATGAAAGACCGAGGAAATACGAGGACGTTCTTCCGGAGCACCCGTCTCTTTTTCCACAATACTTGCCAACGTCACGATCTGATGACGACTCCAACCCTGCAAATGAGATTGCGGCTGGATTTCGTTGTACACGTACAAGAATCTTTTCACCATCGCCTGCAGAAGTCCCTTGGTATCTGTGAACTTCGTTAGCATGTAAGTTTCTGGAAATAGGTAACCCTCTAAGCTTTCCTGCTTTTCACCCAAAACAGACTGAATAAAAGCGGGATCGCGCACCAGGCGCATAAATTCAGCAGCTGTTCCGAAGCCTTCTTTTTCATAAAGGTCTGAAATTTCGTAGATACTTAGACCTTCACTGACCGTAAAGGCACGTGCAATGCTTTTTCCAGATGTAATCACATCCAGAACTTCATTCGGAGTCATATTGGTTCTTAATAAATACTCGCCCACTTTCACTTTCGAACGTTCGTTTTTAAAACGCGCGTACATAGAAAAAAAGAAAGCATTACGGACCAAGCCCTTGTTCTCAAGATCTTTGGCGATAGTGTTAAATGCCTTACCCGGCACAACTTCATAAACCACATCTTGGGCCACGCTACTTGGAGCCGTACTGGCGTATTGGTAGCCTAAAAAACCTACACACACGCCAACTGCGACCACTAAAGCAACAAATGCACTAACAAGAACAACTACTGTTTTTTTCATTACTTCATATCCAAATTCATACCTGGAAGAATCTTAGTTGGATCAAATGGAGTTGGATCCTCAAGGCTTGCCACAGGCACTGTGCAATACTGAATCGCATAGTGAGCTGAAGCTCTGTCGTTACCAGATTTACCCATACCACCAAATGGCAGACGAGAACTTGCACCATTCGTTGTACGATTCCAATTTAGCAAGCCCACACGCGCTTTAAACAAAGCATCTTCGTAAAGCTCTTTGTTTTTAGAGAACAACGCCATGACCAAGCCATAGCCCGTGGAATTAACGATTTCCATCGCATGATTCCAGTCGCCAGTCGTGTAAATCGCCACGTTAGGTCCAAAGATCTCTGATTTTTGATATACAGAGTTCGGATCAAACTTTTTCACCAAGTGAATCGAAGGCGTCACATAGTAACCTTTGTTCTTTAGATCCAAAGATTTACCACGCATCAAGCTTTCACAGTTTTCACGATTCGCGATTTCCTGGAAGCGGATGTATTTTTCCACAGACGCCGACGTAATCAATGGGCCCATGAATGTATTTTCAGTCCAGTGGCCAATCGAAAGTTTTTTAGCGGCTTGATAGAATCTTTCCGTAAACTCATCCGCAATTTTTGGATGAACGATGATTCGGCTTGTGCAAGAGCAACGTTGACCCGCAGTCATATACGCACCCACCAGCGATTCATAAACCGCTTTATCCATGTCCGCATCTTCCCAAACCACTGTCGCATTCTTACCGCCCATTTCAAGAGCAAGAATTTTCCAATAGTGATTCAAAGTCTCTTGTTTGATTTTCAAACCGACTTCGTAAGAACCGGTGAACAGGACGCCATCCACGTGTTCATTTGCCACCAAGCGACCACCACCAGCTCCATCACCCTGAACCATATTGAATACGCCAGGAGGGAACTGAGCCTTTTCAAACATCTCTGCCATGAATTGACCCACAGCCGGCGTTTGTTCGGAAGGTTTAAAAACAACCGTGTTTCCCACAATCAATGCCGGAATGATATGACCATTTGGCAAATGCGCTGGAAAGTTGAAAGGACCGACAACAGCCATCACCCCACGCGAGCGATGACGGATAACCCCCTCCACTTGTGGCAAAGCATTTGGAATTCTTTCATCAGCAACCAGCTTTGTTGAGTGATTCAATGTGATATCGATCTTTGCACCCAAAGCTTTCGCTTCAGTCATCGCTTCCCACGCGGGTTTACCAGTATCGCGTGAAATAATCTGCGCAAACTGTTCTGCATGAGAATCAAACATCTCTTTCAGGCGCAGCAGATAAGTTTTTCTTTCGTCCATCGAAAGTGTCGCCCATTTGGGATAGGCTTTTTTTGCTGCGACACAAGCTTCGTCCATGTGGTCATGCTTAAATGGCACCGTCATGATCAGGTCATTCAAATCAGCAGGGCTTAAGTTTTTAACTTCACCATCGCCTTTAGTAACCGGAATGAAACGACCGTTGATAAAATCACCTTTGTAATTGATCGGAAAAATGGTGGTGCTCATGTGTTAACTTCCTCTGTTGTAGTGAAAGGGGGCTGCAAAAACTTCTTCGCCAACTTCCACGCCTAAAATTTGCAGCGCTTTTGCGGGAAGATTCACTTCACCGTCCCGAATATCCACAGAACACATCGTGGCTCTGAATTCGTCCCCGGTGGTGGCAACTAAATACTGTTCTTTAAAGGTACAATCTTTTCCATTCGCAACTATCAAGCGTTTACCCTGTCTAATGGGTAAAATATCCGCTGTTTGTGCACCATAGTGAGGTCCGCCATCAAATGGATCGACCTCATCCAGGTAATTAAATCCGATACTTTCCAAAAGATGTTGCGCCGGTTTCGTCGCCTCACCTACACGACCTAAAACCAAGCGCGCCTTGGAATCCAAAAGGGCCATATAAATATCGTCTTGGGGGAACAGACTTTCGATAAACTCTTTATGCGACTGACTTAAAGCATCCGCTTCCTGATAAGGCAAACCAGTGAATCGACGACCCAAGGCCTCCCAGAATTCACTTCGACCTTCATCCGTCAGGGGCGGCGTCAGTTCACACAAAACGCGCTCTTCGAACTTGTCAGGATGAATCGCCATATACAAGAAACGGGAAAGACTGATTTGCTTACCTAATTTTTCCGGACGACGGCGATAGGATCTATCGACAAGAAGTCCTCCGATTTCAGTTGGACCGTCAAAATCCAGCTGGAAGCGCAATACTTGATGGATGAACCCGATTCCCAAATCCTGGGAAAAGTGATCGCGTTTTATAATTTTGAAATAACTGTGCGGCACTTCATCGTTGCCATGCTTGGCAAGGATCAATGAGCTTCCCACAATTTGTTTCTCTTCAATGTCTTCAACTACAAATAGATATTCGGCTTTAGTTTTAACCAGTTTATCTGCGAAAGACTGCTCACTTCGATCAATCTTTTCACTTAAAACTTTTTTATCACCCGGCAGATTCAGCAAATTAAATTGTTTTGCTAAATCAACCAACTGGTTCAAATCGTCGTGCCGAACAGGTCTTATCAGAAAACTCATAAGCAAAACCTTTCGATGACTTTCTTATAAAATTCAGTGGCCTTATACAAATCCTCAATGGCCACATGTTCCTGAGGAGTGTGAACGTTACCTTCTCGCTTGCCCGGACCGAAACAAGCACACTCGACACCAATGCGCGAAAAAATACTCGCTTCATTTGTCGACGGTTGTGTCGTCGGCTCGGCCTTTAAACCCAACGCACGCAATTCATCCAGACAACCTTTAACCAGAATAGAATTTACTTCTGTGCGGAATGGTTTTTTATAATCATTCACGCTGAAGACCGCGCCGTTTTGTTCACAAAGACTGCGCAGCTGCTCCATCCATTTCTCATAAATCTCATGAGTAATGATAGGTGGCAGTCTGCAGCTTCCCGAGATCTGCACGTCATTTTCATTCGTGCGCACCAAACCGATGTTCAAAGTCGGCGTACTTGGGAAGAACTCTTTGTCTTCATATTTTAAAAACTCTTTTTCCAATTCCTTTAAACCGCGATAAATATTCGCAAGCTTGGTTGCAATCGGAGTTTTTACAGTCGAGATCATATCGATCTCTAAAAATGCATTACTCGGAACTGTATTAAAATTGATGCCGCCATCAATTTCCATGATGTTCACCGTATCTGGAAGCATCGTTAAATACTCCAGCATTTTCGTGATCGCACTTTCGCCCAAATGAGGCATGGAAGAGTGCGCAGCCTTACCTCTGAAAAGTTTCGACTGTGTTGACGTACTTTCGCGAAGATTGTGTTCGTCGCGATAGCGAATTTCCTCTTCCGAAAAAGGAACTCTGATCTCCACAGTCGCAAAACCTTTGGCAGCGTTAACTAATTGCAGGTCACTGGGCTCACCAATCAAAGCCATCTTTGCGGCGACCTTGTTTTTACGAATCAATTTGAGCGCACCCTGCATTCCTGTCTCTTCACCAAACGTACCCACCAAAACCGGTGGCAAGCGCCAGTTACGAGATCCTGCGAAGGAAGCCATGGCTTCAAGCTTGCACAGGAAATCAAGTTTTACGTCGGCTGTACCTAAACCGTAAATCTTACCATCAATAATGTGAGCATCGTAGGGATTGCTCCCCGTTTCAGTCCACAATGCAAAGGGCCCTGGGTCTGCCGTATCCAAATGCGTTTGCAGCAGGAACTCTGCACCCGGACGCTCTAATAAAGATGCCGGGCGAGCGATGATATTGATCTGCTCCAAGTCCCCGACAACTTCCACTTGTTCTTCAACGATCAGTCCGCGCTGACGACAAAATGCAGCCGCCCAACGCGCCAACTCTTTGTTACCATGAGCGGGGGTGCTGTCGATAGCTATGAACTGACGGCAAGACTCAACGAAATCCAATTACACCCCTTCAAGAAGCGTTTTTTCGATCACCTTCAATGCGATATCAATGTCTTGATCTTGAATAATTGCCGGGATCAAGAAACGCGCACGTACTGGATCTTTACCGCACGGGAATGCAATAACGCCGTTCGCATATAGCTTATTTAAGAAAGCATTTACGTTGTCTTTCTTACCGTCATGCGGAGTGAAAGCTACCATCAAGCCCATACCACCTGCATCAGTCGCAATGCCTTTGCAAGTTGTGTCGTTCATTTTGTTGATGCCATCGATAAAGCGCTTGTGAATTTGTTGGATGCGACCTTGAGGACCCAAGAAGCCTTCAGAAAGCATGTTCAACATTTCAACACCAGCAGCCAGACAAGGAGAAGCGCCAGAGAAAGTACCAGCGATCAAACCTGGTTTTGGGTTGTACTCTTCAGTGTAAAGAGTCGCGCCAATTTGTGCTGTCTTTGCGATTGTGCAAATGTCGATGTATTGACCCAAGCCCAATGTTTCAAACGCAAAGTATTCACCCGTGCGAGTGAACGTTTGAACTTCGTCAGCCCATACTGCGATATTTTTAGATTTACAGTATTCCAAAAGTGGAACGAAGAACTCACGCGGAGCCGCTTGGTAACCGCCCTCACCCAGCATTGGCTCAAAGCCGAATGCACAGATATTGCCTTCGTGTTTTGCCACGTGTTCTTTCATCGCAGCTAATGCTTTTTCGCCAGACTTAGGATCGCGTTTATCATAGAACGGAACGCGCAATACTTCGTGGTATTCCGGCAAACCTTGTTTATAAGCTGGATTGTCCGTTACTTCTGCCATCATCGTTGAACGACCTGCGAAGGCATCTTTGAATGACATAATAAACCGAGCCGGAGAATTTTTTTGACGAGAAATTTTAACCGCGTTTTCATTCGCCATAGTTCCGCAAGTCGCGATCCATGCATACTTCAAACGTGAATTTTTAGAAGCGATTTGAACCAGCTTCTCTGTAAACAAGCGATATTCATTGTTCGGCTGCAAATTCCCTTGATTCAAAATGTCAGCAAGAGAACCACGCACCGCAGCTGTCATCACGCGAGGATGTGCGTGACCCATCAAGTGAATCCCGATGCCGTTGATCAAATCAAGTTTTACGCTGCCGTCTTCAAGCTCAACGTAAGGACCACGTCCTGCGCCTGAACCCATGTATTGGTAATGCAATGGACGACCACGCAACAATCCAGTTTGTTCAATTTTTTGCTTTCCAGCTTCTTTGTTTGCGTCTTGCGGGGCACGAATGCCTTCAAGAGATGAATTTAATTTTGTAACTTCACCGACAAGATCTTTGATCAAAGAATTTACTTTTTCGGATTGCTGAATCTGATGGCCTACAAGAGAGCTCATAATACCTTTCGCGGAGATATAAAATCCTTCATCTCCATGTTATTTGAAATGCCCGTCCAGTTTACTCTTCGCTCTGGACTAAGACAAGACACCCAGCTAAACTTCGAGACTATGACAACGCGACTCATTGTGTTCTTTTTTACTCTTGTTTTGCCCACTTTAGCTTGGACTCAAGACGCCGATTTTGCTGCGCTCTTTAAGCAAGGAACTCAGCATTACACAGCAAAAGAGTACGAGCAGTCCCGTGACGCATTCGCCAAAGCCCTTGAGCAGGATCCTCATAACGCAACTACACTCACAAACTTGGCTTTAGCCCAGTTTCAATTGGGTAAAAAACCACTGGCGATCGGTTTATTTCGAAAAGCGCTCAATAGCGACCCCGAGTTAACACCAGCCCGAGCTGGACTAAAGTTTGCGTTAACGCAAATGGAAATCAAAGAAATCCCTCATCAAATCGAAACTTATGAGAGCGTTCGCGCAAAACTTTTAGCGCCAGTTTCTGTGATTGCTTATCTGATCATGACGGCTCTTTTCCTCTTCGCAGCGGGATGGATTTTGATTGGATTTATGGGGCAGCGGCGTCGCGCTTTGGCAGAAGAAAAAGCTCTGCCGGGCTTCCCGATGATTGGAACTTTCCTGGCATTGTGCTTCCTGGTTTCACTCACACTTTTGAGCTTAAAAATGTATGACCAATCCATCGTTCGCGCGACAGTTGTGGATGACAAAGTGTCCCTGCAATCTGCTCCGGGCGACAACCAAGTGGCCCTTTTGGATTTGTATGGTGGCATGGAAGTTATTGTTCAAAATGAAAACAATGACTGGGTCCAAGTCACATATCCTGGCTCAATCACGGGTTGGGTGAAAAAATCTGCTGTTCTTCGTACCAATTGACTCTGATAGCAGTGCGCCATGAGTCGCTTCATTGACAGTGGGTTCTGGACCAAAATATGATAACGGCATGCTAAAAACGCTCCGAGTCATGACACTTATTTGCGCATCAGGATTTTTACTTTCTGCATGCTCCACAATGGAAAAAAACTCTGACACTCCAGACGGTGCCTTCGCTATTGCTGAGGAATTCGATAAGGGAGAACGTTACGAGGAAGCGATCCGTCGTTATACCGAAGTTAAAAACAAATTCCCTTACAGCAACTTTGCGACGAAAGCAGAACTTGCAATCGCAGATGTTTACTATAAGCAGGAATCTTTCGCTGAAGCTCAAGTGGCGTATCAAATGTTCAAAGAACTTCATCCGACAGTTCCAAACTCTGACTATGTTCAATTCCGTTTGGGGATGAGCTACTATAATCAGCTGCCATCTTCTATCGACCGCGATTTAACTTTGGCGAATGATACTATTATCAATCTTAGCGATTTGATTAAGAAATATCCGAACTCTGAGTACGTGGCGGAAGCCAAAGAAAAGCGTTCTGCAACAATCAAAATGCTGGCCGAAAAAGAAGATTATATCGGTAACTTCTATTTCATCCGCGAGATCTATGACAGCGCTTTGAAACGCTATGAAGGTCTTTACTCGAACTATAAAAACTTGGGTTTTGATGCTCGCGCACTTTCACGCATTGTAATTTCTGCGAAAAAGATCGGTGACGATCCAAAAGCAAATAAATATATGGCGATCCTTTCCAGCGATTTCCCTGGCAGCTCTGAATTAAAACAGGCTGAAAAGGAGATGAAGTGATCTCTTCTCTTCAAGACGATATGATCTCTGAAGCCCGTGGATATTTTATCAACGGGAACTACAAAATGGCTGAACCCATTTTGAATCAAATGCTTCTGCAAAACACTCGCAATCCCGAGGTTTATCAGATGCTGGCGACGATTGCTTATGACAAAGGCCAATTCAGCAAAGCGATTAAAACTTTTAAGCGCGCTTTGGAAATTGATCCTACTTACACTGACGCCAGCGTGGGGTTGTCGATCATTCTGAATGATCTGGGTAAATACGACGAAGGCAAACAGGTTTTCCTGGATGCACAGGCCCAGTTGGATAAAAAGTCCGGCAAACAAGATCCATTCGTTGATGAAAAACTTGCTTCTAAACACGAGGAATTGGCTGACTTGTACTATCAATACAAGCGCTACAACGAAGCTTTGGAACAACTTTTAAAGGCGCAGAAGCTGTCCAGCCGCAAGGCAGAGATCACTTTGCGTATCGCTGAAGTTAACGTACAGTTAAATCAAACGGAAAGAGCCATCAAAGATTTGAAAGGCCTTATCCGCGAGTACCCGCACCTAATTCCAGCTCGCCTAAAGCTTGGGGCAATCTACTACAACTCAAACAACATTGCTGAAGCCACTGAACAGTGGGAGAATATCCTTATTCGGGACCCACAACACCCCGAAGCTCTTCGTTATCTGAAGATGGCGCAAGCAGCAGGCATTACATCAATTGATTTGTAAAATCAGAGGCGCAGAACATGGCACAACTTAAAGAACAAATGGTTCCCTTCATCACTAAAGAAGAAATCGCAGAGCTAGTTTCTGAACTGGCTTCACAAATTGAAAGCGATTACGAAGGGAAAGAAATTATCTTTATCTGCCCTTTGCGCGGTTCCATGCACTTAACAGCGGACTTGATGAGAAAAGTAGATCTTCCTCAGCAGGTTGATTTCGTTTACGTGCAAGCAGTTGAGCGCGGTGGCGCGATTAAAATCGTTAAAGATATTTCCGTGAACATCGCTGGCAAACACGTATTGATCGTTGAAGAAATCATCGATACAGGCCGCACTTTGAGCTTCCTAAGAAGCCGTCTGTTCGCGTCTGCTCCCGCATCTTTAAAAATCGTGACATTGCTTGATAAACCAGCCCGTCGTGAACTACCTATCAGAGCTGACTACATTGGCAAAACAATCGATGATCGTTACGTAATTGGATACGGAATGGATTCAGAGGAAATCGGAAGAAATTATCCTGATATCTATAATATGAAAAACTAGTCGGGTCTTAAGATACGACGACGTTAACTACAAAGAATATAACGACACAAAATACGTACAATAGAACCATCTGTTTTTGCATGGGAACTCCTGAAATCCAATTTAGGGGTCTTTAGGACCTTGGTCAACTGTGTCCCCATTCAAATTTTTTGGATATATGAGAACTGGACCTATGGTTACCTGTTAAAGAGCCGACAAAGAGCTTCGGAGGACGAAATGTCTAAGCTCTCTTTGAAAGGCCGCTTTTTATTCATTACCGCACTACTCACCCTCATTTGTGTGCTGACAAATGCCTTTTCACTCTTTGAATTAAAATCCCAGAACACGGTGACCTCCGAAGTTGCTGAAACTTGGCTCCCGATCGTGGGTAAAACCGCAGACATCAATATCAATGTGGTCACATACCGCAAGCTTGAGTTCAATCTACTCGCAACTCAAAGCACAGATGAAAGAAAATTGGTCATCGAAGAGATGGATTCTTTAATGGGTAACATCACGATCTATTCAAAAGTGTTAGAGCCACTTTTGACGACAGATTCTCTTCGTAAATCTTATGAGGAATTCATCGCTTCCTGGGATAACTATCAAACCGAAAGCGACAAATTCAAAGCCGCCTTGGATAAAGAAGACAACTCTTTAGCAGAAAAGATTCTTCAAGACAGTTCTGCAAAACACTATGAAGCCGCTTACAAATCACTGAAAGCCCTCACAGACGCCAGCTATATGATGGGTGTTGATAAGGCTGAATCTGCTGCAAAGCTTTTCAAAATCACATTTTACGCAATTATTGGCGTTACAAGTTTCTTTGTTTTGCTGGGTTTGCTGACCAGTGTTTTGAATATCCGTAGCGTGCAAAATTCTTTACGAAATGTCGCTGATGGATTGGATTCCAGCTCCCACATCGTGGAAAGTCGTACTCAGGGTCTAGTGAAATCAAGCGAATCTATTTCAAGTAACACGACCAGCACAGCAGCAGCGCTCGAAGAAATCGTGGCCACCATGGAAGACTTGACCCAAACGGTTCGCAAGAATTCCGACAGCTCTACAGAAGCTGCCAAAATCTCCAAAGATGGTCAGGAAGCCGTGTTGTATGGCCAACAAAAGATCCAATCTTTGATCAGTGTCATGTCAGAAATTTCGACAAACTCGAAAAAGATCACAGAGATCTTGGTGATGATTGATGACATCGCATTTCAGACAAATCTTCTGGCGTTGAACGCTGCGGTTGAGGCCGCGCGCGCTGGCGAACAAGGAAAAGGATTCGCAGTTGTTGCAGATGCAGTTCGTGCGCTTGCGCAAAAAAGTGCTGAAGCTGCAAAAGAAATTTCAGGACTAATTAATGAGGCCAACACGAAAAGCGAGACTGGCGTGGGTTTGGCAGCTGACAGTGAAAAATCCTTAAAAGCGATTGTTGAAAATACGAATCGCGTGTTCCAATTAATTCAAGAAGTTGCACAAGGCTCTCAAGAGCAATCACATGGCATTGAACAAGTGAAACAAGCCCTGACCTCGATTGATGAAAGCCTTCAAGGAGTTGCCGCTTCAATGGGTAATGTCACCAGTGCCTCTGAAGATATGCAAAATCAGGCCGGAGAACTTGGTACTATGATGTCGCAACTTCATGTGCTTGTGGGCGAAAAACAGAAATCAAATAATGAAAATGATTTTAACAATAATGAGGACCAAGAATCCTCTGCAGCATAAACAGGAGACTGTAATGATTAAAACCACAGTGATGATGACCGTTGCAACTTTGATGATGGCTCAGGCCGCTTTTGCCGGTGATTGCAATATTTCCGTTGATCGCAAAGCTTGTCCCGGTAAAGAAGTTGAAGCGATGAAGCCTTACAACGGTAAAAACCCGACTGATGAGACAAAAAAACTAGACTCGGCTGAAGCTTGTGAAAAGTGGGCCGAGAAAACTTCCAAAATCGTGCGCAAGGGGACTTTGACTGAAAAGAAAGTATCCGCGAAATTCGATGGCAAAGATTTAGGCAAGTCATTTTCCGACAAAGCTGAGTGTAAATAATCTAGACACCCAGTTTTTCTAAAAGGGAGGTCCAGCACCTCCCTTTTTCTCATTCTGAGACAGGACCAATTTCCCACAAAGTGTAGTGAAAACTCTCAAGACAATCCCCAAATGAGCCGATAACGGAAGTACAAGGGGGAACATCAATGAAAAAGTTTAAGAACTTTTCTAAGAATCTTTTGAAGAATAAACGCGGTCAAGGTGCAACTGAGTACATTTTGCTACTCGTAGTTGTTGTCGGACTTGTGATGATCTTCAAAAAAGATATCCAAACTACAGTAAAAGAAAAAATTGCTGAGCTTCAAGGAAATATCGGCGGCGTAACTGCTGAGTAATTTCACTTTAGCAAAGACGGAGATCGCATGACGATTGAATATGTCCTGCTAATGATTGCAATTCTGGGGATCGGGTTGAAAGCATTTCTTTCAGCCCCCTCTGAGGCTTTCCGTGGATCAGGTCCACGTTTGGCCGCCCGTGTGGAAAGGCAATTGGATACAGGACAAGGCTTCAAAGAAAATGGGGCCCGTCTTGAATGGAGCGCAGTGAAATGAAGAACTCATCGCTGGGAAATCAGAAAGGCCAATTCGTGATCGAAGCAGTTTTACTGATGATCGTGATGGTTGGAATTTTTGTAGCCAGCATGAACGCTCTTCGTGATTCAAAATTTTTATCGAAACTGGTTTCGGGTCCCTGGGAACGAGTTGCAGGTATGATGGAAAGTGGTGTTTGGGCTCCAGCTAAGGAAGCTCGTCAACAACACCCTAACCAAAGAGACCGCAGCATCACCAACCGACCTCCGAACTGAGGAATAATGAGAGCACAAAAGAGCCCTCACATGATTATTAATAATTCCCACGGTATTATCACTGTGGATTTTATTTTTTCATTGGTCCTTTGTGCGGGTCTTTGCAGTGTTATGTTTGCATTGACGTTTACTTTGTCGATGGCTGAGATCGCTCAGTACATCACTTTCTCGACTTCTCGTGCCTATGTTGCTGGTCACATCGATCCGGACAAGCAAAGTGAAATGGGCAAAAATAAATTTGATAGTTTAATGGCCAATAAAACTTTGAGCCCACTTTTCTCCAAGACAGGAGCGGGATGGTTTAAACTTTCCGATCTTGAACTTCGTGGTGGTGGCGCCAGTGGCCAGGACTTTTCTAAAGACTATCCGTATTCGGATGGCCGTATTCCACAGACCGGCGCTCGCCTGCTTTTCAGTGCGCGCGTAATGGCTTTGCGCATTCCCTTCCTGGGATCCACCACGGAAGATGGCGAAGCACCTAAGGCAAATCTCACTGCCTTTTTAATTCGCGAACCCACTCAGCAGGAATGCTGGGATTTACAAATTAAAAAACGTTACGACGCGATCATTGGCCTCGACTCCCGCTTTGCGATTTTGGCTGACCGCTATAAGAACAAGTATGTACCGATGGAGGATAATGGATGTTGAAATCCAAACGCAGCCTCCTGAGTAATGAAAAAGGATCCGCGATGATCGAAGTCATCCCGGTGATTTTCGTTATTGTCACCTTCATCACTTTTTCGCTGGGATTCTTTGGTGCCATTCACTCGGGCATTTTGAATTCCATCGCTTCTCGTAACTATGCGTTTGAAACTTTCAGACACCGCTCGAATCTGGTTTATTTCCGTAACAACACGGACAAGGAAAATGCGCAGCTTAGCTATAACAAGTTAGGTATTCGCATCCACGGTGTTACTTCGGAAAAATCACCGAAGGGCTCCGACATCTGGTACGCAACCACTCGCCCGATCAACATCAATATGTTGTCATCGCAGAAAGAAGTGGAAGCCGCTGGATCAGATAGTGAACATAATCAAAAGGTACCTACTGTAAATAACGAACGAAACGACAAAGTTGGCGTGAACCCCATTTGGCTCAAGTCTCAATATGGGATTTGTCTGAATGCAGCTTGTGGAGCGTAGGAGAATATATGGGATCTAACGACACTAGAAATCTATGGCTATCGATTGCAGCGGGTATATTCGCTACCTTCTTGCTTTATAGCTATTCCCAGGAAAAGAAAGCTGAATACGATAAGCGCTTCGGTTCCACTAAGCGTGTGGTTGTTGCAAAAGAAGATATCGCTGAAATGCAGACAATTTATGATACAATGGTAGAGACAAAGGATATGCCGGCCGATTTCATTCAACCGGATGCTGTCACAATTCCAGACGAAATCATCGGCAACGTAGCGGCGGTACCAATTCGTAAAGGCCAAATGGTTGTGAAGAACAATCTTCTTACACCAGGTCCGGATACAGGTATCTCGTTGCAAGTCGCACCAAGTAAGCGCGCCGTTTCTATCCCCGTGGATGAGATTCGTGGTGTTGCTAAACTTATCCGTCCTGGCGATCGCGTAGATATCTATGCCGCTGTGGATTCAGGTAAAGGTGTGGCGCAACGTCGTGAAGTGTTTACTTTGATGAGTGACGTCCCAGTTCTGGCAACAGGTTTAAGTGTTGTAAACAACATTCCTCGTATGTTCGAACTGGATTCTTCGGGTAAGAATTTGAATCAGATCGCACTGACTGGTGATACGAAATATACGACGATCACAGTCGAAGCGACACCGAAGGAAGCACAGGATTTATTTTATATTTTATCTACAGCGCCAGGAAATTTGTTCTTTGCGCTTAGAAACCCAAGTGATCGTACAATCCCAGTCAGAGCACCTAGCTCGACATCGGATTCGGTCCTGGGCAAACCGGTGGTAACTCTGGATTCGGCTCCCGCAGCTCCTCCAGTGATGATTCCACAACAGCGACCGCAGATGATACAGCCAATGCAGCAACGAGCACCACAACCGACGCAGCAACGTCGAAACGGGTTTAAGACTTTGTAGTATTGAGATTGAGTTATTGGGTTTTGGGTTAGTGAGTTAAGGGGGAACCAATGAAACATATGCTGCTTACAATGGGGCTTGTAGTCAGTCTTTGCGTACCGGTTGCGCATGCAGAGGACGATCTTTCTGCATCACCGTCAACATCCAGCGAAGATAGCAGTGGAGCTTTCCGTTCACGCAAGTTCATCAACTTGACGTTGGGAATTGAGTTGGACGAAAAACTTCCTCCGATTCCAGATAATGTGGAATTCAAAGGTGACTTCCGTCGCATCGTGACTGCGAGTTATGCGAAAGACCTTAACGTCATTCGCTTCACTCCACGCACTGAGGGTTTTGCGACCTTAACTATCCACGATAAACGCAATGGTAAAATCGTTGCGGAATATCGTATTGACGTTAAAAAATCCAAACTTGATAAAATCGTTCGCGAGATGCGCTCTTTATTGGGTGACATCGAAGGTATTAATATCAAAATCGTAAATGATAAAGTCGTTGTCGACGGTCAGATTCTTCTCCCTAAAGATATGGCGCGTATTTTCAACGTTGTCTCCCAGTTCGGTAACCAGGCTTCTTCTATCGTGAGCTTAAGCCCCCTTGCTCAAAAGAAGATTGCTGAGTTCATCGCCCGCGACATCAATAACCCTGAAATCGAAGTTCGTGCCGTGAATGAGAAAATCATTCTTCAAGGCTGGGCAAACAGTGCTGACGAATCAGCTCGTGCCGAGATCATCGCAAAAACTTATCTTCCGGACCGCATTGTGGAAGCCGCTGTGGAAAAAGGTCTTATCAAGACTCGTAATCCAGCGAATGAAGGTGTCATTAATCTGATTCAAATTAAAGAATCAGCACCGAAGCCACCTCCAAAGATGATTCAGTTGGTTGTTCACTACGTAGAATTGCAAAAAGACTACTCTAAGAACTTTAAGTTCCAGTTTACGCCGGAGCTTGGTGATAACTCGCAAATGACTTTCCAAACTGGCGGTGAAGCAGCTGGTGGTGTCGTGAGCTCAATCACAGGTACAGTTTCAAACTTGTTGCCGAAACTGAACTGGGCGAAACAACATGGTCAAGCCCGCGTTCTTGAGAGCACAAGCATGATTGTGGAAGACGGCAAAAAAGGTGAAATTAAACAGGTAACGAATCAGCCTTACGCAGTTATTGGGCAAAACGGTACTCAAGGTACGGCCTTTGCCGAAGTAGGTATCGTAACGACGATCACTCCGGTTCTGATGGGTGAAAAGTCTGGTAGCGTTCGTATGGATATGGCCTTTAAGGTATCCAGCATGATCGGTAGTACTCCTGCCGGTGCACCCATCACGAGCTCGAATGAAATGTCCAGCTCCGTGGTTGTTCGTGACCGTCAAAGTGCTGCGGTGGGTGGTTTGATCCGTAACTCATCCTCGACTGGTTACAACCGTCCATCTGGACAAAAGAACCCTATCATCAGCTTGTATGCATCCAAAGAATTCGCAAAACAACAAAGTCAATTTGTGGTTTTCGTAACTCCAGTTGTTAAGACCTCCGCAAGTGCGGGCTCTGAACAAATTAAGAAAAAATTCCGTCTGCGCGACTAATGTCGCGTATACGGTTTGATCATCGAAGCCGATAAGTTTAGCGGAGGTCCGCATTGGCTATCAATCCGAATTGTAATCTCATCGCTGTTGTTGGTGGTAAAGGGGGCGTGGGTAAAAGCGTCTTCGCCGCTAACTTTGCCTGCGCCTTGATGACT
The DNA here is from genome assembly GCF_006874645.1 of Bdellovibrio sp. ZAP7. Taxonomy (NCBI): domain Bacteria; kingdom Pseudomonadati; phylum Bdellovibrionota; class Bdellovibrionia; order Bdellovibrionales; family Pseudobdellovibrionaceae; genus Bdellovibrio; species Bdellovibrio sp. ZAP7. The sequence goes on along the minus strand of NZ_CP030082.1, from coordinate 130,572 downwards.
GAACTGCGTACTCAGGTTCTACTTATTGATGCTGACTCTAAATCCGTCGGTGATCAAAACGTGATCATGGGTCTGAAGCCTGTAAAAACTCTGAAAGAGCTTTCGACATTCACGGGCTCTTTGAATTCTCAACCAATGAATACTTTGGTAACGATGCATCCCTCAGGCCTTGGCTATGTGGGCGCCGTGCGTGGACCGGAAGAATCTTTAAACATCTCTCCTGATCTTCTTGGCAAGCTCATGGAGTTTTTCTCTCGTGCATTTAAATTTGTCGTAGTTGACGTCGGTAATGACTTGGGACCGGCGCAGATGGCTGTTCTTCAGGAAGCCACGGCGATTATGATCGTGACTACTCCAGAAGTTCTGGTTGTGACTCAGACACAAAGACTTGTGAATGAGTTGTTGTCAGCGACATTCCCTAAAGACATGTTCCAACTTGTCGTGAACAAAGCCTCCCCAACAGGTTTGTCTCCGCAAGCTATTTCCAATCAGTTGCAATTGCCATTCTTGGGAATCATTCCTCAGGATGAAGCAACAACCAATATGGCTTTGCAAAAATATCAGCCGTTCATTATCAGTGCGCCAAAAACTCCACTGACTGCTTCATATTTTGATCTGTCTCGTAAACTTACGGGCGGGGTTTTGCAAAGACTTAAAACTCTGTCTCGTCCAAAACCAGCTCCGCCAGCATCTGAAGGCGCTAGCGCCCCTGTTCCTGGCTCCAATGGTATGGACCCGCGCACATTGATGAAGATCCGTGTGCACAATGAATTGATCCGCACCGTGGATCTTAAAAAACTTCTGACAGATACCAAAGACGAGAATAAAGAAAAAGAAGTTCGCGAAAAAACCAAGCGTGAAATCACTGTCATCGTCGACAAGGAAGCTCCGGAACTTGCACGCGAAGAACGGTCTAAAATTATCAAAGAGGTTTTAGAGGAAGCTTTGGGATTAGGTCCCTTGGAAGACTTGCTGGCTGATCCGGCTGTAACCGAGATCATGGTGAACGGTCACAAAAAAATCTTTGTCGAGAAAAGTGGTAAAGTCGCACTGAGTCCGGTGACATTTACTTCCAATGATCACTTACGCCGTATTATCGAGCGTATCGTGACGCCACTGGGTCGTCAGATCAATGATTCGACTCCTTACGTGGATGCCCGCTTGAAAGATGGTTCCCGTGTTAACGCGGTGATCGAGCCTCTTTCCATTGACGGTCCAGCACTGACAATTCGTAAATTTAAAAAAGGCGGTATCACCGCTGAGAAATATATTGAGTACGGAAGTATCACTAAGAACATGATCGATTTCCTGCGCATCTGCGTGGAAAATGGTTTGAACGTGGTGATCTCGGGTGGTACCGGTTCTGGTAAAACCTCGTTGCTGAATATGCTTTCTTCATACATTCCATCCAATGAACGTGTGATCACAGTCGAGGACGCAGCCGAGTTGCAATTGCAACAGGAACACGTGGTTCGTCTGGAAACTCGCCCGGCTTCTATGGAAGGTAACAATGCCATTCATATCCGTGACTTGATCAAAAATGCTCTGCGTATGCGTCCTGACCGCATCATTGTCGGTGAGTGCCGTGACGGCGCCGCTTTGGATATGTTGCAAGCGATGAACACAGGTCATGATGGCTCGATGACAACAACCCATGCGAACAGTGCCCGTGAGTGTATTGCCCGTTTGGAAACTTTGTCGATGATGGCCGGTATGGATCTTCCAGTACGCGCGATCCGCGAACAAATCGCTGGTGCAGTTAATTTGATCGTACAGATCTCCCGCCAATCAGATGGTAGCCGTAAAATCATGAGCATCACGGAAGTAGCCGGCATGCAGGGTGACGTTGTCACTTTGGCCGAAATCTTCCGCTTTAAAGAAACTGGTTACGATAAAAACCGCAAGATCCAAGGTGTCTTTCAAGCGACAGGGACAATACCAAGCTTCATTCAAAAATTGAGTGATAAAGGCGTTGTGATCCCGCGTGAAATTTTCAGCAACGATCCTGCGGCACAAGCAAAACCAACAGGGCCTAATCCTCCTGCACAAGGTGGATTGATGCCGAAAATGCCAGGTGGCGTAGTGCCACCGAAAAAGGTTGGATAAAGTATGGCAGCAGTTTTGGCCTTCTTAAAAACATTGCTCGCTAAAGAATGGATTTTGATTCCACTCTTTGGTGCGATCGTTTTTATCATGGTCATTCTGTGGGCTGAAAAGGCTATTGCGCTTCTTCATAAGCGCAGCCTGGGTCAACGTGAAGAAGTCATTCGCATCATGCGTCTGATGGGTATGGAAGCGGACCAAAAGAAAATCACGATACTTATTTTACTGATGAGTTTTGGATTAGGTGCCTTGGTCTTTTTGATCTTCTGGCCAAGCGTTCTGGTGGGTGCATTTTTTGGTGCCTCTGTAACGATTGCAGGCTGGCAGCTGCCACTCTTAATTGTGCGCATGTTGTACGAACGTCGTTGTACAAGTTTCGTAGATCAGATGGTTGACGGTATTACGATCATGGCGAACGGTATTAAAGCCGGCTCAAATCCTCAGGAGTCCATGAAGCGTGTGGTGGAAATCATGGGAAATCCTATCAGTCAGGAATTCTCACAAGTCCTTTACCAAATGCAGGTCGGTGACAGCTTTGAAAGCGCATTGAACGACTTGGGAAATCGCATTCCACGTCCCGATGTGCAGATGTTTGTAACCTCCATCAACATTTTAAAAGAGACTGGTGGTAATCTGGCAGAGACTTTCCAGACCATCGTCCTAGTGATTCGTGAAAGACAAAAGGTCGAGAAAAAAATCCAGGCAATGACGGCACAAGGCCTCATGCAAGGTATTATCGTTACTTTGATTCCATTCTTTTTGATGATCGTTTTTTTGGTCATCGATCCCGCCTTCATCAAGCCCATGTTTAGTACCACCTTAGGTCTAGTGTTGCTGTTCGCCATGCTGGCTCTGCAAATTATCGGTGGTGTCATCATCAAAAAACTTGTTACTATCAAAGTGTAGTCCGTCAGAGTTTCAGGGAAGAGGTAGACATAATGAAGAAGGCACTTATTGCAGTGGCCGTTCTTTTCTCGGCGCAAGCGTATGCTCTTGTCGACATGAAGAATGCCAACTATTCCAATACGTGGATAGACATGGACGTACCAGGCACTGGTTACGATCTTAAAATTATCAGAACTTACAATAGCCGTTCACTTTTCAACGGAATGTTTGGTTTCGGATGGTGCTCTGATTTCGAAACCAGCATGGAAGTTAATGGTGAAGGTAATATCAAAATCAAAGAGTGCGGCGGCGGTATGGAAGTTACCTACTCCCAACGCGAAGTCACTCGTAAAGATGTTGAAAATACCATCAACTCCATCATCACAAAGATGAAGGCTGAAAAGAAAGTCGGCGTTACTGAAGCGTACCTGACTTCTCTTAAAACTCAGTTGCTTGAAGACGACAATGCCCGTGCGGATTTCGCAAAAAAATATGGCGTCGCCGTTCAAGTTAAAGAAGGCACAAAATTCTTTGCCAACGGCCGTGAAGTTGAGAACTTTACTTTCAATAAAACGTATTACACGCGCACTCTTCCAGACGGCAGCGCTCAACGTTTTAGCCCACAAGGTAAGTTGACTCACATCTACGATAAAAACGGCAATTTCTTGAAATTCGAATACGATAAAGACCTGGTTACAAAAGTTGAAGATAACAACGGTCGTCGCCTGACTTTCAAGTATTACCAAAATAAGAAAGTTAAATCCATCACAGGACCGAATGGTTTGAATGTGGATTATAAGTTTGCGAACTTGGATGACTTGTCTTCTGTGAAGAATGCTTGGCAAAAAACTTATACTTATGAGTACGATGATCTTCACAATCTGACAAAAGCTTCTTGGCCGGATAAAACTTTTATCGCTGTTAAATACGATAAAAAGAACGACTGGGTAACGTCATTTACTGATCGTGATAAATGTACAGAGGCCTACAAGTACGAGTTCTCTCAAAACGACCCGCAAAATCACTACTGGTCTACCGTTAAGAAAGTTTGCGGCAAAGAGACTGTTGCAGATAACAAATACGAATTCTGGCATAAACAACGCGCAGATGGTCAGTTCTTCTTGCAACGTGTGATGACGACTGTGAATGGCAATGTAACAGATATCAGCTATCACGAGCTTTTTGGTAAACCGACAAGCATCCGCAGAAATGCTGAGCGTATCTCTTACGAATACTACACAGACGGCTTGGTGAAAGTAAAAGCCACTCCAGCAACACGTATGGCGTTTGAATATGACCAGACAATTAAAAAGGTCAGCCAGGTATCGACTACTTTCTTCAACCAAAAAGGTCAGAAAGTAACGACGAAAGCCACTCAGTTTAAATACGATGGCAAGGGTAACCTAAACTACGCACAGAACTCTGATGGTCAGAAAATCTCCATGACTTATGATAACCGTGGACGTATTGCTACCATCACCGATCAAGCTAAGAAAGTCGTTAAGATCGAGTACGAAGAGCGCTATGGTAAACCAGCAATCGTGACTCGCCCGGGCTTGGGCACTATTCAGGTTTCATATAAATCAAATGGTGAGATTAACAAGGTCGATAGTAAAGAAGGTCCATCAGTGGCAATGCAAGTAGCCTCTACATTCAATAACTTGCTCGACATTATCGCGCCTGCAACTGCAGAGCTATATCTCTAAGGAGAGATTGTTATGAAGAAAATATTGTTAGTGGCGGTATGTACTCTGATGGCAACAGCGGCTCAAGCGCAGTCAGTTAGCGGTGACCAATCCAATGAAAAGATTGGCTATCCTGATCAAAAAACAGGAACAACTGGCGGACTCAATAAAGAAGGCTGTGCTAATTGCGCAAACAAACACGTAACTGACGTACCTCTTACAAAAAACACAAATCCTTCTCAAAAGACAGGCGCTGGGTCTTCAGACACTACACCTGCAAAAGGCCAAGGCGGCTTAAACGATTAGTGTTAACTTCCTAAACAATGGAAGCGCCTAAAAAGGCTCTCTGCAAAGAGAGCCTTTTTTATTTCGCCCCTCTAATCCCTAACCTATTGATATCACAAAGATTACATCCCACCCTGAGACGGGCATTCTGGCACACCCGCTGCAATACACCTCTATGAAGTCTTATTTCACTTCAAAGGAGATAGTATGAAAGCTATTACATTGATGATCGCGGTAACTATTGCCACAGCTGCGTCTGTATCCCATGCATCTGTATCCACGGCAGCGCCAATTTGCAATCAAAAGATCGCGGGTCGCATGATGGATAAAACAGCTTCCGACTACAAGATGGCCAAGAACACTTCATCTTCTGGTTCAACAAAAACCAAAGCTGTTAAAGGTATTCGAGGCTCTTAAAATGTTGATTAAAGCCCTTACCGAGTGAGCGACCTTCAACCCCCAGGTCGTTCACTCCTTTTTGGGTAATGATCAATGCCTTGTCACAGGTGCGCGCAAAACGGCGTCGCTTGGCACGCGTGTCTCATTTTGAGATTTGAAATTTCTAAGTCCTTGATTCTTCGTGACTGAATTCTCAGTCTGAAACGCCTTCTTTGGCATGTGGGATGCATTAGATGTAAGTATCCAACGCACAAAGGAGTTCACATGAAACTAGCAACACTTATCGTAATCGCAGCTTTGGCAATGTCTTCAACTTCTTACGGTTCATGCCCACGCTCTAACAACGGTCTTTTCAAAAACACAGCAGCAACATCTTCAAATATCGCTGCTAAGACTCAATCATCTGTATCTGTTGCTTCTACTAAAACAACAAAAGCCGTTAGATAATTAACGAACAGCCTTTTCGTGAGAGCCTTCCTGGAAACCGTCGACAGTGCTAACCACGCCATCTTTTACGTGAACTGTCAGATTTTTTAAAGCCATTGCGCCACCTGCAGCCGCACTTTGAATGTACTGAGACACCGTCGATCTTTGCAACCAGCGAAATGTGTAGGATTCAATTGAAGCCCCACCAACTTTTACCTGAGCAAGCACAATCAAAACCATCGTGAATGCCAAAGTCTTCAATACAAATTTAAGTTCTTCCATGTGTTGATTCTCCCGCCTGCGGTAACACTTTTGAAACGACCATTAATAAATTCTCTTTGGTGAACGGCTTAGTGATATAGGCATCAAAGCCAGCTTCGTGCGCTTTTTCAATCATGGCGTCGCTATCAATCGTCGAGCATCCAATGATCATAATGTCAGGATGAGATTCTTTGATCGCGCGGGCAGACTCTAAGCCATTACGTAACGGCATTACCATATCCAGGAATACAAGATCGGGCAGAACAGAAGAAACCAGGCGAATGCCATCGTTTCCATTTTCTGCTTCACCGACACAAATGTGTCCAGCAGAGCTCATGATATTTTTAATCAGCTCGCGCAGAAATGCGGCATCATCGATAACAGTGAAACGTATCTTCATGGCTTCAGTATAGAAGCCATGCAGCCTTTTGATGAGTGGATTTTATTGGCCCCAACGATAGCCTAGGGAGAACAGATACAACGAATTCGTCACGCTGACGTTCTTAGGGGTAGAACCCGTACTTGGGTCGGGTTGACTGGTAGGTCCATCAAACATATTTCGTTCAGCAGATGCTTCCAGACCCCATAGAAGCTGGCTAGAGCGTGACAGACGCCACTCCCCACCGAACTCAACACCTAAGCGAGAGCTCTCCTCCACGTTGCCCGAGTTTACACCCGTGCTGGTTGTTGACTCTTTATGTTGTAAACGCGGAAAGAAACTTCCGCCCAATACCCAAGCGTATTCCACCGAAGTTGGAATGCGGGCTTTCAGACCCAAGCCAAATCCTGTGCTGCTGATACGCATACGGTTTTCAGCATCGCTTGGCGTGTTCATTTTATTCTGGCTATAAAGAATTGAAAACTCCAGGGAGTTTGACTTGCGAGAATTACCGAAGTACTTACGGAAATTCAAACCTAAATCTAAAAATTCATATTTGGCTGGTACACGGGATTTATCCGCTTCCATAGAATCAATGTCCGAAGTCATCGAGAACATAAATTTTCCGCTCACCCCAATTAGAGGTGTTAGCCAAACGTTCGCTTTAAAGCGAAGGGCATCATAAAAGCTTTGATACTCCCGGAATGAATAGTTTGATTTTGATTCATTATAAACTGCCACAGGAGAAATCTCGACTTCCAAGCGATTGTTACGAATATCATCTGGGTGAATAGCTTCCGCATAGTAGTCATAGATTTTATCAGCTTTATTCGTGAATAAAGCTTCGGCCTGATCCCCGATGCTTGGTTCTGCCATCACGACAGGAGTCGCAGAGGGTCCGGGAGCAACTGATGGAGCCGGTGTCGTGGCTGGTGTCGTAGTTACAACGGCCACCGCTGTCGCCGTCGTCGCTGATGCTTGAGGTGCCGCTGTCGTCGCGGCTGCTACCGCGGCTGAAGTTGCTACCCCTGGGTCCGCTTTTTTTGCTTCCACAGATTCAGCTGTTACCGCTTGCGCAGGATTTCGCTTTGTTTTTGCAGGCGGAGTTACCGTCTTACGAACCTCATAACGTCCAGTCGAAAACCCTTCCAGACTAGACTGTGCATAAGAAGTTGAAGACATCAAAGCAGCGGCGATCAATAAAGTAATTTGAGAATGAAATTTCATAAAAATAGTTTCGGCAACGGTCCGAATTACTTGACCCAAAATTGACGACTTTTCATTCACCGTGCAGAATTAAAATATGAAAATAAAAATGCTCATTAGCACCGTGGTTTTTGCACTTAGCTTTAAGACCTTTGCCCAGAACGCATACGTCAGCACTGTCGACCAAGATCTGGCGATCAAGTCTATCGTTTTAGTTCCCACTACGGACAACATTGGTGGCATTTACGCGAAACCCGTTGAGGAGCAAATTCGCACTCAATTGAACGAAGACAAACAGTGGTCTTTGGTGAATTATCCAAAAAACCTGGAAATAAAATCAGAGACTTTGGATGAGAACCCCGCCGAAGTTCAAAAACTTTTGCAAACGGCAAAAGCGGATGCTGCCATCACTTCAAAAATTATTCGTGGACCTCGCGGTATTTCCATAACCCTGACTTTATTTGTCGGCCGCGAAGGTTTGCCGCTGACTCAAGAAACACTAACAGATTACAAAGGCTTTGATACGGCTGATATCAAAATGCAGGCGAGCATTTTGTTTAACAATATCAAGAACCGCATGCCATTCCGCGCGGTTATTCTAAGTCGTCGTGGTCAGCAAGTGACTTTGAACTTAGGTAGCAACTATGGTTTAAAACCCGATAGCCGCGTTTCTGTTGTTCAAATCATCAAGGTAAATCGTCATCCGAAATTGAAGATTCTGGTGAGCACTGAAAAAGAAGTATTGGGACGCGTAAAGCTTTTCAAAGTGGAACCGTACCTAAGCTTTGGTTACATTGAACTTGAAAAAGAACCAGGAGTGATCGCAGTCGGCTCGAAAGTCATGCCAGATGAATTCGTAAAATACGCAACACCCATCACGACTCCATCTGGAAAAATTCTGACCGATGTTACAACACGCCCTGATAAAGACGTGGCTTTCGGTGACGACCCTAAAGAGTGGACTCCGGAACCAGCTCCCCAATACGGTAAAGTGGAAGTGCTTGCAGGCTTTTCTTCGTATACTCAAAACGTAAAGATCACTTCGCCTTCAGCACAATCGATCTCTGGTAACGCCAGCCTTGCTCCTAATTTATTGATCCGTGGCGAGCTGTGGTTGAACCCAGAATGGTTCGTGGGCGCATCCCTTCGTCAATCGGTATTCTCTATCGACAACAGCCTTGCAGGCTCTTCTCCCAGCTCTTTGAATGAATCGATGTCCCAGTATTCCGTAACGGGAGGATATAATTTTTTACTGAGCAACGATTTCTTTGGACCGAAAATCCAAGTCAGCGCTGGATACCAAGATACCAACTTTAAAATCGACGACAGCACACCGCTGGCCTTCACATCCAACAAGTATGGTGGGTTGCTGATGAGCCTGGGTGGCTCATTCCCACTGGGCCCAGAAATCCCGGTGGAGCTTGGTGGTCGTTTTGATTTATTCCTAAATCCAACCATGAGCGAAAGCCCAAATTCCGGTGGCGGTAACAGCAGCAAAATCAACAGCTTCAGTTTCTTTGGAAACTATCGCCTAAGACAGAAATTTGCGATTAAAGGTGAGTTGCTATTTGAAAACTTCAGTTCCGACTACAAGGGTGGCGCCGATCGCAGCACCGTCAGCCACAAAATGACAACCCTCATGGGAGGCATCCAGTACCTCTTCTAAAAAGTGCCTGCCGCTTTTTGATAGCAAACAGCGCATAAAAAAAGCCTGAGTCGCAAAACTCAGGCTTTTTATTTTTTTGGAAAGCTAATGTAAGCTTGGGGCTTACATCATGCCGCCCATACCACCCATGCCGCCCATGTCATGGCCGCCACCAGCTGGCATTGGAGATTCTTTCTTAGGTGCTTCTGCGATCATAGTCTCAGTAGTAAGCATCAAAGAAGAAACAGAAGCTGCGTTAGTTAGAGCACAACGAACAACTTTAACTGGATCGATAACACCGTCTTTGATTAGGTCAGTGTATTCGTCAGAGTATGCATTGAAACCCCAAGAAGCAGATTTGTTTTGAAGGATACGATCCAAAACGATCGCGCCATCAAGACCTGCATTCGCCGCGATTTGACGAATAGGCTCTTCACAAGCACGTTTGATGATCATCGCGCCGAAAGCTTCTTCTTCAGCGAATTTAGTTTTATCAACTTTTACAGAAGCGCGAAGCAAAGCAGTACCACCACCAGCAACGATACCTTCTTCAACGGCTGCGCGAGTCGCGTTCAAAGCATCTTCTACGCGGTGTTTTTTCTCTTTCATTTCAACTTCAGAAGGAGCCCCAACGTGGATAACCGCTACACCGCCAGCCAATTTAGCCAAACGCTCTTTCAATTTTTCTTTGTCATAGTCAGAAGAAGTTTCTTCGATTTGACCTTTGATAGCGTTTACGCGACCAGTGATGTCAGCTTTTTTGCCGTTACCATCGATGATTGTCGTGTTGTCTTTATCAACAACGATACGTTTCGCAACACCAAGATCAGCGATAGTCGCTTGCTCAAGTTTACGACCGATATCTTCTGAAACTACGTTTGCACCAGTCAAGATAGCGATGTCTTCAAGCATAGCTTTACGACGGTCACCGAAGCCAGGAGCTTTAACAGCACAGATGTGAAGAGTGCCGCGAAGTTTATTAACAACCAAAGTTGCCAATGCTTCACCGTCAACGTCTTCAGCGATGATCAACAATTGACGACCTTGCTTAGCAACGCCCTCAAGAATCGAGATCATATCTTTCATAGAAGAGATTTTTTTGTCGTAAACCAGAACGTAAGCGTTTTCCAGAACCGCTTCCATTCTTTCAGCGTTAGTTACGAAGTATGGAGACAAGTAACCACGGTCGAATTGCATACCTTCAACAACTGTAACTTCAGTTTTAGCTGTTTTAGATTCTTCGATAGTGATAACGCCTTCTTTACCAACCTTATCCATAGCGTCTGCAAGCATTTGACCGATTTCTTTATCGTTGTTTGCAGAAATAGAACCAACTTGAGCAACTTCGTTTGAACCTTTAACTGGTTTCGCCATTGCTTTAAGTTCGTCGATAATGATCGCAACCGCTTTGTCGATACCACGTTTGATAGACATTGGGTTGTGACCTGCAGAAACTAGTTTCGCGCCTTCGCGGTAGATCGCTTGAGCCAAAACAGTTGCAGTTGTTGTACCGTCACCGGCTTCGTCATTAGTTTTGGAAGCAACTTCCTTAACCATTTGCGCGCCCATGTTTTCGAATTTGTTTTCCAATTCGATTTCTTTAGCAACAGTCACACCGTCTTTAGTGATCATTGGTGAACCGAAAGATTTATCGATAACAACGTTACGACCTTTAGGTCCCAATGTTACTTTTACTGCGTTCGCAAGAGTGTTCACACCTTTTAGGATGTGTGCGCGAGCGTCTTCTGAGAATACTAATACTTTAGACATGATTTACTCCGTACTTAAATTTATTCGATTAGTTAAAAACGCCTAGGATGTCTTCTTCGCGCATCATCAAGTATTCTGCGCCTTCAAGTTTCAACTCAGTTCCTGCGTATTTGCTGAAAAGAACTTTGTCGCCAACTTTAACTTCAAGAGGCAAAATTTTGCCGTCTTCAGTTACACGACCTTTACCAGTCGCGATGATTTCACCTTTTTGTGGTTTTTCTTTTGCTGTATCAGGGATGAAAAGACCGCCTGCAGTTTTTTCTTCTTCCGCCATTCTGCGAACAAGAATTCTGTCATGAAGCGGACGAACGCCGATTTCGTTCTTAGCCATTGTGTATTCCTCCGGTTATTAGAACTGATTAAGTTATAATTATAGATGGAGGTAATATGAACCCCCCTGAGAAAACGTCAAGCCGCGGGAGTGAAATTTTTTGCGGTAAAATGACTTTGGACTCGGTTTGATTGAAAACCAGCAGCTCCGCACGCTTAACGCGCAAAGCTAAGATGATTTGTAGGGAATTAAAGAGGGGAAAGTCAGATTATCGAACGGACTCTTTGCTTGTGTTCGTAGCACTCACAGGAAGGTCTGACGCATGGGCGCCAAATACAGAGTTCGCATAGGCATTCATCAACTCGGCCACTTCTTCAGGAGAAAGCTTACCAGCCACTTCCTTGAAAGCCGCTTTCTTATCTGGAACCTTTGTCAAATAGCCGGCAAAATAGTCCGTCACTGACAAATCTTTCGCAACTTCCAGGTCATACTGCTCTTCGCGAAGTTGCTTTTCCATTTTTTCCACAGAGATATCCTGAGATGCCACCGCTTCAAGATTATTTCTTCCACGAGCAAGATTCGGATCTGTACCAGAAGCAGCACGACGGTTCATTTTCTTAGAATCAATTTGAGTTTTCAGGTAGGTAACTTTCATTTGAGCAGTGCTAACCATTTCAGTTTTCCACTCACGATAACTTTTAAACTTTGGCGCTTGAACTTGAGGAGCAGCCACCGTCGAACGCATTGGGATGATGAATTGTTTCGATGGCGCCGCCGCCTGCACAGACAAAGCTGTTGCAGTTACATAAATAACGGCCACCAAAGAAAGGTGCTTAACAAGGTTCATCGATCCTCCAAGTTTCCAACATACGTGATTCGGATTCCAGGAATTCAATGTTTATGCCCGGCCTATTTAGGCTCCATAAGCAATATATAAGATTTGAAACGTATTCAGGGCCTTTTTGTGTCAATATGAGCCGAATAAGGGCGTACACAATGGAACACTAAATCTTCCATATATATGTGTCGCACCCACATCAGCAGGGGTAAAGCGTCCTTGGACCACCCCGCTTACCATATCATTTTTTATGACATTCACGGATATAGCGCCCTGATCAGCAATCAAATTTCCACGCGCATGAGAACCGGCAGAGTAGTCAGAAAAGATCACAGTCGGAATCAATGAAAAGGGATCCAAAGGATCAATTCGCCAGGTACCTTGCGAGTAGGGGGCATACATTCGCACTTGAGTGTTCGTTCCAACCGCAACGGCGCATGGATTATCGAATCGCTCATTCCATAAACGAATCTCTAAAAAGTTTTTGTTATTTCTTTTAAAGATAACCGCACGGCCTTGAACATAGCTCCAGTCGCGACCTTTGATAGACCCACGCGCGTATTCGATAACGTCGGGACTATCCCCGTTATTCTGATTTGAATTATCTGGAATCGCTGGAGAGGATGAACCTTGATCTGCACATGCAACAAGTCCAATCACTAACAAGCTCAACAGCCATTTGGCAAAAAATTTAAAACAACTCATGTACTGTGAAATGCTAACTAAAAGAGTTTTGGGGTACAAGATGTATTATAAAACACTCGTGCGATATTTCAGATGACTCTATCGAGTAGCAAATTTAAAAATTAAAAGTGCTCAAAATATTTTCCATCATCATCGCAGGATTTCTAATCCAACAATCCATTGCAGTCGCGGGCCCATTGGGTACCGTGCCGACTATTCAAGATCAGAATCTCGAGATCATGTTCGATTTACGCTCGGATTTATGGACTTCGCCTTATACTTACAAAAACTCCCCGGTGCGTATATCTGGCGGCAGTATTCGTATTCCACTTTTTCATTCAGAGACGTGGTCCGCCTCCGCATTACTTTACGATGAAGCGCTTAATTTGGGACGTGCCGATTTTGAATTGGGGGATCAAAGCGTTTTCATCGCGAACTCTTTAAGTAATCAGATCGGCGGTTTTGGCGTCAGGAAAAATTTTACTGATGGTAGCGAGATGAGCGTCTTTGCAGCCTATGCCACCGCCAGCGACAGTCCTTGGGGTGCACCCCGCAATAACTATTTTTATGGTGCGCTGATTTATCGCACTAAAAAATTCAACGATCACAGCTACCTTCTGGGAATTGATCAGTCGGGGAATCGGGGCCTTCACAACGGGAAGCCTTTTCCATATTTCGGGATGACGTTCGAACTTGAAGACAAAACGGTTTCTTTCGGATTTCCCTATGTAAAAGTTGATTGGATATTCAAAGATGACTGGCACGGCCAGTTCTTCACCACACCATTTGGAACTAATTTACGAGTTTCCACAGATGTCGGAGATAACACTACTGTCGGGGCCTTTACCGCATTCACCGTGCGCTCCTATCTTCTGAACGAGCGTATCGAAGACAATCATCGTCTCTACTATCAGGAAATCCTGGCCGAGGCGTATCTTACCCGTGACGTGACTTCGACCACACAAGTGACCTTTGCCGTCGGTGGATCGGGTGATCGTCGCATTTATCAAACAGACCATCTGTATCATCCGGATGCGAAAACTCAAACTATTAAGGGAGACTTTTACGGCAGATTAGCTTTGGAGTTCCGTTTATGACAAAAATTCTTCTGCACCTGGTATTTTTTGTCACATTAAGCTCGTGCGCTCCGTTTGTTGATTCACCTTTTTCGGACAAGCTTCTTCGTCCGGAAAGAAATTTGAACGCCCAAAATGTCGGTCAAATTGGAGCAGTTGATAGTGATGGTAAAATTCGTCTGGCGGTTTTTGCAGATCCACACCAAAATTATAAAGCCATAGATAAGGTCACATACGGTATCAATCAAAATGAACCGTTCGATTTTATCGCGGGGCTGGGCGACTATACCAATTCTGCCTATAACCTTGAATATGACTCTTTCATCGAAGCGATTTCTCGTCTGAATGGTATTAGTGTCATGGCGATTGGCAATCACGATTCTATCGGCGCCGGGCCCGAACTTTTCAAAAAAGCCTTCGGTCCCTTGAATATGTATTTTGATCGCGGCGACTACCGCTTCATTTTCTTTAATACCAATAATCTTGAAAGCCCGGAAAACTTTGATTCCGCCTGGTTAAAAGAAACTGCAACCGGTGCGTCTGCGCCGAATAACGTTTTTATTTTCACACACACGCCGCTTCGCGACCCCGAACGTTTCTTTGGTGATGATGCTGCCAACATGGACGCCGTCATGACGAACTCTAAGGTCAAAGTCGTCTTTAATGGTCACAATCATGTGTACCAGCTAGGAACTGACAATGGCACGATCACCATGCAGTGCGGGAGATCTGACAGCGAGTACGGTGCACACTGGTTGATTATCACTATCGACACAACATCGAAACAGTTTTGTGTCAAACGCATGGATACTTTGGAGGAAGATTGCAGCCTTTCGCTAAAGCCCTAATTTTATTTTCTCTCTTGTGGAATTCTTCAGCTCACGCAGACGACTGGCGCGTGATTTTGGAGCGCGCAGGTTTTATGGGAACTCTTGCGGCCGGTGCAAGTTACGAGTGGGTTCCAGAACATGCCATCGATGTGACTTTAGGTGGCTATCAAATTGAACACGAAATCTTTTATCAAACCAACATCGCTTACAGATATTCGCGCTGGAACTCTCCCACCAATGGCAATATTTGGAGACCGTTGCAATTTGGGATATTTGCTGTTTATGCCCTCAATACTGATCGTTACTTTATGCGATCTCCAGACAAGTATCCATCTAAGGGTTACTATGATGAAACGGCATTTCGCTATGGGCTTGAATTCGGCACGACGTATACGTTTTTACCGAGTGGATTCGGTATTGGCTACCGAATCCGAATTTTCGACAATGGATTGACTGCGATGTTTAACAATTCCAATCGCGATGTTCAGTACTACATTTCCTCTGGCGTGACCTTGCAGTACCTGTTTTAGGATTAAGGCTTAGTTGGATTCGAAGCCTGTCTTTTTCCTGGTGTGATTCCAAGCTTAGCAAACATATCATCGACAACTTTTTGTACGACTTGGCCCTCATTTGGCCATTCGTGAAAAAACGAGTTCGTGTAATTTCCAGAAGCTAAGATATTTCCGCTTCTATCATAAAAAGTAATGTCCACGGCTCTTAGGTACATCGTGATATCCCACTGCCAGCTATCCGTGTACTTAACCAAAATATCGGTCTTAGGCAGATTCGCTACAGACTCACTGTCAGTCACCTTAAGTCCGCGCACCATCAATGCACGAGACACGTGAGTATCCATATCTTTGGAATTACCACCCTGGTTAATCACGTGCGCAGTATGGGCAACGTAGTTCATGGCTGCTTCCGAAGATTTGATGTTATATTTTCCCGCGCAAGCGGAAAGCCCCAAGAACGCTAAAATTAGAACAGTGTTTTTCATAAACAATATCGTATTTTTCACCATTTCATTTAACAAGTCCCAACCCACGGAACTATACCTCTATCGAGATGGAATTAGACCTCTACCAGTGTTTTCAACTGGTTACATTTGGTTTACCTTAATTCGGCTGTATAGGCCCTGCCTGTCACCCTGTCTAACTTTAAGACAGCTAGAGCTTCCCACCTAGAAACTATTGCTAGACGGCGCTCCCAGGTAGGGGCACATAACATGCAATTAAGGGGATCATTCATAGAGGTATGTCATGAGAGTTTCGATCCTAATCAATCCGAAGGCAGGCTCGTCCAATCAAGGGCAAGTGGAAGCTATTGTTCGCGAAGCGCTTTTCCGTTGTGATTTGCATTTTGCTGCCCCCAAAACTCTTGAGGAATTGGACCTCTTTTTAGCCCATGAAATGTTGAATAAAACCAACGCCCTGATCATCTGTGGCGGTGATGGTACGATCAATGTGACATTCCAAACTATGATCCGAATCCATGAAAGATTGGGTTTCGATATGCCACCAGTTACTCTGGTGCGCTCTGGGACTGCCAACGACCTTGCGGAAAGAATGGGTATTTCAACTAAAATTCACCAAGCCGTGCGCAATATTCTTGAAGGAACGACAAAAAATATCGATGTGATTGAAGTCACAGGTGATGGCAAAAAATCCTATATGCTAACGAATGGTGGATTGGGACTACCAGCAATGACGGCCGAAATGTCTAATGACTTCCGCAGCTATTTGCAAAAAAGATCCGACTGCCCGAAGGCAACATTGGCATTCAAGTTCTTAGCAAAACAAAGTTATTCGATGGTTAAAAAGATGGGACCACAGATCTATTCGATGATGGCCCTTGAAGCCATTCGCACTTGGGATCCCACAGATTGGAATTTAGAAGTTAATATTCCCAATAAATCGAAGTTTGAAACAACAGCTCCCATCATTCTAGTGAACAATCAACCGAATGTGGCTTCCACATTTACTCCTGCTCCTTTTACCTCAAATACTGATGGAACCATGAACCTATTGATTTCTGAATCTAGCTCTCAAGCAGAACACGTTCGCACGGCTTTGAACATCCGTCGTGGGACAGCTGCAAGACTACCGTATTCTAAATCTTACGAGTTGAAAGAGTTTTCATTGAAAACTAAAAACTCAAAACGTCCACTGACGTTCTTTGGTGACGGCGAAGTTCTGCATAAAGGTGTCAGTGAACTGACTGTGAAATGTCTGCACCGTTTCTTACCAATCGTGGTGGCAGCAAAATGACGAACAAATCAAAACCTAAAATTTTGGTGACGGGTGGTACGGGCTTTCTGGGTCAGAAGGTTGTTCCATTGCTGCGTGAAAATTTTCAGGTTTACGTGATGTCCCGCTCGGACAATACCGAAGTTCAAGGTGACTTGCGCAAGTGGAATGCGGGCTTGGACATTGAAGCTTTAAAAGCTGAAAAATTTGATATCTTGTTACACATGGCAGGTCTTTATGATCTAACTGCTACACACGAAGAATGTTTTCACCACAATATCACTGGAACTGGTACCGCTCTTAAGGTTGCAAGTCTTTTAAATATTCCTGTGTTCATGAATACAAGCTCCGTTGCAGCAGCTGTGAATTCAAAATTGCCTGCCGTGAAACCTTACGATTTAAATTTCTCAAGTTCATTCCCCGATCCCTATTCTGAATCCAAAGCTTTAGCCGAAAAAACCATTCAAAACTGGAATCACGAATTCCGTTTGAAAGTTAATTTTCGTCTAGGAGTTTTAGTCGGGGACACCGTTGACGGTGAAATTCAACGTATCGATGGCCCTTATCAAGCACCCGTGGCTTTCGATCGTTTGAAAAAAGTTATTGAAGCATTCCCCACAGTACTACCGGTTCCTGGAACAGTCGGTAGAACTTTGCCTTTGGTACCCGTTGATAAAGCGGCTGAAGCTATTGTTAAATTTTGTAATTGGTCTTTGAATTCAGACAATACTTCTTATCGAAGCTTTCATATCACGCCAAAGCATGGACTTGATATCGAAGAACTTTATAAATCGACTTTGGAAAATCGAAGTATCAGCAACAAGGGCATTAAACTTGTAGATAACGTTCCGGAGACACTGCTGAAGGCCGTCTCTGAACTAGCCTTGAAGTTTCCCCAGGAAGAACTAAACTATCTTCTGCATTTTCCTAAATACGACTCCAGTGATACTGAAGCAGTTTTAGGTGCAAACTGGTGTCCTGAGTTCAAAGAGTACGAAGCTACTTTCTGGAGAGGCTATGAAAAGTACATATCGCATCGCAGAGATTAGTTTCGGTCGCCCCTTCTGGGATGCTTCCTTTGAATTTGATTACGGTGGCAATCACTTTGAAGTACAACGCTTTGGAGTGCAATTCTCCGTCGATCTGATGAAAAATCTGATCACAAGTTTGCGTGATCAAGTTGATGCCTTCGCTTTGACAAGTCTTCCTCCTGTCATCCGCATGGATGGAAAAAGCTACGTTCACAGTCAGTATCTTGAGATCATGGGTTTACCGTCTTCGGTACCCATTTGTGACGGCACGGGGCTTCGTGAAATTGCCAATATCAATTCACTCGTAAAAATGATCGATCAAGGTAAAGTTCAGCCGGAACAGGGTGTATTCTTTCCAACTGCAATTCTCAATCTGGAAATAGAAGAGTTTCTTCGTCATCGTTACCCAAAATCAGTGCACATGGGGGATGCTTTTGCGCTTTTAGGGCTGCCTTTTGTTATTCGTCCCTTCAAAGGCCTTAAGACAGTCACCAAAACAGCTCTTAATTTTGCGACAATGCGTGACCTGCGTAACAACACTCCTTTTGCAGAAAATAAATTTCAAAAGATGATGCGTTCATCTTTGGTTTCTCAAGCTGAGCACCTGCAATACGTCTGCGGTGATCTTCCGATTATTTTACTTTATGACTCTGGTGCTGACGTTGTTCGCAACAAAGATGTAATCGTCTGGTCACATCATCCATTGATGGAGCAAGAGCTTAAAAAATACGAACCAAGATCCATCATCAATCTTTTCCCTGAAGAATTTAACGTCAGCCCATATATGAACTATTCGATCTTGGACGCCGTCCTTCGTTTAACTCACAACAGAACGGCTCCGCTTTCCAATGAGGAGTGGGAACAACTCCTGGCGACTGAAACAGAAGTTCGTGATGTGGCTCGCCAGTATACGACTACGCGCCAGACTTCCACTCAGGCAAAGGTTTCAAAAGGAATCAATTTCGTCAGAGGTAAACTTAAAAAAGAAGAGCCACCTGATTTCGCATTCGTTGTGCATGCTCTTTCTCACAATGACTTTACACGTGTTCCAGGATTTGGAATTTTAAAACAAATGCCTAAATCATGGAATGATCCATTTGATCGCCTGATTTCTAAAGCTCCACCGATTGTTTACGGTGAAATCAAACACGTGATCAGTCAGCACAATGGCAAGGAAGTCAGCGGTATCATCTATGGGTTAATGGCGACACCAAAAGTATTAAAAGAATCTGATCCTGAAGTGATCTATCGCCAAATCGAAGGCATCTGTCGAGACGCCGCTGCTCGTGGTGCTAAGATCGCGGGTCTTGGCGCCTACACTAAGATCGTCGGTGACCAAGGTATCACGATCAATCAAAACAGTCCGATTCCTGTGACCACTGGTAACAGTCTAAGTGCTTCTGCGACTTTGTGGGGTCTTAACCAAGCTGTTAGAAAAATGGGTTTTGTTACCATCGACCCAAGTGACAATCGCGTAAACGGCATGGCGATGGTTATCGGTGCGACGGGTTCTATTGGTAAGGTTTCGGCAAAACTTCTCGCACTGACATTTAAAAAACTTTGCTTGGTGGCGCCAAGAATGAATCGCTTGGAAGAACTGCGTGAAGAGATCCGTCAAATTGCGCCAAACTGTGAAATCATTTTATCGACGAACGCAAATGAACTGGCTTCCCAAGCGGATGCGCTGTTGACGGCGACTTCATCCTTCGATCAAAAAATCGTGGATGTGATGCTTTTGAAACCCGGCTGCGTTGTCGCGGACTGTTCTCGTCCATTGGATTTCGAAATGGAAGACGTTAGAAAACGTCCTGACGTTTTGATCATGGAATCCGGCGAAGTGAATTTGCCAGGTCCAATGCAAATGTCTTGTGATTTGGGCTTACCGGGAAAAACCGTTTATGCCTGCCTCGCAGAAACGGCGCTGTTAGCAATGGAAGGTCGTCACGAATCATTCACGATGGGCCGTGATATCGAATGGGACAAAGTGAAGCAGATCTATAAGATGGCTGTAAAACACGGGGTCGAATTGGCGGAAATCCAAGGTCACATGGGTGTTATCACCGACCGTGAGTTTGAACTAACCCGCCAACTTGCTCTTTTGAAAAGATAATCTTTTACGTCGAGCGCAGTAATTCTGGAATGGATCTGCGCAAAAGTTTGAAGATCGGCCAGCAGCTGGCAATGATCGCCGTAAACATCGGCAACAACAATGCCTGCACATAATGACTTCCTTGAATCTCAATGAAAATCAAATACTGACGAGTAATCCCTGGGCCTGGAGGCATCGGGATTCCAGATGCCAAAACCGTCTTCGTGCAAAGCAAGGCCAGTAAAATCCCCAAGATCCCGCCGAACAATCCCAAGAATGAATTCTCCAGCAAAAGAATTTTAAACAGACGACTGCGCTTTTCACCATTGGCTCTTAGGGCACCAATCTCGCCACCACGCTCAAGCAAGCCGACTGCGATGGTATTGAAAATACCCAATGCCACGATCAACAAAATAATCATACGGATAAAGGCAAACTGTGCTGACAAAAAGTCCACCGAATTTTGATAGTATACTTTATCCAGAATTTCAAAGCGCACAGGCTCAAGATTTGGATCCGCTTGAGTGATGTTCTTGGCTACTTCATCCCAGTGATCCACACCCGTTGTCGCAAGCGAGAACAATTCCACGCGCTGAGTATCAAGCAGGCGTTGAGCTTGCTTCAGGTGCAAGCGATAGTAACCATCATCGATGGCCTTAATACCCATATGAAAAACACCGGCAACTTTTAAATCAGCACCATTTAGCTGACCATTGATCGTTTGAGTTAAAAGAGTCAGTGTGTCGCCCGCTTTAACGTCCAAAGAATCAGCCAAACCCTTACCAAGAATGATTTCGCTTTCATCTTTAAGGTCGCCACCGGAAATAAAGTTCATCTTATCAAAGAACTTATTTTCTCTTTCCGGCAAAACCCCCTCGCCACGTCCACCCAGCGTGATTCCACCCTTGGCTAGAAAGCTATAAAATGAAAGACGGGGGAAGACTTGTTCCACACCGGTAGCCGACAAAAGCTTCTTCTCGGCCTCTTCCGGATTTTCAATCCACATCTTCCAAGGTTGTTCGAATACTTTTCCGTAATAACCTTTAGGAAAAACTTGGCCAAAACCATAGTAACCGTGGATGGTATTCTCGCGGTATTGATTCATGATCCCGCTGTTGAATCCTTGGTAGATCAAAAGAGCGGCAGCACCCAAACATACGGTTAACAGACTTGCTGCTGTTCTGCGCGGGTTACGGAAAAGATTTCTCCAGGCAATTTTAAAAATCTCAGTCATGTGCTTATGCTCCTGTAGAAATTTGGCCGTCTTTGATGTGATGGATCGTCTCTGCATACTTAACTAGATGAGCGTCGTGCGTGGAGAAAATAAAACTAGTGCGTTGAGATTTCTGAAGTTCCTTGAAGGCACCAATGATTTTTTCAGACGTTTCAGAATCCAAGTTCGCGGTCGGCTCGTCCGCCAGAACCACGGATGGTTTTTTAGCAATCGCACGGGCAATCGCTGCCCTTTGACGTTGACCACCAGATAACTCCAACGGTTTTTTGTGCGCGTGATTCGCAATTCCCAGTAAATCCAAAGTTTCTAGTGCCGTCTTTTTTGCATCTGCCTGGGAATAACCCAAAGATGGTAAGAAATAAGACGTATTTTCCAAAATCGTCAGAGTCGGAATTAAGTAGAAGCTTTGAAAAACAAATCCCACTTGATGAAGACGGATATTTTCCTTTTCACGCTCTGGAAGGTTGCCCACATCTTGACCCCCAAAAATGATTTGGCCATTTGTCGGGGAATCCAATAATCCAAGAAGATTTAATAGCGTGGTTTTACCGGATCCACTGGGACCGACGATGCAACAAAAACAGGCCTCATCAAAAGAGATATTCAAAGTCTTCAAAACGGGCACTTTTTGTTTATTCCACTCATAGGAGTAATCTAGGTTTTGAAGTCTGTATAGCGCACTCACAGTTGCTCCTTTGAATACGGAAGGTTAAAGTGGAGGAGGCTCAAACAGTATAGATACTTAAATTGTGGAGATCATCATGAAAATCCTAAAGGCTAAACTAATTATCTTCGGTCTGGTTTTTTCAGCGTTAGCAGCGAAGGCCGCATCTCCCGACCAAATGATTCAAGCCGCAGACAAAATTCGTAATCCTTCAGATTCCTACGAAATGCAAATCCAAGTGGAAACTTCAGAGGGCACTTCCGTTTTTGACGTTTCTCTTAAAGGCCAAGATAAAACAATGATCATCACGAAAGAACCGGCTCGCGATAAAGGCCGCAACATGCTGATGCTTGACCGTGATTTTCATGCCTACATTCCTAACTTAAAAAGATCGATGCGCTTATCCTTGGCGCAAAAACTTTCTGGCCAGGTTGCAAACGGTGATATCTCCAGAACCAGATGGGCTGGTGACTACACTGTTACCAAAGAATCTGAGAATGCTAACGAAGTACAATTGTTACTTAAAGGATCCAAAGAAAACCTAACTTATGCATGGATTCGTCTGTGGTTGAAAAAATCAAATGCGCAGCCACTCCGTGCTGATTACTTGGGTCTTGATGGGAAAACGATCTTGAAGCGTGCTTCTTTTGAAGATTATAAAAATATCGCAGGCGCGGTTCGTCCAACGACTATTAAAATTCAAGACGTGAACAAACAGGTTAGCTACATCCGCATCAAAAGCATGAAACCTAAAACTTTCGATGACAGCTTCTTCACGACCCGCAATATGGAAAGCATGAAGTGAGGTTTTGGCTTGCCTGGGCTTTATTGTTAGCCTCACTTTCTGCACGTGCTGATCTGACCTTAGGCTCTCGATACGAATATATCGGTGGGGAAAACAAGGAAGAGATGGCGAACCGCCTAATACTGCATTCAAAACTGAATGCAGAGGCCGGTCATTTCAAACTGTTTGCAGACGGATTCGGCGACTTCGATTATGCCCAAAATGCTGAAGAACGCAGATCTCCGCATCGCGGTTATCTTCAAGAAGCCTATTTGGAGTTAAGAGCGGGATCTTCCTATTTCCGCGTCGGTCAACAAGCCATGCGCTGGAGTGATAGCTGGGTCGTGCCATCTTTGGATGTGTGGACAGGCCGACGCTACAACCGGTTGTTCTTTGATCCCTTTGCGGACCAGCTAACACATTCGCAAGGCGCATCTTATTCCTATGAATCCGAGACATTCGGGTTGGATTTGGTCGGCGTCAGTAAACTTGCACAAACCTATTACCCTGAACCTTTGCCGGAAACCCTGACCTACGATGACGACGGTACGTCAGGTTATGGAGCACGAGTTAAAATTAACGGTAAAGGAATCGCATTCACTGCTTTAGCCGCGCGCGTGGCGATGAAAAACGTGTATGGAATGACGGCGAACTATGCCTTTGAAAAAGCCGTTCCTAAGATTGAAATCGGTGGAAGTCGCGACTATTCGATTCATGCAGATCCTGATTACGAGGACGAATACTTCGGATCACTGGGCGTTGATTTATTTTTGGGTAATTTCGTTATCCTTCCCATGGTCACTTTCTATGATTCGGGAAGATTTAGTACGAACACGCATGACTATAAGGCTTTGTACTACGTAAGCATGGTCTGGAATCCCAACCGTCACGATCTACAGGCGCAAATATATTATAACTCAATCAACCAAGATGCCTTTGCAAGTTTGAGTTACGGATACAACATTACAGATTGGTTTACGCTGACTGGATTCGTACAGTATTACGAAGGCACCGAGGACAGTCTTTTTACAGTTTATAAAAACATGACCGGCGGCTCTGTTGCTGGAATTCGATTTGAAGTTACTGGAAACTTACCTTTTTAGAAACGAGGACATGATGGCGAGCGAATATTTTTCAGATTTAAATTACACTCTGTCCAACGAAGACACTCGTATCGAGTTTGATCTTCTTCCAGAAAACTGTGACCGCGTATTTAGTATTGCGGGCTCCGGCGCACGTTGCATGCCTTTGATTGCCAAAAATCCTGCGGTTCTGGATGTAATCGATATGTCGGTAAGCCAAAATTATCTTTGCGAATTACGCTTCCAAAGTATGAAGTCTCTGACTTATGAAGAATACTTGTTCTTTATGGGTTACCGGGGTGCTTTGCAATCCGGCAGCGACACTGGCGACGATCGTGTTGCTATGTTCAATAAATTGAACCTCTCGGAAGCAGCCAAAAAATATTGGGAAGAACGCAAAAATGGTTGGGCTCCCCATGGCTTTATCCTTTTGGGCCGCTGGGAATCTCACTTCCAAAAATTGGGTTACTTGTTCCGCGAAGTTCTTAAGTGTGATTTCTCAAAAGTTTTTGCAGCGCAAAGCTTGTCTGAACAAATTGAGCTGTATGAAAAACACTGGCCAAAAATTCGTTGGAACACTTTCATCAAGGTCGCGGCAAGTGAGTTTGTGTTTAACAAATACCTTTATAAAGGTCACTTCAGCGGTAGCGATGGACACAAAACAGAGTCTCGCCCACCAAGCCAGTTCATCGTTGAAGAGTTTGACCGTATCTTTCGCACACAATTAGTTCGCAAGAACTACTTCATGCAGATTCTATTCTTAGGCAGCATCCGTCACGAAGAAGGTCTTCCACTGGAAGCACACCACCATATCTTTGAAGCGGTAAAGAAATCGAATACAAAAGTGAACTACCTGTTGGGTAACTTGCTCGAGTATTTGCCAAAGCAAAAATACAGCTTCATTTCTCTGTCTGACACGATCTCTTACTTAAGTGACCAGGATGCGAATCAGGTTTTGCAAAAACTGAACAAAGAAAATACTTCAGGAACTTGCATGGTGATCCGTTCTTTCATGCGTGCTGCAAAAGAAATGGATTTGACGGGTTGGCAGGAGCTTAAAGACAAAAACGCCTGGGCCGCTAAAACTGACGGCACAGGCGTTTATCAATTCCACATTTATAAGAAATCCTAAGCGACTATTCGCTGAGGATTTCCACTGTACCGGCTTTGCCATCCATACGGATGCGCATGCCGGTTTTCAAAGTCTTCGTCAGACCCGGAATACTGACCACCGCAGGAATACCCATCTCTCGGGCTACGATCGCTGAGTGCGATAGCAAACTTCCACGCTCAACCAGCAAACCTGAAATCGCAGGATACAATGGAACCCATCCTGGATCTGTTCTCGCCGTCACCAAAATCTCGCCATTCAAATCCAAGTTATCACCTGGATTAAGGATAACTTTCACCACGCCCTCTAAAATACCTGGGCAGCATGGAAGACCTTTTAGATCGTAAGTTGCATTTGGATCAATTGGAGCTTCTTCCACCGGTTTTACGAACGTATTATTCCAATAAGCCGCACCACGAGTCATAATACGTGGATCCGTATCTTCAGTGAAGCCATCGTACTCTTTTTTACGGAGCTGAACGAAGTTATTCAAATTGTACGCTGGCAAAGTGCCATTGTAGATTCCGAATACTTCCTCGATCGTCAGCCAGAAAATATCACGTGGATTTTCCAAAGCACTCAAACTGGCAAGATCTTCGCCGATAGCTTGAAAGATCGTGCGTGCAATACCATAGATGCGAGTTCTTGCAAAACGCGTGTTCTCGCGGTTTTTCACAGCCTTACGAGCGTGTTTTAACACCCAGAAGTACATGCTGCGACGGAATCCAGAAAGATGACCCGCAACTTTTTCTTCGGCCTGAGCACGCAATGATTTTTCATGGGCATCGTCGTGGACTTCAACTTTACCAGCTTTTAGATAGTTCTTTAAACAAACGAATAAGTAGCTTGGATCCGTCAAAAGGTCGATTTCTTCAAGCTTCATTTCGCTCATACAGCGGAAACCGTATTTATCCAAGTAGTCCAATACCAGATGATAGAAGTTTTCATAGTTAGACTGATTCAAAGCTTCCAGACCATCTTTTGGATCTGTCGTTTCAATCAATGTCTTTAAACCAGGATTTTTAGCGGCAATGCTTGCCAAACGAAGTAATGCTTTCGTCGGCTCTGCACTCTCAAGACCGCCTTCGCCCGCAAGCAGGTCGTTTTGAATTGTCGAATCCAAACCAGAAAGCCATTTATTCGTAAGCTTTTTCAGCAAACCAAAATGCACCATGCACAGGAAGTCATTAATGATCGGTGCTTTCCAACGACCCAGCATGTTTCTTTCAAGCTCTGCGTAGATCTGAATCAACTGGTCGCCACGCATTCTCTTAAGAGGCATTGCACGGTACCTGTCATAATCGCGATGGAAGGTTTTTAGGAAATCATCCACCACAGTCTGAATCGTAAAGTGATACTTAATAAAATTGAAACCCGTCACCATCTGACGAAGTTTCCCAGCTGGAGTATCCCAAGACGGGTGCGGCTTAATGCGATTTGCGATTTCATCCGTCAATGACTCAGAAACACCCATCATCGTTTCCATAAACTCGCGGTTTTGCTTAAACCCTGGAAGAACACCGACCAGTTTGTACCAGTTGAACAGGTTGTAATACACGCGGCCGTTGATCGAACCCAACATGTACGACAAATAGTTATCCATATCCTTAATGATTTCGGAAGGGACACCCAGAACTTCGCAGAACTGCACATATACGGCTTTATAGTTGCGCAAAGCAAAGCTAAAGCTCAATGGCGACGTCAAACCACCATACGATTCAATGATGTTGGAGTTATCCCACAGATTTGGGTAGCCGACTAAATCAGATTCCAGATTCGTCACAGGACGGGTTTGTAGAATATAAAGCTTTCCGTCTTGAATAGCCCACTCGATATCCTGAGGACGGTAATAGCTATTTTGAATTTTCATGCCCCATTTATAAAGGTCATTCAATTCTGAATCCGTCAATGACGACGCATTCTTTTTAGATTCCTCAACTGGTAATAACTGACAGTGGCCAGAAGAAGACTTTTTCATCTGCTCTGACTTTTCCACGATCTCTTTTTTATCCAAAGCACCCGTCGCGGAATTTAACCAATAAGAATCCGCATCCAATGCACCTGAAACCAGGCCTTCGCCGACACCATAGACCGAGGAGATCACAAAGTTCGTAAGATTTTTAGCAACGGGATCACAAGTGAACATCACCCCTGATTTATCTGGATCAAGCATGCGCTGAAGGACGACGGATACAGAGATCTTTTTAAGATCAATCCCGTTTTCCTGACGATAAACCAAAGCACGCTCGCTGAAAGCCGACGCCCAGCACTTTTTAATAAAATCTAAAATGTCCTGCTTACCACTCACATAAAGGAAGCTGCTTAACTGACCCGCAAATGAATGAGACACGCTGTCTTCGTCTGCCGCCGATGAGCGCACAGAAAAGACCGTGCTTTGATTTAACATCGTCAGCGCTTGGTCCACAGATTGACTTAAGTATTCAGTCGCCGCCGTGGATTCAAAGATTGCCAGAATGTCTTTCTCGGCCTGAGCCGGAGACAAAGTACCCGCCATCACCTGATCCACTTTCGCAGAGACAGCCGCACGGACATTCTTTGCATCCAGGAATTCATTAAAATACTTTTTACCGAATACCACCCACTCAGGAACTGGCACCCCGGCTTGAGACATCAAATAAAGGTTATACCCTTTTCCGCCGGCTTCATTCTTTGCAAATAACAATGTGGATTTTTTTGTGACCAACATTTTACGCTCCTAGCACAATAGACATAACGATGAAGTGACCCAGCAAATAGGCACCCGTAACACCGCGGAAAAGTTTTGCGTTTACCGCTTTCGGCTTAAATAAATAGGCAATAGTTGCGACCAAATAAACAGCCGCCAGCAGACAAGGCCACATCAAGAATTCACCGAATTGATATCTTAGCAGTGCCAAGCCCAACACGACCTGACTGATCGACAAAAGATAAGCGCCTTTAGTTCCAAAGATATTTGAATAGCTTGGAACGTTTTCTTTTTCTTCCTCAGGAGCAAAGGTCTTTCTGGCAAATTCGAACAGGTTAAAGAAACACCAGTTCACTAAAAAGAAAGCGGCGTGTTTACACAAAATCGATAGATCTGTAGCTCCAGAAATTCCCACCGCTGCAGAAATCCCCAACAGCACACTAACGAATGTATGAGAGACAGCGTACGTCGTCAGGTGAGGGCGAAGAATATCTCCGATAAAAAACTCTTCGTACATGAGAAGGCTATAACCAATTCCCAGAACATGTACCAAAAAACTTGGCAAACCCAATTGCGATACAACCACTAACTCAAGCAGGATCAAAATCATTAATGCGTGCTTCACCTGCGTAACGGATAAGATACCGCGAGCCAAGGGACGTGTTGGGTTGATTTTTAAATCAACTTCATAGTCTTTAATCTCATCAAACAGACGCATCCTGAAAAAGAACGACAACATCAAAACAAAAGCCATCGCAAAACGGCTCCAGCTCCAATCATGGCTTTCTATTTTCGCCAAATACAAACCATTCGCCACCGTAAAGGCGACAATCATAGGAATATATTGGAACGGACTAAAGCGTTCTTTAATAAGAATCAGCCAGTTACGCAATCACAACTCCAGGTTGAGAAAGTTGGTCACGCAGTACTTTATACTCAACTTTAGAGTGATGGCGTGGATCCATCGGTACTTTGTCGACAAAAAGAATTTTGTCCAAAGGAATTCCATTTTTCCCAAAGACGCGTTGGATTTCTTTGCGAGCCCCTTCGAAATCAAATGTTGCTTTGTCGATTTCGGCCTTTAGCTCAATCGCCGCATAAGTCGCTTCACCCAGCTTTTCATCAGCCATACCCAGAAATGCACAACGATACGCAAAAGGCATGCGTTTTAACAATACTTCAGCCGTCACCGGGAAGAAGTACTTACCAGCTCTTTGAATCGCATTATTCACGCGACCCACGATCCACAAGTTTTTATCTTGGTCGATATAAGCAAGGTCACCCGTGCGGTGCCATACGCGATTTTCAGCATCCATGATTTTAGTCGTCTTAAAGGCTGCTTCATTATTGTAGTACTCGCGGCACACATGATCCCCGGTACAGATGAACTCGCCGACTTCACCCTTAGAAACCTCAACTCCCGTCCATGAGCCATTCTTCAGTTCAATTGGACCGTCTTTTCTAATCACGAATTTAAAATCAACGTCTTCACTGATATGACCGACGTTCACGCCCTCTTCGATAATCTCTGGATCTGTTTGTTTTGTTTCTTTCAACATGTCACGGCCTTCAATATGGGCCATTGGTTCTGCTTCAGTAGAACCATACAAAATCCAAAGTTCCGTCTGAGGTGCAATTTCATAGAACGCTTTAACGTCGTCTTTTGAAATCGGAGCCCCACCCGTAACCACGCGACGAAGCTTATTTAGGATAATGCTTTTTTCTTTACAGAACTTTGCAAGCCCAACCAACATAGAAGGCGAAAGCGTTGTGCAATTAATATTTTCATTAATGATCTGACAAGCCAGGATCGCGGAATCACGCTCTGAAGGAGCCGATAAGTCCAACGCTGGCAAAATCGTAGTTACACCTGAAGCCAGGTTATTCAAACTGAAAATAGGGAAAGCTGGCATATCGCGATCTTGCTCAGTATACGGAATAACATGCGACAAGGCGTGGTGTTGCGCTGACAAGAAACGGTGAGTACGGTTGGCACCCTTAGGTTTACCAGTCGAACCCGTCGTGAAAGTAATAAGTGCCGAGAATTCAGATTCAACCGCACACACTGGAGAAATCGGGGCCTTCAATAAAGTTTCAAACTTATGAGTGAATTTCTCGCCAGGACCATAAAGAATACGGATTGGCATCGAGTTAAATTCAGGAACTTGATCTACCAAATCAAACGCCATTTTAAAGCTGATCATGGCTTTAGGGCCCACACATTCAGCAGAAGCCCCCAAGTGATGAGAGCGCGCCCAGGAATCCAGGAAAACGGCAATTGCACCGATTTTTTGAACGGCGAACATCGCCGTGTACATATCCAGACTCATTGGCAAAAAGATAATAACTCTGTCGCCTTTTTGGATACCGATATCAATCAGACCTTGAGCGAATGAGGAAATACGTGTGGAAAAGTCTTTATAGTTAATTTCATCATGCTGGAACGGAGTTTTCGGATCGCCATTCCATTGCATCAATGATTCACGACGAGCCCATCGCAAAGCCACACGATCAGGAAATTCACGCAAATGTTTCTCCATATAGCTGATAACGTTGTTTTGTTCGCTTTCGCCAGCGTGATATCCGATTTTTGTGGACGTCATTAAAAGCTCCTTCGAGATCATTTCCGGATGAGACCACAGCATGCCGTGACCTGCATTTTCTAGATATTTAATCGTGATGTTTGGATATTGTTTTAAGATTTTATTCTGAGAATCGGCACTGCTGATTTTATCGTCATTACCATAGATCACCGTGATTGGTGTCTGCCTGACATCAGCTTTACTCAAAGGGTTTGCTTGCATTTGCATTTTTACGAAGGCCGTTTTCTGCCACATTTGCCAATGCTGCATGCGGTTTTCGATTTCTTTATAGTAGGGCAGGCCTTCAACTTTAAAAGGATAAATCAAATCATTCAAAAAGACGTCTTTGCTTTTCTTATGATTACCCTGAATCAGTTTCTCTCCGAGCCATGGTGTTTTTAAAAGAGCTTGTGCGACTCCAGAAAGGGGTCTTTCGATATTCACGTAAGGAGCAAGCAAAACGACTCTTTCAACGTGCGCAGCAACCTTCGGCAATGCTTTCAAAATACGATAAGCACCCCAGGAGTGGCCCAACAAAATCACTTTCTCGGGGCTTTGTTGAATTTCCCTAATCCAATCGTCTGAATAAGCATCAACAGCCTTAATTTTCACATTCTGATTTTGTAGCAAGGACCAATCTTGAGGAGCGCCAGGATTGCCATGAAGAGCAAAGATGATTTTCATATTTTAGTACCTCTCCACTGAAGTTTGTAAAAGTCCATCAAGCCGGGATTGCTGCGATATTTTGTTTTCTCAGTTTTGATATTTTCCAAGCCTGAAAAAATATTCTCTGAAGCTTTATTCTTCTCGAGATCTTTAAGTAACTTTTCGATCGCTTGAGATTCTATTAAAGACCCTTCGAATATAGATGTCATATAGTTTGAAGGAGAGGTCTTGACCTCGCCCACATGAAGAATAGGTCCATCGTCCAATTTGGAAGTCATCTGATGAATCGAAAATCCAAACTTAGTTTTTTCCATATGTGCCCAGAAGTCGCA
The DNA here is from genome assembly GCF_006874645.1 of Bdellovibrio sp. ZAP7. Lineage (NCBI taxonomy): Bacteria > Pseudomonadati > Bdellovibrionota > Bdellovibrionia > Bdellovibrionales > Pseudobdellovibrionaceae > Bdellovibrio > Bdellovibrio sp. ZAP7. Next base: position 99,322 of record NZ_CP030082.1, on the reverse strand, counting down.
CATAAGGCCGCGTTGCTCGGGAAGAAGGCCGTGATGAATGTTGATGCAACCATAGCGTGGAGTTTTCAAAAGATTTTTTTTGAAGAAAGAACGCGTGCGAGCGTTAACTATGAGTTCAACGTTTTCTTCTTGGATGAAGTTCAATGTCTCAACGGAATTAATATCTGAAACAATTCGAAATGCTTTTCCGTGTTTTTCAAACATCGCTTTTTTGCGTGCGTTTGATTTACCGAAGTAATTTTTCAAAAGATGCATCCCCATGCGAGGCGCCGCGAAGGAGATAATTAGCAGCAAGGCTTTTGCTGCAATTTTCCAATCACGATTTTCAACTAAGATCAGGCCATGCACACGATCACTTTTTGCAAGATGATTGATAAATCCCTCGTAGTTGCCAGGGACAAAAGTGACGGTAGAGCTCACAAGGAATGTTTTCATGAGTAGTCCTTGAAAATCCTAATGGTTAAAGTTGCTTAAAGGGGTTGCATGGCCAAGAAATGCAGCTTTTGTGCCCTAAAAGGGGGCTCTTAGGAGCAATAGGAACGCTCTGAAGTAGGATAACCTGCATAGGCTCATGACAGTGCCCGAGAGTGGCAGCAGTTCGGCATATCTTTAGAAATTACAGGTATTTAAGAGGTACCCCAGAAACGAAAAAACCAGCTCTAGGCTGGTTTTGGTGTCTTACCGAAGTAAGAAAAAATGGCTCAGAAGGAGGGACTCGAACCCCCGACCCAGCGGTTAACAGCCGCTTGCTCTACCGACTGAGCTACTTCTGAACGTTTCGGTGAAAGCCAAACTATTATTTTGGGCCTATCTTGTCAAACAGAAATCAGGGCTGCAACAGGCGCTGCAGGACTTTTTCCAGCATCACCGAGCTCATCGGCATCTCATCCGCTCTAAAATATGGGGAGTTGGCCGCTTGTTCCAAAGTTTTAGTGGCACCCTTGGCGTCAGATGCGACTAATCGACGATTAAATTGAGATTTTTGAACCACATCCGTGGAGATTGGACCAATCAAGATTTCACACACGGAACTGATATCTTGGGTACTCGTCAGTGCTTTTAAGACTTCACCTTTTTCAGAGAGGATTTCGACCTTTTTCGTCTCTGGCAAACACCAGTTCAGTGGGCGGGTTTCTCCGCCTAAAAGGAGTGATAAGGCACTGTCATCTTTTTGTGCCTCACGGGCAAAGTCCGAAGAACGGAGTTGCTGCATTCCATAGATCACCAGCCCAAACGAACCAATCATGAAAGCGACCTTCAGCCAAAATTTAAAACCCATAAGTCCTCCGTTGCAAAACAGAGTCTATAGTGATTCTTTTTTCTAAGGTATTGATTTTTTAGGGGAATTTAGGGAAAAAATGGTGCACTCGAGAGGATTCGAACCTCTGACCACTTGATTCGTAGTCAAGTACTCTATCCAGCTGAGCTACGAGTGCACTGTGAAAGAGACGTATGTTTAAGCCGCAGTAATCAAAAAATCAAGCATTCTTAAAGAAATTTGCAAAAAGCACCCCGTTATAAGGCCCCCAATCCTTGATTTGGGTGGAGGCCTATGGCAATTTAACGTCTCAGCTCAAAAAAGAGTCTCGCGGAGAAGTGGGAGAGTGGCTGAATCCAAGCGTTTGCTAAATGCTCGTACACCAAAAGTGTACCGAGGGTTCGAATCCCTCCTTCTCCGCCATTTTGACTACAAAAACCTGCCTCGAGCAGGTTTTTCTGTTTTTAGAGCTCCACCCGGCAATCACTATCTCTGAAAATATTCATTTATGTTCGAAATGAGACCTTTATAAACCATTTGGCGCCGTCTCATCTTGAGAAAATTAAACCAGATCGGATCAATTACAGAATGTTAAAGTAGTTTTTCTTGAAGCCGATACCTTAATTGGGAAACAGGTAACTTCATGCAATTCCCTCACCCTTGCAGAAAGAACTTGAGCGGATCGAACATGAAGACAAGAAAAACCATCCTCATTGTTGATAACAATTCAGGCCTAGAAAATCTAGTGCGTGAACCGTTGAGCGATCGTTTCCGTGATTCAACTGTTGCGCCCATTTTAGTTCGCGCAAAAGATGGTGCCGAAGCCGCTATTAAAACTGAAAATCAAAAATTTGATGTTGTCTTGATCGACACCGAAGTCCCACGCCTGATGGACGGTGGTTTTGTCTATGGACTTCACTCGTACAAAAATACCCAAGACGCAAATCTTATCGTCGTTACGCAAAAAGATAGCTCGGAACTCCCAGACACTTTACAAAGCTGTGTCTTACTGAAAAAACCGATCAATCCGGATGAACTTGTAAATGCGATGGTAAAATGCCTAAACCAAGGCGCTCCTTCCGCCGCACCAGCGTCGGCTTCTGCAGCTCCGCAAGCAAAATATGCTGTCGACGTTCGCGTGATCAATGCTGTGATTAAAGCGACTATGAATGTCTTTGCTCAATTTGGTGTTCAGAATATCACGATGGGGAAGCCAGAAACGAAATCTCCCCATGACGCACTTAAGGGTGAAATTTCATCCGTGGTAGAAATCAAGTCTCAGTCTTACCAAGGATATCTTGCCATCTCTTTTGATAAAGCGAGTTACCTGGAAGTCGTTTCAACAATGCTGATGGAAGAGCAAACAGAACTGAACTCCGAAAATCAGGATGCCGTCGGTGAGATCAACAATATCATTTTTGGTAATGCTAAATCTGAAATTACAAACTTTGGTGTTCAATTAACTGTACCAAAAGTTTTGATCGGCGCCGATAGCATGATTGAATGCAAACAGGGATCTGCTGGTATGCTGATCCCATTCTCTACGACTAAAGGTCATTTCTATTTGAAGGTGATCGCGGTTCCTGTCAGTAAGTAACTAGCGCATCAGCTGGGCAACTTTAGTTTTAACAGTTAAGCGCATGGCGAACATGGCTCTGACAATGATTTCCACAGCAATAAAAATAAATAACCAGAACCAATCAAACGTCCCTGGGTAGTGTCCCCAGAATTCCATCAGATGTTGTCCCATAGGCAAGAACGCCAAATGCATAAAATACGAAACACCCAAGTGCTTATTCCATGAAAGATTTGAGAATTGCGACATTCCTTTGATTCTTGCGAGTGCCGAATTAATCATTGGATCCATGCTTAGCCTCATCAGGAAAGAAAACCCGATGAAGTGCTTCCAGAACATCAAAGGCTTCATTTTAAAAACGTAGCCCTCGTATCCAGGTCCCGCGGGAAAAGGTCCATAATCCGGCGTCATCACGAATAGCAACGCAATCAAAACACCCCACACTGGCCACTCCCACTTGCGCATAACTTGAAATAGGCGTGGGGAGTTTTGCGACCACAAGACGCCAGCCGAGTGAAACAAAACCGGCAGTGCTAACCATGGCATTAAATTCCAACCCGAGAATTGAACGGCTTCAGGAATATTTAGTAATGCAGCATATTGTTCGTAGGGAATACACAACAGCGCGATACTTGCCACAATCAACGGCCATCGCAACATCGCTTTACGCGGAAGCGCTAGTACGAGAATATAGGATAATACTAAATAGGAATAAACATCCCAGTCCCAGGTTGTCGGGTCCATAGGATTGTCGGCCGTTGAAACCTGCAAAGCTATCAGTCCTGCGATCAACACAAAAAATCTCATTTTGTGCTGGGAGCGCACTTTTAAACCAATCAAAAAGAAACTTAAAGCGACAATGAAAAGACCGCCGTACTTAAATACGTCGCCGACCCAACCCGTAAGGTTGTGATAGTTAGAAATTTCAGCAGGAAGCGAGATCACGTCTTGAAAAAACGTGTACTGCCAGACGTGAAAATAAAGAATCGCCATCACCGTGGCGATTCTTAGAATATCAAAACCGTAAATTCTCGTACTTTTTTCAGACATGCTTAAAGGTTATCATCAAACAACGTACGGTCCATCGTGCAGAATGGCAATCCTGCGTCACTCGATCCCATGTCTTCGTAATAGCGCTGAACATTGTGTGGAGCATCCAACCAAGGATGCTCTGGAACGTATTCAGGGACTTTACAGTCTGCATAGCACCACTTCGCACAGCTCATCGTACCGTTTTTGGAATTGGATGACGTGGCTGCACAAGGGTCCCAATAAATTTTCGTATCCTTACAAGCAAAATTCACTCCCACCAGATCATTTGGATCGGCAGTAGGATTAGAACATCCAGCTCCGGTATTGCTGTACTGTGCGCCGACCAGGGCCGTTGTCGACGTTGTTGGACAGAACCCACCGACCACGCGCGGATCGGACGATAAAGAACCAGTTGAGGAGGTGACACTACATTGTTCGTTATAATCAGACCACTTCCAAAGCTTCAGGTTCGTTGGATTCTGCGGACCTTTATTAAACTGAACTTCCAAGCAAGCGTTTCCACCCTGAGCAATGCCCGGACTACCACTATTAAAGGCAATTCTCTTACCCACTTTGACCGGGAAACATCCCATCAGTGGATAAAGGTTATTATCACCCGAAATCTCGCTGCTTTCTTTAATAGCTTGGAATTTTCCGCCGGAACAACGAACAGCCGCATAACAGAACTGCTTGTTTTTAGAATCAAACACGGAATACAGAAGCTCATCACCCGGAGTAACTTTCGCATTTGGATCCATGTTGTAATCGTAGCCTTTACCGGGTCCTTTGGATGTTTTGTATCCAAACATCGGTTTAATACCATTCAAACTCGAATAAGCAGTGTTATCGACATAGAAAGTATTGCCAGGCACACAAGAATTCTTTTCTAGCTGAGAAATATCCATCGCATCATCAAGTGGCGATGACCACCCAGGGCTTGGTGGCCTGATGATGTTACATTTTTTACCGCACTTACACCCATTGTTACTATCGTCGCAGGATCGATATTTTCCTCCCGACGAATCTGGGGCATAGTTTTTACCACCATCACTGCTGCAACCCAAACCACCATTATAGCAAAGAACACCTGCTGTTGCCCCGGCGATGACTGCTGCCGTGATCAATGCCGTCACAGCCAAAGCTGTACCCGCGGATACGATGACTAAAACTGCAAAAAGAATCCAATTAAACAATCCACCGAAAAGTCCCTTACCACCTTTACAAGGCTTACAATTACATGTGTAACAAGGCGGCGGTTTGAAATAGACATGCGGATTGATTTCTTTGAGTGGGGGACGACGGTCGCCTGCAATACCAGGGGAGTCCATCATTTTTTCTTGAGCAGGAACGTAACTTAAATTCCCCGCAAGATCGATTGAAGCAATACCGAACTTCAGCTCACAACCCCACATGCGAGGATTCGCTTTGTCTCCGGAAATCTTTTCGTAAGTATATTTATATTCCACATAGGGCTGATTCGCATTTAGACCTGGAAATTTAAAGTTCTTGTCAGCAGACTTGATAACCTCAACCTTATCTGGTCGCGAGTTACAGAATTGCATTTGTTCGCAAGGAACCCAGCCTGTGTAACGAGTGTCCCAGGATTTATCAAAGCTTGTTTCTGCACCGCCATTATATGAACCAGGACACCAATTACCTTTAGTACCTTTAAACCACTGATATGATGTATCCAAGCACATCGGGATGACGCCGCCATCTTTCTGAGTGTTGTAAACACGGAATGTGATCACCATTTTCATGGAGTTCGCAGGCGTTTGAGAACATAGTGGCCTATCACGATTCTCGGGCCACTTTGGACTATTATTCCAAGGCTGCAAGTTCGTCAGAATTGTTTCAAAGGGATGTCCTAAGCAATCGGGTTTACCTGAACACTCAGTCCCTTTGCGAAGTCCATTGATACGACTGATGTTATCAACGATAGCACCCGGAGAGGCCGCCGAATTCTTCACATAGTTTACGTCATAGAAATAATCGACAACGTTTTGCTTATCTTCTGGCAAAGAAAAATCTTTCGTGCCCTCGCAAGTTTCTGATTGGCCCTTGTCGTTGGTAAAGTTGGCCCTCAAAGTGACGCGAAATCCATCTTTATCATCCATCCAGCTGGGGAAAATTCCTATTATCTGACGAGTCGTCGGAGAATAGCCAAATTGCGGTTCATAAGTAACGTTGGTACGACCACCGTTGCGTGGTCGTGGCCAAAAGGTGCCGCAATTACCACTGGCATTATTCGAAGCCAGATCGTAGCGATTCACTTTCATAGAGATATCTAAATTTTTAAGACCGCCTTGAAACTGATTGTTCAAAGCTTGACTGTCCACAGCTGTTAACAGTTTTACGGGAGAGAATGCCGAGCAATAGCCAGAATTGTACTTCGTCGCCAGGTACTCCATTGAACCTTTAAGCAAGAGTGGCGTATATAATGTAATACCGTCGTGCTGAATCGGCACATTCTTAGTTGTTCCTCCATTTTGAGGAATTTTAATCTGCTTGCCTGGATTTGTAGAATACAAAATGCGACCCGGGGCCAGATCAAACATCTTGTTTCTTTGACCTTTAAAATCAGGATCAAACGCATATGCATCGACTGGAATATCGGGCGGCAAAAACACTCTGGAACCCGCAGCCATAGCGCCTGTCGCGTTCGCCATTGATGCATTAATTTTTGGTTGATAACTGTCTAAAGAGTTTCCGAAAGAATTGATTCTCGAGAAGGCTGTATCAAGAACGGCCTGGCAGCTCGCAGACGTTCTCATCTCTTTGATAATTTTTCCTTGTTGGCTAAAGAAAGGCATTGCTAGAATGAAGATCGTGGCAAGGATACCGATCGCAACCATCATCTCAAGAGCAGAAAAGCCCGAGACACCTTTATGATTAATAGACCTGTCTCTACGAAACATTTGAAATCCCCCACAGAAAGCCAATCAAGTTGCTTTCTTAATTCTAACAGTGGGTATTTGGGTCAACAAGGTTTTTCACTTGTAGAACTTCTTCTTTCCGTCGTCCTGGGTTCGGTGCTTATGTATGGTGTTGGCGCCTTGATCAGCATGGCCACGAATCAAAACGAGGCGATCACCAACCGAATCCAATCGGAATCAGAGCTAAACGAAATTTCCTTTTACTTGAAACACTTTGCTTCACAGGGAATTAACGTTGAAGACGGCAGTGGAAAAAATCTTAACAACTGGAGTCCTTCCGGATCCAGCCAGAACACCGGATTTGTCAGAGCAGATTATTTGGCATCCACAGGGTTTAATGCCGCCTCTGCCACCGCGTCTATTGATACCATTGGTTTCTTCTTACGAGACACATTGATCAGCACCTACACGAGTGTTCCCAGTGTCGGAGATCGTTTTTTGCCTACGGGAATTTATTTTCAAAAACCCACGGCAAAAACGTTCGGGATTTTATACATCGACCTTGGAAAATCTCAGGCTGCGGGAACAGTCAGTATCTCTCCCACGCGGGACGACCTGTGGTTTGGCTCCATCGTCGATTTTCAAACAACCGAAAAAGAAGTTGAACGCTTCGACCAGAATAATCCCGATCAGGACCCGAGCACGTCTCCCCGCTATCGTCTTTCCTCCGTAACATTCAAAGTGACGGTGAGAGAATACCTCCCGCAAACAAATAGTAAGCGTGATTTCACTTGGTGTCCTCCTGCCGCTATGACCCAAACAGCCTGTAAGACCACAAGTCCCTACAAAGATGTTGAGCGCGTGATTCGAGTGGTCTTCAGAGATAACGTTCTTGGTTTTTCATCTGCACAGATGAGCGTAACTGCAGAAACCCCCAATACTTTGCGTGCGCAAAGACGTCCATTGTACCGCAGGCCTTATGATTTAATTTATTTCTTAAAACCTTCTTACCCGAGCGGGCAGCTTAAGAGAAACTAGGAGTTTATTTTATGATGCCTAAAAATCTCAATTCTGAAAAAGGTTTTGCAGGAGCGATGCTGGTGGTTGCAATCGCCGTGGTTATCGGGGTCATCATCGTCGGTGTGGTCTCCAAAATGGGAACTTTAAATAAAAGCTACGATAAAGCTCGCGCATTCTATGATTCAGAAAATGCCATCGAAAGTTTCGGAGTCTCACTAAAGAATGCGTATGACAAAGCCAACTATCTTCAAGATACTCCACCCCAAAGTGGCGGCACCGCCGTCAAAGACGACTATGGTTGCCCTGGAAAAATCATTACCATCGGTAGCGGCTCAAAAGCCGTGCGACTGTGCTGGGAATACGCGAAAGGCATTTGCAGCAAGCGATCTCTGAATGCGGGACTTGATATCTGCCTTGAAGCCGGAAGCTTGCAGGTGAATCTTCAATCATCTGATGAGTGGATGGTGGCCTATTCACCGAAAGCTAAATCTTTCGATCAACAACTTGAGATATTTAAAGAAGCCACTCGCCAAGTTGTTCAAGAAATGTCATTTCAAACTGCGCACGCGGCTCTTGATAGTTTCGCACCGGCTCTACCCGCTACGCCCTCGGTGAATAGCATTCCTATTAATATGGCGATGCGAAACCGCCCCGAGGCACCGGATTGCGATCTGGCTCAATACCAATGTTTAAAAGTTTCGTTTTGCGTGAAAAACGGAAGTTCTTGCTCTAACGCCGATCTGATTCGTCAAACATATATCTTTTCTCGGCCAGCAACCACCACTCAAGGTTATTAGATGAATGGCATTTTTCGCTTTCGCTTCATTTTGCTGCTAGTATTTATCACAGCATTTTGCAGCTATGCGTATGAACTCGTTTTGGCGAATGTGCTTTCTGTTCTTTGGGGCAACGTTGTTCAACAATACACGGTAACAACCGGGATCTATATCGCATCTATGGGGGCTGGTGCTTACTTTACCCCTGTTCGGTTGAATGCTAAGAAAGTTTTCATCTGGATTGAAGTTACTCTTGCGGCGCTGGCAATCGTTTCTCCACTCCTATTTGTGTATAGCGACGTTCATTTGAAATCTATTTCCCCCGCGGTTTGCTATGCTCTGATCGTCTCCATTGGATTTCTATCTGGTATGGAACTACCTCTTTTGCTACGAATTCTCGACTCGGACTCAGCAACAGGTGATAGAACTGAAAAAGCACTCTTTGCGGACTATTTCGGAATGTTCATTGCGGGCCTGTTGTTCGCACTTTTTCTAAACCGCCAGTTTGGGTCTCTTCAAGTGAATCTTTTTCTGGCGTTGGCAAATCTCGGACTTGCCTGGATATGTGGATTAGTCTGGGGATTTCACGATAAGCATCTTAGAAAATTTGAAGTTCCTCTAGTCAGCGTCATTTTTCTAGTGGTCACTTGGGCTGTTATTCAAAATCTAATAATTTACGAGGAGCAAATCGCAAGATGGATCATCGTAAATTAAAAGCCCTGGCTTTTGCTTTGTCATTTTGTGGATTTGCTTATCAAAGTCTGATGGCCAAAACCTTTGCGGTGTTTTTGCAGGAAGAGATCATAGGCTTTTGCCTTTCTTCAGCTTTATTTATTTACGGAGTTGGTCTTGGCAGTAAGAGGTCAGCAAACGCCAGAAATCCTCTGCATGATTTATTAAAGATCGAAATGATATTGATGTTCCTGGGTGCTATCGCTCCCATGCTGGTTACTTATCTTTTTTTTATCCCAAGTCTCGAATTAATTGAATTTTCAGGAATCCGGCTGCCTGCAGGCCCGTTGATGATGATCTTTGTTTTGGCAGCGGGATCTATCTCTCTTGCGCTGGGATTCTTAACTGGATTTGAAACTCCTTTGCTCTTTAGATTGCGTAAGGATTTAGACAATCAAACGCATCTAAACCAAATTCTTGCCTTCAGCTACTTTGGAGCTTTGGTTGCCTCCGCCGTGGTGCCGGTGATCTTAATTCCCAGATTTGAAATTTATGGAACCGCGATCTTGATTGCTCTGGCCAGCGGCGGCGTTTGTCTGTATCTAACGACACAAACTCAAAAGACCACAAGCCGCTTTAGAATTGTTTCGATCGGCATCATAGCCATCCTGTTGTTCTCTTTAGTACAAAGCCCTCTACAACAGCTTTCTTTAAGAATACGCTATTACGGGGATTACCCTAAGAATGTGACCAGCAAAAATGATCTTAATGAATACTTCAGTGGATTAAATAGTGAAATCAAAGTCACCAGACACCTCAGTCCCTACCAAGCAATTGACCTGGTGGATGGGCGCGATGAAAATGGTCCTTTTTTTAGTCTGTGGTTAAATGGGCAATTTCAGTTTGATTCCCGTTATGAAAAGTCTTACCACGAGGCTTTCTTGCAGGGTTCTTTAAAGATCGCGCAAAGCATTCCAAAGAAGATCCTCATCTTGGGAGCAGGGGATGGACTTCTTCTTAGAGACGCCCTTAAAACTCTCCCAGGCGAATCTGAAATCACAATGGTAGAGTTGGATCCTCAAATTTTAAAAATGGCCAAAGAAGATGCACGCTGGGTGGCCCTTAATGAAAACTCTCTCAGCGACAAACGTGTTGAGCTTATTACAGATGATGCCTTTCATTTCTTAAGAAAATCCGAAAGATCCTGGGACGCAATCTTTTTAGATTTTCCGTATCCCTATAGTGTTGAACTTTCCAAACTCTACAGCTTAGAGTTTTATCGCATTATCAAAAACCGTTTAGCCCCGAGTGGATTTATCGTTTTTGACTTTCCAACGAATGAAAGTGCGTCGATTATTAACTCCACGCTTAAGGCAGTCCCATTCGCTAGCGTAATCGCATATGAAAATACTGAAAGCTTTGTTTTTGCCTCAGACCGTACTTCTGCTGATCTAAATCACAATCTGGGGGATAACTATAAAACGGTTCAATTACCAGATGCCAGTAGTGATCTAGTGAATTCTTTATTCAAACCGCAACTGCCCAGGATGTGGGAATGAAGAGTCAAAGATTCTATGCTTTAGATTTGCTAAGAACATGTGCGATTCTGGTCGTGACCTTTTATCACGTGTGGGAAACATCTTTTGGTGAATCCAAAATGCTCTTTACCGCATCAGAATCAGTCTTTGGATTATTGACGCCATTTTTTTTGAACTACTGGGGATACTCGGGACTCATCCTAGCTTTGGTTTCGTTTTTCTTGATTGGGTATTCCAGAACACAGTTTAACTGGAAAAGATATCTTTTGGTTGGAACCGGATTGATTGGAATGATGGTCCATGATCAGGAAAATGCAGATATCACGACATGGAGCTGGAATCTTTACGCCTATCTTTTTGTAAGTCTATTAGTGGTTCAGGTCTTTCCACAAAATAGAAAGTTTCTGTCTGCTGCAAGTATTATTGCTATAGCTTCCTTGTGCATTCCGATCGATTGGTACCAGATCTTAAAACCAAATCTAAGCCCTTTTCTAAGTCAGATGCTTGTCGGGGATCTGGACGTCAACGCCACTATTGGTTGGGGACTGCTGCCTTGGCTTGCAATACCTGTTTTGGGATGCAGTATGGGAAAGATCATCAGACTAGAGCCTGAGCAATCGTGGGTCTACCAGGGATTGAAGAACGAAGCCTGGTATTTACTGGGTATTGCATTTGCTCTTATTTGTGTATTCCCCACGAATCCCAATATCTCCATCACGCCGACTGGATTTTACTATTACGTATTTTCTGGTGACCTTTGGTTTTTTTGGAGCCGCTTCATTGTTCTGTTCATTTGGATTCGACTTGCATGCTTAAATCAAGTGAATGAATTTTTAGGAAACTTTAAGGCAGTAAAATTCATCTCTGATTTGGCATGGAATAGATTTTTTGGACTTTGCTATTTTGTGGAGTTTGCATTTCTGCCGTGGGCTTCTGATTGGTCGCTTCACTTTAAGGAGCACCCCAGATTAATTGATCTCTATTGGCTAGGTTTGTTGCTAGCAACCGAGATCGTGACTCGATTGCTAGTCAAAAACTTTAAAGAATTCCGATTACTTTCTAATAAGCTCGTTAGCCGCAGCTGATACTGCCGACATACGAACTAAGCTTTCTTTACGCATTTTTTCTGCAAGTCGCTCTTCCAAGATATCCGCAGAGGCGTCGTCACCAACAATAGCTTTCAATGCAGATCTCATAGTTTCATCGCGCTCAAGCATAAACTGTTCATCAAGAACAGATGTCGTCTCACCAGACGCTAAAAACAAAGCCAAAGCGGGGTGACGAGAAGCCTCGAAATTCGCAAGAGCCTTAGAATATCCTGCATTTTTCAAAGATTCTTTCGCTTCCGCATTCCACTGCGGCAACTCTGAATCACCGTGCACATCTTTTTCGAAGAACACACTCAATGAAAGAAGCGGTTTCTTTTCATAGATATTGGCAAACTTTAACATCGCCTTTCGAGCATCAGCACATGACTTTGAGTTTTCCAACACATCTTCTATTTCGCTGATTTCTTTAGTCAAAGCTTTACCGCGTGTGCTTGAAGCTTCTGCTTCAGAAAGCATATCCAGGTCTTCCGTGTCTTCTTTCAGCATATTGATTAATTCGGCCACTGATCCTTCACGCTCAGCTCTTAGGTATTCAGCCTTCAAAGGGTGAACAACACGAACCACGTCCATTTCGTTTGAAATGCACTTTTTAATTTCAGAAAGTTTCAAACTAGCGAAAGAAGTTTGGCCGATCAGAAGAAGGGAAACTGTAACGGCGCCGCGAAGTGATTGTTTGAACATTTGAAAGATCCTTTGGTTCGTAAATGATTGATTCCACGAACCTATGTTCAAATAACGGGCCTCCGCCCTCTGCATCCTATTTGAGCCAGGGCAAAGGGGAGTGTAAAAGATATTTACAGCATGCTTTTTGGGGCACTTATCCCGTCGTCAGCATACCACTTGCGACCCCTGTAACGGTCTCTCTAAGCAGCAGTAAATTGCGCTCCTTCAGAGCTATTAGTTGCAAGACATTCAAAGGATGAATCAGGGGCGAGCGAAGGGAAATGCTTTTTCCCAACCACGGTCGATACCACAACAGATTTCTTTCTCCCGTGATTTCGTACATCGCTTTTTTACACTCTTTAAATTCTTGAATAAAGTCTTTCAGGTATTTCTCTTGTTGATTCTGAGACAATTTGGAATTCGCTAAATACAAACCAAAGATATTTAAATCCATTTTCTCAAGCGTAAATCCCAATACCTTTATGTAAGAACTAAAGAGCTGGGATTCCTTAAAAGCTTTTTTATATACAGCCTTCTCAGGCTTATTCAGAGTCTTCCAAAAACTTCCAACTCCCCACCAAGTTGGAAACAACGTGCGTGTCTGTGTCCAACACAAAACCCAGGGAATTGCGCGTAAGCTTTTCAATTGGACCGGGCCCTGGCGCTTCGAGGGACGAGAACCCATACGCAAATCTTTAAGATATGAATACGGCGTTGCCTCTTCGATCATCTGCAGAAATTCAGGTTGCTTTAAAGTATCTTGATATTTGGCTTTGGTTGCCTCAGCCATGCGCTTTAATGCTTTATCGATACGAACAGATGAAGGTTTGCGAGCTGACTTTGCCTGTCGATCCCTAGCAACCATAAAGCGTTCAAGCTGTCTTTCTAAGATCTCAGCAGATGTATAGCTTCGATAGATCATTTCACCTTGAATGGTGACCTTAACCACTTCCAAAGCTGACAGTGGCCACCAATCGGTTTGTTCCTGCACAGAGCCTCCGCCCCTTTCAATACTTCCACCAGAACCATGAAAGAAGATGGGCTTGATATCATGGGAGCTAATAACCTTTTCTAGGTCTGACACTGCAGATTTAATTAAGAACCTGGAAGCAAATGCACCGTTTTCTTTTGACGAATCAGAATACCCCAGCATTACTTCAAGTTTCCCCGACCATTTCTTAGCAATTATGGAGCGATGAGATTTGCTACTTAAGAATTCTGTGATGATTGATTTACCTTCAGATAATGAATGTGCACTTTCAAACAGCGGGACTACGGGCAGGCGATACTCTCCCAGATATTTCTTAGTCAATTTCATGCCCGCAACAATGTCTTTTACTGATTCGCAATTACTTAAAACAAAGCCGCGCACATAGAATTTCGGATCATGATCCGGAGATATTCTAGAAAGAGTTTTTATCATGCGAGAAATATTGAAGCTCTTTCCCGGGTTATCCACAGCTTCATGCACAAGACCACTGTCTTCCCGAAGTTCTAGTGGCACCACCATGCCAGGAAATGATTTTAAAAATGCTTGGATACGAATCAAAACGGGCGAATCCACTCCAAAACTTTTTCTTTGCTCGACACTTAAATGAAGGAACGCTTCCTTAAGTCGATGAAGTTTATTCGCATCTTTTGATTCAATTCTTTTCAAACGCACCAAAGTCTGAGCAATTTCGGCGCCTAGCTGTTTAATCAGTTTCGACTTTGCCGCTTCGAAACCTTTGTTGCGAATCAACGGCTCCAGGTCCTTTTGATATTCCTTAAATGCTCGACTGAGCCATTTCACCAAAAGTCCTCGCGACATGTTCAAGCTTTGCAACATCGTCTTTTCGTCAACTCCCGGATGGCCGTCCTTATCTCCCCCGACCCACGTGCGAATGTAAAACGGATGCTTGGCAAGGCGTTGCTTGATGTACATTTCAATAATTTCGTCCTGCAGGCCCAGATTATAAATGTATTCAGCTTCGTCCATGACCGATGGCTTACGTTGTTTCGACATCGGGATGTTCCAAACCCATTTGATTAAAATATTCAGTTCGGGTTCATCTAATTCAGAAATTCTCTCCAAGCGACGTTCTAGCAACTTTTGAATTTTTTTAAAGTAGTACAGAGCATCGGGGTTTCTGGATTCTGTAGGATGTGCAGTCAAGACGTGAATGATACGCCCATAACTGTGAGTTATGGCTTCAATATCACGATCTTCGATTCTAAGTCGGTACGTGCGATATGCGGCCTCACAGGAATTAATAATTTCCAGCATCAAGGCAAAGGCATGGGCAATTTGATATTGTTCTTTTTCAGAAAGGCTTGCGAGCTCTTCTTGAAGTGATTTAAGCCCTTCAAGGGACTGACCCGCAGGGGATTTGATATAGCGCCGAATTCGTTCGATCCGATTGAAGCCGGATTTACCGACTTCGAACTCAATCACCTTCCCCAATTCCGTTACTGACCAATCAACAATTTTCGTAAGTTCTTGGGGAAGATTTTGTTTCATGAAGCCCTCTTAGTAGAGCTTGCTCAACTCCATAGAATACTTCCCAGGAGCGAACTCACTCAGACGTTTTTTCCACAAGTCCTGATAGAACTTGTCTTTACAAGCGTAGCTTGCATAAGGGAAGATCGCAATCCCTCCGCGCGGAGTGAACTCACCAATAACTTCGATGTACTTAGGCTTCATAAGTTTAACCAAGTCGTCACAAATTGTTTGAATACAGTCTTCGTGGAAGTCGCCGTGGTTACGGAAGCTGAATAAATAAAGTTTCAAAGATTTAGACTCCACCATCTTTTTATCAGCGATATAGTTAATAAAAACTTTCGCAAAATCAGGTTGGCCTGTTTTTGGACAAAGTGATGTGAACTCTGTGCAAACAAAAGTCGTCCAAGCAATCTTGCCTGGATTTTTGTTGTCGAATGCCTCAAGGGATTCTGGAGAATAAGTTTGTGCGTAGTCTGTTTTAGCTTCACCCAGGGCGAAGTTCTTTAGCTCTTTTGAGTCTCTGCCAGTCTTTTTCATAGGGGGATTTTTAACTCCCCCGAGACCGAAATTCAATCATTCTTGCGACAGGGTAGATCTTTCAAAAGATCCTATTCAAAGTTAGGAATACCTACGTATTTAGCGAGCCAATACGCATACAGATAATCTACGCCCGCATTTTCTGAACCACGGGAGTGATCATCCTTAAATCCAAAGGCCGTGTCTTTCCAGACAAAGTTGGAAGTAAAGGCCTGGTGCTCGAATACCGGGTAGTTATAAAGACCCTGATAGAAGTACTCCACCGGTGGTTCGGGGCGCTTTAAACCCTTCCAGAAAAGGCGAGGGATCGGAGAAATACACCAATCCGGGCGCAGGGAGTGATTGATCGATACATCCAAATTTGGCCGTGGATATGGAATCTCACGCAAGCCCCAAACTGACTGCGCCAAAGACGTCATGAACTTATCGTCGCTGCTTTCTTCCCTAAAGTTACCACCACGGGTCCCATGGGAGTATGCAAAACCATAGGCCACCATTGTCAGCAAATGTCTTTGAGCCGGGCTGTACGTCACCCAGGAATCCATCAAGCGCTCGCGCAGACGATCTCGGATTTTGGATTCGCCCATACGGTCAGCAATCATGATATCTGTGATGTCACCAACCAATCCTAAATTAATACCACTCCAGTCAGCACTGCCATGCCAATAGAACGTTGTATCCAAGCTATAGCTTGATGGCTTCCAGCTTAATTTTTTATAAGTTGATTCGTATTTATCACGAGCATTTTTATCTTTGTTTATAAGAGCCACAAGGCCATACGTGGGAGCCTGATTCTGGGGTTTTTCATCGAATGTTCTTAATCCCATTAAGCGGCGTGACTTATCACGAAGGTGAGACCAGATTTCCTGATCTGTTTCAGGAATTACCAAGCTTGCCCACATCATCGAGTGAGTCAGGCCCTTGTACATATCGTTATTGCCACCTTCTAACCAAAGCACGTTTGAATAAATGCCTTTACCTTGATGCCATTTATTCGGAATCGGTTCACCCGGAGAATACGGCATCAAGGTTCGCGCAAATTCCTTGGGATCATCTGTGATATCAATAAGCATAAAGATCGCACGCAATGATTTACGTACATTTGCCAAGGCTTCTGGATCTTTGGTCGCGAGATAGCGCATCGATTGCGAGCCAATATACATTCCCGTCCACAACGCAGAATCACCGTCATAGCGATACGCAACCAATTTCCCGTTGGCATCGACATCAGCTTTCGAAACCATCCCAATTTCGTTGATGTGATGAGTGACGGTGTTCTTTTCGTAACTCGCAGCTTTTTCTTTCAACGTCGGTGAATAGGCATTTCTTTTTACGGATGCTTCCGTGATTGAAATATCATCGGTCACTTTATTGACGACACGGATGATGTCTTTATTGTTTTGATAGAAGACGTAATCAGTCGGATCGAAAACGATGAAAGGACGTTCTTCTTTGAATTCTTTTCTGTTTTTAAAGGATTGTACAAAGGGATCTTTGGTAAAACCAACATCACGTTTAAATAAATTGATTACTCCACGAACTGCTAAAGGAACTTTCGGTCCTTGAGCATCGATATTGGTGCGTAAATTTATCCACAATGGTTTTGCTTCAAGATTTCTGCGTGTCGTAATCCACTCGGTATAATTTGAAACTTTTTTGTCAGAAAATTGCGACGACAAACCTTTATCAGTTACTGCGAACCGGGTGACCACCGTGATCGGGTTTTTAAAATCGCTAGGTTCTCTTTTTTGCGTTCCCAGCTTTTCAATAAAGTCCGCTTGGCGTAAATCATAGCTCATCACCAAAGTGTCGCCAGCGGCAACGGCTTTACCTGACCAGACTTCTTGAACTTTCAAACCATCATAGAAATAGTTGATATACGTGATCACACGAATAGCATCGTATGTGCCATCACTGGATTTTCTTAACTCAAGTTCACCATTGTAAGGACCACGTGTAGAGCTGGTGCCTTGCAGGAACCAAATTCCTTCCATCGCACCTGATGATTGTAGCGAGGCGATGTCTCGAGGAATCTGCTTTTCGACGGTTGCGCAGGAAGTGAATATAAAAAACGCTGAAAATAAAAAGAGGAATGAAAAGTACTTCATTCCTCTATTGTCTCCAAAAGCTAAGCTCGATTGGAGTCCTGTTTATAAACTCGACAAGACCTTAGTAGGGGATCTTGTCAGTTTTGTTTTCCCACTCTTTAAATACGGCAAGAGCTTCTGTATGACCACACTGAATCATCGGGACTTTGCGATCCTTAATGTCTTTGGGAATTTCCTGATAAAGAAAATCATCATCGAAATGAATGTCAGCAGCATCTTTGCGAGTGTTGCCGTAATAGATCGTAGAAATACGCGCCCAATAAATCGCGGCCAAGCACATAGGACAAGGCTCGCAGCTGGTGTAAATCTCGGCGCCCTCTAAAGAAAAGTTCTTAACATTAGCGCAAGCATCACGAATAGCCGAAACCTCAGCATGTGCCGTCGGATCATTGGAAGAAGTAACCTTGTTCCAACCCTCACCGATGATCTTACCATCCTTAACAACCACAGCCCCAAAAGGACCGCCAGCGCCACCTTGCATATTTTTTCTAGAGAGCTCAACCGCTCTAATCATGAAGTCTTTATTCATAAGGGAGCTGACCCTATCAGAGTCAGTATTGGAGTCAAGCCTCATCGCCCGAGTACACCTCAGGTTACTGAGCCTTTTTCGATGTGTCTTCTAACCAGCTCAAAGTTCCGGCAACAACTTTAACATTTTTCATCAATGACTTAGCTTCTACCCACCCATCGTTGTGGATAGCCTGCCAGCCGGCGCCTGCACTGTTAACAACCTTTAAGGCTTCGCGGCAATTCTGCTGTTTTGTATCGCCTTTAGGACAAATTTTCCGATAGCCCGCAACTACAATTGAGTGATATAGCGGCCTCGTTGTTTCACAATCCTGAACGCAAATGCCATCGAGAATTACAGGTTGCTTTGATTCAAGAATTTTCTTTATTTGAGGAATAAGCGATTGGCCATCTAGGATTTTTTCCTTCTGCGGGAAGTATCGGACCGTAACATCAGAAGGCTTGGGAAGTGAAATTCCATTTTCACTACATGCTTTCGGATAAAGAAGAGTATTCAGGGCCTTTTCATAAGTATCCTCTTTGAATGCCTGCATAACTCTTGCTTGATCGTTCCTAAGATTTGGATCGATCATCTGATCATCTTCAAGTTTGATACCCTTTGAGACAGTTTCGACGGCAGTTGCATAGAACTTTGAGGCGCAGCTATCGCATTTCTCTGAAAGAGCCTTTCTATAGCCCTTATATGCGGCTTCAAGATCCTTCCAAATTGCTTGTTGGGCCGCCACTGCATCATTCGCACCTTCTACTGGAATTTTTGAGGCGATTCTTTGCAGGGAAACACATTTCTCCGTTGGCATTTTAAACATGTTGGAAGCTAGAGTAAGAACCTTCGCTCCCGAACTTCCTTCTTTCAATTGCTGGTAACTATCGTCGTAATCAGTGAGACCATCTTCAATAGGTTTGGCTGCGTATCTGGCTATACCAAGAGTAGAAACACGCTTCTCCTCTGGAAGAGTCGAGCAGTCTTTAATTGACCCTTGCTTGCACATCTCGTAGTTCAATACGGTCGCAGCAGATGCCGCAAAGCAGATGCCAAAGGTATCTATCGTTGTTTTTGGAGGAAGGGATTTCCCCGGAAGTTCATAAGGATTCTGCTGATCTTCACCTTTAGGAACCCATTGAGCCGTTGTCGCCCAATCCGATTCTTTTGCATTCGCATTACAAAGAATAATTAAGATAGAAAATAAAACCAAAATCTGGCGCATCATATTCCTCAATGTTCTTAAATTTACCTCTTAAATAATAGTTAACTCACTAAAAACAAGACTAAAGTTTTGCCGCGTGAACTCAACTAAGTTTAATTTTACGCCGATTTAACAAAGTGATGCGAACCACGTTTCTAATTACTATTCTTTTGTTTTTTTCTATTCTAGCTCGTGCGGGAAACGACGTTGGTATTACATATAATCCTTATGGCACTTCAATCAGTCAGCGAATTCTAAGCTTTAAGTCTTATGAGGACATTCGCGTCGACTCTAATTTGGATGGGAAGATTGATGAGTGGTATCTTAAAAAGGGCAGCTTTGAAATTCGTATTAGCTATAAAAATGGAATTAAAAGCAGCATCTCATTTTCAAAAGTCGAGAATGATATTTTCTCTTTCAAAAGATTTGAGAATGTAAATGGTAAATTCGAGATCACTTCTAACATCCAAAGACAAACTATCACTATGTTCGGCCAACCCTCAGTTTGTTCTCCGACCGAGCTATTGATCTCAAAGGCATCTCAGCTAAATGAAGACATCTCAGCAATTATAGGAACTCAAAAAAGCTCCTGTAACATTGAACAACGACCTGCATTCTCAAAGAATCTAGCAAGGGTCGTGCAAAAGCTGCCTTCAGAGGGAATAAAGCTCGCGAAATGCGTGCAAGAAGCCAAGAATATTAAAAACGTAGACGTTAACTTAGTTTCTGCGAAACTATTAGCTAGTTATGACAAAATCTCTTTAGGACAAGCAAATAGCATATTCACTTGCCAGGCGATTGAAAAAGGAAGCTTCCATGGTCAAACCAAAGAAGACGGTAGTGTTACGTTGGTGGTACCAACTTCCTCCCAAGACCCAATTGTAAATCCCAATAAATTAGCACCACTTCTTCATCATGAACTGCTACATGCCGCAGGGATCAAAGACGAGTCAAGAGTGGAAAACATGGTATCGGCCTGCCTGAAATCTGGAACATACTCCGAAAACATCTCAAGCGAAGCTCCCATACTAACCCCTGAGAATCAGGCCGGTGTGCTCAGTAACTTGGGAAGCAGCACAGCTGTTACAAAAACAGCCGATGGAAAGATTGTCGGAGAATCCACAACGAAAAAGACCCCCAAAAAAATTGAACGGGGCGTTGCAAGCGCGGCTGCGAAAACCGGCGGCGAATTAGATATGAAATCGGAAATTGCGAATGCTGAAAAAGTAATTCCATCCGCAGAGAAGTTGAGTGTTGCGAAAGTTGACAAGTCACCGGCGGGGAAAGAGCAAGCCCTTCGCGATAGCGTTCAAGAAAGTGCTCCCGTTTTTAGAATGGCGAATCAAGCAATGGGCATTAGTAATACGCCCGCACTGGCAGACTTATCGTCGTCTTCTTCTTGGTCTTCATCGCCTTCTTATGCATCAGGGGATTCCGAAACAGGATCATCATCGCGCGGTTCATCAAGTTCCTCATCTGGCCAACGATATCAATCGCGTTACGGACGCTATCAATCTAAGTCCAATGGTGGAGTTGGAGCTGACGAATACGTAGCGGAAGAAATTGATTTAACGAAGAATACTGAATCCCAGGCAAAGAAAGCCGCAAACACCACAAGAACACAAGTGTCTCGATCTGGTACATATCAACCTGCAACTTTAGCTCCTGTCGAACCTGGTCAGACAAACTCTCGGGGGCCAGCATCTGTTGATCCCGAAGTTACCACGGGCAGAAAAAGAACGGGCTCAGCTTCGAATGGCGACATCGGAAGCGGCGGTGGATCCATCGCAACCGGCAGCGCCGGGGGCGCAGCAGATCTCAACATAAGTTCCAATTCTGGAGGGGGAGGCGGTACGCAATCGGCACAAAACCGAGCCCGCTCAGCTACGTCAGCAAGCCGGGGCCCGGCTTCAACAAATCAGCAAGGTAGCCCTGCACAAAGGCAGGAAATCATGACGACTTTAACAAACAACGACTACGTTTTAACGAAGCGAAAACTGAAAGATCCAAGCTTCTTAAGCGAGCTTGAGGCCAACAATGTGAAGGTCGTCGACGGGAACGGCAGCAGCTGGGGTGCGAAGTCCGGTACGACTATCTATTACGATGATGGCAACCGTTTCATACGTCAGCGATAGTTCCCTCATATTTTCAAAAATTATTAATCCAGATAAAACAAACACTTAAGTTGTTCCCAGACCAAACCGATAAACAAAATGAAGTCGCTAGTCTTTAATAAGGAGATTCATTTTGTTTGCGAAGGGTAAGCGCAACAAATCAATGGTGCTGTTAATCGTGGGAACCTTTTGGGTTGCTTACGTAGGCATTACTGCGACTCAATTTTATTTCAACGTTGCTGAAATGACTGAGCAAGTGATTGAAACAAAACATGCGCAAATGACTTTCGTTGAAGACAGTCAGATTTCTGCGCTTGTTGGTGAAAACACAGATCTGGTAAAAGCCAATCTTGATAAAGCTCGCGAACTAAATCTAATTCATTTCTATATTCTGCAAAAAGGCAGTGACCTTGTGAGCTTCCACAACAACAACGGCGATGCTGAAAGCATCAATGCAGACTATAAAGTCTTTAACGAAATTCTAGCGACGAAAAACATCGCCTTTAGAACAATTAAGATCATGGACTACCGCCTGACAGTTGGCGTTTTCCAAAACAAACCCCGCATCATCATGCAAACAGCTTGGGACTATAAAGGCATGATTCTGCGCGATCTAGTTTCTGTGACAGTATTCTTGTCATTGATTGTTTGGTTGTTCTTAAAAGACATTATCGATCTAACAAAGATACTTTCTTCTCGCGATCGCGAAAAGATGACAAAGATCCGCTCTCTTTCTAAAGAAGGCGCGACTCTTCTGCATGCGGCACAAACTTACGAAGCGACGCAAAGAACTCTGGCCTATGAGAACAAGGTCTATACCGAGACTTTGACTCCTGCGATTGTTCACGAACTGAAGTCCGGCAGAAAAGCGCCTTACGCATTCCAGACTTCCATGGTGCGCGTGGATCTAAACGGTTACACACAAATCTTCCTGGATAAAAAAGACGAATACGTAAGCGATATGATGAATCAATACTTCATCCGCTCTCGTGAAATCATTGAGCGCTATAATGGTTTGATTTACCAATACGTGGGTGACGAAATCGTGTTCCACGTTAAAGAATGTCAGGGTGTTAATTCTCAAGCTATGTCTCTTGCGTGCTTGCGCGCGATTTTTGAAGTGGCTCAAGACATCGAAGATCATCTTCCAGCGGGAGCAGATCACTATTTCAAAGTTAAAGGCTCTTTCGTTATTGGCAAAATTCGCTTCGTCCCTCAGGATTCTGGTTACGGACTTTCTGGGTTGCCACTTATCGAATCTGCGCGCCTATTAAGCCAAGTAGATGAAAAAGCGAAAAGCTCAATCACTTTCTATAGCGAAGCAAGTTCGTCGGTAAATGATCTTTGCACGATCGCTGAGACGAAAAGCACAATGCTAAAAGGTTTCTCGACTCCAGCAACTTTGTGCAAAGTAAATGATTTTACATCTATTGACAGGCTTTTGGGTCGTCATCAGCTTGAAAAGCTGACTTACTATCGCAGCGATAGCGATTTGATTTGTATCTATCGTTTCTTGGAAAAGTCGTTGCAAGAAAAAGATGAAATCAGTTTCTTCCGCGTATTCTCAGTTTTAAAAACTTTCAAAGTAAACCAAACAAGCCTGCAACAAGTGGCCGGTTTTGAAAAACTTGTGGAAACTGCTTACAAACTTAATAAGCAAAAAG
The DNA here is from genome assembly GCF_006874645.1 of Bdellovibrio sp. ZAP7. Taxonomy (NCBI): domain Bacteria; kingdom Pseudomonadati; phylum Bdellovibrionota; class Bdellovibrionia; order Bdellovibrionales; family Pseudobdellovibrionaceae; genus Bdellovibrio; species Bdellovibrio sp. ZAP7. The sequence continues at coordinate 76,185 of NZ_CP030082.1, read as the reverse complement.
ACATTTCTGACAAAGTCCTAGCATCAGTGGTTTCTTTGGCTTCGAACTTGATCCCACATGCTTTCGTTGAAAGCTCTTTGTTGGCGGTTCTGGAAAAATGTCTTGATCACAAGGATCCACGCACTCAAGCAAACACCATCATTGTTCTTGGTGACCTTGCTCGCGACGTTAGTTTCCTTCGTCAATACATCTATGCAAGCCATAATCGTGTCTCTGCCGATGCATTGCTGGTTACGGGTAAGCAGAACTTTGACACTGAGCTTGCGAAAAAACTTTTTGAGTTCCTGGAATCCAAAAATCCACTTTTCCGTGCGAGCGGAAGCTTTGTGGTGAAGCATTTGGCTGACCATTATAAATCAACTGATCCAGTCTTCTTTGAAACGAATACGGATCTTAAAAAGCTTCTTAAAAAAGCGGCGTAAGAACCTTTCTGCGAAATACCCAATTCCTAGAATTGGGTTTCTAAAATCAGAACCAACCTTATCAAATCCCATATATAAGACTTGAGCACCAGTTTCGGACGGCAAGCCCCTTGCTTTACTCCTAATCAACCGGACATCCGGACAACAAAGGAGAAGATCAATGGAACTAAAAGCTCACTCATCAAAGGTTATTTATTATCTTAGAGACGCTATCAAAGAAGCCATTCTTGGCGACGAAAACAAGTGCCGTGAAGAAAATTGGGATATGCATTCTTCCCATCTTCACGAAAATTCAAATCATTACTTGTCTGTGGGAGTTGATGGAAGAATCAACTATAACTCTGGGCAAGCAAACGAAATGCTGCTTGAGTACCGATAACTCAAGCAGCTTTTTTCTATGCCTTTTTCAGGCGAGAAGAAATCCAAGGCCATACCATCGGAATCAAAGATACACCGATCACACCAAAGATCACGATGTGGAAGTTTCTTTTTACCACTGGCAAGTTTCCGAAAAAATGTCCCGCCAGGATAAAGATGAAAACCCAAGCAATCGCCCCAATCACGTTGTACGAAATAAACTTTCTGTACTTCATGTTTCCGATACCCGCCACAAACGGCGCGAATGTTCTAACAATCGGTGCAAAGCGAGCCGCCACGATCGTGAATGCTCCCCATTTATCATAAAAATTTTGCGTATCGATTAAGTACTGCTTTTTAAAGAAGCGACTGTCGATTTCAAAGACCTTGGGACCGAACTTCTTACCCAAGTGATAGTTGACGGTATCACCCAAGATCCCGGCAATCGTCAAAGAGCCTAGCAAAATCCAAAGATTCAAACCGCCCTCAACCGTCGTCAAAGCACCCAATGCGAACAATAAAGAATCCCCAGGCAAGAACGGTGTCACTACCAATCCTGTTTCACAGAAAATCACCAAAAACATGATCACATAGATCCACGGCCCAAAATACGCCATCCACTGAACCAAATGCTGATCAAGATGCAAAATAATATCGATAAGGTGAGACATAGAGTTTCCTTTTTAAATTCAATCGAGCATAACAAACCGATTGACGGTCCCCAAAGAAAATTTATGCTTTTAGTACGAGGGGACATAAATGAAACAATTCATCATCATTCTTACCGCACTGTGGTCATTGTCAATTCATGCAGCGCCAGCTGTTGCCGAGCTTCCTGAGGACGCCTGCGACAGTTTGAAATGCACAAAAGTTATGAAATCCATTCTTTCCGGATTCAATAACACTCCACATGCAGTCAGCCTGGAGCCCGCAGTCTACAGTGGGGGCTGTTATCATCTGGGAAATCTAAATCCCGATCACGAACACTTTGCCGAGTTGATGATTGATCAATTGGATAACGGCACCACGTACTTCTCCACTATGTTTGCTTACTTCTATCCAGAAAATCCGTATGCAAGCTGGGATCTGACAAAAGGACGCCAAGAGGCAACAGACTATGCAAGACAAAACGCTCGCATTACCGAAGGCAGTAACGCCTCACGAGTGGTGATGACGAACTCTGAAGGAGGCCCGGCAGTTGTGTATTACATGCGCCAAGATCCCGCGACTAAAACAATTTACTACATCACATACGGCGGCTTCGGCCCGCAAAGTACAAAAATCTTTTGTACGATGAACAAAAATCAGTAGTTGGATTTATTTTTTCTCTGATAACCAGGTCAAGGACTGATTCTCGTAAAAACTACGATCAAGAAGGACCTTGGCCTCTACCCAGCCATCATCTGTATAATTTTTCTGCCAGCCGGCACCCCATGGATTGTGCACTTTCACTCGATCAACACACTTGCCTTTCGAGTTACAAGCTTTACTAAATGCCGTGACCACGACTGAGTGGCCATAGCCTTTACATTGCGCGATTTTTTTTGCCGTAAGTGGCTCCTGAGCACAAAAATCAAAAACGACGGGCTGGCCAGTAGCCAGGATTTCTTTGATTTTTTCTGACGTTTCTTTGTAGTTTGATTTTTTACCGACAGACGGAAATATATTTAATTTCCAATCTCCATTTAGGCTGACCTGTTCCTTGAAATCCCAACATTTATCAGGAACTAAAGCCTTATCTAAAAATCTTTCATAAGTATCTTCAGAGAACGCCTTAAGCACTTCTTCTTGAGGCGTTCTTATTCGGCAGGTTTCCACTAACTCTTTTGATTTTTCTGCCGCAAAAATATCTGCGGCTCCCTGACCGCTTTTCTTTTTGATTTTTACGTATTCATTATAGGCATTGGTGAATTTGTTCCAAATTTCCGATTCAATTTTTTGCGCCTCTTTTAAATCTGAAACGCTCGACGTGAATTGATCAAACGGGGCACAGGTTTCGCGTGCAACCCCACCGGATCCGATGGCATTTTGCAAAGTCAAAGCCGCGTTCGACCCACCGAAGTTCAGGCCCTCATAATTAAAGCGGTCAGTTCGGTCTTCATCTTCTGCTAACACTTTGCCAAATCTGGAAATATCCAATGGCGAAACTCGATCCTTCTCGGGAATCTCGGCGCAGTTTGAGATTTTTTTTGCGACACAATTAGCTTGATCAAAAAGTGCGGCTGCCGTGAAAGCATAGCAAACCCCCACAGTATCTTGTGATCGAAGGCCTGGCATAGAAATAGGATTCTTAGGAACTTCTGAATCCTTCTGAAGGGAATACTCTGAACCAACGATGTTAAACCCCATCCATGCTTTAGCCGCAGGGCTCACAAGACAGGTCAGCAATCCAAGTGCCATAAACAGTTTCATAACTATATGTTAAAGGGGAAATTCACTACAGAGGAAGGCCAACGAAACAATCTTGCCAATAGACCAGACTTACGATGTTCAGAAATAAAAAAAGCGATCACTAAGGATCGCTTTTTCGTTTTTTGCGTTTGCATTCAGCTTCGCTGTCCAGCAAACAAATGGCGGAGAGTGAGGGATTCGAACCCTCGAGCCCCGCGAAGGGCTGCCAGTTTTCAAGACTGGTGTATTCAACCACTCTACCAACTCTCCGTCGACCGTTCTATGGGTTTTGACGTGAGTTATCAAGCGGTTGTTGTAATGACGCGCAGCATATTTTAAGGCCCACACGATCTGTGAGGCCCTAATCGCACTATTTGATTTCGGTTTTTCCGCCCATGTAGTTCTGAAGCGCTTTAGGAACTGCGATTGAGCCATCTTCACGTTGGTAGTTCTCAAGAATCGCCACCAAAGTACGTCCCACCGCCAGGGCAGAACCGTTCAATGTATGAACGAACTGAGGCTTACCACCAGCAGAACGGAAGCGGATATTCGCACGACGAGCTTGAAAGTCTTCAAAGTTCGAGCATGAACTGATCTCGCGATATGTGTTTTGACCCGGAAGCCATACTTCAAGGTCATGGGTTCTAGCAGATCCAAAGCCCATATCACCCGTGCACAAAAGCATACGGCGGAAAGGAAGCTCAAGATCGATCAGAACCTGCTCTGCATGAGACGTCAAAGCCTCGTGAACTTCATAAGACTTATCAGGATGACAGAAAGTCATAAGCTCAACTTTGTCGAACTGATGCTGACGAATCAAACCCTTCGTATCGCGACCGGCACTGCCAGCCTCAGAACGGAAGCAAGGGGAGTAAGCACAAAAGCTTTGTGGAAGATCTTTTTCATCCAAAATCTCGTTATTGTAGTAATTCGTAACTGGAACTTCCGCAGTAGGAATCAAATAAAGATCAGAGCCTTCCAAGTGGAAAACGTCTTCTTTAAATTTCGGGAAGTTACCTGTACCCGTCAAACTGTTTGAGTTCACCATGAATGGCGGAATCATTTCAGTATAACCATGACGAGTAGAGTGCATATCCATCATGAACTGAATCAATGAACGCTCAAGCTGAGCCGCCGCCCCTTTAAGGAAAGCAAAGCGAGTGCCAGTAGTTTTACCAGCGCGTTCGAAGTCGATGATGTTTAGCTTTTCGCCAAGTTCCCAGTGCTCTTTCGCTTTGAAAGAAAACTTTGGAATTTCACCCCAAGTTTTAATGACTTGGTTTTCCTTCTCAGAAGAACCAACCGGAACAGAAGAGTGCGGTTTGTTTGGCATCACAAGAGCCAAATTCAAAACTTGTTGGTCAGCTTCAGAAGCTTTTGTTTCAAGATCTTTTACAGAACCTTTGATTGTTTCCACTTCTGCTAATAGCGAGGAAGCATCTTTGCCTTCCCGTTTTAGTTTTCCGATCTCGCCACTCAATTTATTTTGATTGGCTTTCGCAGTTTCCGCCTGAGCGATCATCTCTTTGCGCTTTTTATTAAGCTCCATGATTTGATCCAGGATTTCCGGAGTACCACCACGATTGATCAAAGCCTGCTTATACTCATCGTAATAAGAAGCCCCATTTTCAGCTTTTTTTTCCAGAAGTTTAATATCGATCATTGTTCAGAAGTCCTCGGTTAAGGTGCGACCAGTATATACATTCTTAAAAGCATCCCGACAAGGACGACAATCAAATCAAAAATTAAGATTTGCGCAAAACTCCACTGGGAAAGAAGTTTTATGATAACTGCCATGACAACGATCGTCGCGAAAATCAGGGCGAATGTTCCATAACCGATCAATTCCTGACCGATCAAAGCCAGAGTCATCCCGACAAAGAAGCCCGTGATCATTCGCAATGAAATATGCAAAACTGTCATCGTTGTGGATTTTACGCCTTCTTGAACATTATTTGAAAAGCTACTTAGTTTGTCGCCGATTCCCATGATGGCATCCTCCGTGAACGTCCCTACTCAGTCTTTAATTACCAAGTCTATTTAACTTGTTTTCTATTTCAGCACGATCTGGAGCATTTGGGGAGAGGCCTAAGTATTTATTGTAGGCTTGTGCTGCGGAGCGAATATCACCCTTGATCTCATAGATCGCCCCTTGTTCCCGATAAATTTCCGCGTATCCACTTTCGCGAGCCGCAGCCAGCGCGAGCATGTCTTCTGCCACTTCCAATGATGCCGACTGACGGTAACACTGCGCCGCCCGTACATAAATATCCGCCCCTTGAGGACGGAGTTTCATGGCCTGGGAGTATTCACCCGCACACTCTGTAAACTGTTTGCGAGCCGCATACACTTCTGCCGCCAGTATGTAGGAGTCTGCGATATTTGGATTTAGTTTTTTTTCCATCTTCGCTGCTTCAACTGCGCCATTCAAATCACCCGAAGAAAAGGCCGCTTTACCAATGTTGTACCAGGTACGAGGGTAGTTCGGGTTAGTAGCCTGAACACGTTTAAATTGTTTGATCGCATCGTCATAACGAGCCGTTTCCAAATACAATTTCCCTGCTTGAAATAAAGCTTCACCATCAGACGGATCAAGAATGGCCGCCTGAAGGAACGCTTTCAAAGATTTATCGTTAAGTCCCAACGCCTTATAGCTTTCACCAAGACCCAACCAACCTTTTTTATTACGCTGATCTGCCTCGACAACTCTTTCATAAATATCTTTGGCTTGGTTCCAACGATCTTCTGATTTCATCACCTCTGCCAAGGCAATACGGTAATCTAACGTGTACGAGAATCGTTTGATCAACTCATTAAGATACGTGATGCCGGAATCCACACCATTCGTGGCAGCCAACATTTTTGCATAGGTGATTTGCGCTTCTGGATTGGTTCCATCAACCTCGACAGCTTTCGTTGCAAAGCGAACCGCGTCTTTCCCAGCGATTTCTTTGCGTTCAATTTCCTTTTTATTTAAAGGCATGATCGAAAGGGCAAGAGCACCATTTGCTTTCGAAAGTAAAATATACGTTTCGATGTCACCATCATAAGCTTTCAACGAACGCATTCCGTAATTAACTGCGCCAGGCATATTGTTTTTACGGAACTCTAACAACGCCAATCCACGCAAAACCTCATAGTTATTTGGAGCGATACGAATGGCATTCGTTAAAACCGTCGTGGCTTTTGCAAAGTCAAAACGCTGAGACAGATAGTCGGCTTGAGTCACATAAGCAGAAACCAGTTTCGGTTCAGCTTTAATAGCTTTGTTAAGCCACTCAATCGCTTCGAAACTTTGATTTAATTGCCACAATGCTTTTGCTGCTTTAAGAGCTGCAGTCCCATTCTTGGGATCCGATTCAAAAGCCGCTTTAAATTCGGCTTGTGCCGCAAGATAGTCACCTTGGCGGACGTATTGGTCACCCAAGAACAGAATGTCGCTAGTCTGATTTTTACCACCAGAAATTTTATCGGAACCACCCAGGCGTAATACCAACTGACGAAGACCACCGTTGTTCGGGTTCAGAGCGAACGCCTTTTGCGCCATGCTTAGAGCTTTTTTCTTTTCATTTCTTTCGACGTAAATTTCAGCCAGAACTTGCAAGCCTGTCGACTCGACGATAGGTGAAACCTGGCTTTTTGATTCCAGCGCTGCACTTAAAAAGCTAAATGCAGAATCTGACTTTTTAAATCCGCGATATTCTGTGATGCCCATCAAAATTTTAGCTTCACGATGCTTTGGATTCTTGGCCAGAACGTTTCTTAAAACTTGCGATGCCTCGTTGTATTTATCCACGGACATATAAAGCTTACCCAACATCACTTGTGGGTGAAGCCATTTGTCCCACATCTGACTGGCTTTTTCAAAATAGGGGACGGCGTTGTTATAGTCTTTTTCTAATTCTAAAAGCTCAGCCTTATATGTGTAAAGAATCGGCACCAAAGAGAATTGCTCGGGGCTTTCCAAGGTCGCTTCGATGTTACTGCGTGCTTCGCGGTATTTACCAAGCGTTAAAAGTTTGACCGCCTCACACACGCGCCCAAATGGGCTTACGACATTGATGGCGCGGGTGGATTGCGTCACTGCAGAAATGGTTTTAAAATCCTGGGCATCTTGTTTGGCAAAAGGCCAAAGCTCTCTGTAAACCACACACAGTAAGCCACGCACTTCAAGATTAGAAGAAGAACCTTCAACGATAGAGACAAGTTTATTTTGTGCATCCAAATACGATTCAAAAGTATCGTACTCCATTGCGACCAAGGCTTCGTTCAGTTTCTTTTTCACGTCAGCATCTGACATCGGAGACGTCTGCTTGGCTGGAGCTAAAAGATGAATTTTATCTCCGCGCGCAGGACCGTCATCCATCAACAACCAGATACCAATCAGAATGACTGCAGCAAGCCCCAACAATGGAAGCTTCAAGGTTTTTACGAGCTGATCTTTCTCCATGTTTTTCAAATTTGAAAGATCGATGACTGTTGCTTTCGCATCCGTTTTTGTTTTATTCGAAGAAATAGTTCCCGGAATAGTGACGGGTGCTACGTGCGACGGAGAATCATAGATATCAATTTTTCGACCCGCATTCGGATCGACTTTGATATTTGCCAAGCTATCCTTCGTCGGCCCACCAGGGATCGTTGACGAAGAATTCGTTTGGCCAGACGGTGGTTTCATTATCACCGTTTCTGCTTCCATCTTTTGAACTTTTTTTGGATCGACGTCGACAACACCCTCAAGTGCTTCGAGTAACTTATCATAGAACGCGGCCTCTTTAGAAATTTGCGTCCACTGACCATCAGGCAATTTTGAAATCATCTCCTGACCCGAAAAAACACCCTCACCAATCATGCGAAGAATGGCTTCAGTAGAGTAAGGGCCTTTAACTTGCCCACTGCGTGTTCGAACTACCCAGGTGATTTGAATGCGAGACATAGATGCTTAATAATACTGGCTTTTTTGTCAAACAACCAAGCTCCCCTGATTCCGATGTCTCACTCTGTGCTTTAGTCGGGAAACTGGTTCCAAAGTTGAACTGCAAACCCATATTGGAATTACCTCTAGTTCCGATTTGAGTGCGTATCCCCGACAGAGTTGCCGCCAAATCGAGCACGTTCGAGATGGGGAGTGTCTCAGTCTGGCACAGACCTTGCTCTAGGGATTAGTGTCTTTTAGTTATTTGGGGGAATCTCTCGTGATTAAAAATGCTCTGATTGCAGTATACATCTTACTAGTCCTTGCGATTTCCGCAGTGGCTCGTGCTGGTGTATTACCAAACAATGCAGTTAACGGCGATGAAATCACTGGAACAGAATCCTCAAACTACAACTATCAGACACGTGTAGGTGAAGTTGCGGTTTTGGCTGATGGAACTTTCGTTTTAGTTCTTGATGCACAAAACACAATCCTTCTTCAATCCGACTTCGATCTTACACCTTTCATCGGTTTCAAAGTTATGATTAGCGGTATCGAACAAGAGCATCAGCTTGCTCCCGCATATGGAAGTTATTCCGTGGATCCCCTCCCTGGAATGGCTTCTGGGAATAAGACGATTGTCTTCGTAGTGTTCGGTATCTCTGAGGTTACTCAGTAATCGTAAAGGTCTCAGCCCCAATCCCCTCCGTGGGCTGAGATCATTTTTTTTAGTCCTAACAGGGTCAGCATAAATCCCCTCCTTGCTGGCCCTTTTTTTTGCCTTTTTTCTGCAACTAGAGACCTTGATCGAAGATTCATCGAAATCAATTTGTTCTACCCGTCGCTTCGGTCGGCACGTCATCGTGACTCATCGGCGCCGGCTTTGCCGGTTCGCGCATCCATGCGCCGCCGAAGGCCTCTCTTCGGACGGGCAGCTCAAATTGCTTTCGCTGAATTTTGCTAGGCTTGTTGAAACATGTTCAAACAAAACAGTCAGAAGAGGGGATTTATAAGATTGTCGGACTCTTTTTCATGATTAGATCCGGATCGATTCGTGAGAGTCGTTGTTGGTTCGGGGGATTCCATCTCTTTTTGATAATCTTTTAAATGTTTAGTTGGGTTGTTGGTTCTTGGTTGTATCATTTAGTTGGTGGATAGAGCTAATTGGGTTCTTTTAGGGTTGGCTGGGGTTTGTTTTTTTGTTGGGGTTCGTTCTGGGGAGGATGAGTCTGCTCCGCTTGTTCGTAAGCCTGTTTCTTTGGTTGTTGAGTCTTCGCCGGTTCGGCGAGTTGCTTCTGTGGTTTCATCTCCCGCTTCGATGCCGTGGTCGGCTTCATTTGTTTCTCCTCAAAACAATAGTTCTTATCGGGCTCGATTGAGTAAGTGGCTTGTTGAGTCTCGGCATGTGCATGAGCGGAGAGGTCGGTCAGACGCTTCTGAGAAAATTATTTCTAAGTTTAAGTTTCCGGACTACGACATTGGTTCTAGAATTGAAAATAAACGAAATGAGCGGCTGATATTTGAAAATCGAGGCCGTGTTTTATTTGGGCATTTTTGTGAGCACAGTGGTGTGGCTTTGCAGAAGCTGGTTGATACGGGAGCTGCTGGGACTTTTTATTTTCAAGAAGGGCATATGACTTCTTTGTTGGCGGTGAAGAATGTTCCGTTTTGTTCAATAACGGTTCGTCGCAAAGAAAATATTAAGACAGAATTAAAGAGTTCTTACTCGGTGATTGAGAAGAAAGCTGATTTTCGATTGCTGCCCAAATTTACTGGCGTTCGATTTTGGTATGACAATAGGTCCGCTGGAGAAGTTATTCAGGAGATTTCTTGTTACACTCCCATGATCAACCCTAAGCAGACTGAATACGATACTCTCACTGATCACGATCTAGCTTATGCTTTTCATATGAATTTATCTTATTAAAGTATTGAGCGGGAGACGGGGCTCAAACCCGATAAAAAAAGGCAGGATTTTTTGGTCCTGCCTTTTTTGTTTTCCGATTTTTTTGTAGGGCTATTCCTGGCGGCGGATTTTTGCGCCTAAGCTTGAAAGCTTATCTTCTAGTTTTTCGTAGCCGCGGTCCAAGTGATAGATGCGGCTTACTACTGTTTCGCCGCTTGCTACTAGGCCCGCTAGTACTAGGGAGGCTGAGGCGCGTAGGTCGGTTGCCATTACTGGAGCGCCAGTAAGTTGACCTGGGTTTCCGCGGATGACGGCTACTCTGGTTTTTGGAGTGATGTCAGATCCTAGGCGGCAAAGCTCGGTTACGTGCATGAAGCGGTTTTCGAAAACTGTTTCCGTAATCACGCTTGTTCCGTTAGCAACAGTCATCAAGGCCATGAATTGCGCTTGAAGATCTGTGGGGAACAATGGGTGCGGAGCCGTTGTAACATCCACTGCTTCCCATTTATCAGCAGGGAATACGGTCATTGTGTCTTTTGTTGTTTCGATTTTGAAACCTGATTCACGCATTTTCAAAATCAAAGCTTCCAAGTGTGCAGGTACGCAATTAGTAACTGTTACTTGGCCTTTTGTGATAGCACCAGCGATCAACAAAGTTCCTGCTTCGATACGATCTGGCATGATCGCGTGTTTTGCTGGATGCAATTTATCAACACCTTCGATGCGGATAACTGAAGTACCGTGACCCGTGATTTTCGCACCCATTTTATTTAGGTACTCAGCAAGGTCTACGATTTCTGGTTCTTTCGCTGCGTTTTCAAGAATAGTCACACCTTTTGCAAGAGTGGCTGCCATCATCACGTTCTCTGTTCCACCCACTGTCACAGTTTCAAACAAGAAAGTTGCACCCTGAAGTTTTGGAGAAGCTGCGTGAACGTAACCTTCTTTTTGAGTGATAGTTGCACCCAAAGCTTTGAAACCATCCAAGTGTAAATCGATAGGACGGGAGCCAATGGCACAACCACCCGGCTGAGAAACTACGGCTTCACCGTATTTCGCAAGCATGGGGCCCATGCATAGGAAGCTTGCGCGCATTTTACGAACCAGGTCGTAAGAGGCTTCGAAAGATTCTGGTTTGCTGACAGTCACATGGAATTCGTCACCAACCCATTTTGTTGCGCAACCAAGGCTATTCAACAATTCAGAAGTTGATTCGATGTCTTTTAGTTTAGGCATGTTTGTGAAAACGTGATTGCCTTCAGCCAGCAACGTGGAAAACAAAATCGGAAGTGCCGCATTTTTTGCGCCGCTTGCTGCCACTGTACCTTTAAGTGGGCCATTGCCCATCACAACCATTTTATCCATGCTTCACTCCTGCGATAACTCTATCAAGCCCTGAAAGATCTTTCAGTACGCGCACGTTTTTAAAAATATTTAAATCAGAATAATAACTCTGCATTGCAGAGCCTTGGCTCATGCCCATTTCCATCATCATCACGGACTCTGATGACAAGTAAGGAGCATACGCCTTGGACCACGATTTCAAAAGTGCTAATCCATTGTCTTCTGCGAATAGTGCAGTAGATGGTTCAAACTTTCTTACGTTCTCCTGCACCGCGGGATCATCGTTCGCAATATAGGGAGGATTAGAGACTAATATGTCTAGCGTGTTCTGTCCCATGAAGTTCCTGCAAGATGCCATTACAAGATCGACATTGGATGCATCGCCATTAACAAACTCCACCCGATCAGCCAAACCCAAGGACTGAGCGTTACGTTTTGCAACCGCAATAGCATCAGCCGACACATCAACGGAAACCAATTTGGCATTTGGAAGCTCTTTAAGAATGCTAAGTCCCAAACAACCTGTGCCGGTTCCCAGATCCAAAAGGGTGTAAGCTTGATCTTTATCTTTGGCCCACGCCAAAGCTTCTTCAACTATTTGTTCAGTTTCTGGACGAGGGATCAAAGTTGCGGGGGAAACTTCAAAACGGGATTTATAGAAATCACGGTAACCCAGGATATATGCGACGGGTTCACCCTGGCCACGACGGCGAACCAATTCTCGCAGACCTGCAAGTTCGGCTTCGGAAAGAGGCTGGTCGAACTTTAAGTAAAGCTGAATACGCTCAAGCTTTAGACTATGGGCGAATAAAAGCTCCGCATCGAGGCGAGGCGTCTCTAGTTTTTTATCTTTGAAAAAAGCGGTGGTCTTATCGAGTACTTCTTTGAGTTTCATTAGCCCTAAGCAGAGGTCTGTTTTTTAAGAGCCTCTGCTTGGAAGTTAGCAATGAGTGGGTCAATCAGCAACCCAAAAGATCCGCTCATGACTTGATCCAGCTGATGGATGGTAAGACCGATACGGTGATCAGTGATACGTGTCTGAGGGAAGTTATAAGTACGGATACGTTCGGAACGATCGCCAGTACCGATTTGGTCCAAACGAACATCAGAAGCTTCTTTACGTGCTTTTTCGTCTTCAATTTGTTGAAGTTTAGCGTAAAGGATTTGGAATGCACGCTCACGGTTGGCAGATTGAGATTTACCCTCTTGGCACTTTACATCAAGGCCCGTTGGCAAATGCACAACGCGCACTGCTGACTCAGTTCTATTCACAGACTGACCGCCCGAACCTTGAGAACGCATTGTTTCGATGCGTACGTCAGACATTGGGATATTCACTTCTTTGATTTCAACTTCAGGGATCACCGCAACTGTTACGGTGGACGTATGAATACGACCCGCAGCCTCAGTAGCAGGAACACGCTGAACACGGTGAACACCAGATTCGAATTTCAATTTGCTAAATACGGAATCCCCAGACACAGAAGCGATGATCTCTTTTGCTCCCCCGACGTTACCTTCGGAGAAAGAAATGACTTCAACTTTCCAGCCTTGAGAAGAAGCATAGTGAGTGTAGCCACGGAACATTTCTTCGGCGAACAATGAAGCTTCGTCACCACCCGCACCCGCCCGGATCTCAAGAATGATATTCTTGTCGTCGTTTGGATCTTTAGGAATTAGGGCGATTTTTAACTCTGCTTCAAGTATGGGAAGGGCTGCTTCAAGCTCTTTTACTTCTTCACGGATCAACTCGCGCATTTCTGGATCTTGCTCGGCCGTCAAAAGTTCTTTGCTGGCTTTCAAGTTCTCAGTCTTTTTCTTGTAATCGCGGAATGGGACCACAATCTTTTCCAAGTTCCCTAGCTCTTTCATGAGAGCGCGGTACTGAGTTTGGTTTGAAGCAATGTCAGGACGCTGAAGTGACATATTCACTTCTTCGTAACGTGATTCAACTTCTTCCAATTTCGAGAACATGGGGATTGCTCCTAGGTCAGCTGCAAGATCGAGTTGGTATTCAGAAATGAAAATGCGGTTCGAGTTAAGAACCGCATTTCACATAAGAGAGTCCTCCTGATGGAGGTCTGCAATTTACTTTTTGCCGTAACGTTTTTTGAAACGATCGATACGACCTTCAGTATCCATTACACGCTGTTTACCAGTGAAGAATGGGTGAGATGCTGAAGAGATCTCAACTTTAACTAGAGGGTACTCTTTACCGTCTTCCCACGTAACTTTTTCGTTAGAGTGAAGAGTAGAAGTTCCCAAGAAACTGAAGTCACAAGAGATATCCTTGAAAACTACAGTATTAACTTTTGGATGAAGGTTTTGTTTCATGACCTGATTCCTTTTAAATAATTTAACCTGTGGGTCTTAAGCTGTAAGGATGTAACACAGGGGTTACCCGCTGTCGAGCATTAATCGCTGCTTTTTTTAGCACCCGAAAGACCTTAATTTACCACAAATAGTTTATAAAATATCTCATAATATCAGCATCTTAGTCAAATTATCAGGGCCCACCAGTCAATTCCCAATAGGACCCCTTTTGGCTTTAAAACCAGACCTGATTTGCACCACCACCGTTGCCTGATTGAAACTTGTGATTTTCTGCCACCTCACAGATATTCCCCGAATCAAAGAGGAATTTATGAAACGTTTATTGCCTGTTTTCGCAATTTTGTTGGCTACGCAAGCGGCGAAAGCCGAAAAGATCTACTGCTTTTTTACGGAGCCCTTCATTAATCTGACTTATGATTCCGACACCAATCAGGTTGTTCACAGCAGCCCCGGCGAAGAAGATCAAGCGGGTGTTGCACAAGTCATCTTTGATAAAGGCGGCAAGATTCAAATTTCCGTGGTGGGAGTTAACAACACCATGGTGATTGATACGACAAAGGCCGGCAGTGACGGTATGTCGGATTTTATCTATCCATTTGAAGGTATTATCAATGGCACTTTGTACGGTGGCTGTGAGACTGACCATTTAAAAAAGAAACTCAGCACTTTGCATGGCTACAGCCAAAAATAGAAAAAGAAAAAGGGAGTCTAGCGACTCCCTTATAAATCTATTTTCAATTTTCCATTCTCGCCTGGATTTATCCGTTTCCTGACATCGCTTTCAAGAAGTCAGCGTTAGATTTCGTGTTGCCTACTTTATCCAACAAGAAGTCCATCGCATCGACAACGTTCATTGGCGCCAATACTTTTCTTAGGATCCACAGGCGGTTCAAGTCTGCTTTATCAATCAACAAGTCCTCTTTACGAGTACCTGATTTGTTGATGTCCATACAAGGGAAGATACGTTTTTCCATAAGCTTACGATCCAAGTGGATCTCAGCATTACCAGTACCTTTAAATTCCTCGAAGATAACTTCATCCATACGAGAACCTGTGTCGATCAACGCTGTTGCGATGATTGTCAAAGATCCACCTTCTTCGATATTACGAGCGGCACCGAAGAAACGTTTTGGCTTGTGAAGGGCGTTGGAGTCCACACCACCTGACAAGATTTTTCCTGACGGCGGAACAACTGTGTTGTATGCGCGGGCCAAACGAGTGATGGAATCAAGCAAGATAACTACGTCGTGCTTGTGCTCAACCAAACGTTTTGCTTTTTCGATAACCATCTCTGCAACTTGAACGTGACGAGTTGGTGGTTCATCGAACGTTGACGATACAACTTCACCTTTAACGGTACGTTGCATGTCAGTCACCTCTTCCGGACGTTCATCGATCAATAGAACGATCAACTTCACTTCCGGGTGATTTGCAGTAATCGCGTTGGCGATTTGTTGCATTAGAACTGTTTTACCTGTTCTTGGAGGAGCAACGATCAATGCACGTTGACCTTTTCCAAGTGGCGCCATCAAGTCTACAACGCGAGTCGTGTAGTCGCCCGGATTGTGTTCAAGTTTTAAACGCTGATTTGGGTAAAGCGGCGTCAAGTTGTCGAATAGGATTTTGTCTTTACCTTTTTCAGTTGTCTCGAAGTTTAGAGAATCAACTTTCAAAAGTGCGAAGTAACGTTCACCCTCTTTAGGTGGACGAACCGTCCCCGTAACAGTGTCACCAGTTCTCAAGCCGAAGCGACGGATTTGAGAAGGAGAAACGTAGATATCATCCGGACCTGGAAGATAGTTATAGTCTGGAGAACGCAAGAAACCATAACCATCTGGCAAGATTTCAAGAACACCAGAACCGTAAATGTCCTGACCAAGTTTAGCTGCACGTTTCAAGATTTCGAAAATCATATCCTGACGGCGAAGGCCGGCAGCATTTTCGATTTTAAGTTTTGTAGCAAGCTCAGTCAGCTGAGTGATGTTTTTGGATTTCAAATCCTTAGACGATAACCAAGATTTCTCCTCGTCAGTCAGTTGGATATCTGCCAAATCTACATCAGGCTGTTGTTGAGTTGCGTTTTGATCATCGCCACCTGGTTGGTGGTCTTCATTTCTTCCGCGGTGGAAGTCACGACGAGGGCCATTGCTGTGGCGTGGGCCACGGTCTCTGTCGTTACGATCGTTTCTGTCATTTCTATCACCACGGTCGTTACGGTCACCGCGATCGCGGTTGTCTCTATTGTTGGGGCGGAAGTCACGACGTTGGTGTTGTTGGGGACGATCTTGTCTTTGTTGTTGTTGCTGTGGAGCGGGTTCTGAAGAACCGGCTGCGGAGGCTTCAGCTGGAGCTGGTGCAGCGGGTGCCTGGGGAGGAGGTTCTGCTGCGACCGGCGCGGCAGCAACTTCTGGTGCAGACTCTACTGGAGCTGCTTCTGCAGACTTCGTGGTGCGAGTACGTTTTTTAACGACTTCAACGCCTGATGAATCTTTTGGTTCGGACAAACAAATACTCCTTGTGGAATTTAAATAAAGAGAGAAAAGGGAAATACTATATTAGAGATAGTCCGACTGGACCTGGTATCGTGTGCTTTTCCCCACTGTCCTTGAAATGGTGATATCTTGTCAATGGGAAAAAGGATGTCTTTGGAGTCCTATTTGGATACGGCTCACTTTTTAGCGACCCGAAAGCCGGCTCCAACCGAAAGTTTACGAGTTCGATCAAAGCTTCGTCATTTCAAACACTTAGTCTCATTATGAGGCGTTTCCGTTCCCTATCTGTAACCATAATAATAAGTATTTTTAGCGCAAGACTCTTAATTTTTCGCCCGCAATTCCGAAAAGTTATCTAGCTACTTTAAGCAATTCCAAGGAGTTAATGTGGAGGACACTGCAAAGGTTCCGGCACCAAGAACCCCTCTAAACCTAGAGGTTTCTTTCAAGCGTAATTATGCGCGTGAGGAAACTAAAGGCACGCTTAAGAATATCAGCATCTCGGGAGCCTTCTTAGAGTTTACAGGTGGCCAAGTGCGCGCCAATGAAAAGTTGCACCTTATATTTGTCGTTGCAGGACGAGAGCGCAAGGTTGCCGCTCATATAATTTGGGCAAATTCAAATGGGTGCGGAGTGAAGTTCATGCCCGTGAACAACAGAGACGTTCAAATCGTTGATGATTTGATTTATTTCGTTGAGAACGGTCGCAGTGAATCTCGCTCAGTGATTGATTCGATCTTTAAAAAGGTCGGATAGGTTATCACAAAGTAGCTCGTTGTAGGTTTAAAATAAAAAAGCCCACTGATAAAGTGGGCTTTTTCTTTTTCAGATTTCGAATCTCCGATTTTACTACGTTCCTACGTGAGTATTGTCCATTGACTGTTGTTCAAGTTCACGTTGTCTGCGTTTCTTTCTCATCACGATCAAGATTGCAAGACCTGCTGCTGCCAAACCAACTACACCCAAAGCCATAGTCGTGTCGTTATCCATACCACCTGGAGCTGCTTCCTGGTGCGGTTGATTCATAACCGGCATTGGAGGCGGCGGTGGGGGCGGCGCCATATTTTGCGCCATTTCAGGTGGCGGAGGAGGTGGAGGTGCCATCTGATCAGCTGGAGGTTGCATATCTGGTGGAGGCGGAATATCAGCAGCTGCCTGTTGTGGAGGAGCTTCTGGCATCGGCGGAGCCTCTGGCATTGCTGGTGCTTCCGGCATCGGAGGAGGAGCTTGAGTTCCTGCTACCTCTTGATGCTGTTCAGCCGGAGCTGCGGCAGCCACTTGGCCACCTTTCCAGTATTGCAATTGAGTTCCTGCAGGCAAACTTGTTTTTGATTCAACAGAGTTGCTTGCCCAAACTTCTTTCCATGCATCTTTATAACCCAAAAGTTCTTTGGAGATTTTCTTAAGATCATCGCCTTCTTGGGCCGTGTAAACTTCTGGTTGGATGCCGTTGTCTTCGTAATAAGTAATCAAACGGCCAGAGTCGTCAGCGCGGTGAGGAGAGTTGTAATAAACTTTGTCACCTGGTTTTACGCCACGAGAAGCAATCGTTGGATTTCCTTTTTTAAGTTCGCCAACTTTTTTGCTGTTGCCATAGATCATTGTGCTGATGCTCTTCAAAGAGTCACCTGGGCGCGCAAAATAAACCGTGTTGTACCAAACTTTACCAACTTGCCAAGGTGCTGTTGCAACTTTTTGAAGTGGTTTAGAAACTTTCGGAGCTGCAGGCTCAGAGCTTTGATCTACATAAGTAGTCGAAGCCGTGCTTGAAGAATCCGACATTGGTGATGGCATATCTGGAGTTGTTGGCTCTGGTACAGACGAAGATGCTGTGTCTGTTGGAGCGGCTGCATCTGGTTGTGGAGCAAACGGATCTGCTGGAAGATCGGCTACAGTTGGTTCTGCTGGAGCTTCAGCTGGCATATCAGTTGGAGCCGCTGCCGCAGTGTCAGTGTGAGTTTCGCCAAGTGCATCTTCTGGAAGTTGGTCGGATGCTGCTGGAGCTGCGCCACCTTCTGCTTGAAGAGCGTCTTCGCCTTCAAGTTTTTCCAAATCAGCTGAATCAAAGTCAGAAGTGACTTCTTCACCAGATTTAGAATCCTTACTAAAAAGGCTGCAGGCACTAAGATTTGCAACCAAACCGAAACACGCTAGTAGTACAACGAGTTTTTTCATCATTTTTCGTCCTTGAGTGATGCTACGAAACATACTGTTTCAGTAAACCGTTAATATCAATCTAAAGCCAAGTATAGAAGGCTGGCAATTATTTATGCTTAGCCTAGACTATGGATTGATTTTTAACTTTGTTCCAAGCTTAATTTTATTTTTGTCAAACCAGCCCTTATTCATCTCCAGAGCGTACTTTGCGGGTTGTGCGCTGGCATAGGATGGAAGAGACGTGTCTGCTAGACCTTTGCCAGACTTCATTTCCTGGACGTCGATTAGTTTTCCATCCTTATTAAAATATCCAATAGAAAGATCAATCATCGTGTCCTTCATCCAAAAGAATCTGGTTTCTTCATTGGAGAAAACAAAGAGCATGCCTTCATCTTCTCCAAGGTGTGTGCGAAACATCAAACCTTGCTCTTGCTGCTTCGATGTTGTTGCAACCTCAACAGTTAACGTTTTGTTACCCACTTTAATTGATTTAGTCGGAAACTTATCTGCTGCTCCAGATGTTACCGCAAAACTAAGAATGATCCCCAGAACGAAGCATCTCAAGAGCGACGCCATATCTAACCCCTTTAGTAGAAACAACCATACCAGCCATGCCCAAAGCTTTGACTGTATTCAATAAGATGGAGGCTCCAGCAAAAATAATATCGGCACGACCTCCTAGTTGGTACTTGCTTCGCTTTTCCTCGACTGAAGTTTGGGCAAAGACATTCACCCAGTACTCAAGTCTTTCTTTGGTCACGAAATAGTTATCAACTTTCTTTTCATCGAAACCGCCCACCTCAATCGCCACGATTGAAGTCGGGGTGCCTGCAACAGCAAGAATCTGATCCAGTTTGTTCTTGCGAAGTTCCGGCAGAATTTTTTGAAGCTGTTCATCTATATATACATTAAGTTTCGCTTGTTCATTTTGGGGAACAGGTTGTTGTGTAACAAATCTTTCCGTCAAACGAACGCCACCCATGTTAAGACTTTCACCGAATAGGATCTTTTCGCCGTGACCAACAATGAACTCGGTCGAACCACCACCTACGTCAATCACCAGATTGGTCTTAGTCGGATCGATCACTCCACCAGTTGCACCCTGATAGCTGATACGCGCTTCGTCTTCGCCGGGAATAACTTCAATAGGAATGCCCAATTCTTTCCCGATATTAAAAAGATCCTGACCATTTCTGGCATCACGTGCTGCTGACGTCGCCATCGCAAGAATTTTATCAACGTTATGCTTATCGATTTCTTTTTTAAATTCAGTCAGACATTTTTTAGCGCGAATCAAAGCTTCTGGATGAAGCTCTCCGGTTTTATCTACGTCTTGTCCCAGGCGCACGACTTCAACCAGGTCTTTATGAACCTTGGTAATTCCGTTCTTATCACCTTCGGCGATCAGACATAAAAAGGTATTCGTCCCTAAATCAAGTGCTGCGACTTTCATATTACTTAAGTTTCTCCTGCAGAATCTTATTTACCAGATCGGGGCTGGCTTGGCCTTTGGAAGCTTTCATAACCGCTCCCACAAAGAATCCAAAAAGATTTTTCTTTTTGCCTGACTTATGGTCTTCGACCGCTTGAGCATTATTCGTCAAAACTTCATCGATGATTTTTTCAATCGCCGACGTATCAGTGATTTGCACAAGTCCTTTTTCTTTTACAATAACATCTGGCTCTTTACCTGAATCCCACATTTCTTGGAAAACGTTTTTTGCCATTTTTCCCGAAATTGTACCTGTGTCGATCATCGCAATCATTTTTCCTAATTGCGCGGGTTTAATCGGTGATCTATCGATATCCATATTTGCCGTATTTAACTCACGCATCAGCTCTGACATAATCCAGTTCGCCGAGGCTTTATGATTTTTAGATACCTGGGCCGTGGCTTCGTAATAATCCGCCACTGATTTTTCAATCGTCAGAACGTGCGCATCGGATTCCGGAAGACCGTGTTCGTCATGAAATCTTTTAGCTCTGGCAATTGGCAGCTCTGGAAGTTCCTTACGAATTTGCTCAATCCACTGATCTGTTACAATCAGTGGCAGCAAATCTGGATCCGGGAAATAACGATAGTCTTGAGCATCTTCTTTTGAACGCATCGAAAAAGTGCGATTCTTATCAGGATCCCACAATCGGGTTTCCTGAATGATTTTTCCTCCGCGCTCAAGCTCATCGATCTGTCTTTCAATCTCGTACTCGATCGCTTTTTCAACAAAGCGGAATGAGTTGACGTTCTTGATTTCTACTTTCGTTCCAAATTGCTCTTGACCAGTTTTTCGAACGGAGACATTGCAATCACAGCGTAGCGATCCCTCCTCAAGGTTTCCGTCACAGACATCAAGGTAGCGAACAATTTGACGAATAGTACGACCGTATTCCGCAGCCTCCGCCGGAGAACGCAAATCAGGACCCGTCACAACTTCCAAAAGTGGAATTCCGGCACGATTTAAATTAATAAGCGTGTGCGCACCACTGTGATTTGATTTTCCTGCATCTTCTTCCAAATGCGCTCGAGAGATATTCACAGTTTTATCCACACCATTTACTCTAAATGTGATTTTTCCATTCTCACAGATCGGCTGGTCATACTGAGAAATC
The DNA here is from genome assembly GCF_006874645.1 of Bdellovibrio sp. ZAP7. Taxonomy (NCBI): domain Bacteria; kingdom Pseudomonadati; phylum Bdellovibrionota; class Bdellovibrionia; order Bdellovibrionales; family Pseudobdellovibrionaceae; genus Bdellovibrio; species Bdellovibrio sp. ZAP7. Next base: position 55,263 of record NZ_CP030082.1, on the reverse strand, counting down.
TGATAACCTTTAGGCATGTCTGGATAAAAATAGTTCTTTCTCGCAAAGACAGATTTTCTTCTGATTTCACAGCCCAATGCCAATCCAGTTTTAATGCCGAATTCAATAGCGCGTTTATTTACGACCGGCAATGTTCCCGGCATACCTGCGCTTACCGGAGACACATTTTCATTATCGGCCGCATCAAAGTTCGTTGCATCCGCGCAAAACATCTTACTGAGCGTTTGCAGCTGCACGTGAATTTCAATACCGATGACAGGTTCATAACCTCTATATGACATGGGGTTTTTTTCCTTTCACCGGAGAAACTGATTCCAAGGCCGCTGCGACATTCAGCATGCGTTGCTCGTCAAAGTGATTGGCCGTGACTTGGACACCAATAGGCAAGCCCGTGCTGGATGCTCCAAAAGGAACACTCATACCAGGCAGACCCGCTAAGTTCGTGGACGTAGTGAAGATGTCATTCATGTACATCGCCAATGGATCTGATACCAATTCACCGATTTTAAAGGCTGGTGATGTTGTGACCGGACTTAAAATCACATCGCAATTTCTAAATGCCGCCAGATACTGTTCAGTCAACATACGACGAACTTGGCCAGCCTTGGTATAGTAGGCATCGTAATAACCGCTTGAAAGACAATAAGTACCCAACATAATTCTGCGTTTTACTTCTTGGCCAAATCCTTCACCGCGAGTTTTTGCGTAAAAATCTTCCAGCTCTACGCCCGCTAGGCTTGGAAACTCTGCGCGGTAGCCATAACGAATTCCATCATAGCGAGCTAAATTTGATGACGCTTCACTTGTTGCGACCAGATAGTAAATAGGCACAGCAAATTCTGACATCGACACAGAAACTTCAACAATCTCTGCACCCATACTTTTTAAAGTCTTCAAGGATTCACTGAAAGTTTTTTCCGTGTCGACGTCTAAGCCGCCCTTCATGTATTCTTTGATCACGCCGATCTTTAAACCTTTCACATCAGTGGAAAGGTTCTTTGACCAAGAAGGAACTGCTTTTTGAGATGAAGTTGAGTCCATAGGATCGTGACCAGAAATTACTTCCATAGTCAGAGCCGCATCTTTAACCGAGCTTACCATGGGACCGGCTTGATCCAGCGAAGAAGCAAATGCAATAATTCCGTAACGACTGACACGGCCATACGTGGGTTTTACGCCCACTATTCCACAGAAGCTTGCTGGCTGACGAATGGATCCACCTGTATCAGTTCCAATGGTCCCCGCAACTAAACGCGCCGCTTGAGCTGCGGCGGATCCACCTGAAGATCCACCGGGGACACGATTAACATCCCATGGATTTTTAACGGCGCCATAAAACGATGTTTCATTCGAAGAACCCATTGCGAATTCATCTTGATTCAATTTTCCCATGACCGTAACGCCTTGTTTTTTTAGACGCGCAACCACAGTCGAGTCATAAGGTGGAACAAAGTTACTTAAAATCTTTGAGCCCGCTGTAGTTTTTAAACCCTTGGTACAAAGCATTTCTTTAATGCCAAAAGGCACGCCGGCAAGCAGACCCACGTCTTCGCCCTTTGCAATCCTTGAATCCGTATTTTCGGCATCTTTAAGAGCATTCGGATTATGCGAAGTAAACGCGTTCAATTTTGAATCAAGTGACTCGATTCTTTTTTGAAAATGTGCGGCCACTTCTTTCGCACTAACTTTTTTTGATTTTACAGCGTCAGAGATCTCGCTTAACGAGGCAAAAGTTAAATCCACTCTTAACTCCTATACCACAGGTGGGACTTTAAACAGATTTCCTGCCCGATCGGGTGCGTTTGCCACCATGTCTTCAGGTTTGTAGTTTTGAACAACCTGATCTTCGCGCCAAAAAGATTCGATTTCCGTCGGCGTCACCATAGGTTCCACGCCCTGAGTATTGATATTCTCAATTTTCTGAAAATTCTGGAGGATTTTTTCCATCTGCGCGCTGAATTCGACAGCCTCAGCATCAGTGATTTGTAATCGAGCCAGCTTGGCGATGTGTTCGACAGCTTTTTTATCCATCCTGACGATCTCCTTGGGAGCAATTCCAGCGATGAGAATATTCAAAATTCGCGTGTCAGTCATCAAGCGAATCAGCCGCTGGACCTTGGAGCGCTGCGCGGGCGCACGCAATTGCGTGATTCAGTTTAAGTGCTCGTGATAATGTCCTCCGTATGTCTAAGAAACGCCACGAAGAGCTTAAAAAGATCATTGCTGAACACGACCACAACTATTACGTCATGGATCGCCCGGCGATCACCGACTATGAGTATGATCAGCTATTTGATGAGCTTTTAAAGATAGAAAAGTCTGAAAAGGGATTGGACCTGTCAGATTCCCCAAGCCAGCGCGTGGGTGGAAAGGTTTTAGAAAGCTTCACCAAGGCAACACATCGCCTGCCGATGTTGTCTCTTGCCAATAGTTATTCACCGGAAGACATCTTTGAATTCGATGAACGCATCAAAAAGTTTCTGAGTTCCGACAAAGAGGTGGAGTATTTTTGCGAACTTAAGTTTGACGGCCTTTCAATGGAAATAATCTATGAGAACGGTCAACTGGTTCGCGCCCTGACCCGTGGTGATGGAACTATTGGCGAGGACGTGACCGAAAATGTAAAAACGATCAAAAGCATTCCGCTAAAAATTAAGAATGCTCCCGAAGTTTTCGAAGTTCGTGGCGAAGTTCTAATTTTCAAAAAAGATTTCGCTGAACTGAATGAGACTCAGCAGGAAAGTGGACAACCAACATTTGCCAACCCTCGAAATGCCGCCGCAGGATCTATGCGCCAATTAGATTCTAAAGTTGCTGCGGCTCGACCGCTTAAGTTCTTTGGCTATGCTCTGGGTATGGTTGAGGGTAAAACATTTGAAACCCAAGAAGGCATTCAAGAATATTTTGCTGACCACGGAATTCCGACGGCGATAAAATCAAACCCGGATCTGGTTCGCTTGTGTAAAGGACCGCAAGAGGTAGTTGATTACTATCACCATATTGAAAAAGTTCGTTCATCTTTACCATTTGATATTGATGGTATCGTGATCAAAGTGAATTCATTGCGCCTTCAAGACGATTTAGGCCTGGTCGCAAGAAGTCCGCGCTGGGCAACGGCTGCCAAGTTTAAACCTGAACAAGCAACAACCGTGATTGAAAATATTCACATCCAGGTCGGTCGCACAGGAGCCCTGACTCCGGTTGCAATCATGACTCCCGTTAAAGTGGGTGGCGTTACCGTTACAAATTCCACTCTTCACAATCAAGATGAGATTGATCGCAAAGATGTTCGCATCGGTGATACGGTCATCATTCAACGCGCTGGCGATGTGATTCCGGAAGTAGTGGCCGTGGTTCTGGAAAAGCGCCCAAAAAATAGTAAGCCATTCTTAATGCCAGAAAAGTGCCCCGCCTGCGGATCTCCCGTTCACAAAGCTGAAGGCGAAGTCGTTACCCGCTGCACGAACCCACTTTGTATCGCGATGATCAAAGAGTCGCTAAAACACTTCGTCGGACGTCGTGCGATGAATTTGGATAAAATTGGCGATCGCCTGATTGAGACATTAGTTGATAATAAAATGCTGACTTCGTTCTCCGATTTTTACCGCCTGACGAAAGAAGACATCCTTTCTTTGGAACGCCAAGGAGACAAGTCCGCAGAAAATATTATTACAAGCATTGAGAACAGCAAAAAGCCAACGCTTGCCAGATTCATTTTTGGTTTGGGAATTCGTTTCGTCGGCGAACAAACGGCCAAGCTGCTTGCTGACCACTTTGTTAATATTGAAAACTTCTTAAACGCCTCCGAAGAAGAGCTGTTGCAAGTGCCAGAAATCGGGCCCAAGGTTGCAACTTCTATTCGCGAATGGACGTCTAACAAAAAGCTCGTCAAAGAAGTTCACGAAATGCTTAAGCTTGGTGTGGAAATCACAAACCCCGTGCGCGCCACCGAAGGTGCACTTTCGGGAATGAGCTTTCTTATCACTGGAACTTTGCCGGTGAAACGTGATGATGCCAAAGATGTGATTGAAAAAAATGGGGGTAAGATTCTAAGCTCAGTTTCTTCAAAGCTCAGCTATCTTGTCGTCGGGGATGACCCGGGCTCTAAGGTCGATAAAGCACAAACCCTGGGCGTGAAAATCATTTCCTGGGAAGATCTTCAGAAGATGCTTTAGAAAATAAAAAACCCACAGTTTTCGCTGTGGGTTTTCTTCGTATCATCTTTAATTAAAAATTAAAGGTGATCGATAACGATATCGCGAGCCATAACTGTTTTACGGCCGTCTGCTTTTGCAGACTCTACGCCTTTAAGGCAAAGTTGCTCGATAGCTTTGCTGAGAACGTCGATAGTTTCAGCGGAAGTGTTCATGCCACCTTTTTCTTTGATAAGTTTTTTCACTTTGCTAGTTACAACAAGTACTTCTGCCATGATGACTCTCCATCCTTAGTTAAAAATTGAACAGTAAAAGGTTTGCATAAGGGACCTATAATTGACAATGGGAAATCTTTTTTGCGGCGCAATAATGCTGAGCGGTTAAGCGCCGCGATTACCTGTCATTACTTCAGAGGTTCCATCCACAAACTTACAAAGCTCTGCCTGACGAGAATTATGTTCTCCTGGAGAGATCCAAACAAAGGTTTTTTGATCGATCGGTTTTGTACACTCAACATCCAGGAATGCCGGAGACCAGCATCCACTGTTTAGGTGTTCCACGGAACCGATAATTTCATGTCTTGTGTGGTGCGTATGCCCGTAAACAATTCGTTTCACCTTAGTGATGGCACTCGCCATAGCCAAAACCCGATCATCCGGTTCTTTGTAACTGGAAACCAAGGATGTGACCGATTTGCTGTAGAACAAAAAGAACGGCAACAGCAAAAACAGAGGGATAAATGCCCAAAAAAATGAAATTTCATAAACCGAGCGAACAAAAACCATCAATTCAAAGATCAAAAAGAACGCAATGAACACAATAAAGGCGCGATCAAGCCAAAGCTCTCGAGCCAGAAGCATCGGCTCACTTGCAGCAGGTGCGACAAAAAGTTCCTTCATTTCTCGAACCATACGCGGTTCTGCATTGGATTTTTCAGCAATAATCTCGATACGGTCCTCAATCTTTAATGGATTGCGTATCGGCGCTGAAAGACGGTCAAAGAAAGAATGCACCAGAGTCGCAAGCGATCCCCAGAACCAAGTGAATACTAAGCCCGGTTGTGCTCTCCAGATATATTTGAAAAAGAACAAAATGTACTCTTTCAGAGTCATAATATAGTTCGTGTCGACATGGGGATTAAAGAACCCCATACCATTGGAAATATAACGACAAGCCAAATTTCCGAATGGAAGTTTTAGCGCCACATAGTTGTAACCACGAACAAACGGATTCACCGGATCTTCGCACATACAGTACGGGTCGTACTGATTACCATGTTCAATCAAAGTGTCCTGATTGCTGATATAGAACCATTCGACAAAGCGGACTTCTTCGCGCTTATCTTCAGGCAAATTCAAATGCCTCATGATCTCATGTTGAACTTCCAAAAAGTGAAGTTCCAAATCATGATTTCCGATGACAAACACCGCGCGATTTCCGCGAAGAATAAACTCTTTCAAAGATCTGACAAATGGCATGTGATCGCGCAGAATCACTTCGATTTTATGGCGAGATCTTTCCGCGCGCGGATAAAGACCGCGATGCTTCTCAAGCCAGCTGATGCGAAACACTGGTTCCTCTGGCAAATTCATCACGCTGTCAAAATCGAAAATGTCGCCATTCAAAATCAGCTCAACAGGAGCTCCCTGCGCACGCTGTTCGATATGTCTGAGAAAGGTTTCAAAAACATCATCATAGAAGAACTGACGAGTCTTAAATTTTTTCCATAATGGAAAACGCAAGTTCACCGGCTCTGCTTCAGTTAGATGCAGATCGCTGATGATTGCTGTATATTGCGCTGATTTAAAATCAGACTTTGGATGCGCAAAAAAAGAAGTGGGCAAAACACCCTCCTAATAATACTATCTGCCAGATGAGCCAATATATCAAGAACCTGAAGACACCAATCGCTATCGTAGGTATGGGTAAAAGCGGAGACTCCGCAAAACGTTTACTTATCGCTTGCGGAATCAGCCCGGAGAACATTCTAACTTTCGACGGAAAACTGGATTCAGCTGACTTCAAGGATTCAAATAAACTCATGTCTGAAGGAAAACCCCAAACGCTTGTAGTCTCTCCCGGCGTTCCCTTGGCATCTGCATGGATTAAAGACGCAAAAAATCAGGGGATTCGCATCACCAGTGAAATCACTTTGGCCTGCTCATGTTTGTCCACCGAAAAACTAATGGGTGTTACCGGATCAGTGGGTAAAAGTACGACAGTGTCTCTTCTTCAGGCGGGTCTTGAGGGCTTTTCAAAAACTGGCTTTGTTGGCGGCAATTTGGGAATTCCTTTTGCGACCTACGCTGCGGACGTGGTTGAGAAAAAGCGTCCCGTTGCTGACTGGGTTGTATTAGAGCTTTCGAGCTATCAGTTAGAGAATTGCGAACTACTATCCCTGGATTATTCAGCCATCACTTACTTCACTTCAAATCACTTAGAGCGATACGACAGCATCGAGCACTACTATCAAACGAAGTGGAGTATCTTGGGAATGACCAAAAATAAGATGCTTTTAAATTCTGAGGGTGGTGACTTGGTCGAGTATTCAAAGGCTCAGAAGCCTTCGGCTCAAGTCAAAGTGGTCTCTAAAAAAGACACCGAACTTCAGGCCCATCAGTTGCAAAAAGCGCAACTAATAGGCCAACACAATCAAGACAACATGGCGCTGGCAACAGCCCTGGCCATGGAAGCAGGGTGGCCGACCGCAGCTGTTGAAGCGATGAAAAACTTTAAAGGTCTTAGCCACCGCTTGGAAAATCTAGGCGAGGTAAAGGGCGTACGTTTCATTAACGACAGCAAGGCTACGGCGCTTGATAGTGTGATGATCGCTGCAACCGCAGCTTCCGATACTCTTCATCCTGATGGCATTTTATTTTTGCTTTTAGGTGGCAGAGACAAAAATCTTCCCTGGGAGCAGTTATCTTCTTTGTCTAAGATGACTCGCACTGAGTTCGTATTTTTTGGTGAGTGCCGAGCTGTTGCCCAAAGCAAATCCCAGCTTAAGGGAAATAGTTTCGCCCGCTTGGATGAAGCTATTGGATATATTTTTTCAAAGGTAAAAGCCGCGGACACAGTCTTATTAAGCCCAGGCGGAACAAGCCTTGATGAATTTAAGTCATTTGAAGATCGCGGGGATTTCTTTAAGAAAAAAGTCTCGGAGTTCTCTATTCTCTAAAATTAAGAACCGATAGCGAGTTTGCATCTACTGGAACAACACGAGAATAGATCTTTTGCGTGCGAGTTCCAGTAACCACCACTTCGTGAGTGTCTTCCGGAACATTATAGATAACAAATCCGCCGCCAGCTGCACCTTTACGGTTTTGCAGGATGCGACCTTGCATATCAAAGTACACGATGTCTTGCTGATTGAAGTTATCGTATGCCGCCAAGAATACTTCAAAGTCTTCATCAGGAACGAAACCCACGATTAATCCAGACTTTGGCATTTCGTTAATTTTCATAAACGCTTTAATAGCTCTTAGCCATTCCCAACGAACCAGCGGGAAATGGATGAAATCATCGTTGTCATTATATACATAACGGGCAGGGATGTAATCTGCGCCGTCAGCATGAACTCTTGTCAGACCAAAGCGATTCAAGTGTGGCAGGCTAATCGTCGTTGCACCCGTTGGCACAGCAAGGTCCTCTGCCAAAGATTGCATCGTGATCGTCGCTGAAATCGGCTCGCCGCTGAAAGCATCGAAAACTCTTAGTGGAACCGACTCGTTTTTCATTGTGGCTTCCAAGTCGCCCTGAGCAACGGCGCCTTGTTCAGAAACGACGTTAACGTAACCAAAGATCGAATCTGATCTTGTCGCTAGCAAAGAGTGGAATCCAGTCGGAACTTGAACGAAAGCATAAAGACCGTTATCGCTGGTCTTAGTCAGGTTCATGTCCGGCATCATAAACTGATTGAAATATATTGGTTTCAAATCCGGAGCTGTTTCAACCGTTACTTCGATTCCAGATACCGGCTTTCCATCCAGCATCACCTTACCCCAGATCAGGGAAGGAACGCCCTCATAGGATTCATTTCTGTGTTGTGCGATGATATCCATCAACGCCGTCACCATAGATTCAGGGTAAAGTGTCGAACGAGACTCTTTACCGGAGACAATCAAGTTGGTGGTTTCTAAATGCTTTGGAGCGGCCGCTCTCATAACGGTTGAAGATCCGCGGGTGACATTTTCCATCGAGGCAATGCCTTCGCGGTTTACTTTCACATCGCTGACACCTTTAACAAAGGTCACTCGAGTTTGCGCTGGAGCCGCATCATTTGCCTTTGAGTTGTAAGCCCCTGTCAAAGCCACAGTGTAATCAGGATGTGGTTCAACTTTGATTTTTGGACCCGACAGAAAATTTTGGGTTCCCGCAACCAAGCGGTTCAAACGGAAACTGCCTTCACCCATAGTTTTGCCTTCTTTATTCACCAAGCGGGCAACCACAGTTCCAGTCGTTTGCTCAACATCGATATTATAAGTGCCTTTCATCAGATCAACTCGACCCAATTCTTTAAGTACACCCTCATCGTTACGACGAATTTCAATATGATGTTCGTTTGTAACAGCCAAACCACCTGTGATTTCGATCGGGCCGACGATTCTGCGAACTCCCGTCGTTATGTCAGAAGAATTATTTCCACCAACAAAAGATTGGCTGCCGTCGCTGCCATTTGCTGAAGAAGCGAAGCTATTTTGATTAACATCGGACGCACTGGAACGTTGAACCGAAGGGCGATCCAAAGATTCCCCACGAACACCGTTAACAGCGACGCCTTTTTTATTATTCGGTGATAAAACATCTCCGCGTGAATTAATAAGACCAGATTTTTCTAAAGCCGCTGCTGCTGATTCAGCCCATGACGGCTCTTGCTGCCAATCGTGATTTAAAACATCATCACGAACTTGCGCAGCCTGTAGACGGTTTCTTTGGGCATTGGAAAGTTGTGACATCCAAGCATCATCAGCGCTGTAACCTACACCCGCTGAAGAAGCTTCACTGCGAACGTTTGTAGCCACAGTCTCAACTTGCTTTTGAATAGTCATCTCAGCGAGGACGACCTTTTTCGCGAATAGTGCCGGAGACTTTTTTTCAACCCCCAATGCCACAGGCATCATGGATTGAAAATGGTCCCACTCGCTAAAATTTGAATTTGGACGAATTGTTTCTTCGAATGCTACGTGCGGAGGAGAACTTTTTTGAGCACGAATTGTAAGGCCTTCGTAAATAGGGATGTACTTCAAACCACCTGTATGGCTTGACCATGCAAAGCATCCAGCTAGCACAGCAAACGGTATCAACCGTTTAAGTCGCATTCCTTGCAACGTACTCCCCTTGATCAATTAGGCAAATTGCCTACTCTTTTATGGTATTTAGAAGCTACGGAAGTCGTCAATGACGTTACGTGAGTCACGACTTTGGTTAAGTGCTCTTTTAAGCTTGTCGGCAAGCACTTGGGCTTTATGATCATCACGGTCTACAAGTTCCCAACCACCATCAGAATCCCTAGCCTCGACCATCACCTCGACCGAGATATCATAGGGGCGGCGATCACCAAGTACAATAAGATGGCTGTAATAGCGTTCTTTGGCCATATCCATACTTTGGATGGGGTTGCCTTTGCGATCATAGTACTTAGAGAAAAGCTCGCGGCCGTTTTCACTGACTTCGCGAACTTCCCCGATGACTGACATGATCACCTTGCGTGTTTCACTAACTCCCAATGGTGTTTCGCGAAGAAGCACCCCGGATGTTTGGCATCCAGCAAGAAAAATAGAAAATACGAAGGCGATCAGCAGATTTGATTTCATTATTTCTTTTGAACCTTATTCCAGTCATCCATGAACAATTTAATACCTTTGTCCGTAAGTGGATGATGAGTCATACCTTGCATAACTTTGAATGGAATAGTTGCGATATCTGCGCCCATTTGAGCAGCGAACTGCAAATGCATTGGTGAGCGAACAGATGCCACCAAAACTTCCGTAGCAAAATCATAGTTTTGATAGATTTGGATAACCTGATTAACCATCTCCATACCATCTGAACCAATGTCATCCAAACGACCTACGAATGGAGAAACCATGGAGGCACCAGCTTTAGCTGCTAAAAGTGCTTGAAGTGGAGAGAACACCAACGTGACGTTAGTCTTGATACCTTCCGCAGTGAATTTTTTAACTGCGATCATGCCATCTTCAGTCATCGGAACTTTAACAACAACGTTGTCAGCAAGTTTTGCAAGCTCGCGACCTTCGCGAACCATTTCTTCGTGTTGCAAACTGATTACTTCAGCTGAAACGGGGCCAGAGATCTCTTTGCAAATTTCTTTGATCACTGTGTGGAAATCGCGACCTGATTTTGCAATCAAAGAAGGATTTGTAGTTACGCCATCAACCCAACCACGAAGGTTAGCTTGTTTAATTTCTTCAATATCAGCTGTATCGATGAAAAACTTCATGAAATCTCCAATTTAAGGTCACAATAGAATCCCTAAATTTGTACGTTGGCGGAGACTAAAAATCAATAAGGCTTTTGCCCTGTTTATAGAACTCTGCATCCCGCGCGGTTCTCGCGGTTTTTGAAATTTCACTGAGGGTTTTTTGATAGATTGGGTGCTCATATTGACCCCATGCCTCTGCCGCACAGCGAATAATGAGAGCATCTGTATGAAGCTGAGGGTAGGGAAGGGTTAAGCGAGGTGACATCAAAATCACGTCATCATAGGCGAGCAGAATCATTTCGACATGGCTTCTTTGCACCAATCCTGACGATCCCTCATCGCACAAAGATAAAACCAAATGCAAATGCTGTTCAACGCTCATCATCGTTTCAAAACGCAGGACAAACTCGATACGCGCACTCAGATCATTTTTGGCGTCACTGGTATAGCGTTTATAAATCGATGAAACATTTAAAATTTCACCGCACTCAGAAATCTTATACAAAAGCTCACGGGCCTTTTCTTCGCCGCCCATTAGATCCAGAGTCACAGAAATAAGAGAATTATGTAAAACACTGGACATTATTATTTACCGAACAATACGTCGCGGATTTGATAAAGACCTGGCTTTTTCTGTTTGGCCAACCACTCGGCAGCTCGTACAGCTCCTTTAGCAAAAACGGAGCGATTCAAAGCAGAGTGTTCAAAGGTGATAACTTCTTCGTCACTCATGGCGTGAACTTTGTGAATACCGAAAATACCGCCACCGCGAATAGCAAGGGGCTCAGGACACTTTTTGCCCACAGCCTTTTCTAGATTTTCCTGAAGAGTGATGGCTGTGCCTGATGGCTTATCTTTCTTTCGGATGTGATGAAACTCTTCGATTTGATAATCAAAGTTCGCGATAGATGAAAACACTTTCAGTGCTTCATTCAAAACCGCAACACCCATGCTCATATTGGACGCCCACAATACAGGAACCTCTTTGCTGGTTTTTTCTAAAAGTGACTTTTCTTTTTTGCTAAATCCCGTAGTACCGCAAACAACGGGAGTTCCGTGGCGAGAAGCAATTTTCAAAACCTCTGGCAGGGCTTCCGGCGAAGAAAAGTCGATCCATACGTCAACTTTTTCAGCCATCTTGTGATCGACTTTTTTATCGCGGCCCAAGGTATAGATAACATCACAGCTGGAGCTTGCGCTGATAACTTCTGCAATCTCGCGGCCCATGCGACCGTTAGCGCCGACCAGTCCGATCTTTAATTTTTTCACGCAAGCACTCCCACTTTTTTCATTTCCATCTTCAGCTTTTCCGTGTGCTCTGGAGTAAGCTCCATCAATGGCAAACGCATCTCAGCGGAATCAACCAAGCCCATTAACTGCACAGCTTTTTTTACTGGAATGGGATTTGCCTCGACGAACAACAGATCAATCAGATTCATGTATTTTTGGATGTCGGCATTTGCTTCAGCAAGCTTGCCCTCTTGAACCCATTTTTTCCATTGCACCATTTGCTTAGGTATAACGTGGGAGGCAACAGAGATAACTCCATGGCCACCACGGTTCAAGAAATCAACGTAAGTTCCATCATCCCCTGAAAGCATGATAAATTCTTTCCCGCAAGCTTTGATGATTTGTTCGGCCACATCCATTTTTCCAGAGGCCTCTTTGATTCCTACAACACCCCTTACTTTTGCAAGATCCGCAACCGTTTCGGGCGCAAGGGCAGTAATAGTTCTACCTGGAACGTTGTACAAAATCGTGGGAATTTTTACGGATTCTGCAACCGCTTTAAAGTGAGCAAACAATCCACGTTGAGGAGGTTTATTGTAGTAAGGCACAACCACCAAAATCGCATCAGCACCCAAAGCTTCTGCTTTTTTGGAGTCTTCGATGGTTTTTGCTGTGTCATTAGAGCCCGTTCCCATAATCAAAGGAACTGTTGGGCCAACCAATTTGCGCGCATGCTTAAACAGTTCAGTTTTTTCTGTCTCTGTTAGTGTGGGGCTTTCAGCAGTCGTACCATTGATCACAAAACCATCAACACCGTTTTCTAGTTGATGCTTCACCATCTTATCCAAAGATGTGTAATCAATTTTTCCGTTTTTAAATGGCGTCAGAAGTGCCGTGAATGTGCCTTTGAAATTTTTCATCGTACCACCTCAAGGTTGTATTGGAAGTCTCCGACAAAAACAGCATCACCCACCAAAAGTGGTTTTGGGTCGCCGTCAAAGAAGTGGACTTCCATCACTCCCCCAGGCATTTGTACTTCGATTACTTTTAAATGATTTTCCAGCGAGCTTACCAATGCGGCGGCCACGGCCCCTGTCCCGCAAGCCAAAGTATAGTCTTCAACTCCACGCTCAAAGGTTACCGCTCTTACTTTACCTGCTTCAACTTCAGCATAGAAAGTTACATTCGCTCCAGCTGGCTTAAGTGATTCATGGGTTCTCATTTCTCGCGCCAGATCCTTCAGATTCACGGAATCTACAAAGGCATGAATTTTTTGAACCAAATGTGGAACGCCAGTATTAACTAGGACAAATTTTTCCTTAACACTTGAACGAGTTTCTAACTCGATCGGGTTTTTTACGACGCGAGCGTCTGGCATCTTAACGCGGATCTTACCATTTCCCAAAATCTGCGCCGTGACTAAGCCTGCGCCAGTTTTAAAACGAATGTTCGCGTGTTCCTTATTGCCTATATATTCATAACAATAACGAGCAGCACAGCGAGCGGCATTACCGCACATTTCGGCAGTGGAACCATCTGAGTTATAAAAATCCCAATTAAAATCAAAGCCTTCGGATGCGTCTTCGATCACAATGAATCCATCTGTTGCGATACCAAGAACGCGGTCACAAACAAGTTTTGCAATCTCAGGTCGCGATTTTCCCAGATGCTTTTCCACATCCTTCCAACTTGAAGCGCCACGACCATCGACAAACGCAAAAGTATTTCCTGCGCCCGACATTTTCGTGATTTTCACTGGAAGCATATGGTTCACTGCTCGCCCCCTGAGTTGCCCGGAGCTTCTTCGTTATCCTGATTTATGGGACGAGCTTTTTGTTTTGCCTTACGTGTGGTATCCGAATAGGTCGGCTCCCCACGTCCCAACGGAGGAGGGGTGAGTGGTGGAAGAGGTGCGCCCTTCACTCCACAGCCAGCGATAAATGCGCTGACCAGAAAAAATAATATGGATTTATTCAGTGGTTCCATTCATCCCCTTGATTTCGCCTTCGACTTCAGTGGTGCGGCGACAAAGCATGGGATCTATCATATACTGTCTGTACTGGCTCGCTGAAATGTTTTTGCATGCCATCACGTATTTCTGACCAAATTCGACATTGCTCTTTTTCAATGCTTGCGAAACCTTCCAGCTCCAATAGCTGGCTTCAGGATATTTAGGCTCCAATTTTATCAAATTTGCGGAAACCTCAGAAGCTTTTGTCAGATTTTTAAGTTTCAGCTGATGCTCAACCGTCAAAGCCATCCAATATTTCTGATATGAGGACTTTTTCGCATCAACGGACTCAGGGTTTTTAGCAAACTCCACCCACGAACCGCTGCAAGCCTGAGCCTGTGCATTAGCGAGTTTTAGGTCTTCATCAAAAGGCACAAGTTTTAGCGCCTTCACCAAACCTTCCTGAGCATTCGAACAATCACTTTTGGCGATCTGCAGGCGGGCTGCTTCGATGATGATGGTCAAATTGTCAGGTTCAATGCGTTGGGCTTCGCTCAATTTGGAAATAGCTTGATTCAAATCGGATTTTTTTAGCGAAAGAGAAGTTTCGTAAAGCTGTTGAGCTTTGTCGCTAAAGAAAACGTGGGCCACATCCAGGGCCGCTTTTTTTAATTCTGCCTGCGCCAGGGGACGGGAATCACGCGCAATTGCTGCATTTAGGATGTTCAAAGCTTGTTGACGATCCTTCTGCAAACTCAGGTTATAGGCTTTCTCGATAATATCTTTGTAGGTCTCAGATTTTGACTGAGAAAAGGCTGGGGCTGGTAATAAAAAAGCCGCTCCTAGAGCGGCTTTCAAGAAGATCGACTTCATGAACTACTTTTTAGAGAAAGAAGTCAATTCAACAGTTACTTGGCCGAATTGGCTTGGAGCAACTTGTTTCAACAAACCAGACATTGGAATCAATTGTGGGTTAATCCACGCGTTGATTTCAGAGTTGTCTTTTTTGTCTTTTAGGATTGCGTGAACGCATTCAAATGTACCAGCTGGAACTGTGATTTTGTCTTCTTTGATATCGACAACTTCAACGTCTTGTTTAGGTACTTCTTGCTCTTTACCGTTCACGATCATTTTTTTAACCGCGCCAGTGTTTGGATCGATAAGAGTTTCTACGTTTTGTTTACCTGCGAAACCAAGATCCATATCTTGTTGCATCCAGATGCCGTCAGCACCGATAGATTTAACAGACATCACCATTTTACCTTTGATGAATCCACCCATATCTAGGTTGTAGTTAGCAGTGTCGCCAACTTTCCAGTCCAAACCCAATGTGTGAGCTTGTTCAGCGATAGCAGGCAATTGAGCCTGAACTACTACGTCAGCGATAGATGGCGTTGCGAATGCAGAAACTGAAAAAGTTAGTGCAAGAGTAGCAATAATTGCTTTGATCATAAAAATCCTCCTTGATGGTTTTGTTGCTATCTATTGCAGCACGACCAAAGGAGGACTAGCAAGCTTCTATTAAGTTTCGCGGTAAGAAGTAACGAGGACTTGACGCGGCTTGCTGCCATTAGCTGGACCAACAACGCCTTCTTTTTCGAAAACTTCAATCATGCGAGCAGCGCGTGGATAACCTAAACGGAATTTACGTTGGATCAATGACGCTGAAATTTCTTTCTGACCAGAAGCCCACGAAAGGATTTCATCGTAACGTTCATCGTATTCTTCATCACCAAATCCACCACCGTCATCGCCACCAGCTTCAGCGCCATCGCCACCGGCGAATCCATCAAGTGCCTTCATTGCAAGTGGGTCATACTCTGGTTCACCTTGGGATGCCCAATGTTTTACGACATTAGCAATCTCGGCATCTTTCAAATACGGTCCGTGATGGCGAGTTGGTTTCCCGATACCAGGTGCTTGGAATAGCATGTCACCATTTGGCAGAAGGCGTTCAGCTCCGGAGTCATCTATGATAATTCTGGAGTCCATTTTCGAAGCCACCTTCAAGGCCACTCTACCCGGAATATTTGTTTTAATCAAACCCGTCACAACGTCTTTACGTGGAGACTGAGTAGCTAAGATCAAATGGATTCCGCAGGCACGCGCTTTTTGCGTCAGACGCTGAATGGGCTCTTCGATATTTTGTTTTTCAGTGATCATCAAGTCGGCAAGCTCATCCACCACAATTACAACGTAGGGAAGTGGTTGATAGTAATACTGATCAAGTTTTGCTTTGCCCTCTTCCAGCTCCTGATTGATTTTTTCGTGTTGTTCAATTTCGTCTTTCGCAAGACCGCCAGTTTTTTCATTGAACGCTTCAATTTTTCCAACACCGAACTTAGAAAGAGACTTATATCGTTTTTCCATTTCACGCACAGCCCACTTCAGCGCGGTCGCCGCTTTCTTGGGTTCTGTCACGTGAGGAATTGCCAAGTGCGGAACGGTAGCAAACGGAGCCAAATCGACCATTTTTGGATCGATCAAAACCAAACGCAAAGTTTTAGGGGAGTGACGGAATAACAATCCCGTGATGATGGATCCAACAAATACGGACTTACCAGAACCCGTCGTACCTGCGATCAACAAGTGAGGCATCTTGCGCAGATCCACAACTTTCGGTTCACCATCCACTGTGCGACCGACAGCCATCGGCAACGCAAGGTCCTCGCTCCAGAATGTGTCTTCTGCGATCAAGTCTTTATAGTAAACTGTTTCACGCTTTAAATTTGCTGTCTCGATACCCACAACATCCGTTCCTGGGATATGACCCACCACGCGCACAGACTCCGAAGAAAGCGCCAGCGACAAGTCATCTTCAAGTTCAGAAATTTTAGAGATCTTAACGTCCGCATTCGGTTTAAATTCATACATCGTAACCAGAGGGCCTGGTTTCGCATCTTGAATCGAACCTTCAACCGAGAAATTTTTAAGCTTCTCAACCAACGCATCGGCTTTTCTTTGAATCTCGGCTTTATCAATTTTGATACGAGAAACTGGAGGGTCTTCAAGTAACGCCAGCTTTGGCATTTCCCAGTTTTCGACACGACGAGGTGGTTTTGCTTTCATCACCACTTTACGTTTTTGCGCCATACGAAGAGCAGGAGTTTCTTCTTCCTCCTCCTCGTCTTCATCGGAATCGGCGTCCGCAAAAAGCTCTTCGTCTTCTTCTTCGTCCTCTTCCTCTTCTTCCTCAGCGGCATCCAGAAGAAGTTTCAGATCCTTGTCTTCTTCCTCTTCGTCTTTACCTACAAATTTTTTGTCAGCAAGAGGGAAGGCCTTCTTAGGCTCATCTTTTTTCTTATCTTTTTTAGGAGCGGCTTTCTTCTCGTTTACAAAAGCGCCACCAAAGAAAGCAGCGATGCGATCGCCAACTTTCTGTTTCTTAAGCATCGCAAAGAATTCCTGTGGTACTTCCGCAAGTTCCTGCAACGTTTTTTCGGAATAGAACACCACCAGCACGGCCATGAACGTCCACAAAATCACCTGCACGCCGGCATAGGCGAACGCACGCATCAATGCTGAAGACACTCCCATGCCCAGCATTCCACCTAAAGCGATTTGATTCTGGAACAGGCGAGTCGTCGGCATATAGATCGAAAGCAAGGCCGCCACATCGACGATCAGCAAAAGCGCCCACACAAAACGAATGTTTTTAATATTCAGAGATTCGCCTCTGAAGGCCGCAAAAGCCATACGCCCCAGGCTCGCAACGATGACCCAAGCAGCTAATCCAAAGAGCTGATAAAGCCCGTCAGCCAGAAAACTGCCGACAATTCCGCAGTAATTTAGGGCTTTTAGTCCTTGTCCAATGGAGTTAAGGGATGGGTCTTGAGGGTTGTAGCTTACCAAGGACAGGGTGATAAAAAGACCTAGGCCCAAAAAACAGATTGCAGTGACGTCTTGACGGAACTTTTTGAGGAATTGGTTCATTTAAAAAATTTACGAAATTTCGCTGGGTTAGTCATGCTCGGGAAGCACAACCTTGACTTAGGACTGGAGGAGGGTACAAGTACGGACCTGCCTCGCACCAAGTGGCGCAGGGCCTCCAAGACAAAGAGCCAGTTAGAATGCTTAAAATTAATGAGATTTTTTATAGTATCCAAGGTGAAACAACGTACGTAGGGAACCCTACGGTGTTTGTGCGCACAACCGCGTGCAACCTGCGTTGCACCTATTGCGATACAAAGTATTCCTACTACGAAGGCGAAATGCAGTCCTTGGATGCCATCATCAAAGAGATTGATTCTCACCAAGCACCGTATGTCTGCATCACGGGTGGCGAACCGTTGTTACAAAAAGAAGTTCACACTTTGATGAAAGAGTTATGCGACAAGGGTTACAAAGTTTCTTTGGAAACTTCTGGTTCCAAAAATATTGCTGCAGTAGATCCACGAGTAAAAATTATTTTGGATGTGAAAACTCCAGACAGTGGCGCAGCAGATTCTTTCTTGATGGAGAACATCGCGCATTCCACTCCCAGCACGGAATACAAGTTTGTGATCTGTTCCGAGGAAGACTTCAGCTGGTCTGAAAATTTCTGTCGTCAACACAATTTGTTCGAAAAATTTGTGGTTTTATACAGCCCATCATACACCCAAGTATCTGAACGCTGGTTGGCAGAAAAAATATTGCAGCAAAAATCATCTGCAAGGTTGCAATTGCAACTGCATAAGTATATTTGGTCTCCCGAAACACGCGGAGTATAGTTACTCCAAAAACCCAAGCACTGATGTAATTCCGGGAGATCCATGACGCCGAACCTTAACAGTTCTGATAATCTTTTTGTCGCTAACCTTCAGTCTGTAAGCTTGGAAAAGCTTGTTAAAAGCAAACTTGAAGTTCTTTTTGCTCAACAAAAAGAAGCGCAAGTAGAATTGAACGGTTTGTACAATGTTGTAATCGAACAAGTTGAAAAACCGCTACTTGAGCTTGCTCTACGTGCCTACAATGGCAACCAAGTTAAAACTGCTCAGATGCTTGGCATCAATCGCAACACTCTTAAGAAGAAAATTGATAACTACAAAATTCGTGTTAAAAAATTGAACTAATAATTCTTTTGAATTTTAGCACCAGCGAGCCACCCAGAACCACCACCTAGCTCAGTCTCGCACTTTTTTTGATATTCTCACACGAGGGGTTGTGTCGTGAGTACTCGTATTCCACCGCAAAATCTAGATGCCGAACAGTCCATACTGGGCGGCCTGATGCTTGATCGAGAAGCTCTCGATCAAGTTGGTGACGTTCTCTTCGCAGAGGACTTCTATAAGCCTTCACATCAAAAGATTTATGCTGCGATCAAAGATCTTCACAGTAAAAATCAGCCCATCGACATCATCACTGTTACCAACGTGCTTCAGGCCGAAGGTTCCATGGATATGGTCGGTGGACCTGAATATCTGATCGGTCTTTTGGATAAAACGATTTCCTCTGCCAACATTGGTTCTCACGCGAAAATCGTTCGCGAGAAAAGCATGTTGCGGAAAATGATCACGACAAACAGCAAATTGATCGAGCGTGCATACGATCAAGATTTCGTCGACGTTGAATCCTTCATGGATCAGGCCGAGAGCGAAATCTTTAAGTTGTCTGAAACAAAACAAGCCACTGGTCTTGTGGGCTCTATGGAAATCGTAAAGGCTTCCATCCAAAAGATCGAGGAACTTTACAAACGCAAAGCAGACGTTACCGGTCTTCCTTCAGGCTTCACCGAGCTTGATAAGATGACATCGGGACTTCACCCTGGTGAGATGACGATTATCGCCGCTCGTCCTTCTATGGGTAAAACGGCGTTCTCTTTGAACGTTGCCCAACACATCGCTCTTCGTGCTAAAAAGGTTATTGCTTACTTCTCTCTCGAGATGGGTAAGGAAGCCATGATGATGCGTATGTTGTCGTCTGAAGCGCGTGTGAACATGAATGAGATCCGTAATGGTAAGATCCAAGACTCCGCTTGGCCAAAGCTGATTAACGCAGCCAGCGCCCTTTCTGAGGCCGGAATCTTCATCGATGATACTCCAGGTATGTCGCCGTTCGAGATCCGCTCCCGTGCTCGTCGTTTAAAAGCAGAACACGGACTTGATTGCATCATGATCGACTACTTGCAGTTGATGAGCATGAAGCAAAAATTCTCTTCGCGTGAGCAAGAGGTTGCTGAAATTTCCAAAAGCTTAAAGGCAATTGCCAAGGAACTTCAGGTTCCTATCATCGCACTAGCCCAGTTGAATCGTGGGGTAGAGGGTCGTGCGGACCGTCGTCCGATGCTTTCTGACCTTCGTGAATCCGGATCGATCGAGCAAGATGCCGACGTTATCATGATGCTTTACCGTGATGATTACTACGACAAGGAAGATCCAGAAAAAGCCGGTCACGCGGAAGTAATCGTTGGCAAGCAGCGTAATGGTGCGACGGGTACCGTTAAACTTCGTTTCGACGCGAAACACTCCCGCTTTAAGGACGCTGAAAATGAAGGGCCAGGGGTTAACTCTCTTCCTCCACCACAAGCACCACCTCCGATGCCAGGTGGCAGACCGAAAAACTTTGCTCCTGGAGCTCCGGCCTAGGATAATAAGGGCCACGTATGTGGCCTTTTTCACGTTATCACCGCAGAAATATTCCTCAGTCTTTCAAGCCTGTCGTTTTAGTTACGGGTTGTTCGAATGGCATTGGACTTGAGCTCGCTCATTTACTTTACAACGAACATCCTGAATATCGTGTCGTTGCGACGGCCCGAGAAAAAAGCATTCAAAAACTTCACGATCAGTTTTTAGAAAACGAACGATTCATGATCTATCCTTTGGATGTCACCAAAGAGGAAGAGCGCAAAGAACTTATCAATCACGTGAATAAAACTTGGGGTGGTGTGGATATCTTGGTGAATAACGCCGGTATCTCGTATCGCTCGGTCATTGAACACATGACGGCCAAAGACGAACTTCTGCAAATGGAAACAAACTATCTGGGACCGATGGGTTTGATTCGCAGGGTGCTGCCATATATGCGTGAAACGGGCAGAGGCAAAATCATCAATGTGTCTTCGGTTGCGGGAATGCTTGCGATGCCGACTATGTCCTCTTACTCCGCCTCCAAGTATGCGCTTGAAGGTGCGAGTGAATCTTTGTGGTATGAGATGCGTCCCTTTGGCGTGCAGGTTTCATTGATTCAGCCAGGATTCGTGAACAGCAACTCGTTTCAAAATGTTTATCATTCAGAGTTATCAGATCCTGCACATAACTGGGATGGACCTTATTGCGATTTCTATCAAAACATGACGCCGTTTGTGGCTAAGATGATGCGGATGTCGCGCTCGTCTGCGCATAAGATTGCAAAACTGATTATCAAAACAATTAAAACCGAAAATCCATCGCTATGGATTCCGGCAACATTAGACGCCACTGTGTTTTATTATATTCGCAGACTTCTTCCGCGCAGAATCCTGCTCCCAGTGCTGTATTGGTTCTTACCAAATGCAAAGCACTGGGGCAAAAAACATTCGAATCGGCGCTAGTTAGAACGCAACTCCCAGGCCATTGAATTTTTGAATACGGGAGTTGCTGTTGTCAGCGGTATAGATAAATCCATTTTCATCTGAAGCCATGCCTGCCAACGCAGAAAATTTTCCTGACGCAAATCCAAAGCCACCCCAGCTGATCGACCCTAAAATTCCCGCAGCACTAAATTGTTTGATGGTATTTGCAACCAAATCGCCAACATAAACATCACCCGTCACCGGACTGACAGTGATACCCCATGGGAAAGTGAACAGACCAGAACCAAATTCACCAAGTTTTGCACCCGACGTGGTATCAAGTTCAAAAACCTTTCCGGTACCATCTGTCACGAATAAGTTGCTATTCAAACCCAGAGCAATGTTGACTGGCATCGCAAGAGTACCCACTCCTAAATCTGCAATATGGTTTCCGTCGGTATCAAATTTTTGAATTTTCGCATGGCTGACATCGGCAACATACACATCACCATTCCCGGCAACCGCCAGGCCATAGGATGAAGTGATAGTAGTTCCAGCGCCCGCAGATCCATCCCACTCCCTAATGAAAGTTCCTGAGTTGGAAAATTTTTGAACTTTAATTCTGGTATTAGGTTGATCGTAGTCCAAGACGTAAATATTTCCCAAATCATCCGCACCGATGGAGACGGGCATAGTGAATTGACCGTTGCCCCAGCCCTGACTGCCAAAATTCAAAAGCCAATTCCCGTCAGCATCCCATTTGGCAACTCGGTAATTTCCACTATCTGCGCCGACAACGAATCCAGCCTTGGATATTGCCACTGCAAAGGGTTTATTAAGTTGTCCATTACCGTTTCCGCCAGACTGAATCGCAGCAATGAAGGTTTCGCTCGCAGAAAATTTCTTGATTGCACCCGCAAAACCATTCGTTAAATCCGAAACCAAAATATTGCCTTGTCGATCAAAGCCGATCGCCCAGGGTCTTACGAATTGACTTGAACTTGAACCGGCACTGCTAAGCTCAGAAACATATGTTCCCGCTGCAGAAAACTTTTGAATCCTTGGCGGAGAACTTTCCTGAGATACATAAATAGTTCCGTTAGACGCTACGGCAATTCCAATAAAAACGTTTGGAATTTGACCCGCACCCGAACCCGGCGATCCGATGTTTAACTGGTGCACGCCCAGCGAATCAAATTTTTGAATTCTTCCTTTCATATAATCGCCGACATAGACGTAATCATCCTTGTCGATTGCAATACCATATATGGAATCAAAATAACCGTCACAGCTCGGGCAGGTGACACCGTCATCCCACTGGCCCCACTTACGAACCAAGTTTCCATCTGTATCAAAGACACGAACTTCCATCCCATGATTGGGACCATTCATATTCAGAACATAGATATTGTCATTGGAATCAATCGCAATTCCCGACATTACATTGAACTCAAACGGATTATTAACGTCGCCGCCACTGACGCCCCATTTGCGAACAAAGGTTCCGCTAGAGTCGAATTTTTGAATTCGAAAATTTCCGTAATCATTAACATAAACGTTATCGTTTGAATCGATGACCATTCCATTTGGACTGCTGACTTGGCCATCTGCTGATCCCGTGGACGCCAACACGCGCACGGTCGCCATCTGCGCATTCAGGACAGTGATGGACCCACCAACAGATGGATCTGCGACATAAACATTTCCCAAAGAGTCCACGGCCGTCGCGACTGAACCACCAAAATAGGCTTTTTGTTCCCCCAAAGGGAACAGTCCGTCTCCATCAGAGGGAAGTGCTCCAGCCCCCTTGTTTCCAAGGAGGTTCACGTCAAAAGAACAGGCTGATAGAATCAAAGCTGCAATACCTAAAACCAAAACCCGTACGTTCATATTATGGCTCCTAAAGTACTTATCGGAGTCATAGGGAACACTCATTAGGATTTCTATGAGTACATCTCAAAATTGTTCGAAATTTGCACCAAACTGACTGGACCAAAGCCCACATATTCGTTTTTAGATTGAGGTTAAATTAACCCCTTGATTGAGTGAAAGAGTCGATAAGACATGGGCGCATGGATCGCGCCTATTCTGAGCACGGAGGCAATGATGGAAAAGGGTTTAGCCCAAGTCGTGGTTGAAGCCACAGGACTTCCCCAGAACCCGGTAGCGAATGAGCTACATAAACTGATGGCTGCACACGGAACGAATGCAGAAGAGATGACCATCGACCAATTAAGAGAAATTATGGCCGACTACTTGAACCAGGTGTTCTTGGAGCTCGCGAACGAAGAAGAAATCAAATCCGCATAGGCTCAAACCTCCGCTCGATTTAGCCACGATATACAAAATAAAAAAGGCCCCGGTTTCCCGAGGCCTTTTCCATTTACTCTTTAAATTAAAAAATTAGATTTCGTAGTCAAGAGCAGCTTCTTCTTGGGATTCGGCTGGAGCTTCTTGAGTTTGAACGTCTTCTTTAACAGAAGTGTTCAATTGTATCATCGCTGCAGAAACGAAGTTCCACTCAGCGTTGATTTTTGTGTAGATCGCGTAGTTTGAGCAATCGTCGATACCATCTTTACCAGTACCGCGGCTTGTAACACCCCAAAGGTATTCAACTCCACCTACGTTGATGAACGCTGGACCGCCAGAGTCACCGTGGCAAGCACCTTTACCTTGAGATTGATCCAAAGCAACTTCAGTATCGCCGTATGGTTGGATCACACCTACATCAGTTTTCTTCAAGATGTTTTCGTTTTCTTGAGTCAGGATGTAGCAAGTTTTCTTGTCATAAGTACAAGCGATCTGACCGCTAGCGATAGCTGCATCAAGATCTGGGTACTTTTTAAGATCAACTTGTTCTTTTTTAACATTCGTCAAACCGTAACCAGCAAGAGTTACGTTCGCGCCGTTTTTCAAGATCGTTTCATCTTTAAGGATATTTGCGATTTGGTAGTCAGCAGGAATTTTACCTTGGATTTTGATAACTGCTAGATCGTAGTTATCGGCACCTTGGTCACGATCAGAAAGTTCAACGCCATCACCATTTGGGTTGCCGGCTTTTTTAAGCTTTTCAATCGTTGCACGAAGACGCGCATCACCTTCACCGTATTGGTTGTGAACCACAACACCAGTAACAGGTTTGATTTGGTCTTTAGTCATTTTATTAAGATCCGTTGCGAACACTACGAACATCGCAGCTTTTTTGTACTCCGTACCAGGGATACAGTGAGCAGCCGTAAGGATCATATTGTCAGCGATGATTGAACCTGTGCACAGGAACTGACCTTGTTGATTGTCTTGAGTCAGAACGTTCACAACGATAGATACAGTAGATTTTCTGATGATATCGTTTTGAGCTACAGCTTCACCACCGATAATACCGGAGTTGTTGCCTGACTTAAGAGATGCAGATTTGTTTGGAGTACAAGCAGCGATTGTCGCTAGTGCACCCAAAGATAAAGCCAACTTAAGAGATTTGATTGTGTTCATGGAACCCCTCCAATGGCGCTCTTTAAACACCCATTTTGGAACCAGGGCAATATAAAAAATTCGATACGCCCCATAAGATTACCTTATAGTAAAGTTGACAAAAAATTACGGCTGCAAAACTCGGAGAGCACGTTTCCCAAATAAAAAAGGCCCCGGTTTCCCGAGGCCTCTTCATAGTTATGCGTACTTAATGTAAATTATGCGCGCTCAACTGCGATTTGGATCTTAGCTTCCAAACCTTCAGCGTAACGGATAACCGCTTTGTGTTGACCCAATACTTTGATTGGCTCTTCCAAGTGGATATCGCGACGGTCGATAGAGTGACCCATTTTTTGAAGCTCTTTAGAGATATCTGTAGTTGTTACAGTACCGAAAAGCTTGTCAGAGTCTGCACCAGCTTGCAATTTGAAGGATACAGTTGTGCCGTTGATTTTGTTCAAAAGCTCTTGGCGTTCAGCCAAGGCTTTTTTCTTTTTAGTCTCAGCAACGCGTTTCAAGTGTTCGTACTCTTTTACGCGTTTTTCTGTAGCTTCAGCAGCCAATTTACGTGGGAACAAGAAGTTTCTCGCGAAACCTTCAGAAACGTTCACCAACTCACCAACACGGCCTACATCTTTTACGTCTTTTTGAAGAATAACTTTCATGTGATCTCCATTATGTTAGCCAGCTTTTGGAGCCGTCATCTTACGAATGCGACTTCTAAAATCCAGCCAGTAATCGATCAAACCAACAATACTCAAAATAAGTACTAACTGGCCGACCAAGATTATGTACACCAAAACTCGACTGACAGTTCCTGCCTTAATCGAATTTAGGAATACCTCCAACACTGCTAACCCCTGAAAGAAATAGAGAACGAGTGCTACGTTCACAATATTTGTTGCGAGGATCGCAATGGCCTTACCGCCAAAACTCACCATTGTCAGAAGGAAGGCTGTCATCGCTACCCAAATAAAAAAGTCAGGCAAACGATATTCCGACAACTTGAGCTGAGAGGCAATTTTCTCGCGGGGCAAATTGAGCCACGAAAAAACCCTTCTCTCAAAAATTAATCCCACACCTAGTGCTATAATCAAAGTAATAGCAATGGCTGATGGGAACTGCTGCATCAAATCTGAGGCTTGCAACTTAAAAGCGGGATTCACTTGTTGAATCTGCTCAATAAATTGTTCGACCAGCTTTTGAACTTCAGCGTACGTGTTAATCCCATTTACTGTGAATGCGCCGTAAAGAGCGATGCTTGCAGCACCTGTCCCGAGCAACACACTCAAAATACCGGATAGCCACCACCCAAGTCCTTTTTGCTCAAGTTCATTGTATACCCCTAAAGTCATCCAAACGGAGCCAATGAACATCGCTAAAGGTGGGGCATTGAGGAGCCACGCAGCCCCTGTTACTAACAATCCCAGGATCCAAAAAGCCCAAGGACCGAAAGCCTGACGGAGCACACGAAGAAGAGGCGCGTGTAATACCACAGTCATCATCGACAACAAGACCGAGAGAGATGAAATCGTAATGAATTTCTGTGGAGACGCGTACTTCTTCATGGCTTACGCCCTTAATTACTCACCACGTTCAGCGCGGTCTGCTTTAGCAGCAGCGAACGCAGCTTTACGTGCTTGCATTTTAGCTTCGCGCTCTTTTTCACGAGCAGCAGATTCAGAAAGACCTTTTTTGAAGCCTTCCATGAACTTAGCCAAAGATACACGCTCGTCTAGGCGAGTATGCATAAAGCGAAGTACTTTGTCGTTGATACGCATAGTACGTTCCAACTCAGCGATAGCTTGAGTGTCAGCTTCGAATGTAGAGTGGAAGTAGATCGCTTTTTTCAACTTGCCGATTGGAGTCGCCAAGTTACGTTTACCCCAAGTTTCAAGAGAGTTGATAGAACCCTTGAAGTTTTCGATAGTTGCTTTGTTCTTCTTAAAAAGATCTTTTTGATCTTCAGAAGTTGCATCTGGATGCATAAGAACAACAACCTCGTAAGGCATAGTGTTTTTAGTTTCCATGTATAATCCTTTCGGTTAAAGCCCCCACCATACAGGGGTGGGAACAAGGATGACTTTTTAAAATGTTTAACGGGTTTAGCACGCCTTAAGTTTGAGCACAAGGAATAGTCCTTTGATTCGCCCGAATCCAGTCCTATCATACCTAAATGGTCACATTTATTGAGGTTCTTAACGGCGTAAACGAAGGCTCCCGGCATCAACTGACGGACGGAATGACTATGGGCAGAGCCAATGCCGACATCATTGTGAAGGACCCCAAGGTCTCCAGCAAGCATGCGCAGATCGCTTTGGATGGAAAAGGGCAGTTGGTTCTGCTGGATTTAGATTCCTCCAATGGGCTTTATATTTCCGGTCGCCGTGTGAAAAAAGTCGCGTTAATTCCAGGGGTTATCTTTGAGATCGGACGCACTCAGTTTAAAGTCGTCACGGTTGAAGAAGAACAAGCCAGCAGCTTTGAGCGTCTTCTGACTTGGCGCAACATCGTGAGCGCTACGGTTCCTCAGCTGCAAATTCAGAACTCCGAACCCGAGCAAGAGCTGCAAAGATTTTCCCCCGCTTTAAAGTTAACGTTTCTTCGCGGGATCCAAGCCGATGAGGAAATTATTTTAGGGTATGGCCCCCGAACTGCGGGCGCAGACTCTTTGGATGTTGAACTATTGGACGTGGACGCGCCTCGCGATGCCTTCCAACTTATTGCGGGACCAGGCCAGGTGGAGTTAAAAGTTTTGGCAACAGGGCGGGTGACTCTTAATAATAAGAAGGTGTCTGCCGAAATGCTCTCAGATGGAGATATGATCTCTGTTGGCAGCACGGTGATTAAAGTCTCTTATCTCTAGTTAAGAAGGTCCTCATGGAAACAACGCCAAAAAGCATCGGAACATTTGAAAGCTATGATGGCACTTCCATCTATTACGAAACCCATGGGCAAGGTGAGCCGTTAGTATTGATCTATGGTATCGCGTGCCTGATTAATCACTGGCACTATCAGATCGAATATTTCTCTAAGAACTATCAAGTCATCGCTTTTGATTTGCGCGGTCACCATAAAAGCAATCCGATCGTCGACATGAGCCAACTGACATTGGATGCTCTTAGCAAAGACATTCTGGGTTTGCTTGAACATTTAGACATTAAGAGCGCGCACTTTGCAGGACACAGTTTTGGTGCTCCCGTTTTATTGAATCTGTATTCTTCAAATCCAGATGCGATTCGCTCGATGACCTTCATTAATGGTTTTGCCAGAAATCCTATCAAAGGAATGTTTGGGCTGGATGTGATCGAACCGTTTTTCTATTTCGTAAAAACACAATACGAAAACCAACCTGATCTGTGGAATACTCTGTGGAAAGTTGCCGTAGACAATCCTTTGGCGATGTATGCGGCAGCTCTAGCGGGTGGTTTCAATCTGCGTGTCACTCATTTCAAAGACATTGAAGTTTATTGTCGCGGCGTCGCGCGCATGAACTTAAAAGTTTTCATATCGCTTTTTGAAGAGCTGATGAAATTTGATGGTGAAAGCATTCTGGAGAAAATTGAAGTTCCGGTGCTGGTGATTTCTGGCGAGAAAGACGCTGTCACTCCGATTCGCTTTCAGTATCACTTAAAAGAAAAAATCAAGCACTCTGAATTCGTTCTGGTGCCATATGGTTCGCACTGCACGCAGTTGGACTTCCCAGACTATACGAATTTGAAAATCGAAAAGTTTCTACAAGAGGGCGTGCGCGAGGACTAAAGCTCCTCGCGACGAAGTCGGCGAAATTTCATTAATGCTCCACCAATAAGCACCGCCGCCAAAAGCAAGTGGATCAAGTGATCTGTGGATCCCAATTCCAGATGTTCGGGAACTACCAGCCATAAAGAATCGTCACGAACAAGATTTCCCACGCTCGGCATCCCTGGTGTTCCAACCATAAATCCCAGCACACCCAAGACCGCATAGAAAGCACCGAAAATTAAAGAGCACTTTTTTGCTTTTTGCTCGCTGCTAAAGCCAAACCAAACCAACAAAGCACCAGCCACTAAGTGAATCACATTGTGAGCCGGCGAAAGGTGCGCGCCTAACAGATTATCCACAACGAAACCCAAAAGGGAAAAAACCACCAATGCGGTTCCGACGAAGACACTGGTTTCTTGTGCAAAAGTTTTGCGCTCAAGTACACCTTCCAGTTGTCCTTTTTTAATGGTTTCACTTTGAATATCGTATTCATCTCTGAGGCGACCACGAATGCTTGGTTTTTTACCAGCATTGTTTCTGGCATTGCTCTTATTGCGCTCTATTTCGGGTTGCATGCAAACCTCCGTCAATAAGTCCTATTATCGGCGGCAGGACTCGAAAAGGCAGCGTTGGGGGTGTGCATATGACTAAAAACAAAAAGCCACCACGCAGGACGTGATGGCTTTTTAGATTTAAAATGGTCCCAGATTAGCGGAAAGCAATTTTGGTGATGTCGAAACCGTAACGGTTTACAGAGTCATCAGAAGTGAACACTACTTTTGCAGAGTCACCCTCGATAACGCTGGAAAATGTATCGTCAGCTTTGCCAGATAACGTTTGAACCAATTTTCCAGTTGAATCGTAGATCTCAACTTTATCGTAATCACGTTCTGTGTCGAATTTTTCGAAATAGATCGCGATTTGTTTCGCGCCCGCGGCTCTTACTTCGAAAGTCGCATTTGTTTTGCTTGCGTAAGGGTGAGCAGAGGAAACGCTTGCAGAAACTGTTTGCCAGTTAACCGGATCATTTGCATCTGGTGGAGCAATCGTGTTTGTCAAAGCAGAGTAAGCATTTGCGATACCCATTGTGCGAACCTTACCACGAAGACCAGGAATTGGTTTCGCAGTCGCCATGATACGTTCTTTAAGTTGCAAGCCCGTCAAGTTTGGTTCGTTCGCCGCAAGAAGAGCCGCGATACCAGAAACGTGCGGAGTTGCCATTGAAGTACCAGACCAAGAATCGTAACCACCATTTTTAATTGATGAATAGATGTTTACGCCCGGAGCTGCTACGTGAACTTTTGTTTTTCCGTAGTTCGAGAAAGAAGCCAAACGACCACCATCATCAATCGCTGCTACCGCAAGTACGTTTGGAATGTCGTACGTTGCTGGGTAAGTTGGATTTGCATCGTTATCGTTAGATTCGTTACCCGCCGCCGCTACGAAAAGAACACCTTTGTCGTTGGCTCTTTGGATAGCCTGTTTCAAGGTTTCAGAGTAGCCGCCGCCACCCCAAGAGTTTGAAAGGATTTTTGCGCCCATGCTAACTGCATAGTCGATACCTTTAAGAGCGCCTTCAAGTGAACCAGAACCGTCCGCAGACAAGAATTTTACACCCATCAAACGAACATTCCAGTTTACACCAACAATACCTTTACCGTCGTCACCTTTGGCGCCGATTGTGCCAGAGCAGTGAGAACCGTGACCGTGGTCATCAAGGGGATTACCAGTTGGTTTGTCTGCCTTTACAAAGTTTGCACCGTAGATATCGTCAATAACGCCGTTGCCGTCGTCGTCTACTCCCGCTTGACCGTTAAGCTCAGCAGCGTTCGTCCACAAGTTGTCTTTAAGATCTGGATGGTTGTAGTCGATACCAGTATCAATAACCGCAACCAAAACATCTTGAGAACCTGTTGTGATATCCCAAGCTTGAAGAGCGCCGATATCGATACCGGCAGTCTTAGTATTGTTCATGCCCCAAAGACGCGTGAACATTGGATCGTTTGGAGTTTTGTTGATACGGTAGATATAGTTTGGTTCAACGATGTCTACTAATGGATTTTGAGAAAGCGTTTTGATTACGTTGTCCGTAAGTTCAAACACAGGTCTTTTGATAACCACGATGTTCATGCTAGGGATTGTTTCTTTAACGAATGCACCTAGTTGCTGACTCAAAACTTGTGTCGACTGAATCGCGTATTGATTTTTCAATTGAACGATATATTCACCAGGCACAGCTTCAGGTTTAGCAGCGAAAGCGCTAGCAGAAACGAACAAACCGAGCACGGCTCTTCCAATAAGCCCTCTCATAAATCCCTCCTTGATGGGTACAGGAGGAAAGTCTCGGCAAAAATTGCCGGGTGGTCCTCCAGTTCCAAAATGGTACCAACGCCAAAGTCAGGATTTTATTTGTTTTTGGAGTCAACAGCGAAACCTAGACCATTGTCCATATACAAGTTTTATGAATCTAAAGTAAAGCAAGCGATCTAACCCGTCTTTGGTCGTGTTGGACGAGGGGATTTCTCGTCGGCGAATCCGAAGCTCATTTGTTCAGGCAGTTTAAACTGCACAATCTTTTCGGGATTCTGGGCCATCTCTCTTTTCTCAGAGGGGGTCACTACGTTTACACCTTCAGATACTTTAATAAGATGTTTAATAAAGGCTTCTTTCACGCTATCGGGCGCATTTTTATTGAAGCCAAGTTCTGCCATTAGTTGATCAATCTTCTTCATAAGCCCAATCCTTGGTCTAGTTTTCGGAAGTTTGATGATCGAGCTTTAGAAGAAAATCACAGATGAAGGTCGAGGTTGCGTCTCTCATTAAGACGGACCGATGATGCAGAATTTAAAGGTTAAAAAATAGTACAAAAAAAGGGGCTCAGTTACCTGAACCCCTTAATATTACGAATATTTTTAAGAACTATGCGTTACTCAAACGAAGCTGGGATGTTAGCCAGCGCCGCCATCTTTATGCTTAGGTCTTTGAGTCAAAACTGCTCCCAAGAACTGACGGTTCATACGAGAGATGTTTGTCAGCTGAATTTCTTTAGGACAAGCAGCTTCACACGCACCCGTGGTCGTACAAGCACCGAAACCTTCAGAATCCATAGCTGCAACCATGCGCAAAGCACGTTCATTTTTTTCAACAGCACCCTGCGGAAGCAAAGCCATATGAGAGATTTTTGCAGAGGTAAACAGGGCTGCAGAAGCATTTTTACAAGCCGCCACACACGCACCACAACCGATGCAAGTTGCCGAGCTCATCGCTTCGTCAGCATCTGCTTTTGGAACCAAGATAGCATTCGCATCTTGAGGATTTCCCGTATTTTGAGAAATGTAACCACCCGAAGAAATGATACGGTCGAATGCAGAACGATCCACCATCAAGTCTTTGATAACCGGGAACGAGTTCGCTCTGAACGGCTCGATAGTCAATGTTTCGCCATCATTATAGTTACGCATATGAAGTTGGCAAACTGTGGTTGCCTTCAACTTACCGTGTGCCTCGCCATCGATAACGAAACCGCATGTGCCGCAGATACCTTCGCGGCAGTCATGGTCAAATGCAATTGGCTCTTCGCCTTTTGCCACGATCTCTTCGTTCACGGCATCTAGCATCTCTAGAAACGAAGCGTGCTCAGAAACATTCTTTGCTTGGTACTCAACGAAGGAGCCCTGATCTTTAGCTCCTTTTTGTCTCCAAACTTTCAAAGTCAGATTGATATGTTTTCCACTCATTTTAAGCCTCTTATTTATAGCTACGAGTTGCTAGGTGAACGTTTTCGAAAGTAAGTTCTTCTTTGTGGCGAACAGACGTTTTCATGTCGCCTGTGTATTCCCACGCAGCAACGTGACAGAAGTTTGTGTCGTCACGTTTTGCCTCACCATTATCCTGATGTTCTTCACGGAAGTGACCGCCGCATGATTCTTCACGCTCAAGAGCATCACGACACATCAACTCACCAAGCTCCAAGAAGTCTGCAACACGCCCTGCTTTTTCAAGCTCAACGTTAAGATAATTTGGATCACCTGGGATACGAACGTTTTGCCAGAATTCTTCACGAACTTTTGGAATCTCTTCCAAAGCCTTCTTAAGGCCAGCAGCATTACGACCCATACCGCAGTTTTCCCACATGATGTTGCCCAGCTCTTTGTGGAAGCTATCAACTGTGCGGTTCCCTTTGATATTTACTAGTGTGCTGATCTCTTTTTTAACGCCGTCAACTGCTGCCTTGAAAGCATCGTCGTTCGTCGTTACTTTATTGAGTTTAGTGCCGCCCAAGTAATTACCGATAGAGTAAGGAACTACGAAGTAACCATCTGCCAAACCTTGCATCAATGCCGAAGCACCCAAGCGATTCGCACCGTGGTCAGAGAAGTTCGCCTCGCCAGCAACGAAGCAGCCAGGAATTGTTGATTGAAGATTGTAGTCAACCCACAGGCCACCCATTGTGTAGTGAGGAGCAGGGTAGATCATCATTGGACGCTTATATGGATTATCACCCGTGATTTTTTCGTACATTTCAAACAAGTTGCCGTAACGCTCAGAAATTTTATCTTCGCCAAGGCGTTTAATAGAATCAGCGAAATCCAAGTAAACTGCTTTACCAGATTCATTTACGCCACGACCTTCATCACAAGCATATTTCGCCTGACGAGAAGCCACGTCACGAGGAGCCAGGTTCCCAAATGATGGGTAAACGCGCTCCAAGTAGTAATCGCGTTCATTTTCTGGAATGTCGTTTGGATGACGTTTGTCACCCACGGCTTTTGGAACCCATACACGACCGTCATTACGAAGAGATTCAGACATCAAGGTAAGTTTTGACTGATTTTCCCCGTGAACTGGGATGCATGTTGGATGAATTTGCGTGTAGCAAGGATTTGCGAAATAAGCGCCACGTTTGTGGGCTTTCCATGCAGCCGTAACCGCACAGTTCATCGCATTCGTAGAAAGGAAGAACACGTTTGAGTAGCCGCCAGAAGCGATGATAACCGCATCGGCTTCGTGCGCTTCGATTTCACCTGTTAGCAAGTTACGAACGATGATACCGCGTGCTTTTCCGTCGATAACAACAAGATCCAGCATTTCGCGACGGTAGCGAAGTTCAACCGTTCCAGCGTCAACCTGTCTCATCATTTGCGAGTAAGCACCCAACAAAAGCTGCTGACCTGTTTGACCGCGGGCATAGAACGTACGGGAAACTTGCGCACCACCGAATGAACGATTTGCTAGTGTACCGCCGTATTCACGGGCAAAAGGAACACCCTGAGAAACCATTTGGTCGATGATGTTCGCTGACACTTCAGCCAAACGGTAAACGTTTGCTTCACGTGCACGGAAGTCACCACCCTTAACAGTGTCGTAGAAAAGACGGTAAGTGGAGTCACCATCGTTTTGATAATTTTTAGCAGCATTTATACCACCTTGAGCGGCCACGGAATGGGCGCGGCGAGGGGATTCATGCACGCAGAATGCTTTTACTTTATAACCAAGCTCACCCAGGGAAGCCGCTGCAGAAGCACCAGCCAAGCCAGTCCCTACAACGATCACAGAGTGTTTTCTTTTATTCGCAGGGTTTACAAGTTTGTTTTCAAACTTGGCTTTTTCCCATTTGTCTTCAATCGCACCACTTGGAATTTTGCTATCTAAAATGTTAGCCATGACGTGTGCTCCTTAGAGAGTGAGGAAGAGGTAAAGAGGTTGAGAGATAAAACCAAGGGCTACGATAATTCCGTAACCGATACTTAGCTTAGCCCAAACGTTACGATAAGTGCCTTCCATCAAACCCAAAGATTGGAAAGTGGAGCCCACACCGTGCTTCAAGTGGAAACCCAACAGAATCAAGGCAACCACATACCAAACCACATAGCCTGGTTGTTGGAAAACCTCTTCCATCAATTTCGCCAGATCACGCATGGGAACGCCGTTTACGTTGGTCTCATAATGTTGACCGTACTTGAAAGTGATCAAATGAAGAATAACGAAAACCAGAATCAATGAACCCTGAATCGCCATTGTTCGTGAAGCCAGGGAAACTCTTTTTGCGCCCTTAGCCGCCACAGCGTATTTTTGGCCTTTGGCTTCGCGATTGTTTTTCGTCAAAGAAATCGCCATAAACACGTGGGTGATCAACGCCAGCACCAGAACTAGTTCGGCAACGTAGATGATTTTACCGCTGGTAAGTGCGTGGCCATAAGCATTGTAGGCGTCGTGACTTACGAAAATGAGCATGTTTCCGGCCATGTGAGCAAGCACGAAACCCGCCCAAATAAGACCAGTGATTCCCATTAAGTACTTTTTCCCGACAGTCGTTCCGAGAAATCCAAACATGGTGTGAAACCCCTTGTGTGATAGCTTTATATTCTCATTAAGTTTTTAATTAACTTACTCCTCGGGGGTTTGATTTGTCCATGACCCCTGTCATGTTTCGCAACATGTTAGACTTTGAGGATTTAGTTTTGCCTCTGAAATCATCTGCGATAGAACTGGTCCTCTAAAAACGGGGTAAAAATATGAAGATTTTCGTGTGCATCAAACAGGTGCCAGACACTGAAACTAAAATCAAAATCTCTCCCGACCAAACCGGTATCGATACGGCGGGGATTAAATGGGTTATGAACCCTTACGACGAATACGCAGTCGAAGAAGCTAACAAGCTTCGCGACGCAAATCCAGGCTCTCAAGTTTGGGTTTTAAGCGCCGGTCCTAAAGCGCGTGTTGTAGAATCTTTGCGTACAGCGCTTGCTATGGGTGCTGACGAAGCCATCGTAATCAACGGGGAAGGTCTAGATAACTTCTCAACTGCGAAAGCACTTGCTGAAGTGATCAAAGCTGAGGGCGGAATGAAAATCATTTTCACCGGCAAGCTTGCGATTGATGACAACGCTTCTTCTGTAAGCCAAATGATGGCTGAATTCTTAAACGTACCTCACACGACTGTGGTTTCTAAATTCGCTTTCAACGGCGAAAACGTAACTGTTGAGCGTGATGTTGAGGGTGGCGCGAAGGAAGTTGTACAAATGATGACACCAGCAGTGGTTGGCGCGAACAAAGGCTTGAACATGCCTCGTTACGCTTCTCTTCCTGGTATCATGAAAGCTAAGAAGAAGGTGATCAAAGAGATCGAGTTCTCTTCTTTGAACATTCCTGCAACTGACATCAAAGTAAAATACTCTGGCATGACACTTCCAGCTGATAAACCAGCGGTTAAAATGCTTTCTGGCGACTCTTCTGCACAAGCAGCTGAGCTTGTTAAACTTCTTCGCGATGAAGCGAAGGTTCTGTAGGAGCTGGCAATGGGTAAAGTATTAGTTTTTGCTGAACAAACAAACGGTAAACTTAAACGCAGCTCTATTGAGCTTTTGCAGGCGGCAGCGAAATCCGGCAACACAGTAGTTGCTGTGACATTCGGTTCTCACGCAGGTGATGTAACTGCAGCTATCGGCCACAACGGTGCTTCTGAAGTTCATGTTGTGAAAGACGCGGCTTTGGATTCTTACAATCCAGAATCTTACACTGCAAATGTCGTTGCCATCGTAAACAAAGTTCAACCTTCCATCATCTTGGCTTCTGCTTCTTCAACAGGTAAGGATTTGTTCCCACGTGTTGCGGCTCGCCTGAATACAGGTGTTGCAAGTGATTGCACTCAGTTGACTATCTCTGGTGACAACGTAACTGCTGTTAAACCGATGTACTCTGGTAAAGCATTTGCGACTGTTAACTTTGAAAACAGCCCTATCAAAATCGTTTTGATGCGTGCAAATCAACTTCCAGTTGAAGCTGCTGACACATCTAAAACTGCAAGTGTTGTTGAAAACCCTAATGCAGCAACTGATTTGAAAACTTTGATCAAAGAAATTGTCAAAGGCGCTTCAGAGAAGTTGGATTTGACGGAAGCAAACATCATCGTTTCTGGTGGTCGTGGTTTGAAAGAAGCTGCGAACTTTAAAATGTTGAACGATCTTGCTGATGTTTTGGGTGCAACTGTAGGTGCAACTCGTGCAGTAGTCGATGCTGGATGGGTAGGACACGGTATGCAAGTTGGTCAAACTGGTAAAACAGTAGCTCCAACATTGTACATCGCGGTTGGTATCTCGGGCGCGATTCAACATTTGGCAGGTATGGGTTCATCTAAAGTTATCGTTGCTATTAACAACGATGCAAATGCTCCAATCTTCCAAAAAGCAACTTACGGTATCGTAGGTGACGCTTTTGATATCGTTCCAAAATTGACTGAAGAGTTCAAAAAGGCTCTTCACCACTAATCGTGTTTAGGAAATACATCCTTCCGATTATTGTGTTTGTATTTTATCGAACCCTCTCATGGACGTGGAGGGTTCGTCTTTTCGAGCCTGAATCACTTAAAAAATCCCTGGAAAATAAGAACCCGGTTGTACTTGCTCACTGGCATGGTGACGAGCTGGCACTTCTTTCTATCGTTAAACGCTATCGAATTGCCACGATTGCATCTCAATCCAAAGACGGCGAACTGATGGCAACTGTACTGAAATGGATGGGCGCAAAAACCAGTCGCGGATCCTCTTCTCGTGGCAGTGTTCAAGCGCTGAAAGGTCTTTTGCGTTTAGTAAAAGACGGGGGAAATTGCAGCTTTGCGGTGGATGGCCCTAAAGGTCCGTTACACAAAGTAAAGCCCGGAGTTTTTGAATTATCACGCATGATTCACGGCCCGATTTATGCGGCTGGCGTGTACGTTGATCGTGCGATTTATTTCCCAAGATCCTGGAATAAAACTTTCCTGCCTAAACCCTTCGCGAAAGTGACGATTGTTTGGAGTGAATGTCTTCCTCCAGTCACAAAGGAGCAGGATCCAAGAAACCCAGACCTTGCTCTAGAGTTAGAGTCCCTTTTACACCAGACTCGTCAGCAAGCTGTTAATTTCATTGCGGATAATAAGGCCTAGTGCTAGCGTTTTAACATAGTTTGCATCAACTTTTAAAAGGGACTTTTAAAGTATGAAATTAGTTATCAGCATCTTGATGCTCATCGCAGCACCGGCGTTCGCGCAGAAATCTTCGGAAGTGTTAGCTCAGGTGGGCAAAAAAACGATCACTCTTGATGAATTCAATAAGAAATACAACGACATCAAATCTAAAACGACAAACCCTCCACCGAAAGATCTTTTCCTGGAAGATATGGTTCGTTATGAAGTGGGTTTGCAAGAGGCTGAAAAGCGCAATCTAGAAAAAGATCCTATCGTTCAAGACCAACTTCGTCAGGCGATGTACAAAGCTCTTTTGGAAAAAGAGTTGGGTCCTAAAGTTCAAAAAATCACGATTTCTGACAAAGAATTGCAAGATTGGTACAAAAACAATCCTGAAATCCGCACTAGCAACATCTTGATTGAGTTTAAACAAGGTGCAACTCCGGCACAAATCGCTGAAGCTAGAAAACGTGCTGAAGAAATCTATACGGAAGTTAAAAAATCAAAACGTCCGTTTGAAGAGCTGGTTAAACTTTATTCAGACGACGCGATTTCAAAGCAAGCTGGTGGCGACATCGGTTGGCAATCACGTGTAACAATCGTTCCTGCATACTATGAGGCGGCAGCTTCCATGAAGGTCGGTGACATCAAGGGGCTCATCGAATCTCCATATGGCTTCCACATCATCAAAGTAACAGGTCGTCGCAGCTTCGAAAATGCGGATAAACGCCAAATCAGAGCGGCAGTATACGATGAGAAAAGAAAAGTGATCTTTAATGAGTACTTCGAAAAATTGAAAAAATCGTACTCGATCAAAGAAAACAAAAACCTTATCAAATAAGGAACTAGCAGATGAAATTCCTAAAGAGCCCCGCCAAAACGGGGCTTTTTATTTTAACAAGCATGTTGTTGGCGGGTTGTCCTTCCAAATATCAAAAACTTTCTAAACAACCTGTTGAGAAAGTAAATGAACACGTTCTGACGGCGAAGGAATTCGCAAATCAGTTGGCACGTAAGCTTAAAAACTTTGATGCGTTGGCCGCCAAAGATCCCAACAACGTTCAAAGAATCAAAGAAGAAATTCTTCGCGATTTTTTGGTGAAGAGCTTAACCTTGGATTGGGCACGCGCGCAAAGCATCGTGGTTTCTGAAAACAGTCTGGATAAGGAAGTGGATAAGCTCCGAGCCAACTATCCTGATGATCTTTCTTTCCGCCGTGCTTTGGCTCAAGAGAACCTATCCTTTGCAGAATGGCGCGAAGAACTTCGTTACAGCCTGATTGAACGTGAAGTTTTCAAAAAGATTAATGAGAAGGCTAAACCGATCGCTGAAGAAGAGATTAAACGTTATTACGATGACCACAAGGATATGTATAAACGCAAAGAGCGCATTTATATCCGCCAGATCGTCGTCGATGAAGAATCCAAAGCAGACGCGATTAAAACGGATCTAAAAACCAAAGATTTCGCGGAACTTGCCAAGAAATTCTCCATCACTCCCGAGGCCAAGCAGGGTGGCGTTATCGGTTGGATTGAAAAAGGAACCGTGGATTACTTTGACCGCCTGTTCACAAACTCTGTTGGCGTACAAATGATCAAAAGTCCCTTCGGGATTCACCTAATTCGTGTGGAAAAAAAGGCTCCAGCGTCTACTTTGACTCTCGAAGAGGTTCGCCCCCAGATTACGCGCGCGCTTAAAGCACAACGCGAGCAGGCAGAATACGTGGCGTGGCTTGATGCCCAGCTCAGAAGTAGTAAAGTTCTAAAGGACTACGAGTTGATGAATTCCATCTCCGTAGATACCCGAGGGAATAATGATTAGTTTGCTTGTTTCTTTATTTTTAGCAGTACCGGTTAAAGCCGAAGTCGTTGAAAAAACTTTGGCTGTTGTGAACAACGAAATCATCTTGGAATCTGACCTTAAGGAATTGCAAAGTCGTATTGCAAAGCCAGGTATGATTGATGACGCTTTGATGGATGGTAAGTCTGCTGATGCTTTAAAGAAAGATCGCAAAGCGCAGATGGACTATTTGATTAACGAAAAGATTCTTTCGTCTGAAATCAAGCGCCTGAATCTGACTGTGACGAATGACCGTGTTGAACAAGAGTTCAAAGACATGGCCAAAAGAAATAACGTAAGCGAAACCGAGCTTATGAGCATTCTTAAGGGCCAAGGCATCAATATCCCTGAATACAAAATTTTTCTAAAAGAAAAGATCGAAAAGCAGAATTTGATGGATACAGAGATCATTTCAAAATTGCGTATTTCAGATGAAGACGCTTTGAATGAATATCTAAAATCAAATCCAAACAATAAGCCCGCAATTGACGAGTTCTCCGTTTCCCACATCTTCTTTTCTCCAAAAAAAGGTGGCTCTGAAGCTGCATACAAACGCGCTGAGACAGCTCTTTCGAAACTTCGTTCCGGGGAAAACTTTGAAACTTTGGCGCAACAATTCAGTGAAGATCCAAATTTCTCTGCTGGCGGTGCTTTGGGTACTTTTAAATCCGGCGAATTCATTCCGGAAATTGAGGAAGCTATCTCGAGCCTTAAAGTTGGTGAAACAACAGGAATCGTAAAATCTCGTCTGGGTTTCCACATCGTAAAATTGACGACTAAAAAGCTGACGCCAGATCCTAAGTTTGAAAAACAAAAAGACCGCATCAAAGCTCAACTTTTGGAAGCTAGTTTCAAAAGACAACTTCGTCTTTGGTTACAAAACAAACGCGACGACTCTTTTATCAGAATTAATGAGTAACAAACGAATTGCACTTACCACGGGCGATGATGATGGGATTGGCTTTGAAGTCACAGCCAAGGCCCTTCACAAACTCGGTCCACAAAAAGGTGTGCAATTCTTCCTATGGCGAAACGACAGCGCCTCTGCAAAATATCTAAAACTCATCGATCAGAAATTCAAACGCATTGTTGTCGACTCGCTTGAAGAGGGCCTAAAAATCGAGGGTCCTTATCTGGTTGATATCTGCTCTGACTTGTCGCCGGCTCATTGGGTTGAAACCACCGCCAAAGCCTGCATGAAAAAGCAACTCGACGGCATGGCAACGGCTCCTTTATCAAAAACTTTGATCAAAGATGCTGGCTTTAAAGACCTTGGGCACACCGACATTCTTAAGCGCGTTTCCAGAACCAAAACTGTGCATATGGGATTTGCGGGCAGTGAATTCAATGTCGTTTTGGCGACAGGGCATTTGTCAGTTGCTCATATTTCAAAGCACATCAGTTTTAGTACGGTCGCTGAAGCCTTATTGCATGCAGATCAATTACGCAAATCTTTACCAGCCTCCAAACGGTCCAAACCCATTGGCATATTAGGCTTAAATCCTCATGCGGGCGAGCAGGGGATGATCGGCGGCGAAGAGCTATTGGTTTTTCCAAACCTGGCTTCTTTTGCTAAAGAAAAAAGTATTCCCTATGTGGGTCCATTAGTTCCCGATGCGGCTTTTTTTAAAGAGAACTGGAAAAAATATTCCGTGTATTTATGCCTGTATCATGACCAAGGTTTAATCCCTTTTAAGATGATTCATGGACAAGATAGTGGAGTGCACATCAGCCTGGGAATTCCATTCGTTCGCACGAGTGTCGATCACGGCACAGCGAAGGATATTTTTGGCAAAAATAAAGCCAATCCCAACTCTATGATTGATGCTATTCGCTGGTCTATTAATTTGACTCGACAGCAGTCCTAGTTAGGATTATTTCTAATATTTTCCAATACCTAGTTGAAGTGAGGTTTCTATGTATCAACCGGTAATTTTCAGAGAATACGACATCCGTGGCGTTTACAACGGTCAGTTTGACGACAATTTCGCTTATCTTTTGGCGCGCGCA
The DNA here is from genome assembly GCF_006874645.1 of Bdellovibrio sp. ZAP7. Taxonomy (NCBI): domain Bacteria; kingdom Pseudomonadati; phylum Bdellovibrionota; class Bdellovibrionia; order Bdellovibrionales; family Pseudobdellovibrionaceae; genus Bdellovibrio; species Bdellovibrio sp. ZAP7. Next base: position 14,013 of record NZ_CP030082.1, on the reverse strand, counting down.
TTCGTAGTTCACATGAAGAACGTTAAAAACATTTCTAATCCAACACTGACGATCGGCCACGACGCCCGTGTAAGCTCTCCGGCGATCGTTAAAAGCATGGAAAAAGGTTTCGTTGATTCAGGTGCTAAAGTTATTCACTTGGGCCTTGTAACGAGCCCTGTGTGTTATTTCTCGACCTTCACAATGAAGGTGGATGGCGCCGTTCAAGTAACTGGCTCTCATAATCCTCCAGAATTTAATGGTTTCAAAATTTCTTTGGGTAAAACGACCATCTTTGGTGAAGAAATCCAAGAGCTTCGCAAAATTATCGAAAAAGGTGAATATATCGATGGAAAAGGTTCTGTTGAATCTTTCGACATCCGCCCAAGCTACTACGAACACTACAAAAAAGAATTCGGCCAAATGAAAAACGTTAAGGTCGTTTTAGACTGCGGTAACGGAGCTGGTGGTTCCGTAGTTCGCGGTTTGTTCGAAGCCTGTGGTTTGAAACCGACAATCCTGTTTGAAGAACCAGATGGTACATTCCCGAATCACCATCCAGATCCAACTGTTGAAGAAAATTTGGTGGATCTTGCTGCCCAAGTCAAAAAAGAAGGTGCCGTTTGTGGTATCGGCTTTGATGGCGACGCCGATCGTATCGGTGTAGTCGATCACACAGGTCGCATGGTTTACGGTGATGAGCTTATGACCATCGTATCCCGCGCAATTCTTGAAACAAACAAGGGCGCAAAAATCGTCGGCGATGTGAAATGTTCTGATCGCCTGTACCACGACATCTCAAAACACGGTGGCCAACCGATCATGTGGAAAACGGGCCACTCTTTGATCAAAGAAAAAATCAAAGTTGAAAAAGCACCATTCGGCGGCGAGATGTCTGGTCACATCTTCTTTGCCGATCGTAACTTCGGTTACGACGATGCACCTTACGCGGGTCTTCGCCTGGTAGAGATCCTGGCAAAAACGGGTAAAACAATTCCACAATTGCTTGAAGGTTTGCCTCCAGCATTCAACACGCCAGAAATTCGCATCGACACGACTGAAGAGAAAAAAGTTTTGATCGTCGAGAAAATGAAAGAAGCTTTCAAGGGCGGCCCAGGCGCAGACTACCAGGTAAATTTGACTGATGGTATTCGCCTAAGCTTCGAGGACGGTTGGGCCCTTTGCCGCGCCTCCAACACGCAACCGGTATTGGTTGTTCGTTATGAAGCAACAACTGCCGAAGGTATGAAACGCATCCAAGACCGGGTAGAAGCGGTCGTGAACAAATACCTATAATCGGGTAGTAATATAACGATAAAGCAAAGGGCTGGTGGAAACACCGGCCCTTTTTATTTTGTGCAATTTGCTTATTTGAGCTGTGCGATGGCACTTGTTAGATTTTCTTTTTCTAACCCCACCGACATCACTGCAGCGAATGAAGACACAAGTGCAATCTCTTCTTCAAAAGCTAAAATGCGTTTATATTGCATCTCTACCTTTGATTTTAAATTAAATCCGTATATCTCCAAGGATTCTCCGCTGCTGATAACTCCACCGATGTGTTTAATCTGCGGCTCAAGCGCACGATTTTTCGTGAAATAAAAGATTCGACCCTTACGAACGTCCTCTTGGGCTGCGAATGAAACCGATGCGCGATCATCAGCATTAATCACAGTAGTCACATGCGGACCTACCTCGGTGAATAATTTGAGATATCGTTTTTCCATTTCATCGGAGTGAACGCTTACACTTTTAATAACAATCACATCAGCATTTATTTTCAGAATTTCTTCGTATGAAAGAAACTTTTCCGGAAGGATAAGAATATAAGGCTTCAGCTCAGGCAGTTGCATGCCCAACGACCACGTCAATACTGGAACATCTTGGCCAGATTTTTTGAAATGTTCCTGCACGAAGTAGGCAGTTTTTTCTAAACCGTCACAGCCAGTGATAAGAATCGAAACTTTACCGTAGTAACTCATGATCGCTCTCCTTTGTTCCGCTTCAAGCGGCTCTTGTTTCTTTTGCAAAGAGGAGAGGATACGTTCGATTTGTTCCTTCTGTGATTTCAAAAGTTCTGCATGGTGTGAAATGACTTTCAAGCGTGCATGCATTGAATCTGCGAGCTTATCTGAATTTAAAGATTCATCGGCCTCTAGCAGAGATTTGATTTCTACCAAAGTAAATCCAAGGTCTTTAAAGTCTTTCAAACGTTGAGCGATTTCTAATTGCGATTCATCGTAATATCGATAGCCGTTTTCTCCACGCACATGGGATTTCAACAAACCCATATCTTCGTAAAGACGCAAAGCTTTCGCTGATACACCGATAGATTTCGCAAATTGTCCGATGGTAAGCCAGTTCTTCATCCTAACCTCGAGTTATTTATCGAGGTTGTCCTAAGGGCAAGGTAAATAGGAAAAGAAACTGCAGAGATATTATATTGGATTTGAGAAGGTGCGGACGGCCGCACTGCCGCTCCGGCAGTAGAAATTGCTGATTTTAAATAAATTGTTTGATTAAGAATCCTGATTTTTTTGAATCTGGCAATTTTGGGTAGATGGATAAAGTAAGGCCGTACCTTTAGGAGGTAGGGACTTACTTGATTAAAGGAGCGTCTGAGTGGACAAAGTGGGTCCGTACCAAATAAAAAAGGCCGGGATGAACCCAGCCTTTTTAAAAATCATTTCTGATCTTTTTAATTACTGCGCTTAAGAGCGCGAGGAATTAAGAAAGTTTCAAAGCGATGATCAACGCGTAGATAACTAGAGACTCGATAAGAGCTAGACCCAAGATCATTGGGATCAAAAGTTTACCAGAAGCCGCTGGGTTACGAGCGATACCATCAAGAGCTGTAGCAGCAGTTTTACCTTGTGCCAAAGCGCCACCGAATACAGACAAAGCGATTGCCAAAGCAGCAGCGATAGCTACCAAACCTTTGTCAGTGCCAGCTGCAGCAACTACTGGAGCAGCAGTTTCTTGAGCGAATGCAGATACAGATACCAACATAGCAACTAGAGTTACGATCATTTTTTTCATGTGTGTCTCCTTTAGAGAACGGTTAAATATTTGCTTCTTAGTGGTCGTGTGCAATCGCGAATGCTACGTAAACCATTGAAAGCAAAGTAAATACAAAAGCCTGAACAAAGCATACGAACAATCCCATCATATAGAATGGAATTGGTACGCCGATTGGTACTAGATCCAAGAATACAGATAGTACCGTATGGTCACCCATCATTACGTTCGCAAGACGAAGACCTAATGAGAAGGGACGAACCAAGTGGGAAACGATTTCGATTACGAACATCAACGGAGCCAAGAAAATAACTGGGCCCATAAAGTGTTTAAGGTAAGCGATAGGACCGTTTTCTTTTACACCTTGGAAGTTATAGAACAAGAACATCAAGATACCGAAACCGAATGTCGTATTGATGTTTTCAGTCGCCGGAGTCATGCCCGGAATCATACCGATCAAGTTGTTGAATACGACGAAGAAGAATACGGAAGTAAAGAAAGGAACGTAGTGTTTACCGTGCTCGCCGATAACCATTTCTGAAAGACCTGACATCATCTCTGTCAGCATCTCCATGATGCCGCGAAGAGAGAATTTGTCAGCTGGAAGAACTGCAACTTCACCTTTACCCAAAGATGCACGAGCCATCAAACCGATACCGATAGTTGCTACAGTTGCGATCGCAAGAGTTGCAATGTGATAATACTCAACGCCAACTGCAGGGATAAGCTGTGTCCAGTTAAACGGGTGGTGTTCTGCCGCCATCTTCTCTTTCCTCTCTCAAAGCTTCACTGATCGCATAGTAAATTGCCGATAAAATAAAGCTAGCAACACCCATCGCAAACCAGATTGATGAAAACCAATCGAGTTTAACCAGAGTGAAGATAATAATGCCTAAAATCGCGTACTTAAATACAATGAGGGAGACGCCTAGGGCAACCAATTTCTTTCGGAAGACGAGCCCGTACCCCAAGCCCATCATGGAAAAGCTTAAAAGGATGGTTAAAGAGCCCCAGACGTAAGAGTTTGCATGATTAGGCGCGGCAAAAAACAGCAAGGCAAAGTAGCCAAGGGCTGTAATGAGGGCCTGAGAAATTAAAACTCTTTTCATTTATGGTTTCTTATTCGCGTTTTCTTTTTCTTCTTGGGCATCCATGCGTTTTAAAAGCCAAATCACACGGACGAGCCAGCCCACCAGGGCCGCCAAACTCAAACCAACAAAGGCCATGCCTTTGGTTTGATACTTACTATCCAGAAGTTCGCCCAAGTAAAAACACCCGATGATCAAGCCGACAAGTTCGAAGCCGATGGATGCAAAAATTATATACTTTTTCATTACTTCCTAAAGCCTTTCGCACCCGGGGCATTTTTCATACGCTCTTGCAGACGTTTGATTCGAAGCTCGATGTATTCTGGCGGACTGTATTTTCCGCGATAACCCTCAAGAACCTTAATCGCTTCTTTGAAATTATCATTTTCCTCATAGCATACGGCCAACGTCAGTCCCACATTTTCTTGAACAGCACGTTGTGGATATTTCTCGATAATACCTTTAAAGATATCTGTGGCTTTATTGAATTCTTTCTTAGCGACCAGAATATTTCCTTTTAACATCAATGCCTGGAAGCGAATATTGTCGTCGGACTTTAAACGCAGCAATGAATCGATCTCTGATTCCGCCTGGAAGAAGTTATTCATGTAGTAGTGCGCACGCGCCACACTCATTTGATATTGAGAAGCCTCAAGATCTGTATGAGGCATCTGTTGCAGTTTGCTGAATTCAACAATCGAAGCCTGATAGTTCTGAAGATTGTTAAAGTAGATCTCTGCAATCTGCTTTTGTGATTGCAGGCGCTCTTTTTCATCGCTCGAATGGAGGACGATAAATCGATGATACCCAATCGTACGCTCATAGTCTTTTAATTCAAAGAAAGCGACACGGGCAGCCTCACGAGCCGCATCCATGGGATATTCAGATTTGTTGTTTCGAAGAATGACCCGGTCGAAGTATTCCAGGGCGACCTTATAGTTACCCTGAGACACATTTTTTTCTGCGGTCTTAAAGTCACCCTGCTCCTGAGTGGAGCAGGCGGTGAGGAGTAGGAATATTACAGCCAGTACTCCTCTGATCATATTAGTGAGTTACGCCTTCAGGTGCATTCGGATTAGAAGCTGCTTCGTCAGATTGATCGTCTTCAACCACTGCCAAACCAGTTACTGTCTCGTCTTTTTCGTCGATGTTAATCAAACGAACACCTTGAGTGTTACGACCAAGAACAGAGATATCCGTCATTTTCATACGGATAACTTGTCCATTGTCTGTTGAAAGGATCAATTCGTGTTTCTCAGAAACTTTTTTAGTCCCGACAACGTTACCAACCTTGTCCGTTGTTTTCTGAGTGATGATACCTACACCACCACGAGATTGAACGCGGTATTCGCCCACTTCTGAACGTTTACCGTAACCTTTCGAAGTCACCATCAAGATTGTGTCTGGAGTATTTTTCTCCAGTACTTCCATCGCCACAACGACGTCGTCTTTCGCAAGTGTGATTGCTTTCACCCCACGAGCTGTACGACCCATTCCACGCACGTCGTTTTCGTTGAAACGAATCGACATACCTTCTTTTGTTGCGATGAAGATGTCTGACTGACCATCAGAAATTTTAACAGCGATAATGCCGTCATCAAGATCTGTGGTCAGAGCGATAACACCCGCAGTTCGTGGATTCGCAAAAGAATCCAAAGACGTTTTTTTGATGATACCTTTTTCAGTCAACATAACAGCGAATTTGTTTTCGTTGAATTCATCCACTGGAAGAATTGCACGAACACTTTCGCCCGAAGCAAGTTGGACAACGTTTGCCAATGACTTACCTTTTGAAGTTCTGCTGCCAAGTGGAAGTTTATGAACTTTCACCCAGTACACTTTACCTTTATCAGTAAACACTAGAAGCATCGTTTTTGTGGAAGCAGAGAACAAGTCTGTTACATAGTCTTCTTCTTTTGTTTCCATGCCTTTCAAGCCTTTACCACCACGTTTTTGAACGCGGTATTCAGCTGTTGGCATACGCTTGATAAGACCTGTGTTTGTGACTGTCACAACCATATCTTCGTCAGCGATCAAATCTTCGTCTTCGATATCGTCTAGACTGCCTTGCAGTTGAGTACGGCGAGGGTCAGCGTAACGTTTTTTCATATCTTCAAGCTCACCAACGATGATTTTGTAGATTTCACGAACGTCAGCCAAAACGAATTTTAACCAGTCAATTTGCTTTTGTAATTCAGCAAGTTCTTCGATGATTTTGTCGCGCTCTAAACCAGTCAAACGTTGCAAACGCATTTCCAGGATTGCAATCGCTTGGCGTTCAGAGAATTCGAATTTAGACATCAAGGCTTCACGAGCCGCATGGGCTTCTTTAGAAGCACGGATCGTCTTGATAACTTCTTCGATGTGATCAAGGGCTTTTTTCAAACCTTCCAAGATGTGCGCGCGCTCTTGGGCTTTTTTAAGTTCGAAGATACAACGCTTCGTAACGACGTCACGACGGTGATCAACGAAGGCCTCAAGCATGCCTTTCAAATCGAAAGTAACCGGTTGGTTTTTCGCATCAAGCGCCAGCATGATGATGCCAACAGACACTTGCATTTGAGTGAATTTGTACAAGCGATTCAAAATAACGGAAGCGTTTTCGCCACGTTTTAGATTGATCACGATACGCATACCTTCACGAGATGATTCATCCCGGATATCAGAGATACCTTCGATTGCTTTATCACGAACTAGGTCCGCGATGCTTTCGATAAGTTTTGCTTTATTAACTTGGTATGGGATTTCCGTGATGATGATATCTTCGCGGTCTTTGTTTGGAACGATTTCCGCAACGGCTTTAAGTGAAATAATGCCGCGGCCTTTTTTGTAAGCCTGTAAGATACCTTCACGTCCTGCGATCACACCGGCAGAAGGGAAGTCTGGTCCCTTGATGTGCACCATTAGGTCTTCAAGTTGGCAAGTAGGGTTGTTGATCAAATGGATTGTACCATCAATCACTTCACCCAAGTTGTGTGGCGGAATATTTGTCGCCATACCAACCGCGATACCTGAAGAACCATTGACCAAAAGATTTGGAAATTTCGCTGGCAAAACCAAAGGAATTTGCAAAGAGTCATCGTAGTTCGGTCCGAAGGCTACTGTTTCTTTTTCAAGATCATTCAATAATTCTTCCGCCATCGGAGTCATACGGATTTCCGTATAACGCATGGCTGCTGCGCTGTCGCCGTCGATAGAACCGAAATTACCTTGACCATCTTCAAGCGGGTAGCGAAGAGAGAAATCCTGGGCCATACGAACCATTGTTTCGTAAACAGCCGAGTCACCATGTGGATGGTATTTACCGATCACGTCACCCACCACACGGGCAGATTTCAAATACGGTCTGTTGTGACGGTTGTTCATTTCACTTTGAGCGAAAAGAACGCGACGATGTACAGGTTTTAAACCATCACGTACGTCTGGAAGTGCACGACCCACGATAACTGACATCGAGTACTGAAGGTATGCTCCACGCATTTCCTTGCTGATATCGACAACCGTGACGCCTTTTTCTTGATTACTATTTTCCATATTCAATCACCAATACCTAAAAATTAAACGTCAAGGCTACGAGCCAGTAGAGCATTTTCGTGGATAAAGTTACGACGAGGCTCAACCATTTCACCCATCAAGATAGAGAATGTTTCATCAGCCGCAACAGCGTCTTCAATAGAAACTCTTAGAAGAGTTCTGTTTTCCTTGTTCAGTGTAGTTTCCCACAACTGCTCCGGATTCATCTCTCCCAATCCTTTATAACGTTGGATGTAGATTCCTTTTTTCGTAGATTCCATAACGTGTTCATAGAACTCATTGTAGCTTTCGAATTGCACTTCGTTTTCGCCCTCAATGATCGTAAGTGGAAGTGTACTGATACCTTGGATTTGACCCCAGATTTTACGAAGCTCGATCATTTCTGAAGAGCGCAAGCTGTCCAGACTGAACTTTGTTGTCATGCGGTCTGCATAGCGAACAGTATAGATGTCTGCGTATGGCTTCCCAGTGGCTTCATCTTGTTTTACTTCCGCTTTGAATTCTGTGATTCCAAGTTTTGGATCCGCATTCACCCAAGCCGTCATGTCAGCAAGAACGGTTTTCAACTTGCCTTCATCACTCAATGTTTTTTCAAGATCAGCCACTTTGCTTAACATGAAATATAAAACGTCTTTGTCGTATTTCTTGGAAGAGACACGGATCAAACTGTTTAGTTTCTGGATGTTTAAGATCAACTGACGAAGATCTGCTTCAGGCAAGTTTTCTTTGCCTTTGATTTTGAAGTTGTTAAGACCCGAGCTCAAAAGATACTCAGTCAAAGCAGCTTCATTTTTTAAGTATGTTTCTTCTTTACCTTTTTTAGCACGGTACAAAGGTGGTTGTGCGATATACACATAACCGCGCTCAAGTACCAATGGCATTTGACGATAGAAGAACGTTAAAAGCAGAGTCATGATATGAGAACCGTCGACGTCGGCATCGGTCATGATAATGATTTTGTGATAACGGATTTTATCAACATTCACGTTATCTTTACCGATACCAGTACCTAGTGCCGAGATAATAACTTTGATCTCTTCAGAAGAAATAATTTTATCAAAGCGCGCTTTTTCTACGTTTAGGATTTTACCTTTTAACGGCAAAATCGCTTGTGTACGACGATCGCGACCTTGCTTCGCGGAGCCTCCCGCGGAGTCCCCTTCCACCAGGTACAGTTCGCAAAGAGCTGGATCACGTTCCTGGCAGTCCGCCATTTTACCTGGCAATGAACCACCATCCAACGCTGTCTTACGACGAGTCAAATCACGAGCTTTACGAGCCGCCTCACGAGCACGCGCTGATTCCACGCATTTCATGATAACGTTTTTAGAAACGGACGGATTGCGATCCATCCAGTCAGCAAGTTTCTCATTCACCAAAGACTCGACGATACCTTTTACTTCGGCATTACCAAGTTTAGTTTTTGTTTGTCCTTCGAATTGCGGTTCGCGAACTTTTACAGAGATAACTGCTGCCAAACCTTCACGGATGTCTTCACCCTCAAGATTTGTTTTTAGATCTTTTAAAAGATTTTTTTCAGTCGCATATGCATTCGTTGTACGAGTTAGCGCTGCACGGAAACCAACAAGGTGAGTACCACCTTCATGTGTGTTGATGTTATTGCAATATGTGAAAATAGATTCTGAATATGAATCATTCCACTGCATTGCGATCTCAACTTCGACTTCGTCTTTTTCGCCTTTGAAGTAAACCACTTCGTTATGAAGAGATTTTTTAGACTGATTCATGTACTTGACGAATTCCGCAACACCTTCAGCGTATTGGAAATCTTGTTTCTTACCTGTGCGTTCGTCAGATAAAGAAATATGAAGACCTGCATTTAGGAAAGCAAGTTCACGGAAACGATTTGCAAGAGTCGCAAAATCGTAAGTCAAAGTTTCGTCTTTGAAAATATCACGATCTGGTTTGAAAGTTGTTTTTGTTCCAGTTTTTGTAGTCTCTTCGCCTTTTTCAATTGGCGCTAAGATTTTGCCACGCTCGTAGTTTTGTCTCCAGAAGTGACCTTCACGTTGAACTTCAACGCTTACGCGAGTGGAAAGGGCATTTACAACGGAAGCACCCACGCCATGTAGACCGCCAGAAACTTTATATCCACCGCCATCGAATTTACCACCGGCGTGAAGTACGGTCATAACTAGCTCAAGAGCTGATTTACCAGTTTGTTTTTGAGTCGCAACAGGAATACCACGACCGTCATCTTCGACTGTGATGGACTCATCTGCGTTGATAGATACTTTGATTGTTTTGCAATATCCCGCAAGATGTTCGTCTACCGAGTTATCCACAATCTCATACACAAGGTGATGATAACCCTTGAATTGTGTATCACCGATATACATCCCGGGACGTTTACGAACCGCTTCAAGACCTTCAAGAACTTGAATTGAATCAGCTGAATAGGAAGCTGGTTGCTGTTGTTCTTCTGTAGACACTGTAACCCCTCATTGCTTTTGCATACCACTCGACGCTGTCGAGTAAGTCGCGTTTATGCATCAAGGATTTGTCCATCCTTGATACGCACAACGGAAAGCTGATCCAGACTGAAGGAGTCGGGCAATGTGAAGTCCGTAGTCGTAACAAAAATTTGAGTGTTGATCTCGTGTAAGAACGTAATCAGCGCATCTCTTTTAGTTTTATCGAGCTCGGATAAGACATCGTCCAACATCAGCACGGGATAGGTTCCGTGAGCCTTCCTATGATACACAATTTGAGCCATTTTGAAAGAAAGAATGATCGCTCTTTGCTGCCCTTGGCTACAAAAAAATCTTGAGTCTTTTCCACCATATAGGAAGACGATGTCATGTTTGTGTGGCCCTACCAAACTAGTTCCAGATGAGAGCTCCGCATCATGCAATTCTCCGAGACGTTTTTCGAGAGACATTTGGACTTGTTCACGAGTGAAACTCACAGCGTTCTCGTCTGAAATCAGGTATTCCACTGAGATATCCACAGCAGAAGTGCCAGAAATGTATTGCATGGCATTATTAAAATCTTTCGCCAAACCCGCTAGTGCGGTGATGCGCGCATGAGTTAAATCCGTCGCTAAACGCACGAATTGGGGGTGTAGGGACTCTAAAAGGTTCTGAGTAAGCCCACGGTCAGCCTCACCCTCAATAAAGTTCTTAAGCATCTTGTTGCGAGTTTTCAGTGCTTTACGATAATCCGAGATCAAATCCGTGTTCTTGCGATCAAACGTCACGAGCAAATCATCAACCAGTTCGCGGCGGTGATCAGCACCTTCTTTGATTGCTGCTAAACTTTCCGGACTGAACACAACACTAGCGAAAATTTTGCGAACGTCTGCCGAGCTCACACGTTTTTCATTCAACGTAAGCACTTTGCGACTTTTCGATAATCCCAATTTCAATTTGTAGTGAAGATCGTTTTGAGTAATCAGTGCTTGAATAAGCGCTTCCTGATTATTCGAGTTAATCATCGTAGAGTTATCTGAGTAGCGAAAGGAATCACCTTGAGAGATCATGTACATTGCTTCAAGGAGATTTGTTTTCCCCTGACCGTTGTCTCCAACGAAGACATTCACGCGAGGGGAAAACTTTAATACTACGTCTCGGTAGTTACGAAAATTTACAAGACGTAGTCGTTCAAAGATCATTAGATTCTCATAGGCATAACAACACAAGTGTAAGAAGTGTCGTTATGAGGTCTCATCAAACCAGGTGACAAGTGATCGTTCAATTCGAAATCGATCTTGTCGTGGTTCATGCTAGTCAAAATGTCAGTGATGTATTTTGCATTGAAACCGATTTTAATATCGCCACCAGCGTATTCAACTTCGATTTCCTCTTTCGCGTCACCCAACTCTGGATTGTTCGAAGAAATTTCCATACGGCCGTTTGAAAGATTCAACAATACTGCTTTTGATTTTTGATTCGCCAAAAGTGAAACGCGTTTTAGTGAAGTCAGGAAAGCTTCCTTGTTGATCATCACTTTTTGCGTCAGCTTCTGTGGAATAAACTGTTGATAATTCGGGTACTTTCCTTCGATCAAACGAATCATCAAGATTGTTGATGAATGTTTTAATACGAATTGGGAGCCTTCCACAGCTATTTCCACAGACCCATCGATGCCTTCCAAAATCTTTTTGATTTCATGAAGACCTTTACGAGGAATGATCACACCTTGAGTTGCAGAAACTTTTACGTCTGAGGATTCTTTCGAAACCAAACTCATACGATGACCATCTGTCGCTACCATTTTGAAACCGGCTTGTGGATTCAATTCAAAGAATACACCGTTCAAGTGATAACGAGTTTCATCGTTCGATACTGAGTAAATTGTTTTATCAATCATCTCTTTCAAAACTTGCGCTGCAATTTTGATGAAGGCTTGAGAGTTGTAAGTAGGGAAGATCGGATATTCTTCAGCAGAGATACCAACAATCTTAGATGTGTATTTCCCTTGTTTGATCTCCAACCAGTTATTTTCTTTTTTGATTAAAGTGATTGGGCCTTCAGAAAGTTCTTTCGCGATTTCGAAAAGACTTTTTGCAGATACCGCTACTTTACCTGGTTGATGAACTTGCGCTTTGATTTGGTCTGTAAGACTTACTTCCAAATCTGTTGCGAATACTTTCAGTAAATTTTGATCTGCTTCAAGAAGTACGTTGATGAGAATGGGCATTGTATTGCGCTTCTCAACGATGTTTTGAGTTTTACCGATAAGGCTTAATAGATCTCTTTTATCAATTTCGATCTTCATAACTAATTCCTCTTAAAACACCCTTCTTATTATCTATTACTATTAATATAAATAACTAGTAGTAGTAGTAGGGGCGTGGAAAACCTAACAAATCCTGTAAGTGCGTGTAAACACTAAAAAACAATTGTGGATAAAGCCTCTGTACAAGTTTGGCTGAAAGTTGCGAATTTTGGGGGTAACTCAGATCCACATTTCTTCCCCCAGATCCTTCCACAACTCTATCCACAGTCCACATTCACACCCCTGTGATATTGTGGATTCTCTGCTCTAAATCCTCGATATCTTTTGCGATATCTTGATCCGTCGCCTGTAGAGATTTCACTCGATCCAGCGCGTTCATCACCGTCGTGTGATCTTTTCCGCCGAAAGCTTTGCCGATATCCACGAGTGATTTGTCCAAAAACTTCTTAATCAAATACATCGAGATTTGACGTGGAACGACAATTGGCTTGGCGCGCGTGGAGGATTTTAGATCCAAAACACGTACTTTAAAGTGATCCGCTGTCATTTTCATAATCTCTTCAACAGAGATAGTGGATTGAGTTTCATGGTGTGAAAGGATGCGCTTCACAAGCTCGCCATCAATCGGCAGACCTTGAAGCTCAGAGAACATCTTCACCTTCTTAAGGTTGCCTTCCAGCTCTCTGATGGACCGTTTAGAGATGCGTGCGATGTGATGAACAACATCTTCAGGCAGTCGCATATTAAACTTTTCAGCTTTATATCTAAGGATCGCGATACGAGTTTCCAAATCAGGCATGGTGATGTCTGCGATCAAACCACGTTCAAGACGGGTACGACTGCGATCTTCAAGTCCGTGGATATCCTTCGGCATACGATCACTGGCCAGGATAACCTGCTTACGAGTGTCGATGAAGCTATTCACTGTGTGGAAGAACTCTTCTTGAACAGCCTCACCACGCGCGATGAACTGCACATCATCCACTAATAGGATGTCGGAGTTTTCGCGGTATTTTTGGCGGAACTTATCCATTTCGTGACGACGAATCGCCGAAATGCACTCATTCATAAAGCGTTCAGCCGATAAGTAAGTGATTCTAAGTTGCGGAAATTGTTCACGAATGTGATTTCCAGCTGCGTGTAAAAGATGGGTTTTACCCATCCCAACGGGTCCATATATATAGAGAGGATTGTAATCGTCCGCTCCAGGATTCCTGGCTACGTTGAAACAAGCTGCATGAGCGAATTCAGAATTTTTACCCACGACGAAGGTCGAAAAGGTCAAATCCACATTTAACGTATCGCTGGACCTAGGTTGAGTAGTCTGAATAGCCTGAGCACGTGAAAGTTGTGCCTGAAGAACCTCTGAACCTTGGTGAGAAGGAGTCTCCTCCACGGTGTTCACAGTTTCAATATGAGTATTCACTTTGGCGCCCGTAACATTAAACTCAACTTCGAAAGGTCTCTTGTAAGTATCCGAAATCTCAGTGTAAATCTTATCCTGAAGGTTCTCGATCACAAAATATTGGTGGAGGGCGTTGGGTACTCCAAGTATCAATTTGGGACGCTCAAAAGAGCCCCCAGTACTGATATATTCAATAGGGTCTAGCCACGTATCTAATAACTTATTGTTATCATTACGACTTTTCATTTTTGTCTTAATCAATGTCCAGAAAGAAGCGTTTAACTCCAT